>NZ_JASGJD010000001.1:0-170000 GCF_047601505.1 Cloacibacterium sp.
AATTGTTTTTATTTCCAGAACCTTCAGTCTCACTATTTCTAAATTAGATTGACTTAAATTCGTCCCGTTAATTTCTATTACTACTTCTTCTCTCCCTTTTTGTTTGGGACTGCAAAGATAGTAACTTTTTCATTTCTGCCAAATCTTTTTTTAAAAATTTTAGCTGTCTGGTCTTGGCTTGTTTTCAATGTTTCTCTGCGCTACTCTTTCGTTTTGAGTGG
The DNA here is from genome assembly GCF_047601505.1 of Cloacibacterium sp. GTDB lineage: Bacteria > Bacteroidota > Bacteroidia > Flavobacteriales > Weeksellaceae > Cloacibacterium. Next base: position 222 of record NZ_JASGJD010000001.1, read on the forward strand.
TGCAAAAGTAGTCCCTTTTTTTCTCTAGTTCCAAATGAAAAAGCTTAAAAATATACAATTGTGCAAAAACAAAATTATAATCAACTGAAAATCTATTCAATACACAGGATTTAAAGTTATTAACAATGAGTTAACAATAGGATGAGTTAACATTTTATAACTATACAAATTAAAAAAAGTTAGTGAAAATTAAATATAGAATGAGATTTGAAGCAAAAATCTACAGACAAAGTTTCAAAAAAAATTAAGAAAATATCTTTATAAAAATTAAAAAACTCTAATCTAAATGTACTTTTTAAGGTTTTTGAAGATATAATATCCTATTAACACTCCAAAAACATCTGCAATAATGTCTAAAAATTCCATTGTTCTTCCTAATTTCATTTCTTCTTGAAGAATTTCTGTAAGGAATGCATAGATAATCATTATATATATAAAGATAGAAAAAGAGGCTTTTGGAAATGCAGCTTTATAAGAAAAACCTAAGAATGCAAAGATGGAAAGATGAAGAATTTTATCTATTCCGTTGAACATAAACCAATATTCGTGGTTTTCTTCGCCAGGTTTGAGAAGCATATATGTAAGAATTGCCCAATAAATGGGCAATATCTTTTTGAATATGTATGAAATTTTATCCAATTAATTCTTGGTATTGTTCTGCTGTAAGCAATTCTGATTGGTCTACATCAGCAGAAATTTCTAATTTTATAATCCAACCTTTTCCATAAGGGTCTGTATTAACTAATTCTGGCTCGTCTTCTAAAGCTTCGTTGAATTCAATTACTTTACCAGAAACTGGTAAATATAAATCTGAAACCGTTTTTACTGCTTCTACACTTCCAAAAACATCTCCTGCGCTTAATTCGTCATCTAAAGAATCTACATCTACGAAAACGATATCTCCAAGTTCGCCTTGTGCAAAGTCTGTGATACCAATTGTAGCAACATTATCCTCGATTTTAATCCATTCGTGATCTTTGGTGTACTTAAGTTCTGATGGTGTGCTCATTTTTAAATTTTTATTTTTTCAAAAATACGGATTTTTGATAAAGTTGCAAAATAAGATTTGATAATAAAAAAAGAGCCAACAAATGTTAGCTCTTTATACTATATAATATGTGTATTGGATTAAAATCCTTGTCCGCCACCGAAATTAAATGTAGCTGTAAGTCCTGCTCTAACGGTAGAAAGAGGGAAGGCTGTAGAGATTTTGTATTTCGTCATCATTTGGTCGTAGAAAAATCTAAGATTAAAATTTTGAGAGACGTTGTAATCTGCTGTTAATTTCAAACTGAATAATTTCTGTCCGCCCGTAATTTGAGAATCATCAAGAAGAATATTGCTAATTCTTGTTTGATTGTCTCTTAAAGAAAAATCTGCTCTTATATTAAGGTCGCTTTTTAGGTTTTTCTCTTTCCCTTTAAATCTTACTTTAAGTTTCAAATCTTTTAATATATATCCGAAACCAACTACATATTCTGTTCCTAAATCTTCGGTAAGGGTTGTATTTACTAAACCTAGAGTGTATAATCTGCTTCTGTTGTATGCAAATTTGAACTGCATATTATTTCTCATGGTAACATCTGCACCTAAAAGTGGCGAAAATTCTTCTACATAACCGATGGTTGTAAAATTATATGGATTGTAATAATCTCCATTAACATCTTTACCTGTTAAAGTAGGATCTGCATGAGAATTGGTTTGGTAATTATAATAATCTACACTTCTTTGGATACCTGTTGCCGTATAAGTAGATGTATAAGCATGCAAAACATCAAACTTAGAAAATTTACTATTGATAAAAGGTATATTTTTTAATCCTGAATAAATAATTTTCCAATTTGGCATTGGGAATTTTGATTTTGTAGGATCTGACTTAGAAGGAGATTTACCTTCTATTGCTGATTGAAATGCCGGAATTAAAACATAAGCATTTGCCTTACTATAACCTTCTGCATAACCATCAGTTCCAATTATTCCTCCAAAAGATTGAGAAATAATCTGAGTGTTCTCTATCAATTTATTATAAATATCTGCTCCATTCATAAAACTTGTACCAAAAATAATGTTAGAATTGGTAAAAGTAATGAGTTCGCTTTGGTAAGAATAATCTCCATTCACCAATAAATTATAATTGCTATGAATAAGATTTCTATTATAATTTCTGGTAAAAGTAAGATCTACTCTCAAATCATTAACTGGTTGAATCTGGATATTTCCGTTAAATGTTTGGTTGGTTAACTGAGAATAAGCATCCGTCATAAGAGTAGAGCTAGAAATCCAACTGTTTTCAATAGCATATCTTCTAATATCCGCTTGCGAACCGAGTAAGAAACCAAGAGTTGGACCTCCAATTCCTTGTCCATATCCATAAAAGTTAGGAGACGACAAAATCCCTGGAAGTACCGTTCCGTTATTTTCTGTGTAATTAAAGTCAAATTGTTTAATTGAAGTAAGTGCGTAAGCAACAGCTTGCAATGGTTTCAATCTATTTTTAAAAGTATAACTCTTGAAATCTTTTTTAGTTCCTTTTTTTGCATACAATTGAGTGTAAGCATTATTAAGAGAATCTATTTCTGCTTTTCGTTTAGACATTATTTCGTTTACTTTTCTGAAATAATTAAATTTATTAAAGAAAGAGGTAAAATCTGCACTTCCAGTAGCATTAATATTATTGGTATTCTGTGCCAAATTTCCTAGATTATCCGAAGTACTAGAAGTAAGTACCGTAGAACGTGCACTCCAATTGTATTGCATTCCGTATCCAATTTCTGCATTCATAAAATCTAAATACGGTATATTTTCGAATGGGAATTTGTAATTCAACTGAATTTTGTGATTATACAAAACTGGTCTTCCCGCTCTGAAAGGACTTTCGAAAATAGAAGATCTGGTAAATGTATTCACATCCAAATTATCATTTAAAGTTCTTGTTGCAGAAGAAATGTCTAATTTCAAAGACTTGGTAAGTGCAAATTGCACATTATATTGCCAACCAAAATAGAAATTTCTATTTCTAATAGCATCAAAATCTGTTCCTGAATTACCATTAAGCAACGCATCAATATTTCTATATTCTAATTCGTTGTAATTTCTATCAAGCTCTGTTCTGAAAGAAACTCTGGTTGGCACGATATTGAAGTTGATTTCTTTTGCCCATTTCAAATATTTATAAGATTTAGCAGTATCGCTAATCATTTTATTAAATGGTCTCAAAACCCAAGGTTTGAAATTAAAATTATAATCAATATTTCCTTTTAAATACTGTCTGAAATTATTTTTGGTATAAATATCTCTGTAAAAATCGTCATTATAAACTGCTGTAATAGAAATATTTTCTACATCATAGAATTTTGGTTTCTTATTCGGGTTAGTTCTTTCTTTTCTCATATTAAGAACTCCTAAACTTCTTTGTTGAGTATATGTTCTGGCAATTTTCTTTAATTCATTTTTATTAGGGTCTTTGCTCAGCTCCACATCATCATTGAGTGGATTGTATTTTGGGTCTTCAGTAGTTTGAGAATATGAATAATTAACTGGAATTTTAATGCCTGATTTTTCTGGCAAAAATTTATCAACGTTTACGGTAGTTGTAATTGCAAATGCAGAATTGGTAGTTTGAGCTCTTTCCGAAGGTTTTTGATCTATAGAACCAAAACCAATAGTAGAATAAGCACCAGAAGCATTTACCACAGTAAAATCTCCTAAATTGAAATTTAAACTTGCCGTTCCAGCATAACCTCCTTTATTTTCTATTCCCGAAAGTCTAATCTCATTCACCCAAAGTACAATATCTTTACTATCTGCCGAATTATTTCTAACACCAATCATAATGGTAGAAACGTTTCCTAAACTTGGGCGACCTTTTACGTAGATTTTCTTGTTATTATCACCATAAACAGAATCTGTATATCGAGTATCAATAGCAACTCCAGATTGGTCTTTTCTTAGTTTGGCATCTACAAAATTTTGAATTTCAAGATTTACGGTATTATCATCTGGCCAAATATCTAATGCAGCAGTTGCGTTAACATCCGTATATTTCAAAGAAGCTTCATATTCGTAATAATTGTCTGTAGCATCACTACCAAATCTGATGAAGAATTTTGCATCTTTATCAAGATTATTTGTAATGACATTTTGTTTCATATCTTCTGCGTGAACGAATAATTTTAAATTCTCGAATCTTCTCATGTCCAAAGACACATTTTTGAAAACTCCTCTCGCTTCATTTTTAATATTTTTTGCTCTAAGGTAAAGAGAAGTTTCATTTTGTCTTTGTGCGCCAGAATTTCCACTCAACACCTGTCTGTCAATTCCTGGAGGCAATACATAAGGTGGTTTTCCTAAAGCGTTTTCTTCAATATTTACACTTCCTAAATCAAATTTAGTAATTTTATCATCTATCAATCCAGTTCCTTCTTGATTATCCTGTACAGAGTTAGAATAAATTTGTTTTGAATATTTTCTCCAATCACTTCTCACCAAATCAAAAGTACCAAAACGAATGGTAGAAGTATTATCAAAACCTGTAAGCATTAATCTAGAAAAACGAACGTTATTAAGAATTTGCTCAGCATCTGTAGCGTAGCCTTCCGTAGTAAAATCATAACTTGCCACTGGAATTCTGAACAAATACCATTTGTTTTTAGAAACTTGTCCGTTTTGAAATGTTGTAGATACTTCTTTCATATCTACAATATTATTTTGACCAACCACCAAATCGCTTTGCGATAAACTAATGTTATATTGATTGTAATTTTCACTTTGGTCTAAATTATAATCTTTGTTTACATCTTCTGCATCTGGTGTTTGAGAAGAAACTTCTAAAGAATTAGATTGTGAATTCCCATCTGGATTTCTAAAATATCTGTATCTTTCTGGTAAAGAAGACGCCAATGTTCCTTGAAACTGATTAGATAAATAAAATAAGAAATTATCTGAAGCCGGGTCTGGCGTATTGGTAACTGGATTGATAAAATTTGTCCCGAATTTTGTTGCTTCATTTGCATCATCTAACCCATCAAAACCAACATCTTGAGCTGTTCTTTCTTCATTTTCTGTAGAAAAAGCGTACAAAACAGGAAATTGCTCTGGCTGAACTCCTAAATTAGTAGAAGATGTTTTAGATGCAGTACTAGGAGTTGGCAAACCGTTTTCATATTGAAGTTTTCCATCTTTTAGAACATCTTCTGATACGTTTCCTAATTGTAACAAAAGTTTCGGATTTGGTCCGAGAGGTTTACCGTCAGCATAAGGATCCATCATCCAAAATTCTACATATTCAATATTAGAACTGGTAAAATTAGACACCGAAATGGCTCTCATTAAACCAGCCCATCTTTGGCTCGCTGCTTCATTCAATTGATTAAAGTTATACGGACCTCTTTGGCTTGGATAGTAAGTAATATCAAAAGTATTGGCAAAAGTTTGTTCTCCTGCAACATAATCTCTATTATTATATAATTCGGACATTTGCACTCTTCTTGAAGCGTGATTAGAAAGCGCATCAGCATTAATTCCGTTTGGCGCTTTACCTCCAACTCCATAAAATCTTGGGTCTATGGTGTACCAAGATAGCAAACCTCTACCATCTCCATTGTCTTTATTATCCGATGAACTACTTCCGAAAATTGGGTCGCTATTTTTTTCTGGTTTTGAAGCCAAAGACCACATTGCAGGTTCTTTCAAAGAAATTTTAGAAGTACTTTGCTCGAAATCATCAATATAAGATTGGTCGTTAATTCCGTTATTTTGTCCAGGAATTAAATATGCTCCTTCAACCTTAAAATTAATATTAGACGGTGCTTCTGTATTTATAAAAGGAATTTTATCTGTAAGCCTAGTTAAAAACTGAGATTGATTGTTATACATCATGTTAAAACCAACCATGGTATTATTCACCGCTTCTTGTCCGTAATTTACTTTTTGAGTAAGTGGTCTTTCGGAATAATTGATAACAGTAGCTCCAACGGTAAAATTATCACTGAATTTTCTTTCTAAATTCAGTCCCATAAAAGTTTTACGCTGCGTATTAAACGTCAATTGATTTTCTAAACTTACATTAATAGCTTGCCCAGATTGTTTTACAGTTTCGTTGATGATGGTAACTTGTCCCAACATATAATCTACCGTATAATCTATGCCTTCTGTAAGCACTACTCCATTTGCTGTAACTTTTACAGAACCTTTCGGAACGTTTATAGCACCCAAAGAAATGCCTGTTCCTTGCGAACCTTTGTATCTTCCTTCCATAATATATCTTAAAGATAATTTATTTGACCTAGCAAGTTCTTTTTGTGTGGTATATAATTCATTAAAAACAAATTCAGGATTATTGCTTCCTAAAACACTTTGAAGATAACTACCAAAAGGTTGAGCTTTTGTAAAAATAACTCTACCATTTTGAGAATCAACCGTAATGCCTTCTACAAAATCAAACAAACCATCACCTGTAGTTCCATTTGAATTTTGTTGACTATCGTTATTCACATTAAGTCTGTCCCAGTTTAATAATCTTAATAAATTAACATCCGCAACAGTAGTTCCAGGCAGATAATTTACTTTACCATTTTGAGGGTCTTTATACAAAATATTCAACAAGAAATTTTGAGAATCTATTTGATTGGCATTAAGCGAATAAATGTTCTTCATCATCAAATTCCACATTGGAGATGATGTTTTTACTAGAACATTTGGTTTCAAAAGTTTCGTAATAACAACAGGACTTTCTTCTGAAAATTCCCCAACTTTATAGACTTTACTATCACCAGAAAGTGTATATGAAAATGAAACTGCCAAAAGCTGATTGTCATTTAATCTTTGGTTAAGAGAAATGTATCCCAACTGAGGATTATAAGTATATTCGGAAGAATTTAATCTTTTTGCTTTTCTGTTAAAAATAAAATGCTCGCCGTCTTGATATGAAGCATTTCCAGATGCTGTAGGTAAGTTATTATTATTAACCGAATTATAGGCAGTATTAACATCTCTAACACCAGAAAGTGAAGAAATTGCAGTGTAAACACCACTTTGTGAGTTATCTGGCGTACCAGAACTTCCTTCTCCCAAATCTCTAATTCCCAAAATAGTTTTCTGCTCTTGCAAATTGCCCGTTCCTTGGTCCAAAACCCAAACTTCTAATCTTGTAATCGCAATTCTAGAGTTTATAAGCGGATAATTTTGTAAAGCAGTATCATAATTATTCACAAAATATTGTCCTAAGAAATAGTGCTGATTGTCTTCGTAATCTACTGCATTAATTTTAAAAGTCTGCATTACGCCACCACCTTGTACCACAATATTTCTTGCTTCGCCTTGTTGCTGAGACAAAACCAAAGTTCCATACGTTTTTCCTAGTTGAAATTCGGTTTTAAGACCAAAAAGAGACTCCGAACCTCTTATTAAATTAGTAGAAAGCGGCATATTTACGTTACCAAATTCTACTCTTTTTATAATTTTATCTTCGCCTCCTTTGTTGAAATCTTTTACATCTCCGAGAGTTTTATTTTGTAAATCCTTCCAAGTTCCTTTTGCTTGCCAAACAAGATTCATTCTATTTTCGAAAGCAAAACCACTTTGTGTATCATAATTGGCTTTCAATTGTAAATTATCTCCCACTTTTCCTGTAAGCCCTAATTGAATTCTTTGTTGAATATTAATGGCAAAATTGGTTCTATTTTGAGGTAAAATTAAAGGATTATCTATTTTTTGATACAATCCGCCCAAATCAAAACTGGCAAAACCATTTGGAATAATTTCTATTTTGTTGCTTCCAAAAAGTGTTTCGAAAATTTTATTTTTAACCGTAATTGCAGGAATTAAACCTTTCTTTTCTGCTTCTTTTCGGTCTTCTTTATAGAGATTATTATCTGCTAATTTTTTTTGAAAATAATTGGTAAGTTGTTTTTTGAGCTGATAATCCGAATATTCTTTAGAAGTTAAAATAATTGGCGCACCAACTACTGTGTTCCCAATTTTTGGATACAGATAATACATCCCAGTTTTTACATCGTAAAAAGGCTCATATCTTGTAGGATTGGGAAGGGAAAAATCTTTCCTTACGGAAATTTGAGTGCTATCCATAGGTTTCTGTTGCGCAAAAACCAAAGCCGAAAAGCACAAAAAGATTAATAAAAGAAAGTTATTGTTTAATAGTGGAAAATTTTTATTCACTTGCGTTTTTTAAATTATAAGTTTTTTAAAATCTGTTTCACCAAATCTTCTGTTTGGGTTTCCGGATTTTGTTTTAGAATTCTATCGGCAATTTTCTCGCTCATTTTTCTGGAAATGCCCAAAACTTCTAAAGCAGATAACGATTCTTCTCGCACTTTATTATCTACAAACGTAGAAATATTTTCATCAGAAGTCCCGAATTTCAATACTTTATCTTTCAAATCAACAATAATTCTTTCGGCAGTTTTAGCTCCTACTCCTTTTACTTTTTGTAGTAACGCACTATTTTTATTGAGAATCGCATTGGCAATGTCTTTTAAATCTAAAGAAGAAAGCAGAATAAGCGCCGAAACAGCTCCCACTCCGTTTACAGAAATAAGCAGATTAAACATTTCTTTTTCTTCTTTGGTATGAAACCCAAAAAGCAGATGCGCATCTTCTCTGATGATTTGCTGAGTAAAGATGAAGGTTTCTTTGCCCAAAGTTAATTTATTAGAAGTCTGAAGACTTATCCCAACATAATATCCCACACCATTTACATCTATAATAACGTAAGTAGGACTAAGCTCCTGAACAATTCCTTTTAAGAAAAATATCATTTATTAAAATTTTGTTAAAAGCAAAAATACACATTTAGAAACGAATAAGAAAAGCAAAACCTCCTGAATATACAGAAGGTTTTGATTATATAGATAATCTTCCTTTTAGTGAGACTTAAGTTTCATCAAACCACATAAAATTAAATTACAAAAAATTAATTTTATTTTTTACAATTTAAAATAGCCTAGTCAAAACTAAGATATATAATTCTATAATGCCCAACTACAGTTAGTTCAAATTTCCTATTTTTTAATAATTTTTTCATTAACCAAAATATTTCCCTTCTTTGAATATACGTTTATAAAATAAACACCTGACGGATAATGAGACAAATCAAGTTCTATTTTTCTATCTTTTATTAAATCTTTATAAAAAATTTGCTTACCATCTATAGTGAAAATCTTCAAACTACTCATCTCTTCTTCTGTTTCTATAGTAACAATACTAGATGTAGGATTAGGATATAGTCTATATCCTTTTAATTTATTCTCAATAGCACTAGTAGGCTTGTATATAATCTTACCATAATATGGTGTATTATATAGATTTTGCCTTAAATACATCTGCTGTTGAAAATTTCCTAACTGCGGATTAATCATATCATCAAATGTAAATGAGCAAGAGGGAATATTAGCTGTAGAAATATCTTTTTGAGCAATCGCACGAAATTCAATATTATCAGCAGAGGATACTGAAAAGCCTGGTTTCATAACTACGGCATAGGTTCCTGCTATTGTAATGTCTGAATCTTTTTTAAATTTTTCGGTGTAATCTGATAAAATTATAACTTTATTATCATAGGACAGTTCTCCCTTAGATAAGAGATTTCTGTGTTCATAATCAAAAACATAACTATTAACATTTCCATTTCTTAAATTAGTATAAACATTTTTCCCAAATCTAATATCGCTTAAATAGTAATTTTGATTTATATTTTTCAACATATTATAAGCTGCCGTATTTACATAATTATTATCATCAATCTTTGTAGTGGAATGAAATAAATATTCTAGCTCTCTCAAGTTAAATATATTATACGGAGCGTTAGTTTCAAATTGCGGAGTGTCTATATCTTTTATATGTTTCAATTGATGTAAAAAGTATTTATCATTAACTGAAAACTGAGTAGATCCATAAATAATTCTTGAATTTGTTATTTTCCAAACTCCATCATTATTATCTTTTTCAAATGCTCTAACAATAATATTACTACCTATGGTACTAGAATATATAGAAGAAAAAGTATAGAATTTATTATTAATGAAATAGGAATTAAGTACACAATCTGATATATTTATATTTAGATGATTTATTGTATCATTTAATAAATTCAATTCAAGCACTCTATTATAACATCCTGATTTAATTTTTTGTGAATAATTAATATAATATTTATTTAAGTCTAGCTTATCTTTAGAGATATTCAATAATTTCCAATTATATAAACCTATTGAACCATTTGAGTTATACAAATTAGTATATGTTTTTAATAAAGTAAAATTAGGAGAATTATTTTGAAAAGAATAAACTTGTAATTTATTCAGACCATCATTTACTGTACAACCATTACAAGTTTCAGATAAAAAGAATAAATTACCAATCATCTCTATATTAACTCCTAAACTATAACCTGGATTTTTTGAAAAATTTATGGTGTTGCCATCTTCCCAATTACTATTATTGAGATACTTAGAATAAAGCTCTCCTGAATCCCTTTTAAAAATTAATAAATGATTATTTTTATAAAATAACTTAGTGTTATATATATATGATTGTGGAAAATTAAAATAACTCTCATAAACCAAGCTATCTCCTACAATTTTATAACTTTGGATTTCAACATTACTATTATTATATTCTTCTAAATAAACAATAATTTTATCATTATCCAATCCAATAATATTACCATGAATTTTAGTACTATTATTATTTAAAGAATTTCTCATTTTAATTACCCCATCACTTTTTATGCTTTTTAATTCGTTACAATTTAGTATTTTGTAAATTCCCTCAATTTTATCACTATCTATAGTTTTTCTTGTTATGATTAAATTTTCTGAAACCAACACTGGATCTCCTGTTTCAGAAGAAACTTTAGTATATATTTTTTTACCATAAGTGTTAGATGGATGCACATATAATCTATTTAAATCCATTGATAATTCAGTATAATCACTATTTGAAGGCGGAGGTGGTGGCACATATGTATATGACACTCCTATAGAAATAGAACTAGAAGGACAATAGGGACCAATTGACTGTATAGAACTATTATTAGGATCTAACCATTGTCTCATCATATAATAATTTTCAGAAAATCGAGAATAATTTGTATAATAAATGTCTGAGTATTTTAATGAATTATCACAATTAAATACATTTCCCCCAGGACCTGTTGATAAATTACCAATATATCTATCGAAACTATTAAATAAAGGAGAACCTGAAGATCCCGGCTCAACTATCCCATCTTTCCACGTAACTGCTAAAAAATTTCCAATTGAATTTTGAGAATAATCTTTATTTGATGGATATAAACTCTTAACCAAAGAAATCTTTTTTACATCTCCATTAGGGTGATGAACTCCATATAAATCATATGTATTTGCAAGATAAGCATTAGAACTATTATCCCAACCTGCATAACATACTCCATATCTTGATAATACATCTTTATTTGTGCGTAATTTCAAAAATGCAAAATCATAAAAGGAAGTATTACTTTCTACTAATAAGTCAGCTCCTAAAACAGAATTCTTAGAAATATCTGAAGGAGCTGTAGAACCTGCATCGGAACATTTTTTTGTTTCATAGTTAAATAACGTAATCATTTCGTTATTCCAATTCCCGTTATTTGTATTTGCGAAGCCTATGCAATGCTGTGCAGTGATAAAATATGGCGTTCCATCCTGCTTTCCATTATTCATCAAATTGCCTGAACAAGATGCATAATATCCTTGACTAGCAGGTAGGAGAATAACTCCAACGGATTTGATGTTTCTAGATAAATTATTATTTCCAGTAAATTTACACGCAGCATTTACATTACAAGCTCCAGACTCCCCAAAAGCTCCTCCATTACTATAAAAATTTTTAAATCCGTGAATAATTTTACCCAATACTAAATTTGGCACTTCTCCATTTTTAGGATATGATAGTTCAATAAATATTTTGTCTCCTAATAAAGGTTGAGTTCCAAATTCATATTCTCCTTTTGCTATTGGATTATTTTTTTGAGTGAAGGCTCCCAAATAGTTTTTTCCAGTTGCGTCATAAATATATAATTCGCTTCCTTCTTTTAATTCAAATTTTTTAAAATAAACTTGAATTGATTTGGCATTTTCTGAATCAATTTGAAAAATATGGAAATATCTTTCGTTATTTTCAATTCTATTATTTAAATTAACTATATTAACTTCTTTAATTAGTGACTTTCCATAGACATTAATTCTTTCGTCAATATTTATTTTCTTTAAATCCTCAGCAATTTTTTTATCATCATTTTTAAAATAAATTTTTGACGTGTAATTATTTAATTTCTCAATTTCTATTGCAGAGCCATCTTTTTTCCTATAACTATTTCCACTTTTATCAATCGAAATTGAACTTAAATATGGTTGTCCTCCATAACTTTCTTGTGAATATACTAATCCAAAAGAAAATAATAGAATTAATAAAACAAATATCTTAATTATTGTTCTCATACCTATTAATTTTTAATTCCAATTCCTTCATTCTCTTATCTTGTTGAATAATATATAACGTCAGCTCTTCTATCTTTTGTAGTAATTTAATCTGAAACTCCCCTACATTTACGCCTTGTTTCTCCATTTCTTTGGCTGAGGCTATTTCTGGTAAATGTTTGTTTTCTGTTACAAATTTTTCTACTGCTTCTAGTTTTGGTAAATGATAATCTTCTGCAAACACAAAATCTGCTGTTGGTGTAGTAGTTACTTTTACTTCTTTGGCTTCTATTTTTGCATTGACTTTCATATTATCACTAAAATAAGATTTGCCAATTACATCTAATTTTGATGAAGGATTAGCCGTACCTATGCCTACATTTCCTGTGGTTGGGAACGTGTTGTTTTGACCATACATCAAAGACATTGACGTTAATAAAATAATGGTTGTGAGGATTTTTTTCATAGAATTGTTTTTTTATTGTTTATAATTGACTGATATTATTTAGTATATTAAGATTATAATCTGCGTTTTATAGGTTATTAAGTTTACTAAGATATATAAAAATTTATTGATTATACAAAAAATATTAAATTTCATAATAGGACTCCACCAATTATAATCAATTGTAGAAATAATCCTAATTTATTTAACATAATTTTTTTAAAATATAAATTATTTTTTCTGAGAAAGCATCCATTCATAAAAATTAGGATTAGAATAAGTAGAATCCCAAGAATTATGATTGTCATTCGGGAAGATGATGAGTTCTGCTTTTGGATTAATTGGATGAACTTTCATCCAAAAATTAAACGCATTTTCGGGCAAAACCACATCGTCCATTCCACCATGATAAATTTTAAGATTCATATCCTTATAATTTTGAATATTGGCGAACATTACTCTATCTGTAGGAGCGCAAACAGAAGCTACTGCCGCAAACATTTCAGGATGTTCTCCTGCCAACTTCAAAGTTCCCCAACCACCCATAGATAAACCTGTAAGGTAAATTCTAGAAGCATCAATTTTATATTTTTGTTGAATTTCTTTAATTAAAAAATATACTGCTTGTGTATCCCACCAAGTATTTTCCGGACATTGCGGAGCTAAAATGGCAACTGGCTCTTTTATCAAATTTTTATAAGTGAAAGGACTATGCGCTTTTACCATTTCCAAATTATTTCCTCTTTCGCCAGAACCATGAAGGAAAACAATAAGAGGAACACTTCCTTTTGCATTTTGAGGAAAATCAAAAACATAAGAAATCGTTTTTTCTACTTTTACTTCTTTCTTGAATTCTGCTTTTACTTCTTGCGCTTGTGATAAAAACGGAAGGAGTAAGAATAATAAATATTTCAAATTAAATTTCATAATATCAAATTTTAAAAATTAAAAGCCGTGCTCTTTAGAGTGGAAATCTAACTTTTTAAGACCTTGCTGAATTTCTGGTGCATTCATGAATAATTTCCAAAGGAAACCTGTTCTGTAGTTTTCAATCATTGGAGCAATTGTACCTTGGTCTATTGCCAAATAACGTGGCGTAAACCAATCGTTATAATGTATAGAAGTAGCATCAAAAGGTCCTGCAGCACCTATAAACTGAGGTTTCTGAGTATAAATAAATTTTAAAAAATCCATAGATTCTTTAGGCGAATAAGGGAAACTGCTCAATGCAGCAGTTGGCGTTATTACGCCTCTGTCTTCGGTAGGTTGATGCGCTGTATAACCTACGCTTCCATCGTCATTTCTGGTATAACCAGCGGTAAGTCCCCAATAATTTTCACCAAAACCTTTCCAATTTTTAGGATTTTCTACACAGTATTTATAATCTATTAAAACTTGATTTTTATTAAGGTCGAAATAATTTTTTACATATTTATCACTCAAACCTCTAGGATCCAAACCAATGTAAGAATAATGCGCCCAAAACAATGGACCTCCATATTCTTCGGAATAATTGTGTTTTACATAAAGAGGCAAACCGTATTTTGTTTTATCGGTAGTATAAGTTCCGTTTCTTGTCCAACCTTTGTAATACGTTTCAGCATCAATAGAATGTGTAGGCGAAGAAGCAGCCAAAATATAGGTAATTAAACATTCGTTGTAACCTTGAAGTGGAAAATTCATTTCCCAAGCATATTCTGGAGACCAATGCCAATACAAAACTTTTTCGCCACCTTTGGTGTACCAATTCCACTCGATACCTTTCCAAAGTTCGTCACATTTTTTAGCCAGAATTTTTTCTTCTTCGTTACCATTTTTGAAATATTCTCGAACCATTAAAATTCCTGAAGTGAGAAAAGCACTTTCAACTAAATCTCCACCGTTGTCTTTTTTGCCAAAAGGAACTACTTTACCAGTTTCGCCATTAATCCAATGAGGCCAAGCTCCGTGAAAACGATCTGCTTTTGCTAGAAAATCCATAATATAATTCAATCTTTTTACCGCTTCCTTTCTTGGAATAAAATCACGCTCAACACCCACTAAAATAGTTGCCAAACCAAAACCAGAACCTCCAGTTGTAACAACGTGTTTATCATTATCTGGATAAATATCGTCTTCGTGGTAACGTTCTCTTCCCAATAAAGAATTAGGTTCTGCAAAATCCCAAAAATATTTCAAAGCATCACTTTGAACTTTATCCATCAATTGATTGTCTGATAATTTTGAAATTTCAGTTTTCTTACTTTCTGTATTATTTTTTGCAGAATTACAAGAGCTCAAAACTAAGCTCAAAGCTGCAAATATGATTAACTTTTTCATTATAATTATTTTAATAAAAAACCTTCAAGGATTTTAAATTCTTGAAGGTTTGATATGATAAATTTTAAAATCCGTACTGCGTAGAGTGAAATCCGAGTTTTAACAAACCTTGTTTCACATCTGGCGCATTCATAAATAATTGCCACAAAAATGCAGAACGATAATTTTCTACCATTGGAGCAATTGTACCTTGGTCTATCGCCAAATATCTTGGAGTTACCCAATTGTATTGAACCGAATAAGCATCATAAGGACCTGCCACTCCAATATACCTGCTGTAATTTTCGTTGTACAAAAATCTAAGATAATTCATACTTTCTGTAGGCGTATATGCAATATCAGAAATAGCTGCCGTAGGAGAAATAATTCCTAAATCTGTATTAGGTTGATGAGCTGCATAACCTGTTGTACCATCAGCATTTCTAGAGTAACTTGCAGTAAGTCCCCAGTTTTTAGAACTGTAACCTTGCCATCCTTTTGGATTTGAGACACAATATTGATATATTATTTTAGCATGGTTAACTACAGCATCTCCGTAATTTACATAGTCATCTGTAAGACCTCTAGGGTCTAATCCCAAAAATGAATAATGCGAAAAAAACATTGGACCAACCGTTCCAGTTGCACCATTATGACTTACCACTAAAGGAATTCCAAACTGACTTCCTGTTGCTTTAATCGCTCCATTTCTTGCCCAACCTTGTGTATAAACTGATTTTTGAATAGAATAATCTGGAGAAGCTGCTGCCAAAACGTAAGTAATTAATGTTTCATCAAAACCTTGTAACTGATGATTCATCTCAAAATTATAATTAGGAGACCAATGCCAATACAAAACATTTTGACCTTGAGTGTACCAATTCCATTCAATTCCTTTCCAAAGAGCGTCTGCTTTTTGAGAAAGTGCCAACTCTTTAGCATCTGTAGAATTTTTAAAATATTCTCTTACACAAATTAAACCTTGTGCTAAGAAAGCGGTTTCTACTAAATCTCCACCATTATCTTTATCTCCAAAAGGAATTACAGCTCCTGTATTTCCATCTATCCAATGAGACCATGCCCCGTGAAATCTGTTTGCATTTTGTAAAAAATTAAGGGCAGTTGTAAGCCTAGAAACAGCATCTGCTTTGGCTATATAACCATTTTTAATTCCTACCAAAATAGTCATCAACCCAAAGCCAGAACCTCCTGTAGTAACGACATTAGCGTCTTGAGATGTATTATCGGTATGATAACGTTCTCTTGCTAATTTAGAATTAGTTTGTGCATAATCCCAAAAATATTTAAGCGCATCTTTCTGCACCATTTCTGTAATTTCTGCGTCTGTGTAGGTTTTAGTAACAATTGAATTATCATTATCCCTTGAAGAACAACTGCCACACATAAGTATGGCAGTTGTAAAAATTATTTGTATGAAATTTTTAAATTTCATTAATTAAATTAATAACCAGGATTTTGAGTAAATAAACCTTTACTTTCGTTAATAGCATCTAGAGGAATTGGAAACAATTCGTTTTTACCAGCTTTGAATCCTAAAGGACCTAAGACAGTAGCAGCTTGACCAGTTCTTACTAAATCTGGAAATCTATCCATTTCCATAGCTAATTCTACTCTTCTTTCTTGCCAAATAGCAGTTCTAATATCAGCTTTTGAACTTGCTGTTGTATCTGACAAATGAGCTCTTTTTCTTACCAAATTAAGATTTGTTGTTGCTACAGAAGTATTCCCTAATTCATTTGCTGCTTCAGCATTAATTAGAAGTATATCTGCAAATCTTAATATTCTCAAATTTTGAATAGAACCATAACCACAAGCATTGTTGTTAAGAGATGTTGGTACATATACTTTTTGATTCCACATATCACCAGCTTGAGGATCTCCTTTATGAATTACATCGCCTTCTAGAGTTGTTTCTCCTTCTCTTAAAATAGTCAATTCTTTTCTAATATCTCCTGCCTCAAATGCATTTTCTAAAGCTGTTGTTGGAACAAAGAACCCCCATCCAAATTGGCTTCTTACTCCTTGTACTTCCGCATACTGGCTACCTCCAAAACCACCAGCGCAATCACAATTGACTTCGAAAACAGATTCAGTTCCAAACTCACCTGCTGGTCTAAATAAGTGATTAAAATCTGGGTCTAAACTATATCCTAATGCTATAACTTGATTAGATGTATCATAAGCTTTTTGATAATCTTTCATATAAAGATAAACTTTTGAAAGCAATCCTAAAGCACCACCTTTTGTAACTCTTCCCAAATCTGCAGTAGGATACGTCTGAGGTAAAACTTGAGCAGCCTCAGTTAAATCTTTTACAATAAATGCATAAACTTCGTCAGAAGTATTTCTTGCTTTAAGATAATTACCATCAGCAGGAAGTCCATCATAAATAGGAACACCTCCGTAAATTCTCACTAAATTAAAGTAAAAATAAGCTCTTAGCATCTTAGCTTCTGCAACCAATCTTGTTCTTAGTGTAGCATCCATATCAATATTTGGAACATTGGTAATAACTTGATTAGCTCTATTTACGGCTTGCCATTGTCCAATCCAATACCCTCTTACACCATCATCACTTACTGTAAATGTAAAACGATCATAGGCATTTATAAAAGATGCATCACCAGGATTAGATCCTTTTTCTACATCATCGCCTGTTACCCCAAAAACATATTGAGCAGGGAAACCAGTATTCTCCCAGCTTCTTAAAAATGCATAAACAGCATTTGTAGCCTGCAAAGCATCGTCTTGTGTTTTGAAAAAGGCTGTTGTTTCTGTTGTTCCTTCTCTTTTTATATCCACAAAATCATCACTACAACTTATGATTAATGAAAATAAAGTGAGTGTCAAAAATATTTTTTTCATGATTCTTTTAATTAAAATGTTAAATTCATACCAAAGGTATAGATTGCTGAAATTGGATAGATATTATTATCAATACCCATTTGTACTCTATCTGTATTCAATATTTCTGGTGAGAAGCCATTATATTTGAAACTTGTCCACGGGTTTTGTGCACTTAAATACAATCTTAGTTTTTTTACAGATAATGATTCTGCAATAGATTTTGGCAAATTATATCCAACTTGAATATTTCTAATTCTGAAATAGCTACCATCTTCTACATAGAAACTATTGGGTAAAATTACAGATTGATTAGACGTAATCATAGAATTGGTATTAGAAGTACCTTCGCCATGCCATCTGTTATTGTACATATCTAAATCCCAAGTTTCGTTTCCATAACGTTGCTCACGATTATAGTTGTAAATTTTGTTCCCAAATACTCCTTGGAAATCAACAGCTATATCAAATGAATAAACATTGAAATTAACTCCAAAACCATAAGAACCTTTTGGTATTGGGCTTCCTAAGAACGTTTTGTCTCTAGAATCAACAACTCCATTCCCATCTTGATCTACAAATTTAAACCAGCCTGCTTTTGCTCCATCTTGTCCTGAAGCTGCTGCTTCAGCATCCGTTTGAAAAACTCCAGCTACTTGATATCCATAATAAGATCCAACAGCTTGACCCGCTTCTAATCTTATGATAGAATTCCCAAATAAACTAGCTCCAGTATTTAAAAATGAACCACCTGCTACAGAAGTTATCTCATTTTTAAGTGAAGAAAAATTACCATAAACTCCAAAATTAATGTCTTCATTAATCTTAGCACTATAATTTACAGCCAATTCAATACCTTTATTTTTAAAAGAATAAGCATTGGTAACATAATCATTCCAATTACTAGCTCCCGAAACAGTACCTTGCATAATTGAAGCTACAATATCATTAGAATTTTTATCATAATAAGTTGCTTCAATTTTCAACTTATTATTAAGTAATCCCATTTCAACACCAAAATCCCTACCTTTGGTTGTTTCCCATCCAATAGTAGGATCTACAAATAAATCAATGGTCTGAGCAGTATAACCAGCACCTCCAAAATATGCTGAACCAACATTGGTAGTAATTTTATCATAACTTCTTCTAACGTTAGGATTACCAGCTTCACCATAACTAGCTCTCAATTTTAACAAACTGAAAACATTTTGTCCACTCATAAAATCTTCTTTAGAAACTACCCATCCTAAACTAACAGCTGGAAAGGTTTTGTATCTGTCTGTAGAAATTTGAGATGTAGCATCCCTACGGATTGAAGCATTAAGTAAATATTTACCTTTATAATCATAATTAGCTCTTCCGAAGAAAGATTCTATTCTGTTTTGAAACTGAGTAACCGCTGGAACGCCATCTTTAGCCTCGGTTGTTGCATTAAAATGTCTAATATCTGTACCATTACCTATATTTAAAGAACCGTTTGTTCCATCAAAGACTACATTTTTAGCATCCCAATAATCTTCTGACTGAGAATCTCTTGTTCTAGAAAAACCAGCTAACACTTCCAAATTATGACTTCCAAGTCTTTTTTTCCAAGTAATCGTATTATCCCAAACGTAGTTTCTATTTCTTAAATTTCTTGTTACTAAAGTTGATGCTTTCTGATTTGCTATTGGTAAATAGGTTTGAACAGGAGTATATTCATACTTACTTGGGCTATAATTATCACTTGTATAACTAATACGGAAAGTAAAATCTTTTAAAAATTTCAATTCTCCCCAAACGTTGTTAAGCAATCTTTCTTCTCTAATTTGTGAACGATAAAGATCTAGTTGCGCTCTTGGATTAGCTATATCATAACCACTAAAATTTTGATAATTACCTGTAGCAGAGTTCATCACCGAAAACAATGGTGGTGCAATGTATGCAGTTAGCAATGGATTTTGAGATTGATCTGTTCTCATTTTAGAAAATGAAAAACTATCACCAATGGTAATATTATCAGTGATTTTATAACTCAAATTCACTTTAGTATTAAATCTATTAAAACCACTTCCAGAATTAATTCCTTTACCAGCAGCTAAATTCCCTTCATCTTGAAGATACCCAACACTACCATAATAGTTAAGCTTCCCTAAACTTCCAGAGGCAGAAAAGTCATTAGAATTAATAATACTTGTTCTGAAAATTTCTTTAAACCAATCAGTATCCGCAGGATAATCAGCTCTAGATTTAAAATCAGACGGCTTTGGAATAAGAACATCATTCACCACCTTCTCATTGTACAACTCAATGTACTGGTCTGAGTTAACCATTTTAGGAATATTGGTCACTTTTTTAATTCCTAAGTAAGAATTAAGACTAAATACCGGTTTTCCTTTTCCACTTTTTGTTTTGATAATAACAGCTCCATTAGCTGCTTTAGCTCCAAAAATAGCTAAAGATGATGGATCTTTCAAAACACTCATTGATTCTACATCTTGAGGATTTAGGAAAGAGATATCTTCTGTAATCATTCCATCTACAATAAAAACAGTATTCCCTGTTAGAGAACCAATCCCTCTAATATCTACTCTTGGAGAACCTCCAGGTGCACCCGCATTTACAACGTTTACCCCAGCCAATTTCCCTTGAACAGAACTTAATGGGTTAGAGTTAGGTTTGTCTGCCAATTCTTTCGCAGAAATAACTCCAATACTACCAGTTACGTTCTCTTTTTTCTGAGTACCATAACCAATCATTACGACTTCCTCAATTTGTTTCTCTTTGATGGAGTCTTTTTTTGCTTGTGCGCTTAATTCTTGATAGCCTGTAAACAAATAGATTACAGCTATCATGCTTGACGCTTTTAAAGTGTTTTTCATGTTTTTTTTGAATTTAATTAAACTCAACTATGTTAAAATGAATTGTTTTATTTTTTAATGTCTCAAAAATACAAATTAATCCGGAATAGCGTTAATTAATTATTAATTTATTTTAAATATTTGTTAAATATCATTAAAATATAAAATTTTATCCCGAAAAAAAATGTTTTTTTTGTATATTATTCAACTTTGAAAATTTCAGATTTTTCCGAAATGCCATTGTTATTGAAGGCCTCAACCTGAAAATAATAAGTATCTAAAGCATCCATCCCCGTAAAATAATACTCATTCTTGTTATAAACCATAATACTTCCATATAATTTATCGGGAGACTTGCCAAAGTAAATTACCACACCATCAGCATTTTCATTTTGCTTCCACTTCATCCAAGAGCTTCTTCTTTCGCCCACTTTGTCTTTACTTGTTCTTAAAATCACAAAATTTTCTACCTTCTTAGGCTTCTCACCACTTCCATTTCCGAAAATTCTTAGTCCACTAATCGCAAATTTACCTGTTGGCATTTTTACATTTTGAACTTTAAGATATCTCGCTGTAAATGGTTTTTCAACTTCAATATAATCATGAGGAACATCTTTGGTATTTTTAGACTTATCTACTACCACTTTCCAATTTTTTTCATCATCGGAAGCATAGACAATATATTGATGAGATTTACCTAAAGTTTTACCCAAAAACTCAGCATCTTGGTCTGCAAAATTGATTTGAATAGCCTTAACTAAAGATTTTTCGCCTAGATCTGTTTGAAAATATTCGTTTTTGTCGCCAGTTTTGGCACTCCAATATGTTTTAATATCTTCATCCACAGCAAAATTAGGTTGGAAACTTCCCAATGTAGAAGAAACTTTTACGGGTTTATTGTAATTCAACAACATCCAACCTGTAAATAAACCTTTCACATGGTCTGCATTTTTCTGAGGAAGATAAGTAGGATAATCTCCATAAGCAGTATTGCAATACATTACGTCGTCTCTATCAAAACCTGCTGGCCAGATGCCAATTCTTCTTTCGAAATTATTTTTTTGACTCAACACAATTGTTGAAACGTGCCAATATTGTCCGAAATTATCTTCGAAAGTTGCTCCATGTCCTGCTCCTCTCGCAAAACCACCTGGTTTATACGAAAATGGATTGTGTCTTTGGTAAGAAAATCCATCCAAAGGATTATTACTCACATAAACTCCATCCGCGTAACCCGAAAATTCTGTTCCCGGAGCTCCGTATTGCAAATAATACTTATTATTATGCTTTGTCATCCAAGCGCCTTCTATAAATGGAGGCAAAAATGTATTGTCATTATATTCTCCAAATCTTTCCCAACCGTGAGCTTCGGGATGCAGTGCCAATAATGGTTTTACATAGCCTTCAGATTGAAGTGTTTTGGTATTAATTTCTGTTCCCAAAAGTGGAAACTCATTGCTTGACCCCCAATAAAGGAATAATTTTTTCAAATCTTTATCATACAAAAAGCCAGGATCCCAAGCTCCTACTTTGAAATGCTCTACAGCAATTTCCCACTCGTTTTTTTCTGGATTTTTAGATTTCCAAATAGAAAAATTAGGCCCATGAGTAGAACCAATTACATATAACTCTCCTTCCATTTCAAAAACCGCTGGAGCGCAGAGTTCGTCATAAATTTTAATATCTGAACTTGGCTTTTGATCTGGCATTTTGAAAGCTCCTGGAGGATACTGAGGAAATTCGTCTTCTTGTTTTAAGAATTTTCTGGAAACAAAATTCCAGTTTAGCATATCATCACTCCACCAATATCCCCATTGGTTGGTACTAAACAAGTAATATTTACCTTTAAAATTTACAATCACAGGATCTGCCGTAGCTCTATGCTTACCTTGTGTAGCAAAATTTGGAATAGGTGTATAACCGTAATCTACATTTATAGGATTACAATATGTTTTCTGTTGTGCCGGAAAGAACACAACAGAAAACAATGCGATTAATATAAATCTCATATTCTTGAGGTTTATTTATTCCATGTAATTTTTTGAGAAATCGTTTTCTGAGAATCACCTCCTATAAAAATTTCAAATTCGCCAGATTCCCAATCATATTTTAGATTGTTATCATAGAATTTTAAATCTTCTGGAGTTACATTGAAGACAACTGTTTTAGTTTCTCCTGCTTTCAAATTTATTTTTTGGAAACCTTTCAATTCTTTTACTGGTCTGGTATTGCTACCTACTAAATCTCTGATGTATAATTGAACAATTTCTGCACCCTCATATTTTCCAGAATTTTTTAATTCAACAGAAACTTTAAGCGTTTGATTTCCTTTTAAATTTTTAGAACTTAAATTCAAATTATTGTATGCAAACTGAGTATAACTTAGACCATAACCAAATGGATAAAGTGGAGTATTACATTCGTCTAAATAATTAGAACGGAATTTTTGAAACTCACATTTCTCGGTTTTCTCGCTATCTAAAGGTCTTCCTGTATTTTTGTGATTGTAGAAAATTGGAACTTGACCTACACTTCTTGGGAAAGTCATTGGTAATTTAGCCGAAGGATTTACTTTACCATAAAGAACATCTGAAATTGCCAAACCAGCTTCGGAACCTGGGAACCAAACATTAAGAATTGCATCTGCTAATTTGGTTTCGTCGTTTATTTCCATTGCTCTACCTGCAAAAAGCACCAAAACAATTGGTTTACCTGTCTTTTTAAGCTCTACCAATAAATCTTTTTGAGCTTGAGGAATTGAAATATTTGTTCTAGAACTAGATTCGCCACTCATTTCTGCAGTTTCTCCAATTGCAAGAAGAATTACATCAGCTTTGCTGGCTACATCTACTGCTTCTTTCAGCATTTCTTCTTTACTTCTGCTGTCTCTGTATGTATTTTTACCAAACATTGCAGCATTTTGCTCGAAAGTAGCATCATAATCTACATTAGAACCTTTAGCATAAGTAAAATTAACAGCATTACCGAAAGTTTGTTTAAGACCTGCCAAAAGAGAAATGGCATCTTTATGTTTTGCAGCAACACTCCAAGTTCCTGGCATATTTTCGGCATTGTCTGCTAATGGACCGATAACTGCTACATTTTTCTGAGATTTTAAAGGAAGAATTTCGTTAGAATTTTTCAATAAAACCATAGATTGTGCAGAAATATTTCTTGCAACATCTCTATTCGCTTGGCTGTAAACTTCGGTTTTAGCTCTGTTTACGTCACAATATTTATAAGGATCTTGAAATAAACCTAAATCGTACTTAGCTTCCAAAATTCTTTTTACAGCAGTATTAATTTGAGTAAGGTTAACTTTTCCTTCTTGTAAAGATTTTTTAAGAGTAGTTAAGAAACCTTCTCCTACCATGTCCATATCTACACCTGCGTTCATTGCGAGAGCAGAAACTTGTTGCAAATCTCCCATTCCGTGGTCTATCATTTCGTTGATACCAGTATAATCTGTCACCACAAAACCTTTGAATTTCCATTGATTTCTAAGAACTTCCGTCATCAACCATTTGTTTCCTGTTGCAGGAATTCCGTCCACTTCATTAAAAGAAGCCATTACAGAACCAACACCAGCATCTACAGCAGCTTTGTATGGCGGGAAATACTCGTTATACATTCGTACGTGGCTCATATCAACAGTATTGTAATCTCTACCAGCTTCTGCTCCACCGTAAAGTGCAAAATGTTTTACACAAGCCAAAATGGTATTATTAAGAGATAAATCTTTACCTTGATATCCAAAAACCATCGCTTTTGCCATTTCAGAACCTAAGTAAGGATCTTCTCCTCCACCTTCTGCAACTCTTCCCCATCTTGGGTCTCTAGAAATATCTACCATTGGAGAAAAAGTCCAGTTAATACCATCAGCACTTGCTTCATTGGCAGCAATTCTTGCAGATTGTTGCACAATTGTAGGGTCAAATGAAGAAGCCAAACCTAAAGGAATAGGGAAATTGGTTTCATAACCGTGGATTACATCCATCCCAAAAATTAAGGGAATTTTTAAACGGCTTTTTTCTACCGCTACTCTTTGTACTTCTTTAATTTTCTCAACGCCTTTAATATTAAAAAGACCACCAACTTTTCCTTCCTCAATTTTTTTGGCAATATCAGAACTTTGAGCTTGTCCTGTAGTAATATCACCTGCACCAGGAAGATTTAATTGACCCAATTTTTCGTCTAAAGTCATTTTAGACAGTAAAGAATTTACAAAAACGGTTCTTTTGGATTGATATTCTTTAGTTTGATAACTAAGAACTGATTGTTTTACAACCTCTTGTGAATATCCTGCGACTGAAATCAACAGTGCACAACATATCAATTTAGGATTAAAAGACAACATAAAATTATTTATTTAGGATTAATTTTGGATAAATTTATGAAACTTTTATGAATAGCATATCATAAAAATTACATTTTAACATTTTGAGACAATATTAAAAAATCATAAAATTCTATTGAGCGAATTATTATTTCATTAAATTTGGAAAATCCTAAATTTTAAACTACTTACTTTATAATGAAATTAATAGAATTATTAGAAAAAAACTCTAAAATATTATCTAATAAAAACGCAATCAGCTACAAAGACGGCGAAAATTTAATTATCTTAACTTGGAAAGAATTCTGGAACAAAGTGTGCCAAACCGCTAACGGACTCCATACATTAGATGTAAAAAAAGGAGATTGTGTGGGCATTTTCTCTCAGAACTCCAAAGATTGGGTAATTATGGATGTTGCTGTTCAAATTCTTGGTGCTGTTACCATCCCTATTTACGCAACCAACAATTATGCACAAACGGAATTTATCATCAAACAAACCGATATGCAGCATATATTAGTTGGCGATACACCTCAACTAGAAATTCTAAAAAGTGCAGAGACTCACCTCAACAAGAAATTACATATTTTCACTTCACATATCATAAAAGACGAAGCAGAAAACATTACCTATTTTCCAGATTTTATAAAAAACTTTTCTACAGAAAGAAACATTGCTGAAATCTCAGACGAAGATTTAGCTACTATATTATATACATCTGGCACCACAGGAACTCCAAAAGGTGTAATGCTTACACACGGTTGTTTTAAAGATGTAGTAAATGCTCACAACAAGTTTTTCGGCTTCAAAGATTTATATTCTATGAAATCTTTAGCATTTTTGCCTCTAAGTCATATTTTCGAAAGAGCTTGGACGCTTTACGTACTTTCTCAAGGTGGTGAAATTGCAATTTTAGAAGACCCAAAAAACATTTTGAATACTTTGAAACAAGTAAAACCAAACGCAATGTGTGCTGTACCAAGGTTCTACGAAAAAGTATATCAAACATTAGTCAAAAAAATAGATAGCGCATCTCCTACCAAACAAAAACTTTTCAAAAAAGCATTAGAAATAGGTGCACAAGTTGCAGAGAAAAAAAGAACAGACTCTCCAGTTCCTTTCTTGTTGAATTTAAAATTCAAATTTTTTGACACATTAGTTTTCAAAAAAATCAAAAAAGAATTAGGTGGAAATCTAGAATTCTTGCCTTGTGGTGGAGCTATGTTAAAAAAAGAAATAGCCGAATTTTTTGCGGCAATTGGTTTACCTGTAATTGTAGGCTACGGATTAACTGAGACCACCGCTACTGTTACCGCTTTACCAACTAAAAATCCTGTTTACGGAAGTGTAGGAATACCTTTACCTGGTGTAGATATAAAAATAGGAGCAGAAGATGAAATTTTGGTAAAATACGGTGGTATAATGAAAGGTTATTACAAAAATGACGAAGAAACCGAAAAAGTTTTTACAGAAGATGGTTATTTCAAAACGGGAGATGCAGGAAGAATAGACGAAAACGGAAATCTTTTTATTGTTGACAGAATTAAAGATTTAATGAAAACATCTAACGGAAAATACATTGCACCTCAAACCATTGAAATCCCGCTGCAATCTCATCCAGAAATTTCTCAGGCAATGGTAATAGCAGAAGGAAAACCTTATGTTTCTGCGGTAATTGTTCCCGATTTTGAAACTTTAATTGAAAAATATCAAGAGTTTAAAAATTATGTTTCGTTAACTATTGAAGAAAAGAAAAAACTATTAGAAACACCTTTCATTAAGGAAAAATTCGAAAAAATAGTAAACGATATTCAAAAAGAATTTGCTTCTTACGAAAAAATTAAAAAATTCAAACTTTTGCCAGAAGAATTCACCATAGAAAAAGGCGAAATAACACCAACGCTTAAAATTAAAAGAAGAGTAGTTCTAGAAAAACTAAATGCTCTGATTGAAGGCATGTATGCGTAAAAGAAAAACTCCAAGATTTATTTCTTGGAGTTTTTTTTAGTTCTAATCATTTTCTCGCCTTTGAGCATCTAAAACGGCTACTGTAGCAAGATTCACAATTTCGTCTACACTAGACCTCATTTGTAATACATGAACTGGATGACTCAAGCCCATTAAAATAGGACCAACAACTTGCGCCACCTTCATTCCTCTAATAATTTTATATGAAAGATTTGCACTTTCTAAACTTGGGAAAATAAAAGTATTGGCAGGAACGTCTCCTAATTTTGAAAAAGGATAATCTTGAAGATGATCTGCACTCATTGCAAAATCTGGCTGTATCTCTCCATCTACAATCATATTTGGATATTTCTGATGAAGAATTTCTACAGCTTTTGCTACTTTTTTAGAAACCTCAGCATTTGAAGAAAAGTTTTCGTAAGCAAGCATTGCAATTCTTGGCTCTATTGCAAAAGTTTTAACGGTAAGTTCTGCCATTCTTACAATATTTGCCATTTCTTCTGAAGTAGGATTTTGATTGATAGAAGTATCTGCAAAGAAATATGGTTTTTTATCAGACAAAATCATCATCATTGCGGCAACTCTATCTACTCCTTTCTCTTTTTCTATAATTTCTAAAACTGGTTTCAGAACCGTTCTGTAGTTTTTAGAATATCCTACAATTAAAGCATCTGTATCACCATGTTTCAGCATTAGCGGAGCAAAATAATCTCTTTGTCTCACTAATCTTTTGGCAATATATTCATTAACACCTTTTCTGTTTCTTAGTTCCCAAAGTGTTTTTCTGTATTTTCTTCTGTTTTCTTCTTGGTCGTCATCTGCTGGATCTACAATAGGAACATCCAAATGAATATCAAATTTCTCCATTTGTTCTTTCACATATTTTTTTTCTCCTAACAAAATTGGATGCGCAATGCCTTCTTCGTAAAGAATCTGAGCCGCTTTCAAAACATTATATTCCTCGGCATTTCCAAGCACAACTCTTTTCGGATTAGAACGGGCACGGTTTTGCATCATTCTGATGAGCTTTTCGTCTCTTCCCATTCTGTCGAGCAATTGATTTTCGTACGCCTCAAAATCTAAAATTGGTTTACCTGCAATTCCACTTTCTATTGCTGCTTTTGCCACAGCGATTGAAACTTTGGTTAAAAGCCTGTTATCAAAAGGCTTCGGAATAAAATATTCTCTTCCAAAATTTAAATTTTTAACATTGTAAGCTAGTTTCACCATTTCTGGTACAGCTTCTTTTGCTAAATCTGCAATGGCATGCACGGCAGCCAATTTCATTTCTTCGTTAATTCCAGAAGCTTGCACATCTAAAGCTCCACGGAAAATATATGGGAAACCAAGTACATTATTCACCTGATTAGGAAAATCGCTTCTTCCTGTCGCCATTAGAACATCTTCTCTCACAGAAACTGCAAGATTATAATCTATTTCTGGCGTAGGATTTGCCAATGCAAAAACCACTGGATTTTCTGCCATAGATTGTAGCATTTCGGCAGACATTACATTTCCTTTAGAAAGCCCTACAAAAACATCAGCTCCTTTTAAAGCATCTTCTAAAGTTTCAATATCTGTATTAGCAATAAAATCTATTTTCTCTGGAGTTAAATTTTGTCTTTTATGATTGATAACGCCTTTAGAATCGCACATCAAAACATTTTCTTTCTTTAGACCAAGCGCAATATATAATTTGGTACAAGCAATTGCAGCCGCTCCTGCTCCATTCACCACCATTTTTACTTCATCTATTTTTTTACCCGAAATTTCTAATGCATTGATAAGCGCAGCAGCCGATATAATAGCGGTACCATGCTGGTCGTCGTGCATTAAAGGAATATTAAGTTCTTCTTTTAACCTTTGTTCAATATAAAAAGCTTCTGGTGCTTTAATATCTTCCAGATTAATTCCTCCAAAAGTAGGAGCAATTCCTTTTACAATTTCTATAAATTTATCTGGGTCTTTTTCATCAATCTCAATATCAAATACATTAATATCTGCAAATATTTTAAAAAGCAAACCTTTACCTTCCATTACAGGTTTTGAAGCTTCAGCACCAATATCACCAAGACCTAGAACTGCCGTTCCGTTTGAAATTACAGCAACTAAATTACCTTTAGAAGTATATTCGTAAACGGTTTTAGGGTCTTTTTCTATTTCTAAACAAGGTTCTGCTACACCTGGCGAATATGCCAATGATAAATCTCTTTGCGAAGAATGTGGCTTAGAAGGGATAACTTCGATTTTACCTTTTGGTTCTGTTTTATGATAATCAAGCGCTGCTTGCCTGAATTGTTCTTGGTCTCTATGAGTTTTGTTAGACATAATTTTGAAAAATTATTGTTTGGGTATTTTTATAATTGGTTGAAAATATATTTTTTGTGAAATTCTACCAGACTTTCTATGGGTTTTTGAACGATATGACCAACCGTAAGATTTAGCTCTGCTGCTGCTGCACGAAGAACATCCTCATAATAATAAGCAATAGAGCCAATAAAATTAATTTCGGCTTCTCTGGCTTCTTCATAAGGCAAAACTTGATATTCGAAGAAATTTTTCATCTCATCGAAAACCATATTCTGAAAATAAGGATGTTGTTTCCTTTGAATTACAAATTTATTAAACTCTGCCAAATAAGCATTAGCACGAGGATTGTGATACATGTTTTTAATAGCATCATCAATTGTTAAATGATAAGTTTCTACAAATTCTTGATGAAGATCTTGAGGTAATTTTTTCATAAAAAACCTTCTTACCAAATGTTTACCAATCGCGCTTCCGCTTCCTTCGTCTCCTATCAAAAAACCAAGCGAAGGAAGATCTCTTCTGACAGATTTCCCATCAAAATAACAAGAATTAGAACCTGTTCCCAAGATACAAACTATTGCAGGCTTCCCTTTATAGGCTGCATAAGCTGCCGCCGTAAGGTCTTCTTTTACAGTAACTTTTGCGTAAGGAAAAACTTTTTGCAATTGTGTTTCTACAAGCAAAGCATTCTCTGCAGTTCCGCATCCGGAACCGTAAAAATAAACGTAATCTAATTGGTTTTTGATTAAGAACAAGTGCGGATTTTTTTCTATCTCTTGAGGAATTAAATCAGCACTTATAATATTGGGATTAAAACCTACACTTTCGGTTTTCTGGGAAACTTTCCCTGTATTTTCTAGGATTACCCAATCACATTTAGTAGAGCCTCCATCAACAATTGCAATCATACCTTTAAAATGTTTAGTCTGCTAAAATATGAAATTTAGATTAATTACTCTACCGTTTCTTCATCTTTTAGGCTAAGCCAGTTATCTATTTCGTCTTCTAAAATATTAGTTTGCAACTGTAATGCGAATATAAAATCATCTGGAACCGCATCTCTACTGCCTGTTTCTATATCCCAAATTTCGTCTGAAAGATTTTCAAATTCAGTATAAATTCTTTTAAAGCGAGGACTTTTTTCCTCCAAATTTTTTATTTTATCTTGTTGGAATTGGAACTTCCTATAAGATCTTGGTGTTTTCATTTTTACATTTTTTTGGTGTTTTTTAAGTATTTTTACAAATGGCACCATGGTGTCTCAAGACAAAAAAACACTTTCATATCTCTATGAAAATGAGTTTTTTCTTTGCTCTTCTATTAATATTTTGTGTAAACTAAATTATATAATTTTTCTATACAAAAAAATTTTTTATTAGTTTTTATTGAATTTTAACATTTAATTTTAAATTTGTATGTTAATAATTTTATGAGACAACTTTTAATAAAGCAGAAGCAGGTTATATTTTTTATTATAGCTGGCGGATTGAGTGCCATTGTTGAGATTGGCAGTTTTAAGCTTTTTAGCGTATCAATTCCTAATATCTTTATTTCTGAAAAAGATTTTCATGGAATTCACTTCCCATTAAGTAATATTTTTTCTACATGCTGTGGAATTATTTTCAATTATTTCCTGAGCATTTGGTTTGTTTTTGAGAGAGGAAAGCATTCTAAGAGAAAAGAATTTGCTTATTTTATGTTCATCTCTTTTCTTTCTACTATTTTGAGCTTAACTTTTTTCCAAATTTTCTTTAGATTTGCTTTCAAAGAAAATATAGATTTAATCATTTATACCATAAGCCCAGAAGTGATAAGTAAAATTTCTGCAATTATTTTGGTTTCCATCCTCAATTATTCTGTAAAGAAGAATCTAATTTTTAATGGATAAATAATGGTAAAGGTTCTTAACTATTTGTGGCGCGGATGGATGATTATGATTGCAGGCATCCTATTGATTTTATTTTTCATTCCTGTTTATCTGCTTTCCATTAGAAAAGAACATTATAAATATGCTTATTTTTTTGTGAGAATGTGGTGTATTTGCATTTTTTACGGAATGGGATTTCGATATGAATTAAAAAAACTTACCGAGAAAAAAATCTCCAAAGACCAGCAATATGTAATTATTGCTAATCATACTTCTCTAATGGACATTATGCTCCCTGTAATTCTGTTCCCAGACCATCCTATATGTTTTGTTGGAAAAAAAGAATTGGTAAAAATCCCTATCTTCGGTACAATTTATAAGAGAATCTGCGTTATGGTAGATAGAAGTTCGGCAAGAAGCAGAGCTTTAGTTTATAAAAAATGTGCAGAAAGAATGGCTGAAGGAGACAGTATTGTAATTTTCCCAGAAGGAGGTGTACCAGATGACACTTCTGTATTATTAGATAATTTTAAAGATGGAGCTTTTATACTTTCCAGAGAGCACAATTTCCCTATTGCAGTTTTTACTTTTGTTGGATTAAAAGAGATGTTTCCGTTTGATAACGGACAAGGACATCCTGGAAAAGTTAGAATTTTTATGAATGACATCATAGAACCAACAAAAAACATACAAGAATTAAAACAAGTTTCACATAATCTTATTAAATTTACGCTCGAAAATAATTAAAAACATTATTATATCATTTTGAGAAAATAATAATACATTTGCTTACTAAACAAATTAAAAACAAATAAATATGAGCACTAACGAGAGACAACAAAGCTATGCTTTGCCGATTGCAATGATGTTTGCACTCTTTTTTATGGTTGCCTTTGTAACAGGTTTGCCAAGCCCAATGGGGGTTATTGTAGCAAATCAGTTTGGAGCTTCTAATTTTGAATCCCAATTAGGATTTTTAGGGAATTTTATCGCCTATGCATTTATGGGAATTCCTGCTGGTATAATGTTGAAAAAGTTGGGTTATAAAGTAACCGCTTTAATCGCAATAGCAGTAGGTTTTGTAGGTGTTGGTGTACAATTTCTTTCTGGGCAAGTAGGTGTATTTGCCGTATATTTAATAGGTGCATTTATCTCTGGCTTTTCTATGTGTATGCTTAATACAGTGGTAAACCCAATGCTAAATACACTAGGTGGAGGCGGAAACTCTGGAAATAAATTACTTCAATTCGGAGGTTCTTTAAATTCTATCGGAGCTACTATTACACCAATGCTAGTAGGCTACTTAATGGGAGCTGAAACTGGTAGAACAATTGAAAAAGCAAACCCTGCATTATTTTTAGCAATGGGAATTTTCGCTTTAGCATTTATAGTTTTATCTTTCGTTAACATCCCTGAGCCACACAAAGAAACAGCAGAACAACGCAATGTGAAACACTCTCACAGCCCACTTTCTTTCCGTCACTTTATTTTCGGAGCACTTGCAATCTTCATTTATGTAGGTGTAGAAATTGGTATCCCAAGTACTGCAAACCTATTTATGACTGCAAAAACAACTGCAGAAAATCCAGGATTAGGAATTGATGCAACAATTGCAGGGAGTATTGTAGGTATTTACTGGCTTCTAATGCTTGTTGGTCGTTTAGTAGGAGGAGTTTTAGGTTCTAAAATTTCAAGTAAAACAATGCTTATTACAGTATCTACTTTTGGTTTAATCTTTATTACATTGGCTATTTTAGTCCCAACTACAATTACCGCTACTATTCCTTTTGTAGATGTAGAAGTTCCTCTTAGTATTATATTATTTGTACTTTGCGGTCTTTGTACTTCAATTATGTGGGGAGGAATTTTTAACCTTGCTGTTGAAGGATTAGGAAAATATACAGCTGCTGCATCTGGTATCTTCATGGTAATGGTTTGTGGTGGAGGAATCGTTCCACTTATCCAAGGTTGGGTTTCAGATAACTTCGGTTACATCAATAGTTATTGGGTAATGTTTGCATGTCTTGCTTATATGCTTTGGTATGCTCTTGTAGGTTGTAAAAATGTAAATACAAACATAAAAGTAGATTAATCATTATGAAAGAAAAATATGCAATTGGTATAGACGTAGGTGGTACTAATACTAAATTTGGAGTTGTAAACAGAAAAGGAGAAATTTTAATTCAAGACAGAATTAAAACCAATGAAAAAGAAAATGTAGAAGGTTTTATTGACGTTTTAGCAGAAAAACTTCAACCTATGATAGACCAATTTGGCGGACCTGAAGCTTTTGTTGGAATTGGAATGGGAGCTCCTAATGCTAATTACTATCAAGGCACAATAGAATATGCTGCAAATCTAAAATGGAAAGGCATTATCCCAATGGCTGAAATTTTAGAAGAAAAATTCAAAATTCCTGCAAAATTAACCAACGACGCCAATGCTGCTGCAGTAGGAGAAATGCAATATGGAGTTGCTAAAGGCATGAAAAACTTCATCACAATTACTCTTGGAACTGGTGTAGGTAGTGGAATTATCATTGATGGCAAAATCGTTTTAGGACACAATGGATTTGCTGGTGAACTTGGTCACGTAATCGTTAGAAATGGCGGAAGACCTCACAAAGGAACCGGTCTTAACGGTTCTTTAGAAGCTTATGCTTCTGCAACAGGTGTAAGAGATACTGCAATTGAATTTTTACAAGCTAACCCAGACGCTCAAAGCTTACTTTCTAGCTTCACTATTGATGAGCTAACAAGTGAAACCGTTTTCAAATGTGCTGAGCAAGGTGATAAATTAGCGAACGAAATTTTCGAATTTACCGGACAAGTATTAGGGGAAGCTCTTGCTACTTTTGTTCTTTTCTCTGCTCCAGAAGCAATCGTTCTTTTTGGAGGATTAACAAAAGCTGGAGACTTAATTATGAAACCAACAAGACAAGCCATGGAAGACAATTTATTGCAAGTTTTCAAAAATCAAGTGAAAATTATTTTCAGTGATTTAAAAGAAGCTGACGCTGCGATTCTTGGCGCAAGTGCTTTGGTATGGTAAGTTTTAGAACTTTAAAAAATAAAAATAGATTTTGGGCAGGCTTATTGTTTGCCCAATTTCTTTTGTTTTATATTCTATCAAAAACGCAATTTGGAGTAAACCTATTCAGTAATCTTTTTGAAACAAAAAAATATTTCCATCAAAAATTATTTTCAAATTTCAACTTTTCAATCGGAGATTTAATCTACATTTTTCTTTTTCTATATTTATCATTTTGCATTTATAAATTATTCAACAAAAACGATAGAAAAAAATATTTTATCAAAATTTTAAAAACGTTAAACTTCTTCTACTTTATTTATCAAATATCATGGGGAATGCTCTATTTCCAAACTCCATTAATTGATAAATTACCCGCAAAACAAATTTCTGACATAGAAATTAAGAAAAATGCTTTAGAGTACATAAAAAAATGCAATGAAAGCAGAAAACAAGTAAAAGAAGACAAAAATGGAGTTTTTATCATTACAAATATTGAAGAAACTAAAATTTCTGTGCTCAATGCTCAACAAAAAATTCCAAAAGAATTTTCAAACAAAAAAAACACTTACATTCAGAATTTCAAACCAACTTTATTTGGTAAATACTTCAGTTATACAGGCATTTTGGGATACTACAACCCTTTTACATCAGAAGCTCAATACAATGCCAATTTACCATCTTCTCACCTTCCTTTCACCCTCGCTCACGAAAGCGCTCATCAATTAGGTTTTGCTAGAGAGCAAGAAGCTAATTTTATTGCCTATTTAATCTGTAAAAATTCAGACGATACCAATCTTATTTACAGCTCAAACTTATACGTAGCAAGAAGTCTGCTAAATTCATTAATAGAAAAAGACCCAAAATTTGTAGAGCAGGCAAAATTAAAATTTTCTAAAGATGTAAAAAAAGACTTAGAAAACAATAAAAATTTTATTAAAGAACATCAGAGTTGGATAGATGACGCATTCTATTTTACTAATGATTTATTTTTAAAATCGAACAGACAAAAAGGAAGCGTTACTTACAGTTATTTTCTAGAATTACTACTCAGATACGAAAATTAATCGTTTGTTTAAATACAAAAGAATCACATCTTACGACGTGATTCTAAAAACACAAATGATGAAAAAAAATTTATTGCCTTAAGAGCAGGTGCTCTTTGAAAGCGGTGTAAAAGTACAGTAATATTATTAATTTACAAAATATTTACTTACTTTTTTTGTCATTTTTTTACTAATATATATCATAGATTGATTATATAATTAGTTATTAACACTTTATGATATAACTCTATAAAAAACCAGTAATAAAACGAAAAAAGACAGCAATAATGCTGTCTTTTTTGTAGCGAAGACGGGATTTGAACCCGTGACCTTTGGGTTATGAATCCAACGCTCTAACCACCTGAGCTACCTCGCCGTTTTTTGTGGTGCAAATATATGAATATTTTTAATTCCTGCAAATTATTTTATCCCAAGAAAACTCAAAACTTCAACAAAATTATCTGGAGTAGATAAAATCTTGTTAGAAGAGTCTACAATATAAAAGGTTGGCGTTGCATGAATATTGTAAGTATCAACGTAAGAACTGTACCAACCTTTCAATTCTGTGTCATTAACCCAAGGTAAAAGCTTTACTTTTTCTGTATAAGCTGTTTTATCAGAATCTAAAGAAAATCCTACAATTTCGATGTTTTTAGACTTTAATTCAGAATATTTTGTAAGCATCTCGCCTATTTCTTTTTCGCAATGAGGACAAGTAGATGCCCAGAAAATTAGAATTTTCTTATCTGCTTTCACATCATGTAGAGATTTTGCTTTGGTATTAATAACAGAATTGAATTTAATATTAGGAATTAATGATCCAACTGATGTATTGTCATTAGATTTTATAGTTCCTGCTAATCTATCATTAATTGTACATTTTAAAGCTTTGGCTTCGGTAAGATATTTATCTTTTAAATCTTTAATGCCATATACATTAAAAATATCTATTAATTCTGACAAGATAATTTGTCCTCTTGGAGTTTCAAGATTTACCGTATTAATTAACTTATCAGTTTCTTCACCTATTGAAGCTTTATTAGAATTACTTAAAAAACTTATTAAAATAGGCCTAAGCAAAGATGATGTTTCGAGATAATACCCCGATGAATTTAGAAAACTAATAATTTCTTGATTAGTTGGCGTTTTTGCACCAGCAGATTCAGATAAATATTTTTTATAATTTTCTGTATAATAATCTATGAACGGATGCTGTTCTTTAGTATATTGAATTGAAGAATTTAGATTGTTAATTTCTTCATTTAAAGCTTTACCAAAAGGGGAGTTACTTTTATAAAAAGTTACAATTTGATACAAAGCAGGAAGAATTTGTTCTTTCTTTTTTTGCTGGTCTTGTAATCCGTAGAAAATTTTATTAGCATCATCTAGATAATCTACAGTACCTACTTTTCCATTTTTAACATCAAAAGTTAGATTCACATCACTATTTTCTGTGATAAAAGATATTGAAGAATTAGTCTCTGGAAAATGTACTTTTAAAAGACCTTCATATTTTTCTTTAACATTAAAAATCCAAGAATTATTTTTCTTAACACCTTTATCAATAATTATATCTTTGGAACCGTTTAATTTATACAGATATGCTTCATTTGCAATAAAATCATTAGAAGCCTTAATAGAAACTGAAAACTGAGCACTGCATAAATTTATAATACACAATGTAATGATAGCTAAAATATTTTTCATAGTATCAAAGATAAAAAAACTCACAATTTCTTGTGAGTTTTTTATTATTAATTTTTAATTGTCTTAAAAGTTTTTTTGTATTTGTAATATATTATAGCAACTGCAAATATTGCTAAATAGACAATATATCCGTCAATTGGATTTTCTGGCGTTGCTACACCCCCAATATCCCCCCCTCCTTGAGGCGTCGCTGGCGGCGGTGGAACTCTTTGAGAAAACATTAATATTGTCCCAAGAAGAAAGGTTAAACTTAATAAATATTTTTTCATTGTGTTATTCATGATTCCAAATTTTACTTAATTATTTTTTTGGTTACAATTTCTCCTTCATCAGATTTTACTTTCACAACATAAACACCGTTTACAGAGCTATTAAGTGGTAAAGTATAATCTGTAGATGCAGAAACCTTCTTAGCTTGACTCAACAACTGGCCTACCGAAGAATAAATTTCAACATCTGCTGATTTCCAATTTTTATTAAATCTTACAACATAACCATTATCTTTTTTAACAACAACTGTTTGACCAGATAAAAGTTCATCGGTTCCTAATGTTCCTGTAGGTTGATTATAATATAATCCATAAGTATAATTTGTATTAACAACTGGTATGGATGAACCACTAGTTAATTTTGTAAGCACTCCTCCATTTCCAAAATAAAAAGAAACACCATTAGATAAATTTTTTCCTTCGTCCACTATGTTACCATTCTCGATTAAGAAAAACTTCATTCGAGAAGCATTGGCATTATTTATAACTAAAGGAATCTCTTTTCCTGAAAAACTATTTTCATTAGCTTCATTAATTTGTAATCCATAGCTGCTATTTGCATCAGCACCTCCTGCCAATTGTTCCTCTCTAGTATAAAAAGAAGTATTATCTGATATAGCTTGCATTCTAGCATTTTCGGGCGAATAACCCGTTGTTGCATCAGAATTCACAACATAAAATGTTCTTCCTAATTCTACATTATTTTCATCAAGCAATATTACAGCCAACTGTTTTGTAACGCTAGCGGCTGCCGTTCTAGCTGCTGTAACATTATATGGAGTACTAGAGTTTCTTGCGGTCTGGGCAAATCTTCTAGTTTTATTAAATTTTAAAGCTTGCGAATTGGCATCATTAAGCTTTATTATAAACTCTTGCATTGGCCTTATTACAAGCAAATCTGCTCCAGAAGAACCAGTAATATTGCCTCCCTGTTGAGACGCATTAAGCATTATCGCTCCAACAGGATTGCCCGAACCATCAAACGTAATTCTTGTACCTTGAGTAGAACTGTAGTTAGTCCCAGAAACACTATTTAACAAACCTGAATCATAAAAATATATCCCATTGATATTGCTAATATAATTCTCATCATCATCATTTACCACAGTTGTTCCTTTTTTAATCATTGATAAATCAATATTTGTTAAAAAAGGATTCCCTTGTTGATAAACATTTAAACTATAATCCCCTGTCCATTTACTTGTAACAAAAGGATCATCTAAATACGAATTATAAAATTCTCCATAGACATTTTTATTCTTTCCTAGCGCTCCAAAAACATTTGTAGAAAGAGCCCCGGATAAACCAACTTGAGTATCACTACCAGTATCTGAGACAGGAACTCCTGAAAAAAATTTTTTAGTAGTATTAACATCGGTAAGTGCTGCTGAAATACTTGTTCCTGACGCCAACGTACCGTTATTATCAGCTAAAACAGTAGGATCCCAAGCTACAGTTCCATTATCATTTAACCTTGAAAGAATATAATAATCTGTAGGCTTTCCAACAGATGTTGATGAATTTGCCGTCGTTAATTGATCAAATGCAGCAGTGCTGTTATTCCATTTAAAAACAGACCTTTTATTCCAACGCCCAATAGTTGTAAGTGCAGAATTTGTATAATTAATATGAGGCAGTGTAAGCCACAAATCCATAATGGAATAATTATAAAAAGGTAAAGCAACTTGCTGTCTGGCGGTACTACCATGAATACCATCTACATATTCTTTTTGAACTTTACCAGTAATATTTGCTTGTGGAATGCCACTTATATACAATTGTCCATAAATCCCAGAAGAAATAGCTCCCTGATGAAGTAATCTGAAACTAGAATTAGTATCTGTTTCAAATAAATCGGTGGAATTACCAACCACCATCACATCACCAATAACATTAAGTTTAGCAGTGCCTGTAAGCTTAACTCCACCGCCACTATAAACCAAAGCGTTATCTTGAACCGTTACTAGAGCGTTATTACCAACGTAAGTAAGAACTTGTGCATCTATACAGAAAAATGCCCCTAGTAGTGTAAGAGTCAGTAAATTTTTTTTCATTTGTTTGTGTTTTTTAAGAAGTTAAACTTCTCTCTGAATCCACAAATTTATAAAAATAAACGGAATTCCCAAATTTTTTTTTAATTATATGATATTTTTAACATCTTTTTCGTCTACAAGTAAAGATTCTCCAATTGCATCAATATCAAACATATAGCTTTCTAAGACTTTTTCAGTAGTTCCTCTTAGTCCTCTTGCGCCTAATCCTTTGTCAATTGTATAATCTACTATCTTTTCTAGTGCTGTTTCTGTAAAATCTAACTTTACATTATCTAGTCTAAATAATTCTATATATTGATTAATAATTGAATTTTTTGGCTCTCTCAAAATCCTAAGCATGGTATCTTTAGTCAATTTATTAAGATAAGTTACAATCGGAAATCTCCCTAAAAGTTCTGGTATCAATCCAAAACTTCTCAAATCTGAAGAATTCAATTTTTCTAAAACATCCTCTTCTTCATCTGTTTTATTAATTTTTTCCGAACTAAAACCAATGGCTTGTTTATTGAGTCTTCTTTCAATAATCTCTTTAATCCCATCAAAAGCACCTCCTGCAATAAACAAAATATTTTGCGTATTTACCTGAATATATTTTTGGTCTGGATGTTTCCTACCACCTTGTGGCGGTACATTTACAATACTTCCTTCTAGCAATTTGAGCAAACCTTGTTGTACACCTTCACCAGAAACATCTCTTGTAATACTCGGATTATCAGATTTTCTTGCGATTTTATCAATTTCATCAATAAAAACAATTCCTTTTTCTGCTTTTTCTACATCATAATCTGCAACCATCAATAATCTCGAAAGAATACTTTCCACATCTTCTCCTACATATCCAGCTTCCGTAAGAATGGTAGCATCTACAATACAAAACGGAACATTAAGTTGCTTAGCAATCGTTTTAGCGAGTAAAGTTTTACCAGTACCCGTTTCGCCAACCATAATGATGTTAGATTTTTCTATTTCTACAGATTTATTTTCATCTTCATTGTGAAGAAGCCTTTTGTAATGGTTGTAAACTGCTATAGAAAGTTGTTTTTTTGCTTTATCTTGTCCAATTACATATTCGTCTAGAAAAGATTTTATTTC
Source organism: Cloacibacterium sp. (assembly GCF_047601505.1). GTDB lineage: Bacteria > Bacteroidota > Bacteroidia > Flavobacteriales > Weeksellaceae > Cloacibacterium. The sequence continues at coordinate 40,807 of NZ_JASGJD010000001.1, forward strand.
TCTAGGTTTTTTTAATTCGTCAATAGATTTTGCAGGAGCAAAAGATGTAGCCCCAACACTCTCTTTAACTATAGAATGTGCTTGTTCTACACAGTTTTCGCAGATGTAACCATCTTTACCAGAGATTAATATTTCTACTTCACTTTTCTTTCTACCACAAAATGAACATTGATTTGGATTCATTATTTTCTTTAATTTTAAAAAAACTCAAATTCCTAATTGAAATTTGAGTTTTAGATTTTTATTGATTTACAATTTTATCTTGTATTTCTTTGTATTGTTCTGGGCTGAGTTTCAATCTTTCATTTCCGAAATTCAAATCTTTCATACTGTTCATGGGAACCAAATGAATGTGAGCATGTGGAACTTCTATACCAACCACCGCAATTCCTACTCTAAGACAAGGGATGGCAGATCCTACTTTTTTGGCAACTTGCTGCGCAAACGCCCAAAGATTTTTGAATTCTTCGGATTCTAAATCAAAAATTAAATCAATTTCTTTTTTGGGAATTACCAAAGTATGACCTTCTACCAAAGGCATAGCATCTAAAAAAGCCAGATGTTTTTCGTCTTCAGCAATTTTATAACTTGGAATTTCTCCGTTTACTATTTTTGTGAAAATTGAACTCATAATTTTGTACTTTAGATTACAAATTTAAAGCGATATTTCTAAAACTTCAAAAGAAAGTTTATTGCCATTAGGCAAAGAAATATCTGCAGTTTCGCCAACAGCTTTTCCTAATAAACCCTTTGCAATAGGAGTATTTACAGAAATTTTACCTGTTTTAATATCAGATTCATTATCAGGAACCAGAGTAAATTTTTGCTCTTGATTTGTTGCATTATTTTTAAGACGAACAGTACACAAGATTGACACTTTAGAAGTATCTAACTGGCTTTCGTCAATCACTTTAGAATTGGCAATAACATCTTTTATTTTTGATATTTTCATTTCTAAAAGACCTTGTGCTTCTTTTGCAGCATCATACTCTGCGTTTTCCGAAAGATCTCCTTTATCTCTAGCTTCTGCTATTTGCTGTGTAATTTTTGGCCTTTCAATACTTTCCAATTGCTCCAGCTCAGTTTTCATTTTTTCTAAGCCTTCTTTGGTTACATAATTCATAACTTTGCTCATATCTCGTATATTTAGCGTTAGTATAAAAAAATAATCCGACCTTTGCCGGACAATATTCATAAAAAATTCGATTTACAAAGATATGATTTATTTTGATATGAAAGCAAAAATTCTCAAAACGCTAATTCCAATTTTACTGATTTTCAGTATATTAAAAATTTTAAATTCTTGTGGAAACAGAGAAGAAACAACAAGCTGCTTCCCAAACCAATTAATTTCCGTTCAAATCAACATAAGTCTTCCTGCATACTATCAATTACAAAATGTTGGTGGTTGGGTTTATATCTCAGAACAACAATCTGGAACGCGAGGACTTATCATCTACAGAGCTTCTGCAACTAGTTTTAAAATCTACGACCGTAATGCGCCTCATATTTGCCCAGACACCAATACAACTTTGGAAGTAGAAGGCGGAACTTTGGTAATTTGTAAAAAAGACAATGCAAAATGGTTTTTAATGAGTGGAGCTCCTGCAGAAGTAAGTCCTTATGCACTAAAGCAATATTACTACAGTTTCAATTCTTCTTCTAACATTTTAAATATTTATAATTAATGAAAATAGTTGTACAAAGAGTAAAAGAAGCATGTGTAAAAGTAGAAGGGAAAATTGTAGGAGAAATTTCTGAAGGACTAATGCTCTTAATAGGAGTAGATGAAACCGATGAAACAAACGATGCAGATTGGCTCATTAAAAAAATTATTGATTTAAGGATTTTTTCTGACGAAAATGGAAAAATGAATCTTTCGGTAAAAGATATTTCTGGCGAAATACTTTGCATAAGCCAATTCACATTAATTTCAGATTACAAAAAAGGAAACAGACCTTCCTATATAAAAGCTGCAAAACCAGAAAAAGCAATCCCTTTGTTTGAATATTTTAAAGAAGAAATAAAAAAAACATCTGGTCTGAAAATTGAAAGTGGAATTTTCGGTGCCGACATGAAAGTATCTCTTTTGAATGATGGACCTGTAACCTTGGTTCTCGACAGTAAAACAAAAGCATAAAAAAAGCATCCGAAATTGGATGCTTTTTTTTGGGTGGATGACCGGGATCGAACCGGCGACCTTTAGGACCACAATCTAACGCTCTAACCAACTGAGCTACACCCACCGTTTTTTTGCGTGTGCAAATATATAACTTTTTTATAGAAATTAAAAAATAATTCCATCAAAATTTTTCAAAGCAAGGTATTTTTCCGTTGTAAAACCTTCTGCATATTCCACACCAGAGAGTCTTCCTAAATCCTGAGCTCTGTAGGTTAAACTATCTAAAAAATCTTTAGTTGCTATTGGAGTCATTGGTTCTGTGGAATTTGGGTCGTAAAACTGAGTTTTATAAGCCAAGCATGCCTCTACTTTTTTATCTAAAAATTTCGAAATATCAATCACAAAATCAGGTTCAATATTTTTCCATTGAATATAGTGAAAAACTTGCTTTGGCCTCCAAAATTTTTGTTCAACACCTTCTAAAGTCGTATTAATTTTAATTAAACCTGAAAGGAAACAAGAATCCGAAACCAATTTTGAAGCTTTAGCATGATCTGGATGCCTATCATCTATCGCATTGCAAAGAACAATTTCTGGTTGATATTTTCTAATTACTTTTATGATTTCTAATTGATACTCTTCTGAATTCAACAAAAAACCATCCTTCATTTTCAAATTTTCTCTGGCAAAAATCCCTAAAATTCTTGACGCTTCTGCTGCTTCTACAGCTCTGGTCTCGTTAGTTCCTCTTGTGCCCAATTCTCCTTGAGTAAGGTCAACTATTGCTACCTTTTTTCCTTCGGAAATAAGTTTTGCGATGGTACCTCCGCATCCTAATTCTACATCATCAGGATGTGCACCAATTGCTAAAATATCTACTTTCATTTGCCAAATGTAAAAATATTTCTGAAACAATCAAAAAACAAAAAACTCCTTAATTGCTTAAGGAGTTTAAATTTATTATTGATTTAATAATTTTTGAAGATTTGTTGCATTGGGGTCGGCTGGTTTTATCGCCAGTGCTTTGCCAATGTTTTCTAAAGCTTTTGCTTTATCAATGTCTTTCAATAAAAGAGCAACATTATAATAAGCACCATATAAATTTTCTTGTAATGGTTGCTGTTCTGCCGCTGGTTTTGCTAAAACTACATCAATATATTTAAGGTAAGCTAAAGCAGCAGATTGATTATAGCCTCCTTTTTGCATAGCATATCCTTTGCTATAGTAAGCTGGTTCCCATGTTGGCAACAATTCATTCATTTTTTGCCAAACAAGAGCAGAACCTTCCCAGTTATTAGCAGCTTCGTAAGCTTGTGCTAAGTTGAACAACAAAGTAGTATCTTCTTTGTTTGCTGCAACTTGTTTTTTAAGATTTTCAATATTTTCGTTGGTAGGACCTGCTTCAGCTTTTGCTTTCAATTCAGCAGCTCCACTTACTACTTTTGCATATTCTACATCCCAATTTAGAGTATCATCATTAGCTTGTTTTACAACAGCCATTTTTTCTGCAGATTTTTGCATTAAAGCAGCTTTAGCAGTAGCATCGGCTTCTTTTGAAGCTAAACCTGCATAAATTAAACCTTCTAGACCAGCATCACTTGGGATAATTCTAGATTGCTCTACTTTACTGTAGTAAGATTCTAAACTTGCTTTAGCACCAGCATAGTCATTTTCTTCATATTGTAAATAAGCTTTCAGTTTAAATTTAATTGGGTCTGAAACTTTATCAAAAACTTTATCCAATGTAGCTTTTGCTTCTGCAAAATTGCTATTGATAAAATATAATTTAGCAATTTCTAGAGCAGTACTTGGGTCTTCGTCTGCATATTTAGTATAGTTAATTAAACTTTTTGTAGTCTCATCAGGTCTTTGGAAAGTTCTATTATACTCAGCTTGTGCTTTGTAAGCTGGCGCATAAGTTGGGTCAATAGCTAAAGCTTTATTGATGTTCTCTTCAGCTTTTTTGTATTGTTTAGCTGCCATCCAAAGAGTTGCCATTCTATAAAACACAGACGCTTTATTTTTTGCAATTGCAGACGCTTTTTCATAAGCAGACATTGCATTGCCTGGGTCTTTTATTAATCTGTAAGCATCTCCCAAAGTATAGTAATAGTGAGCAGGAACACCATCCTTATCTGCCGCTTTTTCAATAGCTTTATTAAGGAAAGTGATTGCAAGATTTGGGTCATTACTATTTTCGTACATAGATAATGCTTCACCAATTCTGTATAATACTTCTGGGTCTTTTTCTCTAGAATCTTTTGCAATTTGGTTTAAATCATTAATTGCAGATACTTTTTGACCTTTGCCAATTTTAATAGATGCAAGACCTATTTTATTAAGATAGCTTTTAGAATCTAAAGCGATACCTTTATCAAAAGCTTCTTTTGCTTTATCAAAATTTGGTTCAAATTGAACTAAATATGCATTTCCAAGATAGAAATAGTTTTCAGCTGAAGGAGATTTTTCAATTAATTGATTAAAAACTTCTTTAGCTTTAGCATATTTATGACTGTCTAAATAATTAATACCTTCTGCCACTGTTTGTGCACTAGCAAAGCTCAACACGAAGGTAGCTACCGCACTCATTACAACCTTTTTAGGAATATTAATACTATATTTCATATCTAAATTTTTTCATTAAATTAATTCTTATTAAAGAATACACAATTTTCGCGCCAAAAATAACTTAATTATGCCAAAATAAAAAATTTTTTATCTCATTTGCACCTCTCTTTTAAATATATTATATGGCTGAAGCCCTTCGTTACTCACTACAATTTGTCCTATCTGTGTACAAGAAAACCTTATAAAACCATTTCCTACACCGAAGTTTCCTTCATTAGTCAAAAAATATAAAATTCTAGTAAATGGATATTTCATATTTCTTATTGTTTCTGTATTTGGTAAGTATGAAACGCCTTTATTGTCTATCACTGATAGAACTTTTATTTTTTCTCGAAGAGTTGCTGCTTCTTTAGAATAAGGGTTAGAAATAGTATTGAAGCTTATAACTCCTATACTACTTGGATATTTATCAATTTGGTCTATAATCTGTTCGTTGCCTTTAATTACAGAAAATTTAACATTTTGAGGTTCTATATTAAATTTCTGAGCAACAAAATTAAAATTGCCAGTACTTGCACCATCAAAAATCATTTTTCTACTGTTTGATAGAAGTTCTTTTTTTATTTCGTCTAAAGTAATAGAATTTCTAGTAGAATTTTTGGAGGTAACAAATACCACAGCATCACCAGCAAATCTCGCTGGTTGAAATGGTAAATCTACCTTAGAGGTATACAACTCTTTTTCATCAGCTGTAAGCTCTCTAGACATAATTATTACATCTGCTTTATTATTTAATAAATCTTCAAAAGCAGAATCTTCTTTTGCATAACGAACGTTAATCTTTGTTTCGGGATAAAATGCCATATACCTTTCGGTTAATGCTTCCGTAACATTTTTAAACGATTTATCAGCTATTACTGTTATATTTCCCTTGCCTGGTGTATTATTTTTATCCTTAGCACAATTAATTAAAAATAGAGAAAACAATAAAACAAAATATTTGAAAAAAATATTATTCTTCATCTTTTCTTCTTATAAAAACGATTGCTCTTAATACTCTAAAAATACCATAAGCAATGAGCAATCCTCCTAAAACAAAAGGAATAACTCCATCTAATTTTACTACAAAAAATTTTTTAGTAATTACAAAAATCCCTAAAAAAATGTAGAAAATCCCTATAACAATTGATAGTATATTATACATAATTATCTTTCATATAAAAAAGAGAAGCGAAAGCTTCTCTTATAATTTATTAAAACACTAGGTTTATTCAAAATTCATTGTAAGAGGCATTTTGTATCTCTGTCTTACCGGCTGATCATTAATTTTAGCTGGTTTCCACTTTGTTCTAATGCTCTTAACAGTTCTAATTGCTTCTTGATTAAAGTCTGAATTACCTCCTTGTACTTTAATGTCTGTAATAGAACCATCTCTTTCAATAATGAATGTAACGGTAGCTTTGATGGTACCTCCTTCACCCCCTTCCATTGCACCTGTATCAAAGTTTTCAGAAAACTTATTTCTGAAAGCTCCTAAACCTCCGCCAGGGAATTCTGCATCTTGATCTACAGATTCATAAACTTCAGTAGTACTTGGCGCTTTAGATTCTACAGCGGCTGCTCTTGGTGGAGCTTGAACTGCAGGTGGAGCATAAGTTGCTTGTTTTACACCTTCTTGATTGATAAGACCAGTTGTAGTTTTTAACTGTTCTGAAATTGGAGGTGGTGGAGTTTCCACTTTTGGCGCTTTCACCGGTTCAGGAACAACGTTTTGAATAATCTCAATTTTCTCTTCCGTTTTTGGTGGCGGTGGTGGTGGAGCTGCTTCTTTTTCTTTAATCTCTTCCTTAGGTTTATCTTCTTCTGGAAGAATTTCCATAAGGTCTGCTTTAACCTCTGTTTTATCTTTTGCAGTTAATTGTTTAATTTTCATAACTACAATAGGGCTAATAGCTGCTAGACAGAAAAGAGCTGTTCCTATAACCAAAGATCTTGTTAAGATTCTTCTATAACTTGTTCTTATGTCATAGGCACCATATTCTTTGTTTCTATGTTCAAATACAATCTCGTCTAACGTTGGATTGTAATTTAAATGATCATTTTCCATAATATTCAAAAAATATTTGAATTAATTATTGCGCTGGCGCAGGCTTAGCTCCTCCAACTTTCTTTTCGTAGATTGCTTTTTCCCATGGTTTAATGTCTGTAACACCATATTGTTGAGAATTAGTAATCGTCATTTGATCTAAAATATCTACGAAATTCTTATATACTGCATCATCAGTAGGCTTAATAATAACTGTAAATTTCTTTACATCTTTAGCTCTAAGTTTTGCTTGCTCGATTACTTTTGTAATCCCTTCTTTATCATAAGTAGTTTCTCGCAGGGTATTTTCATTAAGCCCTGCTTGGTCTAACTGGTGATAAAAAATTCTATTATCCTTCCCAATAATCAAAGAGATTGAATTTGACAAATCAATTTCAGTTTTTTGAGGAGGTGGTGCGTCTTTTTTTGGTTTAGCTGGTAATCCAAGATCCATTACATTAGGTTTACTAAAAGTGGTAGTAAACATAAAGAACATTAGCATCAAAAAATTAAGATCCACCATTGGGGTCATATCAACCCTAGTACTCTGCTTTTTGGAGCGGACTTTGCCACCTTTTTCGCCTTTATCCTGTACTTGTACTTCTGCCATTTCTTCTGCTATTTATTAGTTTCTTGGGTAGTAATTAACCAAAACTTATAATATTCTATATCTCTCAACCCTTCAAATAAATTTTTTACTTTAGGGTAATTAGTTGCTCCATCACCTTTGATAGCCAATTTGTATTCTGGGTTAATCTCAAGACTGGCACTTACCCAATCTATTAATTGTTTATTGGTACTATCTAGTGGAACACCTTTCGTAATCACGTTCTTTCTTTGATCTTCAGGCAATTTAAGAAAGCCTTTTAGCTGATTCATTGGAACCCCAATTGCTGGAGTTTTGATGAAAGCCATTTTATCTTCATTAGAAAATTGAACACCATACTTTGCTCCCATTTTATCTAACAACTCTGATCTTTCTTTTGAATTCTCAACAGCTGCGAAATAAAACTTACCATCCTTAGTAATGTTAATTGTCATTAAATTAACATCAGGAAGTAATTTCTCTGAAACAGAAGAAGGTGGTTTAATTTGCTCTACATCAGGCTTTTTAAACTGAGTAGTCATAATAAAGAATGTAAGAAGCAAGAAAGTAACATCACACATCGCTGTCATGTCTGTTACAACACCGTGTCTTTTTGGTTTGACTCTCGCCATTATTATTATTTTTATTAAATTAAACTTCTAGAACTTGCACTTTATTTCTTATTTAGAAAAAACTGCAATTATTTTGCCAAAGAACTAACGATTAGTTAAATTCTGCAAAAGATTGTTGGATAGACATACCAATCTCGTCGATTTTGTATGTAAGTCCGTCAATTTTAGAAGTAAAGAAGTTATAAAGAATAATAGCGATAGCAGAAGTACCAATACCTAATGCAGTATTAATAAGCGCTTCTGAGATACCGATAGATAATGCAGCAGCATCTGGAGTACCACCCGCAGCACCTAACGCTTGGAATGATCTAATCATACCGATTACAGTTCCTAATAGTGCAACTAATGTAGCAACTGTACCTAAAGTAGAAAGAATCATCATATTTTTTTCTAACATTGGCATTTCTAATGTAGTAGCTTCTTCGATAGATTTTGTAAGTGCTACTAATTTTTGCTCTTTGTTTAATGTTTTATCGTCTGCTAAAACTTTGTAAGTAGTAAGACCTTCTTTTACAACATTACCAACAGAACCTTTTTGAGCATCACACTCTTCAATAGCTTCATCAATTTTGTTTTTGTCTAGTAAGCTTCTTACTTTTAAAACGTAAGCATCAAGATTTCCTTTACCAGCAGCTTTTCTTAGAACGAAGAAACGCTCAAAAGAGAAAACAATTACTGTAATCATAAACATGATAAGGATGTGAACGATAGGTCCACCAGTGTAGATAACTCCCATGAAAGATTCTGGATGTAAATCTTTAGAAGCTACATCACTAAAAGCTACAGACGGACCTGTAATAGCCTCACCTGCCTTAGCTTGAAAATTAGCTGGATTACCCAAAACGAAAATATAAATACCTAATGCAATAAGATAAAGAATAGGTAAAACGATAGCAGGATTAAGACCTCCCGCCTTTTTAGCAACTACTTGCTCCTCTTGTGTTGAAACATTCATTTCCATATTAAACTAAATTATAATTGTTAATTTTTTTGAGGCTGTAAAATAAAGGCAAATTATTGTAAAATGCAAGTGAAATATCCAAAGTATGACAAATTTCTGGTTTCTAAAAAAACATTGTAAGTTATCAAATTATCAAAATTTTAATCAATTTTTAACAATTACAAATGCTTCTTTTTAAATCAATAACAATTAATAAATTTTGAGCAACTTTTTTTTACAATTTTACAATAACTCTAAAGTAAATTTTATTATTTATTTAACAAAAATTTAAAAAACAATGTTAATAATTTTCTTCGGTACAATAATCACTTTTTTAGGCGTTGCACCTCCCAAAATCTCTTGAACTTTATCATTATTCATTGTAATTTCTTCAATCTGTTTTGCGTCTAAATCTGCCGCTAATGGAAGTTTGAACCTCATCTTACCATTAAAACTCACAGGATATTCTATTTCGTCCTCTACCAAATAAGCTTCATTAAGTTCTGGAAAGTTTGCAAACTCAATAGAACCATTTTGCCCTAATAAGCTCCACAATTCTTCACAAATATGTGGTGAGTAAGGCGAAACAATAACTGCTAAAGGTTCGAGAATCGCTCTTTTGTTACATTTCAACTTTTGCAATTCGTTTACAGCAATCATAAACTGAGAAACCGATGTATTGAAAGAAAAATTCTGAATATCAAACATAAATTTCTTAATCAAAGTATGTAGAACTTTCAGTTCTGCTTTGGTAGGTTCTTCTTCTGAAACCGAGAAAGTATCTCCATCAAAATAAAGGTTATAGAATTTCTTCAAAAATCCATAAACACCGCTTAAACCTTGTGTGTTCCATGGTTTTGATTGTTCTAAAGGTCCAAGGAACATTTCATACAAACGCAAACAATCTGCTCCGTATTCTTCGCAAATGTCATCTGGATTTACAACATTGTATTTCGATTTTGACATTTTTTCCACTTCACGTTCGGTGATGTATTTTCCGTCTTCTAAAATAAATTCTGCATCTTTAAATTCTGGTCTCCAATTTTTAAATGCTTCTGTATCTAGTTCATCTGAAGTTCCTTTTAATAAAGATACATCAACGTGGATTGGAGTAAATATTGGAATTTCTTTATTACCTATTAGACCTCTATAATCCGTGGAATCATTATCATCAAAAGATTTATAATTATCTACTGTAAATTCAGAGTAATAATTCTCAACAAAATTTAATAGTTCTTCAATAGTACATTTTCCATTTAAAAATTCTTGCTTTTTCTTCTCGCAAGCCATTCTTATAGAATTAGAGAAGTAAATATTATAGTTAGTATTTTGAATCGATTTTAAACTAAACCTATAAACAAACGCACTCATTCCCAAAATCATTCCTTGATTTATCAATTTTTGGAAAGGCTCTTCTTGATTAATGTAACCTCTGTCTTTCAAAAACATATTCCAAAAACGAGAGTACAATAAATGTCCTGTTGCGTGTTCGCTTCCACCAATGTATAAATCTACTTGTCCCCAATAATCTGATAAATCTTTTGCACAGAATTCACCATCATTTTTCGGATCCATATATCTCAAGAAATACCAAGAACTTCCTGCCCAACCTGGCATTGTAGAAAGTTCAATAGGAAAAACTGTTTTTTCATCAATTAAATCTACAGAAACCACTTTTTGATTAACCTCGTCCCAAGCGAAATTTTTCGCATTTCCTAATGGCGGATCGCCATCTTCTGTTGGCAAATATTTCTCTACTTCTGGCAATTCTAAAGGCAATGCAGAAACTGGCAAAGTATAAGGCATTCCGTCTTTATAATACACAGGAACTGGTTCTCCCCAATATCTTTGACGAGAAAAAATCGCATCACGTTGTCTGTAATTGGTAGTCCCGTTTCCGATGCCTAATTTTTCAATTTCTGAAATAATTTTTGCTTTGGCTTCTTTATAATTCAATCCGTTTAAAAATTCAGAATTGATACAAACCGAATCTTTAGAATCATAAGATTCTTCTTGAACATCTACCTCACATTCTATTACTTTTATAATTTCTAAACCGAATTTTTTAGCAAAACGATGATCTCGTTCATCATGCGCTGGAACTGCCATTACAGCACCCGTTCCGTAACCCATCAAAACGTAATCTGAAATATAAATAGGAATATTTTTTCCTGTAAAAGGATTGATTGCAAAACTTCCTGTAAACGCTCCAGAAACGTTTTTCACGTCTGCCATTCTATCACGTTCTGTTTTTTTAGAAGTTTCTTCAATATAATTTTCCACTTCAGATTTTTGTTCTGGAGTTGTTAATTTTTCTACCAAAGGATTTTCTGGCGCCAAAACCATAAAAGTAGCTCCAAAAATAGTATCAGGACGAGTGGTGAAAACTTCTATAAAGTTGCCGGTTGTTGATTGTTGATTATCTGTTCTTTCCTCAGTCATCAATTCCTCAAAAGATATTCTGATTGACTTTAAATCCGATATTTCAAACTTTACAGCTGCTCCTTGAGATTTTCCAATCCAATATTCTTGAGAATCCTTCAACGGTTGTGGCCAATCTATTTTTTGTAAACCTTGAAGCAATCTTTCAGAATAAGCCGTAATTCTCATGCTCCATTGCATCATTTTTTTCTGAAAAACAGGATAACCGCCACGTTCAGATTTTCCGTCTTTCACTTCATCATTCGCAAGAACAGTTCCCAAAGCAGGGCACCAATTCACCGTAGTTTCGGCTCTATAAGCCAATCTATAATTGAGTAAAATATCTTGCTTCTCGTTTTCATCGGCTGCATTCCATTCTTCTGAAGTGAAATTTAATTCATCATTCTGAACAGCATTCAAATTTTCTGTCCCGAATTTTGAAAAATGCTCTACTAAAGTTTGGATAGACTCTGCTTTATCTGTGGTTTTATTGTACCAAGAATGGAATAATTCAATAAAAATCCATTGTGTCCATTTATAATAAGAAGCGTCAGAAGTTCTTACTTCTCTACTCCAATCGAAAGAAAAACCAATTTTTCTTAATTGTTCTTCGTATCTATTGATATTTTGCTCTGTAGTAATTGCAGGATGTTGCCCTGTTTGAATGGCATATTGTTCTGCAGGCAAACCAAAAGAATCGTACCCTACAGGATGTAAAACATTAAAACCTTGATGTCTTTTGAATCTTGCATAAATATCTGAGGCAATATATCCGAGAGGATGCCCTACGTGCAAACCCGCTCCAGAAGGATAAGGAAACATGTCTAGAACATAGAATTTCGGTTTACTGCTATTGTTTTCTGTTTTGTAAGTTTGGTTTTCTTCCCAGAACTTTTGCCATTTTTGGTCTATCTGCTTGTGATCGTAAAACACCTTATATCGTTTTATAGATTATTAAACTTGATTTTTAAGAATTTACAAATTTAAGATTTTTAAAAGAAAAATCCTTATCAAAATTTTGACAAGGATTAAATTATAAAATTTTAAATTATTTATTTTTTGTACATTATAGTAGTAATTTTTCCACTAAATGTTCCACCATCTACAACATAATTACTCACATTATCTTCTGCCACCATTTCAGAACCTGTTAACTTAGTAAGATTAGTAACATCAGTTTCACTTCCATTTTTCATAGTTAAAATCTTTTTAGAAGCATCATAAGTATAGGTTACTTTATCATCCTGCATTTGTGTACAAGTCCCTGAGGTGTCCACCCAAGAAGTAACATTACCTGTTCCGTCTTGATTTAAAACTATTGTGGATTTTTGCATACAACTATTTACTGGCATTGTAACATTAATTGATGAAGATACACCTCCTTTAGTTACGGTTCCATTTAAGCTCAAACTATAAAAATACCAGTTACCAACAACAGAATCTGAGGTAGAACTAGAATTAGAATCATCATCTCTACTACAAGAGAATAAAACTATAGACGCAAAAAGAAAGAAAAGAATTTTTTTCATGGTTGTTAATTTTTTTGTTGTTCAATATTTACAAAGATATAATTTTTTCTCATTACATTATTTATCTTTGCAACACAATGCCACAAGTTTCTATCATCACGCCTTGTTATAATTCTTCAGATTTTCTAGAAGACACTTTAAAATCTGTTCTTTCGCAAACTTTTACAGATTGGGAATGGATTATTACGGATGATAAATCTCATGACAATTCCGTTGAAATCATCAAAAAATATAAGGATTCTAGAATTATTTTAATTGAATCCGACAAAAACGGCGGAGCTGGACACGCCAGAAATCTCTCTTTAGAAAAAGCAACGGGAAAATACATTACTTTTCTGGATGCCGATGATTATTGGGAACCTAATTTCATAGAAGAAATGGTAAATTTTATGAAATCTGAAAATTCAGAATTGGCGTATTGTACTTATGCGAGATGCGACGAAAATTTACAACCAAAAATTGCAGATTTCGAGGCTGACATTGAAGTGAATTTTGATAATTTACTCAAAACTTGCAGACTATCTCTTCTTGCTTCGATGTACGACAGCGAAAGAGTAGGCAAAGAATTTTTCCCTGAAAACAGCAAACGAGAAGACCACGTAATGTGGCTCAACTTACTTAAGAAAATCCCAGAAGGAAAACCGCTAAAAAAAACTTTGGCTAAATATAGAATGAGAGAAGGAAGTGTCTCCCGAAAAAAAACAAACATTATGAAAGACCAATATTTGGTATATAAAGATTATATGAATTTTTCAACTTTTAAATCTTTGTACTATACCGCAAATTGGGCTTTCAATGGTTTTAAGAAATATTCTAAAGCTTTTAATTAAGAAAATCTACTTTACCGTTATTTAAATGGTAGTAACCTCCAACAATTTTAAGCTCTCCTTTTTCAATCATTTCTTTAAATTCTGGATTTTCTAGAATTTTTTGAATTTGATGGTCAACATTATAATGTATCGCTTCATCTAATTTTTGAGAATTCCCAACAAACGGTTCTACTCCTTTTCTAAGTGTTTCGATAAGACTAGAAATTTCTTTTGGCTCTTTTCCTTCAGAATGGTTAGAAATCGCAGCTGTAATTCCTCCACATTTTTCATGTCCTACAACTACAATTAATTTGGTATGCAAATGGTCTACAGCATATTCTAAACTTCCCATTGTCATATCATCATCCAAAGAATTTCCTGCAGTTCTTATCACAAACAAATCGCCAATTCCTCTATCAAAAACCAATTCTACAGGAACTCTAGAATCCGAACAACTGATAACCGTTGCAATTGGATGTTGCCCCGAAATTTCTTCGTTCATTCTTGCTTGGTCTAAATGCGGAAAAGAATTTTTGTGATGAACAAAATGCTCATTCCCCGATTTTAAGACTTCTAAGATTTGATTAGGGTTAAGATTCTCTTGAACTGGGTTTTGTTTTTGTGAAATTTGGGAAGAACTACATCCCGAAAAACTCATCATAGCGCCTGCTAACATAAAAACGCCTACAATTACTTTCTTCATGATAATTTTTTTGCAAAATTATGAAGATTATAAATCGCTTCAAGATGATTCTTGTCAGTTATCGAAAAGAAAATTTATTCTAAAATTTTCTTCAAAATAATCCCTGAAGAATTGGGCTGATTGTGAACAAACTTACCAGCATTTTCTCCCATTTCATCTAGTAAAACAGAATCTTTTGAAAGTTGCAAAACAAAATCACTTGCTTGTTGTTCGTTATCAAAAGTTTTTCCGCCTTTTTGAGCAATTAAAGAATCTGCTTCGGGATTTTTTTTGTATTTATTTCCAAAAATTACAGGAATCCCAAAAGTTGCCGCTTCTAATATATTGTGCAAACCTTTATCATGAAAACCGCCTCCCACAATGGCAATATCTGCATAAGAATATAGTTTTGAGAGCAAACCGATGCAATCGATAATAAGTATTGTTGAAGTAGTAAAATCGTTAATTTGTAAAATCGTTTCGTTTTCAGTTTCACGATTCTGCGATTTCACGATTTCACTATAAAGAATTGCATTAGAAAAAATTTGCTTCAGATTTTGAACTCTTTTCAAATCGTGAGGTGCAATAATTATTTTGAAATTTTCTAATTTTTGAGAAATATTTTGTGCGAGTTTTTCTTCGGCTTCCCAAGAACTCCCGAAAACGATTAGTTTTTCATTTCCTTTAAATTCAGCAATAAATTCAACAAAATTATCTCTGTTTTTAATCTGTTTCACTCTGTCAAATCTGGTATCACCAGAAACAGAACCTTTATTCAACCCAACTTTTTGGGCCAAAGAAAAAGACTTTTCAGTCTGATGGAAAATCCAATCTACATTTTTTTTTAGTTCATTTACAAACCATTTCCCTTGCGGTTTGAAATAGATTTGTTTATCATAAAACAACGCAGAAATTACATAAATCTTAGCATTTTGTTTTTTTAATTCATCCAAAAGATGATACCAAAAATCGTATTTTACCGTGAAGAAAATTTCGGGATTTACTGCTTTTACAAATTCTGAAATTGTAGATTTTTTATCAAAAGGAAGATAACAAAGGATGTCTTCTTTGTTCTTTTTCACTACGTTTTCATAACCTGAAGGCGAAAAAAAAGTAACCAAAATTTTATGATTGGGATATTTTTCTTTCAGTTTTTCTAAAACAGGCAAACCTTGTTCGTATTCGCCTAAACTTGCGGCGTGCATCCAAATGGTTTTATCAGTTTTAGAAATATTTGCTTTTACAATTTCTAAAGATTTTTTTCTTCCTTCTATGCCTCGTTTTATTTTGTCGTTAAACAAAGACAAAATTTTAAATGCTAATTCAAGATGGAAAATAGATATGTTGTAGAGGAATTTCATTTTGTATTTACAATAATTTCTGCAACGTGTTCACTAGCACCTTTTCCTCCTAATTTTTCTCTTAGAAGTTCAAAGTTGTTTAGCATTTCGTCTCTTTTTTCTCCATCCAAAATGCTCTTTAATTCAGCAACTAAATTTTCGGTATTTAATTCTTTCTGAATCAATTCTTTCACCACTTCTTTGTCCATAATTAAATTCACCAAAGAGATATATTTAATGTTTTTCACCACTCTTTTGGCAATTTCATAAGAAATTTGACTCGAACGATAACATACAATTTCCGGAATATTGAGCAATGCCGTTTCTAAAGTTGCAGTACCCGAAGTTACCAAAGCTGCTCTGGAAGACCTTAGCAAATCATAGGTTTTATTTGAGACAAAATGAACATCGTCATCTACAAATTTTTTGTAAAAATCTTTAGTTAAACTTGGTGCTCCTGCAATTACAAACTGATAATCTTTGAAATAAGAACGAACAGAAAGCATTAAATCGAGCATTTTTTCTACTTCTTGTTTTCGAGAACCTGGCAAAAGAGCGATAATTTCTTTGTCGTTTAAACCATTTTCTTTTTTGAAATTTTCAGCATCAATTGGTGCTAAATCCGAAATGGCATCTAACAAAGGATGTCCTACAAAATGAGCATTTACTTGATGTTTTTTATAAAAATCTTGTTCAAATGGAAGAATTACAAGCATTTCGTCCACATATTTTTTGATGGTTTCTACCCTGCCTTCTTTCCAAGCCCAAAGTTGCGGAGAAATATAGTAAACTACTTTTATTCCCAAACTTTTGGCATATTCTGCAATTCTAAGATTAAAACCCGGATAATCTACCAAAATTAGAACATCTGGTTGGTGTTTTTTAATATCTTCTTTGCAGATTTTTATATTTTTAAGAATTGTTCTTAGGTTCATAGCAACTTCCAAAAAACCCATAAAAGCCAAATCTTTGTAGTGTTTTACTGGTTTTTGAGAGGCAACTTTCGCCATTAAATCTCCACCCCAAAACCTGAATTCTGTATTTTGGTCTTTGTGCAAAATGGCCTTCATTAAATTAGAAGCATGTAAATCTCCCGATGCTTCACCTGCTATGATGTAATATTTCAAGATTTTAGATTTTAGATTTTAGATTTTAGATTTTCAGTTGGACTAAAAATTTTTATTCTAAAAATTTAACTTAATTTTGCTCAAAGATAATAATAAAAAATGTCAGAAGATTTTGAAATAAAAAATAAAGTAGCAGAAAGTGGTTTGGTAAATTTTGATTTGTCTGAACTTTCTCCTAAAGGCAAGAGAATTGGGATAGATTTGAAAGATTTTCTGTTTATGGAAATGATTCTGAAAGAAAAAGATTTCAGAGAAAAAGTTTCTGAATTAGATGCTGAAAAATATCGTGATGCTTTTGTATTTGTGTATTGTTCTGTAGATGCCATTATCCCAATTTGGGCGTATTTCCTTATCACTTCTAAGTTAACTGGAATTGCAAAAAAAGTAATCTATGGTTCCAAAAAAGATTTAGAAATTATTTTAATGCACGAAGCTTTAGAACATTATAACTTCTCCGAACTAGACGGAAAAAGAGTCCTGGTAAAAGGTTGCAGCGAAGAAGATATTCCCGAAAATGCTTACATAGAATTGGTAGAAAAACTTAAACCTCTTGTAAAATCTCTCATGTTTGGCGAAGCATGTAGCAATGTGCCAATATTTAAAAATTAGCAATTTAAACCTCTTAAAAAAACAATACAAACCGAAGTTTATGCTTCGGTTTTTTATTGCTTTACATTTTCATTTTAAAAATATATTTTATCAAAATTAAAATATTTTTATTGTTTTGCGATAAATATTTATATATTTGCGATAACAAAATATTAAATCTATGAAAATTATCGGACCAAAATCAATCTCAACAGGTTTATCGTATTTATTTCTAACGTTGTTTATTATTCTTACCATAAAATCAATTTATATGTTTTTTACTTTTGGTGTAGGATATTACAATTGGACTTATTCTCAAAATTTTTTATCAGAAATAGTAGAAGTTGCGAAAACACCTCAATTAGTTCCTTATGAATTCGAAGTTTACTTCAGGTTCAAATATCCTTTTTCAAACATTCAAATGATGATGGGATTTTTCACTCTCAGAACTTTTGTTTTTCACACTTTTCAACCCCTCTTCTTTTGTTTGTTTTTCTTTTTTACTTACAAAGTTTTTAAAGAATTAAGCCAGCAAAATATTTTTACAACAAAAATCATAAAACTACTCTCTATTTTTTCTGTCATCAATATACTTTACGCTCCTCTTTTGTACTTCATTTGGAGTTACATTTTCAATGCAAACATAGATTTATCATTACTTATGACTTGTTTTGCTTTTCTTTTTTTAGGAGTAATTATATTTTTCATTATTGCCTTCTTCAAAAAAGGCTATGAACTTCAATCTGAAAACGATTTAACAATCTAAAAACTAATATTATGAAACTAATCGGACAAAACTCTATCTCTAAGTATTTAAGTTATTTTCTTTATGTTATTTTTTTATTTATTGCTTTCCATTTCATCTATGAGATAATTGGATTTTCTGTACTTTATTACAAATACAAAACAGGAAGCAATGTTTTATCACAATTCTTCCTTCTCGGAAATGATGTGGGTTGGGCAAAAAATGAATACACCAATCCAATAAAAAATGTTCTTAAATTTAAAATCTTTTACCCTTTCACAACACAAAACTTATTAACAGGAATTTACACAAGGAGTTTTTTAATTAGTAGCCTTATAGGTTCTGGATTCTTCACTATCTTTATTTTAGTATGCTACAAAATCACAAAAGCCTTAAGTAAAGACCAAATTTTCAATATAACAACCATTAATTGGTTCAAAAAGTTAGCTTGGTTAAGTATCATTTATGTTCCTATTGAAATAACCAATTGGTTCCTCAATCTCAATTTAAAAATGAGTGCTGATATTTTTTACATTAGTTTTATATTTTTAAGTTTAGGAATAGCTATATTTTTCATTATTGCCTTCTTCAAAAAAGGCTACGAACTTCAATCAGAAAACGATTTAACAATTTAGAATCATGCCAATAATTATCAATATAGACGTAATGCTTGCCAAACGCAAAATGCAATCGCAAGAACTCGCAGAGAAAATTGGCATTACACAAGCCAATCTTTCCATCTTAAAAACAGGTAAAGCTAAAGCAATAAAACTTTCTACTTTAGAAGCCATTTGTAAAGCTTTAGATTGTACACCTGCAGATTTATTAGAGTATATTCCTGAAAAATAGTTTCAAAATATCAAAATCTTCTTTCTTCGCCTTCTAACTTCCACATCAAAACCGTATCTTTGCAATCGTAAATTTCAAATTTAAAACAATGTTCAGAACGCACACAAACGGAGAATTATCTCTCAAAAATCTTAATGAAAAAGTTACACTTTCTGGTTGGGTTCAAACCATCAGAGACAAAGGATTTATGGTTTGGATAGATTTACGAGACCGTTACGGAATTACACAATTGGTTTTTGATGCAGAAAGAACTTCGGCAGAAATTTTGGAACAAGCAAAAAAATTAGGTCGAGAATTTGTAATTCAGGCAGAAGGAACCGTTATAGAACGTGCTTCTAAAAACCCAAAAATCCCAACAGGAGAAATTGAAATTTTAGTAGAAAAATTAACGATTCTCAACAGTGCAGAATTGCCACCTTTTACCATAGAAGACGAAACAGATGGCGGCGAAGAATTGAGAATGAAATACAGATATTTGGACATCCGAAGAAATCCTGTGAAAGAAAAACTGATTTTCCGTCACAAAATGGCGCAAAAAGTTAGAAATTATCTTTCAGACAAAGGTTTTATAGAAGTGGAAACTCCAGTTTTAATTAAATCAACTCCAGAAGGAGCCAGAGATTTTGTGGTGCCAAGCAGAATGAACCAAGGACAATTTTATGCACTTCCACAATCGCCTCAAACCTTCAAACAACTTTTGATGGTTGGCGGAATGGATAGATATTTCCAAATCGTAAAATGTTTCCGAGACGAAGATTTACGTGCAGACCGTCAGCCAGAATTTACTCAAATAGACTGCGAAATGGCTTTTGTAGAGCAAGAAGATGTGCTAAATATTTTCGAAGGCTTAACCGCACATTTATTAAAAGACATTACCGGAAATGAATTCGGAAAATTTCCGAGAATGACTTTTGATGAAGCCATGAAAACTTATGGAAACGACAAACCAGACATTAGATTTGGAATGAAATTCGTAGAAGTAGATGAATTGGTAAAAGGAAAAGATTTTAAAATATTCGACGAAGCAGAATTGGTAGTTGGGATTAATGTAGAAGGTTGTGCAGATTATACCAGAAAACAAATTGATGAACTCATTGATTGGGTAAAACGTCCTCAAATTGGTGCTTCGGGAATGGTTTGGGTAAAATTCCAAAACGATGGCGTAATTACTTCTTCTGTAAATAAATTCTACAACGAAGAAGATTTAAAGAAAATTGCAGAAAAATTTGGCGCAAAAGAAGGAGATTTAATCTTATTGATGAGCGGAAACTCCAACAAAGTAAGACCTCAACTTTCGGCTCTTAGAATGGAATTGGGCAACAGATTAGGCTTAAGAAAAGGCAACGAATTTGCTCCACTTTGGGTAATAGATTTCCCACTTTTAGAATGGGACGAAGAAACAGGGCGTTTTTATGCAATGCACCACCCTTTCACTTCGCCAAAACCAGAAGATATTCCGTTATTGGAAACCGACCCTGGAAAAGTGAGAGCTAATGCTTATGATATGGTATTGAACGGAAACGAAATTGGCGGAGGTTCTGTAAGAATTTTCAATAAAGAATTGCAATCTAGAATGTTTGATATGTTAGGTTTTTCTAAAGAAGAAGCAGAAGCTCAGTTTGGTTTCTTAATGAACGCTTTCAAATACGGAGCGCCACCACACGCTGGATTGGCTTTCGGTTTTGATAGATTGGTTGCCATTCTTGACGGTAACGAAGTAATTAGAGATTACATTGCTTTCCCGAAAAATAATTCCGGACGAGACGTAATGATAGACGCGCCTTCGCCAATTCACAACGAACAACTCGAAGAATTAGCATTGAAAATAAATTTATAAATTAGAGCGAGGTTTTTTCCTCGCTTTTTTATTATGGAAACAGCAATTTCAATTTTATATTTCTTAAGATATATAGCAATCATATCTTTAGTCATTTCTTATTTCCCAATTGCAAAAGTTATTGGTTTTAATCGTATAAATGATATTGATCCAATTTTAAAAGAACATAATCTATATACAAACTATTTTTTCAGCACAATATCTATAATTCTAATTATTATAACATTTACGGTTCCTAATATTATTATTGAAAAAAATTACGAAAAAAAACTCTCCGAAAACAAAATACTTTCAGTTGAAATAGAGAATCAATATTATTACGAAAATGAGACTCTAAAATTATTTTATCCAAAAAAGCTGAAAGAATCACAAATTTCCACAGAAAGACTAAAAACTAAAGAAGAACTTTACGGAATAATTCATTTAGAAAACTATAAAGCAATACCAATAAAACTGATTGAAATTGAACAATTTACAACAGATACAATTATTACTTACAAACTTGTCTCAAGGCAATTCCCTCTTGTAGAAAAAGAAATTGGAGTAATTCAAACTAATAAAATTAGAAACAATTTTTAACATCGGATAAAACAAAAATTAAACTTATCCGATATTACGAAAAAAAGCTTACATTTGTCAAATGAATTGGCAAAATTATCCTTATCACTTTGAAGGTTCAGAAAAACACCTTGAAAGAATTCTGCAAAAAAAAGCAGAATTAGATAAGTTGCGCCCAATTCCGAGTTATGCCGTGAAAAGCATTAAAGAAAGTTTAATGCTAGAGTGGACGTATAATTCTAATAGCATCGAAGGAAATACCCTTTCACTTCATGAAACCAAAATGGTAATTGAAGAAGGTTTCACCATCAAAGGAAAATCTTTGAGAGAACATTTCGAAGCAATAAATCATCAAAAAGCAATAGAATTTGTAGAATCTTTAATATCGGATAAACAAAATTTAAACAAAACCGATATTATGAGAGTGCATTATTTGGTTTTACAAAAAATTGAAAAAGATTTTGCTGGGGTTTTCAGAACTTCTGGAGTTAGAATTTCTGGGGCTAATTTCACTCCACCAAATGCTTTGCTAATAGATGAACTCGTAACAGAATTAATAGACTGGACGAATTCCTCAGATTTGAATATTGTAATTAAATCGGCTATTTTCCATCACAGATTTGTTTGGATACATCCGTTTTTTGACGGAAATGGCAGAACCTCTCGTTTGCTTTTCAATCTATTATTGATGAGAGAAGGTTTTCCTCCTGCAATTATCCTCAAAAATGACAGGAAAAAATATTACGACGCTTTGAACTTATCAAATACTGGAGATTATTCTAAAATTTTGCTTTTGGTTTTACAAGCAATAGAAAGGAGTTTAGATATTTATTTGAGTTCACTTAATAATACTTATGACAATTATCGCCCTATTTCTCACATTGTTAAAGAAGAGCTAGTTCCTTATGGTGAAGAATATGTAAGTTTATTAGCCAGAAAAGGTAAAATAGATGCTTTCAAGGAAGGAAGAAATTGGCTCACTACAAAAGAAGCCGTTTTCGAGTATATTGAAAAACGAGAAAGAAAAAGAAAATTAGATTAAAGCGAGATAAACCCTCGCTTTTTTAGTGAATTTAATCTAAATAATCACAATTCAAACTAAAAACCAGTCTGATAAAAACGTTTACGTGAAGCGAATTTTGGTGAATGGAAAAATCGTCAAAAACCACACTTTACAGTACCAAGATATTAAAAACGGAGGGATAATTCTATTCGAAATGGCTGATAAACACTAAGTTAACCGAACTGATATAACTCATTCCACGAAAATGATTCTAATTTGTGTAAAATGTTAACTTTACATAAACATAAATTACATAAACATGGAATGGCTTAAAACTTTATTATTTCCCATCGAAAACCCCACCGTTGCTCAATCTATGGTAACCATCATGTTAGCAATAGGTTCTGGCGTTTTTTTTGGGAGATTAAAACTTGGAAAAATCACATTTGGAGTATCTGCAGTAATGTTTACCGGATTAATTTTGGGACATTTTGGATATAGAATTAACGACGATATTTTTGATTTTATCAGAGATTTTGGTTTAATTCTCTTTGTATACGGAATTGGCTTGCAGGTAGGCCCTTCTTTCTTTTCTTCCTTCAGAGACGAAGGTTTAAAATTCAACATATTAGCAGTATCAACAGTACTTTTAGGAGGTTTTATCACCTTCATTTTATATAGAATTACAAGTTTAGATATAGAAAATCTTGTTGGGATTATGAGTGGCGCAGTAACCAATACCCCGGGTTTAGGTGCTGCCAAAAATACGATTGAAGAACTAACCGCTCAATTTCCAGACAAAACTTTTGCAGATCCTACTGTAGGATATGCCATTAATTATCCTTTAGGCGTTTTTGGAATTATTGCTGTAATTATTATTTCTAAAACAATCATGAAAATTAAGCCTGATGATGAAATGAAAAAATTTAGATTGGCAAAAATTAATTTAGAAGAACCTCTTATTCATAAAAAAATGAGAGTTACCAATCCTGAATATTTTGGTAAATCTATCAATGACGTCATCAAAAAAATTGGCTTCGAAATCATTATTTCCAGACTAAAACATAGTGGTGAAATTTCTGTGTTTTCGCCTACTTTAGACACTCACCTTCAAGACAGAGATGTACTAATGATTGTAGGAAAAGAAACTGAAATTGATGAGTTTATAAAAAAAGTTGGTCGCCCTTCTACCGACTCTTTTATAGAATCTGAATCTGATATTAGCAAGAAAAACATCTTTGTTACTAAGCCTTCTGCCGTTCATAAAAAATTGTCAGAATTAGACCTTTATAACACTTATGACTTGAAGGTAACTAGAGTTTTTAGAGCTGGTAGAGAAATATTACCAAGACCATCTTTAGAATTATATTATGGTGATAAAATAAGAATTGTAGGCACTAACGAAGCGATAGAAGAAGCAGAAAAAATCATAGGAAATCAGGAGAAAAAACTCCTTGAACCAGACTTTTTATCACTTTTTGGAGGCTTGTTAATTGGTGTTATTGTAGGTTCTATCCCTTTGATGGTTCCAGGTTTACCAATTCCATTAAAACTAGGATTTGCAGCGGGGCCTCTTGTTGTAGCGCTATTAATTTCTAGATACGGAGGAATTTCTTTTATCCATTCTTATATCAACAACGGTGCAATTCATTTTATGAAAGATTTCGGGATTTGTTTATTCTTTGCAGCAGTTGGTATTCATGCAGGAGAAGGTTTTTACGAAAATTTCATCAAATACAACGGTTGGATGTGGCTTCTTTATGGTTCTGCTATTACATTTATCCCATTAATAACTATGGTAATTATAGGCAGAGTTTTCATGAAAATAAATTTCTTACAACTTGTAGGAATTATGAGTGGAAGCTATACAGACCCAGCCGCTTTATCATTCAGCACCAATTATTTAGACAACGACGTTCCTATCCAAAGTTACGCACAAGTTTATCCTTTGGTAACCATTGCTAGAATTTTTACTGCAAGTTTACTCATTTTATTACTAGGCTAATTTTTACTTTACATTCTTAATACAAAAACCGCCTCGAAAAATTTTCGAGGCGGTTACTTTTTTATATAATTTTTGAAAAATTATTTTTCTGCTGCTTCAGGAAATCTTGCCTGAGTATATTCTCTAGAGATTGCAGCTTTTTCAAATTTTAATTTCCCAGACATCGTTTCGATAATTACTCCATCTTCCATTATATCTGAAATTTTGCCATGCATACCAGAAGTAAGCACTACTCTTTGCCCCTTTTTAAGGCTTTCAGAGAATTTTTTGTCTTTGTTTTGCTTTCTCATTTGAGGCCAAAGGAACAAAACAAACATTACTACCATTATTAAAACCAATGGCATAAAACCGCCTAATCCTCCACCTGCAGCTTGTAAAAATATTGTTGAAAACATAATATAATCTTTTTTTTAAGGTTGAATATCTGCTGTAAATGTTAATTCTACAGGAATTTTTTCTACGTTTGCATAAACTTCAGCAGATTTATGAACCACTCCATCAAAATTAGCTGAATTAAATTTCAAAGTAATTTTCCCTTTTTGACCAGGTAAAATTGGGTCTTTAGTAAAATCTGGAACTGTACATCCACAAGTTGGTTGAACATTAGAAATAATTAAAGGATTTTTTCCTGTATTTGTAACTTCATAAACGTGTTCTACTACGTCTCCTTTTTTAATTTTCCCGAAATCAAAACTTGGCTCAGAAAGCGCTAATGTTGTTTGTGGACCTTTATGTGCACCTCCAATCAAATCACTTTCCATCACGGGTGCTTTTTGCAATGGCGTTACTTCTGAAGAATTAGTTTGCAATTGTTCTGCAGCTTCGTTTTTCTTACAAGAAACCAATGCTAAAGTTGCAAGTAAGCTTAAACCTATTATCTTTTTCATTGAATATGATTTATAAATTTTGGTCAAATTTAATCAAATAAAACCATTAATCTATATTAGAACAATAAGATTAACAGTAAATTTTGAATAAAAACTAAATCTCTTTTTTAGATTTTTTAGAACAACAAATTAAGCTCTTGATATATCTTTGGTATATTTATCTAAAATACCATTTACAAAAATCTGGCTTTTTTCTGTTGCAAAAACTTTAGAAATTTCTATAAACTCATTAATGATAACTCTTGCTGGAGTAAGTGGGAAAAAATCTAGCTCAGAAATTGCAGCAATAAGAATAATTTTATCCATTAGAGAAATACGATCCAAATCCCAGTTTTCTAATCTATCCTCCACTTTTTTCTCTATAGAATCCCAATGGCTAATACTTTGAATTAATAATTTTTTGGCAAAATTTCTATCGTCCAAATCTTTTATCATTTTGATAAGCGTATGAGAAGGCTGGTCTTGTTTCATAAAACCAATAGTTTTTTGCACCATAGAATTGGCAATATGAAAATCGTCTGCCCAAGATAATTCCATAGCTTCTAATCTATCGTGGAAATCTTCGTTTTCTGCAATATATCTCAGGAAAAGTTTTCCTATAAATTTTTGGTCATCTTCAAATGAAAGATTGTTATCTTCCATATAATCTTGGTAACGCTTACCAGCAACAATACGCTGAAAGGTTTTCACCAAAAGATCGTCGTGAAGTTCCCAATTAAGATTTTTATGTTTTGAAGTAAAAGAAAGTCTTTCTTCGTTTTGTTCCAATTGCATAAGCACTTGGTTATTAACGAATTTAAGGTTAGGATTAAGGTCTTCTTCAGTCTTAATGTATTTATTTTTAGCGATTTCGATTTGATTTTCAGCCAAATCTTTTAAGGCAACTAAAAAATTAAGTTGATAGATGTAGAGATGATAGATTTTTTCAATCTCTGTAAACATATTTTTCTCTAAAACATCAGTTTTTATTGGATTCTGATGATAAGAATAAAGCGTTTGCACTACTTTTTCGCGGATTTGTCTTCTTCCTAACATTTTCAAAGAGCTTTTATAAGATTTTGCAAAGATAAGAATTTTAGTTGGAAGTTGGATATTAGAAATAAGAAGTTCTTTTTTTAGCAATCATTAAATCTTTATTTTCTGTATTTTTGCAAGATATGAATTCACTTAAAACACTTAATCCATATTTCTGGAAACACAGAGTTTTGATATTTTGGGGTATCCTTTTTATTATTGCTTCTAATTTTTTTGCCATTTATCAGGTTCAATTTGTTGGAAAAACGGTAGATGTGATAAAAGGTGTATTAGATGGTCATAATGTAAAAAAGGAGCTTCTTTTTAAGACTTTATTTATCAACGGAGGAATTATTGTAGGAGCATCTATACTTTCTGGCGTTTTCAGATTTATGATGAGACAAACCATTATTGTAGCCTCTAGAAGAATTGAATACGAACTCAAAAATAAAATTTACAAACATTATCAAGAGCTTTCTCTTTCAACATACAAAAAAACAACAGTTGGAGATTTGCTCAATCGTCTTTCGGAAGATGTAGTAGCCATTAGAATGTATCTTGGACCTGGCATAATGTATGTAATTAACCTTTTTATCTTATTGGTTATTACTTGCACTTATATGCTGATGACGAATGTTGAAATGACGATTTGGACACTTATTCCGCTTCCAATTTTATCATTTATCATTTACAAAGTAAGTTCTATCATCAATAGGAAATCTAAAATAATGCAGAAAAGCCAAAGTGCTATTTCTACATTTGTACAAGATAGTTTTTCTGGGATTAGAGTGGTAAAATTCTTTAACAAAGAAAAATACATCGAAAAAAACTACGGAATTAAAGTTAAAGACTATCAAGACAAAGCTTTAGATTTAGCCAAAACCGAAGCTTATTTCTTCACCATCATTCTTTTTGTAATTGGATTATTAAATGTTGCAATTCTTTATATTGGTGGTAAAAATTATTTCGAAGGAAAACTAAGCGTAGGAACTATTGCAGATTTTTTCATGTATATCAATATTCTTATTTGGCCATTTTCTATGGTAGGCTGGGTTTCTTCGGTTAACCAAAGAGCTGCGGCTTCAATGTCTAGAGTTAATGAATTTATGGATATAAAATCTGAGATTATAAACACTAATTTTGACAATTATCCAATTAGAGGAGATGTAGAATTCAGAAATGTATCTTACACCTATCCAAACACAGGAATTAAAGCTTTAGACAGCCTTTCTTTTAAACTAGAAGCTGGGAAATCTCTTGCCATTATGGGCAAAACAGGAAGCGGAAAATCTACCATCGCATTACTCCTTTGTAGATTAATAGACCCAGATGAAGGCGAAATTCTAATTGATGGCAGAAATTTAAAAAACCATAATTTGGAGTTGTACAGAAAACACATTGGATACATTCCTCAGGAGAGTTATCTTTTTTCTGATACTATTGAAAACAACATTGGTTTTGCAATAGACAACCCAACTCATGCCTTGGTAGAAGAAGTTGCCACCAAAGCAGATGTACACAAAAACATTGTAGAATTTAAAGAAAAATATCAAACAATGGTTGGTGAAAGAGGCGTAATGCTTTCTGGAGGGCAAAAACAGAGAATTTGTATTGCCCGTGCACTCATCAAAAAGCCCGAAATTTTGATATTTGACGACTCTTTATCGGCATTAGACACAGAGACCGAAGAGAACATTTTACAGAACATAGAAAAGGACATTAAATCCTGCACCTCAATCATTATAACTCACAGAGAATCAAGCGCTAAAAGAGCTGATTTTATTTTAAATCTTACAGAAATAGAAGCAGAAAATTAACCTAAAAAAACAGTAAATTTTCCGTTAATTTTGGGCGAATTTCAAATTTTTTAAAAAAAATTTTGAGATTCACAGAATTCTTTTATATTTGTTAAAACAAGATTTCTAAAATAAGTACCCATGAGTGATTACAAGGAGAGAAACGAAAATGAGATTTTCACAAAGGTGTTGAAAGCAGGAAGAAGAACTTATTTCTTTGATGTGCGCGAGACAAAAGCAGGAGATTATTACCTTACCATTACAGAGAGCAAAAAAAATTTCGGAGACAATGGTGAAGCCACTTTCGAAAAACACAAAATCTATTTATACAAAGAAGATTTCGTGAGTTTCAAAGAAATGTTTAACGAATCTACAGATTTCATCATTAAAGAAAAAGGTGAAGACGTAATTTCTGAAAAACACGACAAAGACTTTAAGTCTAGATCTTTTACTATAGAATCTGATGAAGAAGTATAAAAAATAAAAGCACTCCGCAAAAAGAGTGCTTTCTTTATTAAAAAAAACTATTAATTAGCCGGAACCGGAACACTTGTAAATCTAAGCGAAATATTAAGATTGGTATCGTTATTAGCTGTGTTTTTCAAAACATAAGCTACTCTAGCTTTTACAGCTCCACTTTTTACAACTTCGTCTAGAATTTTAGAATTATCTGGGTCTAAATTCAGCATGTTCCCAATATTATTTCCTATATCTGTTCTCTGGGCAACCAAAATTTCTTGGGTATTATTGCCAGAAAGATAAACTTTAATAGATTTAAAAATTCCTAAATCAGAATTTGAACTAAGAGAAGTAGCCGAAACTTTGGCGCTAGAGATTCTTATATCTTGCACCATACTATTTCCTGCGCCTACATATTGAGCAAAACTACTTGCCGAAGATGTAGTAGAAATTTCTTGATTTGCAGGAACTCCAGAAGATACCAAAACATTGGTAGTATAAGGCACTGTATTCTGAACGATACTTTGCACTGTTCCACAACTTACTAATGCTACTGAAGCTATTGCTGCTGATAAAAATATATTTTTCATAGTATAAAATTTTCTGTTTAATAATTACTCTACCGAAAGATTAAAATTGCCAGTAAGTTTGCCTTCAGCCATTAAATTTTTCCCAACTACAATTTTATAAATTCCTTTTTTAGAAATTTTATATTTCATTGTTTTAGAAAACGGCCCATCCGAAGAATTATCTGGCAATATTATTTGATTAATTCTAAGATTTCGGTTCTTATCATTGGTACTAATGGTCGCAGAAATGCTAGATTTCTTAACATTTTTAATCACTAAAATAAACTGTTGATTTTCGTTGGTAAATTCCTCACCAATTGTAAAAGGTAACTGAGAAGCATCTACCGTTCTTATTATTTTATTTCCTTCCACAGTTCTAAATGCTCCTCTTCTTTGAAAAGGCAAAAAAGTAGAATTTTCATGTTCTAGTTTGGAAGTTTCACTTAATGCGCAACTCGCAAAACTAAATACAGATAATAAAAAATATTTGAATATCATCATCTTAATTTTTAGTTGTCTTGAAGCTAATTTCATTCCAAAATTACCAATAAAAAGACGTACAGAAAATATTTATCCTAATTATGTAAAATTTATTCTGAATCTTGAAAATTTATCGTTTCGTAATACAAAACTTTGGAAAGGAAGGATTCTTTATCATTCATTGCTTTCTCATAATTGACTCTCTCATTCATTTCTTCTGGAAATTTTTCATTCAAAATAGTATCATTATAATGTAAAGAATACAAAAATTCAAAGTCTCCTTTATTATTTTCAATGTTATAAATGGTAGCTAAATTTCCCCAATTAACAAAACTACACATCAAAATTGTTCCATACACATACCAAAACATTTGGTTAAAAAGAAAAGCATTGGTTTTCTTCTTTTGAATTTTAATAAACGTAAAAACTAAACCAATGATAGAAAGCAAAAGAAAAGCGTAAACTCCCAATCTTTTGTAAGTTAATCCTAAATTCACAACATATTCGGTGTTTTTTGCAAAAGCTGAAAGCACCAAAACACCATTCAAGAAAACCCAAATTTGAGCTAAAATTTTAAGCCATTTTGCATTTTTATCAAAATTAAAACTTCCTTTGAAATAAAACATAATCACCACAATCGCCATCACAATGCTCGCAATTACGGCACCAACTCTTTCGTGTGTTTCTTCTGCCAGTTGATTGGCGGTTGCTTTTGGCAATTCTACAAATTGTTCGTAATTAAAAGTAACGATAAAGAACAATAGCAAAATATTTAATCCCAAAAAAGAGACAATTCCGCTTAATCTTTCAGAATTTAAGTCTAGAAAATCATACGTTGGTTTTGAAATTTTATCTTCGTTTGAAAAATTATTATTGAGGTAATGATTTTGTTTTGAAATGAATTCGTAAATCTGAAAATTGAAAAAATTAAAAGACAAGAAAAATCCCATCACTGCAAAAACGATAACTTCCCAAAGATTAATATCTAATTCGTAATCTGAGAAAAACGATGCAAAATGCGAACTTCCTTTGGTGTAAATCCCGAAAAAAATAAGCAATAATAAAGCTGGAATTAATATTACTGCCAGAATTTTTTGCCAAAAACTTTCAGTTTTTCTCAACGGAAACCATTGTTCAAACTGAAAAACTCGGTAGATGAAAGTCATAAAATTAATTGCAAAAACAGGAATCACAAAAATAGATTTCAAATCATTGTTTTTAGATTTAAAACCAAGAATAAAAAGCGACGCAAAAATTGCTAAAAAAGAGACGAAATCTCCATACCACGCAAAGGCAAAACTACTGAGAATACTCATAACGAAAAGCATCAAAAAAGTTTTGGTTTTGTAGCTTTCTTCTGTATTAAAATAAGTAAGAACAGAAACTACAATTCCTAAAATTCCGATGTTCAAACCAGGGTTTTGTTCGTAAAAGAGGATTACAAATAATGCTGTAATCAAAAAAATTAAATGATGTTTTTTCATAATTTCTACTGGGTTTTCACCCTTTTAGAGTTTAAAACTCTGAAAGGGTTTATTTTTAATTTTCAAATTTCAAGTAATGTGTTAATAGTTTTCACCTCCAGAATTTCTTTATTTTGTTCATGCTTTACTTTAGAAAGAATGCTTTCTAACAGCGGAAGCATTTTATTGAGTCCTTCGGTTTTGATAATGAAATTCCAAAGCGGCTCAAATTTTTTCCAACCTCCAGAATAGAATAAATGTTTCAATTGATGTTTTGCAGAATCATGATTTAGAGATGCTTTTAAAATATTATTCCAACTATAAAATTCTTTGTACGCCCAATCATAACCTGTTTTTAAATCTTCGGCTGAAATATTTTTGGTTTCATAAACTACATTTCTGGTATCATACAAATCCCAATTTTTCGTTAAAATTCTTCCTTTATTTTCAAAATTTTGAAACAATTTCGTTCCAGGATAAGGAGTAAGAATGTGAAAAGTAGAAGTGGTAATCGCATTTTTCACCGCCCAGTCTACCGTTCTACTAAAAACTTGATTATCATCTTCATCTAATCCAAAAACAAAGCTTCCATTAATCATAATTCCAAGAGAATGAAGCCTTTGAACAGCCAATTCATAATCTTTTTTTAAGTTTTGTTTTTTATTGCTTTGTTTTAAATTTTCTTCGGAAAAAGTTTCAAAACCTACAAAAACACTTCTCAAACCAGCTTCCGCTGCTTTTTCTATTAAATTTCCTCTCAAAATAGAATCTACAGTTGCTGCACCTTGAAAAAATCGATTCATTCCTTTCATTCCATCAAAAAGTTCAGTTGCAAATTTTTGATTTCCAAGCAAATGGTCGTCTAAAAAATATAAATGTTTTCCAGGAAGTCTGTCAATTTCAGACAAAGCATCATCTACCAATTGGGTGTAAAAAGATTTTCCACCGTGGAAAAAAGCATCTTTATAACAAAAATCGCAATGATGCGGACAACCGCGAGTTACAACAATAGAATTTGGAACTAAATATTTTTCTCTTTTGATTAAATCTCTACGAAATGGTGGCAGTTTTTCTAAAGTTCTAACTGCAGAAAAATATCTTTTCTTGGGCGTTTTATTTCTAAAATCCTTCAAAAATTCGGGAAAAGTTTCTTCACCAGGTCCTAGAAAAATAGAATCTGCATGAAGTTTGGCTTCTTCAGGAAGCGAAGTAACGTGTAAACCGCCCAAACAAACATAGCATCCTTTTGCTCTGTAAAAATCTGCAATTTCGTAGGAACGATAAGCATTGGTAATATAGACCTGAATAATTACCAAATCTGGTTCATCATCTAGTTCTAGTTTTTCAACGTGTTGATCAACTAAATCAATTTCGTCATCTTCGGAGAGATAACTTGCCAGTGTAGCCAAACCAAGTGGCGGAAAAAGTGAGTATTTTATTGGTCTCCAATACGGATTTTCGGCTTCCGTAAGTGATGGGAGAATCATTTTTACTTTCATGGTTTTGAAAATTTATTATCTATTAAATAGATTAAAATTGCATATAAAATTCCTATAAGAAAATTTGAGAAAATCAGCAAAAATGAATCTAAATGAATTTTATAATTATCATTATTAACTAATGCTTCATATAATTCAAATAGTCCTATGAAAAGATTTAATAATCCTACAAGAAAAATATAAAAACAACAAATTTGAAAAACTGTAAAGCCAATAGAAAAATTCAAAGTTGCAGACATTGTTAAAAATAGTGTAATAGAAAATAAAAAAGTGCTTAAAAAAACTCCTTTTGCTTGAATTGTAAATTCTAATTTTTTAATTTTTAAATAAATTTTTTTCATTCTAAATTTTTCTAAAAAGTTTAATTGAGAAATACATTAAATTCAGTAAAATTCCCATGAGAATGGTTAATCCCCAAGTTCTAGGATTTTCTGACGGATAGATAATTCTGTAAGAAATGTCTTTGAACAAACCAAAAGGATCGCTCAAAATATCCCAAGAATTCCAGCGTAGAAATCGACCGAGATAAACTCCAAAACTGCTAATAAATAGAAATAAAATCGACAATAAAACAATGAATTTTTTGTTTAAAAATTCCAATAATAGTTTTTCTATTTGCAAGAGACTTACAAAACCGAACATTAAGCCTGTCCAAGCGTAAGAAAGAATCACAATTAAATCATACCAAATCGGGACGATATTTCTCGCTCTTAAATGAAATAAATCTGTAAGAATGTAAGGCGAATTTGGGAAAAACAAAATCCAAATGACGATTAAAGCGACTAATGCAGATTTACTTTTTACCTGAAATTTTGAAATAAATGTACTTACCAAAAACGGAATAATAGCGAGAAATAAATTCCAATTTAGGAATAAGAAAACTTTGGTATCGCTACTATAATACCTGAAAATGAACAGCGTAAAACTAAATATTGACATTAATAACAATAATGTCTCGTGCCGAAATCTGAATGTTTTTTTTAGAATTTTGGTTTTCATATATTAAATATTTTAAAGTACTTTGAATTACAAAGTTTGTTTTCAAAAAATTAAAGGATTGCTCCTTTTTGTTTTTCTGTTGATTATAAGTTATTAAAATTTTAAATTCTACATTTTCAATTAATAAAATTATTTTCCAATTAGTTTTTCAAGCGCATTAATGTGTTCTGTAAAAGCTTGTCTTCCAGAATTAGTAACTCTATAAGATGTTTTAGGCTTTTTCCCAACAAATTCTTTCTTAATTTCAATATAACTTGCTTTTTCCAATGCAGAACTATGACTTGCTAAATTTCCATCTGTAACTTCTAAAAGCTTTTTCATCTCATTAAAATCTACCCAATCATTAACCATCAACACGGACATTACTCCGAGCCTAACACGACTTTCAAATTCTTTGTTGAGTTGACTTATATTTAACATTTAATTTAAAACTTATAAAAAACTAATTTCTTCTTTTTAAAAAACATATTTCCAAATTTTTTCGATTTGAAAACATAATAAAAACTCCAATTACCTCTTACTAATAAAGGTTCTTTATCAACTATCTGATGTTCCGGATTCAGATTAGTTATCTTTAAATGAGGGCTTGCATATCCTTCAATATAATTAACTTTACCTTTATGAACACTTTTAATCTTACCGCTGTCAAAATATTCAAAGAAAATAAACTCATCATTTGAAGTTATTTCAAAATCAAAATGTTCATATTGCCAATCTGCATTTTTACCTTTAAACATATTTTTGTCAACATAATATTTTCCAATTATATCCTTTTTAGAAACCTTAGTTTTACTATTAACAAAATCAATCAGAAAAATCGTTCCAATTAAAAAAATTATAATGCTCCAAAATCCAAAAAATAATTTTATAAATATTTTCTTTTTAGTTAAAAAATATAAACTTGGTAAAGAAAATAAAACCAAAAAGAAAACGATAAATATTACAAAATTTAAGTAAATCATTATCTATACTTCTTATGCATCACAATTCCATACACAATATGCAAAACGCCAAAGCCAATTGCCCAAAAGAACAATCCATATCCTATAAAGAACAGCGAAACAATTCCTAAAATAATTTCGCACAAACCAAGATATTTTACATCAGAAAAGGTGTAATTTCCCGCGTTCAAAAGTGCCAATCCATAAAAAATTAAAGTAACTGGCGCTAACAAACCATGCAAATGATGATAAAGCAATGCCGAACAAAAAACGCCGCCAATTGCTAAAGGAAATGCAAAATTAATCAATAATTTTTTGGTTGCATTATCCCAAATCGAAAGATTATTCTTTTTGCTTTTTCTAATGGTGAAATATGCTCCCGAAACTATCGCCAAAAACATAACAACCATTGCTACTACAACCAAATGCAAAATTAAATTTACTTCATAAAAATTTCTAGTCCCATCAAAATAATCAATATTGTTTTTCTGAAAAAGAAAATATACATAAAATGCTCCCGCCAAAGCAAATAATCCTGCAAAAACTCCAGAAATTCCACTCAACGAAATAACTCTGGAACTTTTTTCCATCATTTTTCTAATGTGTAGAAGGTCTTCTTGATAATTTTTATTTTCCATAAAAAGAACTTTGAAACACAAAGTTATAAATTTTCTCTAATCAACAAAGCCTTTTTTCAAAAAATTTGAATTTTTATTAAACAGAACAAAGAAAAGCTTCAAAACTCAACTAAAATTACATTCTAAAAGTAATATTTTCACTTACTTTGTAATGAAAAATAAGTCTAATACTCTTGAAAAGATGAAAATAGAAACACTTCTTGCTAATCTTGCTCAAAATTCGGGTTTCAAAGATCCTTACGGAGCTTCACATTTCCCAATTTATAACACCGCAACTTTTGACCTCAAAAAACAAGAAGGCAACGATACCATTTACGATTATTCTAGGTCTGATAATCCTACAAGAAATGCTTTGGAAAATATTTTTGCAAAAGCTGAAAACGGTTTCGGTTGTGTTTGTACCAACACCGGAATTGCTGCTATTTCTGTGCTTTTTGAAACGGTTCTAAAAAATGGCGACACCGTTTTGGTTGAAAACGACAGTTATGGCGGAACGTATAGATTGTTAAAAGTTTTGGCAGAAAAAAATGACATCAAAACTATTTATACAGACTTCACCAATCTGAATTTGGTAGAAGAAGAACTCAAAAACAACGAAATTGCTTTGGTTCTTTGCGAATCTCCAACCAATCCAAGTCTCAAAATAATAGATTTAGAAGCCATTGCAATTCTCAGTAAAAAATACAACACTCTTTTTGCAGTTGACAACAGCATGTGTACTTTTGTTTCCCAAAAACCTTTGGATTTAGGCGCGGATATTTCGTTTTTTTCTACCACAAAATTTATTTCAGGGCACGGAAGTGTAATTGCAGGTGCTGTGGTTTCTAAAACTGAAGAACTTCATCAAAAAGTAAGATTTTACGCCAATGCTTATGGAAATGCTCAAAGTCCGATGGATGTTTTTCTCACTTCTTTAGGCTTGCCAACGCTCGTTTACAGGATGAAAGCTCAGGAAGAAAGTGCTTTGAAAATTGCAAAATTTCTAAAAACTTTTCCTCAAATTAAAAGCGTAAAATTTCCCGCTTTAGAAGATTTTGAACAAAAAGAATTAGCGAAAAAGCAGATGAGCATTGTTCCCGCAGTTCTTACCATTCAATTAGAAAATGAAGAAGCTGCCAATAAATTGATTAACAATACTAAACTTTTCGGAAAAAAAGTCTCTTTTGGAACTTCGGATTCTAGGTTAGAAATTCCGGCTCAGATGAGTCACGCTACCAATTCTAAAGACAGTTTAGACTCAAAAGGAATAGATAATGCCACAGTAAGAGTATCTATAGGACTCGAAAACACTGAAGATTTAATAGAAGATTTATCTCAAGCTTTACAATAAAATGACATACAAAATTCAACATATACCGTTAGGAAATTCTTTGCCTGTAAACAATCCGCATTCTGTTTCGGTGAGTTTGCCCACTTTAGAAGATGTAATTGGCTACGAAGAAAACAGACCAGAAATTTTGAATCAATTAAAAAATGGTTATCCAAGATTTTTTAAAAATAAAATGATTCAAAAGTTAGAAGAACATGTAAAAAATCTTCATCAAATTGATGACAGCAAAATGGTTTTTCCCATCACATCAATTCATGCAAAAAATTTGATAGAAAACCTTGTTGAAGAGCATTTTGAAAGTATAATTTTTGAAAATGTATGTTTCTTAATTTTGCCAAAAAACCACAAAAAAACAATTCAGGTAAAGAAAATAATTCAAAATATTGGAGCGATTATAAGTTCTAGAAATGCAGAAAAAATTCTGTTCGACAAAGCTCTTATTAACGAACTTTTTAAGGAAGAAAGATTAGAAATAGAACAGCCAGAAGAAGAAATTACTAAAATCCTTTCGGAAGCTTATTCTGCAAAAAAAGAAAATATTTTCTTAACAAATTCTGGTACAAATGCCGTATTTTCGGCAATTGAAACGTTAACTCAAATCAAAAGAAAAGAAGGAAAAACGCTGAACGTACAATTGGGTTGGTTATATTTAGATTCAATCGACATCATCAAAAAAAGAAGTGACGAAAGTTTTCTTTACATTAATATTCATCAAAAAGAACAATTTGAAAATTGGTTGGCAGAAAACCACCAAAAAGTTGCCAATATTATTTCCGAAACGGTAAGCAATCCTATTTTACAATGCTTAGATTTACCTTGGTTGTCTAATCTTTGCAAAAAACATGGAATTGGTTTGATTTTAGACCATACTATGGCGAGTCCGTTTTGTGCAGAAGTGCTTCAATATTGCGATATTGCGGTAGAAAGTCTTACTAAATTTGCTTGCGGAAATGCCAATATTTTGATGGGAGCTGTAATGGTGAATGAAAATTCTGAGTATCAAAATCAAATAAAAGAAGAAATTGAAAAATATACTTTGAAACCTTATGTTTTAGATTGCAAAAGATTAGCATTCGAAATGCAAGAATACGAAGTGAGAATGCAGAAAATTTCTAAAAACGTTTCTCAACTTTACGATTACTTGAAAGAGCAGGATTTTGTAGAAAAAATTTATTCAGTTTATGAAGAAAAATCTTGGCAAAACTTCTTAAAAATTAGAAAAAACGATAATCATATTGGCTTATTAACTGTAATTTTCAAAAAACCTTTATCAGATTGTTACAAGGCTCTTAATTTTTCTAAAGGTCCTAGTTTAGGAACAGAATTCACTTTAGCAATGCCATATACTTACTTGGCTCATTTTGATTTATTACAAACGGAAGAAGGTAGAAAATTTTTAGAAGAAGCAGGTTTAGACCCTAGAATTATAAGAATTTCTGTTGGTACAGAGCCTATTGAAGATATAATTAATGAATTTGAAAAAATTAAAGAACTGTAAATTTAGAACTCTTTATTTTCACCAAAAAAAATGCTTCTCAAATCAAGAGAAGCATTTTTTTAATTTTTCTTGCCTAAATTTAGTTTAATTTTTTCGATATTTTCTTTGGTAGAATCTTTCAAAAGCAAAGAAGCACTCATCAAAATTCTTTCGGGCATTAACTTATCAAAATGTTCTGTACCTTCCCAAGATACTTTTTTTATCAAAGCTAGAGCATCTGTACTTTTAGTTGCTAATTTTTCTGTAAACTTCTCAATTTCTTCATCCATTTCAGAAATATTTTCAAAAACTTGATGATAAATATTGTTTTCTTTTGCCCAATTTGAATCTCTAAATTCTATATCCAAACTCATTGCTGTAAACTCAGATTTACCAATTTTTCTCTCAACAAAAGGGCCAATTACAAAAGGTCCGATTCCTAAATTTAACTCTGGCAAAGCCAAACTTGAATCTTTTGTCGCAAAACAATAATCTGCAGCACAAGCAATTCCTACTCCGCCGCCAGTCGCTTTACCTTGAACTCTTACCACAACTATTTTACCACAAGTTCTTATAGCATTGAGAACCTTTGCAAATCCACCGAAGAAATTTTTAGAAGCTTCTAAATCGTTGATTTCTAACAACTCGTCGAAACTTGCTCCAGCACAAAATGCTTTTTCACCATAAGATTTCAACAAGATTATTTTAACCTCATCTTTGGCTGCTTCTACCAAAATGGTTTGAGCTAATTTTTCTAAAATTTCACTCGGCAAAGAATTACTTTTAGGAGTCCCAAAAGTGATTTCTGCAATATTTCTTTTTATTTCTGATGATACGTATGCTTGCATATTATTTTTAACAAAGTGCGCAATGATTTCTAGTTCAAAATTTTGAAACTACAAATCCGTCACTTTTTTATCTAATTTATAAACTGTTCCGCGGAAACTTGCCACCACAATTTTATGTTGATTAGTAATGGTAATGTCATAAACCGCCGTTTTTCTGGTGTCTGCCATCAAAATACTTTCTGCAATTAACACATCCCCAAGTCTTACCGCTTTGGTAAAATTAATCATACAATTGAGTGCAACTGCTGCATTACCCGTATTGTTAGAAGAAAAAGCCAAAGCTGATTCTGCAAAAGAAAACGTTACACCTCCGTGAACAGTTTTAAGTCCGTTAATCATTTCTTGGCGAATTGGCATTTCTATTAAACAATAATTTTCTCTAATTTCTATCAATTTAACGTCCATCCATTGCGAGAAAAAATCTTGACTGAGAATATAGTTTGCGGTTTCAGTTGGTGTCATTAATTGGATTTTCTATTTTTAAAATACGAATTATAAACCGCAAAAACAAGAGCAAAAGCGAAAAAAATATACCATCTTTCTTCAAAAAAATCAAAAAAAGATTGCTCTGATTTATTGATGAATTTATTCATTAAAAAACTAAGCGGAACCAAAATTACAAAAGAAAAAATGGTGCTTATGATGGTTGTTACTAATTTTTGATTCATTGTTTAAATTTTTTGGTCACATAAATCGTCTTTGATGTAAATTCCAACTTTAGAATTCACAAATTCTCCTGCAACAAACTCAATTTTCTGAGTTCCATCTGTTATTTCATAATGTTTGAAATAATAAACTTGTCCTTCGTAAGGTCCCAATACTTCTACTTTTTTATTGAGACAATGCCACGGAAAATTCCAAATATTCAAGTGATTGATTCGGAATTCTTCGTTTTCGTCTATTGCTTTTGCAAATTTCCAATTAGTCATAACCATTAAATTACAAAATATTGAGTTACTAAATTACATTTTTTTTCTTTAGTGTTGATATTTTAAATTTTAACACGATTTAAAAATCTAAAAAATCGGAATTTCTGTCTTTTAAACGACTTAAAACAAATTGTTTATAGGAAAATTTGTCGGATATTCTTTTCTAAAATCTTCCATTTCAGAAAATTTGACTGAATTCTAGTTTTTGAACACTTTTTGAAATAATCACTTCGAAATAGAATATTCGGCGCAAGCCAATTAAATGATTAAATAAGCATTAAGATTAAAATAATTATTAAAAAGAACTCAAATTTTAGTCTTAATATTTTTAAAAGTTAAGTGAAAAATTTCACAAATCTTGTAATAATCTAAAAAGAAAAACAAAAATCAACTAAAATATTATGAATCTAAATCAATATACCACAAAATCACAAGAAGCCATTCAAAAAGCACAACAAATTGCGCTTGATTTTGGCCATCAAAGCATTGAACCTCAACATTTACTAGAAGGAATTCTTCAAGTAGATGAAAATATTTCTGCTTTTTTGATGAAAAAATCTGAAGCAGACCTTAATTTAATACGAGAAAAAAACCGTGAAGCTTTAGAAAACTTACCAAAAGTACAAGGTGGCAACATTTATCTTTCTCAATCTGCAAACAAAGTATTGCTAGACGCTCCTAATGTTGCTAAGAAAATGGGCGACGAATTCGTTACCATAGAACATCTTTGGCTTTCACTTTTGGATGTAAATTCTGAAGTTTCTAAAATTTTAAAAGATTTTGGAGTGACTAAAAAATCTTTGGAAATGGCAATTCAAGAATTGAGAAAAGGAAGCAAGGCGACTTCAGCAAGCTCAGAAGAAACATATCAATCTTTAAATAAATATGCTAAAAACTTCAACGAATTAGCTGCAGAAGGAAAATTAGACCCTGTAATTGGTCGTGATGAAGAAATCAGAAGAGTTTTGCAAATTCTTTCGAGAAGAACCAAAAACAATCCAATTCTAATTGGTGAGCCAGGTGTTGGTAAAACTGCCATCGCAGAAGGAATTGCTCACAGAATCATCAGTGGAGACGTTCCCGAAAATTTAATGGATAAAACTTTGTATTCATTAGATATGGGTGCTTTAATCGCCGGTGCAAAATACAAAGGTGAATTTGAAGAACGTTTGAAATCTGTTGTGAATGAAGTAATTAAAAGTGATGGTCAAATCATTCTTTTCATTGATGAAATCCATACTTTAGTAGGAGCTGGCGGCGGTGAAGGAGCGATGGACGCTGCAAATATTTTGAAACCAGCTTTGGCAAGAGGAGAACTGAGAGCGATTGGTGCAACCACTTTAAATGAATATCAAAAATATTTCGAAAAAGATAAAGCACTTGAAAGACGTTTCCAAAAAGTAATGGTGGAAGAACCTGATACTGAATCGGCTATTTCTATCCTCAGAGGAATTAAAGATAAATATGAAGCGCATCACAAAGTAAGAATAAAAGACGAAGCGATTATTGCAGCAGTAGAAATGTCTCAACGATATATTTCGGATAGATTTTTACCAGATAAAGCCATCGACTTGATTGATGAAGCTTCGGCTAAATTGAGAATGGAAATCAATTCAAAACCAGAAGAATTGGATGTTTTAGACAGAAAATTAATGCAGTTGGAAATTGAATTAGCTGCCATCACCAGAGAAAAAAATGAATTAAAAATTAATCATTTAAAAGAAGACATTGCAAAAATTTCTGAACAAAGAAACGAAATTCACGCAAAATGGCTTGGGGAAAAACAAAAATCAGAAGATTTAACTCAGATAAAAAAAGAAATTGAATCTTTAAAATTGGAAGCTGAAAGAGCTTCTAGAGCCGGAGATTACGCTAAAGTAGCAGAAATTCAGTACGGAAAACTTCGTGACAAAGAAGAAGAGTTGAAAAAATTAGAAATCGAAATGCAAAACAATCAGAATGAATTAATTAAAGAAGAAGTAACTTCTGAAAACATCTCTGAAATTATTGCAAAATGGACCGGAATTCCTGTGACTAAACTGCTTCAATCTGAAAGAGAAAAATTATTAAACTTAGAAACCGAACTTCATCACAGAGTTGTTGGGCAAGAAGAAGCCATTTCGGCTGTTGCAGATGCAATTCGAAGAAATAGAGCTGGATTGAGCGATGATAAAAAACCAATTGGTTCGTTCTTATTTTTAGGAACAACCGGTGTTGGTAAAACGGAGCTAGCAAAAGCTTTAGCCGAGTTTTTATTTGATGATGAAAACAATATGACGAGAATTGACATGAGTGAATATCAAGAAAGACACAGTGTTTCAAGATTAGTAGGTGCGCCTCCAGGATATATTGGTTACGATGAAGGCGGACAATTGACCGAAGCAGTGAGAAGAAGACCTTATTCAGTGGTACTTTTAGATGAAATTGAAAAAGCGCATCCTGATGTTTTCAACACTTTGTTACAAGTTTTGGACGATGGAAGATTAACAGACAATAAAGGTAGAGTGGTAAATTTCAAAAACTCTATTATCATTATGACATCGAATTTAGGTTCGCATATTATACAGGAACGCTTCGACTCCGCTCAGCGCGACAAAGATGATAACATTAACGAAGAAACAATAGAACAAACGAAAGAAGAAGTTTTTGGATTATTGAAACAATCTCTCCGTCCAGAATTTTTAAATAGAATTGATGAAGTAGTACTTTTCCAACCGTTAAGTAAATCTCAAATTGGTAGAATTGTGACTTTCCAATTGAGAG
Organism: Cloacibacterium sp.; assembly: GCF_047601505.1. Classification (GTDB taxonomy): domain Bacteria; phylum Bacteroidota; class Bacteroidia; order Flavobacteriales; family Weeksellaceae; genus Cloacibacterium. Next base: position 83,326 of record NZ_JASGJD010000001.1, read on the forward strand.
GTTTCAACGAAATGTTAGAAAAACGAAATATTATTTTAACTGCAACAGAAGACGCTTTAAAATATTTAACCAACAAAGGTTATGACCCAGTTTTCGGAGCTAGACCTTTGAAAAGAGTTCTTCAACACGAAGTTTTGAATAAATTATCTAAAGAGATTTTGGCAGGAAATGTAAATGAAGGCGACAGAATTACATTAGATTATTTCGACGAAAGCGGCTTGGTTTTTAGACCAACAGAAAATTAATTCATATTAAAATCATACTTTTCTTTAAAAATCCATCAAATAATTTTGGTGGATTTTTATTTTTGATGATTATTAAAAAAAATAATCTTTTTTTTATCAAAAACCACCAATTAACACGAGACATTACATTATTTATAATATTTTTTGAAATAAATTTTTAAAATAAATTTAATAAATTTTAATAATTTAACAAATAAAAAACACCTAAAACACCCAAAAACAATGGATAAAATAACTTTTTTTGAAAATTTTTAATAAAAAACATTGCAAGATAAATTTAAACAATCTAAATTCGCCAAACTGAAGATAAAATTAATTAAAAATTAAAATTTGCTATGAAGAAACTTTTATTCGGCGCGCTTGCGCTTGGAATGTTGGCTGCTTGTAACACAACAACAGAATCAACAGAAAACACTACAGACGACGCTCTAACAAGCGTAGCTTCAAGAAAATCTTGTCCATCTGAAGAAATCAGAGCTAATCTATTAGCAACAAACCCTGAAGCAAAAGCTAGATATTCTAAAATTGAATCTGGCGTTGACAGCTTTATAAAAGCAAAAAGAGCAGGCAGAGTAAATGCTGACGGAAGTATTGACATCCCTGTAGTAGTAAACGTTTTATACAAAACTGCAGCAGAAAATGTATCAGACGCAAAAATCGCAGAACAGATTGCTATCCTTAATGCAGATTTTGGAGGCACTAATACAGATGCTTCAAAAATCCCAACAGAATTTTCTGGTGTAAAAGCTGGAGATACTAAAGTTAGATTCCACTTAGTAAATACCGTAAGAAAATCTACAACAAAAACTAAATGGGGAACCAATGATGCTATGAAAAAATCAACCACTGGTGGCATTAACGCAACTTCTCCATCTAGCTATTTCAACATTTGGGTAGTTGGTAACATGGGAGGAATTCTTGGTTATGCTACATTCCCAGAATCTGCTGGACTTTGGAATGATGGTGTTGTAATTGCTGCGCCTTATTTTGCAGCTACTGGCGCTACAGCTCCTTACAACTTAGGTAGAACTGCAACTCACGAAGTTGGACATTACTTAAACCTTAGACACATTTGGGGAGATGCAACTTGTGGAAGTGATTTAGTTGCTGATACACCTACTCAAACTGGTGCTAACTACGGAAAACCAACTTATCCAATGTACAATACTTGTGGTGGAGTTTCTAGGTCTGTAATGTTTATGAACTATATGGATTATGTAGATGATGCTGCAATGTTTATGTTCTCTGCAGGACAAAAAGATAGAATTCAAGCTACAGTAGCTTCTGCAGGACCAAGAGCTGGATTAAGAACTTATTAATAAATCTTTTTCAAATTAAACTAAAAAACCCTTCAAGAAAATTCTTTGAAGGGTTTGTTTTTTATTAAAATTTATATTCTTACTCTACAATTCTCCGCCATGTTGTTCTAGCTGACCTTCCCATTTTGACACTGCAGAAGTTGCTAAAGCATTACCAAGAACATTTGTCATACTTCTTCCCATATCACAGAAATGGTCTATTGGAAGAATTAAAGCAATTCCTTCTGGTGGAATTCCAAACATAGAACAAGTAGCAACAATAATTACCAAACTAGCTCTTGGCACGCCTGCAATTCCTTTACTGGTAAGCATTAACACAAGAAGCATTGTAATTTGCTGACCCACAGTCATTTCAATTCCATAAATTTGAGCAATAAAAATTGAAGCAAACGTCATATACATCATACTTCCATCCAGATTAAATGAATATCCCAATGGCAAGATGAATGATACAATTCTATTATTACACCCAAAACGTTCTAATTCTTCTACTAATTTCGGAAAAACAGCTTCTGAACTTGTTGTGGAAAAAGCAATTAACAATGGAGCTTTTATTCTTTTCAATAGTTCAAATAATCTATTTCCTAAAATTAAATATCCTACAATACAAAGCAACAACCATAATAAAAGCAAAGCAAAAAAGAAATCTCTAAGATATATTGCATAAACTTTAAAAATCTCAAATCCATTTGTAGAAACTACCGCAGCAATTGCTCCCAAAACACCAAGCGGAGCAAACCACATAATATAACTTACCATTTTCAAAATTGCATGAGCAATAATATCCAAAGATTTTATGATAGGTTTAGAATATTCGTCGCTAAATTGCGAAAGTGCAATACCGAACATTACGGAAAACAACACAATCTGAAGAACCTCATTTGTAGCAAAAGCTTCAAAAATACTTTTAGGAACTATATGCTTCACAAAATCTTCTAATGTAAAACCTTTGCTATTGCTAATAATTTCAGAAACAGAATTAGCATCTTGTATCGGAAGTTTTGTAACATGACCTGGCTCTAACCAATTCACCAAAACCAATCCTAGCAATAAAGAAATTAAAGACGCTGATATAAACCAAAGCATCGCCTTACCTCCCACTCTACCAATCATTGCTGTATCGCCCATTTTTGCAATACCAACAACCAAAGTTGTAAATACCAGCGGAGCAATAATCATCTGAACCAATCTGATAAAAATTGTACCTAAAAGCTTAATATTTTTAGAAAAAGGCTCCACACTTTCAGGAAAAAAAGTATGCACCACACCACCAATCATTACTCCTAAAATCAAAGCAATAATAATGGCAAAAAAAAGTTTGTTTTGTCCTTTCATAATCAAATTTTCAATCTATTACAAATATAGTTTATTTGAGTGCTTTACAAAAATTTCCGCACTATATAGAAGCTTAGTTTAACTAAAAAACCTCAAATATCACAAAAATCTAAAGATTTCGTAAAATAAAAAAGCTCAGAAATAATTTCTGAGCTTTAATTTATTAGTAACCTAAAAGCTTTAACACATCTTCCGGCTTTTGTTCTTCGCTGAAAACTTCGTATTGAAGCTTACCGTTTTTTGCTTTATAAATCAAAACATGTTTCGGCTGCGGAATCAAACAGTGATGAATTCCTCCAAAACCACTTATCGTTTCCTGATAAGCCCCTGTATTGAAAAAACCTATATAAAGCGGTTTGGTATCACTAAAAATAGGCAAATAGATAGCATTAGCATGCTGTTCGGAGTTGTAATAATCATCCGAATCACAAGTAAGACCTCCCAAAAATACTCTTTCATAAGAATCTTCCCAACGGTTAAGCGGAAGCATAATAAATCTTTTAGAAATAGCCCAAGAATCTGGCAAAGTAGTCATAAAAGAAGAATCTATCATATTCCACTTTTCTCTGTCGTTCTGACGTTTTTGCGAAATAATTTGATACAAATTACCAGCACTTTCCCCAACAGTAAAACTACCAAATTCCGTATAAATATTTGGCTCTTCCACGCCTTCTTCTTCGCAGAATTTTTTGATTTGATATACAATTTCTCCCACCATATATTCATAATCATAATCAAACTGAAGAGAACTTTTTATAGGAAAACCTCCACCAATATTAAGAGAATCTACCTCTGGAGCAATTTTTTTTAAACGTGCATAAACACGCAAACATTTGAACAATTCATTCCAATAATATGAGGTATCTTTAATCCCAGTATTGATAAAAAAGTGAAGCATCTTCAACCTTGCATTTGGATGCTCGGCAATCTTCTGAGAATAATATGGGATAATATCTTTATATCCGATTCCCAATCTACTGGTATAAAACTCGAATTTCGGCTCTTCTTCTGAAGCAATTCTGATACCGATATCAAAAGTAGCATCAATGCTTTCCGTTAATTTATCCAATTCTCGGTAATTATCCAAAATAGGAATTACGTTTTCAAAACCTTGATTAATTAAATCTGAAATCTTGTTCAAATAATCATCTGTTTTGAAACCATTACAAACCACTTCTATATCTTTTTCAACTTTACCGCCTTCGTAAAGTTTTCTCACAATATCAATATCAAAAGCGGATGAAGTTTCTAACGAAATATCATTTTTAAGTGCCTCTTCTAAAACAAAAGAAAAGTGACTAGACTTGGTACAATAACAATATCGATAAGATTTTTTATATTCATTTTTCTTGATGGCATCTTTAAACCAATTTTTGGCTTTTTTGATGTTTTCAGAAATTTTTGGCAAATAGCTAAATTTAAGCGGGGTGCCAAATTTTTCTACCAACTCCATCAAAGGAATGTCATGAAAGTAAAGTTGATGATCTTCGTACTTTAGTTCTTCCTGAGGAAAATAAAGCGTTTGATCTATCAATTCAGAATATTTTATTTTCATCTTTTACTCAAAAAATTAAGAGTACAAAAATGATAAAAAAGATTGAATATTTATATTAAAAATTTATTTTTTTATAGAGACATTACACTAAAAAACAATTTTACAAAGATGAAGTATCTCGCAAAGCACCTATTTACCGATAAATATTAGCAAATTTCCTACTTTGTATGAAATCTTCACAACATCTTTTTTCGCAAAATTTCTAGTGCCAATTCTGGTTGTAATATCTAATTCTTCGTTGCGAAGTTCCCAATTTAAACCATCGGTTATTAAATTTTCTACTTTTGGGAAAGGAACCAAAGAAACCATTTTGCCCTCTACAGAATTTATTTCAAATTCTTTCGGAATAAAATAATATTGAGAAAGCTCGTCGTAAAAAATAATTTCAATTAATTCTCTAAAGAGAAAAGCGACATGTAAATTCCCTAGAAAATGGTCTTGTTCGCCACCACTTCCTCCATACACATCTACTTTTTTAATTCCTTTATTTTTTAAAATATCCAATGCTTTTTGGAAATCTGTAAAGTTTTGGTCTGGCGTAAATATGAATTTTTCGTGGTAAATATTTTCATCATTACCAGAATGAGAATCAAAATCGCCAGAAATAAAATCGAGTTTATCTAAAGAAAAATTTTTCTCTTTCAAATAGTGAAAAGCACCATCAGTACAAGCAATTATAGCATAACCTTCTGTGTTGGGAAGATTTTCTGGTGGAGTTCCGTTGATAAAAAGTATAGCTTTTTCAGACATATTTTTCTAATTTTCCGAGGTCTAAATCGGTAAGATTTTGAACATTTTCAGTAATTTTCTCTATATCCCAATTCCACCATTGTAATTTCAAAAGTCTAGAAATAATATCTGGTGAAAATCTTTTTTTAATTTCTTTAGCAGGATTTCCGCCAACAATAGAATAAGGTTCTACATCTGAAACTACGGTAGAATTGGTAGCGATAATTGCTCCGTCTCCAATTTTTACACCAGCCATAATGGTGGCGTTGTAGCCAATCCAAACATCATTGCCAATTTCTATATTTCCTTTATTGGGATAAGTTTTCCCTACCATTGCGCTTTCCCAACCATTTCCAAAAACTGCAAAAGGATAAGTGCTTATGGCATTGCTTAGATGATTGGCTCCGTTCATGATGAATTTTACATCTGAAGCAATCATACAAAATTTGCCAATAATGAGTTGGTCGCCCGTAAAATCAAAATGATATTTTACATTTTTTTCGAAATTATGTACATCTTCGAAATCATCATAATAAGTATAATCGCCAACAATAATGTTAGGATTTTTGATGATGTTTTTCAGAAAACACAATCTATCGTAATTTTCTAACGGGAATATAGCGTTTTTATCTGGTCCTTGCATTCTATTTTGCTCTTTCACTTGGATTCCAAAAATCTTCTTTTTCGCCAGAAATTTTAGAAATATATCTTGCCAAAACAAAAAGATAATCTGATAATCTATTGAGATATTTTATGGGCTCTGGTCTTAATTCTTCGGTTTCTCTAAGGAAAACCATGCTTCGTTCTGCTCTTCTGCAAACCGTTCTGCAAACATGAATTGTTGCGGCTGCTTTTCCACCGCTTGGTAAAATAAAGAATTTAAGTGGTTCTAATTCTGCATCAAAATCGTCCATCCAACGTTCTAATTCTGTAATTTCTTCTTCAGAAATTAACAAATCTAATCTGCTTTTACCATTTGCCAAAAACATTTTATCAGTGGGCGTTGCCGCTTCTGAACCTACGGTAAATAAATCAAACTGAATTTTTTGTAATTGACTTAAAACTTTTTCGTCAGAAATTTCAGCTTTTGCCAAACCAATGAAAGCATTGAGTTCGTCTAAAGCTCCGTAAGATTCTACTCTTGCAGCAGCTTTAGAAACTCTGGTTCCTCCGTAGAGTGAAGTTTCGCCTTTATCGCCAGTTTTGGTGTAGATTTTCATAAAATTGATGGATGTTGGAAGTTAGATGATGGATATTTCTAAAATTTTTCAAATCTAAAATTCTCACCAAGATAAGCTCTTCTTACATCTGGGTCGTTTGCCAAATCTTCTGGTAAACCTTCTTTCAAAATATTTCCTTCGAACATGATGTAGGTTTTATTGGTAATTGCCAAAGTTTGTTGTACGTTGTGGTCGGTAATAAGAACTCCAATGTCTTTTTTCACCAAACTTCTAATAATTTTCTGAATATCTTCTACTGCAATTGGGTCGACTCCCGCAAAAGGTTCGTCCAAAAGAATAAAATCTGGATCTGTAGCAAGACAACGAGCAATTTCCGTTCTACGTCTTTCTCCACCAGAAAGCAAATCACCACGATTTTTACGAACGTGTTCTAGAGAAAATTCTTCAATCAGTTCATTGGTTCTGCGAATTTGCTCTTGTTTAGATTTGTTAGTGAGTTGCAAAACACCTAAAATATTATCTTCTACAGACAATTTTCTAAAAACAGAAGCTTCTTGCGCCAAATAACCAATCCCTTTTTGTGCACGTTTGTACATTGCATCGTTGGTAATTTCTTTTCCGTCAAGCGTAATTTTGCCAGAAGTAGGTTTTACTAATCCCACAATCATATAGAAAGTGGTGGTTTTACCAGCTCCATTTGGACCGAGTAAACCTACAATTTCTCCTTTTTTTACTTCTACGGAAACGCCTTTTACTACTTTCTTAGGCCCGTATTCTTTAATTAAATTTTCGCCACGTAAAATCATAGAGACAAAGATATGAAAAATGTTGGATGTTGGATGTTGGATGTTGGATAAGGAAGTTTTTAAATAGCGAAACCCTTTCTGCGTTTTTGTGTATGTTTTATAACGCAGAAAGGGTTGGTGGTATTTTGAACTATAAGTTATTTTTAGAAAATTAGGCTCTGAAAATCCCTGAACTTGCGCCCCGACTTGAGTGGAGCTCTTTTTGTTTTTTTTGGTTCTTCGACTTTGCTCAGAATAACAAAAAAAACAAAAAAGCGGGAACGGAAGGCGGATTAAGGCGCCCTAGTTATTCAATAAAATAGCAGCTTCTTTTGCAGCATAAGTAAAAATCATATCTGCACCCGCTCTTTTGATACACGTAAGACTTTCGATAATGGCTTTGTCGTTATCTAACCAACCGTTTTGCGCAGCAGCTTTCAGCATGGCATATTCTCCGCTTACATTATAAACTGCGATGGGTAAATCTATTTCCTGACGCACTTTTGCTACGATATCTAAATATGGCAAACCTGGTTTTATCATGATAATATCCGCACCTTCTTCAATATCTTTATAAACTTCGTTTAGCGCTTCTCTAGAATTATGAAAATCCATTTGATAGGTCTTTTTATCTTTCGGAATTTCTTGTAAATCTTTTGGAGCAGAATCTAAAGCACTTCTGAATGGCCCGTAAAATGAACTTGCGTATTTTGCAGCATAACTTAGAATTCCCACATTTACATGTCCTGTTTCTTCTAAAGCTTGTCTTATTGCAGCAACTCTACCATCCATCATATCACTTGGTGCAACAACATCTGCACCTGCATCTGCATGAGAAACAGACATTCTTGCCAAAGCATCATTGGTAGCGTCGTTGTCTATTTGTCCGTTGGTGATAATTCCGTCGTGTCCGTAAATTGAATAAGGGTCTAGTGCAACATCTGGCATTACAACCATCTCTGGAACTGCATTTTTAATTTCTCTAATGGTTCTTTGCATAAGACCATCTTTGTTCCAAGCCTCTGTCCCTAAGTTGTCTTTTAAATCTTCTGAAACTTTCATGTAAAGATTAACTGCTTTAACTCCTAAAGAAAATAATTCTTTACATTCTTTTACCGTTAAATCTACTGTTCTACGAAAAATTCCTGGCATTGAAGGAATGGGTTCTTGCGAATTCTCTCCTTCCATTACAAAAATAGGCATTACCAAATCATTAGTGGTAAATACTGTTTCTCTTACCAAACTTCTTATGCTTTCGTTGGCACGTAATCTTCTATTTCTTGAAAAAATAATCATCTTTGGAATACTATTTGTTTTATACTTTGCAAATTTAGTCAATAAAAACTATTGTATAAATCGTTTATTTTAGATAATTTTGTAACACACTACAAAGTATAATGAAGAAACTTTTATTTTTTGTAACATTTTCGGTAAGTTTTTTAATGTTTTCGGGCGAAGCTAAAGCCCAAGAAACATTGAGAGAGCCGCTATCTGCATCTCAGAAATCTGATGATGGAGCTTTGGTTGCTTACCCAAATCCTACAAGAGATTTCATTATAGTAAAAGCTAAAAATCCTTCTTTAAAAGTAAAATCTGTTACCTTCTACTCTATTATCGGGACACAAGTGTTGGATATTTCTGCAAATTCTAACACCGCCGAATTAAGATTAGACAGACTAAAACCGGGTAAATATCTGATGAAATATACTTTATCTGATAATACTCAAAAGGTTACTCAAATTGTAAAACAATAAAATTAAAATAAAAACCACCGAAATTTCGGTGGTTTTCTGTTTAACGTCTTATTCTTTATTAAAATCAAATTTCTGACCTCCCTGAGAAAGAACCAACGATTTTTTATCTTTAGCAAACTGAATTTCTAAACCAGCAGCTTCAAAGAGAAACTTATCACTACCATCATAGCTCAATTCAATCGCTTGTTGATTTCCTGCTTGTCCTACTAATTTATTATTTTCTACTTTAAAAGTAATTTTAATAGGTAGTTGTTTGCTAGAAAACGTGCCTACATAATCTTGTAAATTCACTTTTTCTGCGGCAGCTGAAGTTTGCTGAGAAGCTTTCCAAACATTATTTTTCATATCAACATCTGGAATTTTATTTTCTGGATCTACAGCTACTTCCTGAATTTCTTTGTTAGAATTTACTTTAAAAGTCCATGTTTTATTTCTTTTCCAAACCTCAATTGGAATTTTAACAGTTTGTGTAGAAGCATCTTTAAATTTAACTTGTACTGTAGTCGGCATCGGCAATTGTCCTAAATTTTCAACAGTAATATTAGCTCCTTTATTAAAATCACCATCTATATATTTCACTGTTTTCACAGATTGGTCTATTTTCCATTTGTTAAAGAACCAACCTCTCCAAAACCAATTAAGCTCTTCACCAGAAACATTTTCCATGGTATGGAAAAAATCCCAAGGCGTAGGATGTTTAAAAGCCCATCTATCAATATATGTTCTAAATGCTTTATCAAATTTTTCTGGTCCTAAAATGCTTTCTCTAAGCATATACAAGCCTAAACCTGGCTTCATGTATGCCAAAACACCAATACTTCCTTCTTTCATATTATCTGCTCCAGACATTACAGGTTCGGTATTATCATTAAAGAACATCCCAGAAAACCATGCAACATTTTTTTTACGATAATATTCTCCTTTATTGAAATTTTCGGTAGAAAGTTCATTTATAAAAGTATTAAAACCTTCGTCCATCCACGCAAAAAGTCTTTCGTTAGAACCTACAATCATAGGAAACCAATTATGCCCGAATTCGTGGTCTGTAACGCCCCAAAGTTCTTCTCCAGCAGATTGATAATGACAAAAAACAATACCTGGATATTCCATTCCTCCTTCGTTACCAGCTACATTAGTTGCTGCAGGATAAGTATATTCATACCATTTCTTAGAATTATACTCTATGGAATATTTGGTATATTCTGTAGATCTTCCCCAAGCCTTTTCCCCAGCACTTTCTACAGGATAAGCAGAAATTGCCAAAGATTTTTTACCACTTGGCAAATTAATTCTTGCCGCATCAATAATAAAAGCTGGCGAAGATGCCCAAGAAAAATCTCTTGCTTCATTAATTTTGAATTTCCAAGTTTTAGTACCCGAAGAATTAATTTTAGCTAGCGCAGATTCTGGACGAATCATTACCGTTTTATCGCTATTTTTAGCTTGTTCCCAAGATTTGTTTTCTTCTTTAGTATAAACTTCATTTGAATTTAACAATTCTCCTGATGCTACCACATAATGATTTGCAGGAACCGTGATATTAGCGGTAATGTTTCCGTATTCTAAATAAAATTCTGACGCACCTAAGTAAGGCAAAGTATTCCAACCCATTACATCATCATACACACACATTCTTGGATACCATTGAGCCACAGTGAATATTTTACCGTTTTTAGTATCCAAAATCCCCATTCTATCAGAACCATATTTTGGTGAGATAAAAGAATATTCTATCTTAATTTTTGCGATTCCTCCGTTAGATTTTAATCCTTTTGGCAAATCAATCTGCATTCTGGTATCCGTAATGGTATATTGAGCGTCTGTTCCATCAATTTTTACAGATTTTATTTTATATCCTCCATCTAATTCTTCACCATGAGTTCCGTTTCTACTTCCTGACATAGGAATTACTGCGTTACCGCGAGAATCTTTCGAGAATAAATTTTGGTCTAATTGCAGCCAAAGAAACCCCAATTGGTCTGGACTGTTATTGGTGTATGTAATTTCAGAAGTACCTGTAATCTCATTTTTTGCATCATTAAGAGATACATTAAGTACATAATCTGCGGAATTTTGCCAGTATTTATGCCCTGGTTGTCCGCTTGCAGACCTCGTTTCTGTACCTGTAGAAGTATAGAAAAATGGCTTGAACGCTTCGTTGTAATCGTACTTAGGAGCTTCTTGAGCGAAAACTCCTGATGTAAACATAAAAACAGCAATTGCTGTAATTAATTTTGGAAGTTTAAAATTCATCGAAAAAAATCTTTTTTTTAGTATTGGTAGTGAAGATTAGCTTTATTGTTACAAATATCTAAAAGAAATTTCATTTTTTAATGAAACCTCCTTCTAAAATTTACCATTTTAAACTAATTTTAATCTTTTATTTCAAGAGAAACCCCTTTAGAAAAAAGAATTTTTATTTATTTTCTAGTTTTTAATAGAATCCAACCTGTTCTTGTATAATTGTTTTCAATCTCTAAAACATACCAATAAGTATCTGATGGAAGCGTTCTTCCCAAATAAAAACCATCCCAATTAAATTTAGAAACATCTTCTGTATGAAAAACTTTTTTACCAAATCTATCATATATTGAAAGTTTTGCTTTAGAAAAATATTCTATATTATTCACCTTCCATACATCATTATAACCATCCTGATTAGGCGTGATAACATTGGGTATAAAAAGAACTGCCGAATTAGCGATTGCAGTACAAGAATTGATTTGCGATTTTACAAATACTTCATAAATAGCAGCTTTTAAATTAGGAAAAACATTGCTGATTTGCCAATTTACATTATCTAAAGAGTATAAATAAGGAGGATTCCCTCCTTCAGCATAAATTTCCAAAAAATTTTCTCCACTTTTTATATTTGTGATGGTTGGCGTAACACCTGCAACTACTTCAACAGATTGCGTCGCGGAGCAACCATTACTGTCCGTAATTTTCACAGAATAAATCCCGGGAGACGTAACATTTATTTTCTGGCTATATTGTTTAGGTACAGTATCCCATTCATAATTATCAAAACCACCTCCTGCATCTAAAACAATGGTTTCTCCGTCACAAATAGAAGTATCGTGCAACGAATCAGAATAAGGTGCAGGTAAAATAGTTACTTTAATCTCTGTCCTTGCACTTTCGCAAGTTCCATTATTTTGCGAAACCCAATAAGAAAAAACTCCTGATTGAGAAGTGCTTGGAGTTGGCGCAACTGAACTTCCTGTTCCTCCAGTTGCCGTTGTGTACCAGAGTAAACTTGTTCCAGTTGCAGATAAAACAGTTGCTGCAGAATTTTGACAAAACTGAAAATCTGAAACCAAAGGCAAGGTTGGAATCGCTAGAATAGAAACTTTAATCTGGGCTCTTGGACTCTCACAACCATTTACATTTTGCGAAACCCAATAATAGGAATCACCAATTTGAGTAGTGCTAGGAATGGGAGCATTAGGGCTACCAACGCCTCCAATTTGCGACGTGTACCAGAGTAAATTACTACCATTAGCCGTTAATGCTATAGCTATTGAATTCTGGCAGAAATTTACATCAACTACTTGTGGAGCACTAGGAATTGCAAAAACGGTAACTGTAATTTTTGCTCTGGAACTTTCGCAACCATTTACTGTTTGAGAAACCCAAAAAGAGGTGCTCCCAACTATAGAAACATCTGGAATTGGTGCAATATTACTTCCGACTCCTCCATTTTCAGAATTGTACCATAATAAATTATTTCCAACAGCACTTAATGGAAGTACAGCTCCATTATAACAATATTGAACATCTGCTACCTGTGGAGGATTTGGATTAGACAAAATATTAACCTTAATCTCTGCTCTTGCACTTTCGCAAGTGCCATTATTTTGCGAAACCCAATAAGAAAAAACTCCTGATTGAGAAGTGCTCGGAGTTGGCGCAACTGAACTTCCTGTTCCTCCAGTTGCTGTTGTGTACCAAAGCAGGTTTGTTCCAATTGCAGATAAAGCAGTTGCTGTTGAATTTTGACAAAATTGATAATCTGAAACCAAAGGCGCATTAGGATTCGGTAGAATATTAATTGTAACTTTTGAACGAGAACTTTCGCAACCATTCACAGTCTCCGTAATCCAATAATCTTTAGAGCCTAACACCGAAGTATCAATATTTGGAGGTAAAGCATCTGGAATACCTCCAGTTGAAGAAGTGTACCAAAGAATTTTGGCGCCAGATATTAAAACTGAATTTCCTGTAGAATTTTGACAAAAATTGAAAACTTTTGTAGCAGGAGCAGAAGGATAACCATGAACCACAGCCTTGTAATTAGAAGAATAAACCCTACAATTTGGTGATGAAATATTGGTAGATTCTCCAACTATAAATCTATACAAATCATTATTATGGTATGAACCCGCGGCAACATTTAAAACATTATTTGTTGACGCTGAAGATAAATCAATCCAAGTATTACCTCCATCTGTACTTTTTTGCCATATAAAATTAGGCACACTATATGTTCCGGCACTTATATTCGCGGTTAATTGAAATCCTAAAGAATTATCACAAACTCCAGTTGTAAAAACATCTAATGAAGTAGAAACAGTAGTCGCGGGACCGCACGGACTAAAACTTATATCATCAATAGCCAAATCATTTCCTATACCTCCTTTTTTATTGTTTATAAGAACTACCTCAACATCTCCAGAAGTGATTGAAGATTTAAAATCAAGGTAAAAATTAGTCCATTTTCCTGTTTCAGGTAAATCGCCAGAAGAAATTTGCCCTAAAATAACTCCCGAAGAATTCTCAATTCTAAAAGTTACATCTGGCTTAATTTGATTAGCGCCTGGCGTAATTAAATTCAAAATCCAAGCTGAAAAACGATATACTTGATTAGGACACAGCCCCGAAACTTTTCTTCTGTAAAATTCTCCCGCTGTGTTTTCATCTGCATTTACAATAAGCATATTCCCATATTTGCCAGAACCATCATCAGTATGATCTGCACTATTTACCCAAGCCCAACCAATATTAGTCCCCGTGAAATTCGAAATAGTATAATACTTATCATTAGGTGGGAAAGTAGGAGAATATATATAATTGGTGTAAGCTGGGAAAACTAAAGCTGGAGAAATTACCTGCCAAGAATTAGTAACACTGCCAAAAGTTTCCATAAATATTGGCGCCCCAAAAGAGCCACCACACAATTGAGCAGAAAATTTGCTTAGAAACAATACAAAAAGTAGAAGAAAAAATTTTACACAATTTATCAAAGACTTCATTGTCTTATTTTTAGACTATAAAAATAATCAATTAAATTAAAAATCCCGAAAATATTTTCGGGACTACTTTTTAAGAATTTTTCTTTGCTTTTATCATCATTTCTAGCATATCCCACATTTCTTGCGGAATCTGTTCTAGCATATTAAATTCTCCCGCTCCTTGCAACCATTCACCACCGTCTATTGTTACTACTTCTCCATTTACATAAGCAGAAAAATCTGAAACCAAATACCCAGCTAAATTCGCCAATTCTTGATGCTCTCCCACTCTTCTTAGTGGAACTTTTTTCTTCATGTCAAATTTCTCTGCCAAATCTCCCGGCAACAATCTTTCCCAAGCTCCTTTTGTAGGGAATGGTCCTGGCGCAATAGCATTGAATCTGATATTGTATTTTGCCCATTCTACTGCCAAACTTCTCGTCATAGCCAATACACCAGCTTTTGCACAAGCAGATGGAACTACATAAGCAGAACCCGTCCAAGAATAAGTAGTGACAATATTAAGAACCGTTCCCGGGATTTTATTATCTATCCAATATTTCCCTACGGAAAGTGTACAATTTTTAGTTCCCTTCAATACAATATCGAGAATTGAATCGAATGCAGAATGCGTTAATCTTTCGGTGGGAGAAATAAAATTTCCAGCGGCATTATTCAGTAAAATATCAATTTTACCAAATTCTTTAATAGCAGCTTCCTTCATAGCTTCTACCTCATCCCAATTCCTCACATCACAAGCTACAGAAAGCACTTTACCTCCAGTTTCGGCTTCTAATTCGGCTGCTGTAGCTTGTAATTTTTCTAAATTTCTAGAAGTAATAACAACTTTAGCGCCTAATTGAAGAAAATATTTAGTCATGGCTTTTCCTAAGCCACTTCCGCCTCCTGTTACAATGGCAACTTTATCTTTTAATGCATCTTCTCGAAGCATGGGTTGGGTATATAAATTCATAATTAAATTTTAATTTTTTAAAAATACACATTTATAAATTTCTAATAAAAAAATCTATTATGCAATGACGATATTTTTCTCAGGCTAATAATTAATTGAATAAATTTGTAGTAAAATATCGAAATATGAACTTTCTGGAATTAATGCAGCAACGTTATACCACCAAAAGGTATAATCCAAACGAAAAAATTGATGTAGAAAAAATAGAACAATTAAAGCAAATTCTTAATCTTACACCTTCTTCTATCAACAGCCAACCTTGGAATTTTATTTTTATTGAAAATCAAGAATTAAAGACAAAATTAGCAGGTGTATCTCGCCACAACACGCAAAGAGTAATAGATTGCAGTCATTTAATTGTATTTAATGTTATCAATAATTTAGATTTTTTCGAGAAACAAATCTCAGAAAATTTACCAGACGCAGCGGTTAATTATTACAAAACTTTTCTAAAACCGCTTCCAGAAGAAGAAGTAAAAGCTTGGATGAAAAATCAAATTTACATTTCTTTAGGCGTTTTTCTTACAGCGTGTGCTTCTCTTGGAATTGATGCAACGCCAATGGAAGGCATTGAAGGAGATAAATACACTGAAATCTTGGGTTTAGAAAATCACCTCACAACTTTTGCTGTTTGCATTGGTAAACATCACGAAGAAGACACCAACCAATTAAAATTTCACGCTAAAAAAAGAATCGAGAAAGATAAAATTATCTCTGAAATATAATTTTGATTTAAAAACATATTCTTTTCCTGAATAAATATAGCAATTATAAAAATCTTCTTCTCGTAGAAAATAAAGTTCTTATCTTTGTTATCCTTTAATTTTAAAATTATGAGCGTACACATTAGTGCAAAAAAAGGAGAAATTGCAAAAGTGGTTCTCCAACCGGGCGACCCATTAAGAGCGAAATATATCGCTGAAAATTTTTTAACTGACATAAAATTAGTTAGCCAAACCAGAGGAATTTATTATTTTACTGGATTATACAAAGGTAGAGAAATCTCTGTTGGAGCTAGCGGAATGGGAGTTCCAAGCATTGGAATCTACTCTTATGAACTTTTTACAGAATATGAAGTAGATACAATTATTAGAATAGGAACTTGTGGAGCTTACACTACAGATTTAAAACTTTTCGACTTGCTAAATGTAGAAAATTCTGCCAGCGAAAGTACTTATGCAAAATTTGCTTGGGGAATTGAAGAAGAGTTGATACCTCATCAAGGAAAAGTTTTTGATGTAATTAATGATACAGCTTCTTCGCTTTCTATTAATGCAAAACCTACAAATATTCACACAAGTGATATTTTTTACAGAAAAGATTCTAATCTACCTGCTGTTGCAGAAAAATACAATTGTTCTGCTGTAGAAATGGAAGCTTTTGCTCTTTTTGCAAATGCTAAACATTTAGGAAAAAATGCAGCAACTATTTTAACGGTTTCGGATATTATACCAACTTTCGAAAAAATTTCGGCAGACGAAAGAGAAAGAGCGTTAAAACCAATGATTGAATTAGCTTTAGAAACAGCAATTAAATTATAATTTTTAAATATTAGTCATAAAAAAACGCTCAGAGTTGAGCGTTTTTTTTATTCTTTAATATTCTTGTCATCTTCTAAAAGATGCCCGAAATAATCTTTTTTTGTTTGCAGATATTCTTTACTATTTTCGTTTGCTTTAATTTGCAGAGGAATTCTTTCGTTAAGATTTATTTCGCTGTTTTCTACATATTTTATTTTTTCAGGATTATTGGTAAGAAGATTAATGTCTTTAATTCCTAAAATTTTTAAAATATCTATTGCTACGTTAAAATCTCTATCATCTGCAGGCAACCCAAGTTGAAGATTTGCTTGCACCGTATCAAAACCTTTTTCTTGCAAAGCATAAGCCTTCAATTTATTAATAATCCCAATATTTCGTCCTTCTTGTCTTAGATAAACAATTGCACCTCCATTTTCTTGGGTATATTTCATTGCAGCATCTAATTGCTGTCCGCATTCGCATTTTTTAGAATGAAAAACTTCTCCAGTGATGCATTCGGAATGAAAACGAACATTTACAGGTTTCGAAAAATCTGTATTTTCGGCAACCAAAGCCATCTGAGGCATCCAGTCGTTATCATTTTCAGAGAAAGCAATCATTCGGAAGTTTCCATATTCTGTAGGCACGTTGGCTTCCGCTTGTATTTTTATCATTCTTTTTATTCGGTAATTTTTTCAGACTCTATCAAAGTAATGTTTGTTTTTACTTTTGCCATAAATCTATTAAGAAGTTCTAACTCATCTTGAGGCAAACTGCTTTTTAATTTTTGAATGTTGATAAAAGTCTTTTTATAAAGGGCATAAGCTTCATTTTTGCTAATTAAATCTTTCTGCTTAACGGCATAAAGATAATCTGTAATATGAAGTTTTAATTTATAAATCTCAGAATTCATACTTCTACTGCTAAAAATAGGAAATTCTGATAAAAGATTAGAAAGTTCTGAGGTATAAGTAACAGTATTTACAGAAGTTGTAGTTCTATCTGTAAAACTTGTTGTTGAATTATAACTGCTAAAACTATTAGAAAGTGGCGATAAGTTTAATTTTTCTACAGAGCAAGACGTCCATAGAAGCGAAACAAGCAATAAACCTATCCATTTTCTCATTAATTTTTAACTTTTTGATACAAAACAGGGTTAAGACTTTCATCATTGTACATTTTCATTTGTTTGTACGTTTTCATCTTAACATTTCCGTTCTCAATATCTTCTAATAACAAATCAATAGCTTGACTTAAGTCTTTTTTCTGTTCCAGAAGAACATTTAGTTTTTCTGTACATTTGGCTCTATGTTCATCCGAAGCAGATTCTCTGGTTGCTTCTAAATTCATGTGATAAACTTTCAATACCAAAATAGAAAGTCTGTCAATAGCCCAAGCTACGGTTTCTGTATTAAGTTTTGCATCAGGTTTAGGAGTTACGTTTTGGTATTTTTGAAGAAACCAACTGTCTATATATTCTACTAAATCTGTTCTTTGCTGATTAGATGCATCAATTCTTCTTTTGAGTTTTAAAGCATCATCCGGATTAATGTTTTCGTCTCTAATGATATCTTCGAAATGCCATTGCACGGTATCAATCCAGTTTTTAGCATACAAAAGTTGTTCCAAACTCCCTTTTTCGAATGGATTATTGATAGGAAAATCTACATTGTCATTAATATGATAATCTTCAACAGATTTGCTGAAGATTTCCCAAGCTGAAGAAGTAAAAGACATAATTAATTAGAGTTTTCAGTTTTGTTAGAATCTTCTGGTTTTTTATCGTCTTCTTTTACAGCGTCTTTGAATTCTTTAATTCCGCTTCCTACGCCTTTCATTAATTCTGGAATTTTCTTTCCTCCAAATAATAAAAGGAGAATAATAGCAACAATAATGATATGTTGTGCGGATAAACTTAATATAACAAGTGGTGAAATCATTTTATAAAAATTTTCTACAAATGTACATAAAAAATACACATAAATTAATAGGAAACCCAACCAAGAGGATCTACTGGAGTTTGCCCATTCCAAACTTGGAAATCTAGAGCATAAATCCCTTCAATATCAGAACCAACACCTCCAATAATTGTTCCCGCAGACACTTGTTGACCTTTTGCAACATTAGTAGATTCTAAATTACCATAAATTGTAAAATAATCCCCATGTTTTACTAAAACTGTTTTTGCACCTCCAGTTACAAGAATATTAGCGACAACACCAGGGAAAACACATCTTGCTTTACTTCCGGCAGGTACTTTTATTTTGACACCATTATTTTCAATAATTATATTTTTAAAAACAGGATGCGGTTGTTTTCCAAACCTTTCAATAACGGTACCACTAGAAACAGGAAAAGACATTCTTCCTCTATTTTCAGCAAAACTACTTCCAGCTACAACTTTGCTTACACCGAAGTCTTTCATTTTTTGTTCTTCGATGGCATCTTTTTCTTTCTCTGTTTTTACCTCGAGTGCTTTAGATGCATTTCTTGCGTTATCTGCTTTAGCTTGAGCAGCTTTTAATCTATCGTCAGATTCTTTTTTCTCTTTTTCGGCTTTTGCAATTTTCGCTGCGTCATTTTTTGCTCTCGCCTCTTTTTCTGCTTTTTCTTTATCAGCAGCTATTTTTGCAAGTTTTCTTTCTTCCTCTTCGGCTTTTTTCTTTTCTGCAGCTAGCCTATCAGCTTCCGCTTTCCTTGCCGCTTCTAGTCTTGTTTTTTCTTTTTCAGCTGCTATTTTAGCTAATCTTATACGTTCTGCTTCAGCCTTTTTCTCGGCTTCTTCACGTTCTCTAGCTTTTCTAATTTCTTCGTTAATGATATTTCTAATTGCAGATTCTACCTTTTTATTTTCGGCTTGTTTTGCTCTTAAATCTGCGGTAAGTTTGGCTTCATTTTTCTTAAATTCTTGCAAAAGAACCTCTTTGTCTTTTCTTTCTTTTTGTATAACTACTAAATCCTGCTTTTGTCTGTTAAGCAAAGCATCTTTTTCGTTTACCGATTTTTGTTTTAGAGAGATAGATTTTTTTATTTGGGTAGCTTTATCCGAGATTTCGGCAGCTTTTTTATCTTGATATTCTCCGTATTGTTTTAAATACTGAACTCTTCTAATAGCTTCGCCTAAATTTCTGGAAGAAAGGATAAAAGTAACTTTATTTTGAACGCCTTTATTTTTGTATGCTTTTACGAGAATATCCGCATAGTCTTTTCTTAGAACTTTTAATTCTCTATTGAATTTATTAATTTCTAATTGGCGTTTGTAGATATCATCTTCAATATATCTTTTTTCTTTTTGGGTATTATTTACCACTTTTTCTCTAAGCGTAATTTTTTGATTTACGCCAGCAAGATAAGCCAATGAAAGTTTTGTTTCGCCTTTTGCTTTTGCTAGTTCTGCGTTAATGTTAGCAATTTGTTTCTTCAGTTCGGCATTTTGTCTTTGGAGTTGCTCTTTTCTATTTTCTGGTTGCTGAGAAAAGGCAAAGCCGAACATCAATAATCCTAAAAATAAACTCAGTTTTCTATGCATCATTTAATTATGGTCTTTGTGTAATTAGCAGGAATGGAAAAAGGTGTTTCCATCTTCAAAAAGTCAAATTTCGTATTTTCTATGAAAATCTGGTCTGTTTTCTGTCCTTTTATAATTATTTTAACATTTTTTGGGAGTTTTTGTGAACCAATATTTTCAAAATTATCATAATTAATTTCTAACGTATTTTTCGAAGTTAAGTCTTCTAAAAAAACTTTTTTAAGGTCCAATTCTTTATCATAATCAAGGCTTATTTTGTATTCGCTTTTTTTACCATTGGTTTCAAAAATTTGATTTTTTATAGAATTTAAAACAAATCCTTGTTCGTTTGGCGTAAGAGAATAATCATTTTCATTAACTGGAACAAACGTTTTCCCCAGTAATAAATTTTGCAAAGAATTATAATCTATAAAATTAACTTTCAATAAATTATTAATATAAGAAAAATCTGAATCTATATAAGTTTTATTTACTTTTTCATAACCTTTAATCCCAGAAGGAGTTGCAATTCCTCTAGCCATATTGATAAATAAAGCTTGCAAATTAATCCAAACTTTTTGATTGTTTTCGATGTAAAATGTAGCGTCTAAAGTTGGTACAAATTGCCCAGTTTCCGCATCTATTTTACTGCTAATTTTTATACTTTCAAAATCATCTTTTTTCAATATTTTATCAAAAAAAGCTTTGTTAGAATTTACAATTGGTTTTTCAACTGGTACATTAGTTTGAACAACGGTTTTGCTTTTACAAGAAAGTAAAGCTAATGCCGCAAATATACTTAGAATAAAATTTTTCATAATTTTTATAATTGTTTCCAAAAAAACATTACAATTATAACGCCAAAACACACAAATGATTTTGTGTGTTTTGATATTTTAAGAGATTAGAACAAATTTATTAGTCTTTAGAATGAAAATCTAAAACCGAATAATCTCCCAAAGAAATCTCTCTGGAAACGCCGTAATAATGCGCATTGTTTCCAATCATAGAATTGCTAAGATTACCATGATTAATAATGGTTTTTTCTTGAACAAGAGAAGTTTCAATATTAGAATTCACAACACTTGTTCCGTTTCCTAGAGAAACATAAGGTCCAATTTTAGAATTTATAATTTCTACATTTTCGCCAATAAAACACGGCGGAATGATAAGACTAGCCTCAATTTTTGCCGAAGCTGGGAAATGAGACATTTCTTCTTTTTCGTAGTCTAAAATTTTGCCATTGGTTTCTACTGTAGCATTTTTATTACCGCAATCCATCCAATCATCTACTTTACCAAGAGAAAATTTAGCTCCTTTTTGTCTGAGATTTTCAAGAGCGGTAGTTAATTGATATTCTCCACCTTGCTTAATGTCATTATTCATGATAAAATTGATTTCGTCCATCAATTTTTCAGCAGATTTGAAGTAATAAATTCCGATAATTGCCAAATCAGAAACAAAAGTTTGCGGTTTTTCTACAAAATCTGTAATAAAACCATAATCATCTAATTTTACAACCCCAAAAGCAGAAGGATCTTCTACTTTTTTCACCCAAATTACACCATCAGAAACTTTATCTAATACAAAATCTGCACGGAAAAGCGTATCAGCAAATGCAATTACTACATCACCTTGCATAGAATTTTCGGCACATTTTATAGCGTGAGCCGTTCCTAAAGGTTCATCTTGAGTATAAATACTTCCTTTAGCTCCTAATTTTTCTGCAATTTCTATAAGAGATTTTTCTACTTCTTCGCCGAAATCTCCAATAATAAAAGCAATTTCGTCTATTTTTTCTCCCGCTACTTTAGCAATATCTTCTACTAATCTTTGTACAATAGGTTTACCAGCAATAGGAATTAAAGGTTTGGGAACCGTAAGAGTATGAGGTCTAAGTCTGGAACCGCGTCCAGCCATTGGAACGATAATTTTCATTGATAATAATTTTCTTGAGTTTTTATTTTTTCCTTTGTTATTCTATTTTTTTGAAACGCCAGAACTGCCAAATCCTCCTTCGCCACGTTCTGTTTCGTCTAGATTTTCTACTTCTTCCCAAATTGCAGTTTCGTATTTTGCAATTACCAATTGTGCAATTCTGTCTCCGTCATTTATGGTAAAATCAGCAGCAGATAAATTTACTAAAATTACTCCAATCTCACCACGATAATCTGCATCAATTGTACCAGGAGTGTTAAGAACGGTAATTCCGTTTTTAAAAGCTAACCCACTTCTTGGTCTCACCTGTGCTTCGTAACCTTTTGGTAAAGAAATAAATAAACCAGTTTTCACTAGTGTTCTTTCTAAAAATTTCAGTGTAATAGGTTCGTCTATGTTGGCATACAAATCCATACCTGCCGAAAGTTCGGTTTGGTATTTTGGCAAATTGTGTTTAGATTTATTAATTACTTTTATTGTCATTTTTTAATTTTTGAAAGGATAAATTGTTTTTCGCTGTACAACAAAATTCCACTATAAATAAAGAATAAAATATTGCTGAGCCAAACGTTATAATTAAAATATTTTACCGAAATAAAGCTAAAAACCATCAACAAAACCAAGAAAAAAGAAATTTTCTTAATTCTATATGGAATTGGATAATATTTTTGTCCGAGAAAATAAGACAAAACCATCATTAGAAAATAAGCGATAAAAGTAACCCAAGCAGAAACCATAAAACCATATTTTTGTAGAAATAACAAATGCAAAACAATGGTTACACCTGCTCCAAACCAAGAAATTAGGGTACCGAAATATGTTTTATCAGTTACTTTGTACCAAGTAGAAAGATTATAGTAAATCCCAAAACATAGATTTGCAATTACAATAATAGGAACAATATCCATTGCCGTCCAATAACTATGGTCTGTAATAAAAATAACCTTCAACCAAGAAATATTGGCAATAATTCCCATGGCAACAATTGAGGCAAAAAACGAAAAATATTCGGTTACTTTTGCGTAATTATTTTTTGCATTTTCGTTGTTCATTTGCTTAAAAAAGTAAGGCTCAATTCCCATTCTGTATGCTGTAACAAAAAGCGTCATCAAAACGGCTAGTTTATAACAACCACCATAAGCACCTGCATCTGCTTTAGAAATATTGTAATATTGAGTGATTTTATCATAATTTTCATTGACCTGAAAAGCTAAACCAGCAATCATAATAGGCCAAGAATATTTTATCATTCTCGAAAAAAGTTCTTTGCTAAAACGAAATTTTACCTTCAAAATAATCGGAAGTAATAGTACAAATGTTGCCAAACTTCCCAATAAATTACTAATGAAAGGATAAGAAACTTGCCCGTCTAAACCTAATTTTTTGGATGTACTTGTTGGCACAAAAATAAAAAGTGCAATTACAGAAACGGTTTGCACAAAAATAGACGCAACCCTTATCACAGAATATTTTATCGGCATATTGTGAAAACGTAACCACGCAAATGGAATAACGCAAATAGCATCTAAAAAAGCAATCATGGCAAACCATCTTAAAAATTCCGGATTTTTTGCATAATCTAAAATCACAGAAAGTGGCGCACTAAACATTAAAATTGAGATTAAAAAAACCGAAGCCAAACCGAAAATAAACCAAAAAGAGGTATCGAAAGACATTTTCTCGTTCTCTTTTTCGGTAGAAAATCTAAAAAAAGAAGTTTCGAAACCGAAAGTTAACATCACATTTACCAACGCAATCCACGAATACAAACTAGAAAACACCGAAAATGCTTCTTTATCTATGTAATGAATGTACAAAGGATTTAAGAGAAATGTTATTACTCTTGGCAATATTGCTCCTATTCCGTAAATGATGGTTTCGTTCAGAAGTTTTTTCAATTTTCTACAATTTTAGAATGCAAAAGTAACTATAAGATTTGGGATTTACGATTCGGGATTTATGATTTTTAAAGAAATCAGTTAGACAAAGGTTTTCTAAAGCAATTAAAATTTTAAATTCTTTTGGCTTTACTCAAAACTTCAATTAAATTTGTAAAAATCTAAAAGTAAAATGCGAATCTTAATTAAAAATGCTCAAATTGTAAACGAAGGAAAGATTTTTAAATCTGATGTTTTAATTGAAAATGATTTGATTGCAAAAATTTCTGAAACCATTCCCGAAGAAAATTTGGATAAAATAATTGATGCCGAAGGGAAATTTCTTATTCCGGGCGTTATAGACGACCAAGTTCACTTTCGCGAACCAGGTTTAACACACAAAGGCGACATTGAAAGCGAATCCAAAGCTGCAATTGCTGGCGGAACTACCAGTTTTATAGAGCAACCGAACACCGTTCCGAATGCGGTAACACAAGAACTTTTAGAAGAAAAATATAAAATTGCTGCCGAAAAATCTTACGCCAATTATTCTTTTTCGATGGGCGGAACCAATGATAATTTGGAAGAAGTTCTCAAAACAAATCCCAAAAATGTTGCAGCCATTAAACTTTTTTTAGGTTCTTCCACAGGAAATATGTTAGTGGATAATCCTGAAACGTTAGAAGAAATTTTCTCTAAAGTAAAAATGCCAATTTGTGTGCATTGCGAAGACGAAACTACCATTAGAAAAAATACAGAAATCTATAAAGAACAATATGGAGAAGATATTCCTGTAAAATTCCATCACCTCATCAGAAGCGAAGAAGCGTGCTATCTTTCGAGTTCAAAAGCAGTGGAATTGGCAAGAAAAACTGGAGCCAGATTGCACATTTATCATCTTTCAACAGCTAAAGAAACCGAACTTTTTAGAAATGACATTCCTCTGAAAGAAAAGAAAATCACAGCAGAAGTTTGTGTTCATCATCTTCATTTTACCAATGCAGATTACGAAACCAAAGGTTCTCTTATCAAATGGAATCCTGCGGTAAAAACAGAAAAAGACAAAACCGGACTTTGGGAAGCTTTATTGGATGATAGAATTGATGTAATTGCTACAGACCACGCTCCACATACTTTAGAAGAAAAATCTAACAAATACTTAAAATGCCCTTCTGGAGCGCCTTTGGTTCAGCATTCTTTGCAAGTTATGTTCGAATATTACAAAAAAGGCAAAATTTCTTTAGAAAAAGTAGTAGAAAAAATGTGTCACAATCCTGCAATTTTATTTGAAATTGAAAAACGTGGTTTTGTAAAAGAAGGCTACAAAGCAGATTTGGTAATTATTAATCCAAATACAGAAAATACTGTTTCTAAAGAGAACATTCTCTACAAATGTGGCTGGAGCCCGTTAGAAAACGAAACTTTCCATTCTGAAATCTCACATACTTTTGTAAATGGATTTCTCGCTTTCGAAAATGGTAAGGTTTCTCCTGAAAAACATGCTGAAAGATTGCTTTTTGAGAGGTAAATGTTAAATTTTTCAAAAAAAATGAATTCATCAGAAACAATTTTAGAAAAAACTCGTCTAATAACTATAAAATTAATTTTTATGATTAAAAAGCTTACGTTTGCGTTTGCAGCTATGGTAATTTCTGTAGCATCTTACGCACAATCTCAATTTGAGTGGAAAGAGGCAAAAAGTGGCGGTTACAGCTACAAATATGTAACCAACGACCCTACTCAAGCAAGATTTTACACTTTAAAAAATGGTTTGACTGTAATTTTGAGTCCTACCAAAAAAGACCCAAGAATTCAGGCTTACGTTGCCGTGAAAGCTGGTAGCAAAACAGACCCTGCCACCAATACAGGTTTGGCACATTATTTAGAACACATGCTTTTCAAAGGAACTGATAAATATGGTTCTTTAGATTGGGCAAAAGAAAAACCAGAGTTAGACAAAATTGATGCACTTTACGAACAATACAACAAGTCTAAAGATGAAGCTCAAAGAAAAGCAATTTACAAAAAAATTGACTCCGTTTCTGGCGTTGCAAGTAAATATGCTATCGCAAATGAATACGACAAAATGATGTCTGCAATGGGAGCTCAAGGCACCAATGCTTTCACAAGTTTCGAGCAAACAGTTTATACAGACGACGTACCAAGTTCTTCTTTGGATAAATATCTTGCTGTACAAGCTGAACGTTTCAGAAACCCAATTCTTAGAATTTTCCATACCGAATTAGAAGCGGTTTACGAAGAAAAAAACAGAAGTTTAGACAGTGATGGTTCTTTGGTTTCAGAAACTTTATTTTCAAATTTATTCCAAAATCACAATTACGGTCAACAAACCACTATTGGAACCGTAGAACACCTCAAAAACCCTTCTTTGGTAGAAATTAGAAAATATTTCAACAATTATTACGTACCAAATAATATGGGTATTATCTTATCTGGAGATTTCAATCCTGATGAAGTAATTGCTAAAATTGACAAAGATTTTTCTTACATGAAAGAAAAACCAGTTGTTAAATATACTTTTTCTCCAGAAGCTTCAATTACTGCTCCAATTGTAAAAGAAGTAGTAGGACCAGATGCAGAGAGTGTTACTATCGGTTTCAGATTACCAGGAAACAAAGACAAAGATGTACTTCTTGCAGATCTAGTAGGACAAGTTCTTACCAACGGAAAAGCTGGACTTTTAGATTTGAATTTAGTTAAAAAACAAAAATTATTAAGAGCAAGTGCTTTCACTTATCCTTTAATTGATTACGGAATTCTTTATCTTTCGGCAGCTCCTACCAACGGACAAAGCTTAGAAGATGTAAAATCTTTGGTTTTAGCTGAAATAGACAATCTTAAAAAAGGAAATTTTGATGACGATTTAATTCCTTCTATCGTTAATAACATCAAAAAATATAAAATTCAAAGCACCGAAAACTACGGAAACAGAGCTAGCGATTTGATGGATGCTTTCACTTCAGAATTAGATTGGAAAACTCAAGTTGCTTACGTAAATGATTTGTCTAAAATCAAAAAAGAAGATGTAGTAGCTTTTGCTAATAAATATCTTGGAGACAACTACGTTGCTGTTCTTAAGAGAAAAGGCGAAAGAAAAGACTTGGTAAAAATAGAAAAGCCAACCATTACACCAGTAGAAACCAATGCAGATAAGCA
The DNA here is from genome assembly GCF_047601505.1 of Cloacibacterium sp. Classification (GTDB taxonomy): domain Bacteria; phylum Bacteroidota; class Bacteroidia; order Flavobacteriales; family Weeksellaceae; genus Cloacibacterium. The sequence continues at coordinate 110,456 of NZ_JASGJD010000001.1, forward strand.
ATCTCCGTTTGTGAAAATGGTGAACGATATGCCTGCAACTCCTGCAAAACCAGTATTTTTAGATTACGGAAAAGATATTTTAAAATCTAAACTTGGAAAAGCTGAAGTGCTATACGTTCCAAACAAAGACAATTCTATTTACAGATTAAGATTTAGATATAAAATTGGTTCTCTTAATGATTTGAAACTTCCTTTAGCAGCGCAATACATTCAGTTTTTAGGAACAGATAAAAAAACTTCTGAACAAATTTCTAAAGAATTTTACAAAATTGCTTCAAGTTTCAATATTTCTTCAAGCGAAGAATATACTACTGTAACCATTGAAGGTTTACAAGAAAACTTCGAAAAAGCAGTAAAATTATACGAAGACATCGTTCTAAATGCAAAAGCTGACGATAAAGCTTTGGTAGCCCTAAAAGCGAGAATGGCAAAAGCGAGAAAAGATGCAAAATTAAACAAAGGTGCTATAATGCAAGGTTTAACAAGCTATGCGCTTTATGGTTCTAAAAATAAATTCAACAATGTACTTTCAGATACAGACTTAGCTGCTGTTACCGCTCAAGAATTGGTAGATAAAGTAAAAAATCTTAATAATTATGAGCAAACCGTAATTTATTATGGTCCTGCTGCAATTTCTGAACTTACTTCAAAGTTAGCTCCGCTTCACAAAGTTCCCGCAACTTTCGCTACAGCTTCTGCTCCAAAAGTATTTAAACAAGTTGCACAAGACAAAAACCAAGTGTTTTTCACCAATTACGAAATGGTTCAAGCAGAAACAAGATGGGTAAGAAATACAGAAACTTACGACCCTAAAAATGCTACTGTAATTAATGTTTTCAATAATTATTTTGGTGGAGGAATGGGAAGTTTGGTTTTCCAAACGATTAGAGAAAGTAAAGCTTTGGCTTACAGTACTTATGGCGTTTATGTTTCTCCTGCTAAAAAATCAGACGATTATTACATGCTTTCTTACGTTGGTAGCCAAGCAGATAAATTTAATGATGCTGTAGCAGCAATGAATGAACTATTAACTACAATGCCTAAATTACCTGTAAATCTAGATTTAGCAAAAGGACAAGTTAAAAAAGACATTGAAACCGAGCGTATTACTCAAGATGGTATTATTTACAATTACCTTGGAGCTCAACAACTTGGTCTTAAAGATGATATTAGAAAACAAATCTATGCTTCTGTAGATAAAATTTCTTTAGATGAATTGAATCAATTCCATCAGTCACATTTTTCTGGTAAACCTTACACGTATTGTTTGGTAGCATCAGACAAAAAAGTTTCTATGGAAGACCTTAAAAAACTAGGCGAAGTGAAAACAATTTCTCTAGAAGAATTATTTGGATATTAGTTTTTCTAAATATAAAATTTACTAAAAGAGGCTGTCTCCATTTTGAGACAGCCTCTTTAATGCAAAAAAGGAAAATCTGAGCTATTCCTAATAGTTGCAAGTTTTGTAATTTATTGTGCGTTAATCAAATCAAAACAGACAATTAATCTCTTTTATAATCGTCTTCTATTCTTACAATATCATCTTCACCGAAGTAAGTTCCTGTTTGTACTTCTATAAAAACCAAAAGGTCTTCTCCTACATTTTCAATTCTGTGTTTTGCAGATAACGGGATTAAAGCAGTTTCTCCATAATTATAAATTTTATCTACCCCATCCAAAGTAATCTTTGCAGTCCCTTGAATCATTGTCCAAGCTTCTTGTCTTTTAAAATGGTATTGGTAAGATAATCTTTGCCCTGGCAAAACTTCAATTCTTTTCAATTTAAAATTGGGTTCATCTGCTAATACATAATATTTGCCCCAAGGTCTTTCTCCGATTTCTAGCATAATTTCTATATTTTAAAGTACAAAATTAATTAAAAAAAATTAGACAAAACATAATATCTCAAAAAGCATAAAAAAACGTAAATTTGCACATTAAAAATTTCACATATAATGAGTAAAGTAAGAGTGCGTTTTGCGCCAAGTCCAACAGGACCATTACATCTAGGTGGCGTAAGAACCGCATTGTATGACTATCTTTTTGCCAAAAACCAAGGCGGAGATTTTGTTTTAAGAATTGAAGATACCGATACCGCAAGATATGTAGAAGGTGCGGAAGATTATATAATGGAAGCTTTAGAATGGTGCGGAATAACCCCAGACGAAAGCCCAAGACACGGCGGAAACTACGGCCCATACAAACAATCTGAAAGAAGAGATATTTACGACAAATACACCGAAATAATTCTAAAAACAGATTACGCCTATTTAGCATTCGACACTCCAGAAGAGCTAAACGCAGCAAGAGCAGAAGCAGAAGCTAATGGCGAGGTTTTTTCTTACAATTACCTCAGCAGAAACAGAATGAGAAACAGCATTGCACTTTCTCAGGAAGAAGTTCAGAAATTATTAGACGCAAAAACACCTTACGTAGTAAGATTCAAAATGCCTTTAGACAGAATTATCAATCTTGAAGACATTATTAGAGGTAAGTTTTCGGTTAATACCAATACTTTAGACGATAAAGTTTTGGTAAAAAACGACGGAATGCCAACTTATCATTTCGCTAATATTATAGACGATTACGAAATGAAAATTACCCACGTAATCCGTGGTGAAGAATGGTTACCATCTATGCCTCTGCACGTTTTATTATACGAGGCAATGGGTTGGCAAGCACCAGAATTTGCACATCTTTCTTTAATTTTAAAACCAGAAGGCAAAGGGAAATTAAGCAAAAGAGACGGTGCAAAATTCGGGTTCCCAGTTTTCCCAATGAATTTCTATGATGCTGCAACTGGCGAAACTTACAAAGGATACAAAGAAGAAGGTTATTTACCAGAAGCTTTCGTTAATTTTTTAGCACTTTTAGGTTGGAGTCCTTCGGATGATAAAGAAATTCTAAGTTTAGAAGAAATGGCGACTGAATTTGACCTTCACAAAGTTCACAAAGCTGGAGCTAGATTCTCCAAAGAAAAAGCAGAATGGTTTAATCATCAATATCTTCAAAGAAAATCTAGCGAAGAAGTTTTGGAAATTTTTAAAAATTTAGAAGAAACAAAAAACATTTCTCTTTCTGATGATACTTTACTGAAAATCATTAGTTTAATGAAAGAAAGAGCAACTTTTGTTAAAGATATTTACAATGAAGGGAAATTCTTCTTTGAAGCACCAATTTCTTACGACGAAAAGGCTGCAAAAAAAGCTTGGAACGAAGAAACCTTTGCTATTTTGAACGACTTAATTGTAAAATTAAACGGAATTGAAGATTTTATTTCAGAAAAAATAAAAGAAGAAATTCATCATTTGGTAGAAGAAAAAGGATTGGGCTTTGGCAAAGTAATGATGCCTTTAAGACTATCTTTAGTAGGAGAATTAAAAGGACCAGACGTTCCAGATTTAGTAGAAATCCTTGGAAAGGCTGAAACCATCGGCAGAATAAAGGCTGCCATCGAAATTTTAAAATAAATTTCGATAAATAGAAATAATTATTAAATTTGGAGCATTAATTCTAAACAATAAAATGGAATATTTAGATTTTGAATTGCCAATAAAGGAACTGATGGAACAATATCAAACTTGTTCTTTAGTTGGTGAAGAAAGTGGTGTAGATATGAAATTGGCTTGTAGCCAAATCGAAGATAAAATTCTAGAAAAAAAGAAAGAAATCTACGGAAGTCTTACGCCTTGGCAAAGAGTACAATTATCGCGTCATCCAGACAGACCTTATACATTAGATTTTATCAATGGCATTGTAGATAAAGATAGCTTTTTAGAATTACACGGAGATAGAAATTTTGCAGACGACCCTGCTATGGTAGGCGGAATGGCAAAAATTGACGGACAAAGTGTAATGATTATTGGCACACAAAAAGGAAGAACTACCAAAGAAAGACAGCGCAGAAGATTCGGGATGAGCAATCCTGAAGGATATAGAAAAGCGCTTAGACTTATGAAATTGGCAGAAAAGTTTAATATTCCTATTATTACTTTTATAGACACTCCAGGTGCATATCCTGGCTTAGAAGCAGAAGAAAGAGGACAAGGTGAGGCTATTGCAAGAAACATCTACGAAATGTGCCAATTGAAAACTCCAATCATCACCATTATTATTGGCGAAGGTGCAAGTGGAGGCGCACTAGGAATTGGCGTTGGTAACAAAGTATACATGATGGAAAACACTTGGTATTCTGTAATTGCTCCAGAAAGCTGTTCTTCAATCCTTTGGAGAAGCTGGGAATACAAAGAAACCGCAGCTAACGCACTAAAACTTACTCCAGAAGATATGCTGAAAGAAAAACTAATTGACGGCGTAATAGAAGAACCACTTGGCGGCGCACATTACGACCCAGAAGCAGCATACCAAAATGTAAAGAAAACTATTCTTTCTAATATAAAATCTCTCAAAAACTTCAATAAAGAAGAATTGATGCATCACAGACAAGAGAAATTTATAGAAATGGGTAGATTTACCGGATAAAACAAAAAAGGCAAGAAATTTTATTCTTGCCTTTCTTTTTATTTCTTAATTCCTAAAACAATCTGAGTGTCTTCGGTAATATTTTTTGTTGATTGATAGCTGGCATCACAAATTTTGGTAGTGATTTTATATGTTCCTTTTGGCACAAGTAAATAATTATCTCCTTTCTTGGGAACATCAAGATTAAAAAACTTCTTACCTTCTACTTTTACAATAAGGTTACAGTTAGAATTATTTTTAATCATCACAAAAACTTCAGATTTATTTCTATCTGTACTAAAAAGATTATTGAGAAGATTTACTGTTTTTTCGGTATTAGCATCAGCTTTGCCTTTTTCCACTTTTTTTTCTACTTCTTTGCTTAATTTTTCAGAATTAAGGGGTTTAATCACTGGCTTCGCAACAGAAGATTGTGCAGGAGCAAGATTTTTTAATCTATTCGAAAGAAAATTGGCATTTGGATTGTTAGGATATTTTTTCACAAAAGCACTAATCTCTTTAGGGTCTTGGCTTCTCATTATTTTATCTGTTTCTTCTTTTGTCTGAGCAAACACAGAACTTGCTGATATTAAAAACAATAGAGAAAATATTTTATAATTTTTACAATTCATATTTCGTTAAATAATAGGCATTAAAAATTTAAAGTATAACGCAAAAACCTGCTTTTTAGTTTAAGTGAAATTTCATATCTTTGCAACTCAAAAATTTATACCACAATTATAATTAAAATTTTTCAATTATGTATACACCAGTTGCTGCAGATGTAGCTAAACTAAGAAACACAACAGGAGCAGGAATGATGGACTGCAAAAAAGCTTTAACAGAAGCTGAAGGAGATTTTGAAAAAGCTATCGAAATCCTTAGAAAAAAAGGACAAAAAGTAGCTGCTAACAGAGCTGACAGAGAATCTACTGAAGGTGCTGTAATTGCAAAAGTAAACGAAGATCAAACTTTAGGAGTTGTAATCGCTTTAAATTGCGAAACAGACTTCGTAGCGAAAAATGCTGCTTTCGTTGAGCTAGCTCACGAATTAGCTGAACAAGCTCTTTTCTACAAAGACAAAGAAGAGTTTTTAGCTTCTGACTTCCACGGTATCACTGTTGCTGAAAAATTAATTGAACAAACAGGTGTTATTGGTGAGAAAATCGAAATCGGTGGATTTGAAAGATTAGATGGTACTTTCGTTGGATTCTACATCCACGCTGGTAACAAAATTGCTTCTCTTGCTTCTCTTTCTGCTAATGTAGAAGGCGCTGAAGAAGCTGCTAAAGCGGTTTCTATGCAAGTTGCTGCAATGAATCCAATTGCTTTAGACGAAACTCAAGTTTCTCAAGAAGTAATTGACAGAGAGTTAGAAATTGAAAGAGATATCTTAACTAAAGAAGGAAAACCTGCTAACATTATCGATAACATCCTTAAAGGTAAAATGCAGAAATTCTACAAAGAAAATACTTTAGTACACCAAGCTTTCATTAAAGATGGAGGTATGTCTGTTGCAGATTATGTAAAATCTGTAAGTGGAGATTTAAAAGTTACAGGATTCAAGAGAGTTGCTCTTTCTTAATCACCATCCTTTAAAATACATAAGAGAGGCTGTCTATTTAGATAGTCTCTTTTTTTATTTTATAATGTTTAAATTTGCAGTCCATTCTCCAAAAAAATGATAACAACATATTGGCACAAATATATTTTTTTAATTTTAATTCTTTTTGTTCATACATTAAGAGCTCAATATGTTAGCATATCTACCACTACTAATACTGCTACAGAATTAGTAAACAAACTCATTGGGAATAACAACAATTGTATTTCGATATCAAATGCTAAAATATCTGGATGGAATTCTGGCGGAATATACAGTTACGGATACATCAATTCTAACGGTACAAATTTCGAAATTAACGACGGAATATTACTTTCCACAGGAAATGTTAGCGATGCAGTAGGCTCATATAACAACACTCAAAGCTTTGGAAACAAAACAGGCTGGGCTGGCGATACTGATTTAGAAAACGCGGCAAACATCACAGCAACTACCAATGCTACTGTTTTAGAGTTTGATTTTGTTCCTAATACTAATAAAATTAGTTTTGATTACATGTTCCTTTCCGAGCAATATCTTAGACAAGGCGACTCTGGAAGCTGCGGATACACAGATGGTTTTGCTTTCTTAATTAAAAAAAATGGAGACCCTAATTATCAAAACCTTGCAGTAATTCCCAATACCAACACTCCTATCACCTCTCAAAATGTACTTGGACCAGGAGGAAGGTGCAACGAAAATAACGCTCAATATTTCGGACATTTCAACCCGAATGGAAGCCCAATTAGTTTTAACGGACAAACTGCAATTCTCACGGCTCAAACCGATGTGACACCTGGAGATTCTTATCATATAAAATTGGTAATTGCAGACCAAGGAAATGGATTATATGATTCTGGAGTAATCTTAAAAGCTGGTAGTTTCTTAGGAAATAAAGATTTAGGAACAGATAAACTTATTGCCAATAACACGGCAATTTGTCAAGGAAATACCGTTACACTAGATGCTACTTCAATAGGCGCCACCTATCAATGGTACAAAGATGGAAACGAAATCTCCGGCGCTACTTCTGCTACTTATACCGTAAATTCTACTGGAAAATACGAAGTAATGATTTACTCTTCTTCTTGTAATTTAAAAGGCTCTATCACTGTAGAATTTGTAGAAAAAGCAATTGTTAATCCCCAAACTTTCACCAATTGTGATAACGCTCTTGGCGGACAAATCTCTATTAAATTACAAGATTTGAACCCAATAATTATTTCCAATTATAAAACTCAATTTAATGTAAAATATTACGAATTATTAACCGATGCAAATGCCGGAAACACCAACACTCTTCCCAATGATTGGTCTTATAATACAGACACTACTATTTTTGTAAGAGTAGAAAACGGAATTTGTACGCCAGAAATTCATCCAATAACTTTCAAATTCGGAAATAAAATTCCTACAAACGATATTACTGAAATAGTTTGCGATAACGATTTGAACAATTCTCAAGACATTCATCTTTCTGATTACCTTTCAAAATTATCTTCGGAAACTGGTTTTTCTTATCAATTTTACAAAACCAAAAATGATGCAGATTTAGAACAAAATACTACTACAGATGCTCAAACCATCAATTCAGATATTACTTTTTATGCAAGATTAAAGAAAAGTGGTTTTTGTGATAATATTGCAACCATTACTTTGAAATTCAACCAACCAAGTAAATCTACTACTCTACCAGACACTGTTACCGTTTGCGAAGGAGATTTGGCAACGCTTGATGCAGGAACAGGATTTTCAAGTTATTCTTGGAGCAACGGAGCTACTACTCAAACCATTACCGTAGGAAAAGGAGATTATTTCGTTACCTTAACTTCGGCAAATTCTTGTTCTTATACTCAAAAAGCAAGCGTTGTAGAATCGCCAAAAGCAATTATTGACCTTTCTAAATTCAATACAACCATTTGTGATGACGATTTGGATGGTACAATTAAGGCAAATTTAGACCTAGTAACCACTGCAATACTTTTAAATCCAGGAATTTACAGAGTTAAATATTATTCAGATATTAATGATGCAAACATTGGCAATTCAAATACTTTAAGCACGAATTGGTCTTCCAATACAGAGACAACAATTTTTGCAAGAATAGAATCTGATTATTGTCCAGCTCAAATTTATCCTTTGGATTTCAAATTCGGAAATAAAATTCCAACAAACGATATTACTGAAATAGTTTGCGATAACGATTTGAATAATTCTCAAGACATTCATCTTTCTGATTACCTTTCTAAATTATCTTCGGAAACTGGTTTTTCTTATCAATTTTACAAAACCAAAAATGATGCAGATTTAGAACAAAATTCTACTACAGACGCTCAAACCATCAATTCAGATATTATTTTTTATGCGAGATTAAAGAAAAGTGGTTTTTGTGACAACATTGCAACAATTACTTTGAAATTCAACCAACCAAGCAAATCTACTACTCTACCAGACACTGTTACCGTTTGCGAAGGAGATTTAGCAACGCTTGATGCTGGAACAGGATTTTCAAGTTATTCTTGGAGCAATGGAGCTACTTCTCAAACAATTTCCGTTGGAAAAGGAGATTATTTCGTTACCTTAACTTCGGCAAATTCTTGTTCTTATACTCAAAAAGTAAGCGTTGTAGAATCGCCAAAAGCAATTATTGACCTTTCTAAATTCAATACAACTATCTGTGATGACGATTTGGACGGTATAATTAAGGCAAATCTAGACCTAGTAACTTCTGCAATACTTTTAAATCCAGGAATTTACAGAGTTAAATATTATTCAGATATTAATGATGCCAATCTTGGAAACTCAATTACTTTGAGCACGAATTGGTCATCCACTACAGACACAACAATTTTTGCAAGAATAGAATCTGATTATTGTCCAGCTCAAATTTATCCTTTGGATTTTAAATTCGGGAATAAAATCCCTTTAATCACAACTAACGCTTCTACCAGCGAGTGTGACGACAATCTAGATGGTACAAAAACCGTAAATTTAGATTTATACAAAACCTTATTTACCAATGACAACTCAGTTTCTGTAAAATATTTCGCCTCAGAATCTGATGCTAAAAACAATGCAAATCCAATTTCAAGTTCTCAAAACGTAACCAATACTAGAACTTTTTATTTGAGATTTGAGAGCAATTCTGCTTGCGCCAATTGGGCAACATTTACAATGAACATTAATGTACCAAATGCTTCTACAAGCATACAAGACTTAACAATTTGTAAAAACACTACTACAACTATTGATGCAGGTTTAGGTTTTACTCATTACAAATGGAGCAACGGAACAGACGGACAATTCGCAAGAACAGCAGATTATGGCATAGGAACTCATTTCGTAGAACTTACTTCACCAAACGGCTGTGTTTACAAACAAACTTTCACTATTTCAGCAACCGAAAGTCCAAAAATTACAAATATCGAAGTTACCGGCACTACAGCTACCATTTCTGTAACTGGAGGAGAAGCTCCATATCAATATTCTATCGATGGAATTAATTATCAAAATTCAAACATCTTTAGCAACATCCCAAGAGGAACACATACCGTATATGTAAAAGATTCAAAAGCTTGTGAAATTATACAATCTCAATTTTTAATCATCAATCTTATTAATGCAATTACTCCAAACGGAGACGGCATTAATGATGTTTTAGATTACTCAGATTTGAGGATAAAAGATAATGTTTCTATTAAAATATTTGACAGACAAGGCGCCGCAATCTACCAATCTGAAGGCAAAAATTACATTTGGGATGGTAAATCATTCGGTAGAAATGTAACTTCTGGCACTTATTGGTACGTAATAACATGGACCGAACCTCTTACACAAGTCTCTACAGCTTATTCTGGTTGGATTTTAGTTAAAAACCGAAATTAATTTTTTCTAAATTTTATAGTACATTTGTAGTAATTATTCAACAAATGAAGAAACTACTATATATTTTATTTTTACTTTTTGCGCATTCTTTCGTTTATAGTCAATTTGACACAGAACATTGGTTTGCTCCTTTTGCAGATAAAACCGGAGGTCAAAATGCAGAACAATATCTATATCTTTCTACCAATAAAACAGCTCCTTTTGTTGTAGAAATTTACAATAACAATATATTATACAAAAGCATCTCAATAAGTAAAGGAAATCCTGGCATTGTCCCAATAGACAGAGCGTTAATGATTTCTAGTGACGCTTCAAATTTATTTACGCCAAATAAAATGGGACTTCATCTTGTGGGCGAATATAAATTTTTTGCTCATTTCAGATTTTCTGTTTCCAATCATGCTGAAATTATAACTTCTAAAGGAAAAGCAGGACTAGGAAAAAATTTTTACACATACACTCCTCCGAATAACAACACTGCAAGTAACGCTAACTCTACTGTAGGAATTGTTGCCTCCGAAGATAATACCACAATAACTCTTGACCATTTTAATGATAATATTGTGCTATCTAACGGAGATTCTGTTAATTCTACAACGGTAAAAAACATTACTCTGAACAAAGGAGAATCTTACATTTTAGAGAGTTATGCCAATACACAAAATAACTTAATTGGTTTAAACACCTTGCACATACAATCTAATAACCCTATTTCCGTCACAAATGGAGCCTTCAATAACATTTCCCCTAATAGAGCAAACAACGATGTTTACATGGATCAGGCTAGCCCTATTGAAAGATTAGGCACAGAATATATTTCTTTAAAAGGCAATGGAAATCTTGATACTCAAATGGAAGTCCTAGCAATTATTGCTACCGAAGACAATACTTCTTTCTATGTAAATGGAAGTTCTATCCCTAGAATTCTTGCAAAAAAAGGAGATTATACTATTGTTCCCAGTTCAGACTATGTTAATACAAATTCTAGTGTAGATGCTTATAACATTTATATAAAATCTGACAAAAAAATATACGTTTATCAAATGTTAGCCGGCGTAGATGTTGGTAGCAGTGGACAAGGTTCTGCTAATTCTTACGCTTCTGGTGGAATGAATATTTTACCACAACTTGCTTGTTTACTCCCAAATAAGATTGATGAATTTGCAAACGTAAACGAAATAGGATATCAAAGTAATTTTAATGTAAGACTAAATGTAATTACAGAAAAAGGAGCTACAATAAAAATAAATGGAACTGTAGCTTCTAGCATCAATGGTCCTTTTGCAGTTCAAGGTACTAATGATTGGGAAACTTATGTTTTTCCTAACGTAAGCGGAAACATCGCTATAGAATCTACCAAAGCAGTAACAGCTGGTATTTCTGGTGGCTCTGGTGCTGTAGGTTTTGGTGGATATTTCGCAGGATTTAATTCTAATCCAATTATCTCAAAAGGTGGAGATTGCGACAAAGGAAACGTTACATTAGAGGTAGATAATACTTATACCAACTATCAATGGTTTTTAAACGGACAACCATACACCGGAGATGGCGCAAACACTTACATCATCCATCCTACAGAAAGCGGAGACTACTACGTGCACATAGAAAAACAAGGTTGCGGAACCTTAGACTCTCCTATTTTCAGTTTCCAAAGATGTCCTTTTAAATCTTCTAATTCTGTTGAAATAAGCAATTGTAATCCAACTTACACCACTAATACCCCAGCGTTCTCTGTATCAACTCAAACCGTAGATTACAGCACCGTTAAAATTACCTCTCTTCCTACTAACGGAACCGTTACCATCAATACAACAACAGGCAAAATAACCTATACACTTACTAATCTTTCTGCTTTAACTGATACTTTTACGTATAGTTTTTCTAGCACAGACCCAAAATTTCCAGATACTGAATATATAACAGTAAACATCAATGTGAACTATTTAAAAGTTTTTGGTGGTGAAACTTTCACTTGTATAAAGCCAGATAAAACAGGAGATTTTGACCTCAGCAAAGCTGTAATTTCTAATGATACCAACATCACTAGCATTGAATATTTCGAAAGTTACAATTCTCTTACCAAAACCTTTACTAATCTTATCAGTAATTTTACAAGCTACAACTCTCTTCCTAAAACAATTTATGCAAAAGTAACCAACAGTTACGGCTGTACAGATGTAGCAACAATTGAACTAAAATTTTATCCAATCCCAAATATTGACACTGTAAAATTCAATTCTACGCTTTGTGACACCGATTTGGATGGATTATACGAGCCAGATTTTGATGAAATTTCCAAAACAATCGTTAATAATTCTTCGGATTTTGATATTTATTACTTTGATAATTCTGGTTATAATTTCCCCGCACTTCCGAAATCTTGGACATACACAACACCAACAAGAGTTTACGTTTTAGTAGCATCTAAAAATGGTTGTACCAGCGCAACAGGTTTTATAGATTTTAAAATAGGAACTAAAATTTCTGTAAATGATATTTCTGGTTCTGTTTGCGACAACGATTTAAACGGAAAAGAAGACACCAAAATATCTAATTTTCTTCCCGCTTTAACAAATGGAACTTCTTATTATTACTATGACACACTAGCAAAGGCACAAGAAGCAAAATCTGGTACTACAATTCCAGACGAAAAGATAATTACAGCTAATACCACTTTTTATATTAGAACAGAAAACCCTTCATTTTGTCCAAATGTTTTTGCTTTACAGATTGTTTTTAATCAGCCAGAAACATCTTCAAAAATTCATGATTTAACCATTTGCAAAAACACTACTACAACAATTAATGCTGGAACAAATTTCACATACTACAAATGGAGCAACGGAACCGAAGGACAATTCGCAGAAGAAGCAGAATACGGAGTTGGAACTCATTTTGTAGAACTTACTTCCCAAAATGGCTGTGTTTACAAACAAACCTTCACTATTTCTGAAGCAGAAGACCCAACGTTCGACTCTGTTATAGAACTAGGAAACTCTATAACTGTAAATATTTCTGGCGGGAAACCTCCTTACGAATATTCTTTAGATAAAATCAACTGGCAAACATCCAATGTTTTTAATAATCTTAAAAGAGGTTTACAAGTTGTTTACGTAAGAGACAGCTACAAATGTACTCCAATAGAATATGAATTTTTAATATTTAACCAAATAAATGCCATTACACCGAATGGAGACGGCATAAACGATGTTTTAGATTATTCTGATTTGAAAGTAAAAAAAGACGTAAAAATTCTAATTTTTGATAGATACGGAAGAAAAGTTTACTCTAACGAAAAACAATCTACTTACATTTGGGATGGCACCAGCAACGGAAGAGTTCTACCAACCGGAACTTATTGGTATATCTTAGAATGGACAGAACCAGACAATGGCGCTAAATTAAGCTTCAAAGATTGGATTCTAATTAAAGAAAGAAACTAAAAATCCAAAAAAAGATTTCAAATTATTGAAATCTTTTTTTGTTAATGTAAATTTAATTTTCATAATAACAAAAAATCTATTAATTTTGCAAAGAAAGTAAAGATGAGTATTCACAGTAAAATTGTAGAAACTGCCATCACTTTCGATGACGTTCTTCTTATCCCTTCTTATTCAGAAGTTTTACCTAGTCAGGTTTCCCTTAAATCTAGAATTTCAGACAAAATAACGCTTAATGTACCTATCGTTTCTGCGGCAATGGACACCGTTACAGAAGCAGATTTGGCTATTGCATTAGCAAGAGTAGGTGGTCTTGGTTTCATTCATAAAAACATGCCTATTTCAGAACAAGCAGCACAAGTAAATCGTGTAAAACGTTCGGAAAACGGAATGATTTCAGACCCTGTTACCCTTTCTAAGAACCATACTTTAGCAGAAGCTAAAGAATTAATGGCAAAATATAAAATTTCTGGTTTGCCAGTTGTAGATGCAGAAAACAAGTTGATTGGAATTATCACCAACCGTGATGTAAAATATCAGGAACACGACAATCAAAAAGTGGAAGAGTTAATGACCAAAGAAAACCTCATCACTTCTGACAAATCTACCACGCTAGAAGATGCTAAAAAAATTCTTTTAGAAAACAGAATCGAAAAACTCCCAATTGTAGATGCCGAAAATCATTTGGTTGGCTTAATTACGATTAAAGACATAGACAACCAATTAGAATATCCTTATGCCAACAAAGACCAAAACGGAAGACTAATTGTAGGCGCTGGTGTTGGCGTTGGCGAAGATACAATGGAACGTGTAGCTGCATTAGTAGAAGCTGGTGTAGATATTATAGCAGTAGATTCTGCACACGGACATTCTAAAGGTGTTCTCAACAAAATTTCTGAAATTAGAAATGGTTTCCCAGATTTGGACATCGTTGGCGGAAACATCGTAACTGCAGATGCTGCCGAAGCTCTTATCAATGCTGGAGCTAATGTTCTAAAGGTAGGTGTTGGGCCTGGTTCTATCTGTACAACCAGAGTTGTTGCAGGTGTTGGTGTTCCTCAGTTATCTGCGATTTACAACGTTTACGAAAAAGCTAAAGAATATAATGTAGCGGTAATTGCAGATGGTGGAATAAAACTTTCTGGTGATATTGTAAAAGCCATCGCTTCTGGTGCTGGCGCAGTAATGCTAGGTTCATTATTAGCTGGAACCGAAGAAGCTCCTGGAGACGAAATTATCTTCCAAGGTAGAAAATTCAAATCTTATCAGGGAATGGGAAGTTTAGCTGCAATGAAACGTGGCGGTAAAGAGCGTTATTTTCAATCTGAAGCTAAGAAATTTGTACCAGAAGGTATTGAAGGAAGAGTTCCTCACAAAGGAAAATTAGAAGATGTGATTTTCCAATTAACTGGTGGTATTAGAGCCGGAATGGGATATTGCGGAACTCCAAATATTGAAACGCTTCAAAAAGAAGGTAAAATGGTGATGATTACAGGTTCTGGACTTAAAGAATCTCATCCTCACGATGTAATTATTACGCAAGAAGCTCCGAATTATTCACTTTAATTCTTAGGAACTATAAATACACAAATCTCTCAAAATTTTGAGAGATTTTTTTATGCTGAAAATTTATATTTAAAAAAAATTAAGCTACCTTCTTATCATTCTTCACAAAAAAGGTAAGCAAGATTCCTATTAAAATTAAGAATAAAGCAACCATAAAAGAATTGGTTCCTGCTTCGGCACCGAAATTGTCTTTCATGTAAGCTGTAATTTGAGGACCAATAATTCCGCCAACTCCCCAAGCCGTTAGAGCAACGCCATACATTGTTGCCATTAATTTTGCTCCGTAAGATTCTTTTACCAAAGACGGAACAACTCCGAAAGCACCACCATAATTTAATAAAACAATACAAACACCTATTGAAAACATCATCGGATTTTTAGTGAAAATTAATCCTGTAAATACCAATGCTTCTACTATTAATAAAATTCTAAATGTATTAATTCTGCCCAATTTATCTGATGCACTTCCCCAAACAAATCTTCCCAAACCATTGAACAAGGCACTCATGGCAATTAATGTCGCGCCTTTATGTTCCAAAGATAATTGGTCTGTAAGCCCTTCTGCTTTTAATAAATCTTGCAAAAGCGGCGATTGAAAAGAAATGAAAATCATTCCTGCAATTACAGCAAATGTGAACATTACCCAAATAAAAATAAAATTTTTAGAAAAAATTTCTGGTAAAGGATTCACTTTTTCGGTTGAAACCTCAGTTGTTTTCTCTTGTGCTGGCATTGATAGAAAATTCGCGAAAAGTGGTAAAAACACCAACATAATAATTCCTATTGCTAAGAAAGTTTTTGGCAAACTATTTTCGAAATAATTTAAGAAAATCGGAGCTAATAATTTTGCCATCAAAAGAGCTCCCAAGCCAAATCCCATCACCACCATTCCTGTTACCAAACCTTGTTTATCTGGAAACCATTTTGATGCAACTGCAACAGGAGTTACATAAGCCAAACCTAATCCAATTCCGCCAACAATTCCGTAACCGAAATAAAGTAGAATTAAACTTTCGTTTTTTAAGGCAAAATAAGAAATAATATATCCTAAAGAATACAAAACAGAACCAATAAGTGCTAATTTTCTAGAACCATATTTTGGTAAATTAATACCTCCCCAACTTGCCGTAATCCCTAGCATAAAGATGGCAATACTAAACGTCCAAGCTGTTTGAGAATTAGACCAGCCGAAAGTTTCTGTAACTTTTCCTTGGAAAAAACTCCACGCATAAACCGTTCCTAAACACAAATGCACCAATGTTGCCATTATTGCTATAAACCATCTTTTACCAGAATTCTGCATCGTTATATTGTTTAAAATTAGACGCTGCAAAGCTACAATGATTTACATTTTTTCAGAATTTTTGCAATGTGAATTATAGCAGGTTTTTGAAAATTATTTTCGCCCTATTTCTTTGACTTTTATGCAATTGTAGAGTGATAATTTTAGTCTTTTCCTAAATTATTTTTGAAATCTTCTATCCTAAAATCTGTACCAGCATTTCCTTTTTCTATTTTTTCTTTAGCGTACA
This sequence comes from Cloacibacterium sp., assembly GCF_047601505.1. GTDB lineage: Bacteria > Bacteroidota > Bacteroidia > Flavobacteriales > Weeksellaceae > Cloacibacterium. The sequence goes on from NZ_JASGJD010000001.1 coordinate 126,943, forward strand.
ATCGGTAATCATTTTCGGTTTTATCAAGAAGATAATCATAAGGTCCCACAGAAGAAATCAATTTTACCAAAACCGGCGAAATTTCTAAAGTAATAAACATCATCATAATGAAAAACGTTGCCAAAGCCATCACGCTATTGGTGTCTCCAAGTTCTGATAAAGCTTGCAATCTTGCTGCAAAACCATTAAATTTATTCTCTGCTTGTTCAGAGTTTTTTTGTTCGGTTTGTAAATTTTTATAAACTCCAGAAATTTGTTCGTCCAAATATTTTAATCTAGGTTCTACTTGTTTTTGATAGTCTGCTAAATCTTTTCTGCGCTGTTCTTTCAGTTCAGATTTTCTTTTAGCATTACTTCCAAAACCTACTTTCCCAGAAGTTAAACCTGTTTTTGTACCCAAAATTTCTTTTTCTAATTCTACGTTTGCAGAATCAAAACTGGTTTGTTTTGCGGCAATTTGTTTCTGAATTTGAGCTTTTTCTTCAGCATAAGGACCAGATTGTTGCATAATTCTACCGTTCATGGTTTTTTGAAGCTCCGTTTTATTTCTTTGAATAATGGTATTGAGTTGTTTATTAACTTCTTTTTCAAAAATTTTCAATTCTAAAGGTTTAGAAATTACAATTCCTAGAAAAATAGCCAAAATAAGACGAGGAACTGCCATAAAAAACTGATTCCAAAAGGTTCCTGTTTTTTTAATAGACGAAACAATGTATCGGTCTAAATTAAAAATCATTAATCCCCAAAGAATTCCGAAACTTACAGAAATTATTTCGTCTTCGAAAACCGTATACATTGCATAACTCGCCGAAAGCGTAGCAAAAACTGCGGTAAATAGTACAATTCCGCCAATTCCTGCATATTTATTCCATTCGCTGGGAGATTTTTTTAGAATGTGAATATTAGCTCCAGAACAAATCATTAAAAATTGCTGAAACCAATTCATTTTGTGTTGTGAAGCACTTTTATGAGGAGTGTTGTTTTTATTTTCCATAAATATTTTAATTGATTGGTCGTATAATAACGTTACAATGTTACGAATAGTATTAGGTTTTACACAGTAAAATATTTGTAAACTTATTTTACAAAATTAAAACACTGAAAAACAATCAACTAAAATTTGAATTTACAAAAATAGAAAACAGAAATTTTACTTAATTCTATCTGGATTTTGCTTTAGAAAACTTTCCCAACCGGTATAACTTTTTTCTTTATCTGCCTTTCCGAGATTAAAACTATGACAAACAGCTACTGCCAAACCATCAGTTGCATCTAAATATTTGGTAGGAAATTCTTTTAAATTTAACAAATTTTGAAGCATTCCTGCAACTTGTTCTTTGCTGGCATTACCATTTCCCGTAATGGCCATTTTTACTTTTTTGGGAGAATATTCTGTAATAGGAACTTCACGATGAAGACTTGCTGCCATTGCTACGCCTTGCGCTCTTCCCAATTTGAGCATAGATTGTACGTTTTTACCATAAAATGGAGCTTCTAAAGCTACTTCGTCTGGATGATATTGGTCTATAAGAGCCAAAGTTCTATCAAAAATTTTTTTGAGTTTAATTTCGTGTGTTGGTTCTTTTTTCATCACCAACTCATCTATAGCCAGCAACTTAATTTTATTTTTAAAAATAGAAATAATGCCAAAACCCATTACTGCGGTTCCGGGGTCGATTCCTAAAATAATTTTTTCTGTATTCACATTACAAATTTAGAAAGAATAATCTAAATAATTTTAACACTATTCCTATCGGAATAGTATGAATTATTTTTATATTTGCACTTGAAATGATTTTTAAACATGGATATTTTTGATAGAATTGAAAGAAACCCTGGCCCTCTAGGCGAATTTGCAGATTATGCAGAAGGAGAATATGCTTTCCCTGTATTGGAAGGGGAAATCTCCACAAAAATGAAATTTAAAGGAAAAGAGATGTTAATCTTTAGCTTGAATAACTATTTAGGTCTTGCTAATCATCCTGAAATACGAAAAATAGATGCCGAAACTGGCAAAAAATATGGTTTAGCCTATCCTATGGGCTCTAGAGCAATGACGGCTCAAACAAAATATCATATACAATTAGAAAAAGAATTGGCAGAATTTTCTCAGAAAGAATCTTCATTATTACTAAATTTTGGTTATCAAGGTATGTTCTCAATGCTCGATACTTTACTTTGTAGAAACGATGTAATAATTTATGACAGCGAATCACACGCGTGCGCAATAGATGGAATAAGACTTCACAGAGGGAAACATTATGCTTTTGAACATAATAATATTGAGAGCCTTGAAAAAGTTTTAAAAAAAGCTCAAAAACACACCGAAATTACAGGCGGTGGAATCTTGGTTTTAACGGAAGGTGTATTTAGTATGAATGGTGAACAAGGAAAAATTAAAGAAATTGTTGCACTTAAAAAAAATTACAAATTCAGACTTTTAGTAGACGATGCACATGGTTTTGGTGTGATGGGGAAAGAAGGCAGAGGAATAGGAGAAGAACAAAATGTTCAAGATGAAATAGACCTCTATTTTTCTACATTCACTAAATCATTTGCAGGTTTTGGAGCCTTTGTCTCAGGAAAAAAATCGGTGATTCAATATATAAAATATAATATTCGTTCTCAAATATTTGCAAAAGCTCTTCCTCTTGTAATGGTTATTGGATTACTAAAAAGGTTAGAAATAATGAAAGCTAATCCTTATCTAAGAACAAAACTTTGGGAAAACGTAAAATTATTACAAAACGGATTAAAAAAAATAGGACATAATATTGGCAAAGCTAATACTTGCATTACTCCCGTTTTTCTAGAAGGTACAACTATTGAAGCAACACTTATTGTAAAAGACTTACGAGAAACATACGGAATTTTTACAAGCATAGTTGTATATCCTGTAATTCCTAAAGGTTTAATAATGCTTAGAATTATCCCAACTGCTGAACACACAAAAACAGATATAGAGAGATTACTTTATGCTTTTGAACAAATTCAATTGAATATTACCAACAACAAGTACAAAACTGCTTCTTAATTATTTATAGACATATCAATCAAACCAAATACTCCTTAATTTAATATTTTGGAGTATTTTTTATCTCATATTAGAACTTCTGTAATTTTTAATTACAAAATTTAATCCTGCCTCTAAAATATCTCCCATTGTAGTACATTTTTTAAATTTAGAATTAAAAGTAAGCTTTTGAAGCGCTGTTTTCAATTCTTCTACACTTTCTGGTTTAGAAATATGATCTTGCTTCATTATGTCAATTAAATGTTCTAATCTGCTATCATTACTTGCGCGTTTTGCAATGGCAGAACGAACTTCTTTTCGGTACTGTTCAATAGAATTGGTTCTTAATTTCTCTTGAACCAAATCTACCATCTTCTTATTTTCTTTGAAATATTGAGGCAAATAAATTTTAAGATTTCCCTCATAGCATTGCTGGTCAAAATCTATTGGACGAATTCTGTAAACTACTTGGTCAAAATCGTGAGTAGGAATAATAACATAGTTGTAAGAACGCATATCTCCAAGCAAACCAATCATACAACGTTCGTTAAACTTCACAAATTCTTTTGCAATTTGTGCTTTTTCTAAAGGCGAACATTGCTCTAAATGTTGATCAATAAAAACATCTCCCGGAATTCCCAAAATATGTTCTTCAATTAAAGTATCTTTATACAAAAGGAAATTAATACGATTTGGAGACAAAATTTCTTCTAATTCTAGACCGTAAATTCTTGAAGCATCAGCCTTTTTGATGTAAAAATTGGTATAATTATCATTCAAAATATTACGAACTCTAATTCTGAAAGGTTTAGAATTTCCAAAAGTGCAAAAATGTATAGAATCTACCGTAAGAAAAGGCAAAACATCTACATCTCCATCCGAATGCAATAAGGTATAAATTTTGTTAAGATTAGACTCTATCTCATCATGCTCGAATTCTGGATAATAAACACTTAGCCAAAGTGTGTCTTTTCCCTCTTTGTCTAAAACGGGCGTATAATCTGAAAAACGCAAAAGGTCATCATAAAAAAAACGAATATTAGTGAGACGATTGTTCTTCTCCAGATAATCCATCAAATCTGGATTAACGGGATACATTGGCTTTCTAAACTCTATTTTTACGTCATTCATTTTTTTAACATTCTTAAATTCAAAGATACAAAAAAGTTTTTCTGCAATTATTTTCAATAAAAATTAAAAGAACTTAATAATACATAAGAAAATTATGTATAATTTTGTTATGTATTACAAATTAAGATTTTCAAAGTTTTGATTTTTAATTTAACTTTTAATTTTCATGAAAAAAAACGCATTATATAAAGGCACTTTGCAAAATATTGTACTAAAACTTCTGGCAAAAGAAGTTAAAATGTATGGTTACCAAATTACGCAACGTGCAAAAGAACTTACAAAAGGCGAACTAGAGATGACGGAAGGTGCTCTTTACCCTATTCTGCACAAATTAGAAAACAAAGGCATTATCTTTTCTGAAATGCAAACTGTAAACGGAAGAGACCGAAAATATTATCTTTTAACAGAAAAAGGAAGAAAGCAACAAGCCACACAAGAAGAAGAAATGAAGAGTTATTTATTTAACCTAAATGCTATTTTTAATATTTAAAACTATGATAACCGAAACTCAACTCACAGAAATCCGCAATTATTTGCTTTCTAAGAAGCTTCCAATTGATATTCTTATTGAAGTAAACGACCATTTTATTTCTCAAATTTCAGATTTGCAGAGAGACGAAAACTTGAGTTTTGATGAAGCGTTTGAGAAAGTGAAAGAAGGTTGGAAGGAAGAGCTTCACTTATTTTGGGATAAAACTTGGGATTTAGTTGACACCAATAAACTAAATAAAAAAATAAATAAAGAGAATAATATTACAATATTAAAGCTAAGTCTAAAATTATTTGCTACGCTCTTTGTAATCTTATTTATACTAGCTAAATTTTTCAACCAAATCACGTTCAACTATATAGTAAATGTAATACTTTTCACAATTACATTTTTCCCAATATTACAATTAATTGTACAATACAAAAACTTTAAGTTGATAAAAAAATACGAAAACTACAAGCTTACCTACTTTCAAGATGGGAGCCTATTATCTCTTAGCACCTTAGGCGTTTTTTTAAATTCAATAAGTAAATTAAATACAAATTCAGATTATATATATCAACTCCTCAACTTCAACATAATTAATTATCCCAACAATAATCCTACTCTTAACATGCTTATTCTACTATTTTTAAGTTTAGGAAATTTTTATATTATCATTTCTCAAAAAAATTATTTAAGGCAAATCCAAAAAGTAAAACCTTTTTTGAAGTATTTATAGCTTTTATTTAAATCATGATTCTCAATCATAAAAAACGCCCAAAATAATTTGAGCGTTTGTATTTTAACTTGCATCTAGCATCAAACATCCTTCATCCAGCAATTTTTAAGAATTTTCTAAAATATATTTAAACATTAATGGCGCACAAATGGTAGCGTCACTCTCCACAATAAATTTAGGTGTCGTAATATCTAATTTCCCCCAAGTAATTTTTTCATTAGGTACTGCTCCAGAATAAGAACCGTAAGAAGTGGTAGAATCTGAAATCTGACAGAAATAACTCCAGAAAGGAATATCGTGCATTTCCATATCTTGATACAACATTGGCACCACACAAATTGGGAAATCTCCTGCAATTCCACCTCCAATTTGGAAGAAACCAACTCCTTTTCCTGCGCAATTTTTTGGATACCAATCTGCTAAATACATCATATATTCAATTCCAGATTTCATGGTAGAAGCTTTCAAATCTCCTTTAATACAATAAGACGCAAAAATATTACCCATTGTAGAATCTTCCCAACCTGGTACTATAATTGGCAAATTTTTCTCCGCAGCAGCAATCATCCAAGAATTTTCTCTTGGTATTTCGTGATATTGTTCTAGAACTCCAGAAAGAATCATTTTATACATATACTCGTGCGGAAAATATCTTTCTCCTTTAGAATCAGCATCTTTCCAAATTTCAAAAATATGTTTCTGCAATCTTCTAAATGCTTCTTCTTCTGGGATACAAGTATCAGTAACTCTATTCAATCCTCTTTCTAGCAAATCCCACTCTTCTTGAGGCGTAAGATCTCTGTAATGAGGTACTCTTTCGTAGTGAGAATGCGCTACCAAATTCATTAAATCTTCTTCTAAATTCGCTCCAGTACAAGAAATAATATCTACTTTGTCCTCGCGAATCATATCTGCTAAAATTTTACCCATTTCTGCGGTTGACATTGCTCCAGCAAGCGTTATCATCATTTTACCACCATCTTTTAGGTGCGCTACATAACCTTTTGCAGCATCTACCAAAGCAGCAGCATTAAAATGCAAATAATATTTTTCTATAAATTCGGTAATCGGTTTATTGCTCATTATAATAAGAATTTTTGCAAAGATAAGATTTTTGCAGGAAGTTAGAAGCTGGAAGCCAGAAGTTTTTAGGAGCAAGACATTTGTACTTATTTTTCAATTAAAGCCCCGCTTTCACTACTCGCTTTTTTTCTGTCATTGCGATGAGTGAAGAATGAACGAAGAAGCAATCTATTGAACTTTTCCAAAAAATCGAAACAATAATAACTCAGAAAAAAGAGCTCAAACAGACCGTTCAATCGGGGCTAGAGTTCACTTTCGATTTTTGATTCACTTTTATTGACTACCCCGTCAAAAATTTTTAAAATTTTTGCCACCCCTTCTGAAAGAAGGGGAATTTCAATCCAAAGAATTAATTAGCACATAATATCGAAAAGCCAAAACTCCTTTTTGAAATTTGGTTAATTTCGTTGGGTCTAGATGACTGTATTTTGGTAAGAATTTTTTGTTGAATCTATTGATAATTCTGAAGAGAGATTTTTTCATATTTCTATATTTGTATCGCTCCTACGGAGCTTTGTACTAAACGTTACTTAAAATTTCTACAAATTTTTGATTCCTACGGAACCAATTTTTAAAATTTTTTAAAACCTAAATTTTCTATTTTCTTTCTTTTCAGAGAGTTTCTTTTTGCTTTCTAAGCGTTTTTCTACTTTGGCTTTGCTTGGTTTCGTAGCTATTCTTTTCTTGGGAACTATCAAAGATTTATTCACCAATTCCTGAATTTTTCCGGTAGCAATCTTTTTATTTTGCAGTTGAGTTCTGCTCTCCGAAACCGTCAACTGAAGAATTCCTTCCACATTGATTCTATTTTTCAATTTCAAAGCAATTCTTTCTTTCTCCAAATCTGTAAAAACCATAGAATCCTCTACCTTCCATAAAACCGTTACAGAAGTTTCTACTTTGTTTACGTTTTGTCCGCCACTTCCGCTACTTCGGGAAGTTTTGAAAGAAAGTTCATGCTGGAAATTTTTCATTAACTAAATAATTTTCAAAATTTCTTTCCTCAAAACCTTTCCATTTTCGGCTCTAGGAAATTTCTCTAAAAATAAGATTTCTTTCGGAATGTGAAACTTAATTTTAAATTTAATATTTGAAATTTGAAATTTGATTTCTGTCATGCTGAGCGGAGTCGAAGCATCTTCAATTACCAAAACCAATTTCTCTCCTAAAATCTCGTCTGGTTTCCCTATAAAAACTAAATCTTGGGAAATATGTTTTTTAACTAAATTTTCTAATTCTTCGGCAAAGATTTTCACTCCACCAGAATTAATCACATTATCAAATCTTCCTAAAAATTTGAATTGTTTATTGTCACATTGAGCATAAACCGAAGGTTTACGAACGGAGTTCATGAAATGCTTTATCTCAACTATATCATTGGTTTGTAAAACTTCTGTATTGAGTTTTGGAGCTGATATTTTCAAACAATTTCTTTCGTCAACTGAAATTTCAACGTTTTCAAAAACCGTAAAATATTCTTCCTGAACGGGCGCAATTTGTTTCAAAGCAATGTGAGAAAGCGTTTCGCTCATTCCGTAAGTCTCGTAAATTTTGTTTGATGCTGAATGCTGGATGCTAGATGTTAATTGAGATTTTAAATTTTCAGAAACTGCCGCTCCACCAATGATAAGATTTTTGATAAGGTGAATATTATCCAAAGAATTTTGAACTTGCAAAGGTGTCATTGCACAAAAACAGACATTGTCTGCTTTATTTTTTAAAAATAATAATGGTTCTAGCGAGGGTGCTACTATAATTATTTTCAGTTTTCTTTCAATGGCTCTTACCAGCATCATTTTCCCAGAAATATATTGAACTGGCAAACAAAGTAAAGCAATATCTCCCTCTTTTAAGCCCAGAAAATCACAAGTCATTTTTGCAGAATTGAGCATTTTAGATTTCTCAATTTGAAAAATTTTTGGCGTACCTGTAGAACCAGAAGTTTGCACAGAAACTGTCTCAGAACTTGAAAACCATTCTTGCAAAAAGGAAATCACTTTTTCCTCAAACTCATTTTTTGGAAAAAGTGATTTTATATTGATATTTTCAGAAAAATCTAAAATCATTTTACATTCTATTTACAACCCCAATTCCTAGAAGATTTAAAGCTTTTTTGATGGTTTTCGCGGTTAAATCAGAGATTTGAAGTTTAAATTGTTTTGCATTTTCGTCTTCCAACGTCATCACAGGATTATTTTGGTAGAAAGAATTATATGACTTTACCAAATCGTAAACGTAATTGGCAACTTGTGCCGGACTTAAAGTTTCTGCCGCTTTTTCTACAACTTCCTTAAAATTAGACAATTGCATGATTAATTCTTTTTCAGAATCATTTGGTTGATAATTTCCAAAATCTCCTTCTGTAAAATTCGCTCTATTCAATAAAGATTGAATTCTGGCATAAGTATATTGAATAAAAGGCCCTGTATTTCCATTGAAATCGATACTTTCTGCAGGGTTGAAAAGCATTTTCTTTTTAGGATCTACTTTCAGCATAAAATATTTCAGCGCTCCTAAGCCTACAATTTCGTAAGATTTTTCTTTTTCTTCGCCAGACAAACCTTCTAGTTTTCCTAATTCTTCAGATTTTTCTTTTGCGGTAACGTACATTTCTTGCATTAAATCATCAGCGTCAACCACTGTTCCTTCACGAGATTTCATTTTTCCTTCTGGCAACTCTACCATTCCGTAAGAAAGGTGATAGAGTTGATTTGCCCAATCGAAACCTAACTTTTTCAGGATTAAAAACAATACTTGGAAGTGATAATCTTGTTCGTTTCCAACGGTATAAATCAGTTTTTGAATATCATTTTGCTTGAAACGTTCTACAGCAGTTCCTAAATCTTGTGTCATGTAAACCGAAGTTCCATCGCCACGAAGAACCAGTTTTTGGTCGAGACCATCTTCCGTTAAGTCTATCCAAACCGAATTGTCTTCTTTTTTGAAAAAAACACCTTTTGCTAGACCTTCTTCGATGATGTCTTTTCCTAAAAGATAAGTATTGCTTTCGTATTGAACTTGGTCGAAATCTACACCTAATCTTTTATAAGTTTCATTAAAACCTGCATAAACCCAAGCGTTCATTTTCTCCCAAAGTTCTCTCACTTCAGGTTTGTTTTGTTCCCAATCTAAGAGCATTTTTTGAGCTTCTAAAATTATTGGCGCTTGTTTTTTTGCAGTTTCTTCGTCTAAACCTTGTTCTTTAAGTTCTGAAATTTGAGATTTATAATTTTTATCGAATTCTACATAATAATTACCAACTAGTTTATCTCCTTTTAAGCCAGAGGTTTCTGGAGTTTCTCCGTTTCCAAATTTTTCCCAAGCGAGCATAGATTTGCAAATGTGGATTCCTCTATCGTTGATGATTTGAGTTTTCACCACATTATAGCCAGCTTCTTTTAGAATTTGAGCCACTGAAAAGCCTAATAAATTATTTCTAATGTGCCCAAGGTGTAATGGTTTGTTGGTATTAGGAGAAGAATATTCTACCATTACCGTTTGGTTTTTATTTTCTTTAACCTCGAATTGAGCAACTATTTCTTTAAAATTTTGAATAAAAGCTTCATTATTTACAGATAAATTCAAAAAACCTTTTACTACATTGTATGCTTCTACTACGTTTTGTTTTTTCAATTCTTCACCAAGTTCATTGCCCAAAACATCTGGGCTTTTCTTTGCCAGTTTCACCAAAGGAAAAATTACGACCGTAAAATCTCCTTCGAAATCTGTTTTGTTTTGTTGAACTTCTAAGGTAAGATTCTCAATTTGATAATTGTTTTTAAGAATTTCTGAAATTGTGTTTTGTATATGCTGCTTAATATCCATTTTCAAAATAATTTATGCAAAGATAATAAATAAAAAAACCACCCGAAAATCGGATGGTTTTTAATATAAATTACTAAACTTTACTTAATCCAAAATGGGGTGAATTCATTTTTCACAAAACACTGATCTGCAGTCATCTGAGGAACATTGGTTGCATTTGCTGCATACTCAGAAGTTGGATACATAAGTCTGTAAGGCTTATTTGGCTTTGCAGCTGTCTTTGCTAATGGAATATATGGATAACCAGTTCTATTATAATCAAAAAATACTTGAATTGGAGTTATCATACCTAAAGCTAACCATTTTTGAGTAATTATAGCTTCTATTTTTTCAATATCAGTTCCAATCCAACCCAACTTATTCACAGTATTAATTTTTGTGATATACTCCGTAGCCCCTGTAGCTCCTAAGTAAGCATATGATTGAATAATAGCTTTTTCAAATGTAGCTTTCCCATCATAACTTAAAATTGGATATCTAAGTGAAGCTTCAGATTTCAAAAGATTAATTTCAGTTGCACTCATTAAAGCACCCGCTCTAGAGCCTGCAGCAACTGCATTATCACGAGCTACCCCCCATGTCCCGCTTGTAAACCAGCCTGGGCCAAAAGATGAGATAGGTCTTTCAACTGTCATATCCGCTTCTCCCGGTCTAGCACCTTGTTTAACACCGATTACTCTATTCGATGTTACAGTAAACATTCTAGCTTTTCTACCATCTACTACACCATTAAATTTCTGATAAAAAGCATTCGTGTCATTTTTATCATTACTATTAAGGCAAATTGCTAAATGTCCTGATGCTGTATCCATTCTATACGATTGAGTTGTTGTCCCCGTAATACTAGAGTAAAATAAATTTGCAAATGGATTCATATTATCTGCGCTAGCTGTGCTATATCCAGGATTTACAGTAACATCTTCGTCAATTATTGTTTTACCAACCAAAGTCGCAATTTGTTGATCTCTAACTGTAGCCATATCACCTGTAACATTAGACATTCTAATTACCATTCTTAACTTAATAGCGTTAGCAAAAGCAATCCATTTATTTACATTTCCTTTAAAAACAACATCTTGATTGGAAGGGACAGTAATAGAACCATTTGAATTAGTGTCACTCAATGCTAAAATAGCTTGATCTAATTCGCCAAACATAGTTTTGTACACTTCTACATCTTTATCATACTTGGGTCTTAAATTAGTTTGCATCTTAAATGCCTCTTTATAAGGAACATCACCATATAAATCTACGATAGTTTGCATATAAAAAACTTTCATAATCCTAGCCATACCTCCATAATACTTATAAGCAGGATTAGCGTCAGATTTATCTATCACAAGTTGAATATTATTAACTCCTCTGTATGTACTATCCCACAAAGTAGCATAATAAGTATTATTCAGATTCATAGTAAATTCAGCATCATTACCATTACCATATAGGGCTGAGTTCGTTCCAATAAAGTTAGTATATAAAGCTCCTAGATTAACTAAATCTCTTGCGTGAACACGAAATGTATTTGTTATTGCACCGGGGAAAATACTTGGTGCTCCTACCAAACTTTCAGATGGTAAGTTAGGATTTTCATTGATATCCATATATTCATTACACGAACTCAATGACAATAATACACAAACTGCTGCTATTGATATTTTTTGTAGTTTCATTTTCATTTTTTTTAAAAAGTTGCTTTGATATTAAATCCAAATGCTCTAGTTGTTGGATACTGTGTCTGATTAGCATATCCTGCAGCATTACCAGTAGTACTTGCTGTTTCAGGATCAGCAAAGTTTCTATTTGTTTTGGCATATTGAATAAATGGGTTTCTAGCATATGCACCAAACGTAATAGAATTCACAAATGTGTTTGTTAACAATGATTTAGGAAGATCATATGAAAGTGAAATTTCTCTAATCTTGAAAAAAGTTGCATCTACTGCATAGTACTCTGAAATTGTTCTTGTAAACGGACCAAAATAAGAATTAGCTCCTTGATATGATGCATCATTTAAATACGGTGTTGTATTTACGACATAACTCCCATTAACCAATTGTACAGAATTTGGCACTACATAACCTTGTGATCTATCAAAATTCCCAGAATCTTCAGAATTCCCTGCAAATGCAAGAGTACTCTTAATTGGAGCAATAAATGTACCTCCTTTTCTCCATTCTGCTACTCCAGATAAAGTCAACCCTTTATATCTTATAGATGTTGAAAAATTCATAATAAAGTCAGGTGTTGTTCTTCCTAAATTTGTTAATTGACCTGTAAATAAAGGAACACCTTTATCACTCACAATAACTCTACCTTCTGGATCACGTTGAAAAACATTTCCTCCTTTAATCATTGCAAAATCCTCTCCTTTAACGGCATAAATTCCTATCCCTCCATAATCAGTAGTAGATAATAATGCAACTTGATTCAATCCATCAGCTAGTTCCAAAATTTTTGATCTACTCATAGCATACGACCCTTTCACATTCCACTGAAAATCAGCAGATTTAATAGGCACAACTCCTAAATCAACATCAAACCCTCTCATGCGCATCTTACCATAATTATTAGTTAAAGAACTTAATCCGGAACCACTTGACACAGTCGCAGTCGTAATCAAATCATCCGTACTAGTTTGATAAACAGACCCATCCAAAGTAATCCTATCATTAAAAAATCCTAGTGCCAAATTAGCCTCAATAGTTGAAATAAATTCAGGAGTAATACTACTAGATGTAGGAGTTGTATTGGTTATATATGATGGTAACCCCGTGAAAGGAAATCCAGTTGGGATATTCATAACAGGATTTATAGCATATGGACTTACAGATGAAGCGTTTCCAACTTTTGTATAGTTTCCTGAAATCTTCATATAATTCAATACATCACCTTGTAGTGATTTAAAAGCCTTTGTAGGAACAAAAGACACCCCTCCAGAATAGTATGAGTAACCTTTATCTTTAAATTTCCCTGTACCCGAGTCAGTTGTTCCAAAAACAGAAGTTTGATCAAATCTATAAGTTGCATTTAAAAATAAATAATCTCTAAAAGCTAAATCTGCGTTTAAAAAAGCAGAAACTATTCTTGAATTTGTAGTAAAATTATCTAAGTTTGCACTTCCTGGTGCGTCTACTTTCAATACATTTTTAATATGATACCAACCTGGAATATCTAATCCAACACCTCCAACAGAAACTATATTATACTGCAAATCTTGAATATTGTTACCTATGTTAAATTTTAAATTCAAATCATCACTTAAATCATAATTAAAATTTAACATTAAATCTCCATAATAATTTCTCCTTTTAGATAAACTTTGATAATAATTAGAATCAACATTTGACAATCCAGCATATGCACCCGTTTGACCATTCAAAAATGGCACCTCTGGCGTAACATATTTCCTAGTAAGAACATCTCCATCATTATGCCTATCAGAATTAATAGAAGTTAATGCTAGATTTCCTGTATACGTAATATTAATATTCTTATTAAAATCATACTTCAAAGAAAGAATTCCACTAAAATAGTCAGAATAATTATTACTCCTTACATGTTCAATTGACCAAAATGGGTTTGTAGCATAAGAGGTACCATAGCCATCTCTTCCACTATTCTTGAAAAGCCTAACATTTGAACTTGTCGGATTTTGTATAAAGTTATAATAAATAGAACTGTTTGAAGCATCAGTCTGGTTAATTACCTGATTTATATATTGGATATTGCCATCTATATGAAACTTACCAAAAGTTTTACCAGCTTTAAAGTTAAAACTATTTCTTTTCATTTTATCTCCAAGAATAACAAAGCTATTATCTTGTCTATTTAATGACAAAGAAGCATAAGCATCTGGACTACCAGCATTAATACTTAAACCGTTCTGAAACAAAACGCCTTTATAGAATAATTTACCATACATATCATCAAGTGGAGCATATTTTTCCATAATAAATGTATTATCTTTTTGCGGCAGTCCCGAAGGTAAAAATTTACCTCCAATAGCAGGATTAGAAAAAGCTGGTCCCCAAGATGTATTTTCCCAAGGAACATAATAAGTACCATCCAAAGATTCTGAAGTCCAAGAATCATCTACAGCTCCTTTTCCATATCTCTTTTGATAAAGTGGCAACTTATAAGCTTCTGTAATCTCAGTAGAATTAGTAAAGGTTATTTGCATCCTTTCGCCTCTAGCTCCTTTTTTAGTTGTTACAATAATAACACCATTGACTCCTTGAGCTCCATACAAGGCAGCTCCTTGAAGACCTTTTACAACATTCACACTTTCAACTGACTCAGGTGGTAACTGTTGGAAAATATTAGCATTAGAAATAACATTATCTATTACAATTAATGCTTGATTATCACCCGTAATGGTTTTCACCCCCCTTAATACAATTCTGTTATTTGGATTAACAGAAGAGTTTGTTTGAGTAATTTGCAATCCAGATACCTTAGCAGATAAACTTCCTAATAAATCAGGCGCTGAAGCAGCGGTCAACTCTTTAGCCCCAACTATTTGTTGCGCAGATACTACTGCATCAACTTTCTTTTTAATACCAAGTGCGCCGGTAACAATCACCTCACCAATCTCTTTAGTCCCAGCTGTATCTACCTTCATTTTGCTCTTTTGTGCATACGACACAGTAAAAGAAGCAGTAAGAACAACAGCTAAAACGCTTTTTGTTAGTTTCTTCATATCAAATTAAATTTTTCAATGGTCAAATATGCAAAACTTTATTAAATTAAACAATAGTTTAGTTAAAAAAATGTTAAAAATAATTTAAAACGTTTTTTTTGTTCAATATTTGTTAAAATACATTGTTTTCATGTGATTTTAATCATAATCAACATGCAATTTTATCAATTCAAAAACAGCAAAAAACAAACACACTCAAAATATTAAGCCTTTTTTTATAAAAAACAAGCAAGCAAGAGGGGGTAATTCATTTTTTTAACCCTTTAAAGATAAACACATCCGTTTTAACACACCCCTTTCAATATTTTACAGGAAATTATAAAATACATAGATTTTTATAAATTTGCCCTTTGATTTCATTCACTTTACAAAAAACATATTTTAACGGAAGGTTAAATTCAAAAATTATATTAAATTTCTTTAACAAATGACATTAATTAAGTCTTGGTCTAACCAATACATAGAAGCAGGATGCGACGAAGTAGGCAGAGGCTGTCTTTGTGGCCCTGTTGTTGCAGCTGCTGTAATTTTAGATGCTAATTTCGACCAAAAACTAATCAACGATTCTAAAAAACTGAGTTTCAAAACCAGATTAGAATTAGACTCATATATAAAAGATAATGTTATTGATTTTGGCATAGCAGAGCTTTCGCCAGAGTTTATAGACCAACACAACATTCTTAATGCAAGTATTCATGCTATGCACAGAGCGTTAGACCAATTAAAAACCAGACCTGAACTTATTTTGGTTGACGGAAACAAATTCCATCCTTATAATTATATACCCCATCAATGTGTTATAAAAGGAGATTCTAAAATTCTTTCTATTGCTGCGGCTTCTATTTTAGCAAAAAATTATCGAGACCAATTGATGATTCAACTACATGAAGAATTCCCAGAATATGGATGGAACAAAAATATGGGCTACGCCACGAAAACACACCGAGAAGCCTTAAAAAAATATGGCCCTACAAAATTCCACAGAAAATCTTTTCGACTAGAATATGATTGACAGTTGATGGTTGATGGAAAAAAATTATAATAGACTACAAATTCTCCATTCATCATCAACAAACTCAAAATATTTCACAAAAAAAATCGGACAAGAAATTCTTATCCGATTTTTTATGCTTCTAATGTTTATTTTTTTCTTTTTTGCGATTCTTGCAATTTTTGTTGCTCTTGCGCTTTCTCCATCATTTCTCTCATTCGTTTTTGGAACTTGCCTTCAGGTTTTGGACCTTTTGCTTTATTCTGTTGAATCATCGCATGAATTTTCTTTTCATCTAAAATCCAATTTTTAATTGCCAAAATAATTAAAATATTTAAAGCATTCGACACAAAATAATACCAAGAAAGACCAGAAGGAGCCGTATTTAAGAAGAAGAAGAATGTAACTGGGAAAATATACATCATCACTTTCATATTTGGCATGCCTTCTTGTTGAGGCTGCTGCATATTACCCGATGTCATGATAGTGTAAATCAAAATAACAATGGTACACGCAATAGCAAAAATACTTAAGTGCTCTCCTATTAAAGGAATATTGAATGGTAATTTAATTAAATCGTCATAAGCAGTAAGGTCTTTTACAAACCAAAAACTCTTTCCTCTAAGGTCTATCATATTCGGGAAGAATCGGAATAATGCATAGAAAATTGGAATCTGAACCAATGCTGGCAAACATCCCGCCATCTGATTAATTCCGGCTTTTCTATAAATTTCCATGGTAGCTTGTTGCTTTTTAAGCGGGTCAGCATTTTTGAATTTTTCGTTTGCTTCTTCAATTTCTGGCTTCACCACTTTCATCATCGCACTTAATTTGTGCTGTTTGTACATTACTGGCGAAAGAACCAACTTGGTAACAATAGTCATTAAGAAAATTACCCAACCAGCAGCCATTCCCCAATCTGTAAGCCAATTATAAACAGGAACAAAGAACCATCTATTTAATGTACCAATAAAACTCCAACCAAGAGGAAGAATGGTATCAAATTCTTTTCCTTCGTATGATTTTAGCAATGGTAAATCTAAAGGCATAAAATACCATTTAAAATTCTGATTTAATTCATTACCCGCAAGTTTTACTTGTCCGTCAAAATTAAATTTCTTTAAAAACTCTCCTTCTTTTATAGATTCTTGAGTTCCTTTTGCATTAACAAAACCTGTAGAAGTTTCGATAACAGAAGTGAAAAACTGTTGTTTTACACCTAACCAATTAAGCGTTTCTTTTGGCTCTTCAAAACCATTGGTGTCATAATCTGCATCTTTATAATTATTAAAAGCATAATTAAATTCGGAATGAGTTTGTTCCTGAGAACGCCCTTTTTCCATTCCTCTTACAGAATAATTCCAATTGAAATCTGCTTTATCATCTGCTATTAAACTAGAAAGACCTTGCGTTTTTACATTAAAATCAATAGTGTATTTATCTAATAATGTATAAATGTACTGAATGGTGGCTCCAGAAATTTGAGCCGTCATTGTCACAGAATTACCTTCAACATTCGGAACAAATACTAAATCTTTGGTATTAAAAACCTTTCCCGTTTTATCTTTAAATTGAAAACCGTAACTAGAATTATTTTTATTGAATAGATAAAGTGGCAAATCATGTTTGTCTGATTTTTTATCATAAGCAGAATACTTATTTAATTTTGCAGAAGAGATTTGACCACCTAAAGAAGAGAACTCTACTGTTAACAATTCATTTTTCAGTGTTACATTTTTTACAGCCGCTGCATTAACAGGCGCAGACAAATTAGCTGCTACAGTAGGTTTAGTTGAACTTGCTTTTTGCTCTGTTTTGGCTTTTTGCTCAGTAATTTTAGCTTCTTCTGCCTGTTTATTTTGAAAATAATACATAAAAGCCATCATTACTGCCGATAGCACAAAAAGGCTAATGAGTTGCTTCTTATCTAATCCGTTGTTTTGTTGCATCATATCGATTGAACTTTAAAATCTGAGATTACAATTCTCAAATATTATTCCTATTTATTTTAGCTGACAAAAATAGGAAATTTTTGCCAAAATGTCGTTTTTTATTATTTACAAAAAAAGCTCCCAAAATAAGGAGCTTCTATTTATTTTTTAGAACTTGCTTTTACCAGAGCCAAGAACAACGGGTGCGGCGTTGCCACCGTACTTTTATATTCTGGATGATACTGCACACCAACATAAAACGGATGATTTTTCATCTCTATTGTTTCTACCAATTTGGTGTCTGGGTTTATACCAGATGCTTGCATTCCGTTACTTTCAAAATCTTCTAAGAAATCACTATTGAATTCATAGCGGTGTCTGTGTCTTTCGGTAATATTTCTATTTCCGTAAATTTCTAGAAGTTTTGTATTGGGTTTTAATTGACATTTCCAAGCTCCCAATCTCATGGTACCACCTTTTTCGATAATGTTTTTTTGTTCTTCCATTAAAGAAATTACAGGATGTTTTGTTGTAAGATCGAATTCTGAAGAATTAGCATCTCGGAAACCTAAAACATTTCTAGCAAATTCAATCGTCATAATTTGCATACCAAGACAAATTCCCAAAAGTGGAACTTTATTTTCTCTAGCAAATTTAGCAGCGAGAATTTTTCCTTCGATACCTCTATCTCCAAATCCTGGCGCAATAAGCATCCCATCTATTCCTTTGAAATTTTCGTCAAGATTAGATTCGGTAAGGTCTCCGCTGTAAATCCATCTGATTTTCACTTCAGTTTCCTGAGCAGCACCAGCATGGATAAAAGCTTCTACAATAGATTTATAAGAATCTTGCAAAGAAACATACTTCCCTACTAAAGCTATTTCTACTTTTTTCTTCGGATTTTTATATTTTTTGAGGAAATTTTTCCAATCCTTCAAATCAGATTCTTGATTAACTGGCAACGCCAATTCTTTTAGAACTACCTCATCAAATTTTTGTTTTTGCAATTCTAAAGGAACTTGATAGATGGTTTCTACATCCATACTTTCGATAACATTCTCAAATGGAACGTTACAGAACTGAGCCAATTTAGATTTTACATCTTTAGGAATTTTGTGTTCGGATCTACAAACCAAGACATCTGCCATAATGCCAGATTCCATCAACATTCTTACAGAGTGCTGAGAAGGTTTTGTTTTCAACTCACCACTCGCAGAAAGATAAGGCAACAAAGTAAGATGAATAACCATAGAATTGTTCTCTCCCAACTCCCATTTCAATTGTCTTACACTTTCTATGTAAGGAAGAGACTCTATATCTCCTACCGTACCACCAATTTCTGTGATGATAATATCATAATCTTTGTTTCCAAGAATTTTGATTCTGCGTTTTATCTCGTTGGTAATATGAGGAATTACTTGTACTGTTTTCCCAAGAAAATCTCCTCTTCTTTCTTTTTCTATTACCGTTTGGTAAATCCTTCCAGTGGTAACATTATTATTTTGTGAAGTGGGAGAATCTAGAAATCTTTCATAATGTCCTAAGTCCAAATCCGTTTCTGCGCCGTCTTCGGTAACGTAACACTCTCCATGTTCATAAGGGTTAAGTGTTCCTGGGTCAATATTAATATACGGATCTAGCTTTTGTATGGTAACTTTAAAGCCACGTGATTTTAGGAGAAGGCCAAGAGATGCAGAAACAATGCCTTTTCCCAAAGATGAAGTAACACCTCCTGTTACAAAGATGTACTTGGTATTCTTTTTACTCATTAGATTTAGGTTTGTGCAAAGTTAGGGGATTTTACATAAAGTCCCAAAAAACAAAATTTATCTTTAAGAAAATAATTTCTATTGACAATACTTTTTGAAAAAAAACAGCAAAAAATACGTAAAATGCATTAGTCTCAATTGAAAAAAAATCATTTACTTTTGTCTTAACACAAACTAACTATACACAAGTGATGAAAACTAATTTCTACACCATAGTATTCGTACTATTGGTGAATCTACTATATTCTCAGAATATTGGAGATTACAAAACCATTGCATCTGGCAACTGGGCAGACTATACTAAATGGCAGATTTACACTGCATCTGGTTGGACAGCCGCAACGCAATTCCCTGGACAAACATCTGGAAATTATTCCGTTTCAATAGAAGACGGACATACTATTACTGTAGGAACTTATGGAAACGGAAACAACACTCCTTCTTCTACCTCTATTTACAACATTGGCGATTTAATTGTAAAAGGTCAACTTACCTTAAACATCAATCTTGAACTCAACAACACTAGCTATTTATTATTAGATGCTGGCACCGTTGCTTGGAATCAAAATAATGTCTATCTCAAACTTAAAGCCGACGCAGAAGTAAGCATAATCAATACTGGTTCTGGAAATTGTAATAACGGAAGTGGAATTAACGGATATGGCTTAGTAGGCGCAAGTTGTTCTAATCAAAATTCCTTAATTATTGGAAATCTCACCTATAGTAACTGCGCAGGAAGCGGAAACGCAGTTGCAGGCGACTTCTGCGACGTAAACCAATCTGGAGGTACTATTAACGCAACACCTACCTCATCACCAAGCAGTTTGTGCTATAATTCTTCACAAAATAATTTCGTAACATTAACAGCACCAGCAAACTCAAACATAACTTTAACGAAAACTTATACTTGGTATCTTGATAGTGCACCAACTAATTTTTCGGGATTTTCAACCCAAAACACTCAATCTTTAACAGTGAACAATCTTATTCCCGGAAATTATACTTTCAGACTCAAAATATCAATAACAAAATCTGGAAACACCTATACTTCAGAAGGCACAGTTAACGTAACCGTTTATCAACCTATCTCACCTGGTACAATTAATAGTTTAAACATTTGCAGTAAATACAATACTGGAAACACTCTTACATTGTCAGGATATTTTGGAACCATCGTAAAATGGCAATCTTCTACTTTAAGCGACTTCTCTAGTAATGTAACCGATATTGCAAACACACAGAATACATTATTATTACCAGATAAACTTACTACAGAAATGTATTATAGAGCCGTTTTGTCAAATGGCAATTGTTCTGGATTTTCAGCGGTAGCTTCAGTAAAATCCCCTTCTACAACTTACAATGGAACTTGGAGTAACGGAGCACCAGACGCAACAAAAAAAGTTACATTTACAAATAACTTTACGCTTTCTAGCGACATTACTGCTTGTTCTGTAGAGATACAAAACAATGCTCAAATCGTAATTCCAACTGGTAAAAAATTCACTATAACCGGCGAATTGGAACTTACATCTGGAACTATGACTGTTGAGTCTGATGCAAATCTTGTTCAAATAAATAATAACGCTCAAAACATTGGCAACATTACCGTAAAACGTAAAGCAACTTTAAAACGCTTAGATTACAACTATTGGGGAGCACCGGTAAGTGAACAAAATGTAAAAAACTTTTCACCAAATACTTTAGACACTAGATTCTATGTTTATAATGAAAGTAATGACTATTTTGATGGTTTATTCATAAAAAATTCATATCCAAATAACACTCTAAGTATAACAAACATTGAAGATAAAAACACATACACTTTCACAAAAGGAAAAGGGTACGCAATAAGAGCACCAAACAACTATACCACATCCAATACAACTAGTGATTGGACATTTGTTGGCATTCCTAATAACGGAATTGTTACACTTCCTATTCAAAGAAACGGAAATGGTTTTAATCTTATTGGAAACCCTTTTCCTTCCAATATTAGTTTTAGTCAATTTTACAGTGCTAATTCTTCAATAATAGAGCCAATTGCTTATTTCTGGACTAATGTAAATCCTAATCCACCAATAATGCAAGGCTCAAGCTACGACGGAGCAAACTATGCTATAAGAAATTTAACTGGAGGAGTTGGAGCTGTAAACTCCACCATCGTTCCTACTGACGAAATAGTTGTAGGACAAGGCTTTATTATCAAAAAAACAAATACAGGTAATGCAAACATTACATTTAATAATAGCATGAGAACATCTAGCAAAGGAACTTTTTTCAATGCAAGAACAGCTTCTACAGATAATAAAATATGGCTAAAACTTACAACGCCTGCTAAAAATTTCAACACCTTATTAATTGGATATGTAAAAGGAGCCACCAATGGTTTAGACAGAGGTTATGATTCAGAACAAATCGCAAAATCTTCCGACATGTTTTATTCTGTTATTGACAATAAAAATCTTGTAATACAAGGCAGAAACAACTCTTTCACCAATAATGATATAGTAACTTTAGGTGCTACATTTTTTGAAAAAGGAAACTACGAAATCTCCATTTCTCAAGTTGAGGGAATTTTCAATGGAAGTCAAGCGGTTTATCTTCGAGATAAAACTTTAAACAAAACAATAAATCTTTCACAAGAAAACTATCAGTTTTATGCTGATGCGGGAGATGTAAAAAATCGTTTCGAAATAGTTTACAAGCCAGATGCTACTTTAGCAACATCAAACATTGTTAAAAACGAAGAAATTACAATCTACGAATCTGATGGGAAAATTTTCTTAGAAAACAAATCAGAAAAATTCAAAAAAATAGAAATTTTCGACGCAGCTGGAAAGCTAATTTACACCTTTACACCAAACACCAATTTATTCAGTATTGAAAAATCTGATTTAAACAAAGGCTTATTCATATTTAATACATCTAGCAATAGCAAAACAACATCTAAAAAATTCGTAGTAAAATAAGCCTTTCTCCCGAAATTAACTTTTCGGGAGTTTTTTCTTCTCACACACAAATAAAACATAGAACACAAATTTTTGTAAATTGCAACTTTAATTATCAATAAAAATATTTGTGGCAAAAATAAAAACTGCATATTACTGTCAGAACTGTGGTTCCCAATATTCTCAATGGCACGGACAATGCAAAAACTGTGGAGAATGGAATACTTTAGTAGAAGAAATTGTAGAAAAAAAATCTTCTCATTATGATATTCTGGGAAGCGGAAAACAAAAAATCATCAACATTACAGAGGTAGAAACTGGCACAGAACAACGTCTGAAAACCATTAGCGAAGAACTAAACCGAGTTTTGGGAGGCGGGCTTGTTCTCGGTTCTGTGATTTTAATTGGTGGAGAACCTGGCATTGGCAAATCTACTCTTTTACTACAATTGGCATTGAAAATGAAGAAGAAAATCCTCTACGTTTCTGGTGAAGAAAGCGCTTCTCAAATTAAAATGCGCGCAGATAGATTAACAGATATCCAAAATCCACATTGTTTTCTCTACACCGAAACATCTGTTGAAAAAATTTTGAAAGAAGCCAAAAATCTGCAACCAGACGTTATGATTGTAGATTCTATTCAAACGCTACAATCTCAATTAATAGAAAGTTCGCCTGGAACTATTTCTCAGATTAGAGAATGTTCTAACGAATTGATAAAATTTGCCAAAGAAAACAGCATTCCTGTAATTTTGGTGGGTCATATAACGAAAGACGGACAAATCGCTGGTCCAAAAGTTCTAGAACACATGGTAGATGTGGTTCTAAATTTCGATGGAGACCGAAATCACCTTTTCCGATTGCTTAGAGCACAAAAAAACCGTTTCGGGTCTACACAAGAAATCGGGATTTACGAGATGGTAACTCAAGGTTTAAAAGAAATAAAAAATCCTTCCGAAATTCTCATTACCAAAAAATACGAAGAACTTTCTGGCAATGCTGTTGCCGTAACTTTAGAAGGAAACAGACCTATGTTGCTAGAAATTCAGGCTTTGGTTTCTAGCGCAGTTTATGGGACACCTCAACGAAGTTCTACTGGTTTTGATGCCAAAAGATTAAATATGCTTTTGGCTGTTTTAGAAAAACGTGCAGGTTTTATGTTGGGAGCAAAAGATGTTTTTCTCAACATTACTGGTGGAATAAAAACAGATGATCCGGCATTAGATTTAGCTGTAATTGCAGCAATTTTGAGTAGTAACGAAGATTTGGCAATTTCGGAGAAATACTGTTTTGCAGGAGAAATTGGCTTAAGCGGAGAAATAAGACCTGTGCCACAAATAGAACAGCGCATCTCAGAAGCAGAAAAGCTTGGCTATGATAAAATTTTCGTTTCTAAGCAAAATAAAATCCCAAAAAAGAACTTTGGAATACAAATTGAAGGAGTAAACAAGATAGAAGAATTTCACGAGAAGATTTTTTAAAAAAACCTAGCTCTAATCGTAGATTTTTCTTAATTTTAAACAGATATTAAGTTATTTCCTTCTTTAAAATCTAAAGTTATGAATTACCTTGCCCACACATTTCTTTCTTATACAGACGAACAGATTGTAGGAAACATTATAGGTGATTTTATCAAAAATAAAAACAAAGAAAATTTGCCCGAAGGCATACAGCAAGGCATCACACTTCACCGTGCAATAGATGCTTTTACGGATGTTCACCCGAAAGTTTCTGAAGCAAAAAAAGTTTTCCAACCTATAGTGAGATTATATTCTGGTGCTTTTGTAGATGTAACTTTTGATTATTTTTTAGCCAATGACACTTCTATAAAATCTGATAAAGAATGGAGAGATTTCTCTTGTCATGTTTATGAAGTTTTAGATAAATATGAAGAAATTTTGCCCGAAACTTTCAGAAAAATTCTTCCCAGAATGCAAAAAGACAATTGGCTCTACAATTACCGCTTCGACTGGGGCATGGAATATAGCCTCACTAATGTAATGAACAAAGCAAAATATCTAAACAACACCGTTCCTGTTTACGGATTTTTCCAATACAATAAAGATGTTTTAAGAAAATGCTACGAAGAATTTTTTCCAGAATTAAAAGATTTTTGTGATAAATTCAATGAGAATCTTTAAAATCCTGTTTAAATTTTATTGCTGAAAATTTAAACAGTAAGCTATTTTTTCACTTCTAAAATGAGATAAGGAAACTGAAAATCTGCCAAAACGAAATAAAATTTTCCGTTTTTATTTTCTACAAAAAATTTCATCACTTTATCTTTTCCTTTGCTGATGGAGACAATACTTTCAGATTGTAAATCCCAAGTTCCGTTTTTTACCGCCATTTCTGGAGAAGGAAAATTAAAATCTACAGAATTATTATTCTTGAAAACAAAGTTAGATTTCAAAAACATTTTTTTTAGCATTTCCATTTTAGATTTTTGTTCTAATGTTGAATTTTTCTTATTAAAACTTACATTTTCTACACGCCAAATCCCCACCAAATAAGCTTTGGAAATTTGAGCATAAAAAAACGTTCCTAGAAAAATCAATAAAAATGCTGATATTTTTCTCATACTTTTAAAACATTTGGTACAAATATCTATCCGGATAATTTAATTTACTACTTTTACGGTTTCCGTTTACGATAATGTGCACAATATTCATTTGGTCATCGTACAAATTATAGAGCAAACTTACAGCGGTTTCTACTTTTTTGGGAGCTTCGGTAACTTCTGATTCTAAATAAATATTTACCGCTTCTTTATCTTCTTCGTAACCCAAATAATTAATTTTTAGAAATTTATTATTATTTTTCAATTTAAAATATTCCGAAAAATAATTTCCTAGAGCTTTATTAATTGCATCTTTACTTTTTTCATCTCCAAAATGCAAAGATTGATTGTACTTTTTATTGAGTGCACTTTCCAAATCATCTAAAAAAAGCCTAGCAGAAACTTCGAAAGTTTTGGTTTTAGAATTATAATTAACCTCCACAGAACCAACATGATACGGATGCAAATCTTTTGCAGAAGACAAAAGAAAAAAGAACATCCCGAAAAGCAAAAAAAACTTCTTCATAATTAAAACATTTCAATTTTCGTTCCGAAATTAATCATTATTTTCGTATTTTATTTTAAAAATGATGACAGATTTTCTTTTTTATTTACAATTAGGCTGGGAACATATTATTTCGATTGATGCATTAGACCATCAACTTTTCATTTTAGCATTGGTAGCAATTTTCAGTTTTCAAGATTTAAAAAAGGTACTTATTTTAGTTACTGCTTTCACACTAGGACACTCTTTCACGTTAGCTTTAAGTGCTTTTGACATCATTAGATTCCCAAGCAATTGGGTGGAATTTTTAATCCCTTGTACCATTGTTTTCACCGCCTTAGATAACATTATTTTTTCTAAAAACGAAGACAAATTAATAAAACTCAATTATTTTCTGGCTTTAATTTTCGGATTAATCCACGGAATGGGGTTTGCCAACTCCGTAAGAATGATGCTTGCAAAAGAGCAAAGCATTGTAATACCGCTTCTTGGCTTTAATGTTGGTTTAGAAATTGGTCAAATTGCAGTTGTTATTATTGTACTGAGTATTTTCTACATCCTTTCTACATTTTTAAAATTAAAGAAAAAGCATTGGGTAATGTTAGTTTCAGCGCCAATTTTAATCTTTTCTATCAAGATGGCTTTAGAAAGAATACCCGTTTAGTCCTATTATAAACAAATAAAATAACTACAACCCCTATATTTTTTAAGTAAAAGTTTAAAAAAATTGATTTTTTCTGTAACAAATATCTATATTTGTTGACAAATCTGAAAAAATTAATTTGATAATGAAAAGGAGTCTAAGCATTTTTATGTTTTTATGCTCTCTTGCGAGCATTTCCGCTCAAAACATTCAAAACAACCCTGGCAGCAACCACGGGAACAAATTTGAACAATTGGGCACCATTTTACCAACCCCTAATAATTACAGAACAGCATCTGGTGCACCTGGCCACGAATATTGGCAACAGCGTGCAGACTATGACATTTCTGCTTATTTGGACGAAGACAAACTAAACCTAAAAGGTTCTGAAACGATTACTTACTATAACAATTCCCCAGACGAACTAGATTACATTTGGTTACAATTAGATGAAAATCAGCAATCTTCTGTAAAAAATGCGGGATATGACAATAGTTCATCTTTACTAAAGCAAACTTCTAGCACTCGTTTATCTGCCTCTGAATTACCTGCAAAAGACAATGGCTATGGCGTGAATCTAGACAAAGTAACAGACGAAAATGGCAAACCGCTTTCTTATGTGGTAAACAAAACCATGATGAGAATAGATTTACCTAAAAAATTAAAAAAAGGAGAAACTTTCAAATTTAAAATTGATTGGAATTACAATATTTCTGACCGCATGAAAATGGGAGGAAGAGGTGGTTATGAATTCTTTCCAGAAGAAGGAAATTATCTTTTCACCATGACGCAATGGTATCCTAGACTTTGTGTTTACTCAGATTTCCAAGGATGGCAAAATCACCAATTTACAGGAAGAGGAGAATTTGCCCTTACTTTTGGTAATTTCAAAGTAAAAATGAATGTTCCTGCAGACCATGTAGTTGCCGGAACCGGTGTTGGAAAAAACTATGCAGAAGTGCTTACTCCAGAACAATTTGCAAGATGGCAAAAAGCTCAAAACGCTTCCGAACCAGTAGAAATTGTGACTTTAGACGAAGCTAAAAAAGCAGAAAAAACAAAATCTAAAAATAGAAAAACTTGGGTTTTCGAAGCTGAAAACGTAAGAGATTTCGCTTGGACTTCTTCTAGAAAATATGTTTGGGATGCAATGCCACAAGTAATTGCTGAAAACAACAATAAAGTAATGGCAATGAGTTTCTATCCTAAAGAATCTTATGGACTTTACAGAAAATATTCTACTAAAGCCGTTGCTCATACTATTAAAACATATTCTGACTTTACAATTCCTTATCCTTATCCAGTTGCTCAATCTGTAGAAGCTGCAAACGGCATGGAATATCCAATGATTTGTTTCAACTACGGAAGAACCGAAAAAGATGGAACTTATTCTGAAGGCACTAAAAACGGAATGTTAGGGGTAATCATCCACGAAGTTGGTCATAATTTTTTCCCAATGATTATTAATTCAGACGAAAGACAATGGTCTTGGATGGACGAAGGACTTAATACTTTTGTAGAATATCTTACAGAAGAACTTTGGGACAACAAATTTCCTTCAAAAAGAGGTCCTGCACATACTATTGTAGATTACATGAAACTTCCAAAAGACCAATTGGAACCAATAATGTCTAATTCTGAAAACATTATTCAATTTGGACCAAATGCTTACTCTAAACCAGCAACAGGACTTAATATTTTGAGAGAAACCATTATGGGAAGAGAGCTTTTTGACAAAGCTTTTAAAACCTATGCAAAAAGATGGGCTTTCAAACATCCTGAACCTGCAGATTTATTTAGAACAATGGAAGATGCAAGTGGCGAAGATTTAGATTGGTTCTGGAGAGGTTGGTTCTACAGTACAGATCCTGTTGATATTGCAATTGACAAAGTAACCGTAGCAACACCAGATTTTGACGGCAAAGCAACTCCTAGAGAATTTAAATATAAAGTAGAAAAACCTGCTGTTAACGATTTTGAAGATATTTCTAAAATTAGAAACCGAGAAGATAAAAAAATCACTTTCTATACAGACAAAGATACTTCTACTCAAGATTTTTACTGGAGATATGACAGAGGTTTAGAAAATGTAGACACTACTAAAGAATACACAATTAAAGGTGACGCCGCAGAAAATTTAACTGAAAAAGAAAGAGCAAATTTCAAAAATCTAACTGGTTATCAAATAGATTTCTCTAACAAAGGAGGTTTGGTAATGCCTCTTATTCTAGAATTCACTTTCGAAGACGGCTCTAAATTAAACGATAAAATCTCTGCTCAAATTTGGAGAAAAAACGAAAAATCTGTTTCTAAAACTTATTTCTTCGACAAAAAATTAAAGTCTATTCAACTAGACCCAATGAAAGAAACTGCTGACATTGATACTTCTAACAACTTCTGGGGAACATTCTCAGAACCCACCAAGTTCCAAGTATTCAAAGACAGACAACAGCAACGTGCAAGAGGTGTTTCGCCAGGAATGGTAAATCCAATGCAAGCTGCAGGAAAGAAAAATTAATACCAAAATAATTGATTAAATAATACGCCACTCAAAGTTTTTTGAGTGGTTTTTTTCTGCCAAAATTTCACATCAACTGTCAGAATTCTGCCAAATTAACTTTCAATTTTTAATTTTTAATTTTCAATTGCTATTGGCACAAAATTGGGGAATTCCATCACAGAAAATTTAAAAATAATTATACATATGTCAGTAAATTTTAAACCATTAGCAGACAGAGTTTTAGTAGAACCTGTACAAGCAGAAACTAAGACTGCATCGGGAATCATTATCCCTGATACCGCAAAAGAAAAACCACAAGAAGGAACTGTAGTTGCAGTAGGAAATGGAAAACCAGACGAACCAATGACAGTAAAAGTTGGCGACAGAGTTCTTTACGGTAAATATGCCGGTTCTGAATTGAAACTAGACGGTAAAGATTATTTAATTGTAAGAGAATCTGATTTATTAGGAATTCTTGGATAATTTACCTGTACATTGTACAAAGTAAAATGTACAATGTATTTATAAAAATTTCATAAAAATAACTCTGTACTTTGTACATTCTACATAGTACATTAATACAATCTAAAAAATTATGGCAAAAGAAATAAAATTCGATATTGAATCTAGAGACGCTCTTAAAAGAGGTGTTGATGCATTAGCTAATGCAGTAAAAGTAACTTTAGGACCAAAAGGTAGAAACGTAGTAATCGAGAAAGCTTTCGGTGCTCCTCACGTAACCAAAGACGGTGTGTCTGTAGCGAAAGAAATAGAGCTAGAAGACAAAGTAGAAAACATGGGCGCTCAAATGGTGAAAGAAGTTGCTTCTAAAACCAATGATATTGCTGGAGACGGTACTACTACCGCTACAGTTTTGGCTCAGGCTATCGTAAGAGAAGGTCTTAAAAACGTTGCAGCTGGTGCAAATCCTATGGATTTGAAAAGAGGAATCGACAAAGCAGTAACT
The DNA here is from genome assembly GCF_047601505.1 of Cloacibacterium sp. Lineage (GTDB taxonomy): Bacteria > Bacteroidota > Bacteroidia > Flavobacteriales > Weeksellaceae > Cloacibacterium. Next base: position 156,721 of record NZ_JASGJD010000001.1, read on the forward strand.
GCTGTTGTAGAAAATCTTAAATCTCAATCTCAATCTGTAGGTGATTCTGCTGAAAAAATTAAACAAGTAGCTTCTATTTCCGCAAATAACGACGAAACTATCGGAACTTTAATTTCTGAAGCTTTCTCTAAAGTTGGTAAAGAAGGTGTAATTACCGTAGAAGAAGCAAAAGGAACTGATACTACAGTAGATGTAGTAGAAGGTATGCAATTCGATAGAGGTTACCAATCTCCATATTTCGTTACCAATGCAGAAAAAATGGTGGCAGAATTAGACAATCCTTTTATTCTTTTAGTTGAGAAAAAAATCTCTTCAATGAAAGAATTATTGCCAGTTTTAGAACCAGTTGCTCAGCAAGGAAAAGCGCTTCTTATTATTTCTGAAGAAGTAGAAGGTGAAGCTTTAGCAACTTTAGTTGTAAACAAATTAAGAGGTTCTCTTAAAATTGCAGCAGTAAAAGCTCCAGGTTTTGGAGACAGAAGAAAAGCAATGTTAGAAGATATTGCCATCTTAACTGGTGGACAAGTTGTTTCTGAAGAAAGAGGCTTCAACATGGACAATGTTACCATTGACATGCTAGGAAGAGCAGAAAAAGTAACCATTGATAAAGACAATACAACCATCGTAAATGGAGCTGGTAACGAAGAAGAAATTAAAGGTAGAGTTTCTCAAATTAAAGCTCAAATGGAATCTACAACTTCAGATTACGACAGAGAAAAATTGCAAGAAAGATTAGCTAAACTAGCTGGTGGAGTTGCTGTTCTTTATGTAGGTGCTGCTTCTGAAGTAGAAATGAAAGAGAAAAAAGACAGAGTTGACGATGCGCTTCACGCAACAAGAGCTGCTGTAGAAGAAGGAATCGTTGCTGGTGGTGGAGTTGCTTTAGTAAGAGCAATTGCTGCACTAGACAATCTTTCTGGAGCTAACCAAGATGAATTTACAGGTATCAAAATCGTAAAAAGAGCGATTGAAGAACCTCTAAGACAAATCGTTGCAAATGCAGGTGGTGAAGGTTCTGTAATCGTAGCTAAAGTAGCAGAAGGAAGTGGAGATTTCGGTTATAATGCAAAAACTGACGAGTATGTAAATATGCTAGAAGCTGGTATTATAGACCCTACTAAAGTAACCAGAGTTGCCTTAGAAAACGCTGCTTCTGTATCAGGAATGTTATTAACTACAGAATGTGTAATCACAGAAGTACCAAAACCTGAAAGCGCAATGCCACCAATGGGAGGAGGAATGCCAGGAATGATGTAAAAAAGCAGGAAGTGCAAAATCGGAAGATGGAAGACTCGAAAATCGTCATTGCGAGGAAGGAGTACAACGACTGACGAAGCAATCCGCTTATAAATTATATTAAATCCGTTCAATTTTTTTGAGCGGATTTTTTTCGTTCCGTAGGAACGTAATGTGTGTAGAAAAAACAGCAAAAAAAGGCGTTCCGTAGGAACGCTATGTTAAAAAATATAAATTCTATTTTACAAATTTATCAAGAAGATTTTTTAAATATTTATTTTCTTCTTCCAGTTTTTTAATTCTCAATTCGTATTGCTCTATTAATTTTTCAGATAGGTTATTAACTACAAAACCATTATTAACTCCTGAATTATTTTGATAAAAAGACATATTCTCACCTGAAAGAAACTCTAAAATACTTGTTTCTAAAATTTTAGATATTTCTTCTATTTGGCTAAAATCTGGTTTTGTCTTATTATTCTCAAAATTAGAATATGTTTTTTGCGAAATCTGTAAAACTTCTGCCATATATTCTTGTGAAAAGTTTTTTGTAAGTCTTGCTTGTTTCAGTTTTTCTCCTAAACTCATTTCTAAATATTTTACTCAAATGTAAAAATATTTTTTGGAATTAGTAATTTTTTTCTTGTATTAGTAATATTAATATCAATTTTTGCTTTTAATAGCGGTACTTTTGAAAAAAAACTAATGTATAACAAACAAAAATTCTGACATTACGGTTTCCCGTATTTTTAATCAAAACATCTTATATAACTTTACAAAAAATTTTAAAATGAAAAAAAATCTATTATCTTTATTGCTTTCAACTATTATCACTAGTTATGCATTTGGGCAAATTACACTTGAAAAAACTTATCCTTCCGAGAATCTCCAAGTTTTTACAAATAATGCTGAAACTTATTATTATACTGTTGGTTGGAATCTTTCCACAATAAAAATTTACAATTCAGACTACTCTCTGAAGAAACAGTTCACTCCAACAATTCCTGTGGGATATGAAATGGTAATAAGAGCGTATGATAATTTCTTTCTTTCAAAGAATCTATTTAATTTTGATAATTTGTTGGAAATAGTCGTTGCTTTTGCCAAATATGATACTACTATTAATGAATTTACATATAAAATAATAATATATAATGAAGATGGGCAAATAGTGAAAGATTTTGGTGATGGCTACAATTTAGAAAATGAATTTGATTTTCATATTTATCATGACAGTAACGCAAATAAAAACAAATTAAGACTTTTTAATCTAGCAACTAACTCAACAGAAATTTATAATCTTTCAACCAATTCCTTAACAACAAAAGAAATTACATATAAAAATAAACTTTCGGCTTTTCCTATTCCTACAAATAAAAATTTAAATATTATAAATCCAAATAATGGTAATAATAATTTACAAGTTTATGATCAAAATGGCAAAATAGTCTTAAATAAATCTTTCATGAACTCTGAAAAAATAATTTCTTTAGACGTTGAGTTTCTTCCTAAAGGTATTTATATTTATAAAATAGGAAACATTAATTCTAAATTTTTTAAAAATTAAACAAAAAAAAACAAAATTATGAAACCAGAATTAGTTAAACCTGGTAACTTTGAATTAGTAGAAGTTGTTTATGATAACGGTGAATTTTCAATTGCTTATGGTAGATTTTATGGTGGTGAAATGTGCATTGCTGTTAGATGGAATGGAGAAGATGATGCTGATGCAGGATACCCAAAGACATTTGGAAATCCAATGTGGATGATTGTACACAATGATTTGAAAATTCCTTTTCTAAAATCAATATTCGGAAATGAATTTTCTAAAAATGATAAAATTCTTAAAATTTTCACTAGTGAAATTTAGTGGCTACTAATATTTCCACAAACAATAACTGAATTCCGTTCAAAAAAATTGAACGGATTTTTTATTTCCAAAAAAATTCAAGAAATTAGTAAAATGAAACCATACATCGCCATCAATGCTTCTGCCGGTTCTGGTAAAACATACACTTTGGTACAAAGAGTGTTGATGATTTGCCTTGAAAATCCATATCAAAAAGACGCTATTCGTCATATTTTGGCATTGACGTTTACCAATAAAGCAGCCAATGAAATGAAGGAGAGAATTCTTTCTTGGCTCAAAGAATTTACACAAGAAAACTATGCCGAAAACGATAAATTGCTCGGAATTCAGCAGAAATTTGAGGAACAAGGCAAGAAAATTACACTTGATGATTTGCATCAACGTTCGCAAAAAGTGCTAGATTACATTTTGCACAACTACTCTACTTTAAATATTGGTACGATTGATAAATTCAACACAAAATTGGTGAGAAGTTTTTCTTATGAATTAGGTTTGGCGCAGAATTTTAACTTAGAAATTCAACCAGAACCATTCTTAATTGAAGCGGTTGACCAAATGCTCAATAAAATTGGAGAAGATGAACAAATTTCTGAAGCTTTTTTAGATTTTGTCAATTATAGCCTCGACCAAAATGAACGTGTCAACATCAATAAAACGCTACTCGATTCTGCTAAAGAATTTGTAAACGACAAGCATTATCATTGGCTCGAAGAAAATAAAGATTTCGATTGGAAAGCTTACGAAAACACCAAAAATAACATCAGAACAGAGATTAAAGAGCTGAAAGAAAATTCTAAAAAAATTGCTCAAGATTCTTTAGATTTAATTAAAAACAACGGATTAGAAATCGAAGATTTTGCCAATGGTAAAAACGGAATTGGCGGTTTTTTCAATAGAATTATAGAAAAATCTGAACCTTTGCTCTACGAAACAGAAGCCGAAGAAAACAAAAAACTCGAAAGTTATCAAAAAGGAGCTTCTGCAAAAGGTAAAAAGAAAGAATCTGAAATTTTCGGAATTCTAGAAACTTTAATTGAAAATCGCAGAAAAATCATTCAAAATTACATTCTCGGAGAAAAAAAAGAGAAAATTTTACGAGCATTGCTTCCGTTGAAAGTCAACAAAGAAATTCAAGACCAATTGCAACAAATTGAAGACGAAAACGATTTAATTTTACTATCAAAATTCAATGTTCTCATCAACGAGAATCTTCGCAACGAGCCTTCTGCATTCATTTATGAAAAAGTAGGAACGCAATTTCAACATTACTTTTTTGATGAATTTCAAGATACTTCTGCATTACAATGGATGAATTTTCTTCCACTTCGAGACCACAACATTGCAACCGAAAACAGTAGTTTTACGTTGGTTGGAGACCCAAAACAAAGCATTTACAGATTCCGTGGTGGAAATGCAGAAATAATGCTCGACATTATCAATAAAAAGGAAGTTGCTCCCATTGAAGTAGAAATAGAAACGCTTCAACAAAACTTTAGAAGTGCCAAAAATATTGTAAAATTCAACAATGAATTGTATCATTTTTACGGAAATTTTCTTAACGAAGAACACGCAAAATTATTTGGAAAAGATGCAGAACAAACTGCTTTTTCTGGAAAAGAAGGCAGAGTGAAAGTCCATTTTTTAGAAAATGATTTAAAGGAAACATATTACCAAGAATGTGCAGAAAAAATGCAGCAAGATTTGCAAGAGTGCATCAATAACGATTTTGAATTTAGCGACATTACCATTCTTTGCAGAGGAAACAAAGATATTTTCAATTTTTCTAAATTGTTGGGAAATCTAAAGGTGAATTACAAAGGCAAAGAAACCTACATTAAAACAATTTCGGAAAAAGGTTTAACATTGGAACTTTCGGGGACGATTCGAGCTTTAATTCAGTTTTTGTATTGGGAAACTTTTCCTAAAAACAGAAGATTTTTGGTAAAAATGATGTACGAATTAGAAAAATCTGGCAGAATAACAATGCAAGATTTTTCGGTGGAAATGAAACAAATTTTAGACCTCGAAAGCAAAAAAGACATCGAAAATTTCATCAAAGAAAAATATGAAGTTGCTCTAAAACAAGAAGATTTTCCGCATCTTAATTTGTACAATTTTATAGAATATTACATCCACGAATTTTCGGTAAAAGATAAAGAAACCGATTTTTTGCTCAATTTTTTAGAATTGCTCTACAATTATACGCAAAATGCTGGTGCAACTTTGAAAGATTTCCTCAATTTCTGGGAAGAAGAAGGCAAAAATACGAGCATTCAAGCTTCTGAAAATATTGATGCTATTCAATTGATGACCATTCACAAAGCGAAAGGTTTAGAATTTCCTATTGTTTTTCTACCGATGGAAAATGCACATTATGATAATAAAATTCAAGATTGGTTTTCTTTAGAAAATAACGAAGAACTGAAATCTGTAAATGTTAATGGTTTCGACAAAAAACTGCAAACTTATGACAAAGAAATTTCTGAATTTAATGAAGAAAATACGTACAAAAATTTCATCGACAGATTGTGTTTGCAATATGTTGCCACAACCAGACCTGTAGAACAATTGTTTCTTTATGTTCAAAAACCTGGAATCGACAGTAAAACTGGTGTAGAAAAACCATCAAAAATAGAAATTTATGATTTCTTGAAAACTAAAAATTTAGAAAATTTAGATTGTTTTGATATTTTTAAAATCGATGAAAATTCATTAAAAAAGCAAAGCAAAAAAGAGGAAAAACAACACATTTCTCAACAGATTACATCTCTCACTCAAAAGCACGAAAAATCTGCAAACATTACGATTGCTACACCTTCTAAAAATTATCAGGAAAGAAATGAAAAGGTGAGAAAAGGAATTTTCACCCACGAGATTTTGTCAAAAATTAATGATAAAAGTGATATTGAAAAAGTGTTGAAATCTTATCTTTTAGAAGGATTAATCACCGAAACTGAAAAGTCTGAAATTGCCGATAGAATTTTTGAAATTATAGAAAAACACCCAAAATATTTCACTGAAAATCAAGAAGTTTTAAGCGAAAGAGAATTGTTAATTGAAGGAAAAACCTACAGACCAGACCGAATGGTAAAAATAGATGACGCTTGGTTTATTATTGATTTTAAAACAGGTGAACCTTCTGAAAAACATCAAAAACAAATTGATTTATACCAAAAAACAATGGAAAATTTGGGTAAAAAAATAGGTGGTTCGGAATTGATTTATTTGTAACTTCGTAAATAAAATATATAACCATGAAAAAAATATTATTTCTTGTTGTTTTATCATTTACTCAAATGAGTTTTGCTCAAAATTTTGACATTAGAACATCTTCTTCAAATCAAACCTCAAAAAGTATTTATTCTAAGCAAGATGCTCCTTTGGTAGTAGCAAATGGGCAAAAAACTTTTTTTTATGCAACAGCTTTTATCCCTAATAATATTGAAAGTATAACCGTTATTAAAGGTGAAAAAGCAGTTAACTTACATGGTGAAAAAGCAAAAAATGGTGTTTTGGAAATAACTTTCAAGCCTAATACTGTTTTATTAAATCTTCAGAATTTTTATTCGGAATACAATATTTCAAAAGCTGACCAATTCTTGCCTATCGTTCTCAACAAACATTTCGTTGACGAAAAAGAATATCTTTTGCTTGATAAATCTGCCATTACTTCTGTGAAAATTCTTGATGAACAACCATTTGTAGAACCTGTTCTTTTGCCAAAAGGAAAAGCAATTTATATTGAAGCAATGGAAATGAAATAATACATTTCAATAGATTGCTTCGTCGTTTCACTCCTCGCAATGACGGTAGCAACTTTTTCACTATTTTTGTTCTATGAATGAAAACCTAGAACTTCAACTCAAAACACTTCCTTCCGAACCCGGAGTTTACCGTTATTATGATAAAAACGGACAACTTCTGTACGTTGGAAAAGCCAAGAATTTGAAGAAAAGAGTCCATTCTTATTTCAACAAAAATCAAAACGGATACAGAACCAGAATTATGGTTTCTAAAATCGTAAGGCTAGAAACTACCGTTGTAAACTCCGAATACGACGCACTTTTATTAGAAAACAATTTGATAAAAGAGCATCAACCGTTCTACAACGTCATGTTGAAAGACGACAAAACTTATCCTTGGATTTGTATTAAAAATGAAGATTTTCCTAGAATTTTCATGATCAGAAATGTCGTAAAAGATGGCAGCGAATATTATGGACCTTACGCCAAAGTTCGTCCAGCTAAAATCTTATTGGAAACGATTAAAAATTTGTATAAAATTCGTTCGTGTAGTTTAGATTTATCTCCAAAAAAAATTGATGACGGAAAATATAAAGTTTGCCTAGAATATCACATCAAAAATTGCAAAGGACCTTGCGAAGGTTTAGAAAGCAAAGAAAATTATGACGAAAAAATAGACGCCATCCGTGGAATTATTAAAGGAGATTTCCGAAAAGCAAGAAAATATTTAGAAGACGAAATGTTTCGTTTTGCTGCAAATTTAGAGTTTGAAGCAGCACAAACCGTGAAAGAAAGATTAGATTTTTTAGATGATTATCAGGCGAGAAATACGGTTGTAAATCCTAATATTGATGATGTAGATGTTTTCGGGATGACGAGTGATGAAACCGCTGCTTATGTCAATTTTTTCAAAATTAGAAACGGAAATATTGTACAAAGTTTTACCACAGAAATTAAGAAAGTTTTAGAAGAAACCGATGAAGAAATCTTGGAAGAAGCTTTAATAGAAATCCGACAAAAATTTGCTTCTGAATCTAAGGAAATTTTGCTTCCTTTTCATTTGAATATAGAAATTCCGAACATCAAATTGATTGTTCCAAAAGTTGGAGATAAGAAAAGAATTGTAGAACTTTCAGAAAAAAACGCCAAAGAATACAGACTAGAAAAGCTGAAACAAGTTCAAATTATTGACCCCGAAAGACACACCAACAGAATTATGGCAGAAATGCAAAAACTGCTCAGAATGCCTGTAGAACCGAGACATATTGAAGGTTTTGACAACTCAAACATTCAAGGGAGCAATCCTGTTTCGGCGTGTGTTGTTTTCAAAGATGGAAAACCAAGTAAATCTGATTACCGAATTTTTCACGTAAAAACAGTGGAAGGTCCGAATGATTTTGCAACGATGGAAGAAGTAATTTACAGGCGTTACAAAAGAATGTTAGACGAAGGTGAAAATCTACCTCAATTAATTTTGATAGACGGAGGTAAAGGACAACTTTCATCTGCCATAAAAAGTTTAAAATTATTAGGCTTATACGGAAAAATAACGATTGTAGGTATTGCAAAACGTTTAGAAGAAATATTTTTCCCTGAAGATTCTATTCCGTTGTATTTAGATAAAAAATCGGAGACTTTGAAAATTCTGCAAAGAGTAAGAGACGAAGCTCATAGATTTGGAGTAAAACATCATAGAACGCGTAGAACCAACAATACTATAAAATCTGAATTGGAAGAAATACCTGGAGTGGGCGAAAAAACCATAGAATTGCTTCTAAAGAAACTAAAATCTGTAAAACGAATAAAGGAATCCAACTTAGAAACTTTGGAAGAAATTCTTGGGAAACAGAAAGGAAAAATTGTTTGGGAGTTTTTTAATCAATAAAAAAGCATCAATTTCTTGATGCTTTTCTTTTTATTTCGCTGTAAAAACTTCTTTCTTATAATTTCCATCATTGATTGGGATTTCAATCACCAGATTTCCGTTTTCATAGTAACCTAAAGTAGAAATTCCGTTTTCTAAAGTCACTCTGTAAACATCTGCTTTAGTTGTATTTTTGAAAGTAGCAAAAGGAACAGAACTGCTAGAACTCACCAAAATAAATTGGTCTTTCGAGATTTGTATTTTTTGCAAATTAACTTTTCCGTTGGTGTAAGATTCTGCTTTTTTGGTTTCTGAAACTGTAGGAGAAGGTGTATCTTTTTTCTCTTCCAGAACCACTTTTTGGTCTATTGGCAAAGGAACTGCCTCTTTTATAGTCTCTTTAATATTAGAAGAAGCAAGGTTTGGGTCTGGCATAGAAGCAGGAATTGTAGCCAAAGATTGTTTAAGTGCATCTTGAAAACCTAAATCAAATTCTTTGAGCATTGAATTTCCTTTGGTTTCAGAAACTACTTTTTTCTGACAATCTGAAAACTGTAATTTCACTCTATTTCTAAACATATTAGAGTCGTTAAGAAGTTCTGCATTAAGCACTTTGCAAGGATTTTGTCTCAATTCCGAAGGCCAATTTGCCATTTCTTCTTGTATCACTTTGTATTTTTTGCTTTCCAAAGCTTTTTTCAATAAATTATTCAAATTGTATTGATTCGTTTCATAATCTTTGAATTTTGCTGGAACATAAACATATTCATAATCAGAAAGTTTTTGTCCGTACAATAAAGTTAAGCTAAAAAGCAACGAAAGTGATATTATTTTTTTCATTTTTTTGAATAATTTTTACGAAAGTAAATGTATGAAATTTATTGAAAGTTTTCTGTTTTAATAGAAATGAAATTACTTTAGAGCATTCATTTTTTTATTTTAATTTCTAAATTCGCCCATATCTAATTTCAAAGAAAAGAAATTCGAGAAGTAATTGCTACCTCCAATTCCAGTACTTGTAATGGCATAATCTAAAGTTAAACCACGGTAGCGAATTCCAATTCCGGCACTTGGCTGAAAAGTAACTTTTCTTTTTAAATCTTCAATATCTGTTACATTTTGAAATTTATTAACTCCAGCTCTCACAAAAATCATTTTCTGAAAGCTCAATTCTGCACCAAGATAAGGTGTGATACTGGCAAAATCTGTTGAAATAAGCGCTGCTGTTTTGGCAAAATCTACATTTACACCAGCTTCTGGAAGCAATTCTAAATCTCTATTTAGCTCGAAGTTTTTAGAAAGTCCCATATTTAATTTTGGCATTGTAATCTCCATTTTATCTTTTGGAGCGGGATTAAATTCTTCACCATTTACAATTGCTGATAATTCTTTTTGATTGATAGACCAAAAATTAACTGTCGTAATAGCGTCACGAAGCATTGCACCAAATTTATAACCAGAATCTGCATTATAAATCGCTCCCAAATCAAAACCAAAACCAAAACCGTTAGCAAATTTCCCAACGTTTCTATATACAATTTTTGCATTAACACCTACGCTTAATTTTTCTTTTCCAGCGGGATGAAACGCATAGGAAATAATACCTGAATAATCTGAAGTAGAAAATTTAGAAATTTTATCATAATCTATATTTCCTTCAGAATCTATCATTTGTGTGGTATTCAAAATATTATCAACACCTAATCTAACGATAGAAATCCCAAGAACGCCATCATTAGAATCTAACGCTTTTGCAAAAGAGATATAATCGTACTTTGCAATAGATTCAAAATATTCCGCGTGCATTGCTGCACCTTGCCAATCTCTATCAATTTCTGTTAATCCTGCGGGGTTCCACATTGGCGCATAAACATCGTTTTGGTTAGAGATTACAGCTCCTCCCATTGCTAAACCTCTTGCTCCAGCTCCAATATTTAAAAATTCATTAGAATATTTTCTAACGATTTGAGCATTGCTGAAAACGGACAATAAGGTTAAAATAAATAAATATTTCTTCATCAAATTTGTTTATAATCTAAAGCGTATTTTCTACTGCTTCAAGTTTAGATTTCTTTCTAGCTTTTATAATTCCATTTATTACAATTGCCAAAATCATTACCAACGAAGCGATATAAAAAATAGCACTCATCTTTTCTGATTCTCCAAAGATAAAAAAAGCCAAGATAATACCATAAATTGGTTCTAAATTCACTGTTAAAATCAATGTAAAAGGTGAAATATATTTCATAAGATTCACCGATTCAAACATTGGAAAAGCAGTAAATAGACTCGCTAATATGGTTAATAACGCTAAATCTCTGTAACTTATTTCGCCAACTTGAAAAATATGTCCTGAAAACAGAAAATATAAACTAATTACGACCCATCCTCCGAAAATTTCATAAAAAATAATGTTTCCCGAAGATGTTTTGCCATATATTTTACCATTAAATACAGAAAAAATAGTGCCTAAAAGTGCACAAATTAATCCATAAATAATCCCTAATTTATACTGAAATTCTACTTTAAAAATTAAAGAAATACATATCACAATTACGATTCCCATTAATATTTCAGATAAATCTATTTTTCTTTTGAAAACCAAAGGTTCTATTAAGGCTGCAAACAACGTAGAAGTTCCTAAACAACTCAAAGCAATAGAAACATTAGAAACTTTAATAGAGCTAAAGAAAAATAACCAATGAAAAGCCATTAAACTACCAATTCCTATTAATTTTAACAGCAATTTTCTAGAAACTTTTATATTATCTTTTTTGATGAATCTTATGAAAATGTAAAGAAAAGTGGCAGCAAAAATCATTCTATAAAATACCAAAACTTCAGCATTCGCATGAATTAACTTTCCTAAAATTGCAGTAAAACCCCAAAGAAAAACAATAAGGTGTAGCCTAAAATGGGCAGATTTGTACATAGTCATTATTTATTATTGCAAAAATAATCACTTATTTTCATTATTTAGGTAAATAATAAAAAATAACACCGCCCAAAACATCCTTCGAAATTCTGGGCGGCATCAAATAATAAACTATAAAAAACTAATTAGGAAAAATCTTTCATCCATTCTATTTGAGACTAAAACGTGATTTTTATCATTAATATTTCTTAAAAAAAAGTTAAATTTTTATTTTTTATCAAGACGAAACAAATTCATAAAATTTCTCATTTACTTTTCATTTTTTATTTTTATTAAAATGTGTATTTTTAGAGACACATTTTAGGATATGGATTTAGAATTCAATAAAAACGAAGACATTAATAAATTAAGACTTGCTGAAATTAATCAACTCTATACCAAAATTAAAAAAGGTGGAGGCGAAAAAGCATTACAGAAACAACGCGACCAAGGAAAACTTACCGCTAGAGAAAGAATTTCCTATTTATTAGATGATGATAATGACGCAATTGAAATTGCCGCTTTTGCAGGTAATGAAATGTACGAAGAACATGGCGGTTGCCCAAGTGGTGGAGTTATCGTGAAAATTGGTAAAATATCTGGTAAACAATGCATCGTTGTAGCCAATGACGCTACCGTAAAAGCTGGAGCTTGGTTCCCTATTACAGGAAAAAAAAATCTAAGAGCTCAAGAAATAGCGATGGAAAACAGACTTCCAATTATCTATTTGGTAGATTCTGCAGGGGTTTACCTTCCTATGCAAGACGAAATATTTCCAGACAAAGAACATTTTGGTAGAATTTTTAGAAATAACGCTAAAATGTCTTCCATGGGGATTATTCAAATCTCAGCGATTATGGGAAGTTGCGTTGCCGGTGGAGCTTATCTTCCAATTATGAGTGACGAAGCTATGATTGTAGATAAAACTGGCTCTATTTTTCTTGCAGGGAGTTATTTGGTAAAAGCAGCAATTGGTGAAAATATAGACAATGAAACGCTTGGTGGAGCAACTACACACTGCGAAATTTCTGGAGTTACTGATTATAAAGCCAAAGACGATAAAGATGCTCTCGATAGAATTAAAAATATTATGAAATCTATTGGAGACTTTGAAAAAGCAGGTTTTGATAGAATTGAAAGTTCAGAACCTAAAAAAAATCCAGAAGAAATATTTGGAATTATACCAGCCTCTAGAGCAGAACAATATGATACGTATGAAATCATCAAAAGATTAGTAGATAACTCAGATTTCGAAGAATATAAACCAGATTACGGAAAAACGATTATTTGCTGTACCGCAAGAATTGACGGTTGGAGTGTTGGCATTATTGCCAATCAAAGAAAAATGGTAAAATCTGGAAAAGGAGAAATGCAATTTGGAGGTATAATATATTCGGATTCTGCAGATAAAACTACCAGATTTATTGCCAATTGTAATCAAAGAAAAATTCCTTTGGTTTTTCTACAAGATGTAACAGGTTTTATGGTAGGTTCAAAATCAGAACATGGAGGCATCATAAAAGACGGTGCCAAAATGGTAAATGCAGTGGCAAATTCTGTTGTTCCAAAGTTTACTATAATTATGGGAAATTCATTTGGTGCTGGTAATTACGCTATGTGTGGCAAAGCTTATGACCCTAGATTTATCGTTTC
>NZ_JASGJD010000001.1:172500-3517500 GCF_047601505.1 Cloacibacterium sp.
ATTACAAATCCATAGCTTCGGTAATATGTTTATGCCCGATTATTATCCATGCCGGACCGCTCGACTAGTGAGCTGTTACGCACTCTTTAAATGAATGGCTGCTTCCAAGCCAACATCCTAGCTGTCAATGCAGTCCAACCGCGTTGCTTCAACTTAACATATATTTGGGGACCTTAGCTGTTGGTCTGGGTTCTTTCCCTTTCGGACATGGACCTTAGCACCCATGCCCTCACTGCTGATCAACATTTATTAGCATTCGGAGTTTGTCAGGAATTGGTAGGCGATGAAACCCCCGCATCCAATCAGTAGCTCTACCTCTAATAAACTATAAATCAACGCTGCACCTAAATGCATTTCGGAGAGTACGAGCTATCTCCCAGTTTGATTGGCCTTTCACCCCTACCCACAGGTCATCCGAAGACTTTTCAACGTCAACCGGTTCGGTCCTCCACTCTGTGTTACCAGAGCTTCAACCTGCCCATGGGTAGATCACAAGGTTTCGCGTCTAATCCTACTAACTATCCGCCCTATTCAGACTCGCTTTCGCTTCGGCTCCGGACCTGAAGTCCTTAACCTCGCTAGTAAAATTAACTCGTAGGCTCATTATGCAAAAGGCACGCCGTCACACAATTAATGTGCTCCGACCGCTTGTAGGCGTACGGTTTCAGGTTCTATTTCACCCTTCTATTCGAAGTGCTTTTCACCTTTCCTTCACAGTACTTGTTCACTATCGGTCTTTCAGGAGTATTTAGCCTTGGAGGATGGTCCCCCCATATTCAGACAGGATTTCACGTGTCCCGCCCTACTCATTTATCATCTATGTATACCTTTCGAATACCGGGCTATCACCGTCTATGGCTGTTCTTTCCAGAACATTCTTCTAAATATATAAAGACTTTTGGGCTAATCCGCTTTCGCTCGCCACTACTTACGGAATCTCTTCGATTTCTTTTCCTCAGGGTACTTAGATGTTTCAGTTCTCCTGGTTTGCTCCTCCTAAGAGGTAATACATCTTCAATGTATTGGGTTGCCCCATTCGGATATCTACGGATCAATTCGTGTGTGCCAATCCCCGTAGCTTTTCGCAGCTTACCACGTCCTTCGTCGCCTCTGAAAGCCTAGGCATCCGCCATACGCCCTTAACGATTTCTTTCCTAATTTGCCGGCACTCGAAAGTGCTCGGTTATCTCTTTGTGATGTCTTTATCGTTTATGTCAATGATCTTTATTTCTTTTTATCAGTTTAATGAACGAATATTGTTTTTGGCTCTATCCGTAACTTTTAAATTAAACCTCTAAAACGGTGGAGAATAAGGGAGTCGAACCCTTGACCTCCTGCGTGCAAGGCAGGCGCTCTAGCCAGCTGAGCTAATTCCCCTCTAGTAGTTGCTAGTTTATAGTTGTTAGTTATTGGTGTTTAGCTTTCACTATTCCCTAATACCTAAATCATATTACCTAACTCCTTAATTAGTAGTCTCGGGCAGGCTCGAACTGCCGACCTCTACATTATCAGTGTAGCGCTCTAACCAGCTGAGCTACGAGACTTTTTTAATTATCAATTAATAATTGTTAATTATCTCTATCCCTTTACTAATTTCTAGTGGGTGTTGTATTTTTTATATAAACCAGTAAAAAAACCAAAGCGAACTTAAGTAAGTTCTTGTGTACTTTCGTACTTAATTTTGTTTTACGTCTAATGACGCTCTAAAATGAGATGTTCCAGCCGCACCTTCCGGTACGGCTACCTTGTTACGACTTAGCCCTAGTTACTAGTTTTACCCTAGGCAGCTCCTTTTACGGTCACCGACTTCAGGTACCCCCAGCTTCCATGGCTTGACGGGCGGTGTGTACAAGGCCCGGGAACGTATTCACCGCGCCATGGCTGATGCGCGATTACTAGCGATTCCAGCTTCATAGAGTCGAGTTGCAGACTCCAATCCGAACTGAGACCGGCTTTCGAGATTTGCATCACATCGCTGTGTAGCTGCCCTCTGTACCGGCCATTGTATTACGTGTGTGGCCCAAGACGTAAGGGCCGTGATGATTTGACGTCATCCCCACCTTCCTCTCTACTTGCGTAGGCAGTCTCACTAGAGTCCCCAACTGAATGATGGCAACTAGTGACAGGGGTTGCGCTCGTTGCAGGACTTAACCTAACACCTCACGGCACGAGCTGACGACAACCATGCAGCACCTTGAAAATTGTCCGAAGAAAGTTCTATTTCTAAAACTGTCAATTCCCATTTAAGTCTTGGTAAGGTTCCTCGCGTATCATCGAATTAAACCACATAATCCACCGCTTGTGCGGGCCCCCGTCAATTCCTTTGAGTTTCACTCTTGCGAGCGTACTCCCCAGGTGGCTAACTTATCACTTTCGCTTGGTCTCTGATACCGAAGTACCAAAAACGAGTTAGCATCGTTTACAGCGTGGACTACCAGGGTATCTAATCCTGTTCGCTACCCACGCTTTCGTCCCTCAGCGTCAGTTATATCTTGGTAACCTGCCTTCGCAATTGGTGTTCTAAGTAATATCTATGCATTTCACCGCTACACTACTTATTCCAGCTACCTCAAATATACTCAAGACTTACAGTATCAATGGCAGTTCTATCGTTAAGCGACAGGCTTTCACCACTGACTTATAAGTCCGCCTACGGACCCTTTAAACCCAATAAATCCGGATAACGCTTGCACCCTCCGTATTACCGCGGCTGCTGGCACGGAGTTAGCCGGTGCTTATTCGTATAGTACCTTCAGCTACCCTCACGAGGGTAGGTTTATCCCTATACAAAAGAAGTTTACAATCCATAGGACCTTAATCCTTCACGCGGGATGGCTGGTTCAGGCTTGCACCCATTGACCAATATTCCTCACTGCTGCCTCCCGTAGGAGTCTGGTCCGTGTCTCAGTACCAGTGTGGGGGATCACCCTCTCAGGCCCCCTAAAGATCATTGCCTTGGTGAGCCGTTACCTCACCAACTAGCTAATCTTGCGCGTGCCCATCTCTATCCACCGGAGTTTTCAATATCAATTGATGCCAATTAATATATTATAGAGTATTAATCTTCCTTTCGAAAGGCTATCCTCTAGATAAAGGCAGGTTGCACACGTGTTCCGCACCCGTACGCCGCTCTCTCTCTCCCGAAGAAGAAATACCGCTCGGCTTGCATGTGTTAGGCCTCCCGCTAGCGTTCATCCTGAGCCAGGATCAAACTCTCCATTGTATGTTTGTCTGACTCACTCAAAGTTGACTTCGCTTTGGTTCTTATTTTTTTACTTGGTTGTATATTGTATTTCAATGATCTCTTTTCTTTCGCTTCCACTCCTTAAGCATCTGTCTAGCTTCCTAAGTTTTGCGTGTGCAAAGGTAATTATTTATTTTTACCTGACCAAATCTTTTTTGAAGAAAAATTGTTTTTATTTCCAGAACCTTCAGTCTCACTATTTCTAAATTAGATTGACTTAAATTCGTCCCGTTAATTTCTATTACTACTTCTTCTCTCCCTTTTTGTTTGGGACTGCAAAGATAGTAACTTTTTCATTTCTGCCAAATCTTTTTTTAAAAATTTTAGCTGTCTGGTCTTGGCTTGTTTTCAATGTTTCTCTGCGCTACTCTTTCGTTTTGAGTGGTGCAAAAGTAGTCCCTTTTTTTCTCTAGTTCCAAATGAAATCTAGTGTTTTTTTTCAAATTATTTAATTTCTATTCTAACTCACTGATTAAAAGCATGAAAAATTTCATAATTTTTTATTATTATTTTTACGAATCATTCAAAACAAGCACTAAAAACAAATATAAAATTATCAAATCAATAAAATCAAGTTAAAATAAAAACCAAAACCCAACAAAAAGGACAAGAAAATACGCTGATTTAAATTAAAAAAAGCTTTGTCTCTGATGTAAAATCTTCGACAAAGCTTTAAAAACTTATAATTACGTAAAATAATTGCTCAATTTTCTTTATAAATTGTTATTAAAAAGTTAGCAAATGACTTTTCGAGACCAACAATATCTCCTGTTTTAAAATTAATTCCTGGGTTTGAAGGAGAATTTGCACTGACTTTTTTTCCAAAAATCTGAAAATATTGTTCTTGTTGCCCTTCTTTACCTTGAAGTTTGATTCTTGAACCTAAAAATTTTCCTACAGAAACATCGGTAATATCATTATTTGACAAATCAATTTTTATATAAGACCTTGTTAGTAGTTTTACCTTTTTATCATTAATTCTAACATCTACGTCTTTATTAGGATTTATAAGATAAACAGTGTTTTCGTTTTTCTGTATTTTAGAAGCATCCGCATCATATATATATAATGTATAATGATTAGGATTGAACTGAGTTTTACCATCTATACTTTCTGGCAATTTGAGATAATAACAATTCGCAGAAACAGATTTTGCTTTTTTGTAAATTTCTCCAAAAACTGCTACATCATTATTAGAAAAACCTGAAACTTCAATTTTACCAAGATAATGAGCCACTGTAGAATCTGGTTCTTTTTGCAAAGCATACAAAAATTTGTCTTTGTTGTTACCAATACTTTTTGCTTCCGTTAGATAAACCGTCTGCGAAAAACAGAAACTACTATATAATAATATATATATGTATAAAAATTTTCTCATGAGATTATGTACTTCTAAGTGTTTCCACACAATTTGCCAAACTTTCTTCCCAGTCTTTAGGTTGAATATTATATATATCTTGAATTTTTTCTAAATTCAAAGTACTATTCTTTGGTCTTTTGGCAGGTGTTGGATATTGCCAAGTTTCTAGTTTATTTAATTTGATATTTGAATGAGACAATTCTTTAATCTTATTTGCAAAATCGAACCACGAAATTTTTCCATAATTAGAAAAATTAAAAATTCCGGGAGTTATTCTCTCTGAACATACAATTTTCATAATGGCTTCAGCTAAATCATTTGCATTGGTTGGTTGACCGAATTGGTCCGCAACAATTCCTAATTCTTCTTTTGTTGAAAAAAGATTCAACATTGTTTTTACAAAATTTTTGCCAAACTCCGAATAAACCCAAGATGTTCTAAGAATAACGGTGCAGGGATTTATTTCTAAAGCCAATTCTTCGCCAGATAATTTAGAAGCACCATAAACACCAATTGGATTGGTGAAATCTTCCTCAGAATAAGGCAAATTGTTTTCACCATCAAAAACATAATCTGTAGAAACATGAATAAACTGAGCGTTATATTCTTTACAAGCTTCGGCTAAATTCTCCGTACCGTCTGCATTTATCAAAAACGCCTTTTCTACTTCACTTTCAGCCAAATCTACTGCTGTATAAGCTGCAGCATTAATACAAACTGAAGGTTCATTTTGCCAAAAAAAATGAAGAACAGCTTCTTTATCTGTAATATCTAATGAATTAGAATCAGTAAAAATAAATTCAAACTGAGGAAAATCTAAAGACAATTTTTGGAGACATTGTCCTAATTGTCCGTTTCCGCCTGTTACTAATATTTTCTTAGTTTCCATTTATTATTTTATTTTGCTTTCTGAAATGAAAAACTCTATCTTTAAATTCCTTCTCTTCTACTTCAATTAAATACTTATCAAAAAATGCTTTTTCATCTGGAGGAAGAACTTCAGATTGTCTTGTTCTCATATTGAAATAAATTACCGTAATCCAAAGAACTGCATTAATGGTTTTTTCGTCTTCGCTTTTCATTAGAATTTCAACTTTAGAAACTCTATCGCTCATTTCTATTGTTTTGCTGCTAATAATTACTTTGGTATTTGCTTTTACTTCTTTAAGATAAGCAATTTCATTTTGGATAGCAATCCAAACACAACCTGTTCTTTTAAGATATTCTTCGTAAGTAAATCCATAAAACTCTTCCACGTGATCTTCTCTCGCATTGAGCATATATTCTAAATACTTTACATTATTAAGATGCCCAATTGGGTCGCAATCGCTAAATCTTATTTTTACTGTTGTAGAAACTTCTTTATTCATACGTCAAATTATAAAACTATTATTGAAAACCATTTTAATAGATTTTCTATACAAAAATAAATAAAAAAACCACCTTGTGAAAGGTGGCTTGGTATATCTTAATAAAATATTAAAGACCTAATTCTTTTTTAATCGCTGCAGTAGCATCTGGGCCTGCTTTGTAGATAAGTCCGTTAGTAGCAGAATCAAAAACAAAATCCCAACCGTTAGCTTTAGCAGCTCTAGTGATTGCATCGTTTAATCTTTTTTCGATTGGTCCGTAAGCTGCTTCAGATTTTTCGTTAAAATCTTTTTGAGCTGCTTGTGACATTGCTTGAATTTGTTGTTGAGTTTTAGTTAATTCAGCTTCTTTAGCTTCTCTTTGAGGCTGAGTCATTTTTTCAGCAGCCGTTTTATATTTTTCAACATCTGCTTGCCATACTGTTGCTAGTTTTTCAATCTCAGCTTGTTTAGCTGTAGAAAAAGCTTTTAATTGCTCTTCTGCTTTTATTTTTTCTGGCATCATGTTTAATATAGCAGAAACATCAGCAGTAGCCACTTTTTGAGCTTTTGCAACTCCGAACGACATGAACATCACTACCGCTGCAAATAAAATGCTTAATTTTTTCATCTTTCCTAAAAATTTTAATTGTTTATTATTTTACTTATTTTTTATTCTTTGTTTTACTGTCTTTGCTTTTATCCTCTTTTGAAGCGGGAGTTTTAAGCAAATAATCTAAAACTTTGTCTGTATAATCGTATCTTTTGTCTAAAAAAATTACGCTTATGTTATTACTTTTATCAAGAACTATGCCCAAAGTATTTTTCTCTACAATTGTTTTAATGGCATTAAGAATTTGGTCTTGAAAAGGTTTTGCCAAATTGGCTCTAAATTTATTAATTTCTCCTTCTCCGCTGAACTTTTCAGCAATAAACTTTTGAATATTTTTTTCTAAAGTTTTCACTTCTGTTTCTTTCTGCTTAAGTTGTTCTCCTACGAGAAGAACTTTTTCATTTTCGAAAGAAGTTTTTTTGGTGTCATATTCTGCTTGCATTTTCTGCAATTGGTCTTCCCAACCTTTAATCTGAGCATCTAATCTAGATTGCGCTTCTGTATATTGAGGCAACTTGCTTAGAATATAATTGGTATCTATTACTCCAATTTTTTGTGCATTAGAATATGAGAATGCAAATATAACAATTATAAAAGAAATTAAAACTTTAAATATTTTCATAGTTTTTCAAATTACAAAGACTGATTCATTAAGAAGTGAGTATTCCATCCTGAAGGCTCGCTACCACCAATATATTTATCAAATCCATAAGCAAAATCGAAACCGATTAATCCAAATGCTCCCATATAAACTCTAACCCCAACACCTACAGATCTTTTTAACTGAAACGGATTAAAAGATGAAAAATTGCTCCATACATTTCCTGCTTCTGCAAAAGTTAATGCGAAAATCTTAGCCGTTTGGTTCATAGAGATTGGATATCTTAATTCTGCAGTGTATCTACTGTAGATAGTACCACCACCATAAGGTGTAATATCTGTAGAAGTTCCACCTTCTGTTGAAGCATTTTCATAACCTCTAAGTGGGATAAGTTCTCTACCATCAAATCTACCTCCAAACAAACCTGTACCACCAACGTAGAATCTTTCGAAAGGTGGTGCTCCTAATTCTTTTTTATAACCTTGCAAGAATCCCATTTCAGCACTGCTTCTTAAAACTAATTTACCTAGAACTTCGCTATAAGAATCTGCTTTTAATTTAACTTTGAAATATTCCATCCACTTGTATTTCTCTTGAGCTGTCATAGAAGAGTAATCTTTTTTCTGGAATAAAGAATATGGTGGTGTAAATTTTACAGACGCTTCAACGTTAGACCCTGTAGTTGGGAAAATTGGGTCGTAACCTGCAGAATTTCTACTTAAGCCTACGTTAAAACTAAAGTTATTTACATTGCCATTATATACTGTTGTTCCTCCAAATTGGAAAGGATAATTACTGAAATTATATCTTTGATAAGCAATACCTGTATATAAAGAAAAATAGTTATCTGGCCAATTCAACAATTTATTAAGACCAAGGCTTGCCGAGAAAATATTTAATTTCTGAGATGAGCCATACATATCTGTATAATTAACCGAAGAGTGATTTAAACCAACACTTAGAGCCGTAGGTCTTGTACCAAACAACCAAGGTTCTGTAAAAGATAAGCTGTAGTTTTTGAAATACTGACCAGCTTGAGCTTGAACTGATAATGTTTGTCCATCACCTTGAGGAACTGGTTTGAAATCTTTAAGTTTCAAGAAATTTCTTAGAGAGAAATTATTGAAAGTTAAACCTAAAGTTCCAATAAAAGAGCTACCACCATAACCAGCTTGCAACTGTACTTGTGAAGAACCTTTTTCTACTAATTTCCAATGGAGATCTACCGTATTGTCTTGAGGATTAGGCACTACATCTTGACCAACTTGTTGAGGATCAAAAAACTGCATCCCCGCTAAGTCAAAATAAGTTCTTTTAATATCTAATTTAGAGAATAAATTCCCTGGTTTAGTTCTAAGAGAACGAAGAATTACGTGGTCGTGAGTTGTAGTATTACCAGACCAAGTTATTCTATTCCAAGCTGCTTTTTCTCCTTCTTTAATTCTAATTTCAATATCTATAGAATCTCCTCTCACTGCTTTTTCTACAGGAACAACATTAGAGAACAGATATCCATTATTAAGATATAAAGATTTGATATCAGAATCATCTTCTTTACCTCCATCTTCTCCAACTTTTTTGTTAAATCCTACAGCATCATAGATTTCTCCTTTTCTATAACCTAATAATTTTTGTAAAACTTCTGTTGAATAAGAGGTATTCCCAATGAAGCTAATATCTCCGATATAATATTTTTTACCTTCATTCAATTTTACATTAATATTAAAACCTTTATCGTTTCTCCAAACAGAATCAGAAAGGATTCTTGCATCTCTAAAGCCTAAAGAGTTGTAATATTTAATTAAATTCACTTTATCTTCATCATATTTTTCTCTGATGAATTTTGAAGGTTTAAAAATACCTTTAAGGCTTAAGGTTTTTTGTTTGGTATCTTTGAAACCTTTTTTCTTAAGTTTTGCATCAGAAATTTGTTCGTTTCCTTCAAATTCTATTTTAGCAATTTTAATTTTTTTGCCTTTATCTACTTGTATTGTCCAGTCGATAAGATTAGGGTCATTAGCATTCACTTTATCTTGAATGGTAATTTTAGCATCTGCAAAACCTTTTTTCTTATATTCTTCGGGTATTTTAGTACTAAGAGTAGAGATAAGATTGTTGGTGATTTTTGTACCAGGCTTTAGACTATTGTCTTTAATAAGTTTCTCGTTTTTAGACTTACCAATTCCTTTTCCTTTGAACTTAACCTCACCAAGTTCCATTAAATCTTGAAGACGGAATTTCAGCACAACATTTTGTCCATCAATGTCTTCTACATAAACTTCTACCTCAGAGAAAGAATCTGATTCCCAAAGTTTTTTGATGGCATTGCTTACTTTTTGCCCAGGAATTTCTACCATTTCTCCTTTGCTAAGACCTGTAAATCTAAGAATCTGAGCCGGACTGAATTTCTTTACTCCATCTACAACAATATCCTTCAATACGTAGCTAGATTGCGGTTGGTTTTGAGTAGTAGTTTCTGAGGTAGTGGCAACTTGTGCCGAAACACTTACAGAAGTAAAAAATATTAAAATTGGGATGAAAATATATCTCATTGGTATAATTATTCTTTCTATGATTTTTAATTAATGATTTGTTCGCTGGTTTTCCCGAACCTTCTTTCTTTATTTTGATAATTTAATATACATTGGAATAAATCTTCCTCCGAAAAATCTGGCCAATATATGTCTAAAAATTGTAATTCTGCATAAGCTATCTGCCAAAGTAAAAAATTACTAATTCTAATTTCTCCACTTGTTCTTACTAATAAATCTACTGGAGGTATATTTTTAGTATAAAGATGGCTTTCTATTACTTTTTCATCTATTGCATCTATTGTTAGATTTCCGTCTTTCACTTCTTGTGCAATATGTTTTACTGCATTTAGAATTTCTCTTTGCGATCCATAACTAAGTGCTAAAACTAAATTAGTTTTAGAATTTCCTTTTGTTACTTCTACTACATTTAGCAGTTGTTCTTTTACCAAATCAGGAAGTTTGTCTATCTCACCAATTACGTGCATTCTTATTTCTTTAGACATTAATTCATCTGATTCTTTAATTAAGCTTTCAGACAAAAGAGTCATCAAGGCACTAACTTCGTCTTCTGGTCTATTCCAATTTTCTGTAGAAAAAGTATAAAGTGTAAGATAATCTACTTCTGCTTTAGCACAGGCTGCAATAGCATTTCTAACTGCTGATATTGCATTTTTGTGACCAAAAGTTCTCTCTTCTCCTCTAGATTTAGCCCACCTTCCGTTACCATCCATAATAATGGCAATATGTTTTGGCACGTTAGCTTTATCAATTTTATCTAGTAAATTTTCCTTCATTTTTTATTTGTCTTGGCAATAACAAGCAGGTCTTCCGAAAGAATAAGAAATTCCTAAAGATATTGTATTAACCCAATCTTTAGAATTTATATTTCCCACTTCTCTTGCTTTTAGATAATCTTCAACTCTTTGGTCAGATACCGTAAGATAAGGTTCTGTCTGTAATAGAGATTTTGTACTATTGGCAGATGCTAAAATATCTCTATTGTATGTTTTTTTAACATCACTATTATCCATCTTACTATAATCTATGGCATCTGTAAAAGTTGCTCGAAACATCAATTCGCCAAAGATTGCCCAATTGTAATTAAATTTATACTTCAAACCGACACCAAAAGGAATTGCCACCGAAAATTTAGTTGCACTTTTTCCATACGTGAAATTTGTTTTGAAATCTTCTTGACCATTTTCAATTAGTGCATCAGGAACAACATCCGTTTCTGGATTTATTGCCACGCCTCCTATTCTGTAAAAATCATTAACCGCAGTAATTTGAGTATTAGAGAAGAACAATCCTGAAAGTCCTCCAAAAATATAAGGACTCAACATGCTTCTTTGCTCATCATTTACTGGCAAAAAATTGTAATCAAAAATAGCAGAAAGCTCGTAAACTGAGTTGGTACCAGAATATCCTCTATTCTGTCTGTAATATTCTTGAGCATATTTATCATTAAACTGAACATGATTATATGCAAATCTAAATCTAAGAGATTGATAAGGATTAAAATTCATCCTATACATAAGTGCAGCATAAAAGGGCAATCCATCATTAGAAATATTGTTCATATTATTTGGAAAGGGATTAAGGTACTTGGATTTCCCTATATCTCCTACCAAATTACTTGTTCCTAACTGAATACCGATTTCGTGTCTTTGAGCGAATGCAAAAAGATTACCCATCAAAATGGCAAAAAATACTATTATGTTTCTCTTCATTGTTGCTGTTTGCTAATGATAACATTTCAGCTTATTACTAATGTGCAAATATAAAACATTTTTACATTAAGACTAATCTTAATGTTTAGTTAAATATTTCTGTAAAAAGCATAAAAAATTAATAAATTACTTATAGTAAAAACCCAATTTAATTCTAATTATTGTTTGCTCTACAAAAACGCTCCTTATTTGGTAAGGAGCAGTCTTTATTATGTATTAAAAATCTTTCTTATTTTGT
Source organism: Cloacibacterium sp. (assembly GCF_047601505.1). Classification (GTDB taxonomy): domain Bacteria; phylum Bacteroidota; class Bacteroidia; order Flavobacteriales; family Weeksellaceae; genus Cloacibacterium. The sequence goes on from NZ_JASGJD010000001.1 coordinate 184,170, forward strand.
TCCTAATTTTTATCAAAGTTGGCTCGTTATAATTTGCATCTTCTTCGAAGTAACCATAGCCGTATCCATAACCGTATCCATAGCCATAGCCATAGCCGTATCCATAACCTTTTTGAACCGAAAAGTCATTATAAATCATTCCTATATGCTGAATTTCTTTATTCTGATACTTCTCTGTAATCATTTTAAGCATATACTTTTCGGTATATTCGTGTCTCACTACATATACGTTTGCATCTGTATATTTCATTAACTCAAAAGAATCTGCTACCAAACCAATTGGCGGAGAGTCTATAATAATAAAATCATAGATTTTTTTCAATTCTTCGATAAATTTTCTATTTCTATCACTCATTAAAAGTTCCGAAGGATTTGGCGGAATTGGTCCCGATGTAGCTACATCCAAATGCGGAATAGAGGTTTTATTAATAATATCCTCAATTTCTACTTCGCCAGTAAGATAATTAGAAATTCCGTACTTATTGTTCACTTTAAAATCACCAAAAATCTTTGGCTTTCTTAAATCCATCCCCAACAAAATTGTTTTCTTACCACTTAATCCTAAAACCGAAGCAATATTTATAGAAACATACGTTTTACCTTCGCCTCCGATAGAAGAAGTAACCAAAATTACTTTGCTTTCTCCATCTTCATTATACAAAAATCTAAGATTAGCTCTAACGCCTCTAAATGCCTCTGAAACAGAAGATTTTGGTTGTTCTAAAACGGTTAAATTATTCTCGTGATTATTTTTTCCTACGACTCCTAAAAGTGGCAATCTTGTAGCATTCACCACTTCTTTTACTACCCTAATTTTATTATCTAATAACTCTACAATCAATAAAATGATAAAAGGGAAGAGAAGAAAGCCTCCCACCAAAGCATTTCTTATGAATGAAGTATTAGGAGCAATGGGACCTTGTCCGAGATTTTTAGCTTTATCAATTACAGAAATATCAGAAACATTGGTTTTCAACCTCATCTCGGCTTCCGAAAGTTTTGTTAAAAGCAAATTATACGTAGCTTCATTAATAGTATAACCTCTTTCTGCATCTAAATATTTTTGTTGTTTGTATGGTAAAGAACCTAATTCGGATTCTAAATTAGATATTTTACCATTAATTGTACCTAACTGAACATTGTAAACATCATAATATTTTCTCAATTGTCCGAACGAAGTACTTTTAGCTTCATTTATCAATCGATTTATTTCTTGTATAGGTTCTGATTTTGGAGTATATATTTTAGAAAGTTCAGCCTTTTGCTTATAAAGAGATTTAATTTCAGAAACTGAAGCATTAAACCCTCCATCCTCTACACCTGCAGTATTAATACTGATCACATTGTCAATATTATTACTCACAGAATTACGAATTGTATTTAAAGCATTAATTTTTGTGAGAATTTCAGCTTTTTTTTCTTCTAAAGATTTCACTTCGGAAAAAGTTCCTTCCACATCTCCCTTTCCATCTAACATTCTTTCCTGCATTTTTACTGAATTCAAAGCTGCAGAGCTAGAATCTAATTTTATTTTAGCTTTTTCTAAATTTTCTTTTATAAATCCTACTGTATTTCTATCTACAATAGAATTATCAATTCTCCGTTTCTCTATTAAAGCCTTAATGCTTTCATTCAAAAAACTGACAGTATTATTTAGATTATACCCTTTTTTAGTTATAATCATAAAAGAATTAATTTCGCTATCAAAATCTACTGAAAGGCTAGAATTTATATCATTTACAGTTTGATCTATCGTACTTAAATTTACTACCACATTATCTACTTCCACCTCCCGAGGGAAAACATTCTTAACAAGTTTGAATTTCAAAAAAGGAGTATCATACCATTCATTTATAGAAATAGTTTTATTTGGAAATCTATTAATAGAAGGCGTCTTTTTATAACTCTCTGTTTTATAATCATATAATGAATTTACACCAAACCCCTCTGGCAATGTAACTTCGTATCTATCACCAGACTTCGGAATTAAAGTAATTGGAATATTTACAGACTGAAGATGGTTTTTATCTACGATAAAATAGACGGGAGAATCATTCTTGTCTAAATATGTGCTTTTTAATCTACCTTTGGTTGAATAATTAACAAACAGATCCAACTCTTGTGCAAGAAATTCATTATGAGTTCTAGACATTAACAATTTTTTCAAAAATAATCCTTCTGTGTTTCCATTTTGCCCCCAAATAAAATTGATAGATTGATTTGGAGTAAAATAACTTGCTGAATTATTAGATATACTTATCACTGTACTAGAGGCATAAACTCTTTGTGCATAGTATTTATTATAAACATAAGAGATAAAAAAACCAAAAATACCAAGCATTAAAAACCAATACCAATTCTTGAGCAATCTTCTAATAAAATGCTCAACATTAAAAAAATCAAAAGAATTATTTTTTTCTTTATCTTCCTGTTTCTCTTTTCTATTGTTTGTTTTGTCCTCTGGTATCATTTCTTAAAATCTTGAAAAAAGTAAGTAAATAGATAATGCTGTCGTTAACAAACTTACCCCTGTCGTTAAAGTTTGAATTGGTTCTTTGCCAAAGCCATAAAAACTCCTTGATCTTGTATTAAACATATAAATATCTCCATTCTGAACCCAAAAATAGGGGGAATTCAGAATATCTTCTCTAGTAAGATCTATCTGCGCTTTTTTTATACCTTCAGGAAACATTCTATAAACCACTATGTTTCTTCTATCAACATGTCGATCCAATCCTCCGCTTTCAGCAATTGCCTCCATAATGCTAAGAGTAGCTCTAGGGCTTACTTTAACAAAGTTTTTACCATCAACATCCGTAACAAAAGAATATCTAATTCCCTCTAAAAAAACTCTAGCTTCAGCCTTTTCAGGCATGAAATTTTCGTTAACTTTTTGTTGAATATCTGCAGCTATTTCAGTGGTTGTCCTACCTTCTGCTTTTACCTTTCCCATTCCTAAAATATAAACATACCCTGCTTCATCAATATTAAGTCCTGAGAAATAAAAACTTCCCCCACCATCAGCAGATACCCCTTGCTGTGCATTAAGACTAGAATAAAACTGTGCTGCATCTCCTTTTGGTGTTGTAATAATATTAAGTTTCAACATATCGTTTTTTGTTATACGATACTTCGGTATATTCTCATAAGAAACCAAACCTTCTGAATTAAGCTGTAAATTTTCGTTAGGCTGTAGATACCTCACGTCTTTTGTGGTGATGCAAGACGTTAATAAAACTAATAAAGGAATTAAAAACAGTAGTTTTTGTTTTTTCATTGATTTTCTATATTTAACAAAGTTAACATTTAATTTCTTATTTTGAATTTAGAGTAAATATTGGGCAAATATGCTCCTAAAAAACCTAAAGACAAGATTATTACCAAAAGTAAATTCACATCAATATGTCTTAAAAAATAAGCAACAGCTACAATAAATAAATAATAAAATATAATATAAAAAGTTGCTCTTTTATGCGAAAGACCAAGTTTTAGTAATTTATGATGAATGTGATTTTTATCCGCATCAAAAGGAGATCGTTTCTCTGCTAAACGAATAATAATAACATTAAGCGTATCTATTATAGGCAAAATTAGAATCGCAACTGCTATTACTGGTGCTGAATTCAAATGATAATAAACAACTCCTGGGCCTCTTTTTGCAATAAAAATATCTATAAAACAGATTGCCGTAAAGGTGAGTAAAAACCCTAAAAGCATAGAACCTGTATCTCCCATAAAAATCTTTTTGGTTCGCTCAGACAAATTATAATACAAGAAACCTAAAACGGCTCCAATAATTGAAGTAGATAATATCACTAAAGGATAATTATATTCTCCCAATCTGTAATAACTTATCCCAAAAAATGCAAAACAAATGATACCGTAAGTTCCAGCAAGTCCATCAATTCCATCAATAAGATTAAAAGCATTTACCAAAATAATAAATGTAATGATACTGAATATTACACTCAGAAAATAATTAAGTTCATAAACGCCAAAAACGCCAAACAAATTTCTAATTCTAACATCAGAACCAATTACCAACATCGCCGTAACAATAAGTTGAGCAAGTAGTTTTTTATAAGCTCTCATCACCACAATATCGTCCATTACTCCTACATAAAGTAAAATAACTAACGACGCAAACAAAAATTTATATAAATCAAATAATTGATAAGCGTATATTGATATGCAAACCGCTATGGCAAAAAACATTGCAACTCCGCCCAGATTAGGAATTTTTCTTTCATGAGAGCTTCTTTGTCCTGGTTCGTCCATTAAATTTTTTCTTCGAGAAATTTTAATAATCGTTGGTATGGTATAATATACAATAAGGTAAGAAGAAAGCAGCGAAAAAACTACTTTCAAATAGAAAATAGGAAAATTAAACTCTTGTAATAAAAGGTCTATCTTATCCATACACTTTTAATTTAGCCAAAGATGATTTCTATATTTACTTGTGGTGAAATTACCAGCTTTACCATTATTGCTAGAAAAATTAAAATACATTAAAAACAAATACACCATAAAAGTAGTGTGTAAGACTCTTTGAACCCTTGTCTTAGCCGCATAAACAATACTTGGAACCACAAAAACGCTCATGAAAAACATATAAGCTCCTGGCAATCTAATTGCAAATATTCTATTCCCTCGAAAAATATAAAATAAAAACAAGCCAAAAACCGCCAGATTCCTCATATATTCATAATATTCTACTTCTCTGCAACCATCTTCATCAAATTTATACAAAATATAAATAAAAAATATTTTTATAATATCTGCCAACCCAAAAGCCACAGACTGACCAAACTGGCTGTCATTAACATATCCAGAAAAACCATCAGAAACATCTTGCGAACCAACTGTATCTATCAAACTTCCAAATATTCTATAAACTTCAAAAGGCGAAAGCAAAATTGCAATCACAATTACTGCTATAATCCGAGCCTTATTCATCGGTATTTTTACAACCCAATAAGCTGGCAAAAAAGCAACTGCCGTTTTATGAAAACCTAATGCAATATACATCATCAGTAGAAACATTGGCAGATTTCTAGCTTTAATATATCGGTAAGAAAAAACACAAATTGCAACTCCCATTCCCTGCCTTATCTGCCCAGAATCTTCAAAAAAATACAAAGGCATAAAATACATAAAAGCCCCTAAAACAGGATAAGCTAAATTTTGATAAATAGTGGTAAATTTCAATGAAATTGACATCAAAACCATTACAAAAGTCACCATATAAAAAGGAGAGCCAAGGTCAAATAGAATTTTATTGAGAAATACATAAATCCACTCTATTTGTTCTGATGTTGGTATAAAAAGTGCTTTATCTAAAACATCATTATATGTAGTATAAAGAGAAAAACCAGAATATAAATTTCTATAAATAGGATAATCTGCTCCTACAAAATATCTAAAACCAGAAAAAATAATCATTAAAACGCCTGCAATAATCAAGAAAAACGGTGTCTTTTTCTTCAGAACATAAAGTTCTAAATAGCTAGAAACCGCCATAAATACAAATAAAAATGTAAATACAGGATGTAGAAATACCATTCGTGTTGTTATAATAATTTCCTTATCAATCTAGTTTGTCCAAAGAAACAAAGTAGGTAATAAATTTTTTTTCTCAAGGGCAAAGATAATAGATAATTCTTACCAAACCGCTTATAACTAAGGATTTCTGCCTTAGAAATATTTCTTTGCATCGAAAAATGATTAAACTCTGAGTTCATTTTATTAAAAAACTCCTCATTTTTAACATACGCCAAGTACGCCAAAAACGTATAAACTCCTTCCAAAATCTGAAAACCTTTCAATTCTTTTTTGCAACTAGAATAAATAGATTTTTCAAACGCTTTTTCTACATTTTCTACCGCTCTAAGTATATCCAAACCACGCTCTGTATGAGACTTTGAGATAGAATTACTCCTCTCCAAATAATGATAATGATAAACATTTGTCTTTGCCAAAGTTTTACACCTCAACAATAATTGTGGTATCAATTCTATATCTTCGAAATGCATTCCTTTTTGGAATCTTTTTCCTTCAAAAAGTTCTTTATTGAAAATTTTATTACACGCAAAATAAGAAATATCCGAAAACACAGAAAAATGCTTTTCTAACTCAATTTTCTCTGGCAAATTCGGGATTTGAGTTAATTTTTGAGTTATATTTCCATTTTCATCCACTTTTTGAAGATTACAAATTACCAACTCAGCTTGATTTTTAATCGCTAAATCATACATTTCTTCCATCATCTTTTCCGAAACATAATCATCAGAATCTACAAAAGCGAAAAATTCTCCGTTTGCTCTATCAATTCCGAAATTTCTGGCATCGCTCAAACCTCCATTTTCTTTAATAAAAGCTTTTATTTTTTCTGGAAATTTATTTTGAAAAACATCAATTATTTTTTGAGAGTCGTCTGTACTTCCGTCATTAATTACTAAAATTTCAATTTCCTGCAACGTCTGATTCACCAGAGAATTTAGACATTTCTCTAGATAGTTTTCTACGTTATAAACCGGAACAATTACAGATATTTTCATTGATTTTTTTTTGTAAATTTGTTGAATTGCTAAATCGTTAAATCGCGAAATGATTAAAAAATTACAGTTTCACGATTTCACAACTTAACGATTTTACAGTTTTACGATTTCACAATTTCACACCCTCAAAAGCCTCTCACTCAACGTACCATTCTTCGCCAAATCATATTCATATTGCGAACAAGGCACACATTTTTGGATATTTTCATCATTGCCAAAATACCACAATCCTGTAAAAGTGTCTCTTTTAAAAGCAAACTCTCTATCATCTACCAAAACCCAAAAAGTATCGTATTTTCTATCTTTCGGATGCGTTTTCTGTATATCAATTCCCTCTAACAAATACCAGAGCATTTGAGCCAACAATTGATGATTCAGAATGTTTTCTGCATCTGCATTAAAGTTGAAAATTCCCGCCATTTTAAGATTTTCTCCTAAACCAATCTCTTTCATCACGGCACAAATTTCTCTTCTATTCAAACCATTAATTTGAGGATTTACCGAAAATGGTTCGGCAAAACTTTCTATTGCATCACAATTAAGCGTTACCAAATCTGCTCTACGGAAAAATGGTTCAATTCTATCGGTATTTCCCATCATTTCTGCCAATCTCACTACATCAAACTCCACGCTTTTCATTAGTTTTACGGCGTCTATTTCGTTCAAATGTTTCTGATATCCGAGATGATGATAATCTTTCAAACTCAATAATTTAGAATTGAAAATTTTCTGCAAAAAGTTTTGTTCTGAAATTTCGTCGCCCTCGTTAGAAAGGTCAATTTTATTATTGATTTGCGTGTATCTTATATTTTTTTGATGAAAATTAAGCGCATGAATCATCGCTATCGACAAATCATTTCCGCCACCTACAACAATAGGAACCGTATTTTTGTACAAACACGCCGAAAGAATTTCTTGTAAAATATAATGCGTATCTTCTAATGTTTTGCCAGAAATAACATCTCCCAAATCACAAATAGGAATTTCAAAATCAAATTTTGAAAGTTTGTAAAATTCTTCCCTTACAATATCGTAATTTTTGGCAATTGCATCTCCTTTTCCGCCTCTATAATCACTACAAAATATCAATAAAATACCATTTTCTGGAATTTCATTGGTTATAACACTTCCCAACTGCCAAGGTTGAGTTTCTATTTTTTTTGGTGAGATGATGATGTCTTCTATGTTCATTTTTTGAGTCTCGAAGTATAATTTTTGAGTTATGAGATTGTTTTTTCCTTTCCCACAAACTTACAAAATAACTTTTGGCTAAAGAGAATGTTTCTTAAAAAAGTCTCAGAGCGACGAACTTTTGGCAGAAAACCCAATTAAAAACAAAACGAAGTCGCGGAGCGACGACCTAAAAACCTTGTTGCTTTTTTGATTACCTTATTATATTCTACCAATTGAAAATCTCAGAGCGATTTTTCAATAAAAAAAGCGGACTAAAGTCCGCTCCCATTGATATTATATTCTTTTAAAATCATTGCGTGAAACCATTGCAACATTGCTTGAAAAATTTATTTCTTCTTCGCTGCTGGTTTCTTTGCCGCAGGTTTTTTCTTTTCTGCAAAAGCCGTTTTATCTTGTGCAATAATCCATTTTTTTACTTCATCTAAAGAAATTTCCTTTAATTCCTCAGCTTCAAATTTGCTTCCATCATCTTTTTTCGGAATTTTCAACATTGCTTTTCCAAATTTAATAAATGGTCCCCATCTTCCGTTTTCAATAGAAATTTTTTCTTTTTCCCATTGCTGAATATAACGATTGGCTTCTTTTTCTAATTTTGCAGAAATAAGTTCTTCAATATCTCCTTGAGAAAGATTATCAAAATCATATTTTTTCGGAACGTTTACATACAAATCTTTGTATTTTACAAATGGTCCAAATCTACCTTTTCCTTTGGTTACAGGTTCGCCTTTGTAAGTTGCAACTGGCGCATCAGCTTCAATTTTATCTTTAATAAATTGCTCTGCAACTTCTTGCGTTACCGAAAAAGGGTCTGTTCCTCTGCCAATAGAAATAAATGTTTCTCCCCACTTTACATAAGGCCCAAATCTTCCTACACCTACAGAAACTGGTTTTCCGTCAAATTCTTGTAAATCAAAAGGAATTTTAAACAAATCCGTTGCTTCTTCTAGCGTAATGGTGTTGATATTTTGAGTTGGAAGTAGCGAAGCATAAGTTGGTTTCTCTTCATCGTCATTTTCCCCAATTTGTATCATTGCACCATATCTTCCGATTTTGGCATAAATATTTTTACCAGTTTTTGTGTCAACGCCTAATAATCTTTCGCCGGTTGCTCTGTCTGCGTGTTCTTCTACATCTGTAATTCTTGGATGGAATTTAGAATAAAAATCCGTCATCATTCCTTTCCATTCTTGAGCTCCGTGAGCAATTTCGTCAAATCCTTCTTCTACTCTTGCCGTAAACCCGTAATCTAAAATTTCTTTAAAATTACTGGTTAAGAAATCATTTACCACTTCGCCAATATCTGTTGGAACGAATTTATTTTTATCTCCGCCAAATTTTTCGGTTAGAACTTCTTTTTTAACACCAGATTTCCCTAGAGAAAGTTTTACAATTTCTCTTTCCTGAGGAATAATTTCTCTTTTATCAACATATTCTCTATTCTGAATCGTCTGAATAGTTGGCGCATACGTAGAAGGACGTCCAATTCCTAATTCTTCTAACTTTCTTACCAAAGCTGCTTCGGTGTATCTTGCTGCTGGTTTTGTAAATTTTTCGGTAGCTGTAATTTTTTTATAACTTAAAACTTCGCCTACATTTACTTTTGGTAATAGTTTTTCGTTGTTTTCTTCATCATCTTCATCCGTTTTAGAAATTCCATATACTTTTAAGAATCCATCAAAAACAATTACTTCTCCCTGAGCTTCAAAATGACTTGGCAAAGCTGAATTTCCGATTTCAATAACCGTTTTTTCTATTTTGGCATTCGCCATTTGAGATGCTAAAGTTCTTTTGTAGATTAACTGATAGAGTTTATTCAACTGTACATCGCCAATTGCTTTTACCGAAAAATCTGTAGGACGAATGGCTTCGTGAGCCTCTTGTGCAGATGCAGATTTGGTGGTGTAATTTCTTGGAGAAGAATATTCTGCCCCAAATTCTTTTTCGATGAAATCTTTTGAAGAATTAATAGCTTCTTGAGACAAATTAACAGAATCTGTTCTCATATAGGTAATGTAACCTTCTTCGTAAAGACGCTGAGCAATTCTCATGGTAGAAGTTACATTATAACCTAATCTGTTAGACGCTTCTTGCTGAAGTGTAGAAGTAGTGAAAGGTGCAGATGCAGAGCGAGTTCCTGGTTTTTTTTCTACATTCAAAACTTTGAATTCTACATTTTGAGATTTCTCCAAAAATGCTTCTGCTTCTTTTTCTTCGTTAAAATCTTTTTTGAGTTTTGCTGCAATTTCTTGCTTTTCGGAATTTAAAAAACTTGCTTCTACTTTATATGATGAACTCGGTTTAAAATTTCTAATTTCCTGTTCTCTTTCTACCACCAATCTCACTGCAACAGATTGAACTCTACCCGCCGAAAGTCCTGTTTTTACTTTTTTCCAAAGAACTGGTGACATTTCGAAACCTACAATTCTATCCAAAACTCTTCTTGCCTGTTGTGCATTTACAAGATTTTGGTCTATTTTTCTAGGATTTTCAATCGCTTTTAGAATTGCATTTTTGGTAATTTCGTGAAAAACAATACGTTTTGTGTGATCTTCTTTTAGTTTTAATTCTTGAGCCAAATGCCAAGCAATAGCTTCTCCTTCTCGGTCTTCATCAGATGCCAACCAAACTGTATCTGCCTTTTTTACAGCGGCTTTCAATTCGGTTACCAATTTCTTTTTATCCGCAGAAACTTCGTAATCTGGAGTAAAGTTGGTAAGATCTATCCCCATTCCTTTTTTCGGTAAATCTCTGATGTGACCAAAGCTAGATTTTACCTCAAAATCATTTCCTAAATACTTCTGAATAGTCTTCGCTTTTGCTGGTGACTCTACGATTACTAAATTTTTCGACATACACAAAATTTTTGCAAAAGTAGAAACTTTTTTTTAAACGAGATTTTTTAATATTATTTTTCCTTGTTTTATGACATATTTTACCTAATTTTTCGGATATATTCATTTTATCTATCACAACAAAAAATATATTTTTTCATCAAAAATTTGGAAAACCAATAAACTTGATATAGTTTTGCCAAAGATTTATGACAACAAACGAAATCATATCAAACTATTCTTATAGCAACATTATAACAATGATGTGCTGTTGTTCTACTATTATGCAAAATAAGAGGGCAATAAATTGCGTCATTATGTTTGATTAAGTAGAAATTCTATTTACAATATATATTAATGAGCCCTCAGTTTTCTGGGGGCTTTTTTTGTTCAAAAAAATTAAACTTTAAAATATGAAAAGAAAACAACAATTGTTAGGATTATTGGTAATTACAGGATTAGGAATTCCTACATTATCAAATGCACAAAAGAAAGATTCTGTGCAAGAAAAAAACATCGAAGAGACAGTTTTACTAGGTTCTAGAGGTGGCGCAAGGTCAAAAACGGACAGTCCCGTTCCTGTAGATGTATTCAACTTAAAGAAAGAAAGCATCATACTTCCTCAATCAAATATTAATCAAATTCTTAATATAATTGCACCGTCTTTTACTTCTACAGTGCAAACAGCAGCAGATGGAACAGACCATTTAGACCCCGCTCAATTAAGAGGTCTTGGACCAGACCAAGTTTTGGTTTTAGTAAACGGAAAAAGAAGACACACTTCTGCTCTAATTAATGTAAACGGAACGCCAGGAAGAGGAACTGTAGGAACAGACCTTAATGCTATCCCGTCTTTTGCTATAGACAGGTTAGAAGTTTTGAGAGACGGAGCTTCTGCACAATATGGTTCTGATGCAATAGCTGGAGTTATAAATTTAGGATTAAAAAGAGACACAGGAAAACTTAGCGGACAGTTTACTTACGGAGGAAATCTTACTCCAACAGCTAATGACCATACTGGAAATTTTGACGGACAAAACATTCAGGTAGATTTAAATTACGGAAATAAAATTGGCAAAAAAGGAGGCTTCTACAACATTACTTGGTCTTCTCAGTTTAGAGACGCTACTTCTAGAGCGGGAACAGAAAACGGAAATCTATTTAATGCTTACAATGCTATTGAACAACGTGCCTTAGAAAATGGAGTAAATCTTTCATCTCTTTTCAGCAATATTAATAACACGCCAAATTCTCAGCAGATTATTGACTATATCCATCAATATGCACAAAATGTAAATTATTTTTCTAGTGCTTACCAAAGTCAAATTCAGAATGCAAACACAATTTCGGCACTTCAAGGAATACTAACTACAAATTTCACAGACCAAGAACTAGCGTACAGAGGTCTTACTAGAAAAGATTTCAACATGCAAATTGGTCAATCTAAACTAAACAACCATCAGCTTTTTGCAAACATTGAAGTTCCTGTTAGCGACCATTGGAAAGTTTATACTTTTGGAGGATATAGCTACAGAAACGGGGTTTCGGGAGGTTTTTACAGAAGACCAAACCAATCTAGAACATTCACAGGATTGTATCCAAATGGTTACCTTCCTCAAATTGGAACTCAAATTCAAGACATTTCTTTTTCTACAGGAATTAAAGGCGATTGGAAAGGTTGGAATATCGACTTGAGCAACACTTTCGGACAAAACTCTTTCGATTACACCATCAAAAACACAGGAAACACTTCTCTTAGATTTGCTTCTCCTAACGAATTTGACGCTGGAGGTTTAAGATTTACTCAAAACACCATCAATTTAGATTTCAATAAAGATTACGACATTCTTTCTGGATTAAATATTGCATTTGGAGGAGAACACAGATACGAAAATTTCAAAATTTCTGCAGGAGAAGAAGCTTCATATACTGCTTATGACATTTTCGGAAATCCACAAACAGCTACTACAGCAGCTAACCAAAAACCTACAGACTTTTTTGGAAACACACTTCCTGGAGGCTCACAAGTTTTCGGAGGTTTCAGACCAGACAATGCCGTAAGCAAAAACAGACAATCTGTAGCTGGATATGTAGATTTTGCGCTTAATATTACAGATTGGTTCTTGGCAGATGCAGCAGCTCGTTATGAAAATTATTCAGATTTTGGTTCTACATTCAATTATAAATTAGCCTCAAGAATTAAAGTTGCAGACAATTTCAATTTGAGATTTGCTGGCTCTACAGGTTTCAGAGCGCCTTCTATTCATCAAATTTATTATAATGTAACTTCTACTTTATTCACCAGCGGACAACTTTTGGAAGTAGGAACATTCAGCAACGATTCAAAAATTGCAAATCTTCTTGGCATCCCAAAACTTAAACAAGAAACTTCAAAATCAGCAAGTGTAGGTTTTACTTATAAAATTCCTTCGGCAAACCTTACCATTACAGCAGATGGTTATTTCACTAGAATTGATGACAGAATTCTTTTAACTGGACAATTTTCAAGAGCTGCTGTTTCTGCCGTTGCACAAGCTGCTTACGATGAAGCTCAGGTAAATGCAACTCAATTTTTTGTAAATGCAATTGATACAGAAACCAAAGGTTTAGACTTTGTAATTACTCAAAACAGTAGAATTTCTAATGTGAAAATTGATAACAATTTTGCGATAAACCTCAACAAAACTAAAAAAGTTGGAGCAACGCACACTTCTGGCTTATTACAATCTCCAGATTTAGAAAAAGTATATTTCGCCGAAAACGTTAGAGTTTATTTAGAAGAAGCAACACCAAGAGTGAAAGCTACATTATCTCACAATATCTCTTGGAAAGACTTTTCTTTCTACCTAAGAAATACTTATTACGGAAAAGTAACATCTCCAGATTTAATAGACGTAAACGGTGACGGAACAATTGGCGCACAAGAACATCAATCTATTGCCGATAAAGTAATTACAGACGTTTCTGCAGCTTATCAATTTACAAAAAATGTAGGTTTATCTCTTGGCGTAAACAATGTTTTCGACATTTATCCAACCAAAAACCTTACCGCTTCTACCAATAACGACCAGTTTATCTACTCTCGTTCCACTTCACAATTTGGACTAAACGGAAGATACGTTTTTGCAAGAATTAATTTTAATTTCTAATAATTTTTATACCAATAAACCGGCAGTAGCACAAATTTTACTGTCGGTTTATAAAAAAATAAAACAAATTTATGCCTACAGAAAATAAAATAAGATTAACCGCCTTTTTGGTTTTTATTCTTACCATCATTTATATCAAAACCAATTTCATTTTCATTCCTTTTTTCTTACTTATAGATTTTGCAATAAGAGGATTTGGATTTGGAAAATGGAGCATTTTAGGATTAATTGCCGAAAAATTAGTAAGCATTCTTAAATTAGAACAAAAACCAATCTATTTCCCACCGAAACAATTTGCCGCACAAGTAGGTTTTATATTTTCGCTATTGCTTTTAGTTTTCAATATTGTAGAAATTAACAGCATTATTATTAGCATTATTTTACTAATCTGCGCAGGTTTGGAAGCATTTGCAAACTTTTGTGTTGGTTGTTATGTTTATAATTTTTACTATCAAATTAAAAACAGACCATAACGGTTTTATTAACAATTAATCAATTTATGATAAGTTCAAATGATTTAAATTTGTAGAGAAAAAAAATGTCTTGAAAAATTTTATCCAAAACTCCATTCAAAGTCAGAAAGTATTCTACCGATATTTTCGCAGGAAAGGTTTTAGAAGATTTTTCAAAGAAAATATTCTGGAAAGTGACGGAAGCAATAAAACCAAAGCGCTTTCCATTTCTCTAGGAATTTTCATTGGTTTGTCTCCATTTTGGGGATTCCACACTGTTTTAGCGATTTCTTTAGCGGCTATTTTTAAGCTCAACAAATTTTTATCATTCATTTTTTCCCAAATCAGCGTTGCGCCTTTGGCTCCTTTCATTATAGGAATTTCAATGTTTTTGGGTTCTTTTTTCGTTTCCGGAAATAGTAATTTTTCGCAGCAAGAATTTAATTTTGAGATGATAAAAAACAATTTATTTCAATACATTATTGGAAGTTTTGTCTTGGCAAGCTCACTTTCGGCAATCGTTGGTTTTGCTTTTTATTTCTTGATGGAATTTTTCAATAAAGAAAAGTAAATTCAACACAAAACTTAACTCTCTTAAAACCAATAATTTTAAACAAAACTTAACAAAAAATTCACGAAAATTCATTATATTCGCAGACTTAATTTTTAATAGTAGAAACCGAGATATAATGAAGAAGTTCAATGAATACAAACAGCTTAACTTAAATGCTGTTGCAGACAACATTTCTGAATTTTGGAAAACCAACGAAACTTTCAAAAAATCCGTGGAAACGCGCCAAGGAAAACCTGAGTATGTTTTTTACGAAGGACCACCTTCTGCTAACGGAATGCCGGGCATTCACCACGTGATGGCGAGAGCTTTGAAAGATATTTTCTGTAGATTCCAAACTCAAAACGGAAAACAAGTTTTCCGTAAAGCAGGTTGGGACACGCATGGTTTGCCTGTGGAATTGGGTGTAGAAAAAGAACTCGGAATTACAAAAGAAGACATTGGTAAAAAAATTACCGTTGAAGAATACAACCAAGCTTGTAGAAATGCTGTAATGCGTTATACAGACGTTTGGAACGACCTTACCGAAAAAATTGGTTATTGGGTAGATTTGGATAATCCTTACATTACCTACGAACCAAAATATATGGAAACCGTTTGGTGGCTTTTAAAACAATTATACACCAAAGATTTACTGTACAAAGGTTACACCATTCAGCCATATTCTCCTAAAGCAGGAACCGGACTTTCTTCTCACGAACTGAACCAACCAGGAACTTACAGAGATGTTTCTGACACCACTGTTGTTGCTCAATTTAAAGTTAAAAAATTCTCAGAAAATCTAGGATCTCAAATCTCGGCTCTTGGTTCTGAATTTCATATTTTGGCTTGGACCACCACACCTTGGACTTTGCCTTCTAACACCGCACTTGCCGTAGGTAGAGACATAGAATATCTTTTGGTAAAAACGTTCAATCAATATACTTTTGAACCAATTAATATTATTTTGGCTCGTCCGTTATTGACAAAACAATTCGGGAAAAAATTTGTAGAAGGAACTGATGAAGATTTTGCAAATTACACTTCTGAAAGCAAAACCATCCCTTACCAAGTTTTAGCAGAATTTACTGGCGAAGATTTAGCAGGAACTACTTACGAACAATTAATTCCTTGGTTTTTGCCTGCGGAAAACGCCGAAAAAGCGTTCCGTGTAATCATCGGAGATTTTGTAACCACAGAAGACGGAACTGGCATTGTACACATTGCGCCAACTTTCGGGGCAGATGATAACAGAGTCGCTCAGGAAAACGGAATTCCACCAATGTTAGTAAAAGATGAGAATGACAATCTCGTTCCTTTGGTAGATTTACAAGGAAAATTTTTAAAAGGCGAAAACGTTCCTGAACTTTTCAGTGGAAAATACATTAAAAACGAATATTACGACGATGGCACTGCTCCCGAAAAATCTTGGGATGTAGAATTGGCTATTTTACTAAAAATAGAAAACAAAGCCTTCAAAGTAGAAAAATATGTTCACAGCTATCCACATTGTTGGAGAACAGACAAACCAGTATTGTATTATCCTTTGGATTCTTGGTTCGTGAAAATGACTTCCGTAAGAAATCGTTTGGTAGAATTGAACAAAGAAATCAACTGGAAACCGAAATCTACAGGCGAAGGAAGATTTGCCAATTGGTTAGAAAATGTAAACGATTGGAATCTTTCTCGTTCCAGATATTGGGGAATTCCGTTGCCAATTTGGAGAACCGAAGACTTGAAAGAGCAAAAAGTAATGGGTTCTGTAGAAGAATTAATGATTGAAATTCAAAAATCTATAGAAGCTGGTTTTATGACAGAAAATCCTTTCAAAGATTTTGAAATTGGTAATATGTCTGCTGAAAACTATGCAAAAATAGATTTACACAAAAATATTGTTGACGCCATCACTTTGGTTTCAGAAACTAGAAAACCAATGAAACGTGAATCTGATTTGATAGACGTTTGGTTCGATTCTGGCTCTATGCCTTATGCACAACTGCATTATCCTTTCGAAAACAAAGAAATGATAGACAGTGGAAAAGCGTTTCCTGCAGATTTCATTGCAGAAGGAGTTGACCAAACTAGAGGTTGGTTCTACACACTTCACGCAATTGGGACAACAGTTTTTGATTCTATCGCTTATAAAAATGTAATGAGCAATGGTTTGGTTCTCGATAAAAACGGACAAAAAATGTCTAAACGTCTCGGAAATGCAATAGACCCTTTTGAAACTTTGAAAAAATATGGTCCCGATGCAACTCGTTGGTACATGATTTCGAACGCAAATCCTTGGGAAAATTTAAAATTCGACCTAGAAGGAATAGATGAAGTTCGTAGAAAATTCTTCGGAACATTGTACAACACATATTCTTTCTTCAGTTTGTACGCAAATCTTGACGGATTTAATTATTCTGAAAAAGAAGTTGAAAATAGACCAGAAATAGACCGTTGGATTTTATCTGAGTTGAATCTTTTGGTAAAAGACGTTACCGAATTTTACGAAGATTACGAACCTACAAAAGTAGCGAGAGCCATCAATACTTTTGTGAATGATAATTTAAGTAATTGGTATGTAAGATTGTGCAGAAGACGTTTCTGGAAAGGAGATTACAGCGAAGACAAAATCTCTGCTTACCAAACTTTATACACTTGTTTGGAAACCGTGGCGAAAATTTCCGCTCCAATAGCTCCGTTCTTTATGGATCAATTGTATCAAGATTTGAACGCAGTTACCGGAAAAGAAACCTCAACTTCTGTTCACTTAACAGATTTCCCTAAAGTGAACGAATCTTTAATAGACCAAAATCTGGTAGAAAAAACACATTTGGCGCAAACCATCACATCTATGGTTTTCTCTTTGAGAAAGAAAGAAAACGTGAAAGTTCGTCAGCCACTTCAAAAAGTGATGATTCCTGTTTTGGATAAGAAAACCGAAGAGCAAATTTTGGCAGTTTCAGAACTCATCAAACAAGAAGTAAATGTAAAAGAATTGCAATTAATTAATGCTGAAGAAGCTTCTCACTTAATTGTAAAACAAATAAAACCTAATTTTAAAGCACTAGGCCCGAAATTAGGAAAAGACATGAAAACTGTTGCCGGAGAAATTCAAAATTTTAACGGAGAACAGATTTCAACATTAGAAAAAGAAGGAAAAATTGAAGTTTCTGGCTACGAAATTACTTCAGATGATGTAGAAATCTTCACCAAAGACATCCCAGGATGGACAGTTGCCAGCGAAGGAAAAACCACGGTGGCATTAGATTTGACTATAACTGATGAGCTGAAATCCGAAGGAATTGCGAGAGAATTCATCAATAGAGTTCAGAATTTAAGAAAAGACAAAGATTTTGATTTAACAAACAGAATTTCAATAACTTTAGAAGAAAACAATCCTTACAGACAAGAACTTACTAACAATGAAGCATATATTTGTACAGAAGTATTGTCAGATAAAATAGAATTTGTAAATTCACTTCCAATTTCGGAAGAAATCGAAATAGATGAAGTGAAATTTAAAGTAAACGTAACCAAAATTTGAGAATTTGAAAAAGAATTAATTTAAAAAAATCTCTAAAATTTTAAATTAACGCAGATAGCATAATTGGTTTCAAATTTTCAAATTATTAAATTTTCAAATTGAATTATGGCAGACGAAAGAGTAAGATACAGTGATGCGGAATTACAAGAGTTTAAGGCATTAATACAAGCTAAAATAGAAAAAGCTGAAAAAGACTTAACAATGATTAACGAGAGTTTTATCAATAACCAAAATAATGGAACTGATGATACTTCTCCTACTTTTAAAGCTTTTGAAGAAGGTGCAGAAACTCTAAGCAAAGAACAAAATGCTATCTTGGCAGGAAGACAAGAAAAATTTATAAGAGACCTGAAACATGCATTAATGAGAATTGAAAACAAAACTTATGGCATATGCAGAGTAACTGGTAAATTAATTCCTAAAGAAAGATTAATGGCAGTACCGCATGCTACACTAAGCATAGAAGCGAAAAATATGCAGAGATAATTTTATCTTTTTATAAAAAAATTAAGGTTTATATGGTGTTAAAAATTCACTTTATAAACCTTTTATTTATATTTTTGCAACGCATTATGACTACCATCATTATTTGGATAATTATTATTGGAGTGATTCTATTTCTGTTTAGAAATACAATCAAAGAAAAGTTTTTTACGGATAAAACTAAAAATTACACCATTGATGACAAATACAATGCAGCAAAACGAGAAAGGGAAAAAGAAATAGACCATCTTCTAAGCAAAATGGGCAAAAACGGAATCCAAGATTTAAGCGAAAAAGACCGCAAAAGATTAGACGAACTTTCTCAGAAATAATTAATTTAAAATTTTTGTTTTGAAAAAAATAGCCTTCATTACTTTTTTAGTTTTATTGATAGACCAAGCTTCTAAAATTTACGTGAAAACTCATTTTAGCATTAACGAAAGCATTAATGTTTTCGGTTTGGATTGGTGGAAAATCACCTTTGTAGAAAACCCCGGAATGGCATACGGAATTCAGTTTGGCGGACTTCTAGGCAAATATTTGCTAGTTGTCTTAAGAGTTTTCTTAATTGGCGGAATGATATTCCTCTTCAAAAAATGGCTAAAAGAAGGAGCTTCTAATTTTCTTATTATCCCAATGTCCATCATTTTTGCAGGTGCAATAGGAAATTTAATAGACGGAATGTTCTACGGAATGATTTTCGATAGTGGTTCTTTTTACGACCCAACTTATAACACATGGATTGGTTACAGTGGCGTTTCAAATCTTGTACCTTTTGGACAAGGATACTCACATTTCATGAAAGGTTGCGTGGTAGATATGTTCCATTTTCCAATGTTTTCTTTTGATTTATTCGGAAGACATTTTGAGTTTTTTAGTTATATTTTTAATGTAGCAGACGCTGCAATTACCATTGGAGCAATCTTTATTCTACTATTCAGAAAAAAAGCATTTCCAAACGGTTTGGAGATTTAGCTTTTCATCATATCCGCTAAAAACTAACAACCAACTAATGAAACTTTTCAAAAAAATAATACTTTACAGTCTAATTTTCTTCGGAATATCAGTCCTTTTTATATTATGGACAAATTATAAAATAGAGTCGGATACAAAAAAATTTGTAACTTCTGATTTAGAAAAATTACCTAACGAAAAAGTAGGTTTGCTACTTGGAACCAGCAAACTTTTAAGCAACGGAAAAGAAAACGCCTATTTTCTCTATAGAATTGATGCTACTGAAAAGCTTTATAAAACTGGGAAAATAAGAAACGTCCTCATCAGTGGAGATAATTCTAAAAAAAACTACAACGAGCCGGGAGACATGATGAATGAACTCATCAAAAGAGGAATTCCCAAAGAAAAAATTTATCTAGATTTTGCAGGATTTAGAACTTTAGATTCTGTAGTAAGAGCTAAAAAAATTTTCGGACAAAATTCATTCATCATTATTTCGCAGAAATTTCACAACGAAAGAGCCGTTTTTTTGGCGCAACATTACGGAATAAAAGCTTACGGTTTCAATGCAAAAGATGTCAATAAATATTTTGGTTTTAAAACTAAAGTAAGAGAATATTTTGCGAGAGCAAAAGTTTTTGTAGATTTTCTTTTGGGAGTAGAACCGAAATTTGGAGGTGAGAAAGTGGAGGTTAAATGATAGAAAAATATTATTACAAGAATCAATTGTATATCATTGCTTTAATTATTATTGGAGTAATATTTTCCTTTTATTTCTACTTTCATCACAAAAACATTGAGCAAAATAATAATTTTACCACCACCACTATTTTAGATGTTAATTATGGTGGATTTAAAAGAAATTCTACAATCAAAGTTAACATAAATGATAAAGATTATTATGTTGAAATAGGAGACTGTAAATCAAAGAAAACATTTGACAAAGTAGATATTTTATACGATGAAACTTTTGATAAATATTTTGTTTCTGGACGATCAAAAAAAAATATTAAACAAGTGAAATTTTTATCAATTTTTCTTATTATATATCTTATCCCTTGGAAAAGAATTTTTCAAAACATAAAATTAAAAAAACAATAAACTTCAAGAAATTTCTTGAAGTTTTTTCTTTTCCGTATTTTTGCTAAACTTTACAATTAATTATCAATCATCATTTATCAATTATAAAAAGATGTCAAGAATCCTCACCGGAATACAAGCCACCGGAACGCCACATTTAGGAAATCTATTGGGAGCTATTATCCCAGCAATAGAATTGTCTAAAAAATCTGAAAACGAATCGTTTTTGTTTATCGCAAATATGCACTCTCTTACGCAAATTAAAAATGCAGAAGAACTAAAACAAAACACCTACGAAATTGCTGCAGCTTGGCTCGCTTGTGGATTAGACACCGAAAAAACTTTTTTCTATAGACAAAGCGATATCCCAGAAGTTTGCGAACTTTCTTGGTACTTATCTTGCTTTTTTCCTTTCACTAGATTACAATTGGCGCATTCTTTTAAAGATAAAGCAGATAGATTAGAAGACGTGAATGCAGGTCTTTTTATGTATCCTATTTTAATGGCTGCAGATATTTTGTTGTACGATGCAGAAATAGTTCCTGTTGGGAAAGACCAATTGCAACATCTAGAAATTTCGAGAGACGTTGGCGCTAGATTTAATAATCAAATGGGAGAAGTTTTTGTACTTCCTCAGGCAGAATTGCAAAAAGACACCAAATATGTTCCCGGAACTGATGGCAATAAAATGTCTAAATCTAGAGGAAATATCATCAATATTTTCCTTCCAGAGAAGCAACTCAAAAAACAAATAATGTCTATTGAGACCGATTCTACACCTTTGGAAGAACCAAAAAATCCAGATACTTGCAAAGTTTTTGCAATTTATTCTCTCTTAGCAAACGAAACTCAAATTTCTGAAATGCGAACTAAATATTTAGGTGGAAATTATGGTTACGGACATGCTAAAACAGAGTTATTGAATTTAATTCTTGAAAATTTTAAAACAGAAAGAGAAAAATTCAATTATTATTTGAATAATCTGGACGAATTAGACGCAAAATTAAAAGATGGCGCAGAAAAAACTAGAAAAATAGCCTCTGCAACCTTAAAAAGAGTGAGAGAAAGTTTAGGAATGTAGAATATTTGCCCCAAATACACGAATTTTTCATTTAAAGCCATTCGTGTATTTGTGTTTTTTTTGTTATAAATAATTTCTAATTTCTTCTAATTTCTGAACGGTAATTAAACCTTCTTCTGTTTTATTTTCTGAAAGTGCATCAAAGAAAATAACATCCATTCCGAAATTTTGTGCTCCTTTTACATCTGCAATCCAATCATCACCTATAAGAATAGATTCAGATTTTTCTGCATTTGCTTTCTGCAAAGAATATTCAAAAATAATAGGATTTGGTTTTCTTACATTCACATCATCTGCACTGGTTACTGTTTTCATATATCTTCTAATCCCAGAACCATCAATTTTACGATGAGTTACTTCGTGGAACCCATTTGAAATAATATGCAACTGATAGCCTTTAGATTCTAAATATTCTAGCAACTCTAAGCTTCCATCTACCAATTCGTTATAAGCAATAATTTCGTCTAGAAATTGATTTTCAAAAATTTGAGCCAGTTCAAAATTATCCAAAGAAAAATGTAAAAAAGTATCGTGAAAACGATGCGCTCTAAGATAATCTTTATCTATTTCTCCATCTCTAATCAAATCCCAAAGATGTTCATTTATTTCTTCATATTTAACATGAAAATCATCAAAAGTAAAATGATATTTTTCTTGAATTTGATATTTCTTAAAAAGTTGTTCTAATGTAATTTTTGCATTTTTACGGTGATCCCAAAGTGTATTATCTAGGTCAAAAAAAATGTGCCTTATGTTTTTCATAGGGCACAAATGTAAGTAAAATAAATTTTTAATTTAATTTTTAGAAACTAAGTATTTCTTATTGTTTGCGTTTATTACCGCAACAGACTTTGAAAAATTCAAAAGAAAATCAATAGTAGATTTTTTTGGTGTCAAAATCGGAACTTTAAAAGTGTAATTTTTTTTCATAGGCAATAATTGGCTGTTTAAAAAATAAACGAAATAGTACTGCCTTTTATTGTATTACCTAGTTAAAATTATCTGATTGTCTTCCATGATTTTTCTCATATTAATTAACGCATAACGCACTCTTCCTAAAGTTGTATTGATGCTGGTATTGGTTTGTTCTGCAATTTCTTTGAAACTTAACCCATCAAAAAACCTCAATTTAATTACCTCTTGTTGATTTTCTGGCAAATAAATCATCATATTCATTAAGTCTTCATAAATTTGTTTGGTAACCAATCTGTCTTCAATATTTTCTTCGGTTTCTCTTAGCAAATCGAAGATAGAAAATTCTTCATTCTCGTAAGTTGTTTCAGAAATTTTCACATACTTATTCTTGAGCCTAAAATGGTCAATGATAAGGTTATGAGCAATTCTTTTAGCCCAAAGTATAAATTTACCATCATCACTATATCTTCCTTCTTTTAAGGAAACTATAATTTTCATAAAAGTATCTTGAAAAAGGTCGTTTGCAAGCTCTTCATCCATTATTTTATAAAAAATGAATGAATATAGGTCTTTTTGATTTCGCCTAATTAACTCAGAAAGTGCGCTTTCGTCACCTTTTTGGTATTGGGCAATGAGTAAACTATCAGTAAGTGTTTTCATATCTTTACTTCATGTTAAAAGAGAATCCTCGCTATGTAAACAAGTTTCTCTAGGTTTTAGAGTTTATTAAATGAAGTAAAGTTGCTTTATAGGCTATTGTTTAGTATAATTCACAAAATTATAAAAATTTTTAACTTATAAAAGATTTATTACAAAAAATTCACATTTAGGATAAAAAATAAATCTTAATTATTCTAAAACCACTAACGGAATATTAACAGTAAAATTAAAGTTGAAACCCTTCAACTCTTTTTCATTGATAAATTGATTACCATAATTGAAAGCGTAGCCTCCCGTTACATCTACAATCCCAAAAAGAGAAAATCCCGCTTTTGGAGCAAAAAATTTAGTAGTAGTTTCAGCACCGACTAAAAAATAGTAAGAATGCTGAATATCTGCACCTTTCTCGAAGTTTAACAACACATCTGCTTGTATTTTGGGCAATGCAGCAAATTTACCATTTACCGAACCTAACAAAGCAGAACCAGAAATTCTGTACAAAGCATCATCATTTTTCAAGAAAATAAATCTTGCTCCTAATTCTCCAAAACTTTGATTTTGATATTCATAACCTGCAAAAACCGTAGGATGTACAGTGTTTTGTGCTTTATAGAAGTTTGAAAATAATAAGATTGAAAAAATAAAAATATATTTTTTGAAGTTCATTTTGCTATTTTTTTGTAAAAATAAAAAAACCGCTCCATAAGAACGGTTTCTATGTATAAAATTTATCAATTATTACAATCCGAATGCTTTTTTCACATCT
This sequence comes from Cloacibacterium sp., assembly GCF_047601505.1. GTDB lineage: Bacteria > Bacteroidota > Bacteroidia > Flavobacteriales > Weeksellaceae > Cloacibacterium. The sequence goes on from NZ_JASGJD010000001.1 coordinate 208,380, forward strand.
TCTACACGGTCTAATTTTTCCCAAGTGAAGAATTCTAAATCTTTAACAGTAAGTTCGTTAGATTTACCAGCATTAAAAGTTTTATCCGCCACATAGTAATCTCTTCCCATGTGTCCATAAGCTGCAGTTTCTTGATAAATAGGATTTCTTAATTTAAGATTTTGCTCTATTGCATAAGGTCTCAAATCGAATAATTCGGTTACTTTTTTAGCAATTTCCCCGTCATTTAAACCTACTTTAGAAGTTCCATGTGTGCTGATAAATAAACCACAAGGTTCTGCAACACCAATTGCATAAGAAACTTGTACCAAAACCTCATCTGCAACACCTGCTGCTACTAGGTTTTTTGCGATATGTCTTGTAGCATAAGCTGCACTTCTATCTACTTTTGAAGGATCTTTTCCAGAGAAAGCACCTCCACCGTGAGCTCCTTTTCCGCCGTAAGTATCTACAATAATTTTTCTACCTGTAAGACCTGTGTCGCCGTGCGGACCACCAATTACAAATTTACCTGTTGGATTAATGTGATATTTTATTTGGTCGTTAAACAAAGCTTGAATTTCTGGTTTTTGTTTTGCAACCACTCTAGGAATTAAAATTTCTATAATATCTTTTCTGATTTTTGCTAACATTTCTTCATCTGCAGCAAAATCGTCATGCTGAGTAGAAACTACAATAGCATCTATTCTTTGTGGCTTGTGGTCGTCAGAATATTCAATAGTTACTTGAGATTTCGCATCTGGACGAAGGTAAGTAATCTCTGTACCTTCTCTTCTAATTGCAGAAAGTTCTCTAAGAATTGAATGCGCTAAATCTAAAGCAAGAGGCATATAGTTTTCGGTTTCGTTGGTTGCATAACCGAACATCATCCCTTGATCTCCTGCTCCTTGAGCATTTGCTTTTTCTTCGAAAGATTCGCCAGCTTTTCTATCAACTCCTTGGTTAATATCTGAAGATTGCTCGTGAATTGCAGAAATTACGCCACAAGAATCTCCATTAAACATATATTCTCCTTTGGTATAACCAATACCATTAATTACCTCTCTAGCAATACTTTGTACATCAAGATAAGCTTCTGATTTTACTTCACCAGCTAATACTACCTGACCTGTAGTTACCAAAGTTTCGCATGCCACCTTCGAGGTTTTATCATAAGCTAAAAAATTATCGATAAGTGCATCAGAAATTTGATCTGCTACTTTGTCTGGATGTCCTTCTGAAACGGATTCAGATGTGAATAAATAAGGCATATTCTTCTTTTTTTCTAAATGTTAATGTATATAATTCAGAAAAAAAACAAGGAGGGAAAACCTACAAGAACTAAAAAGAAATTATCTGTTTTAGCATTTTTTATTGAGGTTGCAATCAGTCCAAATTTTTCCTCTGAAATTTGAGCAACAAAATTACAGAGTATTTTTCTAATTTCAAAATAGTTATGAAAAAAGCTCTGCAAAATTTACAGAGCTTCTATTTTATTGTGGACTGATATTTACAAAATCTTCAGGATGAGTGGTATAATTTAATTTAGGACTCAAAGAATCTTTAATTGACGCCACCAACTCGTCTAAAATTTTTTGCTTATACGTTGGTTTATAGTAAATTAAACTAATTTCTCTACTAGGGAAAGGTCTTTTAAAATGATGAATTTTGTCTTTCTGTCCTTCCGAAAGTTGAGAAACAGCCAATTCTGGCAAAATAGTTAGTCCACCAATCTTATCAACCATGTGTACCAAAGTATTGATGTTAGATGCCATAAAATCTAGATTTTTTGGTTTTAGAGAATTCTCTCTAAGATGGCAAATATTTTCGAACTGAGTTCTAAGGCAGTTACCTTCTTCTAAAAGCCAAACTTTATTTACATCTATATCACTTGGCATTATAAATTGGTCTCCTTTTTCGTTGGCAATTTTATCAGCAGAATAAACCATCAATTCTTCATTGAAAAGAAAATCTGCAAAAAATTCCTCAGCATCAGTATAAGGTGTAGCGATAATACCTGCATCTAGTTCGCCAGATTTAAGACCTTTTATAATGTTTTCGGTAGTCATTTCTTTTACATTAAGTTCTATCTTAGGATTACCAGATAAAAAATCAAAAATCTCAGTAGGAAGAATAAAACTAGAAACAGTAGGGATAATTCCTAAGTTTATTTTCCCTGCCAAAACATTATTCAAAATGCTTGCTTTATTTTTGAGTTCCATTACAGAATCTACAACTACCTTTGCTTGTTCTATAATTTGCGCACCAATATCGGTAGTTCTGATAGGATGAGTGGTTCTGTCGAAAATTTTAACCTCCATCTCATCTTCAAACTTCTGTATCATAGCGCTTAGCGTGGGCTGGGTAATAAAACACGCCTGTGCAGCTTTACCAAAATGTTTGTATTTATCTACCGCTATTAGATATTCTAACTGTTGAATATTCATATATATATTTATAATTTCTATTACAAATATAGAGAAGAAGAACGAATTAAACTAATTTTGATAACGATAATTATTTCGAGATTATTTACAAAAAAAATAATTGATTTTATTCATAGATATTTTTTTGAATTTTGAGAAAATCAATTTAAATTTATCCTTTCAAATTACAAACAATTTCATTGATATGAGCAAAAAACTCACTAACTCATCAGGAATACCATATTTTGAGCATCAGGATTCTCAAACTGTGGGAGCAAGAGGTCCTGTTTTATTGCAAGATTTTATTCTACAAGAAAATTTGGCTCATTTTGTAAGAGAAAGAATTCCGGAAAGAGTGGTTCACGCAAAAGGTTCTGGAGCTTATGGTAAATTTACAGTTACTCACGATATTTCAGAATATACAAGAGCTAAATTATTCTCTAAAGTTGGCAATTCTTGCAAAATGTTTGCGAGATTTTCTACTGTTGGCGGAGAAAAAGGAAGCGCAGACACTGCAAGAGATCCAAGAGGTTTCGCCTTGAAGTTTTACACAGAAGATGGCAATTGGGATTTGGTAGGAAACAATACACCTGTATTTTTTATAAAGGATGCTAAAAAATTCCCAGATTTTATTCATACTCAAAAAAGACATCCAAAAACCAATCTGAAATCTCACACCATGATGTGGGATTTTTGGAGCCTCAATCCAGAATCTCTTCATCAGGTTTTAATTTTGATGAGCGACAGAGGTACACCTTACGGATACAGGCACATGCACGGTTTTGGCTCTCATACTTTTTCGATGATTAATGCTAAAAACGAAAGAATTTGGGTAAAATTTCATTTCAAAACAAAACAAGGAATCAAAAATTTTACAGATACTGAAGCTACAAAAATCTCTGGCGAAAACCCAGATTTTGCTCAAGAAGACCTTTGCACTGCAATAGAAAATGGAGATTTCCCAAAATGGACCATGTACATACAAGTAATGACGGAAGAGCAAGCAAGAGAATTCAAATGGAATCCTTTTGATGTGACTAAAGTTTGGTTTCAAAGCGAATTTCCTTTAATTGAAGTTGGCGAAATGGAACTGAATGAAGTTCCTAGAAATTATTTTGCTCATGTAGAACAATCCACTTTTTCTCCGAGTAATTTAATTGATGGAATTAGTTTTTCTCCTGACAAGATGCTTCAGGGCAGATTATTTTCTTATCCAGATGCTCACAGATACAGAGTTGGCATTAATGCTCATCAATTAGAAGTAAACAGATGTCCTTTCGAAGTAAATAACTACCAAAGAGATGGCTACATGGCAGATTCTAAAAATTATGAAGACAAACCTAATTATTTCCCTAATAGTTTCGACGAAATCAGACCAGATTCAGCTTATAAAAAATTAGAAGAAGATTTAGACAGTAATGTAGTAGCTCATTTTGATAGAAATGAAGACGATAACGACCACTACACACAACCCGGATTATTGTACAGCAAAGCAATGACAGCTGAAGACAGAACTAATCTGGTGAATAACATTATTGGGCACATGAGAAAAATAGATGGTCCGCAAAAAGATTTAATCATCAACAGACAACTTTGTCACTTTTTTAGAGCAAATGTAGAAATGGGAATGAGAATAGCCTCTGGATTAAGCGTTAAAATTGACGACAATGTAATGCAACACATAAAATAATTTTTAAAAATAAAACATTTTAACACCAAAACCAAGCAATTAATTGCTTGGTTTCGTGTTTTCTTAGTATAAATTTCGTTATTTTGCACTAGCAATTATGTTAAATTAATACTATGAATTTTCAAAATATTCTTATTGAGAAGCAAGGTAAAGTATCCATCATTACCATTAATAGAACCGAAAGCCTAAACGCTCTTAACGGAAGTACTATTAAAGAGCTTGGTTCTGCCTTAGATTTACTAGAAAATGATTCTGATTGTAGAGTTATCATCATCACCGGAAGCGGACAGAAATCATTTGTTGCAGGAGCAGATATTAAAGAATTTTCAGATTTTGGTCAACATGAAGCAGAAGAATTAGCAAGAAACGGTCAAAATATACTTTTCGATAAAATAGAAAATTTGAAAAAACCTGTAATTGCTGCTGTAAATGGTTTTGCACTTGGTGGAGGTTTAGAATTGGCGATGGCATGTCACATTAGATATGCTTCAGAAAATGCAAAACTAGGTTTGCCCGAAGTTACATTAGGTTTAATCCCAGGATACGGAGGCACACAACGCTTACCAAAATTAGTAGGAAAAGGATTGGCCAACGAGATAATTTTTTCCGCAAAAATGATTAGTGCAGAAAGAGCTAAAGAAATAAGATTAGTAAACGAAGTATTCTCAATTGAAGAATTATTGCCAAAAACAATAGAATTAGCAACCATCATTTCAAGAAATTCTCCGCAAGGAATTACAAAAGCTATAGCAGCCGTTAACGCATCAGATAACAATGGCTTCGAATTAGAAATAAAATCTTTTGGTGAATTGTTTGACATGAATGATAAAAAAGAAGGCGTAAGTGCTTTTTTAGAAAAAAGAAAACCAAATTTTTAGCACACTTTTTGTAATTATATCCAATTATGCATAATAAATTCGATATCGCATATCTTAGAATGGCGAAAGAATGGGCAAAACTATCTTACTGTCAGAGAAAACAAGTAGGCGCTCTAATTGTAAAAGACAGAATGATAATTTCTGACGGATACAACGGTACACCTTCTGGCGCAGAAAATTGCTGCGAAGATGAAGACGGAAAAACACATTGGTATGTTTTGCACGCAGAAGCAAACGCTATTTTAAAATTAGCAGCCAGCACACAGTCTGCAAAAGGAGCTACATTATATCTTACGTTGTCTCCTTGTAAAGAATGCAGCAAATTAATTTTGCAAGCAGGCATCAAAAGATTGGTTTTTATTGATAAATATTCTGACGAAGAAGGTTTACAATTCTTACAAAACGCCGATGTAGAGCTTCTACAAATAGAAAATAGTTTTTTATAGAAAAAGAAAGAATTTAATAAAAAGTACAAACAACATTAAAAATTTGAAACACAAAACAGAAAAAGAATAAAAAACACAACTCAAAACAAACACAAATGGAATGGAATGAAACGCTTGAGAATTTCTCGAACTACCTTAAGTTCGAAAGAAATTTCTCAGATAATACTCTTGATGCTTACATCAGAGATATTACAAAATTTAAAAATTATGCCGAGGATAATCTAGACAATTCGAAACCTATAGATATTACCTACGAAAATCTTCAAGAATATCTTTTGTTACTTTCAAAACAAAAAATAAGCGAAAGAACGCAATCTCGATGGATTTCTTCAATTAAATCTTATTTCAAATATCTTTTAGAAGAAGAAATTAGAGAAGATAATCCTGCAACGCTTTTAGAAGGCCCAAAATTAGGACTTTACTTACCAGACACTCTTAGCTTTGAAGATGTAGAAAGAATTACAAAAAATATAGACCTTAGCTCAGACTTAGGCATTAGAAATCAATGTATAATTGAAGTTTTATACGGATGTGGATTAAGAGTTTCTGAACTAATAGAGCTTAAAATTTCGGATATCAATTTCAAAGAAAGTTTTCTAAAAGTTGAAGGAAAAGGAAGCAAAGTAAGATATGTTCCGCTAGCGAAATACACTTCTAAATTAATTAAAAACTACATTGAAAAAGTAAGAATTAACGGTAAAATAAACAAAAAACACGAAGACGTTTTATTTTTAAACAGCAGAGGAGCTGCAATGTCTCGCGTAATTGTATTTATCATCATTAAAGAATTGGCAGAAAAAGCCGGAATAAGAAAAAATATTTCTCCGCACACTTTCCGTCATTCTTTTGCAACACATTTGCTTCAAAACGGTGCAGATTTACGTTTTATACAAGAAATGCTTGGGCATTCTAGCATTACAACTACAGAAATTTACACTCATTTGAACACCGAAGAGTTGCACGATGTTATTTTAAAATATCATCCTAGAAATATATGAATCATTTAAAATTTTGTCCAAAATGTGGCGAGAAAACGCTCATTTTTGATGGAGAAAAAAAATTCAGTTGTAGCAATTGCGATTTTGTAATGTATCAAAATTGCGCTGCTGCTGTAGCGGTAGTTATAAAATGTGGCGACGAAATTTTCCTTACCAAAAGAAACCAAAATCCAAAATTAGGAAAACTAGATTTGGCTGGCGGTTTTACAGACCCAAAAGAAAGTGCCGAAGAAACTTGTTACAGAGAAATTTGGGAAGAATTAGGAATAGAAATCGATATTAAAAATTTGAAATTTCTAAAAAGCTTTCCTAATGTATATCATTATAAAGAAATAGATTACAACACGCTGGATTTATTTTTTGAATATGAAGTAGAAGAAAAAATTGAAGTAAAAAAATTAGAACTCCACGAAATCTCAGAAACCATTTGGATTAAAAAATCTGAAATTAATTTAGAAGACATTGCTTTTGATTCTCAGAAAAAATTTTTCGAAACTTATTTATAAAAAACAAAAGCTCCAAAATTTGGAGCTTTTTACTTTATTTAGAAATTGCCAGATATTTGCAAATTCTTAAAATAATCATTAAATATTTTTCTTTGTGCCTCAGTAAGATTGGCTTCGGGATGCATTGGCAAATAACCCTTCAAAGGCATTTCTTTGCTTTCTACGGTTTCCAAAATATCATCAATAATATGATTTTTCTGGTCATTGTTATACGTACTCCAAACCGAGAAATTCACTCTTTCTCTTCCTTCGTTTACATGATGTTTTATAGACCACGAAATAGGTGCTATATAAGCATATTTAGGATATTTTACCTCGTTTGAATGACAATCGTAACAAGCATTTATCAAAATTTGAGATACTTCTTTCGGTGGTTTTGCAATATCTACAAAATTCTGGTTTCTATCAACTGGTTTATTGGTTCTATCAATAGGAATGAGTTGAATTAAAATAAAAATTCCAACTATCCAAAGTAATATTTTTTTCATCACTAAATTATTTGAGTTCCCAATCTTCTTCTATCGTCCAAAGTGGTCTTACGTCTATCTGTTTATCAAAAATATAAACAGGCTCGGCAACTACATTATTGGCAAAATCAGATTCGTCCCAAACACCATTTTCGTTTTCATCCACTTTTATTCGGGCAATATAAGTTCCTGGTTTTAAATTGGTAAACGAAATACTTTCGCCGTTGGTATATTTAGAATAAATAACATCGTATTTGTCATTCAATAATTCTATCCAGAATTTAGATTTCGGTTTATTAATTAATTTTTTAATCACAAAACTTCCATAATTTTCTGGTTTATCAGCCTCAAATTCAAATTTATAAGATTTTGCAAGTCCTTCAAAATAAGAATTAACAGTTCCTTTTAAGACAGTGAATGAATATTTTTTGCTTGGTTTAAAATCTGCCGAAACTAAAATTTCATAAGGATTTTTCTCTGAAATTTTCGCCGTGAAATTAACGGCAACGCTATCAGACTCTAATTTCCAATCTTTGGTATTGATAGAACTTAGTGGAAGATTTGCTGTAATTTTAAAATCCTGAGAAGGCACCAATAAGTTTCCTCCTTTGTTTTCTACTTTAAATTCGTCTTTTACTGATTTGTAATAAACTCTTACGGTATCTTTTTTCTGAGGCGTGTCAAAACTAAAATCTAATTGTGTACTGGCTTTTTCATCAAATTTATTTTGAGCAGCATTAAACCAAATATTTACGGTATCCGATTTAGATTTATGTTCAATTTTATAATCTGTTAACTGAGGAGAAATAGATTTTATTTCTAAATTTTCTGGTTTGCCTTCAAAAGCTAAGATTGCACCACCAAAAACAGGCTTAGATTCTACAAACTTAAATGATTTTTTAGAAGGATAAAGTTTCAACTTAACACCTTTCACATTGTCTGCAACTGTAATTTTTTCTTTCAAAAAACCTACTTTTTCTTTTCCTGCATCATACACCGAATTTTGATTCTCGTCTTCGAAAGCAATGATGATATAATCTCCTTTTTGAAGATAATTGAGTTCGAAATAATTTTCTTCATCTACTTTCGACATGTAACCAGGCTTTTGCTTAAAATCTGTTTTCCCATCAATTACAGGATACAAACCTACTACATACTTATTGTCTTTTGCTGTTTCATTTTTCTTTTTTAAAACCATAGCATCATCTACAGTTCCGCTAATGAAGGTATCATCAATTTTATCTCCTGTAGAAAAAGCAAAATTAAAATATGGCAGAGCATTTCCTTCGTTATTATCTACAATAGAATTTCCAAAATTGAAATTATACGTAGTATTCGCTTTTAGAGAATCTGCCCATTGTATCAAAACATATTTATTGGCAAGATTAGAAGGGATAATTTTTTTGTACTTAATATCTGGCGAAATAATAAGATTTTTGCTTACATCCTTCAGCTTTACATATTCGTCAAAATATAATCTAAGCTCTTTAATATCTCTGGGAACATTAATTCTTGTAGAATCAATATTAGAAAATAAAAATTTAGGCGCCAAAGAATCTTTTTTACCACCATCTGGTGAGCCCATTCTGGCACAAGAAACAAGACCTAAACTAATAATGAGAAGAAAAATTATTTTTTTCATTAATGAAATTTGAGCAAAATTAAGAATACCTTTTCTATTAATAAAATAAGTTATGAAAGTTTATGATTTTTTAAGTTCAAAACCCTTCTGTTCTGGTCTCGAAATCATATTCTCTGGTTCTGAACTCATATTTTGAGGTCTTTTACTCATCTCGTGAGGTGCTTTAAACAAAAATATACGTTCCTTAACTCATAATTTTGGGTCTTAGACTGTAATTTTGGGGTTCCGAACCTCAAATTATCGGTTGTATAACCCCAACGAAATACTTCGAGACCTATCCAGCGTATTTCTTAACCTATCCAGAATAGTAATTTGAAGGTTGAGATAAGTTAAATAGATATCCAGAGGAGTAAAAAACATATTAGAAGGATTAAAAAAATATCCTGCAAGGGTTATTGCAGGATATTTTTATGTTTTTCTCTATTCTGTAGGTGGCGTTTCTGTGGTTTTAGAGGTTTTACTAAAGAATTGTTTGGTTTCATTCATTTTGGTTTCAAAACCTGGTGAGGCTGTACCTGCCTTGTAATTGGTATAAGCATAGTCTGTAAGAGCAGCTTGGTAATTGTCATAATCGTGAAGCGTTTTTGCGTTTTTAAGCTTGGTAGATAAGCTGTCTAGTCTTGTAATTAATGCTTCCAAATTTTTTCTGCTGTTGAAGTCATTTTCAAATTCGTCCCAATCTATATCAGATGATGACAAGGAAGGCTGACTTTTGTGAAAATCATAGATTTTGTTTACAAAAAGTTTGTTTTGCTCATTAATGCTCCCGTACTTTTGGCGGTCTTCCGCGCTTAGGTTTACGTTAATAATTTGTAAAGCAGTTTCTAATTCAGTAAGTGCATTTTGCGCATCTGTTACCTGTGCAGCAGTAAGATGCGTGTTGTTTAGATTTGTAATAGACATAATATGTTTAATTTAAGGTTTGTCATGGTTAAATAGTCTTCTGATGAAATTAAAATTACAATAAAATACACTTATAAAAGCTAAAATTTTATCATCTAAAATCACTCTCTCAAAAATAATAAAAAAGTTGTAATGACCAATAAAAAATTCTTAAACCATGAAAAAAGCCTTAAAATCTCAATTATATACCTTAAAAAAATTATAAAATAAGACTTTTTCATAAATTACCCATTGCAATTTATAAAACAACGGTTGAAAAATTATAGTATTTATTGGTTTTAGAGTATTTTTGAAATATGAAAATCATACAGAGGATTTTTCACAAATTAAAAATTATTAACCTAAAAAAAATTAATGCCCATGAAAAAAAGTGTATTTTATTTACTCCTATTATTGAATGTCTTTATATTATCTTGTAGGTCTGAGGAATCCGTTCCAGAAAAGACAGAATTTGTGGCTCCCATTACTGCGTTCAAAAATTTTGATGAAAAAATTGCTTCCGATCTTAGTTACAAAGCAAGACATCTTCAAAATATTGAATCAGCGAAAAAAAACACTAAAACCAATTATAGTAAAGCCACACAATCTACTTCTACAACAATCGATATTCCTATTTCTGATGTGAGCTATAAAACTCCTTTCAGACAAACGATAGAAAATTATTTTGCTAATCATCCAGATTATGCTCAGAGTTTTTATAATGAATTTGGACAGCCTTTCTTTGCAGTTTCTACCTACACCTACGGATATAGTGGTAATGCCCTTAAAGCCATTGCATTTCCTATTATGAAGGGAGATCTGGTAACAGGTATCATTCATGGAGTAGTTTCTGCAAATCGTGATTATGTATTTTTTAGGGTGGTACAAAACAATGACAATGCTACACAGAAAGTAATAGCAGATCTTCAGTACGAAATAGACAATCTCTACCCTAAAAATCCTGAAATAATGTCCCGAATCATTAGAGAACGGGAAGCCAGACAAAGAGAGATAGAAGAAGTTACATTATATTATCTATACGACAGGAGTGGCGGAGGAAGCTGGAATATTTCTCTGCCCAACTATTATTGGTATAGAGATGCTAATATTACATTTGAAGGAAACGGAGGAACTGGCGCAGGAGGAAAAATGTCTGGAGGTGCAAGTAAGCACAATAATAAATTCCCAGATTATATGGATCCTAATGACGACCCTTGTGAGAAAATAAAAACAAATCTTTCAGATGCAAAATTTTCAGAAAAAACTTCTTCTTTAAATAATTCTACAACTCTTAATTACGATCATGAAATGGGATTTGCTTCGTCCTATGCACCTGCAGGAACTAATTTAGGAACACAGTACCAGCCAATGGATAATAGAATAGGAACACATTCTGTAACGTTACCAGATGGAAATAGGTTTTTTGGGTTTATACATACGCACAACAATCAAGACGGAGTTATTAAAATATTTTCTCCTGCAGATATAATGACTTTTTTAACGAGCTGTGTAGGAAATGCAAGTACAAATGGAAATATTGGAGATGCCTATGCAATGGTAATAACATCAGAAGGGAGCTATATGCTACAATATACAGGAGCTACTGCTAATTTTGCAAATCTTGCTAGTTCTTTAAGTAATTGGAATGTAAAGTATAGAGAAATGTTTCAAGATTATGTTGACAACGACAATCTAACTCAATCAATTGTCGAAAATGAATTTTTAAAATTCTTAAAAAATACTGTAAATATTAACGGATTAGAATTATACAAAGTTGATAGCACTACATCAAAAAAACTATCTTTGAATACAAATAACACAACAAACGCAACACAATGTCCATAAATTTAAAAATTATGAAAAATATATTTTATTTATTACTAATGCTTGTCAGTTCTATCTTTTGTAAAGCACAAACGTATCCATTAAGAACCTATACACAATTACCAACTGGTGCTTATTTAAAAGACACAAACAATGAGCTACCTTCTTATGAAGGAACTTGGAAAGGGACTTGGGATGGAAAGATTATATATTTATCTTTCAAAAAAATAGTAAATTATTATAAAAGTACATATGGCTACTATGCGGATATACTTATTGCAAAATTTAAAGTCACTGATTTGAATGGAAATGTTCTTTTTAATAATACTAGCCTAACAGATCAGAATGCAAAAATTATTGGTGGAAAGTTCAAAAAACTAAATCAAAAATATTCTTTAGGCTATGTAGATAATGATATTTGTGGATTAAATGGTTTTATAGAAATTAATTTTACTGATAGTACTAAAACCAAACTAGCTTGGAAGTTTAATGAAGGAAGTAATCTGATTACAAAAGATTGTCCTTACTATAATTCTGCTGTTTTTCCACAACCATTGCCTGTAAATATAATTTTAACCAAACAATAATGAAATTCATATTTTTATCCGTAGTACTTTTATTTAGTATAAATTTTTGTTTTTGTCAAACAAAATATGATAGCATAGAGTTTGAACACGGTAATTCAATAATTATTGGTAGTTATGTTAAAATAAAATTACAACCAATAAAAAAGAATAAAAAGGAAAAAACAAGGGTCACTTTTGAAAGTAAGGATAATTTTTATACAAAAAAAATTTCAAAAGAGAAATATCAAGAAATTTGTAATTCTTTATCAAAAATAAAATATGATACAATTGTAAAAACTAATTGTATTGATGGATCAAGTACTTTTATTAAAACTTATAAAGGGAATTTTAAAAAAGTTTATTATATAGATTGTATTTCTTCAAAAGACCAATTTGATGAAAAAAGAAAAGATTTTTGGTATGTAACAAAATTAATTGTTGAAATAGCAGGAATAAGAATTAATAATCTTACTGATTATAATTAATAAATCGATAAAAGTATTATAAAACAATTTTTATCCTCATCAAGAAAGAATATAAAATTGCATTAATACTAAAAATTGTCTTTATTATAATTCTGCTGTTTTCCCACAACCATTGCCTGTAAATATAATTTTAACCAAACAATAATAACCAAAAACTAAAAAGGCTGCCTCAAAATTGAGACAGCCTAATAAAATCGTTTGCCTTTGCAAGATGTTTTTCTCTTAAAGAAAAAAAACAAGGTAAATGGACCAAAGAAGCAAATGATTATTTTAAAGATATGGAGGTAGATAGTGTAAAAGCAAACTAAAACATCCAAAAGAAGCCAACTTTTCGGGGTTGGCTTTTTACTCTTTACAAGATTACACAGCAATGGCATACATTATGGATAAATATGGGAATTTCATTAAGCAAAAGCAATGGCACCAAATTAGAAGCTGTAAATGCACAGCAAAACCAAGACGGAACTTATTCTACCTCAACCTGTAACTAAATTATAAAATTATGAAAACAAAAATATTTTTATTAAGCATATTACTATTTGTATTTTCTTGCAAATCTCAAATTAATACCTATAGCGAAGAAACCTTAAAAAAACAAAGCGAGAAAATAACCAATTTTCAGCAGCAAAGAAGAACAGCTAAAATATCAAAAATAACCATAGGAGATGTCATAAGCAAATTAGAGGTACCCATTATTTCTTTTAGTTTTGATAATGAATCTTGGGAAAGTGACAAGGCGAATTTAATAATGTTAAACTTTTATACACAAAGAGAGTTTGTTTATAAAATGGACAATAAAATTAATTTACATAAGATATATATATATATATATATAAAATCCAGTAAAAAGTGATGTGGTATTGCAATTAATTAGAAGAAACCAAGGTAAATGGACCAAAGAAGTAAATGATTATTTTAAAGATATGGAGGTAGATAGTGTAAAAGCAAACTAAAACATCCAAAAGAAGCCAACTTTTCGAGGTTGGCTTTTTACTCTTTACAAGATTACACAGCAATGGCATACATTATGGATAAATATGGAATGGGAATTTCATTAAGCAAAAGCAATGGTACCAAATTAGAATCTGTAAATGCGAAGCAAAACCCAGATGGAACTTATTCTACACAAACTTGTAATTAAAATTTTAAAATTATGAAAACAAAGATATTATTATTAAGCTTATTATTGCTTGTAATTTCATGTAAATCACAAACCACCTATAGTGAAGAAACCTTAAAAAAGCAAAGCGAAAAAATAACCAATTTTCAGCAGCAAAAAAGAATGGCTAAAACTTCTACAATTACCATTGAAGATATAATTAATAAATTAGATGTGCCTATTATTTCTTTTGGTTTTGAAACTGAAACTTGGGAAAGCACTAATGTTAATGTTATTCAATTATATTTTTATACTTCTAAAGAATTTAAATATAAAATGGATAATAAAATTAAATTTCATGATATATATATATATAAAATCCTTTGCCTTTGCAAGATGTCTTTCTTTTGAAGAAAAGAAGCCAAGGTAAATGGACAAAAGAAGTAAATGATTATTTTAAAGATATGGAAGTAGAAAGCGTAAAAGCAAACTAAAAACATCCAAAAGAAGCCAACTTTTCGAGGTTGGCTTTTTACTCTTTACAAGATTACACAGCGATGGCGCGAACATCTTGCTCGTGTCCACAATAATAAAATAGTAGAAAGCTATGAGCAGAAAATATAAATTCCACAAAAAGAAGAAGCTTATTTTAATAGATAGTGTGGACGCGAACAAGATGCTCGCACCAGCGTGGGGTAGAAGAAGTTACATTATATTATCTATACGACAGGAGTGGCGGAGGAAGCTGGAATATTTCTCTGCCCAACTATTATTGGTATAGAGATGCTAATATTACATTTGAAGGAAACGGAGGAACTGGCGCAGGTGGAACAATGTCTGGTGGTGCAAGTAAGCACAATAATAAATTCCCAGATTATATGGATCCTAATGACCCATGTGCAAAAGCGAAAACCGCTTCTGCTACAGCTACCACCAACTCAAGAAACACTACATTTACCAATGCTAAAACTTCTATTTCTGGTATGAATAATAACAAAGAAAACGGAGTGGTCTTTGGGAATGTTAATGGAGCTACACAATCTACTGGATTGCAAACAGGAGGGGAACATAGTATAACTTTGACCCACTCTTTTTCTAATCCCACAGGAGATTTGCATAACCATACAGATAACACACCTCCTTCTCCCGGGGATGTTTACTCCTTAATAAATGCGAGAAACAGTTTTACTAATTATAACACAAGATATGTTACCACACCAGATGGCACTCTTTATGCTTTGGTGGTTACAGATACCGATGCTATGAATAATTTTTTACAAAATTATCCGCCTTCTATAACTCCAAATCCTAGTGGTGGAAATTATGTGAATTTCCCAACAGATATAAACAATGAGTACAACGATATTTATACTTTTTACAATGGAACAAGAGAAATGGCTCTTGCTTTTACTTTAGATAAATATAATTCAGGAATTGTACTAACTAAAATGAATTCAAATGGAGATTTGAAAAAAATAGGTACTACAGAAACTATAAACTCTAACGGAGAAAAAACATACTTAAATAATAATTGTCAATAAAATGAAAAATTTAATAATTACAATATTTCTATTTCTTTCAGCATTAATTAATAATCTAATTGCACAAGAAGTAATAACGTCTAAACATAATTTAGATAAAATATCAAACAAACAGGATAGTTTTTATAATAAACCATTGAAGTATTTTTTGAATAACTTAAAAATTGATATAAGTTCTTTAAGTTATCAAAAAGAATGCGAATCGAACCCTAATCAAATCATCTTAAGATTTGACGAACGTTTAGAATATAATAAAATGAGAAGTAATAAAATTATTCCAGCAAGAATTATAATACAATTTGTACCAGATAAAGACACTCAAAATATTTTTAAACATTTGAATAATTTAGGAATTGTAGAAGATAGAGACGATATAAAAGATTTCATTAAAAAAATAGAAAATATAAAAATATTTATGATTTATGGTTACAATGAACACCAAATTGACAAGTAATACTACATTTTTATAAGTAATCTAATGCCCAATCTAATTAAAACATTAACAATAATATCTTTTCTTATTTTTAATATTTCTTGTGCACAAACGATTATGAGAAAAGTTGCAGATGCTAGAAAAATAGAACTTAATAAAAAAGAATTTATTGGCAAGCCATTGAGCTACCTACTATCCAAAATGGATGTGGAAGTAAAATCTGTGCTCCCTGTACCTAACAAAAATAAGAACGAAATAAATCGATTATGCCTAAGATATGTAGATGATAATATTTATAATATAACAAACAGTAAAGAAATGAAGGATAGACCTACTCAAATTTGTATAACTTTTAATCAAAATTGGGACTTGGCTGGACATACATGTAAAAATACTGAATTGAATTGTAATAATTGGACAAAAGAAGACGAAAAAAATCTGGGAGATTTAATAGTGTATGATATATATGTAATAGGTAAAGATTAGATTAAACTTTGCTAATTATATAATTATGTTTTAATGGTCACCTTGCCCTTAAAAAATAATATTATGAAAAGAAATAAGCGTTTTTTAATAGTTGTTTTACTATTAATTTTTATTAGAATAAATTCACAAGTGAAAATAGAATCTACAGATAATCTGAAATGTAGAATAGAAAATAGTGGACAAAGTTATGTAGGTAAAACATTACAATCATTCTTAACTAATATTGGAATGGATATAAAAATGGTTACTTACGAAAGAATAAATGAAGGAAAAGATTATGACATTACATTGCTTTTTATCACAAAAAAAGAATATAATAAATTAAGGAGCCAAAAAATATTACCAGCTAGAGTTGTCATATATTTTGAAGATAATCAACAAACAAGAAGAGCTTACGATTCATTAGAGCAGTATGGTTATGTTGAAAATGAGAAGATTCCTTATTTTTTAGACCAACTAAAAAATCTTTTGATAAAAGACATAAGAGGCTCAGAAGATGCTATAATGAAATAAGTATTTGAAAAGAATTATCTCTATATTTTATAATTTAAATTATTGATTTTTAATGTTTTGTAATTATTGCTTATTATGAGAAATCTAATTAAAACATTAACAATAATATCTTTTCTTATTTTTAATATTTCTTGTGCACAAACGATTATGAGAAAAGTTGCAGATGCTAAAAAATTAGAAATCAATAAAAAAGAATTTATTGGTAAACCACTAAGTTATTTATTGAAAACGATTAATCCAAGAATAGTATCAGTAATACCTACTCCAAATAAAAATTTTGCACAAATTAATACTATAAGCTTCTTATTTGTCAGTTTTAATGATTATAGGAGAAACTTTAATAATAATAACCAAAATACAAAAATTACGATTAGGTTTAATCAGAATTGGGATTTAATTGGAGAAAAATGTAAATCCGATATTTTAAAATGTACAGAGTGGACAAAAGAAGACGAAAAAAATCTGGGAGATTTAGTTGTTTATGATATATATGTAACAGGAAAAGATTAGATTAAACTTTGCTAAATATATAATTATATTTTAATGATCACCTTGCCCTTAAAAAATAATATTATGAAAAATACTATTAAAATACTATTAATTGGAGTATCATTAATTGCAAACTTGTCTTGTGCTCAGACGATAATGATGAAAACAACTTCTGATGCTAGAAAAATGGAACTTAACAAAAAAGAATTTATTGGTAAACCTTTGAGTTATTTTTTTAAACATATCAATGTAGAAATTAAATCAATAAAACCAGCACCAAATAAGAATTTAAAAGAAGTTAATAGAATTGATTTTTTGTTTGTACCATATATACAATATAGAAATGACAATAGAGATATTACAGAAAAACCTACTCGAATTACCGTTATCTTTAATCAAAATTGGGATTTAATAGGAGAAAGATGTACATATAAAAAAATAGGTTGTACAGAATGGACAAAAGAAGATGAAAAAAATCTGGGAGATTTGATTGTTTATGATATTGAAGTAATAGGTAAAGACTAGATTAACTTTGCTAATTTTGTTTTAATGGTCACCTGCTGGCGCGAGCATCTTGCTCGTGTCTGCAATAATAAAATAAAATAGTAGAAAGCTATGAGCAGAAAATATAAATTCCACGAAAAAGAAGGAGCTTATTTTAATAGATAGTGTGGACACGAGCAAGATGCTCGCGCCAGCGTGGGGGCACTACAAGTTTATAAAGTCACAAATGATTCTTCTAAAAAATTAGAGTATGATGGAAAAAATAACCCTGTTAAAAAAACTGATTGCCCTCAATAATTTTAAATTATGATATTATGAAAAATATATTTTATATAATGATTGTTCTCTTTGCTGTTTCTTGCAAGGCTCAAACTTATCCATTAAGAACATATACAGAAATCCCTGAAAATGCATATTTAAAGGATACAAATAATGAATTGCAAACATATGAAGGAACTTGGAAAGGAACTTGGAATAACAAGACTATTTACATAACACTGAAAAAAATAACTAATAAATATGATAATGTATTTAAATATTACAGAGATTATTTAATAGCAAAATTTAAAGTAATTGATAATAGTGGAAATATTTTATTTGACAACAATAATCTTGCTGATGATAAAGCAAAAATTAATGGTGGTAAATTTAGAAAGATAGATAATAAGTATAGTTTAAATTATATTGACCCTGATTTATGCTTTAAAAGTGGTTTCATTACAATACAATTTATAGATTCTAATAAAACCAAATTAGAATGGAACTTTATGGAAAGTAGTAATCTAATTGAACCTGATTGTTTTTATCATAGTTTTTCTGCAAGCCAAAGACCTGAACCATTGCCTGTAAATATAATTTTAACCAAACAATAATAACCAAAAACTAAAAAGGCTGCCTCAAAATTGAGACAGCCTAATAAAATCCTTTGCCTTTGCAAGATGTTTTTCTCTTAAAGAAAAAAACAAGGTAAATGGACCAAAGAAGCAAATGATTATTTTAAAGATATGAAGGTAGATAGTGTAAAAGCAACCTAAAAACAAAAGCTCTGCAAAATTTTGCAGAGCTTTTATATATTACTCCGTTACGTCTCCCGAAACTTCTTTTGGTTCGGAAATTTCTTTTGGTTTATCTCTTTCGTTGCTTAAAACCTTTGCCAATTTCTCCTTTTCGGCAGGCAAATCTTCAAAAAGTCCTGAAAGTGCCAACGCAGAATACACTCTGCCCGAAAATCTATTTCCTATAGCAATAATGGTAACTTTAGATTTTAATAAATGTGAAAACGAAGAATTGCTGCCGTGCCACCAACCGTTATGATAAACCAACTTTTCGCCATTATCAAAATTTTTCATTCGGAAGCCCATTCCGTAATTGTTTACACCGGCTCGTTCATTACTATAAGGTTGAAAAATAGAATCTTTAAGACTTTTTCTTAAAAATTTCTCAGAAAACATTGCTTTAGAAAAATTGTACAAATCTCTCGGCGTAGTGTAGCAATTTTTATCTCCATAAATCCAATCGAGCTTATCATTTGGGAAAACCTTATTGCCTCTGTTGTAAAAAGATTGTGCTGCTTTTAGAGAATCTTTTGGTTGAAAGATATAACTATGCTCCATTTTCAAAGGTTGAAAAATCATTTTTCTCATTGCCTCCGGAAACTTATTGTTTGTTACTTTTTCTACAATTAAAGCCAAAAGTGCAAAATTGGTATTGCAATACATAAAACCAGTATTGGTATTTCTCGCCAAATCTGGTTTGTTTTTTATCAATAAATCTAAAACATCTTGATTGGTAAAATATCTTCCACGAGATGGTTTCAACTTCATTTCATCAATTACATATTCGTATTTTGGGAGACCACTTCTGTGCGTAATCAAATGGTAAACTTCTACTTCAGGATAAGGAAATTTTGGAAAAAAATCGGTGACTTTTTGGTGTAATTTTAATTTGCCTACTTCTACCAATTTCAGAATTGCCATTGCTGTTAAAGTCTTGCTAACAGACGCCACGTGCAAAGGTGTATTTTTATCAATAGAAACTTGTTCGTTTTCTTTTGCGAAGCCTCTGTATTTTTCAAAAAGAATTTTATCTCCTTTTGCCACCAAAAAACCTCCACTCAAATCTCCTTGTTCCCAAACTTTGTCATAATACAAATGAAGCGTATTTTCTATTGCAGAATAATTATTAAGTTGCGAATCCTCTTTACTAAAAACTTCGTCTAAATCTACATTCCCGTAATTAGGCAAATCATTTTTAACGGTTTCTATTCCGTCTTTTTTACAAGAAACTAAGGACAATAAAAGGATGGTAAACGCTACGAATTTCTGCTTCATTTTTAGTATTAGATTAAGTGCGGCAATTTAATACTTTTTAAAGCAAACCTAAGTGAGAAGCTTAAATATTAAGATTTTTTTAACAAAAATAAATGAATCTCATTTTGAAATTCTAATGAAACTTCGCCACAATTTTATCTACAATAAATTGCGCCAATTTTTCTTTACTTTGATGAGTCCATCCTGCAATATGAGGCGTCACAATCGCTTTTTCTGACTTTAACAAGAAATCTAAATCTTCATTAGAAGCATCTAAATTCTCGAAAGAAGATTTTTCGTATTCTAAAACATCTAAAGCAGCACCTAAAACTTTGCCATTTTTAATGGCATCTACAAGAGCAGACGTTTTGAGGTTTTTACCTCTTGCTGTATTTACAAAATAGAAATTTTTCTCCATTTTAGAAATAAAATTTTCATCTACCAAATAATGAGTGCTTTCGTCTAAAGGAATATGCAAACTTAGAATATCTGCATTTTTTTGCAATTCTTCTAAAGAAACCTGAGTTGCAAATTCGTCTTCTAAACCCAGCAAAACATCATGAAAAATCACTTTTACGCCAAAGCCAGAAAGTCTTTTGGCAGTAGCTTTCCCCATGTTACCATAACCAATAATTCCGAAAGTTTTCCCAAGAAGTTCGTCGCCTCTATTATCTTCTCTTTTCCAAATTCCGTTTTTCACTTCGTTTGAGGCAATAAAAAGTCGGTTCATCAAAATAAGAAGCATCGCAACCACGTGTTCTGCTACAGAATCTCTGTTTCCTTCTGGCGAATTAATAAGTTCAATTCCTAAATTTTTTGCAACTTCTTTATCAATATTTTCCATGCCAGCGCCTACTCTGGCAATAAATTTCAAGTTTTTAGCATTTTCTAGGAAATTTTTATCTAAAGGAATTCTACTTCTAATGATAATTCCATCATAACGATTAATTTTCTTCAGAACCTCATCATAAGAAGACGTAAAATCTTCTTCCAAAATAAATCCTTTTTCTAAAAGTTGTTCTGTAATTAATGGATGATTGTGGTCTAAAAGTAAAATTTTCATTTTCCTGAAATTTAGGGTGAATAAAGTTGCAAAATCGTAAAATATGACATTGTTTATTTGTTAAATTTCACGATTTCACATATTAAATAAATAGTTTTTTCAATTCTACAGAGTCTGCAGGTTTCATTCTTCCAGATAAGATTAAAGAAAGTTCTTTTCTTCTTAAAGCAGCTTCGTAGCGAGATTTTTCTTCTTCAGTTTCTGGTATTGCTTCTGGCACAGCAACTGGTTTATTATTCTTATCTACTGCTACCATCGTATAAATTCCTTCGTTGGTATGAATTTTTTCTTTGGTGATAGGATTATCCAACCAAACGTCGCAATAAATTTCCATAGAAGTAGAAAAAGCTCTAGAAATCTGTGCTTCTACCACTACTACTCCACCACCAGGAATTGGATGTTTAAAAGAAACATGGTTAACAGAAGCCGTAACCACAGCATGTTCGCTGTGTCTGGAAGCCGCAATAGCAGCTGCTCTGTCCATTCTTGCCAGAAGTTCGCCACCAAACATATTATTGAGAGAATTTGTTTCGTTTGGGAGCACAATATTAGTCATCACGGTATGTGATTCTGAACATTTTTTACTATTTCTCATGTAGATTTTAGATTTATTTAGAAATTTTCAAAGAATCTTTTTTCTGAATTTTAGCAGAATCTGCCTTTACAGTGTCTTTCTTAAGAACAGGTTTTTCTACAATTCTATGAGTAGATGTTTTAACACTGATGTCAAAAGATTTTTTACCGAAAATTTTGTCTTGATAATTGATGGCTAAAAAAACAATTGCGCCAACTGGTATAATAAAAAGGAAAATCCAAAGAATAGATTTATTGAAAACATAATCGTCTTCCGTATCTTTTTTCTCCGAAATTACTTTGTTTTCTTTAATTTCTTTTAGGCTAATTTCTTCCAAACCAAAAAAAGCAGGATTTTCTGTAATTTGATTTTTCGAGATTAATTTTATTTCTCCGTTTTCTTCAAAAAAATCTCCTATTGCCTCTACAGAAACGGTTTTCTTGTCTTGTAACTGTTGGTTCCAAGATTGTATAGTTTCTTTAATTTCTGTTTGAACAATAAAAAGATTTTCGCCCGTTTTTTCAGCAATATATTTAGAAAAATCAGAATTAAAAACTTCTGAATTTTTAACAAAAGTAACTTCAAAAGAAGGTGGAAGCAATTTAGCTTCTGCTTCGTCTAAAGTTGCAGATTTTTTCTGGATAGAAAATATACCAAAACCAGGAAGATCTGCACTTCCTTTTTCTTGTAAATAACCGAAAAGATATTGTCCTAAATTCATTTCGGCACAAATTTAATATATTTTCTTGAGTTTTTTCATAAAAAAAAGCTGCTAAAATTCAGCAGCCTTTTCTTTAATTTATCTTATTTAGTAAGCAATTTTTACTACTTCATTATTTATTTTAACAATATAGTTTCCTTTTTTTGGCAGATTAAGTTCTACACCATTTCTAGTAGCTAAAACATTAATTTTTTTCACCATTTTACCGCTAAAATCATAAACCTGAATGTCTAAACTTCCTTTTTGAGAAGTGTATAGTTTCCCTTCCGAAACAAAAGATTTAAAATTTGATTTATTAATATCTATAACACCTAAAGAACTCGTTGTTGTAGGTGTAAAACCATATACAGACGCTAAATAATCTGGCGTTTTATGCGAATTATTCCCAGCTGGAGAATCTGTAAAGATAAAATGCAATTGATTTACTGTTGTTCCTGCAGGCAAAACTCCACCAATATTATTAAAATTATGAGTATTTAAATTAATCGTTCCTGTATAATTTGTCCCATCCCAAGTAAGTTGAGTTGAAATATTAGACCAAGAATCATTATAAAGAGAATTGGTAGAAGTATCTGAAGAATTCAACCAAAGATAAACTCCGATTGGCTGGCTATTAGGATTAAAAAATGCCCAACCATTGGCCGCATCGTTGTATGTTATAGTATAAATTCCAGAATTTGCCGGTGTTTGAATGATTGATAAAGTTGCTTGACTAAAATGAAATGAATAAGCAAAAATCAACAAGAAAACAAAATAAAGTTTTTTCATAGCTTATAATTTTTTAATTAGTAAAATTATAACTTTTATTGCATTTGTTAAAATAAAATTAACATAGATTAAATCAAAGCAATCAAAACGTTTAAATCATTTACAATCAAATAATTACAATTAAAAACAAATAAAAAACATAAACTAAATATATATTTTCATTATCTCTAATTTAATTTCATTATTATCATTTTATCCTAGTCAAGCTCTTTAAATTACAAAATTCTCAAAATTTATTATTGAATTTTAAAACTAAATCCAAGCATAAAATTTCTACCGGCTTGTGAGTAATAATAAGGTCCTTCGTAAACAAAACCGTTGTTCACATATTTCTTATTGAAAATATTGTTCAATAAAAACTGTACGCTTAACTCTTGTTTTGCAATTTTGAATTCGTATTGAGCATTAAAATCTGTCAAGAAATAATCTTTCAGTTGCAATTCCTTCGTTTCGGTATTGTCTAAATATTGTTTTCCAACGTATTGATTGTTAAAATTCAACTGCAATCCTTTTACTGGTTTATACTGTACTATTGCATTGGCAATAATATTTGGAGAAAAAGAAATTTGAGTATTCCCAAGATTTGTTACAGATGTATTTTCTTCAATTTTAAAATCAACATTTTTATTTTGGCTCAAAGTAAGATTACCGATAAGGTTCAATTTTTCTGAAACTTTGGCTACAGTTCCTAGCTCAATTCCAAGTCTATAAGATTTACCCGAATTCATTTTGATAAATTCTCCCACCATATTTATTTGCCCACTTAAAACCAATTGATTTACATAGTTCATGTAATAAGCATTAGCAGTGAAAGATACATTACCAAAAGTTTTTTCTAATCCCAACTCAAAATCGTGTAATTTTTCTGGTTTTGTATTAGGGTTGGCAAACAAATCGTCTCTGTTTGGCTCTCTGTGAGCGTGAGCATAAGACAAGAAAATTTTACCATTTTCAATTTGATAATTCACCCCAAATTTTGGATTAAAGAAATTCCATTTTTGAGATAAATCCATTCCTTCTTCCGCATTAGCATCTATTACATACGTTTTATAATCTATATTTCTGAGTTGTAAATCTCCGAAAAACTCAAATTTATTGAGTTTATAAATTGCTTTTACAAAACCAGAAATTTCATTTTTCAGAGCATTATTTCTATAATATTCGTGCTCGTAAATATTGGTATAAGTAACTCCAGAAACATTACCATAATGCCTACCAAAATATTGATTAACAGCAACTCCGAAATTTAAATTCAAATTTTTGAAATTCCCATACAAATTAGAAACCACACCATAAAAATCATTATCTAACCATTTTTTTCTAATAAAATCTGTTCTGGTAATTGTGTTTCCGTTTTCAGTAATGTCTGGTAAATCATATTTAGAAAACTTAGCGTCTTGTTTATAATTTTCGTAATAACCTTCTCCGTGCGTTAGGTGAAAAGTGGTTTCCTGATTCCATTTTTCAGAGAATTTTTGTTCCCAAAGCAAGTGATAATGATTTTGCCAATAATTATCCGTTTCATTATCATAAAACTTCTCTTTGCCAGTAACAAGATCCGTATATTGACCAGAATAATTAAATTTAGGATTGGTTTCCCAAGTTGCCTTGTCTATTCCGTTCCAAGCTTGGTAAGTTTTTTCTTTTCCTCCGAAAGTTAAAAATCTAATTTTAGTATTTCCTTTTTCGAACAAAGCATTAATATTAAAAGAACGCAATTTAGAAGAAGCTCTATCAATATATCCATCCGAATTAATAAGAGAATATCTCGCCGAAACCGAAAGCATATTATTAAGAATTTTACCTGTTCCTGCTTCGAAAGAATGCTTATAAGTGCTAAAACTTCCTACACTTTGATTGGTCAAAAAATAAGGTTTTGTATCTGGATCTTTCGTCAGAATATTTACACTTGCCCCAAAACTTGCCGTTCCGTTGCTAGAAGTTCCTACACCTCTTTGTATAACAATCTGCGAAGCAGAACTTGCCATATCCGGAATATTCACAAAAAAAGTTCCTTGACTTTCCGAATCGTTATACGGAACACCATTTAGCATCACATTAATACTTGTTCCTGCAGTACCTCTAATCCTGAAACCTGTGTATCCAACGCCATTTCCTGCGTCTGATGTGGAAATTACAGACATTTGATTTTTAAGCAAAATTGGCAAATCTTGTCCCAAATTTTTTGCTCCTAAATCCTTTTGAACATTAATAATTTCTTTGGAAACTGGCAACCTTCTCGTAAAGCTAACCTCCTGAATTTCTTTTATCTGCGTAGAATCTGTTTGTGCAGACAAAATAGAGCTAGCGCCTAGCCCTAAAATAATAAATCCTTTCATTCTGATTTTTTAAAAATTAAACAAATCGAACAAAAGGATGCTACGTGCGAAAAATACATCAAAGACGAATCCATAAACAGCATTACCTGTTCTATGTTCTTTGGGTATAATCTCAGCTTTTTACAGCACCCCTTTTTCTTGCGACAAAGGTAACAAAATTTTTTATTGCGCAATAAAATTCATTCGTAATTTACAAATTCCTAATAATTCCGAAAAGAATAATAAAAATCAATAAAATAAGTAATGTTTTATCTCCAAGTAAAAATTGCCTCAATTTTTGGTACTTTTCCTTATTAAAACTGGTATAAAAAACAATTAAAAAATATGGAATTGCAAGCAAAAACAATGCATTTTGCTTCAATGCTTCTAAAAAATGAAAGTGCAAAAGTTCGTGAAATGCTCTTTGGCTTCCACAACCAGGACATTGGTATCCTGTAATTTTATAAAACGGACAAGAAATAAAAAAATCCTTTTGTTCATAAGGGTTGAGAAAATAATAATAACCCGCTATAACCAAAATTACAACAACAAAAATCCACTTTTTTTTACCCTTGTACATAAAACAAATGTAATTCTAAACTTTATATTTTACAAGATTGATTTAAAAAATATGCTTTATTTATAAAATTTTTTGAAAATATATCCTCTGAAAATTAAAATTTCTTATTTTTGAAAACCTTATAAAAGGATTGATGATTATAAAAATTTGAAAAGCCAGAGAAAATTCTAAATATAACAACTCGTTTAGAAAACAATCAATTTTTCATCAAAACATTAGCTGTTAAATAACAGTAAATCATCTAATTATTAAGTTTAAAAAGACTTCAAAAATTATGAATATTTATCAGGATTACATCCAAGAAATCGAAGAAAGAAAAGCACAGGGACTTCACCCAAAACCTATTGATGGTGCAGAATTGCTAAGCGCAATCATTGAGCAAATTAAAGATTCAGCCAACGAACACAGAGCTGATTCTCTACAATTTTTCATTTACAATACATTGCCAGGTACAACAAGCGCAGCTGGTGTAAAGGCTAAGTTTTTAAAGGAAATCATCCTTGGTGAATCTGTAGTTGAAGAAATCACTCCAACTTTCGCTTTCGAATTATTGTCTCACATGAAAGGTGGACCTTCTATCGAAGTTCTTCTTGATTTGGCTTTAGGAAATGATAAAGCTATCGCAAAACAAGCTGCTGAAGTTCTTAAAACTCAGGTTTTCTTATACGATGCTGATACTGCTCGTCTGAAAGAAGCTTTCGAAGCGGGTAATGTAATCGCTAAAGACATATTGGAAAGCTATGCAAAAGCAGAATTTTTCACTAAACTGCCTGAAGTTCCAGAAGAAATTAAAGTAGTAACTTACATCGCTGCTGAAGGTGATATTTCTACCGACTTATTATCTCCGGGAAATCAGGCACACTCTCGTTCAGACCGTGAATTGCACGGAAAATGTATGATGTCTCCTGCTCAACAGGAAGAAATAAAAGCTTTACAGGCTCAACATCCTGATGCAAGTGTAATGCTTATTGCAGAAAAAGGAACAATGGGTGTTGGTTCTTCTCGTATGTCTGGTGTAAACAACGTTGCACTTTGGACAGGGAAACAGGCAAGTCCTTACGTACCTTTCGTAAACATCGCTCCGATTGTTGCAGGAACTAATGGTATCTCTCCAATTTTCTTAACAACAGTTGACGTAACCGGAGGTATCGGAATCGACCTTCAAAACTGGGTTAAGAAAACAGACGAAAACGGACATCCAGTTCGTAACGAAAATGGCGACATCGTTTTGGAAGAAAAATATTCTGTTGCTACAGGAACTGTTCTTACAATTAATACGAAAGAGAAAAAATTATACAACGGAGAAACTGAATTGAAAGATATTTCAAAATCATTTACTCCTCAAAAATTAGAATTTATCAAAGCTGGCGGTTCTTACGCTATCGTTTTTGGTAAGAAAATCCAGACTTTCGCAGCTAAAACTTTAGGGATTACAGCTCCTCTAGTTTTCGCTCCTTCTAAAGAAATTTCTATCGAAGGACAAGGTTTGACTGCCGTTGAAAAAATCTTCAACAGAAATGCAGTAGGTGTTACTGAAGGTAAATTATTACACGCAGGTTCAGACGTTCGTATAGAAGTAAACATCGTTGGTTCTCAGGACACAACAGGTTTGATGACTTCTCAGGAATTAGAATCTATGGCTGCAACGGTAATTTCTCCAATTGTTGACGGAGCTTACCAATCAGGATGTCACACGGCTTCAGTTTGGGATAAAAAAGCGCAGGCTAATATTCCTAAATTAATGAAATTTATGAACGATTTCGGTGTAATCACAGCTCGTGACCCGAAAGGTGAATATCACGCAATGACAGACGTTATTCACAAAGTTCTTAACGATATTACGGTTGACGAATGGGCAATCATCATCGGAGGAGACTCTCACACAAGAATGTCTAAAGGTGTTGCTTTCGGAGCTGATTCCGGAACGGTAGCGTTGGCTTTGGCAACAGGTGAGGCTTCAATGCCGATTCCTGAATCTGTGAAAGTGACTTTCAAAGGTGAAATGAAAGAGCATATGGATTTCCGTGATGTGGTTCACGCAACTCAGGCTCAGATGTTGAAGCAATTTGATGGCGAGAACGTTTTCCAAGGTAGAATTATCGAGGTTCACATTGGGACTCTTCCTGCTGACCAAGCATTTACATTTACAGACTGGACTGCAGAAATGAAAGCAAAGGCTTCTATCTGTATTTCTGAAGACGATACTTTGATTCAATCATTGGAAATTGCAAAAAGCAGAATCCAAATTATGATTGATAAAGGAATGGACAATAAAAATCACGTTCTTCAAGGATTAATCAACAAAGCAAACAAAAGAATTGAGGAAATCAGAACAGGTGATAAACCAGCTTTGACTCCAGATGCTAATGCTAAATATTACGCAGAAGTAGTTGTAGATCTTGATGTAATCGTTGAACCAATGATTGCTGACCCGGATGTAAACAACGACGACGTTTCTAAGAGATATACTCACGACACCATCAGAGACCTTACTTATTATGGAGGTGAGAAAAAAGTTGACCTTGGTTTCGTAGGTTCTTGTATGGTTCACAAAGGTGACCTTAAAATCGTTTCTCAAATGTTGAGAAACCTTGAAAAGCAAAATGGTAAAGTAGAATTCCAAGCTCCATTGGTAGTCGCAGCTCCTACTTATAATATCATCGATGAATTAAAAGTTGAAGGTGACTGGGAATTATTAGAAAAATATTCAGGTTTTGAATTCAACGATGCAGCTCCAAAAGGCGAAGCTCGTACTCAATATGAAAATATGATGTACCTTGAGCGTCCGGGTTGTAACCTTTGTATGGGTAACCAAGAAAAAGCTGAAAAAGGAGACACTGTTTTGGCAACTTCTACCCGTCTTTTCCAAGGAAGAGTGGTTGAAGATTCTGAACGTAAAAAAGGAGAATCTTTATTGGCTTCAACTCCAGTTGTTGTATTGTCTGCAATCTTAGGTCATATCCCAAGTATTGATGAGTACAAAACAGCCGTTGAAGGAATTAACTTAACGACTTTCGTTCCATCTATCAAAGAATTGGTAACAGTTGGTCATTATTAATAGATTTTAAACTAAAGCCGAAAGGCTTATTAAATATAAATGGAAGATTTCAAAAAAAATCTTCCATTTTTTGTTTTAAAACATTACAATCCATTAAATATTATTAATTTTAGCTTTACATAAAATTCAATATCAAATGTGAATTAATAGGTATTAAAAATTCAAACCATAGACTTTTTTAATATTTTATCAATCCCGTAGGAATAGAATTTGATGAGAAATAATAACATCTTTTTCCTGCCATTTGACTACCAAATGCAAACTTTATGACAAAAAAAATAAATAGATATGACATTCGACATCAACATGATTAAAAAAGTGTATGAGCGCTATCCTGAAAGAATTGCTGCCGCAAGAAAAGCAGTAGGAAAACCTCTTACATTAGCAGAAAAAATTCTTTATGCTCACCTTTGGCAAGGTAACGCAACAGAAGCTTACGAAAGAGGAAATTCTTATGTAGATTTCGCTCCAGATAGAGTAGCGATGCAAGATGCTACTGCGCAAATGGCTCTTTTACAATTTATGCAGGCTGGTAAAACCAAAGTTGCTGTTCCTTCTACAGCTCACGCAGACCATTTAATTCAAGCAAAAATTGGAGCAGATAAGGATTTACAAGAAGCACTAAATAAAAACAATGAAGTTTTCAACTTCCTTTCTTCTATTTGTAACAAATATGGTATCGGATTTTGGAAACCAGGCGCTGGTATTATTCACCAAGTAGTTTTAGAAAATTATGCTTTCCCAGGAGGAATGATGATTGGAACCGACTCTCATACTGTAAACGCTGGGGGTTTAGGAATGGTAGCCATTGGAGTTGGAGGAGCAGATGCAGTTGACGTAATGGCAGGTATGGCTTGGGAACTTAAAATGCCTAAACTTATTGGTGTAAAATTAACCGGAAAATTAAATGGTTGGACTGCTCCAAAAGATGTAATTCTAAAAGTTGCAGGCATTCTTACTGTAAAAGGTGGAACTGGTGCTATTGTAGAATATTTCGGCGAAGGCGCTAAATCAATGTCTGCGACCGGAAAAGGCACTATTTGCAACATGGGTGCAGAAATTGGCGCTACCACTTCTACTTTTGGGTATGATGATTCTATGAGAAGATACCTTGCTGCAACAGGAAGACAAGACGTAGTAGATGCTGCTGATAAAATTGCAGAACATTTAACAGGGGATGCAGAAGTATATGCAGAACCAGAAAAATATTTTGACCAAGTTATTGAAATAAACCTTTCTGAATTAACACCTCATCTAAATGGTCCTTTCACTCCAGATTTAGCAACTCCAGTTGCAGAAATGAAAGACAAAGCAATTGCTAACGATTGGCCTTTGGATATAGAATGGGCTTTAATTGGTTCTTGCACCAACTCTTCTTATGAAGATTTATCCAGAGCAGCCTCTATTGTAGAAGATGCTGTAGCAAAAGGAGTAAAACCAAAAGCGATTTTAGGAATTAACCCAGGTTCTGAACAAGTAAGATTTACCGCAGAAAGAGACGGATTAATAGATACTTTCAAAAAATTAGAAAACACAAGAATTTTCACCAACGCTTGCGGTCCTTGTATCGGGCAATGGGATAGAGAAGGCGCTGAAAAACAAGAAAAAAACTCTATCATTCACTCATTCAATAGAAATTTTGCAAAAAGAACAGATGGGAATCCAAATACCCACGCTTTTGTAGCATCACCAGAAATGGTAGCAGCTGTAGCAATTTCGGGAAGATTAGATTTTAATCCAATTACAGATACTTTAACCAACGAATCTGGTGAACAAGTAAAATTGAAAGAACCAATAGGTTCAGAATTGCCAGCAAAAGGTTTTGCTGTAGATGATAATGGTTATCAGGCTCCCGCCGAAGACGGTTCTTCTGTAGAAGTTATTGTCTCTCCGACATCAGACAGATTACAATTATTAGCGCCTTTCCCAGCTTGGGATGGTAAAAATATTATTGGCGCTAAACTTTTGATAAAAGCTGAAGGAAAATGTACTACAGACCACATTTCTATGGCTGGACCTTGGTTGAAATACAGAGGACATTTGGATAATATTTCTAACAATATGTTGATCGGAGCTGTAAATTTCTTCAACAAAGAAACCAATAGAGTTAAAAATCAATTGACAGGAGAATATAGTGAAGTTCCTGCGGTACAAAGAGCCTACAAAGCTGCTGGCGTACCTTCAATTGTTGTGGGAGACCAAAACTATGGAGAAGGTTCTTCTAGAGAACATGCAGCAATGGAACCAAGACACCTTGGTGTAAAAGCTGTTTTAGTGAAATCTTTCGCTAGAATCCACGAAACGAATCTTAAAAAACAAGGTATGCTTGCATTAACTTTTGTAAATCCTGAAGATTATGATAAAATTCAAGAAGATGATACTTTTGATTTCATAAACCTTGATAATTTCGCACCGAACACTCCACTTCAAATTCTAGTTTCTCACTCAGACGGAACTACAGATACAATTCTTGCTAATCACACATATAATGAACAGCAAATTGGATGGTTCAAAGCTGGTTCTGCTTTGAATTTAATTGCTCAAGAAGCTTAATTTAGAATTCTTTCTAAAATTGATAAAAGAAACCCGCTCTATAATTTAGAACGGGTTTCCTTATTGAATAACAAAATTATTTTTTTATTCCTTTTGCTGCAGCTTCGTCTAAAAACCAATGCAACTCTCCAGAAATTGGCTTAATGATTTGCGAAGGATACAAACTAGGATTATAATCTCCATACAAAACTTCGTGCAAGGCATTCACTTTATTTTCTCCTGAAACCAAGAAAGCAACTCTTGCTGCATGATTAGCAACGGGATGAGTAACTGTAACTCTGTACATATTTTGTGACTCTAACCAAAAGCTTGACGTCCATTTTGAATCTTCAAAAACTACAGGAAAACTAGGAAATAAAGACAAAGTATGTCCATCATCTCCCATTCCGAGAATGATTAAATCGAGACCAAAATCTTTACCTTCAAACCATTTTTTTAGAGTTTTTTCGTAATCATTAGCAGATTCTTCGGCAGATTTTTTCTCAGTATCAAAAAAATGTATTTGACTTGTTTGTACAGGAACGTGATTTAGCAAAGTTTCGTAAGCCATTTTTGCATTACTTCTTTCATCTGAAACAGGCACAAACCTTTCGTCTCCCATAAAAAAGTGCCACTTTTCCCAATCTATTCTATTTTTATATTCTTCAGAAACTAAAATTTCGTGAAGTTTTTTTGGGGTGTTTCCTCCAGACAAAGCTATTGTAAAAGTATCTTTTTTCTTTAAAACTTCATCGGCATAAGAAACAATCCACTCCGCAAACGAAATACTCAATTCTGAAATATCTTTTGAAATATGAAAATTTTTCATTTAAAATTCATTTAAAAATAATTAACTGCCTTTACTAGACCTTTGATTTGAAGTATTAATCCAACTTCTACCGTCTTTGGCTATCATGGCATCAGATTCTTCTGGTCCCCAACTTCCCGGCGAATAATTAGGGAAATCTACAGAAATTCTGTTTTGCCAAGATTCTAAAATTGGCATTACCACTTTCCAAGCAGCTTCTACTTGGTCGTTTCTCATAAATTGTGTAGAATTGCCACAAATTGCATCTAGCAACAAGGTTTCATACGCTTCTGGCTGAGGTTCTTTGAAAGTATCATTATAATTAAAAACCATTTCTACAGGATTAAGACTCATGGTCTGTCCTGGTCTTTTTGCCTGAAACATCAATCGAATATCATTTTCTGGCTGAATGGTAATAATTAATCGGTTTGCTCTCCAAGTTTCTGCAGCTTCTGAAGGAAAAGAATATTTTGGAGTTTCTTTAAACTGAATGATGATAGTGGTGAGTTTTTCGTGCATAAATTTCCCACTTCTTACATAAAACGGAACGTTATTCCAACGCCAATTGTCTATCATAAATTTTACTGCGGCAAAAGTTTCTGTATTAGAATTAGGCGACACATTGGTTTCTTCTCTGTAAGCTTTTACTTGTTTTCCCATCATCCAACCAGCGTTGTATTGCCCTCTCACTGCATATTCTCTAATTTCTTCTTTGTTATAAATTCTAATGGCTTTTAGAACATCTACTTTTTTATTTCGAATTTCGTTGGCATCAAAAGAAACTGGAGCTTCCATTGCTACCATACAAAGCACTTGCAAAATATGATTCTGAATCATATCTCTAAGTGCGCCCGAAGTTTCATAATATTCTCCACGCTCTTCTACACCTACTGTTTCTGCGGCTGTAATTTGAACATGGTCTATGTATTTGTTATTCCAAATAGGTTCGAAAAGTGCATTGGCAAATCTAAAAGCTAAAATATTTTGAACCGTTTCTTTTCCTAAAAAATGATCAATTCTGTAGATTTGCTCTTCATCAAAAAGTTCTTTCAGCAATTGATTAAGTTCTACAGCGCTTTCCAAATCATGTCCAAAAGGTTTTTCTATCACAATTCTACATTTGCTGCAATGATGTGTATCTTGAATTGTTGCAATTCCTTTTGCTATAACTGGGAAAAGCTGTGGTTTCACCGAAAGATAGAATAAAATATTAGGTTTCATTCCCCATTCTTTTTCTGTTTCTTTAATCTTTTTCTCAATTACAGAAAAATCTTTTTTTGCACCTGTTCCAGCATCCATTTGAAGATAAAACAAGTGTTCTTGAAAACTGTCCCAAGGCCCATCTTTTTCGTAAGGCCTTCTGGAGAAAGATTTAATTCCTTCTAAAAGATGACTGCGAAAATCTTGGTCGCTATAATCTGTTCTGCCAATCCCGAAAATTTTAAAATTAGCATCTAAAAAACCATCTGCAAAAAGATTGAATAATGCAGGTGTAAGTTTTCTATGATTCAAATCTCCACTTCCTCCGAAAATAAAAATCAGAGTGGGTGCTATATTTTTTTGGTCTTTATTTTCCATAATCATTATTTAGATTCCCAATCTGTATGGAAAACTCCTTCTTTATCTATTCTTTGGTAAGTGTGTGCTCCAAAATAATCTCTTTGTGCTTGTATCATATTGGTAGCCATTCTTTCTGTGGTATAGGCATCAAAATACGCTAAAGCTGTTTGTAAACCACCTACTGCAATACTGCTTTTGGCAGCATGAGCCACAACTTCTCTTAAACTGCTAACTTTAGAAGTAGCAAGAGTTGCAATTTTTTCGTCTAATAAGATATTGGCTAAATTTGGATTTTTGAGGTAAGCTTCAAAAAATTCTTCCAATAAAGTAGATCTAATGATACAACCACCTCTCCATATTTTTACTACATCTTTTAGAGGAATTTCCATATTTAATTCTTCTGAAGCTTTTACCAAAAGTGCCAAACCTTGAGCATAACTAATAATTACGGCAAAGAAAAGTGCTTCTCCTATTGCATCTACAAAACTTTCTTTATCTACCTCTAAAGCCGAATGTGTTTTAGAATAAATTTTTGATGCAATAACTCTCTCTTCTTTGTACGCAGATAAAGTTCTTAGAGAAACCGCCATATCAATTGTTGGAATAGAAACCCCTCTATCCATAGCATCTTGAGAAGTCCATTTTCCGGTTCCTTTAGCACCAGCTTTATCTAAAATAAGGTCTAGAAGTTCTTTGTTGGTTTCTACATCTTTTTTTAGAAAAATATCTCTGGTAATTTCAATTAAAAACGAATTAAGTTCTCCTTCATTCCATTTTGCAAAAATCTCGTACATTTCTTGATTAGTTAAACCAAGACCTCTATGCAACAAGTCGTAAGCTTCACTTATCAATTGCATAATTGCGTATTCTATGCCATTGTGAACCATTTTCACATAATGTCCTGCTGCATCTTTTCCCATGTAAGCCGTACAAGGCTCTCCATTCACTTTTGCTGTTACCGCTTCTAAAATAGGTTGAACAACCTTGAAAGCTTCCACATCACCACCAGGCATTATACTTGGACCTCTTCTAGCTCCTTCTTCGCCACCAGAAACCCCCATTCCCATAAAATGAAAACCTTTCTCAGAAACATATTTCACTCTTCTTACGGTATCTACGTAATGACTATTTCCTCCGTCTATTATGATGTCTCCTTTTTCTAAATGAGGAATTAAATTATCTATTACTGCATCTACAGGTTTACCTGCAGGAACTAACAACATTATCTTTCGAGGAACCGACAACTGACTTACAAATTCTTCAATTACTGTTACGCCTTTCACTTTAGTTCCTTCGGTAGCTCCTTTTTCTAAATTTTGAGCTTTTTCTGAACTTAAATCAAAACCAACAACACTAAAACCGTGATCTGCTATATTGTACAATAGGTTACTTCCCATAACGCCGAGACCTATCATTCCGAAATCATATTTTTGGCTCATTCTATTATTTTTTAAATTAATCTATGCAAGTTACTTCAATATCAACTCATAACCATTGACTTATGGTAATTTAATAAACAATAATAAAAATTGAATAAACTTTTTCTTTAATTCTGAAAAAATCTGAAACTTACACGCAACCTTTTTAGAATTGAACACTCTTAATAATAAACAAAAACTATGAAAGGATTAAAAATTATGCTGTTTTCTCTTTTATTATTAAGTTGTAGAGAAAACATAGACGAAACAACAATTACAGGAACATGGAAACTAACCGAACAATTAGTTGACCCTGGTGATGGAAGTGGAAAATTTACACCTGTAAGTAGCAATAAAACAGTTACTTTCGTGACGAATGGCACTTATACTTCAAATGGTAGTTTCTGCTCAATCAATACAGATTCTAACCAAAATACAAATGGAAATTACACTTATACAAACTCCGAAAAAAGTATGACTCCATTAAATTGCAATACTACCTTATTCTCTGTAGAAAAACTCAGTATAGAAATACAAAACGGAAATTTAATTATCTCGAACTTTGGATGCATAGAACCTTGTGCCCAGAAATTTGTAAAAATAAAAAATTAGAATTTATGAAAAATTTATTTAAAGCTTTAGGCATTTTCGCCTTGTTTATTGGTTTACAATCTTGTTTAGACAGAGAAAACGTAGAACCTATAGAAATTAATAGAATTAAAATAGACAGTGTGAAAATTCCGCTGCAAACAATGAATTTGTACGACGTACAAACCATCAAAACATATTCTAACTATGGCTCTGGCTGTCATAAATTCTATGATTATGATTACAGAACAGATGGTTTCAATAGATTAATTACATCTTATTCTTATGAAGTAAATGAAAACTGCACTCAAGCAACTTATGTAGGAGCAAGTCAATTTAATTTTAGACCAATAGAAAAAGGCACATATACTTTTAAATTTTGGAACGGAAAAGACACCGCAGGAAATGACCTTTGGATTGACAAACAGATTATTGTACAATAGTTATTAGCAATAAAATTAGTATTTTAGAAAAGTATTAACCTTATTGAATGAATCTAGAGCAGATTATTTCTTCTTGCATACAAAACCAAGCAGTTGCGCAGCGCCAGTTATACCAATATTTGGCTCCAAAACTGTTTGGTGTTTGCCTTAAATATGCCAGAAATAGCGACGAAGCTAAAGATCATTTACAAGAAAGTTTTTTACTCATTTTTAAGAATTTAAAACAATTGTCCGAGAGTTCTAGAATAGATTTTTGGGCAAAAAAAATCACCATTAATTACTGTATTAATCAGTATAAAAAAAATTTAGTTTTTTCTCATCAAGAAGAATTTTCAGAGTTGGAAGAAGAGCAAAAAATAGAAGAAGAAATCCCCATTGAAGAACTTCTAAAACTAATACAAGAATTACCAGACCAATACCGATTGGTTTTCAATTTATATGTTTTAGACAATTACAGCCACAAAGAAATTGCCAAAATGCTCGCCATTTCAGAAGGAACCAGCAAATCTAACCTGAGCAGAGCCAAAATGATTTTGAAACAAAAAATAATGCAACAACAGAAAAATACGCTTTATCATCATGAATAATAAAAAAGACATAGAGCAAATTTTTCAGGAAAAATTAAAAGATTTTGAAGCAACACCTCCTTCAGAATCTTGGGATTTTATTTCCGAAAAACTTCAAGAAAAGGAAGAAAAGAAAAGAATTATTCCTCTTTTTTGGTTTAAAACAGCAGCTACAATTTCTAGCATTGCTGCGTTGGTTATTTTAGGACTTTTCTTATTTACCAATGACGAAAAAAACAGCAAAAACAACCATGAGATTACATCAAATTCTGGTAAAACATCAGAATCTAAACCTATAAATTATAACAATTCTTTAGAATCAAACTCAAATCAAAAAAGTTCGGAACAATTAGAAATAAATCCTAAAAAAGAAATCATTAAGGAATTTAAAAATGATAATTCAAATACTTTTGCTACCAACCAAATTCTTAAAGAAAATGCTAAATCTTTTGAAAAACATTTAGCACAAAAAAAGATAGATTTAGCTTTAGAGAAAGATAAAAATAAAGCAAATACAGAAATAAATTATACAAAAACAGACAACAAAACAACGCTTGAAAATACAAACAATCAAAACATTGCGTTAGAAAAAATGCAACGCAATGATTCTTTGGTTTTAGCAAAAAATGAACCGGAAAACAATGATATTTTAAACAAAAAAATTGAAAAAGAAATTAAAAAAGCAAAGAAAGAAAATAAATTTTCGGTTTCTGCTTTTGCTGCGCCTGTACTTGCTTTTTCGAGCGGAGGTTCTGCTATTGACCAAAAACTAGACAACAATAAAAATGTGTATAACGATAACTTGAGTTTTGGTGTAAATGCTGATTATGCAATTACTGAAAAAATAAAATTAAGAAGCGGAATTCATTATCTCAATTTAAATAATAACACCAAAAATATCAGCTTTGTAAAAACGTCCATTGCTTCTTTAGAAGACCTTTATACGCTTAAAAATGTAAGCCCGAACAATAATTTGAATAATATTATCATTGCAAACAATCAAGTTTCTGCAGATTTGGCAGCATATTATGGCATGAATAATCTTAACAATGGTGAAATTCGTCAGGAATTATCTTTTATTGAAGTTCCTTTCGAAATTTCTTATCCTTTATATTCTAAAAAACTAAAAATAAGCTCCGTAACTGGTTTTAGTACTTATTTTTTAGAAAAAAACAAAATATTTTTAATGTCTGCCAACGGAAATACCGAAATTGGAAAAGCCAATAATATCAACAATATTCATTATAGCGGCAATGTTGGTTTTAACTTTCAATATTTATTAAAGGGGAAATATAATCTATTTTTAGAACCAGTTTTTAAATACCAAATTAACACATATCAATCTGAAACCACCAACGTAAAACCATATTTTATTGGAATTTACACAGGTTTTGTTTATCAATTTTAATCTTCACAAGCTCTCCAAACTGCATCATTCTGAGGAACTGGAGCTGTAATTTCTATATTTTCTTTGGTTACAGGATGTATAAATTCTAATTTTCTGGCATGTAAATTAATTCCACCATCTGAGTTAGAACGTGGCGAACCATATTTTAAATCTCCTTTTATAGAAACACCAGCTTTGGAAAGTTGCGCTCTTATCTGATGATGACGTCCTGTTTCTAAATCTATTTCCAGAAGGAGATAATTATCTAAAGATTGGATGAGATGATAAGTAAGAATTGCTTCTTTTGCACCTTCAGTTGGTTTTGTAAAAATGATAGCTTTATTATTTTTCTCGTTTTTTTTGAGATAATGCACCAATCTTTGTGATTGCGGAATCATTTCTTTGGCTACAACTGCCCAATACGTTTTCTTAATCTCGCGGTTTTTCACCATTTGAGTAAGTCTAGAAAGCGCTTTGGAAGTTTTAGCATAAACTACCAAACCAGAAGTAGGTCTATCTATACGATGAACCAAACCAAGAAAAACATTTCCAGGCTTGTTTTCTCTAACTTTGATAAAATTTTTGATGGAATCCAATAAAGATTCATCGCCAGTTTTATCACCTTGAACCAATTGCCCCACTTTTTTGTTGATAACAAGAAGATGATTATCTTCAAAGAGGATTTGTTCTTTTCCAAAATCTTTATAATTCATCAATCTCTTTTTATATCATTTACATGAAAAATAGTAATTACAAAACCCAATAAAAGCGAAATATTTTTAATTGACAAAAATGTTTCATTTTGTTGTGAAAACATTACTCCTGCTATTGTTCCAATTCCTGATAAAACCAATAAAATCTTTACGGTTTTTCCGCTAAACATTGTTGCTTCTACCATCAACGATAATCCCATCAGAATGTAAAACAACTTTTGATATAAAAAATCATTCGTTTCTACCGAAAAGATTGGCAACCAGCACAATAAAAGACTAATAGCCGTTGCGAAAAATAATAAACCTAAAATTAAAGAATTCAATTTCATTAGTAACTTTCTTCTTGATTAGGAAAAGATACCTCTTTTACATCTTTAACGTATTGAGAAACGGCACCTGTAATTTCGGAATACAAATCTAAATATCTTCTGAGAAATTTAGGCGAAAAACCTTTATTCATACCTACCATATCATGAAATACCAAAACCTGGCCGTCGCAATCTGAACCTGCACCAATTCCTATTGTTGGGATGCTTATACTTTCGGTAACTTTTTTTGCTAGTTTTGCAGGAATTTTTTCCAAAACAACAGCAAAACATCCCAATTCTTCTAATATTTTAGCATCTTTCAGCAGTTTTTCTGCTTCTGCATCTTCTTTTGCTCTTACTTTATACGTTCCGAACTGGTAAATACTTTGAGGCGTAAGTCCAAGATGTCCCATTACAGGAATTCCTGCATTTACTAATCTTGAAACAGATTCTGCAATTTCTTCGCCTCCTTCAATTTTAAGTGCATGTGCTCCAGATTCTTTCATCATTCTAACCCCAGATTCTAAAGCTTTTTGAGGGTCTGACTGATAAGTACCAAAAGGCAAATCTGCCACTACTAAAGCTCTATCTACACCTCTCACTACACATTGAGAATGGTAAATCATTTGGTCTAAAGTTATAGGAAGCGTAGTTTCGTGACCTGCCATTACATTAGAAGCAGAATCACCAATCAAAACGGCATCTACGCCACCTGCATCTACCATTTTGGCAGTTGTATAATCATACGCAGTAAGCATCGTAATCTTTTCCTTGTCGAATTTCATTTTACGCAAGGTTTCTGTGGTTACTTTTTTTATTTCAGAATGTACAGACATTTTGTATTTATTTTTAATTTAATGCTATAAAAAAAAGTCGACCAAAAGCCGACATTTAAATTTTTCAATTTTAAATTCTAAAGAACTACGTGACCTAGTTTTTTTAGTTTTTCGTGGTTTAGAATTTTTATATTTCTGCCTTCTACAGCAATGTAATCGTCTTGTTTAAACTCAGAGATTAATCTAATTGCACTTTCTGTAGCGGTACCAATTAAGTTTGCAATTTCTTCTCTTGTTAGAGAAATTCTGATAAAACCTTCTGGGTCTGTTCCTAATTTCTGCTCTAAAAGTAAAAGAACTTCTGCCAATCTTTCTCTTACTGTTTTCTGTGCAAGGAAAGTTACAGTATTAGAACTTTCTCCCAATTCAAAAGAAATTTTTTGAAGCATGGCATAAGAAAGTTGAGAATCTACTTCTAAAAGGTGTAAAAAAACATCAGTCGGGATAAAAATCGCTTGCAAATCACTCATTGCTTCTGCTGTTGCTTGGTAAGCTTCACCTATCAAAAGTGCTCTATAGCCAATAATATCTCCTTCTTTTATAAATCTTAAGATTTGTTCTTTTCTATTGAACCCTAATTTGTAGAGCTTAGCAGTTCCATTTTCTATGAAATAAACTCCATCTACATTGTTACCTTCCTCAAAAAGAGCTTCTCCTTTATTGAAGAAAACTGTTTTTCTTGCTTCTATGTATTTATTATAATCTTCTTTAGATAAAATCTCTTTGAAAGACTTGTCATTAAAAACACTAAGGAATTTACTTTCTATGAACTGTTGCTTCTCTAACGACATAAGAATTAAGGTATATAGTTATATGATATTAGTCAGCGAAAATACGAATTTTTTAAAATTTATCATAATATATTTTTGTATTATTTTTGCATATTTATTAATTACATGACAGAAAATTGTTTCCACTGCGGACAAGAAATACAAAAAGATAGAATTTCATTCGATGAAAAGGCGTTTTGCTGTAACGGATGCAAATCTGTTTACGAGATTTTAAATGCAAATAATCTAGGAAATTTTTATGAACTCAATAAAAGTTCAGGGATAAGACCAGACGAAAGTTCCACACAGTTTGATTATCTTGATACACCAGAAATTTTTGAAAAAGTGGTAGATTTTTCGGA
Organism: Cloacibacterium sp.; assembly: GCF_047601505.1. Lineage (GTDB taxonomy): Bacteria > Bacteroidota > Bacteroidia > Flavobacteriales > Weeksellaceae > Cloacibacterium. The sequence continues at coordinate 249,916 of NZ_JASGJD010000001.1, forward strand.
AGGAAACACCACTGTTATCACTTTCAAAATCCCAGTTATACATTGTAGCTCTTGCATTTGGCTTTTAGAAAGCTTAAGCGACCTTAATTCTAATATAAAATTTTCGCAAGTTAATTTCACAAAAAAAACACTACAAGTTTCATTCAATCAAAACGAATTAAGCTTAAGTGAACTCTCCAAATTTCTTACAAATCTTGGTTATAAACCTGTAATTTCTTTAGAAACCGCAGACAAAAAAGAAGCTCCTGTAGATAGAAGTTTGGTTATCAAAATGGCGATTGCAGGCTTCGCTTTTGGCAACGCCATGATGTTCGCATTCCCCGAATACCTAAACACTGGTTCTGCATCAGATTATTGGCTAAAAGAATATGCTCCTTTTTTTAGATTTTTAACATTTTTATTGGCACTTCCTGTTGTTTTTTATTCTGCATCGGATTACTACAAATCTGCTTGGTTTGGGTTAAAAAATAAAATTGTAAACATAGACGTTCCTATCGTTTTAGGAATTTTGGTGCTTTTCGGAAGAAGCGTTTACGAAATCACTACAGATTATGGCCCTGGATATTTTGACACCCTTTGCGGTTTGTTATTTTTTATGCTGATTGGGAAATATTTTCAAAAAAGAACCTACAGTGCGCTTTCTTATGACAGAGATTACAAATCTTTTTATCCTATTGCTGTAACAAAAGTAGATTTCGAAGGTAAACAGCAAAATATTTTGCTTTCGGAAATTAAAGTTGGCGATAGAATTTTGGTTAGAAATCAAGAAATAATACCTGTAGATGCCGTTTTAATTAACGGAGAAGGAAATATTGACAACAGTTTCATCACTGGAGAAAGTGCTACAATTTCTAAAAATCCGGGAGATAAAATCTTCGCTGGCGGAAAACAAATTGGTTCTATTTTAGAATTAGAAGTAATAAAAACCGTTAACCAAAGCTACCTTACACAACTTTGGAACAAAGAAGCCTTCCGAAAAGAAGAACTTGGACTAGACACCTTGGTAAATAAAATCTCAAAATATTTTACATTCATCATTTTAGGAATTACACTTTTAGCTGGAATTTATTGGTATCAAATAGATTTTGAAAAAATGTTTCAAGTAGTTTCTGCCATTCTTATTGTGGCTTGTCCTTGTGCTTTGGCGCTTTCAACACCTTTTACAATGGGACATATCATGAGAATTCTCGGCAGAAATAAAATGTATGTAAAAGACGCTCTTACCATCGAAAAAATGGCAAAAATAGACACTTTAGTGTTTGATAAAACAGGAACGATAACTTATAACAAAAAAGCCAGCATTACTTTTGAAGGTGAAGAAATCTCTGAATTTGATTTAAAAAACATTAAATCTTTACTCAAAAACTCTAACCATCCGCTTTCTAAATCTCTCTACGAATTTTTAGAAATCGAAGACGATTATTTACCAATAGAAAATTTTGTAGAAATCTCGGGGAAAGGCTATCAAGCTGAATTAAGAGGCAAAAAATACAAAATAGGTTCTGCAAGTTTTACATCGCAACAATCCAAATCATTAGAAACGGCAGTTTACATACAACGTGACGAAGATTTTTTAGGAAAATTCATCTTCAAGAATGAATACAGAGAAGGTTTAGCAGAAATGGCAAAAAATCTTAACCATTACGAAATACACGTTCTTAGTGGCGACAATTCTTCCGAAGAAGATGCTTTGAAAAGCCTAATCCCAAATATTACTCAAATGTATTTTAATCAATCTCCAGAAGATAAATTAGAATACATTAAAGCACTACAAGAAAAAGGCAAAAAAGTTGCTATGCTTGGTGATGGATTAAATGATGCTGGAGCTCTAAAACAAAGCAACATTGGAATTGCCATTGCAGATGATAGTAATTCTTTCACGCCAAGTTCGGATGTTATTATGAATGGCGACGTGCTAACTAAACTTTTTGGTTATTTTTCGCTTACAAAAGATGCAATGACAATTGTAAAAATGACTTTTGCCGTAAGTTTATTGTACAATGTTGTAGGTCTTAGCATAGCTGTTCTAGGCAAAATGTCTCCACTTGTAGCAGCTATTATTATGCCTCTAAGTTCAATAAGTGTAGTTGCATTCACCTCATTATCAACATGGTTAAGAGCTAGGAAATATTTCTAAAAAAACAAATTAAGACAAAAATATCTTATTTAGAATTTTTATAAATTAACTATTTTTAACAAGTTATGACGAAAGTCATCAAAAATCCTTAAATTTGGACACAAAAATCCGTATATATTTGCGAAATAGTGGAAATCCTATACTTAATGATCATTTGCAGCGTTTCATTAGCTGTTGTCTTCCTGATAATCTTTATTGTCAGTGCTAAAAGTGGTCAGTTTGAAGATGATGAATCACATGCTGTGAGAATTCTGTTAGAAGACAAAAATTTTGAAAAACAAGATAAAGAAGATAAAACTGAAGATAAAGAATAAAATTAAAGTGATTAGTTAATATGGAAACACAAAAGTTTAGTTATGACAACAGCATTGTGCGCGCTTTCCTGTATGCCATGGTAGCCTTCGGAGTGGTAGGCTTTTTGGTAGGGTTAATCGTTGCATCATTGCTATTCTTCCCAGAGCTTCCGGAATACATTTTCGGTACTGATGACCCTACAGTTAGCGTTAGCAGTAATATTATGGGATTGGTAAAAACACAAGGGGCATTTGGTTTCGGTAGATTGAGAATGTTACATACAAGTGCTGTAATTTTCGCATTCGTAGGGAACTGTATTTTTGCAGGTGTTTATTACTCACTTCAGAGATTATTAAAAGCAAGAATGTTTAGTGATGTTCTTTCTTGGATTAACTTCTGGGGTTGGCAATTGGTAATTGTATCAGTAGTTATTACTTTCTTAATGGGTATTAATACCTCTAAAGAGTATGCAGAACACGAATGGCCAATCGACATTATGATTGCCGTGGTTTGGATTATCTTTGGTATTAATATGTTCGGTACTATTGCCAAAAGAAGAGTAAGACACTTATACGTAGCAATTTGGTTTTACATTGCCACTTGGGTAGGTATTACAATGTTGCACGTTTTCAACAATTTAGAAGTGCCATTATCATTTACAGGTTGGAAATCTTATTCTGCTTATGCAGGTGTAAAAGATGCATTAGTACAATGGTGGTATGGTCACAATGCAGTAGCATTCTTCCTTACAACTCCAGTACTTGGTTTAATGTATTATTTTATGCCAAAAGCTGCTGAAAGACCTGTATTTTCATACAAACTTTCTATTATACACTTCTGGTCATTAATTTTCGTATATATTTGGGCTGGGCCTCACCACCTACTTTATACAGCTTTACCATCTTGGGCTCAGGCATTAGGAACTACATTCTCTATTGCACTTATTGCGCCATCTTGGGGAGGTATGCTTAATGGTCTATTAACTTTAAGAGGAGCTTGGGATAAGGTAAGAGAAAATCCTGTTCTAAAATTCTTTGTAGTAGCAGTTACGTGTTATGGTATGGCTACATTCGAAGGACCTCTTTTAGCTACAAAAACTTTAAATAAAATTGGTCACTTTACCGATTGGGTAATTGGACACGTACATATTGGTGCTTTAGGATGGAATGGTTTTATGGCTTTTGGTATGCTATATTATTTACTTCCTATCTTATGGAGAACAAAATTATGGTCTGTAAAATTAGCTAACTGGCATTTTTGGTTAGGTACACTTGGTATCATTTTCTACGCAATACCATTGTATATTTCTGGATTCACACAAGGTTTAATGTGGAAACAATTTAATCCTGATGGTACTTTACTATACAAAAACTGGTTAGATACTGTAACTGCTGTAATTCCGTATTATCAAATGAGATTCTTCGGAGGTTTATTATATTTCTTAGGTTCTATATTAATGGTAATAAACTTAATTGCAACTGTTAGACAAGGTTCTTTCCAAAAAGAAGTTCCTGTTGAAGCTCCTGCACTTGCAAAAATTGGAAATGCAAGAAAAGAAGGAGAAGGAAAACACCTTTGGTTAGAAAGAATGCCTCTATATTTATCACTATTAGCTTTCTTAGCATTAGCAGTAGGCGGTTCTATAGAAATTATTCCTACGCTTACAGTAAAAGACAATGTTCCTACGATTGCTTCTGTTAAACCTTACTCTCCACTAGAATTGGAAGGTAGAGACTTATACATTAGAGAAGGATGTAATGCTTGCCACTCCCAAATGATTAGACCATTTAGAGATGAAGTAGTAAGATTTAATGGTAAAAACGGACAATACTCTAAAGCTGGAGAATTTGTTTACGACAGACCTTTCCTTTGGGGTTCTAAAAGAACAGGACCAGATTTACACAGAGAAGGTGGTAAAAACCCAGATACATGGCATTTCAAACACATGCTAAACCCAAGAGTTACCTCTCCAGGTTCTATCATGCCGAGATATCCATGGTTAATCTACAACGAATTAGACAGATCTAAAACTCAAGATAAAATTGCTCTTCTTAAAAATGTTTTCGGAGCTCCTTACTCTGATGCTGAAGTCACTAATGCTAACAAACTAGCTGATGAACAAGCGGCTAAAGTAGTAGAAGGAATCTACTCTGGTGACCCTAGCATTAAAACTGCTATTGAAGATCAAAAAGCGAAAGAGGGTGATAAATTCGTACCACTAGAAAAACGTGAAATTGTAGCGCTAATTGCTTACCTACAAAGATTAGGAACAGATATTAAAACATCTGAAGTAAAAACAGCTAGCAATAATTAATAAATCTTTTATAAAGGAGTTTTTTCGATATGATACCAAGTAATTTTAAAGATATATTAGCCAATGTAGAAAATGCAGGTTTCTACCAAACACTTTCTATGATACTTTTTATCTTATTTTTCGTTGCTACTATTTATTTCGTAATTAGTAAGCCAAAAAAATATTATGAGGATGTAGAAAAAGCTCCTTTAGAAGGAGATGACGAAAATAATCAAGTTCTAAAAAATTAAAAGTCATGAAACATAGAACACCCGTAATTCTAAATATAGTAATAATAGTATTTATCTTAGTTGTATTATTCTACATGTTCGTGCAGAATACCTCTTTCCTATCTTCTCCTTATTTCTGGGGAACTGTAGTAATAGGAGTTATCTTAGCGTTCATAGGAAATGCAATCTCCGGATTAGCAGAAAACGAAAGATTCAAATTAATGACAGCAGATGAAAAAGCTGCTTTCCTTAAAGAAAAAGAAATTCCATTCTTCAAAAGAGTTTATGATAGTGCTTTCAAAAAACAATCTGATGTTGAAGAAAAAGACATCCTTATAGACCACGGTTTTGATGGAATTATGGAGCTAGATAACCAATTACCAAAATGGTGGATAGGTTTATTCTACTTCGGTGTAGCATACGCAGTAGTATATTTATTTGCTTATGGACTTACCGATTTTGCTCACCCAGATAAAGAATACGAAGCAGAACATAAACAAGAAATTGCCTCAGTTGCAGAATGGATGAAAAATACACCTCCTCCAACAATTGATAATGCAAAATACTCTGCAGACAATATTGCAGAAGGCGAGCAAATTTTCAAAACAAACTGTGTCTCTTGTCACATGGAAGGTGGTAAAGGTGGTATTGGACCAAACCTAACTGATGATTATTGGAAAAACCATCCTGAAAAAACATTATTTAAAAATGTTTTCCATATTGTAGAAAATGGTGTAGCTGGTACACAGATGCAAGCTTGGGGTAAAAACGGTGTCCTTACTGGTTTTGATATAGAAAAAGTAGCAGCATACGTTTACCACATCAACCAAGAACAAGCAGACGCTGTAGGAGGCGCAGCTCCTCAAGGAGACAAAGTTACTTGGGAAAAATAATAACGTTTTTTAATTGGTATATTTGTTATAAAAATATGAAAAGTTAATTTTTTATAATAAATAAAATATACAAAATGGCTAATATAGAAGAACAACCACTAGGTACTGGTGCAGTAGTAGAAGCTGAAACATTCAGAGATTCTGTTGCTACAATTGAACAATCCGGAACAAGAAAATGGGTTTATCCCAAAAAACCAAAAGGAAAATTCACTAACTACAGAGACTTAGTAACTCTCTTTTTATTAGCCATTTTCTTTATCCTTCCGTTTATAAAATTAAATGGAAACCCATTTCTCAAAATCAATATTATTGATAGAGAATTTTTTATCATAGGGCAACCATTCTATCCGCAAGATTTCTTTATTCTTGCGTTGGGTGCCATTACATCTGTAGTATTCATTATCCTATTTACCGTAGTTTTCGGAAGAATTTTCTGTGGATGGATTTGTCCTCAAACAATCTTTATGGAAGGCGTTTTCCGTAAAATTGAATATTGGATTGAAGGCGACAGAAATAAGCAAATAAAACTCGCAAACCAACCTTGGACAGGCGAAAAAATCTGGAAAAAAACACTTAAATGGTCTATTTACGTAATTATTTCTTTAATTATTACGCATTGGATGTTTATGTACATTGTTGGCTACCAAGATGTCCTCAAAATAATGCAAGAAGGTCCAGTAGTTTATCCTACAAACTTTATTGTAATGATTATTTTCACGGGTTTGTTTTATTTTGTTTTCGCGTGGTTCAGAGAGCAAGTTTGTACGCTAGTTTGTCCTTATGGTAGATTACAAGGTGTTTTAATAGACAAAGAAACTATTAACGTTTTCTACGACTTCAATCGTGGAGAAAACCGTGCAAAATGGAGAAAAGGAGAAGATAGAAAAGCAGCAGGAAAAGGAGATTGTATAGATTGTAATCAATGCGTGGTAGTATGCCCTACTGGTATAGATATTAGAAACGGACAACAGCTAGAATGCATCAATTGTACAATGTGTATAGACGCTTGTGACGAAGTAATGGTGAAAACTGGACTTCCAAAAGGGCTTATAAGATACGCTACTCAAGATGAAATAGAAAAAGAAGAAAAATTCAAATTTACTACCAGAATGAAGGCTTACAGCGTAGTTCTTTTAGCTTTATTAGGATTTTTGGGTTATCTATTAAACAACAGAGGAACATTGGAAGCTAAATTTATTAAACCTGCAGGAAGTACATACTATGTAAAAGACGGCAGAATTAATAACACCTACAATTATACCTTTCTTAACAAATCTAATAAAGACCATACTGTTACAATAAAAGTAATAAAACCTGCCAAAGGTGAAGTTATTTTCAGTGGAGAAAATGTAATTTTGCTGAAAAGAGATAACCTTCTAAAAGGTACTGTAAATATTAGTTTCCCAGAAGCTGACATTAGCCAGCCAAGACAAAATATCACCATTGGTGTTTATGAAAATGGTAAACTTTTAGATACTTTTGACACCTATTTTGAAGGTCCTTTTAAATTACAATTCTAATATTTAATTTATTTTAAATGAAAAAATTCACTTGGGGGCATGGTATTGCTTTAGCTCTAGCTTGTTTTATAGGTTTTATTCTATATCTCATTTTTATATTCCCGATTGGTAAACAAACTTCTGACTTAGTTTCAGACAACTATTATCAAGACGAACTAGAATATCAAAAAGTAATTGATGCAAAAAAAAATGCAGACCAACTGTCTCAAAAACCATTTTTTGCACAATTGCCTTACGGAATAAGAATTGCTTTTCCTAAAGAAACCATAGATGCTGGTCAACAAGTTCATTTTGAACTTTACAGCACCAATGATAAGGAAAAAGACAAAAAACAAAACGTAAACTTAGATAGCAATAATTCTTTTTTAGTCCCAAAAGAAATGTTAAGTACAGGTTCTTACACTTTAAAAGTTAGATGGAAAAAATCTGATATTGATTATCAAGTAGATTATGAATTAGTATGGAAATAACCCTAATTTTTGCAGCTCTTGGTTTAGGCTTCGCATCTGGTTTTCATTGCCTTGGTATGTGCGGTCCAATTGCGCTTTCATTAGGTTTGTCTAAAAAACAACAAGTAAATTTTCATCTCCAAAATCTTACTTATCAACTTGGCAGAATTCTTACTTATAGTTTTCTAGGAGCAATTGTAGGAATTGTAGGCGAAGGATTTCAGTTGGCAGGATTTCAAAAATACATCAGCATTCTTGCAGGCATACTTCTCATCACAATGGCATTATTTTCATTTGGTGGAGATTTCACCTCAAAAATCCCAGCAATTAGCAATGCTCTTTTAAAAGTTAAAATTAATTTAGGAAAACTCCTCAGAAAAACAGATTATTCTTCTCGTTTTTTAACAGGTATCTTGAACGGATTTTTACCATGTGGAATGGTTTACATGGCACTAACAGCAAGTTTAGCTGCAGGTGGAATTTGGCAAAGTTCAACTTTTATGGTATTTTTCGGGTTAGGAACATTTCCTTTTATGTTTGCCGCTGTTTTATTTGGCAACATCTTAAATGCAACGGTTAGAAATAAAATTTTGAAAATTGTTCCAGTTTTTATGTTGATACTTGGTGCACTTTTTATTTTAAGAGGAATGGAACTCGGGATTCCTTATGTTTCTCCCAAAAAAGAAGCTCTAAAAGTAGAAAAACACATGAATAGTGATAAAAATTCAAACGAAAATTGTCATTAATTTTCACATTCTTGCTTTCAATAAATTTTACTTTTTTTGAAAAAACATTTGGTTAATTAAAATTAATTTCTACATTTGCATCAATAATTCATCCAAAAAAGGATAATTTTAAATAAAAAATGAACAATAATATCCAATATAACAACGCTTGCAAGACATCTATGATGGTTTGTTGTGCTTGTATGCAAAAAAGCATTTGTTGTATCGGATAATACACTTTAGATAAATAATTTATCAATATACCTAACTCTTCCGATACCTTTGGAAGAGTTTTTTATTTTAATTCAATCTCAAAAAAAATTACAAAAATTAATTGATATGAAAAATAACATGAACAATAAGCCAGCTAAAAAATGTTGTATGAAATGTACTCCATTAAAAAACTGTGTCTAATTGTTATTGCTCATTTTATTTTTTTAAAGGCTTTACGACACAGCGTAAAGCCTTTTTTTATTCACTAAAACAAAACTAGATATGATTTCAACATTAACTTCAACCGATACTTTAGAATCAAAATTATTGAAACTAGAAACAAAAATTGGAAACACTCCAATATTGAAAATTGAGGGTTTCCATGAAAACAAAAACGTTCAAATCTTTGCTAAATTAGAATGGAAGCAACTTTCCGGAAGTGTGAAAGCCAGAGCTGCATACAATATCATCAAAAATGCAATTTTGGAACATAAAATTACGCCAGACAAGACTCTGTTAGACGCTTCAAGCGGAAATACTGGCATTGCCTATGCTACAATAGGCAAAGAATTAGGATTAAAAGTAACAATACTACTTCCGGAAAACGCTTCTACAGAACGCAAGCAAATTTTAAAATCTTTAGGCGCAGAAATTATTTACACTTCAAAATTTGGAGGAACAGACGAAGCTCAAGATGCAGCAAAAGATTTAGCCTACAGAAATCCTGAAAAATTTTTCTACGCAGATCAATATTCCAACGACAACAACTGGAAAGCACACTACAACGGAACGGCTGTAGAAATTATTAATGAAAAACCAGAAATAACTCATTTTGTAGCAGGTTTGGGAACTACAGGAACTTTTGTAGGAACCTCTAGAAAATTAAAAGAGTACAATCCAGAAATTAAAACAATTGCTTTGCAACCAGATTTTGCATTGCATGCTTTGGAAGGATGGAAACATCTGGAAACCGTAACTATTCCCAAAATCTACGACGAAAGCATTGCAGACGGAATTATAGAAGTTAACACTCTTATTTCTCATCAATATATTGCAAAATTTTATGAATATTATGGCTTCCCTATCAGTCCTTCATCTGCCGCAAATATTGCCGGAGCTGTACATCTTTCAAAACAAATAGAAAAAGGAACCATCATTACTGTATTACCAGACAATGCAGATAAATATGGTGAATTAATTAAAAAAATCATTTAAAATGTTAATACTGAACGAAAATATAAAACAACAACTTCAAGAAGACGCTTTTAGAACTTTCCCTGATGAATGTTGTGGTTTTTTCTTTGGAAATGAACAAGGAGAAGAAAGAGAAATAACGGAAATACTAGTTGTAGAAAACGCAAAGAGCGGAGATAAGAGAAGAAGATTCGAAATTACTGCTAAAGATTATCTAAATGCAGAATTGTACGCAGAAAAGAAAAGCCTTACACTACTTGGCATTTATCATTCTCATCCAAATCATCCATCTATACCTAGCGAACACGATAGACTTGCGGCTCAACCTTTTTTCTCTTACATAATTATTTCGGTAAATGAAAAAGAAATACCATCAATTCAATCTTGGATACTAAATGACAATTTTCAGTTTGAAGAAGAAAAAATTGTAGAAATTAAATCTGTAACACCTTAAAAATAAATAAAATGGCAACAATTATTATACCTACACCATTAAGAAAATTCACCAATCAACAATCAAAGATTTCGGTAGAAGGAAATACCATAAAGGAAGCATTAGATGATTTAACACTAAACTATCCTGACGTTAAAAGAAATCTGATAGACGAGAACGGAAAAATAAGAGGATTTGTAAATATTTTCTTAGAAGACGAAGACATTAGAAGCTTAAAAGAAGAAGAAACAACAATTGAAAAAAACTCCACAATTAGCATTATTCCTGCAATTGCGGGAGGAAGTGGAGAAGAAGAAACAATATTTTCTAAAGAAGAATTAGCAAGATACAACAGACACATCATCATCCCAGAATTTGGGTTAGAAGCTCAAAAAAAATTAAAAGAATCAAAAGTATTGGTAATTGGTTCAGGAGGTCTAGGCAGTCCACTTTTATTATATCTAGCAGCCGCAGGAGTTGGCACTCTAGGAATTGTAGATTTAGATGTAGTAGATGATAGTAACTTACAGAGACAAGTTTTATTCGGGATTGAAAATATTGGACAACCAAAAGTAGAAGCTGCAAAAATTAGATTGAAACAACTCAATCCATATATTAAAATAAAAACTTACAATACACAATTTACATCAAAAAATGCTTTAGAAATTATAAAAGATTATGATGTAGTAGCAGACGGAACAGACAATTTCCCAACAAGATATTTGGTAAACGACGCTAGTGTACTTGCAGGAATACCAAATGTGTACGCTTCAATTTTTCAATTTGAAGGACAAGTTTCTGTATTTAATTACACAGATAAAAATGGTATAACAGGACCAAATTATAGAGATTTATATCCTACCCCGCCAGAGCCAGGATTAATACCCAATTGTGCAGAAGGTGGTGTTTTAGGTGTTTTACCTGGAATTATTGGTTCTTTACAAGCCAATGAAGTAATAAAAGTGATAACAGGAGTTGGAGAACCTCTCAGTGGAAAATTTTTTGTATTTGATGCACTAACTTTCGAAACAAGAACTTTAAAAATCTCCAAAAGGAATAATTCTCCAGCAATAAAAAAACTTGTTGACTACGAATTATTCTGCGGTGTAAAAGCTATAGAAACACCAATAAAAGAAATTTCAACATTAGAATTAGAACATTGGATAAGCAATGGTGATGATTTTCAAATAATTGATGTAAGAGAACCTTCTGAATACGAACAAGTGAATATAGGAGCTCACTTAATTCCTTTAGGCGAAATTTTAGAAAGAAGCAACGAAATAGATAAAAACAGAAAAGTTGTTATCCATTGTAGATCTGGAGCAAGAAGCGCAAAAGCAATAAGACAACTTGAAGAAAAAGGATTTGAAAATCTTTATAATCTAAAAGGGGGAATTCTGGCTATAGAACAAGAAACTCTTTTGCCATTAGCAATTCAATCTTAAATTATTTGAAATAGATTTTGCTTAAATTTTGATATTAAACCTAAAAAACATCAAAACTATAAAATTTATTTCAAAATTGGCGCTGTGGCCGAGAGGTGAGGCAGAGCTCTGCAAAAGCTACTACATCGGTTCGAACCCGATCGGCGCCTCAAAAAAAAATATAAAAAAAACAGAACAACCCCATTATTTTTATAAAATTTAACATAAAAAATGTATTTATTAATTTTTTACCCCTATATTTGCATGGTAATTAAATGAAAAAAATAAAAATGACCTCTAAATTACAAAATACAAACATCAATCAAAAGTCTATTCAGAATTGCGCATACCAAATGCAGCAAAGATTTTGCTATTGTATCGGAAGTTAAATTTTTAAAAACAAAAAATCTAAATATTATATCAACTCTTCCGATTGTTTGGAAGAGTTTTTTTTATAAATAACTTTAATAAAAAGACACACCTTAAATAAAATATTATGAAATCAGTAAAGCCAAATTTAGAAAACCTTAAAGAAACTTTCCCTCTGGTAGAGATTTTTTTAGAAGGAAACATCACTTTCAAAGATTTGATTGACACGATTGATTACCAATACAAAGTACCTTACAAATTGATAAAAGCAGATGTAGAATACTCTGGCAAAAACAATTATGGTAATATTCTTTTGCAACTGCAAGGTGAAGAAGAAATTAATGAAACAGCTTTTCAGTTTTTCAGAAAAAATAAAATTAAAACTGTAATTAAAGGATATGAATGAATGTGATACTCCCCTTTAATTTTATTAAAAACCACCGAAAAACTTCGGTGGTTTTGATTTTTATAACGTTAAAAATTACATTTCTAATCAATCATTTCAAATCTAGCATATTCTGCTACAATTTTTGGCAATTTTATACCGCCTTCTACTTGATTATTCTCTAACAAAGCCGCCATAATTCTTGGCAACGCCATTGCAGAACCGTTCAAAGTGTGAGCTAATTGAGTTTTTCCATCACCTTTTATTCTACATTTCAATCTATTCGCTTGGAAAGTTTCAAAATTAGAAACCGAAGAAACCTCTAACCATTTTTCTTGCGCCGCACTCCACACTTCAAAATCATAAGTCATGGCAGAAGTAAAACTCATATCGCCACCACACAATCTTAAAATTCTGAAAGGCAATTCTAAATCTTCTAAAATAGATTTTACATGAGCTACCATTTCTTCTAAAGCTTCATAAGAATTTTCAGGTTTTTCAATTCTTACAATTTCTACTTTTTCAAACTGATGCAATCTGTTCAAACCTCTCACATGAGCTCCATAACTTCCTGCCTCTCTTCTATAACATTGAGAAAATGCAGTGTTTTTAACTGGCAGTTCTTTTTCATCCAAAATTACATCTCTGTAAATATTGGTAACAGGAACTTCGGCAGTTGGGATTAAATATAAATCATCCAAACCAACATGATACATTTGCCCTTCTTTATCTGGCAACTGACCTGTACCGTAACCAGAAGCCTCATTTACAACATGTGGCGGATTTACTTCTAAATAACCAGCATCAGTATTTTTATCTAAAAAATATTGAACCAAAGCTCGTTGCAATCTCGCTCCTTTTCCTAAATAAACAGGAAAACCAGCTCCAGCGATTTTAACACCTAGTTCAAAATCAATCAAATTATATTTTTTCGCCAATTCCCAATGCGGAATCGCACCTTCACCGAGACCGTGAACCTCGTGAGATTGATAAATCACTTCATTATCATCAGCAGAAACTCCCGCAACTACTTTTTCGTAAGGAATATTCGGAATAAGATATAAAACATTCAATAATGAAGCTTCAATTTCCGAAAGTTTTGTGGTAAGTTCTTTAGACGATTCTTTGTATTGCGCGGTTTTAGACTTAGCAGCTTCTGCTTCTTCTTTTTTCCCTTCTTTCATCAAAAGTCCTATTTCTCTCGAAATTTTATTAATTTCCGAAAGCTGGGAATCTAAATCTTGTTGCGTTTTTTTTCTTAAATCATCTAGTTGAATGGCTTCTTCTACCAATTCTGGATTCTTAAAATTTCTTTTTTTAAGACCTTCTACTACGCGTTCTTTTTGTTCGCGCAAAAAACTTACTTGTAACATCTTATTTGATTTGAGATTTATAATTTGGGATTTGAGATTGAGCTTTTTTTGAATTAAATATTAAAATTCAAACCTCTAACACCAAATGATTAATGCAAATTTACGGATTTTATTTTACGATTTTAACAATATTAGCTTCATCGCCGACTTTAGTGAATTCCAATTGATTATTATACCAAATTTTCGACACTTTAAACTGAGTAGGCTCAGATGAATACTGAATCTTTATAGTATCAACATCCGTTACTGTAGCACTATTCACCGTTTTACTTAAATTGATATAAAATTCGGATTGATAAGTTTCCGGATATTCGCCAGCTGTAGTTTGTAGCAATTTTGTAGCTCCAGAAGCATAATCTACATAAGAAACACCATCTGTATCTTCTTTAATAGAAAAATTAGAAATTGTTTTCAGTGCAGTATCAGGGTCATTCAAATCTTGAAGCGTAACAGTGGTATAAGCATCTGTATTATCAGTATTGAGTAAATCTACACCATTACTATCTGAAATATACAAATTTATAATTTGGTCAATTTTTTGCAAATCACCTTCATCTTCTCCTCTACATGAGAAAAGAAGAAAAACAGGAATGAAAAGAAGAAAAAATCTAGAATTCATTTTACAAAGATAATTTTTTCAAGTTTTAGAACCATCATAAACTATATAAAAATAAGAAATCAATTGAAAAATTCCGATTAAAAATAAATTGCATAAACTAAGCCACGCAACTCCTTCTAAACCGAAATTTAGAATCACTGGCTTTATGAAAACAACTAATGAAATTACTGATATAGAAGAAGCAATTAAATTGTAATTCGATTTTCCTTTGGATGAAAGCAAATACCCGAACGGCGTTCTCAAAAATAAAACACCAACAGCTGCAACAAGTAAAATCCTAAAAACAGCAGTGTTTTTATAATAATCACCTCCAAAGAATTTTAAAATAAATTCGCTGAACGAAAATCCAAAAACGAGAATTAATATCGAAATTGGCAACATTAATTTCCAGAAATTATAAAGAAAATCTAATTGAAATTTATTATTCTGATGGTTTTCGCAAAGTTTTGGATACGCTGTTTGAAAAAACAAAGCCGAAAGAAAAAACAAATTAAATGGTATCACAGAATAAATTCTATACTGCGCTACAGCTGTATTATTGAGAAAAATTCCTATAAAAAAAACATCTAATAAAAAAATAAGTTCCGAAATTTGATTGGTAAGCGCCATAGAAATACTAAATCTCCAAAATTCTTTTTGGGTAAAATCTGCAAATATTTTTTTACTAAAAGAAAATTTAAACCTATGAAATAACAAAACCACAAAAGGAGACAAACAAAGACTAAAAATATAACCATTCACTCCAAAAAAGTATGAAAAAAGTACTGCAGACAACAAGGAAATTAAATTGAATATCAAATCCAACTGTCCGAATTTCTTATTATTATGCCTTCCTCTAATTTCTGCTTTAGCTTGGTCTAAAAGGAAAAAACCAAAAAGCCTAACACTAAAAACAGATACAATTAACAACTGATTGCCTTTGCCAAAAATAACAAAAGCCAAAAACAGCATAATAAAATTTACCAAAAAATTCAGCAATAATCCGTAAGAAAATGAATATTGTATTACTTTCTCTTTTTCTAATTTATCTTGAGCAATTGCGGCAAACCTTAGTGTACCGTGAGAACTTCCCAACCCAATGAACGGAATAAAAAACCCCAAATAATTCAGCCCATACATCACCCATCCAAAATCTGATTGAGATAAAATTCTCGCCATAAAAAGAGTAAGTAAAAAAGCAGAAATCTTAGATACAAAAAAAGAAGATGCTACCCAAGCCCCACTTTGCTGAAAAAAATTTTTTATAAACTGAATCATTTTTTTAGGATTAAATCATAGATTTCAGAAAATTTTTTGGCGATTATTTTTTTAGAAAAATTCTGCAAAACATAATTTCGAATTTCATCTGGTCTCCCAAAAATCTTTTTGTTGTCCAAAATATCTTTCATCACAACTAACAGCTCATTTTCATTATTTTTTTCAATTAAAATTCCTCTACTCTCATCTACAGTTTCGGGAATGCCACCCACTCTAGTTGCAATTACAGGAATACCCGAAGAAAAAGCTTCTAAAAGTACAATTCCTTGAGTTTCCATATCACTGAAAAGCAAGAAGCAACTAGCATCTTTCATTTTTTGAGCTACTTCATGGTGAGCAATCATCCCAAAAACCTCTGTAAAAGCTTCGGCGTTGTACTTTTTCACCCAATTTTTTAGCTCTTCTACATTTCCATCACCGCCAATTTGTAACTGAAAATAAGGATGCGTTTCGTATAGTTTGGACGCAACTTTTATTATCTTTTCAGGATTTTTTAGCGGAATTAAATTTGAAATATGTAAAAAAATAAATTCGTTTTTTTGCCCATTATTCATTGAAAACAAATCTGTATCAATCACATTACCAATCACTTCTATCGGCTTCTTAATTTCTAAATTTTTTAATCCATTTCCTAAATTTTCTGAAACAGGTATTATCAGTTCTGCTTTTTCAGCAATTTTTTGGGCAATGAACTTTTTTGCTTTTGACAATTTATTTTGATTAACACTTAAAAATGCAGACCAATGCTCAGTTATCACAAATGGAACTTTATATTTTTTCTTTAAATAAACTGCAAAAAGCATATTATTATGAAGAACATTTCCGTGCACCAAATCTGGCTTTTCCACTCTTTTGAATCCCAATTGATAAGCTTTCATCCTGCGATAAAAATTCAATAAAGGATTTTTAGAATTTTTATAATAAACTATCAAAGTTCTAATTCCATTAATCACTTTATCATCAAAAATAAACTTTTCATTTTGGGTAGAATCACCTATTGCATGGAGAATCTCAACATCATGAAGCAATGAAACGGCTTCGGCATGACGTTGAACAAAATTTCCATTCGTGGGTTCTAATTTATTAGGAAACCAAGACGAAATGAAAAGCACTTTAAATCTTTTATTTGAATTCAAAAAATTATGATTTCCACAAATTTAAAGAAAACTTTCAAGGAATTTTAATTTTGACTAAAGTCAATTAGATTTTAATTAAAAAGTCGGACTAAAGCCCGACTCTAATTATTTTTATTTAATAAAACTTGCCCAACTTCTCTTGAAAGGAAGTAAAAAATCTGAAAGATAATTCACATAAGTATCTTTAGAAAAATCGAAAACCTCCACTTCGTCAGAAATTTCACCATTTCTTACAGCACTTCTAAAATCTGTAAGTTTTAGGGTTTTAATTTCACCATTTTCTCTGTAACAAGCCTTCATTCTATCAAAAATTCCCAATTGATAAGTAGCTTCTATCTCTCTCATTAAACCATTAAGAGAATCCATAGAACAGCCAGAAGCTTGTACTTTTTCTTCATCTACAGTGATGACAATGAATTGTTTGTAATCTATTTTAAATGAAGACGTTAATCCTTTTCCGTGAGCGTTCCAAGTGGGAAGAAAATCGTATAATTTTTCTGTAATTTCTTTTACTTCTTTAGCGGTTAAAGCTCTTGAAGCAGGATAAATAATGACTTTAAAATCATTAGTTTCTACTATTGTTGATTCTTCTATTTTCATAAAACTGTTGGATGTTAGATGCTGGATGATGGACGACTTCTAATATCTAGCATCCAGCAAAATTCTATAAATCTTCTGCTTCTGCAATCAATTCTACAATATCTTTTACTTCTACTTCTGTATTTTTATTAAAGTGTTTTACTCCATCTGTCATCATCGTATTACAGAAAGGGCAGCCTGTTGCAACTACGTTTGGCTGTAAAGCTAAAGCTTCTTCTGTTCTTTCGATATTAATGTCTTTATTTCCTTTTTCTGGTTCTTTAAACATTTGTGCTCCTCCTGCTCCACAACACAATCCGTTAGATTTACAACGTTTCATTTCTACTAATTCGGCATCTAATTTTTCCAGCAAAATTCTCGGTGCTTCGTATTCGTCATTAGCTCTACCTAAATAACAAGGGTCGTGGAACGTGATTTTTTTACCTTTAAAATTCCCTCCTTCAATTTTCAATCTTCCTTGTTCCATCAATTGTTGAAGCAATTGTGTATGATGCATCACTTCGTAATTACCACCCAAACTTGGGTATTCATTCTTCAAAGTATTAAAACAATGCGGACAAGCCGTTACGATTTTCTTTACTTCGTAAGCATTTAGAATTTCGATATTGGTAAGTGCCATCATTTGGAAAACAAATTCGTTTCCGGCACGTTTTGCAGGGTCGCCAGTACAAGATTCTTCTTGCCCCAAAACAGCGAATTCTACACCAACTTTATTCAAAATTTTAGCAAATGCTTTGGTAATTTTTTTGGCTCTATCATCAAAACTTCCTGCGCAACCTACCCAAAAAAGAACTTCTGGAGATTTCCCTTCGGCAGCATATTCTGCCATTGTTTTTATTTTTAAATCCATTTTATTGTAAAATGTATTATGTATTAATGTAAAATGTATTTTAAATATTTTCAAGAAAGTACATTGTACTTTTTACTTGAATACTTTATACAAAAATCTAACTTTCGTTTGCCCAATTTAATCGGTCTGCTTGGTTGTATTGCCAAGGCGCAGCGTTGTTTTCAACATTCGTCATCATCATATTAAGTTCTTGTGGCGCAGCAGATTGTTCCATTACCAAGAATCTACGCATTTCAAAAATTATTGATAATGGGTCTATCAAAACCGGACAAGCTTCTACACAAGCATTACAACTTGTACAAGCCCAAAGTTCTTCTTTGGTGATGTAATCGTTCAAAAGTTTTTTGCCATCATCTATAAATTTTCCGTTTTTGTTGATATTTTTACCTACTTCTTCAATTCTGTCTCTTGTGGACATCATGATTTTACGTGGTGAAAGCTTTTTTCCTGTAATATTTGCCGGACAAACAGCAGTACATCTTCCACATTCTGTGCAGGAATATGCGTTTAATAATTGAACTTGATTCAAATCAAAAACATCTTCAGCTCCGAATTTCGCTGGCGCTTCTGCTCCTTCTGGTTGAGCAGCGTAAGGATCTGCATTAGGATCCATCATCAACTTAATTTCTTTGGTTACAGAATCCAGATTATTAAATTTTCCTTTTTTCTCCAAATTAGAATACCAAGTGTTTGGGAAAGCAAAAATGATGTGTAAATGTTTAGAATAATAAAGATAGTTCATAAAGAACAAAATCCCAACAAAATGAAACCACCAAGCTGCTTGTTCTATGAAATGGAGTGTTTCTAAACTAAAATTTTTAAAAAAGAAAAATAAATGTTTTGAAATTGGAAAATTATTTGTGAAATGCTGAACATTCCATTGCGCATCGGCGTAATAATCTGCCGCATTCATTTTGAAGAACGCCATCATCAAGCAGAATTCTATCACTAAAATCCAATTGGCATCGTGTTTTGGCCAACCTTTTAATTCAATAGAGCTTAATCTAGGGATTTTAATACCATTTCTTCTGATGAAAAATGCCACAACTGCAATTACTACTAATGCGGCTAAAACTTCTAGAGTTGCTGTGAAAATTCCATAAAAAGTATCTCCGAAAATGGTTGATAAAAATCTATGAGTACCGAAAATTCCGTCAACAATTATCTCGATTAATTCAATATTGATAATTACAAAACCTACGTAAACAAACAAGTGAAGAATTGCCGCAACTGGACGTTTCTTCATTTTGCTTTGCCCAAGAGCAACTTTCGCCATTACTTTCCATCTTTCCAAAGGATTGTCTGAGCGATTAATTTCTCTTCCTAGTTTTATATTTCTGTAGATTTCTTTAAGACTTTTAAAAAAAAGCCCGAAACCTGCTATCAATAAGAGAAGGAATAAAACATTATCTAAATATTGCATGCTAAAGTTTTTGTTTCCCTCAAAAATACAATTTTTATTTTTTACCGAAAACAGAAATATTTATGTAACGCTTAGGATTTTCTTTAATGTCTTTAATTAAAATATTGAGATTGTTAGAAGTATCGCTCAAATTATTGTAAAGCGCTTCGTCTTTTGCCAATTTACCTAAACTTCCCTTTCCATTTTCAATGCCCGCAAGTACATCGTTAAGCTTACCAGAAACTTCAGACAATTTTTCTACGGTTTGATTAAGTTTTTTAGTATCAATATTTTCGGCTACTTTACCATATTTATCTACCGCTACTTTAGCAGATTTCATGGTTTCGTTTGCATTAGAAACTACTTCTTCAATTCCTTTTTGATTGTTAGAAATAAGTTTGTTTGTATTATCCGAAGTTGCTTTAAAAGATGCTACCGTTTGATTAAGACTAGACAAAAGCATTTTGATTTCTCTTCTGTTTTGTTCGTCTAGAATTTTATTAGTAGAAGCAATAGCAGAATCTACTTTTGTTAAAACACTTTGTAATTGGTCTTTTACAGGACCTACTTGAGACGAAAGACTATTCATTAAAGAAGATTGATAAGCGCCTTTTAATGTATCTCCATCTTTTGCCAACGGAGCATTGTCGTACACCAAATTAACTCTCATTTCTTTGCCAGACATAATACCTGGTTCAAAAATTTCAGCTTTAGAACTTTTAGAAAAATGATATTCTTTATCTACTAAAAGCTTTACCACAAAATACAATTTACCATCTTTGCCTGTCTGAGGAATAATTTTTTCTACTTGTCCTACTTTTAAACCGTTTATAGAAATTGGATTAGACTGTTCTAATCCTTCTACATTATCAAACTTTGCGTAATAAATATTATCTGTTGTAAAGAAACTTCTACCTTTCATAAATTGGAATAGGAAAAAAAATCCTACAATTGCTAATAATGCGATAAGCCCTGCTTTTATTTCTCTTGTAAATTTCACTATATTCTTTTTATAATGCGCAAATATACTACTTTTAAAAATTATGTTTTGTTACAAAATCTACATATTATTATTAAAAAAAGCGACTTTCAAAAAAAGTCGCTTTTAAAAATTCTATAAAATTCAGATTATTTTGCTTTAGAAGCTTTTTCCCAAACTTCAATTCTATAATCATCAATTTTTGCATTATCTTGTAAACTCTTCATTAGAGATTGACCAAACATCTGAGCATTTTGCTGTTGCATTGCTTGCATAATTTGTTTTACATCTCCTGGTTGTTTGTTTGTAGTTACAGATTTTTTAGTAACAACATAAACCCCTGTGAAACCTTCTACCGGAGCAGAAACTTTATTATTAGCAATACCAAATGCTGCACCTGCTACTTTTGGTTCCATACCACCTCCTACATTTGGAGAGAATAGATTCACTTGTGCACTTTGCTTAGTTGTTCCAAATAATTTTGCTACAGCATCAAGATTTCCTGCTTTTGCAGCATTAATTTTCTCAATTATTTTTTTAGCTAAAAGCTTATTCTTAACAATTGGTTCTATTTGTTCTCTAACAGATTCTGGGTCTGCAATACCAGCTTCTTGTTTTCCATTTAGATATGCTACAATATAATCTCCGTTTCCAGTTGTGAAAATATTACTATCTCCTTTATTTCTTTCTCCATTAAAAGCCCAAGCTAGAACTTCTTCGTCTTTATCTGTTCCTAAACCTGAAATCTGCCCTTGGAATCTCAATAAAGATTTTGGATTTTGGAAATTGTAATTTTTCTTTTTAGCCGCATTAGAAAAATCGTTAAAGCTTTTCCCTTGTATAGATTGTATAAATGTATTGGCTTCAGTATAAACTTTGTTTTCAGTCTCTTTAGAAGCTTTAATATCTTTTGCTAAGTTCGCAATTTTATAAACCGGCATTTTGTTTTCAATAACAATTACGTGATAACCAAATTGAGTTTCCACAACTCCTACAGCACCTTTTGGAGCAGTATTTACAAAATCTTGAAAAGGTTTAACAAATTGTTTTTGACCAGGTAAATTCCATCCAACAATACCACCTTGCTGAGCAGAACCTTTATCTGAAGACTCTGGTAAATATTGTTGAAAAGAGGCAGGATCTGCTTTTACTTTTGCAGCAATTTCATCTGCTAATTGCTTAGCTTGTTCTTTTGTTTTTGTAATACTTTTATCTTGCTTAGCAATATCACTTCCTACAAAAGAAATTAATATATGTTTTGGTTGAGTAGCTTCACCCTTGCTCACCAATTTAGTAACATAATATTTATCTGAAGACTTATAAGGCCCGAAGAATTGACCTGGAGCAGCAGATTTCACAAAACCTTGAGCTTCTTGAGGCACTTCTTGGTCTGAAACATAACCATATTTAATTTGAGCTTCAGAATTCAACTCTACAAACATAGAATCGCTTGGCGTATTTTTAAAACTTTCTAAACCGTTTCCGTTATCTACTCCTACATTGTATAATTGATTAATTTCTTTAAGTACCAAAGCATCATCCGCAGCACTTGGCTTCGCAGGGAAAAATACAACACCTAAATTTCTTGTAGCTGGCGACTTAAACATCACAGGATGTTTTTGAATATAATCTGCCAAATCTTTTGTAGTAACTGTTACAGGATTTTTAGCAGCAAAAGCAGCATAATCTACTTTTACAAAATCAATATTTGCTAACTGGTCTCTTTGTTTGATAAGTTCAGAAGCTTCTTTTTTATTTGCAGTAACGGCAGATGAAACATTAGCAAAAAGTTGTCTTGCCATCATTCTATATTCGATAGATTTTTTAACTTTCAACCACTCGTTGTATTGGTTTACATCTTTTTGTTGTAATTCTTCAATCTGTTTTTTAATTTCAGCTACCTTAAAGTTTCCTTTCTCATCATAATTTTGAGGAGCACTTTGTATAGAAAACATTGGATCGAACTGAAGTTGGCTCCAGAAAATCTCATCGGTAAGTTTTAAACCCATTTTTTCAAACTGCTGTTTGATAAGTTTAGACTGTACCAAAGTTTGCCAAGCTTGTTCTTCCAAACCTTGCTGTGGACGCCCTTGAGACTGTTGTTGCAACAAACCTAATTGGTCATTAAATTCATCTCTTGTGATTTCTTCACCATTTACCTTTCCTAAAATATTGGGGTCTTTACCAAACATTTTGTCCATACTATCAGGATTTACCAAAAAAGCTAAAAGCGCTATGAAAATCATTCCTAATAATAACCAAGGTTTCTTTCGTATTGAAGCTGTAATTGACATTTTATATATATGTATTTAAAATCAGTGTGCGAAAATACACAATTTTAATATAATATAGAAATTTTATCACTCATTTTCAAACCTATAAAAAGGAAAAAAAGGAAAATTTGTCAAATTTAACTCTTGGCATAACTATTGCGCCATTATACAAACCAAGTATTACAGCATAGACAAATTAATTTTTGACTATAGAAATCGTATACTTTTGACTAAAAAATGACAATTTGTCATTTTTAAAATTTTTACAATTATGATTGAAATAGAAGATATCGCATTTGAAAACTTATTAGAAGATGGCTTCAGTATTGTAGCAGAAGAAGACACTACAGAAACCTCTCAAGAAAAAGCTCAAAATATATTCCCAATACTTCCCGTTCGAAATATGGTTATGTTTCCACGCGTAGTAATTCCTATTACTGCCGGAAGAGAAAAATCTATCAAATTACTCGAAGATTCTCACAAAATTGGAGACATGATTGGCGTTGTAAGTCAAAAATTTTCTAATCTCGAAAGTCCTACAGAAGAAGATTTGTACCAAGTAGGAACAATTGCTAAAATTATCAAAATTATTAAATTACCAGACGGAAATATCTCTGCAATCACTAGAGGAATTCAAAGATTTAAAGTAAAAAACTACGTCCAAACAGAGCCCTATTTTTTAGCAGAAATTGAAAAATTAAAAGATTCTTCCACCAAAAAGAAAGAAGAATTTGAAGCTTTAATAGACAACATTAAAGACTTGGCTATCAAAATAATAGAACTAGACCCAAATATCCCAGGAGCTGCAAATTTCGCCATTAGAAATATTGATAATCCTAAAGATTTACTTAATTTCATCTGTACCAACGGAAATTTTGGCTCAGAACAAAAACAAAAACTTTTAGAAGAAAAATCTTTGATGAATCGTGCAAAAAAATGCTACGAATTAATGCACGACGATTTCAGAAAATTAGAATTAAAAAACCAAATTCATCAAAAAACTTCTAAAGACCTTGACAAACAACAAAGAGAATACTTTCTAAATCAACAAATTAGAACCATACAAGAAGAATTAGGCGGCGGAACAGAAACTGATATTGAAGAGTTAAAAGCAAAAGCAGAAAAAATCTCTTGGAACCCAGAAATTGAAGAACATTTTCAAAAAGAACTGAAAAGATTACAACGCCATAATCCTAATGCTCCAGATTATAATGTACAGAGAAATTACCTAGATTTTTTTACAGATTTACCTTGGAACAACCTCTCAAAAGATATTTTTGACATTCCAAAAGCGGAAAAAGTACTCAACAAAGACCATTTCGGACTAGAAGACATCAAGAAAAGAATTTTAGAACACATGGCTGTTTTAAAACTCAAAAAAAACATGAAGTCTCCAATTTTATGTTTAGTAGGGCCTCCAGGAGTTGGTAAAACTTCTCTAGGAAAATCTATTGCTGATGCTCTTGGCAGAAAATATGTAAGAATGAGTTTGGGCGGTTTGCACGACGAATCTGAAATCCGCGGACATAGAAAAACCTATATTGGTGCAATGGCAGGAAGATTGCTTCAATCTATAAAAAAAGCAGGAACTTCTAATCCTGTAATTGTTTTAGACGAGATTGACAAATTAGGACAAGGCATACACGGAGACCCAAGTTCTGCACTTTTAGAAGTTTTAGACCCTGAACAAAACAATAATTTCTATGATAATTTCTTAGAAATTGGTTACGACTTATCAAAAGTGATGTTTATTGCAACTGCCAATTCACTTTCTACAGTTCAAACTCCGCTTTTAGACAGAATGGAAATCATTCAACTTTCTGGTTATACCATCGAAGAAAAAGTAGAAATTGCAAAAAGACACCTTATAAAAAAACAAATGGAAGAAAATGGTTTAACACCAGATTCTTTCAAACTAGGAAATAAAGAAATTGCACACGTTGTAGAAGCGCATACCAGAGAAAGCGGCGTAAGAAGATTAGAAAAACATATTGCAAAAATTGCACGTTGGGTAGCTTTACAAATTACCATGGAAAAAGATTACAATCAAAAAATTTCAATTGATAAAATTGATGAAATTTTGGGTGTCCCGATTCCAAAAAATTTTTCTGAAATGACGGATGTTCCAGGTGTGGTAACAGGCTTGGCTTGGACTTCGGTTGGTGGAGATATTCTTTATATAGAAAGCATTCTTAGCAACGGAAAAGGAAATCTTAGCATGACCGGAAACCTCGGAAATGTAATGAAAGAAAGTGCTACTTTATCTTTAGAATACATCAAAGCAAAACATAAAGATTTAGGAATTGACAGTGAAGATTTAGAAAAGAAAAACATCCACGTTCACGTTCCTGAAGGCGCAACTCCAAAAGACGGACCAAGTGCCGGAATTGCAATGTTTACGTCTATGGTTTCTAGTTTTACCAACAAAAAAGTAAGACCACACATCGCAATGACAGGAGAAATAACACTTCGAGGAAAAGTTTTACCAGTTGGCGGAATTAAAGAAAAACTTCTTGCCGCCGTAAGAGCAGATGTAAAAGAAGTAATATTGTGTGCAGACAACAAAAAAGATGTAGAAGAAATCAACCAAAAATATCTGAAAAACATGAAAGTTCATTATGTAAAAACAATGAACGAAGTGGTAGAATTAGCTATTGAAAAATAACGACAAAGCAAAATTTATACAAAACCTCATCTATTTTTGGTGAGGTTTTATTATTTTTAAACAAAATTTAGAAAAATGAAACCGCTGTCTCTTCCTTTCATATCAAAATTAGCTTTAGCCATTATAAGCATTATAGGAATTGGATATTTAATTAAACTAGGAGAAAGCATACTTGCTCCTTTTTTTCTTGCCTTTTTATTAGCTCTTTTATTTTTGCCACTCTCTAACTTTTTAGAAAAAAAACTATGGTTTCCACGTTCTGTTTCCACCATATTTTCTTTGCTCATTTTGCTTTTCACTATTTATGGACTTTTCTATTTTTTTGCGACACAACTTTCTAGTTTCAGTAAAGATTTACCGCATCTGGAAAGACAATTTACCGTTCTTTTTAACGATTTACAAAGATGGATTTCTAAAACATTTGATGTAAACACCAACGAACAATTCAAATACATGAACGAAGGTCTCAACAAGTTACTTTCTTCATCCGGAATTATTATTGGTTTCACTTTAAGCGTTTTCTCATCGGGATTAGGATTTCTGTTTTTCTGTGTTATCTTTTTCATCTTTATCTTAAATTACCGAAGAATTCTCAACCGTTTTATTGTAAATGTTTTTGATGAAAAACACAAAAGTAAAGTTGAAGACACTGTTTTGGCAGTTCAAAATATGATTAAACAATACATCACAGGATTAATTATTCAAATCATTATTGTTTCTGTACTTACATCAATTTCATTAAGTATTCTCGGTATAAAATACGCAGTTCTTTTGGGTGTTCTCACAGGAATTTTAAATGTAATACCATATTTGGGAATTTCAATTTCTGCACTTATCGCTTGTTTTATTTCATTTGCAACGGGCGAAGCTTCTACCACAGTTTACGTTTTTTTAGGATACATTGGCGTTCATGTTATTGATGGAAATTTAATTCTTCCTTTTGTTGTAGGTTCTAAAGTAAAAATTAATGCCCTTTTCTCTTTTATTGGAATTATTGTTGGCGAACAATTTTGGGGAATTGCAGGAATGTTTCTTTGCATTCCGGCTTTAGCAATTTTGAAAATCATTTTCGAACGTGTAGAAAATCTTCACGCTTGGGGGAAACTTCTTGGCGAAGACGAAAAACCTCTCAAAAAGAAAAAAAGAATAAAAATCTCCGAATCCATTACGATAGAAGAGAAAAATTAACTTCAATTATTTTACAAAATACTGTAAATCTGAAACTTGTATTGAAAATCAACTTTACAAAAACTAAAAATTTCATTTACAAACTTTACAAAAAATTCCTTCTGAACTTTGAGTATCAATAATCTAAAACCTCAAAGTTATGAACTCAAACCTTAAAACTGCGGCATTATTCTTCGCCGTAACCATTAGTGTAATTGCGTGCAAAAAAAGCGAATCTTCCGAATACGGAAATCCAGAAATTTCAGATAGTTCGTCTGTTGCTATTTCATCAGACAGCATTTCTATGGCTGCAACTCAAGAAGTAGAAGGCAAAAAATTCATCAAAACAGCTCAAGTAAGCATGGAAGTAAAAGATGTTTACCAAACTACCATTGGCGTTGAAAAACAACTGAAAGAAATGGGCGGCTTTGTAACGAAAAGCGAATTGCATTCTAACATTATTTCCGAAGAAAATTTCCCAATAAATGATAACGAAGCTAAATTAGTGAGAGAATTCGGGCAAGTAAACGATATGGAAGTAAGAATTCCTACTGTAAAATTGGGAGAATTTTTAGAATTTGTAAATAAATCTAACCTGTTTCTTCATACCAGAAATATAACCGCAGAAGATGTTTCTGCAAATATTATGATGGCAAATTTAGAAGAAAAAAGAATGAAAAAAACGGAAAATAATATTCAAAAAATTAAAAGTAATGCCGAAAAAGTAAACTTAGCAGACAATAATCTTTCCGAACAAAACAACCAAAAATTAGCAACTTACAACCTTAGCGATAACCTGAAATACAGTACTGTAAGTCTTTATTTAAAAGAGCCATCTACCAGAATTTCTACAATTGCGATTACCAATACCAAAAACTTCGACAATCAATATCGCTACAATTTCTTTTACGATGTTAAAAATGCAATTATTAAAGGATTTTATTTAACTCAAGAAATTATTGTAGGATTATTTACCATTTGGCCTCTCATTTTAATTATTGGAATTAGTTTTTATTTCTGGAAAAGAAGAAAAACTAATTCAAAAGAAATAAAACTAGAAAATCAAGAATAAATTCCCCTTCTCGCAGATTCGGCTAATTAAATAGACGAAAATTGGCAAAATCTGCGAGAATTTTTAAAAAAAAAAATTTGTGTTACAAAATCAAAACTTTCTCTTCAAAATCTCTGGTTTCTTTTCGTACAAATGCAAAATTAACTCACCGAAAAGCGTATTAGCCCAAGCAAACCAACTTCTGGAAAAATATTTCGGATTGTTTACATCAAAAGATTCGTGGATAAAACCAGTTCCTGCGTGAGTATTTTTTATAATTTTTAAACAATAGAAAATTTCTTCGTCATCATCCGTTGTCAAAGCTTGCATAATTAAACCAAGAGGCCAAATTTTATTTTCGCCAACGTGAGGGCCGCCAATTCCTTTTGCAAATTTCCCTTCATTAAACCAAGGATTGCTTTTGCTCAAAGAAAATTTTCGGGTATTTTTATAAATTTCATCGTGATAAGAAGTATATCCCAAATAAGGAATCGATAGCAAATTCGGAACATTGGCATCGTCCATAAAAAGAGCATTCCCGAAACCATCAATCTCTAAAGCGTAGATTTTACCAAAATTTTGATGCTCAAAAACTGCATAATTCCTAATCGCACCGTCCACTTCATTAGCCATTGCAGTAAATTGACTATCAATATTTAAACTAGGAAATTGAGTGGCGAAAATTTCAGAAATTTGTCTTAACGAAACTACCGCAAACATATTTGAAGAAATTAAATACGGATAAAAAGTAGCATCATCAGAAGGACGAAACATAGAATGAATCAGTCCGTTTTTATGAGTAGGATTTCCGTAACCACTACCAAATTGTGTATCGAGAGGATTTCCGTTGCCTCGCTGAAATTTATAAGGACCTTTATTTTCTTTTCGTTGTTGTTCTCGGAAAGTTTTCAGAATCAAAAGCATGGCATTTCTCCAATCTTCATCAAAAATAGAAGCATCTCCCGTTGTTTTCCAATAATGATAAGACAATCTCATCACATAACACAGAGAATCTACTTCCCATTTTCTTTCGTGAACGCCAGGTTTCATTTCGGTAAAATCGTTTTTCCACTCACTAATTTTCTGATTATCATCATAAAAAGCATTAGCATAAGGATCTAGCAAAACAAATTCTACTTGTTTGTTAATTACACCTTTTATTAAATTTTTGAGTTTTTCATCTTCTTTTGCCAAACTCAAATAAGGAAAAACTTGCGCCGAAGAATCTCTCAACCACATTGCATCAATATCACCTGTAATAACGTAAGTGTAAGGTTTTCCGTTTTTTTGATAATAATTAACGGTAGTATCTAAAGTATTGGGAAAACAATTTTCAAAAATCCAAGCCAACTCTTCGTCAGCAATAGATTTTTTAACTTTTTTGATGGCATTTTCTACCGATTTAGAAACAAATTTTCTTTTGGAAAGTTCAGGTCTTTGAGAAACAAAATCATTCAATTCAAAAAAATTGAAACTTGTTGGCATCATTGCGAAGCCAAAACCAAGACTAGAATTCTTGATAAATTTTCTTCTGGAAAGCATTTTATTTTAACTAAAATTTATTATTTAAAATTAGTAAAATAAAACTGAATCGTAGTAATTTTACTTTAAAATTAAAACCATGAAAAATACTTTCACAATCATCTTTATATTTCTATTTTGCTTAATATTTGGTCAAGAAAAAATAAAAATTGTTGACTCCGAAAACAACCAGCCTATTTCTTATGCAAAAATATTTTTCAAGGGCAAAGATTATTATAAAAATTCTGAAGAAAACGGAGAATTTACACTCTCTGAAAACGAAGAAATTGATAAAATAGAATGTTTTGGATATGAAGATTTTTTAGTAAAAACTTATCAAAATGTTTACTCATTAAAACCAAAGTATAAGGATATTGAAGGTGTAGAAATAATTAAACAAAAAAATCAAAACTCATTTACTTTAGGTAAAATAATTAGAAGCACCAATCATTCTTTTCTTGCATCAAAAAACACTTGGACTATTGTAGATTTATTTAAAAACGATGAAAATACCTTACAAAAAGCATTTATTAAGAAGATAAAATTTTTGAGTAAAGTTGTTGATATGAAAACTCCCGCAAAAATCAATCTCGTCTTCTACAAAAATGAAAATGGAAAGCCAAGTAATGAAATTTGGAAAAATTTTGTAGTTTCATGTGAAAAAGGAAAAAAGATTAATGAAGTTAGTTTTGAAAAAAATCCTATTCTATTTCCTAAGGAAGGCATTTTTATCGGTTTTGAATGGATTATTAATGAAGAAAATTCTTACACCCAAAAAGTTACCTATGATAAAAAAAATTTAAGAAATGAAACTTTTATAAACCCAGAAATTTACTGCCAAAAATCTGAGAAAAATGAATTGTATGTTAAAATAAAATCAATTTGGATGAAGATTAATCAAAAAGAAAAATATAATCATCTTTCTATTGAAATAGACCTCACAGATTAAAATCATGTTAAATAGAGTCTCTAAATTTTTAGGGACTTTTATTTTTCCGTAAATTTGCAATTGAGAAAATTCGATGTATGAGGTTGAATTTAATGTAAAATTAAAAAAAATATAAATTATGTTGCCAAAAATAAACCCAGAAAATACAACTGCTTGGAAAGCGTTAAATGAGCATTTTGCAAATAACGATTTTGAATTGAGAAATTTATTTCAAAATAATCCGGAACGTTTCAATCAGTTTTCTGTGAAAAGAGACAATTATTTATTCGATTTCTCTAAAAATTTAATAGACCAAAAAGCATTTGACTTATTGCTTCAATTGGCTGAAGAAACGCAATTGAAAGCTGCTATCAACGCAATGTTTTCTGGAGAAAAAATTAACGAAACCGAAAAAAGAGCCGTTCTACATACTGCTTTGAGAGATTTTTCTGATAAAGAGACTCTCGTGGACGGAGAAAATATAAAACCTGCCATCAAAAAAGTTCTAGACCAAATGAAGGCTTTCTCTGAAAAAGTAATTTCAGGACAACACAAAGGATTCAGCGGAAAAGAAATTACAGATGTTGTAAACATCGGGATTGGTGGTTCAGATTTAGGGCCTGTAATGGTGGTTTCTGCGCTTAAACATTTTAAAACTAGATTAAATGTACATTTCGTTTCGAATGTAGATGGAAATCATATTGTAGAAGTCGTAAAAAACTTAAATCCTGAAACTACGCTTTTCATTGTAGCGTCTAAAACTTTCACTACTCAAGAAACCATGACGAATGCACATTCTGCTAAAGATTGGTTCTTAAAAGCAGGAAAAGAAGAAGATGTTGCAAAACATTTCGTGGCTTTATCTACCAATATTGCTGCTGTAAAAGCATTCGGAATTGCAGAAGAAAACGCTTTTGAATTCTGGGATTGGGTTGGCGGAAGATATTCGCTTTGGAGTGCCATTGGTCTAAGTATTGTTTTGGCTGTTGGTTATGAAAATTTCGAAAATTTATTAAAAGGAGCTCACGAAACAGATGTACATTTCCAAACAGCAGATTTCAAAGAAAACGTTCCTGTTTTGATGGGACTTTTGGGAATTTGGTACAGAAATTTCTTCGATGCTAGTTCTTATGCTATTTTGCCTTACTCACAGTATTTAGATAGATTTGCAGCATATCTTCAGCAAGGAGATATGGAATCTAACGGAAAATCTGTGGACAGAAACGGCGAATATGTAACCTACGAAACCGGACCAATTATTTGGGGAGAACCAGGAACAAATGGACAACACGCTTTCTATCAATTAATTCACCAAGGAACAGAACTTATTCCTGCAGATTTTATTGCTTTTGTGAAATCTTGCAACCAAGTGTCTGACC
Source organism: Cloacibacterium sp. (assembly GCF_047601505.1). Taxonomy (GTDB): domain Bacteria; phylum Bacteroidota; class Bacteroidia; order Flavobacteriales; family Weeksellaceae; genus Cloacibacterium. Next base: position 281,675 of record NZ_JASGJD010000001.1, read on the forward strand.
ATCAACCAAAATTATTGGCAAATTTCTTTGCTCAAACAGAAGCTTTAGCTTTTGGTAAAACAGAAGAAGAAGCAAAAGCAGAATTGATAAAAGAAGGAAAATCTGAAGAAGAAATTGCAAAATTAACAAGATATAAAACTTTCGCAGGAAACACACCTACTAATTCATTCTTTATTAATGAATTAACGCCTTTCTCATTAGGACAATTAATTGCTCTATACGAACACAAAATTTTTGTACAAGGTACTATTTGGAATGTATTTAGTTTTGACCAATTTGGAGTAGAATTAGGAAAAGTTTTAGCAGGAAAAATCCTTCCAGAACTTACTGATAATGAAAAAGTAAGCTCTCACGATTCTTCTACTAACGGATTAATTAATTACTTCAAAGAAAATAAGTAAATTTGAAAAATAAATCTAAAAAAAATAAAAAGTAAAAAATGGCTCAAATCTTAGACGGACTAAAAGTTTCTGGCGAAATAAAGCAGGAAATAAAAGCCGAAGTTGAAAAAATTAAAGCATCGGGAAAAAGAATTCCTCATTTGTCTGCAATTTTAGTTGGAAACAACGGCGCTAGCAAAGCGTATGTAAACAGTAAAGTGAAAGACTGTGCAGAAGTAGGCTTCGAATCTTCTTTGTATAAATTCCCTAGCACAGCTTCGGAAGCAGAGCTTTTAGAAAAAATTGAAGAGCTAAATAACGACCCTAATGTAGATGGTTTCATCGTGCAATTGCCTCTTCCTAAGCAAATGGATCAGGAAAAAATTATCATGGCTATTAATCCTAAAAAAGATGTAGATGGTTTCCATCCGGAAAATTTTGGGAGAATGGCTTTGGAAATGGATACTTTTTTGCCGGCAACTCCGTTTGGAATCTTAACTCTTTTAGAAAGATACAATATTGAAACCAAAGGAAAACACTGTGTAATTATTGGAAGAAGCAGAATTGTAGGAAGACCAATGTCTATTTTGATGGGAAGAAAAGATTTCCCTGGTAATTCTACCGTCACACTTACGCACAGCTACACTCCTCATATTGAAGAATTTACAAAAAATGCAGATATTGTAATTACAGCATTAGGTGACCCTCATTTCTTAAAAGGAGAAATGATAAAAGATGGCGCTGTAGTAGTAGATGTTGGGATTACAAGAGTAGAAGATAATACTGAAAAAGGTTATCATTTGGCTGGTGATGTAGATTTTGAGAGTTGTGCAGAAAAAGCAAGTTGGATAACTCCTGTGCCTGGTGGTGTAGGACCAATGACCAGAGCGATGCTAATGAAAAACACACTATTAGCATACAAACACACAATTTATAAAGATTAAGTCGAGGTTTGAGATATGTTTTGCGAGGTAAATATTTTAAAAAAAATCTCGGAAAGCAAAACTTGAAACTCTGAACTCTGAAAAAATGAATTTAACACAAGAAATATTATTAAAAGAAGGAAAAATGCTCCCAGTGATGGAGCATTTTTACACTTTACAAGGAGAAGGAGCTCATACAGGAAAAGCAGCTTATTTTATTAGATTAGGCGGTTGCGACGTTGGTTGCCATTGGTGCGACGTGAAAGAAAGTTGGGATCCCGAACTCCACCCTTTAATGGATGCTACAGAAATTGCAGAAATTGCAGCAAGTTATTGTAAAACCATCGTTCTTACTGGAGGTGAACCTTTGATGTGGAATTTAGACATTTTAACCAAAAAATTAAAAGAATTGGGTTGCACCATTCATATTGAAACATCTGGAGCGTATGAAATGAGCGGAATTTTGGATTGGATAACACTTTCTCCCAAAAAGACAGGTTTGCCAAAAGAAGAAATCTATAAAGTCGCTAACGAACTGAAAGTCATAATGTTTAATAATCACGATTTTACTTTTGCAGAAGAACAAGCAGCTAAAGTTTCAGAAAACTGTAAGCTCTATATGCAAAGCGAATGGAGCAAAAGAGACGAAATGTATCCTAAAATTACAGATTTCATTTTGGCACATCCCAATTGGCAAGCTTCGGTTCAAACGCATAAGTATCTAAATATTCCTTAAATTAGCTTTTTATTAAAGAATGCAGCGGTTAAGATATTCCAGATATTTAAAAACAATAGTCATTATATCAGATATTTTGATTATTGCTGCTGTGTACATTTTTTTCTTTTTATACAGGAATAATTTTGAAATCGCAAAAGCGAAAACCGAAGAAAATATACTTTCTTTATTACTTCTAAGCTTGTTTTGGATTCTTTTGAGTGGCAGAACAAAACTTTATGATATTCCTAGAAATTTATTTTTTGGAAAATATTTAGAAAGAATTTTCACTCATATTTTTTTATTTCTCATTGGCATTGCTCTATTGGCAAAAGTAAGCAATAATGATTTTCTTAAATACGAAAAATATTGGCTTGTTGTTACTTTTTCAACCATTTTATTTTTAGTAAAAACTTTTATTTTTTATACTTTAAAATACATTAGGTCTTTTGGTAAAAACCACAGAAATGTAATGTTTTTAGACGAAAATCCTTCAACTGAAGTACTTAAAAACACACTTATAGAAAAGAAAGACTTAGGCTATCTTATATTTGAATTTAAAGGAGATTCTACGAATTTAAAAGAAATAAAAGAATTCTGGAAAGAAAACGGAATTCACACCATGTTTGTTCCTTCGGAAAGCAATAAAGACCAAAAACTGAAGGATAAAATTCTGAAAGAAGCGGAACTGAATAAAGTACGAATTTCTTTAGTCCCTAATATTTCTCACAACAATTATTTCCAGTACGATTTTGGGTATATAGACACTCAGCCTATTTTAACTCCGGCAAAATTCCCTTTAGACAATTACACAAATACTTTTTTAAAAAGGCTGATTGATATTTTTCTTTCAATATTTATTTTAGTATTTATTGGAATTTGGCTTTTCCCTATTATTGCTTTACTAATTAAACTAGAAAGCAAAGGCAAAGTTTTTTTTAAGCAAGAAAGATATGGTTTCCACGACCAAATTTTCCCTTGTTTTAAATTTAGAACAATGGTAGAAAATAGTGAATCTTGTACTAAAACTACTTCTAAAAACGACAAACGAATAACAAAATTTGGTCATTTTTTAAGAAAAACAAGTTTGGATGAATTGCCTCAATTCTTAAATGTTTTGAGAGGAGAGATGTCTATAGTAGGTCCCAGACCGCACATGATTTTGGTAGATGATTATTACAAACCCAAAATAGGTAAATATCCGATGAGAAGCCTTGTAAAACCTGGCATCACGGGTTTGGCGCAAGTAAATGGGCTTAGAGGAGAAAACGGTAATATGGACATAGAAATGAAAAAAAGAATCTTAGCAGATGCTTACTACGTGAAAAACTGGAGCATAATACTAGATTTAGTAATAATTATAAGAACAATATTTCTACTTATAAAAGGCGATAAAAAAGCTTTTTAACAATTAATTAAAATTCTATAAAAACAGTTAATTCAAAAAACTGTAATTTCGCATCGTTATGTTAAAATTTTTAAACGCAATAGGAGAATACTTTTTACTCTTAGGGAAAGTAGCAAAGAGACCACAAAAAAGAAAGGTTTTCTCAAAAATATTATTGAGAGAAATAAATGACTTGGGTGTAAATTCTTTTGGTTTAGTGCTATTTACCTCAATATTTGTTGGTGCTGTAGTTGCTATACAGATGTACAATAATTTTAGAAACTCTAGTATCCCAATTCCTATGTCTTTTGTAGGATATGCTACCAAAGCAGTATTAATTCTAGAATTTGCTCCAACTATTATTTCTGTAATTCTTGCCGGTAAAGTAGGCTCATACATCACCTCAAGTATAGGAACAATGAGGGTAACAGAACAAATAGACGCATTAGACATTATGGGTGTAAACTCTGCAAACCTATTAATTCTTCCCAAAATTATAGCAAGTGTTATTTTCAATCCACTTCTTATCGCGATAAGCATCGTGTTTGGTATTTGGGGCGGATATTTAGCTGGAGTTGGAACAGGAAACTGGTCTGCAGCAGATTACATTACAGGCATACAAATGTACATGCCAACGCATTTTATATGGTATGCGTTTTTCAAAACGGCAGTTTTTGCATTTCTAATCGCTACCATCCCTGCATATTTTGGATACAATGTAAGTGGAGGCTCATTAGAAGTTGGTAGAGCGAGTACACAAGCCGTTGTATGGACAATTGTTGCTGTAATTATTACGAATTTAATTCTAACCCAAATGTTCTTAAGCTGATGATAGAAGTACAAAATTTAAGAAAAAGATTTGATGACGCTGAAGTCTTAAAAGGAATCTCTACAACTTTCGAAACAGGTAAAGTAAATTTGGTGATAGGACAATCTGGCTCTGGAAAAACTGTATTTCTGAAATCTTTATTAAACGTTTACGAACCTACAGAAGGGCATATATTATTTGACGGAAGAGACATTGTAGGAATGTCTCGTACGGAAAAAGAAGCATTAAGATCTGAAATTGGAACGGTATTTCAGGGGAGTGCTTTGTTTGACTCTATGACCGTTCAAGACAACATTATGTTTCCGCTAGACATGTTTACCAATCTTACTTTCACCGAAAAGAAAAAAAGAGTAAGAGAAGTAATGGGACGAGTACATCTTGAAAAGGCTGAAAAAAAATTCCCTTCAGAAATTTCTGGCGGAATGCAAAAACGTGTTGCCATAGCAAGAGCAATTGTTAATAATCCGAAATATTTGTTTTGTGACGAACCAAACTCTGGTTTAGACCCCTATACATCTAATATTATTGATGATTTAATCTCAGAAATTACAAAAGAATACAACACCACAACCATTATAAATTCGCACGATATGAACTCTGTGATGACAATTGGCGAGAAAATTGTATATCTAAGACATGGGATTAAAGAATGGGAAGGAACTAAAGACATTATTATCACTTCAGACAATAATCATCTTATAGATTTCGTTTATTCTTCAGAACTTTTTAAAGAGCTAAGAGAATATCTCATTAAAATTAATAAAACGAGTATAGAGAACATTATAACAAAAATAGACAATGAAACAGATTAAAAAAATTATCAGCACAGCTCTTGTCTCGGCATCTTTGATGTCTTTTGCACAAGTAAATTTAGGCGTTAAAGCAAACTTGCTTTACAGGTCAGACAGCCCAACTTGGACGAATATTAAAAACGGAACAACAACCGTTTATAACGAAAAAGGGAAAAACAGTGTAGGCTATAATTTTGGACTTTCAGCTAAAATAAACACTCCTTTTGGAATCTTCCTACAACCAGAACTTTATTACACCACTTTCAAAAACGAATTCACAGACCCTGTAACCAATACTACAATTAAAGCTAAAAGCAACAGAGTAGATTTACCTGTTTTAGTTGGATATAATATTTTAGGGAAAATGTTAGGAATCTACGCAGGTCCTGTAGCATCTTATAATTTATCTACAGACAATCAATGGAATGATTTCAAAGAAAACGCAACCAAAGATTTTACAGTAGGTTATCAATTTGGTGCGCAAGCTACCATTTCAAAACTGGTTTTTTCTGCCAGATATGAAGGCGCTTTCAGCAAAGACCAAAGAGAATTTATTGATAATAATACCAACACAACTGTAAGATACGATGGCAGACCTAATCTGCTCATATTTGGTATAGGATATAATTTTTAAATTCATTAAAAATAAAAATTAATAAAGGCGTAGAATTTATTTTCTACGCCTTTATTGTTAAAACTATTATCTGTAGCTTGTTGTTAGTTGTTGTCTTTTATTTGTTGCTGAGCGAGTTCGGCGGCTTGTTTTTCTAGTTCAATTTTTTCTTGTTGTAATTTTAGAAATTCTTTTCTTTTTTGTTCCGCTTTCATTGCCGAGCCTTTACTTACATAGCCTACTACTCCACCGAATATCAATCCAATACCAACTCCTCCCAAAATACCCATCAAATGAGATAATTTTAGCTGTTCTACATCAAAATCTGTAGTAAGATAAAATAGCAAAACAGATAAGACAAGCAGTATTACTCCTATAATTGATAAACTCTTCATAATAAGTTATTTAAAATACTAAACCTTCTCAAATTTAATCATTTTTTTGAGAAGGTTAAGTATAGATTTCAAAAAATTTTATAATTTTCCCCCTGCTGCTTTGTAATATTCTAATGCTGTTGGTAAATTTTTATCAATATCTGCCATTCTTGTTTCAGGATTTGGGTGAGTAGATAAAAACTCGGGCTGTCTAGATCCTGAACTTTGAGCTTCCATTCTTTGCCAAAAGGGTTTTGCTTGTCTTGGGTCATAACCTGCCATTGCCATAAGATACAAGCCCATTTTATCTGCTTCTAATTCTTGGTTTCTACCATATTTTAATAATACTCCTTGTGCTCCTATAGGATAAGCTACTTGAAATATCTGTTGTAATTTATCACTTTTTATAGCACTTCCTGTTGCTGCTCCTAAACCTTGTGCTATCATTGCCTGAGAAATTCTTTCGTTACCATGACCAGCCAAAGCATGAGATACTTCGTGTCCCATTACTACGGCTATTCCTGTAGCATCTTTACATACTGGCATAATACCTGTATAAAAAGCCACTTTACCACCGGGCATACACCATGCATTTAATTGTTTATCTTCCAGAAGATTGAATTCCCAGTTGTAATTCTGAAGATCTGCTTCTCTTCCTATACTTTTATAATATCTTTCCGCAGCATTTTTTATATTCATTCCAACCGTTTTTATATTTTTTGCATCTACAGTATTAGAAACAACTTTTGATTTAGAAAGTGTTGCTTTGTATTCTTGTAACGCCATCTGTTGAAGTTCAGCATCATTGCTTATTTGAATAGATTTTCTTCCGGTAATAGGATTGGTAACGCAAGCTACTAAAGTAACTGCTAAAGCACTTGCCCCTAATAAAGTTTTAAATTTCATCTTTAGTTGTTTTAATAATTATGACAAAATTAAAACAATTATTGTTCCATTTGAGATTAAATAATAATTATATAAAAAAATGATAAAATGATGATATATTTTTGCACTAAATTTGTACATATCCACATAACTCAAAATAAATCTATTATGAAAAATACAGTTTTAATGAGTGTAATGTTTTTATTAACATTTCTTTTTTCTTGTACCTCTCAAACTTATGTAGACGAGAAATCGCTTGACCAATTTATCAACTCCAACGAATTGACTTTCATGGCAAAACGTGCTAATCCTACTAATTTTGATGTGATAAATGTGATGAACTCTATGCCTAATAATAATTCTGCAAGAATGCTGAATTTAGATTATGGATATTCTGTAGTATTGAAAGACAAAGAATTAACTGTTAACTTACCTTATTTTGGAAGATTATTCAACCCAAGTTATGACACCAGTAAAAACAGTTACAATTTTACTTCAAAAGACTTCACAATAAGTAAAGTACAAAACAAAAAAGGAAATTGGGTTTATACTATTTCTCCCAAAGACCAAAACAACATTAAAGTAATTTATTTGGAAATTTTCAAAAACGGAGCGGCGTTTGTTTCCATAGATTCTAGTGATAGACAAGCCATTTCTTACGATGGATATATCATGAAAAATGAAACGAATAAATAGTTTAAAGCTTTTTATTCAAAAATTTTTCTACAAATAATTTTGCTTCAGAGCTTGGATTCGATGCCATTTCTGAAGCATTTTTTTTGTGCAAATCATATTGATTTTCTAATTCTTCTGATGATTTGGAAGCACTCAAAATATATTCTTTCACCCAATAATCAAAACGTTTTTTTGCCTGAATTTTTCTTACCTCATCAAATCTTTTAGTCGATTTTTTAAGAGAAATAAATTCTGAAATCTTATCATAAACCTCCTCCAAACCAATTTTATTAAGCGCTGAACCTAATAGAACAGGTATTTTCCAGTTTTTTTCTTTCGGAGGTAAGAATTGTAAAGCACGTTGTAACTCTAGTTTTGTTTGTTTGGCTTTCGAGAGGTTTTCATCATCAACTTTATTGATAAAAACCACATCTACCATTTCCATTATTCCTCTTTTTATGCCTTGCAATTCATCGCCACCACCAATAATTTTCAAAAACAAAAAAACATCAGAAATATCTGCAACCAAAACCTCAGATTGCCCTACTCCAACAGTTTCTATCAGAATATAATCATAACCTGCAGCCTCACAAATCAGCATGGTTTCGAAAGTTGTATTGGCAACTCCTCCCAAAAATCCGGAACTTGGGCTAGGTCTTATAAACGCGTTTTCGTCTTTTGCCAATTCTTCCATTCTAGTTTTATCCCCCAAAATAGAGCCTTTGTTTAGAGACGAACTAGGGTCTATTGCCAAAACAGCCACTTTTTTGCCATTTGCAATCGCTAATTTTCCGAAATTTTCTATAAATGTAGATTTCCCAGCTCCTGGAACTCCTGTAATTCCTATTCTTACAGATTTTCCAGACAAAGGCAAAATTTCTTTCAACAATTCTTCAGCTTGAGCTCTGTGTTCTGGTTTTTTACTTTCAATCAAAGTAATTGCTTTACCCAAAATTCTTTTATCTTGAGCTTTTAATCCTGCTAATAATTCTTGTGTTGAAAGTTTCATTTTAACAAATTTAAGAAAACATATTTCAAAAAAATATTATATTTGATAAAACTTATTTAATATGAAAAGATTATTTTTATTGATGATTCTTGCGATTGGTATTGCAGCTTGTACCTCGCAGAAGCCAAATACAGGCACTGTTACACAAACTCCAATTAATGCAACTACGTCTGTTAACGAAAATCTAGCGCAAGGAAAGGTAGTTTTCGAGAATAATTGTGGAAAATGCCACGGTTTGCCAGCATTAGAAAAATATGACGACGAAAAGTGGAAATCTATTGTAGATTGGATGGCACCAAAAGCCAAACTTACCTCTCAGCAAGCAGATTTAGTGTATTTATACGTTAGCACTTCTAACTAATAAAAAAGCTTCAGATGATTTTCTGAAGCTTTTCTATCTATTAATTTTGATTCGATTTGAAATAAAACCTTAAATAATAGTTTCTTCAGTACTTGAAGTTTCAATGTGACTTCTTCCGTATTTGATGTCTTCCAAACCTCTCAAAATAACCCTCTTCTGCTCATCACTTAGCTCCTCATCTTTGTGAAATTTGTAAACCAAATATTCTACATACTCCAACAGTTCTTCGGCTAAGTAATCTGGCAAATCTTTAATTAAATTGTTGATTTTCTGTAAGGTAGTAGTTTCCATTAATAATTTATTTTCTTTGATAAAGGTACGGCATATTTTTATACCGCATTGGGAAACTAATATGATTGATTTCAATGATATTTGTTAGGTTTTTAGGGATATTTTTACAATTTTATAGCAAAAAATCAATCCCAAGACCTGGTTTTTCGGAAAGTTGAATTCTGCCATTTTCTACAAAACTGCCTTTTGCATAATCGTTCGAAATAAGATTAGCACCATCCAAATCTGCAAAATCTAACAATCCCGCTAAAGCGCAACCCGCAGAAATCCCAATAGAACTCTCCGTCATACATCCCAGCATGATTTTGTAACCCAATTTTGTGGCTTCCGAAATCATTTCTAACGCAGGCGTAAGTCCGCCACACTTCATCAATTTGATGTTAATAGAAGAATAATGAGGTTTCAATTTTTGCAAATAAGTAAAGTCCTGACAATCTTCGTCTGCCATCCAATTTACAGTTCCGCTATTTTTTAAAATTTGATAATTCCCAATTTCCAAAGGCTGTTCTATGTACTTTAATTTCTGAAAATCAGCATTTTCCTGAATTTCAAGACAATCTTCTTTGGTAAAACTCGCATTGGCATCTAGAGAAATATTTTTGTTCAAACTTAATAATTTTTCTGTTTTTTCTAAATTAAAACCATTGCATTTTACTTTAAATTTAGACCAAGAACTATTTTCTATTTTCCTAATTTGCTCGTCTATTTCTGCAATTGAAATCGTGATAGAACTTTCTACCAACGGTTTATTTTCTAATTGATTAATTTCTGAAACCGTTTTATTTTCTAATTTCCCAAATAAATCCCAATATGCACAATCTAAGGCCGAAAGCAAGAAATGATGCAAGTTTAAAGTTTCTAAAAATTGGTAAAATTCTTTTGGATGAATGATTTCTTGTGTTTCAATTTTAGGTTGAATTTGCTTTAATTTTAAAATAAATTTTTGCAGATTAATTCCGTAATAATTAATCGCAACGCATTCTCCAAAACCTTCACAACCAAGATGCGAAAGTTTTATCACCAAAGCATCTCGCTTGTCATAATTGCCATAAGCGATAGAGAAAGTTTCTTTTAAAAGAAGTTCTGTTTTGTAGAAGTGTAATTGCATTTATTATTTTAATAGAAAAAAAAATCAAAATCTTGTTCGTGAATTCGTGACAAAAATATATCTTATTCCAAAAATTTCTCCAAAATCTCCACTGCACATTTTGGTAAATTGGTTCCAGGTCCAAAGATGAAATCTGCACCATTTGCGTACAAAAATTCATAATCTTGCTGAGGAATTACTCCTCCCACAACAATCGTAATATCGTCTGCTCCCAACTTTTTCAATTCTTCTACCACTTGAGGCACCAAAGTATTATGACCTGCCGCCAAAGACGACACTCCCAAAATATGAACATCATTTTCTACCGCTTGTTTCGCCACTTCTTCTGGTGTTTGAAACAAAGGCGCAACATCTACATCAAAACCCATATCTGCAAAAGCTGTTGCTACCACTTTCGCACCTCTATCGTGTCCGTCTTGTCCCATTTTGGCAACCATAATTCTAGGTCTTCGTCCTTCTTCGTCCTCAAATTTTTGAGTAAGAGAAACTGCTTTTTCAAAAAATTCATTTTTACTGGCATTCATGGCATAAACTCCTGAAATGGTTTTAATATTAGCTTTGTATCGCCCGAAACTTTCTTCCATCGCATCGCTCATTTCGCCCAAAGTAACTCTTCTTCTGGCAGCTTCAATGCAAAGAGACAAAAGATTTCCTTTCCTTGTTTTTGCACATTCTCTAATTTCATTTAATATCTGTAGAACGGACTCGGTATTTCTTTCGGCTTTTATTTTTTCTAATCTTTCGATTTGTTTACGGCGAACTTCTGTATTATCAATGGCTAGGATTTCAATTTCGGGTTGTTTTAATGAAGATTTAAAAGAATTTACTCCAATAATAAATTCTTCGCCACTATCAATTTTTGCTTGTTTGATGGCTGCCGCTTCTTCAATTCTCATTTTCGGAATTCCCGCTTCAATGGCTTTAGTCATTCCGCCTTCTTTTTCCACTTCATCAATGTATTTCATGGCTTCATCAATCATTTGTTGTGTAAGAGCTTCCACCAAATTACTTCCTCCCATTGGGTCAACCACATCACAAATTCCAGATTCTTGTTGAAGGATAATCTGCGTATTTCTCGCAATTTTCGCCGAATAATCTGTTGGAAGCGCAATAGCTTCGTCCAAAGCATTGGTATGAAGAGATTGCGTTCCGCCCAAAGCTGAAGACAACGCTTCAATAGCCGTTCTGGTAATATTATTGAAAGGTTCTTGCTCGGTTAAACTCCATCCAGAAGTTTGAGAATGCGTTCTTAATGCCAAAGATTTTTGATTTTGAGGATTGAATTGTGTCAAAAGATTTGCCCAAATATATCTTGCAGCACGCATTTTTGCGATTTCCATGAAATGATTCATCCCAATTGCCCAGAAAAAGGACAATCTCGGTGCAAAATCATCGATATTCATTCCGGCTTTAATCCCTGTTCTTACATATTCTAAACCATCTGCCAAAGTATAAGCCATTTCCAAAACTGGTGTTGCTCCCGCTTCTTGCATGTGATACCCAGAAATTGAAATTGAGTTAAATTTCGGAATATTTTGAGATGTATATTCGAAAATATCAGCAATAATTTTCATGGAAGGTTCTGGCGGATAAATGTAAGTGTTACGCACCATAAATTCTTTCAAAATGTCATTCTGAATGGTACCAGAAAGTTTTTCTTGAGAAACGCCTTGTTCTTCTGCCGCTACAATATAAAACGACAAAATTGGTAAAACAGCACCGTTCATCGTCATAGAAACCGAAATTTCATCCAAAGGAATTTGGTTGAACAAAATCTTCATATCTTCTACAGAATCTATGGCAACTCCCGCTTTTCCTACATCTCCCACAACTCTGGGATGGTCGCTATCATAACCTCTGTGAGTAGCCAAATCGAATGCTACTGAAAGTCCTTTTTGTCCGGCTGCCAGATTTCTTCTGTAAAAAGCATTAGATTCTTCGGCGGTAGAAAAACCTGCGTATTGACGAATTGTCCAAGGTTTTTGCACATACATGGTAGAATAAGGACCTCTGAGATACGGCACAATGCCAGCGGTAAAAGATTTTTCTTTTAAAATTGCAGCATCTTCGGAAGTGTAAGATGATTTTAACTGAAGTCCATCTTTTTCAAAAGAATAATTTTCAAACTTTTGGGTAAAATTGAAAGATTGAAAATCGGGATTTTGATTTTGGATTTTGGTTCTCATTTCAAGAATTTTCTATGAGTAAATTTAATAAAAATAGCCTTCAAAAAATAATGTTTTTTTTGAAAAAAGAGCATCTTTGAATTGAATTTTAGCAATTTTAATGAATTACTAAAAAACGAATATTATTTTTAACAATAATTCAAAACTTCACCACAAAAACATCACATTTTTACAAAATATTTTTTCTTATTCAGTTTTAATTCAGACAAAAACATCCTATTACTTATTTTTTCTATTAAAATTCTGCTTTCAATTTAAAAAATCTACTAGCGCTCTAACAAAAATCATATAAAGTCATTATTAATTAATTATTTATGTTTTTAATTTTGCAATACGAAAAAGGAGGTTCTGTAAGACAAAATAACTCAATAAAAAACCACTTACAGATTACTAAAAAACTTAAAATATAAAATTATGGAAGCAACAATTGGATTTAAGCCTGGCGTTTGGCAAAAAGAAATTAACGTAAGCGACTTTATAAAGAACAACTATACAGAATATACCGGAAATGATAGTTTCCTTGCCGGTCCTACAGAAGCAACCAACCAACTATGGGCAGAGCTTTGTGAAATGTTTAAAGTAGAAAGAGAGAAAGGAATTTATGATGCTGAGACTAAAAAACCTTCACAAATTGATGCATATGAAGCTGGATATATCAATAAAGATTTAGAGAAAATTGTTGGTTTACAAACGGATGCTCCTCTTAAAAGAGGTATATTCCCAAATGGTGGTATCAGAATGGTGGAAGATGGCTTAAAAGCCTATGGTTATGAATTAAATGCTGATACCAAAGAAATTTACACTAAATATAGAGTTACTCACAATGAAGGAGTTTTCTCTGCGTACAATGCTCCTATTAGAGCTGCCAGAAATTCTGGTATTGTAACTGGTTTACCAGATGCTTATGGACGTGGTAGAATTATTGGTGATTACAGAAGAGTTCCTCTGTATGGTGTAGATTTTCTTATTAAAGACAGAGAAGATTATTTCAACAGAATGGATTGTGATGGTATGAACGAAGAAGTTGTAAGACTTCGTGAAGAAATTACCATGCAAATTAATTCTTTGAAAGCCCTAAAAAGAATGGCTGCTTCTTATGGTTATGACATTTCTAACCCTGCTACCAATGCTAAAGAAGCTATCCAATGGTTATATTTTGCATATTTAGCTGCTACTAAAGACCAAAACGGTGCTGCAATGTCTATTGGTAGAGTTTCTACTTTCTTAGACATCTACATCGAAAGAGATATTAAAAGAGGACTTCTTACAGAGCAAGACGCTCAGGAATTGATAGACCATTTTGTAATGAAATTAAGAATCATCAGATTCCTTAGAACTCCAGAATATGATGCTCTTTTCTCTGGAGACCCAGTTTGGGTAACAGAATCTTTAGGAGGTCTTAACAAAAAAGGAGGTTCTTTCGTTACTAAAAACAGCTACAGATTTTTACACACTTTATACAACATTGGCCCATCTCCAGAACCCAACTTAACTGTTCTTTGGAGCGAGCAATTACCAGAAAACTGGAAAAAATATTGCGCTAAAGTTTCTATAGACACTTCATCTCTTCAATATGAAAATGATGATTTAATGAAAGACACTTTCAATGACGACTATGGAATTGCTTGTTGCGTATCTCCAATGACTATTGGAAAACAAATGCAATATTTCGGAGCTAGAGCTAATTTACCTAAAGCTTTATTATATGCTATTAATGGTGGTATAGACGAGTTGACTAAAAAACAAGTGACTCCAGTAATGCCAAAAGTAGAAGGAGATTACTTAGATTTCGATGATGTTTGGAATAAATTCGACAAAATGATGGATTGGTTAGCAGAAACTTACATCCAAGCATTGAACATTATCCACTACATGCACGATAAATATTCTTATGAAGCTTATGAAATGGCACTTCACGATGTAGATGTTATCAGAACTCAAGCTTGTGGTATTGCTGGTATTTCCATCGTAGCAGACTCTTTCGCAGCTATGAAATACGGAAAAGTAAAAGTAGTAAGAGACGAAGACGGAATTATCACAGATTATGTAGTAGAACAACCTTACGTACCTTATGGAAACAACGATGACAAAACTGATAAATTTGCAGTAGACATTGTTAAAATCTTTATGGACAAAGTTCGTCAACAAAAAACATACAGAAAAGCAATCCCAACTCAATCTGTTCTTACCATTACTTCTAACGTAGTTTATGGTAAAAAAACAGGAAATACACCTGATGGAAGAAGAGCTGGCGAACCTTACGGACCTGGTGCAAACCCAATGCACGGACGTGATACAAGAGGTGCTGTAGCTTCTTTAGCTTCTGTTGCAAAACTTCCTTTCGAAGATGCACAAGACGGTATTTCTTACACTTTCGCTATTACTCCTGAAACTTTAGGAAAAACAATGGACGAAAAACAATCTAACTTAATTGGTTTAATGGATGGATATTTCAACCAAACTGGTCACCACTTAAATGTAAACGTTTTCAACCGTTCATTATTAGAAGATGCAATGGAGCATCCTGAAAAATATCCTCAGTTAACCATCAGAGTTTCTGGTTACGCCGTTAATTTCATTAAATTAACTAAAGAACAACAACTTGACGTAATCAACAGAACCATCACCGAATGTTTCTAATTTTTATATAAATTCATTTATTTTTCGGGGAGAGTTAAGAGTGTTCTTAACTCTCTTTTTATTGAAATTTATTATCTTTGAAAACTATGCAAACACACGGATTTGTCCATTCATACGAAACTTTCGGAACCAAAGACGGTCCCGGAATTAGATTTATATACTTCTTACAAGGCTGCCATCTT
Organism: Cloacibacterium sp.; assembly: GCF_047601505.1. Classification (GTDB taxonomy): domain Bacteria; phylum Bacteroidota; class Bacteroidia; order Flavobacteriales; family Weeksellaceae; genus Cloacibacterium. The sequence goes on from NZ_JASGJD010000001.1 coordinate 297,024, forward strand.
CGTTGTCTCTATTGCCACAATGCAGATACTTGGAACAAAGGCGAAAAAACAAAAATGACAGTAGATGAAGCTTTTCACGAGATTGAAAAAGTAAAAGGTTTCATCAAAACTGGTGGTGTTACCGTTTCTGGAGGCGAACCTCTAATGCAAGCCAAATTTGTTCTGGAATTATTTAAAAAATGCAAAGAACAAGGCATTCATACTTGTGTGGATACCAATGGTTATTTATTTAACGACGATATTAAAAACGTACTAGAAATTACAGATTTGGTACTTCTAGACATTAAACACATCAATCCTGAAAAATATCTAAAACTCACAGAAGTAGAACTAGAACCTACGCTTCAGTTTATGCAATATTTGTCTGAAATCAACAAACCAACTTGGCTAAGATACGTTCTGGTTCCTGGTTATACAGACGATGCAGAAGACTTAGAAAATTGGGCGAAATATGTTTCTCAGTTCAAAAATGTAGAACGTGTAGATATTTTACCATTTCACCAAATGGGCGCACACAAATGGAAAGAAATTGGCAGAGAATATCCTCTAGAAAATTGCCGACCTGCAGATATGGAAGATGTAAAAAAAGCAGTGGAGATTTTTAGGAAATATGATTTGCCTTTGCCAGATAACCAAAAATAAAAGTCGAGAAAAAATCTCGACTTTTTTATTTATGGTTTTCCGTATTTTTTTTAGAGAATATTTTGTAATTTAGAGGAAGAAATAAAAAATTATTTAGGTGAAATTTATTAATTTACATTTATTTTGTAAATAATTTTTAAAACAAATCACAAAAAATATTAATAATCATAAAATATATAAACCATGAAAGTTTTTTTAAGTTGGTCTGGAGATTTAAGCCACAAAATTGCAATTGAACTAAGAGAATGGCTACCATTCGTTATTCAGTCTGTTGAACCTTATGTCTCTTCTGAAGACATAGATAAAGGCTCAAGATGGAGTATTGACATTGCAAAAGAGTTAGAAGATTCCTCATTCGGAATTTTATGTGTTACCCCTCAAAATATAGACGCTCCATGGTTGAACTTTGAAGCTGGCGCTCTATCAAAAGCTTTTACTACATCAAATGTCTCTCCCTTTTTATTTGGACTAAAACCATCAGAGCTAAAAAAAAGTCCTTTACTACAATTTCAATCAACGCTATACGACAAAAAAGATTTGTTAAAGCTAGTTTTAAGTATCAACAGTGCATTAGGTAAAGAAAAATTAGACGAAAGTAAATTAAAACAAACTTTCGATGTTTGGTATGAAAAATTAAAAAATAATCTTGATCCTCTTTTAAAGGAAATAAATTCTAAATCAGTTAGCAATGAAGACACTATAAAAGATAGTTCAAATGAAGCCGTTGAGGAAATACTTGAAATTACTAGAGAGCAATTCAAAATTCTTAGAAATCCAGAACTAATATTACCTCCAAATTATATTTCCCACATAATCAAGGAAATAAATCAAAGTAATCCTCTAGATTTGAGGGTGGTTAGAGACTTGGATTTTGGCATGAGAAATTTAAAAATTGTATTATCTTCACTTCCAAATGAAATTACATTTGAAAATAAAGAATTAGAAATGGCAATAAATAGACTTGAGAGAGCAATAATTTTCATTAAAGAAAATCATAGAAGAAATCGAGTTAGAGATTTATTTAACGAATAGTTTGCATAACAAAAGACTCAAGCTTTAACTAAAAAAGCTCCCAAAATGGGAGCTTTCTATATATATTATTTAGAAAATCCGTTAAATTTCTTCTTGACCTTTCATTTTCTCTGCATTTTCAGCCATAATCACAGCATCCATCATTTCTTGGATATCGCCATTCATATAAGCATCTAAATTGTAGATAGATTTATTAATTCTGTGGTCGGTAACTCTACCTTGAGGATAATTGTAGGTTTTAATTTTTGCAGAACGGTCTCCAGTAGAAACCATCGTTTTACGTTGTGCAGCAATATCTCCTACTACTTCTTGTAATTTAATATCATACAATTTTGCACGAAGCATTTCCATTGCTAACTCTCTGTTTGCCAGCTGAGAACGCGCTTGTTGACAAACCACCACAATTCCTGAAGGTTTGTGCGTCAATTGAACTTTCGTTTCAACTTTGTTTACGTTTTGTCCACCAGCTCCACCAGAACGTGAGGTTTGCATTTCAATATCTGCAGGATTAATTTCCACATCTACTTCTTCCGCTTCTGGTAAAACCGCAATCGTAATCGCAGAAGTGTGTACTCTGCCTTGAGATTCCGTTTCAGGAACTCTTTGCACACGGTGAACACCAGATTCAAATTTCATAATTCCATAAACACCTTCTCCTTCTACTTTCATCACGAGTTCTTTGTAACCCTTAGACGCTTCAGAAGAATCGGTAACTTCGTGTTTCCAACCTTTGGTTTTGAAATACATGGTGTACATTCTGTACATATCTTCCACGAAAATTGCAGCTTCGTCGCCACCAGTTCCGGAACGCATTTCCAAGATTATATTTTTATCATCGGCAGGATCTTTCGGAATCAAAAGCACTTTCAATTCTTCTTCCAAACCTGGAATTTTCTCTAGAGCTTCGTTTTTTTCGATTTTTGCTAATTCTACAAACTCTTTATCAGAACCATCCGCTATAATTTCGTCTGATTCTTCTATGGTAGTTAGCGCTTGCATATACTCATCAAAAACTCTCACGATTTTTCCTAAATCGCTGTATTCTTTGTTGAGTTGACCATATCTTTTTTGGTCTGTAATTACATCTGGTTGTATAATTAAATCAGCAACCTCGTTATAACGTTGCTTAATTGCTTGAAGTTTTGGAATTAAACTTTTTGACATTTTCAAAAATTATTTGGGTGCAAAGATAAGGAATTTTGCTTGGATGTTAGAAGTTAGATGTAAGGATGAAAAAAATCTGCTCAGAAAACTGAACAGATTTTAAATATTTTGAATTAATCTTCTTCTATAGGCTTCGGAATTCGCTTATCAAACAAATACAGAATAATACCAATTAAAACAATTGCCAAACCTACCAAACTTTCTTTAGGATTACTAATAAAAGTAAAGTATAAAATGTAAAAACTAAACAAAACAAACACCGCAGGAAACAGATAAAACCAATTGGATTTAAAAAGTCTTCTGTCTGATTTTTTGAGGAAAAATGCAGCAGAAATTGCTAATGTAGAAAGCAACTGCAACACAAACGCTGTGTAAAGAAAAATCTGCTTAAAACTTCCCGTAGAAATAATAATAATTGCGATAATTGCATGTGCAAAAATAGCTCTCACCGGAATGTTTTTTTTGTTTTTAATGGCTAAAAAACTCCAAAGCTTGTTCTCTGAAGCCGTAGCCTGTGTAATTCTAGAACCTACCCAAAGATAACCGCTAATAGTTGCCACCAATTGAAGAGCAATAAAAACGTTCACAATTTTGCCAAAAGTTGTCCCAAACATATAATTGGCTGCAATTCCCATTACATCTTCTTTACCTTTCAATGCTTCTATTGGCGCGTGTTTCAGCATAATGTAATTGATGAAAACATAACAAAAAGTTACAAATACGGTTCCTACAATTAAAGATTTTGGAAGGTTTTTTTGTGGTTTATCTATTTCTCCGGCAATGTAGGAAGCAGAATTCCAACCAGTGTAAGCATACGTTACAAAAACCAAAGAAGTTGCAAAAGCTGAAAAAAGAATCTCTTGTTCCCAACTAGAATTAAAATTAATAGAAGTATGAACCGGATTTTGAGACAACAAAACTCCAATTACAATTAAAACAACTACAAAACTCACTTTGATAAAAGTAAAAAAATTGTGAAATTTCCCCGAAAGACTCAAACTGAAAGACAATGCCAAAGCTACCAATAAAATAACCGCAATTGCAAAAAAAGTCCCAAAATCTCCCTGAAAAACAGACATATATTTAGCCATTGCCAAAGCTGCCAATGAAACAGGAGACGAAAAGCCAATAACAAGAGAAATCCAACTGCTAAGATAACCCAGAATAGGATGATACGTTTTAGAAAGATAAATATAATCTCCACCATTTCCTTTGAAAAACGTTCCCAATTCTGCATAACAAAAAGCGCCAAAGAGCGCCAAAACACCACCAATTAACCATAATAAAAATATAGTGACGGTGTTTTGTAACTCCACAACCTGAAAACCTAAAGTAGTAAAAACGCCAGTTCCAATCATATTAGAAACAACGATAGCTGTGGCGGTTTTCCAGCCGATTTTGTGTTTTAGGTCTTTCATCAATCTAGAAATTGTAATTCAATCTTCCGAAGAAATAGTTTCCTGTTGTTCCCATTTGAACTGGTGCATATTTGAAAACTCCATAATAAGAATTTTCATAAACTTGCAAATCTGGGAAAACATCAAACAAATTATTTGCTCCTACAGTAAAGTTAAGTTTCTTGGTAATATCATAACCTACACTAAGGTCTGTAACCACTTTTGGAGAGAATTTTTGTACAGAACCATACGGAAATCCATCTCTGGTCACTTCTCCGAAATAAGTATTTCTCACCAAGAAATTAAATTTATTTATTTTATAATTTAAACCTAAAGAAGCTTTGGTTTTTGGAGAAAGCGATTCTATAATGTTAATTTGGTCTGGTCCAAAGAATTCGTCTTGAGAATGACTTGCCAAAACTTTTTCAGGGAAATTAAATTTAGTAATTTTCGTTTCTGTATAATTTCCAGCAAGGTTAATGTTAAGATTTCCTCCACCTAAAGCCCAATCATAGCTTACAACCAAATCTACACCTTTGGTTTCTGTATCTACAGCATTAGCAAAAAATCTAGCACTTTCTACACCATAAGTAGCAAAAGACGAGTCTGAAAACTGACTGGTAATTACAATTCTGTCTTTTACTTTAATAAAATAACCATCAAGTGTTATAAATAATTTATCAACAGGCTTGAAAGTAAATCCTGCACTTGCGTTTACAGATTTTTCTTCTTTCAATTTATCAAAACCTATTTCTTGCGCAATTGCACTATCATTGGTAAAAATCCCTTTATTTACAATTCCGCTACCAGATGTTGAAATATCTGAATAAGAATTGTTGAAATATTGTTGTTGTAAAGATGGCGCTCTGAAACCAGTTCCTACAGCTCCTCTCAAAGAAAAGTTTTTAAACAATTCATATCTTAAAGCCAATTTACCGGTAAGTGCACTTCCAAAATCTGAATAATTTTCGAATCTTGCCGCTGCATCTACATTAAATTTATTCAAATCATAAGAAACATCTGCGTAAAGTGCTTCAGAATTTCTAGATTTTTTAAGCGCATTATTATTAGAAAAACCAATGAAAGATTGCGCTCCTCCAGCTGCACCAGAAACTAAACCATAATTTTTATAAGAAGCTTCTTCGCCAGATTTTATTTGATATTGCTCAAATCTCCATTCTCCACCAAAAGCAATATTGAAATTATCAATCTTTTTAGAAACATCTACATTAAATGTATTTTGTAAAAAACCATGAGAACCTGCATTAAACTCAGTTGGAGACTGCGCTCCCATTGAAGCATTATTGGTATTGCTTACATCATAATTGAAAACATTACTACCAAAAGTATTGCTAAGGTCTAAAGTCCAATTGTTGTTTTGGTATTTCGTGCCAACTGCGTAAGAAAAATCGTAAATTTTTGAATTTAAAACCGGTTGAAATCCATTAGGGAAAATAGACAAAACTACGTTAGATGTTTCGCTAGGCAATCTTCTAAAGCCAAAACCTTCGCCTTCTTTAATACTTGCTCCTCCAAAAGAGTACAAATTCCATTTATCACTCAAAGGATATTCGGCGTTTAAAAACAGTTGCCCTTGTTTAATCTGCGCATCACCAACTTGAAAGTTAAAATCATCACGAGTTAAACCTCTTTGTGCAATAATTGCGTCATCATTTGCTCTCGCTTGAGCAGGATCATTCGCAAAATCATAAGCAAAATTATCTCCAAAAATATCTAAATTATGATTTTGAGACCTATTGGTTTTTCCTCTGTGGCTTAATTGAAGAGATAAATTAATAAAACCTTTGTCTTTACCAAGAGTAGTTCCGTAATTAGCCCCAGCTTGGTAGGTTTCGCCGTCATTTCTACCAGTTTGCCCGTATGTAATAGATGCAGAAGCTCCTTGGTTTTTCTTTAAAATAATATTAATAACACCAGCAATAGCATCAGAACCATATTGCGCAGCCGCTCCGTCTCTTAAAACCTCAATTCTATCAATAGCAATCACAGGAATTGTGCTAAGGTCTGTTCCTACTGAGCCATTTCCTACAGTATTTTGATAATTTACCAAAGAAGTTGTATGTCTTCTTTTACCATTTACCAATACTAAAACTTGGTCTGGTCCCAAACCTCTCAAAGTTACGGGGTCAATATGTTCTGTCCCATCAGAAGCAGACTGTCTTACCGAGTTGAAAGAAGGAATTACATAATTCAATAAATCTTGAACGGTAGTCTGAGGAGAACTTTGTTGAATTTTTTGAACAGAAATTACATCTACAGGAACTAATGTATTGAGTTTAGTACGATTATTTGCTCTGTTTCCCACCAAAACAACATCATCAATGCTTTTTTCTGTAACTTCTTGTGCATGTACATACAACGCACTTAGTAAAAGAATGCTAAAGGTAGCTTTTTTCATTTCTAATTTTATTTAAATTTTAAATTAAGAAATGCAGAGGTAACCTATAGAAATTGTAAAATAAACACTTGATCTATTCTCATCTATCCTATTATTAGGTTGGAATTAGCACCGTTACTCCGTTCAGAACGTGTTGGTTGCTAAGGTTTCTAAGGGCCAAATCCCTCCACCTTTCTTGATAAGTTTTGAGTTGCAAAAATAGGAGTATTTTTTAACTTAACAAATTTTTAACAAAAAAAATCTGCCCAAATAAGATTTGAACAGATTTTAAATATATTTTGTTTTGCTTTGATATTACTTTCTTCAAATTAAGGGAAGAAAGCAATGACATCGAAATTAATGATGACCTGCGTGTAAATAAGGACCGTTTCCTTTTGGCTGGTTATAGATTACTTCTACACCTTCTTGCTCTACCAAAGTTTTTCTTCTAACGTCTTCAGGATTAAATTTTTTAGTTTTCCCGAAATATTCGGCTAAACCTTCTGTAAGCCACATTGGGATTACAACTCCGAAGAACATTAAAATACACCAAAATCCCACCAAAAACATTGTGATGAAATATACAGTCCAAAGAAACTGGTAAACTGGCCAAAAACCTGCTAAAAACATAATTTCTATTATTTTAGGCAAAAATAAAACAATTTTTTAATCGACAAAAGTTTTTCACGTGAATTTTGTCATTTAATAGAAGTTATTATTATTTAGAAGAAGCTTATTTTAAATTATTAAAACCTAAAAAGCCTCTTCTAAAGAATAAAATAATAACTAGTGAGCTAATGCAGCAAAGAAATCATTTCCTTTATCATCAGTTATAATAAACGCTGGAAAATCTTTAATTTCAATTTTTCTCACCGCTTCCATTCCTAATTCTGGGAAATCTACTACTTCTACGCTCAAAATATTTTGTTTAGCCAAAATTGCTGCTGGCCCTCCAATTGAACCCAAATAGAAACCTCCGTATTTTGCACAAGCATCTGTTACATCTTTGCTTCTATTTCCTTTGGCAAGCATAATCATACTGCCTCCATTCGCTTGAAATTCATCTACATAAACATCCATTCTTCCCGCAGTTGTAGGCCCGAAACTTCCACTTGGCATTCCTTGTGGCGTTTTTGCTGGTCCTGCGTAATAAATTGGATGATTTTTGAAATATTCTGGCATTGGCTTTCCTGCGTCTAACAATTCTTTAATTTTTGCGTGAGCAATATCTCTCGCTACAATTAGAGTTCCGTTTAATTTTAAACGAGTTTTGATAGGATATTTAGACAATTCTGCCAAAACCTCTGGCATTGGTCTGTTCAAATCTATAGAAACAGGCTCTTCTAAATGAGGTGCCACTTCTGGCAAATATTGAGCTGGATTGGTTTCTAATTGTTCTAAGAAAATACCTTCTTTGGTTATTTTTCCTTTGATATTTCTATCTGCAGAACAAGAAACTCCCATCCCTACTGGGCAAGAAGCTGCGTGTCTTGGTAATCTTATTACTCTAACGTCGTGAGTTAAATATTTACCTCCAAACTGAGCTCCAATTGCAGATTCTTGACAGATTTTTTGAATTCTTTGTTCCCATTCTAAATCTCTGAAAGCTTGTCCTCCTTCGTTTCCTGATGTAGGAAGATTGTCATAATATCCAGCAGATGCTTTTTTAACGGCTGCTAAATTAGCTTCGGCAGAAGTTCCTCCAATTACAAAAGCCAAGTGATATGGCGGACAAGCTGCGGTTCCTAAATCCATTATTTTCTCGCGAATAAACTCTTCTAAAGATTTTTCGTTCAAAAGAGATTTTGTTTTTTGATAAAGAAAAGTTTTATTGGCAGAACCACCACCTTTTGCTAAGAATAAAAACTCGTAATAATTTCCTTTTTTTGCATAAATATCTATTTGTGCAGGAAGGTTAGAACCAGAGTTCTTCTCATCAAACATAGTAAGAGGAACAATCTGAGAATATCTCAAATTTTGTTTTTGATACGTATTGAAAATCCCTTTGCTAATGTATTCTCCATCGTCAACTCCAGTGTAAACATCTTCTCCTTTTTTAGCAACACAAATTGCAGTACCTGTATCTTGACAAGAAGGCAAAGCTCCTTCAATAGCTACAGCTGCGTTTTGCAAAAGATTATATGCTACAAATCTGTCATTATCAGTAGCTTCAGGGTCGTCTAATATTTTTTTCAATTTTGACAAATGTGCTGAACGAAGCATAAAAGAAACATCTTTCATGGCTTCTTCTGCCAAAAGCTCCAGAGCCTTAGGTTCTACTACAAGAATCTCCCTCTCGCCTAATTTTTCTACTTTTACGTAATCTGAAGTTAGCTTTTTATAAACTGTGTCATCCTTTAGAATAGGATACGGATCTTGATAAAAAAAGTCCATATTTTAGTATTTTTAATTTACGATTTACGACATTATAAAATCTTCTTTTTTATAGAAAATTCAATCAAAAAAACTGAATTGTAAATTTACGGAATTTCGATTTTTTAGCATTAAAAAAGTCCCGAAAATTTCCGAGACTTAAAGTGATTTATAATGAGTTTAAATTACAACCTGACTAGCAAAATAATCTTCTAATTCTTGCAAGGTTTCTGAGTTGGTTTGTATGTCTTTTACAATTTCACCTCTATTTATCGCAACAATTCTATTGCAAACTTCTGTGGTATGTGCCAAATCGTGACTAGAAATAAGAAATGTAATTTGTTCCTTTTGAGACCAATCTTTTATTAATTTTTTCAATTTTATTTGAGTAGTAGGGTCTAAATTTGCAAAAGGCTCGTCTAAAACTATAATTTCTGGTTCGCCAATTAAAGCGCCTACAATTCCTACTTTTTTCATATTTCCTTTAGACAAATCTCTGATGTATTTTTTCCCATTAAGAATTTCTCCATTAAAAAAATCTGAAAACTGTTTCAAAAACTCGTCCACATCTTGTCTTTTTTGATTTCTAAGTTCGCCAATAAAATAAAAATACTCTTCTGGCGTAAGATAACCAATTAAAAAATTCTCATCAATAAATGCAGAAACTTTACTTTTCCAATGCTCAGATTTCGCCACATTTTCTCCATCTACAGAGACGCTTCCAGAACTCGCTTCAATTAAATCTAACAAAAGACTGAAAAGAGTGGTTTTTCCTGCTCCGTTATTCCCTACCAAACCAAAAGTTTCACCTTTCGGAATTTCCAAAGATTCTATATTAAGAACTTTTCTGTTGCTGTATATTTTTGAAAGTTGTTTTACTGATATCATAGTTTTGGTTTTAATTAATCGTTTTTCTTGAATGAAGCAATTGCTGAATACTTTTCTTTGATATAAATTTTAACAATAAAATCAAATATTTTTGCCCTAAAAGCAAATCCTACTGCACCAACAACCGCTATCGTAAACATCGCTGCAAACATCCCGAAGAAATATTTCATCACTGCAAAAATTGCCATCGGAAAAAGCAATTTAGGAATTGTAAGCAATAGATTCTTTGCATTAAATTGATTTTTTTCTCCCATAGATTTTGCTCTAGTATTCAAATCGACTGGGTTTTTATTGTAAGCACCACTCAGTAAAGTAAGATGAGAATTAATTCCCAAATTATAAACTCCCGCAGCAAGAAATGTAAAATACAAATCCCAACTGATAAAAGCATAACCAATCGCGAGAATCATACACAAAATAGTTGCTAAATTCACCAACCACCATTTTGCTTCTAAATATTGTCTGTACGGAACTTTTTGCGTCATCATTAATGGATAATAAGAACTGTCCCAAGCTGGCACTCTTTGTCCGAATATGAAAAGAAAACCACCCGTTACAAAAATCCCCAAAAACATTTTCATAAAATCTGTTTCATAGGTTTTAGTAGAATAAATAAGCAACCCGTAGAAAAGAAACATCACACTTCCAATTACAGCACTTTGAGCAGCTTTGCTCCTCTTTATCAACCGAATATCATTATTTAAAAAAGCTCCTAAAACTCCATATTTATTAAGAAATTCTATATTTTCTGTTTTTCCTTCTGCTTTTTTAAGTTCTAAACCTTTATCCAAATAAAAATTCTTTAAAATATATTGATACGTGTAATAAGCTAAAAACAAAGCAATTAAAATCGGAATTACAAAAACGCCAATCACATTGTAAAAACTATAAAACACCAATTCGGAAAGTTTAGAAAGCTCAATAATTTCATATTTATCTAAAATCCAAAATACCACAAAAAATGCCACTGTTCCGTAGAGCCAATTATCCTTTCCGTTAATGAGAATATTGATGAAATTATTAATATAGAACATTGCAAAAACACCCAAAAACCACATTAAAACTCCCAAAACATTATAATGATTAAAAAGCATTAGCCCTGCAAAAGGAATTAAAAAAAGTAAATTTCCCCAATTGAAAAAATTAGTAATAACTTTCAAAAGAGTATAATTGACGAGTTTTTTCTTAGAAATATTCTGAGTAAGAAAAGGTTTAATATTTTGAGTTGGAAGCTGCTGCATAAAATATCGAACTGCCAAATCAAAAACTAAATAATAAACCAAATATTTTGAAACCAAAACAAGCGGATCTACATGAAGTTTATTCTGTGCGATAAAAAAAATAAAAAAAGCAGCTCCCACAAAGATTACAGCAAAATTTGCCAATGCAAAAAGCGACATAATTTTAAAAAATAAATTCGCTCCAAATTGTGGATTCCTGATAAAGTTTTTGAGTTCTAATTGCAACAAACGAAAATACATACCTTAGTTTTATGTATTAGTTTCCATTGAAGCCAAAACGTTACATTAAATACTCATCAATTCCTTTGCTTGAAGAATTGCGGCATCTGTAATCTTGCTACCAGAAAGCAATTGCGCAATTTCGGTCAGTTTTTCTTCTTGGTTTAAAGAAACAATCTGAGTTTGAGTTTTGCCTTCAATATCAGATTTTTTCACTTTATAATTATTGTTTCCTTTGGCTGCAACTTGCGCAAGATGTGTAATTACAATTAGTTGCATATTCTCTGCCATTTCTTGCATCACTTTCCCTATTTCGTCGGCAATTCTACCAGAAACTCCAGTGTCTATTTCGTCTAAAATCAACGTTGGCAACTCAGAATTTTCTGCCATTATTTTTTTAACCGCCAACATTACTCGACTCCTTTCTCCGCCAGAAATTGCGGTTTGAATTGGCTTTAAAGGGAAACCAGAATTTGCCTGAAACAACAATTGAATTTTCTCCTTTCCAAACTGAACGAAATCTTTAGTCGAAGTAAGTTCTACTTCTACTTTGGCTTTTTCTAAACCTAATTGTTGAAGCAAACTTTCTATTTTTTCTTTAAATAAAGGAATAGATTGCTGTCTGTTTTTAGTTAAAACTTTCGTTTGCTTTTCCAATGAATTTTCTAATTCTGCAATTTGTTTTTCCAAAGAAGAAATTTTGGTTTCCAAATCCGAAAAAGAACTTTGCTCAGCAGAAAGCTCATCTTTAATTTTAATTAACTCTTCAATTTCTGAAACTTTGTGTTTCAAAAACAAAGAATTTATTTTATCATTTTGTTCTTGCAAAGCCAACAAATCTTCGTGATTTGTTTCTATATTCTCGGCTTCGTTTTGCAATTGAAAAAGAGTATCTTTTAGTTCAATATAATTTTCCTCAAATCTTTGGTTGATTTCTGAAAATTGCAAAGACAATTCTGCAATTTTATTCAGTTTGTTTTTAATGTCGTACAAACTATCAAAAACGCCTACTTCATCTTGGTCTGTTCGAGCAAAAATCTGAGCTAAAAGTTCAGAAATTACCCCTTTATTTTCTGCCAAAGAAATTTGAGATTGCAACAATTCAAAATTTACATTTTCTAAATTGGCAGATTGCAATTCATCTAGCAAAAATTGTTTATAATCACTTTCTTTATTGCCTTCCGAAAGTTGATTTTTGAGTTTTTCTAGTTCTTTTTTTAATTTTTGATATTGAGAAAAATCATTTTGATAACTTTCAATTAAATTTTTATTCTCCGAAAGTCCATCTACAATTTTAAATTGATAGGCTTCACTAAACAGATTAGAAGTTTCGAACTGAGAATGAATATCTACCAATTTCTCAGCAAGTTGCTGCAAAATATCTAGCGTTACAGGCACGTCGTTTACAAAAGCTCTGGATTTTCCGCTAGGCAAAATCTCTCTTCTAATGATGGTATTTTCGTCAAAATCTAAATCGTTTTCGGTGAAAAAAGTTTGTAAATTATTAGAAATTTTAAATTCAGCTTCTACAATACTTTTGGCTTCTAAATCTGCAAAATTCTTCAAATCTGCCCTTTCGCCCATTATCAAACGAAGTGCACCCAGAATAATAGATTTTCCAGCACCAGTTTCGCCAGTAATTACCTGCAAACCACGCTGAAGATTAATCTCCAACTGGTCTATAAGCGCAAAATTTTGAATGAAAATTCGGTTTAGCATTTTTAGAATTTACGATTTTTAGATTTCGAAGCGTAAATTTATAACTTTAATTGTGAATTTAGGAAATTTTTAATTGCTTAAAATCACAAATCAAGAGAACTTAGTTCCACTTATTCCATTTAGAATCCGAATCTTTGGGAGAGAATGTATTCATCAATTGTTTCAGTTCGCTCATGTTTACAGAACCGTTGTTTCCAGAGTTGAAAATATTGAAAATTTCGTCTTTTTTGCTATCAATAAAAATATTGAAAGGATAATTCATTTGAAAAATAGTTTCGTAGAATTTCAATTTAAGAATTTCATTTGCAATCAATTGTTTTGTAGCAATTTGGTCTGCTTTTGCCAAATTATCTAATCCTATTCTGTGATAATTGTAATAGAAATTTCTAAGCGTAGAATTCTGTTCTGCCAAAATTGCAGCAATTAAAGAACCTCTCGTTCTCGGCCCATCCATCTGAGACCAACCTGCATAATTCTGATTTTGAGAATTTTGAGTAATTTTCATTGCTTTATCAAACCAAGGCGTTCCGCTTTTCATTTGGAAAGTATCTGCATCGTAACCCAAAATAAGATAAACGTAGAAACTGACAACATCTATTAAATTTTTGCCAGAAAATTGCCTTTCGTTGAAAATCATGTTTTGATTTTCTACATATTCAAAAGAAAAATTAGTATCATTAATATTAAGAATTGGCGAATCGTACTGAGATTGATACACCGGACGAACAGATTGCACCACCAAAGTTCCTTTGAAATTATTACCCGTTTTCTCTGTTAAAACAATTGCAAAACTGCATTTTATTTTCTCGAAATTTTGAAGTTTTTTGCCTGTCCAACTGGTATTGTTGATGAAATCTTTCAAGCTTTTTTCTAAAGTTCTGTACAATTGCAAATTGCTACCTCCCAAACTCTGATAATTTATCTGAACCTGAGCATTGAGTTCTTGCGCAAAACTGAAATTGCTAAACAATAAAAAGCCAAATATGTAAAGTAGTTTTTTCATTAAAAATGTTTTCGGTTTTAAAAACGATTTTTTTTATTTTTTATTGAATTTTTCTTCTACAAAATCCAAAATATCTTTCGCAACGTCTTCTTTAGATTTCAAACTAAACTCTTTATGTTCTGTTTGCGTTAAAATTTTAATTTTATTGGTATCTTTTTGAAAACCTGCTCCTTCGTCCTTCAAAGAATTAAGCACAATCATATCCAGATTTTTTTTCTGCAATTTTCCTTTTGCATTTTCCTCCTCATTTTGAGTTTCCAAAGCAAAACCCACTAAAAATTGATGAGATTTTTGCTCACCCATTTTTTTTAAAATATCAGGATTTTTTACCAATTCTATAGTAAATTCATCTTCAGATTTTTTAATCTTTTCTGTAGCAACAATTTTTGGCGTATAATCTGCAACAGCAGCGCTCATTATAGCAATATCAGACTTTTCATAAAATTTAAAAACCTCTTCAAACATTTCTTTCGCAGAAGTAACTTTATGAATTTCTATATTTTTATTATTCGTTTTTTGAGCAGTTGGCCCAGAAATCAAAAGCACTTTTGCGCCTCTTTTTTCGGCTTCTTCAGCAATAGAAAAACCCATTTTACCGGAAGAATGGTTTCCAATAAAACGAACAGGATCTATCGCTTCATAAGTAGGACCTGCGGTAATAAGAACTGTTTTTCCATCTAAAGTTTTAGGCTGAGATTTAATGAAAAAATCTTCTATTTTCTGTAAAATCGTTTCGTTTTCGGCTAATCTTCCTTGCCCCGTTAAACCAGAAGCTAATTCGCCAAATTCAGCAGGAATGATAACATGACCAAATTTTTCTGCTTTTTCCAAATTTTCTTGAGTAGAAGGATGTGCATACATATCCAAATCCATCGCTGGAGCAATAAAAACAGGACATTTTGCAGACATATAAGTTGCAATAACCAAATTATCACAAATCCCATGAACCATCTTTGCTAAAGTATTGGCTGTACAAGGAGAAACAAGCATTATATCTGCCCATAATCCCAATTCTACATGAGAATTCCATGTGCCTTTTTCATCATAAAAATCTGAAAAAACAGGATTTTTAGAAAGTGTAGAAAGTGTAACTTTTGAAACAAAATTCTCTGCCGAAGGAGTAAGAATTACTTTTACGTCAGCACCTTTTTTTATAAAATCTCGAACAAGGTAATTCATTTTATACGCAGCAATTCCGCCAGAAATTGCAATTAGAATTTTTTTACCTTTTAGAGTCATATTTTCGCACATTTAAAAAAACGAATTTATTGATTTTTTTTGAATAATCCTTCGAAAAAGGATTCTCTACTAAAAAACAAAAAATCACAGAAAATTCTGTGATTTTAATTTATTTCAACACAATTGTGTTTATTTTCTATCGTCTGTTCTTCTAAAATACACTTCATCGTCTAGCCATTCTCTTACTGCGATAGAGGTTGGTTTTGGCAATCTTTCATAATTTTTAGAAATTTCGATTTGTTCTCTGTTTTCAAAAACTTCTTCTAATGTAGAATTATGCACTGCAAATTCGTCTAATTTTTGGTGTAATTCTGATCTGATTTCAGCGTTAATCTGCTCAGCTCTCTTCCCCATAATTACTATGGCTTCGTAGATAGAACCTACTTTTTCTTCTATCTTATCTCTGTCGTAAGTGATTGTATTTACTTCTGCTTTTGTATCTTTTACGCTCATTTTGAGTGGATTATTTTAGATTTAGTTTGCAAAGATAATTAATTTCTTCTAATCTTGAAAGTAGCTGCTGGTTCTGGAGTGCTAATTTTTGCACTATCTATTCTAGTTTTGTTAGCAACTTGCTCATCTTTGATTTGTTTTTTAACCTTTTCTTTCTCTTCAAGCTTGGCTTCAGCTTGCTTTTGTTTCTCGGTTAATTCGGCTCTTCTTGCTTCAACTTCTTTCTGTAATTTAGCAAAAGTTTCAGCTTCTTTTTGAAGTCTTTCTCTTGTTGCTACAGCATCTTTAGCATTATCAGTATCTGGAAATTCTTTTTCTACAGTTCTGGTGTAAGCCAATGCATTATCTAATCTTTCTTTTTTAAGATCATAAATAGAATTAATGGCTAATTGCGCTTTAGATTTAAGAATATAATTAAATATTTTAGATTTAAGTTTTGTAGCGGGGAAATCATTCATAACATTTTCGAATGCTATATCTGCGGCTTTGTAATCTGCCATTTTGTAATATTGTCTGGCATTTTCATACGCTTTGAATTCTAATTTATAATTGAGCTCATCAATCATTTCGTTGATGTTTTTTGCTCTTTCAGAATTTGGATAATTATTGATAAAATCCTGCAATTCGTTAATTGCCGAATTGGTATTTGCTTGGTCTAAATTATAATCTAAAGAACCTTCATAATAACAAAGAGCAGACATATAAGCTGCTTCTTCTCTTCTTGGGTCTTTTGGGAAACTTTCTGCAAATCTTTTAAAATGATAACCAGCTAATTTGTAGTTTTTATCATAATATTCAGCAGAAGCAGATTTATAAAGAACTTCTGGCGCATCATCAGTTCCGGCTACCAAATTAGTAAGCCTTTCGTAAAGCGCAAGAGCATTAGTCCATTTTTTCTTTTCATACTCTTTATTGGCAACTTTCAGTATAAAATCTTTATCGGCACTTGCCATTGCCAACCTGTGTTCTTTATTACAAGACAATAGCACCAAAGCGATTGCCAAAATAGAAAATGTTTTTTTCATAGATGAAATAGTGGGAAAACTCTTGATAATGTTTCCTATTCAGTTTGCAAAAATAAAACTTTTTTTGTCAAAAGATTTATTTTAAGATACTTTAACGTATTTTAGATTAAATTTGGTATCCCAAAAGTGCAAAAACACTCAAATTGAGATGATTTTTCAATTTTTTTTCAGAATTTAGAAGAAAGTCTTCTTCATTTCCTTTAAGATAAATTTCATAAAAATTTTTGTTTCTAATGGTAAAAACTACTGTACCAAGCAACATAGAAACAATATCTTCAGATTTTGCGGCTCTCTTAAAAACTCCCGTTACAATTCCTTTTTGAATTACATCGTCTAAAACCTTTACAAAAGTTTGATAAAACTCTAACAATGTATTCTTTACGCGGTCATCATGTCTTAATTCTTGCGTTACAAAACCATGAAAATAATTATAGGTAAGCAATTGTTTTACAATAAAATTTATAATTTCTTTCAATTGCATTTCGGGTTTTCCATCTTTAATGGTTTGGGTAAATTCGGCAAATGTTTCTCTGGTTTTTTGAACTCTGTACTGATAGAGATTTACCATCATTTTTTCTTTAGAGCCAAAATAATAAGAAATCATCGCTACATTAATATTCGCTTTTGTAGAAATATCCCTTACAGAAGTACCTTCAAAGCCTTTTTTTGCTATCAATTCTTCTGCTACATCCAAAATTTGTATCTGTTTTTCCGTAAATTTCTTCTTCATCCAAATTTAGTTTACAAGTAAAGGTATAAAAAAGTTTTCCCACAGCAAACAAATGTTTAACAAAAAACACATATTTTATCTATAATCATTATCTTTGAGGATGATTTTATTTGATTTTCATCATCATAACAGAGAAAATACTTACGGAATTTACAATTTAGAACCAAAAGAAATTGTAACAGAGAAAAAATATTCTGTAGGAATTCACCCGAAAGATATTGATGAAAATTGGGAAGAAAATTTCGAAAAAATAAAAGAAATTTCGCTCCTTCCAAACTGTGTCGCGATTGGAGAATGTGGTTTAGACGGATTAATTTCTGTAAACGAAAATCTTCAAAAAAAAGTTTTTGAGAACCACATTCTTTGGGCAAACCAAATCAAAAAACCTGTTATTATACACTGCGTTAAACGATTTTCTGAAATCATTCCATTTCAAAAAATAGCTGAAATCCCATTAGTAATTCACGGTTTTAACAAGAAAAAAACAATCGCAGACGAAATGCTGAAATACGGTTTTTATTTAAGTTTTGGAAAATCTGTCTTACACAGCTTATCTTTGCAGTCGATTTTAAAAGAATTTCCTTTAGAAAAAATGTTTTTAGAGACAGATGATGCAAATTTCAACATTGAAGAATTGTATCAAAAAACGGCTGAAATAAAAGGAATTTCAATTGAAAATTTACACAATAATATTCTAAAAAATATTGAATCTTTATCTATTAAAATTTAAATTTGATGAGCACAGATTGGTTACAACGTTCCGAATTATTAATTAAAAATGAAGGCATAGAAAAACTAAAAAACGCTAATGTTTTGGTAGTTGGCCTAGGTGGAGTTGGTTCTTTTGCAGCAGAATTTCTGGCAAGAGCTGGCGTAGGAAATTTAACCATTGTGGATGGAGACACCGTAGATATCACCAATGTAAATCGTCAGTT
Source organism: Cloacibacterium sp. (assembly GCF_047601505.1). GTDB lineage: Bacteria > Bacteroidota > Bacteroidia > Flavobacteriales > Weeksellaceae > Cloacibacterium. Next base: position 315,482 of record NZ_JASGJD010000001.1, read on the forward strand.
GCCCGCTTTGCATTCTACCGTTGGCAAAAATAAAGTAGAAGTAGTTGCCGAAAGAATTTTAGACATCAATCCAGAAGTTCAACTTGTCCCGATTAATGAATTTTTATCGCCAGAAAGAATGGACGAAATGCTGGAAAACAATAAATTCGACTATGTTTTAGATTGTATTGACAGTGTGTCTCCAAAACTTGCTTTGATAAAAGCTTGTAGAAGAAGAAAAATTAAAATAGTTTCTTCTATGGGAGCTGGCGGAAAAATGGACCCCAGCAAAGTAATGGTGAGAGACCTTAGTAAAACTAAGAATTGCTATTTGGCAAAGCAAATAAGAAAACGTTTAAAAAAAGAAGGAATTACAAAAGGTTTTAGATGTGTTTTCTCTACTGAAATTCAAAACGAGGACAGTTTAAAACTTACAGACGGAAGTAATTTTAAAAAATCTTTTTATGGCACAATTAGTTATATGCCAGCTCTTTTTGGTTTAAATGCAGCTGCCGAAGTTATTAATTATTTAGTAAAAAGCCAGAAGAAGGAAGCTGGGAGTAACTAAGTATGAATCTTAAAAAGTGAATAGTGAATTTTTCTTTAAGAACGTGAATGGCGAATTAAAAAAAATGGACAATAAAAATAGTTCACTTGCAAAGAAAAATTGACAAATTAATTGACAAAAATTTTATATTTTGAATTTTAAATATCCACGAGAAGAAAAACTAAAACAAAAAAAAGACATTTCCTTGCTTTTTGAGAAAGGGAAATGGACAACTTGTGGCAATATCAGAATTATTACTTTTTCTTCTGACGAAATTCTTCAGCACAAAGTAGGCGTTTCTGTTTCAAAAAAATATTTCAAAAAAGCTACTGATAGAAATCGTTTAAAAAGACTTTTGCGAGAAGTTTACAGACTAAACAAAGAAGAATTTTTACAAAAATTTGGAGAAAATTCTTTAAATATGCTTTTTTACATTTCAAAAGAAAAGCCAAAATCTTACAAAGAAATTGAAAGAGATTTTTTAAAACTTTTTAGAAAATAATAACAAACTGCCATGCAATTTTCTTCATTTACTAAGAATTTTCATTAATTAGTTGCTTAAGAAAAACTAGAATAAAGTCTTTCAAAAAATATTTTTCATAAAAAATCCACAGCTCAAAAACTGTGGATTTTCTATTATTTATTGTGTCTTAAATCTTTTATCTCCTGAATTCGGTTTTCAAATTCTTCTTGTCTTTCAGGATGCTTTTTTTGTAGAGATTCGAAGGCTATAATCGCTTTTGTATAAAGCCTTTGTTCCACATACAGATTTGCCAGAGTTTCCGTCATTAGATGAGAAATATCGCTTGCTTTTTCTTTCACCACGAAATTTCCATCTTCTCTTAATTGAGAAATTTTAGGATTATCTTCAATAAATTTATCAATAATTTCTGCTTTCTTCTCAATAATTTTTACAGGTTCTGTTTCTTTTCTATCTATTTTCAACCAATTTTGCCAAGTATTTACAAAATTTGGAATATTACTAGAAGTATCTTGTGCAACTTTTTCTATAATTTCGGCAGAATTTTGCTCTTCAATTATTGGCTCTTCGGCTGTTAATTCAGCTACATCATTATTAAGGAAAGATATATTCATAAATGGTTTTTCGTCCTCAATTTCAGTTTTAATCTCTTCAAGATTTTTCTCTATTTTCAATTCTTCAATAGGAAGAATTTCCACAGGTTTCGCTTCTGGCTCTATCGTTTTTTCGATAATTGGAGCAATAGTTTTTTTTGGAATCTCAACTTTCGGAATGTTAATATGAGCGTCTAAAGGACTTTGCACAAAACTCATTGGTTTCCATTCAAAATGAACTTCTGGTTCAATTTCCGCCTCTTCTATAACTTCTTCATTCACAATATTTTCCTCTACAATTTCTTCAATAACAGAAATATGTTCTTCTTGAATTTCAAATTCTTGAGTTTGATGAAAACTAATAACTTCCGGTTCAGAAATTTCTTCTTGCTTCTCAATTTTCGGCTCAGAAACTGTTTCTTCAATTATTTCTTCTTCTTGAGGCTCAGAATTTTTACTTGGAACCGAAAATTTCACATCTGGAAGAAAACTTTCAAAAGCATTGAAACTTATTTCCGAAGGTTTTACCTTAGTTTCTTCAATTTTATCAATATGCTCTAAAACCGTATCTTTGCTGTAATTTAAATCTCCTTCTCTGGTTTTGAAGCCATCATTTTTCTGTTCTTCTTCTTTTGCCAATTCAGCAAAAATTCTATTCTCGAATGCTTCATTTCCTTCATGATGAGCTTCTTCTATTTTTTCTACAATTGGCGTTTCTAATTCTGTATCGCCCACTACAGAAGCTGGATGCGTAACTACAGGTTTTGTTTCATCAATTTGCTCTAGTTCAGCCACGGGAACTTCTATTTTTGGAGCAATTTCACTAGGGATTTCATCAAAATTAGTATCTGTAACATTAGAAATAGGAGTTTCTAATTCGGTATCACCAACTATTAAATTCTCATTTTCAATAGAGATTTTCGCAATAGTTTGCTCTATAGGTTCATTAATTATAGAATTTGACAATTCTAGCTCTTGTTCTTTAACTAAATTGATTTTTTTAAGCTTTGCAGCTTCTCTTTTTTCAACTTCTTTTTTATTGTTGATAAAGTGATAAAGAATTTTTTTATCTGTGGTATAAGCTGCCGTTTTGGTAAGTTCTTTTTGATAATTATCTGCATCAAATTGGTGAATAGCAGAAAGATACAAAGTCCTAACACTTTGCATATAAGGAAACTTAGAAATCTCGTTTTGTAAAACAGAAATGTCTTCTGCTGAGATATTTTCAGGACGTTGAAGTAATTCTAAAACTCGTACATTCATCTTACCAATTGGCTACAATATCATTAAAAATTTTGTTGATAATTCTATCATTCACAATTTTAACTTGTGAGGTTTCTATTGAATTAATATCTAAATCACTACTAAAAGTGGCTTCGTCTGTATAAGTTCTATCGAAATTTGCTTCAGGAAATTTTTTATTTTCATAGTGAACTTTTACGGTAATCACTAATTTATTTTGAGCCGCCTGAATAGAACCTCCATCTGTATTAATAGGATTAGAAATAGCTGTTGGAATACTTGGGTTATAATCTACAATTTCTCCCTCGATAATAATATCTGCATTTTCTGTAGCTCCTTTTAATGAAGTATTTCTTAAAAATCTGTTTTGTAACAAAGTAGTAAAATCTTGGCTAAGCGTAGGATTTACCATTGCTGCATTATTAGGAAATGTCTTAATTAAAATGGTTTGTTCTTCGTGATTAAGAGAATTACCTGTAAATGTATAGCACGAAACTAAAAACAACAGACAAAAAGACGATAATAAAAATTTCATTATTTGAATTTTAAATTTTGAATTCAGAATTTTCATTGTTTAATCTTCTAAGTTATATTGTTTTATTTTTCTATAAAGTGTTCTTTGAGAAATCCCCAATTCTTCTGCCGCTCTGTTTCTTCTACCTTTGTGTTTTTCCAAAGCTTTTACTATTAAATCTCTCTCATTATTAATCAAAGAAAGAGAAGTTTCTTGTGGTTCTTCTTCCAAATCTATGTCTTCTACACCATTGTCATAATCATCTGTTGTTTCCGTAATATACGTAGGCGTACTAGGAACCACCTGATTTTGATTTTCAAAATACAACAACGAAGAAGGCGCAACAGATTGGCTTTCAGGTTTAAAAACTTTACCAATCAAATCTTTTTCTTGATTAGAAAAATTCTGGCTTCCTCTGTTTTTAATAAGTTCCGAAGTTAAGGATTTTAAATCATTTATATCGCTCCTCATGTCAAAAGAATTTTGTACATTATTTCTCTTTCCGAATTGAAGTCCGAATTAGAATTTCCACCATTTCCTTGCCTTGAAACCACCGCAGGAAGTTGAGCATTCATCGGGATATATTCTGCTAATTTTGTAGAATTGATGGTTCTATTTTGTTCTACTACCGTCATTTGTTCTACCAAATTCCTGAGCTGACGAATATTCCCCGGGAAAGCATAATTTTCTAAATATTTTACACCATCATCTGTTAATTGAAGCTCTGGCATTCTGTATTTTTCGGCAAAATCAATTGCAAATTTTCTAAAAAGCAAATGAATATCTCCTTTTCTCTCTCGCAAAGGTGGCATATCAATTTGAACTGTATTGAGACGATAATACAAATCTTCTCTAAATCTGCCATCTTCTATTGCCTTCATCATATTAACGTTGGTAGCAGCTACAATTCTCACATTTGTTTTTTGAATTTGAGAAGAACCTACTTTCATAAATTCTCCACTTTCTAAAACCCTCAACAATCTAACCTGAGTTTGAAGTGGAAGTTCGCCTACCTCATCCAAGAAAATTGTACCACCATCAGCTACTTCAAAATATCCTTTTCTGGTAGCTGTAGCACCGGTAAAAGCGCCTTTTTCGTGACCGAAAAGTTCAGAATCTATGGTTCCTTCGGGTATTGCACCACAGTTTACAACGATATAAGGTTGGTGTTTTCTTCTGGATTCTGCATGAATAATTTTCGGAATGTGTTCTTTACCAACACCAGATTCTCCGATTACGAGAACCGAAATATCTGTTGGCGCAACTTGAACTGCTTTTTCAATAGCACGATTAAGCGCAGGAAAATTTCCTATAATTCCGAAACGATTTTTTATAGATTGTAAGTCGCTCATAATTTTTGAGATTTGAGGTTTTGTTTTTTTTAAATTCAGAAATTAAAATAATTTCTTAAATCGTTTTCCCCAAAAGTGTGCCTTGTGTACAATCTTCTACGAAAACAGTCACAAAGTCACCAATGTTTTGTCCTTCTACTTTATCAAAAACTACTACAGCATTTTGTGAAGTTCTGGCTTTCCATTGGTTTTTATTTTTTTTAGAAATTCCTTCAATCAAAACTTCGTAGGTTTTGCCAACGTAAGATTGCATTCTTTTTCTGGATAATTCTCCTTGCAAAGCAATAATTTCGGCTAATCTTCTTTGTTTAACATCGGCAGGAACGTCGTCTTCCATTTTCTTATGAGCCGGAGTTCCTGGCCTTTCAGAATACGCAAACATATAACCGTAATCGTATTCTACTTGTCTCATTAAATCCAAAGTTAATTGGTGGTCTTCTTCCGTTTCGCCACAGAAACCAGTAATCATATCTTGCGAAAAAGCAATATCAGGAACCATTTCCTTCGCTTTTTTAATTAAATCTAAATATTCTTGACGCGTGTGTTGACGATTCATTTTCTGCAAAATTCTATCACTTCCGCTTTGTACAGGAAGGTGAATATATTTGCAAACGTTATCATATTGAGCAATTACACGAAAAACATCTTCCGTCATTTCGTGTGGATTAGATGTAGAAAATCTAATTCTAAGAGCAGGAACTGCTTTTGCTACCATTTCTAACAATTGAGAAAAATTTACGGCAGTTGCTTTTTGCATTTCCGAAGCTTTATCAAAATCTTTTTTAGCTCCACCACCGTACCAAAGGTAAGAATCTACATTTTGCCCAAGAAGTGTAATTTCTTTGTAACCTTTTTCAGCCAAAGCTTTGCATTCTTCAATAATAGAATGCGGATCGCGACTTCTTTCTCTACCTCTGGTAAAAGGAACTACGCAAAAAGTACACATATTATCGCAACCTCTGGTAATGGTAACAAAAGCGGCAACACCGTTTCCTCCCAATCGAACAGGATTAATATCTGCGTAAGTTTCTTCTTTAGAAAGAATTACGTTGATGGCATCTCTTCCGTCTTCCGTTTCTTTGAGAAGATTTGGCAAATCTCGGTAAGCATCTGGACCCACCACCAAATCTACCAAATGTTCTTCCTCTAAAAATTTGGTTTTAAGACGTTCTGCCATACAACCAAGAACGCCAACGGTAATATTAGGTTTGTCTTTTTTTAGATTTTTGAATTGAGACAAACGCATTCTCACGGTTTGCTCTGCTTTTTCTCTAATCGAACATGTATTAAGCAAAATTAAATCTGCTTCTTCAACCTTTAAAGTGGTGTTATAACCTTGCTCGTTAAGAATTGAAGCTACAATTTCAGAATCTGAGAAATTCATCTGGCAACCATAACTTTCTAAAAACAATTTTTTAGAATTTTCTGGTTTTTCTGCGATAGCAAAAGCTTCGCCTTGTTTATTTTCGTCTATATATTTTTCTTGCACAATCTTTTAATTTGAGATTTGAGATTTGAAAATTTAAGATTTTGAAAAAGCATAAACAGTTCCAAATTCTAAAAATCCAAATTCAAAATAAGTTAGTGTGCAAAGATAAGAAATTTCATGACAAAATGTCAGTCGAAATTAATGCTAAATGGAATTTTATACCTCTGCCTTACTGGCGTCCCGTTGTATTTTGCGGGATCCCACTTCTTTTTAACATGTTTTAAAGCATAGACAAATCTCTCATCAAATTCTTTTAAACCAGAGCTTTTCTCGACTGCAACATCTGTAACAGAGCCATCAATATCTACAACGAAATTTATGATAACAGTTATTTTTCCTTTTCCATTAAAGCCTCCTAAATCTACCCTTTTTGCCACTTCATCTCTAAATGAACTTAATCCATTAGGCTTAAAACCAGCATCCGCATTAAGTTTTTCAGGAGCATAACCGTCTTTGTAATTTTCAAACAAATCATCTGGGAAAAAAGCAAAAAGACCTTTTGCGGTAATATTATTGCCATTTTTTTCAACTGGTGTCCAATTTTTCAATTCTGGCAAAATCTTATCGAGCAAATCACTTGCACATTTATTAGCATTATAAACATTTGGATGATTTTCTATTTTTTTAAACTCACCTTTGTCTGTTACAATAAATTCTTGATGATATAGAGCTTCCTTCTTATCACAAGGAGCTAGTTTTTTCTCCATAATCACCTGATGTGCTTCTTTATAAAAATTCACAAATCCTCCTTTATAAAACAAATCATTATTATGATTAAAAGGAATTGTTTCTTGAGCTTTAAAAAAAGAGACAAAAAACAAAAAAAGCAATAAAATTTTTCTCATAGTTTTTAATTTAGTCATGGTCAAAATGGTCTGAAATAAAATTAATTTTGATTTTATAATTCGTTTTTACAGCAATTCCGTTTTCTGTTGCTGGTTTCCACTTGGTTTTAATTCTTTTCATGCAAAAAAGCATATCTTCTATAAACATTTCACTGTTTTTCACTTTTGGAGAAACACTTAACTTTTTGGTTCTTCCGTCAACATCAATATCAAAAGAAAAGACGAAAACTCCATTTACCGCATATTTTGACATATCAATATATCCATGAATCATCTTAAATAACTCATTTCTGTAAGCATTATCTCCACCAGGAAATTCTGCTTTCTGAAAAGAAACCGCAGAAGAATTTTGAGTTGGATTTTGAGTTTGTGAAATTCCCAAAAAGGAAATACATAAGAAGAAAAATAGTATTGATTTTTTCATGGTTTTTGATTTTAGCAAATATAAGAAAAAAGCTGCCCTATTAAAAAGAACAGCTTTAATTTATTAAGAATCTGTAAAATCTGAAGTAAAATCTAATTTCAGTTTCACTCTAGAAGAAACTGGCACTCCGGCACAAGTTGCAGGTTGCCATGGTGTTTTAATTCTGAGTAAAGAAAATTTGAGGTCTACAAAAAACATTTCTGCATTTTGAACTTTTGGCTCTACAATTATATTTTTCATTTTACCATCTTTATCCACATCAAAACTTACATAGAACGTTCCGTTTAGAGAGTATGAATTTCTATCTAAATACGCAGCAGAATTTTTTTTCAACTGTTTTACGAAAGCTTCTTCGCCACCTGGGAATTCTGCTTTAGAAAAATTATTGTTGAAATCAGTTTTTTTGCAAGTGTAAACTTTGTTTAGTGTAAAAGGTTGTTTTATTTCTAACCTAAAAGTATTTCTACCGTTTTCGGACAATAGCAACTGGTCTTCGTTTCTCATATCTTCTACTTCATTCTGAGCATAGAAAAAAGGGGAGAAGAATAAACTCATTAAAAATAAATTTTTCATTTGTTTATCTTTTTTTGATTAAATTTTAGTCTGAAATTAGACGATAAATTTACGAAAAAAGGCTGCAAATCATTTACAGCCTTTAGTTAATATTTTATAAAACTTCTATTTGATTTTTTAATAAATCTTCGAATTCTTCTCTTTTTCTTATAAGGTGTGCTTTTCCGTCTAAGAAAAGAACTTCTGCAGGTTTTAATCTCGAATTAAAATTAGAACTCATTTCAAAACCATAAGCTCCAGCATTTCTAAAGACCAAAACATCACTTTCTCTTACTTCGTGTAATTTTCTGTCCCAAGCAAAAGTATCTGTTTCGCAGATATTTCCAACTACAGTGTAAATTCTTTCTGGTCCTTTTGGGTTGCTAAGATTTTCTATAATATGGTAAGAATCGTAAAACATGGGTCTAATTAAATGATTAAAACCAGAATTAACTCCCACAAAAACAGTAGCGGTAGTTTGTTTAATCACATTAGATTTTACCAAAAAATGACCAGATTTCGACACCAAATATTTCCCTGGTTCAAACCAAAGCTCGAAATCTTTTCCTGTTTCTTCTTTAAATTTTGAAACTGCTTTTTCAACTTTCTTGCCTAGAGATTTCACATCGGTTTCCATCTCGTCTTTTTTGTAAGGAACTTTAAAACCGCTTCCCATATCAATATATTTAATATTTGGGAATTTCTCAGACAGCTCAAACATAATTTCTAAGCCTTGAAGAAAAACTTCTGGGTCTTTAATTTCGCTTCCTGTGTGCATGTGAAGTCCTTCTACATTTACACCTGTAGTTTTCATCACACGTTCAATATGGCGCAATTGGTGAATTGAAATCCCGAATTTAGAATCAATATGACCTGTAGAAATTTTATAGTTTCCACCTGCAAAAATATGAGGATTTATTCTGATAAAAATAGGATAACTGTCTCCAAATTTGTTCCCAAACTGTTCTAAAATAGAGATGTTATCAATATTTATATGAACTTGCAAGCTCATAGCTTCTTCTATTTCCGCTAAATCTACACAGTTTGGTGTAAAAAGGATTCTTTCTGCCGAAAAACCAGCTTTAAGACCAAGCTTTACTTCATTTACGGAAACGCAATCTAAATTTGCTCCCAACTTTTCTACATATTTTAGAATATTGATATTGGTAAGAGATTTACATGCGTAGAAAAACTTGGTTTGTTCGGAGAAAGAAGTTTTCAGTTTTTCGTACTGCGTTTTAATAGAATCTGCATCATAAACATAAACTGGCGTACCGAATTCTTGTGCAATGTTCAATAAATCTTGGTTGGTCATACGTTAAATTTTAATTTTTAAAACATAAAAAAAGCAGGACTTTTCTATCAAGAGCCTGCTTTGTATGTGAGTTTATTTTTTCTTTACTTAAAAAAACTATTGCTGCTCCTCCGAAAAATACATTTTCTTAGCCTTAGGGAAATGCTTTTTTCCCTTAGCAGAAGTAGATTTTATCTTTAGAATTGCGTTCATTTTTAGTATTTATCTAAATTTTCTTCAAAAGTAAGAGATAATGTTTAATTACACAATATTTTAACTCTATTTTTCAGGAAGTTGTAATATTTCGTATTCTTTTTTGAGAAGAGATAGTTTTAGTTCATTAATAATTTCTGGTGTTGTTTTTTCTACTGTTACTTTCAATTTATCAATTTTAGATTTGGATTGTATCTGATGATACAATTCGTAGAAGCCATAAGCTGTGAGTTTGCCTTTTTCTAAAATTAAGAAAGATTTCTCGCCTAAATTTCTACCTTTTCCTATCCAGATTTCATTTCTTTTTTTGAGACTTATTTTCTCTAGCAAAGTATTATAATTTTTCAATTCTTCATCATTTTTTATATAATTTCTTACTTTATTGCCCTGAGAAAAATTCTTGAATTTTATAATCGGCTTTTCGGTGTGTTTAGAATTTTTATCTACCAAAAATTTATCATTTTCAAAAAACAAACCGTATGGTAAAAATTGTCTTTTGGGTTTGTTTTTATTTAAAAGGATAAGTCTAGCAATAATATCTGTGCCTGTAAGTTCGTAATTAATTTGCTCTACTTCTTCTTGAATATCTGCAAATTTTTTAGATTTAGAATTAAATAATTTCTTAGAAGTTTTGTACAAATCATCTACATATTCTTCAAAGATAATAGCTCCAGAAGCATTTTGAAAATACAGAAAACCTCTTTCCGAAGGAATATCTTCCGTTAATTCTTTTATCTTGTTGATGTAATTTTTAGCATTGCTTTCTTCGCGATGTTGCTGTATAATTTCTTTGCTATTGTCTTTTGTTTTCAACAATTTGAAAAGTTCTAGCGTAGCTCTGGCATCACCGCTTGCTCTATGTTCTTCTACTAAAGGAATCCCAATAGATTTGCAAAGCTTACCAAGAGAGTAACTTGCCTCGTTTGGAATAAGTTTTTGCGCTAACGGAATTGTATCTAAAGTATTGATTTCGAAATCATAACCCAATCTTTTGAAACTTTGACGAAGCATTCTGTAATCAAAATCAATATTATGACCAACAAGTGTAGTTCCTTCTGTAATTTCGATAATTCTTTTGGCAATTTCGTGAAATCTTGGTGCAGTTTTTACCATTTTGGAGGTAATTTTGGTTAATTTCTGCACAAAAGGAGTAATCTCGCTTTCGGGGTTTACCAAAGAGATAAACTGGTCTGTAATAGTGTGTCCATCGTACCGAAAAATAGCAACTTCTATAATGCTTTCCTTTCGATAACCCGCTCCGTTACTTTCTATATCTATAATGCTGTACATTTCTTCTTGAAACTTTGTTAAAATAAAATCTAGCAATGCCAAATCTTAGATTCAACAAAGTCTTTTTTACAAATTTATTGAAAAATTTTAAAGTTTATCTTCTCATCTTTAATCCAAACATTCCTAAAACAAATTTTGCACCTTCCCTTGCTAAAGTAGAAGTAAAAGTTCTGCCAGCTCTAGATTTCAAAACTTGCTCAAAAACACTTGGCTCTTCTTTAGGTTGACGAGCTGTAGATTTTTCTTTTTCTACCTCTTGTTCTGCTGCTACAGCTTGTTCCATTCTTTTGGTTAGAATTTCATAGGCAGATTCTTTATCTATTTCTTTATTGTATTTTGCGGCTAAATCTGAGGCGTTAACCAAATCATTAATCTCATCATTCGTTAAAACATCCATTCTAGATTCTGGCGAAATAAGATACGTGTGAACAAGTGGCGTTGGGATTCCTTTTTCGTCCAAGACTGTTATAAAAGCTTCTCCTATTCCTAAATTTTGAATAAGATTTCCTGCATCATAATATTCGGTAATTGGATAATTTTCTACGGCTTTATCAATTTCTTTTCTATCTTTTGCGGTAAAACCTCTCAGCGCATGCTGAATTTTAAGCCCTAATTGAGACAAAACATTTTCTGGCACATCACCTGGAATTTGAGTAATAAAATAAATTCCAACTCCCTTAGAACGTATCAATTTTACCATGGTTTCAATTTGTGAAAGCAATGTTTTACTCGCTTCATTGAAAATTAAATGTGCTTCGTCTATAAAAAGAACCAATTTTGGCTTTCCGCTATCTCCTTCTTCAGGGAAAGTCATATAAATTTCAGCAAAAAGCGAAAGCATAAACGTAGAAAACAATTGTGGTTGATTTTGGATATCGGCAACTCTCAAAACATTCACTACACCTTTTCCTCCTCTTGTTTGCAATAAATCTTCTACATCAAAACTTGGCTCACCGAAAAAAACCGTTGCACCTTGTTGCTCCATTGCAACAATAGAACGAAGAATTGTACCCAAAGAAGCTGGCGAAATAGCACCATAATTATTGGCTAAATCTTTTTTCCCTTCGGCATTATCTGTTACATATTGAAGAACTTTTTTCAAATCGTCTAAATCTATCAGCGGTAAACCTTTGTCGTCTGAATATTTAAAAACGATAGACATAATACTTGCCTGAGTATCATTTAATCCTAAAATTTTAGAAAGCAAAACCGGACCGAATTCTGTAACGGTAGCTCTTAATTTAAGACCTTTTTCGGAGGAAATGGTCATCAACTCTACTGGAAAAGATTGTGGTTGATAAGGCAACTTAGTTTTGGTGTACCTTTCATTTATTTTATCATTTTGCTCACCTTCTACCGCAATACCAGAAAGGTCTCCTTTAATATCCATCACCAGAGAAGGAATTCCTTTGTGCGAAAGTTGTTCTACAAAAACCTGTAGCGTTTTGGTCTTTCCCGTTCCTGTAGCTCCAGCAATCAGACCGTGTCTGTTAATGGTTTTTAAAGGAATATTTACATTAACTTCGGGTATTACCTCTCCGTCTAACATTCCTTTTCCCAGTACGATATATTCACCTTTTGGTTGATATTTTGCGTTTAACTCTTCAATAAATTTTGTTTTGTCTGCCATTTCTGTTTTTTTCAAAGTTTAAATTTAATAATATTTCAAAAACTTCTTCATTAATTTCTCTCAAAAAATGAATTTTATAACAATCTTACCCTATAATAGATTATCAAATAAAAATATTAAATTTGTTAAGTACTTATTTCAAAATAAAAACACCATCTAAAATGTCTAAAACTACAGAATTCAGTGCTTCTTCGGAGCTTTTATCACAATTATATGAATTTAGCATTGTGAAAAACTACAAAACAGGAGATGTAATTTTAGACGAAAATGCAAGAATTCGCTCTATTCCCATTGTTACTAAAGGTAGTATAAAAGTAATGAGAACAGAAGAAGATGGCAGAGAAATTCTTTTGTATTACATAAAAGCTGGAGAAAGTTGCGTAATGTCTTTTCTTGGAGGTTTGCACGGAGAAACTTCTAAAGTAAAAGCTGAAGTGGAAGAAGATGCAGAAATTCTTTTTTTGCCTACCGAAAAAGTAACCTCACTCATCAAAACACATCCAGAATGGCTAGATTATATTTTTAAACTCTACCACAAAAGGTTTGAAGAATTGCTAGAAATGGTAAATGAAGTGACTTTCAAAAAAGTGGACGATAGACTCCTGTCTCTTCTTCATAAAAAATCTGAACTTAATGACACCAAAATCATTAACTCTACACACGAACAACTCGCCAACGAATTAGGCACTGCAAGAGTGGTAGTTTCCAGATTATTGAAATCTTTGGAAGAAGACGGGAAAGTAAAATTAGGAAGAAACAAAATAGAACTTTTATAAATTTAACAAAATGCAACTTAAGTAACATTTTTATACTTTTAAAATGTTGATTTTTGTAAAAAATATATAAAAATGGAATTTTTAGGTTACTTTTTCGCACTTCTTATTGGCTTAATTTTAGGAATAATTGGCGGAGGAGGCAGCATATTAGGAGTTCCTGCTTTTGTATATCTTTTTAAAATGGACGCTATTTCTGCTACCACACTTTCTCTTTTTGTAGTAGGAGTTGTAAGTGCTTTTGGCGCTATTGGAAATGCCAGACATGGAAATATCGATTTAAGAACAGCTCTGGTTTTTGGTATTCCTTCGGTATTTTCAATCATTTTTGTAAGAAAAATAATTTTACCTCATCTTCCTGAAAACCTCATCAATGTTGGCGAAATTCACATTCAGAAAAACGTTTTCATCCTTGTAATGTTTGCTTTTCTGATGCTACTTTCATCCATTAGAATGATTTTGGGAAATTCAAACATCGAATCTAAAAACCACTCTCCTCAATATCCTTTATTGATAACTCAAGGCATCGCTGTTGGAATGATTACAGGAATGATTGGCGCGGGCGGAGGTTTTTTAATTGTCCCAGCTTTGGTGATGCTTCTCAATTTAGAAATGAAAAAAGCAATAGGAACATCTTTGCTTATTATTTCTATCAATTCTTTATTAGGTTTCGTAAGTTCTGAAAATATCTCTAATTTAAATTGGGAATTTTTATCGATTTTCACTTTTATTTCTATTATTGGGCTTTTTATTGGAATTAGAATTTCTAAGAAAATTGATGGCAAAAAATTAAAACCAGCTTTTGGATGGTTTGTATTAATAATGGGAATTTATATGATTGTTAAAGAAGTGTTTTTCCACTAATTACCATCATAGTAAGCATCTATAACTTGTGTAATATTTGTTACACAAAACCTTAACAAAAACCCTCATATTTGCTTTTTACAACTTATACCTCTCTAAGGATTATTCAATTATTTAATGTAACTTCGTAGATGTAAAATGGTAAAATTTATCAATATGAATATAGAACAAATTTATACAGGTTGTTTAGCTCAAGGCGCTTATTACATCACTTCTGATGGAGAAGCTGCCATTATTGACCCATTGAGAGAAGTACAACCATATCTGGATAGATTAAAAAAAGATAATGTTAAGTTGAAATATATTTTCGAAACACATTTTCATGCAGATTTTGTTTCGGGACATGTAGATTTGTCACAAAAAACAGGCGCACCAATTGTTTACGGACCAACAGCTCAGCCTTCATTTGAAGCAATAATTGCAGAAGATAATCAAGTTTTTGAAATCGGGAAAATTAAGATAAAAGTTCTACACACACCTGGTCACACTATGGAAAGTTCTACTTTTCTTTTGATAGACGAAAATGGCAAAGAAACTGCAATTTTTTCTGGTGACACTTTGTTTTTGGGAGATGTAGGAAGACCAGACTTGGCGCAAAAAGCAGCAAATCTTACTCAAGAGGAATTAGCAGGACTTTTGTACGATTCTATTTATAACAAAATTCTTCCTTTAGCAGATGACATTACGGTTTATCCGGCTCATGGTGCCGGTTCGGCTTGTGGCAAAAATATGCAAAAAGAAACCGTAGATACTTTAGGCAACCAAAAACAAACCAATTATGCATTAAAACAAAGCTCTAAAGAAAGTTTCGTAAATGCTGTTTTAGATGGACTTACCACTCCACCGAAATATTTCGGTATGAATGTAACTTTAAATAAAAAAGGCTATGATAGTTTTGAAGAAGTAATGAAAAAAGGGAAAAATCCTCTTTCTGTAGAAGATTTTGAAACTACAGCCGAAGAAACAGGAGCTTCAATTTTAGATACTAGAAATGCTGCGGAATTTAGCAAAGGTTTTATTCCTCAATCGATAAACATTGGCTTAAAAGGAGATTTTGCACCTTGGGTCGGAACAATGATAGTAGATGTACAACAACCAATTTTATTGGTTTGCGACTCAGAAACAGAAGAAGAAACCATCACAAGACTTTCTAGAGTTGGCTTTGATAATGTTTTGGGTTATTTGAATGGCAGTTTTGAATCTTGGGAAAATTCAGGAAAAGAAATTGATACTATTGATAGAATTTCCGCTGAAGAATTTGCGGATAAATTTGATAAAAATACAATTGTTATAGATGTAAGAAAAGAAGGAGAATATGCTGCGGAACACGTAGAAAATGCCTTCAGCAAGCCATTGGCCTATATTAATGATTGGTTAAACACCATTAATAATAATCAACATTTTTTTCTTCATTGTGCTGGCGGTTACAGAAGTATGATTGCAGCAAGCATTCTACAAGCAAGAGGTTATAGAAATTTTTCTGAAATAGAAGGTGGTTTCAATGCGATAAAGAAAACAGAAAAAATCCCTACTACAGATTTTGTTTGCCAAAGTAAAACGCTATCATAGTTAATATTTTTTTGATTTATTAAAAACGATAATGACTGAAGAAAATTTTGATAAAAATTACTGGAACTCTAAATGGAAAAATGCTCAAACCGGTTGGGATATTGGCTCAGCATCTACAGCTATTTCAGAATATTTTTTACAAGTTGAAAATAAAAATGTAAAAATCTTAATTCCAGGATGTGGTAACGCTCACGAAGCAGAATTATTATTAGAAGAAGGCTTCAAAAATATTACACTATTAGACATTGCGCCTAAAGCTTGTGAAATTATTTCGAAGAAATTTTCTCATCATGAAGTAAATGTAATTTGTGAAGATTTTTTTAATCTTAACGGGAAATATGACATTATTGTAGAACAAACTTTTTTCTGTGCGCTTCATCGTAATTTAAGAGAAAAGTATGTTGAAAAAATGGATAGCTTGCTTCATGAAAACGGAAAAATAATTGGGCTTTTGTTCAATAAAGATTTTGATAAAGCCGCTCCTCCTTTTGGTGGAAATGAAGCAGAATATAGGAAACTTTTTGAAAACAAATTTGAAATAAAAAAAATGGAAGAATGCTATAATAGCATAAAACCAAGAAAAAACACCGAAGTTTTCATCAACTTTCAAAAAAAGAAATATTAACCCTAAAAAATATAAAATATGAAAACAAACATGGGCGCATTAGATAAAACAATACGTATTATCATTGCCATTATTATTGGTTATTTATATTACAACGGAACTATTTCTGGCACATTAGGAATTATTTTGATGGTTTTTGCAGCGATATTTTTACTTACAAGCATTATAAGTTTTTGTCCGCTCTACACCATTTTCGGAATTAAAACATGTAAGAAAAAATAATGGAGTTTTTAAAAAAGTATAAAATTAGCATTATAGGAGTTTTAGTAGGCGGTATTTTGGGATATGCTTATTATCACTTTATTGGTTGTAGCAGTGGCACTTGCGCCATCACCTCAAAACCAGTTAACAGTTCCGTTTACGGGATGGTAATGGGATATTTAATTTTTTCAACCTTTCAAAAAACTAAAGAAAATAAATAAAATTATGTTCGGATTTTTAAAAAATTTATTTGGTGGTAATTCTGTAGATTACAAAGAATTGGTAAAAAATGGAGCTCAGATTATCGACGTGAGAACTCCAGCAGAATTTAACGGAGGACATGTAAAAGGAGCCAAGAATATTCCTTTGCAAAGTCTTAATCAAAATTTAGGTAAAATTAATAAAAACAAACCTGTAATCACCTGTTGTGCAAGTGGCGCAAGAAGTGCTGCCGCAAAAAGCATTTTGCTAAATAGTGGTTTTTCAGAAGTTTACAACAGCGGAGGCTGGCATGGTTTGAACAATAAATTATCTTAAAAATGAAAAACTTTTTCAGAGATTGGAATTTAAGAAGAATCATTTATTTAATTGGAGGAATCTGGGCAATTGTTCAATCTGTAATGGATAAAGCTTGGTTTTTGATTCCTCTCGGTTTGTATTTTGTTGCAATGGCAATTTTCAAATTCGGTTGTGCTTCTGGAAATTGCGCAATTTCTTATTCTCCTCATCAAAAACAAGATAAACATTAAAACAACAACAAGATGTCACAAAAATTTCAAGAAATTATTAATTCAGAAAAGCCTGTATTGATAGACTTTTTTGCAACTTGGTGCCAACCTTGCAAAGTACAATCTTCCGTCTTGGTTACCGTAAAAGAACAAGTAGGAGATTCTGCTCGAATTATAAAAATAGACATAGACCAATATCCTGCTATTGCTTCAGAGTATAATGTGAGAGGCGTTCCTACGCTTGCAATTTTCAAAAACGGACAAATGCTTTGGAAAGAAAGCGGAGTTCATGATGTAAACAGCTTGGTAAATCTTATTAAACAACACCAATAAAATGACACATTTCCCAGTTTATAGCGCTTGTAATCTTATAACTAAAGAAAATTCGGAACGAAAGATTGTTGTTCATGAATTGAATGAGCTATTAACTGACGAACATCTACCGCAAAAACCACATCGTCACACTTTTTACCAAGTTCTCTACATTGAAGAAGGAACCGGAAATCATAAAATTGATTTCAATGAGCACCAAATTTCACCTCCGGTTATTTATTTTTTAGCTCCAGGGCAAGTTCACGATTTAAGCATTACCGATGAAAATTCCTTAGGCTGCCTTATCAATTTTAATCAAGATTTTTTTAGTTCTTTCCTTAATAAATCTCAGTGCATAGACCAATTACCACTTTTTAGTTTCAATCGGTCGGTTTCATATTATCAAATTCCAAAAGATGACGTATGCAAATTCAGAGAAATTTTCATTAAAATAAAAAATCTTCAAAAAAACGCTTATCACAACTCTGAAAATCTTCTCCGAATTTATCTTTTAGAATTATTTTACACCGTTTTAAACGAAATTTCAGACTCAACAGAAAACACGAATATTACCAATCAAAAAAACTTAATTTTCCGATTCGAAAAACTGGTAGAAGAAAATTACGCAACAGAACATTACCCGAAATTTTATGCAGACAAATTAGCAATTACTGCAAATTACCTCAACTACATTTGCAAAAACATTTCTGGCAAAACAGCAGGAGAAATCATTAGAAACAGGATAATACTAGAAGCAAAAAGACTTTTAATTAATTCAGAATTTAGCATTTCTCAAATTTCATTTCAATTGGGATTTGAAGACAATTCTTATTTTACCAAATTCTTCAAAACAAATTCTGAAATTTCACCGTCAGATTTTAGAAACCAAACATATAGATAAAAATTACCATCTTTAAAAGAATTTATACAATACTTATCATTGTTTTATGATATAACTTTGTGTTGTGAAAACACAAATGATAATTTCACGCTAAACTTTTCATATTTTTATACAAATGCAACGAAAACCACAATTGTTTCGTTGCATTTTCTTTTCTAAAAGAACGCATTTTGTATTTGGCACAATAATAGAATATGTTAATTTAGAATCACAGAAAACCATCGTTTTTTATTAAAGAAAAAAAGCGAATTTTCTATTTAAAATTTAAGAATATGAAAAAAATTTATTTTTTATTAGCCGCATTTATTGCAATACAATTCAATGCTCAACAAGCAGGAAAAGCAGGAGAATTATTGAAAAATGAAGTCAGCAAATCTGAAATAAACACTCAGAAAAATGACTCTTTTAACAGAAACAACCCAAATAACAACAACGATTCTTTCAGAGGAAACTCTAACATTGGTAAGCAACCTCAAATATCCGAAAGAAGAAATCCAAATTACCAATGGAATTACAATTACAATTTTGGATACGCCGAAGTTTTTATAAGAATACCAGAAATGGGAATGTTTTCAGTAGAAATTGGCGACCAAAGAATGTCTAATTCATCAGGAAAATTCAGATTTTTTGACTTAAAACCTGGCAATAACGTTATCTCTATCTACGACAGAAATTTTTTGGTTTACCGAACCAGAATAAACGTTAGAAACAACACCAGAATGGTTTTAGATTACTTCAACTACAACGGTTTGTACTTATTAGGAACTTACAATCTGAGAAATAATTACGGTGATGTTTGGAATGACACTTGGAACAATCCTTACAACAATAATAAAAATGACGATTATTGGGACCCGTCAGATAATTACGGAAACGGAAATTCTTACAAAGACCTAATGAACGACAGAGAATTCTCATCTTTTTTACAAATGTTAAAAAGACAAAGTTTTGATGATGACAAATTGAATTTCCTTGCTCCTCAACTCAATTCAACGCCTTTCACCTCCAATCAAATAAAATTGATAATGAAAGAATTTAGTTTTGATAAAAACAGATTAGAATTTGCAAAAAGAGCTTATAAAAACTGTGTTGACAAAAGAAATTATTACCTTTTAAATGATGCTTTTGATTTTGACAGTTACGCAAGACAACTTAATGATTACATCAGAAACAGATAAAAAACAATTAACGAGGAGTTGAAAATTCAGCTCCTTTTTTTTATTTTTACAAAAAATTGATATAAAAAAAAGCATTTTATTTTTATTACTACTTAGCTTTACTATTGGTTTTTCTCAAGAAAAAGAAATTCTAAAAGTACTTCACACACAACAAGAAGCTTGGAATAAAGGAAATCTAGAAACCTTTATGAGTGGCTATTGGAAAAACGACGCGCTGTTATTTGTAGGCTCTAGCGGACCAACTTATGGCTGGCAAAAAACACTTGACAATTACGAACAAACTTATCCTAACAAAGAAAAAATGGGCATTTTAGAATTTTCAGATATTTCTGTAAAACCATTAGGAAAAGATTATGCTTTTGTATTTGGAAAATGGAAACTGATTAGAGAAAACGATTCTCCAAACGGAGTTTATACTTTAATTTTTCAAAAATTTAAAGATGGTTGGAAAATTATTTCAGACCACTCTAGCTAAAAAATATACAATTTAAAATGGTGAAAACTAAATATTTTCACCATTTTTATTTCAAAACAAAATCATCAGCATCACTCAAAAAAGGAAAATCTTTTCTGAATTCTTGTAATTTTTCTAAATCTAAATTCGCAATTACTAAATTATCTTCTTTTGTAGAAATATCTTCGCCATCAGCAAAAAAACAATGGCTACTTTCTCTATATTTTAAATTATTGCCATCAGTTCCAATTCGATTAAGCGCAAAAACGTAAGACTGATTTTCTATTGCTCTGGCTTTAGTTAAAGTTTCCCAAGCTAAAACTCTAGTTTCCGGCCAATTCGCAACATATAAAATCGCATCATAATCATTCTTATTTCTTGCAAAAACGGGAAATCTTGCATCAAAACAAACTTGTAGTAAAAATCTACATCCTTTATAATTTACAATTACTCTTTCTTTTCCATGTGTATAAACTTTGTCTTCGCCAGAATAGGAAAACAAATGTTTCTTATCATAAAACTGAAAACTTCCATCTGGTTTCACAAAATAAAATCTATTGTAAAAATCTTCTCCATCTTTTACAGAAATACTCCCTGCAATTGCAGAATTTTTATTTTTCGAGAAAGATTTCATCCAAGACAAAGTTACTCCTTCATTATCTGCCACTTCTTCAGCTTTCATACAAAAACCCGTTGTAAACATCTCTGGAAGTAAAAACAAATCTGCTTCTTGATATTCAAATTCCCTTTCTATTAAAGAAAAATTAGCATAAATATTTTTCCAAATTATATTTTGATTTAAACCTATGATTTTCATTTCTGTAAGTTTCAGAATTTCTATTTTGTGTTACAATATTACCACAATTGTAATATGTGAATATAAGAAAAATATAAATTTGCAGTTATAATAACAATTAAAAAAATAAAATTATGAAAAAAATCGTATTCGTTTTTGCGATGTTCTTTTTAGGACAAATGACGTTTGCGCAAGCATGGCAAGGAAGTGGAGATCAAAAATTTCAAGTAGGTCTTAATGGTTGGGGCAACGGCACTGGTGTTACTGCTACTTACGATTATGGAGTTTCTAAAATAATCTCTTTAGGTGCTGGTGCAAATTTATATTTCTCTGGATATAAAGATGACAACAAAGACAATAACGTTTTTGTATTTGGTAGAGTAAACTTTCACTTACAAGATGCTTTAGATATGCCTAGCAAATGGGATTTGTATCCAGGTGTAGATGTAGGTGTTATTGGCAATACTTTCGGACTTGGAGCACACCTTGGTGTAAGATATTACTTCAATAATAATGTTGGTGCATTCTTAGAAGCTGGTAACAATGGTAGCATTGGTGTTTCTTTCAATTTCTAATTGAATACATTAAATAATCATAAATTAAAGACGCTTTTTGGCGTCTTTTTTTATTTGGTACGGTTTTAGTGAAACAGAATTGTTACATTTGCATAATTTTAAAAAAATAATTAAACTTAATGGAATTAGCAACACAGATATTTCAATTTATATTAAGTATTTCTATACTTGTTGTTTTACACGAATTAGGACATTTTTTACCAGCTAAATGGTTTAAATGCAGAGTAGAAAAATTCTATCTTTTCTTTGACCCTTGGTTCTCTTTATTTAAGAAAAAAATCGGAGAAACAGAATACGGAATCGGATGGCTTCCTTTTGGTGGCTATGTAAAAATCTCTGGTATGGTGGATGAAAGCATGGACACCGAACAGCTAAAACAACCTGCACAACCTTGGGAATTTAGAAGTAAACCAGCTTGGCAAAGACTCATCATTATGCTTGGTGGCATTATCGTTAATTTAATTTTAGCTTGGGCTATTTTCACAGGATTAAATTTATCAGTTGGCGAACAATATCACGATTTGGCAAAATTCCAAAATGGAATTGCAGTTTCTGAAGAAGGAGCAATGATGGGACTTCAAAACGGAGACAAAATCTTAAAAATAGATGGCAAACCAGCTGAAAGATTAGAAAATTCTATGATTAATATGCTTCTTGCTGATGAAGTAACCGTAGAAAGAAATGGAAAAGAAGTAACCTTCAAACCAAATGAAGACGGAATTGCTCACATTTTAGGCGCGAAAACAGCTAAATTATACATCTCCAATAGATTTGCTCCTGTAGTAGATTCTATTATTGAAGGGCCAGCTAAGCAAGCAGGCTTACAAATTGGCGATAAAATTGTAGGAGTTGATGGCAAAAAAATTAATTTTCAAGATGAATTAATTCAAGATTTATCTAACAAAAAAAATACTCCAATAAAATTAGAGGTTCTAAGAAATAGTGAATTAAAAACACTAGACCTTACAACTACAAAAGACGGCAAAATAGGCTATTTTCAAAACAAAAATTTAGCATTAAAAGCTTTTGAACAAACAGAAACCACTAAAGAATATAGTTTTTTCCCCGCAATAGGAAGAGGTTTCGAAAGAACAGTAGAATCTCTTACCATGCAGATTAAGCAGTTCAAATTAATGTTTAACAAGAAAATTAAAGGATACAAAAACGTTGGAGGTCCTATTGCCATTATCAAAATGATGCCTAAAGAAATAGATTGGGTAGCTTTTTGGAGTTTTACGGCAATGTTTTCGGCTTGGTTAGCATTTTTAAACTTGCTTCCTATCCCAGGTTTAGACGGTGGGCACGCCCTTTTTACCACTTGGGAACTTATCACTGGCAAGCCAGTTCCGCAAAAAGTTTTAGAAAATGCTCAAATGATTGGAGTAATCTTCCTAATGGGACTAATGCTATTAATCTTTGGTTCAGATATTTACAAATTAATCGTAAAATAATTGAAAATTTTTCTTGAAAATATTTTGCAGATAAGTAAAAACGCTCTATATTTGCACCACTCAAAACAAACAGAGTAGCCTTTTTAGCTCAGTCGGTTAGAGCATCTGACTGTTAATCAGAGGGTCGCTGGTTCGAGCCCAGCAAAAGGCGCCAAAACCATCAGAAAATCTGATGGTTTTTTTTGTATTTTTGGTATTTTAAAATGAAACAATTCTCAGCAAAACGTTCAATTCAGATTTTAGGACATATTTTACAACAATATGGCATCAATAAAATGGTAATTTCACCTGGTTCTAGAAATGCTCCACTTGCCATTCATTTTTCTGATTTAGATAGTTTTGAATGTTTCAGCGTGGTAGATGAAAGAAGCGCAGCTTTTACCGCAATGGGAATGGCAAAATCTCTTAAAAAGCCCGTTGCCATTTCTTGTACTTCTGGTTCTGCAGCTGCCAATTATTATCCTGCGGTTACAGAAGCTTTTTATCAAAACGTTCCGCTTTTAATTTTAACAGCAGACAGACCGAGAGATTTTGTTGACATTTTTGACGGACAAACTATTCGTCAGAAAAATTTATTTCAACAACATTCTTATGGAGATTTTGAACTTTTGGAAGACGAAACAGAGAATGCTGAAGAAGAAAATTTCAAAACCATTAAAACAGCCATAGAACTTTGTATAGAAAAACAAGGTCCTGTACATATCAATATTCCGCTTTCTGAGCCTTTATATGGATTGGTGTACGAAATGCCTGTTTTCCCAGAAATTGAAGTCATTAAACAAGAAAAAAAACACGAAATTCCTTCTCAATTAATTTCAGAATTCAATCAATCTAAAAGAATTCTAATTTTAGCAGGAACTCACGATAAAAATCCAGAGCTAGAATCTATCCTTTCTCAGTTTGTAAAAAACCATTCTGTAGTGGTTTTAACAGAGGCAAATTCTAATCTTTATCACGAAAAATTCTTCAATCATATAGACCGTTATGTTTTTAATTTTAACGACGAAGACATAAGAACTTTCGCTCCAGATTTACTGATTACTATTGGGCAGAATGTGGTTTCTAAAAAAGTAAAAGAATTTTTAAGAAAAGCAAAACCTAGCAAACATTGGCATATAGACCAACATTGGTTTCCTAATACTTACTATGCTCTTACCGAAAAAATTAATGCAAAACCAGAAATTTTCTTCGGGCAACTGCTTCCTTTTTCTAAGTTAGAGCCACAAGCTTATTACAATCTTTGGGATGTTTTAAGAGACAAAAGAGACGCTAAACACGATGCTTATTGTTCGTCTATCAGATTTTCGGATTTTAAAATTTTTGAAATTCTAGAGCAAAAAATTCCTCAGAATTATCACGTTCACGTTTCTAATTCTTCTGCAATTAGATACACCGAACTTTTTCCGTTTTCTAAAAATCATCATATTTTCTGCAACCGAGGAACCAGCGGAATTGACGGCAGCACTTCTACCGCAATGGGATATGCTATGATGAGCGAAAATCCTGTGATTTTGGTAACTGGAGAATTAAGTTTCTTGTACGATGTAAATGGACTTTGGAACCAATACATTCCGCCTTATACGAGAATTATTGTGGTGAACAACGGCGAAGGAAATATTTTCAGAATTATTCCCGGACCAAGTTCTACCAATGCTGTGGACGAATTTATCGCAACAAAACATCATAAAACCTGCGAACACATCGCCAAACATTTCGGTTTTAGTTATTTTAAAGTAGATGAAGAAGAAACTTTATTAAGAACTTTGGACAATTTCTTTAAGCCAGAAGAAAAACCAAAAATTCTAGAAATTAATACTTCTGAAATTCAAAATGCTGATGTTTTGAAAGAGTATTTTAATTCTTTGAAGTAAAAAACACAGAATTAAATCCCCAAATACTCTCTGCTTTCTGGTAAATTTACAATTCTTTCAATAGGATAGATAAACATATCATCAAAATCGTTCATAGAATTAATCAGTTGAAAATGAGAGAATTCTTTAATATTTTGCAAAGTAATTTCGGTTTCTTTTATTTTCTTTTCTTTCAAAAGATGTTGGCGCATTACGCCGTTTAACAAATAAGTAGTTGGCGTGTACCAAATTTCGTCTTTTAAGAAAAGTAGATTGGTGTAAGAAGTATCCGTGATGTAATTATTTTTAACAATAATAATTTCTTCGCATTTTGCTTTGGTTTTCATTTTTTCGAATTCCTTACGGTCTTCAAATTTAAAAGCATAATCGTATGTATTGTTTTCTACCAACTGAAAATTATCAATCTCTGCAATAGCATAAGGAATGAGCTGAGTTTTGTAGTTTCTATTTAAATCATACACAATTCTCAGTTTAAAAAATCCGTCTTCGTCTATTTCTAGATTTTTTACAATTTTTTCTAAATTGATAGAACCTTGCGCCCCAAAATGCGCAAAAGTATCATTCACTCTTTTTTGGTGTAACTCTAGCAGAAACACTTCCTGATCTTCTATTTTGATGCTTTCAATGAATTGGGACATATATTTTGTTTTTCATTTCTTGATATTCGTCTTCTAGCTTGCTGAGATGCGTAATTCCGCCTCC
Organism: Cloacibacterium sp.; assembly: GCF_047601505.1. GTDB lineage: Bacteria > Bacteroidota > Bacteroidia > Flavobacteriales > Weeksellaceae > Cloacibacterium. Next base: position 340,927 of record NZ_JASGJD010000001.1, read on the forward strand.
ACTTTTGAAAACCAAATTCGGTTTTTCATTCAAATATAAAGAATTTTTGTTTTCTATGTACCTAATAATCACACAAGAATCAAGATTTTCTCCATCAAAACAACCTGCAACGCCGGTATAAAATCCTCTTTTATAATTTTCGGCTTCCAAAATCACTTCCAAAGTCTTCGGTTTTGGCGCTCCGAGAATAGAACCAGCTGGAAGAATTTTTTGAAGCAAACTTCCTATTTTATATTGAAATTCTGGTTTTACATCACCAGAAATTTCCGAACTCATCGCATAGAGATTTTTATTGCTAGTTTGCAGATAATCAATTCGTTGAAATTCATCTAATTGAACGTTATCAGCAATCATACTCAAGTCATTTCTCAACAAATCTACTACCGTATAATGTTCGGCTTTTTCTTTTACATCGTTTTTTAAAAGTTCTATTGCGTTCTGTTTTTCCGCTTCAATAGTTCCTTTCATTGGATGAGTGTAAATTTTTTGGTTTTTAATCTCGACAAAAGTTTCTGGCGAAAAAAAAGTAAACTCATTATTAAGCAACACTTTGTATTTTGCTTTAGACTGATAAAAAACTTCTTCCAGAGTAAGATTGGTCTCAACGGGAGTTTCTGTAGTGTAATTTACCAAATAAGAATCGCCACGTTTTAGATGTTCTTGCACAATTTTGAAACCTTTTTCGTAATCTTTTTTAGATTGAGGAAAAGCTTGCCATTCAATTTTTTTAGAAGCAAATTCTTTGTTTTCAATGTTTTTGAAATAAGGAAAATCTACTAAAATTATCTTTGATTTTAAATCTTCTTCATTGAAAATCAAAACGTTTTCCATCAAAAAATCTATCACAAAAAAGAAAGGAACTTTCTGCTGAGAAAGTTGGTCTAATTCTAAGAATTTTTGATGATTGATATTTAACATGCGCAAATTTACATTTTTGAAAAAAATTATCTCCTTTTTTATTTCTGAAAAAAAAACTTTTTTCTTCTAAAACCCTATTAAAAAATAACCTTCATCGTTCATAAGAACAATTAAAAATTAAATTACCATTAAAAACATGAATTTCTATCAATTAAATTAAAAAAAACAATGGTAAATTTTATACAAAAGAACTAATTTTGCAAAATGAATGAAGCAAGCAGAAAGATTAGTTTAGATTACGTTATAAAACAGTCTTTTAAATATTGGAGTTCCACTCTTTTTTATCAATTAATATTTACTTTAATATACTTTTCTACGTTACTTATTTTGGGAAAATTTTTGTTAGATTACTATGAAATTTACCCTAAAATACAAGAAATTGCTCCATTAATGTCTTCAAACCCAGACGAATTTAGCTCTGCTATTCAAGAGATTACCTTTAGTGACAATTTCAAATATTTCTCAATGATGGTAATTGTAGCTACTGCAATTATTTATCCTCTTAATATTGGTTTTTTCAAAATTTATACTTTAATAGATGCTCATGAAAAAGTTAATATAAACGATTTATTTGCTGGTTTTTCTGGTTCTAATTTCTTTAAATTTTTTGGTTATTATTTGCTTTGGGGCGGAATTTATTTCTACTTAAAACCATTGGTAATCCCTGGTTTTCTATGGATTATGTTTACCATTTTTGCGGCACCGCTTCTTTATTTTACTCCGATGAATTTAACCGAAGCTCTAAAGATAAGTTTTAAGGTAGTTGGCGGTAATTTTTTCATTATAGCAGCGTGTTCTGTTTTAGCTATAATTTTCAGTTATTCTGGATTTCTCTTATGCTTTTTTGGGCTTTTCTTTACCTTTCCTTTCTGGAATGCAATTATTTATACTTTGTTTAAAAGTTATTTTCGTATAAAATTTGTGTAGTTCTGTAACAAAAGTCACATAATTTTAACTAATTTTGGTAAAAACAAAATATTAAAACTATGAGTAACTTTTCTGAATTTGAAAGACCTTTAGCTCCGCAAAAGGAATCTGGAAGTATTATTTCTCACGCATGGGAGAATTATAAAAACATTATCGGGTATGCAATATTATTTTGGGTTATTACTTTCGTTATTTCTTATTTAATTTCTATGCTTTTTCCAAGTGCTACTTTAGGAGTAAGCTTCTACAAAGAACTTATTGAGTCTGCACAATCTGGAAATTCTGAAGATTTAAAAGACATGATTTTAGAACAACAAAATTCTGGGTTTGGTTCTACTGCATTTGCAATGCTATCGTCTATGGTAAGTAGTATGATATTATACCCTTTATCCGCAGGCATTATTTATATGACTCATAAAAGCAACACGAAACAAAATATTGAGTTTTCGGACTTATTTATTGGATACAGACAAAATACAGGAAATTTAATTTTATACGGAATTGTAATTTCTATTTTAGCAACAGTAGGTACTTTTTTCTGTCTTTTACCAGGTATTTATATGTACATTGTAGGATTCGTTGGTTTGCCCATTGTATTTTTTGGCAATAAAAATGTTTCTGATGGATTAAGTTTGAGCTTCAAAACTACAAATGATAACTTCGGACTTGTATTGGTAGTTGCGATTTTAGGAGGTTTAATTTCAATTTCTGGATATTTATTGTGCTGTATTGGAGCAATTGTTACATTACCATTTATACACACTGTTTCATATTCATTATATTGTGCTTTATTTGGTACACCTTACGAAGTAAATAAAGATTAAAATTTTTAAAAATATTTATACCTTTGAAAGCAACAGAAATTTCTGTTGCTTTTTTAATTCCACAATATGAATACATCTAACCAAATAAGCAATAACAAAGTAAGACAGGTTTTTATGCTTGCCATCATTTTATTGATGCTGGGTTTAATACTTTTCAATTTGAGTGATTTTTTACCATCACTATTAGGTGCACTTACGCTTTATATTATTTCGAGGGAATTTAATTTTAATCTGGTAGAAAAAAGAAAATGGAAACCTTGGGCAGCAGCCATTGTCATTATTCTCATTGCACTTTTCGTTATTATTATTCCATCTTATCTTATTGTAGATTTATTGGTAGAAAAAATTGGAAACGCACAACAATACGCAGATAAATTCAATGATTTTATAGACAAAGTATCTCATTATATTCAGAGTAAATTAGACATTGATATTTTAAGTAAAGAAAATAAGCAGAAAATATCTGAAGTAGCAGGAAAACTTTCTACTACAATCCTCAACACAACACTCAACACTCTTACAGTAATCTCAGCAATGTTCTTTATTCTGTATTTTATGCTTACCAAAGCTAGACTTTTCGAAAGAATTTTAATGGGAATTTCGCCTTTAAAAAAATCTAATGGAAAAAAAATTGGTATAAAATTCAGAAAATTAGTAGTAGCAAACGCTGTTGGGATTCCTGTTGTTGCATTAGGACAAGCCATTGTAGCATTAATTGGTTATTTCATCTTCAAAGCTCCCAGCCCGATATTATTATTTGCGCTTACCTTTATTGGAAGCATGATTCCTATTGTAGGAGCAGCAATTGTTTATATTCCTGTTGGGATTTTTATGTTGGCAAGTGGAGACACCGTTGGTGGTTTAGGCGTTATAGCTTATGGATTACTAATTGTTGGTTTAATTGATAATGTTTTGAGATTTACATTGCTCAAAAAATTAGAAAATATACATCCTCTTAATACTGTTTTCGGGATTATTTTAGGGTTAAAGATTTTTGGATTTTTTGGATTGATTTTCGGTCCAATATTGGTTTCCATTACAATACTACTGATGCAAATTTATGCCGACGAATTCTCAGAAAAACTCGAAGAAACCTCATCAATTCTTCCCGACCAAAAAGGCGATAACCAAGAAAGTGTAGAAGTAAAAATTTAGAAAAATTGATTAATCCAGAAATTTTAAAAGAAATCTGCGAGGTAAAAATGCCTTTCGGAAAATACGCAGGAACTATTTTAGCAGATTTGCCTATTTCATATCTCGAATGGTTCCAAAGACAAGGAATGCCCAAAGGAAAACTCGGGATGCAACTTTCTACGATTTACGAAATTAAACTCAACGGTTTAATGGATTTATTAACGCCAATTCGTGGTGAAGTGAATTATGAAAAACCGAAGAAGAGGGTTTATAAGTTTTAGGATATGAAAATATTAATAACAAGTTTTTTCATGCTTTTTATTGGATTCTATTTTTATAAATTTAGTCCAGAAATTTTAGAGAAAGAAAAAATTGAAGCAAATAATTTCATTAGAAAATTCTTTGCAAAACACACAACAGCTTTTATTTTAAGAATAATGAGTATGCTAATTATGCTATTAGGAATAGTAGGAATAACTTTATTCATAATAAAAATTACCTCAAACTAGAAAGGGTTCCGTAGGAACCTACTACTATTATAATATTAAAAAAAACATGATTTTTATAACATTTTTAAGTAGTAAATTTTTTAGACAAGAGATTGCCTACATATTTATATTTCTTTTCATAGTGTTTGGAATTTTATATTTAATTAAATTCATTTATAATTCATTCAGAACCGTTAAACATAGCAACAATGTTAATTATCTTCTGAAAAATGGTAAAAAAATTGAAATTGATTTAACAACATCTATGATAAGCATTACAGAGGATAAAAGAATCACAGAATTTAATGAATCAGCAACTTTTGATAAATTTGTTGAAAATGGTTTTGTTGATATTAAAGAAAAAAGGCAAGAAACGGATTACATTTCTTTTGTTAAATTAGTCTATACAGTTGATGGGGGAAATTATCTACATGATATAAAATTACCAATGAACATGAAAAGCGTGGAAATACTTTTCGATTTTCATAAAAAAACCACACTCATTTATGATCCTAAAAACCCTGAAAATTGTATTATAGATTTAGGATTTGCAACCTAACCTTTTAAAGCCAAAATCTCATCTCTCAATTTCGCAGCTGTAATAAAATCTAAATTTTTAGCCGCAGCTTCCATTGCTTTTTGTTTTTCAGCAATCATCTTTTCAATATCAACACTTCCATAAGCTGCTTTTTCTTCGGCAACTTGTCTTACAATTTCTTTTTGAGTATAAGCAGAATCTGGGAAATCTTTGGCTCTGCCCACCAAATTTTCAGAAATTTTCTTATTAAGCGGAGTAGGAACTTTGTTATGTTCCTCGTTATATTTCATTTGTTTTTCTCGTCGATAATTGGTCTCATCAATGGTTTTTTGCATCGAATTGGTCATTTTATCAGCATACAAAATTGCTTTTCCGTTCACATTTCTTGCAGCTCTTCCTACGGTTTGCACCAAAGATCTGCGAGACCTTAGCATCCCTTCTTTATCTGCATCAAGAATCGCTACCAAAGAAACTTCTGGCAAATCTAAACCTTCTCTCAAAAGATTTACACCTACCAAAACATCAAACAATCCCGTTCTTAAGTCTTGCATAATTTGTATTCGCTCCAAAGTTTCTACATCAGAGTGAATATATCGCGTTCTAATTCCAAATTTTGTGAAATATTTTGTGAGTTCTTCCGCCATTTTTTTGGTTAAAGTCGTTACCAAAACACGCTCGTCCTCTTCTACTCTTTTTTGAATTTCCTCAATTAAATCATCAATTTGATTCATCGTTGGTCTCACTTCAATAATTGGGTCTAGAAGTCCAGTAGGACGAATAATTTGTTCGGTATAAATTCCGCCAGATTTCTCCAATTCGTAATCTGCCGGTGTTGCGGAAACATAAATTACCTGATTTTGCATTTCCTCGAATTCTGGAAATTTCAACGGACGGTTATCCATTGCTGCAGGAAGTCTAAAACCATATTCTACCAAAGCTTCTTTTCTGCTTCTATCGCCACCGTACATTGCGTGAACTTGCGGAAGCGTAGCGTGAGACTCATCAATCACCATCAAATAATCTTTCGGAAAATAATCTAGCAAACAGAAAGGTCTAGAACCAGGCTCTCTTCCATCCATATAACGAGAATAATTTTCGATGCCAGAACAATATCCGAGCTCTTTTATCATTTCTAAATCTAATTCGGTACGTTCTTGCAAACGTTTGGCTTCCAAAGGCTTTTCAATAGAATTAAAAAAATCAACTTGCTTTACCATATCATCCTGAATTTCTCTAATTGCTTCATTCATCGTTTCTTTTGAAGTAACAAATAAATTAGCAGGATAGATATTAATTTGGTCAAAATTTGAAATTACATTACCTGAAATCACATCAAAACTTTGAATTTTTTCAATTTCGTCTCCAAAAAACTGAACTCTAATTCCGTTATCAGCGTAAGCAGGATAAACGTCTATAACGTCTCCTTTCACCCGAAAAGTACCTCTTACAAATTCATTTATACTTCTAGAATATAGCGCATTAACCAATTTATGAAGAAAAGCTGTTCTAGAAACTTTAGAGTTTACTTCTATTTCTATTAAAGATTTATTGAATTCCGTAGGATTTCCAATACCATAAATACAAGAAACTGAAGCAACTATCAAAACATCTCTTCTCCCAGAAAGCAAACTTGCAGTAGCAGAAAGTCTGAGTTTTTCTACTTCTTCATTAATAGACAAATCTTTTTCTATGTAAGTTCCTGTGGTAGCAATGTAAGCTTCTGGCTGATAGTAATCGTAATAAGAAACGAAATATTCTACGGCATTTTCTGGAAAAAATTCTTTGAATTCCATAAAAAGTTGAGCCGCCAAAGTTTTATTATGCGCAAGAACTAGAGTTGGTTTTTGCACTTTTTCTACCACATTTGCAATGGTGAATGTTTTACCAGAACCTGTAACACCAAGTAACGTTTGATATTTCTCTCCGCTTTCTATTCCTTCGGAAAGTTTTTCTATCGCATGAGGTTGGTCGCCAGTTGGCGCAAATTCTGAATTGAGTTTGAAATTCATATTCCAAAAATACAAAAGAAAAACAAATAAAAAAAGAGCAGAAATTTCTGCTCTTTTAAGAATTTATTCAAAACTCATGGTCATTGGCATTTTAAAAGAAGAAGCTACAGGCTTACCGTTAAGCGTTGCTGGTTTCCAAACAACACCTTCTAAACTTTTTTCAATTGAATTCTTGGCCGCTTTTTTAAATGATTCATTATCAAAATCATAACTATCATTGTATCGTTTGCCATCATCAGAAATAATTAAAACTATTGTTCCTTTAATGATTCCTTTAGTATTTTCTAATTTACTTGGGTCAAAATTTTCAGAAAATTTATTTCTTAAAGCAGTTAAACCTCCCGGGAATTCTGCTTCTGTATGTGATTCTATTTTATCTACAGGCGGAGGTGGTAAAATTGGCTCAGCAGACTTAGACTGACTTGCTTTAGCTACTTCATTTTTAATTTCTGTTTTAATTGCAGCTTCTGTTTTCTTAACTTTTGGTTTAATGGTGTCATTTTCGGATTTCGTTAAGATTTTACTTTCTAAATTTTGAGGTAATGGAATTTTTTCCTTGAAAATTTTCTCAGAATTTGAGAAGTTATTTTCTACAATTTCAGAAGGTTTCTTGTTTGCAAATGCCACAAAGAAAATGGCAAATAATGGTAAAATTAGAAACTTCTTAAGGTTAGCTAATTTGGATTTGGATTTTGTCATCATGATAAATCGTTTTTTGGTGTTATTAAAATTGAATTGGTGTGTTAATTGGTAATTTTGATGATAAATAATCTCGTCTAAAATCAAATGCTGATAAGATTTTATTCCATAATTGTTGTTCACTACATTTTCGTCTGCCAAAAATTCGTGATTGTTGATCATGGCTTTTTTGTAAAAATGCAACACAGGATTAAACCAAGAGATAATTTTTAAAATTTCGAGCAATAGAATATCCAAACTATGTTTCTGGAGTACATGAAGCTTTTCGTGTAAGAAAATTCTTTGGTCTATATTGTTGTCAATCCAGTAATTTTTACCAAAATAAATTTTATTTAAAAAACTAAACGGAGCAATTTCCTTTTCTAGAATTTTAATTTTTTGATGCTGATACATCAAATTTTGTCCTTTTAAATTCAAAATTTTGTAAACAGAAATAATGGCTTTAATCAAAAAAAACAAAGCAACTGAAGCGTAAATTATTGGAATTAAAATCATCCAATTCACATTATTTTGCTCAACACTTGAAACAAAAACAGCTTGTTGTTGAACCACGTTTCCTATTATTAAATTTGGTTTTGATTTTTCAAAATTTGGAATCGTAAGAGAAATAAAAGGAATTGTGTAAGCAAAAACCAGCGAAAACAAAAGATAAAACCTATTGAATTTCAATACTTTTTCTTTTTCAAAAAAAATATAGTAAACTGCCAATAATAGAGCAGAAACTAAAATTATTTTTAAAACGATGGCAAACATTAGTCTTTAATTTTTTGGTCTATTAAGTCTCTTAGTTCTTTTAATTCGGTTTGAGACAATTTTGTATTTGAAGTGAAAAATGAAGCAAATTGCGAAGCAGAACTGTTGAAAAATTTGTCAATCATAGAAGTCATTTCTTCTTTAAAATAAACTTCTTTACTCACTTTCGGGAAATATTCTCTAGAATTTCCATACGTTTTGTATCCTATCAAATCTTTATTTTGCATTCTTTTCAAAAGCGTTGCAATAGTAGTAGTTGCTGGCTTTGGTTCGGGAAATTCTTCCATAATATCCTTCATAAAAGCCGCTTTTTTTTGCCAGATAATTTCCATTAAATCTTTTTCAGCATCGGTAAGTTTTTGATCTTTCATTCTACAAAATTAAAATTAACTCTACAAATGTAGAATAAAAATTTGAATACGCAAACATTTTCTTTAAAAAATAAAAAAACCGAGAAAAATCTCGGTTGATATTAAATTTCTTCTAACTGAACGGTAAAATGTCTAAGAATTTCGCTTTCCCAAGTAATGTGATAGCCTTTCTTAATTTCTGCTCGCCTATCGAAAACATTTTTTAGCGCCACCGCAATATAATTAATGTGATTATCGGTGTAAGTTCTCCTCGGAATTGCAAGTCTCAACAATTCTAGCTTGGGATAGCGGTTTTCTCTGGTTTCTGGGTCTCTATCTGCTAAAATAGTTCCAATTTCCACCCCTCTAATTCCTGCTTCTTTGTATAATTCAATTGCTAAAGTCTGCGCAGGGAATTCTTCTCGTTTTATATTGGGTAAAAACTTCAAAGCATCTACAAAAATTGCGTGCCCGCCAATTGGTTTTTGAATAGGAATCCCGAATTCTATTAATTGATTTCCGAGTAATTCTATTTGAGTAATTCTACTTTTCAAATAATCGAATTCCGTAGCTTCGTCTAAACCTTGAGCCAAAGCCGCCATATCTCTACCAGCCATTCCGCCATACGTAATGAAACCTTCATAAATAATGGTAAAATTAGAAGCAGCTCTGTAAATTTCTTCGTCATTTAAAGCGATAAAACCACCGATATTTACCAAACCGTCTTTCTTAGAACTCATCGTCATTCCCATTCCGTAGGAAAACATTTCTCGGCAAATTTCTTTGATGCTTCTTTCAGATTGCCCTTCTTCTCTTGTTTTGATGAAATAAGCATTTTCTGCAAATCTTGCAGAATCAAAAATTACAGGAATTCCGTATTGGTCTGACAGTTTTTTTACTGCTTTTATATTTTCTAAAGAAACTGGCTGTCCGCCAGAAGTATTACACGTAATTGTAATTAAACAAAACGGAATATTTTCTTTAGAATGAGAAAGATACACGCTTTCTAATTTGTGCAAATCTATATTTCCTTTGAAAGCGTGAAGATTGTCTATATCAAAAGCTTCATCAATAGTACAATCTACAGCATGCGCTTTTCTGAATTCTATATGACCTTTTGTAGTATCAAAATGCGAATTACCTGGAACAACATCTCCTTCTTTTACCATTGCAGAAAACAGTACATTTTCTGCAGCTCTACCTTGATGCGTTGGCAAAAGATATTGAAAACCAGTAACTTCAGTAACTCTGTTTTGTAATTTTTCGAAAGAACGAGAGCCAGCGTAGCTTTCGTCTCCCGTCATTATTTCTGCCCATTGTTTGTCGCTCATTGCTCCGGTTCCAGAGTCAGTAAGCAAATCGATAAAAACTTGAGAAAATTTTAAGTTAAATAAATTATAGTGCGCTTCTTTAAGCCACTCTTTGCGTTGTTCGCGAGTTGATGGATATATTTCTTCAACCATTTTTATTCTAAATGGTTCTGCGTAAGGAAGTTTCATGAAATGAATAATTTAAAATTAAATAATTAAATTTTTAAAAACTTGAAAAAATTAAAGCAATACTTAATTCTTTCATTTTTCAATTATTTAATTTGAATCATTCCGGAGCTTTAAAAACGTTTTTATCACTGTGGAAACCGGCAACTCCGCCACTTACGGCAAATTTCATGGCTTCGGCAGCGCTCATGCCTTCAACTGCTTTAATATTTTCTTTTGAAGTGATAATTACCCAACCCGAAATGGCGTAAGAATGTGGCAAATAAACTGCAACTTGATTGGGCATTCCTACATCTGTCATATTATTTTGAGTAAGAAAACCTATTCTCCAGATTTCCGGATTTTCGTTGGTTTTTACCCAAACAGGAACGTTAAATTTCTTTTTATCTCCCACAAAAGAGCTCATTACGTCTTTAGTTGGAGAATAAATATGTTTTACGCCTGGCGTTTTTTCTAAAAAATGGTCTAAACTTTCGAAAATAAATTTCCCAAAAACAAATTTATTAAAGAAGTATCCTACGGTTGTGATAAAAGCAATCAAAGTAATGAAACCAAGACCTGTTCTATTCCACTCATCAGGAAGAAAAAACCCGAAAGGAACAATATTATCTAAAGTGTCAAAAACCACGAAAATAATGTATAATGTTGCAGCTATTGGCCCAACAATAATTAATCCTTTCAAAAAAGATTTGAGAAAAAGATTTATATAACCTTCTGTTTTCGGTCTTTTCACTTTTTATTTTTACAAATCAAAGGTAAAACTTTATTCTAAAAAATTCATAAGTTAAAATTCAAAAAAAATATTAACCGTGAATTGTTTCTTTATTTCCGTAAGATTTTATGATTTCGCCTTCATATTGTAACCATTCTTCCCAACGTTTGTTAACTTTTTCCGGGTCTCCCAATTGTCTTGCAAAGCCGATAAAAGTAGTGTAATGATTGGCTTCAGAAATCATGAGTTCTTTGTAAAATTCTCTCAGTTCATCATCTTTAATATTTTCGGTAAGCACTTTGAAACGTTCGCAACTTCTGGCTTCAATCATTGCTGCGAAAAGCATTTTGTCTATAATTAAATCTTCTCTACTGCCTTGAATAATAAATTTAAAAAGTTGATTTACATAATCATCTTTTCTTGTTCTACCTAAAATATATCCTCTTTTTTTGATGATTTCATGAACTTGGTTGAAATGGTCTAATTCTTCTTGAGCAATTGCCAATAATTCTGTCACAATCTCTGTATGCTCCGGAATCATTGTAATTAAACCCACTGCATTAGTTGCTGCTTTTTGCTCGCACCAAGCGTGGTCTGTAAGGATTTCTTCTAAATTTCCTTCTGCTATATTTGCCCAACGTGGGTCTGTTGGTAATTTTAATTTGAACATTTTCTAAAATTTTCACAAATTTACATTAATTTTCGGCTGTTTTCTTTCTCAAAAATTCTAAAATTTTCCAGCCATAAGAGTCTATTTTCTTCAAAATTTCGGCAAAAACGATTGCCAAACCTACATTCAAAGCATAAATCAAAACCATTAAGACCCAAGTATTAACATTTTCTTTAAGAGCCGCTACCACAAAATAAACCACAGAAGAACTCATTCCTTGTGCAAAATAATAGAAAATAGCGTTTTTGCCAATATAATTTATGAAATTGTCTTTGGTGATTTTCAAGCGGTTATATAAAACAAAAATTGTTACTAATGAAAGCAAACTCCAAACAATATAAGGAATTTTGGGCGGAAATTTTTGTTTGTTGAATTTATAGAAAACTTCATCTCCAAAATACCAGAAAACCAAAATCAAACTCAAAGCTACAAAACCATACAAAACAGGCACAAAAACGTTTTTAATTTTCTTTCCTTTCAATTGAATTGCAAATAAGAAAATTGCTAAATAAAAAGCAACATAACCAACCTGTCCACTTGGATAATAAGGCGCATAATTTCTCATCACATCATTATCAATATTAAAATAAATGGTAAGTGCCAAACAAACACCAATTAACCATTTAATATGCTTTGGAAAGAATTTTAAAATCAAAACTCCAAAAACCGTAACAATATAATAGACTTTAAGATACCAAAAACTTCCCATTACTACAGGAAAACTATCACAATTGCTATAACTATGCAGAAACCAATTCCCAAGAATATCCCAATTAAAAGCAGAATCTACATTAGGAACGCCATATTTAGTCCCAAAAACGGTATAGTACGATTGCATCCCTTCTGTTCCGAAAATTCCAAAAATTCCCCATTTCATTATTCCATCCAAGAAAAATAGAAAAGTTACAAAAATCATATAAGTAACTTGCAGTTTCAGCAATCTGTACAAGGTTTTTTCTACATTATTGCCAGAAGTTAATCCACTCAGCGCAAAAAAAACAGGTACATCTATTAATAAACTTAAAGTTCTTACTTCCGACGGGAGATAAAGTTGTCCGCTCCAGAAAGCAGTATGAATAAAAACGATAGAAAGTGTAGCCAAGCCTTTGGCAAAATCGATGTAAAGATCTCGTTTCATAGAATTTATAAAGTGTTTTCAAATGTACAATTTTCGTTTTTAACTAAAAAATTTTAGCATTAATGTGGATAACTCATTTTTTTTTCTTACTTTTGCACCTCGAATTAACTAAAAATATATAAACAATGTTTGCAATCGTAGAGATAGCAGGGCTTCAATACAAAGTTGAGCAAAACCAAAAGTTGTTTGTAAACCGTTTAAAAGGTGAAAAAGGAGACAAAGTATCTTTCGAAAAAGTTCTTCTTACTGTAAACGGAACAGTAACTGTAGGTGCCCCGGCTGTAAGTGGTATCGCTGTAGAAGCGGAAATTCTTGATCATGTTCAAGCTGATAAAGTAATCGTTTTCAAAAAGAAAAGAAGAAAAGGTTACAAAGTAAAAAATGGACACAGACAACAATTAACACAAATCCAGATTGTTTCTATCGCAGGTGCTGAAGCTCCAAAAGCTAAAAAAGCTGCTAAAAAAGAAACAACTGAAGAAGGAGCAGAACCAGCTAAAAAACCAGCTGCTAAAAAAACTGCTAAAAAAGAAACTGAAGAATAGTATTAATTTACGATAAAAATTTTTAAACAAAATGGCACACAAGAAAGGAGTTGGTAGTTCCAAAAACGGTAGAGAATCTCACTCTAAAAGATTAGGTGTAAAGATTTTCGGTGGTCAAGAAGCTATTGCTGGTAATATTATCGTAAGACAAAGAGGTACACAACACCACCCAGGTGATAACGTGGGAATTGGTAAAGACCATACTTTGTTTGCATTAGTAGACGGTAAAGTAGTTTTCAGAAAGAAAGCAAATAACAGATCTTTCGTATCTGTAGAACCAAACGCATAATTAAGCGTTATATACAACACAAGAACCTCGGCATTTGCTGAGGTTTTTTTATTTTTTAGGAGGTTATCTTCGGTTTTTTTATTTATTTTTGATGAAATTTGAAAAAATGAAAGTGAATTTTCCTACTATTATTTTAGCAAGCATCACTCTTGCTTCTTGTTCATCTCAAAACATGAAAAGTACTTATCAATATCCCGAAACTAAAAAAATTGCTCACTCAGACGAATATTTTGGCGCTAAAGTAGAAGACCCTTATCGTTGGTTAGAAGACGATAGAGCAACCGAAACCAAAGATTGGGTAAAACGTGAAGTAACATTCACCCAAGATTATTTATCAAAAATTCCTTTTCGCGAAGAAATCCGTTCTCAATTAAAAGACATTTGGAACTACGAAAAAATCTCTGCCCCATTTGAAGAAGGAGATTATACCTACTTCTACAAAAATGACGGTTTGCAAGCACAATCTGTCTTATACAGAACCGACAAAACAGGGAAAACAAAAGTCTTTTTAGACCCCAACAAATTTTCAGAAAAAGGAACGACCTCTCTTTCCGGACTTTCTTTCAACAAAAAAGGAAATTTAGTTTCATATTCTATCTCTGAAGGAGGTAGCGATTGGAACAAAATCATCATTATGAATGTGGCTACTAAGAAAATTCTAGACGAACCAATTGTATGTAAGTTTAGCAGCACTTCTTGGTACAAAGACGAAGGTTTTTACTATTCTAAATACGACCAACCAAAAGAAGGAAGCATTCTTTCTGGTATGACGGACACTCATAAAGTATATTTTCACAAGTTGGGAACCAAACAATCTGAAGACCAATTGATTATTGGAGGAGATAACTTCAAAAGAAGATATTTATCTGCTTATGTTTCGGAAGACGAAAGATTTCTTATTCTTTCCGCAGCTGTAAACACAAGTGGAAACGAACTGTATATTAAAGACTTAACCAAAAATTTAGATTTTACTCCAATTCAAAAAGGATACGATTACAATACAAATATCATCGACACTAAAGGAGACGAAATTTATATTTTCACAGATAAAAATGCTCCGAATATGAAATTGCAAAAATTTAACATCAATAATCCTGATGTTTGGACAGATGTAATTCCAGAAACTGATAATGTTTTGAGCGTTTCTACTGGAGGAGGAAATATTTTCGCAAAATATATGAAAGACGCCGTTTCTTTTGTAAAACAATTCGACTATAACGGAAATTTAATTCGAGAAATTGCTCTTCCCGGAAAAGGAACGGCAAACGGTTTTGGCGGCAAAGAAAATGACAAAGAAATCTATTATTCTTTTACAAATTACATTACACCAGGAACTACCTATAAACTGAATATTGAAAATGGAAAATCTGAAATATATGAAAAACCAAAAGTAAAATTCAATCCAGAAAATTACGTTTCAGAACAAGTTTTTTATACTTCTAAAGATGGAACTAAAGTTCCAATGATGATTTCTTATAAGAAAGGATTAAAATTAGATGGTAAAAATCCTACAATTCTCTACAGTTATGGCGGTTTTAATATTTCTTTAACTCCAAGTTTTTCTGTTGTTAATGCCATTTGGATGGAAAATGGTGGAATTTACGCCGTTCCTAACATTAGAGGCGGTGGCGAATATGGAAAAAAATGGCACGATGCGGGCACAAAAATGCAAAAGAAAAACGTTTTTGAAGATTTTATCGCTGCAGGCGAATATTTACAAAAAAATGGTTATACTTCTCCAGAATTCATGGCACTTTCGGGCCGTTCAAACGGCGGTTTATTAGTAGGAGCTACCATGACAATGAGACCAGATTTAGCAAAAGTAGCTTTCCCTGGAGTTGGCGTTTTGGATATGTTGAGATATAATAAATTTACAGCTGGCGCAGGTTGGGCTTACGATTATGGAACAGCAGAAGACAACAAAGAAATGTTTGAATATTTAAAATCTTACTCTCCAGTTCATAATGTTAAAAAAGGAACTTGCTATCCTTCTACCATGGTAATTACCAGTGACCATGACGACAGAGTTGTACCAGCACATTCGTTTAAATTTGGTGCAGAATTACAAGAAAAACAATCTTGTAACCAACCTATTTTAATAAGAATTGAAACCAATGCAGGACATGGCGCAGGAAGAAGCACAGACCAAGTAATTGGCGAAAACACAGATATTCTGAGCTTTGCCCTTTACGAAATGGGACTTGAAAATTTGAAAAAATAAATAAACAAAACCGCAGAAATTTCTGCGGTTTTACTTTTTAAATCTATCATTCATTTTCTTTTTGAAGGAAGCCTTGTCCTCATCTACTTTCTTTTTAATTTCTTTAACTTTCTCTACCGTTTTTTTAATTTTTTCTTCTTTTTGTTCTATTTTTTTAGAAATAAGAGTTTTCTTTAGACCTCCTTCAATTCCTCGCCAAAAAAGATTAAAAAAAGATTTTGTTTTGTCTCGTTCTGCATCTACTTCAACGCTTTCTGGGAATTTCTTAGAATTAGATTTTACAAACAAATTCACCAAAGCACTTAAAAACTTTTTCTTTTGTTTCGTTTCTTTATCTAAAATACTAACTTTTAAATCTTTATGCGTCATATTCATATCGCCAAAAATATGAGTATTATTTCCGTTATAATTAAAATTTAATTGTCTTATTTCGCCTTGAACCGTAATATTGAGATAAGGCTGAACAAAAAGATTAATATTTTCTGCCGGAAGATTTGAAATATTACCAGAAATTTTAAAAAAATCGTCTTTTCTAGCGGTATCAAAACTCCAATTTACGTTCATTGGAGAAGTTTTCATAAACTTACATTGAATTGAAATAGGAACTAAAGTTTTCTGGAAACCTTTATTAGAATTGAGATTTTGCGCTTTCAAATTAAAGTCGGAGAAAATCAATTTTCCTGCCGGATTTTCATTTGTATTGTCTTCTTCGTACTGCAAATAAGAATTCTTAACACTCAGATGATGAACCAACAAAGAAAATTTTATACTTCGAAGTAACTCTGAATACATTTTTTTTCTGCTCAAATCATCTTTTGGAAATTTACTCCTAAAAATAATCGCTTCAACTCCATTAAAATCAATTTTATTAACATTTATATTGGGTTGATTATTTGTAAAATTGAAATCAATTCCTGAAATTTTTGTTTTGGCAATTTTTATATTGTACCAATCTTTTTCTGTTTTAATTTTTCTACTAAATTCTTGCCTAGAAAGCAAAGGCAACATTGAAAAATTATTAAACTGCCAACCTTTATTATTAGCCAATAACTCATTCATTTTCAATTGATAGAACTCATTTGCTTTAAATAAAATTCTTCCTGTTTTAACACTGTAATTTTTGCAAGAAAAAGGAATTTTACCTTTTATAGTTTCTTCATTTACCAAAAAATTATTTACCGAAGCGTTGATATTTTTAACAGACAATTTTTCTTTTCCATCAAAATCTTTTAAATCAAACTGAGCATTTTGGAAGATTAAATTTTTCAAATCCAATTCATAAGGAAGAGTTTTTTCATATCTCTTTCTCTTCATTTTACTTTCAAAAAGTGTAATTTTTGGATGAGAAAAAAGAATTTCATTAAAACTTACTTTATTGTTTATCAATTCAATATCACTAAAATTTAATTCAGAAGCTTCAAAATGAACAAGATTTTTGTTTGGAAATTTTTGTTGAAAATTTTTTAACTTCACCTGAGGCAAAATCTTAAAATATTTTACAGAAAGTTTTCCATTTTCAGTATCAATATTTTTAGCAGTAACTTTATAAACTTCATCGGGAAACACTTCAAAATCATTGCCTTTAAGTGAATAATCATCAAAAACGAAAGGCAATTTACGCAACTCATCTTCTTCTGTAAAATCAAGATTATCAACACTCAAACTCAATTCTTTAACCTTCAAAAGAGGAAATCCGTTTCGTCTGTTTATAACAAAATTCCCATTTCTAATCATCATATTTTTGAAGACGACAGAATTCTTCTTTTTCTTTATTTTTGGAGTAGAAGGCTTTGCTAAAGTAATTTTCAAATTGGGTTTACTTAATTTTATTTCATCTGAATTAATGGTTTTATTTACCAAAGCATCATACATCCCAAGATTGCTGATGTAAATAGTATCAATATTTCCATCTAAGCCAATAATTTCCTGATTTTCAGGATTTTTATTTGAAACTTTAATATTCGAAGCAGTAATATCGCCCTGTAAAAATCTGATTTTTAAATCTTTGTAAGTGATATTGTATGGCGTTTTCTCTTGAATATATTGAGGAAGATTATTTTTTAACCAATATCTAAATCCTAAAATCGTTGCTACAGATAATGCAGCAACACTGAATATGAAAAACAAAAAAAATTTTAGAAATCTCTTCATACGGTAAATTTAGAGATTGATTAGCCGTAATTTTTATAGAATTTTGAGCGATTATTATAAATCATCCATTCTAAGAAATATCCAATTCAATTACATAACCTTCGTGGCTTCTTACATTGATGAAATCTCCGTCGTTAAAACACAAATATTGTCCTTTAATTCCTTTTAAGACACCTTCAAACTCTGGCTTAGAATCTAGTGTAAAAGAAGTAATTTTTGAAGGGGCTTCATAAGGAAAATCTAGTTTCCAAACCTCATTTTCATCAATTACAAATTGCTTACTTTCTTTCGGAAAGAAATCTTCAATTTTATTACGAAAATCTATTAAATCTACATCGCTTTCTCTTTCATCTTGAAGCATTTTTCTCCAATTAGTTTTATCGGCAAGATGTTTTTTCATTTCAACTTCTATCACTCCAGCTTCGTATCTATTGGTAGTTCTTGCAATTGGAATGGCAAAAGTAGCGCCTTGGTCTATCCAACGAGTTGGCACTTGAGATTCTCTGGTTACGCCCACTTTTACATCGCCAGTATAAGCCAAATACACGATATGAGGTTGCAACTGAATTTCTTTTTCTACTTCCAAATCTCGTTCTTCTATGCCAAGATGCGCCGTAGAAAGTTCTGGTCTCAAAATCGTTTCGCTAGCATAAGGACTTTCGAAAAAACATTCTTTACAAAATCCCATTCTGTATATTTTTTTGTCTTTACCACAATTTACACACTGATATCCAACGTGTTTTAGGTGTAATTTTTTACCAAAAAGTTGATTCATCGAGATTAGATCTCCTGAAAGATTAAGGTAATAATTGATGGGATTTCCGAAAACGGAAGACATTTTGAGAATTTGTCCTTTAAAGTGCATTATGAATAAAATTTTACGTAAAAATAGCAAAACATTTTATTACATTTGTCTTTAGTAAGAAAAACATTGTTTAGCAATACAAATGAATTATTTAGTAACAGGCGGTTCGGGATTTATTGGCTCTCACTTAGTTGAAAGATTACTAAAAGAAGGACATTTTGTCATAAACATTGACAATTTCGATGATTTTTATGATTATAAAATAAAAATTAAAAATACTTTAGAAAGTGTAAGTTTATCAACAGATTTTAATTTCTCTGAAAAAGAATCTGACATTCTGAAACTTATAGAAAAAACATCATCAGAAAACTACAAATTATATTACACAGACATTAGAGATAAAGAATCTTTGGCTCAAATTTTCAAAAATCATAAAATTGATTGTCTCATCCATCTTGCTGCGTTAGCTGGCGTAAGACCTTCTATTGAAAGACCTCTAGATTACGAAGAAGTAAACATAAAAGGAACGATGAATCTTTGGGAATTATGCCGAGAATTCAATGTAAAAAACAATGTAATTGCATCTTCATCAAGCGTTTACGGCAACAACGAAAAAATTCCTTTCTCGGAAACTGATAATGTAGACAAGCCCATTTCGCCATACGCTGCCACTAAAAAATGTACAGAAATTCTCGGTCATGTTTACCATCATTTATACGAAATGAACATGATATTTTTGAGATTTTTTACCGTTTTCGGACCGAGACAAAGACCAGATTTGGCAATTCATAAATTCACAAAACTTATTTCGGAAAACAAAGAAATTCCGTTTTATGGAGATGGCTCTACCGCTAGAGATTACACCTTTATTGATGATATTGTAGATGGCATTATAAAATCTATAGAATATGTAGAAAAGAACAGCAATGTGTACGAAACCATCAATCTTGGTGAAAGCCAAGTAATTACACTTAACGAAATGCTTAGTGGCATTGAAAAAGAATTAGAAAAAGTTGCCAACAAAAAAAATCTGCCAATACAACCGGGAGATGTGCAAAAAACGAACGCAGATATAGAAAAAGCCAAAAACCTCATCAATTATCTGCCAAAAACCAACTACCAAAATGGCATAAAAATCTTTGTGGAATGGTTTTTGAGAAATAACAACTAAATTAATTGAAAATCAACGATAAAAAAGTTTAATTTTTTTTATAATTTTTTACTTTTGCAAAAAATTTAGAATTATATGTACTGGACATTAGAATTAGCTTCATATTTAAGCGACGCACCTTGGCCGATGACTAAAGCAGAATTAATCGACTACGCTATTAGAACAGGTGCTCCAATGGAAGTAGTAGAAAATCTTCAAGCTATTGAAGACGAAGGAGAAATATACGAAAGTATAGAAGAAGTATGGAGTGACTATCCTACTGACGAAGATTTCCTTTGGAACGAAGACGAATACTAAAAAACAACTAGCTTCCGGCTCTCAGCTGTCAGCTTTTTATTTAAATTATATAAATCCCAAATTTTTGGGAGGAAACATTATTCACTTTATTTGCCGCAAACCATCTAGGTAAACGCCAAATGTAAAATTACTATTTATGGGATTTTTAGATACAGTTCTCAAAAGTTTTCTTGGTGACAAAAACGCCAAAGACTTAAAAGAAATTAAAAAAGTAGTTGACAAAGTAAAAAAAGCAGAACCTGCTATTGAACAACTTTCTGATGATGAATTAAGAGGGAAAACTCAAGAATTCAAAGAAAAAATTGCAGCAGCTACTGAAGACATCACCAAAGAAATAGCTGAAGTTAAAGAACAGATTAAAACAACTACAAATGTAGATGAAAAAGAACAGCTTTTTGTAAAAATTGAAGAACTTAAAAAAGATTCTTATCAAATAGAAGAAAAAGTTTTGGCAGAAATTCTTCCCGAAGCCTTCGCTGTGGTAAAAGAAACAGCAAAAAGATTGGCAAAAAACGGAGGACTTACCGTAAAAGCGAATGCTCATGATATGGTAATGGCAACTACGAAAGATTTTGTAGAAATTAAAGATGGTAATGCTTTCTGGAAAAACAAATGGGATGCTGCGGGTAAAGAAGTTGTTTGGGACATGGTTCACTACGACACTCAATTTATTGGAGGGGTAGCTCTTCACAGTGGTAAAATTGCTGAAATGGCAACTGGTGAGGGTAAGACTTTAGTAGGAACATTACCAATCTATCTTAACGCACTTCCTGGTCGTGGTGTACACGTAGTTACCGTTAACGATTATTTGGCAAAAAGAGACTCCGCTTGGATGGGACCAATCTATCAATTCCACGGGTTAACAATAGATTGTATCGATTTACATCAGCCAAACTCAGATGCCAGAAGACAAGCATATCAAGCAGACATCACTTACGGTACCAACAACGAATTTGGTTTTGACTACCTAAGAGACAACATGGTAACTTCTCCTAATGAATTGGTACAAGGCGAATTAAATTTTGCTATTGTGGATGAAGTTGACTCTGTTTTAATTGATGATGCTAGAACACCGTTAATTATTTCTGGTCCAGTTCCTCAAGGTGATAGACACGAATTTGACGTTCTAAAACCATCTGTAGATAGAATTGTTGCAGTTCAAAAACAAATAATTTCTAATATTCTTGCTGAAGCTAAAAAACTAATTGCTGCTGGCAATAAAACAGATGGAGGTTTCAAACTTTTACAAGCTTACAGAGGTTTACCCAAAAATAGACACTTAATAAAATTTCTTTCTGAAGAAGGTATAAAAGTACTTTTACAAAAAACAGAAGGCGAATATATGCAAGACAATAACCGAAAAATGCATATTGTTGATGAAGACCTTTACTTTGTAATCGATGAAAAAAACAATCAAATTGATTTAACAGACAAAGGTGTAGAATACATGTCTCAAGGGAATCAAGATTCTAATTTCTTTGTATTAGAAGATCTTGGAACAATGATTGCCGAACTAGAAAATCAAAATCTTCCAAAAGAAGAAGAATTTGCAAAAAAAGAAGAACTTTTCAGAGATTATGCCGTAAAATCTGAGAGAATTCACACTTTAAGTCAATTATTAAAAGCATATACACTTTTCGAAAAAGATGATGAATATGTAGTAATAGACGGCGAAGTAAAAATTGTAGATGAGCAAACAGGTCGTATTATGGAAGGAAGACGTTATTCTGACGGTCTTCACCAAGCCATTGAAGCCAAAGAAAATGTAAAAATTGAAGCAGCTACTCAAACTTTTGCTACTATTACCTTACAAAATTACTTCAGAATGTACAACAAATTGGCTGGTATGACGGGTACCGCTGAGACTGAAGCTGGAGAATTTTGGCAAATTTATAAATTGGATGTAGTGGTAATCCCTACCAACAGACCAATTCAAAGAGACGACAAACAAGACTTAGTTTATAAAACAAACAGAGAAAAATTCAATGCTGTAATAGAAGAAATAGAAAAACTTACTGCAGCAGGAAGACCTATATTGGTAGGAACAACTTCGGTAGAAATTTCTCAATTATTATCAAAAGCTTTACAATTAAGAAAAATTCAGCACAATGTATTGAATGCTAAACTTCACAAAAAAGAAGCAGACATTGTAGCAGAAGCTGGTAGAGCTGGCGTAGTAACCATTGCTACTAACATGGCAGGTAGAGGTACCGATATTAAACTACAAGGAGATGTAAAAGCAAACGGCGGTCTTGCCATTATTGGCACAGAAAGACACGACTCTAGACGTGTTGACAGACAGCTAAGAGGTAGAGCTGGAAGACAAGGAGACCCTGGTAGCTCACAATTCTACGTTTCTCTAGAAGACAATTTGATGAGACTTTTCGGTTCTGAAAGAATTGCCAGAATGATGGACAAAATGGGACACAAAGAAGGAGAAGTAATTCAGCATTCTATGATTACCAAATCTATCGAAAGAGCTCAGAAAAAAGTAGAAGAAAACAACTTCGGCATCAGAAAAAGATTGCTTGAATACGACGACGTAATGAACAAACAACGTGACGTAATCTACAAACGTAGAAAAAACGCATTGTTTGGAGACCACTTAAGATACGACATTACCAACTCTATTTATGATGTAGCAGCAAGCATCGTTTCGGCAACTAAAGCAGGAAATCAGTTTAAAGAATTTGAATACGAAGTCATTAAATTCTTCACGATGGAATCTCCTGTTACCGAAGAAGATTTCAAAGTTAAATCTGTAAAAGAATTAACAGACATTTTATTCAATAAAGCGGAAGAAGATTACAAAAACAGACTCAATTTGTTAAAAGACAATTCTTTCCCAATTATAGAAAATGTGTACAAACAACAAGGGCATATGTTCAAAAATGTACAAGTTCCTTTCTCTGATGGCAACAAAACGATAACAATTGTTACAGATTTGAAAGAAGCTTTCGATACTCATTGCGAATCTATGGTTAATGATTTTGAGAAAAACATCTGTCTTTCTATTATTGATGAAAACTGGAAAAATCACCTTAAAGAAATGGACGATTTAAGAAAATCTTCTCAAGGTGCAGTTTACGAACAAAAAGACCCTTTAATTATCTATAAACAAGAATCTTTCCACCTATTCAGCGAAATGATGGATAAAGTGAACAAAGAAATTATCTCTTTCTTATTCAAAGGTGAAATTCCTACAGGATAAAAGATTCTCACTATATTTAAAATAAAAATTAAAACTTCTTCGTTATACAAATTATGAAGAAGTTTTTTTTATTTTTGATGAGTTTTTTACTGCTTTCTTGCAACGGACAAGAAACAAAAACTCTACCTATTAAATCTAAGAAAATGGAAAATAAAAATCTAGAATATGCTACATTTGGTGGCGGATGTTTTTGGTGCGTAGAAGCATGTTTTGATATGCTAAAAGGAGTAGAATCTGTAACTTCTGGATATTCTGGTGGACATAAAGAAAACCCAACCTACGAGGAAGTTTGCACCGGAGAAACTGGGCATGCAGAAGTGGTTCAAATCGCTTTTGACCCAAAAGTAATTTCTTTTTCTCAACTTCTAGAAACATTTTGGTTTCTACACGACCCTACTACACTCAACAGACAAGGAAATGACATTGGCACACAATATCGTTCTGTAATTTTTTATCATTCGGAAAAGCAAAAAGAAGAAGCTCAAATTTCTTTAGAAAATTCAGAAAAATCTGGAAAATGGAACGGAAAATACGTTACTCAAATTGTTCCTTTTGAAAAATTCTGGAGTGCAGAAACGTATCATCAAAATTATTATGACATTAATCCCAACCAGCCATATTGCAGCGCTGTAGTAGGTCCAAAAGTAGCCAAATTTAAAAAACACTTCGGCGAACTTGGTTTGTTGAAATAAAACGGAAACCTCAGCGAAAGTTGAGGTTATTTTTTTGCATATTTCTCAAGAATTGTTTCCGATACATCCTTTAATGCCTTTCCGTTTTCTGGATGAATTCCGTAATGTGTGAAAAACTCAACTTTATTGTTAGATTTATCATACCAAACCTTACCTAATGCATTCTCTACAGTTAAAGTATCTGGTCTTGTAATTTTTTTTAATAATTTTTTTTCTTCATTAAGTGCGATAATTTCCTTGCCTTCAATTAATTCATCACAAAAAATTTCAACATAAAATTCTCCATTCCAATACATACATTGTTTTTTTTCTTCAGTAGAAATATTATTTTTAGAAATTTCTTTAATTTCTTGAGGAATATAAACTATTTGCTGAGGTATAACTATTGGCGAATTTTCATTTTTTTTGACCAAAAAACCAGTATCTGATTGATCAGAAACATTTGCCTTTTCATTGCCTTTAAAAAAATTAAATTTATTTAGAATCAAACCCAAAACAAATACCAGTCCTACAATACCAAAACCACTTTTCTTCAAAGAAAAATTATGAACAACCAAAGAAATACTATCTTTAATTATAACTAAATTATGAAGAATCTCTTCTAAAACGGTAGTACCATTTACTGAAATTAAAGTTTGTTTAAATTCTTTCTCGTAAAAATCATCAAAATTTTTATATCCAATTAATTTACTCAAAAAGTCCCAAGCAAGATTGTCTTTAAATTTATAATTTATTTTTTTTCCCAAATGTAGATTATCATAACATCTTACTAAAGTTTTTGCGCTAACTTCATAATTGTAATTTACATCAAGCTCTAATTCAAAATGCTCAGCAATATTATTTTTAGCCTCAGTATTTAGTGTATTTTTTCCTTTTTCAAAAACTTTCTCTATCAAAAGTCTTCTGGCTTGGTAAATCTTTGACATTTTAATAATTAATTATTACAAATTAGACAATTTTCAGACAGAAAAAATTACGGAAAACCATAAAACCTGAATTTTCAGTGTCTTTTTGTGTCTTTTATCTGTCTAACAACTACACCTGTTACCACTGTATCTTTGACTTGTAAATCAGTGACAGACAAAACATTAAAAAACAAAGTTACAAAACTGATTTCAAAAAAACTAGATAAAAACGGAGGACTAATCTCTGGACTTGGGAAGCAGTTATTCTCTTCCGTTTTTTGATGGTTCACTTCCCAAAAATTTAAGAAGCGCTTCTTTTTCAAAATGTGTAACACTACTCGCAATCTGTTTTGCGGAGAAGAACACCAATGCAAATTTTAAATTTTTACAATCATGTTAGAAATAATTCTTATGCTTTTGGGATTAGCATTTCCTAATAGTGAATCAAATAATACAGAAAATAGCACTCAAAGTCAGATTACAATAGAAAATGTACAATCTACTGATGACACTGCAAATGATGATTCTGGCCCTGGTAACGGAGGGACAAGTGGTAATGGAGGGCAAATTCCTCCAAACGCACCATAATTTTTTAAGAGCAGACAATAATAGTCTGCTCTTTTTTTGTAACTTAGAGCTAAAATTTTTTCTTTTGAAAAAACTAACTCCATTCTTACTAACTTTTGTTCTGCTTTATTGTAGTAAAAATACAATTGATAGCTCTAAATCAGCTGAAAATAAAATTTATTTAAAAGCCATTGATTTTAGAAATTCAGAAAAAAAAGACTCTGCTTATATATATTTTGCAAGAGCAAAAGAAGATTATCTTAAATCTAACGACTCTCTCTTTGTTGCAAAATCTCTTGTAAACATGGCTATTATACAAACAGATAAAGGAGATCATTTTGGCGGCATAGAAACTTCTTTAGAAGCAGAAAATTATCTCAAACGTAAAGACAGCACCATTTTAAAAATAAAATCTTCTAATTATAACAATCTTGCTTTAGCAAATGCAAAACTTAAGAATTATGAAAATGCTGAAAAATATTATTTTTTGGCACTTACATCGACAAATAATTATAATTCTAAATTAATCATCTATAATAATATTGGTAATAATTTTTTAGATCTAAAAAATTATCAAAAAGCTAAAGAATATTACCTAAAGGCTCTTAAAACAAAAGATAGTGTTTCTTATGCTCGAGCACTTAATAATTTGGGAAGGTGTTTGTTCGAGGAAAACAGAAGAACAAATGTCTTGCCCTACTTTTTTAAAGCTTTAAATATAAGAACCAAAACTAATGATTTTTTTGGACTCAATTCTAGCTATGGCACATTGGCCGACTATTATGTAAAAATATCACTAAAAAAATCAAAATACTATGCAGAGAAAATGTATAACGCTGCAAAAGAAATAAAAAATCCTGATGACCAATTAGAAGCATTACAAAAACTAATCGCATTAGAACCTTCTGAAAAATCTAAATTCTATTTTTCTAAATATCAAAAAATTAATGATAGCCTACAAACTGCAAGATCAAAAGCAAAAAATCAATTCGCTTTAATTAGATATGAAACTGAAAAAGAAAAAACTGAAAATGCTCAAAATAAAATTAAAATTTTAAATAGAAATATTGCTCTCTTATTATTATTTTCAACAATAATTATAAGCATTTTTTGGTATAGAAAAAGAAAAAAACAAACAGAACGAGAAAAAGAACTTCTAAAACAAGAAAAAGAAATTGAAGTAAAAAATACGCAGTTAAAATATTCTAAAAAAGTACATGATGTAGTTGCTAATGACTTATATCAAATAATGGTAGAGATAGAAAATAATCCCGAGCTCAAAAAGGATAAAATATTAAATGATATTGAAAAACTCTATGATGAATCTCGAGACATTACTCAAGACGATTCAGAGAAAAATTTCAATAAAGATTTTACAACTAAATTATCTCAGATGATTTCTTCATATAATTCCGATAGTCAAAAAATTTACTTAGTAGGAAACGAAAAATTAATTTGGGAAAATATTTCGTCCAAAATTCAATCAGAAATCTATTACGTGATAAGAGAATTTTTAGTGAACATGAAAAAACACAGTCATGCAAAATTAATTTCCATAAAATTTGAAAAAAATCAAAAAAAAATAAATATAAAATATGTTGATAATGGTGTAGGTTTTAATCATTTACAAATAAAAAGAGGTTCTGGATTGAAAAATACGGAAAACCGTATTGCCACAATTATGGGAGAAATTAATTTTGAAAAAAATCCAAAGGGAGGATTAATTATTAATATTTCAATACCAATTTAAAAAATGTTTAAAAAAATAATTATCGCCGAAGACCACGAAGTAAGAAATCTTGGTGTTATTAATACTCTAAAAGAATTAAAAATTCCTACATTCGAATTTGTAAATTACTGTGATGACGCTGTACATAAAATAAAAAACTCCATCTCAGATAATAATCCTTATGATCTATTGATTACTGATTTATCTTTTGATGAAGATTATAAAAATCAAGAAATAAAAAATGGACAAGAGCTAATAAAAGAAGTAAGAAAAATGCTCCCAAATCTAAAAATAATTGTTTTTTCAATAGAAAAAAAACCTAAAATAATTGATGACCTTTTCAAAATATATCAAATTGACGGTTTTGTAAGCAAAGGGCGAAATGATGGAAAAGAACTAAAAAACACCTTGAAGAAGGTTTTTGCCAATAAAAAAGTGCTTCCTCAGGAAATTATCAATTCTATTCGGAATCATGCTACAGAATTCAATTCATATGATGTTTTACTATTAGAATCCTTAGCAAAAGGCTTAAGGCAACAAGAAATAGAAGAATATTTCAAAGAAAAAAATATAAAACCCAATAGTCAAAGCTCAATAGAAAAACGTTTAAACGAATTAAGAGAATCTTTAAATGCTAAAACAAATGTAGAAATGGTTGTTTTATGCAAAGATTTAGGAATTATCTAGTTCCTTTGCTCTCAAATTTTAAGCCCCATTTGAAATAAATTTCAAATGGGGCTTAATTTTTTACATATTTTTTTCATTTTACGGTTTTCCGTAAGGAAACCTCTGATTGTCAATTTACTTTTGACATGTTTAATCAATTAAAAATTTTTATTATGAAAAAATATGGAAATACAAATGGGGATTCTGGTGTTTCAGGATACCAAATTGGAAGTAATTATATCTGGGTTGAATTTTCAACTGGTAGTGTTTATGAATATACATATTCAAGTGCAGGAGTGAGCAATGTAGAAACTATGAAGCAGTTAGCAGAATCTGGAAGTGGATTAAATGGATTTATTAATAGTCATGTGAAATTTAAATACTCAAGAAAAATTAGATAAATATCATGGGAAAATTTATCATCAGAAAACAAAAAAACGACGAGTATATGTTCAACCTGAAAGCAGGAAACGGAGAAATAATACTCACAAGTGAAGGTTACAAAGCGAAAGACAGTTGCAAAAAAGGAATTGAATCTGTAAGAATAAATTCTCAAATAGACTCTCGATACGAAAGAAAAGAAACAGTAAGCAATAAATATTATTTCGTTTTAAAGGCCGGTAACGGAGAACCAATCGGAAAAAGTCAGTTTTATCTTACAAAACAATCTATGGAAATAGGCATCGCTTCTGTAAAGGGAAATGCTCCCGATGCAGAAATTGTAGATGAAACCATTTAAGCCAAAATCTTATGGAACTCAAAATAAAACTAGAGCAACTCAACCAACGTGTAAATGGTTTAAAAGAACAAATACAAACTGAAGAAGCTACAAAAAATGCTTTTGTAATGCCATTTATTCAGATTTTGGGATATGATGTTTTTAATCCTACTGAAGTAATTCCGGAATATATTGCCGACATCGGAACTAAAAAAGGAGAAAAGGTAGATTACCTCATCAAAAAAGATGAAGAACCAATCTTAATTATAGAATGTAAAAACTGGAAAGAAAAAGCAGACGCTCACAATTCTCAACTTCATCGTTATTATCATGTTACCAAAGCTAGATTTGGCGTATTAACCAACGGAATTATCTATAATTTCTATGCAGATTTAGCACAACCTAATATTATGGACGACAAACCATTTCTTACCATTAATTTGGAAGATTTGAAGGATAGTTCTATAAAGGTTTTGCAGAATTTCACAAAGTCCGAATACAATTTAGCAAATATTTTAGATTCTGCCGAAGCAATGAAATATATCAAAGCCATCCGAAACGAATTTGAAAAAGAGATAGAAAATCCTTCTGACGAAATGGTAAGGTTGCTGGTAAACAAATTTTTTGAAAAACCACTCACTGCAAACCGAATGGTTGCTTTCAAAGAATATACAAAAAGAGCTTTGAGCATTTCTATTTCAGAATCTATAAGTTCTAGATTGAAATCTGCTTTAGTAATTAATGAAAATATTGAAACTGGGAAAACTAATACCTTGGGAATTAACGAGAACATCGAAATCCCAAAATTTATAACAACAGACGAAGAGCTAGAAGCTTTTCAAATTGTAAAAGCGATTCTTCGCGAAATTATTCATTCTGAAAGAATTGCTTACAGAGATACACAATCATATTTCGGAATTCTTTTAGACGACAACAACAGGAAACCAATTTGCAGATTTCATTTCGGGACAGCAAAAAAGCAAATAGAATTTTTCCACAACGGAAAAGATTCTGGCGAAAAAGTAACGCTTAGTTCTTTAGACGAAATCTACAACTACCGAAGCGAACTTCATAAAACCATTGAAAATTATAACTAAATTTTGGAAATATGGAAACTCCAACACAAAACGAAACAACATTTTATCAAGATGCAACTGTAACAGTTACACAATCAAGATTTGTAACACACTCAAAAACATATGCAATGAGAAATATCTCTTCTGTACATATTTTTGAAATTGTGAAAAGTAAAGTAATACCTATTATTCTGATAATTTTAGGTTTACCAATGCTCTTAAGTAAAGAAGCCATTTTTTATGGAATTGTAACAATATTAATTGGAGTTCTTTGGCTAATATTTAATAAAAATGAATATGCAGTAAGAATAAGCACTAATGCGGGTGAAGCAAACAGTATCGTTTCTAAAAATAAAGCCTATATCCAAAAAATTGTAAATGCTCTTAATGAAGCTATAATTCACAGAGGATAATTATGAAAACCTTTCTATCCATATTAATCATAGGTTTCGGAATGTTATTTTCCGATTCCTTTTCCTACTCCAAATCAAAAAACCTTCATGGAGGAAGATGTACCGGTTCTGCTAATTGTACCGCTTGCTCTAGTTGTTCTAGATGTGGACATTGTAATTCTGGAGGAACTTGCGAAGTTTGCAGCGGAGCATATAGTGAAAAAAGTTATTATTCTACCCAAGAAAAAAACGCAAAACAACACGGCTTTCAAGTTCCACGAGTTTATATTCATCAACTAAGAAGATGAAAACAGATTTAGCACCTTCTCCAACAGTAAAATATTATGATGCAAATAACGAAACTATTGTTAAGACTATAAAAGAAGATACAAATATTAGAGAATTACCATCAACAAAATCCAAAATCATAGAAAAAGTAGAAAAAAACGCTTCTCTAATTCTTTTACAAAATTCTGGAAAATGGCTGAAAGTAAGAGTAAAAAAGAGTGGGAAAACAGGTTATGTGTATTATAAAAATTTATACTAGATGAAACTCCTCTTCATTTTCTGTGCACTTAGTTGCTTTCTCGGGATTTTAAAATTACCGATTGAGTACTACACTTTCTTGCGGATTGTTGTTTCATTAGGAGCAATTTTGGCAATATATAATTTCATTAAAATTAGAAATTATTTTTGGCTGGGAATTTTTGCAGGAATTTTATTGCTCTTCAATCCTATTTTTCCGATTTATTTATACCAAAAATCAATTTGGCTTCCTATTGATGTTGTAGTCGGAATATTGTTTTTACTCCTCACTTTTTTTCAGAAAAAAGACGAGAAAAATGAAACCGTTTCCGATGTTTCTACTCCCCCAAAAATTAAGCCTTTAGAAAAAATCATTACCCCTAAAAACAAAAATTAAACTATGGAAATCACCATTTCAACCCAATTAAAAAGTCATTTTTTAAGACTATATCAAATTGCTTGTTCCGACGAAAATTTTGATGTTTTAGAGATGAGGCAACTTTACAAATTTGCCGAAGAAAGAGGCATTGATTCTGCACAACTTAACGATATTTTAACAAATCCTGTTCAAAGACTGGGAATTCCAGATTCATTAGAAGAAAGGATAGAATATTTGTACGATTTAGCGATGATGATTTGGGCAGACCAACATATTAGCGATGATGAAATTAACACACTAAAAAAATATTGCAAAAAGTTTGAGTTCGTGGAAGAAAACGTTACAGAAATCTGCAATTTTTTGATAGAATGTGCAAAAAAGGAAACCCCTAAAGATGAAGTTCTTAACCTAATAAAAAATTAAACTATGGTAAATCTCAATCAACTTTTTACTCTAAAAAAGATAATTCCACTCCCAAACTCTGAAGACTCAAATTCTGAAGAAAAAGAAACTCAAGTAAGGGTTACCTATTATCAAAGTGGTTTTGGAGCAGCCCAGAAAGCCATGGGCAATCCTATTAATTTTAAAGCTTGCCTACAAAACGTTTATACAAGTTTCGAAGAACAGTGCAGAAAACAAAAAGAAGAACAGGAAAACTTGAAAAAGCCTTATGAAGAAGAAAAGGTAAGAAATCAAAGTGAGCTTAAAAATTTAGAAACAGCAATTTCTATTTTCGAAGAGAAAAAAATAGAAACTGTAAATAAAATTAACGAGGCAAAAAAAGATATAGAAGAAGTGAAAAATAAGCCTGAAAAATTTGGATTAGACATTTCTAAAAAACCGAAAGCACAATTTTACATCGGACTTTTTCTTCTGCTTCCAATTACTATCTACTTATTTGTTTTCTACATTTCGGCTACATATTCAGCATTTTTTAAAGAATTTTCTAATGACAGTCTCACTGCAGCAATTTTTGATGCGCAAGCATTTAATAATGCAATGAAAGCAGGATGGCTAGAAGGAATTCTGGTTATAACTATTCCTTCGGTTTTCTTAGGATTAGGTTTTATCATTCACATGATACAAAAAGGAAAAGGAATCAAAAATACAATTAGGCTTGTTGTACTATTCATCACTACTTTTTTGTTTGACGGGCTCTTAGCTTATCAGATTGAAAAAAAGATTTATGAATTTAATAAAACAACAGAATCTGCTCCTTACAACTTAAAAATTGCATTAAGCGAAGCAGAATTTTGGATGATTATTTTTGCGGGATTTGTAGTATATATTATTTGGGGATTAGTATTTGATATTACAATGAAAGAATATGAAAATATTGATAAAATAAATGGATTTATTACTTCTAAACAAGAAGAACTAAAAAATTTAGAACACGAAAAAACAGAAATCACCGAGAAAATAAACGATTACCTCCAGAAAACATCAGAGATAAAAGGAAAAATAATTGAAATTCAAAATAAGATAGATGGTTTTATATTGCCTGTAAAAAAATATCTCCATTATCACAATCAGTATAAAGAAGGTTGGTTTCAAGCAATTGTCTCAGAAATTGCATTACCACATGAAAGACAAAAAGAGATTTTAGAAAACTGTGAAAACATTTCCATTGAACATTTAAAATCTTTAGACTTATTAGACCCAAGCTTTCAACATCTTATTTACTCTAAAATTTCTTAACATGAAAACAAAATATTTTAAAATAATTTTTGTGTTCTTACTATCTATTTTGGTGATAAACTGCTCTGATGATAAAAAAGAAACAGAAAATAAAGATGGCAGAAAAACAACAGAAACAAAAAACTCTAAAAAAGAAAATCTCAACATTAGTATTCTATTAGACTTATCAGACAGAATTAATCCAAAAAAATATCCGAATCCCACAATGGAATATTATCAGCGAGATTTGGGCTATATAGAAACCATCAGCAAAAATTTTGAGAATCATCTGAAAGGAAAACCAATCCGTCAAACAGATGATCAAATTCAAGTTTTCTTTGAACCAGAACCGTTGAATCTGGCAATCAATTCTTTATCAAAAAATTTAAAATTGTCTTTTGACAAAAATAACACAAGCAAAGAAAACATTTCAAAAATATCTTCAGTCTACAGGACGAACTCTACAAAAATATACAAACTTGCAATTGCAGATAAAAATTTTGATGGAGCAAATATTTGGAAATTTTTTAAAAATAAAGTGAAGGATTATTGCATAAAAAACAATCACAGAAATATTCTCATTATTCTTACAGACGGATACATATATCACAAAGACAGTAAATTTACTGAAGGGAACAAAAGTTCATTCATAACTCCAGAATTCATTCGCGAAAAAAAACTGAATACTTCTAATTATAAAGAAATTTTTGTTAAAAATAATTTAGGGTTTATTCCTGCCACTCAAAATTTAGACAATTTGGAAGTTATAGTTATAGGTATTAATCCATCCAAAAAAAATCCTTACGAAGAAGAAGTGATTAATCTATATTGGGAAAACTGGTTTAAAAATATGGGAATCAAAAAAACATATATAAAAGAAGCCGATTTACCTACAAATATAGGAGATGTATTAGAAAATATTATTCTAAACAAATAATGATTACGGTTTTCCGTAAGGTCAGAATTTTCATTGATTTTATCTTTGAAGAAGTAATTTAACTTCATATAGTCTTTTTTACTTAGCCATTGTATTTCTAAATAGAGCAGGATAATTTTTAGATACAAACAGCTAAAGTAAGTTTTCAAAAAAGGTGAGGAATTTACTTTCTCACCTTTGTTTTTAAAATTGATATTGATTTTAAACTAAAACCAACTATTATATATCTTCTGTTCTTTTATAATGACGCTAAGTAGAAGAACTAAAGTGGTGAGATTTTATTTTCTCACCATTTCTGTATGTGGCATATCGTCTTCCAGATATTTTTTTCCTGTATCTTCAAAACTAAAACTTTTATAAAATTCTAGCAAATAATCTTGTGCCGAAATTCTACATTCAGATGTTTTAAAATGAGTTCCTATTGCTTGTAAAGCGATATTGATTAAGGTTTTCCCTAATTTCAAATTTCTATATTTTGTATTGGTAAGAACTCTACCGATAGAAGTTTCTGGATATTTTATTCCTTGAGAAAAAATTCTGCAATAAGCAGCTATTTCTCCATTTGTCTCCGCCCAAATATGCAAAGCTTTATCGTCATATCCGTCTGCATCTAGATAATAACAAGTTTGTTCTACTATAAAAACCTCTTGCCTTACCTTTAGAATTTTGTACAATTCTTTGATAGATAAATCCTCAAAATTTTTAATTTTCCAAGTAACGTTATTCATTTCACAAATTTAAATTTACTGAAACTTCACCCTGTTTTTCACTAAATAATCGTTGGTTTTTTCTACAAATTTCAGAATTTCATCACCACCAATTTTCTTTTCTGCAGAAGTAATATAAACATCTGGCAGTTCTTCCCAAGTTTCTAGAAGTTTTGTTTTGTAAATATCTACATTTCTCTCTGCCGCTCCTGGTTTTAATTTATCTAACTTGGTAAAAACAATAGAAAAAGGCACTCCATTTTCTCCGCACCACTCCATAAATTCTAAATCTATTTTTTGCGGCGTATGTCTTACATCTATTAATACAAAAAGATTAACTAAATTTTTTCTATTGATAATATAATTGGTGATAAGTTTTTCAAAATCTTTTCTCAAACTTTTAGAAACTTTTGCATATCCATAACCTGGCAAATCTGTAAGATACCAATTTTCATTTACCAAAAAATGATTAATTAACTGCGTTTTGCCCGGTGTTTGAGAGGTTTTTGCTAAATCTTTATGATTCATCATTGCATTGATAAGCGAAGATTTACCAACATTACTTCTTCCAATAAAAGCATATTCTGGAAGCGTAGCTTCTGGACATTCTTGCCACTTGCCACTACTTTTTACAAAAATTACATTCTTTATTTGCATACTATTATTTATAAAAAATCTCGCAGATTTAACAAAAAAAGCCGACTAAGAGAATCTGCCAAATTGCCAAATCTGCGAGAAAATATAATACTTTATCCTATATTTTTTCTTTTAACCAGTTATATAGAATTTCGTTAAATTCATCTGGCTTTTCCATCATTGCAGCATGCCCGCATTCGTCTATCCAAAACAAGTCTGAATTAGGAATCTGTCTGTCCATTTCTTCTGCTACATCTGGCGGAGTTACATTATCTTGTTTACCCCAAATAATACAAGTGGGTTGTTTTATTTTCGGCAAATCTTGTAACATATTATGTTTTATGGCACTTTTTGCTAGTAAAACAGTTTTTATACCTTTCATTCTGTCATTCACCACACCAAAAACCTCATCTACCAATTCTTCTGTAGCAACATCTGCATTATAAAAAACTTCTTCTGTTTTTTTCTTTATATAATTTCTATCTCCTCTTCTAGGAAAAGTTTCTCCAAAACTTCTTTCATAAAGACCAGAGCTCCCTGTAAGAACAAGAGAGTGAACCAATTCTGGGTGAGCCAACGTTAAAATAAGCCCAATATGACCTCCCATAGAATTTCCTACCAATGTAACTTTTTGCCCAACTTTATCATTAATAAATTTTGCTACATATTTTGCAATACTTGCAAGATTGGTATTAAGAACTGGCAAATCATATATAGGAAGCTGAGGAACATAAACTTTAAATCCCTTTTCCGAGAAATAAGTAACCATTTTATCAAAATTACTTAATCCTCCCATCAAACCGTGTAGTAAAACCAAAGGATGGCCTTCTCCACTTTCAACGTACGTGTATTTTTTCTCCTTTTTAGTACTAAATATCATAAAATGACGTGTATCTCGCAAAAATACGAAATTTAACATTAATTGAATGTTTATTTAATGCTAAACTTTTCTTTTTTTCTTCATCCATTTTATTTTTTGAAAATCAGACATTTAAAGAATCCTCTCAGTCATTAAGCATTTATCATTCAATTAATTACAGAAACTCTATAGTCAAAATTGAAAAGTTATCAACATTAACTATAAAAGTGGGAAAAAGTGGGAAATTTTAGAAAATAATATATAAATTTGCTCCAAATGATTAATTTTTACGAAACATACGAATGTAAAATTGATGACAAAGGCAGATTAAAACTCCCTTCGTCATTAATAAAATTACTGCAAGATTCTGATGATAAGAACTTTGTAGTAAAGCGTTCTGTGTTTCAAAATTGTCTAGAAGCCTACCCAATGAAACCATGGGAAAAACTCATGAAAAAGATAAACGGACTGAATAGATTTGTGAAAAAAAATGCAGATTTTATCAGGATGTTTACTGCCGGCGTTAAAAACATTGAGTTAGATGCTTCCGAAAGAATATTAATCCCAAAAGACCTAAAACAGTTTGCCAATCTAAGCAAAGAAGTTGTGATTTCTGGTGCTGGCGAACTTTTTGAAATTTGGGACAAAGACACTTACGAAAAAGTTATTGCAACCAATGAAGCAGATTTCGGAGCACTTACTGAAGAAGTAATGGGAGGCATTGATTTCAATCTCGAGACCTAATCTTGAGTTTTGAACATTGAATTTTTAAATTTTAGAATTTTTTGAAATGTACCATAATCCTGTTTTATTACACGAAAGCATTGATGCTCTTATCACCAATCCTGACGGAATTTACGTAGATGTAACTTTCGGAGGAGGCGGGCACTCTAGAGAAATCTTGAAAAGACTTTCTGAAAAAGGAAAATTATACAGTTTCGACCAAGATTTGGACGCACTCAATAATAATATAGAAGACGAAAGATTTACATTAATCAATCAGAATTTCAGATTTTTAGAAAACTCTCTTCTAATGTACGGAGTCTCAAAAGTAGATGGAGTTTTAGGAGATTTAGGCGTTTCGTCTCATCAATTTGACGCTGCAGAACGTGGCTTCTCTACAAGAAGTGACGCACCTCTTGACATGAGAATGAACACCATGCAAGGTTTAGACGCCAAAAAAGTAATTAACGATTACGAAGAAGAACAATTGGCAGACCTTTTCTACTATTATGGAGAACTAAGAGATGCGAGAAAATTGGCAAGAGAAATTGTTCATCACAGAAAAGCAAAAAAAATAAATACAACCGAAGACCTTAAAAAAATCTTCAGTTATATTCCTCCTCATAAACAAAATAAATTTTTCGCTCAGGTTTTTCAAGCGATTAGAATTGAGGTAAATCAGGAATTAGATGTTTTGAAGGAAATGCTACAACAATCTTTCAATGTTTTGAAAAAAGACGGCAGATTAGTGGTTATTTCTTATCATTCATTGGAAGACAGATTGGTGAAAAGATTTTTAAAAAACGGAATGTTCGAAGGAGAGCCAGAAAGAGACATCTATGGAAATTACACCAAAGCTTTCGAACTTTTGAAGAGCAAAGCAATTATTCCAACCGTGGAAGAAATAGAACAAAACTCCAGAGCGAGAAGTGCAAAAATGAGAGTAGGAATTAAAGTATAAGTGATAAATGATGATTGATTCATAATTAATTTTTAAGTACAATGATTTAATCAAACATCAATTATCTATCATCAAACATAAAAAGTCTGTGGCAAAAAGAGTAACATATAACAAACCAAAAAAGAAACTTACTTTTCTAGATATTGTAAAAGGAAATTTCTTAAACCGTGATGAAGTAAAAGTTCATTACAAATATTTCTTACTCATTTTCGCCTTAATGATGATTATGATTTACAGTAATCACTTGGTAAGTAAAAAAATAGAAAGAGTTAATCAATTAAAAGAACAAGCAGAAGAGTTCAAATCTAGAAATGCTTATGCACAAAGCAGACTCATTAAAGTAAAAATGGAATCTGAACTAAGCAAAGAAATGGAAGGAGATTCTTTGGTTTCGCTAGACAATCATCCGCACAAACTTTTAATAAAATTAGACAGCATAGAAGATGGCAACGAAAATAAATGAGTACGACACCAAACGCTCTAAAGCGCTAAAATGGGGCTACCTTTTTGCAGGGGTGGCTTTCATCGTATTTGTTGTTTTTTTGGGAAGAATTTTCTTTCTACAGCACAATAATGTAGATACTATTGAGAAAAATTTCATTAGTAATAATTATAGAGAAGCAACGCTAAAAGCCGCCAGAGGAAACCTTTTTGCTGCAGACGGTTCTATTTTGGCAACTACAGTAATGCGATATGACGCTTACATCGATTTTAAAACCATCAAAGACACTGTTTACACCAATCACATTGGCGAACTTACCGATTCTCTAAGCAAAATGTTCGACAAGCCTCGTTCTGCTTTTAGAAAAATATTTGATGAACAAAAGAAAAAAGAAAATCAATATTTCTCTTTGATAAGAGGTTTGGATTTCGACCAATACGACAGAATTAAAAAATTCCCAATTTTTAGTAAAATGGACAAAAAAACAGGGAAATTTAAGAAAAACAGATGCTTAATAATCGAAAGAAATTTCAAAAGAGAATTAGCAACGGCTCAAATTGGCGCCGGAACTATTGGAATGGATAACGAAATAGGAAAATCTGGTCTGGAAGGAGCTTTCAGTAAATTTCTAAAAGGAACAGACGGAACAAGATACGAACAAAGAGTTAATTCATCTCAATGGAAACCAATTGATTACTGGAAAGTAAAAGAACCAATTGACGGAAAAGATGTTTACACAACCATAGATTTAAGAATTCAGGATATTGCTCATTCTGCTTTAGAAAAACAACTCATTCATTTTGAAGCAGACCACGGCTCTGTATTGGTAATGGAAACTGAAACCGGCAAAATTAGAGCAATGGTAAACCTTAGAAAAGAAGGAAAAGATGAAGATGTAAAATATGTAGATGCATACAATTACGCTATAAAAGATGCCACAGAACCTGGTTCTACGTTTAAAACTGTTTCGTTGCTTGCAGCGATGGACGATGGCTTTATAGACGAAAGCACAACCGTGGATGTAGGAAACGGAAGATGGAAATATTTCGACCAACCTATGTCTGATTCTCACGTAAAAGGAAACGGAATTTACGACATAAGTGATGTTTTGGCAGAATCTAGCAACGTTGGAGCTTCCAAATTAATTACAAAATATTACGGAAAAGATCCTCAAGTATTTTTTAATCATTTAAAAAAATGGAAACTTTTTGATAAAATGCAAATTGAGCTTCCAGGGATTGTAAAACCATACATTTTAACTCCAGAAAATACAAAATGGAGCAAGGGAGGTTTGGCATCTTTATCTTACGGATATTCTTCTAGATTTAGCATTCTCCAATTAACAACTTTTTACAACGGAATTGCCAACAAAGGAAAAATGGTAAAACCTCTTTTCATAGAAAAAATTGTAAAAGACGGAAAAATAGAATATCAAGCAGAACCTGAAGTTTTGGTAGATAAAATGGCTTCTACAGAAGCAATACAATTAATGACTGAAATGCTTACCAAAACCGTAGAAAAAGGAACGGCAAAAAGTATCTTCACGCCAAACATAAAATTGGCAGGAAAAACAGGAACCGCAAAATTCGAATATTGGAAAAGTTCTGGAAAATATCAAGCTGCTTTTGCGGGATTTTTCCCAGCAGACAATCCGAAATACACGTGCTATGTAATGATAAACCAACCCAATACAGCCATTGGTTATTCTGGAGCAACTGTTGCTGCGCCTATTTTTAAAGAAATCGCAGGAAAAGTTTTCTTAAAAACTCCACTTAATGTAGAAAAAGAAATGTTGGTAAACAAAAAAGTGGATTTAAGAAAAATGATGCAGCCCAACGTAAAAGTTACTGTAAAAAGTGGTGTTTTACCAAATATGAAAGGATTGATGGGGAAAAACGTAATTCCTCAGTTAGAAAATCAAGGATATAGAGTAGATTATAAAGGTGTGGGAAAAATTAAAAATCAGTTTCCAGATGCGGGAGCTGTAATCCACAAAAAACAAAGAATTTATTTAGAATTGCAAAATTAAAATTGATTTGAACTTACAATCTCAAACATTGACTTTCAAATCTCAAATTATAAAAATGATTTTATCAAAATTATTACATAAAATTCCAGTTCTAGAAACTTTTGGAAATTTAGATTCAGAAGTATCAGAAATTGTATTCGATAGCAGAAAAGCTACCGAAAACGCTCTGTATGTTGCGATAAAAGGAACAGTTTCAGACGGACATTCTTATATCAATTCTGCGATAGAAAAAGGTGTAAAAACTATTGTTTGCGAAGTTTTACCAGAAAATTTACCAGAAGAAATTAATTTTATTCAAGTTAAAAACTCTTCTAAAACTTTAGGAAAATTGGCTTCAAATTTCTACGGAAATCCTTCAGAAAATTTGAAATTGATTGGCGTAACTGGAACCAATGGAAAAACTACCGTTACAACTCTACTTTTTGACATTTTCAAAAATTTAGGTTATCA
The DNA here is from genome assembly GCF_047601505.1 of Cloacibacterium sp. Classification (GTDB taxonomy): domain Bacteria; phylum Bacteroidota; class Bacteroidia; order Flavobacteriales; family Weeksellaceae; genus Cloacibacterium. The sequence continues at coordinate 381,343 of NZ_JASGJD010000001.1, forward strand.
AAGTGCATTAATTTCTACCGTTGAATACAGAATTGGTGACGAAATAATTCCTTCTACACATACAACTCCAGATGTTATTCGTTTGAATCAAATGTTGGCAAAAGCGGTAGAAATTGGCTGCGAATATGCTTTTATGGAAGTTTCTTCGCACGGAATTCATCAAGACAGAATTGAAGGATTACATTTTGCAATCGCTGGCTTTACCAATCTTACACACGACCATCTCGATTATCATAAAACTTTTGAAGAATATTTAAAAACCAAAAAAAGATTTTTTGATGAACTGCCCGAAACTGCCATTGCAATTACCAATGCTGATGACAAAAATGGCAACGTAATGCTTCAAAATACTAAAGCAAAAAAGAAAACTTATGCTTTGAAAACGTTGGCAGATTATCACGGAAAAATTCTGGAAGTAGATTTCAACGGAATGCTTCTAAACTTCAATGGAAAAGAATTTTGGAGCACTTTAACTGGGAAATTCAATGTCTATAACTTGCTTTTGGCTTTTGCAATTTCAGAAGAATTAGGATTCGAGCAAAATGAAATTTTACAAGCAATTTCTACTTTAAAACGAGTGAAAGGAAGGTTTGAAACGTTGAAATCTGATGGCGGAATTTTCTTTGTTGTAGATTATGCGCACACGCCAGATGCATTGGAAAATGTTTTAGATTCTATCAACGAAATTAGAACAAAAAACGAAAGATTAATTACCGTTTTCGGTTGCGGAGGAGACAGAGACCACGCAAAAAGACCAGAAATGGGAAAAATTGCGACGAGAAAATCTACGCTAGCAATTATTACCACAGATAATCCTAGAACGGAAAATCCTACGGAAATTATCAAAGAAATTGAAGCAGGTGTAGAACCGCAGAATTTCAGCAAATACACTTCAATTCCTGATAGAAAGGAAGCGATAAAAATGGCGATAAAATTTGCCGAACCAAAAGATATTGTTCTCGTAGCGGGAAAAGGTCACGAAACGTATCAGGAAATAAATGGTGTAAGACATCATTTTGATGACAAAGAAACAATTGTAGAATTATATAAATTAATGTCAAAGTAATTTGATAATGAAAAAATCTAAAATCATATTACTTTCAATTTTTACCATTGTTTTCGGTGGTTTGATTTATATTGTTTTAAATCATTCATTTGAAAGGAAAATCAAAGTTTTAGATTGTGAAGGAGTTTATCACCAAAAATTATTTGAAAAACCAAAACCAGGATATTTAGATTTTTCGCAAAGTAATGCTAAAGTAGATGTTGCAAATTGCCTTTGTGAAAAATACATGAAAAATAAAGATACTACGTACAAAAAAGAAATATTAAGATTCTATAAAGAACATTTTGGAGGGATGAGATTAATAATAAAAAATCCTGAAAAAAATATAGATTCTATCTGTAAATATAGAAATCAGATTTTCATAAAAATGTATGATCTATAAAACAACAACCATCAACTAACAACTAATTATGTTATACTATCTATACGAATACCTTACATCTCACGGAATAGACATTCCAGGATTGCAATTACTAAAATACATCTCTTTTAGAGCTGCAATGGCGGTTTTGTTATCGTTGTTTATTGCTCTTCTTTATGGCAAAAGAATCATCAATTTCCTTAGGAACAAACAAATGGGAGAATTGGTAAGAGACTTAGGATTAGAAGGACAAAAACAAAAAGAAGGAACTCCTACAATGGGCGGTCTCATCATTATTTTTGCTACTGTTATTCCGGTTTTACTATTTACCAGAATTACCAATATCTATATTGTTTTGCTTTTGGTTTCTATGATTTGGATGGGCGCAATAGGTTTTATAGACGATTATTTAAAGAAAATAAAAAAGAACAAAGATGGTTTAAGTGGAATTTTCAAAGTAATTGGTCAAATTGGTTTAGGATTAATTGTTGGCGTTACCATGTATTATCATCCAGATATTACCATCAAAAGAAAATATGCAGACGCACAAGTTGTTAACAGAAATAATGTGGCTCAAAACTTTGCTCCTGCAAAAAAAGAAACTATTTCAACCGTTCCATTTATGAAAAATAACGAGTTCGATTATAGTAAAATTCTTTTTTGGATGGACGAAAAACAACAAGACGAATGGGCTTGGCTGGTTTTTATTCCTTTAGTTATTTTTATTGTAACCGCAGTTTCTAATGGTGCAAATATAACAGACGGAATAGATGGTTTGGCATCGGGAACCAGCGTCGTCATACTCGGAACATTGGCGTTTTTCGCGTACATATCTGGTAACATCATTTTTTCTGACTACCTCAATATTATGTTCTTACCGAACATGGGAGAAACTACCATTTTTGCCGTCGCTTTAATTGGAGCAACAATTGGCTTCTTTTGGTACAATACATATCCAGCACAAGTTTTTATGGGAGATACTGGTAGTTTAATGCTTGGAGGCGTAATTGCTGTATTGGCAATTATCTTAAGAAAAGAACTTTTAATACCTGTTCTATGTGGAATTTTCTTAATCGAAAATCTATCAGTAATGCTACAAGTATTGGTATTTAAATATAGAAAAAGAAAATATGGCTTAGAATACGCTCAGAATAACAGACTTTTTAAAATGTCACCTCTTCATCATCATTATCAATTAAATGGTTTCCACGAGAGTAAAATTGTAAACAGAATGATTATTCTAGGTGTAATGTTAGCAATTATCTGTTTAATCACACTAAAAATCAGATAATTATAAAAAAATCAAAATCAATCACAACAATATTAAAATGGGAAATAATGCGAAAGCATTAAAAATGTAAAATGAGCACAGAAAATTTAAAAGTTGTAATTCTTGGAGGCGGCGAAAGTGGCGTGGGAGCTGCAATTTTAGCCAAAACCAAAGGCTTGGAAGTTTTCCTTTCAGATTTAGGAGAAATAAAAGAGCATTACAAAAAGATTTTAGAAGAAAACAAAATAGAATTCGAGGAAAAAAACCACGATGAAGAAAGAATTTTGGCTGCAGATTGGGTAATTAAATCGCCTGGCGTTCCCAAAAAAGCCGAAATGGTACAAAAAATTAAAGCTAAAGGAATTAGAATTTCATCAGAAATAGAATTTGGAGCAGAATTTACTGATGCTAAAATTATTGCCATCACTGGAAGCAATGGTAAAACTACTACTACTTCTCTCATCTATCATATTCTTAAAAATTACAATATGAATGTGGGCTTAGGAGGAAACATTGGTAAAAGTTTTGCTTTGCAAGTTGCCAAAGAAAACTTCGAATATTATGTATTAGAAGTAAGCAGCTTTCAATTAGATGATATTCAGAATTTTAGACCCTATATTTCTTTATTGTTGAATTTGAGTCCAGACCATTTAGACCAATACAACTACAATTATGAAGAATATGCTTTGGCAAAATTCAGAATTGCAGAAAACCAAGAAAACGACAATTATTTCATCTACAACAAAGATGATGAAATGAGCCAAAAATTGCTTCAACAATTAGATTTTAAAGTGAAGCAAATTCCTTTCTCAATGAAGGAAAAACTAAATGAAGGTGCTTATACCGAAGGAGAAAAATTATATGTAAAACTACAAGACGAGTTTTCGATGAGAATTGATGAACTTTCTCTAATGGGAACTCACAACGTTGCAAACAGCTTAGCGGCTTCAATAGCTGGTAAATTATTGAATATCAGCAACGAAAGCATTAGACATTCTTTAATGACTTTTCAGGCAGTAGAGCACAGATTAGAAACTTTTGCAGAAATTGATGGCGTAAAATACATCAACGATAGCAAAGCAACCAACGTTAATGCAACTTATTACGCTTTGGAAAGCATGAAACAACCAACAGTTTGGATTGTTGGCGGAAAAGACAAAGGAAACGATTATTCTGAAATTGAAGAATTGGTAAAAAAGAAAGTAAAAGCCATTATTTGTATGGGACTAGACAATGCTAAAATTATAGATTTCTTCAAAGACAAAAAAGATATTATTGTAGATACAGCAAGTATAGAAGATGCTGTGAAAGCTGCAAAATCTATCGCAGAAAAAGGAGACGCAGTATTGCTTTCTCCGTGTTGTGCTAGTTTTGATTTATTCAACAGTTACGAACATAGAGGCAAATTATTTAAAGAAGAAGTATTAAAAAGCTAAAAACCTATGGCAATTAGCAAATAACAAAAGAATGGAAGAACAAGAAAGCAAATTTGAACTACTAAAAGGCGATAAAGTACTTTGGATGGTGATTATTTTAATCTCCCTATTCTCGGTATTTCCCGTTTATTCGGCTAGTTCTAATCTAGAATACATTGTTCACAATGGCACCACCACTGGTCACGTTGTGAAACACATGATTTTTGTATTTCTTGGCTTAGGAATTATGAGATTTATTGCTGGTGCTTTCAAATACGAATATATTGGTAAGTTGAGTAGCATTTTATTAGCAATTATGGTTATTTTGCTGGTTATCACCATGTTTGCAGGTCAGCAGATTGATGGAGCTTCCGCTTCAAGATGGTTAAAAATTCCGGGAACGCCCATTTCTTTCCAACCATCAAGTTTTGCTTATTTAATGTTAATCATTTACTTGTGCAGATATTTAACCAAAAGAATTACCAGAGAAAGACTTCCAATAGAAAACATTATTTACATTTTCGGACCAGTTTTATTGGTTTTCGGATTGGTAGCAAAAGACAACGGTTCTACAGCTTTAATGATTTTGATGGTTTCTTTAATTGTGATGATAATTGGGCAATTGTCTTCAAAATATATTTTAGGATTTTTAGGAATTTCGAGCATTTTTATAGGAATTTTTCTATTTCTAGCGCTGAAAACAGATGTAATAGGCAGTTCTCGTGTACACACTTGGGTAAGTAGAATAGAAACTTTTACCAATTCTAAGAAAAATACAGAAGTAGAAGACGAAAGCGTAAAAGCAAAAAACTATCAGGTAAACCAAGCAAAAGCAGCCATCGTTCACGGCGGAATTACCGGACAAGGCCCTGGGAAATCTGCTCTTAAACAGATGCTTCCACAATCTGCGTCAGATTTTATTTTTGCAATTATTGTAGAAGAATATGGCTTTATAGGTGCATTTTTCCTCATTACCGCTTATCTCATTATGATGATTAGAATTGTAATGATTGCCAGTAAAATGCCAGCTTTTTTCGGGAGTTTATTGGTATTGAGTTTAGGAATAATGATTTTTATACAATTAGCAGTAAATATTGCTGTGGCGGTAAATTTAATTCCGGTAACTGGGCAACCACTACCATTGATAAGTTACGGGGGAACATCTATGTTAGTAACCTATCTACAATTAGGGATTATCTTAAATGTAAGTTCCAGAATTCAGGTTTTTGATGAAGAAGGAATGAGCAAAAAACAAAATATTGAAGAAATTAATGATATAGCGTAAAAATAATTAATAATTCATGAATGATAAATGATTAGAGCACAACGTAAAAATTAATCATCACTTATCATTCACCAATCATAAAAAAATATGAGCAAAAAATTGAAAGTTTTAATGAGTGGTGGTGGAACTGGCGGACACATTTTCCCTGCTGTTGCAATTGCACAGGAGATAAAAAAACGTTTCCCAGATGCAGAATTTTTGTTCATTGGCGCGAATGGAAAAATGGAGATGGAAAAAGTGCCACAAGCAGGCTTCAGAATTGAAGGATTAAACATTGTGGGCTTCGATAGAGGTAATTTATTGAAAAATATTGGTTTGCCATTCAAATTAATTTCAAGTTTAATTAAAGCTAAAAAAATCATTAAAGAATTCAAACCAGATTTTGCCGTAGGAACTGGCGGTTTTGCAAGCGGACCAGCTTTATTCATTGCAGCAAGAATGGGGATTCCAACTTTTATACAAGAACAGAATTCTTTACCTGGAAAAACCAATATTTTCAATGGTAAAAAAGCAAAAGCGGTTTTTACAGCTTATCCAGAAATGGAAAAATTTTTCCCGAATTCTAAAGTGTATTTTCTTGGAAATCCAATCCGTGAAAATATTATAACAGATTTAATTGAAACCAATTTAGCAAAGGAAAAATTAGGTTTAGAAAAAGATAAATTAACAATACTTTCAGTTGGTGGTTCTTTAGGTTCTAGAACTTTGAACAACGGCTGGAAAGAAAATTTAGAAAACATAAAACAAAAAGGTTATCAACTAATTTGGCAAACTGGGAAAACTGACTATCAGCAAATTATAAGCAATGTCACGCTGAGCGGAGTCGAAGCGTCCAGAATCCAAATCAAAGAATTCATCAGCGATATGGCAACCGCTTATTCCGCAGCAGACATCATTGTTTCCAGAGCTGGCGCAATTGCAATTTCAGAATTAGCGGTAACTAAAAAACCTGTTTTATTGGTTCCTTTTCCGTTTGCAGCAGAAGACCATCAAACGAAAAATGCGATGACTTTGGTTGAAAAAAATGCAGCTAAAATGGTAAAAGACACCGAAATGAAAGAAAAATTTTGGAATACGCTTTCAGAAATTTGTGAAAATGAAAATCTAAGAAAAGAAATGTCTCAGAATCTTGAATTTTTTGCAAAGCCAAAAGCTTCAGAAGACATTGTAAATGAGATTTTTAAAGTATTAAATAGATAAAAATTAGAAAAAATGCAAAACCTAAACACATACAAAAACTTCTACTTCGTAGGAATTGGTGGTATTGGCATGTCTGCTTTGGCAAGATATTTCCACGCTGCTGGTAAAAATGTTTTGGGTTATGATAAAACCGAAACCAAACTGACGGCTGAACTTCAAAAAGAAGGAATTTACATCAGTTTTGAAGATGTGGTAAATGAAAAATTTTCTGAGCTAAACAAAGAAAATACGTTGATTATTTACACTCCTGCAATTAAGGTTTTGAAAATTTTAGATTATTTCAACGAAAATAATTTTGAAGTTTTAAAACGAGCTAAAGTTCTGGGTTTAATTACAGAAAATACAGAATGCATTGCTGTGGCGGGAACTCATGGCAAAACAACAACTTCTAGTTTGGTAGCACATCTTTGTAAAGTTGCCAACTTGCCTTTTTCGGGATTTTTGGGAGGAATTTCAGAGAATTATAAATCGAATTTTATCTACAACGGGACAGAAATGTCTGTTTTAGAAGCCGATGAATACGACAGAAGTTTCCTTAATCTTTCACCAGATTGGGCAATTGTAACTTCTATTGATGCAGACCATCTCGATATTTATGGCGACACCGAAACCATAGAACAAAGTTTTAGAGATTTTGCAGATTTAGTGCCAGAAAACAATCAACTTTTTGTGAGAAAAGGTGTAAAAATTGGCAGACCTTGTAAAACTTATGCAGTAAACGAAGAGGCAGATTTCTACTCTGATAATTTAAAAATTGAAGGAGAAAAAATGTTCTTCGATTTTAATTTTGACGGAAAAACTGAAGAATTTTCATGGGAAATTCCGGGAATTCATAATGTTGAAAATGCTACGGCAGCAATTTCTATATTATACAGCTTAAATGTTGATTTTGAAACTATTAAGAAAGGAATTTCTACCTTCAAAGGCATTAAAAGAAGATATACAAAACATTCTTTTGCTAACGGAAAAATCTATGTGGATGATTATGCACATCATCCTACCGAATTGAATGCTGTAATTGGTTCTATCAGAACATTCAATCCTGGGAAAAAATTATTAGTGGCTTTTCAGCCGCATTTGTTTAGCCGAACCAGAGATTTTGCTGATGGATTTGCAGAAAGTTTGGCTCAGGCAGATGAATTGTTGCTTCTAGACATCTATCCTGCCAGAGAATTACAAAAAGATTTTGAAGGCATTACTTCAGATTGGCTTTTAGAAAAAGTGAATTTAGATAAAAAAGAAGTTTGTAGTTTAAGCCAAGCTTTTGATAAAATTAAAGAAAAAGATTTTGATGTTTTATTAACAGTAGGCGCTGGAAATATTGATACGTTGTACGATCCAATAATGAATTGGTTAGAAAATATTTAAAAAATAAAAATCATCATACATTTTTAAAGAAAAGATGAAAAACAAGTGGAGAATTCTTAAAATATTAGTAACTGTAGCAGTCTTCGGATTTCTATTGAGTTTCTCTTTGAAGAGATTCAACGAAAAACCTTTGGACAATATTTCAGTGAAAATGTCTGATAAATCTCCAGTCTATTTTGTAGATGAAAAAGACATCAAAACCATTGTAGAAAAATATAATTCTACCAAAAAAGTTGGCGACATAGACATTCCAAATTTAGAGAAAAAACTCAATCAACTCCCAGCTGTTGATAGCGCAAATGTATATCTTACTTTAGATGGAAAATTGCATGTTGATATCTTACAAAGAGTTCCTGTTTTCAGACTAAACAATGGCGGAAAAGGATTCTATGTAGACAAAAAAGGCATTGAATTTCCTATTTCCAAAAATTATTCGCATCCATGTATGTTGGTTTCGGGTGATGTAAAGAAAAAAGATTACTTAAAATTAGTAGAATTAATAGAGAAAATAGATAAAGACAGCTTCTGCAAAAACTTCTTTGTTGGGATTAGCAAAGAAAAAGACAATTATAATCTCGTTACTAATGAAGGTTATTACAAAGTAGAAATTGGTGATCTAGACAATATAGAATTTAAAATTAAAGGTTTTAAAGCCTTCGTAGAGAAATATTTAATTGACCAAAATCCAGAAAAATATTCTAAAATTTCTGTGAAATATGACAATCAAATTGTAACTACACTCAAGGATGGCTACAAACCAGAAAAAGACACAATAAGTGAAGAAAAGCCAAAAGAAATTTTGGAAAAACCTCTAAAAAAAGAGGAAAAGAAAAAGTTAGCAGAAAAAGAAAAGAAAAAACAGTAAAAAGTAGAACAGCAATATATGGAAACACAAGATTATTCAGTAGGTCTAGACATAGGAACTACCAAAATAGTAGCCATTGTTGGTAGAAAAAATTCGCATGGCAAAATTGAAGTTTTAGGCGTTGGAAAAAGTAAAAGTTTGGGCGTTCACAAAGGTATTGTGAATAATATTTCACAGACTATTAGCTCAATTACAGCTGCCGTTTCAGAAGCAGAAAAATCTGCTGGCGTACCCATTAAAAAAGTTACCGTAGGTATCGCTGGGAAACACATCAGAAGTCTGCAACATTCAGATTACATTATGCGAGAAAATCCTGAAGCTTACATTACAGAAGATGATATAGAAGCTCTGAAAGATCAGGTGAAAAAATTAGTCATGCTTCCAGGTGAAGAAATTATACACGTTCTTCCTCAAGAATACAAAGTAGATTCTGAAGGAGAAATTCAAGAACCTATTGGAATGCACGGCAAACGTTTGGAAGCAAATTTCCACGTTGTTGTAGGGCAAATGGGAAGTATTAGAAACATTGCAAGATGTGTAAGAGAAGCTGGTTTAGAAATGGAAGCTCTTACTCTAGAACCTTTGGCTTCTTCTGAAGCTGTTCTTACCAAAGAAGAAAAAGAAGCAGGTGTTGCCATTGTTGATATTGGTGGTGGAACTACTGATATTGCAATTTTTAAAGACAACATCATCCGTCATACTTGTGTAATTCCTTATGGTGGAGGCATTATTACAGATGACATTAAAGAAGGTTGCTCTATTATAGAAAAACATGCAGAACAATTGAAGGTTAAGTTTGGTTCTGCAGTTCCAGATTTAGAAAAAGATTCTACATTTGTTACCATCCCAGGTTTACACGGAAGACCAGACAAAGAAATCTCTTTAAAATCTCTTGCAAGCATTATTAATGCAAGAGTAGAAGAAATTCTAGAAATGGTAAATACAGAATTGAAAGCTTACGGAGCTTACGAACAAAAACGTAAATTAATTGCTGGAATTGTACTTACTGGAGGTGGTTCTAATCTAAAAAACCTTCGTCAACTAGCTAATTTTATTACAGGTTTTGATGCAAGAATCGGTTTTGCTAATGAATATATTGCTAATGATAAAAACCAATATCTTAAGTCTCCAGAATTTGCAACTTCTATCGGTTTGCTAATGGAAAGTTTGAAAATTAGAGATAAAAAACAAGCAGAAGAAGCTTTAATTGAGGAAATTCCTGCACCAAAACCAGTGCAAGAAACTCCAAAAGCTGAAATTAAAATAGAAGAAGAAACGATTGTTCAAGTAAAAGAAGAACCAAAAGTTCAGCCTCAAAAAGTTAAAAGTAGCAAACTAACTTTCGGACAAACCATTTTAGAAAAAGTAAAAAAATTCTTCGAAGAAGTAGAGTAAAATATAAATGATAAAAGATGAATCTTTAATTTGAATCATCAATTATCTACTATCAATTATAAAAAAATATATATGGAAAATACATTAAATACAGGTTTTTCATTTGACTTACCAAAGGGAACCTCATCTATCATCAAAGTTATTGGAGTTGGTGGCGGTGGTAACAACGCACTAAAACACATGTACGAAAAAGGAATTCACGGCGTAGATTTCATTATTTGTAATACTGATGCCCAAACGCTAGATAACAACCCTATTTCTACAAAAGTTCAATTGGGAGCTACCATTACCGAAGGTTTGGGAGCTGGTGCAGACCCAGAAGTGGGAGAAAAATCTGCTCTAGAAAGTATAGACGAGATAAAAGCCGTACTTTCTCACAGTACAAAAATGGTTTTCATTACCGCAGGAATGGGCGGTGGTACGGGTACTGGTGCTGCTCCTGTTATTGCAAAAATTGCCAAAGAAATGGGCATCCTTACCATTGGTATTGTAACCGTTCCTTTTAGTTTTGAAGGAAAAAGGAGATTAGAACAAGCTGAACTTGGTCTCGAAAAACTTCGTAATAATGTAGATTCCCTTATTGTAATTAATAACGACAAACTTCGTCAACAGTTTGGAAACTTAGGATTCAAATCTGGTTTCTCCAAAGCAGATGAAGTTTTAGCCAATGCCGCAAAAGGAATGGCAGAAGTAATTACTGGTTATTTTGATGTAAATATAGACTTTAGAGATGCTCGTTCTGTTCTTCAAAATTCTGGTACTGCTTTAATGTCAACCGGTACTGCTTCTGGAGAAAACAAAGCGGAAGAAGCTGTGAAAAAAGCACTAGATTCTCCTCTATTGAATGACAATAAAATCACAGGTGCTAAAAACGTTCTTCTCCTTATTAGAAGTGGCAACGAAGAAGCTACAATGGACGAAATTGGTACAATTAACGACCATATCCAACGTGAAGCTGGGAACACCGCAGATATTATTTTCGGGGTGGGAACAGACGAAGAATTAGGTGATGCAATCAGTGTTTTGGTTATTGCTACAGGTTTTGCTGCGGACGATCAAAAATATGCAGGTCCTACAGAAAAAATTAAATATACGTTAGAAGATACTCCATCAGAAAAACCAAGAAGAGAATCTCCATTTGGTAAAAGCAATACTAATACAGAAGCTTCTCAAAACAATACCAATAAAGAAGCTAAAAATCATTTTATTCTTGATGATGATAATGATGCTGTAAAACCAGATTTCCCTACCAATCATTTTTCTCAAAATTTTGAAACGGAAGAAGTAGCGGTTCAAGAAAAAATAGAAGAAATTCAATATTTTGAAGACGAAAATCCTGCTATTGAAAGGTTTAATGAAACTTTTGAAATTGAAGAAACAGAAACTGGCGTTTTAGAATTATTTTCATTTGAAGATGAGGAAGTTATAGAATCTCAATCCTTTTCATTCGAAACTGAAGAAAAAAAAATAGCTACTCCAATTGTTGAAGAAAAAACGTTTTTTGTTGAAGAAAAGAAAGAAGAAATTAAATTTCAGGTTGAAGAAAAATTACCAGAAGTAAAAGGAAATATTGCCGAAACGAAAACATTCGTTGAAGAAAGACCAGTAGAATTTACTTTTTCTTTTACTAAAGAAGCAGAAGAAATAAAACCAAGTTTTAAAACTACAATTGAAGAAGAAAAAATCTTAGAAACGCCTAAAAATGAGTCTAAAATAAATACTTCAGAAGATTTTAAATTTATTGAAAAAGCTCCTTCTAATGACAAAGTTCAAGAAAGAAGAAATAAATTAAAAGAGTTCAATTCTCGTTATCAAGTAATCGAAAACGAAAATGAATTTGAATCTATTCCTGCTTTCAAAAGAAAAAACATTAATATAGGACACGAAAATCCTTCTCAGCAACAAATTTCTAGTTTTCTATCAGACAACAACGGAAGAGTAAGCCTTAGAGAAAATAAATTTTTAAACAAAGATGTAGATTAATTTAGTTGGCAATTGTTGGTTGATAAAAATGCAAATAGCATTAAAAACTATTAATCAGCAACTAAAAACCAGCAACTAAAATATTAAATTATGAGTTTAGAACTTACAATCAACGAAGCGATTAAAACTGCTATGAGAGAAAAAGACAAAGTTGCGCTTGACTCTCTAAGAGCTGTAAAATCTCAAATTTTGCTTGCAAAAACAGAAAGCAAAGGAGCAGAGGTTTCTGCCGAACAAGAAATTGCAATCTTGCAAAGAATGATAAAACAGCGCAAAGATTCTCATCAACAATTTGTTGCTCAAAACAGAGCAGACTTGGCAGAAGTAGAAGAAGCACAAATGAAGGTAATAGAAAAATTTCTCCCTGCACAGCTTTCTTCAGAAGAATTAGAAGCAGAAATTAAAAAAATAATTGCCGAAGTAGGAGCAGAATCTCTAAAAGATTTGGGCAAAGTAATGGGTACAGCATCCAAAGCTTTAGCTGGAAAATCTGATGGAAAATCTATCTCCGAAATGGTAAAAAAACTATTATCATAGTTAATTTTTTTCAGTACATTTTTACCCAAAACAGCCAAAGACGTCTTTGGCTGTTTTTATTACAAAAGAGAGTCAAAATGTCTTAATAGATATTTGGCATATTTTTGATAAAATATTTAGATAAAATTTTCAAAATTTTAGTAGTAAATTTGCAATGCATTTTGAATAAAACTCGAAACGTTAAACCTTAAACTTTATATATTATGTATCCAGCAGAACTAGTAATGCCCATGAAGGCAGAACTTACAGATAAAGGTTTCCAAGACCTTACAACTCCAGAGCAAGTAAATGACGCTCTAAAACAATCAGGAACTACTCTAGTAATGGTAAATTCGGTATGTGGTTGCGCAGCAGGAGCAGCAAGACCAGGTGTAATTTTCTCTTTAACAGGAGACAAAAAACCAGACCATTTAACAACAGTTTTTGCAGGTTTTGACACTGAAGCTGTAGCAGAAGCAAGAAAACATTTTGCACCATTTCCTCCAAGTTCTCCTTGCGTAGCTCTTTTTAAAGACGGAGAATTGGTACACATGCTAGAAAGACACCACATCGAAGGAAATCCTGCAGGTGCTATTGCAGCTAATTTACAAGCTGCTTACGAAGAATTTTGTTAAAATCTTTCAACTTTATACTTCAATCCGTTTTGAATTTTTTCAGAACGGATTTTTATTTTCTCTAAAATTAATTTTTAAATTAGTTTTTTATTAAATTTGGGCTATGGCAACAATGGCACTTTTCAATATGGCTGTTAATTGGTTTATTCGACAGAGAATAGACCAAATTCAAAATTTTATGAATCATCCTATTGAAACACAAAAAGGCGTACTTTTTTCTCAACTTTTTCATGCTGACGAAACAGAATATGGCAGAAAATACGGTTTCAAAGACATTTCTTCTTACAGAGATTTTCAGCAACAAGTTCCCATCGTAAATTACGAAGACTTCGAACCTTATATAGAAAAGGCAAGACAAGGACAAAAAGATATTATTTGGCCGGGCTATATCCGTCAATTTGCAAAATCGTCAGGAACTACTAATGCCAAAAGCAAGTACATCCCAATTTCTGATGAAAGTTTAGAAGATTGTCATTACAAAGCTGGCAAAGACCTTATTTCAATTTACGCCAATAACCATCCTGAAAATCAACTATTTTTAAATAAAAATTTAAGATTGGGAGGAAGTGCAGAGTTGTATGAAACCTTCAATACAAAATTTGGAGATTTGTCTGCAATTTTAATAGAAAATTTACCTTTTTGGATAGAAATAACTACTGTACCAAGCAAAAAAACCTCTCTCTTATCCGAATGGGAAACCAAACTGAAAGCCATCGTTTCTGAAGTTAAAAACCAAGATGTAGGAAGCTTAACCGGAGTGCCAAGTTGGATGTTGATTTTGCTCCAAAGAATTTTAACCGAAACAGGAAAAGGAAGCATCTCAGATGTTTTTCCTAATTTGGAAGTGTTTTTTCATGGTGGAATTAGTTTTAAGCCTTACAAAGAACAATACCGAAAAATTATTGGCAAAGACATCAATTATTATGAAATTTACAACGCTTCGGAAGGCTTTTTCGGAATTCAAGACAGAAGCGGAAGCGACGAAATGCTGCTAATGCTAGATTACGGAATTTTCTACGAATTTATTCCAATGGATAAATTTGACAGAAATAATCTCCAAGCAATTCCTTTAGAAGAAGTAGAATTGGGAAAAAATTATGCCATGGTAATTTCTACAAATGGCGGACTTTGGCGTTATTTAATTGGCGATACCGTAAGATTTACATCTCTTTCTCCTCATAGAATTCAAATTTCTGGCAGAACGAAACATTACATTAATGCTTTTGGTGAAGAATTGATGATTGACAATGTGGAAACAGCTCTAAAAAAGGCTTGCGATGCTACTGAAGCTCAAATTTCAGATTACACTGGTGCTCCTGTTTTTATGTGCGAAGGAAAATCTGGCGCCCACGAATGGTTGTTAGAATTTGCAAAATATCCAACCAATTTTGATGAATTTTCTAAAATTTTTGACGAAACTCTAAAATCTTTAAATTCAGATTACGAAGCTAAACGTTATCAAAATATCACCTTGAATCCTCCAATTATTCATACTGCAAAACCTCAACTTTTCTACAAATGGATGGAATCTAGAGGAAAATTGGGCGGACAGAACAAAGTGCCACGTCTTTGCAACGATAGACAATACATAGAACCGCTTTTGGACTTAAATAGATAAAATTAAACCGTTCAGTTTTTGAACGGTTCTTTTTTTCTATCACTTTCTTAACATAAATCAATGACAAAGCATTGTTTTACACATTAATTTTGTCTCAAATAAAAAAACAATGGAATTAATAAATAAATTAAAATGGAGATACGCCACAAAAGCAATGAACGGCGAAAAAATAAGTGAAGAAAAAGTTGATAAAATTTTAGAAGCAGCTCGTTTAGCTCCTACTTCTAGTGGTTTACAGCCTTTTGAAATTTTTGTGGTAAGCAATCAGGAAGTTAAAAATCAACTAAAAGAAGCAGCTTTTGGTCAACCACAAATTGGAGACGCTTCTCACGTTTTAGTTTTTGCAGCTTGGGACACTTATACAGAAGAAAGAATTAATTATATGTTTGATTTAACCAACGAAAAAAGAGGTTTCACTAATGAAGGTTGGGAAAATTACAGAAAACAATTATTAAGTACTTATGTACCAAAATCTGCTGAAGAAAATTTTGTTCACACCTCAAAACAAGCATATATAGCATTTGGAGCAGCAATAATTGCCGCAGCTTTCGAAGGAGTAGATGCAACACCGATGGAAGGTTTCAGCCCAGAAAAAGTAGATGAAATTTTAGGATTACAAGAAAAAGGGTTAAAAAGTGTTTTACTTTTACCTCTTGGCTATAGAGATTCTGAAAAAGATTGGCTAGAAAAATTAGAAAAAGTAAGAAAACCGAAAGAAAAATTCATTACAGAAGTGAATTAACAAAAATTCCTCAGAGATTTATGAGGAATTTTTTTATTTTTTATTTACAATTTTTCTCATAATAATCTATGAAAACAAAGACATCTTTTTTAAATTTAATTTCATCATTTTCAAATGCAGTTACAAGTTTTGGACATTTATTAGAAAAGAATTCTTTAATCCCTTTTTTAGTAATACTTTTCCCCCCTACCATTATTCCTGGACCACCAAAATTCATTGAAATAAGTGTTGCTTTTTTTTCGTCCTTATATCTAAAGAAATAAGAAGATTCACTTGATGTAACTGGAATATTATTATACATGGTTCTATCATAAAAACTTTGCGTTTGAGCATAAACAGACACATCACCTTTGTAAATAAGATATAAAAAAGCTTCAGAAGACATTTTTCCTTGTGTAGCCATTAATCTTTCTACTTCAGAAGTTTTACCTGTCTTTTCATCTACATAATTCACCTTTTGTAGATTTTTCAATTCTAATTTTTCTTTTTTACCATCCAAAGTTGGCTTGAAATTAATGTTTGATTTCTCAGTATTAACAGGTTCAGCGTAACCAGATTTCACAGTTCCATTACTAAATGTTACATCTGCTTTATAATACTGAGCAAACGAAATTTGTGCAATAAATAGCACAACTAAAGGCATTAGTTTTTTCATTTTTTAAATATATTTATTTGTTGAATTCAAATTCTACCACGGCTTTTACAAAAGCTTCGGCATTTTCCACAGGAATATTAGGCAAAATACCATGTCCTAAATTTACAATATATTGGTCTTTACCAAATCTTTTAATCATTTCGTGAACCATTTTTCTAATCACTTCTAGCGAAGAATGTAATCTAGCAGGATCAAAATTTCCTTGTAACGTTATAGAATTATTGGTGAATTGACGTGCCAATTCTGGTGTAATTGTCCAATCTACTCCCAAAGCAGAAGCCTTAGATTTAGCCATTTCTTCTAAAGCAAACCAACAACCTTTGCCAAAAACCACAACATGAGTTTCTGGAGCTAAAGCTTCTATAATTTGATTGATGTATTTCCAAGAAAACTCCTGATAATCTTCCGGAGAAAGCATTCCTCCCCAAGAATCAAAAATTTGAACCGCAGAAACACCACTTTGTACTTTTCTTTTAAGATAAGCGATGGTAACATCTGTAATTTTTTGCAAAAGCAAATGTGCTGCTTCTGGTTGAGTAAAACAAAAAGATTTTGCAATATCGAAAGATTTAGAACCTTTTCCTTCTACGCAGTAGCAAAGCAAAGTCCATGGTGAACCCGCAAAACCTATTAAAGGAATATTGTTTTCTAATTTTTGTAAAGTAATGTCTATCGCATCATAAACGTATTTTAGATTTTCTTCTGCTCCTTCAACTTGAAGATTTTCAACTTGTTCTAAACTTCTGATAGGTGTATCTAGCCAAGGCCCAACAGACTCTTTCATTTTGAAATCAATCCCCATTGCCTGAGGAACTACCAAAATATCCGAAAACAAAATCGCTGCATCCAACGGAAATCTTCTAATCGGCTGTACTGTAATTTCTGCTGCCAATTCTGGAGTTTGACAACGCGTAAAAAAATCGTATTGATCACGAAGTGCGATAAATTCTGGTAAATATCTACCTGCTTGTCTCATCATCCAAACTGGCGGTCTTTCTACAGTTTCGCCACGTAATGCTCTTAAATATAAGTCGTTTTTAATCATATTTTTTGGTTGTTGGTTGTTGGTTGTTGGCTTTTGGTTGATTGTGTAAGAAAAATTATTCTGACAACTGACAACGAATAACCGACAACAAATCATCTAAATTGCTTTCTTTGCTGGTGAAAATTCTATTTTGAGTAAATTTTTTCAGCTCTTTTTCTGTAGTTTGTCCAATAGAAAAAATCTTTATTTTTTCCAAAGAATTAAACTTCGCAAAACTACGAACTCCGCTTGGACTAAAAAAGACCACAGCATCATAATTTTCTGAAATTTCTGGATAAAGTAAATTGGTTTTATAAACAATTACTTTTTTGTATGAAATATTTTGAAGTGGAAGCTTTTGGTCTAAAATATCTAAAGCTAAATTTCCACAAAAGTGAAGAAAACGTTCTTTGTGACTGTTTTCAATGATAAAATCCGCCAAATCACTAGAATGCTTTGTTACTTTAAAAGTGCCAAAACCTTGTTTTCTAAGCGCTAACTTCGTCTTAAGACCTACTGCATAAACTTTATTAAATTGACTAGGATTGAGGAAATTTTCGTTGATCTTAAAACCATTGTTAAAAAACGATTTTACCGCATTTACACTGCTAAAAATAAGCGAATAATTTTTAAGAAAAAATGGTTTTATCTTAGATTGTTCAACTGTTATAAAATCTTGAAAATCACAAACAGCATCAGTTCCCAATTTTTGAGAAACTTCATTTTCTATGCCTGTCTTCGTGAAAAGGATTTTCATTAACTTTTTTACTATTTAACTTTTAATTTGACTCTTTATTTCTTCCATCATTTCTTTGCCTCCTTTTTCTAAAATTATTTTTGCAAATTTCTCTCCGAAATTTTCAGAATCGTTATAGTCAAATTCTTCAACTAAATTTATCGTTTTTCTACCATCTAGAGAATTTAATTTCCCTTCAAATGTAATTTTATCTTCATTAAATTTTGCTATTGCGCCAATTGGCGCAGTACAACCTCCTTCTAAAGTTCTAAGAAAATTGCGTTCTATTTCTACACAAATTTGTGTTTCTTTATGATTAATTTGTTGTAAAACCTCTTTGGCTTCTAAATCATCTACTCTACTTGCTATGGCTACAACTCCTTGACTAGGCGCAGAAATCATAAAATCTAAATACTCAAAATCGAGTTCCATTTCCATTCTTTTAATTCCTGCCAAAGAAAAAAGTGTAGCATCAAAATCTCCTTCTTCTAGTTTTTTAAGACGGGTTTGCACATTTCCTCTAATATCCGAAAATTCAGTTTCTGGAAATTGCTCGAGCCAAAAAGCACGTCTTCTCAAACTGCTCGTCGCGATTTTTAATTCAGCTAAATTTTTATTTTTAGACGATGATTTTCTTACCAAAACATCTTGAGGGAAATCTCTTTCCAAAACCGCCGAAATTTCTATATTTTGAGGCAAAATAGTAGGAACATCTTTTAAAGAATGTACTGCAATATCAATTTCATTATTGAGTAATGCAATGTCTAAATCTTTAGTAAAAACTCCAGTAATACCGAGAGAATAAAGCGGTTGATTAAGATTTTTATCTCCAGAAGAAAGCACAGAAACCAACGAAGTTTCGTAACCTATATTTTGTAATTTTTGTTCTACTTCTTTCGCTTGCCACATTGCTAAAGGCGAATTTCTGGTGCCAATTCTAATCATTATAAAACTATTTCTTAAAAATTCGTAAATTCTAAATTGTAAATCTAAAATTTACTGGTGTTTTTTATTAAACTCCTCTTTAGGTTGTTCTACCAAAATATCGTTCATTAATTTGGTAATTTCTTCGGCTCTTAAAGGGTTTTCAATAATATATTTTGCAAATCTATTGGTGATTTTTTGAATCATTTTTTCGCTCAACTTCATATCGTCCACTTCAATATATTTATGTTTTCGGTAGAAATTGTGCATTTCGTGGTCTTCAATATTTTTTAAAGCAGATTTAAACTGATGAATATTGGGAGCAAATTTTCTCTTTTTTTCCCAAACAAGAAATTCTTTTGTCATTTCTTTAATAATTTCTTCAGCTTTCGGAATTTCTTTTTTACGTTGCTCAATTGTTTCTTGGATGTGATTTGAAAGTTCATCAATATCTACCAATTTTACGGCTTTATTCTCCGTTACATTTTTATCAACATTGTTCGGGATAGACAAATCTATCACCAAAGTCTCTTTTCCATTAGGGAAATGTTTCGGCAAAATAATTGGAGTTTGTGCGCCTGTAGCAACAATTAAAATATCTGTAGATTTTAATTCTTCTTCAAAATTATCAAAAGCAATTTGCGGAATATTGTACTTTTCGGCAATTTTTTCTGCCTTTTCGAAAGAGCGATTTGCAATCTTAACCTTTGGTTTATAAACGTGTTTTACAAGATTTTCCACTGTGTTTTGCCCGATTTCTCCTACACCCAACAAAAGAATATTTTTATCAGAAATTTGAGCTTGAGTTTTTAAAATATAATGAACCGCCGCATAAGAAACAGATGCTGCTCCGTTTGAAATACCCGTTTCATTTTTAATTCTTTTAGAAATTTGAATTGCCAAATTAATAGCTCTTTCTAAATAAGGATTGCTAAATTTTCTGTATTTTTTGAAACGATGATAAGCATTTTTAATCTGCCCAATAATCTCAAAATCTCCTAAAATCTGACTTTCTAAACCCGCAGAAACTCTAAAAAGATGATTGAGTGCTTCTTCGCTTTTGATAACATTTACAAACTGCATAAAATCCATCAAACTCACATCTACCGACTTGCAATACATCTCAGCAATAGACATATAATTGCTTGCTGTAGTATAAATTTCGGTACGATTACAAGTAGAAACAACAAAAGCATCACCAAGCTTTTTATCGTGAATTTCGTTCACAAAATTCTTAACGTGCTCATCAAAGAAAGCAAATTTACTTCTTACCTCAGCATTAGCTTTCTCGTAGCTAATACTTAAAACCGTGAAATTCTGCGTGTTATATGTCTTTACCTGAGGATTCATTATCAATTTGCAAATTTAATCATTATTCTGATAATTTTCTTCTAATTTTAAATATGCTTGCGTTTTATATTATCAATCAAAATATTTCGTCATTAAATAGTGAAAACCAATTGGCTTTATTATAAAAATTTCGCCTTCAATTTTATAACCACATTTTTCGTAAAAAGGAACAGCTTTTTCCCTGGCATTCAACCAAATTTTAGTGGTTTTTTCGGCTTCTAAAATATCTTCTGCAAATGCAATTAGTTTTTTGCCAACTCCCAATCCTTGCAATCTTTCCGAAACGGCCATTCCTCTAAACTGTGCAATTTCACCGTTTTTCATTACAGACAAAACACCTTCTATTTTGTTTTCATAAAAATAGCCCAAATGGAAAGTTCCTTGGTCTAAATCTCCTTTAAACTGATGTGGTTCATCTGGAAATTCTTTTCTTAGAACCTCTTTTCTTATCGAATATGTTTCTTGGGCTGAAATTAATTTAATCATTTGATTTACTGATGTTTAAAATAAAAACTATTGTAACTTTATTAATTTTTCAAAAAAATAAAAATAAAACAGAAAGTTTAAAGTTTAAAAATACGACAAGCATTTAGAATTTAATAAAATTTTAACTAAATTTTTTAGTTTCCTTTATTTAGAATGCGTTTAAATTTATATCTTTGTAAACTAAAATTTATAGTAGAAAATGGGGTTATTTGATATGTTTACGCAAGAAATTGCGATCGACTTAGGTACAGCTAATACACTTATCATTCACAATAATAAAATCGTGATTGACCAGCCGTCAATCGTAGCTATAGAACGTTCTACAGGAAAACCAATTGCGGTAGGAGAACAAGCAAAACACATGCAAGGGAAAACTCACGAAGACATCAAAACCGTTCGTCCATTAAAAGACGGAGTAATTGCAGATTTTGCTGCTTCTGAGCACATGATGAAAGAATTTATAAAATTAGTACCTGGTATTAAAGGAAAACTTTTTCAGCCTTCTCTTAGAATTGTAATTTGTATCCCTTCTGGAATTACAGAAGTAGAAAAAAGAGCCGTAAGAGATTCTGCACAAAAAGTTAATGCTAAAGAAGTAAGATTAATTTATGAACCAATGGCTGCAGCAATAGGAGTTGGAATTGATGTACAAAAGCCTGAAGGTAACATGATTATTGATATAGGTGGTGGTACTACAGAAATTGCAGTGGTAGCTCTTGGAGGTATTGTTTGTGATAAATCTGTAAAAATTGCAGGAGACGTTTTCACGAATGACATTGCATATTATTTAAGAACGCATCATAACTTATACATTGGCGAAAGAACTGCGGAAAGAGTAAAAATAGAAGTAGGTTCTGCTGTAGAAGAATTAGATGTAGATGTAGAAGATATCCCGGTACAAGGTAGAGACCTTATCACAGGGAAACCAAAAGAAATAATGGTAGGTTATAAAGAAATTGCAAGAGCTCTAGACAAATCTATCATCAGAATAGAAGATGCAGTAATGGAAACTCTTTCTCTTACACCTCCAGAATTGGCAGCCGATATTTATAAAACAGGTATTTATCTTGCTGGTGGTGGTGCTTTGTTAAGAGGATTAGCAGACAGGCTTCACAAAAAAACAGGTTTACCTGTTTTCGTAGCAGAAGATCCATTAAGAGCGGTAGTTCGAGGAACAGGAATTGCGCTTAAAAATATGGACAAATTTAATTTCCTAATAAAATAATGACAAGAAACCACTGTAAGAATGGGTTTTTTAATTAGATTGTTTAGTAAGAACGGATTATTTCTGTTCTTTCTTTTCTTACAGTTAACTGCCGTTACATTGATTTTCAGTAGAAATTCGATGCAACAGTCTTTTTTAGCTGCTCAGACAACCGCTTTCAACGCTTGGGTCTCTGGTTACATAGACCAAGGAACTAGCTATTTGAGATTAAAACAAATTAATGAAGATTTAGTTGCGCAGAACAAAGCATTAATGGCAGAAATTTATGGAAAAGACAGAGCTGGAAATCCTCAGTTCAGAAGAGTAACAGATACAATTGGTGGCGGACAAATCTACACTTTTGTAGATGCTGATATTGTAAACAACAGCATTACCAGAAACGATAATTACTTTACCATTGACCGAGGAAAAAGACACGGTGTTTTCCCTAAAATGGGAGTTATTGCTCCAAACGGCATTGCAGGAATTGTGGTAAATACCACCAACAATTATGCTTTGGTTCAATCTGTTTTAAGTGTTAATAAAATAAAAATTAATGCTGCTCTAAAAAACACAGGCTATTTCGGAACTCTAACTTGGAAAGGAGACAACTCCAGAACAATGCACCTTGCTGACATACCAAAATATGTACCTTTGAAAGTAGGAGATACTGTTCTTACAGACGGAAAATCTTCTATTTTCCCACAAGGAATTATGATTGGTAAAGTTGCCGGCTACGAAGTAGATTCTAAAACCGGTTATTGGGACATTTCTGTAGAATTAAACCAAAAAATGGGAAATCTTCAAAAAGTTTTTGTGGTGAGAAATTTAAAAAAACTAGAACTTAAACAAATTCAAGATACGCTAGACGCAACTTTAAAAAATGATTAGTAGAAACATTTTTACCGACCTTGTAACGATGATGGTGCTAGTTGCGCTACAAATTTTCATATTTAACAGAATAGATATTGCTGGTAAATACACTCCCGTTATATATACCATTTTTGTACTGTTCTACCCTTTTTATAGAAACAAATATGTTTTTCTTTCTGCAAGTTTTCTATTAGGATTATCAATAGATGCTTTCCTTGGGACTTGGGGAATCAATGCATTTTCTACCACTTTAATCGCTTATTTCAGAACCTTAATTTTTAAAACTTCCACAGAAATTTCTTCGGATATTTTTTCTTTCCAAAATCTTCAGTGGTCACAGTTTTTATTCTATATTTTTTCAAGTATTTTTGTGCATCAGTTTTTAGTTCAAAGCATAGAATTTTTTAAATTCGATAGATTTTTAGAAGTATTATTGAATATTTTAATCACAAGTATTATTTCTATTACCTTTGTATTAATCTACACTTTAGCATTTAAAATCAAGGAAAAAGTTTGAAACCAGCATATTACAAAATCACCATCGCGATATTCATTATTGCTACAGCTTTTGTAGCAAGATTGTCTTATTTACAATTAATTACAGATAGATACGCACTCAATGCTGCCAACACTTCTATTAAAACAGAATACATTATTCCACAAAGAGGGATTATTTTTGACAGAAACGGAAAAATTTTGGTAGGAAATCAGCCTTCTTATGAAATTTCCTTCACTCAAAATCTAATGAAACCAGATTTTGACACTTTAGGGTTTTGTAATCTTTTAAGAATCAACAAAAAAGAATTTATTAATAAAATAAATCTCCTCAAAAAAGACAAATACTATTCTAAACTCACACCCATGACTTTTATGAGTGATATGAGCAGAGAAGAAATTGCAAGAATTCAAGAAATTATCTTTAAATATCCTGCTTTTAGCATTGTAGAACGTCCGCAAAGAAAATACGAAGTATCTACTTCTGGTAATCTTTTAGGATACACCAATCAAGTAAGCGAAAATTACATAAAAAGAGATTCTCTTTATTATCTTCCGGGAGACATTGCAGGAATTACAGGTGTTGAAAGGTCTTACGAAAAAGAATTGAGAGGAGAAAAAGGAATAAAATACATTCAAAAAGACATCAAATTAAGAAATGTAGGTCCTTATAAAAACGGAATTCTAGACAAAGAAGTAATTTCTGGGAAAGATCTTACTCTTACCATAGACTACGATTTGCAAAAAATGGCCGAAGAAATGTTGGTAAACAAACATGGTGCAATAGTAGCTTTAGACCCTAATAATGGTGAAATTCTAGTACTTGCAACAGGTCCTGATGTTGACCCAAATTTGTTTACCGGCTCAGAAAAAAAGAAAAACATTTACAAACTTTCTAAAGATACACTTTACGATAACAAACCAACTTTCGATAGAGCTCTGCAAGCTGCTTATCCTCCAGGTTCTACGTTCAAATTGCTTACTGCTCTTGCTGCAATGCAAATGGGCGTAATAGACGAAAACACCATTTTCCCTTGCGGAAGAGGTTTTTATTATAGAGGTTTAAGCGTAAAAGGACACGGCGGCGCAGAACCTTTAATTCCTTCAATTCAAGTTTCTAGTAACTGTTATTTTTCTTATGCTTTCATTAACATCATGAATAAATATCCGGGCAATCCTACAAAAGGTGTAAATGAATGGAAAGAAATAATGGAAAGCTTCGGTCTTAATAAATTTATGAATAATGATTTAGCGGTTGGCGCGAAAGGAAGAATCCCAAGCGGAGAATTCTACGAAAAAAGAAGTCATTTAAAATCAAAAGATTGGAATCCTCTTTACACTCAAAATGGCTCTATTTTTAACGGGATGGGACAAGGCGATGTCTTAGTAACACCTTTACAATTAGCTAATTATACTGCTGCTATTGCCAATAAAGGTTGGTATTATACCCCTCATATTGTAAAATCTATCGATGGAAAACCAAATCCTGACCCAAGATTTAAGGATAAACATCTTACCAAAGTTCAGAATAAAAAATATTATAATTTGGTAATGCAAGGCATGGAAGCTGTAATGCTAAGAGGTACAGGAGCAAGTTTGAAATCTAACGATTTTACCCAATTGGCAAAAACTGGTACAGCACAAGTTCCACAAGGGAAAGATAATTCAATTTTTACCCTAATTGCTCCAGCAGACAAACCAAAAATTGTGGTAGTTGCCGTAATGGAACATGCTGGTTTTGGAGCAACTTGGGCAGGTCCTGCTTGTACTGTAATTGCAGAAAAATATATCACTGGCACTTTAAAAAGAGAACATCTTTACAAGAAAATGATTAATGCCAGTTTTATGGGTGAGTACAAAAGACAGTGGTACAAAGAACATGGCAAACCAAAAGAAGATTTGGATTCTATAAGACTAAAAAAACTTCAAGATAGCTTGAAACAACTCAATAAAAAGATTAACACAAAAGAAAAAACACAAAAAAAATTACCTTAATATGAAATGGGCAGAAGGATTAGATAAGCTTGGCATTTTTTTATATCTCGCCATTTCTGTGTTTGCCGTGGTAAACATATATAGCGTTGACAAAGGTTTAGGAGAAAAACAATTGATATTTTTCTTCATCTCTTTATTTGTAGGATTCATTATCTTTATGATGAGGAGTAAATTTTTCGAAAACTTTGCGGTAGTTTTCTTTGTTTTGGGTATTATTTCTTTACTAGGATTACACGTTTTAGGCTCGGAAATTAAAGGGCAAAAAAACTGGTATAAAATAGGCGGATTTACCATGCAACCTGTAGAATTTGCGAAAATTGGTGTTTCACTAATGCTTGCAAGCTACGTTTCTGGACCAGATTTTAATTTGAATAATAGAAAATCCTTACTCACTACTCTTGCCATTATAGGCATTCCTGCAATTGCAGTTCTCAGTATTCCTGATGTTGGCTCTTTATTAGTTTTTACAGCATTTGTAATTGCTTTATACAGAGAAGGATTAAGTGGATGGTTATTTGGGATAGGTTTTATCCTTGCAACTGTATTTTTATTGTCCATCGCAATTAATCCCATTTATATTGTACTAGGACTTTTAGCAATCTATTTAATTTATATTTTCTTGAATTTTGGAAGAATAATTTGGACAGTTCCTACCATAGTAACTTTTCTAGGAACATTTCTAATTTTAGCTGGAATAAGTTTCGGAACACCCAAAATTTTAGAAAAATTACCAGCTCACCAAAGAGAAAGAATTGAAGTTTTGTATAAAGGTGAAAAAGCTTTCAGAGATACTTCTGGTTACAATTTATTATATTCAAAAACAGCTATTGGCTCTGGTGGATTCTGGGGAAAAGGATATAAAGAAGGTTCAGTAACACAAGGTAAATTTGTACCAGAACAAGAAACAGACTACATTTTTTGTACCGTAGGAGAAGAATGGGGATTTCTTGGAAGTACCCTTTTGGTAATTTTTTATGCTGTGTATATTGGCAGAATCTATTATTTAGCAGAAAACCAAAAGACCACATTTAACAGAGTTTTCGGTTATTGTTTTGCTGGAGTTCTCCTGATGCACTTTGCCATTAATTTAGGTATGGTTATGGGACTTTTCCCAACTGTTGGTATTCCTTTGCCTTATTTCAGTTACGGAGGAAGTTCTTTTTTAGCATTTTCGATAATGACAGCAATCTTCTTTAAACTGAATTATACCGATAAAAATTCATTGGTTTAAAATAAATTCCACATTTCATCACATAAAAAAAGCTTCCAAAATTATTGGAAGCTTTTCTATAAAAATCAATTATTTATTTTATTGTTGTGGTTGTTGTTTAATAATTCTTTTAGCAAATCTAAATTTTCTTCCCCAATAAGAATCGTTAAGAGAAGAAATCATTACACCACGTGATGTTGCAGCATGGATAAATTTAATTTCTCCATCTGGAGTTACTTCTTGTACAATTCCAACGTGAGAAACTCTTCCGCCTTGTGAGAAAAATACCAAATCTCCTTTTTGAAGTTCTTGTTTTTCTACTTTATCTCCTAACTCTGCTTGTTCTGCAGCAACTCTTGGTAGTTCAATACCTGTAGATTCGCCAAAAACATTTAATACAAATGCAGAACAATCTATGCCACTTCTATTAGTTCCACCAAATCTATAAGGAGTGCCAATGTAAGTACTTGCTTCGTTCAAAACATCATCAATCGTTTTATCTAATGAAATAGCACTTGTAATAGCTGCTGCAAGTTCAGATTTTTGCACATTTGCAAAATTTACATTGTAACTATTATAAGTGCTTTTATTAGCTGCGTTGAGATTTTTGGTATTTAATTTCTCTAAATTGGCATCGGATTTGTACTTAGTAGGTGTAGAAACTACATAGTTTGTAACACATGATTGCAAAGAGAAAACAGACATCACTGCAATTGTGTAAAGCAAAACTCTTTTCTTCATAATATTACTTAGTTTATTTCTTTATTTAGACAGGACAAATGTAAATGATATAGATTTTTTCGCTATTGATATTTGTCAGTCTTAAAAAAGATTTAACACTTTTTAACATTTATAAATAATATGTTAAAAGAAATATATTGCTAACTACCTATTTATGGTGATTAGCGATTTCTGTTTTTTAAGAAATTTTAACAAAAATAGACCATATCTACAAATTATATAAAACCTATCTATTATTGTATAATTAGTTTTGAATTTAAAGTCTTATTTTAAACGTTTATAAATAGCAAAAATTCAAACAGTTATACATTAAAAAAAGTATAATTCTGAATCAAAATTGAATGAAAAATTTACTAATTTCAAATAAAAAATCCTTCTCGAAAATGAGAAGGATTCGTTTTATGCAGTATAATGTTTTATTATCTAGTAAATAACATTTCTCTGTATTTGGTAAGTGGCCAAAGCTCATCATCTACCATCATTTCTAAAGCATCAGCAGAAACTCTAATAGAATCGAACAATGTTTTCACATTATTACAATATGCTTCAGCTTGTTTTTGGCTTCCAGAAGTAGATTTTGCTTTTTCTTTCGCATCTAACAATTCATCAACACCAACTTTAATTTTAGAAACGTGCTCAGAGATTTGAGTAATTAAGCTAATTTGCTCTTTTGCAACCGCTTTGAATTCTTTTTCACTGAAGATTTCTTTTAAACCTTTTACGTTTTCAATTAATCTATTTTGATAGTTTAAAGAAGCAGGGATAATGTGATTTCTTGCAATATCTGCAATTACTCTAGCTTCAATATCAATAGTTGTAGAATACTTTTCTAGTTTAATTTCGTTTCTTGCTTCAACTTCTCTGTGAGAATAAATTCCCAATTCTTCATATAAAGAAACAAATTTTTTGTCCATTTCTTTTTTAAGAGCTTCAGGAGTTGTTTTTAGGTTGCTCAAACCTCTTTTCTTAGCTTCTTTTGCCCAATCATCAGAATATCCATCACCCTCAAACATAATGTTTTTAGATTGTTTGATGTATTCTCTTAGTACATTGAAGATTGCTTCGTCTTTTTTAAGACCTTTTTCAATTAGAGCATCAACTTCTACTTTGAAATCTTTAAGTTGTTTTGCCATAATAGCATTCATCACAGTCATTGGTTCTGCGCAGTTTGCAGAAGAACCTACTGCTCTAATTTCAAATTTATTACCTGTAAATGCGAAAGGAGAAGTTCTGTTTCTGTCTGTATTATCTAATAAAATTTCAGGAATTTTACCTACAACATTTAATTTAAGGTCTGTTTTTTCTTCAGGAGAAAGTTTTCCATCAGTAACTTTTTCTAGTTCATTAAGAACGTTATAAAGTTGAGAACCAATAAACACAGAAATAATTGCTGGTGGAGCTTCGTTAGCACCTAATCTATGGTCGTTATTTGCAGATGCAATACTTGCTCTTAATAAATCTGCATATTCATTAACTGCTTTAATTGTATTGATAAAGAAAGTTAAGAATTGTAAATTTTTCTTAGGATTTTTACCTGGGCTTAATAAGTTTTCTCCTGTACTAGTAGCTAAAGACCAGTTATTGTGTTTACCGCTACCATTGATACCAGCGAATGGTTTTTCGTGCAATAATACTTTGAAGTGATGCTTATTTGCAACTCTTCCCATTACATCCATTAGAAGTGAATTATGGTCGATAGCAACATTTACTTCTTCGAACATTGGAGCCAATTCAAACTGATTTGGAGCAACTTCGTTGTGACGAGTTGTAACAGGAATTCCCAATTTCATACATTCAATTTCTAATTCCTTCATGAAATTCATTGTTCTTGTAGGAATAGAACCGAAATAGTGGTCGTCTAACTGTTGTCCTTTTGCAGGAGCATGTCCTAATAAAGTTTTTCCTGTTAATACTAAATCTGGTCTAGATTGATGTAAAGCAGAATCTACCAAGAAATATTCTTGCTCCCAACCTAAAGTAGGAGTTACTTTTTCTACACTTTTATCAAAATAACTCATTACAGCAGTAGCTGCTTCATCTACAGAATTTAAAGCTCTAAGCAAAGGTGCTTTATAATCTAAAGTTTCTCCTGTATAAGAAATAAAAATAGAAGGAATACAAAGTGTAGTTCCCATAATGAAAGCAGGTGAAGTAGGATCCCAAGCGGTATAACCTCTTGCTTCAAAAGTATTTCTAATTCCACCATTAGGAAAAGAAGAAGCATCTGGTTCTTGTTGAATTAACATACCACCACTAAATCTTTCAATAGCTCTACCTCCTTCAATTGGTGTAAAAAATGAATCATGTTTTTCTGCAGTAGCTCCTGTTAAAGGCTGAAACCAGTGAGTATAGTGTGTAACACCTTTAGACATAGCCCAATCTTTCATAGCTACAGCAACCTGATCTGCGATATGTCTTTGAATTTTTGTTCCTTTTTTAATTGCATCTATTATCGACGAGAACGCTTCTTTAGTAAGATACTCTCTCATCGTTTGCTCAGAAAATACGTTCTGACAGAACAATTCTGATAATTTAGCAGGAACTTCCACATTATTGTCCTTTCTAAAGTTTTTGAACGGTAGCGTTTCTAACGCTTTGAATCTCAATGTTGACATCGGCAATATATTTTTCACAAAATTAATAATTTTTTAAATACAAATTAAAATTACCCTAATCTTTTTGGGGGTATATTTGTAAAATTAACTAAATTTAATATTAATTATTACTTTTCAAAAAGGGACACCTGTGAAAAATTTTAACATAAATGAACCTTCAACCAAACATTTCGTTCATCTAAAATTAAAATTCTAGGCTAAATCCTTTACTTTTTGAAAAAATTTTCGCATCTTTGCAGACTTTTATCTAAAAAACAACAATATGGCAAATTCCAGAGCAAGAGAAACAACAGAAGCAATTGAAAGGCTATACGTGTCTATGAGACACCTATTTTATAGAGGTTTTTTCAAACCTTCGGGAGTCTCAGGAGAAAGCCTAAGAAGCCTTTTAAAAATAATAAACCCAGAAATTTATGGAACCATGAACGTTCCTAATAAAATTGAACTAGATGGTTTATTATACGTTTTAGACAGATTACCAGAAGGCATAGAAGAATGCTCTTACGTACACTTAACTTCTGACGAAGGCTTCGACAAAGGAAGCTTTGAACCAATAGTACCTAAAAAACGTAGGAGAAACTGTTACAGAATAGACGAGCACCAAATGAATATTGAAGTTCTGCTTGGACGTTCTGAAATTTATGACATTCTTACTCACCTTACTTTTTTATATATAGAAGCAGACAAAATTAGAAGTTTAGCTTTTTTACAAGACGAAACGGGAGAACCAAAACGTTCTTGGAAAATTATTGAAGAAGTTGCAAAAGGAGAAAAAAAATTAAGTAGAAAAGAAAAAGAAGTTGCCTTAATACACCTTTCTTCTCTTCTTGGCAGAACTTTCGAAGAAACACTTACTGCTTATAATAATTTCGGAGACGACAAAAATCCGGATAGATTATTCAAAATTATTTATCATTTAGGAAAAGTTAGCAACGAAGACTACAAACAAGTAAGAGAAAGAGAAGTTCACTTTAGTGCAATTCTTAAAGAAAGAGTTGGACACCACTATTTTGGAGAAAAATGGGCTACTAATGTGAAAAAAATTCTTGGCGAGAACGATTTACTCGGAAGATCTATTCACATTATTTCAGCGAATATGCATAGCGTTAAAAATATGCTTTTTGCCAATGCCGCTTTGAAACAAAAGCCTAAAAAAGAAGTAGATTATTCTCTTTACGAAGAAATTTCTGGCAACAAAGAACTCAGAGACAAAGTACTAGATTACGCCATAGACAAAGGCATGATTTATATTGACGACAATAGCGGTAGCAATATAGATGTACAATTAATAGACTTGTCTAAAGTAGACCTTGTTAACTCGCCTTTTTCTGGCATTTCATATAAAGTGAACGATGTTTTAATGGTTTTTGACTATGCTTTCGGAGAACAAGCTTTCGAAATTATGGACGAATTACTTAGACCATTTGAATTCAACAACAGTACGTTCACCATGAATGTAAAATCTGTTTCAATAATGGGAAAAGCAGGCATTTTAACTGGAGAAAAAGGAGATATTATGATTCCAACTTCTCATATTTTTGAAGGAACCGCAGACAATTATCCATTCGAAAACGCCCTGAAATTAGAAGATTTTCAAGATGAAGAACTAAAAGCTTTCGAAGGAAGTATGCTTACTGTATTGGGAACATCGCTTCAAAACAAAGACATTCTTTCTTATTTTATGAACAGCTCTTGGAAAACAGTTGGACTAGAAATGGAAGGCGCACATTACCAAAAAGCAATTCAAATTGCATCTAAAATTAGAAAACACATTGAAGGAGAATTGTTTGTTTGCTACGCTTACTACGCATCTGATAATCCTTTAGAAACTGGAAGTACACTTTCTTCCGGCGGACTTGGACTTACCGGTGTAAAACCAACTTATCTTATTACACTAAGAATTTTAGAGAAAATCTTTAACTCTTGCAAAGAGACTAAAGCTAAAAAATAACTTTTAAATAACTTAAAAACCTTTCAAATCTATTTTGAGAGGTTTTTTTGTGGGCAAATCTTTAATAGAAAACATTTTTATACGTTTTTTGCTCTTTTTTTAAGGGTTAAAAAAAATAAATAACATTATCTTTGAAAAAAATTCATCTATGACTCAAAAATTTTTAGCAATTTTTATTTTTGCTTTCGGATTATTTTCTGCACAACAAGACGCCTATTATCAGCAATATGCAAGATATAAAATGAATATAGACGTAGATGCTGCCAATTTTTCTTACCACGGAAAACAAGAAATTCAATATACTAATAATTCCCCAGACGAACTTTCTGTAGTTTATTTCAACTTGTATTGGGATGCTTTTAAACCAGGTTCTATAATGGATCAACGCGTCCAAAACCAAGGCAAAAATGCAGACGGAAGACTTGCAGAAAACGGAGTTTCTAGACTTTCTACCATCCCAGCTGGAGAAGAAGGAAGTCAAAAAATTAATTGGCTAAAACAAAATGGAAAAGAAGTAAAATTCGAAGTACAAGGAACCATAATGAAGGTTTACCTCAACGAAAAAATAAAACCAAATTCTTCTACTTCTTTTACAATGGACTGGGACTCTGTAATCCCTAAGCAAATCCGTAGAAGTGGAAGAAATAACAGAGAAGGAATTGATATGACCATGACGCAGTGGTATCCTAAAATTGCTGAATATGATTATGACGGCTGGGCTACTTTCGATTATGCAGGAAGAGAATTTCATGCTCCTTTTGCAGATTTTGATGTAACGATTAAAATTGACAAAGATTATGTAGTAGGAGCTGGAGGAATTTTAGAAAATCCCACAGAAGTAAAAGGTTACACCGAAAATCCAGACATTAAAACAGATAAAGACAATAAAGCAACTTGGAAGTTTAGCGCAAAAAACATGTTAGATTTCGCATGGGCTGCAGACAGAGATTATAGCGTGGATAGTTTTGTAGTTCCAGACGGACCAAAAGTGTTTTTTGTATATCAAAAATCCGAAAAAACTCAATATTGGGAAGAAGCAAAACCTTACATCACCAAATATTACCAAATAATGAATAACACTTTTGGAAGATATGTTTACCCAACTTATAGCTTCATTCAAGGTGGAGACGGAGGTATGGAATACGGAATGTGTACAATGATTTTGGGCGAAGCAAGAAGTTTAGAAGGTTTATTAGGATTGATGATTCACGAAGGAAGTCATTCTTGGTTTCAGCAAATGCTTGCCACCAACGAAAGCACAAAACCATGGTTAGACGAGGGCTTTACAAGTTATGCAGAAAGTTATGTGATGTATCAACTTTTCCCGAAAGAAAACGAACCAAATCCTTTTATCGGAAGCTTAAAAGGGTATTCTTATTTTGCTAAATCTGGTAGAGAAGAACCTGCGTCTTGGTTAGCAGACCATCACGATAGTGGTTCCGCTTATTCTGTAGCATCTTACACTAAAGGTGAATTATTTTTAGTAGAATTAGGATATATTGTTGGGGAAGAAACTTTATCTAAAATCATGAAAAAATACTATCAAGATTGGCATTTGAAACATCCTTCTGATAGAGATTTCATGCACATTGCACAGTTGGTATCTGGCATGGATTTAAAATGGTTTTATCATTATTGGATTAACACTACCAAAACAATTGATTACGGAATAAAAGATGTAAAATACGGAGATACTTATACCACAATCACTTTGGCAAACAATGGAGAAGTTCCTATGCCTATAGATTTCAGTATTGTAACCAGCGACAAGAAAACAATTAACTATCACATTCCGTTGAATATGATGAGAAGCCCTAAAAAATCTGATTTCTTTGGCAATTTTCAAACTTTAGACTATTGGAATTGGACGGCAAAAGAATACACGTTTTCAATCCCTTACAAAAAAGAAGAACTAAAAATTTTAGGAATTGATTTCAGCCAAAGATTAGCAGACGTTAATTTAGAAAATAATACCTTAGAAGTAAAGTAAGATTGACTTATTAATTATTAAATTTGCAGTCTAATTATAAAGAAGCTATCAAATGAAAAGCATCGTTATAAACGTAGGAAATTCAAACATAAGATTCGGGCTTTTTGAAGATGACCAATGTACCACTACTTGGATTATCAATACAAAACCATATAGAACCAGAGACGAATTTTTCGTTCAGTTTAAAATTTTATATCAAACATACAATGTAGATATAGAAAATATTGATAAAATTATTATTGGCTCTGTTGTTCCTCAGCTTACTCATATTATCAGCAGTGCATTGTACAAGCTTCACCATTTAGAAGCAGTAATTGTAGATAGAAAAACCCAAGCTCCTATTAGACACAAATCTAATCAGATGGGAACAGATATCTATGCAAATTTAGTTGCCGCACATTTTCTTTATCCAGACAAGAAAAAAATAATTTTAGATTTTGGCACAGCACTTACAGCAAGTTGTATAGACGCAACGGGCGAAGTTTTGGGAGTAATTATCGCTCCAGGAATTATTACTTCTCTTAATTCTTTAGTAAAACAAACCGCTCAATTACCAGAAATAGAACTCACTAAACCTAAAAAAGTTCTTGGTCACGACACCGTTTCCTGCATGACTTCCGGAATGGTTTACGGATTTCTTGGCATGGTAGAAGGTTTTATTGATAGGATAAATGAGGAAGTAAATGACAAATGTTTTGTAATAGCAACCGGAGGAGTTTCTCATGTTTACCAGCCTCTTACCAATAAAATAGATGCAGCCGACAAACTTCACACTTTAAAAGGATTATACTTCTTAGGAAAAGATAAAAATTAAAGATGACCAATTGGTCATCTTTTTATGATAAAAAACTCTTTAACCAAAGCGGAACATTCATTTTCTAAAACACCTGTAATCAATTCTGTTTTAGGATGAAGTTGAAGATTTTTATTAATAAAACCTCTTTTCTCGTCTCTAGCGCCAATTACTACTTTAGAAATTTGAGACCAAGTAAGTGCTCCGGCGCACATCACACAAGGCTCTAAAGTAACATACAATGTACAATTTATTAAATATTTTCCGCCAAGAAAATTTGCCGCAGAAGTAATGGCTTGCATTTCGGCATGTGCTGTTACATCATTCAATTGTTCGGTAAGATTGTGTCCTCTTGCAATTACTCTATCATTCATTACAATTACACAGCCAATAGGAACTTCGTTTAAATCTTTAGCAGCTTCAGCTTCTTGAAGCGCCATTTTCATAAAATATTCGTGAGAAAAATTCATAAATTCTACAAAAAATTACCATCTCATTCTGATGGGAAGTTTAAACATATATCTTACCGCATTACCGTTCATTGTACCGGGTTTAAATTTATCTGGTAAAAGATACAATGCAATTTCGGCTTGTTTGTTAAACGCTGGTATTTCTCCATCAGCGCTAATTTCCGAAAGGCTACCATCTTTTTCTACCACAAATTTTACTAATGTATTGAGTTCTTTTCCTCCTGTAATCATTCCATCCGAATAAAAAAGTTCTGCTACTTTTTCTCTTAAAGAATTAATTCCGTTCGGAAATTCTGGCGTTTCTACATTTTGAAATTCAATTTCGTCATTTTTAGCATTGATGTTTCTAAGACCTTCGTTATTCTTAACTCTAATTAAAGCACCAAGATAAGCTACATTTCGAACGCTGTCTATTTTTTGAATAAAATAATTATAATCTTTTTTCAAATTTTCTTTAACAAAAAGATTGGTTTCAGAATTATATTTTTTTTGAAATTCTGTATCTATAAGTTGTTTCTGAGAGTCAAAATAAATTTTAACTCTTTTAAATTCATCATTTTGCTGCGAAAAGCCAAAACTAAAAAACAGTAAAAAAATGGTGACAGAAATTGTTTTCATTTGCTAAAATTGAGTAATGGTAAAGTTAATGATTTTAAATAAATAGAAAAATTTTCTTCAAAAAAACCATTAAAACATTGCAAAAAGCACTTAAAACAAAGCTTCTATAACAAAATACCAAAAACCTACTGTTGCAAAACCTACAATAATGCTAATCCCAATAATAAGATTAGTCAATTTTGTATTGAGTCTAAACTGTTCTGCAATAATACTAGAAGTAATAAGTGTTGGCATTGCTGCTTCAAAAACACTTATTTTGGCGACATTTCCTTTAACTCCTAACGCTAAAGCCACTAAAAGAACAATAAGTGGTGCCAAAAGTAATTTGTACAACATAGACATAGAAATCTGAGGAATAAGTTTTCTCCAACCGCTAAATTTCAATTGTAAACCAACGGAAAATAATGCCAAAGGAGCTACAGTTCCTGCCAATTTATCAAACAAAGGTTCTGCAAAGTCCAAATTTATAAACTGAGAAATTACCAAAGCACTAATACATCCTATAAACGGAGGAAAAGTGAATAATCTTCTCAAAATGAATTTTGTACTAACGCTACCACTTTTACTTCCTCCTTTTAAAGCTGATATTATTCCTAATGTAGATAAAGTAAGAAACATGGTTTGGTCTGAAATAATAGCAATACTTAATAACTTTTCGTTATAAAAAGCAGCAATAAGAGGAAACCCAATGAAAGAAGTATTGCTGTATCCACTTGCGATTTCTAATGTACTTCTAGACCTTCTGGAGTAATTTTTTGCTTGAGAATAGTATTTCATAAAAAATAAACTTCCCACTGCAATTAAAACCGTAGAAAAAATAGGAAAAAGCATTTCTAAAGACCATTCTACTTTTGGTAAATACTTAAAAGAAACAGCTGGAAGTGCCAAATAAAGAATCCAAGTATTTATCCCTTTGTGAGCATCTGGATGAATAGATTTGGTAGATTTAAATATCATTCCCGCCAATACACACAATCCAATCAACACAAAATTTACCATAATCGAAATTTTAAAATGCAAATTTATGAAATTCAATTAAGAAAAATCTTACCGTATGTTATCATTTATAAACAAAAAAATCTCACATTTCTGTGAGATTTTCTTTCTGTGGGTCCTAAGGGACATATACAATTTAAAAAAAAGTCCTGTCCATCAGCTTTATGCTGTTTTCTTGTTTAGCGAGTCACCATATAGGTCACTTTTATAAACAGAATAAAGAGTGTTTATTTTTTAACTGTTGCAAAGATATAGATTTTTTTATTTTTTGCAAATAATATTATATATTTTTCAACACTTATAATTGTAAACATCGGATTATCAAATAAAAAAATGATGGATAAGAAGGTTTTCATACTGATATTTATTACGTACGCTTAAAAGAGTAACTTTCCCCTATTAATCTTGAATCTTCTATTGTTTAAAGGTGAAAAACTGAATATAAAAGATACTGAACAAATAAAGTTTCTTGTTCGAATAACAATTGATGACGCAAAAAATGAAGATATCAAAAAACTTGAAGTTTCAATTTTAAACGAATTAACAAAAACTATGACTAAAAATATTATTAATTTGTTAAGCCATTTCAATAATATTCAAGTTCTAACTAATAAAGACATAGGAGCTTCTAAGTATTTATGAAACTCTAATTAATTGAAAAGAACTGTGTACAACAACATCGTATTAACAAAAATAACATTGTAAAATATTTATTTTCAA
The DNA here is from genome assembly GCF_047601505.1 of Cloacibacterium sp. GTDB lineage: Bacteria > Bacteroidota > Bacteroidia > Flavobacteriales > Weeksellaceae > Cloacibacterium. The sequence goes on from NZ_JASGJD010000001.1 coordinate 418,908, forward strand.
CCAATTAAATTACTTTTTTAAAAACAAGTACAACATAAGTACAACTTTTTAAACATCGTAGATAACCAGAAAAATAAAACTGAAAAGAGAGCATTTTTTGTAATCAAAATACTTTTCTTTATTGCCTGATCTTTAGATCTTCTTCGATTCTACCCTTCTGATTGCTTACTTACTTTCAGAAAATATCTGTAGGCGTGAGGAAAATGTACTATAATGTATGACAGTTGCAAACAGCGGCAATGCCCTAGAAGACAGAACTTGTGCGGTTGGGCCATTTTTTCTGTGCGAGGGCAGAGCGTGGGGAATTGTTATAAAGAGTTACTATCCAATTTTCCTTTTACTTGCCTTTCATATAAATCTTGAATCTCTCGGTTAGGCTTACCACTCTTTTCCAATGAAATATTATTTTCAACCATGATTCTAATTGCTTGAATAATCTCATACCAAACAATACTTTTATCTGAAAAATCGCTCACAGGCTTTCCTTTAAAAGGCATTGCAGAAAAACGTTGGAGATTTATAGGATTTCGTCTTGTCCAATCACAATACTCTAGAATAATAGGAACAATCTTTACTGAAGATTTATCACGATCATATCTTTCAATAGCAGGTTTTACTTCGTTATCCATTACGTACTTGGTACTTAAAAGGTTAGTGCTTATCATGAAAAATATAATATCTGCATTATCAAACCTGGATTGTATCTCTTGATCCCATTCAACTCCTGTAATAAGATGTTCACAGCACCATGGTTCTTCAATCAAATCCCAATCAACTAGTGATTGCAAATGTCTAATAAATAAATTCACCTGATCAAGATCAAATTTAGAATAGGATATTACCACTTTTTTCTTTCTAACAGGAGTATCAATAAATTCCATATAATCTTTCAGTTTAAAAAGTTTTTGATGTTGTTTTGATTTTAAAGGTTCTGACAATTTCTTTTCAGAAAATATATGCTTACCTATTTTGGCATTTTCTTCAAGCAATTCTTTTGAAATATATTCTTCACCATCTAATGTAACCATTTCTTCCAATTCGTAATCTTGATTGACCTCTCTAATGTAATTAATAACCTCATCTCTGAATTCTGATTCTTTATGATTAGTTAGATCATAAATATCAATACAAGCATTACCATTTGCATTTCCAAGATGAAACTTTATCATAATTATCTCTTCTGTAGTTGGATTTTTAATCACTAATCCATTTTTCCAATAATAATAGAGGTCATTATTTTTATCTAAAGGATATTGTGTCCCGAATTTTTGAAATATATCAAGAATTACACTTTTATGAATGAACCCATTATATTCGAATCTTCTAAAAGGAATTTGCTTTTTATTGAGAAACAAATTGACTTTCCCATCAGGCATGAGAGGTAAATAAAGCGGGGCAATAAATGTATCTGAATAAGGATGCTTAAATATCATTCTAAATTCCTGCATCATTGTTAGTATATCATCAACCATTTCCTCTTTAGCTCCTAGAATATTTACTGCATAACTTTTATCAAACTTTCCTTTTTTGTCAGTAAGTTTTTCTAAAATTTTATGCATATTATCAATCAACCATTTTTTGTTGATGTAAACTTTCTCTTCAGAAGTTTTATCACTATAAAGTAACATTCCCACTTGATTTAGATATTTTACCAATCTGCAAATTTCAGTGATATTGACCACCTCATTTCAATTTAAAGTGACCACCCGGTTTCGGTTTAAAGTGATCACCTTATTTCGGAGCAAATTGACCACCCCTTTTTCTTGTTTAAAAACTACTTTTTTTCATGCGTTTTTTTGTTGTTAAACTTGTTGATTCAAATGTAATAAAAATTAGTAATTTTTGCTGTTTCTTTTTTTTCTCATCGATTCTCCTTGAAGTTCAATACGGTGAGATTGATGGATAAGTCGGTCTAAAATAGCATCTGCAATGGTTTTTTCACCAATAATATCATACCAACCTTGAACTGGGATTTGTGAGGTTACAATGATAGAACCGTTGTTGTGACGGTCTTCTATGATTTCTAAAAGGGTAATTCGGTTCTGGCTGTCCAACGCTTGGAGCCCAAAATCATCCAAAATAAGTACATCCTGCCGCTGTATTTTGGTGAGTTCTCGTAGATAAGAACCGTCTGCTTTTGCCATTTTTAATTTTGCAAACAGCTTCGAGGTGTTGAAGTAATTTACCTTATAACCCTCTATACAAGCCTGATAGCCCAATGCTGTTCCTAGATAACTTTTGCCAACACCCGTGCTTCCTGTGATCAGGATGTTTTCGTTTTTTTCTACAAATTCGCATTCCGAGAGTCTCAATATAAGATTGCGATCCAAATTTCTGGACGCATCATAATTTAGGGTTTCAATGCTGGATTGGTAATGGAATTTGGCGTTCTTGATGCTTCTTTCAATACGCCTGTTATGCCTTTAGTCCCATTCTGCATCAATGAGTATTGATATAAATTGATCCAACGTGTAATGGTCGATTTTACCGCTTTCTATGGCGGTTTTAAAGGCGTTGTGCATGCCGTGAAGCGTCATTTGCTTCATTTTGGTAAGAGTGGTTTCATTCATAATTTTAATAATTGATGATTGATAATTGATAATTTTTGCTAAACTTCTAGCTTCTAACTTCTAACTTCTAGTTGTAATACTGCTTTCCACGAATATTGCTATGTTCGGGAAGTTCTTGCTGGCTTTGGTCTTCTGTGTCATAATCCATGTGATCTAAATTGTTTTCTAAAATTTTCTGTATGGATTTGTAACTGTAAATTTCATACTCCAAACCTCGTTTGCAAGCTTTGATGAGGCGTGCTTTTCCTACTTTTTTTTCTAAATTCAAAATCCCTAAGCAGCTTTTGTAAGCTTGTTCTGGGTGGTTTCTACTCTCGATGATATGCAGAATGTATTCCCCAACTGCTGTGTCAATGCTTTTCGCCCAATCCATGAAGCGTTCTGCACTCCATTCTGCTACAAAACGGTGCGTGCTTGCCAAATGTTCCGAAGTGGTGGTATATACATAAGGCTTGTAATTGCGCTTGTGGAGGGCTATTCTGTTGTATTTGTAATAAATTTCTACCGTAGAACTGGTGTACAATAGTTTCACCTTTTTCTTGATATAGGGATATGGAACACTGTAATAGTTCTTATCACGGCTTAAATGAACGTGTCCGTTCTGCATTACCGTGGCAAAGGATTGGTATTTGATTTCAAAAAAAGTAGTAGGAAGCGGTCGTAAGGTAGGCTGTTCGTCTTCCAAAAACAGTTCCCTGCGAGAATAAGGACGAGCGGTGAGTTTTCGGTTGTTATGAGCGTCTAATAAATCCCAGATTTCTTGGTTGAGTTCTTCTAAATTGAAAAACTGTTGGTCTTTTATGTTGGCATAAATTCTTCGATACAAAATCTTCACGGCTCCTTCTACCAAGGATTTGTCTCGTGGTTTATAGGCTCTGGTTGGTAAAATCGTGGTTTCATAGTGTTCGGCTAAATCTGATAAAGTTTCATTCAAAGTAGGCTCAAAACGATTGCTTTTAACCACTGCAGATTTTAAATTATCGGGAACTATTGCAGCGGGAACGCCCTGAAAATAACGCATTGCTCGTTCTACTGAATGTACAAAATCTTCCTTTTGTTGGCTCAACGTGGCTTCCGCATACGTGTATTGGCTTCCACCTAATAGGGCTACAAAAAATTGTACTTCTCGTAATTCTCCATTCGTTTTGTCAATGATATAAAGGGGTTTTCCTGCGTAATCTACGTACATCTTGTCCCCGCATTTGTGGTGCATGTGCATCACGGGATTTACCCTGTTGCTCCATATTCGGTAATGATGACGGAACTGTGAGCTCTTGAAACCATCGGAATGCTGCGCAATGTACGCTTCCCATAGATGATGAATGGTAATGCCTACTTTCTTCAGTTCTCTTTCCATTTTTGGAAAATAATCATACAACTCCTGTAGTTTGGGGCTTACGACATCTTCTTTGCCTCCAGAAAAAAGCAATTCTAACTCCGAATCGCTCTTTGATAAAATTTCTTCTTTTGTTTTTCCTGAAGCTTCAAATATTGAGATATACTTCTTTACGGTGTTTCTAGATAGGGATAAATAGGTGCTTATAAACAACTTACTGTTCCCTTTGCTGTACAATTTAAGGACTTTTCTTATTTTACTCATGTCTGTTAGGGTGTTTGCCATAATTCGATTTTTTTATCGAATTTAAGCTTCTAACGTCATGAAAAAATGGGCAGTTTTTGTTGCAATTTTTCTCCTCTAATTGAGGTGGTCAATTTGCTCCGAAATGGGGTGGTCAGTTTAAACCGAAACTGATGGTCAATTTACTCCGAAATAACATGGTCAATTTGACCGTTTTTTCCACTCTAAATACCCCCGATTAAAAAAGTAAGTAGGATAATTATATTCTTAGAATATTTTAGCAAAAGTGTTTTTACTAATTAGTGATATTATATTTGCGGTATGAATGAATCCATTCTATTTCTGGGGATGCTTTTTCTGGTCATTTTAGCGATGATAAGCTTTATTATCGTTTCCAAGAATACCGAAAAGTAAAAAAGTGACAGCGTGAACAATAGTAGCGCCATCACTTTGGTAATTTTAATTATGGATAGTCCGCTCTGACCAGCGGACTATTTTCCTTTACAAAGATATATTTTTTTTCTTATTGATTTTTTTTTGTGGTTCTGGTGGTTTTGTTGTCGCTGTTGTCGCTGATGTCGCTGATGTTAAAATGTGGATAAAACAGCGACGGTAAAAGCTTCGGCTTTATCCACATTTTAATATCCATGTTACTTTTTTTTAAAAAATCTGTAAAGATAACACTGAAAAAAACCAAACGCATTTTTCCTTATTTTGGATGGTTGATGATGCTGGCAAAAAGTATTTTTCCGCAGTGGGATTCATCTTTAAGGAGATATGGAAAGTGTCCGCAGCAAAAGGGCTACGCCTATTGCTAAAGGAAGCATTTATCTTATTACTTTCATATTACACCTACTAAAAAGGAAAGCAGGACAAGCAAATTTCAATAAAAATGCTCATCCTGCTATTTGAAGTTTTTAAAATTGAATATATTTCCCAACTATTTTACCAAGTAAAAGAGAGAAAGCCAGATTATTTCTTTGAGAAAGCCGGATTGTAATTCTTCTGAAGAAATTTTTCAACATCTGAAAGTTTGTAGTAAATTTTATTGCCGACTTGTGAAAAAGAAATTCGCCCCTCATCACGCCACGTTTGAGCAGTGCGTTTGGAAATTTTCATCAGTAATAGAAATTCCTGATTGTCCACGAAAGTATCTTTCTTAGGTTCGTTTTTGGTGTTAAGGCGGTTTACTATTTCGTCTAAACGTGATATCAAATCAGTGTATTGTTCTTTGGATAAAATAATGGCTTCCATTTGTAATTTTTTTTAAGATTATACCTGTAAAGTTGGAACATCAAAACCTTGAAAACAATAGTAACAAATGGACTTAGGTTAAATAAAAACAATCTGGATCAAGCAGAAATTGATAAAGATTAGAAAAGAATAAATTGGAATAGTCTGAAAAATTAAATCCGATTTGTTAAGAAATGAAAAACAAGTTCCGCAGTTTTTTCCCCTTTTTGAAAAAAAAGCAAGAGAGTCTTTGGAAATAAAACTTGAAAAGTTTGTATATACAAAGACACATCTTGCCGTTACTTTGTGATAATTAAATAGAAATATTTGAGAGCTCTGAAATAATTTCGTAAAACATTGATTATGAATAAATTTTGTAATTTATTGCTTTGAAAACAAAAAATATGAAAAGGGCATTTTTTTAACCTGCAACTTTTTTGCTCATGTTTTTGGCTTTCCTGTGTCATTTTTACGCAGGTTTTCAAACAGCTTGTAACTATTTTGCGCAGGTTAATGGTTTACCTGTATCTTTTTTACACAGGTTTGGAATTAGGCTGTATCATTTTTACGTAGGTAAAATATTTACCTGTAACTTTTTTACGCAGGAAGCTTATGGCTTGCAAGCTGTAAAAATTTATTTTTTTCCATATTTTAAAAAATATTTTTGTTTAAGAGTTTTGTTAATTCCCTGCTTGTATTCGCCGTTAGAGGAAGTCCGGATGTAATTTTGAATAATATCTGAAATTCAAAAAAAGCAAATGCCTAAAACCTACACCTCCTACCACACCAACGTAAAGCTATGCTATTCTCTTGGAATAGAACAGCAGATTTTTCCTTCAGCATTTTTGGAAAGCATACCAAAACGAGTAAACAATATTGGAAAACATTGTCTGTAGAACATTTTAAAGGTTCTGAATATGAATCTTTAAGTGCTTGTAGTTTGGAAGAACTTAAATTGATTGCCGATCATAGAACTAAAGAATTACGGAAAATTTACATTTCTTTTCTGAAGTTGTATTTTATGTTACTCGGTCTGATGGGCGAGCATAAATGGAAACAACTCATTAAAACTCATTACAGAAAGTTAGTTCCTTTTATTGAGGATATTGTAGCGGTAACGGGACAACAGAATTTTGTTTTGAAGCTTCTGAAAATAAAAGCTTCCCAATACAGAGAATGGCAGAAAATGAAAAAATATGAGTGCAAAGAATCTTTAATTTGGTTGTGCTACAAAAGAGTGAGCCGACAAATCAGTATGCAGGAGATTATAATAATGAAACAACTTTTAAAAGACAAAAACTATCTGCATTGGAGTAGTGGTTCTGTTTGGGGAAAGGCAGTTAAAGACGGAAAAATATCTATGTCTATGCAGTCTTGGTACAGATATGCAAAATTGTTGGGTTTAAATGCTAAAAGAAAAAAGTTTTATAAAAAACGTAAAAAAATATCGGTAAGAGCAACTAAACCTAATGAAATTTGGCATATGGATGTTACCCGATTTAAAACTTCGGATGGGGCTTGGGTGTATATTTACACTTTAATGGATAACTTTTCCCGAAAAATATTGGCTTGGAACGTGAGTAAAGAGCTATCGGGAAAAACAAGAATGCAAAGTCTGAAAAGAGCAATTACAGAACAGTTTATTGAAAAAGAAAATCTTGATTTAAATAAAAGCGTGGATTTAATTGTAGATGGTGGTTCTGAAAACAACAACATTAATATCCACGAGTTTATACAAAATTGCAAAGTTGGCATACACAAGAAAATTGCCTTGAAAGACGTGGTATTTTCTAATAGTTTGATAGAGGGAAACAACCGAATTTTAAAACAATCTTATCTGAATGGGAAAACCTTGAATTTTGAGGAATTGGAAGTTTGTTTGTGGTCTTCTATAAACGAATACAACCAAGAAAAACCACATTATATCCACCAAATTTATACGCCTGATGAAATCTTTACTAAGCCGGAACTAAAAAATACCAAAGTCTTTTTTGAAAATCTAAACAAAGAACGTATTGCCAACCACAAAACTTATTCTTGTGGGAAAGTATGCCCATAATGCAAGGTTTTGGGAAGAATTAATGCCAAAAACTATAATTTTATGGGAATTATTTTGCTAAATCTTACTATTGTTTTTTTTCTAAGCAAAAAATAAGATAATATTTCTATATTTGGATAACAAAAACCAGGGGTACGAAAATTCGTACCCCTGGTTTGAGAAATTTCTTATTACTGTAACACCCATTAATACTACATCTTATGAGATTTAGAAAACGTAGATTAAAATTTAGAGCCATTAGAAGGAGCGATTTTACACGCTAAAAGCGGGGAAGATAAAATTAAAAACATCTAATCTTTTATAACAAAAAAACGCTAACCTTTTTACAGTTAGCGTTTTGCTTTATTTATCTCCTACGAAGTCGGGAGACTTCGCAGAGCGGGGTTTAGTAGAGCGGGTTATTTACTAATTTTATTTGATATCAATTTAATTATAATAGTTGCAATAAGCACTATAAGAAAAGGGATATACATCATGGATAAATCTTTTATACTAATTCCTTTTGTTCCCGATATTTTTGAAAACAAAAATAAAAATAAAACTAACGATGAAAAACTAATGAGTACTATCCTTAACATTTTATAAATCACTAATAATAAATTTTTCATTTTTTGCTTTCTTTTTCTTGATTTAAATATTTTTGAATTTGTACAAGAACCTGCGTCCATTGATTTTTATCCATACCACTACTATTTACATATAATCCCGAACTATTTATAGCACTCCAATTTTCAGTCATAAGATTGTATACGCTAACTGCACTTTTAGTAATATTCTGTGCTTCAGTTGTATCACCAAATCTATCGTTTTTAGCACTGTGATCATCCATAGTTACACCATTATGAGCATAAGCATCTTGTAGTGCATGGATACCTTGTCCAAAAGATTGTATTTCTTTACTATTCTTTTCTAATCCATCTAATTTTTTTCCTGATTTAGCAGATTCAAAAATTTTTCCCCATCCAAAATGCATACCTCTTAATACAGCATCCGAAGCAGAAAAACCATTATCCTTTTCCCATTCGGATCGCATAGAGTGCCAAATATTATGATTCGTTCCTTTCCCATAATAATCTGTTACTTGACTTTCTTTAGTATATGAATAATCTATATCATTCCTATAACGCATTTTATTATTATGAACAGCATTATTCAAAAGAACATAAAATCCTGGATTGTCTGCATAAACAGAAGCGTAATGAGAAATCAAATCGGCTTGTTTTTTTCCAATTCCTGCTTTTGATAAAGCATTGTAAGTCATGTTATAATGAATCGTTACTGTCCATTCTCCCTTTATATCAATATTAACAACAGGATTATTTAATACATATTGATATTGTGAATAATTATAGTAAGCTTCGCTTTTCTTATCTTGAACTCCCCATCGTCCAATATCCGGCATATAAAATCTAGCACCATAGTCGTACATTCCCGTTTCTTGAAGTTCCTTGCCGTTGTACTTGTATTTGTAGGCAGGATTTCCTGCTAAATTATTATATCCTTCATGCTTTAATCCAAACGGATAGTAGTTATTTTCTTCAATGATCTCTGTGCTTGGGTCTATAATACCATTTTTATTGCTGTCTGCATAGCTCAATCTTACATTCCCTAAATGGTCTAAGTAGTTGTAAATATACAAATTTTTTGTAAAATCATAATAACCTTCTACGGTAGGTACAAATTGTAATTCAGTCGCTCCTGTATTTACTGTTTCGTATTGGAAACCATCTAGATAATCTGTGGTTTTTGTAACGATACTTCCAGAAAGATTAGGAAATTCGTGTGCTTTTTTTATTTTAACACCATCTGCTCTATAATTATTTACGGTATTAATATTTGTAGTGGTTCTTCCTATTACTCCCGTAAAAGTTATTTTATTTGGTAGATTTAGAAAATTATAGGATATGGTCTTTATTTCTTTATCCAGTAATGATGTCATATTTCCGTTGACATCATACGTAATGGTATTTCCGGATGTATCAGGATAACCATCATAGTTGGAGGACCCATCAATTACTTGACTTAATTGGTTGCCTGTGTAGTAGTATTCTAAATCATCTATTTGGGTTCCTGCTACACCATCTGTAGTTCCATTTCTTTGTAAGGTTAGGATGTTGCCATTTAAATCGTAGTAAATACTCTCATCATAAGAATGGGTTTCGGGTACACTTGCATCTGGTTTTTGATAGGTTGCAACATTTAATCTATTCAGATTGTCATAGATGTATCCATATCTTCTTAGGCTATTGTCTGTATTTGTTATCCAATCTATTTCAGATATGTTACCATTGTATTTGGCTGGTGCTACAGTAGCGTTAGCTGGGTCATTATATTTAACTTTATACCCAAACAAATCTGTACCTAAGTTTGAAGGATCATTGATTTGAGTCATCCAACCTCTTACGTTGTATCTGTAATCTACCGTTTGCAGTGATGTGGTAGCAGTTCCTCCAACTTTCTTATTCTTTAGTTGCCCTAATTCATTGTATTCATTAAAGGTAAGCAACTCATCATTGGCTGCATTGTTTATATTATGCCAATGTTTTACCAATCTATTCTGATTATCATACTCAAATCTTTCTTTGATTACGATTTCGGTATCGGTATATAGACGTTTGTGATAGGTATAAGTTTCTGTAGGTACACCTGAAAAGTCTAACTTACTTTCCGTTTTGGTGTAGCCTCCTAAATAATTATAACTGTGCGTTCCGATGGCTCTTGCCTTTAAATCATAAAACGTATAGCTCTTTGTCCAGCTATCGGCGTCTATGTTCTTTATAAATTTCGCCAAAGGCAATGATAGGGTATTTAGCAATTCTGTAGTTTGGGAGGTTAAAATAGTTTCTCCCTGTATATCGGTTGGGACAGTCACTAAATCTGAAGGATATTGATCATAATAATTTACACTCAATATGGTCATGCTTCCAGTTGGGAAAGCTGTCTTGGTATAGTAAACTGTTAGTCCATTCTGGGTAAATCCTGTACCGCTTCTTGTTTCATTATTACCAGGATTGGCAGCCATGGAGTTTAGTGATGTCTGCATAGTTTCTCTACTAGCTGTATTGGAAAAGAATCCAGTATAAACTATTCTGCCAAACTTATCATATTTAGTAAAAAGCCAGCCTTTCTTTGCAAAGTTGTTAGTAGTGCCTCTCAGCATTGCATCCTGAGTAAGCACCAAACGGTCTTGCTTATCATATACCATATACTCCCAGCCTTTACCAGGAAGCTTCTTCTCTACCAAACGGTTTTTGCCATCATATTTATATTGATAACAAAGTTCATCCAAAGGAATGGAAGAAGAAACCGAAGCTAATGGAGGAATTACAAATGCCAACTGATTATATTCATTATAAATATAGTAAGTGTCAGCATTTTCCGTAGAACTGAGCACTTTTCTTACCAGAATAGTTTGCCCTTGTACGTTTTTAAACTCTATAGATGTATTGCCATCTTCATCTGTTACGGTATTTTTATACAGTTGGTTAGGTAAATAACTTCCATTTTGGACTATTGTTGAACTAGTTGCTCCACTAACCCATGAAGTTGTTGTTACATATTTCTTTACTGTATCACTTGCTGTATTCGCATCAAAACTAAAAAATATTGGTTTACTATTCCAATCATTGCCAACCTGTTTCTGCCCAATAACTCTGTCTAAGGGAGAACTTTCTAGAATTTTTTCAGCATAAATTTTCTCTGCTCCATAGACATTGGTAGCATTAGATAGAGGATTTGAATAAATATTCCCAGTTTGGGATCCTGTCTGAGGAACTGAGAGGTAATCCTTAATCTGTCTTCCAAATTTGTCATATTCTATATGGGTAACAACATCTTTTTGGGCAGGAGAAGCTTTAATGTTAATTATCTGCTTGGGTCTGTTTAATCCATCAAAATATTGAACCGTTTCTAACGATTTCTGAGGATTATCATCTTGTTTTGACAAATGTGTTTTGGAGTAAATATAATTTTCAGAAGATGTAAGCTGTCCGTGTGAAAATCCTGTACCCAATAATAACACTATGATGCCGTTGAATATATGGTATAATTTCATAATAAAATATTCAGTAATAGTTAAACGGAATTTATTTGTTGTATTCAATATTTAGTACAATAGGGTAAGATAATGTTCCACTATTTAATTGGGCTACAATGGTTCCGACAGGAGTAATTATAAAAGTCCATGATCTGTTACTATTTTTCTCATTATACTTTATTATTTGGTTTTTAGAAGAAATACAGTCACTACCTATCATACCTAACACTACTGTTTGATTCCAATATATAGTATTAGTTGCTGAAAGTTCAATATAAAGTGTAACATGATTATTATTATCCTTTCCAGCAGATGTTGTTAAAGAGGATGTAATAATAGAGGGTGATAAAGTAAATGGGCAGGAACTTAAACAATGTCCTTTATCATTTGCAATATTTTGTCCATTAGAATTGAGATCATTTTGAGCTAATTGATTCGCATCTGAAACGCTTGTAAATGAAATGTATTTTCCGGGCTGAATAGTATAAACATATGAGCCTCCAATATTTCCTGTTGTGCAATCATTTTTAAAAAAAACACGAGATTGTTCTTCATTAAAATAAATTGTATTAGGAACGATTTTATCAGAGTAATTATAAGCATACTCTTTAACTAGATTTTGATTTGTATCTAGTACTCCTTTCAGTCTGCCGGAAAAATCATATTTGTAAAATGTTTTGATCCCGTTAGGATCAGTAATATTTTTAAGCCCTATTTGCGGATCGTAAACATATGTAGTAATTAAGTAATTTGGAAGGCTAATTCTAAAAGAATCAAGAACACTTTCAAAGGCGTCTTCTGAACTGGTATCAATATCATTGTTAGAAGCAGTAACAATGTCATTGATAAGATTCTGAGGAATATCAGCATAAGTAGCTCCTTCTATTTTTGCAATTGGCATTGAGTTATTGTACCCCCAGATAATTGTTACAGGACTTCCCTGATTAAAGCTATATTGTAAAACATTTCCATCAGTATCATACTTATCAAATGTAAGTTTTCTATTTTCATTAACACTAGAATTTATCCCCCAATCATAAATTTCTTTTGGAAGTAAATTGTTTCCTGTTGTTTCATCATTTATATACTTAGTTTCTTTATTGAATATTTTTATATTGTCTACATATTTTTCTTGCTGAACAGGAAAGTCAATTTGATTGAGTGTAATAAGACTTTCCATCTCAGATGATCGAGAACTATTTTTTAAATCTTCAGGAAAATATGTTTTATTTTCAATAACCTTTCCATCATTGCTCTCTATTTTTTCATTTATTAACTGATGTTTAGAATTATATTCATATTTGATTTGATTTTCAATTGTACCTGTCAGAACATTACTGTTATTATAAAAGTATTCTTTTACCGTTTTTTCTTTTAAAAATGTTTTTGCTACCTGGATTGGAATAAAATTCATAAAAGTATCTAAAAAGCCTCTTTCAGAATTTGTAGGCTGATCATAAGGGATAACTATTTTAGGTTTATTATCTGGAATAAAATCCCAATAAACTTTTAAATCATTTACCTTAAAATCATTTTTTTCATTTTTAAGATCAATGTATGAATCAGTTCCTATTGCCTTTTGCCAAATTTTTTCTTTTAACAAACCATTTTTTAGTTTATCCGTAGGAGTTATTCCTGTAATCGCTGAAGTATAAAAAATTCCGGGATAATCATTGTAATATCTGTTAATTTCCCTTCCTGCTTCATTTGCTAAATCATTAGATACAACAACTTCATCATATCCTACATAGCTGCCTAATGCATTATTACTTAATCCAATAATAGGATTAGAATAGATAGTTCTATATTCTGCGATTGGAAGTACTTCTACAACACCAAAATTTTTGCAATTTAAATATGATTCATCAGTTCTTGAAGCAGAGAATTGTGAAGCTCTACTCCCATCATTAAATAAATAAGTGAAAATAGGCTTATTCATTAATTTGCCACCATTATATGTGTAATTCTTTTCTTTCGATATTTTATTATTAGTATCATAATCCTTGATGCTCTTAATCCTTAAACCTGCTCCTTTACTACTATTCGAACTTGTTGAGCTATAATATTTATAAATTACACTCAAAAAAGCCCAAGGTCCACCTAGTATTCCTGTTCTATTATCTGGATAATTTGCAGTAATTCTATACTCTCCTTTTGAAAGAAATAGCTGCTTTTGAATAGCGCAAGACGTGTTATTTTGCATTTGACTATTAAATCTGTCATACGCATCATCTGCTAATACCCAAACTCCATTACTGTTTTTCTTTTCAATAATTGCATATAACCTGTTATCATAGTTTATATTAGCTTCACCCTGATGAATATAGCTTGGACAAGTGTCATTTATGTCTGTACATTTTTTCCCCGGAGAAGAACAACTGATTTGAGCATTAATTGTTACATATCCGTCCACAGCCATTTCAAATGTTTTTTGGGATTTACCTGCTGCCAAATCCTGAACTGATATTTCTTTATCAGTAATTGCTGTTGTTGTACCATAATTCGTAAATTCATTCATCTCGTATTCTATCAAGGAAATGCCTTTTGTCGGCTGACTAATGGACTTTAACATTCCCCATTTCATGTAATCTTCATTTGATTTTCTATCATGAGAACCTGTTACAGGAACGGGATTTCCAAAAAAATACTGAGGAATGGAGTAATCATAATATCCAAGCTTATTCACATCTGGAATTAGCGAAAGATTATTGACACCATTGAAATATCCCCACATATCTCGTGCTCGCGAAGTTTTATAGGGCAAAGAATTTGTGGTATAGTTAAAAGTATAATTTTCGACACTTTGCAATTCAGAATCCTTAAAAATTATTGATTTTAATTTTAGCCTTTTTGAACGTGTATCCAATGTGGTATTGTCATTTATAAAACTACAGCCAAATCTTGGCTGGGTAATAAAATCTCCAAAAGAGGAATCCCCTTGAAAGTAATCAAAAGATAAATCTATTGTCTTTATAGGTTTTGAAAGGTTGGTAACGCTATAAATTTCAATTTTATTTATTTTTTTTCCGTTCAAAATATCTTCTCTTGCTGAATTATAAAATTTAATTTTTATATGGTCTGTGTTTATCTCTTTTAATATCTTCTCCTTTATATCACTTGTTATTGCGTTGACACGGTGTGGTGCACTTGTAAGTTGATTAAACGTTGTATACCATTCTGATATTTGTGGTAGCGTTTTTATAAAATTGGTTTCATAAACAAAGTTTATTTTTTGACCTGTTTTAGTGATTATTTTAGTTAAATAGTAAGCATTCTGTGTTTCAGTGATAGAATTACTTATTGGCTGACAGGGCATGGAAGATGTATTTCTTACAGTTGAAGTATTCCCTATGTCCTGAAATAAGTAAACTGTTCCATCACTGGAGGTTACTTTAAAACCATTTTCTGTACTTTCAAACTTAATATTACTTTTATTTGTAGAAATGAAATTACCTTCTGTATCTTTTATGATTTTACCAGTATATCCTGCAAAATTATAAATGTAATAAGTGTGTTTATATCCATTAAATTTTAGTGTTTGATTATCCGCAATAGTAATAGGAGTACCACTTAAATCAGGATAACTACAGCCTGATTCAAATCTGTTTTCTATCTGATTAGTTTCATAATAGGATTCGTCATCGGGACTCACGTTAGGATTTGTACCATGGGGTATAATTTTGACAGAGGCATTTTGATGATCTAGATCGTGAAATTCATTGATTACTCCACCTGCTAAAAGTGACCATCCCAAACCAATAGAAGATGATTCTTCATCAACTTTCAATCCATTGCTATAATAGCTAATACTTATTGGTAGATTTAAATCACCCTCTTTCAAATTCCATAAGTTAATTGAAAAATTTGCTGTTCCATTATAATCTGTTACAGGGATATCAGAATATTTCAATAGTGCAGAAACATCAGGACTCGAAGGAGTAATCTTTGGAGGTTTGAATTCCGAAACGGTAGAGCTTTGAGCATTAAATAATAAAGGAAAAGCATATAATAAAAGGAATATCTTTCTCATCATTTCTTCACAATTTTATTGGTTATAGATTTTGTTTCTGTGGTAGCGGTTACTATGTACATGCCTTGTGGTAGTTTTGCGGTGTTGAGTTTGGTAACGCTGTTCTTCGTTTTCGTCTGATAGGCTAACTTGCCGGTCATATCGTATATGCTTATCGTGGCTTCCCAACCTGTGCTTGACGAAGGAAAGTCCATGCCTATTTCCACATAGCAATAATCCTCAACAGGATTCGGGTAGATTCTCATGTCCTGTTTTTCTATAAGCTTTTCCAGTTGTTTGTCACCCAGCTTTACTACTTTCCAGTTTTCTTTGCCTAATTCTTCTGCACTTGTCCCTGCTAATATGTATGTGCCATCATTGTTAAGCTTGGCATCTACCAATCGCTCTTCCTGTTTCTTCTCTTTGCCTTCAATATGTTTTCTCCAAACTTCTTCGCCTTTATTATCAATGTACAGCATCCAAAATGTTTCGTCCTCTTTCTGAACCTTGCCTTCTGCCTGAGTGTAACCACCTAACAAAAAGCCTTTGGTTTTCCAGCTTCCGCCTTCTTGTTTTCCATTTATTGTATTTAAACTCATCAATACATCTCTGTTTTTAAAGTTGTATCCTTTCTGCCATAATTCATTGCCATTCTCATCTAAGGAGATTACCCATAAATCTGTTCCTTCTTTGATGTTGGATTTTTTGTTCCCTGAATTTCCACTTCTGCTTTCCCCTGCTATAATATAACCTGTGTCTGTATTGGCTAAAGTTCTGATATGGTCATCACTACTGCCTCCGTAGTTCTTTTGCCATTCTATTTTTCCTTCTTTGCTTAGCTTTACGACCCAAAAATCTCCTTCTCCATAGTTTTCTGTGGTTTTAGGTTGATACGTAGTAGGAATTTGATTCGAGGAATTTGATTCTTTGGCTGTTAGTTGTTGGTTATTAGTTGATGATTGGTTATTGGTGTGATTAGTTTCTTCTTTTAGTTCTTCATCTGGACTTGTCTTATTTTCAATTTTCAACTCTCCATTTTCAATTGAAGTGCTTCTGGAATAAATTCCTACCAACGCTCCGCCATCTTTCGTTGGAATAATCTTCTCTACTTCATCTAAACCTTTTCCACCTAAATAGAGTTGATTTACAACTTTCCCTGTTTTATCGAGTTTAATTAACCATACATCTTTTGAACCAAATCCTTCTGAATTTTGAGTTTGTTTAATCTGTACATTTCCTGCGATAAAATACCCTAAATCATTAGTTTGAATTACAGATTTGGCTTCTTCATCTACAGTAGTTCCCAATGTCTTTTGCCATTCTTCTTCTCCGCTTTCATTTACTTTAATGACCCAAATATCAGAACCTCCTTTTTGTTTACCTTTTTTCTGTAAGCCTGATGTAGAATAGCTCGTGCCTGCCAATAAAAAACCTCCTTCTTGGGTGGAAGTTGTTGCTGTTAAAAAGTCGTGGTTATTGCCTCCGAAGTATTTATCCCAAACAATTTGTCCTTGTTGGTTCAGCTTTACAATATGATAATCATAGCCATTGTTTTGAACATTGGTTGATGACTGACCGTTGCTGGAGGTTGATTTTGGAGTTTGAATGGTACTACCAGATAGAAGGTGTTGTCCGTCTATTGTAGTAGTGAGCTGGCTTAGAAAATCCTGCGATGCTGACTTGATGTCTTTTTGCCAACGTACTTCTACTTCTTGGGCACATGCAAGGATTCCTACCAAACCGAGTAGGCTCATGTAGAGTTTCTTCATAGATATTGTTTATATAGGTAACTTGAGAATTACAAAGTAACGGATGTTACTTTAGGTCTCCTCATGTTTAATTATTACATTAATTTATAATGTTGTTTTGCGTTTTATGGTTAAAAAATATAGTTATTCAAATGTATCATTTTTTTTAACTCCTGCAAAATTAATTGTTTGTGAATTCTGTCATAAAGTTTGTTTTGATTACTTTGCTCATCATATTAATCCTAAATATCATTATAGAATGCAATAGAAAGAGGCTATTACTCATTTATTCAGATTTAAAGAAATAAATGAATGGTGGGTAAATTTTAAACAGATAGAAGAAAAACTCGGTAGTCGGTTAGTGCAAAAAGTACCCAAAGTTTACAATAAGCGTAGCCGCTAATTGCAAAATTGGGATTTTTGATTTCTTCCTATCGTCAGAAATGTCTTGAAAAACCTTTTTAAAAACGAACTGAAATTCAATTAAAAACTAAATGCACACCAATATGGAAAAGACTTTTTAGACGAATTTGTCAAGAAAGCCGTCGAAGAAAATGAAAAGAAAGAGGATGGTGAAAAGAGAAAAAAACACTTTCAGGAAATCGGCAGAAAAGGAGGTTTGGAAAAAGAAGAACAAGCCTCAACATATCACCTGTAGCTTCAGTGGAAAGTTAGAACCATAAGCTTCATTTGCTTTGAAAATGTAAGGGTGGAATTTTTATTCCACCCTATTTTTTTAATTTTTATCTTGGATTCTGAGACATCCCTGTTTGTTTGATAATATCTTCAGGAATGGCAATGGCATATCTTGGGTCATTGGGAGGCAAGGTATAAGCTTCTCCGCCAATCGTTCTTGTGAGGGTAATGGCATCACCATCACGGTTATAGCGTTTAATGTCTGCCCATCGAAGCCCTCTGAATAAAAGTTCTTTTCGTCTTTCCTCTTTGATGATTTGTAAAGCTTCTTCTTTTGTACTTGCTGAAAAAGGAACGAAAGTTCCTGCTTTCCATCTCTTCACTAAAAGCTCATTCAATTTCAACATCGCATTGTTGATATCATTGAGTTGGGCATAACTTTCTGCTGCAATTAAATACAACTCATCTTTAGCCAGTACGGATGAACGCTGTGATGTACCCGAATAGTTTCCTTTAAACAATATTTGTCCACTGGTGTTGCTCCTGAAGAATGCAGTTTTCCTCAGATCATTATTGTCATAAGACTGATATAAAGTGGGTGGAATTTTTGCCATATTACTCGACAAAATTGGAGAATAAGCAATTGTAGTAGGCAATAGCACTTCTATATTCATTTCTTTTATCGGATAAGAACTTGTAACAGCCAGCGTATTAAAATCCAACAGTTGTCCATTAATTCCTAATGCTTCATTGGCATACTTCAAAGCATTAGAATAATCTCCCATATACAAATACGTTCTAGCCAATAGTCCTAAAGCTGTGGCTTTTGAAGCTCTGGTTACCGCTATCTGCTTTTCGGGTAAAAGGGAAACTGCGGTATGTAAATCTTCTAGTATTTGGTTGTAGGTTTGTTCTAGAGTTGCTCTTACAGACTTTTGGTTAACATCAGGATTCAAACGAAGGGGTAATCCTAAATCGGTATTAGCGGTATCTTTGTTGAATGCTACGCACCAAATTTGTGCGGCTTCCAGATAGATAGAAGCTCTAATGGCCAAAGCCTGACCTTTTACATTCTCCGCATTGTTAATTTCATATTGTTCAAGATTGTTGAGAACAGTATTGCAAATATTGATTCTAAAATAGCAACTTCCCCAATCGTTACCTGTGGCTCTTGCTACTAAATTAGGCTGCCAAATATAGAGGCGTTTATCTGCTTCGTAGCTTATACCGTTATAATCGCTGTCGGTAATATAAATTTCGTCCGATGAGATTTGCCCACTGATGCTATTGCTTCCCAATACATTGGCAATTCGGTCTAATAGAGCTTGGTTATCCTGTAGCGTTTCCGGAACTACCAACTTTGTATCTGATTTTTCATCCAAAAAATCTGAACATCCCACATTTAAAAACAAAAATGCGAGTCCAACTAATAGTATTATTTTATTATTCATAATTCAAGGTATATTTTAAAATTGAGCGCGAAGCCCTAGTGAATACGTAGTGACAGGTTTTAAGGAATAAGTTCCCCAGTTATAATCGGGGTCTATTCCCGCTTTATTGGCTTTCCAGAGGATTCCAAGATTGCTTACAGAGCAGTATAGGTGCAAGCTTTTCATACCAATACCTTTCAGTTGGGTATTATTCAATTGATAGCCTACATTGATATATTGCAAGCGAATATGGTCTCCTTTTTCCACCAATACGGATGAACCATTGTAGAATGCATCTCTTGCTGAGTTAGTGGTATAAGGATTAGAAGGGACATTGGTCATAAGTTCATCCCCTGGCTTCTGCCATCTGTTTTCATAATCGCTATGCCCGTCTCTACTGCTGATAAGGTTGGTATAATTAATGGAACTTCTTCTAAACCAATACCCAAATTTATAGGTGACGCCTACATCTAAGTTCATTTGCTTATAGCTAAATGAATTGATAAATGAACCAAAGCTGGTTGGGATGGCTGAACCAAAGTATTCTAAATCTTCTATTCCTCTATCTGAAGAGGTGATTTCTGAATAATTTTTGCTGATCTCTCCATTCAGGTAACCTCTCGGAGCTCCTGTTTCGGGGTCAAGTCCTGCCCATTTATAGGCAAAAACGGAATAAACAGGTAACCCGATAATTCCTGATATTGGGGCGGTATTACCTGATTGAGCAACAAAATCACTGGCAAAAGTAGTTGGGAGATAATAATCGGTTACTTTATCTTTATAGGTACTGAAATTAACAATGCTGTTCCATTTGAAAGCTTTGTCAATATTCTTCGTATTCAGCACCACATCTATTCCGTTGCCTTTCATCCCAGCCACATTCCAGAGCATGGTGGTAACTCCGGTAGTATAGTCGATAGGTGCCTGCCCAAACAGGTTGCTTCCTTTTTTATTGTAAAATTCAACAGAGCCTGAAATACGGTTGTTCTTCGTAGCAAAATCAATGCCTACATTAATCATCCTCATCATTTCCCATCGCAATTGGGGATTAAAATACTGGTCTATTCTAGCCACGGGTTCTCCTGTATATACAGAAACTTCGGGGTCATACGCAATGGTAGTTACTGCAACCATCGAAGGGTCTATATTCCCATTGAAGCCATAAGAACCTCTCAGCTTAATATTAGGAAGCCATCTTATGTGATAGAATTTTTCATTAGAAAGATTCCACGCCAGACCTGTTGACCAAAAAGGATTCCATTGGTCATTGGTGGTAAGTCCGAAAAGATTACTGGCATCCCTTCTCATGCTCCCAGAAACTACATACTTCTTATCAAAGGTATAGGCAGCATTGGCAAAAAAGGATAAGAAATTAAGCTGGGTTTTTCGCATCGAAATATTTTTATCGATAAAGCTATTTTCACCAGTCACGAAATTGGGATATTGGTGGGTATAATCTACAGCACCTACCGACCTATCATAAGAATTATAACCATAATAGCGGTTATTCTCATATTCTGTTACTGTTTTTCTTATTTCTCCTCCTGCTAACGCAGAGATACTGTGTCTCCCAAAGACTTTATTGTAATTGAGCTGTCCTCTTAGGTTGTTTATAGAGGTTTGGGTATTTCCTTTGGTCAGAATGCCTCCTTTGGGAATAATGAATTTGATGCTTCCATCTTGATTTCGCTGTGCAAAGCTGTTGATTAGATTCCTGCCATTATAGCTTTCTTCGTCATACAAGGTAGAACTCTGTCCGTTAAGTCTTTGATACTGATATTTTACATCTGCTTCCAATCCTTTAAACAGTTTGTAATTAATCCCAGTATTGATGATGATTTCATTGGTGTCATTCTTAGATACATTGTGTTGCCAATCGGTAAGCGGATAATAATTCCAATCTAAAAGTCCACTCCCTTGCAGGCTATTTTTATAATTCTGGTTAAAATTTGAATTTACTACCAAAGGATTGCCTTGTTCATCTGCAAATTCCAGATAAGGAATTTTCCAGTTCCCTTTCATGGTTACAGAATTGTATGCACTACGTCCACTTTTAGAATGGGTATTGGTAAAGAAAACTCCTGTGGTTATGGTTAGCTTTTCAAATGGACTCCAAGTAGTTTGAAATCGGGTATTTAGTCTTTGGTATTTTTCTTCAAGGTTTCCGATATTATCATCATACCCAATAAACGAAGTCCATGCGAGTTGAGGCGAACCTCCCGATAAATTGAGTGCATATTGCTTATTTTCTAATGGGCGGTACATATATTTCTTGTATTGGTCTCGCACATCTATAGTACGCAGACGGTCTATCTGCCTCATGGCATCATCATGAGAGATAGCTCCTTGCTTTTCTTTATTCAATAAATCTACTACTGGGGTAAGCACTGGATGATTGGGCGAATTGATATCACTGTCATAATATCCTTTCTTAAAAAGCTCCATTTCTACATCTATAAAATCTGTGCTTCTCATTTGTCGGCTATAACCTAGGTCGGGTTTTGAACTTAGGGTGGTATTTGCGGTAAATTCTAATGAAAAGGGCTGATTGAATTTTGAGTTTTTGGTGGTAATCACTATTACTCCATTGGCGGCTCTTGCTCCCCAAATGCTGGATGCGGCAGCATCTTTCAGTACGGTAATACTTTCTACCATATTGGGATTGATGCGGCTTAGATCTCCTTCATAAGGGAAATTATCCAAAATAATCAAAGGATTTTTAGGACCTTGCAAAGTGCTCAGTCCTCTTACCATCAGCTGTCCGCTATCACTCAATCCTGTGCTATACGTTAATCCACTCATAATGGCGGTAAGCCTGTCCATGATGTTGGTAGTTACTTGCTGCTGCAAAAGTTTGTCATCTGCTGAGGAGAAAGAACCTGTGGCTCTTTCTTTCGGAATTTTTTGGTAGCCATTAGAGAGTACAATTTCTTGTATTTCTTTTACTTTTGAAGACATTACTATATTCAAAGGACTTTTCAGGGGTAAAGTCACTTCAACAATCTTGGTGTCATAGTCTTTATAAGAAACACTAAGCGTTACATATTTTTCTTTCGTTTGGAAATTAAAGAAGCCTTTTTCATCGGTCAAGACAACCGTTTTTGAAGGTTGAATGGTGACTATAGCTCCTTTTAGGGGAATGGAATTTCCTTCTGTTATTACATATCCCGAAAGGCTTTGTTGTGCCATCAAAGGAACTGCACAACACAGCAATACAGGTAAATAGAGTTTTTTCATAGCAAATATTTAGATTTTAATTTTTAATTTTTTAATTTTAAGATAGCTGAGCACAGACATAAGGTCACGAAATGGTGGCTGAGCACAGACCGAAGGTCTGCGAACGAAGTTCACGAAGCCAACTTTTTACTTCTCACTTCTCACTTCGTACTTTTTACTTATCTTTTATCAACAGCATAAGAAGAATACGTTCTGTTTGCTCTAGTGCGAGGTCATATTGAGCTAATTCTTTTTGTAGTGTTTTAAGGTCTTTCACGTTGGAAAAGCGTAAATTCACTTTTCCTTTATATCCCGTTTCATCAATGATGGGAAGAGAAGTAGTATTGTTATTGGCATTGAGGGCTGAAATCATATAAGCCAAAGTAGCATTTTGCATTACTGAAGGTGTTTTGAGAAAACCATCAATCAAGATTCCTCCTTTTGTTGCAATTTTATCTTTTCCTGAAGTGCGTTTCAAGACAAGACAGGGGGTAACTCTCTTTTCTAAACTTACGGTATAAGGCGTGTTTTCATTAATAAAACTGAGCATTTTGCTGTACAAAGAATCAGATTGAGCTTTGGGAACAATAAAATCAAGACTATGCAATTTGGCATCGGTTTCTTTGTTGGCGATGTTGGTATTGAAATCTATGTCACTCGGGTTTTTAACCATATTTATAAAACGTTTTACACTCAAAACATCTCCTTTCTGCTCAAAAAGTTCATAGCCTATTGCACTATAGATTTCCATTAGAGATTTATTTGTGAATTGTCTGCCATAGGTTTTGCCTTTATCTCTATGAAACCAAGTCCCATAATCTAAAGCCCTTATTCTGCCTTTAGAAAAAAATATGTAAGATTGCAGTTCGGTATTCTTTTCAAAATCATAGTTTTCAGAAAGCATCAGTGGTCGGGTTTTATCGATTTGGACAACTGTCTGTAATGAAGATTGTTTGTTTTCGATAATTTCAGAAATCGCAGTTGAGGTTACCTGGTCCGAATCTGTAGTATTGAGTAGTTTTCCGTCTTTTATCCACACGATATAAGGAACTCCTTTGTGTGGAAAGAGCTGATGAAACATTTTGTCATCTGCTACCGAAATGGTTTTATCGTAACGTTTCCCGTTGGTAGTGGCAAAGAACTTTTCTAGCACTACACGACTTTGGTCGGTTACGGCTAGTATTTTTATTTTATCGCCAAATTGATTTTGGAGTTCTTCCATTTTAGGAAAGTTGAGCAAACAACTGCTGCACCAAGTCGCCCAAAAGTCTAATAAAATCAATTTGTCTTTGTCTTGATTCAGGGTGATGGTTTTCTGGGGATGGTTCACCAATTGCAAAGGAGTTGTCCAGACATTTTCGGGGAGATTTTCTCCTATTTTTAGGGGTTTGGTCTGGGCAAAGCTGGTAGCAGCTGCCACAAGGGTAAAGGCTAGGGACATAAATCCCCTGCAAAAAATATTTTTCATATTTTTGAATACGTTTTTAATTAAAGTTAATTACGGTCTTTGCTCTTTCTGTGCGGTCGCCAAACTTTTGCAGAAAGGGCTTTTTTTTTAACTTCTCACCTTAGGTTGGGAGACATGATATTACATCTCCCTTTCCTAAAGGTCAATAATAAAATTTGATATGAATGTTGAATGTATTTTTCCCGTGTAAGCCCGAAAGCCGCAATGGTGCGCTGCCATTGTATCCGTCTATTTGATACTATATTTTGAAAAGCAGCTTAGAAAAATGTAGAATTTGCGGGCAGCATAAAAAGAAAACGGCGTGGGACTCTACAATATCCGACTTGAGGTACTGGTATACCATACACACAGATAAGAGAGGCCACGCCTAGGTCGTGAGCCTTCTGCTTATACTCTCGTGTGTTAAAAATTACCAGTTTTCAAGTCGAGACTCTAAGCAATAGCTTCTAATATTTCGTTGAAGTATCGCAAAGTTACATCTATTGTAACTTATTTAGCAAATATAATAAATAATTTTCAATTTAGGGATATATCCCCAAAGGAAATTTTAGAAAAGTCTGCACTTTAGCCTTAAATCATAAAAAATGAATATTACGGAAGATTTTCTGATTGAGATTGGTAAAAGAATTTTTCAAATAAGAGATAAGAATAAACAGACATTGGATGATATTGAATTCTTAACAGGTATAGATTCTAGTGATATTAACAAGTATGAGTTAGGTAAAATAAATTTAACTATAAAGACATTATTAAAGTTGTCAGTTGCCTTAAAAGTTAATCCTAAAGATTTACTTGATGTTAATTTTGATTTCGAAAAATATAATACTGATAAATCCTAACTTTTGTTAGGATTTATTTTTATATACTAATCTCTTGATAAAAATAATCAGAATATTGTTGGAAACTAGATAACTATTGAAAAGTTGTTACGCTAAGTTTTTCATCTCGGATCCTTCGGACAAGACGAAACTTTGGTTATTAGCGGTAGTTTTATTCTTCATCAAGAGGATATATGTCCAATAATTGTTCAAAGCGTCTTTGGATATAAATATTGCTTATTCTATACTTAATTCTCTTGCTCTTGTCACGCATTTGTTCTAAATGAGGAATAATTTTTTTGCCTTCGTCTTGTAATAGCCTGAAAACTATTGGAGCTGCACTATTGCTGTAAAATACCTTTCTTGTATTTCTGTAATAGCCATAACTCTCTTCTCCTATATAGATTAAAGCAAGTTCTTTCATAATGTCATAATAAAGCTCGTCTGGACAATATCTCAAGCCACCTATGTCTTCAAATTTTACCATGACTTTTGTTTGCTCTGACCAATCACTTGATGCAGCTTTTATCTCACTTAATAATTGATTGTAGAAATCTTTAAGCTTTACTTTCTTAAAATATCCGGAAGCACTTGTAGCATGACCTAATTTGGCAGTGATTAAGTCAATTGGATTACGTCCTAATCTATCTTCAAGAATTTTCGCTGTGTCTATGATGACTTGCGTATTCGTTATTTCGCCAACATGTCTCATCATTTCCACGCAATTCTCCCTAACAATGTCGGGTTGTTTTGGGTCGTATGCTACAGCAATTAGGTATTGGGCTATTTCCTTTTGTCTAAGTATCGGAGCCCCTTTATAGTCTTCTAAGAACTCTTCCGAGATTGTAAGTTCTGTCGGATTTTCAACTATCTGTTTAACATCAGTGATTTTTAGAAGTTTAATTGGGTCTTTTGAGAGAACAGTGTCAATTGTTGATTTAAAAATGTAAAAACAATCTTCAAGAACTGCTTCATATTCGTTGTCCTCATGTTCCAAATCTCTTCGGATTTCATAACAGCGATGCATTCTTCGCCATTCAGCTCTACTTAACAGACCAATTCTATACGACAAGTCGATAGTCTTAGATACGTTGTAATTAAGAATATCATCATCATTATTAACGGCTGGCAGTTTATAGTTGGATGCGACTTCTTTTGCTAAGTCTGCACCCATTACAATAATTTTCTCTTTTAAGTCGTGTATTGAAGCATTGAAAAGTCTCTGACATGCACTGCTTGGATCAACTGGTAATAGTACTTCTACTCTTTGAATTAACTTTCTTCCTTTCCAAATTGGTCGGATAGAGTTTAATAGCTCAGAAACACTTAGTTTGGTAATTTCTGGTTTGGTTATATGTGATAGTTCAAATTTTTCTTCGTCCATTTTTTTGATGTTTAATTGTAGTATGGGTTGTCTTAAAAATTGCCACTAACCACTCGGCGGATTTGCAAAGTTTTATTCCATGGGAAAATTTTGCAAAAATGCTTTTTGAGTTAGCACAGCGTTCGTTTTGTTTTGTAAAGTTAATAAAAAATGAATCTGCTTCACAAAAAAAGAGACCTTTCTAGAAGTCTCTTCAATATCTTTAAAGACTTTTTACGATAAACCCATAAGGCTTAAAAGAGCTCCCGAAGCAACCCCGCCTAAGAAGAGAACCTAGAAGGGCAACAAGAATTTCATTGTTAGCTTTGCAAGCCCAACGAAACTCTGGTTATTATTATGTGCAGTTATTCTTCTTTCCATTTGTTATAAAGTTTATTCATATTTCTACACTTCGTCCCAATTTTCTCAGCTCTTCTTTCTTTTGCAGAACATTTCTCAAAGCTGACATATCCTCACTTACTTTCTTATCCAATATTTTTGCATAGTGTTGCGTAGTTTTAATATTGGTATGACCAAGCATTTTACTTACACTTTCTATAGGAACTCCATTAGACAAGGTAATTGTAGTGGCGAAGGTATGTCTTGCAATATGATAGGTAAGCTCTTTATTGATATCACACATGTCTGCAATCTCTTTCAGATAGGCATTCATTTTCTGATTGCTCAATACAGGAAGTAGTCTTCCACTATTTAAGCAGATAGGATGGTCTTTATATCTCTCAATAATTCGCTCAGCTTGAGGGAGTAGGGGGATATTGGAAGTTGTTTTGGTTTTTTGGCGTTTTGTATAAATCCATTTATTCCCGTCTAAGCCTATGATTATATTATCATTGGTTAATTTCTGAGTATCTATATAAGCTAAACCTGTAAAACAGCTGAATAGAAATATATATCTAACTTGGGAAAGGCGTTCATTTTTAAAGTCTTTATTGAAAAGACGTTCAATCTCTTGTTCGTTCAGAAAGGTTCTTGTAACTTCATTAAAAGTAGATTTATAATTAAGAAAGGGATCTCTGCTTAACCAACCATTAGCAATACAAATTCTAATAATTTTCCCGAGATTCTTCTTAATATATTTTACCGCAGAGTTATTGCTACAAGATTTTTCCGTTCTTAGATACAGTTCAAAATCATTAAGAAAGGCAAGATCTATCTTTAGAATATCAATGTCAGAAATTTTATATTTCCATTTCAGAAATTCTTTGGTGTGTTTCAACGTTATATTATATCGTTCCAGTGTTCCTTGTGCAAATTCCTTACCTATTAGCTTCTCCATTCTATTGTTATGATCTTCAAAAATGGGAATGAGTGTTCTTATGTGTTCACCTTTTCCCAATAACTTATTTTTCAAGCTTTCACAGGTCACATATTCTTTATCTCTTATTAATTCATGATAGGTATCGTAAACTTTTTGTTCAAATGCTTTGAGATAGAAGTTAAAGGATTTGCTTTCTTCTGAAGAACCACTAACCTTTTGCGCTTTAGCATTCCATCTTGAAGGTAATATAGTTCGTTTTACACTGATTTCGGAGATTTTACCGTCAATAGTAATTCTTAAATAAATAGGGGATTCTCCTAAAAAATTGATCTTTGATTTTTTTACATAGAATAGTAAATTAAATGTCTTGTTCATTTGTTGTGGCTTTTAAGATTTAAAATTAATCCTGACAAAACCCTGTTACAAGATATTCAGTTTCTGAACTGCCTGTCAAAAAGGGTTTCCTGAATTTCCAGTGACCCTTTAAAACCTGTTTCAACAGGTCACTGAATAGGTCACTTTCAGATTGTCATTTTTTAACTCTTTTTGAACCGGCATAAAAACAAAAAATGCTGTAAAACATACATTTTACAGCATTTTGTACTATTTTATTTTAATAGTTGTGGGTCCTGAGGGATTCGAACCCCCGACCCTTCTGGGTGTAAACCAGATGCTCTGAACCAACTGAGCTAAGAACCCGAATTTTTGAAAAGGTTTCGTTTCCTTTTTTGTGGGTCCTGAGGGATTCGAACCCCCGACCCTTCTGGGTGTAAACCAGATGCTCTGAACCAACTGAGCTAAGAACCCTCTTCTACGATTTCTCGTTTTGAGTGGTGCAAATATACAACTTATTGCGGTTCTGACAAATTTTTTTCTAAAAATTCTCCAACTACAAAGTTACTTCCACCTACAAAAATCATTTCAGAGTCTAAACATCGGGCTTTTGCTGCAGAAAATCCGACATTTACGCTTTCGAAAATTTCATAATCAATTTTTGCTGAAATTAATAAATCTTCATATTCTTTAGGATTTCTACCTCTATTTATTGCAGGTTTTACAAAATAATATCTAGCTCTTTCGGGTAAAATTTTTAAAACCTCATCAATTTTCTTATCATTCACAAAACCAAGAACAATATGCTTGAACTTGTCAATTTCATTCAACTGAGCAAAAACCAACTCCAAACCAGCCTGATTGTGTGCTGTATCACAAACAATAAGCGGATTTTTTGAAAACTGAAACCAACGCCCAATAAATTTGGTGTTTTTCTGCACATTTTTAAGTCCAATTTCTAATGATTTTTCAGAAATTTCAATTTTTTGCTTTCTTAATTCATCTACAAGAGTCAAAACCACTCTTATATTTTTCTTTTGATAATTTCCTTGCAAATCTGTATCTAAATTGGTCGAAAGTTTAGTAGCATCAATAAATTCTGAATGATTTTCGAGAGCTTTTTGTTCAATAATATTTTTTACAGAATCTCTCTCATCACCAGAAATAATTGGAATATGAGGCTTTACAATCCCAGCTTTTTCCAAAGCTATTTCTTCAATCGTGTTTCCTAAAATATTTTGATGGTCTAAATCTATATTGGTAATGGCCGCAACCAAAGGTTTTATAATATTGGTAGAATCTAATCTTCCGCCCAAGCCAACTTCAATAATGGCAAAATCTACATTTTTCTTGTGAAAATATTCGAATGCCATAACTGTGGTAAATTCAAAAAAAGAAGGCTTTATTTCTTCTGGCATTTTTTTTAGTTTTTGTATAAAATCAAAGACAAATTCTTTTTCACAATTATTACCATTTACTTTAATTCTTTCGGCAAAATCTATCAAATGAGGAGAATTATACAAGCCAACTTTATAGCCTTGTTCTTGTAAAACCGATGCAAGCATATTACTTGTTGAACCTTTTCCGTTGGTTCCGCCAATATGAATCGTTTTCAGTTTTCCTTGAGGATTTCCAAAAAAAGCACACAGTTTTGTAATGTTTTCCAAACCGGGTTTATACGCTTTTTGTCCGTCAATTTGATAATTTGGCATCTGCACAAAAAGCCATTCTACAGCTTCTCGATAAGTTTTTGGAGAAAAAATATTGTTTGAATTTTCTAACACGAAATTTTTTCTTCAAAGATATGGAAACCTATTTTCATTATAAAATTTAACCTCAAATAGTCATTCTTTTTTACTAAATTTGAAAAACTTCAAAAATAAATTTAATGGAAATTCAACAAGAAGATAATGGTAAAAAAGGCGTTTTTTTTATTGAGGAAAACGGAGAAGTAGTTGCAGAAATGACTTACGTTTGGTCTGGCGAAGACAAAATTATTATAGACCATACTGGGGTTTCTGAAAAATTAGGAGGAAAAGGCATTGGTAAACAATTGGTGCATAAAGCCGTAGAAATGGCGAGAGAAAAACATATTAAAATTCTTCCTCTTTGTCCTTTTGCTAAAAAGGTTTTTGATAAAACTGAAGATTATAAAGATGTGCTTTTTTAATTTTTTAAAACAATAATTATGAGCGAAAACCCAATAAAAGAATATACAAACGGAGAAGTAACGGTACTTTGGGAAGCTTCCAAATGCATCCACTCGGCTAATTGTGTAAAAAATTTACCCGAAGTTTTCAAACCAAAAGAAAAACCGTGGGTTCATGTAGAAAATTCCACATCGGAAAAGATTGTTTCTACGGTAGCAAAATGTCCTTCTGGAGCTTTGTCTATTAAAAAGTAATCTTGTAAACTCCAGTAGAAGACGATGTAGATTTCTCTGCTTTTACATATTTTTTCACCCAAATTACAGCGGCTGTTACAATACAAGGGTCGGAAACACCGCTTGCTCTTCTTGCAGAAGTTACATTTCCGGCTTTATCTACTATATAAGCAATGTTCACGGTTCCTTCTGCAGCACAATTATGCGGAGGCTGTTCTCCGCCTTTTCCCATCGTTCCTGGGATAAAAGAAATAAGTTTTCTATCGACTCCTATTTTGCTATCTCCATTACCATTTCCACCCAAAGGGTCGCCAGAATTTCCTGTTGTTCCTAAGTTTCCTTGAGAGCCAGTTTTTGTACCTCTGCCTTTAATTAAATTTCCTATAGCAGCAGTTCCTTGTCCGTCTCCTTGAGCTTTTTTATTAGAAGTATTGGCTACTGATGAATTTTTAGAAGTACTTGTTTTAGAAGCAGTAGTTGTTTTATCTGCTACTTTTTCTTTTTTATCAGATTTTGCAATGGTTGCTTTTTCAGATTTCCCAGTAACAATTTTCTCTGCTGGCTTTTCAATTGTTTTGGGAGTTTCTGTTACGGATTCAACTGGAGGTTCTGGAGTTTTCAATTCTTCTGGAATATAAATATCAGATGACGCCAAACTTCCATCTTGATTGGCTGGTTCTTCAGCTTGGTTTCCATTTCTATTGTCTCCAAAATTAATGAGCATAGTGGTTACTTTTTCTTCTTTTGGAATTTCTCTTACAAACTGATAATAAAAAATAACAAGAAACAACAATGCAGAAATAAGTGCTGTGAGAATGGCACTTTTCAGTTGGTCTTTTCTTTCTTCTCTTGTATGTTGAATTGTATTTTCCAAAATATGGTAAAATGATTAACCGTTGACTTTAATTATTCTTGAGTAGTTGCAATTGCTAAGCCATACTTATGTTTTTCAGCTATTTCCATGGCAAAAACTACATCTTTATGCTTGGTATTTTCGTCTGCTCTTATGGTAAAAGTAGAGTTAGATGTTCCTTCAACCAATTTCACAATATTTTCTTCGAGTTGTTCTTTTGGAACTTCTAAATCGTTTACAAAATATTTTCCATCGGCATTTATAGTAACTGTGGTAGGATCTGTTACACTAGGATCTTGCGCTGCGGCTTTTGGTAAATTAACATCTATTGCACTTTGGCTAATAGCAGAACTCGTAATCATAAAAAATATCAACAACAGAAAAATAATATCCGTCATTGAAGCCATGCTAAATTCGGCACTTACTCTATTTTTTCTTCTTAATTCCATTTAATTTAAGGTTAAGGTAGAGAGAATTAGGTTAAACTAAAGAGGTTTGTTCAAGGTGTCTAAAAATTCATTAACATGAGTTTGAATTTTCAACACCAATCTATCTACTTTGGTTACCAAAATATTGTAGAAAAAGTACGCCGGAATGCCCACGAAAAGCCCAACTGCGGTAGTTGCCATTGCGGTATAAATTCCTGATGCTAAAAGTTTAGGAGAAACAGCTCCCGTAACATTAGAAATCTCGAAAAATGCCATAATCATTCCCACTACTGTTCCTAGGAAGCCCAACATTGGTGCTGCACCAGAAGCGGAAGCCAAAATGTTTAGATTTTTTTCTAATTTGGAAACTTCTAACTGACCTTGATTTTGCATCGCATTTGAAATATCAGAAATAGGTCTTCCAATTCTGGTAAGTCCTTTTTCTATCATTCTAGATTCTGGCGAATCTGTTCTGCGACAAAGGTCTATTGCAGATTCTATTCTACCATCGTGGATGCAATCTTTTATGTTTTCTAAAAAATTAGGATTTTCTTGAGACGATCTTTTGATGAAAAAATATCTTTCGAAAAAAACGTATAACGCTAAAATCCCAAGAAGAAAAATAGCAATCATAATGGTGTTTCCAATGATTCCTCCACTAAAAAGAACGTCCCAAAGCGAAAAAACTTGTTTTTGTGTAGCTGCATTTGGAACTATTGTATTGGCTTGTAAAAACATTTTGTGAAATTTTAATTTAGACCTTTTATTAACGATAAAATTAAGGAAAAATTATTGATTTTTCCTTAAAAGAATAATGTTTCGAAAGAATAATCTTTCAAAATACAAAAAGAAAATGCTGTTTTCTTAATCCGAAATTATTGAGAATATCTAAAAAACAGAGCTTTAATCTTCAATTTCTATATCATCTTGTTTAAAATGACATTTCATTCTGAAGAGCAAAGGTTCGTCTGAACCAGTGTAAAAATCATCTATTTTACCTTGCCACATCAATTGAAGATTATCGTCTTCGTCTTTAGAAAAAGAGAGTTCATTCTCGTAGAGAAAAGCTTCTTCGTCATCATAAAGATCTACTTCGGTATAAGAATCTTCGTCTGTATCTTCAACTTTGAAGGTTTTTCCTTCTAATTCATTAGTATCTATCGGAAAATCGAAAACATCGAAAGAAAGCTGCGGAAAATTGTATTGTAGAGAGTCATCATCAACATGGTCTAGAGAGTCATCTGTAATGACTTCTACTTCTAACAAATTTTTAGAGTTGCTATACACTGCTTTGCAGTATGTGCTTTGGATGTTGTACTTAAGGGTTTCTTCTGGATGATAGATTTTTAAAATCCCTTTCATAATGGTAATAAAAGACGTTTTTTAAGGTTGATAATTCTATTTTTTTGCAATGTTTATAACAAAGATAAAAAAATTATAAAACGATTTATTTTTTTTGGAAAAATATCATAAAAAAACGCAATAAATTAATACTGCGTTTTGTGTAGTTTTCTAAGTTTTTTATTTAAAATTAAATTTCACGGTTAATAAAACTTGTCTAGGTCTAATATTTATATTGCTTACTACAGTTTGATTTAAATTAGAATCAAAACCAATTGTTTGGAAACTGTTGGTATTAGCAATATTTACTACTTTTAGTTCTATATCCATTTTTTCTTTTGTTAAAGAATATTGGTAAGAAACATCATAGAAAGAATTACGTCTTGTAACATTGTTGATATTAGACTGAAGATCGTCCCAAGTAAATCCAATAGTGTGGTCTTTTATAGGATAGATATACGCCGAAAGATTATGATTGAATAATTTTGTTTTATTTTTAAACGTTTTATTGTTAGTGAGTGTCCATCCAGCGTTGTAATCTACACTAAGCCAAGAAAAATAATTGTTATTAAATTTAATGCTATAAGTATTAGAAGCTGATTTAATGTCTTGAAGTTGGTCCTGAATTTTTTGTAGATATTTACTTTCACTTAACCCATATCTTACAGAAGCATTGGTTTTAAATTTAGGAAAATATTTTCCTAATTCTACTCTTCCTGAATTACTAGAAGACGTATTGTCTAAATTCTCTCCAACTACTGTAGTTTGCAATCCGTTATAAGAAGTATTAAAAATAATATTACTTGTTCTGGTATTATAACCATAATTAATATTAAAGAATATATTGTTAAGTGGATTTCTGTATTCTAAAGTAGAACTTACAAACTTAGAATTACTTTGTTGTATATCTGTTTCTTTCTTGGTAACGTTTCTAGGATTTAATAAAATATAACCTCCGTAAATATCATTAACACTACCAAAAGCATTGCTAAGACCACCAAATCCTGAAATTTTCCAAAAAGAAGTTAAATCATATTTTGCATATAATCTCGGTTCATAAGTAGTTTTGTTCAATGATTTATCTACATTATTAGTTGCATCTTCTGCTGTAATTTTATTAAAATTGATAGGAAATGTAAGGTTTGCTTCAAAACCACCTTTTTTGAAATTAAAAGTAGTTTGTACATAAGGATTTATTTTTTGGAATTTTAAATCGTTTGTGTAACCATTCATTCCGCTAGAAACACCTCCATTTATAGCATAAGTATCTGTTAATAAATTATTTGAAGTATAATTAATCCCAACTTCTGGCGTAATGGTAAAACCGCTTTTAGAAAATGCTAATGAAGCAGAATTAGTAGTTTCAAAAGTCTTAAGATTAAGATTTTGATTAAATTCGTCAGCGGTTGGCGATATATTGGTTACATACGCTCCCGGCGAAACGCTTAAACTTTGATTGTCGTCTCTATAACTTACAAAAGACATCACATTTACCAATTTTTCTTTCCAAGGGATAATGGCACTTAATGAGTTTTGAAAACTATTAGACGGAGAAGTATTTCTTTGCTTTGCATTTTGAGCCGAATTAATTTGGTCAAAAGCAGTGGCTACATCTGTATTCCAAAGTCCGTTGTAAGTAGTGGTATTTTTAAAGAAACTTTTGTTAGCATTTTTAGAGAAAATAAATTCTCCTTTTGCTTGGTTGGTATAAAATGTATTCGATTTGTAACTGTAATTATAAAAACTACCATCTGCATTATATCTGGTTTCGTTGCTCTCTCTTTCTACTTCGTTATTGGTATAATTGGTATTCGCTTTAAACTCCCAATCTTTTGATAAATTCGTTAACAAATTCGCCGAAAAATAATGAACTTTGTTAAATAAATATCTGTTAACAGGCACATTAGATGGCGTTGCAGCTCCTTCTACATTAAGCCAAGAATTACCCGAAAAATTTCTTCTAACGCCTTCAAATCTACTTCCGAAAGCCAACATTTGTCCTTCTTTTTCTACTTGGTCTCCTACGTTATTGGTTTTATAATTAAGAACCCATTGTACTTTTGGTGTAAATAACATTGGCGAAAGTTTCAGATTCCAAAGACCCGGTTCAACACCAAGAGAAGCCTCTCCTCTACCAGTCATAGTAACAGAGTTTTTTAACTTAACATTAATGGCAGCATTTTCTGAAGCTACTTTATCTTGAAGAATTTTCACCGGTTGGTGATTTTCCATAATTTCCACTTTTTGAACAGCGTCTTTTGGCAAAGAATTGTTAATAGTTCCGTAGCCACCTTCCATAAGGTCTTTCCCGTTTACGTAGAACTTATTTATCGCTTCACCTTGATAAAGAATAGTTCCATCTTTATTTACTTCTACACCTGGCATTTTCTTTAGTACATCTGCCAAAGTACGGTCTGCTTTGCTTTCAAAAGATTTTAAATCATAAGAAATGGTATCTCCACGTTTGGTAACCAATTTTGTTTTAAGTTTCACCTCTTTTATCTCAGTAGCTTGTTCTTCTAATGTAAAATTAAGCGTCTGAGTAGCATTTTCGTATTGATTGATGATGGTTTTGTGGTTAAAGGCTTTCACTTTTACATTAATTTTGGCATCACCAGAAGTAAAAGTTACTTTGTAATTCCCATTAGAATCTGTAATGGCATAAGAAAGAATAGCATTTTTCCCAACTTCTTCCACCGTTACACTTGCGCTTGGCAATGGCTTTTTATCGTCACCATACACTTTTCCTGAAATGGTTTTTTGTGCAAAAATTAGAGTTGTAAAAAATAATAAGAATGCTAAAGACGCAATTTTTTTCATAAGTTAAGTTTTTATCACTAAGAAGTTAGTATTAGTTTTTTACTAAATGTTACATGAGGTTAGATAACAATTATAGACAAAGGTTAAAATCAAAAAAGTGAATGTTACGCAAATATTAATTATTTTTGCAAAACAGTCTTAAATTATAGAAAATGGCATTGATTCTTAAACCGATAGATGTAGTAGAAAATATTACGAAAGAAGAATTTGAAGAAAAATATTTAAAACCAAGAATTCCTGTTGTTATCCGCGGAATGGCAAAAAACTGGCCAGCCTACGAAAAATGGAATTTAGATTACATGAAAGAAGCCGTTGGAGATGTAGAAGTTCCTCTTTATGATTCTTCTAAAGCAGACCCTTCTGCACCAATTAATGCTTCTGCTGCTAAGATGAAATTTGCAGATTATGTAGAACTCATCCGCAATACCCCTACAGATTTAAGAATTTTCTTATTCGACCCAATAAAACACGCTCCAAAATTATTGAAAGACTACCTTTCTCCAAAAGAACTGATGGGCGGTTTTTTAGACAAATATCCCAATATGTTTTTCGGAGGAAAAGGTTCTGTAACTTTTTTGCATTTTGATATTGATATGGCGCACATTTTCCACACGCATTTCAACGGAAGAAAACATATTTTGCTTTTTGATTATAAATGGAAGGAAAGATTATACCAAATTCCTTATGCCACTTATGCGCTAGAAGATTATGATATCTCTAACCCTGATTTCGAAAAATTTCCTGCATTAGACGGCGTTGAAGGGATAGAATGTTTCTTAGAACACGGCGATACTCTTTTTATGCCGACAGGTTGGTGGCATTGGATGAAATATTTAGACGGAAGTTTCTCTATTTCTCTTAGAGCTTGGGACAAATCTTGGGCGGTAAAAGCTCATTCTCTTTGGAATCTTACCTTTCAAAGAAAATTTGACGACATTATGAAATCAAAATTCAAGAAAAAATACATGGATTGGAAAGAAGGTCTTGCCATAAAACGTGCAGAAAGTGCCAAAAAAGCTGGACTTCCTAGATAAAACAAATCCTCAGAAATTTCTGAGGATTTACTTTTTATAAAATTCTGTAAATAGGATATTTATTTACCGTTCCTTCGTAATATTCGGAGTTTTTATAAACCCATTCTAACTGAGCAGCCCCGTTTTCGGCGAAATCTTTTTCTACGGCTTTTTTCATCTCAAAAGCGGCTTTCAAAGCGGTATTTTTCTTTAATAATTCTGCTGCGGTTTCTTCAAAAACATAATCGGAAAAATATTCTTTTTGGCTCAAAATTCCATCAAATTCATTCCAATTAAAATAAGAATCTATTGCTTCTGGCTCTAGCGTTTCCAAAAGAAATTTAACGCCAGGTTGTTTTGTTGAAACCAAATAATCTCCTTTTTTAAATTGACGCGTTTCTATTTTTTTAGAAACATTGGTGTCAAAATGTAAATAATGACCTTCGTAAGGGTTTTTTACGCTTTTAAAATCTATAATTTTATAAGATTCTACAGAGATTAAAGTGTCTTTTGACAAAGGTTTCATTTCTATTTTATTTCTTTCTAAATTTTCGATGATTTTTCCTTCAGATTTTGGAATTACGTAATAAGTTGGGATTACAATTTCTTTATCAGATTTATAAGTATCAAAGAATTTTACTTTTCTGGTAAAAGGCTTATTTCTATCGTAAAAAAGTCTTGGTTTCCCAGAAATTTCACTTGGCTTTTTCCCTGCTTCATAACCTTTGAAATCTATAAAACTGTATTTGGTGCTGTCTAATTTCCACTTAACCGTATATTTCTTTTTCGGTAAATAATTGGTAAATTCTTCCATCGTTTTTTCTGCAATTTTCATGTAGTTTTCATCTACAAAATTGATGGAATGTCTCATGTATTCGTAAGTAGCTTTTACACGGTCTTTGTAAGGTTTTAGCATGTGTGTTTCTGCTACAGTTCCTGCCACATTAAAAAGCGTGGTATAACCCGTTGCATATCTCGGAGAATCCATAAACGCTGGAAAACCTTCGTCTGGTGTATCTCCGTGAATATTAACGTAAGGAACACACAATATTTTTTCTTTCTCTAAATTCGCTATCAATTTCGGTTGCATTTCTTTGTGAAAATACGTTCCGAGAGAACTTCCTAATCTTTCTTTATTGGTAGAAATATAGGTAAAAGTGTACTGATAATCTGCACCATTACTTACGTGATTATCAATAAAATAAACTGGCTCTAACCAATGAAAAACCTCTTGAAAAGCCTTGGCATTTTCTGTATCATTTTTAATGAAATCTCTATTCAAATCAAAATTTCTGGCATTCCCACGAAAACCGTATTCTTCTGGTCCGTTTTGGTTGGCTCTGGAGAACTTTCCTCTTCTCATCATTCCCGAAATATTATACGCTTCTATTGCAGCAACTTTGGTGTTTTGAGGAATTTTTATTTTTCCTAAAGCCAAATCTCGCATCAGCATCATTGTAGCATCTATTCCGTCTGGTTCGCCAGGATGAATACCATTATCGATGAGAATTACAGGATTTAAAACTGTAAATTTTTTAGTCTTAGAAACATTGAAAATCACTACTCTAATTGGTTCTCCGTTGTCATCTTTTCCTTTTTGTACTACAGAAATGCTTTCGAAATTTTTGTCTAAATCGTCATAGAATTTCACCATTTCTTCGTAAGTGGTGGTTTGATTTCCGTTGCCTTTTTCGTAAGGAGTTTTGAAATCTTGAGCAAAAGAAAATACAGTCTGAACGAGAAAAAGTAGCGTGATTTTTTTCATTGAATAGAAATTTTAAACGAAGGTATTAATTTTATATCTTTGATAAAACTAAACAATGAAAACATTCTATCTTCTTTTCGTTACATTATTGATTATCAGTTGCCAAGAAAAAACTTTTGCAGATAATATTACTTTGGAGTTCCCCAAAAATACCAAAATGAAAATTCAGGAGTTTAATGAAGATTTAAATGAATTTGGAACAGAAATAATCTATTTTGGAAAACATAATAAAAAAATTGAGGTAAAATATTATGAAAATTGTTGCGCTCCTCCTATTGAAATAAATGAAACTGAGAAAAATTACACAAATCTATTTCCATATTTTAGAAAACAAAATTTACAACAAGGAGAAACCCATTATAAAGAAATGTCTCAAGAACTAAACTCGAGAAATCTTGAAATTATAGTAAAAGAAAAAGATACTATCCCTCTTTATAAAAATAATGGCCTTGAAAACAAATTAAAAAAGTATAAAGCTTTTCCAGTTTTTATAAAAAATATTTCTTCTAAAACTTTAAAAATTCCTGTTACTACGATATTCTCATTTCTTTTTTTTAAAAACGAAAATAATAAATGGCAATCGGTAAGAAATAGCAAATATATGATTGAAGGGTCTGGAAACGAAAATCATCCATTCTTTGAACTCAAACCCAACGAAATTTTAATTTACGCTTATCCTTATTTCAAAAAGGGAAAAATACATAAAGCTAAAGTAAAATTTTATGACGCTTCATCAAAAGAATTTAATATTTCTATTGATGATAAAATTATAAAAAATCAATATGAAGCATATATAGAACAATAATAGAATGAAAGCATACAATCTTCTTTTCGTTTCACTACTGATTATCAGTTGTCAAGAAAAAACTTTTGCAGATGATATTACTTTGGTTTATCCAAAAAACACCAAAATGAAAATTCAGGAGTTTAACGAAGATGGTAATTTAGGAGGTAATAATTTAATCTATGTTGGAAAAATTATTCCAAAAATAGATGTGAGATATTATGAAAGTATTCTTCCAGCGCCACCTCCTCCACCAAATGAAATCAATAAGAAATATTACAATGAAAAAAATAATAAAGAAATAGACTCTATTTATTTAAGTAAAAAACCATATTTTAAACGAAATTTATTGAAAATTAATTTTTCTAAAGAAAATGAACCTTATGATTCTTTAACAAATAAAAACCTTGAAATCATTGTAAAACAAAAAGATACCATCCCTATTTATAAGCAAGATTATATAACTCATCAATTTAAAACGTTCAAAGCTTTTCCTGTTTTCATCAAGAATATTTCTAACAAAACTTTAAAAATCCCAACTGAATATAAAGGTGTAGCTTTTTATGCTTTTGATAATGACCTAAAAAATTTCTATTATCTTCGAAACAGTAATTATATGATTTGCGGAACTAGAGTAAATTTTTACACCTATTTCGAACTCAAACCCAATGAAATTTTAATTTATGCATATCCTTATTTCAAAAAAGGAAAAATACATAAAGCTAAAGTAAAATTTTATGACGCTTCATCAAAAGAATTCAACATTTCTATTGATGATAAAATTATTGAAGATCAAAGAAATAGATATATTATGGATTTTTAGAAATAAAAAAATCCACAGAAAATTTTCTGTGGATTGGTATTTAAAATAATGACAAGTCGCGACTTGTCCCTCTTTTCTTTTAATCATTCAATTTCAAAACTGCCATAAATGCAGATTGCGGAACCTCAACTCTACCAATTTGTTTCATCTTTTTCTTTCCTTCTTTCTGCTTTTCCAAAAGTTTACGTTTTCTGGAAATATCACCTCCATAACATTTTGCGGTAACGTCTTTTCTCAATGCTTTAATAGTTTCTCTGGCGATAACTTTCGTTCCTAAAGCAGCCTGAACTGCAATATCAAATTGTTGTCTAGGAATTAATTCTCTAAGTTTTTCACACATTTTTTTACCGATGTAATAAGCATTGCTATCGTGAATTAAAGAAGAAAGTGCATCTACCATATCTCCGTTAATCAAAATGTCCATTTTTACTAATTTAGAAGCTCTAAATCCAATTGGATGATAATCAAACGAAGCATAACCTTTAGAAATTGATTTTAATCTGTCATAAAAATCAAAAACCACTTCAGATAATGGCATGTTGAACACCAATTCTACACGCTCTGACGTTAAATAAGATTGATTAACAATTTCGCCACGTTTTTCGATACAAAGTGTCATTACAGCTCCTACAAAATCAGATTTTGTAATAATAGAAGCTTTAATATAGGGTTCTTCCACTCTGTCCATTACAGAAGGATCCATCATTTCTGAAGGATTGTTAATTAAAATAGGAACATCTGGTTCTTTTTTAGAATATCCGTAATAAGAAACGTTTGGCACCGTGGTAATTACGTTCATATTAAACTCTCTGTCAAGACGTTCTTGTACAATTTCCATGTGAAGCATTCCCAAGAAACCGCAACGGAAACCAAAACCAAGAGCAGCAGAACTTTCTGCTTCAAAAACCAAAGAAGCGTCATTCAACCTTAGTTTTTCTAGAGAAGTTCTCAATTCTTCAAAATCTTCAGATTCTATAGGATAAATCCCTGCAAAAACCATAGGCTTTACCTCTTCGAAACCTTCAATTGCAGCAGTTGCTGGATTATCGGTAGAAGTAATGGTATCTCCTACTTTTACTTCTCTTGCGTCTTTAATCCCAGAAATAATATAACCTACGTCTCCACATTTAATTTCTGTTTTGGGAGCTTGTTTCAGTTTTAAAGTTCCTACTTCGTCTGCTTCGTAGATTTTGTCCGTAGCCATAAATTTTACTTTCTGACCTTTCTTTATGCTTCCGTTCACTACTTTGAAATAAGCTTCAATTCCACGAAAAGGATTATATACCGAATCAAAAATTAATGCTTGAAGAGGAGCGTCTTCATCTCCAACAGGAGCAGGAATTCTTTCTACAATTTGTTCTAAAAGTTCGTGTACACCTTCGCCAGTTTTACCAGAAACACGCAAAACGTCTTCTGGTTTACAGCCCAAAAGATTTACAATTTCGTCTGTTACTTCTTCCGGATTGGCTGAAGGCAAATCTATTTTATTAAGGATTGGAATAATTTCCAAATCATTTTCTAAAGCTAAATATAAATTGCTTATCGTCTGTGCCTGAATACTTTGTGCAGCATCTACAATAAGAAGCGCACCTTCGCAAGCAGCGATAGAACGAGACACTTCGTAAGAAAAATCTACGTGTCCTGGTGTGTCGATAAGGTTGAGGATATATTTTTCTCCTTTGTATTCATAATCCATTTGGATGGCGTGAGATTTTATGGTAATTCCACGTTCTTTTTCCAAATCCATATCGTCTAAAGTCTGAGCTTGCAATTCTCTTTGAGAAACGGTGTTGGTATATTCTAAAAGTCTATCTGCAAGAGTAGATTTTCCGTGATCAATATGCGCGATTATGCAAAAATTTCTAATGTTCTTCATTCTTAATTTTAAATGATTTGCAAAGATATTGATTTTAACGGAATTTATAGAAAATAAAAAAACTTCGGAGGATTTCCGAAGTTTCTATTCTTATTTATCATTCTCTTTTTTCTGCTTGTCCGTTTCCTTGTCCGTTTCCCATTTTTTCTCTCCTTTCCATCAGTTTTTCTCTCATCTGTCCTTCGTGGTTGAAGAGTTTCAGGACTTGTTGCGGAGTAAGAATTTTCAAAAATTTTTCGGTGTAAAGTTTTCTATTGTTTAGAAGCTGAAGTCCTAAATCAAAACTTTGGTCTAGCATTTTTTTTGCTTCAGCGTCAGAAAGTTCTTGTTCTGTTGCTTTTGCTGGTTTGAATTTATCTTTAATCGCTTTCTGACTTTGAGCATATTCGCTTAATAATTTCTTGAAAGTTTCTTGTTTTTCTTCAGGAATTTGAAGTTTTCTAATTGCCATAATTGCGGCTGCATCTTCCATTAATTTTCGCCTTTGCTCTGGAGACAAGCTTCTTATATATTCTCTTCTTTGTTCTTGCG
Source organism: Cloacibacterium sp. (assembly GCF_047601505.1). Classification (GTDB taxonomy): domain Bacteria; phylum Bacteroidota; class Bacteroidia; order Flavobacteriales; family Weeksellaceae; genus Cloacibacterium. The sequence goes on from NZ_JASGJD010000001.1 coordinate 461,302, forward strand.
ACATGGTTTTAAGGTCTGGTCTTGGAGATTCTTGTGCACTGATAGATACTATCGAAAAATAGAACAAGAATAGGTATATCAACTTTTTCATTATTTTTAATTATAGAGTTCTAAATAAATGTCTTTGTCTGTATTTTTAGTAAGTTCTTTTAGCTCGTCGTCTGATAATGAATTGATGAGTTGGTCATAATTCATATCACTGCTTTTAGGTTCTACTTTTTTTGTGGAAATTGCGTTAGAAGCACTTGTTTGCTTTACAGATTCTGTATTATTTTGAATTTCTTTGGCAATTTTATGCACTTCTGTTATTGTAACAATATCTTGATTTTCTAAAACACTTGTAGTAGTTTGTTGCTTTTTGATATTTTCGGCGCTGTCTTTTGTTTCAACTGTGGTAATTTCTGCTTGGTCTGTTTTCCAAAGAAAAGTAAAACCAAATACCAAAGCCAAAGCAGCTGCCATAGAAGTAACCGCAGAAAAATTTAGTTTAAAAATTTTAGTTTTTTTTACTTCTTTTTTAGTGGTTTGCTTCAAAACATTTTCTTGCATTTCCTCGAAAAAATTTTCAGGAACTTTATATGGATTTTTTCTTTCTAATTTATCTAAATCAAATTCTTTCATTGCTTTAAATTTGTTTATTTATAATTCGTGGTTTTCTTTTATATAATTTTCAATCTTTTCTTTGGCGTAATGGTAATTGGTTTTGCAAGTACTTACGCTCATATCCAAAATTTTACTTATTTCTTCGAAAGGCAATTCGTCATAATATCTTATATTAAAGACCAATTTTTGCTTCTCTGGCAATGTTTGTATGGCTTTTTGTAATAAAATTTGAATTTCCTCTGCATCATGTTCCACATTATCTGCCACTAATTTTTGCAACTGCTGTTCTGCATCTTCGTCTGCTTTTTGCATTTTTTTCATTTTCGCAAGCTGTTGCAAAGCTTCATTTGTAGCAATTCTGTAAAGCCAAGTATATAATTTGCTATCATTTTTAAATTGTGCAAAATTTTGATAAGCCTTAATAAAAGTATCTTGCAATACATCTTGAGCCACATCGTGTTGCACAATAAGCCTTCGGATATGCCAATAAAGTCTGCTTTGGTAAATATCCATCATGGCACGCAAACCTTTTTCGGAAGTTTGCGATTGAGACATCAGCACAATTATTTCGTTATCTGTGAGCTTCATTTATCGGCATTCGTTAGTTTGATAATTATTTTACTGAAAAGTTAAATTTAAAATTAAAAAAAATTACAATAACAAAAAAACCACCGAAAATTCGGTGGTTTCTATTTTAGAAAAATTTCTACAAATTATTCTGCTGATGTTGCTTCTGCTTCTGGAGCTTCTCCTTCTGCTTCTTCATCGTCGTCATCTTCTACAACAGCACCTGCATTTTTCATTGCATTTCTAGACATCTTAACAGCTGCTACAACTGCATTGTCTGGATGTAAGAATGTATATGCTTCGTTTTTAATGCTACCAACATAAAGTTTGTTACCAATTCTTAATGGTGTAACATCTACAACGATTTCGTCTGGTAAGTTAGCAGGAAGAGCTTTAATTTTCAATTTTCTGAAAGATTGTCTTAAAACACCACCAGCAACAACACCTTTAGCACGACCAGTAATTCTTACAGGAACTTCCATAACAACAGGCTTATCAGCGCTTAATTGATAGAAGTCAACATGTAAAATTTTGTCTGTAATTGGGTGAAATTGGATGTCTTGTAATACAGCATCAATTTTTTTACCCTCTAGCTCAATTACTACCGTGTGTGCATCAGGAGTGTAAACCAAATTTTTGAAAGATTTCTCTGGTGTAGAGAAATTGATTGGTTGCTCACCTCCATAAACAACACAAGGAACTAATTCAGCATCACGTAGAGCTTGAGTAGACTTTTTGCCCACGCTTTCTCTTTTCTGTCCTTGAATTGTAATAGATTTCATTTTATAAATATTTAAAGTATCTTAAATTTTCAGGGTGCAAATATACAACTTTTTTTTAAATGATAAATTTGTTACTGATTGATTTGTGCTCATGTACCATTTTCATAACATCTGCAAAAAGAGACGCACAACTTAGAACTTTAATTTTTGAAGATAGTTCTGTTTTAACGGGGATGGTATCTGTAACAATAACTTCGCTTATCAAAGATTTTTCTATATTTTCGTAAGCTTTGCCAGATAATACTGCGTGAGTTGCCATTGCTCTTACAGATTTTGCTCCGCTTTTCATTAAGATTTCTGCGGCTTTGCAAAGGGTTCCTGCGGTGTCTATCATGTCATCTATTAAGATTACATTTCTGTCTTTTACATCACCAATCAAGAACATTTCTTCTACAACATTTGCTTTTTTTCTTTCTTTGTAAGCAATTACTACTTCTGCTCCCAGATAACCTGCATAATTTTTTGCTCTTTTAGCTCCTCCCATATCCGGCGAAGCAATAGTAAGGTTATCTAAATTTAAAGATTTAATGTAATCTACAAAAATACTCGATGCATAAAGATGATCTACAGGGATTTCAAAGAAACCTTGAATTTGGTCTGCATGCAAATCCATTGTCATTACTCTAGTTGCACCAGCTGCCGTTAAAAGGTTTGCTACTAATTTAGCACCAATAGGAGCTCTAGGCTTGTCTTTTCTATCTTGTCTTGCAAGCCCGTAATACGGCACCACTACCGTTATGTTTTTTGCAGAAGCTCTTTTAGCAGCGTCTGTCATTAACAAAAGCTCTAATAAATTATCTGCTGGCGGAAAGGTAGAGCCTATTAAAAAAACTCTTCCTCCTCTTACCGATTGGTCTAAAACCGGTTCGAATTCTCCATCACTGAATTGTTGAAAATTAATTTTCCCTAATTCTTGACCATAATGCGCTGCTATTTTTTCTGCCAAAGTAGCGCTGGTTCTGGTACTGAATAAATAGGTAGCTTGATCTGCCATTTTTACTTTTTTTTACTTCTGCAAATTTAAAAAAATAAAACCACCTGAAAAATATCAAGTGGTTTTTATGTTCATTTTAAAAAATTATTATGGAAATTTCACTCCAGAATAGCTATTAGGATTTACATTAGGCAATGTAGAACCGTACTTGCCATTAATTGCTTTTATAAATTCATTCGCAATAATAGCATAACCTCTTCCTGTAAGGTGAACTCCGTCTAAAGAAAACGCTCCACCTGTTACAAATTTAGCAGTGTATTTCACCCCATCAAATTGAATTCCAGAATTTTGAGATAATTCTTTCATTTTTGTATTAGCATCTACAAATGCTAATCCTTTAGAATCTGCTATAGATTTTATTGTTGCATTATAAGAATCTATTGCAGAATTTATTTCCGTAGCTTCAGACTGAAGCAGTATATATCTGTCTGCAAAAGGGTAACTAATGCCATTTGCCGCAAGGGTTGAAGGCACTCCTGCAGGTAAAGTAACCGAAACACCTATTGCACTCTGTGTGGAGAGCAATACATAGTCTGTAGATTTTGCCTGTCTTGCCTTGCCGTAAGTCGCACCCAAATACGCAGCCAGCGGAGCCAAAGAAGGTATGGTACCAGCCACAGCTTTAATCTGAGCAGATAGATCTGGCAATGTTTCATCTGTTATCAACAGAGGGTTTCCTGAGTTTTTAGATAGCGGTTTAATTCTATCTCCAGCGCCAAGTGCAGTAAGTATTTGGTTTAATGGACTATAAAGTCCTGCATTAAGGTCGTCAATTGTTTTTTCTCCTAAAGCAACATTTCCTTTTCCTAAAACCGAGCTTGTAAGTGGGTTATAAGGAACTGTGGTAAAGAAAGGGATACTGGTAACATAAGGTAAGTTTGCTACTACTCCTTTTGCTCCTTTAGAAACCATTGTATTGACGATAGTAGAATAATATGCCGAAAAATTTGTTGCGGGTGTTATTTGATCTAATGTTGCATCTCCTCCACTTGTAGCATAGCCTAGAGTGTCGTTATTACCAATCCATAACGAGAAAAATGTAGGATTTTGAGCCAACGCATCTCCAACTACTGTAGCGGTAGGCGAACTTGCAAATCTTACAAAGTAAGGATTAGCTGTTTTTGTGGCTAAATTTGCAATATTCCCGTAACCATTATACAATAAATGAAAAGATTTTGCACCAGGCACACCAAGATTTTGATAAGGACCGCCAGAAGTAATATTACCAAGAGGTGTAGCTGGGATGCTTTGTACTGGTTTCAGTTCTTTCCCTATTACGTTACCATTGGCATCTTTTACATCTACCAATTTCAGTTCATATTTACCTCCAAAATCACCAGTTGTTGCATTGAATAAATTTGAAAACCCACCTAAATTATCCGACATTAAAGGCTGGTTAAAAACAGAAGCTCCACCTGCTAGTTTCATCTGTGCAGCAATCATAGAAGGATAAGATTCGTTTTGTCCATCTAAATATAGCGCACCATCTCTATAACCAGAGGTAAGAGAGTTTCCTAAAGATACATATCTCGTGAAATCTGCTGTTCCGCTTGTAACTTTTACATCTTTTACATCAGTATCGAAATCTGTATTACAACTTACTGTAAAAAGAAGCCCGGTTAATGCTAAAGAAGATATTAATATTTTTTTCATAGTTTTTTTAAATTAAAATGCATTATAAGATAAGCCTAGACCAAAGTATAAAGACTTAGCTTTTGCTTGTCCATAAAAATTATAATATGCGTTTCTCACGTCTCTTGATTCTGGAAAAGAAAGAGCAGCAGCTAAATCAACTCCAAATTTTCCAAATTTGTAACCAATCCCTCCTGTAAATACGCTCGCATTGAAAGAAGGAGTTTCTGGGATGAAATTTTCATCTTTATAAGGAGATTCGTCATAATAATATCCTAATCTACCCGCAAATTTCTCAGTAAACATATATTGTGTTCCGAATCTGAAAGTTTTAGAATTTTTGAAATTTTTAGGAGTTGTTTGTACAGTAAGATCTGTTTGGTTACCAACTGGCGCATTAGCGAAATCTAAAGTCAGTTTATTATATCTTTCCCATCCATGATAATTGAAATCTGCTGAAACCAACCATTTTGGAGTAACCTTATAAGTAAAGCCTAAAGTGTATTCTTCAACTAAAGGTAAATTTGCAGTAAACGCATCTTGACCTTGTGCATTAAGTCCTAAATTTGGATATAAAGCAGACGAAATATTAAACGTAGCTGTTCCATTTTTTGCTTTCATAATTACAGGAGAACGATAAGCGATACTTACATCCAATTTATCTGATGGTCTAAAATAAAATCCTAAACCAAAACCAGTTCCTGAAGCTTTTTCATCATTAATATTTAAGGTTCCGCCTAATTGATTAACTGCCTTGTCCCAATCTACACTTCCTTTAGCGTATATAAAACTACCTCCTATAGAAGCCCAATCGTTAAATTTGAATGATACCATTGGTTGAAAATAGAAACTCTTAAGTTCCATTTTTTGTACCATTTCATTTCCTGCCCAATTATCGTCCCATTTTACTGTACTTCCAAAAGGAGTAGTAACACTAACACCTACAGAAATAGTATTGTTAACTTTATAAGCAATAGCAGCATACAAAGGTGTTCCCAAAGGATTATCAGTTTTATAAGACTGTAGAGTAGATAAATTTTGGTATTCTACTTCAGACTTAGCACCAAATGCTCCTACTGCCACACTCAGTTTATTGGGTATAAACGATATCCCTGCAGGGTTGAAAAAAGCAACACTTGCGTCTTCCGCATGGGCACTTGTGTGCGCCATCGCAAGTTGCTTCACTCCTTGCAAAGAAACTCTAAAACCTCCAGCATAAGTCATAACGCCGGCTAATAGAGCTGTAGTTATTAAAATTCTTTTCATGTTGATAAATTATTAATGCGCCAAATATAAAATTATTTTATATATAAATGTTAATATTAAATTAAAAATATTAAACATTTTAACACATACACTTCATGTTTATATAAATATTTCGTAAATAAAAACACCTAAAACATTGATTTTCAAATTATTAAATTAATAAAATACTAGATAATTTAAACAAGCGTTTAATGTAAATTTTATTAAACAATCGTTATGTAATACATTTTAAAGAGCATAAATATATTATGATATTCATAATAAAATAATGTTTTATTTATCAAATAATATAAATTATAGCAAATAAATTAAAAATAATAAAATTTAAATTTCTCCAAAATTCTAAAAGAATATAATTATCTTTCCAAATTAAAAAATATGCTAAATTTGCAAGAATTAAAAAATAAAATATGAGTTGTGGATGTAATTCATCCGGAGATTCTACACATTCTTGTGCTACAAAAAGCACCACAGGCTGTTCTAACGTAGACTCTTGTGGGAATAGTTATAAATTAAGTGTTTTTGATTGGCTTTCTACTATCAAAGCTCCTCAGCAGAATAAATGCAGCTTTGTGGAAGTAAGATTCAAAAATGATAGAAAAAGTTATTATAACAATGCTAATAATCTTCCTTTGCACATAGGAAGCGTAGTAACAGTAGAATCTAACCCGGGACACGATATAGGCGTGGTAAGCCTAACAGGAGAATTGGTAAAAATTCAAATGAAGAAAAAAAACTTCAACGAAGAGCTTTCTCCAAAAATTTATAGAGTTTCTACACAAAAAGATGTAGAAATATGGCAAGATGTAAGAAAAAAAGAAGAATCTGTAAAAATTACAGCAAGAAAAATTGCTAAAAGTCTTGGTCTTGAAATGAAAATTACAGATGTAGAATATCAAGGAGACGGCGCCAAAGCTACTTTCTACTACACAGCAGAAGGAAGAGTAGATTTTCGTCAATTAATTAAAGAATATGCTTCCAATTTTAAAACAAAGATTGACATGAAGCAAATTGGCTACAGACAAGAATCTGCTAAAGTTGGCGGAATTGGTTCTTGTGGTAGAGAATTGTGCTGTTCTACTTGGCTCACAGATTTCCGTTCTGTAAATACTAATGCGGCAAGATATCAGCAGTTAAGCATTAATCCTCTAAAACTTGCAGGACAGTGTGGCAAATTGAAATGTTGTCTTAATTTCGAATTAGATAGTTATGTAGATGCATTGAACGATTTCCCTTCGTCTAGTACCGTTTTAGATACCGAAAAAGGAAAAGCTTTTTGCATCAAAATTGATGTATTTAAAAGAAAAATGTGGTTTGCGTATGTAGAAAACTCTATGGCTTGGTATGACATTGACGTAGCTGATGTTAAAAAAATGATTTCTACCAACAGAAAAGGCAATAAAGCTGCACCTCTAGAAGATTTAAAAAGCTATTCTGCGGATGATAAAGTAGAAACAGTAGATTTAATTCAAGAGAATAATTTAGACCGTTTCGAGAAAAAAAATAAAAGTAGAAACAGAAATAGAGGAAACAACAACCAGCAACAACCTAACAACAGACCTCAAAATAACAATTCTGAAAAAAGAGTTGAAAACAAGGTTGATAACAGAGTTGAAAGAACCAATAAAGAAGAAAAAAACAATTCTGAACAAAAACATCAGAAAAAATTCTTCAAAAACAAAAAGAAATTTCCTCCAAAAAAGAAAGAATAATGAATAAATATTTTTCAGTATTTTTCGTTTTAATGGCATTGGTTGGTTGCACCAAAGAAGGAGAATCTATTCAAATGAATGAGATTAATAACCTTTGGAACAAAAGTCAAGAGCAAAAGTTCGTTTTGAATATTAAAGATATTCAGAATCCTAAAAACATCATTTTTGTAGTTAGAAATAACAACAATTATCCTTATAGTAACTTATTTTTAATTACTTATTTAAAAAACGAAACGGATAAGAATGCGAAAATAGATACTCTTAATTATATCTTGGCAAAACCTACCGGAGAATGGATTGGTACAGGATTTGGTGAAACCAAGGAAATTATGTTTCAATATCGTAACAACTACAAATTTCCTAAAAAAGGAAAATATATTATTGGCATAAAACAAGGCATGAGAACCAATAATTTAGTTGGGATTGAAGATATTGGAGTAAAAATTGAAAATTCAAAACAACCATAATAATATATGGAAAAAACAATAAAACAAGGAAGTACACATACGTTTCCGCTTCCTCCTAAAAAAAATAACAATATGCAAGGTTTCAAAAAGTGGATAAAATACATTTGGATGAGCCTAGCAGCTGTAGTTCTAGGAGTTGCATTTTTATTTTTTGCAGTTTCTCAAGGATTTTTAGGCGATATGCCAGATGTACAAGAACTAGAAAATCCAGATATTTATGTTGCCTCTCAGATTATCTCTTCAGATGGTGTAGAATTAGGTAAATTCGAGAAAGAAAAAACAATTCCTATCACTTACAAAGATTTACCTCCTCATCTTGTTTATGCATTAATGGCAAAAGAAGACGAAAGATTTAGAGAACATTCTGGTATTGATTTACAAGCTTTTTTAAGAGCTGTAGCATTTCGTGGAAAAAGAGGTGGTGGTTCTACCATTTCTCAGCAATTGGCAAAATTATTATTTACAAAAGAACCCGCTACAAACCCTGTAATGAGAGCCATTCAAAAATTAAAAGAATGGTCTGTTGCAATAAGCCTTGAGAAAAGATATACCAAAGAAGAAATTATTACTTTGTATTTCAATAAGATGGATTTCAATTACAATGCAAAAGGAATTGAATTGGCATCCCGAATTTATTTTAACAAAAACACAAAAGATTTAACACTATCTGAAGCAGCAACTTTTGTAGCAATGTTAGAAGCTCCCATCAGAAACAATCCTATTAGAAATCCAGACAGAGCTAAACAAAGAAGAAACGTGGTTCTAGAGCAAATGCTTAAAACCAATTATATAGACCAAGCAACCTTTGATAGAGCTTCTTCCGAAGGAATTGTTACAGATTATCATCCAATAAAAGAAGTAAACGAAGGATATTCAGCATATTATAAATTTTTCTTAAGAAAAGAAATTCAAAAATATCTTGAAGAATACGAAAAAGAAACAGGTAAAGATGTAAACCTTTTCCGAGATGGTTTAAAAATTTATGTTACCCTAGATTCTAAAATGCAAAAATATGCCGAAGAAGCCATTAAAGAACATTTAACAAACCTTCAAAAAGGCTTTGACGCAGAACAAAGAAGAAATCCTACCAGACCGTTCTATTTCCTTAAGAAAAATGAGATAGACAAAATTATGCTTCAAGCAATGAAACGTACAGGACGATATAAGCAATTAGTTGCCGAAGGCGTTTCTGAAGATTCTATAATGATAGATTTCAAAAAGCCAACCAAAACATCAATATTTACTTGGGAAGGCGAAAAAGAAACAGAAATGTCTCCTTACGATTCTATCAGATATCATAAACAAATTGCACAAGCTGGCTTAATGTCTATGAATCCTGGCACCGGAGAAATTAAAGCTTGGGTGGGAGGTATCAACTGGCAACACTTCCAGTACGACCACGTAAAACAAGGAAAAAGACAAGTAGGTTCTACTTTCAAACCATTTGTTTACGCTACCGCAATTATGAATCTTAGCATGACGCCTTGTTCTACTGTTTCTAACGCAACATTCAGCGAAAGAGGTTACACCGTTCCAGGTAGAGGAGGAAATCCAACTCTTAAACAAGCTCTGGCACAATCTCTTAACCCTGTTGCAGTAAGATTAATGGATATGGCGGGTTCTGATAATGTAATTAAATTAGCCAGAGATCTCGGCGTAACAGAAGATATTCCTCGTGGGCAATTAGCAGTTGCCTTAGGTTCATCAGACATTACCATCTACGAAATGCTTGGTGCTTACAGTACTTTCGGAAATTATGGAAATTACGTAAAACCAGAAATGATTTGGCGTATCGAAGATGCAAATAGTAGAGTGATAAAAGAAGTGAAAAACGAAACCAGAGAAGTAATGAACGAAAAATATGCCTATACCATGGTAGATCTTATGATGGGCGTTACTAAATTTGGTACAGCTTCTGGACAATTGAGAAGTCTTGGCATCCCTGCTGAAGTTGAAATTGCAGGTAAAACGGGTACTACTCAAAATAATTCAGATGGTTGGTTTATGGGAATTACTCCAAACTTAGCAACGGGCGTTTGGGTCGGTTGGGAAGATAGAGCAACCCACTTCTACAGTACTGGTGAAGGACAAGGAGCGAGAATGGCGTTACCAATTTGGGGAATCTTCATGAAGAAAGTTTGGGCAGATAGATCTCTCGGAATTTTGCCTCAAGATAAATTTATAAAACCTTCTGACTGGAGTGGCGGTTGCGACGATTTAAGAGGGCTTGGCTCTGGTTATGGTGACGAAGGTGGTTTACAAACTTTAGAACAAATTAAAAACCCTAAACCTAAAGAAGAGAAACCAAAAACTCAACAAAAAGAAGAAAACATCAATGATAAACTCAACAAAGATGAAATAAACTTCAATCAATAAAATAAATAAACCGTTTCAATATTTTTGAAGCGGTTTTTTGTTTTAAATCATTTAGTTTTGCAAAATGAATTTAGATAAAATTACTCAACGATATTTTAATTTGTTTCCTGGAGATTTTTCTGGAAATCCTATGCAAAGACAAACTCCTAATTTCCTTTTTGCACAAACAGAAATCTATGGTTACAAAAAAGCACAATTGCTCCATTTCAACCAAAATTTATCAGAAGAAATTGGTTTAGGAAAAATCGAAAATCAAGAAGATACTGATTTTGTAAATGCTACAAATCTTCCTGAAAACATCAAAACCTACTCTACTGCTTACGCCGGTCATCAATTTGGACAATGGGCTTGTCAATTAGGAGATGGAAGAGCAATTTACGCTGGAGAAATTAAAAATTCTGAAGGAAAATTTACTGAAATTCAATGGAAAGGAGCCGGTGCAACGCCCTACTCTCGTCATGCAGACGGAAGAGCAGTTCTTCGTTCTTCAATTAGAGAATATCTGATGAGCGAAGCCCTATTTCATTTGGGCGTTCCTTCTACCAGAGCACTTTCTTTATCGCTTTCTGGCGAAAAAGTAGCAAGAGACATGATGTACAACGGAAATGTAGATTTCGAACAAGGCGCAGTAGTAATCAGAACTTCTGAAACCTTTCTTAGATTCGGGCATTTTGAACTGTTGGCTGCGAGAAACGAAATTGACACTTTACAAAAATTAACCGATTTTACCATTGAGAATTATTATCCTGAAATTGATAAAAATTCAGAAAATAAATACATAGAATTCTACAAAAAAGTAAGCGAAAAAACTGCCGAAATGATTGTAGAATGGCTAAGAGTAGGTTTTACACACGGTGTAATGAATACCGACAACATGAGCATTATCGGCAATACGATAGATTATGGTCCGTTTTCAATGTTAGATGAATACGATTTGAATTTCACTTCCAACACCACAGATTTGCCCAACAAAAGATACGCTTTCGGGAAACAAGCACACATTGCACATTGGAATATGATTCAGCTAGCGAATGCACTTTTTCCTTTAATTAAAGACGAAGCTGCACTAGAAAATGTCTTGGTAGATTATAGCGAAATGTTCTGGAAAAAGCACGATGAAATGATGGCGAAAAAATTCGGTTTTGAAAAATTAGAAAGATATGATGCCGATTTTTTTACTTCATGGCAAAAATTAATGGAAGAAATTTCTACAGACTACACGCTGTTTTTCAATCAGTTAGAAACACTAAAAGAAGACACAAACATTCCTGAACATTTCAAAAAATGTTTTTATCAAAATATCAATTCAAATCAAGAAACTTTATTGATAGAATTTGTTGAAAATTATAAACAAAGACTTTCTTACAATCAAATTTCCAAAGATGAAAGCAGAAAAATAATGCAAAAAGCAAATCCTAAATTTGTACTAAGAAACTACCTTTTGTTTGAATGCATCGCCGAAATGGAAGAAGGAAAAACAGACCTTTTTGACAAACTTTGGTTGGCTTTACAAAATCCTTACGAAGAAATTTATCCGGAATTTTCGGTAAAAAGGCCAGAGAAATATGAAGGCGTTGTAGGTTGTAGCTCGCTTTCTTGTTCTTCTTAGTTTTTTCCGGGAACGCAGATTTTATAGATAATTGATTTTGACAAAATAGAGGAGGCAAAATGTAAAAAATCTGCTTTAATCAGTAAAATCCGCATTATCGGTGTTCGATACTTATAGATAAATCCTATTTTTGCAAAAAATTTAGCATTGAAAAAGCTTTTAGACACTTTAAAACTAGTTTTCCCTAGCAACTTGGTAGAATGGATTTTGTTGGCGATTTTCTTAATTTCTTATGGTATTTTAGGAACTTATATCGCACTGAATTACAGAATTATTTTTGATGACAGAATTCCTTGGGATGCCTATTTTAGTTTTGACAATCGTTCTATTGTAATGACGGGTGGCGGTTTTGAAAGACATCCGCTTTCTAATTATTTTTTTGATTACATCAGGCAATTTGCTCTTTGCATTTCGGATGGTAAAAAAGATGAAACCTTCAGATTGGTATTGGCTTGGTGCAGTAATTTTGCCGTGAGTTTAGCTTTAGTTCAGCTTTTCAAATATTTAAGAAATATTGTAAAAATTCCATTGAAAATCAATTTGTTAATTACATTTTTCTTTGCGTTTTTCACGACTCCAATTTTGCTTTCGTTTACGCCTGAAACTTATACTTATACCTTGCTTTTTTTAGTAGCATTTAATTATTACGCTGCTGCAAAACTCAAAAAAGAAAAGAAAATTTCTATTTTCCCATTAACATTTGCTTCGGTTTTGGTTGGCGGTTTAACGATTACTAACGTTGTAAAAGTTTACATTCCAATACTTTTTGAAAAAGATTTATTTAAAAGTTTCAAAAATTTATTGAATGCGGCAATTAGAGTAATTATTTCTGCTGCGGTTTTCGTGCTTTTGTTTTTGTACCGTTTAGATTGGGATTACATGAGGATTTTCAACAAAACTGGCGAACAATACGAGAAATTTTCTAAGCCAAAATTTACACCCATTTGGGACATGATTTCGTCTTGGTTTTTTGGCGGAAATATGATTTTTTCCAACTTTGTCGTGAGAGATTATCACAACAAAAAAGGTTTTCATTACAACGCCATTTTTATGGATGTTTTCACATCTGTAGTTCCTTATATTTTTGTTGCAGCGGTTCTTATTCTCGTTTTCTGGAGTTATTTTAAAAATTTCAAGAATAAATTTGTACAAATTTTGATGCTTTCCTTTTTCGTAGATATCATTATTCACTGTGTGTTGAAATTCGGTTTGCACACCTCTTATATCTACGGTGGACATTTCATTTTTGTAGTTCCGATGATGCTCGGTTGGTTGTTTTTCGGATATAAAAATTCTCCAAAAATGCTTTCTTTTCTGACGGTTTTCGTAGGTATTTTATTCGTTTATTTAGTGGCGAATAATATTTACAGAATGGAAGAATTCTTTTGGTTTTTAGATAAAAATTATAGATAAAAAAATCCCGAGAAATTCTCGGGATTCACTATTTTTTTTTACTCTTCACCTTCTTTACTTGGTCTTTTATGTAAGGATATTTTTGTTGCATATCATCAGACAGAGAAGAATCTAATTCTAAAGCCATTTTCAAGGCATTTTGTCCGTGTTCTTCTTCTCCAACGTTTAAGAACGAATTGCTTAATTGATAATACAATTCTGCCCTTTTATGAAACTTTACCGCTTTTTCTAAAACAGTTATAGCGTCTTCAAATTCTCCTATCAACATTAAAACTTCGGTGTAGGCATACCAATTATAAAATCTTTTGGGCTCTGCTTCTACCAGTTTTTTGAGACAAGTAAGAGATTCTTCAAACTTACCAGAATCGATGTATAAAAACGCCAATTTCTTTTGAAAATCGAGGTTATTTTCATTCAAAGCAACTGCTTCTTTAGCAAAATGAAGCGCTTCTTTGGCACTTCCTAGTTCAAGGTAAATGTCGCTCTGTTCCATCATTGCTAAGTAAAACTGAGGGTCTTCTTTCAATGATTTTTGAAAAGCTCTCAATGCTTCCAGATTTTTTTTATCCGCTTTGTAGCACAATCCTATTTTATAAAAAGTAAATGCTTTGGTATATTCTAATTCCAATTGTTCTTCATATACTTCAATCGCCTTTTGCCATTGTTCTAAAGCTTCATAACAAGCAGCTTTGTTGGCGTAAACACCAGTAGATTCCGAATTAATCGCTAAAAGATAATCAAAGGATAAAATGGCTTTTTCGTAATTTTTTCTATTGAAATAAAACTGTCCCATTTCGAACCAAGCTGTTTCAGAAAAAGGAAACTGATTGATATAATTCTGAGCAAATTCTTCCGCTTCTTCAAAACGATTGAGCTGCTGATAGCACATCATGGCACATTCTAGAGAATAATCGTCCTGAGGGTCAAAAGTAAGCGCAAGTTTATAATGTTTTAGCGCATTGAAAGGGTCGTCTAAATTATGATATTCGTCTGCAATAAAATTGTGAAGAAAATTTTCTTCTTCTTCTAATTCTAAAGCTTTAAGACAATATTCTATAGATTTTCTAGGATTTCCGTTGTTAGAGAAATATTTGGCACAACACACCAAATAATCTGTACTTTCGGAGCAAGAAGGTTCTAACTCGTCTATTAACTGACGAGCTTGCACATATCTTTCTAAGTCTAAAAGAACTTCTAATTGTTTTACTTTTAGCTCGATAGAATTAGGGTGAAGTTTCAAACCATAATTAATGGCCATTTCGGCGAAATGAACATCTCCCATTTCCAAATAGAAAATAACCAATTCTTCAATTTCTTCTGAATCAAAGTAGAAATTGTCGTTATTTTCAATCATTTCTTCGAACTTTTTAGAAAGTTCATTTTCAAAAAATTCTTCCAAATTATTTTTAGATTTTTAAACTCGAGATTCAAGAACCAAGATATTTTACAATTTGTCTTGATTCTTGGCTCTTGATTCTAAATTAAACTTTTAATTTTTTCTATCATTTTGTCTGCCAATTCATCTGCTTCTTGCTGAGAAAAGGCTTCTGTATAAATTCTAATAATTGGTTCGGTGTTCGATTTTCTGAGGTGAACCCAATTTTCTGGGAAATCTATTTTCACACCGTCAATTGTAGAAATTTCTTCGTCTTTATACTCTTCTTGCATTTTCACAAGAAGCGCATCTACATCAATTTCCGGAGTAAGTTCTATCTTCTTTTTACCCATGTAATATGCTGGATATGTTGCTCTAAGCTCCGAAACGGTTTTATTTTCTTTTGCCAAATGCGTCAAAAATAATGCAACACCAACTAAAGAATCTCTTCCGTAATGCAAATCTGGATAGATAATTCCTCCGTTTCCTTCTCCGCCAATTACTGCATTTTTTTCTTTCATTAAAGTTACTACATTCACTTCTCCTACTGCGCTTGCAAAATATTCTGAATCTAAATTTCTGGCAACATCTCTCAAAGCTCGGCTTGATGAAAGATTAGAAACTGCAACTCCTTTCTTATGTCTCAGCAAATAATCTGCCACTGCCACCAAAGTGTATTCTTCGCCGAACATTTCGCCATTTTCGTCAATTAATGCCAATCTGTCAACATCTGGGTCCACTACAATTCCTAAATCTGCATTTTCTTTTTTAACGAGTTCGCAAATATCTGTAAGATGCTCTTTCAAAGGTTCTGGATTGTGCGGAAATTGTCCGTTTGGTTCGCAATATAATTTCACTACTTCGCAACCTAATTTTTCTAAAAGTGGCGGGATTGAAATTCCTCCTGTAGAATTTACAGCATCTAAAACCACTTTAATTTTTTTAGATTTTACCGCTTCTGCATCTACCATTGGTAAATTTAAAATCTTCTCAATATGAATATCAAAAGCATCTGTTTTGGTTTCATATTTTCCTAAATCATCTACCTCAGCAAAATTAAAATCTTCTTTTTCTGCAATTTCTAGAACTTCTGCACCGTCTTTTCCCGTGATAAACTCTCCTTTTTCGTTCAAAAGTTTCAAAGCGTTCCATTGTTTTGGATTGTGAGAAGCCGTTAAAATTATTCCTCCATCAGCATTAAGTTCTGTAACCATCACTTCTACGGTTGGCGTGGTAGAAAGTTCTAAATCTATTACATTAATTCCTAAACCTTGTAAAGTAGCGGTAACCAAAGAGTTAACCATTGCGCCAGAAATTCTAGCATCTCTACCAATAACCAGAGTTAAATCTTTTTTATTTTTATTTTTTTGAAGCCAAGTTCCGAAAGCTGCCGTAAATTTTACTACATCTACTGGCGTAAGATTATCATCTACTTTACCCCCAATTGTTCCTCGGATTCCTGAAATACTTTTGATTAAAGACATTTTATTGAATTTTTAAGCCTTAGAAAACCTTTTGCATTTATTAAAAAAGGCATCTAAACCTATATTAATATAATTTGAGTTTTAAATTTCTGCAAAATTACGGAAATAAGCAAGAGAAAACCGTTTACTGTGGAAAAATAATAGCTGAGAAAACTAACTGCAACCGCAATCTTTGTCGCAATGTGTTCTTTTACTGTCGAATTTTTTGGGAGTAAAGTTTTTCCTAAACACTTTGTACAAAGAATATCCTGCAGCCAAAAGCATTGCAAAAATGATAATATATTGAATAACAACTGAATTCATGATGCAAAAATAAGAACAAAATTACAATTTTATTTTGAATTATTCTAAATAAATATTATTTTTGTTGCATGAATGAATTTAGAATCAATCCTTATTTCAATTTGATTGTACCAACACTCGAAAGCAACAACCACGAACAATACTGTGGCAAAAAGAAATGTTGTAAAAAATTCAAAAAAGGAAAAAGATGCAAAAAATGTCCTGGAAGAGAGAAAATTTCTTAATTCTTAAACATCTTTTTTCTTAAATTTGAATAAAACATTTCAATATGAATAGAGATATTATATACAATTTGCTAAATCTACAGATAGCAAAAGAACAATATGCCGCTCAATTGTACCTTTCTATGAGCGCTTGGTTTTATGAAAAAGATTTGGACGGAATTGCCAATTATTTCAGAATTCAATCGAAAGAAGAATTAATGCACGCCGAAAAGTTTTTTGATTTTCTAAATGACATTGGTGGTAAAATTGTTCTTCAAAATATAGAGCAACCTCCTTATGAATTTTCTGATGCGCAAGAAATTTTCGAAAAAGCTTTAGAACACGAAAAAATAGTTACACAAAGTATTTTTGCCATCGTGAAAGCAGCCAACGAAATTGGCGATTATTCTACAGCCGCATTTTTACAATGGTTTGTTAACGAACAAGTAGAAGAAGAAGCATCTGCTTCTCAACTCATTACAAAAATTAAATTGGTAAAAGACAATCCATCAGCTTTGTATCTTTTCGACCAAGAACTTGGGCAAAGAGTTTTAACTGCTGAGTAATAAATTAAAAAGAGCTGCTTTCAGATTTGAAAGCAGCTCTTTTTTTAATATCTTTTTTTCTTATTTCAAAAACTGATAGACAATCATAGAAGCAAAATATGCTAATCCAGACATGAAAACCAATTGAATTCCTGTCCATTTCCAAGATTTTGTTTCTCTATAAACTACTGCAATGGTAGAGATACATTGCATAGCAAAAGCATAGAAAATTAGGATTGAAATTCCCGTTGCAAAATTGAAAACTTTTTCTCCATCTGGTCTTACATCTGTCCTCATTTTTTCGATTACCGTTTTCTCTGGTGCATCGTCTTCTAAACTATATAAAGTTGACATAGTTCCTACGAAAACCTCTCTTGCCGCAAAACTAGATAAAATACCTACTCCCATTTTCCAATCATAACCCAGTGGAGAAATAGCGGGTTCCATCTTTTTACCAATTTTTGCCAAATAAGAATTTTCTAACTTTACATTGCTTTCATGTTGAAATAAATGAAAATCGTCTTTCGGTCCAAAATAACTTAAAAACCAAAGAATTACACTTACAGCAAGGATAATTTTACCAGCTCCTGTAATAAACTCCCAAACTTTTCTCAATACTAATTTGAAATCGTAAGCCCAAAGTGGCATTTTATAAGTAGGTAAATCCATTACTAAGAATGTTTTCCCTTTATTTTTGATAAAATATTTCAATATAAATGCTGCAACCAAAGCCATTACAAATCCCAAGAAATACATTGCTAAAAGTGCAATTGCTTTATATTTAAATCCTAAAAAAGTTCCGTTTGTAAAAATAAGTGCAATAATAATACTATAAACTGGAAGCCTTGCAGAACAAGTCATAAAAGGCGTTATCAAAATAGTAATGAGTCTTTCTTTTACGTTTTCAATATTTCTGGTACTCATAATTGCGGGAATTGCACAAGCTGTACCCGAAACCAGAGGAACTATACTTTTACCATTTAAGCCAAAAGGCCGTAAAAACCTATCCATCAAGAAGATAACTCTTGCCATATAACCAGAATCTTCTAGCAAATACAAAAAATATAAAAGAATACCAATCTGAGGTGCAAAAATTACAATACCGCCAACTCCAGGAATAATTCCGTCTGAAATAAGTGAATTGAGCGGGCCATCTGGAAGATGCGTTTTTGAAAAATCTGAAAGCCAAGAAAAACTAGAATCTATCCAATTCATAGGATATTCTGCAATAAAAAACACACTTTGAAAAATAGTTAACAAAATAATTGCAAAAACCAAATACCCTAAAACTGGGTGAACCAAAACCTTGTCTAATTTTTCTGTTAAAAGTTCTTTAAACTGAGGCTTTTTAGAGATAACCTGAGAAATAATTTTATCAATATTTTGGTATCTTCTAATGGTTTCTTGCACTTGCAACCTTTTGGGAACCATGCATTTTTTATCCTCTTGATTCAAAAGCACTTTTACACTTTTCAATTTTCCAAGATAAGTATCTGCTGCAATAAGCGTCCAAACTTTATAGAAATTTTTCTCGTTAATTTGTCTTGAAATTTTGAAAACTAAACCTAAATTTTCTGAAGGAATATCAAAAAAAGGAGTCTCGGAAACCGAAAATTCATTGTTTCTAATAGAACTTTTAATTTCATCAATTCCAATATTTGCTTTGGCGTTCGTTTCTAGAATTTTATTTCCAGTTAATTCTGCAAGTTTCTCACAATCAATATTTAAACCTCTTTTTCGAGCCAAATCTATTTGATTTACCACCATAAGAACAGGAATTCCTAAATCCCGAATTTGCTGAAAAAGCAACAAACTTCTTTTAAGATTAAGTGCATCAGCAACGTAAATTACACCACTGTATTTTTCTTGTTCTTCAATTAAATATTTGGTAAAAATAGCTTCGTCTTCAGAAGTAGGATAAATGCTGTAAGAGCCTGGTAAATCTACAATTTCTACTTCTTCGTCTTCGAAATTATAAGTTCCTTGATGAGATGCTACAGTAACACCAGCGTAATTACCAGTTTTTTGATTTTTGTTACAAAGCAAATTGAAAATGGTAGATTTTCCTACATTAGGATTACCTACCAATAATATATGTTTTACTTTCTGTGGTACAGTTTGCATTTTGTATTCCAAAATTATATGAGAAATTTTGGTTATTTTTCGGGTTCTACGAAAATGAATCTTGCTTCTTCTTCTCGAAGTGCTACTCTGGTTTTTTCTTCACCATATTCTATGTAAAGCGGTCCTTTGAAAGGCGCCTGATGAAGGATAACGAAAGAAGTATCTGGCAACAATCCCATTTCAATAATTTTGTTGGGCATGTGTAGATTTTCGTTATCATAACCGCTAATTTTCCCTTTCATTTTTCTAGGGAAACAGCACATTTTGTTTGAATTTATATTTTTCAAGATTCTTCAAAAAAATTATGAGTTGCAAATATACTTTATTTATTTTAATTCTAAATAAGTTCTAAGCTTTTTTTCTCAAATATTACGAAAAGTGAGCTAATAAAAACTTTTATGCATTTCATGGTATATATTAAAAAGAAATGAATTTTTGATGTAAATTTGTCTCAAACAATAACTTATGAAATTCTTATACACCAAATTCTACGAAACACCCCTTGGTAAAATGGTGGCATTTGCTAATCATGATGCATTGTTGATGTTAGACTTCGAAGACAGCAAATACGCTGACAAGCATTTAGAAGAAATTTCTGCTCAATATGGTGTCATCAAAAAAACAGGAAATAAAGTTCTTACATTGCTAGAAAAAGAATTAGAACTTTATTTTGAAGGTAAATTAACTCAATTTACTGTTCCTGTAGAATTTTCTGGCACTGAATTTCAAAGAAAAAAAGTTTGGCAAGAATTACTCAATATTAACTTCGGCGAATTCAGAAGTTATCAAGCTCAAGCCGATGCCTTAAAAAGTCCAAAATCTGTTCGTGCAGTAGCCAACGCAAATTCTAGAAACAAAATTTGTTTGGTAGTTCCTTGCCATAGAGTTATTGGGAAAAATCTCTCTCTAACTGGTTACGCTGGTGGAATTGAAAGAAAAGCTGCTCTTCTGAAATTAGAAGGAATAGAATTAAAATTTTAATAAAAAACACAAAGGATATGAATATAACAAACCTATTTATAAAGAAAATTTATTTTTTCAATTGGAAAACTAGAACTCGGTTTAAAGATATATGACAAACAAGAATTCTCTTTGCAGAGATTGGTAAAAAACGAATAAAATGTACAATAAAAAAACTAATACTCATTCTATAGAAGAATATACTTCCACAGATAAAAACAGCCATTGGAAATCTCTTCTATTATACTATGATTTCATAGAAACTTACTCTAAAAATAACGACAAAGATATTCTGGAAGAGCACTTTCATATCTTGTTGGGAATAACATTAGAATTAGAAAAAAAGAGAAACTATTTCTTAGAAACTGGAAACTTGAAAGAACTTTTCCCAACTGCATATTTCCACACTACAGTTTGTAAAATGGAACAAATTCTAAACGGAGTTTATCTTTATCCTATTGAGAAAATTAAACAAATTTCTTATTTCTACCAAGCCTATCTTTGGAATCGAAATCAATGGGAAGAAAATCAAAAAAATCTTGTAGAAGAACACTGGACTTGTCATTTTGAAAAGACCGAAAAAACATTCCCTATTTTTAATCTTAAGAAATACTTAGGTCATATTTTGGCAACAGGAATAGAAGCTCATATTGATTATGACTTGCCAAGAGCTCTAAACTTTGCTGTGAAAAACAGACACCTTCAAAATGTAGAAGAAAATACCTACATTGAAGCTATAAAAGAAGAATTTATAAAAACAGAAGAAATCTTCCGTACCGTTACCGACAAAACCAATGCTGACATAGAAAAAGCCGGACTTTGCAATAAAATTTGGTTAGATATTTTTTCTAAATCTTACGGAAAATTCCTTACAAAAACAATAATTAATCCTTTTACCAAAGAAAGAGTTTATACAGACAGTGATGTAATTTCTAAAAGAATTACCGCTTGGAAAAAAGCAATTTCAAACCAACATTTTATCGGTAAAAACGGAAAAAAATTACAAGACCAACCACAAATAGACGTTCTTCATTTAAAGCAAAAAGGCAAATTATTTTTAGAAAAATCTATGAGACGTCCTTGTTTTGCTTCATAAAAAATTCTTTTGGAATATCTAAAGTTCTTACAGGATAAGGAATTACAATGCCAGCATTTCTGAATTTTTCTAAAATGCTCTTTCTAATATCTGCCAAAATCTGTGTAGAACGCATAAGATTATCTGAAGAAAAAATAAGTTTTAAATCTAAAGAAGACTCTCCAAAGTTCTCTAACCTAGCAATAATTGGATGATTATTGAGTACAAATTCGTTTTCTAAAGCAGCTTCTTTCAGCAATTGAAATGCCTTATCCAAATCGGTATCATAATGAACGCCAACAGTTACAGAAAACCCAACCACAGAGTTATAGTGAGAGTAATTTACCAGTTTTTCTTTGGTTAAAAACGAATTTGGGAAAATTAAACTTTTATCGTCTCTTGTAAGTACGGTAGTAGTTCTCATTCTTATTTCCATTACTTTTCCTACATTCCCGTCAAATTCTACAATATCTCCTACTTTTATACTTCTGTCTAAAAGAATAATAATCCCAGAAATAAAGTCTAAAAATAAATTCTGAAGCCCAAGACCAATTCCCACCAAAATAGCTCCAGAACCTAACAATAATGGCGAAACATTAACGCCTAGAGATTTTAATGCAAACGAAATGGTTATAAAAACAATAATATAATGGAAAATCTGGCTGATAGCATATTTCTTTCCTTCGTCTATTTTTTTTGATTTATAAATTAATCTTTTCAAGATGAGAGAAACTATAAACCCAATTACCAAAGCTAAAATTGCTCCAATAATTTCGTAAACGCTAATGTGATGTTTCCCGAAAGAAATAATATCATACTCTAAAAATTCTTTCAAGGTATATTGAGCATCTTCTTTTATATTAGATATATCTTTCATAATAATATTGTATTGTACAAAAATAAAAAAACCGAGAGATTCTCGGTTTATATAAATAGTAAGAATTGTTCTATTATTTCATATCAGAAATGATGTTTACCGTTTCTTGAAGATAAATATCTCTTTTTAAGTTTTTCAACCAATTTTCAGATTTTTTGGCAAAAACCTCATCGGTTTTTCCTCTTTTTACCTCGTCTGCATGAAGCGAAAAATTTAATCCATTGCTAAATTTAGCCAAAGATTTAAATTTCTCAATTTGAGCTTTTCTCACTTTCATCAATTCTTCAAATTCTTTCAAGTTAAGCGTTACTTTTTCTTCTTTGTCTAATTTTTCTTTCCATTGTGCAGATTCTAAAAGAAGTTGATAGTTTTTGTTCTGAGCCAATCTTTTTGCACTATTGCTTACTAAATTTGCTTTATTCAAATTATTAAGCGGAGAAAAACTAGAAGTTGAAACTTGGTCCCAAGGCAAAGCATAATTATCGTAACGTTCGCCTATTTCTTCATAAGTGAATAAATCTTTCATTGGAATGTCAGACTCTACACCTTTCAATTGAGTAGATTTTCCATTAACTCTATAAAACTTCTGAATGGTAAGTTTCAAAGCTCCAAAATCGTCATTGGTATTCAAAAATCTATTCAATTCTACAAAAGTTTGAACGGTACCTTTACCAAAAGATTGAGGAGAACCTACAATTACCGCTCTACCGTAATCTTGCATTGCACCAGCCAAAATCTCTGAAGCCGAAGCCGAAAGTTCGTTTTGCATAATCACAAGCGGACCTGTCCAAATTGGGTCGTTTTGTTTGTTGCTAAGAACTTGAATTTTTCCATTTCCGTCTTTTACTTGAACTACAGGGCCATTTTTCATAAATAATCCCATAATATCTACCACTTCGGTAAGAGAACCTCCACCGTTGTTTCTAAGGTCTAAGATAATTCCTTCTACATTCTGAGCTTTCAGTTTTATCAATTCTGCTTTTATATCGTCTGAAGCATTTCTTCCTTTTGCGTTTTCAAAATCTGCATTGAAACTTGGCAAATTAATAAATCCGTATTTTTTTCCGTTTGGTGTATTTACAATAATGCTTCTTGCAAAAGTATCTTCTATAGCTACTTCCTCACGAATCATTTTTACTTCTTTTATGCTTCCGTCTTTTTTTCTAAGCGTAAGAACTACTTCTGTGCCTTTTTCTCCTCTAATAAAACGCACCGCTTCATCTACCAACATTCCAGATACGTTTACAGGTTCTTCGTCTTTTTTAGATTTTACTTTTAAGATTTCGTCTCCT
Source organism: Cloacibacterium sp. (assembly GCF_047601505.1). Lineage (GTDB taxonomy): Bacteria > Bacteroidota > Bacteroidia > Flavobacteriales > Weeksellaceae > Cloacibacterium. The sequence goes on from NZ_JASGJD010000001.1 coordinate 484,961, forward strand.
TCGGAGATTTGTTTAGATTTCCAAGCAGGCGCTCCTACTACCAAAGTTCCTACTAAAATTTTACCTTTTTTCTCTTGAATGGTTGCTCCAATTCCTATTACAGAACCTTTGAAACTTACATCAAAATCTTCTTTGTCTTGAGGTGAAAAATAATTGGTATGAGGATCAAAAACTTCTGTATAAGCATTCATATAAACAGAAAACCAATCCATTTTTTTTCTTTTATCGTATCTCTTAAACATAGAAGTTAGCAAATCTTTTACTTCTTCTGTCGCTCTAATTTGCTTCTCTTGAGGAGAAAGAATTTGTAATTTGATAGTATCTTTCAGTTTGAAACGGGTTACGCTGTCTTTTTTCTCTTTTTGAGTTTCTTCTTTAGCGTTAAGTGTTTCTATTTCTTGCAAAATATTATACTTGATGAATTTTTTCCATTCAGCTCTTAATTCTTCCTGATTTTTCGGGTAAGATTTCAATTTTGGCTCTAAGATTAACTCTTCTTTTTCGTCAAAATTAATAGGTTTGCTCAGAATATCCTGAGAAAGTTTTTCTACTTCTTTGGTTCTGGCACTTAATCTGTCAACGGTAAGATTAAAGAAAGAAAGGTCTCCTTTATTTAGGCAATCGTCTAATTTTGTTTTGTATTTAGAAAATTCATCTACATCAGATTGAAGTAAGAATTTTTTAGCCGGATCCATCATTTCCAGATATTTATCAAAAACATCAGCAGAATAGGCATCATTAATAGGCTTAGGAGAATAGTGAAGATATGATAAGGTGTTTTTTACACTAATCATAATTGTTTGCATCTTTTCCTCGTCATTTTGAGGAGAGTTGAAACAAAACATCAGCGTCATTAAAGGCGCAAAAAACAACAGTTTTTTAAGGTTAAATTTCATATTGATTTATAAATATTTTTTATAATTAGTTTTAAATAAGATAAGATTTGTTACAAGTTTAAGAAAACTTCGTCAAAGTTAAGGTCTTATTCTCTTTCAAAGTGGAAATTTTTAAATTTTTAAGATAAAAACTATAATTTTAGGATATAGAATTAGAAATTATATTGAAAACCTACTTTTACCCCAAATTTTCTGGCATCTGTATTTTCTAGATAATTTCCTCTCCAGTTGAAATCTATCCTGAGAAGTCTAAGGTTACCAAAACCAATATTTTCGATACCAAAACCATATTCGTAATAAGGTTTATTAGGCGCAGAAAGGGTAAGATTGGTAGCATTTATATTTTTAGAAGCATCGCTAAGGCTACCAACAGCAGTTCTATAAAAAACAAGTTCTCTTAATTTCAGCTTTTTAATTAAAGGGATGTAAGACAACAGTTTACCATTAAAATGATGCTCGGCATGAAAAGTTGCATATTCGTCTGCTACAAATTCGTAGTAATTTAACAACGCAAAAGTATTCGGGATTAAACTGTAAGATTGGTTTCCTGGCAATACATTTTGTAATGCTAGAGGAACTGTACTAAAGTTTTTGCCTGCTTCTACATTCAATAATAATCTACCAAAACTTTTCAATAAAATAGGTTGAAAGTAATAAAACTGAAGTTTGCTGTAATTAAAATCTGAGTTGAAAACGCCTTTTAGACCTTGTGTATATTTCAAAACCAAAGTAGGTGCTAAAGTACTGTGTTCGTATCGATCAACTCCGTATTGAGAAAACTTAGCTCCCGGTCTTGCAGTAACACTAAACGCCAATTTAGAATCTGTAATTTCAGAGAAAAGTTCTCCATTTTTATAATAATCTAAAGAAAATTTATCAGGATTTGCAGATTTTATGGTTTGATAAGTTGCATCTAATCTCAGTGTGAAATTTTTAAAAGGGTCTATTGCTGTAAAAGCACTGGTTTGATTAACTGAACTCAAATTAAAATTATTCCCACTGTTCAAAACTCCCGAAGAAGCAAAAGAACGCGTCATAATGCCTTCGTCTGTTGTAAGTTGCGCTCCCAATTGTATTACGTCTCTTCTTGTGCCAGCTCCTATGGTAAATCTATTGGTTCTATCAAACATTTTCCTCGCTTCAAAACCGTACTTTAACTGCTTGTCTTTGAAACCATAAGCCGTATAAAACGCAGCTCGCCACATATCGTTTGGAGAGAAATAAGTACGTGCTCCAAGTCTAAGTCTAAATCCTTCCACATCATTAAAACCTACTGTAGAATATACATCTCCAATATCTATTGCATCAAAAACATTAAAATATCCCGAAGCCAAAGTTTCGTAAACTTTCACTGCTTTTTTAAATTTAGGAACTTTATTAAGTTCATCAATCATTTTATAGATATTCTGTTCAGATTTAGAAAGAGGTTCTTTTCTTTCTAGCTCCCAATAATCATCACTTTTTTGTACAGATTCGTCACTTAGAGATTGAGTTTCTCTTTCAAAAATATCATCATTAAGATTCTGGTCGAAAGAATATTTAGAGAAAAAAGTTGACCTTTTTGCGAGGATGCTTTTAGATTTGTCATTTTTACCAAAAATAGACATCTGTATTTCTTGGTAATTTTTTCTTGGCAAGAAAATGCTATCGTTAGGGTTATAAAATTCTAACTCGTTGTAAAAACCATTAACAAAATTTACATTAATGTTTCTGCTAGATTTAATGGTAGCTCTCACCACCGCATAATTTTGTTTAGAAATATAAACCATACCATAAAGAGACAAAACATCTTTTCTTTTCGGGGTATATCTAATTTTATAACAATCTGTTCCAGAAACATTTTCGTCGTTTAGAAGTTGATATTCGTAACTCCCAAAACCGTCTTTTGCAATAGGACTTGTAAAACCTATATTAAAGAAATTCAATATATTATCATAAATATTAATTTCTTTATAAAGATTTTTTGCAGTGTTGGCAACTACTTCGTTGCTAGAAAACCCAGAAGATTTATTGGCAATAATATCTCTTTTTTGTTTTTTGGGGTCGCTTTTCCCAAAGTTTTTATAAATAGACTCGTTAAAATAAAGCGGAAGCGTAAGATTTTTGCCATTTTCTGTAGAATCTGCATATTGAAAAACAAAATCTAAATCTTTAAAAATCTTTTTCTTGGTAAAAGCACTATCAATATTGGTAACATCTACTTCAATTTTTTCGTATTCATCAAATTGATAATCTTTAAATTGAGATAAGCCATTGCTTTTTTTGCGTTTCCATACTTCCTGCAAAATTTCGTAAGCAGGATTTTCTTTTTTCTTGAGTTTCTTTTTGGTAGATTTTAGGTCTATCTCTTCAATAGATTTTTCCTTAATCTGCGATGTAAAAACTGCTGGAAACAGCACAATAGATAGAAATATTATTCTAATAAAATTCATTTTCTTCAACATTTTCATGGCGAAATTAGCCCAACAAAAACAAGCTTGCAATATACCACAAAAAACGTTCCATTAATGTAACTTTTGCTATATATAGCATCTTAAATCTTTGTTAATATAACGTATAAAAGACTTTATTCTTATTAAAAAGGAGTAATTTTGTGTAAAATGAAAATTAAAATGACGAACAGACCCTTGATTTTGGTTACCAATGACGACGGAATTACCGCACCAGGAATTAGAAACCTGGTAAATTTTATGAACGAAATAGGCGATGTAGTGGTAGTAGCTCCCAACTCACCACAATCTGGAAAAGGACACGCCATCACCATTAATTCTACTTTAACTATTGAAGAAATACAACTAGAAGGTCCTCAAAAAGACTTTTCTTTGAGCGGAACTCCTGTAGATTGTGTGAAATTTGCTCTTGATAAAGTTCTAGACAGAAAACCAGATTTGGTAGTCTCTGGTATTAATCACGGCGCTAATTCTTCTATCAACGTTATCTATTCTGGCACCATGAGTGCTGCTGTAGAAGCAGGCGTAGAAGGTTTACAAGCCATAGGTTTTTCTTTGCTAGATTTTGCTTGGGATGCAGATTTTTCTCAAAGCAAAGAATTTATACAAACTCTTGTAAAAAAAGTTCTGGAAAACCCTCTTCCAAAAGGTATTGTATTGAATGTGAACATCCCAAAACTAAAAAAAGAAGAAATAAAAGGTATAAAAGTATGCCGACAAGCTCACGCAAAATGGGAAGAAAGTTTTGACGAACGAGTAAATCCTCACGGAAAAAAATACTACTGGCTAACAGGATATTTCAACAATATAGACCAAGACGAAAACGCAGACGAAAACGCTCTTGCCGATGGTTACATTTCTGTTGTCCCAGTAAAATTTGATTTAACCGCCCACGAATATTTACAAGAATTGGGAGAGGTTTTGAATGGATAGAACGTTTTGTGCTTTTTATAAAAAAATACAAGAGACTTTGTGAAGAGTCTCTTTTTTTTGTGAAAACAGATTTATTTTTTTTTAACTTTACAAAGCAACCAATAAATGAACGTTAATCTAGCCAAAAAGCATTTTCTTCTGCTGGCGCGAGCGTCTCGCTCGTGCTTATAATAACTAAAAGATGAGCAGTAATACAAATTTTGAAAATTAATGAAAATTGTTAATGTGGACACGAGCATGATGCTCGCGCCAGCAAAGGGAATTCAAATTATACTACGAACGAAAAAAAGGAGAAGGCAAACACAGTTTATTAGCCTTAAATAATGTAAAATGCAAACTGGTAAGCCGCATTTTTGCAGTCATCAAACGAGAAACGCCCTATGTAAAAACCCATCAATTTGCCAATTGAAAATATTTAAAATCTTTCTTGTTTTTTGACATAGAATATGTTAGCGGTAGTTATTTTAATCTTTATTATATTCAATATATTTTAAGTATGATTCCGAGCTTATTTCATCCAAATCTATTTCAATGTAAAAATTCCTGATATATTCAATAAATTTTGGGAAAATTTCTCTCAATTTTATTGTTTCATTGGTTAATTTTTTAAAATCCTCTTCATCTTTCTGATTTGCAAAAACATCAAAAGGTAAGCTTAAATTATAATCTCCTGAATTATTAGCAGTAAATAAATGTCCATATTTCAAAGTGTTATCCCAACAATGGTAAAACTCGGTAATTTTTTCTTTTAATTCTTGATTATATATATAGAAAGAATTACTTTCATATATTCCTTGCATTGTATACCAAAAATAAAATATTCTGTCTATAATTCTATTTGGCAACCGAAATAAAAAAGTATCAAAAGTTGGAATATGAACAGAGAATAATATTTTTTTTAAATTGTTTATGTCTTTTTCTCGTTTTATTTGCTCTAAATTCTTGGTTTCTTTTTCTTTTGGCTTATTAGGGTTTGATTCTATTATATTTGTAATTCCTATTAATAATTTACTTTTCAAATCACCTTTTCCATTTTTATCGTTTTTATCATTAATCCTAAATTTTGTTACCCTTCTTTTCTCTAAATCGAAAGGCAATTCAGTTTTGAAATCTCCGTAATTTTCATTAAAAAGTAAAATTATTCTTTCCCATCCTATTTGAGAAACTGCAAATCCTAATTCGAATATTACATTAGGATTAGGTGTTTTCCGTCCAACTTTTTCTGTATAATTTATCGTAGTTATGTCGCATACGAAAACGTCACAATTTGTTATTTTTTTTAATATTGAGTGGGGGATTTCTGGGCTTCCTGATTCGTTTCGAGTAGCTTCATCAATATTTAAGTTCAAAGAATCAAATTTTTCCTCAATTTCAGGAATGATTTTTTTTAATTCAATTCTGATAGCTTTTTCGTTTGTTTCTTTTTCTAAATCAGACTGCCATGAATAGAAAATAAATTTGTCATCTTTCATAAAAACTTATGGGAAACTTTGTGGTTATAATTACCGCTAACGACTCGGCGGCTTTGCGAAGTTTTCACAGGAAGCCTTGTTTCCGTGGGAAAATTTTCAAAAATACTTTTTGAGTTAGCTCAGCGTTCGTTTTTTTTTGTAAATTTAATAAAAAAATCAATCTGTTTTCACAAAAAAAAGAGACCTTTCTAGAAGTCTCTCAATATCTTTAAAAACTTTTTACGATAAACCCATAATGCTTAAAAAGGCTCCCGAAGTTTCTCCCCCTACCACAAGCGTCTTGCTCGTGCTTACACTAAATAAAAGATGAGCAGTAATACAAATTTTACAGATTAATGAAAATAGGTTATGCAGACAAGGGCATGATACTAGCGAATTTTATCTTTTTTAATGATTATTTTCTAAAAAGAGGAGTTGTGTTAGCAAAAGTACAACTATCTATTTTTGTATATTTTGAAATTGCCATATTTTTTCTCGTATTCTTTATTTAGGTTTAAAAAAATTAATGAATCTTTTTTAATTATAAATTTAGAATTCAAAAATTCAACGAAATATTTATTTTCAATTTTTGGTTTACAATTTTTCAGTGTTGTTTCAGGTAAATTAATTTCTCCAGGTTTTGATTCTTTCAGTTTTTTATTCAATGAAAAATCAGTTATATAATAACATTCATTTGGCTTTTCAGAATTTAAAATTAATGTGTCATTTATGTTATTCCATAAACCATTTGAAAATGAATTAGATAAATGTTCCGATTCTTTATATTCAAATTTATGATTTTTCAATAAAGTTAACGTTCCATTTGAATAAGGAAATCTTTTAACTTTCCATTCAGTTATAAAATCATTATTTTCATTTTTACAACTGAATAAAAAAAGAATGGAAATTATTAAAAGAATTTTCTCTAAACGCATTGCTGAATGTATTTCTGCTAACGTTCCGGCGCTTGGCGAGGTTGCGAGCTTCGGAACCTATTATTTTCTGTTAAAGATAAAATTTCTTGCGAAATGTAAACGTGAATTTACTACAAAATTCGCAATCTTGCCAAACGCCTGTGCCTGTTGCACAACTCAAATATAGTTAAAAACTGTTATTTATGATATAAAATTTTCGTAAATTTAAATATGCAAGGACGAAAACACTTTACACCACAACTGTTCTACGAACTCAGTCTAGATATGCTAGTTCCGGAGGATAATTATTATAGAAAATTGTTAACGGAACTCGATTTACATTTCATTTATAAATCTACTCAAAAATATTACGGTAAAGAAGGTCAAGAGAGTATAGATCCAGTAGTATTCTTCAAGATTTTGTTGGTAGGATATTTAAACAATATCAACTCAGATAGACAGTTGATAGCCTTTTGTAGCGATAGTTTGTCTATACGCTTGTATTTAGGATACGATATTCACGAACAATTACCTTGGCACAGCACCATCAGTAGAACACGAGGTTTGTATGGCGAAGAAGTCTTTTTAAATTTATTTAAACAAGTACTAAAAATGTGTGTAGATAAAGGCATGGTTCGTGGAAAACGCCAAGCTGTGGACAGCGTTTTTATTAAAGCCAACGCCAGTGTTAGAGAAGGAAGTTTTGGAAGATGCAAGTGCATTTGTCAACGAATTAGAAGAAAATAGCGAATTTAAAACCACCAGTACCAGAAAGAAACTCGTAGAACAGCACCACGCATGGAAAAAAGAAACCTACAAAGGAATGCCCGGCAATAGCAATGGTAAAAAGCTAGACGAAAACGGGAATCTAATCCGCCCGAAATATCTGTCCAATCACACCCATTATTCTCCCACAGATAGCGATGCCAGAGTGAGCGTAAAACCATGTAAAGCGAGACAACTCAACTATTTTGGACAAATTGCAGTAGATGATGCACATCATGTCATCACCGGCGCATGTTCAGATTTTGCAGATAAACGCGATAGCCAATGTTTAGAACAAATAGTAGAACTTACCGAAGAAAACTTAAACGAAAACGGAATAGAATTAGAAGAACTCTTAGCAGACGGCGGTTACAGCAGTGGCGAAGCATTGGCATATTTACACAAAAAAAACATCAATGCTTATATTCCAAATTTCGGACAATACAAAGCAGAGCGAGAGGGTTTTACCTACCACAAAGAAGAAAACTATTACCAATGTACAAAACCCGAAGGTAAGCAAGCCAAACTCCTTTTCAAAGGCGAGAAAATGGATAGTAAGGGTTACACCAAACGAACGTACCGAAGCAGCGAGAGTGATTGCAAAAACTGCCCACTAAGAGAGCCTTGTTGTGGCAAAAGTACCAAGTTTAAAAAAATAGACGACAGCATCCACAAAGAACATTACGATAGGATGCATCAAAAGCTTACCCATAATGCAAATTATGCCAAGAAAATGGTAAGAGTACGCAGTAAAACCGTGGAACCCGTTATTGGAACGTTGGTCAACTTCACCAACATGAAAAGAGTAAATACAAGAGGCATCAAAAATGCGAACAAACATGTACTCATGGCAAGTTTAACTTACAACTTGAAAAAATACTTGCGCTTTATCACCAAAAAATCGAGTATTTTAGCTCAAGTACTATCTCTAAAACAAGGGAAGAACTTTGCTTTTACAAATCAGTCATTCCAAGTATTAATAACTCAATTTTAAGCACTCCAATTTTACGCATTTTGAATCTTAATTAAAAATAAACCTCTCTAAAATTGCTTCTAAAGAGGTTGAATTTTATCTTTTTTAATGATTATTTTCTAAAAAGTGGAGTTGTGCAACAGCTACCATTGTTTCCTGCAGTAAAATTACCAATACACATATTCATATTTATATTCACTTTCTCCATCATCTCGGTTTGTAGTTTTTAAACTCAACTTTTCCCTTTCATTATATTCATATTTATCTACGTATTTTGAGCCACTTTGAACATCCTCATATATTTCTTGAATTAATAAGTTGTCTTTGTAAATATAAGTAGTTCTAGAGATAACCTTTCCTTTTTCAGATATTAGTTTTTCAGTAAGTTTTTTATTTTGATAGCTATATTTTGTCGAATTATCACCAGAGATTTCTGAAATTAAATTCCCTTCGCTATCGATTTCCTTTATTGTTGAATTCTTAATTCCAAAAGTGTTGTTTGAATAATCTACAATAATTTTGTTGTCCTGATACTTTGTAGATGAAGTACTTTCAACTTTCTTTTTAAAATTATATGTTTTAGAGCTAATTTCTTTTTGTTTGTCATTTAAGAAGGTTTCTGCAAGTAAATATTTTTTTCTTTTTAATAAATCTGTATAGCTTTTGCTTTTCAATAGACTTATTGTATCATTTATCTGTTTGATTTCGTCTAAATAGCTGAATTCGTTAAATTCTAAATCGTCAACGTTATTTACAAAATTTTCTGTTTCTTTAGTAAGATAAGTGTACGTTTTATTTGTTTTTTTATCACTAGAATAAATTTCAATCTCAACTCCAACATTTGAATGAGCAAAAGTTAAACTTTTCATGTTATTTTCATTATCCCATTGAAAATACCAAACGGCAAAAACTTTATCACCGTTAAATTCTGAATTTTTAATAAAATATGGTTTGCCATTTCTGTTGAAGTTTTGAATAATTCCAATTTTATCATTTTTAGAAATAGTTATTTGTTTAACTCCGTCATTGTTGTCACTTAACCACATGAAGTCTTTATCTATGTTTTGTGCTTTAACATAGAATGAAGTTAAAAATAAAATTATAGCGATTTTTGTTTTTAGCATGATGTTTATTTATTGCCTACAACGACTCGGCGGATTTGCGAAGTTTTCACAAGAAGTAAGGCTTCCGTGGGAAAATTTTGTAAAATACTTTTGAGTTAGCTCAGCGTTCGTTTTTTTTGTTTTGTAAATTTAATAAAAAATCAATCTGTTTTCACAAAAAAAGAGACCTTTCTAGAAGTTTCTTCAATATCTTTAAAAACTTTCTACGATAAACACATAATGCTTAAAAAGGCTACCAAAGTTTCTCCCCCTACTGCGAGCGTCTCACTCGTGCTTACAATAAATAAAAAAGATGAGCAGTAATACAAATTTTGAAAATTAATGAAATTTGGTAATGCAGACACGGGCAAGACGCTTGCGCCAACAACGGAAACCCTACAACTTCTAGAAAATTTATAAAACCTCACTCTTGAAAATTTCTAACGTTAGTCCCCAAAATAAACCCAAAAAATCCGCAAAATGCGGATTTTTTATAGGCATCAATTGGAGTTTTCTAAAGCTAAAATAGGAGTTTTGCTTTGGGTTTGTTCGTGGTTTGTTCGCGTTTCCTTCGAGTCACGTTCGGAAAAGTACCCTTTTTTACGAACAAACCACGAACAAACCTAAAACCTGAGTAAAACAAGACCCTAATAAAACTGCAGAGAATTGCGCCGTTACCTAAATTGTTTTGAATGATAAATTAGTCGTATTTTTCTGCTCAACAAATCCAAAATTTCCTTATTTTTAACAAAATTTTTTAATCAAAATGCGCATAGAATACGATATAAAATTGGGTTTCAAAGACGTAATGTTTCGCCCAAAACGTTCTACACTTAAATCTCGTTCTCAAGTAAGTTTAGACAGAGAATTTACCTTTAGAAATTCTAAAAAAACTTGGACTGGCGTTCCTATTATTGCTGCCAATATGGATACTGTAGGAACTTTTGAAATGGCTACAGCTTTGGCTTCAGAAAAAATAATGACGGCAATTCACAAACATTATTCTATAGAAGAGTGGACAGAATTTCTAGAAAATTCGCCAGAAAGTATTTATCAATACATCGCCATAAGCTCTGGAACTGGCAGTGCAGACGAAGAAAAAATTAAACAAATTATTGGCAAATTCCCAAAAATAGATTTTATCTGCATTGATGTAGCCAATGGTTATTCGGAGCATTTTGTAAATTTTGTAAAAAAAGTAAGAGCAACTTTTCCAGATAAAACCATTATTGCAGGCAACGTGGTAACCGGAGAAATGGTAGAAGAACTTATTTTGGCTGGTGCAGACATTATAAAAGTAGGAATTGGCCCTGGTTCTGTGTGTACAACTAGAGTAAAAACTGGCGTTGGATATCCTCAACTTTCGGCAATTATAGAATGTGCAGATGCAGCGCATGGATTGGGCGGACACATCATTGGTGATGGTGGTTGCAAAGTTCCTGGTGATGTAGCAAAAGCTTTCGGTGGCGGTGCAGATTTTGTAATGCTAGGCGGAATGCTTGCTGGCCATGACGAAAATGGTGGAGAATTAATTGAAGAAAATGGTAAAAAATTTAGACTTTTCTACGGAATGAGTTCTAAAACCGCAATGGACAAACACAGTGGCGGCGTTGCAGAATACAGAGCTTCTGAAGGAAAAACTGTAAAAGTAAAATACAAAGGTTCGGTTTCTGAAACTACTAAAGATATTTTGGGGGGAGTTCGCTCTACTTGTACTTATGTTGGCGCTTCTCAATTAAAAGAACTTTCTAAAAGAACTACTTTTATACGAGTGCAAGAGCAACACAACGAAGTATTTGGAAATGAATAAATTAAATTTTAAAAAGCCTTATAAATAGGCTTTTTTATCTTAATAAAGAATAGTAAAATTCTATGGTGTAAGATGCATAATTAAAAAATGTTGATTTTCAATAAAATAATTAAATTTATTCTTGCGTAATTAATTTATTATTTATATTTTTGCATCCACAAAACACACATGCTAACATATATTATAACTTACTGAGTTATACTATTTTAAATCCTCGCCTCGGGGATTTTTTTTTGCGCTTTTTTCAGCAAACTCGCTTTCATAAATGAAACAAATTTATTCATAAATTTTTATATTTAAATTATTAATAAAAATATACATTTATTTTGCGAATTTGATAAAAAACCAAGAAAGTACTATTTATCAAATAATATTTTCTTAAAAGCCGAAGCCGCATACTTTACTTGTTCTACCCAATCTTCTGCTGCACCACCATCTGCACCATCAGAAATGAATTTAAGGCTTAAAAACGGTATATTTTCTTCCTTAGAAACTTTTGCCAATGCAAACGCTTCCATTTCTATAATGTTGTATTCTGGGTTTTTGTGCTCCATTTCAAATTGGTCTCCGCTACCACAAATTCCTTTGGGTAAACCTTCTAATTCAATTCCATATTCTAAAATAACGGCATCTGTAGAAAATGGTGTTTCAAATTTTTGAAAGCCTAATGCCATTACATCCATATCTCGTTGTATAAACTCGGTACAACACACTACTTCTCCTTTATTAAATTTGGTGCTTCCAGCAGTTCCAAGATTGATGATAATATCTGGATTATGCTTTTGAATAGCTTTTAAAAGGTTATACGTTGCATTAATTTTCCCAACGCCTACAAAGGCTACATTTTCTCCAGAAAACGCTGTTCCTGCTTCTTTTTCTAAAGCGAAAACAAAAAGCGGATTTTGATAAATTTTATTGTTTATTTTAATATTTTCCATTGTAAAAATGAAAAGACTTCCGAAGAAGTCTTTTATGTTTATTTATTGATTTTCATTTCATTAAGTAAGCATTCCGCCGTCAACATTCAAAACTTGACCCGTAATATAACCAGACATTTCTGAACCTAAGAAAACACAAGCATTAGCAACATCTTCCGGAGTTCCACCTCTTTTCAATGGGATAGCATCTCTCCAACCTTGTACTGTTTTTTCGTCTAAAACTGCTGTCATTTCGGTTTCTATAAAACCTGGAGCAATGGCGTTACATCTAATATTTCTAGAACCCAATTCTAAAGCTACAGATTTTGTAAAACCAATAACTCCTGCTTTAGAAGCTGCATAATTGGCTTGTCCGGCATTTCCTTTTACACCAACTACAGAAGTCATGTTGATAATAGAACCGTTTCTAGCCTTCATCATTGGTTTAATTACCGCCTTAGTAAGGTTGAATACAGAATCTAAATTTACTTTGATAATGGTATCCCAATCTTCTTTAGACATTCTCAGCATCAAATTATCTCTGGTAATCCCAGCATTATTGATAAGAATATCAATTTTTCCGAATTCTGCCATCACATCATCTACTAATTTCTGTGCAGCTTCGTGGTCTGAAGCATCAGATTGATATGCTTTTATTTGAGTAACAGAACTTAAAGAATTTTCTAATTCTTGCGCTTTTTCTACAGAACCAGCATACGTAAAAGCTACTTTTGCACCTTGAGCCGCAAAAACTTCTACAATTCCTCTGCCAATTCCACGTGTTCCTCCTGTAATAAGAGCCACTTTTCCTTCGAGTAATTTCATTATGTATATATTATTTTTTTACTTTGAATTTTTGCAAATTTAATAGAAAATATTTACTCTTCATTCAAAGCTTTGCTTTCAAATTATTTTAACCAATTAAATAGCATTATTTATTATCAAAACAATCTCCCCTTTCAAAGTTTTGCTTTTAGAAAAAGTAATCAATTCATCTATCGTTCCTCGTTTTGTTTCTTCGAATTTTTTAGAGATTTCTCTACTTAAACTCACTTTGGTATTTTCACCAAAAACCTCTTTAATTTGTTCTAAAGTAGTATTAATTTTATGTGGACTTTCGTACAAAATGATGGTTTTTTTCTCTTCGGCGAGTTGTTTTAGTTTGGTTTGTCTGCCTTTTTTCTGAGGAAGAAATCCTGCGAAATAAAAATCGTGATTGGGCAAACCCGAAACCACCAAAGCCGGGACAAAAGCCGTAGCTCCCGGCAAACAAATCATCTCCAATTCTTCATCTGCACACGCTTTTCCGAGCAAATAACCCGGATCTGAAATCCCTGGAGTTCCTGCATCGGTAATGATGGCAATGTTTTGTCCGGATTTTAAATCGTCAATTACTTTTTCGGTTGCAGTATGTTCGTTATGAAGATGATACGATTTAAGAGGTTTTGAAATTTCGTAATGTTTCAACAAAATCCCCGAAGTTCTAGTGTCTTCGCAAAGGATATAATCTACTTCTTTCAGCACTTTTATCGCTCTGAAAGTCATATCTTCTAGATTTCCAATCGGTGTTGGAACAAAATATAAAATTCCTGACATTTATTTTAAATATTTAAAACCAAAAATTCCTTTGTTGAAAATAACATTTATGGTATCTCTATTTTTAGTATTTTCTAAAGAATTAAAATGATTTCTTTTTCTAATTTCATCAATTTTTTGCAGATGCTTTCCATCATCAATATAACCTTTATCCCCCATAAGTGAAATATAAGTTTCTTCTTTAAGAATTGTATAAACAACTTTTTCCTTTTCTTTAGTATATAATTGATTAATAAACAAAGAGTTATTTGTAATAAATTTTGTAATAAAAATAAATCCAAAAACAATTGAAAAAAGCAAAATCATAACTAAATCGAAAATTTTTTCTTTAACTTTCTCAATCTTAAATAAAACAAAAAGTATAAATATTAACCATAATGCTAGGTATATTTTCCAAGAATAATTGTCTTCAAATTTTTCAATTTCAGTGTCGAGATATACTAAATTAATGAATGGTTTCAGTACAAAACTATAAATAGAAAATATTAAAATAAAAATACCATAATATAAAATATCATTTAGTTTTATCTGCTTTCCAAAAATGTTAATACTTTTTTTCATTTATTTTAGATTCCTAATTTGTTGTGGAACAAAATATAAAATTCCTGACATTTATTTAATTTGTTCAATTAATTCTAGTCTTTTCACAACTGTATTTTTCATCAAAATAGTTCCTGGCGTAAGAACTGCATTAGCTCCTATTTTAGAAAAATCTCCTACCAAAGCACCAAATTTTTCTACTTTAGTATTGATAATTTCTTCATTAATCTTCACAAAAATTTCTTTATCTTTTCTTTCATTAAAATGATTTGCCGTAATAGAACCTGCTTCAAAATTAACATTACTCCCAATAATACTATCACCTATAAAATTAAAATGAGCTACAGAAGAATTATCAAAAATGATTGAAGATTTTACTTCTACACCCATTCCTATTTTAACATTTTCTGAAAGAAAAACCCCATTCCTCAAACAAGCATTAGAACCTACAAAACAATTTTTTCCAATTACAATTGGGGCTTTTAAAATTGCATTTTCCTCTACAATTGCTGTTTTATGTATGGCAATTCCATCTTTACTTTCAAAATCTTCAGAAAGTATTTTAATTTTTTCTAAAATAATAGATTCTAAATTTTTGATAATTAACCAAGGTAGATCTTCATCAAATTTATCTTGAAAATTAGAAATATAATTTCCTATCATTTTACAAACTATTGAAAAGTTCCTTACAAAATTCTTCCAAACTAGGATCTCTCGCTCCCATCAAAAGAAGCACAGAACTGCTTGATAAAGAAGACTTAACCTCATTTAAAAAATCATTTCTATCTTCTACAAAAAACGCTTTTTTGCCTTTTGCTTGTATATCTTTAATTAAATCGTTGGCAGAAATATCTTTAACAGCAGTTCCGCCAGCATAAAATATTTCGCTCATCCAAATTTCATCATTTTCTCTAAGAACATTTGAAATTTCTTCTACAAAATCTTTTCTCAAAAACCTTGTTGGTCCATAACCATGCGGTTGAAACCAAGCCACCACTTTCTCGGCTAGCGGTTGACAAGCCTTAATACTTGCGGCACATTTTACAGGATTGTGCGCATAATCATCAATTACCCAAACTCCGTTTTTCTGTCCCAAAATTTGATGACGACGGTAAATTCCTTCATACTTTGATAAACTTTCGGCACAAATTTTTAAATCTACACCAATTTGATTGGCAACAGCAATTGCAGCCGTTGCATTTTCCACAGAATGTTGACCAATGGCGTTCATTTCAAAAGATTGACCATTTAATTCAAAACTCAAATGAAAACCTTCTTGTTTGAAGTTTTTGGCATTAAAACCTGCTTCATTATTCTCAAAACCAAAATCAACTTTAGCATTCGCCGACAAAGATTTAGCTAATATATTTGATTGATTTACAATGAATAAACTCTTAGAATTATTTTTAAAAATCGTAAATAAATGGATAAGTTCTTCTATTTCTTGATGGTCTTTGTCTATATTAAGAAGAAGCCCTATTTCTGGTTCGTATTGAACCACAGAACCATCACTTTCGTCTGCTTCTATAATAAGCCAATCTCCTTTTCCTACGGCTGCATTTCCAATTTTTCCTTGTTTGATAATAGAAGTTAAACCCGCTCCAGAAATTATGGAAGGCTCTAAACCAGCATCTAACAAAATTTGAAAAAGCATGGCAGAAGTGGTAGATTTACCAGAAGTTCCGGCAACTGCAATTGTTTTTTTGCTTTTGGCAATCATCGCCAAAAGTTGACTTCTTTTGATAATCGGAATTCCTAATTCTTTGGCTTTTTTTACTTCGTAAACCGTATCTTCAATTGCAGTAGAAACTACAATTAAATCTGTTTCAGAAGTAATTCCGCTTCCGTCTTGTAAGAAACATTTTATTCCTTCATTTTCTAGTTGTTCCTTGGTTTTATTGTATTCGTTTGGGTGAAAATAACGATCACTTCCCGAAACATTTTTACCAATTCCTTGTAAATATTGAGCAATTGCGCTCATCCCAACTCCGGCAACTCCTATGAAAAAGGGATTTTTAAAATCTGAAATATTTTGAATCATAATTATTTGTTGGGTGATGGATGTTTGATGATGGATGTTTTTTCTTACATCCAGCTTCCCGCATCCAGCAAATTTTATAAAAATTTATTCTCTACCAAACCCCACAATCTTTGGGCATATTCGTCTACTTTTTGCCAATTTCTTTCGTAGTAAACATCGCTTAGATAATCTTTGGCTTGGTCTAAAGTTTTGTAAGAATTTAATCTAGAAACTACTTCATTCAATTCTACTTGGCTACCCCCGAAAAGCACTTTTGTAAATGCAATTTTATCATTAATATCCAACTTGAAATCTGGCAAAGTTTTTTCTGCTTCCATATATTCTTTTGGCATATTATTTTTTACCAAACTAGGATTATGAGCAGGCACTTCCTCTTTCGGTTCTTCCTTTATTTCTTCGGGAATATTCATTAAATGGTCATCATCAAAAAGACTTTGCACAATTTGCAAACCTTTGATGTGAGAAAGTTTAAATTTTTTAGAATGATGTGGAGATTCGTGTATTTCAGTAGGTTCTACAGTTTTTTCAGGATGAATTGGTTTCTCTATTTCAACAATTTTTCGGCGTTCTTCGTGCAATCTTTCTTCTTCGTCTTTCTTTTCAATTTCATCTTTTGCACTAGAAATTTCTTGCAATTCTTCGTTTTCCTCATTTTGAAGATTCTCAGACAAAATATTTTGTTCTATCTCTTTTTCTAAGAAATATTCTTCGTCTAAATGCTCTATAACATTAGACTCTTCATCTACAACTTCCTCATTATCAACAGTTTGTTCTTGTTCCGCAATTTCTTCTTCAACCTCTTGAATTTCAATAATTTGCTTAGTCTCGATTTCAAAATTTATCACATTTCTTTCCACAAGCTCTTCTTCTTTCTGTTCTTCAAAAAGAAAATCGCTCACGTTGTTGTAAATTTTCAATTCAGAAACTTTTTCAGAAAAGTTTTTAATTTTTTCTAAATTATTAATGAAATCTTCTTGAGAAGAAAAACCAGAAAACTCTTGCAAGAGTGCCTTAACCTCTTGATATACTTTATCTTGAGTTTCTTTTAAAATTTGCATATTAAATCTTTTAAAATTGCTTAATTTTGAAACTAATTTATCTGCTAATTTAGAGAATGTTTTTAGAAAATACAATAAACCACGCAAAACAAAGTGGTTGGATGGAAGTAATCTGTGGATCAATGTTTTCTGGTAAAACCGAAGAATTGATACGCAGATTGCGTCGTGCTGAAATGGCAGGACAAAAAGTGGAAATTTTTAAACCAAAAGTGGACACTAGGTATGACGATGTGGAAGTGGTTTCGCACAATCACAACAAAATTATGAGTACACCTGTAGAAAGTTCTAACGAGATTTTACTCCTTGGTTCTACTTGTGATGTAATTGGAATTGATGAAGCTCAATTTTTTGACGAAGGAATTGTAGAAGTAGCTAATCAATTGGCAAACAATGGCATAAGAATTGTTATTGCTGGCTTGGATATGGATTTTTTGGGGCGACCTTTCGGGCCAATGCCTTATCTAATGGCAACGGCAGAATATGTAACCAAAGTGCATGCTATTTGTAAAAAAACAGGAAATCTTGCCAATTATTCTATGAGAATTTCTCAAAACCAAGATTTGGTACAACTCGGAGAAACAGACAGTTACGAAGCGGTAAGCCGAAGAGTTTTTGTAGATGATGTTTTGAATAAAAAATAAAACTTTCATATTTTTATTATATTTGTAATTAATTATAATATTAAAAACTATTGAAAAATGATAGTAGAAATTCAAAATTACATTAAGATAAGCAATTCAATAGACGAAATATTGAAGAACTCACCGTTTAAACTTAAGTTTATTATAGAAAAAACTGGCATTTCTGAACCTTCTTTTTTCAGAAAAATGAGAGAGAAAAAATTCTCTGCCGAAGAACTTTTAAAAATAGCTGAAGTAATAGCGCCTGAAGAAGCTTTATTAAATTCTTTGCAAGAAGCAGAAGAAGATTTTGAAAAAGGCAATTATTATACTCACCAAGATGTATTAGAAAATTCTAAAAATAGATTTTTAAGCAAATATGGAAATTAAATGGTCTAAGTTTGCGTTAAATGATCTTGAACAGATTGAAGATTATATTGGAAAAAATTTTTCTTTCAAAGAATATGAAAAATTTATAAACTTACTAAACCATAAGATTTCAATCATTATAAATAGAAATGTAAAATTTCAAAAATTAGAAAAATTTCCAAATTATAATAAACTGTTATTAACAGAACAAACCACCTTGATTTATCGTTTAGAAGAAGATTGTTTGAAAATTTTTAGACTTTACAATAATTATCAAGATGATGACAAAAAATTCATCATAGATGATTTAAAATAAATGAACTACACCACAAAACAAATCGCAGAAATTACTCAATCTCAACTGATTGGTAATAAAGATTTGAAAATTCAGCACATTGCTTTTGATAGCAGAAGCATCTATTCGGTAATAAAAACTGCATTTATTGCCATCAATACTCCTACCAATTCTGGAGAAAAATACATTTCTCAAGCCATTGAAAAAGGAATAAAAATTATTATATCAGAAAATTTTCATCCAGAATTTGACGGAATTACGTGGATAATTGTAGAAAATTCTGTGAAATTTTTACAAGATTTAGCAAAATATCAGGTTGAAAAAAATCCTCAACTCAAAACAATAGGAATTACAGGAAGTAACGGAAAAACCATCGTTAAAGAATGGCTCTACCAGTGTCTTTGGAACGAAATGCCAACGGTAAAATCTCCAAAAAGTTTCAATTCTCAGATTGGTTTGCCACTTTCTTTGCTTCAAATTTCTGAAAAACATCAATTAGGAATTTTTGAAGTAGGAATTTCTAAACCTTCGGAAATGCAAGTTTTAGAAGACATTTTTTCTCCCAAAATAGGCGTTCTTACGCATATTGGAACTGCGCATTCTTCAAATTTTAAAAATGAAGAAGAATTGATTAGTGAAAAAATCTTGCTTTTTAAAAACTCCGAAACTATTATTTTCAACGGAGATAACGTATTGGTTTACAATAAAATAAAAGACATTTATACTGAGAAAAAGTTGATAAGTTTTGGTTTGGAAAATAGAAATGATGTAAAAATTATTTCCGACCCAGAAAATCTAAACGAAGAAATAAAAGTTCAGTATTTTAACGAAGAATTCTCTTTCCCAGCCAATCAAAGAGACGAAGCTACGCTTACCAATGCTTTGGCTCTAGTGTGTGTGATGAAAGAACTCCACTTTTCTAACGAAAAAATTATTGAAAAAATTAATGCTTTAAAGGCTGTAGAAATGCGTCTTGAGAGTGTAAACGGAGTTCGTAACAATTTGATAATCAATGATTCTTTTAATCTTGATTTGGATTCTCTTATTATTGCTTATCAGTTTATAAAACAATACAATAAAGCCGAAAAAACACTAATTCTTACCGACATTATAGATGTAAAAGAAGACGAATTTTCTCTTTACAATAAAGTTGCAGACCTCACCAACGAACAAAATTTTTCTCAAGTTTTCTTAATTGGTACTCAAATTACCAGATTTAAAGAAAAATTCAAAGCTAAAACTTTCACTTTTAGAAAAACAAAGAAATTAATTGAAAGTCAACAACTTGAACAATTAGAAAATCAATTGATTTTATTAAAAGGTGCCAGAATTTTCGAAATTGATCAAATAAAAAAACATTTAGAACTTCAGAAACACGATACGGTTTTAGAAATAAATCTGAATTCTATTATTCATAACATCAACGTTCACAAAGCCTTATTGAAACCAGAAACTAAAGTTTGTGCAATGGTAAAAGCATATTCTTATGGTTTGGGAGGCTACGAAATTGCAGAATTTCTACAACATCATCATATTGATTATCTGGGAGTTGCGTTTGCAGATGAAGGAGTAGATTTGCGAAAAAATGGTATTACTACTCCAATTTTGGTAATGAATCCAGAGCAAGGCAGTTATGATACTATTATAGATTATAATCTGGAACCCGAGATTTACAGTTTACGAGTTTTAGAATTATTTACCCATCAACTTCAACTGAAAGGAATCCAAAGAAAATATCCTATTCATTTAAAAATTGAAACAGGGATGCACCGTCTTGGCTTTAAAGAATATGAAATTGATGAACTTTTGGCTCAACTCAAAAAATACAATGTAAAAGTTGCCAGTATTTTTAGTCATCTTTCTTCGTCTGATATTCCTGAAGAAAAAGAATATACACTTTCTCAAATAGAAATTTTTAAAAGAGTTTCGGATAAAATTATTAAAGAACTAGATTACAAACCAATAAGACATATTCTTAATTCTTCTGGCATTACTAATTACACTGATTATCAATTTGATATGGTAAGAATTGGCATCGGGATGATTGGTATTTCTCCAACACCAGAGATTAAAGAACAATTACAAAATGCAGTAACTTTTAAAACAGTAATTTCTCAAATTTCTGAAGTTAAAAAAGGAGATTCTATTGGATATAGCAGAAAATATAAAGCAGAAAAAGATACCAGAGTTGCCACAATACCAGTAGGTTATGCAGACGGAATACCAAGATTAATTGGTAATAAAATCGGTTTTGTAGGTATTCACAAAGAAAAAGTTCCTATTATTGGGAATATTTGTATGGATATGCTAATGGCAGATATAGGAAATATTGCTGCAAAAGATGGTGATGAAGTAATTATTTTTAACGGAAATCCTACTTTAGAAGAATTTTCAGAATACTGTAAAACAATACCTTACGAAGTTTTAACTTCAATTTCTAGAAGGGTAAAAAGAATATATATCAAAAATTAAAAACCTCAATTCTACAATATGAAAAAAATTATCTCTGTCTTTTTTGTACTCTGTTTCATATTGAGTTTTTCTCAGGTTAAAGAGAATTTAGTAATCCCGAAAAATCCTAAAATTGGACTTTCTTTAGCTGGAGGAGGTGCAAAAGGTTTTGCACATGTGGGTGTTTTAAAAATTTTAGATTCTCTGGGTGTAAAGGTAGATTATATCTCCGGAACAAGCATGGGAGCTATTGTTGGAGGTTTGTACGCTTCTGGATACACTGGAAAAGATATAGAAAAAATTGTAATGGAAACAGATTTCTATAATCTTCTCAGTAATTCCGACAATAGAGCAGAATCTTCTTTTTTTAATAAATCTGTAGATAAATATCTCTTAAAAGTACCCATAAAAAATGGAAAAGTAACTTTGCCATCTTCTATTTCTTCTGGACAAAAGAATATATATTTATTAAAAGAACTTTTTAAAAATGTATCCAATATTCAAGATTTTAGTAAACTTCCAATCCCTTTTTTGTGTGTAGCAACGAATCTCGAAAGTGGAAAAACAAAGGTTTTTGAAAATGGAGATTTACCAGAAGCTATACTTGCAAGCTCAGCTTTTCCATCATTAATGGATCCTGTAAAAATTGGAGATAGCATCTATGTAGATGGTGCAATGACGGTAAATTATCCTTCGGAATTTCTAAAGAAGAAAGGAATTGATATTGTAATTGGTGTAGACTTAAACCAAGGACTTAGCAAAAGAGATAAAATAAATAGTATTGTTGACATTCTAAATCAAGTAATTGATTTTGGGATTGTAAAAGAAACAAAAAACCAATTAAAATATACTGATGTAAATATTAAACCTAATCTTGAAGGTTTAAACAGTACGAGCTTCGACGAAAAAAATAAAATTCTGAAATCTGGTTATGACGAAGCCATGAAATATCTGGAAATTCTAGATAAACTCCCTAAAAAGAATTTTGATAATCTTAGGATGCCCATTAATCCTATTTACTCTAATATCTATAAAATAGACGACGTAGAAGTAGAAAACAATAAAATATATGACAAAGACTATATTATTGGAAAAATGATGCTAAAACTGCCCTCATCTCAAACGTATGGTTCCATCAATAAAATGATTGATAAACTATATGCTACCAATAATTATAAAATAATTAATTACGAAATTATCCAAAAAGATAATAAAAATGTTTTAAAACTTATTGTAACCGAAGATAACAACAGATTATTCTTAAAATTTGGTTTGCATTACGATGATATTTTTAAATCTGGATTACTTGCAAATATTACAGTAAAAAGACTTTTTTTCAAAAATTCGAGTATTTCTATTGACGGAGTTTTTGGTGATAAATCTAGATATTATGTAAACTATTTTATAGATAATGGGTATATTCCTGGTATTGGGCTTAATGCTTCCGGAATGAGTTTTGACCTTAAATCACAAGATAAATTAGCTTATGAAACCTGGAATTGGTACAGAACAGAGCTTTTTATACAATCTACTTGGAGAAATAAATTTGCTATTGGAGGCGGTATAAGCTATGATGTTTTCAATGGTAAGAATCTTTTTACAGGAGATAGAAGAAAAACAGATTACTTAAACCCTTATGTTTTTCTAAAAGGAGATACACAAGATAGTAAAACTTTTCCAAAAAGAGGTTATTACACCAATATAGAAGCGAAATCTTATGATTTCATAGAAAGTGGCACAAAAGAAAAATCTTTTCAAATAAAGGCAGATATTAGAGGTAATTTTCCTATTACAAAATTCCTCACGTATAGATTAAGAACTTTTTATGGAGTTTCATTTAATACAGTTGACGATTTTTATCAATATCACCTCGGAGGTATATTTGAGCAAAATTTGGTAAACTTTGTTAAATTTAACGGTTACGAATTTGGAGAAGCCAGCAACAATAATGTTTTCACCGTTGGAAATGATTTTCAATTTAATTTTATGAAAAATTATTATGTAACGGCAAGTCTTAGTGTAGGAAATTTATTTGATAATTTTAATGATGCAAATTTCATCAAAATTAATTATTCTTCTTTTGGAATTACAGCAGGATATGATTCACCGTTCGGACAAATCAAAATAAATTATAGCAATGCCTTTAAAGATAAACCAGGAATTATAGCAGTAGTTCTTGGTCATTGGTTTTAAATTATATTAAAAATGATACATTTTTTTTACGAAAACACTTCAGAAATAATAGAAGAAAATATCAAACCTTGGATTGAAAAAATCATCATAACAGAAGAAAAAAGATTAGGAGAAATTAATTACATATTCTGTGACGACGAATATTTACTCAAAATTAACCAAGATTATCTGCAACACGATTATTATACAGACATCATAACTTTTGATAACGTACGTGGAAAAACCATTTCAGGAGAGATTTTTGTATCTTTGCAAAGAATTAAGGATAATGCTAGTCTTATTTCAAAAAACTATGAAGAAGAAACCAGAAGAGTAATTGCTCACGGCATTCTTCACCTTTGTGGTTATAAAGATAAAACTGATGAACAACAAAAAGAAATGAGAGCTAAAGAAGATTTTTATTTAAATATTTTTTAAAGACAAAACTTCAAATTAATTACTTTAAACTTCTTATTACAACCTTTAATTTAACTTTTATAATTCAAAAAAAATAAGAATTATTGGGTATTTTAAAAAGGTTTAAATAATTAATTTTTATTACTAAAAAACCAAAATGTTTCACGTGAAACATTACCATAAAAAAAAGGAATTTATATTTAAAAAATTATAGATGTTATTTAACGAAACATATGATGTAATAGTAGTTGGAGCAGGCCATGCAGGATGCGAAGCAGCAGCAGCAGCAGCTAATTTAGGCTCTAAAACTATTCTTATTACCATGAATATGCAAACTATTGGACAAATGTCTTGCAACCCAGCAATGGGAGGTATTGCAAAAGGACAAATTGTAAGAGAAATAGATGCAATGGGAGGATATAGTGGAATAATTGCTGATAAATCTGCTATTCAATTTAAAATGCTAAATCTATCAAAAGGACCTGCAATGTGGTCTCCTAGAACTCAAAATGATAGAATGAAATTTGCTGAAGAATGGAGATTAGCATTAGAAAATACAGAAAATCTTGATTTTTTTCAAGATATGGTAAAGTCTTTAATCATTAAAAATGGTAAAATAGAAGGCGTTATCACCTCTTTAGGAATCGAAATAAAAGGAAAATCTGTAGTTCTAACCAACGGAACTTTCTTAAATGGACTCATTCACGTAGGTGATAAACAACTTGGAGGAGGAAGAATGGGAGAACCAAAAGCGTATGGAATTACAGAACAATTAGTAGATATAGGTTTCGAAGCTGGTAGAATGAAAACAGGAACTCCTGTAAGAGTTGACGGTAGAAGCTTAGATTATTCTAAAATGGAAGAACAAGCTGGAGACACAAATCCACAGAAATTTAGTTATCTAGATACACCAAAATTAACTAAACAACGCAGCTGTTACATTACTTACACCAACGAAACTGTACACGAAATTTTAAGAACAGGATTTGATAAATCTCCTATGTTTAATGGCACTATTCAAAGTATAGGACCAAGATATTGCCCTAGTATTGAAGATAAAATCAACAGATTTGCAGAGAGAAATCGCCATCAATTATTTGCAGAACCAGAAGGCTGGAACACGGTAGAAGTTTACGTAAATGGTTTCAGTTCTTCCCTTCCAGAAGATGTACAATTAAAAGCACTTCATCATGTTCCTGGATTTGAAAAAGCTAAAATTTTCAGACCTGGTTACGCAATTGAATACGACTACTTCCCTCCTACTCAATTAAAACACACTCTTGAAACAAAATTAGTAGAAAACCTTTATTTTGCTGGTCAAATTAACGGAACTACTGGTTACGAAGAAGCAGCAGGACAAGGTTTAATGGCAGGAATTAACGCACACAATAAAATACACGAAAAAGAAGAATATATCCTTAGTAGAGACGAAGCATACATCGGTGTTTTAATAGATGATTTAATTACAAAAGGCACAGAAGAACCTTACAGAATGTTTACATCTAGAGCCGAATATAGACTGCTTTTAAGACAAGATAATGCGGATATAAGACTTACCGAAAAAGCCTATAAACTAGGTTTAGCACGTGAAGAAAGGCTTAAAAAAATGGAAGAAAAAGTAGAAAAATCTACAGAATTAGAAGAATTTCTAAGAGAAACTTCCTTAAAACCAGGTATTATCAATCCAATTCTTGAAGAAAACGAAAGCTCACCTGTAGACCAAGCATACAGAGCAGCTCAAATATTAACAAGACCTAATATTACTTTAAATAAACTTTCTGGTATTGATTTCATCAAAGAAAAAGTAGAAAATTACAACGAAGAACAGAAAGAACAAGCAGAAATTAATATCAAGTACAAAGGATATATAGAAAAAGAAAAGGAAAATGTTGCTAAATTATTAAGACTAGAAACTATCAAAATTCCAGAAGATTTTGATTATTCTAAACTTTCTTCTCTATCTACAGAAGCTAAACAAAAATTAAATAAAGTAAAACCTGCAACTATTGCACAAGCTGGTAGAATTAGCGGAGTTTCTCCATCAGATATTAATGTTTTATTAATCTATTTAAAATAATGTTTCACGTGAAACAATTTTTGTACAATGTAAAAAGTTTTCATGTACATTGTACTTTTTACATAAATACTTTTTACAATTAAAATGAAAATCAAAGACCATTTTCTTTCAAAAGAAGAATTCGAAATTAAAGAAACAGAAATAAAGGGTATTTTTAAAACCTACCCTATTCCAGAAAATATAGGTAAATATTATGAGAGCAAAGATTACATTTCTCACCATCAAGATTCTAATTCTTTAAAAGAGAAAATATATAAATTTGCTCAATCTTTTAACTTAAATTACAAAAGAAATATACTTTCTGAAGTTACTTTCGAAAACGCTAAAGTTTTAGATTACGGTTGTGGAGCTGGCGAATTTCTTAAACATATAGAAAATGATGTAGAAACTTTTGGATTTGAACCAAGCAACGATGCTAGAAATTTTGCAAAACAAAAAACTTCAAAAACAATTTTTATTGAAAATTTGAATGAACTTCAAAATGAGAGTTTAGATGTCATAACACTTTGGCATGTCTTTGAACACATAGAAAATCAGACAGAAATACTCTCTTTATTTAGACAAAAATTAAAACCAAATGGTTCTTTAATTATAGCAGTTCCAAATTGTACTTCTTTCGATGCAAAATATTATAAAGAATTCTGGGCAGCTTATGATGTACCTCGTCATCTATTTCATTTCTCAAAAAATGGAATGAAAAAATTATTCAATACAGAAAATTGGAAATTAGAAAAAATAAAACCTCTCTTACTCGATTCTTATTATATTTCAATTTTGAGTGAAAAATATAAGAAAAATCCTCTTTTTTTCATTTTTGGAGGAATTCTTGGAGCAATTTCAAACATAAAAGCATTAAAAACAGGTGAATTTTCAAGTTTGATATATATTATCAGAAAAATATAGAAAATCGATTTTTAAACCATTTCTGAAAGCCGATTTTTAAGAATTTTCTCTATTTTTTTTTAAATTTAAAAAACTATAACAATAAAAATTAAAATCTATTTCAAAAATATAGTCACAAAAAAATCTTCAGAAAATTTCTGAAGATTTTTTTTATAAAATTTATATTTTTAAAATTTTAATTATTGATAGCAGCAACTCCTGGAAGTTCTAAACCTTCTAAAGATTCTAACATTGCTCCACCTCCTGTTGAAACATAAGAAACTTTATCACCATATCCGTTTTGTTTTACAAATGCTACAGAATCTCCACCTCCTACTAAAGAGAATGCTCCTAATTTTGTTGCTTCATAAATACTATCACCTAAAGCTTTAGTACCATTTGCAAAATTTGGCATTTCAAAAACCCCAACAGGTCCATTCCAAAGGATTGTTCTAGAATTTAATAAAACATCATTATTAATTTCTCTTGTTTTACTACCAGCATCCATTCCTTGCCATCCTTCCGGAATTTCATAAATATCAACTTCTTTTCTATCAGCATCATTACTGAAATCATCAGCTACTACTACATCTACTGGTAAGAAAACTTTTACATTATGTAATTTAGCTTTTTCTAAAATTTCTAGAGCCAAATCCATTTTATCTGCTTCTAACAAAGAATTACCAATATTACCACCAAGAGCTTTAACAAAAGTGAAAGACATACCTCCACCAATAATTAAATTATCTACAGCTGGTAAAATATTTTCAATAATAGTAATTTTTGTAGAAACTTTAGAACCACCTAAAATAGCAGTAATAGGTTTTTCTCCGCTTCTTAATACTTTATCAATAGCTTCTAATTCTTTAGCCATTAGTAAACCGAAAAATTTAGTTGAAGGAAAGAATTTAGCAATTACAGCTGTAGAAGCATGAGCTCTGTGTGCAGTTCCGAAAGCATCATTTACATATACATCACCTAATTTTGCTAATTTACCAGCAAATTCTTCATCACCAGCTTCTTCTTCATTGTAAAATCTAAGATTTTCTAACAAAAGAACTTCTCCTGCTTGTAATTCAGCTGCTGCTTTTTCAGCTACTTCACCAATGCAATCTGAAGCAAATTTTACTTCTTTTCCTAAAACTTTAGAAACTTCTGCAACGATGTGAGAAAGAGAAAAATCTGGATTTACTTTTCCTTTTGGTCTTCCAAGGTGAGTCATAATAATTACAGCTCCTCCTTCATTCAAAATCTTATCAATAGTAGGTTTTGCGGCTACTATTCTGGTATTATCAGTTACGTTTTTATTTTCGTCTTGAGGAACATTAAAATCAACTCTGATAAGAGCTTTTTTCCCTGCGAAATTAAAATCATTAATTGTTTTCATAAATTCTATTATTATTAAAATTATTTTTTCATTAGGATTACAAATTTAAGATTTCTAAAATGGCAAAAAGAAAATAACTGAGAAAAATTTCCACAAACTGACGAAAAACATTTTCTAACAACTTTTTCTTAATTTAAAAAAAAAGAAATAGTGTATTGTTGTTGTAGTTGTGAATGATGTGGAAAAAAAACAATTAATTTTTTCGTAACAATTAGTTGAACTTCAATTCATATATAATTAACATTGCAACTGGTTGATTTTTAGTTTAAATTAACACTTATTAACAATTGTTAATATCTATTGAATTGATAGATTATTCATAAAAATGATGCGGAAAACTTCATGATTGGCACACGGAAAACTCTAATAAAAAAATTATTCTTTTTTAAAATTAAATTCTCATTACACATTTTATTTGAAAGTAAAAAGAAATAGTTAATAGGAGTTTTCCACACGTTTATTTAAAGTTGTTAACATTTGTTTTTCATTATTAACATTATCAATATAAATTAATGAAAATGAACTAATTATAAAGAAAATATTTATGTTAAGAATTTCTTAAAATTCTGAATATCAAACCTATCAATTTTATTAATCTATTATTATTAATCCACAATTCAAATTAAAAGCCGTAATTTTGTGTATAATAAAAAGAATAAGCTGAAAATAAAATGAAAAAAATAGCAATAGCAGCAGATCACGCTGGTTTCGAATACAAAGAATTTGTAAAAAAACATTTAGAAGCAACGTATGAAGTAAAAGATTTTGGTACTTATTCTCCAGATTCTGTAGATTATCCAGACTTTGTACATCCGGCAGCTAAAGCAGTAGAAAATGGAGAATGTGAATTAGGAATTCTTTTTTGTGGAAGTGGACAAGGTGTGCAACTTACCGCCAACAAACATCAAGGGATAAGATGCGCATTGGCTTGGATGCCAGAAATTGCAGAATTGTCTAGACAGCATAATAATTGCAATATGGTAGCAATACCAGCCAGATTTATTGCTAAAGAATTTGCAATACAAATAATTGAGAAATTTCTCACCACAGATTTTGAAGGAGGAAGACACCAAAACAGAGTAAATAAAATAACTTGTATATAAACTAATCTCCGACGAAAGTTGGAGATTTTTTAAATTCATATATTTCTAATAATTTTAAAAAATATGAAACAACAACATAAATCACAAAAACAAGACCAGAAACTTCGTGATATAGGAAGGTTAATTCTGCGTTTTATGAATAAAAAAACATCTAAAATCTACAATTATAAGCAGATTGCAGATGGTATTGAATATAAAAACCCAAGACAAAGAGAATTGGTCATTCAGGCGCTTCATAAATTAAAAGCCGAAGACAAAATAAAAGAAACAGATAAAAATAAATACATCTTAAACCTTCAAATTACTGATACTTTAACGGGAGTTATCGATTTTGCAGCTAACGGAAATGCTTATGTAAAAGTAGAAGGTTTAGAAGAAGATATTTTTATTCATCAAAAAAATGTAAAAGATGCTCTACAAGGAGACACCGTTCTTATTGTAACTTATCATTTCAAAGGCAAGAAGCTAGAAGGCTCTGTTTTAGAAGTTTTAGAAAGAGCAAGTGATACTTTTGTAGGAACTTTTCAGTATGTACAGCACAAAGATTTTGGCTTTGTAGTGGTAGATAAAAAACAAATAAACAATGATTTTTTCATTCCAAAAAATAAAATAAATGGAGCCAAAGATGGAGAAAAAGTTGTAGTAAAAATGCTGAATTGGGATGCTAATTCTAAAAATCCAGAAGGAGAAATTATTCAAATTTTAGGATTATCTGGCGAACACGAAACCGAAATTCATTCTATTTTAGCCGAATACGGTTTGCCTTATGATTTCCCAACAGAAGTAGAAGCAGATGCAGGAAAAATTGATAGAACAATAACACCTGAAGAAGTGAAAAAACGTCGTGATATGCGTAAAATTCTCACTTTTACCATAGACCCAAAAGATGCAAAAGATTTTGATGATGCCATTTCTTTACAAAAACTAGATAACGGAAATTGGGAAATTGGTGTTCACATTGCAGACGTTTCTCATTATGTAAGACCAGGAACAATTTTGGACGATGAAGCTTATAAACGTGCTACTTCGGTGTATTTGGTAGATAGAGTGGTTCCAATGCTGCCAGAAGTTTTGAGTAATGATGTTTGTAGCCTTCGTCCTAATGAAGATAAATTTACTTTTTCGGCAGTTTTTGAACTCAATGAAAATGCAGAATTGGTAAATCAATGGTTTGGCAGAACGATCATTCATTCAGACAGAAGATTTGCTTATGAAGAAGCGCAAGAACGTATAGAAACAGGGAAAGGAGATTTAGCCGAAGAAATTTTATTGTTAGATAAACTCGCAAAAATCTTAAGAAAAGAACGTCTAAAACACGGTGCTATTGCTTTCGATAGGATGGAAGTAAAATTCAATTTGAATGAAAATAATGATCCTATTGGTGTTTATTTTAAAATTTCTAAAGATGCCAATCATTTAATTGAAGAATTTATGCTTTTGGCGAATAAAAAAGTATCAGAATATGTTTCTTTAACCAGAAAAGGCGAAGAAACCGGCAATACATTTGTTTATAGAATTCACGATGACCCAGACCCAACTAAATTATTAGCTCTTAAAGACTTTGTTTCTACTTTTGGATATAGAATGAATTTGGCTAATTCTAAAAAAGTTGCCGAATCTATGAACAAACTTTTAAAAGATGTAAAAGGAAAAGGCGAAGAGAATATGGTGGAAACACTAGCCATGAGAACCATGAGTAAAGCGGTATATTCTACCGAAAATATAGGACATTACGGTTTAGCTTTTTCTCACTATTCGCATTTTACATCGCCCATTAGAAGATATCCGGATTTGGTAGCTCATAGGCTTTTGCAGCATTATTTAGACGGAGGGAAATCTCCAAATGCAGCAGAATACGAAGAAATGATGAAACATTGTAGTGCACAAGAACGTTTGGCAGCAGATGCAGAAAGAGATTCTATAAAATATATGCAGGTTAAATTTATGGAAAAACACGTAGGAGAATTTTTCGAAGGCGTGGTTTCTGGTACAGCAGATTTCGGTTTTTGGGTAGAAATTCCAGAAAATGGCGCAGAAGGACTCATCAAATTGAGAGATTTAATAGATGATTCTTATTTCCACGAACCAAAATCTCACTCTATTGTTGGGATGAGAACAGGAAGAACTTTCCAATTAGGTGATACTGTGAAAATTAAGGTTATAAAAGCAAATTTGGTAGCCAAACAATTAGATTTTAAAATTGTAGATTGATTTAGAATAATATACCTGATTATTTTTTTAATCTTTAATTTCTTAAATCTTTAAATTCATATTTTCTTATCTTTGTTAAATGCTTGAACTTATAATTTCGGCAATCGGGTTAGGATTTATGTTGAGTCTGGTTTTTATCGGACCAATATTTTTTCTTTTGATTGAAACCAGCTTTTCTAGAGGGCATAAACATGCTTTAGCCTTAGATATTGGAGTAATTTCTGCGGATATTCTTTGTATTGTAGCTTCCTATTTTGCGAGTGGAGATATTGTTACGATAATAGATGATCATCCTGGTTTTTATAGAATTACGGCTCTTATTATCTTTGTTTATGGTATTTTTATGATGGTTTCTAAAACCAAAATGCACCTTCCGGATGAAGCTAAATTTATAAGCCAAAATTATTTTAAAACCTTTATCAACGGTTTTTTGTTTAATCTTCTAAATGTTGGAGTTATTCTTTTTTGGTTGGTTACTGTAATTTCGGTAAGAAATCAATATCCTGATACACAGAATTTTATAATTTATATTTGTCTGGTTATTGCTACTTATCTTAGCATAGATTTAATCAAAATTCTATTAGCAAAGCAGTTTCACTACAAACTCACCGAAAAGTTAGCAAATAACATCCGAAAGACAGTAGGTATTATTTTAATGGCTTTTAGTTTTTTTGTTTTTCTTCAAAGTTTTAAAAAATTCAATCAGTTTGATAAACGTTTGGAAGAAGCAGAACGCACCGAAGTAAAATACCGAAAAAGTACAAATTAATAAGTTTTAAAATTTAATCAATTTAATTAAAATGAAATCTGTTGTTTTTCCTAAATCTTTAAAAAAAGGAGATAAAATTGCTATTATTTCTCCAGCTGGTGCTGTAGAAGAATCTCATCTAACGCAGACTTTAGATTTAATTAAAAATAAAGGTTACGAACCTGTAATTGGAAAACATACTTTTGGTAAATTTTCTAATGGCTATAACTATTCAGGAACGGAGGAAGAAAGAATTCAAGATATAAATTGGGCTCTAAACAACTCAGAAATTTCTGCAGTTTGGGCTTCAAGAGGAGGTTATGGTTGTCAGCATCTTTTAAAACATTTAACGTTAAAAGAATTTAAAAAAAATCCGAAATGGTATATTGGTTATTCGGATAATACAGTGATACAAAGCTATTTATTGAAAAACGATTTTGCTTCTATCCACGGACAAACCATTAAAACTCCAAGTTTTGGAGTTTCCGAAGAAAGTTATACCGAAATTTTTGATATTTTAGAAGGTAAAAAGCTTAAATATTCTGTAGAAAAACATCAATTCAACAAAAAAGGAAAAGCAGAAGGCGAATTAATTGGAGGTAATTTGGCGCTAGTTTATGCACTTCTCGGCACTAAGTTTTCTTTTGATTTTAAAGACAAAATTCTTTTTTTAGAAGATATAGGAGAAAATTTTTACTCTTTAGATAGAATGTTAATGAGCCTAGATTTAGCGGGTGTTTTCAAGAAAATTACTGGTTTAATTATCGGAGGAATGACCAATATGGGAAGCGAAAACGAAAATAAAAACTATGAAGAAAGTTTTGATGAATTTGCTTACGAAATTATTGCTCATCGTCTAAAAAAATACCACTTTCCTACTCTATTTGCATTTCCAAACGGACATATTTTTGATAACCGTCCGCTTATTATTGGTGCAAAAGTCAAAATGGAAGTTGGCGAAAAAGTAAATTTAAATTTTTAAAAATGCCTAATTTTATCAAAATACTTCTCGCAATTCTTATTGTTTCTGTTTTAGGATTTTTTATAGCCACTCATTTTATAGAAAAATCTTTCGAAGAAAACAATAAAAATGCTTTTCAAAAATGGGAAAAGCAAACTTTTTTACCAGATGATTTTCAAGGAATTGTAAAGAATTCTGATGATAAATTTGGAGCTTATAGAATCGAAATAAAAACGTTCAATAAACAAGATAAACAATTGGTTTTGTGCGAATTATTTCCAGAGTTGAAAGCTGGAGATACCATTATAAAAAAGAAATCTGATAAAAATATTTACTATTTAAGAAATGGTAAAAATCTAATTTTGGAGTATAAATTTTGTTATTAAATGGCAGACCACAACGATTTTGGCAAATTGGCAGAAGAATTAGCAGAAAGTTTTTTAGTAGAAAAAAACTATAAAATTTTGGTTAAAAATTACCGTTATCTAAAAGCGGAAATAGATATTATTGCCCAATTCGAAAATCAAATTGTAGTTGTGGAAGTAAAAGCCAGAGCTACAGATGCTTTTATGTTGCCTCAAGAAGCGATTAACAAAAAGAAAATCAGATTAATAGTATCTGCTGCCAACGAATTTTTAGAAACCAATAATATTGAATTAGAAACCAGATTTGATGTAATTTCTGTACTTCCGAACGAAAAGGGTAAACTAGAAATTACACATATCGAAAATGCTTTTTACGCATTTGATGCAAATTGATGAATTTCCCATTATTTTTTGAAATACAAGGACATAGATATTATCTGCACATCATTTTTGAAGTGTTAGCTTTTTTTATTGGGGTACGTTATTATTATTTTTTAAAAAGAAATTATAAGGATAACATTAGTAATATCAATAGATTATGGATTATGTTGGGCGCAATGATTGGTGCTTTAATAGGTTCGAGATTAATAGCAGCTTTTGAGATTAAAGATTTTTTACAGAGTGTTAGTTTTTTAGAATTTTACAATAATAAAACCGTTTTAGGAGGTTTTTTGGGTGGACTTTTCGGAGTGGAAGGAATCAAAAAATTGATTGGCGAAAAAGAATCTTCTGGAGATTTATATGTTTTACCCATTATTTTAGCTCTCTTTATTGGCAGAATAGGTTGTTTTTCTATGGGAATTGCAGAACCAACATTTGGTGTAGAAACCGATTTTTTCCTTGGAATAAATTTAGGAGATGGAAAGTTGCGCCATCCAATTATGCTCTATGAAATGGGATTTTTGGCGGTTTTATTTGTCTTTTTCAAAAAATTGCTTCAAAAAGAATTCCGAAATTATAAAAACGGAGACGCTTTTATCATCTTTATGCTCTTCTACTTCACTTTCAGATTTTTAATGGAATTTTTAAAACCGAGATACGAAATATTTTTAGGCTTAACCATTATCCAATGGTGCGGAATTTTTATTTATATTTATTATTGGAAGTTTTTTAGAAGAATTTGTAATAAATGAGACAATCAAAAGAATATTTTATTTGGTGTGATGAAAGTGTGAAAAAAGGAAAATTTTTTTCTAATTTTTATGGTGGTGTCTTAATTCAGTCTAAACATTTACAAGAGGTTACTCAAAAACTTAATGAAATAGTTTCTGAAATAAAAATTACAGAGGAAATAAAATGGCAAAAAGTTGATGCATACAAATTACCAGCTTTTAAAAAACTAATGGATGTTTTTTTTGATTTAGTTAAGGAAAACAAAATTAAAGTAAGGATAATGTTTAAACAAAATGCACTAGTTCCAAATAAACTTCTTGATGAGCATTTTCAAAATGAATATTTTTTATTGTATTATCAGTTTTTCAAACATCATTTTGGACTTCAATATTCAAACGAAACAGGAGAAGATGTTTTTATTCGTGCTTACTTTGATTATTTACCAGATACTTTATCTAAACGACAACAATTTAAAGAGTACATTAAAGGATTAGAAAGTTTAAAATCATTTAAAGAAGCCAAGATTAGATTAAGGAAAAATGACATTACTGAGGTTAACAGCAAAGAACATCTTCCTCTTCAATTTCTAGATGTAGTTTTAGGGGCAATGCAATTTAGACTAAATAATCTTCATAAAGAGAAGCCTTTAGGAAAAAGAATTAGAGGTAAAAGAACAATTGCCAAAGAAGAATTATACAAGTATATCCTCCAAAAAATAAGAACTATAAAACCAAATTTTAATATTGGAATAAGTACTGGAAAAAATGAGATTTCTGATAAATGGAACCACGAATATCGCCACTGGAGCTTTAAACCAAAAGATTTTGAGATAGATAAAACAAAATACAAATAAAAAAAACTCCGTTCTACCTACATAAAAATTTCAAGCAAGCTTGAACGTTCGGTTAGCTACAGAGTTTGATGCAAATTTAAAAAAAAATTTAAAACAAATAAAAAAAATATAATAATTTTATAAAATTAGCTTATCAATCAAAACTAATACAAATGCACAAACAAAGAGATTACATTTACTACGATTATACCAAAAGTCTTTGCCCAGAATGTTTGGAGACGATAGATGCAAAGATTGTTTTTAGAGACAGCAAAGTTTGGATGCTCAAAAATTGTAAAACTCACGGCGAATCTGAAGTAATTATTGCCGATGATGTAGAATATTACAAACAAATCAGAAACTATAATAAACAATCGGAAATGCCACAAAAATTCAATACAAAAGTGCATTTGTTGTCCATACGATTGTGGTTTGTGTATAGACCACGAACAACATTCTTGCCTTTCGATTGTGGAAGTTACGGATAGATGCAACCTTACTTGTCCAACTTGCTATGCCAATTCTGCATCAAATTACGGTAGGCATAGAACTTTGGAAGAAATCAACAGAATGTTTGATACTATTGTAGAAAACGAAGGAGAACCAGATGTGGTGCAAATTTCTGGTGGCGAACCAACCGTTCATCCGCAGTTTTTTGAAATTCTTGATTTAGCAAAATCAAAACCTATAAAGCACTTAATGCTCAATACCAACGGAATACGTATCGCTAAAGACAAAAATTTTGTAGAAAAGTTGGCGACTTATATGCCAGATTTTGAGATTTATTTGCAGTTTGATAGTTTTAAGCCAGAAGTTTTAAAAGAATTGCGTGGCGAAGATTTAACAGAAGTTCGTAAAAGAGCTATAGAAAACCTCAATGAATTTAATCTTTCTACAACCCTAGTAATTACTTTACAAAAAGGTTTGAATGATGATGAAATAGGCGAAATTTTAGATTATGCTTTGAAACAAAAAGCAGTGAGAGGTGTTACTTTTCAGCCAACGCAATTTGCAGGTAGAACAGAAAATGAAGGTTCAAAATCTCAAAAAATGACACTTACAGAAGTTCGTAGAAAAATTGTAGAACAATCTAATGTTTTCACCAAAGAAGATTTAATACCAGTTCCGTGTAATCCTGATGCGCTTTGTATGGCGTATGCTTTGAAACTAGATAATGGCGAAGAAACCGACGTTTTCCCAATGACGAGGTACATTAATCCTGAAGATATTCTCAATAATTCTAGAAGTACCATAGTTTACGAACACGACGAAAGAATAAAGGAACACATGACTAATCTTTTCAGTACGGGAATTTCTGTAGATTGTGCAGGTAGCGAAGGTGGAGAATTTGAGCAGTTAATGTGTTGTTTACCAACCGTAAAATCAGATACTTTGGATTATTCTAATCTTTTTAGAATTATTATTATGAATTTTATGGATGCAAATGATTTTGACGTAAGAGCAGTAAAAAAATCTTGCGTTCATATTGTGAGTGATCATTATAAAATGATTCCTTTCGAGACGATGAATTTACTTTACAGAGATGGAAAAATTAAAGAAATAAGAGAACAATGGAAGGTTTAATAGCGTTAATCATTATTATATCAATTATTTATTGGGGAGCTGCAATTTTTTTAACAATTAGCGGAACAATAATTCTTGTTAAAAATAAAGATGAATCAAGGAAAACAGAAGGAATTTCTAAACTGATTGTAGGAATAATTATGTTGATTATTGGAGGAAGTTTTTGTGGTCCTTTCATTAATGTTTGAAGGAATAAAATAATTCAATTGCCATTTCAGCCTTAGGAATATGAACTAACAATAAATAATGGATAAAGATACTTTAGTAACCTTAGGAATAATCATGGAAATAGCTTCTGTTGCTATTTTTACTGTCGCATTTTTTGTCGCTATTTTTTGTAAATTTTATAGAAAAAAAGCATTAATTACAATGATAGTTTGTGTAATCACTTGTATTATTGGATTTGGAATTTGTGCCAATAATTTTTCTCTTGGTAGAATGAACTAATTAAAGCAAAAAACTAACTTTGCAATCAAAATATTGTACATATAACTTGTGCAAAATACATTTAAAATGAAAAAAACAATATTCATTACAGGAGCAACTTCGGGAATTGGAAAAGCAACTGCCGAAATTTTTGCAAAACAAGGTCATAGATTAATTATTTGTGGCAGAAAAAAACAAGTTTTAGAAGATTTGCAAATTCAATTGAGCAATATTACGGAAGTCTATAGTTTAATTTTTGATGTTAGAAATCAAAAAGAAGTAGAAAATGCAATTAACTCACTTCCCGAAGAATGGAAAAACATAGATGTTCTCATCAATAATGCCGGAAATGCTCATGGTTTAGAACCAATTTCCGATGGAAATATTGCAGATTGGGATGCGATGATGGACGGAAATGTGAAAGGACTACTCTACGTTTCTCAACCCATTATTAAATTAATGAAAGCTAGAAATTCTGGACAAATAGTTAATATTTCTTCCGTTGCTGCCAGACAAACGTATGCCAATGGTGTAGTTTATTGTGCTTCAAAACGAGCTGTGGATGTAATTTCCGAAGGAATGCGTCTAGAACTTACCGAATTCGGTATAAAAGTTACCAATATACAACCGGGAGCTGTAGAAACAGATTTTTCTGTGGTAAGATTTAAAGGTGATGATGAACGTGCAGCAACTGTTTATGCAGGTTACGAGCCACTAATTGCAGAAGATATTGCTGATGCTATTTCGTATTGTGTAAATGCACCAGACAGAGTTTCTATTGCAGAATTGTGCATCTATCCAAAAGCGCAAGCAGAACCTAGAACGATTTTTAGGAAATAATATTAAAAACTAATAATGTATGAATTTAGAAAATTTATATTTGAAACTAAAACATTGGCAATTGTTCTTAATCTTTTTTTTATCAATGTTTATATTGCAAATAGGAATGATTCCGACACTTATTTTAAGTAAAGAATATAATTATTTAGGGATAATTATAGGACTATTTACAGGATTAGGTGTTTTATTATTCTTAGGATGGTTCTATTTTATTATTAAAGGATTAGATAAAAAAATTGAAAATCAGAATTTAAGAATTTATAAAAAATACTTTCTTTATTTATTGTTATTTCCTGTATTATATTTAACAATAGTACTAAGTGTTTTACCTCAGGGCTTTACAATTTCTACAGAAGGAAGTACTGTAAAAACAATTTGGCAGATTTTTATTATTCCAGCTCATTTATTTTCAATGTTTTGTATTTTTTTCATGCTTTATAAGGCTGCTAAAACAATTAAAACAGTTGAATTGCAAAAAAAAGTTACATTCTCTGATTTTGCAGGAGAATTTTTTCTTTTATGGTTTTCTCCTATTGGAATTTGGATTTTACAGCCAAAAATTAACAAATTTGTAGCATGAAAATTTTACACATAGAAACATCCTCAAAAAACTGTTCTGTTGCCATTTCTGATGGCGAAAAACTATTATGTCTTTGCGAAGAAGTTTCAGAAAATTATAAACAATCAGAATCGTTACACACTTTTGTAGAATGGGCTCTGGAAGGCGCAGAAATTTCTTTAAAAGATTTAGATGCCGTTTCTTTAGGAAAAGGGCCGGGTTCTTATACAGGTCTTAGAATTGGCGCAGCTTCGGCAAAAGGGTTTTGCTACGGATTGAAAGTTCCATTAATCGCAACAAATTCTTTAGAAACGATGATAGAGCCTTTTTTAGGCAAAAACTATGATATTGTCGTTCCATTAATCGATGCGAGAAGAATGGAGGTTTATTGTGCTGTTTTTGATGGAAATTCGGGAGAAATGATTACAGAAACGGAAGCTAAAATTCTAGACGAACAATCTTTTACAGAATTAGAAGGTAAAAAAGTTCTTTTTGTAGGAGATGGCGCTGCTAAAGCCAAAGATATTTTACAAATTTCTAATGCAGAATTTGATGCAAATATTTATCCTTCGGCAAAATATTTAATTAAAAAATCAGTGGAAAAATTCAACCAAAAAGATTTTGAAGATGTGGCATATTTTGAGCCATTTTATTTGAAAGATTTTCATGGTGTGAAGAAAAAATCTTCTGAAAATTCATAAAAAATAAAGCGAAATTGAAGTTCTCAATTTCGCTTTTTAATTATTTATCTTTTTTAAGTTCTACAGGTCTCAGAGGTTGTGGGTCATCTTCTTGTTGCATTTCCTGCAAACTTTTTATTCTGTTATCCTTTTGCATTGGCTTTGCCGGAATATTATTTTGTGGTTGAGTAGCAGTTGGCGCTGGAACCTGAGGATTTATAGGATTTCCATTGGCGTCAAATTGTTCCACTTTTAAATCGCTTTTCAAATATTCTAGCATTTGTTTCGCTTTTATACCTTCAGAAGTTTTAGGATAATTCAGCATTAATTGTTCTAACTGAAGAATCATAATCTCTTTTCCAGCAGTTTTTCCGGTGTTAAATGCTTGTAATAAAGTGAATTTAGGGATTAAAACATCTTTAGGATATTTTTGTAAAGCTTCATCAATTAGTTTT
Source organism: Cloacibacterium sp. (assembly GCF_047601505.1). Lineage (GTDB taxonomy): Bacteria > Bacteroidota > Bacteroidia > Flavobacteriales > Weeksellaceae > Cloacibacterium. The sequence continues at coordinate 524,955 of NZ_JASGJD010000001.1, forward strand.
TTAGAATCTTCATATTTTCCTTCTTCGAAAAGTTGATAAGCCTCAGCATATTTATTAAGAACTTCTGTATCCGAACTTGTAAATTCTGCTTTTTTAGGATTTTTCACAAATTCTGCGTAAGAAGTATAAGGATATTTCTGCAAAATAAGTTGTTTGGCACGTTCTGCAGCATTTGGATTTTTCTCATAATTCATAGAAAAAATCTGGTAAAGTGCTTGTAATTCTGTTTCTTCGTCTGTATTAGAATCTACCAAATCATAGAGCGTTTTGGTAGCTAAAGGTGTGTTAGAAAAGAAGTTTTCGTACATTCTGCCTATTCCCAAAGTTGCTGTGTCTCTGTCTTTTTTAAGAACAGCGAGTTCCTCTGTTTTAGTAGGAATTTTTTCGATATAAAAATCTGGTTCAAATCTTCTAGGATTGGGAGCGGAGTTAATTCCAAGAGCTTCATTTTTAAGGTCTTCTATAGAATTTTGTTTGGTAGAAGTTCTCCAGTTGTCTGTTAAAGCTCTGTTTCCCCAAATTTGTTTAAAATCTGAATTCCCTTTAGAAACGGTAGATAGATTTGCAAAGTAAAAAGTCTTGCTTCCACCGCTGAAATCCATAAAAGAACTGGTATTATTTGTACTATTTAATAAAGCAAAATCTGTAGTTTCGAATTTGTTATTTTTATTTTTTTCTGCTTTTTTCTTAGCCATTTCGTCTTTGGCTTCTTTGGCTTTTATCGTTTCTATATGTTTGGTAAAATAAGCAATTTTTTCATCGTTAGACATTTTGGTAAGCTTCAAAATACTATCATTTTTCTTGATGAGATAATAGTTTTTAGAAACTTGTTTTATGTTTTCGGTAAGAGATTTTAGACTTTCTTTTGCAGGAGGATAATTCATAGCAGCATAGGCAGAATCGTAATAAACACCAGCACTTAAGTAATCATTTTCTTCAAAATGTTTTTTTCCAATTTCGTAATAAGCAAAACCTCTAATTTGAGAATCCGAAATTTTTTCTTTTACAGATTTTTTAAAATAATCTTGCGCTTCGTCTTTTTTGCCCGCTTTATTCGCCATCAAACCAAGAGCGTAATAAAATTCGTTCTTTCTGGAGGCGTAAGTTCCTTTTTTACTGATGTTTTCTAAATATTTTTTTGCACCTTCGTATTCATCATCTTTACCGTTGAAGGTTTTTGCAATTTCGATTTGAGATTTCACTTCAAATTCAAAATTCCTAGCATTTTTATAGGCGGTAACGAAACTTTCTCTTGCTTTTTCGTTTTCTCCCAAACTCGCCAGAATTTGACCTCTTAAAAACGCAATTCTGCTTCGTAATTTTTTGTTTTTGTTGAATTTATAAGCTTCTTCTAATTCGGAGATAGCATCTTCTTTTTTGCCAGATTCTAAGAGCATTTCTGAGTAGAAAACACTCAATAGTTTTTTATCAGATTTTTTTAATTTTTCTTTTTTTAAATCTCTAAAACTTTCATCAGATTGATAAAAATCTCCCATTTTTCCATAAGCGTAAGCTTCATATATTTTGGCAAGATTTAACCTTTTATCTTTAGGAAAATTTTTCTTCAAAGTATTGATGGCGTCTAATGCTTCTAAATTTTTCCCTTGAAATAATCTAGCTTTTGTTAAGAGAATATAAGCATCAAAAATCTGTTTGTTTTTTTCTTTTCCACCAAAAATCATAGAGTGTTTTTCGATGGCTTTTAAAGCTTTAATTTCTGCAATTTGAAGCGTTCCAGCGCTATTTCCACCTGCAGAAATGCTATTGTCTGGAGCATCGTCTCTATAAAAATCTGCGGGAGGAACTCCTTCATCATTACCAGAAACACCCAAATTTTCCATTGAAGAAGCAGAAACTTGTTCTTCGTAGGTTAGCAATTTAATGTAAGGTGCATAAAAATTGTCTTTGTAAGACTTTTCTCTTTGTGTAAGTTCAGATTTTAAGGCTTCTTTTCCGTTAAAAAGAACGTTGTATTGAGTAGTAAAACCTTGGTATTTTCTATTCACAAAACCATTTTTCCTTGGCGAACATGCCAAGATAACGGTGAGAGCTAATAGAAAAGGTATATTTTTTTTCATTCAGGTGTTTTAATAACAAAATTTGCTCACTTTTATTGTGATAAGCAATAAATAACACGTAAAAATACTAAAATTTTATGTTAGAATTTCTTAGAGATTTAATTCTTTAAAAGTTTTATAAACCAAATGTGTTGGCAAACCCATAATGGTGTAAAAACTGCCATTAATTCTAGAAATTTTTGCCATCCCTAGCCATTCTTGTATTCCGTAGCTTCCCGCTTTGTCGAAAGGTTGATAATTTTTGATGTAAAAATCTATTTCTTCATTAGAAATTTCATCAAATTCTACTTCTGCAACATCTGTTTTGGTGATGATGTTTTCTGATGTTTTAAAAGAAATTCCGGTGTAAACCTGATGTGTTTTTCCAGATAAATGTTGCAACATTTCTACCGCTTCTTCCCTATTTTTTGGTTTTCCTAGAACTTTATTTTCAAAAGTGACTACAGTGTCTGCGGTGACTAAAATTTCGTAATTTTCAATTTTTCTAAAGGCATTTGCTTTAAGTTCAGACAAAAAAGAGGCAATTTTTTCTACTTCTAAATTTTCTGGATAAATTTCGTCACAATTGATAGAAACTAATTCAAAAGCGAAGCCTAAATTTTGTAAAAGCTCTTTTCTTCTTGGTGAATTAGAACCGAGTAATATTTTCATTTTTCTTTGTAAAGTTGTTAATTTGTAAAGTCGTGAAATTGTAATAATAAATTTATTTAAGACGATTTTGCAACTTTACGATTCAGCGATTTTACATTTAGATACTTTGCGTATCGTCTTCTTCCCAATTTCCTTGCACTTTCAGCACTTGTTCTATCACATCTCTTACAGCGCCTTTCCCACCAAAAATAGGTGAAATATAATCTGAAATTGCTTTCACTTCTGCAACAGAATTGGGTGGACAAGCAGAAATCCCAGAAACTTTCATCATTTTAATATCCGGAATATCATCTCCCATGGTTAGAATTTCTTCGTTTTGTAGGTTGTATTTAGCTTTGAAATCTTCAAATTTTTCTAACTTTTGATGAACTTTAGCATAATAATCTGTAATTCCTAAATAATGAATTCTGTGGCGAACCATTGCATCATCTCCACCAGTAATTACTCCAATTTTATAGCCTTTTTTAAGCGCTTTTACTACGGCATAACCGTCTAAAACGTTCATTACTCGGCACATATTTCCTTCGGGTAAAAGGTAAACACTTCCGTCTGTGAAAATGCCGTCCACATCAAAAACAAAGGCTTTTATATTTTTTAATTTTTCTAAATAACTCATATTTTCTAAGTTGTAAATTTGTAAAACTGCAAAATTGTAAAGTGAAAAATTACGATTTACGACTTTACAAATAAGCGATTTTACTCAAAATGATACATTTTTTTTATCGATTCGTTTAAGGTTTTATAGATTTTTAGTTTTTCTTCGTCGGTAATCAATTGTTCGTGGAGTTCTAGAATTCTGTTGTCTCCTCTTACTGCTGGTCCTGTTTGCGCTAATTTTGGTTCTAATTCGTGAATTTTCTGCGTAGTTTCATCAATTAATGGTAAAAAATATTCAAACGGAATATTTTGGCTATCAGAAATTTCCTTGGCTCTTGCAAATAAATGATTGACAAAATTACATGCAAAAACTGCTGTTAAATGAATGTATTTTCGTTTTTCATCATTGGCAAACATTACATTTTTAGAAATTTTTAAAGCTAAATTTTTTAGAATTTCGGCATCTTTTTCGTTTTCGGAATCAATGAAAAAAGGAATTTTTTTGTACTCTAATTTTTTAGATTTTGAAAAAGTTTGAAGAGGATAAAAGACAGATTTTCTGTAATTTCCAACCAATGCTTCACGTGAAACAGAACCAGAAGTATGCGCTACCAAACAATTTTCTTTCTTGATGAATTGAGAAACCTCTGCAATGGAAGAATCACTTACCGAAATAAGATACAAATCTGCATCTGCAATGTTTTCTGTAGAAAAAGGGATGCTAAGTTCTTCGGAAATTTTAGAAAGTTCGGCTTTGTTTCTTCCAAAAATTTGAGACACTTCTACTCCACTTTCTTTGAAAGCTTTTGCAAGGTGATAAGCTACATTTCCGGAACCAATAATTACGATTTGCATATCACAAAGGTAAGATTTTTGTCTTTAAATGTTTTCTACAAAAATCCCTAATTTGTAAATATCTAAAAACTTGAGAGAAACATTTTTATGAATAAGAATGTATTTTAAAAAGAATTTGTTGATTTTGAAGAATAAAGAAAATATTTTATCTAAACGATATTTTTTTAGTGTTATATAAAATTTTATGAGCTTTATTTCTGAAATTAAATCTTTGTAATTTGTAGATTTATATAAGAATGATAAGTTTTTTGCTGCTTCTTCGGATTTAGTTAAATAATTTAGATTTGTTTCTAAATCTACATTTGTAATAACATTTTCAATATGATTGATATGTATGTTTTTTTCTTTGAGTTGCAAAGAAAAAATAAGGTCTTCATAGCCATATTGTTTTAAGTCTTCATTAAATTTTTGGGTTTCAAAAAGTTGTCTTTCAATTAAAAAATTATTGGATTGAAAACTTAGATATGGATTTTTTTTTCTTGTTTCTACATGTTGTGACTCTCTAAATTTAGAATAATTCCATCTTAAAATATATTTTCGATGAGGAACGGAATCATTAGGAATTCTTCCTCCATAGATTACTGTAGAATTGGCATTTTCAGTTATAAAATCGATGTAATTTTTAATGAAATTTTCTGAAATTATTTTAGCATCACAATCCAAAAAAAGCAAAAAATCTCCTGATGCGTAGTTCAAAAAAAGATTTCTAATTGCAGAACGCCCGATGTTTTTTTCGAGGAAAATAAATTGAGTTACATTATTTTTTAAGGGTTCGTTAATAGTTACAAATTCTTTTGTTGAAGCATCGTCTATTAAGATAATTTCTGCATTAAGTTTCTGATTTTCAATTTCTTTACTTAAATAAAAAACCAATTCTCTAACATCAAAATTATAAACCGGAATGCAAACAGAAATTTTCATTTTTTCTAAATTTTATTCATAATTTCTGAAATTTCTATTTGGTTAAGACAAGCATAATCTCCTCTATAACAAGGTTTATTGCCAAAAACAGAACAAGGTCTGCATTCTAAATCAGAGATTTCTACAATATCTTTTTCAGATTGTCCGTAGCCGAGAAATCCCGCAAAATAGTGTGTTGTTCCCCAAACCGACACTACTCTAGTTCCTACCAGACTAGCCAAATGCATATTTGCCGAATCCATAGAAATCATCACTTCTAATTCTGAAATTTTTTTGAGTTCTTCTTTAAGCGAAAGTTTACCAGCGAGAGAAGTTGTATTTTCAATTTCACTTTCCCATTGTTTTAGAATTTCCACTTCTTTTTTTCCTCCTCCAAAAAGAAAAACTTCATTCTTTTGAGATAAAATTTTCACCAATTCTAAAGATTTTTCAATAGGAAGCATTTTACCAAAATGTTGCGCAAAAGGAGCAAATCCAATTCCTGATTTTTGATGAGAATTTTCTGTTAATTGATGAGAAAGTTTCAGCGAGAAACCTAATTTTCTAAAAACATCTGCATATCGTTCTGGTGTAGATTTCAGAGTTTTTTTTATTTTGTTTTCTTTGCGAGTAAGTTCGTTTTTTTCTTTTCGTCCTTTGTCTATTGTAGCGGTTTTTTTTCTTCTCAACTTGAAAAGAATCGTCATTATTTTGGTACGAAGAACATAGTGTAAATCTGCTACAAAAGTTGGTTGGTGTTCTTTATTAAGTTTTTTTACCAATTTTCTTAAACCAAAAACACCTTTGTAATCGTCTAAATTTACGCCACAAAAAGTTAGTCTTTCGATGTTTAAAAATAAATCTGAGAAATTTTTTCTGGATACGAATACAATTTCTACTTGAGGATTCTGTGCCAAAAATTCCTTTAAAACTGGAACAATCATGGCGACATCTCCGAATGCGGAAAAGCGATATGCTAGAATTTTGGTCACGATTTTAATTGAAAAGCTACTGCGTAGAATTTAATTTGCTTAGTCATTGCCATTAATCCATTGGCTCTGGATGGTGATAAAAACTCTTGTAAACCAATTTTTGCAATAAAATCAAAATCAGAATCCAAGATTTCTTTTGTAGTATGTCCGCTGTAAATTCTCACCAAAAGAGATACAATTCCTTTGGGAAGAATGCCGTCTGAATCTGCATTAAAAAACAATTTACCATCTTTGAATTCGGCATCTAACCATACTTTAGACTGACAACCTTTTATAAGATTTTCCTCCGTTTTTTTATCTTCGGCTAAACCTTTCAGTTCTTTTCCAAGGTCTATAATGTATTCGTATTTTTGTTCCCAATCGTCTAGAAATTCGAATTCATCTATTAATTCTTGTTGTTTTTCTTGTATTGTCATGGTACAAAGTTAATGATTTTGGAAAAATTGTGTATAAAATAAAAATATTATGACAAACTACTTTTTGTAAATTTGAATTGCTTGTGCTGAGGTGCTACTCTATCAAAAAGTTCTAATAATTTTGGTTCTTCGTTTTCCCAACAAAGATCTTTTGCAGCAGTTTCTAACAGAGGAACATAAGAACCTTTCCCCTTTTCTAAAACAATTTTTATTTTCTCTGCCAAATGTTTTGGTTCGTGAGAAGAAATAAATTCGCCCACATTGTATTTTTCTACAATTTTTTGCATTTCGGGGAATTTAGAAACCACCACAGGAACTCTGGCTTGTATATAATCTGAAATTTTATTCGGAAGAGAATAGTAATAGCTTAAACCTTTATTTTCTTCGATGCTTAATCCTACATCAGCTTTTTCGGTTATTTTTCTAAGTTCAATAGGACTTAGATTTCCTAAGAATTTAACTTTATTTTCTAGATTTAATTTTCTTACTAAATCTTTGTATTCATCGGTCATTGGTCCTCTTCCTGCAATGTGAAATTCTGCTCCTTCAATCAGTTGCATAGCTTCAATCATTTTATCAATTCCTCTAGAAAAATTGATGGCACCTTGGTATAAAATAATTTTAGGATTGTTATCCGTTAATTTTGGCGAAGGAAGTTTTTTGGGTAAATTTCTTACGACAACAGGTCTCTTAATTCCATAATTTTTTACAAACCAATCTGCATAACTGTCATTAGCAATCATGGTATATTTCAATTTCGGAACGATAGATTTTTCTAATAATCTCCAAATGTGCTGAACCCAACGATTGGTAACAGAAGGCATTTCTGTAAAAATCTCGTGACTATCCCAAATCATAGGGATTTTTTTTCTTTTGGAAACCAAATAATTGGGTAATAAAGCGTCTAAATCATTCGAAAGCAAAATAGAATTTTCATTTGCTCTCTTCATTAGTTCTTTATACAATTTCCATTGAAATTCTAAGTAAGCAAAACGAAGAATTTTAGATTTTAAAGAGATTCTTTTAAAAAAATAAGGACGAGACATTTCTGGTTCGCCGCCCCAATTATTGCCAATTAATTCAATTTGGTATGCGTTTTCGTGCAAAGATTTGCACACTTTTTCTACACGTTGGTCGGTATATAAATTATTAAAAACACTTACCAGAATTTTCATAATTTAGTTTCGTTTTATAAGATGATATATTTGTACAATACAAAGAATTCCGTTGGGGATAATAACAGGCCAAAGCATTCCGCTGAAAATACCATAAATAACGAATGCAATACATCCCAAAAGATTTATTACACGTATTTTCTTAATATCTTTCAGCATAAAACTAAGGATAATAAAAACAGATGCAGCATAACCTACATAATCTGACCAGTTTTCGCTCATATTTAAAAAAATTGGACGACAAATTTACTTTAAATTTTATAAAATAATGTCATTAAGTCATAATAATAGTTTGGTAAAGTATTTGTAACTTTGATATGTAAATAAGATTTTGGTCTTATTTATACAATTTATTAATGAGAAAATCGCTATGGAAAATAAATTCTCAGAAGGCTTAAACAAAGTCTTCAAACAAAGTAAAAGTGAGGCAAAGAGACTGCAAAGCGAGTTCCTTTCTACAGAGCATTTTTTGCTAGGAATTATTAAAACTGATAATTCTGCAAAAGATATTCTAGAAAATCTACAAGCAGACCTTACTCAAATTAGAAGAAAAATAGAAAACATGAATGTTAATACCAATCCTTTTGCTGAAGAAAAGGATAGTATTTCGTTAACTAAACTTGCAGATTATGCCTTGAAAAGAGCAGATTTAGAAAGCAGACAATATAAATCTTCCGAAATTAATACCGTGCACCTTCTTTTAGGTATTTTATACAAAATTGAAGACCCTTCAACCAGTATTTTAGGTTCTTATGATATTGATTATGAAAGTGTTGTGAAAGAATATAGAGCAATGCTTAAAAATTCTGGCCAGTTGCCAAAAAGTTCTGCGTACGATGACGATGAAGAGCGTGAAGAATATGGACAAATGAAAAAGCCAACTGGAAATATTGCTGCCGGAAAAAGCAAAACTCCAACGCTGGATAATTTTGGTAGAGACCTTACAGCTCTGGCTTCCGAAGGAAAACTAGACCCCGTAATTGGTAGAGAAAAAGAAATTGAAAGAGTTTCTCAGATCCTGTCAAGACGTAAGAAAAATAATCCGCTTTTAATTGGTGAACCTGGTGTTGGTAAATCTGCAATTGCTGAAGGTTTGGCACTTAGAATTCATCAGAAAAAAGTTTCTAGAGTGCTTTTTGGTAAAAGAGTAATCACTTTAGACTTGGCAAGTTTAGTTGCTGGCACAAAATATAGAGGTCAGTTCGAAGAAAGAATGAAAGCTATCATGACGGAATTAGAAAAAAATCGTGATGTAATTCTTTTCATAGACGAACTTCATACCATTGTTGGTGCTGGTAGTTCTACAGGTAGTTTAGATGCTTCTAATATGTTTAAACCAGCATTGGCAAGAGGCGAAATTCAATGCATTGGAGCTACAACTTTAGACGAATATCGTCAATACATAGAAAAAGATGGTGCTTTAGAACGTCGTTTCCAAAAAGTAATGGTAGAACCAACCTCTATTGAAGAAACGATTTTGATTTTGAATCAAATTAAAGACAAATACGAAGACCATCACAATGTAACTTATACGCAAGAAGCTATTGCCGCTTGTGTAAATTTAACAGCAAGATATATTACAGACCGTTTTTTACCAGACAAAGCGATTGATGCAATGGACGAAGCGGGCTCTAGAGTGTATATCAAAAATATGAAAGTTCCTACCGAAATTATTGAGCACGAAGCTAAAATTGAGGAAATTAAAGAACTAAAACAAAAAGCTGTAAAAGCCCAAGATTATCTGGAAGCTAGAAAATTGAAAGACGAAGAAGAACGTCTTCAAATGGAATTAGCTGCCGCTCAAGATAAATGGGATAAAGAAGTTAAAGAGAAAAAAGAAGAAGTTACCGAAGAAAATGTAGCAGAGGTAGTTTCTATGATGTCTGGCGTTCCTGTTACCAAAGTAGGCAAAAACGAAATGGATAAATTGGCAGGAATGGATAATATGCTGAACGGAAAAGTAATCGGTCAAGAAGATGCAGTAAAAAAAGTGGTCAAAGCCATTCAAAGAAACAGAGCAGGTCTTAAAGACCCAAACAGACCAATTGGTACATTTATTTTCCTTGGAACAACAGGGGTTGGTAAAACTGAGTTGGCAAAAGTAATGGCTCGCGAATTATTTGATTCTGATGAAGCTTTAATCAGAATTGATATGAGCGAATATATGGAAAAATTTGCAGTTTCCAGATTGGTGGGTGCGCCTCCAGGATACGTTGGTTACGAAGAAGGAGGACAATTAACCGAAGCTGTTCGTAGAAAACCTTATGCTGTAGTTTTGTTAGACGAAATAGAAAAAGCGCATCCAGATGTTTTTAATATTTTGTTACAAATTTTAGACGAAGGTCATGTTACCGATTCTTTGGGCAGAAAAGTAGATTTCCGCAATACCATTATTATATTAACGTCTAACATCGGAACCAGAGATTTAAAAGATTTCGGTGATGGAGTAGGATTTGGTACCAATGCTAAAAAATCTTCTTCTGATGCCAGAGCGAGAGCTACGATAGAAAATGCTCTTAAAAAAGCTTTTGCACCAGAGTTTTTAAACAGAATAGACGATATTATTATCTTTAATTCTCTTGAAAAAGAAGATATTAAGAAAATTATAGACCTAGAACTTGGTAAATTATACAAACGTTTAGAAAAACTAAACTACAAAGTTCAGTTAACGGATGAAGCCAAAGATTTTATCGCAGAAAAAGGTTGGGACAAAGATTTTGGAGCGAGACCTCTAAAACGAGCTATCCAAAAATATATAGAAGACCTTTTAGCAGAAATGCTCGTAAACAAACAGTTTACAGAAGGCGAAGAAGTTGTTTTAAAACTGAATGATGCCAAAGATGCTTTAGAAGGTGAAACGCCAAAGAAGTCTAAAGAAAAAGCATAAAAATAGAAGCCTTCGAAATTTTCGGAGGCTTTTTTAGTTTATTTCTATTGAATTAATAACTTTTTGAAAATCTTCTTCACATGAATCAATATTTGTATCATTTAAAGTTATTTGATAAAAAGTATCATCATTTGGAATTGCAATTAAAGTACTCCTGAAAAATACCTTTTCCCCATTATTTGTTTTAAGGTATCCTTCAAATTTAGTAATAAGACCATCTTTACCACCAATTTTTATCTCTTTAAGGGAATCAGTAATTTGAAAATCTTCAATAGAATTTGAAAATCCTTTTAAGCTAATTTCTAAAGATTTTTTAAAATCTATAATAGATTTAGTAGCGTTAGGTCTTAAAAGAACTTGGATATTAGGAGTATAAGTTCCTTTTTTATAAGGAGCACCAAATCTTGAAATTTGAACAGATTGATTGTTCTTTATTATTTCTTGTTTTGTTTTTTCGGGAAAAATATATTTGTTGTTTAAACTATTAATGATATCCGATTTTTGAAATTCTTTCCAGCCTTTAGGTGGAATGATTTTAAAATTATTCTGAGAGTATGCTAAATTCATACTAAAGCTCAAAAAAAATAAAAAGAATATATTTTTCATGTTATTATTTTTTACAACCCAAAAACCACTCCAACTTGTGGTGTAAATCCACTACTGAAAATACTGCCGTTTTGTTTCCAAAGTACGTTATACATGGCGCCAATTTGCATATAAATGTTGTTTCCAACCTTCGTTATGTAACCTCCTCCAAAGTATAATGCAGCTTCATCTCTTCCTGTTCTATCTTTTGTTCCTTTAAGTTTTTGAGTAATAATATATTCTTGAAATTGTGCAGTAGCATAAAAATTTCTCGCAAAATAATAGTTTGCATAAGGGCCAATACCGAAAAGAGTAGTAGAGTAGAGGTCAGAATCTAATAAACTGAAACTTGCAATTCCGCCAAATTCTAAATTCTCCGAAATTTTGTAACCCACTCTTGGCGCAACAGAAACTCCGAAGGTAGAATAAGTGCCAAAAGTACCGTTAATACTTGCAGAACCACCAAAAGTCCATTTTCCTGAGTTTATAGAGGAAGATTCGTTAATTTGGGCAAAAGCAAACGTTGACGAAAGGAATATTAAAGTGAGAATTAGTTTTTTCATTATTTGAATTGATTTTCTTTGTAAAAATATAAAAATTAGACGATGTGATGAGACGTAAAATTGATAATTCGGTAATTTTAATCGAAATGTAGGTTGAAAAGAATTCGAAAAAAGTGATTTATAGCCCCGATGTAGCATTGTTTGAGCTCTCCCGAAGAAATTTTTTTTCGGGAAGCGAGTGCGTACAGCGGGACTGAGCGTGATAGAATTTCTAAATGTCTTGCTTCTGAAAATTTGTAAAAATATTGTTGTATTTTTGTGGCATCAAACCTAAGGACTCCCGTTAAGAGTCTCGTAAAATTGAATAAAATGAAAATAGTAGTAGGCCTTTCTGGAGGCGTAGATTCTAGCGTTGCAGCGTATCTTTTGCAGCAACAAGGGCACGAAGTAATCGGGCTTTTTATGAGAAATTGGAACGATGCTTCCGTAACTTTAGAAGACGAATGTCCGTGGATTGAGGACAGTAATGATGCACTTCTCGTCGCAAAAAAACTAGGAATTCCGTTTCAAGTGATCGATATGAGCGAACTCTACAAAGAACGTATTGTAGATTATATGTTTGCCGAATACGAAAAGGGAAGAACCCCAAATCCTGATGTTCTCTGTAACCGAGAAGTGAAATTTGATGTTTTTCTGGAAACCGCACTTTCGCTAGGCGCAGATAAAGTAGCAACGGGACATTATGCCAGATTAGATTCTTTTTCTAACGAAAATGGGGAAGACGTATATCAACTTTTGGCAGGGAAGGATAATAATAAAGACCAAAGTTATTTCTTGTGTCAGCTTAATCAAAAACAGCTTTCTAAAGCACTTTTCCCGATTGGTGAGCTTACCAAACCTCAAGTAAGAGAAATTGCCAGAGAAATGGAATTGGCAACGGCAGATAAAAAAGATTCTCAAGGTCTTTGTTTCATTGGGAAAGTAAGTTTGCCCACTTTTCTTCAGCAACAATTAAAAGCTAAAGAAGGCGAAATTGTAGAAATTTTCAGTGATTTTGCTGAATATCACAAAGAAAAACCTGAATTTACTTCAAAATTAGAAGAATTGGAATTTCTCTCCGCAAAAATCAATTATAAAAAATCTGACGGAAAAGTAATTGGCAAACATCAAGGTGCACAATTCTATACGATTGGTCAAAGTAAAGGTTTGGGAATTGGCGGTCATAAAGAGTCTTGTTTTCTCATTTCCAGAGATATGGAAAATAATTTGGTTTATGTTGGAGAAGGAAGAAATTTCCCTGGATTGTATAGAAAAGCTCTTAAAATTGACAATTCTGAAGTTCATTGGATAAGAGAAGATTTACGCCTTAAAAATGGAGAATCTAAGGAAGTTTTAGCGAGAATTAGATACAGACAACCGCTAGAAAAAGCTACGCTTTATCAGTTTGAAGAAGGATTTTTTATAGAATTTGAAAATCCACAATCTGCAATTGCAGAAGGACAATTTGCAGCTTGGTACGTTGGCGAAGAATTGTTGGGAAGCGGCGTTATTAGTTGAGAATGGAGAATTGAAAATTTAAAACTATGATAAAAAAACAAATAGATTTAAAAGATTTACATTCTATTATTTTCCTAGAAAAAGGGAATTATGATATATGGTTTCTTGGAGGTTTTGGATTACAATTGAAAGATTTTCACATTAAAATACTTGATTCTGAAAATAGGACTATTCAAATAAAAGAAAATCTGCTTAAAAAGCAAGATTTTAAGAATGGTAAAAGGGCAAAAAAAGTATTTACTTTTCAAATCCAAAAATCGAATGATTTTCAATTAATTATCAGTAAATCCGAAAGTGTAATTGTATATAAATCAAATTTAGTTTTAGCAAATTTTTTTTCAAAAAGAGTTGAGAATAAAGAATTAAAAATTTTAATTGAAAAAGATTAATGTTGAAACTTATTTTTAAAAAATTAAGGAAAAGCAGTCCAATTCGGGCTGCTTTTTCTATGTTTAGAATACAAAAAAACCTTATAAATAAAGGCTTTGAAGCAATAAAACACTCAACTTTAAAGTTATATTTAAAACAAGCCTATGAATTACAATAAATTATATGACATTTTGAAGGAAAACTTCGAAAAAGAAGGCGATTTTAAAGTAATTAAGGATTTGAATTTAACCATTGAAACCATTCCTTTTCAATCTAAAAAAGCAGATTTGTTAAATGGTTCTTTCTGTGAAACTTCATGCGAAAAACATCATGCAAATTTCAAAGAAAATAACGAAAAATACACACTTTACGGTTTTCCTGCGATTGATGCAAAAGACTTTGACATCGAAAGAAACAAACATTTTGATTACTATATTCTAAAAAGAGCAGATGTAGAAATTGCAGAAGGAACGATTATTTTTTTCCATGGATTGAATGAGAAAAAGTGGGATAAATATTTACCTTGGGCTTATGAATTGGCTCAAAAAACCAAAAAAGCAATTATCCTTTTCCCGATTGCATTTCACATGAACAGAGCCGAAGAAATTTGGAGCGATAGACATGCAATGCTAGAAATAGCACAATTCCGACAAAAAAAATATCCCGAAAATACCAATTGTTCTTTTGTAAATGCGGCAATTAGTTCTCGATTAGAATCTCATCCTCAAAGAATTTTTTGGTCTGGTTTTCAGACGTATTCTGATGTAATACAAGTAGTTAAAAATATTAGAAATTATCAGGTTAAAAGTATTTCGCCAGAAACTTCTATTGATTTATTTGGCTATTCTATTGGCTCGTTTTTATCGATGATTTTAAAAATGGCTGATCCGGAAGGAATTTTTGAAAACTCAAAATTATTCTGTTTTTGTGGTGGAATGACAATTGACAGAATGTTCCCGATTTCGAAATACATTATGGATGCAAGAGCTGCCATCAAAATGCAATCTGTTTTTGCAGAATTATTGAGTTCTGATTTTCAACAAGATGAAAGATTAGGACATTTTCAGGACGAGAAATTACATCCGCAGGAAAGTTGGTTCAAAATGATGTTGAGGTACAATTATTTTCAAAAAGAAAGAGAAGAAAGAATTAAAAAACTGCATCACCAAATAAAGCTCTATGTTCTTGAAAAAGATGAAGTTGCGCCTCCAATTGAAGCGCTCAACACTTTGCAAGGTGGTTACAGAAATATAAAAACTGAGGTGGAAATTCAGGATTTTCCGTTTGAATATTCTCACATGGTTCCGTTTCCTTTAACGAACAAAATTCAGAAAGAAGTTACAGAAGCTTTTCATCATTTTATCAATTCTGCGAGTGAGTTTTATAATTCTTGAAAATTGAAATTTACTTTACCAACCAATCCTTAAAATCTTTCACACGCTCTCTGCTTACCGTAATTTCTTCAGCAGGTTGCGCCTGTAATTCTACTTTATAATACGGAGAAGTGTGGATGTTTTTAATACAATCTGAACTAATGATAAATTGTCTGTTCACTCGGAAAAAAGTCTTTTTGTCTAGCACTTCTTCCAGTTCGTCTAGCGTAAAATCTGTGGGAAAACTGCGTTCTAAAGTTTGCGCATATACAATCTTATTTTCGGAGTAAAAACAACAAATTTCTTCGGTTTTTATCACTTTCAAATTATATCCAATTTTTACCAAAATTCTGGAAAGTTTTGGTTGTTCTTCTTTAATTAAAGATTTCATTTCCAAAGCGTTGTGCGTTTCTTCGGAAGGTAAAAAATTTTTAAATTTTTCTATAGATTGAGCTAAATCTTCCTCCGAAATGGGCTTCAAAAGATAATCTATAGAATTGAGTTTGAAGGCTTTTAAAGTGTATTGATCAAAAGCTGTGGTGTAAATGATGAAACTTTTGGTTGGAATTTTTTCAAAAATATCAAAAGACAAACCATCTCCCAAAACAATATCTGAAAAAATTAACGTAGGATGTTCGTTTTTAGAAAACCAATCAATTGCTTCTTCTACAGAATTGAGCGTTGCAACTAATTGTAAATCAGAAAAATTGCTCAAAAGTCTTTCTAGTTTTCTGGCAGCTGGTTTTTCGTCTTCTATAATAATTGTTTTAATCATCTTTTAATTTTCAAAATGTTTATATTTTTACTACCCCGTCAAAATTTTCTTTCTAAATTTTTTTTGTCTGAGAGAAAGAAAATTTTGCCACCCCTTCTGAGAGAAGGGGAATTTTAGGATTGGTTTTTGTCTTTGTCCATCAATTCTCTAATTTTTTTTTCTTCCCAGTTTTTCCCGAGGATGAAATTAGGCAAAAAAACCGATAAACCGTGTGCTGTAAGTCCGATTCCCCAGAAAAATGTTCCCCAAAAATTTTTGAATTCAAAGTTTCCTGTTTTTTGAAAATTCAAAGCAACTATAAGAATGTTTACCAATACAAAAACCAGTGCATGAATGTAAAAACCTTTTACTTGTTTTACTCTTTTTTTTGCATTTAAGTATTTGATATTGTTTTCGTTATTAATTATTTCCATTTTCTTCGTTTTTGATGTATTTTTCTATTGTTTTTCTTTCCCAATCATAGTCTAAAACAAAAAGTTTTACGGCTTTCACGGCTAATATAATTCCCCAAATCCAAAAAATTATTGAAATTCTTCCGAAACCAAAATTGAATTTATCAAAAGAAAATAAATCTGAACCGTAAAATAATAAAAATAATATGCAGAAAATGAGCAAACTAACTACAAATTTTCTAATTCTGGCAACATGTTCTTTTGCTGCTTCGTATTTCATTTTTTCTATATCGTTATTTTCCATAATTATTTGTTTTTGAGTTGTTTATTCATTAATTCTTTGGTTTTTCTTTCTTCCCAATTGTTAAAAAAAGGAACGAAAAGGTAAATGCCATAACCAGCAAGGAAAATTCCCCATAAAATAACCATCCAAACGGTATAATTTTTCGCAATATCAGCTAAATTTCCGTTGTAATTTTTGTTGATAAGAAAATATCCAACAATTAGAAATCCGATAACCAAGTAATAATAAGTTTTAATCTCTTTCACTCTTTTTTCTGCTTTTTTATAAGCGATATTCTTGTTAAATTCTTTATTTTCCATCGTTATTTCCATTTTTTATCGTTTTCATCTTCTTTTTCCATGTATTTTTTTATCTGTCTTTCTTCCCAATCTCTTCCAATACCAAATGTTTTGAAAGCATGAGAAATTACTCCAATTCCCCAACCTAGCATTGGCCAAAAAGCCCACCAATATGACGGATTAGTTCTCCAATTGATGAAGAAAAGAAACGGAATGAAAACACAGTATGAGATTAAATTTCCGTAGAAACCTTTCAGTTCTTCTACTCTTTTTGCTGCTTTTTCGTAAGCAGATTGTTCTTGTGATGGCGAAAATGTATTCATCGCTTTTATTTTTTCTTTTAAAATCGGCAGTTTTACTCTGAAAAAAGCTTCAGATTTTTCTATAAAAACATTTCTATCTGTTAGCAAATTATATCTGGAAACAATGTTTGCCAAACCAACTCCTGTAGATTTATGAGGAAGTTCTCTTTGTTGTAAATTGTTTTCAATAATAAGATTTCCGTTTTCTACAAAAATTTTGATATTCAAAGGTTTAGAAGAAGTTGCAAAATTATGTTTGATGGCATTTTCTAATAAAAGTTGCAAAGAAAGAGGCACTACAAAACCTTTTTTGTCTTCTTCGGAGATGGTAAATTCAAAAGTTACAGCGTCTTCGAATCTTGTTTGTAGCAATTCACAATAGGTTTTAGCAAAGTTTATTTCTTCTTCTACCGTCACCATTTCTTTGTCTTTTTGTTCGAGAACATATCTATAAATTTTAGACATAGAATTTGTAAAACGTTGCGCCAAAGCAGGATTTTCCTCAATTAAAGAATCTAAAACATTCAAAGAATTGAACAGAAAATGTGGGTCTAATTGATTTTTGAGACTTTCGAATTGTGCATTGGCAGATTTGGCAATAAGTTTTTGTTCTACTATTTCTTGCTTTGCATTTTTTTTCATGGCAAGCATAAAGCCTTTCGCATGTCCAATTGCCGCAATGAGAAGAGAAAAATTAATAAAAAACCAATTGATAAAATTCAAATCTCCGTTGAAAAATTTTTCATGACTTTTACCTTGTATCAAAACGAAATTGATGTAATTGCAAGCATAAACAAGGATAATATTTAGGAGCAAAGTTCCTATAACGGCGGCAATGGTTCTTTCTTTGGTTTGTTCGGTCCAAGAGAATTTAGAATCCAGATAATCATTTAGATAGCTGTTTCCCAAACCGATGCAAAAAGTGTACATTGCCGAGATTAAAAAATACAACAAATATCTTTGTATGGTTTTATCTCCTCCATCAATCATAAAGATAAAAACACTTATAATTAAGTTGATATACAGAAGATTAAGTGCGTTTTTTTTAATTTTCTCAAGATTCATTTTTCCTAAAATTATAGTTTTTGAAAGCTTATTTATTCATGTATTCTTGAATTTTTCTCTCTTCCCAGTTTCTTCCCAAAATAAAACTTGGTGCAAAAACAGAAACTCCGTGAGCTAATAATCCAAATCCCCAGAAAAGGGCTGTCATATATCCATCAGCATTTGCAAAACCTTGGTTAGATTCTATACTGTTTGATATAATAATAAAAAGGTTTACACAAATATAAACAATAGCGTGAATGTAAAAGCCTTTAATTTTTTTAACCGCTCTTTTTGCTTCTTCTAATTTTGTGTTTGGTGTGTTGTTGTACGTTTTCATAAGTATATTTTTAATTGTTTTTCATTTGCCTTATGCAATCCTTCGGATTTCATAATGTTTTGTTTTTTTAATTAATATTTTGTGATTGTTTTTAAATTTCTTGATGTAAAGGTATTCTAAGAAAGGCGTTTTTAAAATTTTATATAACCGAACCGTAATTTTTAAAGTCCGAATCGTAAAAATTAGTTTCTACTTTAAATTTTCGTTGACTTTAGTGATAATTACATCCGGATTAATGATTAAAGCCTTGATGTGGTCTCCACTGTATTCGATGAAATTTTTTGGTTCTGAAGCAGTCTCGAAAAGTTCTTTTCCTAAAGCAAAAGGAATGTCTTTGTCTTCCTTGCTATGAATTAAAATCTTGGGAACAGAAACCAATTTTATATCTTCTTTTGCAGAATAAGGCGAAACAAGATATTTTTTGATAACATCTTTAGCTTCAGGTTTATAACTGCAAGCCAAATCTGTGAAAGAAGTAAAAGCTCCATCTAAAATAAGCATAGAAATGTCTTTAGAATTTTCTTTAGCCAAATGTGTAGCAATTTGAGTTCCCAAAGATTGTCCATAAAGGATAATTTTAGTGTTTTTAATCTCTTTTCTATTTTTTAAATAATCAAAAAATTGTTGTCCGTCTTTTGCAACATTTAAGTGAGTTGGCGTTCCAGATGATTTACCATAACCTCTAAAATCTATCATAATTACTTGATAATTAGCATTAAGAAAAGGAATGGCCATTTTTTGAAAGTAAGTAACGTTTCCGCCAGCGCCATGAAAAAATACCAAAGTAGCTTTTGGGTTTTCTTTTTTGAAGAAAATTCCGGTTATAGAATCCTGTTCTACCTTTAAACTAAATTCTTCGTGAGGAAGTGTAATTGGATTAATCACTTTATTTGGATAATAGAACTTGTCGTCCATTTGTGCGTTTGCGAATTGTAAGAAGAAAGTCGTAATTAGGAGTAATAATTTTGTTTTCATAATTTTTAAATTTTAAAGATTGTTTTATTGATTTTTTGTAACTGTTTAAATTTCTTGATGTAAAGATATTGTGACAAACTACGGTTTCAAATTTTATAAAACTGAACCGTAATTTTCTTGTACTGAACTGTAAAAAATTTCATTTTTTCTATTTTAGAATGCTAAAGAAGCATAGAAAATTCGGAGAGTTAATAAATTTTCGACATAAAAAAACCTTTCTGCGCTCTAAGCGCAAAAAGGGTAGAAAAAAAATTAATTCGAATGATTATTTAGCTTGAGAAATCATGTAATTGGCTTCTTCTTGTCCCCAATTTGGATCAATTGAAGTTTTTGTTTTGTATGTTTTAAACTGTTCTAGTGCTTTTTTGAAAAGTTCAATTCCTTTTTGTTTGTTACCGCCAAATTGTTCTGGTGTAAAATACAAATCTTCGGCTTCCATTATGGTAATTCTAGGATTTTCCGGGTCTAATTTTTGAGCTTCATTTAAAGCAACTTGAGCAGCCTGACCTTCGGTTTGCCATCTTTCCATTGGGTTTACTATCATTTTTAAACCGTGATTCATTTTTTTCAGAATAAATATTTCAGCATTGTTGGGAGATAGCGCTTCTGCTTTGTCAATATAATTTTGAGCTTCTTTTGCTACATCATCCAATTGTGAGAGTTGATTTTGTTGCATTAAAGTTCTTCCTTTTTTAATGATAGAAAAAGCAGCATAATAATAAGGTTGCCAAAGTGTTTTTTCTTTATCGCCAATTCTGGCAAAATCGTTGGCTTGTGCAGTGTATTCGTCTAAATTGGCTTTTGGCATTTCTATAGTTTGAACTTTTGGCAACATTGCCTTTTCGTAAGCGGTTTGAGCAAAGCTGTAAGTAGTTGTAAATGTGATTGCAAGCGCTAAAATTGTTTTTTGTAAAGTTTTCATGTTAAATATTTTTTATTTGTTTAAATTTTATGGTTCAAAGATATATTTACTTCTCAATTTTTTAAATTTTACTTCACCGAACGGTAGATTTTCTTGTCTGAATGGTTTTACTACCCCGTCAAAATTTTCAGAAAAAATTTTGCCACCCTAGATTGCTTCCTTCGTCGCAATGACAGGGGTATTTTACGCACCCAAAACTTCCGACTTCCAACTTCCGACTTCTGACTTCCTACAAGTTTCCATTAATAGCTTCTTGTGTTTTATCGGTACCAAAACTAATGAACCAACCTACAAAAACGAAGGTGTTAACTGGAGGTTTTATGGCAGCAGAACGCATTCCGTCGCTCGAAAAATTATAGCCATATATATTTTTAGAACCCAAAACATTGTTGACTGACAATACAAAAACAGAGAAAGATTTTGCATCTTTTTTGCCAACACTCGGCACGTAATTTAGGCTGAAATTCAATACGTTATAATCTTTGGTTTGTCCTTGGTTTTTCAAAATAGTATTTCCGTTTTCAGTTACAAAATTATAATAAGGTCTTCCGGAATTGTAATTGTAAGAAAAATTAAAACCAGTTTTCCAAGCGGTAATAAATTTTTTAGCAACGATAGAAATTGTGTGTTTTGCTGCAAAATTTGGGAAAAGTTGTTGGTTGTAATTCACATAATTTCTTTTAGAATCGAGATAAGAATAAGAAATCCAATAATCTATGTTTTTTAAAGTTTTTTTGTCTCTCCAAAAAAGTTCAATTCCCTTTGCATAGCCACTTCCGTTGTTATTGATGGCAATTGGTTTGTAGAAATTATTAGAAGTTTTTACCAAATCTTCGTATTTTTTGTAATAGGTTTCAAATCTCAAACTTCTACCATCCACAGTTCTTTGGAGTTGAAAAATATAATGTTCTGCTCTTTGATAATTGGGGTTGTAATTGGCATCAAAATATTTACTTTCTGGGTTTTGATAGAAAATTCCGTAAGCAAGAGAACTTGTCCAATCTTTTGAAATTCTGTAACCTAATGCAAATCTCGGTGAGAAATTCCATTGTTTTATAGCAGCAGAATTTTCTGCTCTTGCTCCTATTTGAACCGATAAATTATTGCTAATTCCTAAATTGGTTTCGGCGAAAAGCGAAGTGATTTTATCTTTGAAAATATAGTTGTCATTGGCTACAGAAACCCAAGTTTTCTCGTTAGAATCATTAAATTCAATACCCGCTTTTATGTTAGAAATTTTATATAATTTTCTCTCGATTACCGCTTTTGCATTGAAGTAATTTCCTTTAGAATCAATGTCATAATTGAAAACTTCTGCATCGTTTTTATAGTTTTTGAAATTTAAAATATTTTGGTTGAAGGTGTAAGAAGTTCCCAAACTCAAAGTATATTTTCCAAATTTTTCTCTGTAAGAAAGCGAGTGAAAGGTATTTTTCCCTTTTTGATTGATTTTGTTATCATCGGCATAATCTTCTAAACTTGGCATGTTGAGTTTCATAGAATTGTTATCATAACTTCCGTAATATTTTATAAAACCGCCGCCTTTTGTTTTGATTCTAAAATTTCCATTTCCCGAAAAACTATTAGGAGCTTTTTCAAAATCTGTATTGAAATTAAGAACTTTTTGCATCAATTCTAAGTTAGAATATCCTAAAGAAATGCCGTAAGAATGGGTTCTTTCGTTATTTACACGTTGAATTCCGGCACTTGCGAAAATTGGAG
Source organism: Cloacibacterium sp. (assembly GCF_047601505.1). GTDB lineage: Bacteria > Bacteroidota > Bacteroidia > Flavobacteriales > Weeksellaceae > Cloacibacterium. Next base: position 546,947 of record NZ_JASGJD010000001.1, read on the forward strand.
AAATACCAAAATCTGCTGAATTTCTTTCGGGTAAATCGATGCTTTCTAAAGCCAAAATTGCAGATAAAGCTTGTCCGTAAAGAGCAGAATAACCACCGCTAGAAAATACATTTCCTTTGAAGAGGGAAGTGTTTAATCTATCCATAGATTTTATTCCGGGCACAGAATTTCCAAAATAATTATTAACCAAATTCCCATCCATAAAGAATTTTGCTTCGGTTCCGGTTCCTCCTCTCACAAATAATCCTTCAGATTCTCCCACTTTTTGAACTCCAGGCTGAGTTTCTAAAAATGAAGTAATTTGTGCATTAGCTCCAGCAGTTGTAAGCACATCTAAAGTGTTAAAAAGTGCCGAAGCTCTTTTTTTATCGCCAGCTTCCATGCTTCCTGCGGAAATTACCACAGCGTCTATTTCGTTAACAGATTCTTTTAATTCGGTATTAATGATGAGGTTTTTATTGTCAACAACTATATTTTTTTCAATTTCTATAAATTTTGGATTGGAGAAAACTAACGTTAAATTTCCTTTTTCAGAAGTTTCAAATTTGTAATTTCCAGATTCGTCTGTTGTTGCACCATCGTAAGTGTCTTTCAAAGTAACAGAAACGTCTTTTAAAGGTTTCCCGTGCTTTCCTAAAACTTTTCCAGAAATGGTAATTTGTGAGAATATAGTTAAGGTAAAAGCAAAGGTTAAAACGAAGGATAAAATTCGAGTTTGCATAATTTTTTGTTTTTGATGAAGCAAAGGTATTTTGGCTCATTCCTAAAAAGAAATAAGTTTTACTGAATGGTAAAAAAGTTATGCTGAGTGGTAAAAAACTAAAGTATTGGAATGCAAAAATCTACAATACATTTTTTTTGTGGATGTTCTTTGAAATTATTGTGGTAAATTTCATAGGGATTGCTTCGTCTGAATTCGTAGCCATTTTCTTTCATCCAAAGGAAAAGTCCGTTCCAAGCTTTTTCAAATTCGTTGATTTCGATACAAAAACTTCCCACAATATATTTTCCTTTTGGTAACGTTTCTGGGGAAATTTCGCCATCCGTTTTTATGGGTTCGTTTAGCAACATACACGCATGAATTCTCACTTTATCAGGAGCAGTAACTTTGAAACTATCGTGATAAACGGTAATCATTTTTACATTTTCTCTTGGAAAAAGATTTTTAGAAATTGCCCAATTTATAAGTTTGTTATAAGAATTTTCTATATTTTGAACGCCAATACTTAATACTGATGCCAAATGAATTTCGGGCATTTCTTTTACTTCAATTTTTGCGTTTTCTTCCATAAAATTTTCTATTAGATTGAGGTTGTAAAGATATTGCTCAAAAACCACTTCTTTTTGTCCAATCTTGCTAACATTTTGGGTAATCTTGCTAAATTTTTCAGGTGAATTTTTTCTAAATTCGGTTGGAGAAATACCATAATATTTTTTGAAAGTTTTACTGAAATTTGCGTTGCTTTTAAAACCAAATTGAGTGTAAATTTCTTCTAAACTTGTATTTTTTTTGAGGGCAAGCATCATCGCAGACTTTTCTAAACGCTTTCTGGTAATGTATTCTTGCAATGTTTCGGAAGTAACAGCGCGAAAAATTCTATGAAAATGAAATGGAGAATAAGTGGCAATTTCTGCTAGCTTTTCCAGAGAAAGTTCTTCGTTGATGTTCTCGTCAATATAGATTAAAACCTTCCTTATTCTTTTAAAATGTTCTTCGGCTGTCATTTTACAAAAATAAAAGTTCTCTTGTTTTTTGAGTTGTCTAATCTTGCTAAAATTAAAAAATAAAAGCCAAATCTTTCAAAAAAATAACTAGATTTATAAATGTTTTTTTTTGAATCAATTCATAATGTGTAATTTATTTTAAAAAATAGAGTATTTATGACAAGTTTAAAACCATTATTAGATCCCAGCTTTTTATTGATTATAAGTATTGTTTTTTATATTTTCAAACCGAAAAATATTAATTCATTTTTTGGATATAGAACTCAAAAATCCACAAAAAATGTAAACAATTGGAATTTAGCAAATAACATTTCATCAAAATTATTATTGATTTATTCTATTTGCATATTTGTTGTGAGTGCTGTTTTATTAATAGCGAATCAAGAAAAATATATTTACTCAACATTCATAATTAGTTTTCTCTGTTTTGTTGCTTTTTTAATTTTTTATGTTGAAAAAAAACTCAGCAAATTATAATAGGATATTAGGCAAATATATTTAAAGTCTTCACCGATTGAAATTTGTTTGATTAAAATTTAAAATAAAAGCCCGAGAAAAATATTCTCGAGCTTTCAGAAAAAATTTAATTTGATATGAAGAAAATGAATGTGTTTCTTATTTTGTTTTTGGCAATTCTATAGTATTGTCTGAAGCACTGTAGTAATCTTTCAGTGTTTTTTCTTGTTCTTTCAGCATTTCTCCAACCGTCTTATCACTTCCCGGCATTTTCATGTTCATTCTATCTTGAGGAATTTGACCTCTTATTGATGCTAAAGGATCTTTTTTATAGGTTTCGAAAGAAGATTCAAATTTATCTCTGGAAATTATATTTACATCATTGCTGCCACCAAATTGCGCTTGAAGTTTTTCGCTGTAAGAAAATTCTTCAAATTCTTTCAATTTTTTGTTTGCAGTAAGAGTCCAAGAGTAGTTTTTGTCTGCATCTTCTATTTTTACAATTAAGCCAGGCAAACCAGAGAATTTATATGGCCCATCAGGAAAAGGAATTGCTTCTGTAAACCAAGCCGTCCATTTTCTGCCTCCAAATTCTGTAGTAGCTTTTTGCGCTTCATAATCACCAATTTTTTGTTTATCGTTGGTAATTTGCCAGTTAAATTTAGGTTCTTCTGTGTATCCAAAAACAGAATTTAGCATTCTTTCGCTAAAAGTTAACTTCATGTTTGGATATTCTTTTATTATTTTGAATGCAAATTTTGGCTGTTGAAAAGACTTGGAAATATCTTTAAACATACCTGCTTTCATCATTTTATCTACTTCAATTTTAATTAAAGAATCCTGAGAAACAGTAAGATAATCTTTGTAAATAGATTTTTTATCGGTAATATCTAGAATGGCTACAGCTTTTTGTAGAGAATCTACTTTTTGTTTTGGCTTATACGTTAATTCGTAGAAAAACCTGTTGGCAGAAGTCTGTGCGCTTACAAAAGCAACTAAAAACAGCAAAGCAAAGCTTAAAGATTTATACATTTTCATTTTTTTAAGTTTTAACAATTAGTAAGAGATTTGTAAGAATGTTACAAAAAAATAGAAAGATTTTTTTTAAATGAACATTCTCAGAGAATTAAATTTATAATTTTGTTGTAAATAGAAATTTAATATGAAAATATTACGTACAGCAGTTTTAGGAATTTTTATAGGTTTAGGATTATTAGTAGGTTGTAAAAAATCTGATATTGCCTTACCAAAATCTGAAGCCAATATAGACAGCATTGCTTCTAAATATTATGAAGGTTACCTCAAAATGTATCCTTTAGAAGCAACTATGCAAGGAGATTCTAGGTATAACGATGTGTTAACCAATAATATAAGCAGCGAATTTATTTCTAAAGAAATTGCATACTATAACGAAACTCAAAAAAAACTTCAAACGTTAGATTATGACGCTTTATCTGATGAACAAAAAACAGTTTATGATGTTTTAGATTATACATTAAAAGACAAAATTGAGCGTTATGCCTATCATCCAGAATTGATGCCTTTTAGTCAGTTTGAAGGATTGCCTTTGGATTTTCCGCTTTTGGGAAGTGCAGAAGGAAATCAGCCTTTCAAAACTACCCAAGATTATGACAATTGGCTAAAAAGAATTGATGCTTTTGTGATTTGGATGACTACAGCAGAGAAAAATTTCAGAGAAGGAATGAAACAAAATGTTGTTCTTCCAAAAAAATTAGTAGTAAAAATGATTCCTCAAATGCATAGTGAGGAAATAATTACCGAAGATTTTGATAAAAATATTTTTTATGGCCCAATAAAAAAAATGCCAAAAAATTTCTCAGCAAAAGACAAAGAAAAGTACAAAATTCTATACCAAGAAGCTATTTCTTCGAAAATAATTCCAGCTTACCAAAAAATGGGAGATTTCTTCGAAAAAGAATATTTGCCAAAAGCCAGAAATACAGATGGAATTAACGCTCTTCCGAACGGGAAAAATATCTACGAATATTATGCAAAATCTTGGACTACTACCAATAAAACTCCAGAAGAAATTAATAAAATTGGCTTACAACAAGTTGCTATGCTAAGAGCAGAAATGGAGAAAGTGAAAACTCAACTCGGTTTCAAAGGAAGTTTAGAAGAATTTTTAACCAGTCTTAAAACCGATAAAAAAGCAATGCCTTTCAAAACACCAGAAGAAGTAATTGCTGCTTTTAATGGAATTTTGAAAAAAATAGAACCAAAATTGCCAACAATGTTCACAAAATTTCCGAAAACTCCTTTCGAAATTAGAAGAACCGAAAAATTTAGAGAAGCCAGCGCAAGTGCAGAATACAGACAAGGTTCGGCAGACGGAAAGCGCCCCGGAATTTTCTATACACCAATTCCAGATGCTACCAAATACAATGTTACCAATGGTTTTGAATCTTTGTTTTTGCATGAAGCAATTCCAGGGCATCATTATCAAATTTCTCTTCAACAAGAAAATATGGAAATTCCAAAATTTATGAGATTTGGTTGGTTTGGAGCTTATGGTGAAGGTTGGGCGCATTATTGCGAAACATTAGGCCCAGAATTTGGACTTTATACCGATCCTTATCAAAAAATGGGATATTTGAGCGACCAAATGTTAAGAGCCGTTCGTTTGGTGGTAGATACAGAAATTCACACCGGAAAAATGACCAGAGAACAAGCGATAAAATATTATTTGAGCAATATTTCTGATTCCGAAGAAGGCGCAACTGCTGCTATAGAACGTTATATGGCGGTTCCCGGACAAGCATTGGGTTACAAAATAGGTTCACTCAAATTTTTAGAATTAAGAGCAAAATATCGAAAACAACTCGGAAAAAAATTCAGTTTAGCTAAATTTCATGACGAAGTTCTCAACCAAGGTTGCCTTCCGTTATCTGTTCTTGATAGAAAAATGGAACTTTGGGCAAAGAAACAGTAAAAAATATAACCTTAACCCTCAAAAAGCATTTTAGTAATATAATCTCGCTCTTGGCTTCCACGAGCGGGAGAATATTCTCTTCCATAGAAAATGATTTGAAGGTGAAGTTTGTTCCAAGCTTCTTTTGGAAATAGTTTTTTGGCGTCGTTTTCGGTTTGAACTACGTTTTTTCCTTCCGTCAATTTCCATTGTTTCATCAATCTATGAATGTGAGTATCTACAGGAAAAGCAGGAAACCCAAAAGCTTGGCTCATTACTACAGAAGCAGTTTTATGACCAACACCAGCTAGATTTTCTAGTTCTTCAAAAGTTGCAGGAACTTCACCATTGTGATTTTCTAAAAGTTGATTTGCCATTAATTTTAGATTTTTGGCTTTGGTAGTAGAAAGTCCTATTTTCTTAATTAATTCTTTAATTTCAGGTTCTTCCAAGGCTGCCATTTTTTCAGGATTTGGAGCAATGGAAAATAGTTTTGGAGTTACTTCATTTACTTTTTTATCGGTAGTTTGTGCAGAAAGAGCTACAGCAACTAACAATTCATAAGCGTTTTTATGATTCAGAAGGAATCGGAACTTCTGGATAGATTTTTTCTAACTCCGTCATTACAATTTTAGCACGCTCTTTCTTAGTCATTTTCTGTAAATTTGAACAAAAATACTAAAAAGTCTGAAGTCAGAAGACAGAAGATGAAACTTGAAATAAAAAATATAATTATGCTAAAAATAGGTGAAAAACTTCCAGAATTTCAAGTAGAAAATCAGGATGGAAATTTGGTAAAATCTTCGGATTTTAAAGATAAAAAATTAGTAATTTTCTTTTATCCAAAAGCCAATACGCCCGGTTGTACTGCAGAAGCGTGCAATCTAAACGAGAATATTGAGTATCTTACCAAGCAAGGTTTTACCATAATAGGAATTTCTGCAGACCCTGTGAAAAATCAAAAGAAATTTCACACTAAATTTGGGTTTAAATATGATTTGTTGGCAGACGAAAACCACGAAATTTGTGAAAAATTCGGGGTTTGGCAACTCAAAAAATTTATGGGAAGAGAGTTTATGGGAATTGTGAGAACTACTTTTTTGTTTGATGAAAATTCTGTGTGTACAGAAGTTATCAAAAAAGTAGAAACCAAAAACCACGCAGCTCAGATTTTGAAATAAAATTTTTTAATAGATAAAATTCTAAAGTTCTGTTTCATAATACATTAATTCTTCTGGATCGCCTTCTAAGAAGAATTTTTTTTGAAATTTGAGTCCCAGTTTTTCTAATAATTTTCTGGAAGAATGGTTGTTTTCTAATGTTATTCCGCTAAGTTTTTGCAATCCAAATTCGGTTTTTGCCAATTTTTTTAATTCAGAAGCTGCTTCGAAAGCATAACCTTTTCCTTCGAATTTTTCGAAAAAAGCAAAACCAATATCTGGAATATCTAAACCATCCCGAAGGTAAATTCCACAAAAACCAATCTTAGAATCATCAGATTTTAGAATGATGGTAAAGTTGCCAAAACCCACTTTTTCATATTGTAAAAGCATTCTGTTTTTAATGTAATTTTCGGCGTCTTCTATAGATTTAATGTTTCTATCACCAATATATTTGTGGTATTTTGGTGTATTCATTATTTCGAAAATAAACTCAGCATCTTCGGTATTCGTAGGTTTTATAATAAGTCTTTCGGTTTCGTATTTTTTCATGAGTTAAAAATAAAAAAAAACGCCACCAAAAGATGACGTTTTTAATAAATATTTTTGAGAAATTATTTTCTAATATCCATTTCTTTTAATAGATAACCAGCACCGTGGTATTTGTCCATTACCCAAAGTAAGAATCTTACATCTAAGTTGATGGTTTTTTGCCATTGTTTTTCGAAAACGATATCTCCAGAAAGAGCTTCGGAATTTCCATCGAAAGCAAGCCCAATTAATTCTCCGTTTCCATTCATAATTGGAGAACCAGAGTTTCCACCAGTAATATCGTTATCGCTTAAGAAATTTACAGGCATATACCCTTTTTTGTCTTTGTATTGTCCGAAATCTTTCTTTTTGTAAAGGTCTAGCAATCTTTGAGGTAAATCAAATTCTGCGTCTCCTTTTTTGTATTTAGCAACCATGCCTTTCATATCTGTGTAGAAATTATCTTTCACACCGTAGTATTGTCTGTCTTTTCTAATAGGCAATCTATCTACTTTTCCGAAAGTAACTCTCATGGTAGAGTTGGCATCTGGATAGAAGAATTCGTTTGGTCTAGATTTTCTAAGTCCGTCTAAGAAAAGTCTGGTGTTTTTTGCAAAATTATCATCAGCTTTAGCATATTTGTCTCCAAACATCATCGCTTCTGAAACCATTACGCCAGAAAATCTGTAAAGAGGGTCGTTTTCTAGAGTTTCTTTGCTTGGATTTTCTAAAAATTTAAGTACAGAATCTTTGTTCGCAAAAATTGAAACATCTGTTTGATTTGCTAATTCTGAAGGTACAGCGTATTTAAGAACTGGCAATTGGTAATCAAATGGAACTTTTGATTTGTAAAGACTAAGCATTGTTTGCAACATATCTTTTTCAACTTCTGGATGAAAACCATCGTAAGAAGCTTCAATTCCTGCTATAATTTTAGCTTTCATTGCGGTTCTAGCAGCAGCGTCTTGTTCTGTATAAGATTTAAGAGCAGCGCCAATTCTATAAGGAATTATAGCATATTTAGCATTTCTTTGGAACTGAGAAGCATAGTTTCTTTCTAAGTTTCTATCAGCAATTTGTTTGTAATAAGCTTCAATTTCAGAAAGCACGTTTCCGTAAGTTGCTTTGTTATCTGCTAAATTTGCCCATTCTTGAAATTTAGCTTCTACTTTTTGTTTGTCTGCAATGGTTCCGTTTTTGTTAACAGATTCTATGGTTCCGGCTCTGTTTTTCCAATAATTAGCAACAGAAGCGTATTGAGAAGCATAGTCTAATCTTGTACCAGTATCTTTGTCCATATACTTCTTCATTACATCCATAGCAGTTTTAGAAGCATCTACCCAACCTACGTAATCTTTGGTTACCAATTGATTGATTCCGAAAGAAGTTAAATATCTGTTTGTTCTACCAGGGTAACCCACAATCATAGCAAAATCGCCAGGTTTTACACCTTTTACAGAAACAGGAAGGTGATATTTTGGTTTTAAAGGAACGTTATTTAAAGAATATTCAGCAGGATTTCCGTTGGCATCTGCATAAATTCTAAAAACGGAAAAATCTCCGGTATGTCTTGGCCATTCCCAGTTGTCTGTATCGCCACCAAATTTACCAATAGATTCTGTAGGTGTACCAACCAATCTTACATCTTTATAGTCTTGATATACAAAGTAATAGAATTCGTTTCCGTTGAAGAAATCTCTTACGATTACGGTATATTTACCATTTTCAGAATTTTCTTTTTGAATGGCTTTGTACTCAGCAGCAATAATGGCATTTCTTTCGTCAGCAGACATTATATTATTGAGTTTAGCATTAATTCTGGCAGTTACATCGTCCATTCTTACCAAAAATCTTACCGAAAGACCTTTTGCAGGAAGTTCTTCTTTGTTGTTCATGGCAAAGAAACCGTCTTTCAAATAATTTTTTTCAGGAGTAGAAAGAGAAGCAATAGCATCATAACCACAGTGATGATTGGTAAAAACCAAACCTTCTTTAGAAACTACTTCGGCAGTACATCCACCACCAAATTGAACGATGCCATCTTTAAGGCTAGAGTTGTTAACAGAATAAATTTCTTCTGGTGTAAGGTGCAATCCTTTTTTCTGCAAATCAACACCATTTAACCTTTTAACAAGCATCATTAGCCACATTCCTTCATCTGCTTTCATCTGAAGGAAACTTAGCATAAACGTAAGTAATAAAAATACTTTTTTCATTGAATTTAAAATTAATATTGGCGTAAATTTAAGAATTAAATATTGGTTCAGAAAATTGGAAACAGGCAATGCTTTCTAAATGATAATTGATTTGTAGATTTGTAATCGTTAATATTAATTTTAAATGATGAATTTTAATCCGGAAATTTTAGGTTTAATAGGAGGTACATTATCTTGTATTACATTTGTTCCACAGATTTTTAAAACTTGGAAATCAAAATCGGTAAAAGATATTTCGGTTTCTTCTTTTCTAATAGTGGTTTGCAGTACAATTGTTTGGATTGGCTACGGAATTTTGAAAGACAGTATTTCTGTACTTCTCACCAATATTATTGTATTTTTTACAGCAGTAATAATGCTTTGGATGAAGTGGAAGTTTACGGAGAAGTAAAATTTAATACTTTTTTATTCCTTAAATTTGCAAAAAATAAAGATTGCTTTGCTTTGTGCCTCGCAATGACATACAACCTATGGTAGAAAAAAAAGAACACATATACGAAAGAGCCGTTTTGGTTGGCTTAATTACTCAACATCAAGACGAAGAAAAACTTACAGAATATCTGGATGAGCTAGAATTTCTTGCTTATACAGCTGGTGCAACGGTAGATAAAAGGTTTACTCAAAAACTATCTATGCCAGATTCTAAAACTTTTGTTGGAAGTGGTAAAGCTGAAGAAATTAAAAATTATGTAAAGGAAAACGAAATAGGAACTGTAATTTTTGACGACGAACTTTCTCCTTCTCAATTGAAAAATTTGGAGAAAGAAATGGAAGTCAAAATCTTAGACAGAACCAATCTTATTCTTGATATTTTTGCACAAAGAGCGCAAACTTCTTACGCAAGAACTCAGGTAGAACTTGCTCAATATCAGTATCTTTTGCCAAGATTAACTAGAATGTGGACGCACTTGGAAAGACAAAAAGGAGGAATCGGGATGCGTGGTCCTGGTGAAACGGAAATTGAAACCGATAGACGTATTATTAGAGACAGAATTACGCTTCTGAAAGACAAGCTGAAAACCATTGATAAACAAATGGCTACTCAACGAAACAACCGTGGGAAAGTGGTTCGTGTGGCACTGGTTGGTTACACCAATGTTGGGAAATCTACGTTAATGAATGCGCTTTCTAAATCGGAAGTTTTTGCAGAAAATAAATTGTTTGCAACACTAGATACTACGGTAAGAAAAGTGGTCATCGGGAATCTTCCGTTTTTGTTGACCGATACGGTTGGTTTTATCAGAAAATTGCCAACGCAGTTGGTAGAAAGTTTCAAATCTACTTTGGATGAAGTTCGCGAGGCAGATTTATTGGTTCACGTGGTAGATATTTCACACGAAAGTTTCGAAGACCATATTGATTCTGTAAACCAAATTTTGCAAGAAATTGATGCGCATCAAAAACCTATGGTGATGGTTTTCAATAAAATAGATGCTTTCGCATACGAGAAAAAAGACGAAGACGATCTTACACCTTCTACCAAAAAAAATATTTCTCTGGATGAATGGAAAAAAACTTGGATGGCAAAATCTAAATTTCCAACGGTTTTTATCTCGGCTTTAACGAAAGAAAATTTCCCGGAAATGAAGAGACTTATCTATGATGAAGTGCACAAAATTCATATTTCCAGATTCCCTTACAACGATTTCTTGTTCGAATATTATGACGACGAGGAATAAAAATTTAATTTAAAGTGAAAATGAAGTTAATTATTTAACCTTTTATGGGTGTTTTTTATTAATTTTATTTAAAAATGAAGAAATATGATTGAAGATTATATGAAAAGAGCAATAAAATGCTCGTGTGATAATGTAAAAAATGGAGGAGGACCTTTTGGTGCTGTGATTGTAAAAGAGGGAAAAATAATTGCCGAAGGAACTAATTTGGTGACGATTAATAACGATCCTACAGCTCATGCAGAAGTGGTGGCAATAAGAAATGCTGCGGCTTATCTTAATGATTTTAACCTTTCGGGTTGCGAAATTTATACTTCTTGCGAACCGTGTCCTATGTGTCTTAGTGCAATTTATTGGGCTAGAATAGACAAAATTTGGTTTGCAAATACCAAAACAGATGCTAAAAATATTGGCTTTGATGATTCGTTTATTTATGATGAGGTTTCAAAACCTTTAGAAGAAAGAAAAATCCCGATAAAACAGTTTTTGAGAAATGAAGGTCTGGAAGCTTTTAAACTCTGGACAGAAAAAACCGATAAAACAGAATACTAAATTTTGAAAATTATAACCACGAAAATCTTTAACTTTGTTTAAAGATTTTCTTTTTTTAATATGTGAGCTCCGTAGGAGCGAAAGGTTTGTAATTTATTAGTAACCATTAAATAAGCTCCGAAATAGCGGAAGAAATTATGAAAAATTTATCGAAATTATTATTAGTTTTATTTTCATTCAACTTTTGTTTTTCCCAAATCAATGTTGAGCAAATTAAAAAAAATGTTGCTGATAATCCTCAAGAATATTATTATGAATATTTAGAAATTTTTAAAAAATCTCCAGAAAAACTTTCTCAAGAACAATTGAATCAACTTTATTATGGAAGTAGATTCATTAAAACTGAATATGCACTAGTGAATTATAATAATGACTATGAAAAAATTTGGAAGTTTGCAAAAAAAGGAATGTCTAAAGGAAAAGCTCAAAAAATTGTATCTTTTGCAGAAGAAAAATATTTGAAAAATCCTTTAGAAAAAGAAATCCTTTTAAATATGACTGTTATTTATTCAGCATTAGATGAAACAATGAAAAAAGAAATCTGTGATGCTCAATATAAAGCTATAATTAATACAATTGAAAATAGTGGAACAGGATTGTCAGAAGATTCTCCAGTTTGCGTAATACGAGCAGGAGATATGATTTCAATGTTAAAAAGAGTTATGGTAGGATTTGGCGATTTTAAACAAAAAGACAAAGAATTGCCAGATGGAAGTTTATTAACTGAATATTCTGTTGGTGAAAATAAAATTTTTGTAAAACTAGTAGGTGGAATTCAATTTTAATTATGACTCTCCATAACCAAATCCTTGAAGCTTTAGAATTTCTTTCTTCTCCAGAAAAGAGAGAGTTTTTGCCCTATTTTTTTAAAACAGGAAAAGGACAATATGCCGAAGGTGATAAATTTATCGGAGTAGTAGTGCCCGATTCTAGAAAAATTGTAAAAGAATATTGGCAAAAAGCTACTTTAGAAGAAGTTCGGGAAATTTTAAAATCAGAATTTCACGAAATGAGATTGGTTGCGCTTCTTATTTTAGTTGCCAAATTTGAGAAATCTAAAGATTTAAAGGAGCAAAAAAAATTAGCAGATTTTTACCTTAAAAATACAAAATACATCAACAATTGGGATTTGGTAGATTTGTCTTGCTATAAACTTTTGGGTAGATATTGTTTTGAAAATCATCAAGATGAAGTTTTGAGAGAACTTTCAAATTCTGAAAACATGTGGGAAAAACGTATTGCCATTGTCGCAACAATGCATTACATTAAAAAAGGAAAAACCTTTGATTTAACTCAAGAATTGGTTCTTAATAATCTCAATCATCTTCACGATTTAATGCACAAAGCAAACGGTTGGCTTTTAAGGGAAATTGGCAATAAAGACGAAGAAGTTTTGTTGAATTTTTTGAAAATTCATTATCAAAATATGCCTAGAACGTGTTTGAGGTATGCAATAGAAAAGCTTGATGAAGATTTAAGACAAGATTTTTTGAAAGGTAGAATTTAAAAAATATCATTTTTTGGAAATAACAAAAACATTTGTCCATTACTTTTTACACCTCATTTTTCCGGTGTTTATTGCGCTTGTTTTTTATAAAGAAAATTGGAAAAAAGCTTATCTCATTATGCTCGCAACCCTATTGGTAGATGCAGACCATCTTTTGGCAACTCCGGTTTTTGACCAAAACAGAGCAAGTATAGGTTTCCATCCTTTGCACTCGTATTACGCAATTGCCATTTATTTTTTAGGTACCATCTTCTTGAAAGGAAATTACAGAATTGTAGCCATAGGATTGCTATTTCACATGTTTACAGATTTTCAAGATTACTATTTCTGGAGGTTATTTTAAGGGTTATTTTGCTTTTAATTTTGTTTCTGTTTCCATTTTAAAAGACATTAGTTTGGCAATATTTTCGGCTTTATTTTTTGCAGATTCTGCCATTTCTCCAGAGAAATTTTCATCCACCGTTTCTTTCCAAAGTTGTAACCAAGCATCAAAATGTTTTTTTTCCATAGGAATAATTTCATTTATTGGGAAATGCACTCCCATAGGATTTCCGTCAAATTTTACGGTGGCAAACAATACAGATTCCCAGAAAATATACATTTTGGGCAAGTGTTTTTCCCAATTTACTTTTGCAATTTCTTCGAAGAAAAAACCAATTTCAGAAGTTTTTACTTTGTCATAAAATGAATTCACTAATTGTTGAATATCATCTTGAGAAACAATATCTTTCATTTCGTTAAATTTACAGAAATTTTTATTTTGCTAAAATAAGAGAAATTAATCTTGTTTTTAGAAATTTTAACTTTTTCTACATTTGTGCTATGAGAAAACTCAACCTAAAAATAAAAGAAGAAAACGATAGCGGTTTTTCTGCTGTAGCTTCCGGAAGATTTACCAACAAAGACGGAAGATATAATGTGAAGAAAAAAGGCATCAATGTTTTTGATAAATACAGTTGGTATCACACTTTTTTGCTTTTGCCAAGATTTAAATTTATTGGTGTTTTGGTAATTGCTTATATTATTGCCAATTTGGTTTTCGCATCTATTTATTATGCTATTGGAATAGAGCATCTTACAGGGATTGATAAAAGTTCGCCAATTCAAGAGTTTATAGACGTTTTTTTCTTTAGTGCGCAAACTTTTACCACCGTTGGTTATGGCAGAATTGCTCCTGTTGGTGCTTTGGCAAGTTTTGTGGCAACTTTTGAAGCGTTTTTGGGATTACTCGGTTTTGCCATTGCGACAGGTTTGTTTTATGGGAGATTTTCTAGACCAAGAGCTTTTCTTAAATTTAGCGATATAGCTGTTATAGCTCCTTTTGAAGATGGTAAAGCATTGATGTTTCGAGTGGCTCCTTTTAAAAATAATTTGCTTTCTGAGGCAGAAGTAACCATTTCTGCAGCTTTGGAAGAAGAAATAAATGGTAAATTAGAAAGTAAATTTTATTTATTAGAACCGAAACTCAAAAAAATTAATACTTTTAGTTTGAATTGGACAATTGTGCATAAAATTGATAGCAATTCTCCTTTTTATGAATATACGGAAGAAGATTTCAAAAATTCTGATATTGAATTGATTATTATGATTAAAGCATTCGATGAAGTTTTTGCAAATACTGTGGTGCAAAGAACTTCTTATATTTCTCCCGAAATTATTTATGGAGCTAAATTTTTACCGATGTATCACTCTTCCGAAGATCAGAAAACTACAATTTTAGATTTGGATAAAATTAATTTCCACCAAAAAGTTTCAATTGATAATTAGTGAATGTTGTATTTAAAATGGATTTAGAATATTATAAAAGTCAGGCTTTACAAAAGCAGAAGGAACACAAAAAATTTCTGGAAAACTTAAAAAAGAAACCTCCAAAAAATTTAGATTATGTTGTTCAAGATACTCATGATGAGGTTTTTGAGGAGATTGATTGTTTAGATTGCGCCAATTGTTGCAAAACTACAGGCCCTCTTTATACCGAAAAAGACATCGAAAGGATTTCTAAGCATCTCAGAATGAAATCTGCTGATTTTGAAGCTAAATTTTTGAAAACAGATGAAGATAATGATAAGGTTTTGCAGAATTTGCCTTGCTGGTTTCTTAATGAGGATAATACTTGTAGCATCTACGAAGTAAGACCGAAAGCGTGCAGAGAATATCCGCATACAGACCGAAAAAAGATTTATCAAATCAATAATCTTACCTTAAAAAATACTGTTATTTGTCCGGCTGCATTCGTTTTTGTGGAGAAAATGATTTCTAAAATTCAAAAATAAAAAGCCTCGAATTTCTTCGAGACTTTCTACCTTTTCAAGTTTACTTTTTTTAAAGTACAAGGGTTTATTATGAAAAATCAATAATTATTTTTAAACTACACCTTGTGCAAGCATTGCTTCAGCTACTTTTACGAAACCAGCAATGTTAGCACCTTTTACGTAATTTACGTATCCATTTTCTTCTTTTCCGTACTTCATACAAGCGTTGTGGATGCCAATCATAATTTCTTTTAATCTAGCATCTACTTCTTCTGAAGTCCAGTTTAATCTAATGGCATTTTGTGTCATTTCTAAACCAGAAGTTGCAACACCTCCAGCGTTAGAAGCTTTACCAGGAGAGAAAAGAACGTGATTGTCTAAGAAATAATTGATGGCGTCTAACGTAGAAGGCATATTTGCAGCTTCTACAACACATTTACAACCGTTTTCTACTAATTTTTTAGCATCTTCTAAATCCAACTCGTTTTGAGTAGCAGAAGGAATTGCAACATCACATTTTACTTCCCAAGGTCTTTTCCCAGCATGGAATTCTGCATTTGGATATTTTTTTACATAATCTTCGGCTCTGTTGTTTCCAGAAGCTCTAAGCTCTAATAAATAATCTACTTTTTCTCCGGTAATTCCGTCTTTGTCGTAGATGTAACCGTCAGGTCCTGATATTGTTACGGCTTTTCCGCCTAATTGTTCAATTTTTTTAACAACTCCCCAAGCTACATTTCCAAAACCAGAAACTGTAACTACTTTGTCTTTGAAATCTTCTCCTTTAGATTTAAGCATTTGCTCACCAAAATAAACTACACCATAACCTGTAGCCTCTGGTCTAATAAGAGAACCTCCATAAGCTAAACCTTTACCAGTAAGAACTCCAGTAAATTCGTTTCTAATTCTTTTATATTGTCCGAAAAGATAACCAATTTCTCTAGCCCCAACTCCAATGTCACCCGCAGGAACGTCTGTTTCTGGGCCAATATGTTTGCACATTTCTGTCATAAAAGATTGGCAGAAACTCATTACTTCTCTGTCCGATTTTCCACTTGGGTCAAAATCAGAACCTCCTTTTCCTCCGCCCATTGGCAAAGTTGTAAGAGAATTTTTGAAAACTTGTTCAAAAGCTAAGAATTTTAATACAGAAAGGTTCACAGTAGGATGGAATCTGATGCCTCCTTTATATGGACCGATTGCAGAATTCATTTGGATTCTGAAACCTCTGTTTACTTGTATTTCTCCTTTGTCGTCTACCCAAGGAACACGGAAGATAATTACTCTTTCCGGCTCAGCCATTCTCTCCAGAAGTTTCATTCCTCGGTATTCTTTTTTAGTTACAATAAAAGGAATTACCGTTACCGCTACTTCTTTTACTGCTTGAAGAAATTCTGGTTCGTTTGGGTTTTTTGCTTCTATTTTAGCAATAAATTCTTGGATTTTTTGTTCGACATTATAATGTTCCATAGATGTTATGAATTAATACAGACAAATTTAATTTTTTTTTCTATCCTTGCAAGGGATTTTTTATCTTTATTGATAATTTTATAATTAATGTTAAAATTTTTGTTAATTTCATAATTATAAAATTTAATTTGAATTTTTATTGATGTTATGTAAGAAATAATGAATTTTTATAAAATCGTTAATTTTTGTTAAATGCAATATTGCTTCCCCGAAAGTGCTTTTATGTAAGATTTTAATTCTAAATCTAACAAAATTGGCAACAATTTGAATGGCGGAATTTGCAGTTTTTCGCTCAAATCATCCAAAGAAATTTGTTTATTTTCGGCAATACAGTCGTAAATTGGTTGTACCTCTTTATTGAGTTTTATTGTTTTTGGTTCAAAAAGATTTGGGATGTTATTTTTTTCTTCATTTAATCCTAATTCATCTAAAATATCTTGTGGTTTATTAATTATTTTGGCTTTGTTTTGAGAGATAATTAAGTTGCAGCCTTGGCTGTATTTATCCGTAATTTTTCCTGGCAAAGCAAAAACCTCTCTGTTGTATTGATTGGCATAGCTTACGGTACTCATAGAGCCGCCTCCATAAGCCGTTTCTACAACAATTGTAACTCCCGAAAAACCTGCTACAACTCTATTTCTTTGTAGAAAATGTTCTCTGTCTGGCTTGTTGGTAGAATTAAATTCGGTGATAAGAGCACCTCCTTTTTCTATCATTTCTTGCGAAAGTTTTTTGTGTTGAGAAGGGTATAAAATATGCAGACCATGAGCCAAAACGCCTACTGTTGCAATATTATTTTTTAGGGCTTCAGTATGTGCACATCCATCAGTTCCCAATGCTAAACCGCTTACTACCAAAACGTTTTTGCTTTTTAGAAGTGCTAATAGTTCTTCAATAAAATTTTTACCGTAAAGTGTGCTATTTCTTGTCCCAACAATGGAAATAGGAATTAGATTTTCGTTAAACTCTCCTTTTTGATAAATAATTGCGGGAGCGTCTTCGCATTGAGAAAGCAATTTCGGAAGTTGATTCTGATGTTTTAGCTTTATTTTTATATTATTTTTTTCGCAAAAAATCATTTCTTTTTCTGCGAATTTTAAAAAATCGTCGTTTCCGATGTCTTTAATAATTTTGGGACCAAACCCGCGGA
The DNA here is from genome assembly GCF_047601505.1 of Cloacibacterium sp. GTDB lineage: Bacteria > Bacteroidota > Bacteroidia > Flavobacteriales > Weeksellaceae > Cloacibacterium. The sequence continues at coordinate 564,574 of NZ_JASGJD010000001.1, forward strand.
TTTCTTTTAAGACTTTTTTAGAAAGATGCCAAGCTTCTTTTGCAGAGCCAGCAGCTTCTATTAGCTTCATAAAATATACATCTCCAATGTTAGGAGTAGCACGAAGTGCGATGGAATATAATATTTCGTCTTGAAGCATGCTCAAAAATAAGAAAATTATTTCTTTCTAATCTCATCCAGATGTTCCCAAATGTCATCTTTTTTTAATTTTGGCTCTTCTAAAAAATGTTCAGGATGATTTTGGGTATAATCTTGCCAAAGTTTGTCGTCTTTTTCGCTATAATAATTGGGAAATTCCCAGATGAATTTTTTGTTTTTTTCTCGGTGTTTATTTTTAAAAATAAATGCTAAAGACAATCCTACAACTGCTCCAGAGAGATGCGCTTGCCAAGAAATTTTGCTTGGTTGGTCTAATTTGTAGAAAAGTTCTTCTGGAAAAATCCCCCAAATTAAACTTCCGTAATATAATGCTACAAGAAGAGCAACGGTAAGAAGAACTTTGTTTTTTCTAACAATTCCGCTAAAAAATAGGAAAAAAGCAAGCATGTAAACAATTCCGCTTGCGCCAATAATGCAAGTATAAACAGGTTCTTGACCAAGAAAATTCATCGGAGGAAGTAACCATACAATTAGTCCAGAGGCAATCCAGCCCCAAAAAAGTACGCTGTTGGCTAATTTTGGATAAAATTGATAAAGTAGAAATAATAAAACAGCTATTGGAATAGAGTTTCCAGCTATATGTTCTAAATTTCCATGTAGAAGAGGTGAGAAGATAACTCCTTTTAATCCTTCAGGGACAAGAGGAATAAGTGAGCCGTCGCAGTTTTCTATTAATCCCAAATTTTGAAATAAAAAACCAATCCACATTGCTGTAAGCATTAGCAATGGAGCTAAAATAGCTTTTGTATTGATGAATTTTTTAATCATAATTGAAATAGAAAAGTCAAATTCGTTGCCAAAACAATTTTAAGGAAAAAATGGCTACTATTGTTAAAAAAATATAAAATTACAGACAAAAAGTAATATTTATGCTTTAATAAGTAGGTAAAAAACAAATACATATTGTAATTTTGGAGCGGATATGAATTTTATAAACGGAAAAAATTGAATTGAATAATGAAGAAATTTTGGATTTGTTTTCTATTTTTCGCGGGAGTTGGTAATTATTTTTCGCAATCTACAGAGACTAAAAAAATTATTGATTCTTTAAGTGCTCAAAAATGGAAACAGAGTTTACCAGATTTGGATAGTCTTACAGAGCCTACTTTTGTTGGGATAAAAGTGAAACCAAAGGATACGATCATTTTAAAAAGTACCAGAGTTTTTCCCGAACAAGGTTATGAAGTGCCTATTACACCGTTTCAGCTCTTGAAATATAAAGAAGACAAAACATGGTTTTTCTTTGGGCAAAATAATTTGGTTTTTAACCAAGCAAGTTTTAGCAATTGGAATTCTGGAGGAAATAATAATGTTGGTGTTATAGGGAAATTTAACTATAATTTGAGTTTCAAAAAAGGGAAACATTTCCTAGAAAATACCTTTCAGTTGGGATATGGCTTTGTAGCAAATAAAGGGCAATCTTCTAGAAAAACAGAAGATTATATCAATATAATGTCCAATTATGGATATGATTTGGGAAGTAATTATTATCTTTCTACGGGGCTTCAGTTTATTTCTCAGTTTGCGCCAGGATTTGATTACACAGCAACTCCCAATCCAAATTATGATAATAGAATTTCAAAATTTTTAGCTCCAGCTTATGTTAACCTTGGTATTGGGGTTTCTTACAATCCAAGCGAAAATTTTCAAGTGATTGTAAGACCAGTCAACGGAAAATTTACCATTGTGGAAGATAAACTTTTACAGAAAAAAGGTCTTTTTGGTTTAGAAAGTGACGGACAAAGCATAAGAAAAGAGCTTGGTACGATGGTAAACGTCCTTTATCGTCTTAAAATTTATAAAGACATTAATCTGGTTAATAAGTTGAATTTGTTTACCAACTATCTTTATCATACAGAGAGAGTAGATGTTGGCTACAGCGGTTCATTAGACTTTAGGCTTAATAAGCTTATTTCTACCAATATTACAGCAGATTTGTTGTATGACCACGATCAGATTAAAACACTTCAAGTAAAACAAACTTTGGGAATTGGCTTTACATATAACTTAGGAATCGAAGACAAAGAAAAACCTAAAAAAAATTTGAAACCTTTTGCTAATTAATATTTTACGCAAAATAAATTCAAAAAAAAATATATAAATGAACTGCTGAAATTTCGGCAGTTTTTTTATTTGATTGTGAAAAGTCTATCAAATTAAATATTAAAATGTGATAAATTGCTTCTAATGAGTGTTTCTGCTAAAATTCAATGAAAATCTTTGCCCGAAATTCCCTATTTTTGCATAAAATTTATAAAAAATGGCAAAGCAGGAAGATCTTTTTAAAAACGTGGTTTCTCACGCTAAAGAATATGGTTTTATTTTCCCAAGTTCCGAAATTTATGACGGGCTTTCGGCAGTTTACGATTACGGACAAAACGGCGCAGAACTTAAAAATAACATCAAACAATACTGGTGGAAAGCAATGGTTCAGCTTAACGAAAACATTGTTGGGATAGACGCTGCCATTTTAATGCATCCTACTACTTGGAAGGCTTCTGGGCACGTAGATGCTTTCAACGACCCATTAATCGATAATAAAGATTCTAAAAAAAGATTTAGAGCAGACGTTTTAATTGAAGACTATTGTGCTAAATTAGAAGATAAAGCTCAAAAAGAAATTGATAAAGCTGCCAAAAGATTTGGTGATGCTTTTGATAAAGAACAATTTGTAGCAACCAATCCAAAAGTAAAAGAATATTACGAAAAGAAAGAAGCCATCCTTTCTAGAATGGCAAAATCTCTGGAAACCGAGAATCTTGCAGACGTAAAAGCGCTAATTGAAGAATTAGAAATTGCAGACCCAGATACAGGTTCTAAAAACTGGACAGACGTTAGACAATTTAACCTAATGTTTGGAACTAAATTGGGTGCTTCGGCAGAAAATGCAATGGATTTGTATCTTCGCCCAGAAACAGCACAAGGTATTTTTGTGAATTTCTTAAATGTACAAAAAACATCAAGACATAAACTTCCGTTTGGTATTGCTCAAATTGGTAAAGCTTTTAGAAACGAGATTGTTGCAAGACAATTTATTTTCAGAATGAGAGAATTCGAACAAATGGAAATGCAATTTTTTGTACCTCCAGGCACAGAATTAGATTTCTACCAAAAATGGAAAGAAAAACGTCTAAACTGGCATTTAGCTCTAGGTTTGGGTTCTGAAAATTACCGTTTCCACGACCACGAAAAATTGGCACATTATGCTAATGCAGCTGCAGATATAGAATTTAAATTTCCTTTCGGTTTTAAAGAATTAGAAGGAATTCACTCTAGAACAAATTTTGACCTTTCTGCTCACGAAAAATTTTCAGGAAGAAAACTTCAATATTTCGACCCAGAGAGAAACGAAACTTACGTTCCTTATGTAGTAGAAACTTCAATTGGTTTAGACAGAATGTTTTTGGCATTATTTTCATATTGCTTGAAAAACGAAGTTTTAGAAGATGGTTCAGAAAGAGTAGTTTTGGCACTTCCGCCAGCATTAGCTCCAGTAAAAGCTGCAATTCTTCCTTTGGTTAAAAAAGATGGATTGCCAGAATTAGCAAGTAAAATTTATGATGAATTGAAATACGATTTCAATGTATATTATGAAGAAAAAGATGCTATTGGGAAACGTTACAGAAGACAAGATGCCATTGGTACTCCGTTTTGTATCACTGTAGATCACGATTCTCTTGCAGACGGAACGGTTACGCTAAGAGAAAGAGATAGCATGAAGCAAGAAAGAGTAAAAATTGAAGATTTAAGAAAAATTATCGACGATAAAGTGAATTTTAGAACATTACTTTCTAAAATCTAAAAAAGCAAAATCCCGCAAATTTATTTTTGCGGGATTTTTTAAAAAACTTAGTTTAAGGAGGAATTGGATTTTTAAAATTTTATTTTCTTAATAATGCCAAGATATGTTTTTAAAACCGATTTTCCAACATGATTTAATTCAATGATTTTTGTCAGTTTTTATTGAAAATATAAACAAAAGAAAAAAGTAGTATTTTTGATGAAAATCAACTCAAATGAAAGTTTTCAAGAAAATAGTAAAAGGATTTTTTATTTTCCTTGCATTGCTTATAGCATTGGCTTATGCCTTTAATTATCAACATTTATTCAACGCCATTAGGCTCACTTATCTTAAAGGAGAGAGTAGTGCTACAATAGATGATGGAAAAGATTTTCCAGCGCATTATATTGATAAAGGAACGCCTCAACCTTGGCAAAAAGATTCTTTGTACAACAAGGTTAATTTACCTAAAAATATCCTCGAAAATCTGAAATCTACTCATTCTGCATCTTTTTTGGTTATAAAAAATGGCAAATTATTGCACGAAGAGTATTTTGAAGGATATAACGCCAATAGCAAAACTAATTCTTTTTCTATGGCGAAAGCATTTACCGTTATGTTGATGGGAGCGGCCATTAAAGATGGAAAAATAAAAAGCGAAAACCAATTGTATTCAGATTTTTATCCTCAATTTGCAAAAGATAGTTTGGGCAAATTTCTTACTCTTAGAGATTTAGCATCTATGGAAGCAGGTTATTATTGGAACGAAGATTATAGAAATCCTTTTCTGCAAAATCCTAGAATTTATTATGGTAAAAATATGGCTGAAGCTTTGTTGTATCCAAAATTTGAAGCCAAACCAGGAACCAGATTTGAATATCAAAGTGGTGCTACTCAATTATTGGGTTTTGCCATCAGAAAAGCAGTGAATGTACCACTTGCTTATTACGCTTCGGAGAAATTTTGGAAACCTCTAGGGATGGAATCTGAAGCTTATTGGAATACAGACGAAAAAGGAATGGAAAAAACTTTTTGTTGTGTAAATGCCATTGCGAGAGATTATGCCAAATTGGGACAATTGCTTTTACAAAAAGGAAATTGGAACGGGAAACAACTTTTAGATTCTACATATATTCAAAAAATGATTACGCCAACTCAACTTTCTGGAGGAATTTACGGCTTAGGAATTTGGGTAAATAACGATGCAAAGTATAAATATTATCAATTTTGGGGATTTACCAGTCAGTTGATTATCATTATTCCTGAAAAAAATATGGTAATTGTAAGAACGGGTAAATTTAAAAACGAAGCAAAAGACGAAAAAGGAAGGTCTGCGCAAGCTGCTTTTTTAGTAGAACATGCTGTGAAAACTTTTGCCAATTAAAGAAAAATTTTTATATTAATCATAATAATCATATTTTTGTATTTATGATTAAAATGGTTGATTTATTTGCAGGGTGTGGAGGGCTTAGTTTGGGAATGGAACAAGCTGGGTTTACGACTATTTTTGCTAATGAAATCAACGAATCTCTTTTTGAAACATATTTATATAATAGAAATTTATCCGAAAATTCCTATTTTACAGGAGATATAAATGAACTAAATCAAAATATAAAACAATACAAATCAAAGTTTACTGATGTTGATTTAGTTTGTGGTGGACCACCTTGCCAAGGTTTCTCTATGGCAAATAGACAAAGAATTTTAGACGACCCAAGAAATACACTTTATAAAGCATTTTTGGAGTTTTTGAAAGAAGTAAAACCAAAGTTTTTTGTAATGGAGAACGTTAAAGGTATGTCTAAAAAAATAGATGAAATCACAAATGACTTTAAAGAATATTTGGGAGAAGAATATTCTTTCTCTCATTCATTATTCAATGCTAAAGATTTTGGATTACCTCAAAACAGAGAACGTTTTTTTATTATTGGAAATAGATTAGGAGTTGATAATAATATTGTTTTTGAGCAAATCAAAAATAATAAACTTAAAAATCCTTTTGTTTTGAAAGACGCAATAAGCGACTTGCCAAAACTTGAACCAAATCGAACAAAAAATAATACTCAAATAGAAAATAAAGAAATTGGTTTTTTTGAAACAGAGTATTCTTTTCCAAAATCTGCGTACGCAGATTTTGTAAACAATGGTAAAAAAGTAAATAAACTATACAATCACAAAAATCGTTACAACAACGATAGGGATATTGAGATTTTCTCATTACTTCCTCAAGGACAAAACTCGCTACACAAAAGTATTGAGCATATAATGCCATACAAAAGTAGAAATCACATTTTTAAAGATAAATATTTCAAACTTGATGAAAATGAAGTCTGCAAAACAATCACTTCGCATATGAAGCACGATTGCAATATGTACATTCATCCAAATCAAGCAAGAGGTTTATCACCAAGAGAAGCCGCAAGAATTCAAACATTCCCAGATTATTATATTTTTAAAGGAACACCAAATTATTGGTATGCACAGATAGGAAATGCTGTTCCCGTAAAACTTGCAGAATTTATTGGTAAAGAAATCATCAAATATTTGTAATTATGAAACACTTAGAATTATTCGCAGGTATTGGAGGATTTAGAAAGGCTTTCGACATTTTTGGAGAAGACCTTAAAATGCCTATGCAATGTATCGGTTATTCAGAATTAGATATTTACGCTAATAAAACATACACAGCAAATTATAAAACCGAAAACGAAACTGTTTTAGGCGATATAGTTGAGTTTACATCAAATAAAAGAAATATTGAAAATCTTGTAGATTTTGATGTTCTGACAGGTGGATTTCCTTGTCAATCATTTAGTATGATGGGAAAACAAAAAGGATTTGAAGACGTTAGAGGAAATGTGTTTTTTAATATCATTGAAATTTTAAAAGTCAAAAAACCTAAATTCATTTTACTTGAAAATGTGAAAAATATTGTTACTCACGACAATGGAAATACAATTAAAGTTATTGAAGAAGAAATCAGAAAAGTAGGATACAAAAATGTATTTTACAATATTTTTAATACTCAAAATTTTGGATTAGCACAAAAGAGAAATCGTGTTTTTATCTTTGCAACGACAGAATCTTTGCCGAAAGATTTTATTTTCAATGAAAAAGTAGTTATTGACAATTTTAAAGGCATCAAAAAGAGTAGCTTACTAAAACAAAAAACGACACTGGATGTACTTGCAAAAGAAGTAGAAGAAAAATATTATCTTTCTGAAACATTAAAACCTACCATTTTATCAAATGGTTCTAAAAATTTTAAGTCAAAATCTGAAATAAACCAACTTGTTGCAAGACCATTAACAGCAACTATGGTAAAAATGCATAGAGCTTGTCAAGATAATTATTTTTCTCACGAATTTTTAAATTCTGAAAAACCTTTAGAATATTTAAAAAACGAATATTCAAAGGATGAACTAGCTAAACACAGAATACGAAAACTAACACCTCATGAAGCATTTTTATTACAAGGTTTTAATGGAAATTTTGTCTCAAATGCTATTAATGCTGGAGTTAGTAATCATCAACTTTATAAACAGGCAGGAAATGCAGTAAGTGTAAACACTGTTTATGCTGTTTTACATTATCTTTTCATAAAAAACGACCTTATTAAATATGTTCTTTAAACTACATTCTGAAGGAAAAATTGGATATAAACAACTTACGGAAGCCGATTTAGGTAGAACCTCAGGAAATACGACTCATATTGGATTGTTTGGAAATGTATTAACATTTTTACCCGATCATGACTTTGAGGACGAAGCGTTATTTCTATATAATAATACAAGTCAAAGTGTTCCTTATTTTTTTGACCGTATTACAAGAGAAAATGGAGATATAAATTCTCCTAAAATAAAAAAAGGTGGAAAAAACATAGTTTCTGTTACAACATTGATTCAAGGGATTACCAATGAACTAATTGATGACAGAAAGTGGTTTCTTTTATGGTTTGGTTTAGAAAGTGGAAAAGTTGTATTTTATTTGTTCAACAATAAATCAATTGACTTTAGTAAACTTTCTCAAATTATTGATTTGCAAACGAACCTAGTGAAAAAGCAGATAAACAAAGGTGATATAAACTATAACAATTTATTAGAGGAATTAGAAAAGTATGTAAATGAAAATACAGAAGAAGTTTTACAAGAGTTAGAAATCCAATCTCAAATTGGAAACTCAGTTTCTGAAATAAAAAAGTATAAACCATTTGACATTATTAATGCAAATAAAATTTTTCAAGAAACAGGCAAAAAAGGAGAAGAACTAATTGCTGAATATTTGGAAATTTTAAAAGCAAGAAAGCAAATATTTGCATACAATTGGTACAACAGGAATATGGAAACTGGTTTACCATATGATTTCCACATCCAAGCAAATAATCAAAGTTTAACTTATGTTGATGTAAAATCAACTAAATATAAATTCGAGCAATCAATCATTTTCAGTAATCAAGAGATTGACTTTATATCTACTGAACATACTTATAATATCTTTAGAGTTTATGATTTATTAGAAGAAATTGGATCACCAAAACTTAAGATTTGTAAAAATATTAAAAATTTGGCTCAACAAATAAACCCTCATTTTGAAATTCTTAAAAACTCTTTGGAAGCTCAAAGTATAAAATTGCAATCAGCAAATATGGCAATAAACCCCAATAATAATTTATTGAGTTTTGGCAATGAAATAAATTTAGATTTTTAAAAAAAATAGATTATAATTCCGTAATTTTGAACCGTTCTAAACAAGTTTTAGAATGGTTTTTAATTTTAAGAAAGAAAATATATGTTTGATATAAAAGAAATTCGCAGTCAGTTTCCTATTTTAAAACAAGAAGTAAATGGCAAACCTTTGGTTTATTTTGACAATGCTGCTTCTTCGCAAAAACCAATTTCGGTATTAGAAACTTGGCAAAAATACTACGAAGAAATAAATGCAAATGTACACCGCGGAATCCATACTTTGTCTCAGTTGGCAACAGAAGAAATGGAGAACTCTAGGAAAAAAGTTCAACATTTTATCAATGCTAAACATGATTATGAAGTTATTTTTACCAAAGGAACCACCGAAGGAATTAACCTAATTGCTTATGCTCTTGGGAATTCGAATTTCATTAAAAAAGACGACGAAATTATAATTTCTTATCTAGAACATCACTCTAATATTGTGCCTTGGCAAATGCTTTGCGAAAGAACTGGCGCAAAATTGAAAGTAATTCCTATAGACGAAAATGGGATTCTTCAACTTGATTTTTTAGACCAAAATCTTTCAGAAAAAACGAAAATAGTTTCTGTAAATCAGGTTTCTAATGCGTTGGGAATTATTAATCCTATCGAAGAAATAATTGCAAAAGTAAGAGCTAAATCTTCTGCTTTAATGGTAATAGACGGTGCGCAATCTACACCTCATTTTAAGATTGATGTACAAAAAATAGATTGTGATTTTTTTGTCTTTTCTGGGCATAAAATGTACGCTCCAATGGGCGTAGGAATTCTCTACGGAAAAGAAGAAATTCTAGAAAAAATGCAACCTTTCCACGGAGGTGGCGAGATGATTGCAACTTGTAGCTTCGAGAAAACTACTTATGCAGGCTTACCTTTTAAATTTGAAGCAGGTACGCCAAATGTTGGTGGCAATATCGCTTTAGGAGCTGCAATAGATTTTATGAATAGTATAGGAATTGAGAATATCCAAAACCACGAAAATACGCTTTTAGAATATGCTCAGAAAAAGCTTTTAGAAATAGATGGACTTAGAATTTATGGCGAAAAAGCAAAAAGAGCTGGTGTAGTTTCTTTTAATTTAGAAGGCGTTGGAATTGCTTCTGACGTTGGAATGATTCTAGACAAACTAGGATTTGCTGTAAGAACTGGGCATCATTGTACACAGCCAATTATGGAATTTTTCAATATTGCAGGAACGGTGAGAGCTAGTTTTGCGGTTTTCAATACTTTAGAAGAAGTAGATAAACTGGCAGAAGGTGTTAAAAAAGCACAAAGAATGCTGATGTAAATTTATCTAAAATTCAAATAAATAACCCCTGAAATTTAATTTTCGGGGGTTTGTTGTATAAGTTCATCAACCTTTTTTTGTTGCTGTAATTTTTCTTTTTCTTTCGCTAATTTTTCGTCTTGTTTAGACTTTTTGTTGGCTTCTTCCAGTTTCTTTTTGGTGTCTGCAATTTTTTGTTCGGTAGTTTTTGCAGAATCTTTTTTCTTCACAATTACCGTATCTTTTTTTGCATTTTCTATTTTAGAATTAATGGCATCAAAGGAAGCTTGTCCTACTACAGAATCTATTACTGTGGTATCAATTGGTGTATTGTCTTCTTTGTAATACATGGCTTCTTCTTGAGAAATTTCTTTTTTACAAGAAGCTAATGTTGCTAAAATGAATAAAAATAAAAACTTTTTCATTTGTTACAAATCTTTAATTAAAACTAAATTCTGCAAAAACAGGGTAGTGGTCTGAAGCATCTTTGGTTCGATTCACTTTATAGCTTTTGCATTTTATTTCTTTGGAAGTGAAAAGATAATCTATTCTGATAGGGAATTTATAATCGTGGAAACTAGTTGCACTGCCAGAACCGGCTTCTAAAAAAGCATCGCTCAAAACACTGTTGATGGTGTAATATTCGTAAGAATTAGGAACAGCATTAAAATCTCCGCCTACAACTACAGGATAAGGAGATTGCTGTATAAAATCCTTCATGGTATTTACTTCGTCTTGATGAAGTTTAAAAACCGGGATAAATCTTCTGATTAAACTTTTTGCTTTTTCTTCGTTTGCATCAATGCTAGAAGTAGGTTTTACCATGTCTTTTTTGAGCTGAAATGGTTCTAAATAAACATTAATAAATCTGATGATTTTTCCGTTAATTTCAATGTCTGCAAATCTTCCTTCGGCATTTTCTGTAAAATCTAAACTTCCCGTTTTCACTACTTTGTGCTTGGTATAGAAACTCACCACTTGAGGATGCTCGTCTCCCGTTAAATTTTTAAAAGAAGGTCTTTTGTCTTCATAGCCAATCTCCTGAATAAAAACTACATCAGCATTGGCAGAATTTACCAAATCTTGTATTTCCGTTAATGAATTTTCTTTAAAACTGCTTCCTTTTATGTTGTAAGTTACCATTTTGAAACTTGCAGAACCTTCATTTTTAGAAGAATAATTAATCCATCTTCTAATTGGAGTTAAGAAAAATATGGTGATTACGATAAAAACTAAAGCTCTTTTTTTGAAAAAAACAATCCAAAAAAGAATAAGGAAAACATTCACAATCATTAAGAAAGGAAATCCTAATGATAAAAAATTAAGAAGAGGAAAATCTCTGGGAGCAAAGTAAGCGTTGAGTATTGTACCTGCCAAAAGCGCTACAATTACCAAATGTGCTATTAAGACTACAAATCTTACTAATTTCATTCTTAATTAATTCTATATCTATTTCTTCCCCAATATTTCACCAACAGAAAACCTACCAAAGCACCTCCAATGTGCGCAAAATGTGCAATTCCTCCATAATTATTAAATCCTAAAAATATAGAACCAATAATTACAATTGGTAATAAAACCTTAGCTTTAATTGGAAAAGGAATAAACATAATCATCATTTCAGCGTTAGGATATAGAGTTGCAAATGCTGCAACCACACCAAAAATAGCTCCTGAAGCGCCAACCATCCTAGAGATTAATGATTGTTGAAATATTGATTCAATATCTTGTCTCATAAAAAGAGCATTAATATCTGAATCTGTCAAATTATTTTTAATAATATCAGCACCATCTCTTAGAGAAGAAATATCAACATTAGTACTATTCAGATATTGAACAATTTGATTTATTTGATAGCCTTCCCAAATTAAATTTAATGCTAATGCTCCAAACCCAGAAAGAAAATACAAAATCAGAAACTTTTTATCTCCTAAAAACCTTTCTAAAACAGGACCAAAACTAGCCAAAGTAAGCATGTTGAAAGCAATGTGCATAAAACCACCGTGCATAAACATGTGTGTAATAATTTGCCAAGAATGAAAATTGGGAGAAGTAGGAAAGTATGCGGCCAAATAAGTATTCATTTGAGGGAATAAATAAGCCAATACAAATACAATTACATTAAGTATGATAATATTTTTAGTGATAGGGGTAAGCTGTTGAAACATTTTTAAAATTTATTTATGAGTTCATTTACAGGGATTTCTAAAAAAGTTCTGTTTCCTGTTGGTGTATATTCTGGGAAACCCAATTTTATAAAATCCTTTAATAATTCTTCTACTTCTGGTTTGTAAAGAAAATCGTATTTAGACTTTGCATTTACTCTAATCCATTGATTGTTGTAACTTTCTAAAAACTCTTCTTCGGTTTTATATTCTAAAATTTCGAAAAGATTTTCTAAAAATTTAATCACCTGAGATTCTTTCAAATTTTCTGGCACTGCATTTATTCTCAATACATTATCTTCTGCTAAAACCATATCGAAGCCCAAATCTGGGAGATATTTTTTTATAGAACGATATTTATTTTTCTCTATTTCATTCAAATGGTATTCCAAAGAGAACAATAAACTTTGGCTTTTTCTGCTTTTGGTTTTTTCTTTTCTGTTTTCAGCCAAAACAATCTGATGAATTCTGCCCAAATCTAGCAATAGCGTTTTATCTTCTTTGTTAAAAATCCAATAACCATTGGGCAATCTCAGTAAATCTTCGTCCAAGTCATCATCTTCGTCATCAAAAAGATTAATTTTAGAAGGTTCTGCCGAAATATTCTGTTGATACATTTCGGTGAAGTTTACCATTGCTGTATCGTTAATTTTAGAAGGTGTAGCTTCCGCAAAAGGATTGTAATTTCTATCCACATTTATACTAGAGGCGTTGTAGCTTCTTGCAGCATCTGGTTTTGGTGGGAAAAAAGAATCCATTTGTTCGTTTCTATCAAAATCTAAACTTGGTGCTACGTTGTAGATTCCCAAAGATTTTTTGATGGTAGAACGGATGAGCGCAAAGATGAGGTTTTCGTCTTCGAATTTTACCTCTGTCTTTTGCGGATGAATGTTAATATCAATTTTCTCTGGGTCTAATTCTAAATAAAGGAAAAAACTTGGAGAATAACCAGACATTAATAACCCTTCAAATGCTTCCTGAACGGCTCTGTTTAAATACGGACTTCTAAAATATCTGCCATTAACGAAAAAGAATTGTTCGCCTCTGGTTTTCTTTGCTGCTTCGGGTTTTCCTACGAAACCGTGCAAATTTACCCAGCCCAAATCTTCTTTAATAGGAACCAAAAGCGGTTGAAGTTTTCTACCAAAAATATCAACAATGCGTTGCATTTGGCTTCCTTTTCTAAGGTTAAATATTACTTCGTCGTTATGATAAAGCGAAAACTCTAATCCATCATGTGCCAAAGCAACCCTTTGAAATTCATCTATAATATGACGAAATTCAATATTGTTAGACTTTAAGAATTTTCTTCTCGCAGGAACGTTGTAGAATAAATTTTTAACTGAAAATGTAGAACCTTCTGCCGTTTGTACAGGTTCTTGAAATTGTAATTCTCCACCTTCTATATAAATGATAGAACCAATTTCGGCATCATTTTTTTTCGTTTTGAGTTCTACCTGAGCCACAGCTGCGATAGATGCCAAAGCTTCGCCACGGAAACCTTTGGTAGCAATATGAAAAATATCTTCGGTGTTTCTAATTTTTGAAGTGGCGTGTCTTTCGAAAGCCATTCTGGCATCTGTTTCAGACATCCCAGCACCGTTATCTACTACTTTTACAAGATTTCTTCCGGCTTCTTCTACAATCAATTCAATTTTAGTAGCACCTGCATCAATAGAATTTTCTAGCAATTCTTTAACAATAGACGCGGGTCTTTGCACTACTTCTCCAGCAGCAATTTGATTGGCAACATGATCGGGTAAAAGTTGAATAATATCTGACATTTCTACAATTGAAACCTCAAAAATACAGTTTTGTTTTCAAAAAATAAAGGAAGAAGCCAAAGCTTAGGATTTATTTAACTATAAATCTCTATCAAGAACAAAAAGATTTTGGTAAAAATACTTTTGCATTTGATTATAAACAACCCTGTTTTAAATGAAATGCAATTGCAGGAGGTTACAAACAACCTTGTTTTGAATAAAATGCAATGTACAGAAGTCTCCTGCAAATTGTGGGAAACAAAATGCAATTGTAGGAGATTACAAACAACCTTGTTTTGAATAAAATTAAACGTACAGAAGTCTCCTGCAAGCTGTGGGAAACAAAATGCAACTTACGGAAAGCTTAATTTGTTTCGCTAAACGTAAACTACTTTTATATTTTAACCCGTAGTGCATTATCAAAATTCATTGAGGTTATTCATTAAAAGTAAAATACGCAAAGGCGCAATTAAAATTTTTATTGAAACTGTTTTTAAGTCGCAAGAAAATCAATGATTTTCAATTTTAACAGAGTTAAAACTTCGCGTCTTAAAAACGTAATCATTTGAAAGAAAATCATTTGCGTCTTTGCGTTTAATTTTTTATATAATGAACTAGAAGTTGTTTTATTTAAACTTAAGGTTTTAAGTAAAAGTAAATCTAATGTATGTTTCTTTTGAATTGATATAAAATTAAAAGCGACACATCTTAGATGCGCCGCTCCCGTGAAAAACGAACTTAAAAAACTACAGTTTGTATTTAATTTGCGGATAATACAAGCTGCAAGTAGTTTTATCCTAAGATTATAATTTATTTTAACTCAATTCTAGAGATAATAGGAAGGTGGTCTGAAGGATATTTAAAATCGTAGAAATCTGTGATGGTTCTAAATTTTTTAATTACAGTATTGTTTTTAGAACTGAAGATGAAATCTATTTGATCTACCGGTTTTTCTTTGAAATTGAATGCATTCCAAGTGGCAGTTCCTCCATAAGGTTTTGTAATACTGTGGCTGCTGGCTTCTTGTAAATTATTGAGTAGCGGCTGCATCCAAGTATCTGTTTTAAAGGAATTGAAATCTCCTGTTAACACTACCGGAAGGTTTTGTTTGCCTTGTAGTTGTTTAATTTTTTTTAGGATAATTTCTGCAGATTTTTGTCTTGCAACAACGCCTACGTGGTCGAAATGTGTATTAAGAACCCATATTTTTTTCTTAGTTTTAATGTTTTCGAACAATCCGTAGGTTACAATTCTTGGGTAGGCAGCGTCCCAAGATTTGGTAGATTTTTCGGGAGTCTCCGAAAGCCAAAAAGTATCTTGTTGAAGGACTTTGTATTTGTTTTTTAAGTAGAAAATACAAGAAAATTCTGAGTTTTCTCCTTCGTCTCTAGGTTTTCCTAAGAAGCCGTACAAAGAATTGTTTTCTAATAAATACTCAATCTGTGGTTTTTGAGCTTCTTGCATTCCTATAAAGTCTGCTTCGTAATAATTGATAAGGTCTTTTAGTTTGTCTTTTCTAATGTTCCAATGGTTTTCTCCATCATCTGCACTGCCCAATCTAATGTTATAACTCATTACATCAATAGAATTTTGTGCAAATGATAATGCAACAAATAGTAAACAAATCGCGGTAAATAACTTTTTAATTTTCATTTTTTTATTGGTATATTCTAACATAATCTATATAAAATTTTTGAGGAAATATGCTGTTGTCTATTCCCTTTTGTCCTCCCCAATTTCCTCCAATTGCTAAATTCAAAATTAAATATAGTTTTTGGTTAAAAGGCCATGTTTCGTAGATTTTTTCTGTATTTACATAAGTAAAATATTTTTGATGATCTACATAAACGTCTATTTTTTCTGGAGACCAATCTGCGGTGTAAATATGAAATTTTTCACTCGCATTTTTTACGACAAGAGTATCTGTTTTTTGTGTGCGAATAATATGATTATACTTTTTGGTATGCACCGAAGCGTGTATAAAACCTTGGTTATAACCTACGTGTTCCATAATGTCTAGTTCTCCATCTTCTGGCCATTCTTTCATATCTGTGCTTAGCATCCAGATTGCAGGCCATGTCCCTTTTCCTTTTGGGAGTTTTGCTCTTACTTCTATTCTGCCATATTTCCAATCTTGTTTACCTTTGGTAACTAATCTTGCAGAAGTGTAATTTTTGTTTTCCCAATCTTCTTTTCTAGCTTCAATCACAAGGTTTCCATTTTCTACTCTTGCATTTTCTAGTCTTTTTTTAGTGTAAAACTGAGCTTCATTGTTCCCAAAGCCGTCTCCGCCAACATCATAACTCCATTTGGTAGAATCTGGTAATCCTGTGTAATTGAATTCGTCACTCCAAACTAGAGATTTTCCATCTTTATGTTGAATTGTTTTTTTCGAAGAACAACTCTCAAAAAAAGTAAAAAATGTTAAAAAAATAATTATGGGTAAAAAGATTTTCATTTTATTTCAGATTAATTTGAAATTTTTTGTCTTTTGTAATTGTTTTAAAATTATCTGTACGAAACGGAGAAACAGGAAGTCCTTTTTCTGTAAACATATTATTTTCAGAATCGTCTCCTTTCCATCCATATCTTGCAGCTACAGGATTTGGAGCATCATTGCATGTAACGATTACTTTGTTATCTTTAATTTCTGCTTTGGCAGGGTAGAATTTTTGGTCAGCACCAGATATTTCGAAACCAGTTAGAGATTTTCCATCTTTGGAGATAAGCACGTCTTTTGTATTGAACGTTATTATTATTTTATTTCCTTCTATTGAAAAATCATTGAAAACAGGACTTTTCAAATTGTTTTTAAGAGCTAAATTGGCAAGTCTTTCTCCTACAGTTTTTTTATTTCTTGGATGAATGTCTTTAGGATTTCCTATGTCTGTAGTAACAACCATTCCTGTGTTTTCTAGTTTTAAAGCATTTGTTTGGGCTTCTCTTAGTTCAGCCCAATTGCAACCATCGTTACTATTTCCGGGTGTGTCGTAAGTTGCCAGTTGAACAAAGTAGAAAGGCGTGGTTTTTCCAAATTTTTCTCTCCAAGAATTAATAAGCAAAGGGAAACTTTTGTTGTACTCATAAGCTCGAGATTCATTAGATTCTCCTTGATACCACAAAATTCCAGAAACTTTGGTAGATTCTATAGGGTGAATCATGGCATTGTATATAAGAGAGGGAAATTCGTTTTGGTTGATAGAAGTGTAAATTTTTTCTACAGCAAATTTCCAATTTCCAGATAAAGAGATATTTCGCTGAGGGGTTACCAATTTAATTTCTTCGGGATTACTCCAAAGTCCGCCACCACTGCCGTTATCTTTAATTTTTACAACAATAACATTTTTACCTTTTTTTAATAAATCTTTAGGAATGTTGTAAATTCTATCGTCAGACCATTGTTTCATGCTTCCGATTTCTTTACCGTTGAAATAGGTTATATCCTCGTCATCTATCTTACCAAGATACAAAGTTACATTATTTTTTATGTCTTCATCGGTTAATTCGACGGTTTTTCTAATCCAAGCAATGCCGTCTAATCCTTCATAACCTTGTTCTTCCCATGCTTTTGGGATGTGCAAATCTACTAGCGAAGAATCGTCGTAATCATTGTTCAAAAAATTTTGACTACTGAAATCAGATATTTTAGAATGAAGCAGATTTTCTATAAAATTTGTCTTAGATTCAATATTTTTTTGCTCTAAAGTTTCAATGTTTACTTGAGGCATCTTTGCAATCATTTCTTTGAAATAATCAGATTTTTCAAATGCAGTTTTAGGAATCCAAGTTTCTATTACAGTGCCTCCCCAAGAAGAATTAATGATGCCAATAGGAACTTTTCTTTCGTGGTACATTTTTTTTGCAAAAAAATAAGAAACAGCCGAAAAATCTCCAATTTTTGATTTATTTGCAATATCCCAATGTGTTTCAGAAGTATTTTCTTGAGGTAAAGAATTTATTTTTTTTTGAATTTTAACATGGCGAATTAATGGGAATTCTTTTTGATTTAATTCGTCTTTATAACCATCAGCGGAAGCAAGGTTCCACTCCATATTGCTTTGTCCGCTGCACAACCAAACATCTCCAATCAAAATATTTTTGAAAATAATTTCGTTATTTCCATTAATTTTAAGAATGAAGGGGCCGCCTTCTTTTTCTTTACTGAGAAGAACTCTCCAATTTCCGTTTTCGTCTGCTACAGTTGTTTTCGTCTGTTTTTTAAAGTGTATAGTAATTTTTTCTTTTGGTGATGCAAATCCCCAAATAGGAATTTCTGCATTTCTTTGTAATACCATATTATCCGAAAAAATATATGGCAAAGAAACGTTTGCCATCATCATTTTAATGGAGAATAGTAAAAATATGCTTATTATTTTTTTCATTTTGAATTGTTTAAACCTTTTTTTGAGGTTTTGTGATGAGATTATTGTAATTATTTTTCCCAATTAACACGTTTTGTCTGTACATCTGCAGAGCTGGTTCCAATCATAATATCGAATTCGCCAGCTTCCCAATCGTAGTTTAAATCTTCGTCGTAGAATTTTAAATCTTCTGGTGAAATGTTGAAAGAAACCGTTTTAGATTCTCCTTTTTTCAAGAATATTTTTTGAAAACCTTTTAATTCTTTTACCGGGCGAACCACTTTTCCTACCAAATCTCTGATGTACAATTGTACTACTTCTTCGCCATCGTAATTTCCTGAATTGGTAATTTTTATTGAAGCAGTAAGTGTTTGATTTCCTTTTAATTCAGTTGAACTTAGATTAAAGTCTGAATATTTGAAAGTGGTATAACTTAAGCCGAAACCAAACGGATAAGCTGGGTCGTTATCCAAATCGATGTATGCAGAAACATAGTTTCTATCGGTGTTATTTTTAGCAGGTCTTCCTGTGTTATAATAGTTGTAATAAATCGGAATTTGACCTTCAGTTCTTGGGAAAGTCATTGGTAATTTACCTCCAGGATTTACTTTTCCGAAAAGTACATCAGCAATAGAATTTCCTGCTTCTGTACCTAGCCACCATGTGTAAGCAATAGTAGGAATGTTTTCTGAAGCCCAATCAAAAACCAACGGACGACCAGCGTTAATTAATAAAATAATTGGTTTCCCTGTTTTTGCAATTTCTTTTAATAAATCTTCTTGAACTCCCGAAAAATGGATATTACTTCTGCTTTTTGCTTCGCCACTCATTGCGTGTCCTTCGCCTAAAGTCATAATTACTACATCTGCTTTTTTGGCAGTTTCTACCGCTTCTGCAAATAGAGAAGTGTCTTTATCATTTACATTACAACCTTTGGCATATAATAATTCTGAATTTTTATCGAGTTGAGCTTTAATTCCATCAAATTGAGTAATAATTCTTTGGTTATCATCAGGAAAAGCAATAGACCAAAAGCCATGATTATCAACAGTAGCTTTTGCAAAAGGCCCAATAATAGCTACTTTTTTAGTGGTTTTTGAAAGAGGTAAAAGTTGAGTTTTATTTTTTAATAAAACAATACTTTTTGCACCAATTTCTCTTGCGAATTTTCGGTGTTCTAAGTTGTTGGTTTGTTCTTTTTCGCGTTTTTCGTCGTTGAATTTATAAGGATTGTCAAATAAACCGAGTTCATATTTTTTGGTTAAAATTCTTCGAACAGCATCATCAATTAACTTAACATCTACTTTTCCTTCTTGTACTAAATCTTCTAAATGATTGATGTAGGAACGGCTTTCCATATCCATATCGCTTCCAGCGATAATAGCTTTCAAAGCTGCATCTTTATTGTCTTTAGCAAAACCGTGAGGAATCATTTCGCCAATACTTCCCCAATCAGAAACTACAAAACCTTTGAAATTCCAAGCCCCTTTTAGTAAATCTCTTTGGATGTACTTATTTCCTGTGGCAGGAATTCCATTAATGTCATTAAAAGAATTCATAAAAGTAGCAACTCCAGCTTCTACAGTTGCTTTGTAAGGTGGCAAATATGTTTCGTTTAATTGGCGAAGACTCATGTCAACAGAATTGTAATCTCTACCGCCAACTCCAGCTCCATACGCAGCAAAGTGTTTGGTACAAGCCATTACGGCATCTATATTTCCTAAACCATTTCCTTGAAAACCTTTTACTCTGGCTTTTGCTACCAAACTTCCGAGGTAAGTATCTTCACCGGCACCTTCCATTACGCGTCCCCATCTTGGGTCTCTGCCAATGTCAACCATTGGTGCAAAAGTCCAATGAATACCATAAGCTGAAGCTTCAGTAGCAGCAATTCTTGCAGATTTTTCAATTAAATTCATATCCCAAGTTGCAGTTTCTCCGAGTGGAATAGGGAAAGTAGTTCTAAAACCGTGGATTACGTCTTGCCCGAAAAGTAAAGGTATTTTGAGGCGAGATTGCATGGCTTGATCTTGCCAATTTTTGGTATTTTTTACTCCGAATGCATTAAGAATTGAGCCTAACTTACCGGCACGAACTTGTCCAGCTTTATCAGCATCTTTGGTGACAGGTCCTGTTGCGGTAATGTCATCATTATATTGATTGAGTTGCCCAATTTTTTCTTCCAAAGTCATTTTAGCCATCAATTCCGAAACTTTTTGGTCGATGGATTTTTGAGCAGAAACAGAAATAAATCCTAATCCTGCTATACATATTGAAAGAATTATCTTTTTCATAAATTATTTTTTTTCTAGAAAATGTAAGTGGCTACAGAGTTTGCAGATAAAGAAGTTGTTGCCACTTTATCATTATATTTAATGTTGAATGTTTCATTATTTGCACCATCGTTTAAAACGATTAAAGCAATTTTACCAGCAGGCGTTTTAAAAGCAACTGTGCTTAAGTTTTCAGATTCAGTAGAACTAATTCTTACAGAATTTTGAGGGATAAATTTAGAAGCTTGTGCTATAATGTAATATCCAACATTTCTAGTAAAAGTTTCACTATTATTAATGGTAATAGCTCCTTTACATTCTGTGCAACCACCTGGCGTGTGGGGATTAAATGCAGCATCGTTGGCAATATTCCATTCAAGAGCAATTTTACTCCAGTTTCTCATAGAGCCAATTACTACATTTTTTGTATGCCACATTAAATCTCCAGAGAAAGTACCAGTAGAACCAGTCCATTGTTCTGTAAAATACACATTTTTGTCAGGGTATGCATTGTGTACATTATTAAGAATTAGAATATTTCCAGCATATAAGTGGAATGCAGAACCGTCAACAAATTTAGAAGCTTCTGTATCAGCTAAAATCGTTAAAGGATATTCTGGCTTATCACAATTATGGTCATAAACTATAATTTTTGTAGAAAGATTTGCAGTTTGGAAAGCTGGACCTAAATTATTTTTAATAAAATCTCTTTGTTGTTCAGCAGTCATATACATACTAGGATTATTGCCTGGGTGTAACGGTTCGTTTTGAGGAGTAACAGCGTCAATTGTGATTCCGTTTTTCTTCATTTCTTGAATGTATTTCACAAAATATTGTGCATATACACCGTAATATTCAGTTTTTAAACTACCTCCAATAGAACTGCCATTGTCTTTCATCCAAACAGGTGGAGACCAAGGAGTAGCAATAATTTTAATATTTGGATTAATGGTTAAAATTTTCTTTAACATATCCACTAATGCTTGGTCTTTTGATAAGCTGAATTGAGACAGAGTAACATCTGTTTGCCCTGCAGGAAGGTCGTTGTAAGAAAAAACAGAACTGTTAAGATCTGAAACACCAATGCTTAATCTAAGATAACTAACCCCGATTGAACTTTCTCCGTTACCAAAAAGTTCTTGTAGAAGAGCTTCTTTTTTTGCAGAAGATAATTGGTTGATGACTTCTACGCTTCCACCAGTTAAGGTGTAGCCAAAACCATCTATTGTTTGGTATGTTTTAGAAGGATTAACTTCAATATTTTGATATGAATTGGAGGCTGTAGTGAAAGATAATATAGAAGATTGTTTTTGTAATTTTATTGTTTCGTCTGCTTTTGTGAGCCAGGCGTCAATATTTTTTTTAGAAGTTTCTTCTTGCGCTAATGAGTTGCATGAGACACACGAAATTAGAGCAACAGAGTATATTATGCTAACTATTTTTTTTGTAATCATAATGTTTTCATAATAATGCAAAAAGTGCTGCGCAATTAATTATTAGCGCAGCAATTTTTGGGTTAAAATTAAATTAATTCAAAGTTTTAATAACCAGGATTTTGGGTAAGATTTTGGTTATTGTCAATTTGTGATTGAGGAATAGGCCATAATAATCTTTGTTCAGTAAGGTTATTGACATAGCTCAATTGATTTCCTTTTCCATCGGTTCTTGCTTTAATAACTTCTAAAGCTTTTCCTGTACGTTTAAGGTCAAACCAACGTTGTCCTTCAAAAGCAAGTTCTAATAAACGTTCTTTTAAAATTTTGTTTATACCATCATCTTTGCTTGTTATTGTTGCTACATTAGGAAGATTAACACGGCTTCTTACTTGGTTAATTAGTGCTTCTGCCTCACTAAATAAATTGAGATTTACTTTAGCTTCTGCTTTCAATAAAATCATATCTGCATATCTTAAAATATAAATGTGTTGAGTTCCATCTTGTATTCTTTGTTTGTAGGCAAAAGGATAATTGTTTTTATCAGTCCAGTATGTGTCACTAACCCCTATGTCAAATTTGATAGAATTTGTTTTTCTAATGTTATCATTTTGAGAATCAAATGCATTTACTAAGTCATGAGTAGGTAAATTAAAACGTTGCCAGCCATCGCCTATAAACATTCCTGTTCCCCACCACCAAATGTTACTAGCATCTCCGTTAATTTCTAATATAGATTCAGAGTTTGCATTATGATTTCCGTCGAATAGCTGGTTATAATCTGTTAACAAGCTATAATCACCTGATAATTGATCTATATGCTGAATCACTTTAGTATAATCTGGGTTTGGTTTTGTTGCGTAAACTTTCGCTAGAAGAGCGTGAGCAACCCCTTTTGTAGCTCTGTATTTACTGATAATAGAAGCAGGAGCATCTGCTATAGCATTTTCTAAATCAGAAATAATAAAAGTATATACTTCTTCTTTGGATTTTCTTTCTGGATAAACTTGAGCATATACTTCATCAAAATTTTCACTAGTAACTGCTATAACAGATTTGGTTACAATTGGTATATCTCCCCATAATTGAACTGCGTGAAAGTAGTATAATGCTCTAACAATAGCTGCTTCGGCTTTCATTTCAGCTTTACGCTGATCTGTTAATGCAGGGTCTTTTATTCCGTCAACATAATTAAGAACTTTGTTACAGTCGTTAATTACTTGATATATTGCTTCCCAATTTCTTTTAACATTTTCGTTTGTAGATAGAATTCTATATTCCGCTTGCTGCCTGTTATTTTGATTGTCTCCACTCACGTATGCTTCGTCTGTTTGCATACTTCCATTTGCAAAATAATCTAATTGCCAATAGTTAGAATGCCCAAATCCAGGACCAGAATATATGGTTTTCATTAAGTCTTCGGCATCTGAAGCTTTTGTATAAGGGGTTTCGCTTACCTCAACAGCTTTGTCAGTAATAGGTTCTGTATCTAGATAATCGGAACACGAAACGCTACTAAGCGCTAATCCCGCTCCTAAAAATAAATGATATATGGTTTTGTTAAGTCTCATAATTGATAAATTTTAATAATTAAAAATTAGCTTTTAACCCGAAAACAAATGTTCTCACTTGTGGATAAGTTCCGTAATCGATTCCGAGAACTCCGTTTGTTGAAGCAAATGCATTTACTTCTGGATCAAATCCCGAATAATTTGTCCAAGTATATAAATTTTGACCAGTTACATACACATTAAGCTTGCTAATTCCCTTTATTGGCTTGATAAAATTATATCCCAAGGTTACGCTTTTTAGTTTGACAAAAGAACCGTCTTCAATAAATCTATCTGAAGAAATTTTAGCATTTGTAGCATTTGCTTTTGGTACATTCGTAATATCACCAGGGTTCATCCATCTGTCTAAAACTCTTGTAGATTGATTTTTATGATCGTCCATCATTTCTAATTCGAAACGAGAAGCATTGTAGATGTCATTCCCTTGTGATGCTGTAACTAATACATCCATATACCAGTTTTTGTAAGTGAAATTGTTGGTAAATCCGAATGTATAGTCAGGATTAGGGTCACCAATGAAAGTTCTGTCACCTGCATTAAATTCACCGTTTCCATCAAGGTCTTTATAGATAATTTCCCCTGTTGCGGAATCTACTCCACCATACTTGTACCCGAAGAAAGAACTAATTGGTTGCCCTGCGGCAAATCTTACTAAATTTCCGGCACTTGGGATTGATGCAGCATCAATAAAAGGTTTGTATTTTAATTCAAGAACTTTACTTTTATTGAATGAAATATTGAAATTGGTGTTCCAAGAAAAATCTATATTTTTAATGTTTACTGTATTCAATGTAAATTCCATCCCTTTATTTTCCATCGAACCGACATTTTGAGTATAGTCTGGTTGCCCTGTAATAATTGTAAGTGGCATTATTAAATCGTCAGTCTTTCTTTTATAGAAATCTGCAGTAAGTTTAATTCTATTGTTTAGAAAACCTAAATCTATACCAAAGTTTGTATCAGTAGTAACTTCCCAAGTAACATCACTTCCTGTTTGATATGGAGACCAAGCGCCTCCATCTCTATTAAGTCTATCTAGATTATAGTGAGCATAAAAAGGTATTCCAGATGCATTTCCTGTTTTACCCCATCCTCCTCTAATTTTTAAATCGGATATTGTAGAGTTGTCTTTTAGGAAGTTTTCGTTGGAAATATTCCAAGATGCGGAAATACCAGGGAAGAATCCCCATTTTTTCCCGTCAGCTAATGCAGAACTTCCGTTCTCACGAAATACTGCCATTACGGTATATTTATTAGCTAATGTGTATATTGCTCTTCCAAAGAAAGAAACTTCTTTTAATATTTCTTTTCTATATATTTCTCCGTGAGATGGATTTGTTATATCATATACAAATGAGGATTGGAAAGGATCTGCAAACTGACTTCCCCAATAATATTGCCCATCATTTTTACGTTCATGCATTTGAAAACCTCCCAATACTGCGAAATCGTGAATTCCAGATTTTAATGTATAGTTTAATGTGTTTTCAAAATTGAAATCTTGGTAAGTTAAATAGTTCTTAGAACCGCTTCCTTTTTGTTGTCTTCCGTATTCAGAACGGTATGGGTCTAAAAATTTTTCATTTGTTGAAGAAATGTGGTCTAAAGAAACGCTAGACTTCCAAATTAAATTTTTAAGAAGGTTTACTTCTATACCTAAGTTTGATAAAAATCTTTGACTATGTGTTTTATCAGACTCTCTTTTCATAAATGATACAGGGTTTTCCCATCCTCCTGTAAAAGGATTTAAGGCGAATTGCCCATCTTTATATCCGTCTAAGTAGTCTCCATTTGCATCTGTTGGTCTAACTTTTACTTCGCTACCATAAGCTGGCATAAATGTTGGAGTTGTTAAAGCAGATAAAATTACTCCACCTTGAGCCCCTGCGTTGTTGTCAGAAGTATTGTTTGTTTTGGTATCAATGTAATTCATGTTAGATGTTACCTTTAGCCAATTGGTAATTTTTGCATCTAAATTTATTTTGGCAGAAAGTCTTCCAAAATCTGAAGGAGATACGATACCACCAATATTTTGATATCCTAAAGCTGTATATGCTTTAACGTTTTCATCACCAAAGGAATAATTTACATTATAGTTCTGGTCGAAACCTGTTCTGTATACTTTTTTTACCCAATCAGTATTAATTCCTGCGTACATAGGGTCATTAATAGTATTGAGCCATACAGGATTAATTTCAGATATTAAAGCTTTGTATTGATCAGGATTAAGCACATCTACATTGTCTACTTTTTTGGAAACACCCCAATATGCGTTAAAATTAAGTTGTGGTTTGTTTGCTTTTGCTCTTTTTGTTGTAATAATAACTACCCCAGAAGAACCATTAATACCATATATGGCAGCTGAAGTAGCATCTTTCAAAATAGTCATGTCAACAATGTCATCAGTATTTATACCGCTAATATCGAAAGTTTGGATGCCATCTACTACATACAAAGGATTAACGCCTGATGAAATTGAGTTGTTTCCTCTAATTTTTACATTTAGAGATTGTCCTGGTTTTCCAGAGTTTTGTACAACGCTTACACCAGCGGCATTACCTTGTAAAGCTTGTCCTACGTTATAAATAGGTCTTTCTTCAAAAGCATCCGCTTTAATATTTTCGATAGCACTTGTAGCATTTTTCTTTTTTACAGTACCATAACCGATTAAAACTACCTCATCAATTTTTTTCTCTTTTACAGCGGTTGAATCGCTTTTTACTTGAGCTTGAAAACTTGAGGTAAAATAAAGGACTGCTATTAGCCCTAAACCTTTTTTAATACTCATATTCATAATTATTTATTTTTTATCTCATTTTGAGACAATAAATTTATATTAATTTCCCAAACAAAAAAATATTTTATCAATTATTTTAAGAATCCGTTTATTTGCGGTACTTTTGGCAGTGTTAAATCGGTCTTTTTTGTACGAAATAATGAGTTTTTATTATATTTTTTTTAACTAAAATTGTATCCTAGTTTTAATTTTTTGTTAATGAAATCAAAAATCGCAAACTTAAATGTAAATCTTATGTTAAGTTTCATAGTGTTTTCTATGTTGCTTAATTCTATGAGTGTTATCATACTTCAATTATCTCAAAATCAGCAATATAGTTATACAGGGCTAGGGCTTTTAGAGTTTTTTAAAGATATTCCTATTGCTTTAGTGTCTGTATTTTTGGTAGATTTTATTAAGAAAAGAAGCTATTTTAGTTCGCTTTGTATTTCATTAATTGTGTGTGCTATATGTAGTTTTAGTGTTCCTTTTTTAAGTGAGTTTTGGTTTCTCAAAGTCTGGTTTATTTTAATAGGAATTTCATTTTCGATAGGTAAAATCTGTGTTTTTACTATTATCAAAAATATTTCAGATACCGAAAAAGAGTTTTCTAAAACAATGAGCAGAACAGAAGCCGCTTTTATGCTTGGTGTTTTTATTGTAAATATTGAATTTGCTCTTATTTTGAATAGCGATTACAAAGATTATTGGAAATTTGGTTTTTGGTTGGTAGGTATTATTTCTACTTGGACGGCTTTTTGGTTTTATAAAAATGACCAAAAAGAAGAATCTTATACAAAAAAAATAGAGCATACAGAGAAAATAGATTTTAGAGTTTTGTACGATTATAGGTCTGGTTTATTCTTTTTATTGGTCTCTTTAATCGTTTTTACCGAACAAATTTTCAACTCTTGGTTGCCAACTTTTTATAAACATACTTTGAAGGCAGATTCTTTTTTTGCGCTACAATCTTCAGCTTTTTTGGCATTATTTTGTTTTCTTGGAAGATTGTTGGCGAGTAAAGCTGTAGTGAAGTTTGCTCCCATGAAAATATTTTTTGTATGTCTAATTTCTGCGATAGTTCTTATCTCTTCGGCGTTTTTGATAGGGCAAGATTCTGATATTAAAGTTAAGATTCTAATGTTTGTTTTTCCTTTGGTAGGAATATTTACAGCACCGTTATATCCAATGCTGAACTCTAAGTTTTTGTCTAGATTTTCTGAAAGACGAGTAGGGAAGATGGTTTCCTTCATTATTTTGTTTACATCATTGGGCGGTTCTATAGGTTCTATGAGCACCGCATATATTTTTCAAAAAAAATTAGGAAATTATTACTTGTTATTTGCAACAATTCCATTAATTTTGATTCTTATTTTTTCCATTTTTTTCTCAATTAAAGAAAAAATAACAGATTATATCAAATAAAAAACTAATGAAACTCGACGATTCTAAAAACAAGATGACCCTGCAGGAGCTGATTGATACTCATAATTTTATCAATCATTTGTCTGTAGATTGTGCTATTTTTGGCTTTCATAATAATACTTTGAAGGTTCTGCTTTTGAAGTATCACGAATTAAATCTTTGGGCAATACCCGGAGGTTTTATTTTCGAAGACGAAGATTTAGATGATGCTGCTTATAGAATTTTATACGAAAGAACGCATCTTGAAGATGTTTATCTAGAGCAGTTTTATGCATTCGGGCATAAAGATAGAACGGAAGAAAAAAATCCGCACAGACAATTATTAGCAAACAGAGGAATTGACATAAGTAAAGAGCATTGGATTTACAAAAGATTTGTAACAATAGGCTATTATGCATTGATAGATTATACACTTTCTCATACTTTTCCAGATGCTTTTAATGAGACTTGTGCTTGGTTTGACGTAAATGAACTTCCGGAAATGGCTTTTGACCACAAAGAAATTATACAAAAGGGGTTAGAACATCTAAGAAAAACTATCGATTATAAATTAGTAGGAAGCAATCTTTTGCCAGAAAAATTCACCATGAAAGATTTACAAAATCTTTATGAAACAATTTTAGGAGAAAAATTCAGAAGAAATAATTTCCAAAGAAAAATGTTGAGTCTTAATATTTTAGACAGACACGAAAAACTTTTTGATGGTTCTGCCAATAAAGCTCCTTTCCTTTATTCTTTCGTGAAAAAATAGCAATTTTTTGTTATTGAGGTTATTATTTTTTGCTTTTTATTTGATTATTAAATATTCTTATCTTTGCCACAACAAATGATAAAAACACACAAATAGGTAAGTCTCTAATAATAAAGAATAAGTTACTCACTTTATATAAACAAATAACCAAAATAATAGTCTTGATTACTTTTTTCAGAGGATTGCTTTTTGGGAAAACCTTAAATAATTTTCAGTAACTATACTTTGTTGATGAGCAAATCTACTTGTTAACAACAACACGATGAAAGCAAGTTACACCTTTTTGAAATTACTAAATTTCAAATCACGAAAGAATATCCATTATTCATTAATTGTATGTATTTTGTTGATACAATTATTAATAGCTGGATTTTTTTATAATGAATTTATTGCCAAAAAAAATCTATCTTTTATTGAAAATCAATTAAAAGAAATTCATTCTTTAGAAAATCTTACAGAAAATTCTAGAAAAGAACTCTTGTCCGCTCAAGAGTTTTTGAAAAAATATGTAGCAACAGAAGATAGCAAATATCTTAAATCTTATTTTGAGTCTTTAAATAAAATTGGGGGAAATTTAGAAAACATAAGCCATTATGAAAACAAATATCCCAAACTCAAAAATATAATTGTTTCTCAGAAAAATGATTCTTTAGAAATAAAAAAACTTAAATCTTTAATAGATTCTACTTATCAATATTCGGCGAAATCTAATTTTAAAATAGACAACCGTGTTCCGAAACTCAAAAAATATAACTTGGATTATAATTTTGATAAATTTGATGTAGAAACCAAAACGTATTCGGATACTCTTAAGAAAAAAGGACTTTTTGGACGTATTGGAGATGCTATTTCGGGCAAAGAAAACGTTCGTAAAGAGAATACTGTTATCACCATAAAACAGGGAAAAACTCCCAATTCTGCCAATATAAAATCTGAATTTGACAGTATTATGAATGTGGTAAACAATCATTATTCTGGAGAAGTGAAAAAAATCCAAGTTAATGTTACCAATAATCAAAATAATCAAGGAAAATTTTATGAAATGTTCAGTAATTTATTGTTGTACAGCAATGGTTTGATGAACATTTATGGAGTTGCCATCAAAGATTCTAAAGCGGATTTGGAAAAAGAATACGAAAAACAAAATTCAAGAAATAATAGAGTAAGAATGTACTTGCTTTTTGGCTCGATGGTTCTCATGTTTATCGTTTCTATATTAATAATGATATTAACCAGAATTGCATTTATTTATGAAAGAAAATTAAGTAAAGCCAATAAACAAATTAAAGAAAATCTCAATTTTAAGAACAGAATCTTAGGAATGTTGAGCCATGAACTGAGGTCTCCGTTAAAGATTATAGGAATTTTCATTAATAAAATTAACAAAAAAACGGAGGATAAAAATATTAGAGAATATCTTAAATCTATCAGTTTCACCAATAATACTTTGCTCATTCAAGCAAATCAGATTTTAGAATACACAAAAAATCAGCAGGTAGAAAATAAATTAATTCCTGTTGAATTTAATCTAAAAAACGAAATAAAATCTATCTTAACTTCCATAGAGCCTTATATTGAAACCAGAAATAATACATTTATTGTTGAGGAAAATATTGATACAAAAATTGTCGTCAATTCGGATAATACAAAGATTAATCAACTTTTTATGAATATTTTGGGTAACGCGAATAAATTCACCGAAAATGGTGAAATAAAAGTAGTTACTAGAGCAAAATCTATCAATAAAAGCGTAGTTTCTCTTGTTACAGAAATAAGTGATACCGGAACTGGAATCTCTAAATCTGATTTAGAAAAAATATTCGAACCATATTATCAAGGTGTTTTGTCTGAAGATGTAGAAAATTTGGGTGCAGGCTTGGGTTTAAGTTTGTGCAAAGAAATTGTGGCGCTTTACTCGGGTGAAATATCTGTTTCTAGCGAAGAAAACAAAGGTACAACGGTAACTTTTTCTATTAATTTAAATTTAAAAAAATGAGTGAAATAGAAAAACAGACATTTAAAATTTTACTTGCAGACGATCATAGTCTTATAAGGCAAGGTGTTTTGTTTCTTTTGGATGATTTGGATGAGAGTTTTGAAACGTTTCAAGTTTCTAATTTGAAGCAAATTTTGGAAAAAATATCTCAAATCAAAATAGATTTAGCAATAATAGATGCGCATTTCCCTGATGGGAATAGTATTTCAATTCTAGCCGAAATAAAAAAAATATCACCAGAAACCAAGATTCTTATTTTTACAGGGATTGACGAGGATTCTAACGCTCTAAAATACATAAAAGCTGGTGCAAACGGTTTTTTAAGTAAAATGAGCGAAGAAGAAGAAATAATGAAAGCTATTTTAAAAATGCTTCATGAAGGAGAATATATTTCGGCTACTACGCAAGCTTTATTGTTGAATTCTATGAGGAACCCAAAGTTGATTAATCCATTAATGGTTTTGTCTGAAAGAGAATTGCAAATTGCAAAAATGTACGCAATTGGAAATGGCAATTTAGAAATCGCTAATCTATTAGAAATAAAGCAGAACACCGTAAGTACAATTAAAAAAAGAATCTTCGAGAAACTAGAAATAGACAATATAGTAGAGCTAATAGAACTTATAAAAGAGAATGACCAATAATCATTTTGTAGAAAAATATCTACAACCCAAACGATATATATCTAACGCATTTATAATAAAATAACAATTGTGTATTGGTATCTTTGTTCCACAAAACACAAATGATGAAAAACCGAGTATCATTATGCAGAGTCTAAAAGCTCTGCGTAGTATACCGGGAAAAGTTTCCAATAAGCATTTTATGAAAATTTCGTAAGATGCTTTTTTTGTTTAAAGAGATAAATGAAATAAATGTAAATCGAAAACGTTACTGCTGTACCATTATAAGATTATGGTTCTATAAAATAGTAAAGAATTAAGGTGTTCCCCCTTTAAAATAAAAAACGCTGAAAATCAAATGATTAACAGCGTTTTTTGTACCCCAGACGGGGCTACCATAATTTTTTTCCTATTTTTAATCTTCTTAACTCATTTATATTCAGTATATTTGGATTTGGAGGGGAACGGTTATAATTAAATTTACCTTGTTTTTTTCGCTTTTATTTTAAAAATGTTCCCCCTTTTGTTCCCCCTTTTATTAACTTAATCTAATTTGAATTTATGATAAAATATGTTTTTGAATTAAGAAAGGACAAAGTAACTCAAGATGGCTTAATGCCAATCAGAATATTGTTTAGAATAGGCAGTTCTGTAATAAAGCGTAATACTGGCTTAAATTGCAAACCAGAAGATTGGCAAAATAATAGAGTAAAAGCCAATACAAAAAAAGAAAAATATTACGGATATGATTCTATTAATGAAAAACTTTCGGAGATTGAATCTAAAATTCAAGACATTTCACTTTTTTTCAGGGCTAGTAAAATAAAACCAACGAAGGAACTTTTTCTTGAGAAATATGATTATGAAGAAAAGGTAGTTATTACTACTGAATACGAAATTTTTAAATGTTTTGAAGAATACATTGAAAAAGGAAAATTAACCAAAACACCAAATACAATAAAAGGTCAAATTACAGTAAAAAATTATTTAGAGCTCTTTTGTAAAGAAAAAAACATTTCGCTTTCTTTTGATGAAGTAAATAATGATTTTTTTGAATCATTGAGAGATTACTCCTATGAAGTAAAAAAAATGAAACAGAACTACTTTGCTAAAGTAAATAAGGTTTTAAAATCATTTCTGAATTGGGCGATAGAAAAAGGATACAACACTAATCGTGAATTTGAAAAATTCAAAGCTGCTGAACATGATATTGACATTGTTTTTTTGACTTTTGAAGAATTAATGAACTTATACAATTATCAATTTGAAAGTGATAGACTTTCTCAAGCAAGAGATTTCTATTGTATGGGTTGTTTTACAGGATTAAGATTTTCTGATTTGTCAAAACTGCACCTAGCTAATATTTCCGAGGATCATATTGTCCTTTCTATCCAGAAAACGAAAACCCAAAACCACGCAATTAAACTCAATAAATATGCAAAAGCTATTTTGGGAAAATACAAAGGGACAATCTATGAACCGTTACCTATAATTTCATCACAAAAATTTAATGAATACATAAAGGAATGTTGTGAATTGGCAGAAATCACACAATCATTTACTATTCATTGGTTTGTTGGAAATAAGAAAAAATCTTTAACACAACCAAAATGTAAATTTATTACAAGCCACACCGCTAGAAAAACATTCATAACCAATTCTCTACTTTTAGGAATGGAACCGAAAGCCATTAAGAAAATTGCAAACATCAAAAAAGATGCAGTGTTGGACAAATATATGAAAGTGACGGAAGCTTTTACGGACGAACAAATGGATAAAGCATGGAGATAATGTTATTGCATATTGCGATATGCAATAACACTAATTTGTAATTCAATTTTTTTTATTAATATTGCATATCGCAATATGCAATATATGAAAAATTCAAAACAAAATATGAAACCACAGGATATCGTTTTGTTACTAAAAATTATTAGCCTCGATAATGATTCGTGGAATCAATCTTCCGTTGCGGCAGATTTAGGAATAAGCCAAGCTGAAATAAGCGAATCGGTTGCAAGGTCAAAAAATTCAGGATTATTAGACCCAAAAGGAAAAGTAGTAATGAAATATGCTCTTGCCGAGTTTCTACAATATGGGATAAGATATGCTTTTCCTCAGAAGCCAGGAGCAATAGTCAGAGGAATTCCAACTGCTCATAGTGCTTTACCGCTCAATAATGAAATCCAAAGTAATGAAAAGTATGTTTGGGCTTATGCAAAAGGAAATACAAGAGGTCAAAGTATAGAACCACTTTATCCATCGGTTCCAGAAGCAGTATTGAAAGATGAAAAATTATATGAATTACTTGCAATCACAGATGCGATTCGTGTTGGGCGAACAAGAGAAAAAGAAATAGCCGTAGAATACCTAAAAAAATATTTAAAAATTGTATAATAAGACCATAAATATAGGAGTTGTAGCGAAAGTAGCAGAAGGTTTACAACAATATAGGGAGCAAGTAGTGTTCGTCGGTGGAGCTGTTATCAGTCTTTATACAGATGACCCAGCAGCCGACGAAATACGTCCCACGAAAGACATTGATTTTACAATTAATATCGTAAATGTAGGAGAATTTCTCAAAACAATCGAGGAATTGGGAAAATTAGGTTTTCATCCAGACCCTTATGGAACATCTATTTGCAGTTACACATACCAAAAATATCCTGTAGATATAATTCCTGCCGAAGACAACGCCTTTGGTTCAACCAATCGCTGGTATAAAATAGGTTTTGAGGACTTATGGAAAGTGAAAGCAAAAGATCAGGAAATTTACATCTTATCAGCACCTTGTTTTCTTGCAACAAAGTTTGAAGCATTCAATAGTCGGGGAAAAGATTATAGAACCAGTCACGATATTGAGGACATTATCTACATCATTGATAACAGAATCACCATTGTAGATGAAATAGCAAAGTGCGATGAGAGAATTTTAGAATTTATTAAATCTGAATTGCAAAAAATCATTGATAAAGGTCTTTTAGAAGAACTCTTGCAAACACATATACACCCATTGATTATTGATGAAAGGATTGAAATTGTAAAAGAAAAAGTCAACAGCATTATGAATGCCTGAAAATATTGACGATGGATAGTTCTTGTATTTTAATCAAAAAACAACACTCTTTATTTTTGAATCAAGTGAAAAAACGTTAAACTTTATTAAAATAGGAATATTTTAGTTAAAATTTGTTAAATCAGAAGGTTTATTGAAGAGGTTAATCTGGATTAATTTAGATTAATCTGGATTGCAAAAAAATTATTTTGGACGAATTTGGATTAAATTAGATCTTTTCGAATAATTTGTAACTGTTTGATTTTCAATAATTAAGTTAATAATATTGCATTTGAATTTAAAATACAATCAAATGTCAGTACAACTTTATTCCCACACCAAAGCAGATTTGGAAAAAGCGGTTGAAATTATTCTAAAAAAAGCAACCGACTTCACATTACCCGTTAAAAAAGCAGAAGAACAACCTGAAGATTTAATTTCTCAAATCGAAGCCACAAAATTTCTGCGCATTTCTGTTCCGACCATTATTGACTGGCGGAAAAATAAGAATCTGCCTCATTACAATTTTAATGGGCGATACTACTATTCTAAAAAGGAACTTTTGGAATACGGAAAAAACCGAAGAATGTAAGCTCTGTTCGAGCATTACAATTTCTATTGTTTAATAATTTCGTATAAAAAACTATTCTTAAAATGAGCGAAAAAACTCCCTATTTACGAGTAGGAATTTCCTATTTCAAAATCATTGAAAAACCATTAATCTCTGGTGATAAAATTTCTATATTGGTTCGTTGGAACAAAGAAACTATTGTAAGTGATTATGGAAAAACATTCGTCTCAACAATCCCAAAATACGACGGGTTTTGTTGTATTCCAGACCACTTGAACTACAGTCAGATTATTGAAGGATTTTATAATATCTACAATGAAATCCCCTATCAACCTATCGAAGAAAAAATCAGTCTTGAAGCTCTAAAAGAGAATATTCCATTTTCAATTCAGTTTATAGAACATATTTTCGGAGAACAACTAGAGCTAGGTTTGGATTATCTAAAAATCTTGCTTCAATCTCCCACTCAGGTTTTACCTATTCTTTGCTTGGTTTCAAAAGAAAGAGCAACAGGAAAATCTACATTCATTAAATGGCTAAAATCTATTTTCGGACTTAATATGACTTACATCAAAGGTGATTCCTTCAGTAGTCAATTCAATTCTGATTGGACTTCTATGCTCATCGTTGCTATTGATGAAGTATTTTTTGATAAAAAAGAAATCACAGAACGATTAAAATATCTTTCTACAACAGACAAAGACAAAATGGAAGCCAAAGGAAAAGACCGAGAAGAAGTTGAATTTTTTGGCAAATTTATCCTTTGCTCCAACAATGAAGACAATTTTATTCAAATTGACGAAGAAGAAACTAGATTCTGGATTATCAAAGTAAAATCCATAAAAAATGAGAATACTGATTTTCTTCGAAACCTTATCAAAGAAATCCCCTTTTTCTTAAGCTATCTCATTCAAAGACCTTTTCAAACTCACAAAAAAACAAGAATGTGGTTTTCGCATTCAGAAATCAGAACTAAAGCTTTACAAAGATTAGTTTGGAAAAACAATAACAAGTTAGAATCAAAAATCATTGAACTCTTGTATGAGTTTTTTGAATGCACTGATGAAAAAGAACTTCAATGTATTCCTCAGGATATTTTGAATATGCTCAACCGAATGTTTAAAAATCAATATTGGACAATCAATGATGTGAGGAAAATTCTAAAAGAAATATGGAAACTTGAACCTCAAAATAACTCTTTGGCTTATATCAAATATGACATTGATTTTTCAGGAAATTTTTATCAAAATAATAAAACTGGTCGCTATTTCACGATAAAAAGAGATTCTATTCTTCAAAAATTTGATGAAATGATGAATTAATTGATAATGAAAAGAAAATCAATAACTTACTATTCATCAAAAGCCTCATCAAATTTTAAAACCTTCATTTTTGATGAAAGACTGATGAACATAAATTTTAAAGTTTGATGAAATGATGAGACTTTGATGAAAATGTAATCTTTTAAATTACAGCAACTTAAACATCTTTCTCATCAATTCATCAAAATATTTCCAAAAAATAAACCATAATATTTTACAACTATGAACTGCAACCAATTCAACTCTATAAAGTTGGAAGAAGTCCTCGTTTCACTCGGACACCATCCAACAAAGCAAAATGAAAAAGAAGCTTGGTATCTCAATCCTTTTTCCACAGAAACCCAAGCCTCTTTTAAACTCAATAAAAGAAACAACGTCTGGTATCTCCATTCTGAAGGAATAGGCGGAAACAATATTGACTTTATGAAAAAATATTTAAACGCTTCCATAAAAGATGTCTTAGTTTGGGCAGAACAACAAAATTTCTCTTCTTTTCAACATCAAAGTAATCCTAATCCGAAGCAAGAAGCTCTAGCAAATAATTATACAATAATTGAAGTCAAAGACATTCAACATCCAGCACTATTGGAATATTTAAAAAGTAGAAAAGTAGAAAATCAAACCACATACTTAAAAGAGATACATTACCAAATCAACGATAAAAGCTATTTCGGGATAGGCTTCAAAAATGATTCTGGAGGTTACGAAATTCGGAATAAATACTCTAAGATATGCTTAGGAAAAAAAGATATTTCCACCATTAAAAATGGAGAAGAATCACTTCGCATTTTCGAAGGTTTTTTCGATTTCCTTTCCTTTAAAAATATAGAAGATGATTTGCAAAAAAAGCCTTCAGATTACATCATCCTAAACTCCGTTTCGATGATTCCAAAAATCAAAAATTTAATTCAGAATTATCAAAAAGTAGAACTGTATTTTGATAACGACAATGCTGGAAACCGAGCTGTTGAAATGCTGAAAAATGAATTGAAAAACATAGAGGATTGTCGGATTCTATACAAAAACCACAAAGACCTGAACGAGTTTTTAATGAGTTGGGAAATGAGTAAAAGAGATACAGGTAGAGAATATGAAGACCTGAATAAAATAAACACACGAAAACTCGGCAGATAGTTAGTGCAAAAAGTACCCAAAGTTTACAATAAGCGTAGCCGCTAATTGCAAAATTGGAATTTTTGATTTCTTCCTATCGTCAGAAATGTCTTGAAAAACCTTATTAAAAACAAACTAAAATTCAATTAAAAACTAAATGCACACCAATATGGAAAAAGACTTTTTAGAAGAATTTATCAAGAAAGCCTTAGAAGAAAATGAAAAAAAAGAGGATGGTGAAAAGAGAAAAAAACACTTTCAGGAAATCGGCAGAAAAGGCGGTTTAAAAAAGAAAACATCACAACAATTTTCAAAAGTTATCTCCGTAAGATTAACCGAAAAAGAGTTTGAAGAAATAGAAAAACAAGCCTCAAAATATCATTTGAAAATATCAAAATATGTAAGGATGATTCTTACTGAAAAAGAATTAAAAATCAATGAATTTAAAACCGAAGAAATCCTTCTTCAATATGGGAATCATTTTATCAGAATTAAAAATTTATTGAGACATAGAGCGTTTTCCGAATTTGAAAACAAGAAACAAATCCTCCATGAAATAGAAAATGTCACCCAACTGATTTATCAATATCTGTATGAAAAACAAAACAAGCAGAAACCCACATAACTGAAATTCAAAAATGAATAACAGCGCAACCACCAGAAGAATTACCAAAATCGCCATCGAATACAATGGCAATGACAAAGGAACAGCAGAACGAGTATATCAAAACAATCTATTAAGTCAGAACCCAGAACAACAGTTTACAGAAATGAAAACCGTTGCAGACCGTAATAAAAATATAAAAAACTGGGCATTGACAGGATATATTTCTCCTGAAAAATCTATTGGAGACCTTTTATCCAATGAAGAACTCACACAATTGGCATTAAGAGCTTTGAAGAAAATTGGAGTGAGTGATAACAACCAAATGGTTTTAGATATTCATTCCTCAACCAAACAGAGACACATCCACTTTATTGTCAATAGAGTAAATATACACGGAGAGAATACCATTAAAGCCCACAACATTGGAGAACTCTTTGGGAAAGCCGTTCGTGAAGTTTGCAAAGAAATGAACCTGAAAACCGATATTGAAATTGGCAAAGAAAAGAAAAAGCAAATGTTGAAAGCACTCACAACTTCCCTTAGAATTTCAAGAAACTTTGAAGAACTGATTAATAATATGAAAAAGCTAGGTTATCGGGTAACACTTTCACAAAATGAAAAAGTAGGAATCTCGGGAATGAGAATAGTAAAGTTCGAAGATATCAACCATCAAACCGAGAGAGAATACAAACCAGGATATAAACTCTCTGAAATCACCAATACATTAAAAATTAAAGACATCAAACAGAAACTTCAAGAAAATCAGGAAAGGACAATCATTTTCAACTCAACAGCAACAGAACAAATCAATAAAGAGGAACTGGGAAATTCGCCATCTGTGAGTAAACAGTTTGAAAATATAGCAAAAGAATTATTAAAGCCCACCTACACTTCATCACCAGAAGACGAACTATTAAAAAAGAAAAAACGAAAATTTAGATAAGATGGAAAATCAAGAAAAAAACCAAAAAGGAAACCAAGAGTACAATCAAGAGCACAATCAAAACAATGGCTTAGAACTATTAAAAAAAGTCATTGAAACCAATGAAAGAAACACCAAGCAAGGAATAAAAACAGAATTTATGTATGAAGATTTATTGAATATAAAAGGAGAAACAGAATCTACGATGAGGGGATTTAACGCTACAATTTTAAAATTATCAGAATCTTTAGAAAAAGAAGCCCAAGAAAGGAATGAATTTATAGAAAGGATACCGAAAACCCTTGAAATCATACCCTCTGAAGATTATTTGAATCTAAATAAAGCACTTGAAAAGAATTCAAAATTTATCAAAACTATCTTTTATGGGATGATTGCAGCATTATTCCTTTCAGTTATAATAACAGCAGGAAACATCTTTTTTACCAAGCAATGGTATGTGGAGAGCATTAAATCAAAAAGTGAAATCCGTCAAGAGATTTTGGATGAAATTAAAAAAGATGGTCAATCTATTTATAAAGATGAAGATTACCTTCAACTACAACATAATACTGAGCTGATGAATAAATGGATAGAGAAAAACCCGAAAGAAGCAAAGAATTTTTTGAGATTTAAAGATGGGTATGAGGCGAGTAGGGAATCAAAATAATATATTTTATGATTGTTATTTCAATCAAAACATGTATTTTTGTTCGAAATAACAATCATTATTGTAATGAAACAACAGGTAATCCTCCCAAAATTCAATCAACTATTAGGGCAAATGGGAGAAAATATTAAGCTCGCAAGAAAACGTAGAAAACTCACTGCTGTTCAGGTTTCTGAAAGAGCGGGAATTGCTCGTTCCACATTGTATTTGATTGAAAAAGGTGATGCAAGTGTTTCTTTGGGAGCTTATTTTAATGTTTTAAGAGTTCTGGGATTGCAAAACGATTTTCTGAAATTAGCTGCTGATGACGAGTTTGGCAGAAAATTGCAGGATTTAGAATTACTTAAATAAACATCTACTATTATGAAGCAAGGAAAATTTGATATTTACGTTTTCGCTGATTGGAAAGGAATGGCAGCCCCGAAATTGATGGGAATTCTTTCTGCACATTACGGAAAAGGGAAAAAAGCGTTTGGTTTTGAATACGATAAAGATTGGATAAAAACAGCATCTCAACGTTTGATTGACCCAGATATTCAGTTTTTTTCAGGTGCACAATTTCCAAACAATAAAGAAAATTTTGGAGTTTTTTTAGACAGTATGCCAGATACTTGGGGGCGCACTTTAATGAAAAGAAAAGCCGCACAACATGCAAGAGAATTTGGAGAGAAGCCACAAACTCTTTATGATATAGATTATCTTTTGGGTGTTTTTGACAAAACAAGAATGGGCGCTTTGAGGTTTAAAACGTCTTTAGATGGTTCTTTTCTTGATGACGATCATGAAAATGCTACACCGCCTTGGTCGTCTATTCGAGAGCTTCAAGCCGCTGCGAAAAATTTGGAGGATGACGAAAATATAGATGTGAAAAAATGGTTAGCGATTCTTATGGCTCCAGGATCTTCGTTGGGAGGAGCAAGACCCAAAGCCAATATTGTAGATGAAAAAGGCGATTTGTGGATTGCGAAATTTCCTTCAAAAAATGATACGATTGACAAAGGAGCTTGGGAATTTTTAGCATATCAATTAGCTTTGAAAAGTGGCATTGAAATGAACGAATGCAGAATAGAAAAAATAGCAGGAAAACACCATACTTTTTTCACTAAAAGGTTCGACAGAGAAGGCGATGATAGAATTCACTTTGCTTCGGCAATGACAATGACGGGAAACAGTGAAGAAAATTTACGATTTCACACCGCAAGTTATCTCGATATAGCTGAATTTGTAATGAATAATGGCGTAAATATTAACGAAAATCTTCATCAATTATGGCGAAGAATTGTGTTCAATATTTGTATTTCAAATACAGATGACCATCTTCGGAATCACGGTTTTATTTTAACAGAAAATGGTTGGATTTTATCGCCTGCTTATGACCTAAATCCTTCTGTTGAGAAAGATGGATTGGCTTTAAATATTGATATGGATGATAATGCTCTGAATCTCGAATTAGCAAAAAGCGTAGGTATTT
The DNA here is from genome assembly GCF_047601505.1 of Cloacibacterium sp. GTDB lineage: Bacteria > Bacteroidota > Bacteroidia > Flavobacteriales > Weeksellaceae > Cloacibacterium. Next base: position 605,373 of record NZ_JASGJD010000001.1, read on the forward strand.
ATTTTCGATTAAGCGATTCTGAAATGGATGCTATTATTGCTGAAATTCAAGATGCAGTCCGCAATTGGAAAGACATTGCAACGGAAATTGGGATTACAAGAGCAGAACAGGAAATGATGAAAGGGGCTTTTTTGTATTGAATATAAATTGTACTTTAACAGCTAATGGAAATCAATAGATTAAAAGTAATACTCGCTTAAAAAGAAAAAAATCAATACATGTTGCAAAAACTAAAATTCTAATTGTCTTTTATGTATTCAATTGCTTCATCAATATTATTTTTGAAATTTTCAATTGAATAATCTATTTGAATATCTGGTTTGAGTGAACCAGAATAACCTTTCCAATTTTCCCAATATTTGGTTGAATAGCCAATAATTATTTTTGAATTTGGAAGATAAAAGCCTCTAGTTTCTCCATAATGATTTACATTTCCACTTGTTGGTTCACCAATAAGAATTGAGTTGTAATTTCTTTTCAAATCAATCGCATTCATTAAAGCGGAAGAAAATGTTTTCTTACCAATCAAAATGTATAATGAACCCTTTTTATTCAGATAGTTTGTTTTCAAATTTTCGAGAAAAGGTTTTAGAATAGCTGAATTTCCACCGCTATTATTTCTTAAATCAATTATAAGTTTTTCGGGTTTTTGAATCTCTATAGCATTGAATAATTCATTATTAAATATTTCGAAGGTTTTTCCATCTTGTTCTGCACAATCTTGATAATTGAAATACATTGTTTTGTTATTCTCAATCAGTTCATACCAATAATTATCCTTATGTTTAAATCTTAAAAGTTGAGTGTTTTTTGTCAGTGCAGAATTTTCTTTATTTGTTGCTAAAATTGGAAATTCTTGGTTGTCTAAAATAAATTTGATTTCTGAATTTGATTTGGTGATATTTAAGCCTTTTAATATGCTCGGATTATTGATGAAGTTTAAAAAATTTATTTCAAAATAAGATTTATTATCATCTTTGATTATTCTTTTGTAATCATTGATTACACTTTTAATTGTGTGAGTTTCTATTCCATTAAGTTTTTTATACATTAGCTTAGAATGAATAGAATCTGTTTTTACAACAAAAATACCTTCTTTAAAAAAATCAAAATAAATTGGAAAAATGTTTCTATATTTTGGTTCTATTCTTGTGTGTTCATCCCCAATTTTTTTAATCAATTTGTATAATTCAATTTCAAAAGTTTCATTATTCAGAGATTGCCTTTTTTTCTCAATTTCTAATATTTTTTGGTTGAATTTTCTTTCAGAGATTTTCCCAAATAGATTTTTATGTTTTTTAGGTAATTCGGTTTTTAGAAATTCTAAATCTTCAATAAATTGTTTTTCGGTTAAATTCTGTGCATTAATTTTAAAAATTGATAATAGAAATAAGAGGAGAATATATGAAATTTTAATTCGGACTATATGTAACATTTGATCTTTTATTTTTTTAATTGTCTCTTTAAAGACAATTGAAATAAGAGTTTTGTTACATAACTTTCACAAACTGTACTGCGTTTTACTTAGTTTGCTAAAGAAGCAATGTTATTTAATTTTTAAGCTTACACAGATAAAGTAATTAGGGATTTAAAATACATCTTATCCTTCTTGTCTGTTTTCCTCTTCTCTCAATCACTATTTCAGAAAAAAAGAGACCCACGCCGTTGTATATACTGCTAGAGTATTTAGTGAGCGTTCAAGACCTCACCTTACGGGTGTACAAGCACCCTCTTTATGCTGCTTGCTGCTATCCTATAATCAATTCAATACCTGCTTTTTCAGCTTTGTATTTTATTTTGGCTTGCAATTCATAATAGCTCCAATTGCGAAGTACAAATTTCTGTTCTTTGGCAATCCCAATTTTGTCCTCCTGATTTTTAAGAATAAGTGTGCCTGCTTGTTGCTCAATACAAAAATCAATAAGTTGTTTGCTGTACAAATGAAGCCGATGATTCACATACCTACTTTCAATATTTTCTCTATTATAAAGAGCCTTTTTTTTGCGTTTTGCTCCTTTTCCAGAACGGGCAGAAGCAATACCATTTTGAATCCTCTTCAGGCTAGCCTGTAAAGCAAGTCTTCGGTAGAGAAACTCCTCCTTTGTGCCAATATTGATGCGCACATTATTGGCTTTAGCTACAATAGGATGTTCCAGAGACAAAGAAGCTTCAGCAATAATTTCAGGTTTTAAAAGATGCTCCTCTTTTTCAAATTCAAATACAGCAAGCCAATAGATTTTCTTGTCTTTCAATTGGATTTGTGAGGTACAAAGTTTTATTTCATCTCTTAAAAGGCGTTCCATAATCAAACGCTTATCCGTAAAGTCTTTTCCCAAATACGTTTTTACAGGAATAGCAAATGCATTAAAACAAAATGCTTTCGTTTCCTCTTCATATCTCATTTTGCTGATGCATTTAACAGGAAGCGGAATAGGAATATCTTTTCTAAAGTTCCTCAAAGATTTTACACCTCGCCAATAGTCAGATTTTTCTTTTGAAAAAACAGATTGAATCGTATTATTCAAGCTTCCCAATATATCAGTTGGGATTTCCCCTTTGAATTTATCAAACACCATTCGTGCTGTAGTATTGGTTTTCGAGCGGTTAAACATTCCCATTTCATCTTTATTGATGTCTGCCAACTTGTATTGAATATCTTCTGTAAAATAAAAGAAATCCTTCATCATTTCCTGAACATACAAATGAGAAACAATAAAATTAGCTGCTCTATAACATCGGTTCTGATAGCGATACAGTTTTTCCCACATCGCTTTTTTCTCATCAAAAGGAACATCTAGGAGCAACTGAATTCTTCGGGTAAGAGTAATTGTAGATTTTTCCATTTCAAAGAAGTGTTTCAGAAGTTTTTTTTTTACTTTGTAGAAATTGATACGCAAATAGAAATTCCCGATGAACATCCTTTTCAGATAAATTGAGCTCTTGAGCAATCACCGAGAAAGACGATTTATGCTCAAACCTTCTTTTCAAAATCTCAAGTTGTCGACTGCTGAGTTTATTGGGTTGCTTTTCATGTTCAGAAACTTTTATTTTAGGTTGTTCAAAAGAACTTCCTTTAATAATGTCCCGAAGGTCATTGATGGCTCTGTTCACTTCATTGCTAATATCTTTTACACTACTTCCCATAGCTTCTGCAATAGGTTTGTACTGAAAGCCATATTCAAGGCAAAGTTCTATGAGGTGTTTCCTTTTCGAATCCAAAACATTTAAAACTTTCTTCACTTCATCTAAATTTTTCTGTTCAGATTCCTGAAGGAGGAGAAGTTCCTTGTCTTGAGCAGGGTCGTAACCAGCCAGATAATCCTGATAGTTCTCGTAACGTTCTAAGGAATTAATAAGGCGAGTGAATTTATTTCTTGGAGAACTGTAATAAGTGAGGCAATCTCTTTTTAAAACAAACCTTAAAAACCCCAGAATATGATTCGGTGTTTCAATAGAATCACGTTGCAACCAAAGTTTGAGAAAAACATCCTGAACAAGCGTTTCTACCACAAAATCATCCTCCACTATTTGTTTTCCTATCCAGAAAAGAAGTCTTTTGTAACGCAAATAAATATGTTCTAAAGAGTTTGGGTCGCCTTTTTTCAGCAGTTCATAGAGCTGAGCATCTTTCAGTATCCGAGGCAAAGAGTCTGTTCTTTTCATAAGCAGTATGTTTTAGCTGGAAGAAACTGCTTCGATCATGAAGATGAATTCTTTTGTACCATTCAACACACATACTCACTACATTTTGCCCAATAGAAAAGGCGTGGAACTCAACTTACCGACTGGTGGTACTGGCATACCAAGCAACGATAAGCGAGCCCACGCCGAGGTCGTGGGCACGTTTACTTATCAACTCGTTGCTTTTTGAAAAGTGCCAGTTTTCCAGTCGAGAATCTAAGCAATAGCTTCTATATTTTTTTGTACTATCGCAAAATTACATATTCACTGTAATTTTTACAAATATAAACAAAAAAAATAAATACACAACATATATGTGTTGTTGAAAAACTTTAGAAAGTCCAAAATTTACTAAATGAATAAATTGGTACTTGAGGAATTAAAAAATCAAATCGGAAAGCTTTTACAATTGCATAGATTAAGAAAGGGAATGTCACAATTGCAACTGGGAAATGAACTTAATTTATCAAGTAATCATATAGGAAGAATTGAAAGAGCAGAAACCAATCCTACACTAGAAAATATTGTTAAAATTTGTAATTTTTTTGAAATTGATGTTCTATATTTATTCTCAACTCTAAATAAAAATGAACTCAATAATATTGAAAGTGAAATTATTGATTTGAAAGAAAAATTTAAAAATCAAAATAAAAGAAAATCCTAAGAAATTGTTTTTATTTTTATTTTTTTATAGATAGAATATGTTAACTGCAGTACTTTTTTACATATTCAATTTCTTTTAGTTTTTTAATAAGAATACTTTTCCAAAAATTACTACCATAGAAAGTTGAAGTCTCTAGATAATTTCTATCAATTTCTTCTTCAGCATATTTCTCTCCATAAGATTCGTATAAAGCTTTAATTCTTAAAATATATTGTATACCTTTTTTATTATATCTGCTGGTTAATTTCAATGCACTTATATGATTATCAATTAGTGTCCCATTGAAGTTACTTTTAACTCGATAGTTTAGAATTGGAGTCTTATTTTTTAGTTTAATATCTAATTCCAAATATTCTTCCAAGGGTAGAATATCATAAGTTAAATGCAAATAATCAACATTTTCTCCGGGTATTTTTTGACCCTTGATTTTATTACATTTACCACATATTGGAATTAAATTTTTAAAAAGTATTGAATATTCTGGAAAATGTTCTTTAGGGAGAAAGTGGTCTATTTCTTCATATTCACCAATTCCGCAATAAAGACATCTAGAATCGTGTTTAGGATTTAGATTATCAATTATTGATTGAATTACTTTTTTTGCTGATACTGTTTTAGAATTGTAAAGAGAAAGTAAACTTTTTTTTTCGTTAATATCATAATTACAAACTTTAATTCGTTTATTATTCTCTATTTCTGAGAAATTATTATAAGATTTAAGTATAGCTGATTTAAGAAGATTTAAGTAATCTTTTATTGGTTTGTTTTTTTCATTTATAATATTATTTAAATCATCAGTTTCGATTCTTACAATTTGTTTAAAATTTATCATTTAATATATTTTCTAAATTAAATCTTACTCCAGGAGATTGTATTTCTGATAGTTCATTAATTAAATCTGTATTGTCGGCAGAATCATTTTCACTATTTTTTTTATCTATGCTTACTATTTTTTTTATTTTTTCTATATAAAAAAGATTGTTCTCACTAAAACCAAAAATCTCTTCAGTTAATCGAGAAAAATGCTGACCAAATGTTTCGATATTTAAATTTGACAAATTACGAATACCATGAGTTGATGTAATTTTAAATACGTTACGATTAGGAATGTTTTGTATAAAAATAGGAGAGTGAGTAGATATTATCGAGAATGAATCAAACTCAGTTAAAATATAATCTAAGCATTTAAATAATGTATTTTGTCCATTAGGATGGAGATGATTTTCAGGTTCATCAAAAAGCAACAATGAATTTTCTGTTATACTAGCTATGATTTGTGTGAAAGATAAAGTCATTATTTTTTGCCCAGAACTCAATTCCTTGAATGACTTTATAATATCAGCATTGTTGAAATAATTATTTCTTTGGTTTAAAAATAATATATCAATACAATTGTTCCAAAATATTATTCTATCCTCTTTAATTATTTTTTTGTAGTTTTTTTCGAATAAACTATTTATTTCAGATTGGTTTAATAAGTCATCTTTGCCACGTATACCACAATAAGAATAGCTAAATGTTCTTTCAGAAAGGCTAGGTCTATAGAAATCATCAAATGTACTATACGAAATGGCGATAATTTTACTAAATGCTGGTCTAGGAGAAAGTCTAGCATTAGATTTTTTTACTCCACTTAATACAATAGCGAGATTAGCCATTAATGTTGTCTTTCCTACACCATTTCTACCAATTATTCCTATGTTCCTATAGATTCCTCCTAATTCTCTTGAAAACAATAATCTAAATTGACCAAAAGGGGTGGTGCTTTTCTCATTTTCAATATAATGAAATGAAAAATTACTTTTATCTAATTCATTGTTTAGTATTTTGTAACCTTCTAAATATGCTTTTTCCGCATCACTAAATCTACGTAAGGAATTTACAACACCACTTAGTTCACCATAATTACTTCTAATAATTTCGTTGTAATTTAAATCATTTAGAGCATTTAATAATTCTTTACCAAAATCTAGTTCGTTAATTATTTTATATGCATTAATCTCTTGCCATAGTGAGCAATATTCTTCATCTAATGAAGAGAATTTTTCTTTTAATATTGTGCTTTTTGTTCCTCTTTGATAAATTTTCAATTCTCCTACATATACTCTATTTTTTTCTCTATCATATATTGCAGCTTTAAATGTTGTCTCCTGTCCATAGTCATTCCAATTATCTTTTTCTAAGATTACACATGGGTATTTTATCCCTTTTGGCTTAGAAGGAATAAATCTTCTCCATTTAGAGTTGTTATCACAATAAAAGTTCATGTAGTATTGCAGTTAACGGGCCGCGTATTGGCGATAGTGGCGGATTAGAAAGCCGAGACTTTCAATTTTGCACTAAGCTAAGCAACAGCCTTTTATTATTTTCTAAATTTATGAAAAAAGGAAATATAAAAGGCTGTTGCGACAAAAAAAAGGAGGAACTTTCAATTTCTCCCTTAACCCGCCATTTCGCCAATACGATGTTAGCCGACGTTAGAATCTTTATTTCTCAATTGTATGATTTGTTCATTAATTTTAGTTTGCGTGTATATTTGATTCCAATTTATTTTTGTGAAGAAATACTCCATTGAAAAATTATTCTCAATTTTTTCAAAAAATAATTCAATCCATTCATAATAATCCCAACCACTATTTGATATTAAAGAATTTTTTTTGAATTCAACAGAAAAATTGACATTTATTTTTCTACAGCTTGTATCATTATAATTTTTATACCCCAAATAATAAAATTCAAAACCTCTAGGTAAAACAGTTGCAAAACCATAATAATCAACTTCAAAAAATAATTTAAATCTTTTTGTGTCTATAATTATTTTGTTACCGTTTCTTGAAACGATTGTGTTTTTTGGTAATACTAAATCAAACTCCTTAAACAATGAACCATCTTTGCCCATACTCATAACTATTTTTCCAATACTATCATCATCATTTTTCATATCTTTAATAAAAGAAGATCTTTGGTTCATTGGTTTTGAAAAAAGTTCAAGAAACCTATTTGTTAATAATATATCAGGAATATTATTACGAGAAAGTTCAATTAATTGATCTTTATTTAAATTTCTAGTATTAAAATAATCTGTAAGGTGTGTTGAAAGTTCGTCAATTAGGTAATATTCAGTAGCCTCAATTATTAAGGCATCTTTATCTTTTCTTGTTATAGATTTATTCATCCATATGTGTTCTAAGGCTTTATTTTCAGAAAATGCAGCTATAAAATTTGTGTTTAATTCTTCTAAATAATTATATCCATCACAATCTATTGGTAGTTTGTTTTTTCCATCTATTAGGATAAATCCTTCAAACGTTTTTTGAATTTTTGTTTTTGACACTAACTTAAAGATTAAATAAACCATGGCAGTGAAAATGAATAATAATCCTGCCATTATAAAAATCATATTTTTGTTTTGATGATTCAATATATCGTAGATTCCTGTTGATACAAAATTAATTCCAAGTGCAATTATTATCGCAACTATAAAAATTTCGAATATCACAGTTCGATTTTCTAAAAAATCATTTATAAACTTCATATTAATACAGTGGTTTTCTAATGTTGGCTAACGACTCGGCGGCTTTGCGAAGTTTTCACAGGAAGCAAGGCTTCCATGAGAAAATTTTGCAAAAGCACATTATAGGGTTTAATCCGATAACTATTGCTGCAAAATTTAATTGTTTATAGATTTTGAGTTTCCGTTTATTTGTTTTATACAAATGTAATAAAATCAACATATTATAAAATAAAGTTTTCAGTTTTTTTTTCAAAAATTAATGTGCATTAAAGAATGTCAAAATTTTCTTTTATTAAGATTCTGTCAAAAGAATAAGAAATTTTAAAGTAACTATTGATATAATTAAGATGGGATTTATTTAATAACTTGTATCGTTATTTTAGAGATAGACATAACAACTTTTCCAATATTTCGTAAATAACCAATAATTATTTTTGATGTTAGAAAAATAGATGCTCTTGCTGTGTCGTTATAAGATTATGGTTCTATAAAATAGTAAAGAATTAAGGCGTTCCCCTTTTTGTTCCCCCTTTGAAATAAAAAACGCTGAAAATCAGATGATTAACAGCGTTTTTTGTACCCCAGACGGGACTTGAACCCGTACGTCCTTGCGGACACAGGATTTTAAGTCCTGCGTGTCTACCAGTTCCACCACCAGGGCGAGTGAACTAGAGCGAAAAACGGGATTCGAACCCGCGACCCCAACCTTGGCAAGGTTGTGCTCTACCAGCTGAGCTATTTTCGCATCTGTGCGGATGAAGGGACTCGAACCCCCACGCCTCACGGCACCAGATCCTAAGTCTGGCGTGGCTACCAATTACACCACATCCGCTTTTAATAAAGAACTCTGTTCGTTTTTTGTGAGTGCAAATATAGAGACTTTTTTTTAATTGTCATAATTTATTTTCATTTTTTTTATTTTTTTGAAAAATTATTTCTAAAATTTAAAATTGTTATTTGTTTTTATTACTTTTACAACCTCAAGAATTAAGTATATGGAACTACAAGGAACGGTAAAAAAAGTATTTGAAACTCAGACATTTGCAAGCGGTTTTCAGAAGAGAGAAATGATTCTTCTTACGCAAGAACAGTACCCGCAGCCAATAAGTATCGAATTTCTTTCGGATAAAATAAATTTATTAGATAATCTTCACGAAGGAGAAAATATTAAGGTTGGTATTAATATTAGAGGTAGAGAATGGACTAATCCTCAAGGAGAAGTGAAATATTTTAACTCTATTACAGGGTGGAGAGTAGAAAAGGGTACAGATAGCCCAAGTGAACCTGTACATGCAACTCCGGCGGCTCAGCCTGTAGCTGCGGCGTCTAACGAAAATCCTTTTGCTGATGAAGAGGATGACGATTTGCCTTTCTAATTTGAATAAATCAATAGAAAAATAATTTTGAAATCCTGCTTTCTATAAGGCGGGATTTCATTTTTGCTTGTAATATGGTAATTCTAGACGAAAATGAAATTTCTTTTCCAGACCCACATTTGTATCATTCAAAAGATGGATTAATTGCAATTGGTGGTGATTTGTCTGTAGAAAGAATTTGGTTTGCTTATCAATTGGGGATTTTTCCTTGGTTTAATCCAGAGGAAGAAATTCTTTGGTGGTCTCCAGACCCTAGGTTTGTTCTTTTTCCTGATGAGTTGAAGATTTCTAAATCTATGAAAAAGATAATCAGAGATGAGAAATTCAGAATTACAGAAAACGTCTGTTTTGAAGAAGTGATGAAATGTTGTGGCGAAATTCCTAGAAAAGACCAAGACGGTACTTGGATTACATACGAAATGCTGAAAGCTTATACTACTTTACACCGATATGGAAAGGCAAGGAGTGTAGAAGTTTGGCTTGGGGAAGAATTGGTTGGAGGTTTGTATGGAGTTGATATGGGAAACGTTTTTTGTGGCGAAAGTATGTTTGCTAAGGTGAGTAATGCAAGTAAAGCGGGTTTTATTTGGTTTGTAGAAAAATATAAAAATAAATTTAACATAATTGATTGTCAGGTTCATACAGAACACTTGGAAAGTTTGGGAGCACGAAGTATTCCTAAGGAAGATTTTTTAAATTTTTTGAAAACTGAGAGTTAAATTTTCAATACAACACAAGAAATGAATAAAGAAAAAGAAAAATGGATTATTTTGGCGGTGCTTTCGTTAATTTGGGGCTCTTCATTTATATTGATAAAGAAATCGTTAGAACATTTTTCTCCGTATCAAGTTGGAGCGCTTAGAGTTCTTATTTCTGGAATTTTATTATCGCCAATCGCTATTTTAAATTGGAAAAATTTTCCTATAAAACAATTGAAATGGCTTTTAATAGCAGCTTTTGCTGGGAATTTTATTCCTATGTTTTTATTTCCGATTGCTGAGACTAAAGTAAGTAGTAGCATTGCGGGAATTATGAATTCTATGATGCCAATTTTTACAATTATAGTAGGCGTTTTTTTCTGGGGAACGAAAACAACCTCGAAACAAATTTTAGGCATTCTTATTAGTTTCTTCGGGGTTGTTGTATTGTTGTTTTCTGGTGAAGACAGCTCTGATATGCCTCTTTTTTATGTTGGTTTACTGCTTTTTGCGGCTTTTTTATATGCAGTAAGTGTTACTACTGTGGGCGCAAAGCTTACACATATTCCGGCAAAAATGATGTCTTCGTTTGTGTTTTTCTATGTTTTGTTTTTGCCTTCGTTGTTCAGTTTATATTTTTCAGATTTTTTTAAAGTATTTAGTTTTACAAAAGAAAATATGATTGGAATGGGCTTTGTAGCAACGCTTTCGGTTTTAGGAACTGGTCTTGCAATGATGCTTCAATATAGATTAATGAGTATTTCTAATCCTCTTTTTGCTTCTACCGTTACATTGTTGATGCCGATAGTTGCTGTAATTTGGGGTGTGATAGATGGCGAAAGCTTTACCGTGCTTCAGGCTTTTGGTGCGCTGATAATTTTTGCTGGATTAATTTTTCTGAGAAAGAAAAAAGCTTAAAAAAAGAAAACTGCAAAACTCATTTGAGCTGTGCAGTTTGAAATAAATCTAATAAAAAGTAAAAATGAAAGGCGACAAAGGTAGAGATATTTTTTAATTCTTTGCAAGAAAAAATGCAAAATTTGTATGATTTTCGTCATTTTTTTGTTTTCATCAGAATTGAGTACCTTTGCAACATGTTAATTCAAGAATATATTTCTAAGGATTTCCCTGCATTTGAAATAAATGCAAAAGTAGAAGACGTACTCCAAATAGCCGAAGCCTTTGGATTTACGCATGTTTTCGTAAGAAAGCAAGATGTTTTTTTAGGTGGAATTTGTAAAGAATTTTTAGAGGAAAACCCTGAGAAAAGACTTGAAGACCTTCAGATGCATTTAGAAAGATTTGCGGTTTTAGAAGAAAGTACTATTTTAGATTGCATCAAACTTTTTTATACATTTAATGCAAATGTAATTCCTGTTCTTAGTCGTACCGAAGCTTATTTGGGCTATGTGGCTTATGATGATGTTTTTGGAGAATTGTCTAAGTATCCACTGTTTTCGGAGCGAGGAGCTGTTCTAACGGTAGAAACAAGTCTTAAGTCTTATTCTATGACCGAAATAGCTAAAATTGTAGAAAGCAATAATTCTAAATTTTATGGAGCTTTCATTAGTTTTTCAAATGATGAAATAGTGCAAGTTACCATGAAAATAAGCAACGAAAATCTTAGTTCTATAGACGAAACTTTCGATAGATACGGTTATCACGTAGTACGAAAATTTTATAACGACGAAAAAGAAGATTTGATAAAAGACAGATATCAATATTTTCAAAAATATTTAGAATTTTAATGTATTTTTGATTAAATAAAAAATAAAATTATTTTGAAAGCTGCCATATATTCCCAGAAAAAAGACCTAGATACTTTTCTTTATCTTAGTAAGTTTATTTCGGAGCTTACCAATAAGGGAGTAAAGCCTGTAATATATGAGCAACTGCATAAGAATTTAGAATTTCCAAAAGAATTTTCAACTTTTAAAGAAAAAGCAGATTTAGAATCTGGCAATGTAGATTTTTTCTTCAGTTTCGGAGGAGATGGTACAATTCTTAATGCCTTGCAGTTTATTCAAGAATTAGAAATTCCTGTAATTGGAGTTAATACTGGTAGATTGGGTTTTCTGGCAAGTTTTTCTAAAGAAGAAATTTTTGATCATATTGACGAAATTATCAATAAGGATATGAATTTTAGTAGAAGAAGTGTTTTGAAAGTAGCCTCTTCGGGAACACCTTTTTCTCTTCCTTATGCTCTTAACGATGTTTGTGTTTCTAGAAATGAAACCACTTCTATGATTACTATAGAAACTCATATCAACGAGCAATTTCTTACCTATTATTGGGGAGACGGACTTATAGTTTCTACGCCAACAGGTTCTACGGCGTATTCTTTAAGTTGTGGAGGCCCAATAATCTCTCCTGGAAACGGAATTTTAGCACTTACGCCTATAGCTCCACACAATTTGAATGTAAGACCAATTGTTTTAAGAGACGATATTGAAATTACCTTGAAAGTAGAAAGCAGAGTTCCTCAATATACCGTTTCTCTGGATTCTAGATTGTATCACATGAATACAGGAGACATTATTACCATTAAAAAAGCACCATTTCAATTGATATTAATGCACCCAAAAGACCTAAGTTTTTTTGGTACGTTAAGGCAAAAATTGCTTTGGGGCAAAGACAAAAGAAATTAGTATTTAAAGCATAAATTCATTAACTTTACAAACTATAATTTAACTGATTATCAACAATAAAATAAAAGCAAGATGAGTAGAATTTTCCCGGCAGGAGTTGCCACAGGTTCTTTAGTTTCAGAAATTTTTGCACACGCAAAAGAGAATAAATATGCGCTTCCAGCAGTAAACGTTATTGGTTCTAGTAACATAAACGCAACTATGGAAACAGCAGTAAAACTTAACGCTCCTGTTATCATTCAGTTTTCTAATGGAGGTGCCGCTTTTAACGGAGGTAAGAGCCTTAGCTCAGAAAACCAAAAATCAGCAATTTTAGGAGGTATCGCAGGTGCGAAACATATCCATACTTTAGCAGAGGCTTATGGAGCTACAGTTATTCTTCATACAGACCACTGTGCTAAAAAACTTTTACCTTGGGTAGATGGTCTTTTAGATGCAAGCGAAGAGCATTACAAAGCTTATGGTAAATCTCTTTTCTCTTCTCACATGTTAGATTTATCTGAAGAACCAATTGAAGAAAACTTAGATATTTCTACTAAATATTTCGAAAGAATGGCTAAAATGGGCATGACTTTAGAAATTGAATTAGGAGTAACAGGTGGTGAAGAAGATGGTGTAGATAACTCTGATGTAGATTCTTCAAAATTATACACTCAGCCAGATGAAGTAGCTTATGCTTACGAAAGATTAAAAGCTATTTCTCCTGAATTTACAATTGCTGCAGCTTTTGGTAACGTACACGGTGTTTACAAACCAGGAAACGTAAAATTAACTCCGAAAATCTTAGACAATTCTCAGAAATATGTACAAGAAAAATTCGGAACAGCAGAAAAGCCAGTAAACTTTGTATTCCACGGTGGTTCTGGTTCTACTTTAGAAGAAATTAGAGAAGCTATTTCTTATGGTGTTATCAAAATGAATATCGATACAGACCTTCAATTTGCTTATGCAGAAGGTATTAGAGATTATATGGTAAACAATTTAGAATATTTAAGAGCTCAAATTGGTAACCCAGAAGGAGCTGATAAACCAAACAAAAAATTCTACGATCCAAGAGTTTGGGTAAGAAAAGGAGAGGAAACTTTTGTAAAAAGATTAACTCAAGCTTTCGAAGATTTAAATAATATTGATACTTTGAAATAATTTAAATTTGAGGTTTCGAAATTTATTCTTAGTTTCGAAGCCTCAATTTTAATTCAAAAATATATACAATGGCTTTCGATTGGTTTAAAAGAAGTAAAAAAAACATCACTACCTCTACCGAAGAGAAAAAAGATGTACCAAAAGGACTTTGGCATCAGACACCATCTGGAAAAATAGTAGAGCACGAAGAGCTTAAAAGAAATAACTATGTTTCTCCAGAAGATGGTTTCCATGTAAGAATAGGAAGTGCCGAATTCTTTAATATTCTCTTTGATGATGGTAAATTTACAGAGCTAGATGCTAAAGTAGAAAGTGTGGATATGCTAAAATTTGTAGATTCTAAAGCGTATTCAGACCGTCTAAAAGAAGTAAAAAGCAAAACCAAATTGAAAGATTCTATCAGAAATGCTAAAGGTACTGTAAACGGAGTAGAAATGGTGGTTTCTTGTATGGATTTTGCATTTATTGGCGGTTCTCTTGGCTCTGTAATGGGCGAAAAAATAAGACGTGCAATAGATTATTGTATGAAGCACGAACTTCCTTACATGATTATTTGTCAGTCTGGAGGTGCCAGAATGCAAGAAGCAGCTTACTCTCTAATGCAATTGGCAAAAGTTCAATCTAAATTGGCTCAACTTTCTGATAAAAAATTACCATATATTGCATATCTATGCGACCCTACTTTTGGAGGAATTACGGCATCTTTTGCAATGACAGCAGATATTATTATGGCAGAACCAGGAGCACTAATTGGCTTCGCGGGACCTAGAGTAATTCGTGAGACTATTGGTAAAGATTTGCCAGAAGGTTTCCAAACTTCAGAATTTCTTCAAGAAAAAGGATTTGTAGATTTTATCGTAAAAAGAACCGAAATTAAAGAAACGGTTTCTAATACTTTAAAACTATTGATGAATAAATAAATTCTTGAAAAACAACTTAATATTAAAGAATCGTAAAATCTGAATTGATTTTACGATTTTTATTTGATGACAGAAGAAACATTTTAGAAAAAACAACTACCTATTAATAGTGAAAAAACTTTTTACCATTATCAGAATTATATTTTTAAATTTAAAAAGATTAAGTTTTATAAGTCTTTTTAAGTTATTTTATGCAGTTTTTTCTCATCCTTTATTCTCTGTTCAAACACTTTGGGCTACTGCCAAAACGTATGCTATTTCAGAGAAGCTTTTCCCAGTTACGCACAGTACGGATGGTGAAGGAAATGCTTTTAGACATGCTTTGTGGAATTGCTTAATTATGATGTATTGCTGCAAAATTTCTTCTCCTAATAAATCTCTTATTTGGACAGAAAAAATAACCAATTTGCACGAAGAATTATTCCCAAATGAAGAATTACAAACAAAAATGGATCTTCATAATAACGAAATTGGAAGGCAATATTTTATGAAATTGTTACCCGGAATTCACCGTCAATTTTTTGAAACGAGTTTTTTCGTTGATAAATTATTAGAATTAACCAAAAATATTAAAACTTTAGAAAATTTGAATCAAAATCTTGGTTTTGAATTGGTGAAATTAGAAGAAAAAAGAGAAACTTTAGGATAAGTTTCTCTTTCTTTTTTATTACATGTATTTTTCTCCTTTTTTGAAATTTTTGAGGTCTAATACATAGTTTTTTATAAGCTGGTCATTATCTCTAGGGCAAATAAGCAGGGCTTTTTCGGTATCTACCACAATATAATCTTCCAAACCATCAATAATGGCAGCTTTCCCTTTTTTTATTCTTACAACATTGTTTTTGGAGTTATAAGTAAGAACTGTTTTAGAATCTATAGAATTGTTATCTTCGTTTTTTTCTGAATTTTCATACACAGAAGTCCAAGTTCCTAAGTCGCTCCATCCTAAATCTGCTGGAATAACATATACGTTTTTAGCTTTTTCTAAAATTCCGTTATCGATGGATATTTTTTCTACTTTTGGATAAATAGTTTCTATACAAATAATTTCTCTATCCGAATTGTATTCGCAAGAAACAAATTCTTGTGTCATTTCGGGAAGATATTCTGCAAAAGCTTTCTGAATAGATTTTACATTCCATATAAAAATGCCTGCATTCCAAAGGAAATCTCCTGTCTCAATAAAGGATTTTGCGATTTCTAAATTAGGTTTTTCGGTAAAAGTTTTTACTTTATAAAAATCAGAATCTTGTTTTTCAGAAAATTGTATATAACCGTAGCCTGTATCTGGTCTTGTAGGAGTGATGCCAAGAGTGATTAGCACATCATTTTTACTTGCAAAATCAAAAGCTTGATTCACTTTTTCTAAAAAAGCATTTTCTTTTAAAATTAAATGGTCTGCAGGTAATACAATAACATTGGCATCAGGATTAAGGTCTGCAATTTTATTCACCATATAAATGTTACAAGCTGCAGTATTTTTCATCATAGGTTCGCCTACAATATTTTCTATAGGAAGTTCTGGTAATTGCTGGTGAGAAAGTTCTGCATATTCTGTATTGGTAATAACGAAGATGTTTTCAACAGGAACAGTTTGTTTTATTCTATCAAAAGTTTGTTGAATCATCGTTCTGCCAGTTCCAAGAATGTCGTGAAACTGTTTAGGGAATTTTTGGGTAGACATGGGCCAAAATCTACTTCCAATTCCTCCTGCCATTATTACACAATAATTGTTTTTATTCATATTTCTACAGTTTTTGAACTTTTGCAACAGATTTGAATAGATATTCTCTATTGCTCGAAAGATTTTTGCAAAGATAACGTTTTTTAATTTTTTCTTTAATGATATATGTCTCCTCTTTAAACATAAATTGGGTTCCAATTTCTAAATCTTCTACAAAACTGAGTCCTTCTTCATCTTTGTGAAAATATTTTACCAATTCTGGACTTGCCATAAAATTAGCTTTGGGAGATTTAGAAAATTTCTTAATGATTGGTTTTAGATCTTCTTTATAAACTTCAATACTTTCTATTAGCATTTCTCTAAAAGTAGATTTCCATTCTTCGCCGTGAGGAGAAATTTTTCTTCCATATTTTTCAAATGCCAATAAATGAGCTAATTCGTGGGTTAGTACAAAGAAAAATAATTGAGGTTCTAGAGTTCCGTTGATGGTAATTTGATGAGTTTTGTCTGGTAGTTTTCTGTAATCTCCTAATTTTGAATTTCTATTTTTAGTAATTTTTAAATGACAATGGTATTCGCTAAACCAAATTTTTAGGAAGGGAAGTGTGTTTTCGGGTAAAAAATTTTCTAAAATATTAATCGACATTATACTACAATAAACTTCATCACTACGAAAATAAAAAAATCTTCATTATAAAAAACGAAGATTTCATTATAATAGTGTTAAATGTTTAACAATAATTGATTTATAAGTTTTCAGTCAAAGGAATTCCGGCGTAGAAATTTAACAATTTCATGCTGAAAATATAATTGTATTTCGCTTGTGAAACCGTACTTTGGGCATTTACATAGTTGTTTCTGGCGTTGTTCAAATCATAAATGGTAGATCTGCCAGCTTCGTAACTTTTCTCTGCAAATTCTAGCGCTAGTTTTGTAGATTTTTCTGCTTCTACTGCAGCCATAAAGTTTTCGTAGTTTGCATTAGCATCAAAATAAGCTTTTTGTACATCTTGTCTTACCGATTGTTTTTGTTGGTCTAGCGTATTTTTAGCAATATTTTCAGAGATTTTAGCTTGTTCTACCTGTAATTTGGTAATTCCTTTATTAAAAATTGGAATATTTAAACTTAAACCTAAATTTTGTCCGAAATTGTCTTTGTATTGTCTTGAAAAAGTATTTTCTGAATCATTAAATAAATTTTGATAAGATGTAGATAAGCCAGCGCTTGCTAGTAACGAAGGATAAAAAGCAGTGTTAGCAATTTCAATTTGTTTTTGAGCAGAAAGAATTCTTGTTTCAGCAGCTTTTACTTGTGGTTGATTTTCGTATGCCGTATTTATAATATTATCAGTAGAGCTAAGTGGTGCAGCTAACATATTTGGCAAAGGTATTTCTTCTACTTCAAAGTTATTATAGTCTTTTAATTGTAAAAGCATTGCTAAATTGAAAATAGACCTTTCAATATCAATTTCAGCAGATTTTTGTTTTTGTTTTTCTCTTGCAAGGCTTGCTATAGCTTCAGCTTCTACCGTTTTAGCTGTTGTTCCTACTTCTGTAGTTGCTTTTGCTCTGTTTAATATTTTTTCAGCATTTGCAACAGCTTCGTCTGTAATTTTCTTTACTTCTTTGTTTAATAATACTTGTAGATAATATTGTGCTACTTGTACTGATATGTCATTTTTAGTCTTTTCGGTGTCTAGGAAAGAAGCATCTAAATCATACTGAGATTTTTGAACCGTTTTTTTTAGTCTTCCATTATTATAAATATCCATAGACACTCCTACAGATGCACTATTGGAGAAAGCATCAGTTCTTAGAGAGTTTCCTGCATTATCAGGAATTTGTCCGAAACGTACACTATTTCCAATATTTGCTGATGCACTTGGCAAGTAATTATTTTTAGCCATGGCTAAATTTTTACTTTGTATGTCTGCATTGTATTGGTTATTAATTACCTGAAGATTATTCTTCACGGCATAATCTACACACTCTCTAAGCGTCCATTTTTTTTGTGAAAAAGCTAGTGCAAACAATGCTAAAAATAAAATTGAAAAATATTTTTTCATTTCAAAAAAGTTTCTTAATTAGACGGCGAAAGAGGTTATTTGTTACATTAATGAAGTGAAATTATTTGCTTTTCCCACATAGATTTATAAACGGAATCATTAGAAAGTAAATCTCGATGAGCACCTTCTTCTATAATTTTCCCTTCTTTCATAACCAAAATTTTATCAGAATTAGCAATAGTGCTTAATCTATGAGCGATGACAATCATAGTTTTTCCTTGTGCTTTTAATTCATTTAGAGTTTTCTGAATAATCTGTTCTGCTTCAGTATCAAGAGAAGAAGTGGCTTCGTCTAAAATTAAAATTTCAGGGTTTTTGTATAAAGCTCTCGCAATAGCAATTCTTTGTTTTTGTCCACCAGAAAGTTGAGAACCATTTTCACCTAGATAGGTTTGAAAACCATTAGGAAGTTTTTCTATAAATTCTAAAATTCCTAAATTTTTGGTAATATCTATGATTCTTTGAATATCGGGAATATCTTCACCCAGAGCAATATTTTCAATCACATTGCCAGAAAACAAATCAATATGTTGTGGAACTACCGAAACTAAATTCCTCAGAGAATAATTTGAAATATAATTAATATCATAATCTCCAATCATTATTTTACCACTTTTGAGAGGATAGAGGTTTTGAATTAAAGAAGCTAAGGAGGTTTTACCACTTCCACTTTCCCCAACAATAGCGGTCGTTTTACCTTTTTCTATTTCACAATTAAATCCTTCAAAAACATCAACCCTACTTCCATAACTAAAAAACACATCTTTAAACTGAATATTTCCAATACTTTCTACGGTAAGTTCAATTTTTTCTGTGGTTTCTTCTCTTTCTAAATCCATTATTTCAAAAAGTCTGTCGGCAGCAATCAGTGCATTTTGTATGGTTTTATTCATTCCAATCAATTGAGAAACCGGACCAGTGAAATAACCAATCAAGGCATAGAAAGAAAGTAATTCTCCAGGTGTTATTTCTCTATCAATAACATATCCTGCACCTGCCCAAAGTAAAACAATCGTAAAAATTCTAGATAAAAATTCAGAAGAATTTCCAGAGAACAAGGCATTAATTACGGACTTGTAAATAGTTTTTAATAAATTAGAAAAACGATTATCGGTTTTATTATTGGCAAAGGTTTCTACACCAAATTGTTTAATGGTTCTAACGGAATTAAGAGATTCTACCAAATGACTTTCCAATTCTGCACTTTCTTCCATCAGTTTTCTTTCTACTTTTTTGTTGAGTTTATTCGTGATAAAATAAACCAACAGATAAAAAGGAATAACCAAAGCCGTAATTAATGCCAGTTTCCAATAGTAAGTAAACATTAAAGCAAACGAAAACAAGACAATGAAAATGTTTACAAAAATCTGAATAGAAACATCATTTATAAAAGTTCTAATTTTCACCGCGTCATTGACCCTGGAGATAATTTCACCGACTTTCATCGTGTCAAAAAAACGTTGTGGAAGTTTTAATAAATGTTTGTAATAACCCAATATCAAATGTTTATCCATTTTCTGTCCTGTCTGTAATACCAAAACAGATTTCATATATCCAATGAAAATTTGGAAAAGAAGAATCACAATCATTGCTATAGAAAGCAAATTTAATAGTCTTCTATTTCCATCAATTAGAACATAATCGGTTATTTTCTGAATATAAATAGAAGTAGATAAACCTAGAACGGTATAAACGACTGCGCCAATAAGCGCTTGCAATAAAATACTTTTATGAGGTTGAACCAAGTTCCAAAATCTACTGTATATACTTGTACTTTCGTCTTTTTGCTCAAAATATTCGTTCGGTTCTAGAAGGATAAGAGCACCTGTCCAAATTTTTGAAAATTCTTCTATGGTGTATTCTTCTATTTTTCCAAAAGCAGGATCCATTACTTCTATGGTTCCTCCTCCTTTGGAGGAGTTAGAGGAGGCTTTAACTTTATAGATAACTACAAAGTGATGCAATTGTTCTTTTACAACCACGTGTGCAATTGCAGGAAGCGGAATTTCTGGTAAAGCATCTGCTCCACCTTTTACACCTTTGGCATTAAAACCTAGAGCTTCAAGACCTTGCACCATCCCAAGAACATTAGTTCCTCTCTTATCAGTATGACAAATTTGTCGGATTTTTGCAATAGGAATTTTAAGTCCGTAGTGTGCCGAAACGGAAGCTAAACAAGCAGCTCCGCAGTCTCTTATATCGTGTTGTTTTATTAAGGTTTCTTTTTTCATTTGTTTATTTTAACACAGAGACATGGAGTTTTTCACAGAGTTCACAGATTTACAACACTGTTTCCGCTGTGTAATCTCTGTATCTCTGTGTTTTGAATTTACTTTAAATTAGGGTTAAACCAATCATCAACTCTATCAAACACCAACTGCCAAAGCGTTCTATCCAATAAATAAAATCTTGCAGTTAATGTCATTCCTTTTCCTATTTGCCCTTTGTAACCATTTTTTAGTTGTAGATAATTTTTATCCATTACACAACGCACTTTAAAGTAAGCTTCCCCTGTCTGTTGATTTACCGTAATATTTTGATCAATATCCATTACTTTTCCTTCTAGCAGTCCCCATTGGTTATAATTATAAGCATCTATCTGAAACTTTACTTTTTGGTTTTTCTTAATAAAGCCAATGTCTTTAGGAGATACCATACATTCTGTCACTTGGTTTTCTTCTGGAGAAATTTCCCCAATTTGTTGACCTTGTACAATAAAATTACCTTTTTGTACCCCAGAATAATTTACCAATCTTCCAGAAATAGGAGCGGTAATAATATAGTTTTTCTGCTCTTGACTAATGCGCGTAATTTCTGAACCTAGAGAACGGATTTGTCTTTCTGTATCCCGTTTTTGAGCTTGCCATTGTGCCAATTGTTGCTCTTTTATACTTGATATTTGTGTTTTTAGGTTTTGATAGTTGTAAAAGACTTTATCATAATCTGCTCTAGGTATTACACCTTGGTTATAGAGTAATAATGCTCTATCATAATCTTTTTTGGCAAGAGCTAACTGAGATTGTACTTGTGCTATCTTTTCTTGCATAGCAGATACTTCTCTTATGTATTGCCCTGTTTGCAAGCCTGTAAAATTACCACTAGATATTTTTTGCAAATCTGAAAGCTGTGTTTGGTAATCTGCACTTTGATTTGCTTGTAGATTTTTCTGGGTATCTAGTTGCTCTGCGGTTACTATTAGGAGTGTATCTCCCTTTTTTATATTTTGGTTATTCTTTTCTAGTTTTGTTTCTATAACTCTACCGCTTACTACTGCTGTAAGCTGTGTGTTTTCTTGCACAGAACGGATAACACCTCTTGAGGAGGAGGAGATAGGGATAAAAACGATAGGTAAGGTTACAAGAATTGCTATTACCAATGCTAAAATGGTAATATATATGGTTTTTTTCATTTTTTAGTTTGTCTCCAGTAAGAAAAGAGTAAAATAAATGCAATTGCAAACTGTCTAAAAAACTCTTGGTTTCTTGATATGGGAAATCCGAAAAAAACATAATGCTTATTGGATGTATAAAATAGAGTTAATAAACCATCTATTAAATAAATACAACCGAATACTAAGAATACATATTTAAATTTTGAGGAAGTCATTAGATTTAAGAGTAATTTTAATATTATTCATTTTATTTATTCTGTTATCAAAATGTACAAATTATGCAGAAAATGTACAACTGAAAGCAATAAAATAGGATATTTTGATATTTTCTTAAAATATAAAAACCCATATGCTAATAAAGCCCCAGGTAAAATCATTCCTATTTGATAGTAAATTGAGTATGAATGAAAAAGAGAAAAAGAAAAAGAGGAAACTACTATGTACGCAAAATTATAGAAGTTGCCCAAAAATGGATCAAATAATTTCATTAAGTAATATATCAATGCTTGATATAAAGCAGTTTCTACTAGTGGAGCTATAACAAGAACTAATAAAATTTTCTGTGTTTCATTAATAAATTTTGGTCCATTCAATTTATTTATTAATCCAAAATATTCAAAAATACCGCCTATGATATGATTTAAAATTATAGAAGCAATTGAAAATAAAAATATTGAAAAGATGATTTTTTTACTCATTTTTTTTATTTAAAATGACTTCTATAAATTTATAGAAGTCATTAACTTTATTGTCAAATTATGTTAGTGTCTTCCATAAAAGCTATCTTCACTTTTATTTCCGCCAATAGTATTTAAAAATTCAGTTACGTAGTACCCAATCCAAAATCCAATTTTTGTTCCCCCATTAATTGATTTTTGTTCTTTCTTATTAAGATTTCTAAGTTTCATTTTAATTTTGTTTTTTCAAGTTATTTAATTCCGTGTTCTTTTTTCCAAGCTGCATTGCCTTCTAATATACTATCAAATTCTGATAAAAGATAGCCAACAATTGTTTTAGTCCATAGAATAAGTCCTCCTTCTGTCTTTTTTAATTCTTGAGCATTTAACTCAACTAAATTCAAATTTTTTAAATTTTTCATTTTTTAATGATTTTTAAAATTAGTAAATATTTTAGTTTCACTAAAAACTTTTTGCGCATTAGTTTTTGTTGAGACAAAGAAGATAATAATAATTTAAGTAAGCAATGTTTTTATAAATCTTGCATAGGAAAAATTTATGTGCATAAAAATATTATTTATGTTGTTGTGCTACAATGTTTTATTTTTTAATTTAATAGGGGGGGGGTAGGAAATTTGTGCATATTTTTTTTATCTCTAGTTCAAATAGACGGTTTTTTATAAATTTACATAGAAAAACAAATATCCATGTATTATAAATTAATATCTATTAGAAAGACTAAAAAAATTACCCAAAAACAAATTGCAAATCTTATTGGTATGGAGCAAACTACTTATTCTAGAAAAGAAAGAGGTATATCTCCTATTACTATAGCAGAGTGGGAAAGAATTGCTAAAGCATTAGAAGTATCTGTAGAAAAAATTGTAGAGCCTAATAATAACAATACCCAATCCTTTTTTAATGAAAAAGCGCTTTCTCTTCAAAATGTAGTTTTAATAAAGAAATCTTATGAAAAAATTATTAAGGCAAAAGACGAACAGATTGCATTGCTAAAAGAAATGCTAGACAAAAAATAAAAGATGTACTTATACTAGACAACTACCCAAAACTCACTTTTTTTCAAATTTATAACATGCATAAGATTACTTTTCCTTTAGCGAAAGCAATTAGACCTTCAGTAAGTTTAGATGAGGCATAATTCTAATAGATTAAAGAAAATATAAAAGTAGTTTTGGTTTAGCGAAAGCAATTAAGCCTTCAGTAAGTTTAGATGAGGTACAATTCTAATAGATTAAAGAAAATATAAAAGTAGTTTTGGTTTAGCGAAAGCAATTAAGCCTTGAGTAAATTTAGATGAAGTTTAATTTTATTTTGATAAGCAAAAAACAAAAACAAAAATTAATTATCTTTACCCTAATAACTTAAAAAACATTAACCCCATGAAAATTACATTACAAAAACTAAGTACCAAAGATCTCGCTACACTAGCTCAACGTATCATTAGCTCTTCTAAAAATGGTAATTACACGGTAGTAGAAAATCATGAACTCCTTATTGCTTTAGAAGAAGAATATACACTTTATGATAAGGTATATGCTAAATTGGCTTTTAGTGGCAAAGGACAAACTGTAGCAGAGGCAGACCGAACAAGAGACCACCTTTTCTCTGGGATGAAAAAATTCTTGAAAGGTTATGAAGGTCTCCCCTCTTTAGATAATTACCAAATTGCTATGGATGTGCTTTCTATTTTTAAAACATACGGTCTAGAACTAGATAAGCTGAGCTACTCTTCCGAAACAGCTCAAATGAGAAAACTAATTGAGGAGCTAGATAAGCCCGAAATATTAAGCAAAATAACTGCATTAAATTTAATAACCATTTTTAATCAATTAAAAACAGCCCAAGCAGACTTTGAAGCCATCTATTCTGAACAGGCAGAAGCCAATGCAGAACTTAGGCAGTTGCCATCTGCCAGCACTATTAGAAAAAATTTAGAAAGTGCAATTAAGAATTATCTTGCATTATTAACAGCTATGAAAAACGTAGATAACTGGAAACTTATCTTTGCCGACATCAATGAAATTGTAAAGGCAGCTAAAAACAGTACACTTACGATTAAAGACAATAGCGAGCAAGAGCGTAAATAAAAAAAGTGTGGAGATTTAGACATCTCCACACTTTTAATAAAAAATCAGAATAAAATTACTTTTACTCTGATTTCAGTTTCTAATTGAATTAACAATGTCAGTCTGCGCGAAGGCAAAGACTTAAAATAAGAACTTCGTACTAAGGAAGCTAGACTCTTGTTCAGAAACAATATTGTTAAAAATATCTTTATTCAGTTCGCTTTCTTTGGTGGCTACCATTGTTCTGATAGAGAAAGAACGCAATGCATCTGGTACAGAAAGTGTTCCTTCGGCAGAATCTTTTCTTCCTGTGAAAGGGAAAACATCTGGTCCTCTTTGAGATTGTGTATTCACATTTACTCTAGATACCAAGTTTACAAAGCCATCAATCATTTTAGCAATTTCTTCATGGTTTTTGCTAAAGATACTTACTTGTTGCCCGAAATCACTTTGTATCATATAATCTACAGGTTCGTGTAAATCTTTGAACGGAACGATAGGTACCACAGGCCCAAACTGTTCGATATGATAGATTTTCATATTTTCGTTTACAGGATAAAGAACTGTAGGTGCAAAAAGATTTCCTACGGCATTTCCTCCAGATTTATTTACAATTTTTGCTCCGTAGTTTTCCGCATCTTTTATTAGACCATTTAAGAATTCTACTTTTCCATCTTCCGGAAGTGGAGTAATGGCAGGATTGTTCCATGGCATTCCTACTTGCAGAGCATCTACTTTATCACTAAATTTCTTAATAAATTCTTCGGCAATATCTTCGTGTACAAAAAGAATTTTAAGCGCAGTACATCTTTGTCCGTTGAAAGAAAGAGAACCGGCAACACATTCTTCTACCGTAAGGTCTAAATCTGCATCTTTTAAGATAATACCAGGGTTTTTAGCATCAAGCCCAAGTATAGAACGTAATCTGTTTACTTTTGGATGCGCTTTTTTCAGTTGGTCTGCCACTCTACTAGAAGCAATAAGGGTAAGAACGTTAATTTTACCAGTGTTCATCATTGGTTCTATTACTTCGGCGCCTTTTCCGTAGATGTAATTTACTACCCCTTTTGGGAAACTTTTTTGTAAAGCTTTGCTTAGTGCATAATGAAGAAGACAACCATATTTTGGTGGTTTAAAAAGCACTACATTCCCCATAATAAGCGCAGGAATAAGCAGTGTATAAGTTTCGTTGAGAGGATAATTAAACGGGCCAATACAAAGAGTAATCCCAAGTGGCGAACGACGAATTTGTCCAATAATTCCGCTTTCTATAGTAAATCTAGAACTTCTTCGGTCTAGTTCTTTCAAAGCATTAATGGTATCGTAGATATAAGCAATTGTTCTGTCGAATTCTTTTTCAGAATCTGCTCTGTTTTTACCAATTTCCCACATAAGAAGTTCTACTACTTCTTCGCGAAGACCAATCATTTCTTTAATAAAATGCTCCACGTGTTTTATTCTTTCTTCTACAGAAAGAGTAGGCCAATATCCGAACCCGTTGTCATAAGCTTTTTCGGCAGCATCTAGGCATTCCATGGCTTCATCTAGTCCCGCATTAGGAATTTTACCTAAATATACGTCTTCTAAATTTCCTTTATTATTAACTTTAATAGCAGAATATACTTTTTTGAAATCTCCGTTCCACTGCTTAAATTCGCCATCTACCAAATACTCAGTTTGCTCTACTACAGGATGGTTTAGCCATTCCGTACCCAGAAATAGCGAGATGTTTTCAGAAAAATGTTGCATACTTTTTATTTTTTGAACAATCAAAGGTAAAAAATTATCAATTAAGAATTTGTCAAAAAATAATTTAATTTCTATAGAAGAAATAAATAAACTTACTCCTCAAAAATTCAATTTAGAATAAAATTTTATTATTAATTCGTAAATCGAACGAAATCAGTTTTTTAGGATTCTTTAGCCGAAAAATAAGTAAGCCATTAGAATAGAAACGGTAATTCCTACCAAATCTGCCAAAAGCATTGCGCCAACAGTATAACGAGTATTTTTGATGCCAACAGCTCCGAAATATACTGCAATTACGTAGAATGTAGTGTCTGAACTTCCTTGTAAAATGCCAGAAAGTCTTGCAGGAAAAGAATCTGCCCCAAAAACATTCATGGTATCTACCATCATACCTCTTGCACCTGAGCCAGAAAGTGGTTTGATGAGTGCTGTAGGTAAACCATCAACAAATCTGGTGTCTAAATTGGCAACTTGCGCAAACCATTTCATTCCATCAATAATTACATCAAAAACTCCTGAAGTTCTCAACAGAGAAATTGCAATCAACATTCCTACTAAATATGGAATAATCTTTACACAAACGTTGAAACCTTCTTTTGCACCATCAATAAATGCGTCAAAAACATTTATTTTTTTGTAAACAGCTCCTAAAATAATTCCGAAGAAAATTAAGAGAATCATTCCGTTGCTTATCAACTTACTGGCATTGTCTAGTTCTTCTTTGTTGAGCTTTACCAAATACCAAACTAAAAGTGCAATAAAAACAGAAATTCCGCCAATAAAAGCCAAAAGTGTAGGTTGAAAAAGATTTATTTTTTGTTTGATGGAAACAATAATCATAGCAGCCATTGTTGCGCAAAAAGTAGCAATCATGGTAGGTAAGAAAATATCAGTTGGCGTTGCCGAATTCATAGAAGCTCTAATCGCAATAATAGAAACCGGAATTAGCGTAAGACCACTTGCATGAAGACACAGAAACATAATTTGTGCATTACTTGCTCTGTCTTTATCGGGATTTAATGATTGAAGACTTTCCATAGCTTTTAAACCAAATGGAGTTGCAGCGTTGTCTAATCCGAGTAAATTTGCGGCAAAATTGAGCGTCATGTGTCCAAAAGAAGGATGGTTTTTTGGTATTTCTGGGAATAATTTAGAGAAAAAAGGTTGAATAATTCTCGAAAGGAAATTGATGCCTCCAGCTTTTTCTGCGATGCTCATAAAACCCATAAAAAGCGTCATAATTCCAATTAAACCTAAAGAAATTTCAACCGCTGTTTTACTGGTAGAGATTACGCCATCTGCATTTTGAACTCTGTAAACAGTTACAGCATTGGTAGAATCTTTTTTATAATTGATTCTAGAAATTTCAGTTTCTGGTTTTTCAGCCAAAGATTTTTGGATTTCCGCGGATAATGTTTTTGCAGGAACCTTTGTAATTTGAACTGTATCACCGCTTTTCCCAACCACCAAATCGTTATAAATAGCTTTGTAATTGTCACTAAAGATATATTTAATACTTGCTACTACAATCGCCACGATAATAAACGCACTCCAAATTCTGCTTAAAACCATTTCCTTGAAAATTTTGATAAAAGTAACATTTTTTGTTGGATGTTAAGTGCAAAGAGAAGGATGTTTTTTAATAAATGAATTTCTTAATCCCCAAAAAATCGTATTTTTAGCCAAGAAATAAAATTTAAAAAATAGAAATGTTTTTAACCGAATGCCCAAGAGATGCAATGCAAGGATGGGGAGAATTTATCCCCACTTCGCAGAAGATAGATTACATTAATGCTTTGATGGAGGTAGGTTTTGATATGCTAGACTGTGGAAGTTTTGTTTCACCAAAAGCTATTCCGCAAATGGCTGATACAAAAGAAGTAATCTCAGAAATCAATAAAAAGAACAATACTAAAATTTCTGTAATTGTAGCCAATCTTTCTGGTGCAGAGCAAGCGTTGAAACAAGATAAAATAGATGTTTTAGGGTTTCCTTTTTCTATTTCGGAGACGTTTCAGTATAGAAATACCAATAAAAATCAGGAAGAAGCTTTTGAAGAAGTGGTGAGAATTTTAAAAATTTCTAAAGCAGAAAATCGTGAACTAAACCTCTATTTTTCGATGGCTTTTGGCAATCCTTATGGAGAAATGTGGAAATGGCAAGATGTAGAATTTTGGGCAAAAAGATTTTCGGAAATTGGGATTAAAAATATATTACTTTCTGACACAACTGGAGTTGCCGATGTAGAAAAAATACATTTGCTTTTTGAGAAAATTCCAGAAAAATTTCCTCAAATTAATTTTGGTGCACATTTTCATAACAGATATGAGGATAGTTACAAAAAACTGAAAGCTGCTTATGACAAAGGTTGTAGAAGATTTGATTCTGCAATTAAAGGTTTGGGCGGTTGTCCAATGGCTAAAGATGAATTGGTGGGGAATATGCCTACCGAAAAAGTTATTAATTTTTTGCAGACAGAAAAGATAGAACATCGCTTAAATCTTCTTAACTTTGAAGTTGCATGGAACAGAGCAAAAGATATTTTTAAGTTTTAATTTACACAGATAAACATTTCGATTTGCGAAGCATTTAAGTGCTTTTGCTGAGTGAAACGACTTAAAATTTACAGAAATAAATAAAAACCTTTGCGTTTTAAAAATCACACACAATGAAACCAATTATCACCGCAACCGAACTTTCAGAAATATTCAATCAAGAAAATTTAATAATTCTTGATGCTAGAGTTGGGAAAAATGCAAGAGAAAATTACTTACAAAACCATATAAAAGGAGCTTTATTTATAAATCTTGATGAAGATTTAGCAGACATTGGAGAAAATGCTGCTTTCGGTGGAAGACATCCTTTGCCAAAAGTTTCAAAATTTGCTGAGGTTTTACAAAATTTAGGAATTTCAGAAGATTCTCACGTTGTAATTTATGATTTAGCCAACGGAGGAAATGCCGCAGCACGTTGTTGGTGGATGTTGAGAGCGTTTGGTTTAGAAAAAGTTCAGGTTTTGAGTGGCGGTTTTCAAAAGGCAGAAAAATTTGGAATTGCTACCAATTCTGGAGAAGAATATTCAATAAAGACGGAGATAAATGCGCCTGAAAATTGGCTTTTAAAAACGTCAACTTTAGAAGAGGTGGAGAAAGAAATTGCGGAGAATTCTGCAACTGTAATTGATGTAAGAGACGCTTATCGTTATCGTGGAGAAAGTGAACCAATAGATTTGGTTGCTGGTCATATTCCTGGTGCTATTAATATTCCTTTTTCTGAAAATTTAGATGAAAATGGCGAGTTTCTGTCTCCTGAAATTTTAAAAGAAAAATATCAAAAAATATTAGCAGATGTTTCGACTCCGCTCAACATGACAAAAAAACTCATTATTCATTGTGGTTCTGGAGTTACGGCTTGTCATACCATTTTGGCTTTAGATTACGCAGGTTTCGTCACATTGAGCACAGACAGAAAGTCTGCGGACGAAGTCCTCGAAGTGCCGAATTTATATGTTGGCTCTTGGAGCGAATGGAGCCGAAGAGAAGGAAAAGAAATAGCGACAGAAATTTAGCGTTCATTTATAAATATTGGATGAATTGATTTTCCAAATTTTTCTAATGAAACACTTACTTGTTTATTGCTTAATTCTTTTGCTTCTTCTGTGTAAAAAAAAGGAGTTTTTTTCTTTTTT
Source organism: Cloacibacterium sp. (assembly GCF_047601505.1). GTDB lineage: Bacteria > Bacteroidota > Bacteroidia > Flavobacteriales > Weeksellaceae > Cloacibacterium. The sequence continues at coordinate 635,359 of NZ_JASGJD010000001.1, forward strand.
AGAGTTTTAAGTTCAGACAAAGTGATTTCCTTAAGCAATTTTTTTTGGGCAAAGCCGTTTCCGCCTTTTAAAAAAAGTAAATGGTCATAACTACTAGAAACTAGAACTACAGAATTTTTAGGGAGTTTTTCAATTTTATCTAAAAGAATGGCTGAGTTTTTTAGTTGCTGATTTTCCATTTTTTCATTACTAAAAACTATTCCTAAAATATCAAACTTTTGTGCTGTTAAAAGAAGAAAAAAAGGTGAAATAAACATAGAAATTAAATATAATTTCATAGATTGTTTTGATAGAAAGTTAGAGAAGATTATAAAAAGGAAAGGCACGGAAGGTGTAAGGTATCCTGCTTCTAATGGAAATTTAATAAAAAACAATAGATTGATAAAGACCATGATTGCTGAAAAAAACATAAAATTATCTTTATCAATTCTAAAGTAATTAATTGTAATTATTTTTCTATCTATCCAAAATTGTTTTATCGAAAAAAGAAATAAAGACAAACAGCCAATAAAACCAAAAATGTATAATGTAGAAAAACTTATTATTTGTTTTAGTGAAATTTCATCTGCACCATAATGATATAAAAATTTGCCATCATATCTAATAATTACAGGAGAAAAAAATAGTAAAGAAAAAAAAGTAGCGCTTAAAAAAAATCTAGTAGTGTAAATTATTCTTTTTTCTTGAAATTCAGTGTAAATGAAATATAAAAATGGAAGGAAAAAGATAATGTTATTGAATCTTGTGCTTATAATTAATCCAAAAAAAATTGAGGCTGTTATTATTTTTTCTTTCATCAAATAATAAGTGCATGCTAGTATAAAGAATAAAGACCAATTATAGTCCATTGCAATTGTACTATTAATAAAAATAAGTGGCACGAAAGAAAAAGCCAAAGAAATTAGAAATGATTGCTTATTCTTTTTTAACAGAAGTATTTCATAGAAAAAAATTGCACTTCCAATAGTAAATAGTACAGAAAAAGAATTAATAAGCCAATAAGGAAATTTATAGATTAATGAAAATAAAAACTCTGAAAAAGGATAGCCTGGAAATCTAGAAACATTATAAATATGCTGTTCTCTAATCATTTTACCTGAAAAAGCTTCTCTCCAAATATCATAGTCACAGCCAATGCTATTAAATATAAAAGGAAGTCTGGATAAAGTAATTATAATTACTAATGTCCAGACTTCTTTAATCTTGTTTTTTAACATATTGTGTTAGAATAAAATTCCTAATTCAAATTTTGCTTCTTCACTCATCATATCTTTGTTCCAACTAGGCTCGAAAGTGAGTTCTAAATCTACAGATTTTACGTTTTCTACAGCCGCTACTTTTTCTTTTACTTCTTGTGGAAGAGATTCTGCAACAGGACAATTGGGCGTTGTTAAAGTCATTACAACTTTTACGTCACCATCCTCAGAAATTTGCACATCATACACCAAACCTAATTCATAAATATCTACCGGAATTTCGGGGTCGAAAACCGTTTTCAAAGCTTTTATAATGTTTTCTCCTATTGTTGCTATTTGTTCGTCTGTATATTTCATAATTAATTTAAAAGTAAAAATTCAAAATTTAAATTTTGAAAATCAGTCTTCTCGTCTTTTTAATAAATCTTCTTGTCTCAATCTGCGAAAGACATTTGCCAAAGTTAGCACATCTTTTTCGCAATATTTTACAATTCTAGGCAAGTCTTTTTCTATATAATAAATAGACGAGACCATAGAACCATCTATATCATCTTTTGGAGTAGGAACACCAAAAAGATGCGCCATTAATTCTAAAGAAATAAAGCTTTTCCAATCGCCAAATTTCCACAATTCCATTGTGTCGATATGTGGAATTTCCCAAGGTTTTTTCCCAAACATTTGGAACGGAACTGGCGGTTGCATCCCGTTGATGAGAAATCTTCTGGCAATCCAAGGAAAATCAAATTCTTTTCCGTTGTGAGCGCACAAAATTACGTTTTGCAATTTCGGGCGATTAAAAATTTCTCCAAATTCTTTTAATAATTCCTCTTCATTATCTCCAGCAAAACTTCTGATGAGAAGTTTTTCGTTTTTATCATAAATCCCAATAGAAATGCAGATAATTTTACCAAATTCTGCCATTATACCAGCTCTTTCTCCGTAGAAATCTTCGGCGGAAACGTCTTCGTTTCTTTGTTTTACCGTTTTTTTGTCCCAAAGTTTTTGCTCTGTTTCAGAAAGTTCTGCAAAATTTCCAACTTGCGGAACGGTTTCTATATCCAGAAAAAGCACTTTCTCTATTGGTATGTTTTTAATCATTTTTGGTTAGTTTTAGTTTTTAGTTATTTGAGAAAATTATGAAAAATAAATTCTAATCTAAATCTTCAAATTCAATATTTACCTCTAATTTCTCTGCCAAAAGTTTAGAAATTTTAACCTTTAATGGTTCAATATCAATATTTTGCATTGCATCATTAGCGAAAGCATACAATAACAACGCTTGCGCTTCTTTTTTAGAAATTCCTCTTGCTCTCAGATAGAAAAGTGCATCTTCATTTAACTGACCAACGGTGCAACCGTGCGAACATTTTACATCATCTGCAAAAATTTCTAATTGAGGTTTGGTGTCAATTGTTGCTCCTTCGTCTAGTAAAATATTGTTGTTTTGTTGATATGCATTGGTTTTTTGAGCAATTTTATCTACAAAAACTTTCCCGTTGAAAACACCGTGAGCTTTGTCTTTATAAACGCCTTTGTAATTTTGATACGATTCACAATTCGGTTGCTTGTGATGAACTGCAGTGTGATGATCTACCAACTGTTCGCCTCCAATAATGGTAATTCCGTTCATAAAAGAGTTGATATTTTCTCCGTTATGAATAAAATCTAAATTATTTCTCACCAATTTTCCTCCAAAACTGAAAGTGTTAACCGTTGCCAAAGAATCTCTTTCTTGTTTAGCAAAAGTATGGTCTACCAAGTAAGAAGTTTCACTATCATTTTGCAATTTGTGCCAATCTGCTTTTGCGTTTTTACCTGCAAAAATTTCTGTAACAGAATTAGTAAACACAAAATTATCGTCAAAATTATGATGAGATTCTATCACTTCTACACTTGCGCTTTCTTCTACTACCAATAAATTTCTGGTATTATAGAAAGTGTTTTCATCTTGATTTTGAGAAATATAAAATACATGAATTGGTTTTTCTATCACCACATTTTTGGGAACATGAAGGAAAAATCCGTTTTCGTGAAGTGCTTCATTCAAATTACAAAAAGCCAATTCTTTATTCGCAATCGTGTTGAAATGATTTTTAATCACGTCCGAATAAGAAGGATGAGAAAGTGCGAAATTTAAAGTCAAAAATTCTGCATTTTCTACAGAAATATTGGATAATTCTTTGTGCAATTTCCCATTTATAAAAACAATAAAATCAAAATGTTCTTCGCCAAGGTGAAGTTCTTCTAATTGTTTTTTTGTGATAGAATGATGCTCTGAAGGAGAAAAATTATAGTCTTTTTCTGTAATTTCCTTCAGGTTAGTATATTTGTATTCTTCGTCTTTTTTGGTAGGAAAACCTGCGCTCAAGAATTTTTCTAGAGCAATTAATTTCTCACCAGAAAGTGAAGTTTTTTTAAGTTCAATTTGTTCGAATAAACTCATTTTTAATTTTCAATTTTCAACTTTTCATTATTTAACGAGCCAATCGTATCCTTTTTCTTCTAGCTCAAGAGCCAAAGATTTATCGCCAGTTTTGATGATTTTTCCGTCTGCTAATACGTGTACAAAATCTGGTTGAATATAATTTAAAAGTCTTTGATAGTGGGTAATTAGAAGCACTGCATTTCCTTCATTTTTAAAATGATTAACACCATCTGCTACAATTCTAAGGGCATCAATATCAAGTCCAGAATCTGTTTCATCTAGAATTGCCAATTTCGGATTTAGCATCATCATTTGGAAGATTTCGTTACGTTTCTTTTCTCCACCAGAAAAACCTTCATTCAAAGAACGAGCAAGAAAATCTTTTTTAATGCCCAAAAGTTCAGACTTTTCACGAATTTCTGCCAACATTTCTTTAGCTGGCATATCTTCTAAACCATTTGCTTTTCTGGTTTCGTTAAGCGCAGCTTTAATAAAATTGGTCACCGTAACTCCCGGAATTTCCACTGGATATTGGAAAGAAAGGAAAATACCTTTGTGCGCTCTTTCTTCTGGAGCATCTTCTAGAATACTTTCTCCTTCAAAAAGTATTTCACCATCTGTTACTTCGTAATCTTCTTTTCCTGCAATTACAGAAGAAAGTGTAGATTTTCCTGCACCATTTGGTCCCATAATGGCGTGAACTTCACCTGGTTTTATTTCTAAATTTATTCCTTTCAGAATTTCTACGCCATCTTCTATTTTGGCGTGTAAATTATTGATTGATAGCATTATCTTGTATTGTATTATTCTTTTTATCTGGTAATATTTCTAAAAAAAAGTAAATAATTCCTCCAATTCCTTGTGCAAAAAGAAGAATTAAAACCCACATTAAAATTTTATTATTGGTATCATTTTTATTGGATTTTACCAAGTGAATGATGTCAAAAATCAAAGTAGCAAATCCTGCTAAAATGGTAATTGCCAAAATAATAAATATGGAAGCAAATCCTGCAAAGAATTCTACTGGTGGTTCTCCGTTATGCTTTTCCATTTCTGGAATTGTCGTAAGAAAGAATCCAAAAAAAGCAACCATATATAGAAAAATTCCTATAATTGGTGCGAAATGTAAAATTCCAACAAATGTTTTTTGAGTTTTGGTTAAATTCATAGTTTTATTTTTAATTGGTTGATTATCCTACGCTTCCCTCCAAAGAAATTTCTAATAATTTCTGAGCTTCAATAGCAAATTCCATTGGGAGTTTATTGAGAACTTCTTTGCTGAATCCATTTACAATCAGCGCAATAGCTCTTTCGGTGTCAATTCCTCTTTGGTTACAATAGAAAATTTGGTCTTCTCCAATTTTAGAAGTCGTAGCTTCGTGTTCCAATTGTGCCGAAGGGTCTTTTATTTCGATATAAGGGAAAGTGTGTGCTCCACATTCATTTCCCATCAAAAGAGAATCACATTGTGAAAAGTTTCTTGCTCCTTTTGCACTTGGCATCACTTTTACCAAACCTCTGTAAGAATTATTAGATTTTCCCGCAGAAATTCCTTTAGAAATAATAGTTGATTTGGTGTTTTTACCAATGTGAATCATCTTGGTTCCTGTATCTGCATATTGAAAATTATTGGTAACCGCGATAGAGTAAAATTCTCCTACAGCGTTATCACCTTTCAAAATACAAGAAGGATATTTCCAAGTTACGGCAGAACCGGTTTCTACTTGAGTCCAAGAAATTTTTGCATTTTTCTCACAAAGACCTCTTTTCGTTACAAAGTTGAAAACTCCACCTTTTCCGTTTTCGTCACCTGGAAACCAGTTTTGTACGGTAGAATATTTAATTTCCGCATCGTCTAGCGCAATTAATTCTACAACAGCCGCATGCAATTGGTTTTCGTCTCTTGCAGGAGCGGTACAACCTTCTAGATAAGAAACGTAACTTCCTTCGTCCGCAATTACGAGAGTTCTCTCGAATTGTCCTGTTCCAGCTTGATTAATTCTGAAATAAGTAGAAAGTTCCATCGGACATTTTATACCTTTCGGAATGTAGCAAAAACTTCCGTCTGAAAACACCGCAGAATTTAATGCAGCATAGAAATTATCGCCTCTAGGAACAACTTTTCCTATATATTTTTGAACTAAATCCGGATGATTTTTAATCGCTTCAGAAATCGAGCAGAAAATAATTCCTTTTTCTTTCAACGTTTCTTGGAAAGTGGTTTTTACTGAAACCGAATCCATTACAATATCCACCGCAACACCAGCCAAACGTTTTTGCTCTTCTATATTGATTCCTAATTTTGCAAAAGTTTTCAATAATTCTGGGTCTACTTCGTCTAGGCTTGTAAGTTCTGGTTTTTTCTTTGGCGCAGCATAATATCTTATGGCTTGGAAATCAGGCTTTTCATATTTAATATTTGCCCAATTAGGCTCTTCCATTTTTTGCCAAATACGGAAAGATTCTAAACGCCAATCTGTCATCCAACTTGGTTCTTCTTTTTTAGCAGAAATCATTTTTACGATTTCTTCGTTTAAACCAATAGGAAAATCTTCATACTCTATATCAGTATAAAATCCGGCCTCGTATTCTTTCGTTTTGAGGTCTTCGCGTAAGTCGTCTTCTGTATATTTTGCCATAATTTTTATAAACTAAAAGATTCTCCACAGCCGCAAGTTCTTGCAGCATTTGGATTATTAAAAACAAATCCTTTTCCATTCAAACCACCAGAATATTCTAAAGTGGTTCCTACAAGGTATAAGAAAGATTTTTTATCTACAATAATCTTTACACCGTTGTCTTCAAAAACTTGATCTGCTTCTGTTTTTTCTTTATCAAATCTTAAAACATACTCAAGTCCAGAGCAGCCACCACTTTTCACACCAACTCTTATGTAGTCGGTTTCTGGGTTGTAGCCATCTTCTGTCATTAATTGAGATGCTTTTTCTCTTGCTAAGTCTGTTACTTTAATCATTATTTTTATTTAGAATGATTTTGGATTGCAAATTTACGAACTATTAATTTCAAAAAAAAATTGAAGATGTCTATTACACTCATTTTAAAATTACCATTTCCTTATAAATAATTCGTAACTGCAAAATGTATATAAATCTACAAAAAAAATAATTTATTGGAAATTACGTTTTAACTTTGTTCTAAATTTCAAATCAAAGAAAAAAATATTAAGATGAAATATCCCTTTAAAATAGCGATTGCTATTGTTTTTATGACTCAGTTTTTATCTGCTCAAACTTCTCGTTTTGTATATCAGGTTACCATGAAATCTGACTCTACAGACAAAACAAATATTACCACAGAAAACGTTATATTAGATATATCTCCAGAAAAATCAATATTTTATAGTGAAGGTAGAGTGAAAAGAGATTCTATCATGCAGAGAATGCGAGAAACAAGAAGCATGGATAGAAGTGCCATGCAAAACCTGCGTTCTAGCATTGATTATATTGTCGAAAAAGATTTAGTAAAAAATATTACTTATTTCAAAACAAGATTAGGAAGAGACCAATATATATATGAAGAAGACAGAAAAATAGATTGGAAAATCTTACCAGAAACTGTAAAAATTGGCGAATATGAAGCTCAGAAAGCGGAAACTACTTTTGCCGGAAGAAAATGGTACGCTTGGTTTACTCAAGATATTCCTTTTCAAGATGGCCCGTATAAATTTAAAGGTTTACCGGGATTAATTGTAAAAGTGGAAGATGCTAATGAAGATTATTCTTTTGATTTACAGCAATCTAAAAAAATATCTGAGTTCCCAAATTTTGATAACAGAGGCGGAAATCCTATTAAAGTAAAAAGAACAGACTTCGAAAAACAAGAAAAGCAATACAGAAAAGACCCTGTAAGTTTTGTAACCAATTCTTTTTCTCAGGGTATGCCAGCTCCGCCACAAAGTATGGGAGGTGGAAATAGAGGAGGCGGTGGTTTCCGTGCAGATCCAGATTTTAGAAAACAAATGGAAGAGAGATTGCGAGACGAAGTTGCTAAAAATAACAATCCCATAGAGTTGTCTAAATAAAATTTTATACCTTTGCCTAATAATGGCAAAAAAAATTCAAATATTAACATTGATATTTTGTTTGGGAATCTTCATTTTTCCTAAACAAAATATTTCTGTTGATTCTGAAAAACAAGATTGCTGCAAAACAGAAAAAACGTGTTGTGACAAGGAAAAGTCTGAAAAAAAATCTTGTCATAATGATAAAAAAGACGATAAAAAGTCATGTAAAGGAAACTGTAGCAACTGCCATTCTTGTTGTTCTACGCTTGTTTTTAATCTAGAAAATAAAAACATTTTAGATTTTGATGAAAATCAAAATTTTTACACTAAAAAAGTAGAAAATCTCTACTTACAACCTCATTTTTCATCTCTTTTTGTTTCTATTTGGCAGCCGCCCAAAATAGGTTAATATAATTTTGATAGCCAGAAGTGTGTCTATACACTTCATAATGAAATTTTAAAAATTATAATTTAACTTATTAAAAATGAAACTCATATATAAAGTATTGCTTTTTTCGGCAATATTACTTTCATCTATAACATTTGCACAAGAAATTCATACCGAAACCAAAGTAAACGGAGCTTGTGGAATGTGTAAAGACAGAATTGAAAACACCTCTAAAAAGGCGGGCGCTTCTAAAGCAGAATGGGACGCTGAAACTCTCACTTTAAAGTTAGAATTCGACCAAAGTAAAACTTCTTTAGATAAAATTTTGAAGAAAATAGCAGAAGTTGGTCATGATAACGAAAAGTATAAAACAACTCAAGAGGTTTACGATAAACTTCCTGGTTGTTGCCATTATGATAGAACGGTAACTTTTGATAAAAAAGAAGAAAAAACAATTCCTCAAAATATTCACACAGAAGCTAAAGTAAATGGCGCTTGTGGACAGTGCAAAGATAGAATTGAAAAAGCTTCAAAAGAAGCAGGCGCTTCTATGGCAGATTGGGATGCTGATACAATGATTCTTAAATTAGAATTTAACAATACAAAAACTTCTTTAGACCAAATTTTGAAGAAAATTGCAGAAGTTGGTCATGACAACGAAAAATACAAAACTACTCAAGAGGTTTACGACAAACTTCCCGGATGTTGCCATTATGATAGAACGGTAACTTTTGATAAAAAAGAAGAAAAAAGTGCTTCTGAAGAGATGAAAATGGATATGAATTCTATGAAAAAAGAAGAACATAACCATTCTGAAATGATAGATAAAGCCATACAAGAAGTTAAATTAACCAAAGTGCAAGATGCAACGGCTCTTAGCGGAAAATCTGCAGATTTAACATTTAATATTGGTAAAAAAGAACTTTTGAAAGCGGCTTGTTGTAATTTATCCGAAAGCTTTGAAACCAATGCAACGGTTGACGTAAGTTTTTCTAACGCAGTTACAGGTACTAAACAATTAAAAATGTTGGGTTTAGACCAAAAATATACGGCGCTTACCAAAGAACTTTTGCCAGAAATAAGAGGTTTAGCTTCGGCTTACGGACTTAATTTTATTCCCGGAAGATGGATTTCGGGAATTCAATTAACCAAAGGTGGAAGTACGGTTGTAAATGGTTTTGAAAGCATTACCGGACAAATTAATACGGAATTTGTAAAATTCAATAAAAAACCAGAAAATACGCTCAACCTTTTTGCAGATTTTAATGGAAGATACGAAGCTAATGTAACTTCTACTTCTTCACTTTCAGACCATTGGAGCAATAGTATTTTGCTTCACGGCAATGCAACGGTTGGAGAAATGGATAGTAATGATGATTCTTTTTTGGATAGACCAAAAGGAAATCAAATAAATGCAGCTTATTTGTTGGATTACAATGATTTAGAACACTCTGGTTTCGGTTCGCATTTCGGGATTCAATATTTGGTAGATAAAAGAATTGCTGGTCAAGTTGGGTTTGATGACAAACTTCCACAATCTTCTCAAAACAAATATGGCGTAAATATAGACATCAATCGTTTTCAGGTTTGGAATAAAACGGGCTATGTTTTCAAAGGAAAACCTTATCAAAGTATTGGTTTGATGAATCAATTTACGTATCATAAACAAAACAGTTTTTTTGGATATAGAAATTATTTTGGAGAACAAAAAACGTATTATTCTAACTTAATTTTCGAAAGCATTATTGGAAATACAAACAATAAATACAAAGTTGGCGGAAGTTTTTTGTATGACGATTACAACGAAGATTATTTAACTCAAAACTACAAAAGAACAGAAAAAGTTCCCGGAATTTTTGCAGAATATACTTTAACAGGAACAAAATTCACTTTGGTTGCTGGTGCAAGAACAGATTTTCACAATTTAGCAGGAACTCAATTTTCGCCGAGAATTAATTTCAAATACGATTTTTCTCCGAAAACTATTGTAAGACTTTCTGCTGGGAAAGGTTTCAGGACAGCGAATGTTTTTGCCGAAAGCCAACAATTTTTTGCTTCAAACAGAACTTTAGAAATTATTGATAATCAAGGAAAAATATACGGTTTGAAACCAGAAATTGCTTGGAATTATGGGATAAGCCTTCAACAAGAATTTAAACTTTTTGGGAGAAAAGCAACTTGGGTGACTGATTTTTTCAGAACAGATTTTCAGAACCAAGTTTTGGCAGATTTAGAAAATCCTCAGAAAATTGTTTTTTATAATCTCGACGGAAAATCTTTTGCCAATTCTCTTCAAACGCAGTTAGATTTTAGTCCTGCAAAAAATCTGGATTTGAGATTGGCTTACAAATATTATGATGTGGAAGCAGATTATCAAAGCGGAAGAAAAGAAGTGCCTTTTATGGCAAAAAACAGAGGTTTTTTTAATGCAGCATATTCTACAAAAAAAGAAGGAAAAGATAATTTTTGGACTTTCGATACAACGTTGCAATTTGTTGGAAAACAGAGAATTCCTTACACACAATCTAATCCTCAAAACTTGCAATTGCCAGAATTTTCAGATTCTTATATGACGCTTAATGCACAAGTTGCTTATCAATTTAATAAACATATTCGAGCATACTTTGGTGGTGAAAATCTAACTGGTTATCAACAAACTAATGCAATTTTGGATGCTCAAAATCCATTCGGAAATTATTTTGACGGAGGAATGGTTTATGCGCCAATTATGCCTGCCAATTTATATGTTGGATTAGACGTTAATTTTTAATTTTTTTGCCACAAATACACGAATTATAAAAAATATTTGTGCATTTGTGGTAAATAATTTACTTATCTCTCTCGAAATCAAGACTTACAGAATTCATGCAAAAACGAACGCCTGTTGGAGCTGGTCCATCATTGAAAACGTGTCCAAGGTGAGAATCGCAACGTTTGCAAAGTACTTCTATGCGTTCCATGCCGTGTGAAGAATCTCTTTTGTAAGAAACTCCATCTTTGTCGGCTTCAAAAAAACTTGGCCAACCGCAAGTGGAAGCAAATTTAGACGAACTTCTGAATAAATGATTGCCACAAACGGCACAATAATATTCTCCAATTTCATCAAAATCGTTGTATTTTCCTGTGAAAGGTCTTTCTGTATCTGCTTCTCTGGCAACGTAGTATAAATCTGTTGGTAAGATTTTTTTCCATTCGGTGTTAGATACATTTAATTTGGTTTTATCCGTTCTAGAATAGTATGGATTGTTTTTTGCTGTGTTTTCCATAGATTTTGGTTTTTGTGTCTGAGAACAAAATTGCAAAGAAATTAAACTTAATATAAAGATAAAATTTTTCATCCTGAAATATTGTAAAAATTAATGGTAAAATTAGAAATTAAAGAATTAAGCCATTTTGTATCTTTATGAAAATTTTCAATTCTAATTATTGAAAAATGAACGATAATCTTAAAAAAATACAGTTACGAAACCATAAGTTGTTGGCAACTGGTCTTTTTCTTCTAATGGCGGTTACATTTGTTGTGATGACTATTTTGGAGAAGAAAAATTCTGCACATTGGATTGGTTACATTCGTGCGTTTTCCGAAGCTGCAATGGTTGGCGCTTTGGCAGATTGGTTTGCCGTTACAGCGCTTTTTCATCATCCTTTGGGGTTGAAAATTCCTCATACCAATTTAATTGAAAAATCTAAAGCAAAAATTGGTGATAATTTGGGAAGTTTTGTGGTATCTAACTTCCTTTCGCCTCAAAATATAAGACCTTATATTCTAAAACTTAAAGTTTCGGGTTTTCTGGGAGATTGGCTTCAAAAGGAGAAAAATTCTGAAACTTTGGTCTATAATTTATCCGAAATTATTCTCGATATTGTTAATAAATTAGAAGACGAAGCTGTAGTAAAATTTATTGCTAATAAAGCCAAAGAAATGTCTGATGATTTGAAAATTAATCAAATTTTAGGAAATGGAATTGAATATATTTTACAAAAAAACGACCATCAAAAGTTAATTACCAATCTTTCTTCTCAGATTAAAAACTATGTTTTGGAAAACCACGAAATGGTTCGAGAACGGGTAAAAAAAGAAAGCTACAAGCTGGTTCCAAGTTTTGTAGATGAAAAAATTGCAGAAAAAATTACTTCCGGACTTTCTAGCTATTTTGAAGAAGTGGAAAATGACCAAAACCATTCTCTAAGAAATGAAATAACACAAAAAATTCTAGATTTTTCGAAAGATTTGAAAGTAAATCCGAAGTATGAAGCTGATTTTAACGCTTTGAAAGAAGATTTTCTTCAACCAGAAAAAGTGAAACAATATGCACAAGATATTTGGAATTCTTTGAAAAAAACTTTGATTGATGAATTGAATACTGAACAATCTTCTCTAAAAAATTATGTAAGAAAAAACTTGACAGAATTCTCTGAAAATCTACGAAAAGACGAGAATCTTCAGCACAAAATAGACCATTGGATTAGAGTTACCGCTTATAAATACATTTTGAGAAACACCAACAAATTCGGGGAATTAATTTCTGAAACGGTAGGAAATTGGCAAGGAAAAGAACTGAGTCAAAAACTAGAGTTAGAAGTAGGAAAAGATTTACAATTTATTAGAATTAACGGGACTTTGGTTGGTGGTTTGGTGGGATTAATTATTTATACAATTGCACATTTTTTTATTTAATTTCATTAAATTTGTAAAAACAATAATAACAACCTATGAAAAAACTAATTTTCCTTTTTACAATCTTCATTTTTAATTTTTCTTTCTCTCAAGTAACAATTTCTGGTAATAAATTAATTAAAGACGGAAAGTCTTATAAATTTTCAAAATATCAAGAAGTATTAACCAATTCTGAAGCTCAGGTTCTTTTTAAAAGATCAAGAACTAATCGTACTATTAGTAATGTTTTTGCAGGTTTTGGTGGTGCATTTTTGGGGTATGGTTTAGCAAGAATTGTTTCAACTCCAAGCGAGTATAAAGCAACTTTCTACGGAACAACTACCACTATAAAGAATGATAAAGGAGCTTATTGAGCTTGCGCAGGTGTTGGAGCGGTTCTTGTAGGAATTGGCATTCCATTTGCCGTTTCAGCAAAGAATAATGCAGAAAAAGCAGTTGCTTTAGAAAACGGAGAAGGCGTAGCTTTTAAACCTTTTTTCAAATTTGAAGGTACTGGAACTGGTGTTGCTTTGAGTTACAATTTCTAAAATTATTTTGTAATAAAAAAAAACAGAGCTTTTTGCTCTGCTTTTTTATTTAATTTTCCAAAATCTTCTTATTAATTTGATTTACCAAATCTGGACCTTCATAAATAAATCCTGTATAAATCTGCACCAAACTTGCACCTGCTTCTAATTTTTCTAAAGCATCTTCCGCAGAGTGAATTCCGCCAACGCCAATAATTGGAAACGCTTTTCCACTTTTTTCCGAAAGATATTTTATCATTGCAGTGCTGCGTTCTCTGATGGGTTTGCCGCTCAGTCCGCCATTTCCTATTTTTTCTAAGATTTCTGGCGAAGTCTTTAAACCATCTCTGTTTACCGAAGTGTTAGAAACAATTACACCATCAATTTTGGTCTCAGCAACCAATTCAATAATTTCGTCTAACTGCCCAAGATTAAGGTCTGGAGCTATTTTAAGCAAAATTGGTTTTTGCTTTTCTTTAGAATTATTAATTTTTTGAACCTCTGTAATCAGTTCTTTTAGATATTCTACATCTTCTAATTTTGCATGACTGCTTACATTGGGGCAACTCACATTTAGCGCAAAATAATCTACATAATTGTGCAGCCCATCAAAACATTTTACATAATCTTCGGTATAATTTTCGGGTAAAGTATCTGTGTTTTTCCCGATGTTTCCACCAATAATAATTTTGCCTTTGTTTTGTTTCAGTTTTTCTATGGCAGCTTCTAAACCATCGTTGTTAAAGCCCATTCTGTTGATGATTCCGCCATCTTCTATCAACCTGAACAAACGTTTTTTAGGATTTCCAGATTGTGCTTTTGGAGTTACTGTTCCTATTTCTACAAAACCAAAACCTAAATCTGCTAATTCGTTATAAAGAGCAGCGTTTTTGTCAAAACCAGCGGCCAAACCAACTGGATTTTTGAATTTCAAACCAAAAACTTCACGTTCGAGACGTTTGTCTTCAATAGGTTTAGAAAAAAATATTTTTACGAGTGGAGAGAAATTTTTGAGCATCCAAAATGTAAAGTGATGAACATCTTCAGGATCAAATTTGAAAAGAATAGGACGAATAATCTTTTTATACATGATGGAAATTTTGCTTTTGCAAAGTTACAAAAATCTGAACGATTGTCTTAAAAATTTTGTAAGTCCATTTTTTGAGGAGTTTTAAGCATTCCAAAATTCTCTGTCGAGGCTTCTGTATTGTATGGCTTCAGAAATGTGTTGAGACAGAATATTCTCTTCTAATTCTAAATCTGCAATCGTTCTGGCAACTTTCAAAATTCTATCATAAGCTCTAGCCGAAAGGTTTAGTTTTTCCATTGCTATTTTAATTAAATTTTTAGAATCGTTATCTAAGTCGCAATATTTTTCAATTTCTTTCGGTCCAATTTGAGCGTTATAACTTATTTCTAAATCTTTAAATCTTTCATTTTGAATTTCTCTGGCTTTCATAACACGTTCTCTAATAGAAACGCTACTTTCTCCTTTTCTTTTATCCGAAAGTTGCTCAAATTCTACTTTTTGCACTTCAATATGAATGTCTATTCGGTCTAAAAGAGGTCCCGAAAGTTTGTTCATATACCTTTGCATTTCAAATTGAGAAGAAGTATTGTTAGGATCATCCGGGAAATAACCACTTGGCGAAGGATTCATGCTAGCAACCAACATAAAACTCGCAGGATAATTCACGGTAAATCTGGCTCTGGAAATGGTAACTTCACGGTCTTCTAGCGGTTGGCGCATTACTTCTAGCACTGTTCTTTTAAATTCTGGCATTTCATCGAGAAATAAAACTCCATTATGAGCCAGAGAAATTTCGCCAGGTTGAGGATAGCTTCCTCCGCCTACCAAAGCTACATCCGATATAGTATGATGCGGACTTCGGAACGGACGAACCGTCATCAGTGAAGAATCTTTGCCCATTTTTCCTGCTACAGAATGAATTTTGGTAGTTTCTAACGCTTCTTTCATTGTGAGAGGAGGCAAAATACTTGGAACTCTTTTTGCGAGCATTGTTTTTCCACTTCCGGGAGGTCCAATTAAAATGATGTTATGTCCACCAGCTGCTGCAATTTCCATAGCTCTTTTGGCGGTTTCTTGTCCTTTTACTTCTGAAAAATCATACGGAAAATTGTCTATTTTTTCTTGAAATTCTTTTCGGGTGTCAAATTCTGTCCTTTGTAAAGGAATATCTTCGTTAAAGAAATCAATAACTTCTTTGATGTTTTCTACACCATAAACTTCCAGATTATTTACTATTGCGGCTTCTCTGGTATTTTGTTTGGGCAAAATAATGCCTTTGAAACCTTCTTCTCTGGCTTTTATAGCAATGGGCAACACTCCTTTTATTGGTTGCAAGCCTCCATCCAATGATAGTTCACCCATGATGATGTATTTTTCTAGATTTTCTGCTTTTATTAAATCGGAAGCTGCCAAAATACCAATGGCAATGCTCAAGTCATAAGCCGAGCCTTCTTTTCGAAGGTCTGCAGGTGCCATATTTACGGTAATTTTTTTGCCCGGAATTTTGAATCCTACATTTTTGAGAGCCGCATTTATCCTATAGCTGCTTTCTTTGATGGCATTATCTGGTAAGCCCACCAAATGGTAACCAATTCCTGTATCAACATTAACTTCTATGGTGATGGTTTGCGCTGAAACGCCGTGAATGGCACTGCCGTAGATTTTTACTAGCATTCTTAGTATTAGTTTTTTAGATTAAAAGTAAAGTTAAAGATTTTTTTTGAAATGAAGAAACCCCAACTTTCGTTGAGGTTTTCAAATAATATTTTAGAAAATTAAGCTTCTACTTTTTCTAAAGAATGATGTTTTACCAAATCTTGTTGAACGTTTGGTGGAACTAATTGATAATCGTTGAATTTCATGGTAAATTTAGCTCTACCTCCAGTTAATGAACGCAAGGTAGAACCGTAATCGTTCATTTCGGCAAGAGGTATTTCAGCCATTATTTTTTGGTAATGACCTTCAGAATCCATTCCGGAAATCATGGCACGTCTGGTTTGTAAATCTCCCATTACGTCTCCTGTACATTCGTCTGGACAAAGGATTTCTACGTGATACATTGGTTCTAGCAACTGTGGTCTTGCATTGTGAAATGCTTCTTTAAAAGCTCCCGAAGCCGCCAATTGGAAAGAAATATCATTGCTATCTACGCTGTGCATTTTTCCATCATAAACAGAAACTCTAATGTTTTGACATCTAGAACCTGTGAGTGGACCTTCTTTCATCTGTTGCATAATTCCTTTTTTGATGGCGCCAATATATCTGGAATCTATCGCTCCGCCAACAATGCACCAATAAAAAGCAAATTTGCCTCCCCAAGCCAAGTCTTCAAATTCTTTATTTCTTATGTTAAATCCTTCTGGTTCTGGCATTCCTTCGTAGAAGTTTTCAACTCTCATGTGAATTTCTCCAAACTGACCAGCTCCTCCAGATTGTTTTTTGTGTCTGTAATCTGCATCTGCTTTTCCTGTGATGGTTTCTCGGTAAGAAATTCTAGGATTTTGCATTTCCATTTTTACACCAAACTCTTTTTCGAGGCGATATCTTACTAAATCTAAATGTAACTGACCTTGTCCGCTTAGAATTGTTTCTTTGGTTTCCGTAGATTGTTCTATTTTTAGAGTAGGGTCTTCTTCTTGAATTTTGTGTAATGCAGTAATGAGTTTTTCCATATCTGATGCGTTTTCAGTGAAAATAGATTTTCTGATTCTGCTTTCAGGGAAATTCATTTTTTCTATTTTTCTATCAGTACCTTTAGAATTAAGAGTGTTATTGGTATGTCCGTATTTTAATTTTACGGTAACTCCAAGGTCTCCTGCTGTTAATTTTTCTGTTGGAATTCTGTCTTTTCCTTCGGCGATAAAAATTTGAGAAATTCTTTCAACTTCTCCATTTTCTGCATTTATAAGTTCGTCGCCAGGTTTTAATTCACCTGAATAAACTTTAAAATAAGACACAATCCCTACTTGTGGTTCGCTTTGAGTTTTGTAAATAAAAATTGAGGTTTTATCGTTAGAATCGCATTTTAAGAATTCTCCATTTTCTAATTTTTGACCCATTCTGTCTGCTGGCGAAGGTGCAATGTCGTCTATAAAACCCATTATTCTTCCTGAGCCCATATCTTTAAGTCCAGATGAAACAAAAACAGGGAAGAAATCGTGTTTTGCTAAAGCGATGTTTAAGCCTTGTGCCAATTCTTCTTCAGAAAGTTGTCCTTCTTCAAAATATTTTTCCATTAATCCTTCTTCGTTTTCGGCAGCAATTTCTACCAATGCATTGTGCATTTCGTTGGCTTTTGCTATTTCAGAATCTGGGATTGGTTTTTTCTCTGGTTTACCACCTGTAGTAGGAAATTGGTACATTACCATCCTAAGGGCATCTATAATTTGATTAAATCCTTCCCCAGAATTCAAAGGATATTGAATAGGCAATGCTTTGGTTCCGAATCTGTTTTTAATTTGTTCTAAAGAAGCATCGAAATCTGCTTTTGGATGATCCATTTGATTGATTACAAAAATGGTAGGAGTCTGATATTTTTCTACATATTCCCAAACCAATTCTGTACCTACTTCTACACCAGCCGAAGCATTTACCATAATTAGAGCTGTGTCTGCTACTTTTAATGATGAAATTACTTCTCCCACAAAATCGTCAAAACCTGGAGTGTCTAAAATATTAATTTTATTTTTTTTCCAGTTCACGAACATTTGATGAGAAAAAATAGTGTTTTCACGTTGGTGTTCCAAGTCAGTGTTGTCTGAAACAGTGTTGTGTGCTTCTATGGTTCCGCGTCTTTTTATGGCGCCACCTTCAAAAAGCATAGTCTCTATAAAGGTAGTTTTACCGCTTCCAGAATGTCCAAGTAAAACTACGTTACGAAGGTCTTTGGTGTTAGTGCTCATATCTTTTGATTTTTTAAAAATTATATTTCGCATAATAAAATTGAAGCAAGAAAGAAATATATCCTAAAAACCTTTTTGAGATGTTATAATTACCTTAAGACAAATAATTCACACTACCGAAAAACATCTAATTTTTAGACATATACTGCAAAATTGCTGTCAATGAACGAAAATCTTTAAAACCAAAAATGTCTTAAAAGGCACTTCTGTATAAAAATTTAGGAACTGAAAGTTACAAAGTTTTTCAATACAATGTAAAACCGAAAACATGATTTTTGAAAGGTTAGCTCTTAAAGCAAAAGAAAAATGTTTGAGATTATTCTAAAAACATTCATTTTCTCAATCATCATCATCCAAGCAAAAATCTGTAAATTTGTATGAAATAAAAATTGAACAATGCAGACAATAGAATTCAACCACGAATGGAAAATGCGTCTTCTGAACCGTTTTCTTACTTATGCAAAAATATACTCTACCAGCGACCAAGAAAGCGAAACCACTCCTTCTACCACCCAACAATGGGAAATTGCAAAATATATCTTCCAAGAATTGCAAGATTTAGGACTTTCGGAGGTTTCTATGGACGAAAACGGTTACATTATGGCCTATGTTCCTTCTAATATTGAAGAAAACGAGCCAACTGTAGGTTTTATCGCACATTATGATACTTCGCCAGATTTTAACGGAGAGAATGTAAATCCTCAAATTTGGGAAGATTATGATGGTGGAGATTTGCTTTTGAATAAAGAAACAGGTTTTACACTTTCTTCTGAAAAATTCCCAAGTTTAAAAAAATATGTAGGAAAAACGTTGATTACAACAGATGGAACTTCGCTTCTTGGAGCTGATGACAAAGCAGGAGTTGCAGAAATTGTAACGGCTGCAGAATATCTTTTGGCTCATCCAGAAATAAAACACGGCAGAATTGCCATCGGTTTTACACCAGACGAAGAAATTGGAAGAGGAGCTCATAAGTTTAATGTGGCGAGATTTGGGGCAGAATACGCTTATACAATGGATGGAAGTGAAGTAGGAGAGCTAGAATTCGAGAATTTCAATGCAGCAGGAGCTGTAGTAAAAATTAATGGACTTTCTGTTCACCCTGGTTATGCTTTCGGGCAAATGAAAAATGCAGGACTTTTGGCTGCAGAATTTGCTCAAATGTTGCCAGCCAATGAAACGCCAGCTACAACCAAAGGATTTGAAGGATTTTATCATTTAACAGATTTCAAAGGAGATGTTTCCGAAGCTAAATTGCAATACATTATCCGTGACCACGATGCTGAAAAATTTGAAAATCGCAAAAAATTAATCACCGAAAAAGTAGTAGAATTTAATGCGAAATACGGAGAAAATACTGCAGAAATTGAAATTAAAGAGCAGTATAGAAATATGAAACAGCAATTTGAAGGCAAAATGCACATTGTAGAAATTGCTGAACAAGCGATGAAAGATGCCAATATAGAACCGAAAATTAAGGCAATTCGAGGTGGAACTGATGGAGCACAATTGTCTTACATGGGATTACCTTGCCCGAATATTTTTGCTGGTGGAGAAAATTTTCACGGACCGTATGAATATGTAGCGTTAGAATCTATGGAAAAAGCCGTGAAAGTAATTGTGAATATTGCAAAAGCGAAGAAATAATTATGAAAAAGGTATTTTTAACTCTATTTTTATTAGTATTTACAATTTATTATTCTCAAGTTTCGGAATTTGCAAAAATTGATAAAATTGTAGGTGAAAAATATAGAGCAATTGAAAAAAAATATAAAAAGAAATTTCCAGAAGAAAGACAGCAAGAAATAGCAGCAGTAAATAAATTTAGAAAAGAATCCTATAAAAAAGCAATAGATTTTATTCAAAAGGATGATATTAACATTGATTTCAATTCCATTCCTAGGGATTTCACTAAAGAAGCGGAATACGAAACGGGAATGTCTGGTTTCAGAAACTTATTTTCAGAAAATTTTGATGCGTCTGAATTGGAAGGAGGAAAAGGAACTATAAAATGTGTGGTGAAATTTTTGATAAATGAAAATGGAAAAGTTTCTAATATAATTGCGGAAGGAAGTGATTTTGATTTTAATCAAGAAGCATTGATTACGTTTTATAAAATTTCAGAAAAAGGAAAATGGAAACCTGCAGAAAAAGATGGAGTTCCTGTAAAATCAGTTTTTCAAATGCCCTTAACTATGAATTTTGAATAAATTTGCTATCTATATAAATTTACAAAGATTAAGTAAAAACAAATTTAAAACCTTTGCGAGCTTTGCGATTTCTTTGCGACTTTGCGTGAAAATTATTTAAAATTCTGTTAATCACCAATTAATACTGCCAGATTAATTTTACGAAAACTTTCTATGGCAAAAAATAAACGCGAGGTAGAAGTAATCGTTTTGTCTGATATTCATTTGGGAACTTATGGCTGTCATGCAAAAGAATTAGTTGCTTTTTTAAAAAGTGTTTCCCCTAAATTGTTAATTTTAAACGGAGACGTAATTGATGGTTGGGCTTTTTCTAAAAGATATTTTCCCAATGCTCACATGTCTGTTTTGAGTGAATTTTTCAAAATGATGAAAAAAGGAACTCAAGTGATTTACATCACAGGAAATCACGACGAATTTTTGAGGAAATATACCGATTTGTCGATGGGAAATCTTTCTCTTACCGATAAATATTTGTTAGAAATTGAAGGGAAAAAACATTGGATTTTTCACGGAGACGTTTTTGATCATACCACTTCTGGTTCGGCAAAATTTATTGCAAAATTGGGCGGAATTGGTTATGATTGGTTGATTTTGGTAAATAGAGCCATCAATTGGATTTTAGAAAAATTTGGTAAAGGAAAAGTTTCGCTTTCCAAAAGAGTGAAAAATTCGGTGAAAGAAGCCGTGAAATTTATTGGCGATTTTGAGAAAAAAGCTACAGAAATAGCAATTGATAACAAGTATGATTATGTAATTTGTGGGCATATTCATCAGCCAGCAGATAAAATTTTGACCACCGAAAAAGGAAGTGTTCATTATCTTAACTCTGGAGATTGGATAGAAAATCTTTCTTGGTTAGAATATAATAAAGGAAATTGGAACTTAAAATTCTTTAACGAAAAAGAGTTTGAAAAACCTGTAATTGAAGAAAATGACATCTCTGTAAACATGGAAGAACTCATTCATCCAAAAGTTTTTGCGAGTCTGGTTGTGGATAAATTCAACTAAAAACAAAATAATACAGCAATCCCCAAATTGCCACGAAAAATAAAACAAAAAGAAAAGAAGATTTCAAATCTTGCTTTTCTTTTTTTATATAATGTTTGTACAAAACTACTCCTATAAAAGTGATGACAATTAAAGTTGGTAGAAGTGTAAAATGTGCCATTTTTAATAATTTATTGCCACTAATTTAAAAATTGTAAAGAAATATTCGTGAATTAGAGGTAGATTTTCTATTTCTTCAAAAAAGCATCCCAACCTTGTGCTGTAATTTGCGCCAATTCATTGCTTCCTCGTAAAACCATAAAATTCCCTTGTTCCAAATCTACAGCATGACCAATTACCGTAAAATCTGGATGATTTCTCAGTTTTTCAAAATCATTTGGAGAAATGGTGAAAAGCAATTCATAATCCTCGCCACCACTTAAAGCGCACATTGCAGGGTTAAGGTTAAATTCGTCAGCAGTAGTAATGGTGAGTGTATCTAAAGGAATTTTTTCTTCGTATAATCTGAAACCAACTTTACTTTGGTCAGAAAGATGCAGAATTTCTGAAGCCAAACCGTCTGAAACATCAATCATAGAAGTCGGTTTTATGTCTAGTTCTTCTAACGTTTTTTTGATGTCTGTTCTTGCTTCAGGTTTTAATTGCCTTTCCAAAATATAATCATAACCTTCCATTTCTGGTTGCATATTTGGATTTGCTAGATAAACCGAATGTTCTCTTTCCAAAATTTGTAAACCAAGGTAAGCTCCTCCTAAATCTCCTGTCACAACCAGTAAATCATTGGGTTTTGCGCCATTTCTGGTGACTAAATTTTCAGAATTTTCTAAACCAATTGCAGTAATGGTAATTACTAAACCCGAAGTAGAACTTGTAGTATCTCCTCCTACCAAATCTACATTGTATTTTTCGCAAGCTGTGAAAATTCCGTCATAAATCTCATCTAAAGCTTCCACAGGAAATCTATTAGAAACAGCCATAGAAACCAAAATCTGTGTAGGAACAGCGTTCATTGCAGCAATATCACTTAAGTTTACCACTACAACTTTGTAGCCCAAATGTTTTAAAGGAACATATCCCAAATTAAAATGTACACCTTCTGCCAAAACATCTGTGGTTACCACCACTTTTTTGCCTTCAGGATTAATAATAGCAGCATCATCGCCAATTGAATGTTCTGTTGATGAATTTTTTATTGGGAAATTTTCGGTTAAATGTTTTATCAAACCAAATTCTCCTAATTCTGAAATTGGTGTTAATTGAGGTTTTTTTTCTTCGAGCATAATTTATAGTTGATGTTTGATGATAGATAATTGATTAATCATCTATCATCAATTATTAAAAAATTAACGATTCAAATCCATTAAACTGGCATCAATATTTTCCGGACGGAAAGGCAATGCTTTAATGTCTTCTCTGGATAATAATTTTGTTTTTTCAGTTTTAAATTCATTCATTACTTCCAAAATGTCGTCTGGTGGAGTAGTAGTTTTTCTCAGCATCATATCAATCCAAACTCCCGTTGCTTCGGCTGTCGCACAATGTGTGCCGTCTGGTAAATAGAATTTGTGCGTAAATTGATAAATGCTTGCGTCTTCAGAACTTCCTGAAATTTCCAGAGAGACAATTACTTCTTGGTCTGCATACACTTCTTTGAAAAACGAATATCTTTCGTGCAAAATTACAGGGCCAATTCCCCATCTATTCAATTGTGCAACTCCCATTTTGTGCTTGTTCATAAACGCCATTCTTGCTTGTGCACAGTATTGTACATAAGAAGAATTTGCCAAATGTCTGTTAGCATCTATGTCGCTCCAACGAACTTCAAATTTATGGTAATAAATCATTTTAAAATTTTTTAGGTCTCAAAATTAAGAATTTAAAGTTTCAAAACGCCTTATTTATACTAAATTTGTAAAAATTTAAAGAAAATCTTGAAAAAGAAAATTACAATAATTGGAGGTGGCGCTGCAGGTTTTTTTTGTGCTGCAAACCTAGACGAAAATAAATTCAACGTAACGATTTTAGAACAAAACAGCGAAACGCTGCAAAAAGTGAAAATTTCTGGCGGAGGAAGATGTAATGTGTCTCATGCTTGCTTTGACCCTAGAGAATTGGTGAAATTTTATCCAAGAGGAAATAAAGAATTGATGAGCGTTTTTAGTAAATTTCAACCAGGTGATACAATGGATTGGTTCTCTAAACGAAATGTTTCGGTTAAAATTGAAAACGATAATAGAATTTTCCCTGAAAGCAATTCTTCACAGACAATTATAGACTGTTTTTTGAAAGAAGTTCAAGTTAAAAATTTCAAAATTAAAACTCAAACTGTAGTTTTAGAAATTCAGAAATTAGAAATAGGTTATAAAATCATCACAAAAGAAGGAGAAATCTTCACAGATTATGTAATTTATACCACGGGAAGTTCGCCGAAATCTTTGAAAATGATAGAAAATTTGGGACATAAAATTGTTTCTCCAGTTCCTTCATTATTTACTTTTAACATAAAAAATGAGGTATTGAAAGATTTAATGGGAACAAGTTTTCCTTATGCTGAGGTTTCTATTCCCAAATTGAAAATGGAAGAATCTGGACCGCTTCTCATTACACATTGGGGACTTTCTGGCCCTGCAATTTTGAAACTTTCTGCTTGGAAAGCGAGAGAACTCGCAGATTTGAAATATAATTTTGATATTAAAGTAAATTTCATTGGTATTGACAAAGAACAAGCCGAAGAAATTTTTAAAAATTATAGAGAAGAAAATCCTAAAAAAACAATTGGAAATTCTAAAATTTTCGACATTACTTCACGTTTTTGGCACAGAATTCTTTGGCTTTCAAAAGTAGATTTAGAGAAAAATATTTCGCATATCAACAAGCAAGAACTCCAGAAAATTCTAGAAAATCTTTGTGAAAATCTAATGCAAGTAAAAGGAAAATCTACTTTCAAAGACGAGTTTGTAACAGCAGGAGGTGTAGAATTGAAAGAAATTGATTTCAAAACTATGGAGTCTAAAATTTTAGAAAATTTCTACATTGCTGGTGAAGTTCTGAATATTGATGCGGTAACTGGAGGATTTAATTTCCAGGCGTGTTGGAGTGAAGCGTGGCTTATTGCACAGGATTTGAATTCTAAATATTAATTGTTCTTTTGGCTTCGCCGAACCACTGCGTTAGGTTTGTCTTGATGAAAAGAACCAAAAATCAAGGATTTTTATTTTATAAAACATTGCATTCTTTGCGAAAAACATTGCGTTCTTTGCGTGAAATTCTAAAAACTCAATCCCTCAATTTTTAAATTTAGATTAGCATTAATGTCAATAACAGTCGTGATATATTCTGGGTTTACGATGAATTGAGTAGGTTTTAAACTCAGAACTTTTCCTTGTAATTTTAATCCTTTTTGATATTCTTTGTTGAAGCTTTCTTCTATACTTTTTTTAGAAGAATTTTCGATGTCTAGAAGCGGAATTCCATAGTCTTGTTCTATCATTCTCACAATTTTTCCTTCAAATAAAGAAGAAGCTAATTTTTGTAAGATATTTTTAGTTTTTAATCTGAAATCTGTTTTGGTAAAACCAATTTTGTGTTTTGCAGCATCATAAACCAGATTTCCTTTAATGAAAGAAGTTCCGTTTACTTTTCCGGAGGTTTGAATTTCGATAACAACCAATTCGTTTTCAGGATAAATATTGATATTTTCTACTTTTATTTTGCTTTTTTCTACATCAAATTCTTTGCCCTGGAATTGCTTTTTTGCAATGGAATTTGCTTCAGAAAAAGGAATGTTGGCAGTGGTTTTCATTACGAAATTGCTTCCTAAATTTTGTGCAGGAATATAATTCGGAATTGAGATAACGGCAGGATTGGCATTGGGTTTTATGCCTGTGAAAGTTTCAGAAAAAAGGTTAACCGAAATGGTAGATTTTATTTTGTCTGCATAAACTTCCAAAGGAGACATTTTTAATGTTTGAGGCGTAATTTTCAGCCAAGTATTGTATTCTTCGGAAACTTGTATTGGCGCAGAAAAATTGTTCCAAGCCATCACTAAGTAGGGTTGCATGTTCATTTTTTGTTGAATTTGAGCATCAATTATGCTTGTAAATCCTTTTTGTTGTTTGGTGAGAATTCCTTCAATAATAGATGTAAGTGGAATTTTAACTTTCCCGAAATCTAAAACTGGTTTTTCTTTCCACACGAAACCTGCGGTTGTGGTATTGGTTTTCAAACTCCAATTTTGTTGAAAATCTAGCGTTGAAATAAAATTCATTACTACTTTAAAATTGGTTTCTTGATAAGTGTAAATTCCTAAAGTTCCCAAGCCTTTTTGTGCCCAAATTTTCAGAGGAACAGAGAACATTAATCGGTTGTTTATAAGAGCTTTTATGGCAATGTTTCCATCTTTTTCAACTTTGGTCTTTAGTTGGTCGTTGTTATTGTTTTCAAAATCTTTATCTTCGTAAAGTATGCCTGTAATTTGTTGATTTACTAATCTTTGTATTTCGGAAATAGGCAAAGCAATAGGAATGGAAACCGAACTTTGTATTTTGGGAAATTGATAAGTTTCGGTTTGAGAAAAACCCAAAATTGAAAAGAATATAGTTAGAAAAAAATATTTCATCTTCTTAGAACGTTTTAGCAAAAGTATAACTTATTTATTAGGAAATTAGTATTTTTAATCGATGCAAAAAACAATTTATTCAACAAACATTTTTCTTAAAATTCTACTGGTATTAATAAGTGGATATTTTTTTTGGCTGATGCTAAAATTAACTTTAGAATATATCCCAACAAAAGCAGATGTGAGTTTCTTAATGATTAAACAAACTGAAGTTAACACTCATCCCGAATATTTATATTTTTTTTACACTCATGTCTATTCAAGTATTTTTGTGCTTTTGTCTGGTTTTATATCTGTTTTTGTAAAGCCAAATCGGTATTTTAAAAACTTGCACAGATTTTTTGGAAAAATTTATGTTATTTTATTGCTTTTATTGGCAGCTCCTTCTGGAATTTATATGGGATTTTATGCTAATGGTGGTTTCCTTGCCAAAATTTCATTTTTAATTTTGGGTATTTTCTGGTGGCTTACCACTTATAAAGCGTATTTAGAAATAAAAAAGAAAAATTTTGAAAATCATAAAAAATGGATGTACAGAAGCTTTGCTTTGGCGGTTTCGGCAATTACATTAAGAGTATGGAAAGTGGTTTTGGTGTATTTTTTTCATCCAAATCCTATGGATGTTTATGAGATAATAGCTTGGCTTGGCTGGGTTCCAAATATTATTTTGACAGAAATTCTAATAAGAAAAAAAATTATATAATCATGAAAAAAAATGTTCTATTAATTGTAATGAGTTTGGTTTTGTTTTCTTGCAAAAAAGAAGAAAAACCAGAACAAAAAACTATAAAAAAAGAAGAAGTTAAAATTCAAGAAATTCATAAAAAGCTGTATGGAATTTATACTGGAGATTTTTTTATGGAAGACACTGAAGAAAATTTAAATAAATATGGAGAGGCTGATTTTAGTACTAAAAAATTAAGTATAAAACTTACTAAAATTACCAAAGATAGTGTGTATGGTTATAGTGTTGTGAATGGAAATCAAAGAAAATTTAGAGGAACTTTTGATGAAAAACTTTCAAAGTTTGTTTTAAATGAAGATGGAACAGATAAATCTGATGGTAAATTTGAATTAAAATTAAAAAAAGACAGTCTTAACGGCAGTTGGCTTGCATATCAATCTAAATATGTGAAAAGTCCTGAAAAAAAGGTTCTTCTTAGAAAAAGAGATTTTAATTATAATCCAGATTTTATGCTAAAAAAAGGAAATGTAGAAGATTATGAAGAAGAAAATCCTGTAGATTGGGAAAATGGAAAATCGAAAAAACAAAGTTATGTAGATGATGAAGGCAAAACACAATATTATGAGATTACCTCTTACAGAAGTGCTTCGGATGCAGTGTATAAGATAAATGCTTCCAAAGAAAAACTTTCTGAAAAGCAGATTAAAAATCTTAGAAAATTAGATTTGGAAATTATTAAGAATGCAATCTATGCAAGACACGGATATTCTTTTAAAAAACAGACCTACCGTAATTTCTTTGAATATACAGATTGGTATGTTCCTGTTTCTAATAATGTAGATGCAGAATTAACGCCTTTAGAAAAAGAAAATATAGTGCTATTAACAAGATTTATTTCTTATGCTGAAGACCATTATGATACTTTTGGTAGATAATATGAAAAACAAAAATTATTAAACACCCAAAAGTATAACACAATATATCAATCCAAGAAAAAGAATTTCCGAGGACAATCATCGCAATTTTATTTTCTTTTAAACCAAGGAGTTCTGCAAAATGAAAATATTGTGCAAATTCTATGGCGCAAGCAAAAATAAAAACCCCAAAAATAGTTTTGGTTTTATCTATTTTAAAAAATGTTTGAATAAAAGTATAAATTAAAATCACCACCAATACATCTCCAAAATAAGCTCTTAGCCAATCTATATAAGCCAGTTTGGTGGCAATTAGAACTTCTACTATAAACAAAAAAATGGTGGCGATAAAAAATTTGTAATTAAACCTCATAAATGTTTACCTTTGATAAACAAAACACAACATGATGAGATTTATTTTATTACTAGCCATTTTTTTTGGCTTTTTAGGCTTTGGTCAGGTAAAGCCTTTAACTCCGCAAGATGTACCTGAAGAAGTGAAAAAAGTTGTTGATTGCAACACTTTGGTTTTTGTAGTTACAAAACAGCCAGAATTCCTGGGAGGTTTAAACGAATTCAGAAGTAAATTTTCAGAAAATTTTGATTCTATGGCTATTAAAGTGTCAAATGCAACTCTCAAAACCACTATTTATTTTGTTGTAGAGCCTGATGGTTCTGTTAATAGAATAAAAGCAGTGGGAGATAATGCAGAATTTAATGCAGAAGCAGAAAGAACATTAAGTTCAATAAAAGCAAAATACCAACCTGCAACTGTAAATAATTTGTCTGTTCGTTATTTACTGAGATTTCCTCTTACAATGAATTTTAAATAGTATTAAAAATAACTAAAAGGCATACAATTTTGTATGTCTTTTTTTGTGGAAAATATTTTAAACATTTATCTTTGATAAAAAAACTAATGAAACAATTTATTCTTTTTGTAGCCATACTTTTTACAGGATTTTCTTTTGGACAAACCAACTCAAGAGCAAAGAATAGTCCGCATGAGATTTATGAAAAAGTAGATAAAGATGCTACGTTCCCAGGAGGTTTAAATGCCTTCAGAAATATTTTTAGCCAAAGATTTAATGCAAACAATGTAAAAGCAAATACGAGAGTTGTTAAAACCAGTATTTCATTTATTGTAGAACGAGACGGAACAATTTCTAGCGTTAAGGCGGTTGGTCAAAATTCTAGTTTTAATTGGGAAGCCATTAATACAGTAAAGAAAATAAACATTAAATGGAAACCTGCTCTTATCAATAAACAACCTGTAAGACAACGTTATAAAATGCCTTTAACCATGAATTTTGAGTAATATAATATGAAAAAACTAATTTTATTTTTCACTTTAATTTTAAGTGGATTCATTTTTAGTCAAGATAGAAAAGCTGAATTTATTGAAGGAGAAAAACAATTGAAGAAATTAATCTATTCCAAAATCAGTGTTGATTCTCTTGATATTGATGAAGATACTGTTATAAAGTTGATTTATAAAATTGATAAAAAAGGAAAAGTGAAAAATATAGATTGTGAATCTTTTTATCCAGAAGCAAAAAAGGAATTTTTAAAAGCCGCAAAACAAATCAACCAAAAATGGAAGCCAGCCATCAAAAATGGTAAAAAAGTATATTCAGAAGTGGAGGTTTCTTTTCCTGTTGTTTTTGAATAATTTAATCAATTTTCACTTATTAAATAATTAACAGCTAGAAAACCTATTAAAGATATAATTGACGGATAGACAAATAATTCTATCATTCCTTGATCTGAAAGTCCTCCATCTATAGAAAAGAAGAAAAGATAAATAATAGTATATAATAATGCTACTTTTACAGGAGAAAGAATTATTTTGAAAAGATTCAATAAAAACAAAATAACAATTAAAATTATTATATAAATTGGTAATCCAATTATTAATATAAAGGGAACCATTCCATATTGTCCACCAGGAAAATTACCTATGAACATAATAAAAAAGTGAAGAACTAATATTAAGAAACTCAATATTAACAAGACTTTTATTTGTTCAAATTTGAAATTTTTCATTTCCCAATCATTTTCTTAATCGCATTCAGTTTCATCAATGCTTCAATCGGCGTTAAAGTATTAATGTCAATTTTTGTGAGTTCTTCTCTAATATTTTCTAAAACAGGATCGTCTAATTGGAAGAAAGAAAGTTGTAGATTTTCTTCGGTTACTCGTTTTATTTTTTCGGTAGAACCACTGTTAGAGCGAGAATTTTCCAAAGTTTTTAAAATTTCAGACGCACGATTTACTACTGTAGAAGGCATTCCTGCTAATTTAGCAACGTGAATCCCGAAACTGTGTTCGCTTCCGCCAGAAACCAACTTTCTCAAGAAAATAATATTTCCTTTGTTCTCTTTTATGGAAACATGGAAGTTTTTAATCCTCTCAAAATTCACACTCATTTCGTTGAGTTCGTGGTAATGTGTGGCAAAAAGTGTTTTCGGTTGTGTATGGTGTTGATGAAGATATTCTGCAATTGCCCAAGCAATGGAAACACCGTCATAAGTAGAAGTTCCACGCCCGATTTCGTCTAACAAAATAAGACTTCTCTCCGAAATATTATTCAAAATATTCGCTGCTTCGTTCATTTCTACCATAAAAGTAGATTCTCCCGCAGAAATATTATCAGTAGCGCCAACTCTGGTGAAAATTTTGTCTAAAATCCCAATTTCAGCATGTTTTGCAGGAACAAAACTTCCTATTTGTGCCAACAAACAAACAATGGCAGTTTGTCTCAAAATCGCAGATTTACCCGCCATGTTTGGTCCAGTAACCATGATGATTTGTTGAGAATCTTTGTCCAAAAAAACATCATTCGGGATGTATTTTTCTCCCAAAGGAAGAGATTTTTCAATAATCGGATGTCTTCCTTCTTTAATGTCAATTGAAAAAGTTTCGTTGAGGATAGGTTTGGTATAATTTTCTGAAATAGAAAGTTCTGAAAGTGCCACAGCACAATCAATTTGAGCCGTTAAACCAGAATTTTCTTGAATTTGGTCAATATAAATTAAGACATTATCACAAACTTGGCGGTACAATTGATGCTCAATTTGTGAAATTTTTTCTTCAGCACCTAAAATTTGCGTTTCATATTCCTTTAATTCTTCGGTAATATAACGTTCGGCATTTACCAAAGTTTGTTTTCTAATCCAATCTTCCGGAACTTTGTCTTTATGGGTGTTTCTAACTTCAATATAATATCCAAAAACATTGTTGAAATCAATCTTAAGAGAAGAAATTCCCGTTCTTTCGATTTCTCTTTGGCACATTTCGTCTAAGAAACCTTTGCCTTTGCTTTGAAGATTTCTCAATCTGTCCAATTCTTCCGAAACTTCAGATTTGATGACATTTCCCTTGTTGAGGTTTACAGGCAATTCTTCATTCAAATGATTTAGAAGATAAGAAATGAGTTCTTCTAAATTGTTCAAAGGTTCTAGCCAAGCCAAAAAATCGTGATGAGAACTCAATAATTCTCTTATTTTTTGAATATTTATTAAACTCTGACGAAGATAACCGAGTTCTTTCGGTGAAATTTTTTCGGCAGCGAGTTTTCCTATTAATCTGTCTAAATCTGAAATTCCTTTTAATAAATCGAGGATTTCAAATTTTAAAGAATCTTCTTTATTAAAAAATTCAATTAGAGAAAGTCTTCTGTTGATTTCGTTGACGGATTTTAAAGGCAAAATCAATCTTCGGCGAAGCAATCTTCCTCCCATTGCTGTGGATGTTTTATCAATAATATCGAGCAAAGATTTCCCTTGAAAACTACTTGAATGTACAATTTCTAAATTCCTTAAAGTGAAATTGTCCATCATCAAATAATCATCTTGAGGAATGTTTTTGATTTTGGTAATGTGCTGTAAAAGAGCGTGATGAGTGTCTTCTACTAAATACGCGAAAATAGCTCCAGCTGCTGTTATTCCCAATTTTTGTTCTTCAATTCCGAAACCTTTTAGAGATTTTGTTTTGAAGTGAGAATTAAGTTTTTCGTAGGCAAAATTGAACTGATATGCCCAATCTTCTAGCTTAAAACAGTTTTTGTTTTTAAGTTGAGAAGGAATTTCGGCAGTTCTTTGATAGATAATTTCCGAAGGATCAAAAGTATGAACTAGGTGTAAAAGTTTCTCTAAATTGCCTTCAGCAACCAAAAATTCTCCTGTGGAAATATCAACCAAAGCCATTCCGAATTTCTCTTTTTCTTTGTGAAGAGAAAGCAAAAAGTTATTTTTTTTAGAATTAAGAACTTGCTCGTTGAACGTAACGCCAGGAGTTACCAATTCTGTAACGCCTCGTTTTACAATTCCTTTCACCATTTTTGGGTCTTCCAATTGGTCGCAAATCGCAACACGCATTCCAGATCTTACCAATTTTGGTAAGTAAGAATCTACAGAATGATGAGGAAACCCCGCTAATTCTATATGACCTTCTCCGTTGGCTCTTTTGGTAAGGACAATTCCTAAAATTTGTGATGTTTTGATAGCATCTTGCCCGAAGGTTTCGTAGAAATCTCCCACTCTAAAAAGCAATAAAGCATCAGGATATTTTGCCTTAATTGTATTGTACTGAGTCATTAACGGAGTTTCTTTCTTTGCCATTCTGAAAAATTGAAATTTGAGATTGTAAATTAAAACCTTAATTTTGCTCAAAAGTACTTAAAATTTGCCTTTGCTCAAAAAATTATGAAATATTATGATACCAAAAACTGGCTCGGAATACTCTTCAGAATCAGTAAAAGTGAAACCATAAAAAAGCTTTTTTTACCGATGCTTGTAATGGGGATTTATTCTTGTATTGTGGCATTTATAGAACTAAAAGTTTTCGAAATTAACGAAAATCACTTCCTAAAAGACCTTTCTTTAATCTATTCTTTGTTGGGTTTTGTATTGTCTTTGTTATTGGTTTTCAGGACAAATACTGCTTACGACAGATGGTGGGAAGGTAGAAAACTATGGGGACAATTGGTAAATGATTCAAGGAATTTTGCGATAAAAATTAATGCTATTCTAGCAAATGATGATGATTATAATCGTTCTTTTTTTAGAAAAAGTATTTCTTATTTCCCGCATTTATTGAGCAGGCATTTATCTAAAGAATCTACAGAATTTGCTTTAGACGAAAGTTATAACGAGTTATATGATGCCGAAAAAGCTCAGCATCCGCCAGTTTCGCTTGTTAATATGATGATGAATAGGATTTTGCATTTGCATAGAGAAGATAAAATTTCGGGAGAACAAATGATTTTTTTGGATAAGCAATTAAGTGGATTTTTAGAAGTTTGTGGTGGTTGCGAGAGAATCAAAAATACGCCAATTCCGTTTTCTTATTCTTCATTTGTCAAAAAATTTATTCTCACTTATGTCTTAATTTTACCACTTTCTCAGGTTGCAACGGTTGGCTATGCTATGATTCCGCTTACCGTTTTTGTGTTTTATGTTTTGATGAGTTTAGAATTAATTGCAGAAGAAATAGAAGATCCTTTCAGTAACGATGAAAATGATTTGCCTACCGAACAAATGGCGCAAAATATTGAAAAAAACGTACAACAAATAATTTATTTAAAACCTAAAAATGACTAAAAAACTTAAATTAGAAGAACTTGGAAGAATTGATGTAGAAACTTTCAAAAAGACGGAGAAAATTCCATTGGTAGTGGTTTTAGATAACATTAGAAGTATGCATAATGTTGGTGCGGCTTTCAGAACGGCTGATGCTTTTTTGGTAGAAAAAATTATTTTGTGCGGAATTACTCCAAAACCACCTCACAGAGAAATTCACAAAGCTGCTCTTGGTGCTACAGAAAGTGTAGATTGGCAATTTTACGATAGTGTGAAAGAAGCGGTAATTGATTTAAAAACAATTGGTTATGAAGTGGTGGGGATTGAGCAAACCACTAATTCTGTGATGATTACAGATTTTGAGATTGATCAATCCAAAAAATATGCTTTGGTTTTAGGAAATGAGGTGGAAGGAATTTCTGATGAAATTTTAACGGATTTAGATGTTTGCCTCGAAATTCCACAATTGGGAACAAAACATTCTCTTAATGTTTCAGTTTGTGGAGGAATTGTAATGTGGGAGTTTTTTAAAGGTTTAAAATAAAGGATTGGCGCGAGCGAAGCGAGCGTCGATTGTTTTCAAAATATTAAATGAAAATCCCGATTTTTTCGGGATTTGGTTTTTTATTATTTTAAAAGTTGTTCAAACGTATTTCCTTCTCTTATGTCTCCAGTATCATAACCTTTTGTAAACCATTCTACTCGCTGTTGAGAGCTTCCATGTGTAAAAGCTTCTTGATTTACATAGCCAGTACTTCTTTTTTGAATATTATCATCGCCTACCGCTGCAGCTGCTTCCATAGCACTTTCTATATCTCCAGGTTCTAAGAAATGTTCTCTGTTATTGGTTTGTTTTGCCCAAACACCAGCAAAAAAATCTGCTTGTAATTCTGTAGCTACAGAAATTTTATTCATTTCTCCTTCAGAATATTGCCCGCTTCTTCTTTGTTGGTCAACTTTTTGAGTCGTTCCAAGCAATGTTTGAATATGATGTCCAATTTCGTGTGCCATTACATAAGCAACGGTAAATTCTGTAGCTTTTGCGCCAAATTTACTTTGAAGTTCACCAAAAAAACTCATATCCATATAAACGGTTTGGTCTGCAGGACAATAAAAAGGTCCCATAGAAGATTGCGCAGTTCCACAACCAGATTGTGTTACATTTTCGAAAAGAACAATTTTTGGTTTTTCGTATTGCAAACCGTTTTCGGAGAAAATTTTAGTCCAAGTTTCATTGTTCTCAAAAGAAAGCATTCTCACAAATTCTTTAATTTGTAATTCTTCTTTGGTTAATTGTCTTTGTTCTGTAGGTGCACTATTTTCTAAACCTCCACTTAAAACAGAAGAAGGGTCTCCTCCTAAAAAGAATATAATTGCTGCGATGATAAGTGTGCCAAGTCCGCCTCCTACTAACATTCCGCCACCGCCAGAGCCACGTCTGTCTTCTACATTATCTGCTCTATCGTTTGTCCATTTCATAATTATTACTTTTATAATTTATTTATAAAAATAATAAAAATTTACTTATTGAGTTTTTTTTCTTTTAACCAATAACTGGTTGCTTGGAAAGAAGAAATGGTTTGCTCTTCTAAATCTTTTCTAGCAATCTCAGAGACTAGATTTTCGGTGTAGTAAATATTATATTCTTGAATTTGGTCTTTATTCTCTTTTTGAAAAAGTTGATATTGTTTTATTTTTTTTGTAGGAGAAATAACGGTTAAGTAATTGTCTTTTACAAAACCTAAGTCCTGATAAGTTGCTATGTAAGCTCTAGGAACATAGTTTTTGGAGAAAACATCTTGTCCTAAAAATTTAGAATCATAATTAAAATGTAATAATCCAAATAGAGTAGGCATAAGGTCTATTTGAGAAGCTACCGTTCTGAATTTTTCTGGTTTAATAAAATCAGGAGCGAATATCATCCCAGGGATTCTGTATTTATCCATCGGAAGTTCTGTTTTTCCTGCGCTAGAAGCACAATGGTCTGCTACGATTACAAAAACGGTATTTTTATACCAATCTTGTTTAGCTGCCATTTCGAAAAACTTTTTCAAAGCATAATCGGTATATTTTACACCTCCATTTCTAGATTTTGAAGTGGGTGAAATGTCTATTTTTCCTTCGGGATAGGTGTAAGGACGGTGGTTAGAAACCGTCATCCAATGATGAAAGAATGGTTTTCCAGTTTTGGCATCTTTGTTCATCTCAGAAATGGCTTTTTTAGCCATATCTTCATCACAAACTCCCCAAACATTCGCAAAAGTAATTTCCTCTGGTTTAAAATTATCTCTATCTACAATTTGATAACCATTTCCTCCAAAAAAATCTTTCATATTATCAAAATAGCTATAACCTCCGTATAAAAATTTAGTAGTATAGCCTTTTGATTTGAAAACACTTCCTGTAGTGAATTTATTTTTATTTTCGTTTTCTCTTTTTATGATACTTTCTCCTGCAGTTGGCGGAATGCAAAGTGTAAGCGCTTCTAAACCACGAACAGTTCTATTCCCAGTAGCATAAAGATTGGTGAAAGCTAAACTTTGTTGAGACAAAGAATCTAAAAAAGGAGTAATTCCGTCTTTGTTGCCATATAATTTTAAGAAATCTGCGGATAAACTTTCTATAGAAATTAAAACTACATTCTTGTGAACTTCGGGCTGAATTTCAGACGTTACTTTTCTGTTTAAAGAATTGATTCCAAGCGCAGAAAGTACATTTTTTTCGGCGAGAGATTCGTCTATTGTTGGATAGAATTTGAAAAAATCTAAAGTATTATTGGTGAAAGCTTCATAGAATTTAACCATTCCATTAGCAGCAATTTCTTTTTCGAAAGTATTGCCTTTTTCATACGAAATTTTCGGAATTACGAAAATACTTATCGTTGCTAAAATAATGAAACTGAATAATAAAACGATTTTTTGTTTAAAATTCGGAAGGTCTATTAAAGTATCTTTTGTTTTCTTATAAATAAACCAAGTTGCCGATGCTGTTATGATGAAAATAATCGAAAACAACGGAATAATAGGATAACTTTCCATAATATTCCCGATTACTTCGTTGGTGTAAATAAGATAATCTACCGCAATAAAATTATAACGAACACCAAATTCATTATAGAAAAAATATTCACTTACCGCATTGAAAATAATCAATAAAACGTAAATAAATAAAGTGATGAAATATAACGAATTTCTAATTTTCAGTCTGTTTTTAGGTAAAAAAAGCATCAATGCAAAAAGGATAGTTTTTAAACCTAAGAAAATAAGGACAATTTCGATTACGCTTCCTCCATATTGTTTAAAAATATTGTTCGGAGTAAGCCAAACGTACAAAAATGCAAGTGCAAAGAGTCCTAAAATGATTTTGCCTAATGGATTTTCGTATTTCCCATTAGATAAAAACAAAAAATAAAGTGCCAAAAAACTACTGGCTAATGTGAATACAAAAATATCATTTACCAAACCAATGGAAGCCACTTTTAAGATGTCTCCAATGCTAAAATGGTCTGTAGTAATAGGATGAAAAACAAATACTAGCCTCAATAGAAATGAAACAATGAGGTAGAAGATTCCTAGTGTAAGGAAAGGTTTTATTTTTTGTAAATACATTTCTAAAAATTTGAGGTTAGCGTGTTTTTGCTTTTAAAAGCTTCTTTGACAAAAATAATGAAATTATTTATTCAAATTTCTTTTAAATTCAATCATTCTAAGTGCAGTAACGGCAGCTTCTACACCTTTATTACCCAAGTTGCCGCCACTTCTAGCGATAGATTGTTCTTTGGTGTCGTCTGTTAAAACACAAAAAATTGCCGGAGTATCGGTCATTACATTACAATCTTTGATGCCTTGAGCTACAGCGCTACAAACGTAGTCGAAATGAGGTGTTTCGCCTCTAATTACACATCCAATTGCAATTACAGCATCGTGGTTTTCTGCTGCACAAAGTTGCATTGAAGCAAAATTAAGTTCAAAAGCTCCCGGAACAGGGAATATTTCTATGTTTTCCTTTTTTACGCCTTCTTTTTCAAGAATTTCTATTGCAGCGTCTCTAAGGTTGTAGGTTACAAAATCATTCCAATCTGAAACAACAATGCCGATTCTAAAAGAATCAGCATTTGTAATTTGTAATGGTTTGTAATCCGAAAGATTTACAGTTGCCATTTTATTTTTTTAAAAGTTTTTTACCATTTCGATGTAAGCGTCAGAAGTTCCTCCGTCGTAATCTTGATATTTTTCGTCGATTGTAGAGAAATATTTTTTAGCATCATCATTCTTTTTAAGAGCCAAAGCTAGAAGACCTGCTTTTTTGGTGAAATAATAGCTTGTGTATGCATCGTCTGAAGCACTAGCAGCTTTATCCATCATAGAAAGAGCATCTTCGCTTTTGTTAAGATTTGCAAGAGCATCTCCCATTGCGCCATATTTTAACGCCATTAATATTTTATTATCAGAGCTAAATTTGTCTAACAAATCATAAGCTTCTTGATATTTTCCTTCTTTAAATTTAATAAGACCTGCATTGTAAGCAGAAAGTTTACCAGCAGCCGTACCAGAATATTGCTCGTAAGTTCCTTTGAAACCTGGGTTTGCGGCAGATTTGCCACCAAGAGCTAAATCTTCTTTACCTTCAGATAAATTCTTTTGAGCTGCTAAATAGCTAATTGTAGCTTCTTCGTTTTTCGGGTTTTCTACAAATTGTTGATATGCAAAATATCCTAAAACGCCTAAGACTAAAAGACCAAAAATAATCCCGATTTGTTTAGCATATTTTTCAATAAACATTTCCGTCTTTAGAGCCGTTTGGTCTAAGTCTTGAAATATTTCAACGGTTTCTTTTCCTTCGTTTTCTAATTGCTTTTTGCTTTTATGCTTGTCTGTCATAATTTTAAAATTGAAATGCAAAAATAATAGTTTCTGATGTGATATACAATATTTATTTTCAGTGGTTTTTCAGCAATTTGAATTTATTTTCGTTTAAAATTAATCTTGAGGATAAATTTTTTGTAATTCTTCAATCTGATGCGGTTGTCCCAATGCGAAAATACAACAGTTTTCTTCAATTATTTTAGATTCATCGGGATTTATAAGATATTCTCCAACAGAATCTTTATAGCCAACTATTTTGCAACCTGTTTTCGGGAAAATACTTAGGTCTTCTATTTTTTTTCCTATAAATTGAGTAGGAAGCTTATCGGTATAGATTTCTAAAACGTTTATTTTTTTTGTTCCTTCTAATACAATACTGTCTATAAATTCTACCAAATCTGGCGTTATAAGAAGCGAAGCCATGTGTTCGCCACCAATTTTGTCAGGCATTATTACATTTTCGGCGCCTGCTGTTTTTAGTTTTTTAATGGTATTGCTGTTAGAAGCTCTGCTTATCACTTTTATCTTAGGATTAAGTTCTTTAGACGAAATCACAATAAATAAATTGTCTGCATCAGAAGGAAGAGAAGCTATAATTCCAGATGCTTTTTCTATGCCGGCTTGTTTCAGAATGTCATCTTCAATAGCATTACCATGAATGAAAATGGTATCTGCAAATTCATCATCTCTGTTTTCTAATGGTTTCTTATCAATAATTACAAAGGGCTTTTTATGGAGAATCAATTTTCTGGCAGCTTGTCTTCCGTTTCTTCCGAAGCCACAAATGATGATGTGATTTTCTAAATTTTTCATTCTTTTTTTAATGAGATTAAATTTATATTCTTTGCCAATATTTCCACTGAATATTTCTAATGAAAGTGCTGTTAATCCGTACAAAACTGCTCCTACGCCAAATAGCATCAGAAAAATGGTGATTACTTTTCCTTCGTCTGAAAAATTATTTGGTACTTGAAATCCCACTGTTGTAAGCGTCATTACACTATACCAAATAGCATCCAAAAGGTTTAATCCTTCAGAATGTATAAAACCTATAGTTCCGAAAATGATAAATATGAAAATTGCTAAGGTGAGTATGGCAATTCTCTTATAAAGCTCTGAAAATCTTTTCATAAAAACATATTCTCTATAAAATTACAAAAAATGAAAATACATTTATTAAAAATCATTCATCTTAGTGCACAAAAAAACACCGAATAATAATCCGATGTTCTTTCTATTTTTTTTTTGAATGTATTAATAGTTAAGAATACTATAAACTTCGGCATTGAATTGTTCTAGTTTTTTCTCTCCGTTTAAATCTTTAAGACCGATTAAAAAACTAAATTGAGTGGCTTTAGCACCTTGTTTTTCTACCAATTTAGCAGCAGCTTCTGTTGTTCCGCCGGTTGCTAACAAGTCATCGTGAATAAGAACTCTTTGCCCTGGTTTCAATTGTCCTGTTTTCATTTCTATTTCGGCAGTTCCATATTCCAAGTCATATTTTTCTGAAACAAAAGGAGGTGGCAATTTGCCTTTTTTTCTAATTAAAACAAAAGGAACTTCTAGCGCAACCGCAATTGCAATACCGAAAAGATAACCTCTACTTTCAATGCCGCAAACTACATCTACTTTTTCTTTGCTAAATTTTGCCAAATCTGCTATCACTTCTTCGTAGAGTTTTGGGTCTAGGAATATTGGAGTGATATCTTTAAACTGAATTCCTTCGAGAGGAAAATCAGGGATGTTTTGAATGGTTTGTTCTAGTTTTTCAATTAGTTCTATGGAAGCCATTATACTTTTTTAAATTTATTTTTTTTGAGAAGAATTGATTTTGTAGCTGGTAATTTTCCAGCCATTTTCTGTAGCTTTTAGTCCGTAAGAAACATCTAATTCTGTAGAGTTTCCGTTTTTGTCGGTTACAGTATAGGTAGCACTTACACTTGCAGTATTGTTTGCGTTAGATTTTGTGTCAACACTTTTTACATCAAGTTTTTTTACAGTTCCAAAACCCGAATTCGGATTAGAGAACGTTTCGTAGCTTCCCCAGTTCGGATTTTCTGCTTGGCTGTATGCTCCTTTTAGATTTTGACTGTTTAGATTGCTAAGGAAATTAACGACAGTATTTTTTGGGTCTCCCAAAATTTTTCCTGCTTCTACAGGTGTTCCATCTGGGTTTACAGCATTCGGGTCTGTTTCTGTTCCGTCTGTTACAACTTCTGGTTCTAGAAGTGCTTTTCCATTCACAGGAACTCCCATTTTCGTCATTTCTAACGTTTTCTTAGATGTTTTAATAGTGATTTTAATATCTATTTTTTCATCAATAATTTTATCTTTTGGCAAAGAAGCGAAACTTACATAGAACCCTTTGAAAGTATTACTTTGCATTAGATTTTTAGAAGTCATAATTTTTTCTCCTTGACTAGAGATTACCATAATAGCTTCTAAAGCAGCTTTATCAAAATCAACTTTATTGCCGTTTCCATCCAATAATCTTGGCACTACCATCATTGCTTTTGCCCCTACAATAGTATCTACAGAAACCGGATTTACATTAATTTGAATAGAAGACGCCACAATATCATTAGGGTCTCTCTCGGATGGCGTAATATTTTGGAAAATATTCATCTCTCCTAATGACGGAGGTGCTGTGCTAGCCCAGTTGATGCCATTTTCTTTGGCAACTTTGTCTGCCATTGCAAAAATTTCGGGTACTTTTTTGCCATCCAGAAGTTTTGCCAGAGCTTTTAGTTCTGCCAAGTCTCCATCTGCTTCTACACCGAAAGTTTTTAAGATATATAAAGCTTCATTAAATTTAATCTGCTGAAGAGTAGGAAGAGATGATGTCATATCATTAATACTTTCTTGGAAAGCCTTAGTACTTTCACCATCTACAGCGTCTTTTTTACAACTTACAAGAAATAGTACCGATAAAATTGTTAGAAAAAAGAAACGTTTCATATTGTTTTTATTTTGCTACAAAAATATAAAAATCTTAAGACATTGTCTATATTTATTTTAGGATATAAAAGATGATTTTTAGGGTAAAGTAATGTCCTTTTCTATGTTTGAAATTTATTTTTTGTTCAATTTGAGTAAAAGCGAATCTGTTAAGTTTTATTTTTATTTTTTCTGAAATGAATTTTAAATTTTCAATGAATTTGTAAAACCTAAACGAAAACAAATTCACCTCGTCCCAAGTCCCGACGGCGCAAACCAAGTCTAGTTCTTATCGTCGGAAATTCCGACAGCGCAAACCAAGTTCAGTTCTTATCGTCGGAAGTCCTGACGGCGCAAACCAAGTTTAGTTCTCATCGTCGGAAGTTCCGACAGGGCAAACCAAGTCTAGTTCTTAACGTCGGAAATCCCGACAGTGCAAACCAAGTCTAATTCTTATCGTCGGAAGTTCCGACGGCGCAAACTAAGTTTAGTTCTTATCGTCGGAAATCCCGACAGGGCAAACCAAGTCTGGTTCTCATCGTCGGAAGTTCCGACAGCGCAAACCGAGTCTAGTTCTCATCGCCGGAAGTCCCGACGGGGCAAACCAAGTTTTATTGACATCGCTGGCGCGAGCATCTTGCTCGTGTCCACATTATCTATTTGAATTAATATGCAAAATTTGTATTACGGTTCATCTTTTATTTAAGCGCGAGCGTCTCGCTCGTGCTAGCAGATGTGAATCCTTTAGATTAATATTTCCAAATTTGCATAGTAAAATTTAACAGTTTAAATTTGCTTTTCATCACAGAATACATAGCCGCCAAATTATAAAAGACTAAATATAATATAAAATGACATTACAACAAGTATTAGGTGCAATTGAGGAATTTGGAAATAACAATGTTCTAATTACTCTTACAGACGACAGGACAATTCGGGGTATTTTGCAAAACGCATACGCAGGACACCAACAAGACCCAAGAGGTTACACAGAACCGTATTTTTTTGTTGTTAGAATTGACTTGACTGACAACCCGACTGAAAAATATAATTGCGAAGAAATTCTTAGTATAGTACAGATAAATTGAATGACAAAAGAAATTAATCTTACATTATATCGCTACGACATATCAAAGCCACCGACAAATTGGGATACTGATTTTTTGAGTTGTGAGTATGATACTGAGGAACACGGACATAAAAATAAAGCAGAACTATTTTTCTTTACTGATTCTTTGGACATAGCAAATGATTTAGGAAAATGTTCAGCAAAAAAACATTCTAAACCAGAATACTTTTTGACAACTACTAAAACACAAAAATTGAAACTAATTGATTTTAGTAATAGATTTAATATTTATCAAATGCTGTGCTTGTTGCACGACTTATGCATTGACGTTTTAACGAGTGACTTTAAAACCTACGAGAACAACAACCATTTTGGACAGCTGAAAAATATT
This sequence comes from Cloacibacterium sp., assembly GCF_047601505.1. Classification (GTDB taxonomy): domain Bacteria; phylum Bacteroidota; class Bacteroidia; order Flavobacteriales; family Weeksellaceae; genus Cloacibacterium. The sequence continues at coordinate 677,787 of NZ_JASGJD010000001.1, forward strand.
TTTGAAGCCGCAGAGAAAGAAGCAGACAGCAAGAAAAAATTTGACATTATTAAAAATTTGAAAGTTCATTCCAACTCAAATTATGAGCATATTAGTTTGTTTGGACAACGACTGACTGACTTTGACAATGGGTTACATTTTAAAAAATTGGTAAAAGAAAAATATTCGGATATTGACGGATATTTATGGCGTGAATTTAATGACAACAGAGGATTTACATATTGTTTATTTGAATCAAGAAAACTCTGTCACAAGAAGACAATTAATATAAATATTGAAAGCTAGCAGCTCTACTAAGCAAAGTCTCCCGACAGCGCAAACCAATACATCACCGTTTGTATATTTTCAAAGTTATTATATTTTTAGAAAAAGAATAAAAAAAATCCCAACAAAAAGTTGGGATTGTATATATCAATTATTTTAAATAATTAGAAAGGATATTCGTAAATCTCAGATTCGTGAATAAGTGGGTTTCCTGTTGGGATAAGTTTCAATTTGGTAAGTGCAGTCATTACTACAAAAACAAATAAACCAACCATAAACAAGAACGCTCCAATTACCAATAGTGCGGTGTAAGCATTATCCCAGAATGGGCCAACTGTACCCGGCATTACCATGTTAAAGAAATCTAACCAGTGTCCTAAAATAACCAAAACAGCCATTGTAGTTACCACTTTGTAATTTCTCTTGATGCTAGAACTTACTAATACCAATAACGGTAATAAGAAGTTGATGATAAGCATTGGTAAGAAAGTGTATTTATAATACTCGAATCTGTCAAAGAAATATCTTACTTCTTCTGGTATGTTTGCGTACCAATACAACATGAATTGGTCAAACCAAAGATACGTCCACAATAAACTTGTAGCGAATAAGAATTTAGCCAAATCGTGTAAGTGATTATCATTAAATTGAGGCAAAAGACCTTTTTTCTTTAAGTGTACAGCTACTAAAATAATTGCAGCTACAGCACTAGAAAGTGTACTTACCATAGAATACCAAATGTAAAGAGTAGAGTACCAGTGTGGGTCTATTGTCATTAAGAAATCCCAAGCCCAAGCAGCAGAAGCAAATCCGAAGAATGCAATGTAACCTACGCTCCAATTATATAATTTTTTGTAGTCTGCTCTAGCTTTAGTTTCATCTAATTTTTTAGATAATTTTTTGATTTTCCAAACGAAGAAAGAAGCTCCAATTACGTAGATAAGAACTCTCACTACATAAAAAGGAATATTTAAGAATTTAGACTTTTCGTAAAGAATAATATCAAATTTAGGAGAATTAGGATTGGTTAATTCTGAATCCATCCAGTGATAAAGATGTGCAACACCGGTTACATTGAGTACGGTTAATATTAATAAAATAATACCACCTACTGGGATAAACGAAGCCACCGCTTCCATTACTCTTTGTACAATTACAGACCAACCTGCGTGTGCAGCATGCTGAATTGATAAAAAGAATAACGCACAAGCACTAATCCCGAAGAAAAGCATTGCCGCAGTTAATAAAGCTGCATAAGGTGTATTATGAACCTGATGAGTAGCATGTTCTAAATGAGCATCGTGGTCTTGAGGTCCTACTAATTCTGCAGAGTTTGTAGGAACGTGATGAGAAGTGCCACCGTGAGCAGCTTCCATCATTTCTGAAATTTTAGTGCCGTCTAATCCGTGGTTTAAAGCATAACCAATACCGAAAAGCACTAATCCAGATACGATTAGTATGATAGAATATAATCTTAATTTTGGTGAAAAACTATACATTTCTTTCTGTTTTTATTATTTAGTATTGGTTTCAGGTGTAGTAGCAGCTGGCGCTGTAGCAGCAACAGGAGCTTTAAAAGCACTCATAATATACATGGCAACTCTCCATCTATCAGCAGGAGTAAGTTGTCCTGCGTAAGAACCCATTAAGTTTCTACCATTTGTAATAACATAATGAATAGAACCTACCGTAATGTCTCTATCTTTATATGCAGGAACGCCAGAATATGCACCACTTTGCACAATAGGACCTTGTCCGTCTCCATTAGTTCCGTGACAAGCTGTACATGTGTGTTCGTACATTTTTTTACCTCTTTCGATGTCTTTTTGAAGATTTTTAGCATCTAAAGGAGAAGCTGTAACTGCTTTTGCAGCATCATAAAGAGCATTGTACTCGTCTGGAGTTTTTGGATATTTTTCTTCTGGCAATAATCCTTCTTTGTTTCTAGGAACAGTACCTTCAACAGGAGAAAGAGCAGTAGCTCCGCCGTTTTCTTTAAAAATTTCGTTTTCGTGGTCTGTATAATAACCGTCTTCTTTACTTTCAGCTTTCATTAGCGGATCATAAGCTACGGGAAAATACATATCTGGAAAATATACCAATGGTGGATTATCTTTCGGACCACAAGAGTTCAATGTAACGATTGATACTCCTAAGATGGCTGTTAATTTTAAAATATTCTTCATTTTAAGCATCTTTTACAGTTATTTCTTCAACTCCTGTATCTATCAACATTTGTTTGATAGTGTCTACATCTTCAGATACAAATTCAATTAAGAATTTATCATCCGTAGTTCTTGGGTCTGGGTTTTGAGCAGGAGCACCAGGATACATCTTATTTCTAATTACGAAAGTAAGAGACATCATGTGAGCTGCACAGAATACCATCAACTCGAACATTGGAACCACAAAAGCAGGCATGTTATGCGCCCAATCAAAAGCTGGTTTACCACCAATGTTTTGAGCCCAATCATGGTTCATCATGTACCAAGTAGTTAAAGCTCCGATGGTAACACCATAACAAGCATAGATAAATGCAGCGTCTGATATTCTGGTTTTTTTAAGCCCAAGAGCTTTATCAAGACCGTGAACTGGGAATGGAGTATATACTTCGGCAATTTCAATGCCTTTTTCTCTAAATGCTTTTACGCCGTGCATCAAATCATCGTCATCGCCGTAAAGCCCATATATTCTTTTAGTGGTGCTCATCTCCTTCTTTTGCTTTATAAGTTTCACCTGAAATTTTCAAAATAGATTTCAATTCAGCCTGTGCAATTACAGGGAATGTTCTTGCGTATAATAGGAAAAGTACTCCGAAGAAACCTATAGTTCCTAAATATACACCTACGTCAATAATCGTTGGCTTAAACATAGTCCAAGCACCTGGTAAATAGTCTCTAGAAAGGTTGATAACGATAATATCAAAACGTTCGAACCACATACCAATATTGATGATAAGCGCTACAATATATGTCCAAATAATATTTGTTCTTAATTTTTTGAACCAGAAAGAAGCAGGTACTACTAAATTACAGATAATTAGCGCCCAGAATGCCCACCAATAAGGACCGGTAGCAGCACCAGGAGATAAATATGTAAAGTCTTCGAACCTAGAACCAGAATACCATCCGATGAAATATTCTACAGCATAAGCTACAGTTACCATACCACCTGTTACGATAATTACGATGTTCATAATTTCGATGTGATAGATGGTAATATATTCTTCTAAGTGAGCTACTTTTCTAGCAACTAATAAAAGAGTTTGTACCATTGCAAATCCTGAGAAAATTGCACCAGCAACGAAATAAGGAGGATAGATTGTAGAGTGCCATCCTTTAATTACTGAAGTAGCAAAGTCAAAAGATACGGTTGTGTGTACTGAGAATACTAGTGGAGTTGCTAAACCTGCAAGAACCAATGAAAGTTCTTCGAATCTTTGCCAGTGTTTTGCTTTACCACCCCAACCGAATGCTAGGAATGTGTAAATCTTTTTAGTCCAAGGAGTTTTTGCTCTGTCTCTAATCATTGCAAAGTCTGGGATTAGCCCCATAAACCAGAATACGGTAGATACTGAGAAGTAAGTAGAGATTGCAAATACGTCCCAAAGTAGAGGAGAGTTAAAATTCGTCCAAAGAGAACCGAATTGGTTTGGCAAAGGGAATACCCAATATCCTACCCAAACTCTACCCATGTGAATTACTGGGAAGATAGCTGCCTGTACAACTGCAAAAATCGTCATTGCTTCTGCAGAACGGTTTACAGACATTCTCCATCTTTGTCTAAATAATAACAATACTGCAGAGATTAAGGTTCCTGCGTGACCAATACCTACCCACCATACAAAGTTGGTAATATCCCAACCCCAGTTGATAGTTCTGTTAAGACCCCAAGCTCCAATACCTGTACCGATGGTGTATGCAATACAACCAAATCCGTAGATAAATAGAACTAGAGCTGCCCAAAAAGAAACCCACCAGAGTTTTCCGGCTCTTTCTTCGATAGGTCTTGCAATATCTTCGGTGATATCATGATAAGTCTTGTGACCAATAATTAGCGGTTCCCTAATAGGGGCTTCGTAATGTCCTGACATGTTTTACCTATTTATATTATTTAAACGTTGTTTTCTTTTCTGTTTCTTACTTTAGTATGATAGAATACGTTTGGTTTTGTACCAATTTCTTCTAACAATACATATCTTCTTTTGTCATTGTATAATGCTCTTACTTCTGATGATTTATCATTCATATCACCAAATTTCATTGCACCAGTAGAACAAGCTTTAGAACAAGCTGTTTGTAGCTCGCCGTCTTCTATTCTTCTGCCTTCTTTTTTAGCTTCAAGAATAGTAGCCTGTGTCATTTGGATACACATAGAACATTTTTCCATTACCCCTCTAGTTCTTACTACTACATCTGGATTTAGAACCATTCTGCCTAAATCGTTATTCATGTTATAGTCGAACTTATCATTCAAGTTATAAGTAAACCAGTTGAATCTTCTTACTTTGTATGGACAGTTGTTTGCACAATATCTGGTACCAATACATCTGTTGTAAGCCATTTGGTTTTGACCTTGTTTACCGTGTGAAGTAGCAGCTACCGGACAAACAGTCTCACAAGGAGCGTGGTTACAGTGCTGACACATTACCGGTTGGAAGATTACGTCTGGGCTTTCATTAGGTTCAATTAAGATGTCATAAAGATTAGGAACATCTAAACCTCTATCAAGACCTTCTTTAACTTCAATTTTCTCTTTTGCTGAGTAGTAACGGTCTATTCTTAACCAATACATATCTCTAGACATTCTGATTTCGTCTTTACCAACTACAGGAACGTTGTTTTCTGCCTGACAAGCAATAATACAAGCTCCACAGCCGATACAAGAGTTAAGGTCTACCGAAAGATTAAAGTGAGGCCCGTCTGTATCATCAAAAGCATCCCAAAGATCTACTTTACCCATTGGTAATGTACCCTTCAATGTTTCCATTGTTAATGGTTTATTCCATTCGTTTACATCACCTTTTAGATAAGTTTCTAATGGAACTTCTTTTGCGATTTCATAACGACCCATCAATGTATTTTGAAGCTGAATACCCGCAAATTCGTGGTCATCAGCATCTGCTATTTCAATAGTAACTCCAGAAACTACCGTGTTATATCCATCAAATAGAGGATAAGCATTTACACCAGTTTCTGCAATTTTACCCGTTCCTTTTTTACCATAACCTAATGCCAAACCAACAGAACCTTCAGCCTGACCAGGTTGAATAAATACAGGAACATTTTCTATCGTTACACCATTTACTTTAAGATTTACTACAGTACCATCTAGCTGCATTCTTGCATTCAATTCATTTTCAATTTTGAATTTTTCTGCATCTTTTGGCGAAATAGTTAAATAGTTATCCCAAGCCATTCTGGTAATTGGGTCTGGTAACTCCTGAAGCCAAGGGTTGTTCGCTTGTGTACCATCTCCCATAGAAGTTTTGGTATAAAGCACCAATTCTAATTCAGAAGCTTTGAAAGCTTTTAATTCTGAAGAAGCTTTTGCAGCATCGCCTCCAGTGTAAGAAAGATTACCAGTAACGTTACCTGCGTTGAAACCATTATATAAAGCTTGATTGAAAGAAGTACCTCCTAAAATTGAAGGCGCATTTGCTTTCAAATATTCGTAATAATTGTTGGCTGCATTTCCTTTACCATTCATCCAAACCAAAAGAGAATCTTCTAGTTGTCTAGATTTGTAGATTTTTTGGATAGTAGGTTGAATTAATGAATATGCACCTGTTTGAGGAGCGATATCTGCCCAGTTTTCTAACCAATGTGTTGCAGGAATAATTACTTTTGCTTTATCAGCCAAAGCATTTTTCTTGTCTGTAACTGCAATTAGCGTTGAAACTTTAGCAAGAGCTTTCTCGAAATCTGCTCCTTTTGCGTGAGAATAAATTGGGTTTACATTGTTTGCAACTAAAACTCCAACTTGTCCAGCATTTAACCAAGCTAAAAACTCTGTAAATCTTGCGTGGTCGTATTCTTTAAGTAAATTAGCTTTACCTGTGAAAGCTTCAGAACCTAATTTTTGATTAATTAAATGAGCTAAAACATAAGCCGCTTTAGAACCATCTGCAAAAACAACCGCTTTGCTTCCTTTTGCTTGTAATTCTTTAGCAATTTCGCTAGCTACTTTGTCAGAAGAACCAGCACCAACTACAGCATTATAAACTTCTACCAAAGTTTTATTAACCGCTGAAGGTTTTTGGATAATTCTTTCATCTGCATTAGCACCCGTAAGAGACATATTAGACTCTACTTGTACGTGTCTTAGCATTTTTTCGCTAGGTTTTCTAGCAGCAGCATAAGAAGTTTCAAGGCTAGATGCGTTGTAATCTCCTAAGAAATCTGCTTGGAAAGAAACTACCAATTCTGATGTTGATAAATCATAAACTGGTAAAGCTCTGTTCCCGAAAACTTCTTGCGCAGCATCTAATGCAGCAGCATAAGTGTATGCGTCGTATGTTACTAACTCAGCGTTAGGATATTTAGTTTTGAAATCTCCAAACAATTTTTTGAAAGTTGGAGAAGGATAAGAATGAGAAAGAACTACAATCTTTTTATTAGCAGCTTGAGCAGCAACTAAAGCTTTAATTACTTCGTCATCTACCTTATCGAAAATTGCTTCAGAACCATCTAATTGTGGTTGTTTCACTTTATCGTTATCATAAAGAGAAAGTACACTAGCCTGAGCTCTTGCATTAGTTTTACCTAAATCTTTAGCAGCAGGATTTGGTTCTATTTTGATAGGTCTTCCTTCTCTGGTTTTTACTAAAACGCTAGCAAAATCAAAACCATCAAAATAAGTAGATGCATAATAATTAGGAATTCCAGGAATTATGCTGTGAGGTTTTACCACATAAGGAATTGTTTTAACAACCGGAGCTTCGCAAGCAGCCAAAGTAACCGCAGCAGTAGAGAAACCTAAAAGCTTAAGGAAATCTCTTCTAGAAGTTCCAGAATTGTTCATCTTATCGGCATCACCCAAGAACTCATCCACAGGAATTTCGTTTTGAAACTCTTTCTGTGCCAATTTCGCATTTAGCGATTGGTCTTTAAGTTCGTGAATACTTCTGAATTGTATTTTATTTGAAGCCATTTATACTTCTAATTTTCTGTTATTAATAATGACATTTACCACACTCTAAACCGCCTATTGCATCTACAGTAATTTTGGTGTCTTTACCATACTGTTTTTTAAGTTTGTCATGCAATTTTTGGTAGTATTCTTTGTTATAATCGTTTGTCATGTCTACTTCTGTAGTTCTGTGACATTCGATACACCAACCCATTGTAAAGTTGTTTGCCATTTGTAATTTATCCATTTCTGGAACTTGACCATGACAAGCTTTACATACCACGTCTACTTTTTTAGCTTTCATGATGGTTTGCTCACCAGCTACTACGTGTTGAGAGTGGTTAAAGTATACAAAATCTGGCATATTGTGAATTCTAACCCAAGCTATTGGTTTAGTTTTCCCGGTATAAGTTTGAGAAGCCTCATCCCAGCCAGCAGCTTCATATATTTTTTTGATTTGGGCAGTATAGAAAGCTCTATCTTTACCTTCTTCGATGTATTTGCCTTTGTATTCTGAAATACCTTTATGGCAGTTCATACATACGTTTACAGAAGGAATTTCTGAAACTTTACCATACTTAGCTCCTGAGTGACATAATTGACAATCAATTTTGTTTTCTCCTGCGTGGATTTTGTGAGAGAAATAAATAGGCTGATCTGGTTGATAACCTTTATAAACGCCTACCCACATTAGCCAGTTCCAAATTCCGTACAGAGCAAGAACAGCAAGTAATCCCATTACAGTTTTTCCGAAAGTCTGATATTTGTTGTAGAACTCTCCAACAGAATGAATTCTGGTAGCGTCTAGCTCAGAAATTTCATCAGATTTTCTCTGTAATTTTACAAGTTGACTAAGTTTTAATAGAATCCAAAGAAGTAATCCAGCTATAGAAACCAGAGAAACTAAGATAATAGAAGATAAGTTTTTCTCTTCTTGAGCCGCTTTTTGCGCTTCAGGAGAATTAGCTGCGTCTTCTGCTACAGGTTCTTCTTTTGGAGGGTTAGTGGTGTATTCAAGAATATCTGCGATATCTTGCTCAGAAAGACTCGGGAATTGAGTCATTTCCACTTTGTTGTATTTGTTAAAGAGTTCATTCGCATACTTATCGCCAGAAGCTCTAAGTGCTTTGTTGTCTTTAATCCACTTTTGGAACCAATCTACACCTAAATTTTGTTCCTTTTTAACTTTTTCCACTACACCGCCTAATGCAGGACCTACCACTTGCTTGTCTAGTGCGTGACACGCAGTACAATTGGTTTTAAAAAGAGTTTGTCCCTTTTTAGCGTCCCCTTTTAGATCTTGGGCGTAAATAGAAGCACTGGTTGTTAAGAGCAAACTTACTGCCAACAACACATTCTTGTAATGCTTTCTCCAACTAATCATTTAAATAATCTTGGGTTAATACTATTGAGTTTACATTCAATTCCGCAAAAATAATACTTTAACACAATATTAAGAGTAGCTTTCCATGTATTTTATCATTTTTGCTCAATTTATAACGATTCTAAATTACTATATTTGGTATAATTTTTATTTGTATTAATTTTGCTAAAAATATTTTTTAATGAACAAGATTATAAGAATAGTAGGTTTATTCGCTTTTTTAGGTTTTTATACAATTGAAGCACAGCAAGTTGTAAAAAAAGATACAATGAAAGGTACAGAGCTTACTATAACAATGGACACTAAAGTAGATGGACTTTTAAATGATTTAGAAGGGAAGTGCGATAAGGTAGAAGCTATCGAAAATAAACCTGCAACTAAGATAGAAGTAAGTAATAAAGCTAAAACTACGGCAGAAATCTGTAGAGATAATCCTAGAATTATGGGATTCAAGATTCAAGTTTCTGTAGTAAAGTCTAACGAAGAGTCTAATGAAGTAAAAACTTATTTCAGGTCTAAATTTCCTAATATTAAAGTGATTACAGATGCTTCTTTAAGACCTAATTATAAGGTTTTAGCAGGGAGTTATTTTTCTAAGCAATCTGCAGCTGCAGATTTAGCTAAAGTGAGACAGATTTTTAAAGATGCTAGAACAGTAGAGTATAATATCTTTTGTGTAGAAGGTAAATAAAATAAAAAAAAACTCAGAGAAATCTGAGTTTTTTTATGCTTTGTTTTTTAATTTTTAACTAACAATCTGAAACCTTCACCGTGTACGTTGATGATTTCTAAACCTTCGTCGTCTTTCAATAATTTTCTAAGTTTAGCGATGTAAACATCCATACTTCTTGCGGTGAAATAATTCTCTTTTTTCCAGATTTTTCTCAAGGCAAGGTCTCTTGGCATGAAATCGTTTCTGTGGATGCAAAGTAATTTTAGCAATTCGTTTTCTTTTGGCGAAAGTTTGTATTCGTTATCGCCAACTCTTAATTGTCTAAGAACAGAATCAAAGAAGATATTACTTATTTTGAATTGTTCTTGTTCTTCGTCTTCTATTACTGCACTTCTTTGGAGAATTGCTTTTATTTTGTAAAGAAGAAGTTCTGTGTCAAATGGTTTTGTGATATAATCGTCTGCGCCAATTTGGTAACCTTTTAGTACGTCTTCTCTTTGGTTTCTTGCCGTTAAGAAAATAATAGGTGTGTTTTTATCTATTTTTCTTACATCCTCAGCTAGAGAAAACCCGTCTTTTTTTGGCATCATCACATCAAAAATGCAGATGTCAAATTCTTTTTCTGTAAATTCTTTTAAACCTAGTTCTCCGTCAATTGCCAAGGTTACATCAAAGTTGTTAATCATTAAATAGTCCTTAAGAACTGCACCGAAACTTTGGTCGTCTTCTACTAATAAAATTCTATTGCTCATAATATCTGGTGTTTTATTTTTAATTTGAAATATATTTTATGTTATTGGTAATTTTAGAGTGAAAATGCTTCCTTTTCCTTTTTCAGACTCTACAATTATTTGTCCTTTGTGCATTTCGATAATTTTTTTCACATAAGAAAGTCCAAGTCCTTGCCCTTTTACATTGTGGATGTTCCCGGTTTCTTCTCTAAAGAATTTTTCGAAAATTTTGGTTTTGTTTTGTTGTTCCATTCCCATTCCTGTATCAGAAATTTGAATGATGTACCAATTGCTTTCGTTTCTGGTAGAAATCTTTATTTCTGGCGTTTCTGGCGAATATTTGTTGGCATTATCTAGTAAATTTATCAAAGCATTAGAAAGGTGAAATTCATCTACTCTTACCAAGTAATGTTCTGCTTTAAATTCTTCTGTAAGCGTTCCGTTTCTTTCTTCTACAATAAGTCTAAAAGATTTTGAAATCTCTTTAATAAGCTCTCTTACATTGGTTTCTTTCAAGAAAAGTTTCATCTCATTTCGCTCTAATTTAGACATGTTGAGAACATTTTCTACTTGTTTTTTCATTCTCAAATTTTCTTGCTTAATAAGCTTGGAGTAATACTTTACTTTTTCGGGATTTGATGCAATTTTGTCGTTGTTCAAAGAGTCTGTAGCCACAGAAATAGTCGCCAAAGGAGTTTTGAATTCGTGAGACATATTGTTGATGAAATCTGTCTTAACTTCAGAAATTTTCTTTTGTCTCATCATGTAATTAATAGAAATAATGTAAATTCCTAAAATGGTGAGCAAAGACATAAATGTTCCTAATAGCATTGGAAGATTGTTTTTTACTAATGAAGCATCTTTTCTTGGAAAAACCAACGAAAGCGTGTAAAGAATTTTGTCTTCTTTGTCTGTAAAAAGTGGATATGTGTAGTTTTTTTTGTCTTTTTGGTCTAAATAAGTGTTATTAGAAATTGCCGTCAATTTGTTTTTTTTGTCTAAAATTCCATAACCAAATTTAGAATCGATGCCTTGAGTTTTTAATTCTCGTGTAAGTACAGAATCTAATATTTTTTTGTCAACTCGTTGGTTAATAGGAAGATTTGTAGCGTTGAATTTTGCAAATTCTGTTAAAGAAAATTGTCCACTGCTAATATCCTGGCTTTGGATTGAGGAAATAATCTGAGGAGTGGTAGGGTTTTTTTTGAAATCGTACATTCCTTCGTCTTTGTAAAGCTTAAATTTTGTAATGCTGTCTCCTTTTTGAGAAATTGGGATGTCTTGTTTTTCAATAATCGTCTTCCCGAAAGAAAGAGTCGTTTTACTTAGAGAATCTTGTACTTGTTGAACGGTAAAAAGTGTTGGCTTTTTTGCATTTGAAGCTAAAGTTTTATCAAAATCTTTAAACTTTTCGTTGTACTTGCTTACTTCAATTTCGCTTATTTTTTGTGCCGAATTTTCTAATGCAGTGTGCACTTTGTTTGCAAATTCTTGTTCCAGAGAAGCGTAGTACTCTTTAAGCCAATAAAACTGCATCGAAACGAAGACTACGAGAGAAATCGTCATGAAAACAGAAAGTATCGGGATAAATTTATTGTTCATTTTCGTTTGAAAATTTTGTTAAAAATAAAAATTTAACACAAATAAAACAAAAAAAATGAAATTAAATTACATGATTTTTCTTAAAAATGAGTTTTTTAACAAATTATTGTGAAAATAATTGCTGTGCTAGTCTTTGTTTTAAGAAATTTCTAACAAATTTTCGTCTATAAAATATTGAATGATAGCTTTTTTCATGAGAAGTTGCTGTTCGTTTGGTTTCAAGTCTGGCACTTCTTCTAATTGATTGTACATTGGCCAACCGTCTTCGTCGTAATCTTCAAATTGATAATATCCAAAAGGTTCTAGCAATCTACAAACTGCAATGTGAATAAGGTTTACTTTGTCGTCTTTAGAATATTTTTGTTGTCCGCTGCCTAATTCCTGAATTCCTATTAAAAAAAGGAAGGTTTCTATGGGCGGATTTTTCTCTGTTCCGAAATTTTCTGAGAAGAAATTTTCAATTTTTATCCAAAGTTCGCTTTCTAACATAATTGATGATTGATAATTGATGAATGATTATTTTTGACTGTCAAGTTTTTCTTTTAAATATTTTTTATAACTAGCTGTTACTTTTACAATTTCTTCTGCTTCTATAAACCAGTTTTGAAGCGTTTTTTCAGCATACATTTTAATGTCTTGCATAAATTCAATCCAAAATAAAGTTTCATCTGCTTCTTCTACAACAATGCAAATTTTTGCAAATCTTTCATTCAATGATCTTGCTCTAATCATAGCTCTGTAATTAGACGCTGAAGATGATGAGGAGCGAAAAATTTGTTTTCTGATAACAGAAACTTTATCAGAATAGGGCAACTCTGAAAGATGATTAATAATATCTACAGAAAGAGAACGAGTTCTTTTTGCGAAAATTTGGTTATAGTTTTTATCCATGATAATTTTTTTTGATAAATAAATATACTCATTTGTCTATTAATATTTAATCAATTATCAATCACCTTTTATCAATCATCAAAAGAAATGCATACTCCAAAGCATCTTCTTTTAAACTTTCAAATCTTCCGGATGCACCACCATGACCAGATTTCATATCTGTTTTGAATACTAAAATATTATCATCTGTTTTTAATTCTCTCAATTTTGCCGTCCATTTTGCAGGCTCCCAATATTGCACCTGAGAATCGTGAAAACCTGTTGTAATTAAAATATTTGGATAATCTTTTTCTTCAATATTGTCATAAGGAGAGTAAGAAAGCATATAATTGTAATATTTTTTCTTTTTAGGATTTCCCCATTCGTCAAATTCTCCCGTGGTAAGCGGAATGCTCTCGTCTAGCATCGTAGTTACCACATCTACAAAAGGAACTTGCGCAATAATTCCGTTGAAAAGTATTGGTTCATAATTCATTACAGCTCCTACTAAAAGTCCTCCTGCGGAACCTCCCATAGCATATAAATGCTGAGAAGAAGTATAATTTTCTGCAACTAAATATTTTGCTGCATCAATAAAATCAAAAAAAGTATTCTTTTTGTGAAGCATTTTACCGTCTTCGTACCATTCTCTTCCCAAATATTCTCCACCTCTAATATGTGCAATGGCAAAAATGTAACCTCTGTCTAAAATAGAAAGTCTTACATTAGAAAAACTTGCATCAATGGTATGTCCGTAACTTCCATATCCGTATAAAAGAAGTGGTGTTTCGGCAGATTTTTTAGTGTCTTTATGATAAACTAAAGAAATAGGAACCTTTACTTTTCCATCTCTTGAAGGCGCCCAAATTCTTTCAGAAATATAATTGTTAGAATCGAAAGTTCCACCCAAAACTTCTTGTTGTTTCAAAAGTTTGGTTTCTCTGGTTCTCATATTGTATTCTAAAGTAGAGCCTGGTTTTGTAAGAGAAGTATATCCATATCTAAGAACTTCTGTGTCAAAATCTAAATTTATCCCAACATAAGCACTGTAAGTAGGCTCGTTAAAAGGCAAATAGTACGAAGTTTGGTCTCTGTTATTGATGATTTTCAGTTGTAATAAGCCTTCTGTTCTTTCTTCTAAAACAAAATAATCTTTAAAAATTTCGAAACCTTCTAATAAAGTTTCCTTTTTGTGAGGAATTACATCTACCCAGTTTTCTTTTGAAGGTTTTTCTGCTGGAGTTTTTACAATTTTGAAGTTGGTAGCATCTCCTTCGTTAGTGATGATGTAAAAATCATTTTCGTAATGTTCTACCGCGTATTCTAAATCGTCTTCACGTTTTTGAATAACTTTCCACTCTGCATTTACGTCGTTTGAAGGAATAAACCAATGCTCATCTGAAATAGTAGAAGAACTAGCGATGAAAATATACTCTAAAGATTTAGTTTTGAAAACATTCACATCAAAAGTTTCGTCTTCTTCATGAAAAATCAAAACATCTTCTTCTTGTTTTGTGCCAATTTTATGTCTGAAAATTTGATAAGCTCTAAGCGTTTTGTCTTTTCTAATGTAGAAAAAATGTTCGTTGTCGTTTGCCCAAACAGATTTTCCAGTTGTATTTTCAATTTTGTCTTTGTAGAATTCTCCGGTTTCTAAATTTTTAACCAAAATGGTATAAATTCTTCTCCCTAAAGTGTCTTCTGAAAATGCTGCCAGCTGATTATTTACAGAAACCGAAAAACTCCCGACATCATAGAAATCTTTGCCTTCTGCCATTTCGTTTACGTCTAGCATTAATTCTATTGTATTTTCTAAAGAAAAATGATGTCTGTAGAAAAGCGGATATTCTTTCCCGATTTGATATTTTATTACGTACCAATATTCATTAAAGAAATAAGGCAAACTCTCGTCATCTTCTTTGTAGCGAGCTTTCATTTCTTGGAAGAGCTGTTCTTGCAGTTCTTCGGTGTCTTTCATCACGAAATCTGCATAAGCGTTTTCTTCTTCTAAATATTTTATAACATCTGGGTTTTCTCTTTCGTTGAGCCAAAAATACGAGTCCGTTCTTTTGTGTCCGTGTATTTCTAGTGTTTTATCTATTTTTTTTGCTTTTGGAGCATTCATTTATGTAAGAGTATAATTGAGTTTTTATGTGAAATTTTTGCAAATATAGGTTTTCTAAAAATGAAAAAATCATCAAAACTAATTTGATGATTTTTTATATTCTGAAAAAATTTATCAACTTTTAATCAAAAAGGAGATTAAATTTTATTTTTGAGTAGCTTTTATATATTTTTCTATCGCCATCGTCATAGAAGGAGTTTCTTTAGTTGGCGCCATAATATCTACTTTTAAGCCAGCTTCTTCGGCAGCTTGTTTTGTTGATACTCCAAAAACCGCAATTTTTTTATCTCCTTGTTCAAATTTTGGGAAATTTTGAAAAAGAGATTTTATACCTTGGTGAGAGAAAAATGCAAGCATATCATATTCATCAATATTAATGTCAGACAAGTCACTTGCTACAGTTCTATACATTACAGCTTTAGTCCAATCAATTCCTGCAGTGTTTAGTACTCTTGCTGTTTCGTCTGTTAAAACGTCAGAGCAAGGCAAAAGATACTTTTCGTCATGGTGTTTTTTGAATAGCGGAGCAAGGTCTGCCATAGATTTTTCGCCAAAACTGATTTTTCTTTTTCTGTAAACAATGTGTTTTTGCAGGTAGTTTGCAATGGCTTCAGATTGACAAATGTACCTCATAGAATCTGGTACAGCGAAGCGCATTTCTTCGGCTAATCTGAA
Organism: Cloacibacterium sp.; assembly: GCF_047601505.1. GTDB lineage: Bacteria > Bacteroidota > Bacteroidia > Flavobacteriales > Weeksellaceae > Cloacibacterium. The sequence continues at coordinate 693,242 of NZ_JASGJD010000001.1, forward strand.
ATAATGATCAATTGCATTTTTGCTGGTAAAAATAATGCCAGTGTAATTTGAAAGATCAATTTTCTGAGTTCTAAGTTCTTTAGCGTCTACGCCTTCTACGTGTATAAATGGCCTAAAGTCAATTTTTATTTTCTCTTTTTTGGCGATTTCCAAGTAAGGAGAAGACTCGGCATTCGGAGCAGGCTGTGAAACCAAAATAGATTTAATTTTCATCCTCAAAAATTCCTAATAAATATTAAATAAAGCAAAACTTCCAAACTACTAAAACAGGTAAGATTTGGAGACTGCAAATATACAAAAATTTATAATACCATTGCTTTGGTAAAATTTCCTGATTGTTAAATAGATAGTAAAGTATTTTTAATAAAAAAGCCAAAGCAACTGCTATTAAATATATTTTAAAAAATAAACGCGTGTTTAATGGTAAATAATAGTGAAGAACACTTAATCCTAAAAGAATCAAAGAATATACTAAGTAATATTTTTGTGCACTTAGTGCATAATGATTGTAATTTTTAGTGTTTTCTACACTTGCGAAGAAAAAATAAGTAATTAAGTTTTTTGCTAAATAAAAAAGTAGCAATGTAAAAAACATAAAGCCAAATTTATTAAAACTAATTCCCCAGAAGGAAAGGTTTTCTTCAATAAACTTTGGTACAATGGGTACGTATTGAGAAAATAAAACCGAAAAGCTTGTACAATATAAAATCGTTGTAATTGCCCAGCTAAGATGTGTGTTGTTTACATCTTCGAAAGGTTGTAATAGAAAGTCGTACAAAGAAATATCTCTATGCAATGTTCTAAACATAATAATATAGCACAATACAACTCCTATTACAGAGTATATTACCCAATCGTTATGTGCTACTGTTCTAATCACTTTTTATAATTTTTTGCAAAAATAAGAAAATTAAGGAATAATATTTGATTTTGGTTTTTTAAAGTATCGCCATAAAAATCATATCTTTGCAGCCAAGTTTATTATGAGAAAATTAGTAATCATACCCACCTACAACGAAAAAGAAAATGTAAGAAGTATTATTAACGCGGTTTTTGCGTTAGAACAAGACTTTCATGTTCTTATTGTAGATGATTCTTCGCCAGACGGAACGGCAAATATAGTAGAGGAAATGCGCAAAGAATTTCCTACACACCTTCATTTGCTTATTAGAAAAACTAAAGATGGTTTAGGGAAAGCATATATTGCGGGCTTTAAATGGGCTTTGGAATATGGTTTCGACTATGTTTTTGAAATGGATGCAGATTTCTCGCACAATCCGAAAGATTTGCCCAAATTATATGATGCTGCCGTAAATGCTGATATGAGCATTGGTTCTAGATATTGCAGAGGTGTAAATGTCGTAAATTGGCCAATGTCTAGAGTTTTACTTTCATATTTCGCTTCAAAATATGTAAGATTCGTATTGGGTGTTCCAATTTTTGATACCACAGCTGGTTTTGTGTGTTTTTCTAGAAAAGTTTTAGAAAATATTGGTTTAGACCAAGTTAAAATGACAGGTTATGGATTTCAGGTGGAAATGAAATATAGAACTTTTAGAAAAAAATTCCAAATTGCAGAAGTGCCTATTATTTTTACAGACAGAACTCAGGGAGAAAGCAAAATGAATGGCGGTATTATAAAAGAAGCGGTTTTTGGAGTTATTAATTTAAAATTGAAATCACTTTTTGGTAAATTATGAAAAAAATAATTTTCCTTTTTACACTTTTATTTATTTTTTCTTGCTCTGAAATTGTAGATAAACCTAAAAATCTTCTCAGCAAAGATGAAATGTCTGAGGTGATTGCAGATTTTGCAATTTATGACCAAGCTTATAGCGTTAATCCCACTAGTAATTTGGAGATTACAAGCAGATATGTTCTTAAAAAACATAAAATTACAGCAAAAGATTATAGAGATAGTTATAAATATTATATATCTCGTCCCAATCAGCTAGATAAAATCTTGAAAAATGCCAAAGAAATAATTTTGGATAAAGACCCAAAATTAGAAGGCTATATGGAAAAATTAGAAAAAAAGAATCCTAATTTACCCTCTTTCGTTAAATAATTCCTTGTAAAGAAATTTATTATAATGCAGCAATTTTTTGAAATTGAAAAAACAACTTCCGGAAAAGCTAGAGCCGGAAAAATTACTACAGACCATGGCGAAATTTTAACGCCTATTTTTATGCCGGTTGGTACCGTAGCGTCTGTGAAAACAGTGCACCAGCACGAATTAAAAGAAGATATAAAAGCTCAAATTATATTAGGAAATACTTATCATCTTTATCTAAGACCTGGTATGGAAATTATGCAAGAAGCAGGAGGATTGCATCAATTTATGAATTGGGATAAGCCTATTCTTACAGATTCTGGTGGTTATCAGGTGTTTTCGCTTTCTTCAAGTAGAAAAATGACGGAAGAAGGCGTGAGATTTAAGTCACATATTGATGGGAGTTATCATTTCATTTCACCAGAAAAATCTATGGAAATTCAGCGTCAAATAGGAGCAGATATTTTTATGGCATTTGACGAGTGTACACCTTACCCTTGCGAATACAATCAAGCAAAATTGTCAATGGAACTTACGCATCGTTGGTTAAAAAGATGTATTGATTGGACAAACGAAAATAAAGAAATTTATGGGCACAAACAGCACCTTTTTCCAATTGTTCAAGGTTCTACTTATTCGGATTTAAGAAAAATTTCCGCCGAAGTAATTGCAGAATCTGGAGCTGATGGTAATGCTATTGGTGGACTTTCTGTGGGCGAACCCGAAGAAGAAATGTACAGAATTACCAATGAAGTTACCGATATTCTTCCCAAAGAAAAACCAAGATATTTAATGGGAGTTGGTACTCCTTGGAATATTATCGAAAGTATTGGCTTAGGAATTGATATGATGGATTGTGTAATGCCAACCAGAAATGCCAGAAACGCCATGCTTTTTACTTGGCAAGGTGTAATGAATATGAAAAATAAAAAATGGGAAAAAGATTTTTCTCCGCTAGATGAATTTGGGACAAGTTATGTGGATAGAGATTATAGCAAAGCTTATGTTCGTCATCTATTTGTTGCAAAAGAATATTTGGCAAAACAAATTGCTTCCATTCATAATTTAGCATTTTATTTGGATTTGGTAAAAGTAGCCAGAGAACATATTGTTGCAGGAGATTTCTACGAGTGGAAAGAACAAATAATTCCTCAGTTGAAACAAAGACTGTAATATAGTTACTAATTAATAAAACGATTTTAGAATTTCATAAAATATCGATTTTACCAATTAATGAAGATTTTAGACAAATACATTATCAAAAAATATATGGGAACGTTAGCCTTCATGCTAGTGCTCTTGTCTATAATAATTGTGGTGATAGATGTACAAAGTAAAGCTCCAAGGATTGAGACGAATGGTTATACCGTAGGATATTTCCTTTTGCACTTTTATCCTTATTTAATGCTCTATTATCTTATTACTTTTTTCTCTATTTTGGTGTTTATTTCGGTAATTTATTTTACTTCCAGAATCGCGAATAACACAGAAATTGTTGCTTATATAAGTAGTGGTGCAAGTTTTCACAGATTTGCAAAGCCTTATCTTATAGCCTCTCTCATTATAGCCTTTTGTATTTTAATGGTGAATCACTTCATTTTGCCTTGGTCTAATATTAAGAAAAATGAATTAGAAGTTTATACCATGAACACGGTAAATAGAGAGAAATTAACAGCTAATGCGCAGATTTCTACTCAGCTTAATCCTAATGAATATATTTTTATAAATAGCTACAGCAGGCAATCTAACAGAGGTTCTGGTTATCTTTACCAGGAATTTGATAAAAATAAGAAGCTACTTCATCAGATTAATGCTTCAGAAATTTATTGGGACGAAAAAAAGAAATTATTTATCATTAACAATTATTTAGAAAAAACAATTGGCAAAAACGATACGGAAATTCTGAAAAACGGAGATACTAAATTGCAAAATTTCAAACATCCACCAGAAGAACTTTTTCCTAATGAATTGCTTGGGCAGAACAAAACAACGCCAGATTTAATAAGATTTATAAAGAGAGAAACAGAAAAAGGAAACAGCAATATAAACGTTTATCAAAACGAGTTGCATCAGCGTACAGCAATGCCTGTTTCAATTATAATTCTCACATTTTTAGCACTTTCTCTTTCTTCTCAGAAAAAAAGAGGCGGACTTGGGATGAATTTGGCACTCGGTATTGCCTTGGCTTTTATCTTTGTGTTTTCATTCGAGATTTTGAAAGTTGTAGCCGCTGAGAATAACTCTATTCCGCCACTTTTAGCAATGTGGATTCCTAATATTATTTTTGGGTCTTTGGCATTTTATCTTTATTGGAAAAGAGCCAATCAATAGAGCAGTTCAATTTCTTTGTGAAAGAATTTTTGCAAACCGTCATTTTCTAATTCAATCCACAGAAAGCCATTATTGTCAGCATTTTGTATTATGCCATTTTGTCTTACTTTGTCTTTTTCAAAAACCGAAATAGTATTCTTTTTGTAAAGATTTTGGTTGTAAAGTTCTAAAATGTTTTCAGGAATATTTTCTGTCATTAATTTTTCAGAAATGTAATGATATAGGCTTTCGGCAAAGTTTTTCAAATCGAATTTTAAATTAGTTTGAGATAAAATAGAACCTGCTTTTGGTAGGTTTTCGAAATTTTCTTGCAAAATATTAATACCAATTCCACTTACTAAATAATTTCCTTTTTTTTCGAAGAGCATTCCACAGATTTTCTTATTTTTAAGGATTAAATCGTTCGGCCATTTTATTTTTACTTCGGTTTTGGTCAAATTGGCAATAAAATCTCGAACCAAAATTGCGGTATAATAATTGAAGAGAATATCAGAGCAAGAAATTTTTTGAGTTTTTATAGCAAAGGAAAAAGCAAGATTTTCATTGGCAAGGATTTTCCACTTGTTGCCATATTGCCCTCTCCCATTGGTTTGGTTGAAGGTGTAAATCGCTAAAAAGTCTTCTTCAAGATGAGAAAGATTTATAAAATCTATGATTTCATCATTGGTTGAAGAACACTGAGGTAGATAAATTAGGCTTTTCATTTAACAAAACTTTATGTAACTATAATCACCAAAAACTAAAGAAAAAACAATAAATTTGCAGTTAAACTTAATATTTTTGAATGAGTAAAAATACAGAAAAAGAACAATTAATAGCTAAAATTGTAGAAGCAATACAAGATACAAAAGGTGAAGATATCAAAATACTAGACCTTACCAAAATAGAAAACTCTGTGGCAGAATACTTTGTTATCTGTAGCGGTAATTCTAATACGCAAGTTTCGTCTATTGCCGGAAATGTAGAAAAAAAAGTTAGAAACGAACTAAAAGACAGACCTTGGCATGTAGAAGGTAGCGAAAATGCAATGTGGGTTTTGGTAGATTACATTTCTGTAGTAGTTCACATTTTCCAAAAACAAATCAGAGATTATTACGAAATTGAAGAACTTTGGGGAGATGCCAAAGTGATTAGCGTAGAACCTTAATCATACTAAAAACCATTTTTCGATAAAGTTTTTCCTGAAATTTTATCGAAAATTTTAATGAATTTATCCAATGAAAGAAAAAAGCGGTTTTAATTGGTTTTATCTAGTGGTTCTTTTGATAATAGGAATCACAGTATATCCATTACTAAATATGCAATCTAGTAAAACGGTTACAGAAAGTGGCGTTTTTACTCTATTAAAAGACAAAAAAATACAAAGAATTGTGGTGTACACAGATACACCTAGTGCAGATATTTATCTTACTAAAGAAGCAAAAGCAAAATTGGTAGATAAAGCTGACAATAAAACAGAAAATCCTCTTTTGCCTGCAATGAAACAAGGTCCAGATTATGAATTTAATTATGGTAACTTGCAATATTTTCAACAAAAGTTAGATAATTTCCAAAAAGCAAATCCTCAAGCAAGCAATGTTGAGATTAAGTATGACGAAGCAGGTTCTTCTACTCAAAGTTTAATTGTAAATGCTTTAATTTGGTTTGGAATTATGGGGCTTATCTACTATTTCCTTTTCAGAAAAATGGGAGGAGCTGGTGGTCCTGGTGGGCAAATTTTTAGCATTGGTAAATCCAGAGCAAAACTTTTTGACGAAAACGAAAAAGTACAAGTTACTTTCAAAGATGTTGCCGGATTAGAAGGTGCAAAAGAAGAAGTGCAAGAAGTAGTAGATTTTCTTAAAAATTCAGAAAAATATACAAAACTTGGAGGTAAAATTCCAAAAGGAGTTCTTTTGGTAGGGCCTCCAGGAACGGGTAAAACCTTATTGGCAAAAGCTGTGGCTGGAGAAGCAAAAGTTCCTTTTTTCTCATTATCTGGTTCAGATTTTGTGGAAATGTTTGTGGGAGTTGGTGCTTCTAGAGTTAGAGATTTATTTGCTCAAGCTAAAGCAAAATCTCCAGCAATTATTTTTATAGATGAAATAGACGCTATTGGTAGAGCAAGAGGAAAAGGAGGTTTCCAAGGAGGTAATGATGAGAGAGAAAATACGCTTAATCAACTTCTTACAGAAATGGATGGTTTTGGTACAGATACCAATGTAATTGTGATGGCAGCTACCAACAGAGCAGATATTTTAGATAAAGCATTGTTAAGAGCTGGACGTTTTGACCGTTCTATCTATGTAGATTTACCAGAATTGCACGAAAGAAAAGAAATTTTTGATGTTCATTTAGCTAAAATTAAATTAGATAATGAAGTTGATAGAGATTTCTTGGCAAAACAAACTCCTGGTTTTTCTGGTGCTGATATAGCCAATGTTTGTAATGAAGCAGCACTAATTGCCGCTAGAAATGAACACGAAACCGTTACAAAACAAGATTTCTTAGACGCTGTAGATAGAATTATCGGCGGTCTTGAAAAGAAAAATAAAGCCATAAAACCATCTGAAAAGAAAAGAATTGCATTCCACGAAGCTGGACATGCTACAGTTTCTTGGTTGTTAGAACACGCTGCTCCGCTTCTTAAAGTTACTATTGTACCAAGAGGAAGAAGTTTAGGCGCGGCTTGGTATTTGCCAGAAGAAAGACAAATTAATACTACAGAACAGCTTTTAGACGAAATGTGTTCTTTGCTTGGTGGTAGAGCTGCAGAGCAAGTAGCATTAGGGAACTATTCTACTGGCGCTCAAAACGATTTAGAAAGAGCTTACAAACAAGCCAATGCAATGGTTACCATCTATGGATTGAGTGATAAAGTGGGACATCTTTCTTATTATGACAGTTCTGGTCAATCAGATTATTCTTTTTCAAAACCTTATTCTGAAAAAACTGCTGAAATTATTGATGACGAAATTAAAGATTTTATCGATAAACAATATACCAGAGCAATCAATATTCTTACAGAGAATAGAGATAAATTAGATGCTCTTGCTCAAAAATTATTAGATAAAGAAGTTATTTTTAGAGAAGATTTAGAAGAAATTTTCGGAAAAAGAGCTTGGGACCCAGAATTAACCGAGAAACCAGTTACTCAAACTGTGGAAGCTGAAACTCCTGAAACTGAAGAGAAAATCTCTGAAGAAAATCCGCAAGAAGCTCAGAATTAATATCTTAAAAAATAGATAAATTTAATCCCAATTGATTTGTAAATAATAATCAATTGGGATTTTTTCTTTTTTGCAATTTATATCTTTGATATATAGCAAGTTTCTAAATTATTTTATATTTTTGTTGTTAGCTAAATTTTTAAATTAATAAAAAGTTGAGTATATTCAAGAAGTTTGTTAGCAAAATCCTAAATCAGGAAGAGCCGGAGGATGAAAGCAACGTTACCAAATTGGCAGATCAGTTAAAAAATGCTGATCTTGATTATAAGTTTGCTCAACTTTTCACTACTTCTGGTGGTTTTTTCAATTATTGCGGAGACGAAGCCGAAGCTTTGCATACGCTTAATCAAATTGTGAAAATTGAAGGAGTTAGCAATGTTTTTTGTTGCGACGAAGATTTGCAAAATTTTCTTAATGTTACCAAAACTCATTTTACCAATACTTTAGATATTAATAATGATGCTGCTTTCATTACTTGCGAATTTCTTATCGCTTTTGATGGAAGAATAATGCTTTCTGCCAATAATATCTTACATTATCACTCTTCCAGATTGCCAGAAAAAATTATTATTATGGCGAATGTTTCTCAGATTGTGAGCAACCTTAATGAAGCGATGATGAAAATTAAAAGAAGAGGAAATGTAAGAAATCTTACCTCTATTAGCGGAAGCCAATCAAAATTAGATTCTCCTAATCAAGATAATTCTAAACTTTTCTTACTTTTGCTGGAAGATTAATTTCTTCAAATTATTGGGATTTACCTTTTTCAAATTATTTCAAATTGGATAAAAATTTAATTCAAAGATTATTTTCGGGAGCAATTTATGGGTTGCTTATTTTTTTGTGTACTACAGATTACGGAGCGAAATTAGTAAATGTTATTTCTCCTAATTTAGTAAAACAAGAACAACTATATTACGGTTTAATAACCTTTTTTGTAGCAGTAGGAGCTTATGAATGCGTTAAAATAATGAAATTTGATAGCGCTTTGTATAAATGGTTGGTGTTTCCAGTTATTATTTTTGTTTACTACAAATTATTTACTATAAGATATTTTAATCAAGGTTTTTATTTTAACTATAATTTGTCCGAAATTTTAGCTTTATCACTCATTATAATTGCCTGCATTACTTTATTCAGATTCTCATCAGAATTATACTATGACGAAGGCAAATTGATATTCACGGTAATCTACGTTTCACTTCCTTTTGGTTTTGCTTTGGGCTTACCGAAATTTTACGATGGTACTTTTACTTGGGAAGTTTTCTTATTATTTGTGTTAATTTGGAGTAGCGATTCTTTTGCTTATTTTACAGGAAGATTATTCGGGAAGCACAAAATGGCACCGAAAATTTCACCTAAAAAAACGTGGGAAGGATTTGTTGGCGGAGTAATTTTTACTTTAATTTTAGGATATTTCATCGAGCTAAAATTTCCAGAATTAAGAGGAAATTGGATAATTGTAGGTTTTTTGGTATCTGTTTTTGCGCCAATTGGTGATTTGGTAGAAAGTCAGTTAAAGAGAACTTTTGGTGTTAAAGACAGTGGAAACATCATTCCCGGACATGGTGGCGTTTTAGATAGATTAGATAGTTTTATAATCGCCGCACCTGTTGTATATTTGTATTTTATTTTAGAAAATTTATTTTAAGGACATAAAAATTATGAAACTTCATAAAGAAAGTAAAGGAACCATTGTTGTAGCAACTATTATTGTTGCTTTGTTTACCTTTTTATCGGTACATTATTTAGAAATGTATTCTCTAGTTGTAATTGTTCCGTTGTTTGTATTATATGGTTTGGTTTTCTGGTTTTTCAGAGTTCCTAAAAGAGAAATTTTAGACCATAAAGAAAATGTAATAGCACCAGTTGACGGAAAAGTGGTGATGATAAAAGAAGTTTTCGAAGACGAATTTTTAAAAGATAAAGCTATACAAGTTTCTATATTTATGTCTCCGCTTAATGTACATATTTGTAGATATCCTGTTTCTGGAAATGTAATTTACAAGAAATATCATCCCGGAAAATATTTAGTAGCGTGGCACGAAAAATCTTCAACTGAAAACGAAAGAACTACAGTTGCTATAGAAAGCAGAACCAATCATAAAGTGGTGTTTCGTCAAATTGCGGGTTATGTAGCGCGTAGAATTGTTTTCTATTGTACTTTGGGAGACGAAGCAAAAGCGGGACATGAGTTTGGCTTCATTAAATTCGGTTCTAGAATGGATGTTTTCTTACCTTTAGATTCAGAAATTATCTGTAAAATTGGTGATAAAACCAAAGGCGGTGTAGATATAATCGCTAGAATGAAGGAATAAAGTTCACGCAAAGGCGTAAAATTTATAACGCAAAGAGCGCAAAAAAATAAAAACCGCAAAGAACTAAATCTTTGCGGTTTTTTTATGTTTGAATATCAGAAATTTATAAAATCTTTGTTCAAATTCTACCCAAAATTCTGCAATTCTACCAATTTTTTATAGGTTCCGTTGTGCGTCATCAATTCATCGTGAGTGCCTTGTTCTACAATTTCACCACGTTCCATTACTACAATTAAATCTGCTTTTTGAATGGTAGATAAACGGTGCGCAATTACCAAAGAAGTTCTATTTTCCATCATTTTATCTAGTGCATCTTGTACAAATCTCTCAGATTCTGTGTCTAAGGCAGATGTAGCTTCGTCTAGAATCATAATTGGAGGATTTTTAAGAACAGCTCTCGCAATGGAAAGTCTCTGTTTTTGTCCGCCCGAAAGTTTACTTCCGTCATCTCCAATATTGGTTTGGTATTGTTCTGGCAAGTTTTCTATAAATTGATGCGCATTCGCAATTTTAGCAGCATTGATTACTTCAGCTTCTGAAGCATCGGGTTTTCCCATCAAAATGTTGTTGTAAACAGAATCGTTAAATAAAACCGATTCTTGGGTAACCATCCCAAGAAGTTTACGGAATTTTTCTAAATTCAAGTGCTTGATGTTGTTGCCATCAATTAGAATTTCACCGTTGCTAACGTCATAAAATCTGGTCAAAAGATTGGCAATGGTAGATTTTCCGCTTCCAGATTGTCCTACCAAAGCTACTGTTTTTCCTTTCGGAATGCTAAGGTTGAATTTTTTCAGGATTTGATGTTCTCCATCATAAGTGAAATCTACTTTTTTGAATTCAATTCTATCATTTAAAGTAGAAATTTCGATAGGATTGTCTATTTCTTCTACTTTTAAATCGTAATCTAAAACTTCTAAAACTCTTTGTACCGCAGGAATTCCGCCTTGAATGTTAGAAATTGCAGCAGATAATCTTTTAGCAGGTTCTAAAATCTGAAAAAATATTGCAATAAAACCAATGAAAGTTACCGCATCCATAGTGTGTTTTTCCAGAATTTGAATTCCTGCAAACCAAGTGATTAACAAAATGGTAACCGAACCAAGAAATTCTGAACTTGGAGATGCCAATTCTCTTCTTCTGCTCATTCCGATGGCGTATTTTTGCCAATTGCTGGTAGTTTTTTCGAATCTTTGATTTAAAATTTTATCAGCGTTAAAAATCTTGATAATTTTTGAAGATTTCAACGTTTCATCTACCAAAGAAAACAATCCTCCCAATTCTTCCTGAGCTTTCTTAGATTGTTTTTTGAGGCTTTTTCCTACCCAAGAAATAATTCCGCCCATTACAGGGAAAACCAATAGTGAAAAGAGCGTTAAACTTGGCGAAAGCGCAAAAAGAGTGATTAATGAACCAATTATCATAAAAGGTGCGTTGATTAAATCTACCAAACTTCCCATGATTGAGTTTTCTACGTTTCCTACATCGTTGGAAATTCTACTCATCATATCGCCTTTTCTTTGCTCTGTAAAGAAAGAAACTGGTAATTTTAAAAATTTGTGATAAACATTGGTTCGGAGGTCTTTGGTAACGCCTACTCTGTAATTTACCAACGAAAAAGCACCTAAATATCTCGAAATATTTCTTAGTAAAAATGCAACAGCAGTTACTATGCAAAGCAGAGCCAGAACTTTTATTGGTCCATTTTCATGAATTTTTTCTTGAATGGTGTATAATGCTAAATCTTTTAAATAATCGAAATACTTAATAAAGCTTCCAGAGAACTGAGGTTTTTCTATTTTTTCTGTTTTTACATTAAAAATCATTTGTAAAACAGGAAGCATTACAATGATAGAAAATATCTGAAAAAATGAATATAAAAGGTTGAAAAAAATACTAGAGAAAAGGTATTTTCTGTGAGGTTTTGCAATGCGCAATATTCTTTTTAGTGGACTCATTTAATTTTAGGAATAATTTGCAAAACTACGGAAAAATAAAATGTGATGATGTGATAATTTGTTGATATGCGAATAATAAAAAACAGCTTCGTTTCCGAAACTGTTTTCACTCAAAATAAATCGTTGGTAAGATTTATCGAATTCTGTCCACAGATTTTACGAGTTTCTCGTCTTTTCTAATGTAAATGTTTGCCATAAACAAACAGAACAAAGAAATGGGAGGGAATGCTAACTCAATACCTTTCTCAGGAAAACTAATTCCTCCAGATAAATTTAGTAGCCAATAAATCAATAAACCAGTCAACAAAACGTTTATGAAGATGTTGATATTATTCAACAAAATCTGTCTTACTCTCTTTTTGTAACTGAAAATAGATACTATTGCCAATAAAAATGACACCAAACTAAGGGAAGCAACAATATAAATGCTCCCAAAAAGTTCTACATCTAAACCTTGAAAATGTAGCACAACCTGCGCTATCACTACAATTAGCAAAAAAATGGTTTGTATTCTTTGTATCATTTCTTTGCAAAAATAAAATTTTTTTTGCACTTTATCAAAAATAATGTAGATTTGCAGTATAACAATTCATAAAAAAGGAGAATCGCCCGATTCAACTTTCTTACTTACAATTACTTATATTTATTACAACATTTCACACATTTTATGTTTAATATCGAAACGTTAAGGTCAAAATCCTTACCGGAATTGACTAAAATCTCTAAAGATTTAGGCGTTAAAATTCCTAAAGGCAGTACAAAAGATGAAGTTGTATTTGCTCTTCTAGATTTTCAGGCTTCTAATCCTAAACAAACTAAGGAATATTATAACGCTACAGAAACCAATATGGAAGAAAAAGTAGAAAAACCTGCAGTTGCTAAAACAACAAAAGCTAAACCTAAGGCTGCGCCTAGAAAGAAAGCAGAAAAACCAGCAGAACTTTCCCAAGAAACTGCTGAAGCAAAAGTTGAAGTTGCAGAGCCAAAGCAAGAATCAGTAGCTGTAGAAGAAACACCTGTGGCAGAAGAAAAACCTCAGGAAGAAATAGCACCTGCAAGAAAACAAAGAAAAAGAATTGCCCCAGCAGTTGAAGAAGCTATAAAAGAAGAAGCTGTAGCTGTGGTTGAAGAAAAACCGAAAGAAGAAGAAAAGCCAGCTGAAACTACGGTTTCGCCTGTTGCGCCTCAGCAGAAGCAACAAAACCAACAAAGAAAACAGCCTCAACAGAATCAGAATCAAAACCAAAATAATAACAAAAATAAAAACCGTCATCAAAACGGTAACCAAAATAACCAGAACAATCAACAACAAAATTCTCAAAATAACAATAATCAAAATGAAGCAGCGGAAGAAATTCCTGCTAAAAAAGAATTCAATTTTGATAATATCGTAGTTGTAGAAGGTGTTTTGGAGATTCTTCCAGATAATTACGGATTCCTTCGTTCCTCAGATTTCAGTTATATTTCTTCTCCAGATGATGTGTTTGTATCTACACAACAGATTAGAAATTATGGTTTGAAAACAGGTGATACTGTAAAAGGAATTGTAAGGTTGCCAAAAGAAGGAGAAAAATATTTTTCGCTTCAAAGAGCTTTAGAAGTTAACGGGAGAGATTTAGATTTTATAAAAGATAGAGTTACTTTTGAATATCTTACGCCACTTTTTCCTCAAGAGAAATTTAATTTAGCGGGTAAAAACGCAACCATTTCCACAAGGATTGTAGATTTATTTACGCCAATTGGTAAAGGACAACGTGCAATGATTGTTGCTCAGCCAAAAACGGGTAAAACGATGTTGCTGAAGGATATAGCAAATTCTATTTCGGCAAATCATCCAGAAGCATATATGATGATTCTTTTGATTGATGAAAGACCAGAAGAAGTAACAGATATGTCTAGAAGTGTAAATGCAGAAGTTATTGCATCTACTTTTGACGAAAGTGCCGAAAAACACGTTAAAGTTGCCAATTTGGTTTTAGCAAAAGCACAAAGAATGGTAGAATGTGGACATGATGTGGTGATTCTTTTAGATTCAATTACAAGATTAGCAAGAGCTTATAATACGGTAACTCCAGCTTCTGGTAAAGTGCTTTCTGGTGGTGTAGATGCTAATGCAATGCACAAGCCGAAAAGATTCTTCGGGGCAGCTAGAAAAATTGAAAACGGAGGTTCATTAACAATTATTGCAACAGCTCTTATTGATACAGGTTCTAAAATGGATGAAGTAATCTTTGAAGAATTTAAAGGAACTGGGAATATGGAACTTCAATTAGATAGAAAAATTTCTAACAAACGTATTTTCCCGGCAGTAGATTTAGTGGCTTCTTCTACCAGAAGAGACGATTTGCTACACGATGAAACCACACAACAAAGAATGTGGATTTTACGTAAATATTTAGCAGACATGAATCCTTTGGAAGCGATGGAATTTGTACACAAACAAATGCAAATGACCAGAAATAACGAAGAATTCTTGATGAGCATGAATAAATAGAAATTCAAATTGAAAATATGATAAAGAGAATGTGTTTTTGCACATTCTTTTTTTTGTGGAGTAAACTTTATTGAGTTGTGTTCGTTTTCATCAATGATATTTATAAAATATTTAAAAAATAATGTAAAGGTTTTGTTTTTAAGATTTATTATCTTTGATGCAATAAAAATTTAAAAATTATGTCATTCGAATTACCAAAATTAGGTTATGCTTATGATGCTCTTGAGCCAGTAATTGACGCAAGAACTATGGAGATACACCATACAAAACATCATCAAGCTTATGTAGATAATTTAAACAACGCAATTAAAGGTACAGCGCACGAAGGAAAAACAATAGAAGAAATCTGTAAAACTGCTGTAGATGTGCCTGCTATTAGAAATAACGGAGGAGGACATTTTAACCACACTCTTTTCTGGGAAATCTTAACTCCTGGTGGTAGCAAAGTACCTGTAGGAAAAGTAAAAGCAAGTCTAGAAACTTACGGAGGTTTTGAAAAATTTAAAGAAGATTTTTCTACTGCTGCTAAAACTAGATTTGGTTCTGGTTGGGCTTGGCTTTGTAAAAAAGCAGATGGTAGCTTAGATGTTTGTTCAACTCCAAATCAAGACAATCCGTTGATGCCAAATATTGGTTGCGGAAATACTCCAATTTTAGGATTAGACGTTTGGGAACACGCCTATTATTTACACTATCAAAACAGAAGACCAGATTATGTATCTGCTTTCTTTGAAGTGATAAATTGGGATAAGGTAGAGGAGCTTTACAATAAATAATTGATAAAAGAGGTTCAGAGTTTTTCTGAACCTTTTCTTTTTATCGAACAATATCTACACCGCTAAGTCCTTGCATTCTTAATTTGTATTTCCATTGTACATAAGCAAAGACTTGATAGAGTTTGTACTCGAATTTTAAGCCGTAGTTTTCATTGGGGTTATAATCTATAGAAGATTCTATAATATTTCTGTATCTTCCAGAATAGTAATAAGAATTCCATTCGTTTACCAGAAATGTATTTCTGTTTTTTAGATAAGATTCTGTGTACATATTCATTGGTCTTGCAATGGCATTCAAAAAATAATTGTAATCTGCATCTAAAACATCCAAATCCCATTCTCCATCATCGTTTTTTTCTGGTTTAATTTCCGATTTCTGTGTGCTGTCTTTTGCAATTGGAGTTTGCGGTGTGCAACTAATTATCAAAAAACATATCGCCAAAAAGAATGTTATTTTTTTCATTTTTTTAAATTTATGATGAGGTAAAGTTAACTAAAGAAAAGCAAAAACCGCTCCATTAAGAAGCGGTTTCTGAAATCAATTTTTAGGTGTAATTCTATATAGTTTATTTAGCGAATTCTTTTTGTAGTACAATAAAAGCGGGGAAGTGGTCACTATATCCTCCGGTAAACATGTCGCCAGCCCAAGAACGGAAAGGATAACCTTTGTATTGTCCGTCTGGAGTGATAAGATATTGCGGAGCGTAAACTTCTGCTTTAAAAACTGAATAATTTTTAGATAAAGAATCAGAAATTGCATTTTTAGAAACAATAATTTGGTCGAAAAGATTCGGAGCATCTCTATATCCTAAAGAAGCCACCCCTTGTTTGAACATTTTATACATATAGTTGTAATAAGGATATTCTTCTGAAAGTTCTTTTTTGTCTCCTACAGCGTGCAAATATTTTTTCAAACTTGGGCTTACAGGGTCGTCATTATAATCTCCCATCGAGATAAGAAGTCTATCTGGTTCTTGTGCTCTTATTTTATCCATTTCTTCTCTCAAAGCGTTTGCAGCAAAGTTACGTCTTGGTTGTGAAGCGGCTTCGCCACCACTTCTAGAAGGCCAGTGGTTCATAAAAATGGCGATTTTTTCTCCATCTAAAAGGCCTTTAACTACTAAAATGTCTCTTGTGTAAGTTCTTTTGCCATCATCATTGAAAATAGGCAATTCCTTTTTGTGAGAATCTGTTACTGTAAATCTTTTCTTTTGATAAATAATACCAACGTCTATACCTCTTGCATCATAAGAATTGTAATGAACAATTCCATAATCACCTTTTATTAGAGCAGGTTGTTTAATTAAATCTTCTATTACTTGTCTGTTTTCTACTTCAATTAATCCAACAATTGCAGGAAGGGTTCTGGTGTAAGATAATCCAAGTTCTGAGATTACTTTAGACTCATTTTCTAGTTTTTTCTTATAAACTTTTGTATTGTAGTTTTTAGCACTTTTTGGTGTGAAATCGTCAGCTAGAATTTGATTTCTAATTACTTTTTTTCCAATAAGAAGGTCGTCGCTCCAATCTCCTTTGTAATCTTCTGTAACTTCTAAAAATTTTAAAGAATCAATGGGTACACTTCTATGAAATTTTGGATTGTTTCTAGGAAGTGTTCCATCAATATAATCTGCAGAAGGAATGGTATCCCAAAGGTTTTCAACATTTAGAAACCCAACGGTTGCTCTTTTTACTTGTACTTGTTGTTTTTCTTGGGCAAAACCAAAGATAATTGCTAACAAAGCAAAGAAACTTAGATGTTTTCTCATTTTATAAAATTGTGGGTTACAAATTTAATTCTTTTTAGTAAAACTAGCATATAAAATTTTTTAATGCAAAAGAAATGTGAATTAATAATTAATTAACCAAAAAAATGCCAATTCAATATTAATTTTGCTTAAGATAGAAATAAAATGTTAAAAAATACACTTGTTTTTTAGTGAAAAATATTTAAAAAAAGTTAAAGTATAAGAAAATTAGTATAAATTTGTAGGTTCAATAGTTGTCTATTGAAATGAAGAAAAAAATAATTAACAGTTATGATTAAGAAATTATCAATTATCTCATTTTTTGGGATATTTTCTTTCTCAGCGCTTCACGCACAAACTACTGTGTATGCTTATCTTAAAGACCTTAGTGGTAAGCCTATAGAAAGTGCAGGCGTAGATTTGAAAGATTCACAAAATGATGTTACGGCAGACAAAATTGGATATTTTCAATTTGTTGACATGAAACCGGGGCATTATCAAATTACAATTTCAAAGCCAGGTTTTGATGACAAGATCTTAGATTTTGATGTAGTTGCAGATGAGAAAAGAAAAGATCTGGGAACCATTGTTTTAAATGTATCTAGTGGAACAGGCAATGACTTAGGCGTTGTTGTTTTAGATGATGCTACAGCTGAGGATGATCAGAGTTCTATGCAACCCACAGTAGGATTGTTATCGTCAGGTAGAGATGCCTTTGCTAATACAGCGGCTTTCGAGCTTGGTGCTTACTGGTTTAGACCTAGAGGTAATGATAATAGATATGCAGAGGTACTTTTCAATGGTATTCCAATGTCTAAAAACGATGATGGTAGAATTGATTTTAGTAACTGGGGGGGATTGAATGATGTAACTAGATATCCTTATGAATATGTAGAAAATAATGCACCATCTGAGTATACATTTGGTAATCTTGGAGGAGTAGTTTATTATAATACGAGAGCCTCTTCTTTTAGAAAAGGAACTTCATTAGCATACTCAATTACGAATAGAAGTTATTTTCACAGAGCAATGGCTTCGTATAATACTGGATTACTTAAAAATGGATGGGCTTTTTCTTTTTCGGCGTCTAGAAGATGGGCTGAAGAAGGTATTGTAGATGGTACTTATCAAGATTCTTATGCATATTTTGCTGCTATAGAAAAGAGATTTGGAGATAAACATTCATTAAATCTTACTGCTTTTGGAGCGCCTACTTATAGAGCTAACAATAGTCCTAATACACAAGAAGTTTACGATTTGATGGGTAAAAACTATAACTCATATTGGGGATGGCAAGACGGGGAAAAAAGGAATGAGAGAGTACGAAAAACATTTGAGCCTGTTTTTCAATTGGTGCACTATTGGAAACTAAATGAAAAATCTAAATTAACTACTACTCTTTCTTATCAATTTGGAAGAGATGGAAGAGGTAGACTAGATTGGTTTAACGCAGCGAGTCCAAGCCCTACTTATTATAGAAATTTACCAAGTTTTTATATGTCTGAATTGGGAGGAGCTTCACAGTCAACAATTGATTATGTTAATGATAGATGGAAAAATGACCAGAGTTTTTCGCAAATCAACTGGGATTCTCTATACAATCAAAATTATAATATAGCAAGTTCTGATAATTATTTAGGAACATCTTATGGGACGGATTCTCAAGGGAAAGCAATCGTAGGTAAGAGGGCCGCTTATTATGTTGTAGAAGATGTAAATAAAGATAAAACATTTAATTTTAATATTCATTATGATACTAAATTGAAAGATTATTGGAAGCTAAATATGAATTTTAATTATCAAAACTTAGAATCAGATAATTTTAGAAAAGTTAAAGATTTATTAGGTGCAGATTTTGCTTTAAATTTAGATGATTATGCAACCAATGGAGCAGGTAAATATAATACCGATAGTGATAATGTAATTGTAAAAGAAGGAGATAGAATAGAATACAATTATTTATTAAAAAGGCAAACTTATTCAGGTAATATTTCTACAAGTGTGAATCTTGATAGATGGACAGTTATAGGTTCTGTATTTACTAGTTATAATGAATCTTCAAGAGAAGGTAAATATAGACATTATCTATATGATAATTCTAAAGGGAAAAGTGATGTTTTTTCTAGTTGGAATTTTGGTTTAAAAGGAAGAGTAGAGTATAAAATAGATGGAAAAAATTTCTTAGTTTATAACGGGGCGTATTTTTCTTTAGCGCCTACATTAAATGAAATTTTTGCGAACCCTAGATTGAATAATCTGATTACTCCTAATTTGGAAAATCAAATTATCAATTCAAATGATTTAAGTTTTATTCATAGAGGACAAATTTTAAAAGTTAGATTATCTGGTTATTATAATGATATTAGCAATTCTACTGAGATTTCAAGATATTTTGCTGAAGGAATTGCAACATTCAATGCAGATACGAATTCTATTACGTCTAAAGATGTTTTTGTAGCAGAAATATTATCAAATGTAGAAAAAGAATATTTAGGAGCTGAACTAGGACTTGATATTAAAGTAAGCCCTACTTTAACTGTAACCGCTATAGGTAGTTTAGGACAATTTGTGTATAAAAATAATCCCAATGTATATCTAATATCTGATGATCTTAATGGTATTCAAGATTTAGGAAAGGCATATTTAAAAGACTACAAAGTTGCAGGAACGCCTCAAAAAGCAGCTTCATTAGGTTTTAGATACAATTCTCCTAAGTATTGGTGGTTTGGGATGTCTGCAAATTATTTAGCTGATAATTATTTAGATATTTCTGCAATTCCAAGAACCTCTAATTTTGTTACTAATCCAAATACGGGTAATGCATATGATGGTGTATCGGAAGAATTGGTAAGAGCTTTACTGAAACAACAGCGTTTTGATGACCAATTTATGTTGAATGCCAATGTTGGTAAGTCATTTTTATTTGGGAAATATAGAGTAGGAATGAGTGTTAGTGTAAATAATATTTTAAATAATAGAAATTATGTAACAGGTGGGTTTGAAAGTGGTAGAGCATCTAATTTCGTAGATGCATTAGCAGACTCACAAAGACAAGTTCCTTTATTTTCGCCTAAACTATGGTATGACAGAGGAAGAACATATTTTGCCAATATTTATTTTAGATTTTAAAAAAAAACAATTATGAAAATAGTTAATTTAATAAAGAGCATATTATTTGCTTTCGTTTTACTGGTAGTTAATACTGGATGTGTGCACGATGATGATTATTCTACGGCACCTATTGTATGTCAGGATCTAACCCCTACAACAACTATTGCTCAACTTAAAGCAATGTATTCAGGTAGTACAAAACAAATTACAGAGGATTTAGTTCTGGTTGGATATGTTGGTTCTTCTGATGAAACAGGAAACATATATAAGACATTGTTTTTGCAAGATGCCCCGGAAAATCCATCTCATGGATTTACGGTAAGTGTTGACGCAGCAGACTTATATACAAAATATCCTGTAGGCGCTAAAGTTTTTATTAAACTTAAAGGGTTATATCTTGGTCAGTATGGAGGAGTAACACAATTAGGAGATTTAGGTGTTGATGAAAATGGAGCAGTGAGTTTTGGTAGAATTCCAAATGTAAAAATTGATAGAACAATTATTAAATCTTGTGATCCTTTAAAGACAATAGTGCCAAAAGAAATTTCTATAAATGAGTTTAACAATGATTTAGTTGGAGCATTAGTAAAAGTGAAAGATGCACAGTTTGTGTCTGGTGTATTGTGTTCAACATATGCAAGTGAAGGAGTTACAGTTAATAGAAGTATTGAAGATTGTAGTGGTTCTAAGGTGATAATGAGAAATAGTGGTTATGCAACTTTCTATAATGAAACATTACCAACTGGAAAAGGTGGTGTAGTAGCAATTCTTAGCAAATATAATTCAGATTATCAGTTATATATTAGAAGTACTGATGATGTGAAAGAGTTAGTTGGAACTCCTAGATGCGATGGAACTACTTTTAGTTGTACACCTCCAGCTGATAATGCTTCTATTCAAGATTTGAAAAACTTGTATAAAGGAACATTGCTTAATATTACTCAAGATTTAAATGTAAAAGCAGTAGTAACTGCTAATGATGCAACGAATAATTTATTTAAATATGTTTATGTTGAAGATGAGACAGGCGGTTTGAGATTACGTTTGAATAAGAGTAGTTTATATTTAGAAAATAAATTTAAAGTTGGTTCAGAAATTACAATAAAAGCAAAAGATTTATATATTGGAGCTGTTGGTGGAGAAGTTCAACTAGGAGCATTATATCAAGGTAGTATAGGTAATATTGAGGAATCTGATATTTATAAGCATGTTTTTTATGAAGGAGTTAATAGAACTGTAACGCCAACTAAAATATCTATTAGTGCTTCGCCAAACTTAGATTCTCAAGTTGGTAAGCTTGTAAAATTAGAGAATGTAGAATTTGACAATGCAAGTGCAGGACAAATTTTCTCTGGTTCAAGTGCTACTAATAGGACATTGAAAGATTGTTCAGGTAATACAATTATAATAAGAACAAGTAACTACGCATCTTTTGCTTCTACTCCTACACCTGCGGGAAAAGGTACTCTTGTTGGTGTTCTAAATGTTTATAATGGTGTGTATCAAATTTGGATTAGAGATTTACAAGATCTTGATATGAATGGGAATAGATGTGATGGTAGTGTTCCTCCTGTAACAATATTCTCCGATGCTTTTGAAAATGGATTTAGCAATTGGACTACTGCAAACATAGCAGGAGCTCAGGTTTGGACTACAGCTACCAATTCAGGTTCATCAACTGGTTATTACGCTAAAATGACAGGTTATGCAAGTGGTAATTTTGCTAATGAAGATTGGTTAGTATCGCCTGAAATTAATTTAAACGGCTATAAAAGTGCATATGTTAATTTAGATTCTGATTATAATTTTGCAGGTGATAAATTAGAAACTTATATTACTACCAATTATACAGGTGACGTTACAACCACTACATGGACAGCTATTAACATTCCGTTAGACCAGACAAGTGGTTGGGGATTCTTTAACTCTGGAAATGTTAGTTTGAATGATTATCTTGGTCAAAAAGTAAGAATTGCTTTCAAATACAAATCTACAACAACTAGCGCCTCTACTTGGGAAGTAGATAATTTTGCTGTAAAAGGTGTAAAATAGTAAATAATACTTTCAATTTATATAACCCAGTTTCAATTTTTTGGAACTGGGTTTTTGTTTATTTCTAATGGATTCTAAATATTATTGATTAACAATAAAGAAGCAATGTTATATAGAGGTTTAAATGTTTTAGTTTTTAAGGCTTAAGCAAAAAAAAGACTACCTTTTTGAGGTAGCCTTCATTATTTATCTTGTTGTTTTTTTTAGAAAGAAACTTCGTTTACTTCTTTTCCTTTCATAAAAGTCATGTTTTTTTGTGAACCTTTATATGCGATGTTTACCAAGTTCATTTGCTTAGGAAATACATCTAACAAAATATTATTTTTAATTTTTAAACTAGATATATCCGAAATTCCGCCAGCTTCATAATAAACCCAAACGGTTTCTCCATTTACTTGGCTTCCAGTAAAGGTAAGCGTTTTGTTTTGTCCGTTTACATAAACGTCTATGTGGCTATTTACATATTTTTTTACTTCAGCTTCAAAAGCTGTAGTATTTGGATTTATTTTTAAAACCTGAGAAATATGCCCAGAATTAAGTTTTGTACTAAATTTAAGCGTTTTGCTGCCTTCTACATAATCTACTTTGGTAAGTGAAGAATAGAAGTCTGACAAAGTAAAACTCATGGCTACAAAAATTAAACCTACTGCGATTATACTTATTATTTTTTTCATTGTTTCTAATTTTTAATCCCTTTTCAGAAATTATATATTTTCAAATTTATTAAAAATTGTCAAAACTTATGCCAAAATCTAAAAATTAACACTTACTGAATATTTATCGTAAAAGGCTTTGATATGTGCAACTGCCTCTTCCGCACTATCTACAAGTCTAAATAAACCGAGGTCTTCTTCTTTTATCAAACCGTTTTTGAGCAATGTATTGGCAAACCAATCTAGCAAGCCTCCCCAAAATTCAGTTCCTATTAAAACGATAGGAAATCTGCCAATTTTATGTGTTTGAATTAACGTTAACGCCTCCGAAAGTTCGTCTAAAGTACCAAACCCTCCCGGCAAAACGATAAACCCTTGCGAGTATTTTACAAACATTACTTTTCTTACAAAAAAGTAATCAAAATCCATAGAATAACTTTTGTCGATATACGCATTAAAATGTTGCTCGAAAGGTAAATCAATATTTAATCCGATAGATTTTCCGCCACCCATTTTTGCACCTTTATTTCCAGCTTCCATTATACCTGGTCCACCTCCTGTTATCACTCCAAAACCAATTTCTGTAATTTTTTGAGCAATTTCTACCGCCATTTTGTAATATTTGTCTTCTCGCTTCAAACGTGCAGACCCAAAAATAGATACACAAGGTCCTATTTTTGCTAATTTTTCATAACCATCTACAAATTCAGACATTACTTTAAAAACCATCCAGCTGTCTTTGGTAACGGTTTCGTCCCAAGTTTTTTGTCTGAAACTTTCTTGTAATCTTTTTTCTTCAGATGTGTTATCGTCTATCATTTTCTAATTTTTTAATTTTTAAAACTGTAAAAGAGCTATTTAAAATATTTTCCGGCTTCTACTACAGATTCTGGTCTTCCTACGTCTATTAATTTTGCATTGTGCTGAAATCCTTGTATATGATTTTCGAACATCAAATCTAAATATTCTTCCATTATAGAAAACTTCCCAGTTCTTTTTATTTTGTCAAATATAGAAGAATTTACACAATGTATTCCACTGAAAGCTAATTCTTTAAAGTTTTTATTGAATTCTGACAGTTTTGTTTCCCCTGTAGTTTTATTTACCCAACCTTTCAGAATCATATCTTCATTAAACATTAATTTCCTAGAACTCACTCTATCTGAAACGGCTAAAGTAGCTACATTTTGATGTAAAAGATGGAATTTTACAAATTCTAAAATATTCAAATCTGTAAGAATATCCGCATTCATAATGAGGAAATTTTCTTCGTTTTCTAAGTGTTTTTTAGCAAAAACCAGACCACCGCCCGTTTCTAAAAGTTCGTTTTTTTCGTCTGAAATTTCAATTTTTGCTCCAAAATTTTCTTTTTCTTGTAAAAATTCAATGATTTGTTCTCCAAAATGATGAACATTAATTACAAAATCGTTAATTCCATAATTTTGAAGAAATTTAATATTTCTTTCTAACAGAGGAACATTATTTACCACCGCCAAAGCTTTTGGATGATTGTCTGTAAAAGGCTTTAGTCTGGTACCTTTTCCGGCTGCAAAGATGAGTGCTTTTTTTATCATAATTGATGAAAGATAATCGATAAATGATTGATAATAAAACCTATTTTATCAATTATCATTGATTAATTCAGTTGAGGTTGTTCGTTGTGTGTTACGGTTACATTTACCAATTCTGGATATTTTTCTTGTAAAAATTCTCCCAATTTTATTGCAGAATAAACACTGCGGTGTTGCCCGCCTGTGCAACCGAAAGAAATCTGAAGATGATCAAAACCTCTGGCAATATAATCGTTTATCGTGATGCTTACCAATTCTTTGATGAGACCAATAAAATTGGGCATTTCGGTTTTTGTTTCTAAAAATTCTTGCACAGGTTTGTCGTTTCCCGTTTGAGGTTTGTATTCATCAATTCTTCCAGGATTTAGAATTCCTCGGCAATCAAATACAAAACCACCACCATTTCCAGAATTATCAGTTGGGATTCCTCCTTTTTTGTAAGAAAAACTGTAAATTGATATATTGAGTTTATTTTCCATTTTAAAATTTATTTTATTTTTATCATTAAGTTCTTAAACCTAATGTTTATCGTTTATTAACCTTTCGATTTTATTTTTAACTTCCTCGGTGTTGAGTTTTAAAATCAAGTTTTTCAGCTCATGAAATTGATTGATTTCTGTTTCATTTTCCACAAAATCTACCAAATTTTTGATGCCTTGGTCTATACTTGCAATAAAATGCGCTTTCTTTTGTATCAAACCTCGGAAACCATAAGCTCCCAAAACCTGAATAAACCTAATTAATTTACAATATTTTAAAGATTTTTCTAAATTTTCTTTTTCCTCATAATTGTAGAATGAAAAATAATAATCTAGCATTTCTGTTTTGAATTTTTCTGAAAAATTAGCTTTCGCTTGAAACAAAAAAGAAACCACATCGTACATTGCAGGTCCTTGCATAGCAGCTTGATAATCAATGAAAAAAACGTTGTTTTCTTTTGCCAAAATGTTCCTCGATTGAAAATCTCTAATCATTAAACACTGTGGCGATAGATTTTCTATTTTTTCTGAGATTTTTTTAAATTCTTTAAGCAAAGAAGATTTGTGATATTGAAGCTCAAGAACGTCTATCAAAAAATTTTTAAAGTAATACAAATCATGAATTATAGGCAATTCATCATACTTTTCGTATTCAAAAGTTTTAGAAAAATCTATCTTATTTTGAGTTGTTTTTTGAAGTTGAAAGAGTTTTTCTAAGGTTTGTTTTACCAGGTTTTTCACTCGTTCAGATTCTCCTTCTCTGGAAATAATTTCAGAAAGCGTTTCTTCGCCCAAAAATTCCTGAATATAAAGATTCCGTTCTTTATTAATTTTAAAAATTTTGGGAGTATTGAGATTTAACTTAGAAAATATTTCAGAAAAGTAGAAAAATGCTTCGTTTTCTAGTAAATTTTCGTTGTAAGTTATTACAAATTTATCTTCATTAGAAGTTCCAATAAAATTCATTCTGGCAGAACCACTCTGAGGCAAAATCTCAAAATCTGATTCTTTTTTGCCTAAAAATTCTTCAAAAAAAAGTTGTGCTGTTTCTAAATTTATCATCGCAAAGCAAAGATAATGATTTGAAAAGGGAATTTGCGTATTTTTGTAGGATATGAAAGATTTTAAAGAAATATTATTTATTCTTTTGCGATTTTTGGGAATTTGGTTGGTACTTTTTGTATTGTACCAAATTTATCTTAATTATTACAAATCTGATATTGATTTTATCACTAGAATTATTTCAAACCAAAGTGCTTTTTTGCTCAATAAAACTGGGTTTGAAACTACTACTAAAGATTTTCCTGTATATGAAACTATTATGTTTTACATCAACGGAAAACCTGCAACCAGAATGGTGGAAGGTTGTAATGCGGTTTCTGTGATGATTTTATTTCTGGCATTTATTTTTGCTTTTTACAAAGGTTTCAAAACCATTTTGTTTGCATTTTCTGGCATTGTAATTCTTTATATTTTGAATTTATTTAGAATTTATGTTTTGAATGTTGTGGTGGTAAATCATTACGAATATACAAAACCGGCTCACGACTATTTTTTTCCTGCAATTATTTATGGTGGAGTGGTGTTGCTTTGGCTTATTTGGATTAACAAATTTGTCTTGAAAGAAGAATTAATGAAAGCGAAATCTAATCAATTATCTCACGATGAAGTTTCTTAATTGGATTTTTGTAGTAATAGGAGTTCTAGGCTTAATTTCTGTGAGATTTCTGGAAAATAGTCTTTTTTACGACCCTTTTTTGAATTTTTTTAAAGGAAATTACAAAGTGGAATTAGCTCCAGATTTTATTCTTTGGAAATTAATTTTGAGTCATTTTTTTCGGTTTCTTTTGAATTTGTTTTTTTCAGCAATAGTGGTTCATTTTATATTTTTAAATAAAAAATGGACTTTGCAAGCTGTTTTGTTGATGGCGATTGCTTTTATGTTATTTTTCCCTATTTATCTTTGGTGTATTTATAGTAAAATGGAGATTGGTTATCTTTTTACGTTTTCAGTGAGGAGATTTGTCATTCAACCCATTATTCTTCTATTGATTATTCCTATTTTCTATTACCGAAAAAAGTTGGAAAAAAACTAGGGATTATTTCTTAAGCTATGTTTGGTATGCTGAGAAATGGTTTCAGAATTCCAATTTACTTTCTTTTTGAATTCGTGGAGACGGTATGTGCATTCTAATTGGCAAATTTCACAAGAATGAGGTTTGCAATCGTCCATGTGGAAGTTAAATTCTACATTTCTTTCCGTTTCGGCTACTAATGTTTTAATGATATTTTCCATTTCTTGATGAGATTCTCTAAGAGAGTTGTACCAAGGCAAGGTGATATGAGCATCAATGTGAAGTCCGCTTCCGTATTGTTGAATTTTCATATTGTGAATGTCTATCCATTCTTTTTTTCGGTTTTCTGCTAAAACTTCTACTACGGCTTTTAGCAAATCTGGGTCGGCTTCGTCCATTATTCCGCTTAGAGATTTTCTTACGATTTTGTAACCCACAAAAATGATATATAACCCGAAAATGAAAGCAACGCCTGCGTCTATCCAATAGATTTTTGTAAAATATACTAAAACCAAACTGGCTACTACTCCAAACGTTGTAATGGTGTCAGATTGAAGATGTTTGCCAGAAGAAATAAGAACCAAAGAATTTTCTTTTTTTCCTTTTTGAATAGAAATGTATCCCATTATGTAATTGGCAATTGCTGTAGCCAAGACAATAAAGATTCCGTAATCTAATTTTTTTAAAGAATTTGTATGAAGCAAACTATCAAAAGCTTCTATGATGATAATAATACCAGCAAAAATAATGAGCGAACCTTCTACGCCAGAGGTTACAAATTCTACTTTTCCATGTCCGTAAGGATGATTTTCGTCTTTTGGGCGTGCAGCCAAATAAAGAGAATATAATCCCATAAATGCAGAAACAATGTTTACGATGCTTTCCATGGCGTCAGAGAAAACAGCGTCAGAATTGGTGAGATGCCAAGCAATAAGTTTTCCAACAAAAAGGATGATGCCAACAATAGCAACATTTTTTTGAAAGGAGAATCTTGAGGTTTCTGATTTAGACATTTTTAAGGTTTGGGTTAAAATTTCGGCGGCGGCGAAGCCGCCGCCGAAAAGAAAATTTAAATATTAATTCTGTGGCAAAAAAATGCTCACAAATCTGTGAGCATTTTTATTTTTTATACCAAATTATTGGCAATTACGTATTCTGCAATTTGTACGGCATTTGTAGCGGCTCCTTTTCTCAGGTTGTCTGCCACAATCCAACAGTTCAGAGTGTTATCTTGAGAAAGGTCTCTTCTAATTCTTCCTACAAAAACTTCGTCTTTGCCTTCAGAGTAGAAACACATTGGATAAACTTTGTTTTCTACATCATCTTGAAGAACAACACCAGATGTATTGGCTAAAATATCTTTTACTTCGGCTAAATCAAAATCATTTTCAAATTCTACGTTTACACTTTCAGAATGACCTCCTTGTACAGGAATTCTAACTGCTGTAGCAGTAATTTTTAATGAATCGTCTCCCATAATTTTCTTAGGTTCATTCATTAATTTTAATTCTTCTTTAGTATAATCATCTGTATAGAATACATCACATTGTGGCAATGCATTTTTGAAGATTTGATAAGGATAAACAGCATTTACTTCTACAGAACCAGGGTTTACAGCGTTTGCAATTTCTGCATTTAATTGGTCAACTGCAGCTTTGCCGGTTCCCGAAACAGATTGGTAAGTAGAAACAATTACTCTTTTAATTTTGTATTTTTTGTGTAGCGGATTTAGAACCATCACCATTTGAATGGTAGAACAATTCGGGTTTGCTATAATTTTGTCTTTTTTAGTTAAGATGTGTGCATTGATTTCTGGAACTACCAATGGTTTAGTAGGATCCATTCTCCAAGCAGATGAATTATCAATTACAGTACAACCTACTTCTGCAAATTTAGGAGCGTACTCTAAAGAAGTACCACCACCAGCTGAGAAAATTGCAATTTGAGGTTTCATAGAAATCGCGGTATCCATTGAAACGATGCTAAATTCCTTGCCCTTATAAGTAATCTTCTTACCTACAGATTTCTCTGAAGCTACTGGAATTAACTCTGTTATAGGAAGATTTCTCTCTTCCAATACTTTCAACATAACTTGGCCAACCATACCTGTTGCGCCTACAACTGCGATTTTCATTGTAATAAAATTTTAAATGGGTTAATAAAAATTAGCCGCCGAAAACTCTAGTCCAAGGGAACACAAAAGCGAATAAAGCGATTGCAAGTACTCCCATGAAAACTATTTTTAGAGAAAGTTTTTCGTTGGTTTTCATATATTTATTGATAATTGTTAACAATACAGCTGCCACAATCATTGCAAAAGGATGTTCTACAAATGTGGTTCTGTTATAAGCGTCGCTCATTAGATTTCCTTGTGCTAAAGCTGCTTTGAAACCTGGTGAAAAAATAAATAATAATGGAATTCCTACTAATAACTGAACGTGAAAGAAAATCATTGTAAATAGTGTAGATTTTCTCAAAAGTTTAGAAATATTACCAGAGAAGCCAAACATAGTTACCACAAGTGAAACTAAAAATAAAGCTGCTAAAAGTAAAATAAGGTATCCAAAACCTTTGTGTGCATTTAAAAAGATGTTATAAAATTCCATTTTTAAGTTTTTGAAATGCAAATATATAAAAATATCGTAAACGAAGTGCCTGCATTTCGAAACCTTAACAAAGAAGTTGAATTTATTCTACATTATTTCTAACGAAAGTATTCCATTCTTTCTCTAAATGTATTTTTGCTTTTTGTTTCTCTGAGGAATTTAACGAAGAATAATCTATACTGTTGAATATCAGTTTTTTTAAATCTTTAACGGTTAAATCCCAATTGATAAAAGCCATCCAAAAATCGTAAGAAAGACCTTCATAGCCAAAAACTGCGGGGTCGTCACTGTTGATGGAAATGTTAACGTTATTTGCCAAAAGAACTCTTGCAGGATGATTTCTCAAATCACTCACGTAGCCCAAAGTTTGATTACTAATTGGGCTTACTTCTACCAAATTATTATTTTGTTTCACTTTTTTCATTAATTCTGGGAAATAAATTAAGTTCAAAGCGTGTCCAATTCTTTTATTGTACGCAAAAGGAATTTCAGAAATGTTATGATTGTATAAACTGCAACTTTCGCCAGCGTGAAGATATAGAGGAAGTTTTACTCTGTATTTTTTCTCCAAAATTTTCATTTTTTCCCAAAGCGGATTGAAATATGCTACCGAATGTCCCGATGCTTCATCTGCGACCAAATCAAAACCTGTAATAAAATTTGGGAATTTCTTCTTGAGTTGATAAGCCTTTTCTGATTCTTGTTCTACAACCGTTTTGTCTAAAAATTTAAGACTGGTGTAGATAATTTTTAAAGTAAATTCAGGATGTGTTTTTTTGATTTTTTTTTCAATTTCTTTTAAATCTAAAACAGCTTTTTCAATTGGATAATTTTTATTTTTTTCGTCGAATAATTGTCCGAAAATATATCTTATCTCCACGTGTTGCACGTTGTCTTTTAATAGTTCTAAGAAAGCTTCCTGATAGTACTCTTTAAAAATTGGTCTGTAATTTAAGATGCTTTCAATTCGTTGAAATCTTTTTTCAAATTCACTCCAATAATCGATATATTCTGTAAGATTATTCCTTTTTAAAGTGTATAAATCTAGAAGTTTTTCTTTTGCATTAGCATTGCTTTTCAAAAAGTCACTTAACTTAATAAAACCAACAGGGACTTCTTCTTTTTCGAAAATCATTAATTGCCCGTAGATATATTTTTGCTGGTCTTGATTGATGAAAATGTAGCAATTTTCGTATTCAGAAGCTTTATTAATAAGCCAATCTGTATTTGCAATTCCTCCGCTGTGGCTATGCAAAAGTGCGCCTTTTGGCATTTCATTCAATATTTTGAATAGTTCTGTAGTTTCTATAAATGGTTTGAGCTGAGAGAATGAAGTGTTGTAAATAGTGAATTTATTTTTTTCAGAATCTTGAAGAAGTTCTGTTTTTATCTTAGAAAGTTTATTGTCTAGATTTTGTTCGTCTTTAGAAAGAGAAGTAATGTTTTGAGCAACAAAAAATGATGAAAAAGAAAGGAAAAAAATAAGACTAAAAATAAATCTTATGGTTGGTGTTTTGAATTTTATCACTATCGTCATAGTTAATTGAATTCACACAAATTTACAAAACATTTTTGAAATATTTGCAAAAAAAATCCCGACTGAAAAGCCGGGATTTAAAAATTATTTAGTCATTAATTTCTTAGAAATTAAATGATATTGTTGTAGACCAAGTTCTACCAAAGCCAAAGAATACTCTGTTTGAAGGGTCTATACCTTTGTATAGAGTTGCTTGATAAGCATCATATAATGCTTGTGCTTGCGCATCTGTATTGGTGTTGGTTTTGAAATTACTTAGTTTTTTTACAGGGGTATTAGTAGCCCCATCTTGGATGTAAGTAGTGTCAAGTAAGTTGTAAACATTCGCACCAATAGATAAAGATTGGTTAGTCCCTTTTAGTTTTAATTTATAAGAAGCACCAATGTTTAATAAATTAAAATCTGGCAATTGTAAAGCTTCTTTACCAGGAGTTAAGAAGTCTGCTACGTTCATTGCAGAGTAGATTCTTCCTACATATTGCCAAGTACCGTAGATTCTAAGATCTTCTACTGGTATAATAGTTGCTCCTAAAGATGCTGTAGTTTGAGGAATACTGTTGTTGCTTCCACCTACTTTTACACCATCAAGGTATAATACAGAAGTATTAGAGCCATTGGTAGTAACAGGAGTGTTGTCATCTAAGAAGTTAGAACCTGTAGCATTTCCTTTGTATTTGTAATCTCCATAAGAGAACATTCCGTCCAATTCTAGATATTTATTAACTTTATAGTTTGCTTCAAATTCTGCACCTTGGTGAAGCTGAGTAATTCCGCTAATTTCAGAGTATCCTGTATTACCATTGCCATCTATATTAGCAATATTGCCTCTTCTGTACCATCTATCTCTCCATTCAGTTCTGTATAAATTAATTTTTGCATTAA
Source organism: Cloacibacterium sp. (assembly GCF_047601505.1). Lineage (GTDB taxonomy): Bacteria > Bacteroidota > Bacteroidia > Flavobacteriales > Weeksellaceae > Cloacibacterium. The sequence goes on from NZ_JASGJD010000001.1 coordinate 725,095, forward strand.
ATTTAGCAGATTTGAATCCATAACCAATTTCAGAGCCAAAAATCTTTTCATTAGTTAGAGTAGGGTTTACTACTTGGAAATTACTTGGATAAACTGAATTCATAAAAGGTTGTTTGCTATAATATCCAATGTTACCAAATACATTGTGATGACTGTCGATATTATAATTAAGTCCTCCTTTTACCGTATAACCAAAAAGATTTTTAAATCCTGTTTTTCTGTCAACAACTTGTCCTTGTTGAGTAGAACCAGGTTTTATGAAATCATCAATTCTTTGGTAAGCTTGGTTAGAGACTGAACCTTGAATGAAAGCCGAAAGTTTATCTTTAGTATATTCTACTTGTCCAAATCCACTATACCATAATACCTCTCCGTCATTGCTATAGCCAATTCTGTCAGACATTGGTGCTGTAGAGCCACCAAATGGATTCCAAGTCATTTTTTTATAATCATAAAGATTACTTACAACGTTAGGCGCAATGTTTTTATTTTTATCATCTTTGTAGCCAGATGCTCCATATAAATTAGATGCTACTTGATAATGATAACCATAATAATATCTATCATCTGTACCTACTGATAAGTTCCAATTATCATTTAGTTTATGTTGGAAATTCATTAAGATACCATACCAGTTGTGAGAGTTAATACTAGATCTTCTAATTAAAGTGCTTCCAGCATTAGCGGTATTAACATTTACAGCTGCATTTGCAGCAAAAAGTTTATCATAGTCGTAGTGACCATTGGTGTCATAGAAACCAGTCATCCCATTTACTCCCACTTTTCCTAAATCTCCGGTACCACCACCACGTCCGTTAGACATGTAAACTACAGTACTTAAAGTAGATTTTTCATTGATAGTCCAATCCCAGTTAAGCATCATTACAGGTTTGCTGTAATAATTACTTCTGTTAGATAAAGCTATTCTATTACCATTAGCATCTGTATAATATCCAAAATCAGAATTGTATTGTCTGTATGGAGTTCCGTCGTGATCAGGATTGTATTTAATATAACTGTTGATTGTCGGTGCGTAAGATCTTTGGTCGTGCCATTGAGGAGCAGAAGTAATCATGAATTGCAAATTATGCTTTGCGCTAGGTTGGTAACCAAGTGCAAAATAATAAGTATAAGCTTCATAATTAGTATTTTCAACGTAAGTAGCTCCAGCTTGTCTTCCTAATAAGAAAGATGAAGACCATCCTTTTTGTGATTTACCTGTATTATAAGCAATAGAAGTTTTAAAATAATTATCATTTCCTATTCCCAATCTGAAAACTCCTCCTTGTTTCATATCAGCAGAACGAGTTAGGAAATTCATCGTACCTCCTACAGAAGCAATAGCTAATTTAGAAGAACCTAAACCTCTTTGTACTTGAATTGTGCTTGTAACATCTGCAAGACCAGTCCAGTTAGACATATAAACAGTGCCTCCTTCCATGTCATTTACAGGCATACCGTTTACCATTACGGCAACGTTTCTAGATTCGAAACCACGTAAAGTAATTCCAGAGTCACCAAAACCACCTCCACTTTTAGTAGCATATACAGATGGTGTAGTGTTCAGGATTTCAACAAGCTCTTGATTCCCTGCTCTTTCAATGATTTGTGCGGCTTTAATGTTAGAAACAGCAACTGGAGTTTTTCTGTCTTTAGCAATATCCGTAACACCTTTCAAGATAACAGCGTCAATGTCTTTTGTTTTTGTAGTGTCTTTTACGGATTGTGCAAAAGCTACACTAGCAGCAGATAGAGCAATGACAACTGAAAGTTTAGACTTTCCTAAATAGTTGGTTTTCATAAAATTTTATTAATTTCTAATGATTTATTTATGTGGCGAAAATACATTTTTTTTTGTTAACAAAAATTAACACAATGTTAATATTTTGAAAGTTTTTTTATGAAAAGCATAAAACCACGCATTTTAGCGTGGTTTTATAGGGTTTTTACTTTACTGCTTTGAGACTTAGGTCAATATTTTCAGCGGAATGTGTGAGCGCTCCTACCGAAATATACGTGACTCCTGTCTTAGCAATGGCGTTGAGCTGTTCCCGTAAAATGCCTCCAGAAGCTTCGGTTTCACATTTTCCGTTAATTAATTTAACGGCTTCGGTCATGGTTTTAATGTCCATATTGTCTAACATAATTCTGTCTATACCTTTTCCAGCTAATTTTGCGGCTTCTTCTACTTCGGCGAGATTTCTGGTTTCTACCTCTACTTTTAGTTTTAATTTATTTTTCTTGAGATAATCTTGTGTCATTTTTACAGCGTTGGTAATACTTCCGTTGTAATCTATGTGGTTGTCTTTAAGCATTATCATGTCGTACAATCCATATCTGTGATTAGTTCCGCCACCAATGGAAACTGCCCATTTTTCGCAAATTCTGAAATTTGGGGTGGTTTTTCTGGTGTCTAGAAGTTTAGTTTTTGTGCCGAGAAGTCTAGCATCCCAATCGTGAGTAAGCGTTGCAATGCCGCTCATTCTTTGCATACAATTAAGAATTAATCTTTCTGTGGAAAGTATTGATTGAGCTTTACCTGTAACTACAAATGCAATGTCTCCTTTTTTAGCATTTTCACCATCTTTAATAAAAACTTCTACTTTAAGATTTTTATCGAAAGTTTTAAAAATAATTTCTGCTAATTCTACACCTGCCAAAATACAATCTTCTTTTACCAAAAGTTTTGCACTTTGTACCAAATCTGTAGGAATGGTAGATAATGTAGAGTGGTCTCCGCTTTGGATGTCTTCTTCCAAAGCATTTTTTATAAATTGTTTTAAAGCTTTATCTGTTACGTAAGTTGGGCGTTTCATTGTTTTATTATGTTTTGAAAATTTAGGATTCAAAAAAAATATTATTATTAATTAGACTATGCAAAATCCTTATTATAAAAAGCACCTTTGTTTTCAGTCATTTCTAAAGAATTTTTAATAATGAGGTAAGAGATATTTACCAAATTTCTTAATTCTGAAAGTTCTGGTGAAATTACAGAGTAACTGTATAATTCTGTTACTGCGTCAAAGATTTCTTTTTGTTTTTTCTGTGCCAGTTTCAGTCTATTATTGCTTCTTACAATACTTACCAAATCGCTCATCATTTCCTGAAGCTGTTTTCTGAGGTAAGAAATTAATACTTTTTCTTCCATTATTTTCATGCCTTCATCATTCCATTCTGGTACATTTTGGAGGTCGAAATAATTAAATTCATCAATATTTAATAATTCTACCGTTTTCATAGCAGCATTATGCCCGAAAACTAATCCTTCTAGTAATGAGTTGGAAGCGAGTCTGTTAGCGCCGTGAAGGCCAGAGTTGGTACATTCGCCCACTGCAAAAAGATTTTTGATAGAAGATTGTCCATCTTTGTCCACCACAATTCCGCCCATTAGGTAATGACTTGCAGGAACCACAGGAATTAGTTGTTTAAAAGGGTCAATTCCTTCGTCTATACATTTTTGATAAATATTAGGGAAATGTTCTATAAATTTTTCTTTGTTCATTTCTGTGCAATCTAATCCTACATAATTGTCTCCAGAAATTTTCATTTCGTTATCTATAGCTCTTGCAACAATATCTCGAGAGGCCAATTCTTCTCTTTCGTCATATTTGTGCATGAATTTTTCTCCATTTTTGGTTTTGAGTTTTGCGCCATCACCTCTAACGGCTTCGGAAATTAAAAAAAGCATTCCGTCTCTTTTAGAATACATTGCAGTAGGATGAAACTGTATGTATTGCATGTTAGAAACCTTGCCTCGAGCCCTGTGTACAAAGGCAATTCCATCTCCTGTAGCAATAATAGGATTGGTAGTGTTTTTATAAACATGACCAGCACCTCCAGTAGCTACTAACGTTATTTTGGCAGTAACTTTCTTAATTTTTTTATTTTTTTGGTCTAAAACGTAAGCTCCATAACAATTGATGTTTTCTTTATCAAACGCTTTGTTTGGAATGTGATGCTGCGTAATTAAATCTATAACATAATGGTAATCTAGAATTTCTATATTTTCAGAATTGTTGCAATATTCTAGCAACGCTCGTTCAATTTCAGCACCGGTAATGTCTTTGTGGTGTACAATTCGGAATTCTGTATGTCCACCTTCTCTGCCAAGTTTGTATTCTCCGTCTTCTTTTTTATCGAATCTTGTTCCCCAATCTACCAATTCGCGGAAACGGTCTGGCCCTTCTTTTATCACCATTTCTACCACCTCTCTGTTGTTTTCTCCATCGCCAGCACGCATGGTGTCTTCGATGTGTTTTTCGAAATTATCTTTGCTGAAATCTGTCACAACAGCCAAACCGCCTTGAGCATATTTGGTATTTGTTTCGTCTTCTTCGGCTTTGGTAACGATGGTGATTTTGGCATCTGGCAATTGTTCTGAAATTTTTATGGCATAAGAAAGCCCTGAAATTCCCGAACCTATAACCAGTACATCTGTTTTTATCATTTTTTTATTAGAAGTCTAAATTTTTAAATTTATAAAGTGTAAAAATACTTACCAAAAATAAGCATTTTTAATCAAAAAACCCTTTCTGCGTTTAGAACGCAAAAAGGGTAGCTTATCATTAGAACAATCCATTTTCTTTTTGGTTTTCAAAAAATGTATCGATTTTTAAATCTGAAGATTGAGAAGCTTTTACGGCAAGTTGGTCGCAAATTTCATTTTCAGGATGTCCTGCGTGTCCTTTTATCCAATGAAACTGTACTTTATGTTTTCTAAAAAGCGGAATAAATCTTTGCCACAAATCTGGATTTTTTACATTTTTAAAACCTTTTTTTATCCATCCAAAAATCCAATTTTGATTAATTGCATCTGCTACATATTTAGAATCTGTAAATACATGAACTTCATTTTCAGGGTTTTTTAACTTTTCTAAAGCTTCTATTACTGCTAAAAGTTCCATTCTGTTGTTGGTAGTCAATCTGAAACCTTCGGAGAATGTTTTTTGATATTTTTTTTCAGGAACGCGCATTAGAATTCCGTAGCCTCCTTTTCCGGGGTTACCACTACAAGCTCCGTCTGTGTAAATTTCGATTTTCATGAATTTTGTGAAGCCGTAAATTAGTTTAAACGATTTTACGACTTTGCAAATCTACAATTTTGTATGTTAAAAAGGCATTTCTTCGTCTTCGTCGTCATTCATGGCAGAACCAGAGATATTTCCGGTGTCTGGTAATCCGAAAGCAGCGCCAGGATCTACAGAAACTCTTAGTTTTTCAAAACCTCCAGGTTCGTCTTGCTGTGCAAATCCTGAAGTGTGATAATTACCAAAAATATCCAAATCTGAGAATTTTGCCAAACTACCTTGAAATGACAATCTTACGTCTGCAATAGAACCATTTCTGTGTTTTGCAATAATAAGTTCGGCTTGGTTAGCAGAAGGTGTTTCGTCTTCCCATTGTTCTATTTTGTAATATTCGGGTCTGTAGATAAAAGATACAATATCAGCATCTTGTTCAATAGCTCCAGATTCTCTAAGGTCTGAAAGTTGAGGTCTTTTATTGGGTCTGGTTTCTACGGTTCTCGATAACTGAGAAAGTGCAATTACAGGTACATTTAATTCTTTAGCAATTGCTTTAAGAGAACGAGAGATGGTTGCAATTTCTTGCTCTCTGTTTCCGCCGCCTTTTCCTCCAGAGTTGGCAGTCATTAGCTGAAGGTAATCTACCATAATTATTTTAACGCCGTGTTGCATTACCAATCTTCGGCATTTTGCTCTAAAATCGAAAACAGAAAGTGAAGGTGTTTCGTCGATATAAAGTGGTGCATTTTCTAGAGCAGAAACGTTGGAGAAAAGTCTTTGCCATTCTTCTTCAGACATTTGTCCTTTTCTTAATTTTTCTGAGGAAATTCCTGTTTCAGAGGCAATCATTCTGGTAATTAATTGTACCGAAGCCATTTCCAGAGAGAAAAGAGCCATTGGAATTTGATGGTCAACACAAATATTTCTCGCCATCGAAAGAATAAAAGCTGTTTTTCCCATTGCAGGACGTGCAGCAATAATGATTAAATCTGATGGTTGCCAACCTCCGGTTTCTTTATCTACATCTCTAAAACCAGATGGTACACCAGAGAGTCCTTCTTTGTCTTTTAACGATTTAATTTTATCAATAGCTTCTCTTACTAATGAATTAGCGGTATCGAATCCTTTTTTGATGGTTCCGTTGGTAATTTCGAAGAAAGATTGTTCTGCTTTGTCTAATAACTCAAAAACGTCTGTAGATTCTTTGTAAGAATTGTCGATAACATTTGCAGAAACATTAATTAAGCTTCTTAAAATAAATTTTTCCAGAATTACACGTACGTGATATTCTATGTGCGCAGAAGAACTTACGCCCATGGTAAGGTCTATAATATAATGGTCTCCACCTGCAAAACCTAATTTTTCGGTTCTTTTGAGGTCTTGTATTACCGTCATTAAGTCAACAGGTTCATTTTTCTCATACAAATTGAGGATTGCTCTAAAAATTTCTTGATGCCTTGGGTCGTAAAAAACTTCTGGACTAAGTAAATCTATAGAGTAATCTAATCCTTTTTTGTCTATTAAAAATGTCCCGATAACCAATTTCTCGAATTCTACTGCATTGGGCGGCATTTTACCGTTCGAGATAGAGAGTTCCTTCGCGAAATTACCATGAGTAAGAGATGATAATGTTTCCTTCTGTGCCATAAGGCAAAGATAGTTTTTTTAATTTTTTTTTGAGGTTAATGTTGGTTTTTATTAGGATTAAAGATAAGGCTTTTGATTGCAGAAAGTTAGATGAGAATAAAATGTGGATAAATAGATGAGTTATTAAGAATTAATATTTTTTAAAAAAATTAAAATGCTTTTTAATATTCCATTTTCCTCAATTTGGGAACAAATTTTCCTACAAAAAGAGCAATAAGAACCGTCATTGTTCCACCGAAAACTACAGATCTTACAACACCTAAAAGTTTCGCCACAACGCCACTTTCAAATTGTCCCATTTCGTTGCTAGACATAATGAAAATAGAGTTTACACTCATTACTCTTCCTCTAATATTATCGGGCGTTTTTAGCTGAACAATAGTTCCTCGTATTACTACGGAAATTCCATCAAACATACCGCTAAGCATCAAAAAAAGGAAAGATAGCCAATATAATTTCGACAATCCAAAACCGATAATGCACAAACCAAAACCGGCAACTACTCCAATTAAAATTTTTCCTTGGTTTTTTCTCAAAGGAATAAAAGAAAGTGTTACGATAATAATCATAGAGCCAATGTCTGAAGCTGCGTTCAAAATACCGAAACCTTCGGCTCCAGATTTTAAAATGTCACTCGCGAAAACGGGAATCATCGCTACTGCGCCACCGAAAAGCACGGCAAACATGTCTAAACATAATGCTCCTAAAATTTCTTTGGTTTTGTAAATGTAAGCAATGCCTTCCTTCATGGAAGTCCAGATTTCAAGTTCATTTTTCTGGTATTCCGAATGTTGTTTTTTGATTTGAATGAAAAATATTGAAGCTAAAAAAATCAACAATAAAATAACAACAAGAGTCCATTTTATGGTAATTAAAGCGATAAGGAATCCTCCAATTGCGTGCCCCGAAACGGAAGCCATAAGAAAAGTTGCTTGGTTGAGCGTAATGGCATTGGGAAGTTTTTCTCTGCCAACAATTTTAGGAATCATTACCGGAATAATTGGGCCAATAAAAGCTCTGCAAATTCCTGTAAAAAATATAATTCCGTAGATGTAATAAGTGATTTGATGTCCTGTAAAATGAAGGTGCAAAGAATAAAATGCAGGAATTAACAATAAAGAAATCAATACAAAATAACCTACAGTGCAAATAAGTAGCATTTTCTTTTTCTCATTCATGTCGATAACATGACCTGCATACAAAGCAGTAGAAACAGCGGGAATAACTTCTGATAAACCAATTAATCCGATTGAAAAAGGGTCTTTGGTTAATTGATAAACCCACCATCCTAATAATGTGGCGAGCATTCTAAAAGCTAAAATTAAAAAAAATCTTCCGGTAAGCAGGTTTCTAAACTCCTTGTTTTCCAGAGTTTTTATAGGTTCAAGAGAAATCATAGAGCAAAGATAACAGAATTACAAATATTTTTTTGATAGTTATAGTCTATATTTGTGGAATGAATTGGTTAATACTCATCATTGCAGGATTGTTTGAAACGTCTTTTGCTTTTTGTTTAGGAAAAGCTCAACAAACTTCGGGTAAAGAAAATCTTTATTGGTGGTTAGGTTTTTTGGTGTGTCTGTTTTTATCGATGTTTCTCATGTACAAAGCTATTTCTGGCGAAAATGGTTTGCCAATTGGTACAGCTTACGCCATCTGGACTGGGATTGGAGCCGTAGGAAGCGTTTTGATGGGAATCTTTTTCTTTAACGAACCAGCTACTTTTTGGCGCATCTTTTTCGTTGTTACATTAATTGCTTCTATAGTAGGATTGAAGTTTGTGAGTGAGTAATTAAAATTTAAACTTCTCTAAAAACTCCCCAATTTTTCTATCATTTGCTAATCTTGGGATTTTGTTTTGTCCGCCCAATTTTCCTTCAGATTTTGCATATTCTTGGAAGGCGTTTTTCTGCAATTTGGTAATTTTCAAAACTTGCAAAATATTTCCAGAAATTAAATCATCATAATACGTGTTTCTTTTGCGCATTTCCAAATCTAGATTTTGGCGGAAACTTTCTAGATTTTCTGGCTCTTTTTCAAATTCTATAAACCATTCGTGATAAGGTAATTCGCCATTTTCGGAATTTACTTGCGGCGCAAGGTGAAACTCTGTAATTTGTGCTGGAAATTTCTCCACTGTAGCTTTCATCGCTTCTTCCACTTCAAAAGCAATTACGTGTTCGCCAAAAGCGGAAGTAAAATGTTTCGTTCTTCCACTTACCAAAATTCTGTGCGGATTTTTAGAAATAAATCTCACCACATCACCAATAGAATATGCCCAAAGTCCAGAATTTGTCGTTAAAATCAATGCATAATCTTTGTTGAGTTCAACATCTTTTAACGTTAATCTCTCAAAAAGAGGTTGCTGAGCGGAGTCGAAGCTTCCATATTGTTCCAATGGAATAAATTCGTAGAAAATTCCATGATTTGATTGCAACAAAAGTCCTTCTTTCTCGTAATCATCTTGAAACGCGAAAAATCCTTCGCTTGCAGGAAATGTTTGGATAATATCAACTTTTCCTCCCAAAAGTTCTTCCATTTTTTCGCGGTAAGGTTCGTAGTTTACACCACCTGTAACAATCAATTGAAGATTTGGGAACAGTTGTTTTATTTTTTTGCCATTTCTTTCAATTAATTTTTCAAAATACATAATCAACCAAGGCGGAATTCCCGAAATCAGGGTCATGTTTTCCTTTTCAGTTTCTTCTACAATTTTGTCAACTTTAGTTTCCCAATCTTCTATGCAATTGGTTTCGTAACTTGGCAATCTGTTTTTTTGTAAATAATTGGGGATGTGATGTGCTACAATTCCCGAAAGTCTGCCTGTTTTTATTCCGTTAATGTCTTCTAATTCTGGTGAACCTTGCAAAAAAATCATTTTTCCGTTCACGAAATCGGCATTGTTTTTTTGAGCAATATAATGGAAAAGTGCAGATTGCGCAGCTTTTACTTGGTAATCCATTCCTTCTGAAGTGAGCGGAATATATTTAGTGCCAGAAGTAGTTCCAGAAGTTTTAGCAAAATATTCTGGAGTGTCTTTCCAAAGGATATTTTTGTCTCCGTGTTTTACTTTTTCAACAAAAGGTTTTAAGTCTTCGTAATCCGAAATTTTTACATTTTTTTGAAAATCTTCAATCGATTTTATTTCCGAAAAGTTGTGTTGAAGACCAAATAAAGTCTTTTCAGCAGATTTTACTAAATCAAGAAGGAGTTTTTCTTGAAGTTGTTCTGCATTATTTTTATAATATTCTGTCTGCTTTACGTGGTTTTTTGCCCAGATTTTAGCAGCTACTTTTTTTATGAAACCAATCATTTTGCAAAAATAAACAAAAAACCGATGAATTGAGTTCATCGGTTCTAATAAGGATAAGTTTTCTTTCCCTATCTAAACAATAACTATATTTTCCTTTCTCTGAATCTCTCTTCTGGAGTTTCATTTTTTAAATTCCTATTAGTAAAGCAACACTTTATAATGATTTTGTCATTTATAAATTGTATTAATAGTGTATCATTTGTGTTTTGATGGTACAAACTTAGCAACCAAATAAGGTATTAGAAAATATTCTCAATAGATTAACTAAAGTTTATTAATCCTTAAAAACAACTTAAAAAATTAAAATCGTATTTTTGCAAAAATTAACGATTTCGGAGAGACCCGAAATCGCGTTTGTCGTTTTATAAAAATTGAAAAACGATAAACTTTTTTACAACTTTACGAATTCAAAATGCTAAAAAATATTAATCAAATACTTCTTCCAGAGCTTCTTAGGAAGAATTTTGGAAAAGAAATTTTCGAGAATTTAGATAAGAACAAACACATTTCCGTGAAAGGTTTTGCGGGCTCTGTTCCTTCCATTTTAACTACAGAATTGTTTTTAACCAAATGCCAAAACCAGCAGAATAGTAGTGTGCTTTTCATTATAGATGACAAAGAATCTACTCATTATATTACTTCAGAATTAGAAGAAATGCTTGGCGAAGAAAATGTGTTGTATTTTCCAGAAACTCATTTAGAACCGTATCAAATCGAGAAAACACAAAACGCAAATATCGTTTTAAGAACAGAAGTTCTCAATAGGTTGAATTTTGATAACAAACCAAAGGTTATTGTAGCTACAGCTTCGGCACTTTCTGAAAAAGTTTTGAAAAAAGAAGATTTCAAAGCTATTTCTCACACCATAAAAGTGGGCGATAAATTAGATTTTGATTTCACTGATGAACTTTTGAATCAATTCAATTTTAATTTTGCAGATTTTGTTTCAGAGCCTGGAGAATTTTCGGTGCGTGGCGGTATTGTAGATGTTTTTTCTTACGCTTACGAAAAACCCTTCAGAATTACCTTTTTCGGGAATGAGGTAGAAAGTATTAAAGAATTTGACATCGAAACTCAACTTTCAACAGGGAAAGTAGAAGAATTCGAATTGGTTTCTAATATGAATTTTGCAGTTACAGGAAGTAAAGTTTCTCTCTTAGATTTGTTGCCAGAAAATAGCTTTATCATTACAAAAGATGCTTATCTTACAGTAAAAAAATTGAAAGACTTCTATGATAAAGCCGAACAAAAATTTGAAACTTTAAGCAAAGAACTCAAACATCAAAAACCAGAAACTCTTTTCGTTTCTGATGAGGTTTTTTTCCAAAATTTGAAAAAATTTAAAGCGATTGATTTTACTTCGCAACAACTTAACGATTTTAAAACTTTACCTTTAAATCAAACTTCACAGCCTAGTTTTCATAAAAATTTTGAACTTCTCTCCGAAGATTTAAAAGAAAAAAAAGAACAAGGTTTTGAAATTTGGATTTCCTTTTCTGGTGATAAACAAAAAGAAAGATTAGACGAAATTTTCGCTTCAATTCAAGAAAATCAAGAGCCAAAAACAGAGAATCAAGAAAATCAACAACTGTATAAAGCATTTAAATCTGAACTTCACGAAGGTTTTATTGATTCTGAACTAAAAATTTCAGTTTATACAGACCATCAGATTTTTGACCGTTACCAAAGATATAAGGCTAAAAATTCTTTTGCAAAATCCGAGCAATTAACGCTAAAAGATTTAATGTCTCTAAAAGTGGGAGATTACATTACGCATATCGACCACGGAATTGGTAAATTTATGGGATTGGTGAAGGTTACCAACGATGGGAAAACGCAAGAATGTTTCAAATTGACGTACAAAAACAACGATTTATTATATGTTTCTATTCACTCGCTTCATAAAATTTCAAAATACAACGGTCCTGATGGAAGAGAAATTGTATTAAATAAACTCGGTTCGCCAGCTTGGAAATCTCTAAAACAGAAAACCAAAGCTAAAGTGAAGCAAATAGCGTTTGATTTGATTAAATTATATGCACAAAGAAAGGCTGCAAAAGGCTTTCCTTTTTCTCCAGATTCTTATTTGCAAAATGAATTGGAAGCAAGTTTTATCTACGAAGATACTCCAGACCAAGAAAAAGCAACCAATGATGTGAAAGCAGACATGGAAAATGATGGCGTAATGGACAGATTAATTTGTGGAGATGTTGGTTTCGGGAAAACAGAAGTTGCGATTAGAGCGGCTTTTAAAGCGGCAACTGATGGAAAGCAAGTTGCGGTTTTGGTTCCGACTACTATTTTGGCGTTTCAACATTATAGAAGTTTCAAAGAAAGGTTGAAAGAATTTCCTGTAAGTATTTCTTATTTGAATAGATTTCGCTCTACAAAACAGAAAAACGAAACCAAAGAAGGTCTTAAAAATGGTAAAATTGATATTGTAATCGGGACACATCAATTGGTAGGAAAAGACATCGTTTTCAAAGATTTAGGATTGTTGATTATTGATGAAGAGCATAAATTTGGGGTGAATGTAAAAGATAAACTCAAAACATTAAAAGCAAATATTGACACATTAACTTTGACGGCAACACCAATTCCAAGAACGCTACAGTTTTCTTTGATGGCTGCAAGAGATTTATCGGTAATTAAAACGCCACCGCCAAATCGTCAACCTGTAGATACACAAATTATTGGTTTCAACGAAGAAATTCTACGAGATGCTATTTCGTATGAAATTCAAAGAGACGGACAAGTTTATTTCATCAACAATAGAATTGAAAATCTGAAAGATATTGCAGGTTTAATTCAGCGTTTGGTTCCAGATGCAAGAGTGGTAACTGGTCATGGACAAATGGATGGAAAAGAATTGGAAACGAGAATTTTAGATTTTATGGAAGGAAAATATGATGTCTTGGTTTCTACAACTATCGTAGAATCTGGAGTGGATGTTCCAAATGCAAATACGATTTTCATCAATGATGCACAAAGATTCGGGATGGCAGATTTGCACCAAATGCGAGGCAGAGTTGGTAGAAGTAATAGAAAAGCATTTTGTTATTTGATAACGCCACCGTTTGACATGATGACTTCGGATGCCAGAAAACGTTTGGAAGCGATTGAACAATTTTCGGATTTGGGAAGCGGTTTTCAAATTGCAATGAAGGATTTAGAAATACGTGGAGCAGGAGATTTATTGGGAGCAGAACAAAGTGGTTTCATCAACGAAATGGGTTTTGAAACGTATCAAAAAATTATGCAAGAAGCTTTGGAAGAACTTCAAAATGATGATGAATTTTCGAATTTATTTGAGAATGAAGAAGATCGTAAAAAATTATTCAAATCTCAGAAAGAAGTTAATATTGATACTGACTTTGAACTGATGTTGCCAGATTCTTATGTGAATTCAACTGAAGAAAGATTGTCACTTTACCAAAAATTAGCAGAAATTTCAACAAAAGAAGATTTGCAGCAATTTGAAAATGAGCTAGTTGATAGATTTGGTGAAATTCCGAAAGAAGCCATTAATTTATTAAAATCTGTTGAGTTGAAATGGCTTGCGGCAGAAATTGGTTTTGATAAAATTGTAATGAAAAACGGAATTTTCTTGGGATATTTCCCAGATAATCCTCAAGATAAATTTTACCAAAGCGAAAAATTCAGAACTCTAATTGCATATCTAAGTCAAAATCCTCGAGAAGCTCAACTCAAAGAGAAGTCTGGCAAAGAAGGTAATCAGCTGATGATGAGAAAAGACGCCGTGAAAAATGTAGATGAAGTAAATATTTTGTTGAACAATATTTTGCAACATAAAAATGTGTAAATTTGTGAAAAACTGATACAATGAAATCTGTAAAATTTTTATTTTCTTTAATCTGTGGTCTTTTCTTATTTGTTTCTTGTGTTCCGGAAGCAGATTCTAACGGAGATTTACTTCATGGAATTGGCGATATAGGCATTGGAAACGGAGGCGGAGGAAACTCTGGCGGCGGAGGAACGGGAGGAACAGGTGCAAAAGTACTTTCTAAATATAATACAACAGATAGTAATAAAGCTTCTATTAGCTATAATTTTACCTATTCTAATAAAGTATTGACTAAAATCGCTATTTCAGATGGTTCTTTAACTACAGATTTAACCTATTCAAACGGATTAATTTCTAAATCTGTAACTGTAATAAAAGACGAGCAAACGGGAACAGAAACAACTTCTACTACCAAAAACATTGAATATAATTCTGTAGGGAATATTACCAAAATAGAATCTACAGACGAAATGTCTATGAGTGGAAGCGTAATTAATACTACCGATAAAACCACTGTTTTTACTTATAATTCTGATGGAAAAATTACTAAATACATTCAAACGGCAAGTATAGGCTCATTAGTTTCGCAGTCTTTTGTTTGTGATATTTCTTATACAGGAAAAAATATCTCTAAAGTTGTTCTTACTACAAAAATGCCAGGATCGCCACTTCCAGATTTAGTAGTGACTTCTATTTTTAGTAATTTTGATAACAAAATAGCGGCTTTTTCTACATTGCCAGAAAATTTCAGACAACTCTCCATTTCGGATTTTAGTTTTGCTTTTTACGGAACGGGAACTAATAATTTTGGTAAAGTCTCTATTACAGAATCTATGATGGGAACAACTGTAGATGCTACGGCTTCGTACTCATACGATTCTGAAGGATACACCATTTCTGCAAGTAGTAATGGTGATAATTCTACCTACGAATACATTAAATTATAGTTTTAGATATTGTCAATAATAATTTGGTTGAGATTTTTTATTTTCAATAATTTATCTTTGCAAAATCAAATTTTAAATAAGAAAAGTGAAGTACTTAATTGTAGGTTTAGGAAATAAAGGCGAAGAATATACGGAAACACGTCATAATATTGGTTTTAAAGTGGCTGAAAAAATTGCAGAAACTTTGGAAGCTCCATTCAAAACGGCAAATTTTGGTTGGATTTCTGATGGGAAATACAAAGGAAGAAAAGTGTTTATATTGAAACCAGATACTTATATGAATCTTTCGGGAAATGCCGTTCGTTTTTGGATGCAAAAAGAAAATATTCCGTTAGAAAATGTATTAATCGTTACAGATGATCTGGCACTTCCTTTTGGAACTTTAAGAATGAGAAAAAAAGGTTCAGACGCTGGTCATAATGGTTTGAAGAACATACAAGAGATTTTACAAACACAAAATTTCGCAAGGTTGCGTTTCGGTATTTCGGCAGATTTTTCCGAAGGAAAACAGATAGATTATGTTCTGGGAAAATGGAACGAAGAAGAGCAGAAAACGTTGCAAGACAGGATAGAATTATTTGCAAAAGCCAGTTTGTCTTTTGTTTTCGCTGGAGTTAATAATACGATGAATACTTTTAACGGAAAGTAGTTTTCGTCAATTTAAATATTTTAAAGTCGTGAAATTGTTATAATTAGCAGTTTCACGACTTTTTTTATAAATATTTTGAAAGAAAAAAGCCTCGTAAAAACGAGGCTATAATGCGAGAAAGATTTGTTGTTAATTAAAAATCAAAAATATATGAAGATTCTCTCGCACTTGTTTAATATGTGTCGCAAAAACTACAACCATGTTACAACTCCTGTTTTCACATCGTAGTTTGCGCCAAGAATTTTTATTTTTCCTTCTTTTTCTAATCCTCTAAGGGTAGAACTTTGGTGTCTAATATCTTCGATAGTTCTTTTTATATTGCAAAGATTAAGCCTTTCTAATAAAGCTTCGTTTTTAGAAGAACGTTCTTCGCCTTCATTTATAATTTCGTGGATGCAAGGCTCGAAATGATAAATTAAATGATTAAGATTGTCCATTCCTAAGTCTTCAATTTTTGCAGCATCTAATCCTCCTTTTAAAGCGCCACAATTGGTGTGTCCTAAAACTAAAACAAGTTTAGAGCCAGCAACATTACATGCAAATTCCATAGAGCCAAGAATATCTTGATTGGCAAAGTTTCCTGCAATTCTAATACTGAAAATATCTCCCAAACCTTGGTCGAAGATAAGTTCGGCAGATGTTCTACTGTCTATACAGCTTAGAACGGTTGCAAAAGGCCATTGTCCTTCTCTGGTGTCGTTTACTTGTTCTAGCAAGTTTCTATTTACTTTAAGATTGTTTACAAATCTTTGGTTTCCTTCTTTTAAAAATTGTAATGCTTTTTCTGGAGATATAGTTGATTGTGTTTCAGATGTATGTGCTTTCATTTTTTTTGTAATTGATAATTAATAATTGTTGAATAATTTTGAATTTAAAACGATGTTTTAAATTGCTCTTTTGTGAGTGATTTTGATGTGAGAATGTTTATCTGCTTCGTAATCTTTGTAAGAAGTTTTGAAGCCTTGTAAAACCACATCGATATTTTCTTCAATAGCTCTCACGTTTGCGAAATCTTCTATCATTTCTAATATGTCATCAGAGATGTAAGAAGTTTTAGTAGCATTGATGATTACTTTAGAATTTGGTTCTATATTTTTTAATGTTTTTTTGATGGCAGCTTTGTTTAAGAAAGAAACTTCTTCAGCTAAATCTATTCTTATTTCGTCTGCTTCTTCTAGTTCTTCTCTGCTGTAATAATATGCTCTTTTCATATTTCCTTGCAATAAATAGAAAATTGAAAAAGCAATTCCTAGTGCTACTCCTTTTAGTAAGTCTAATGCTACAACAGCAATTAAAGTTGCAATAAATGGGATGAATTGATATTTTCCTTTTTCCCAAAAATGTTTCAATTTTGATGGGCTTGCCAATTTATAGCCAACTAATAATAGAACCGCTGCAAGAGTTGCCAAAGGGATTTTATTCAATAAAAAAGGAATACTTAAAACGCAAATCAACATGAAAACACCATGAATAATTGCAGATGTTTTGCTTGTAGCACCAGCGTTTGCGTTGGCAGAAGACCTCACGACAACAGATGTCATAGGTAAACCTCCAATAAAAGAAGAAACAACATTGCCAATTCCTTGAGCTTTTAATTCTAAATTGGTATCTGTAATTCTTTTATGAACATCCATTCTATCTGAAGCTTCAATGCAAAGTAGTGTTTCTATTGATGCTACAATTGCAATTGTGGCTCCTAAAATCCAAACTTTGGGATTAGTAAATCCCGAAAAATCTGGAAAAGTAACTAGATTTTTTAAATCTTCGGCAGACTGAGGAACTGGTAGATTTACCAAATGTTCTTTTGCAATTTCTAATGATGTTCCTTTGAAAAGTTCGTTGAGCGCAATTCCTGCAACTACAGCAACTAATGCTCCGGGAAGCATTTTTAATTTTTTAAGAACAGAAACTTTATCCCAAGTTAGTAAAATGGCAAGAGAAACTAAGGTTACTATTATCGCTCCTGGCGAAAGTGCATTGCCAAGATTAGCTGCATATTCTGAAAGATTAAAGCCGTCAAATATTTTTTGATTTCCTTCAAAATCTTTGTCGTAACCTACAGCATGAGGTATTTGTTTCAAAATGATGATGATGCCGATGCCTGCTAACATTCCTTCAATTACATTATTTGGAAAGTAATTAGAAATACTTCCGGCTCTTATAAAACCCAAAACTAATTGAATGATACCAGCGATTATACCAGCAACTAAAAACAGTTCAAAACTTCCTAAATCTGAGATTCCAGCTAGTACAATTGCTGCTAAACCAGCTGCTGGACCAGATACTGAAATGTTTGAATTGCTTAATACGCCTATTACGAGACCTCCTATAATTCCGGAGATAATGCCAGATAATGGTGGAGCTCCTGAGGCAAGCGCAATTCCTAAACATAGAGGAAGAGCAACTAAGAATACCACCAATCCTGACGGCAGATTTTGTTTTATATCTGCTATGAATGATTGATTATTTTTCATTATTTAGTTTAATTATGATAAAATTGTACACGTAAAATAACTGCTTATAAAAATATAAGCACAACAATGCTCGTGATTAAAGATTAACCACGATTTTATACAAAATTAAACTTCGGGAGGCGGTGAAAATATAGTTAATAAAGGATTTAGATGCATTGAGTCGTCCTTTTGAATAAAGGAGACGTTTTTGTTTCTAAAACTATATCTTTGTTGTATGTAATCTGATGATTTGTAGGGTTTTGGAGGGTATTTTTCGTTGAAATTGGCAATGTTATTTTTTACTTCTTCCTCCGAAATGTTATTATTGAGCGTTGGTAAATCCCAATCAAACATTGCTGCTAAACCAGGCAAAACAGTAAAGTTGACAAAAATTGCCAACGTAAACATGCCCATATATTTCAGTAATGTATTAATTATTTTAGTCTTTTAAATTTTTATTTTGCTTTCTGCTCATCACCCAATCAGAATCTGTAAGGTCATAAACTTTTTGAATATCTTTCAATATTTTTTCAAAATCAATTTCCAAATCGATTAAGTTTCCTGTTTTTAAATCAAAAACCAAACCATGAACAATTGGATATTGGTCTAAAATGTATCTTTCTTGCACTACAGCCATTTTTATTACATTAATGCATTGTTCTTGCACATTAAGTTCTATAAGTCTGTCGTAACGTTTTTGCTCATTTTTTATGGCGTCTAATTCTGTTTGATGCAATCTGTAAACATCTCTAATGGTTCTAAGCCAAGGATTCATTAATCCAAAATCTTGAGGAGTCATTGCAGCTTTTACACCACCACATCCGTAATGTCCACAAACGATAATGTGTTTTACTTTTAAATGATGAACAGCATATTGAATAACAGCTGTAGAACTCATGTCTAAGGTATTCACTACGTTTGCGATGTTTCTGTGTACAAAAACTTCTCCAGGTTTCATTCCCATTAGTTCTTCGGCGGTTGCTCTAGAATCACTACAACCAATGTAAAGATATTCCGGAGCTTGGCCTTCAGCTAATTTTGTGAAAAATTCAGCATCTTGTCCGAGTTTTTCTTCAATCCATTTTTTATTGTTCTCGAAGATTTTTTTATAACTCATCACCATTAAATTTTTATTGAAATAGACAGAAATTAAATAATATTATCTATTTTTCGGTAAAAATAAACAAAATTTATTCCAAATACTGATTGGTATTATCTTTTAACAAAATTTTAATATTCAATTTTATTGTTAATATAGTCTTGTGTAGCGTTATCTTTAACGGTATAAGAAGCTGGATTTCCTATCACAATTGCATTGTCTGGAATGTCTATATTTACATAAGCGTTAGGCGCAATAAGAACATTGTTGCCAATTTTTATATTGCCTACAATTACAGCATTTGGACCAATCCAAACTTCGTTTCCTATCTCTGGAACGCCTATATTTTTGCCCCGATTTGATTGTGCAATAGTTACACCTTGCGCAATGTTGCAATTTTTTCCAATTTTTGTTTTAGGATTGATGACAACAGCGCCCCAATGTCCCAAGTAAAAACCTTCGCCAATTTGGATTTCAGGATAAATTTGGAAACCATATTTTATTTGATAATGACGCAGAATAACTCGCCAGAAAATTCCTAAAATTGATTTTTTAGAATGAGTTTGACATTTTCTCAAAAGATAAATAAAGTGAAGATTAGGATTGACGCATTTTTTCAAAATCTCTATTCTAGAAAGCCATTTTCCGCTTTCTCTATAAAAATCTTTTTGGATGATAGTTTTTTCTAACATTAGAACAAAGATAAAAGAAAAAAGATTTATAAATTGTCTATAATTTTACAAATAGAATATACAGAATTTTCTAGATTGAAAGGCATTTGGTAATCTTTCAAATTTTCTTGATATTTTTCAAAATATTCAGGATTTGTGAGTGCTTTTTTCATTCCGTCATAAATTCCTTCTTCAGAATTTTCTACAATCAAACCAAGTTTTCCGTCTTCTAACATTTCTCTCACTCCAGAAACATCTGTGGCAATAATGTTTTTTTTCAAAGTGATGGCTTCAAACAAAACCGTAGGAAATCCTTCGTATCTGGAGCTCAAAATATAAAAATCTGAATTCTTAAAATAGGGATATGGATTTTCTGCAAAACCAAGCATTTCGACAGTTTTATCTAAACCGAGTTCTGTTTTTAAATTTTTAATATTTTCAAAATCATAGCCATCTCCGATGATTTTAATTTGATGTTGATAACCTTCGTCTAACAATTTTTTGTGAACTTTTAGCAATCTGTCGAATCCTTTTTGCGGAAAAACGGTTCCTACACTTACGAATGTTGGATGATGGATGATGGATGATGGATGATGGTTGTTATTGCGAGGAACGAAGCAATCCATTGTTTTATCTTCCAACTTCTGACTTCTGACTTCTGACTTCTTCAAAATTTCTTCCGTATCAATTGGGTTATAAATCCTTACAATTTTAGATTTTTCACTTTCGTTTTTGGCTAAATTTTCAAAATCTTTTTGGATGTGTTCGGAAATCACCATGATTTTATCAAAGCCAAAAAACTTGCGAATCTCTTCGTTGGTATAATTGTGAAATTCTGTTTTTCTTAAATCATTGTGAATCCACACAGTTTTTTTAGAAGAATAGATTGGCGAGTTCAAAATGTCGTCTCTCATCCCGTGAATTGCGGCAAATTCTATATCGTATTTCTTATTTTTTAGAATCGTAGAATACAGAATTTTTGGGAATTTTTGTAATAATTTTTGATATAAAACACGAAAAACTTTCTTCGGAATATCTTGAATTCTATTGGTGGTAATCATTTCACCTTTGTTCAGATAGAGCACATTTATCCAATCAGGAACTTCAGAGAGATATTTTCCAGAATATAAATTGAGCACTAAATCTATTTCGTATTTGTCTTTTGGAATATTTTTAAGAAAAGTCACGAGAACTTTTTCTGCACCACCATGACGCAGAGAACCAATTCTGATGAGGATTTTTTTCTTTTCCAAGAAAACAAATATACAGATAAAAACTTTTTCTTTTTAATGAAAATTTGTTTGTCATTTTACATTCAATAATTTTATTCAATAGTTTTTAAATAAATTGTATCTTGCATTATTAATTAAAAATGATGATAGAAAAAATAAAAAAAATTATTAAGAAAGAGGGAATTATAAATTTTTTGCATAGAAAATATTACACAAGAATAAAACCAATAAAAGTAAAAACTCTTAAAATAATTTATTTTAAAGGTAATAGAATTAAAATTTGGGTTGATCCTAAGAATGGATATGTTGATAGATGTATATATGCTTTTGGGGGTTATGAGAAAGATATTTTAAAAGATGTAATAAAATACTTGCATAAAGATTCTATTGTGTTTGATATTGGTGCAAATATTGGGCAACATAGTATTGTTTTTTCATTGTTTTCAAGTGAGGTTTATGCATTTGAGCCTAATAAAAATGTATTTGACCAATTTTTGGATAGTGTTAAAGAGAATAAAATAAATAATATACACTTAGAAAATTACGGGATAGGTGAAGTAGATGAAACGAAAGAACTTTATATAAATCCAGACAATGTTGGAAATAGTTCAGTAATTCCAGATAATAAATTTGAACATGTGCCTGTAAAGATTAAGAGTTTAGATTTATTTGTCGAAAAATTAAAGAAAGTTGATTTCGTGAAAATAGATGTGGAGGGTTTTGAATTAGATGTTATACTTGGGAATAAGACTTTTTTTGAAAAATTTAGACCTAAAATTTGGCTAGAATATAACCCAGAATTGTATCACAATTCTAAGTATAATATAACTCAATTAAATGATTTTATTATTGAGAATAAATATGAAGTTTTCAGTTTAAAAAAACAGAAAAATATCAATAATATATTAAGTTACAATATTTCTCAAGACGACTTGTTGCTATTATAAAAACTTAAAATGCAATTATATCAAATTATTTATTTTTTTTAGTTTTGTATTTAAATATCATTTTTTTATAAAATAATAAAAGTTTATATTGACTTGTTTTTAAAAGAATATAAATTATTTTTCTACTTACAGAGTTGCTGTATTTGTAATAGTTTTTATTCAAAGTTTTAGATAAAATTTTTAAACTTTTATCTGGATTTACTTCTTTTGAAAAAATAAATCCGTGATCTATACTTGCTTCTACAATGTCCCAGTCTGTTTTGTATATTTTATATAGAACTTTTTCAGATTTACAAAAATCATTTATGTATTTTATAAAATCTATTAAAGAAAAATGATAGGTGTAAAAAGAAATAAAAGGATGTATCTTAGTGCTTAAAGATGTGCTATTGTGGTTGTAGTGGTATCCTCTATAATTTAACGTGTAAATACTATCTATATAAGTTATGTATTGGAAGAAGAACATTTGATCTTCTCCATAAGAAACCAAATTATTAAAAGTAAGATTGTTTTTTTTTATTGTTTCGGTGTGATAAAGTTTTGCAAAAGGACTGCCCAAAGACATAAAATGATATTCTAACATTAAAACGTCTAAATCTTTTTTAATATCATATAAGGTATTGGTATATTTTTTTGAATTTCTATTTTGAAAAATTTCTTGTATTATGAGTGTTTTAGGATTTTGAATTTTTGAAACAAATTGTGATAAGTAATCTTGTTCAACCCAATCATCTGAATCTATAAAACAGATATATTCTCCTTTGGCTTTACTAATTCCTAAATTTCTAGCGCTGCTAACTCCTTTGTTTTTAGTGTTGTGTAATTTTATCCTTTGGTCTTTTTTTAGATAAGGTTGTAAAACATTAATGGTATTGTCTGTAGAACCATCGTTTATAATTAATAATTCAAATTCATGATATGTTTGAGATAATATACTTTCTACGCATTTATCTAAGAATTTTTCATTGTTATAAGTTGGGACTACTATGGAAATGAGTATGTTTTTTTCCAAAATTTTATTATTTAATTTAAGATTAAATTTTGTAATTGCTTTAGAGTAGAAAAACATAAAAGATAATATATATTTTGAATTATAGAATTAAAAAGCATATCAATTTATTTTTTTCTAAGAAATAGACAAGTAGATGAGTAATTTTTCTTTAAATCAAAAAGATAATACTTCATCATAAACCACCATTCTTTACTTTTGTACCAAGGCATAAAAAATCTCAATAATTTTATTAAAATTAATTTGGGTTTAGATTTTAAAAATTTGTAAAAACTATATTCTGTTTTCGCTATATTTTGATCAATTAAATAAAAATTATCAAAAAGACTTTTATAAATTTTTTCAGGGGTTGCTCTGTAATAAGCTTCCACAGGGTCTGGAGACGGTGGAAATACCAAAGAATTGGTAATAATAAGATAGCCATTTTCGGCTAAAATTTCAAATAATATTTTGGATAATTCTTTTCTGGTATTTTTGTTGAGATACATCAAAATATTATTGCAGAGAATAAGCTTGGGTTTTAGTTCTTTTACTAATCTTCTGAAGTTTTCATCAGATAAATCTCCAACTAAGTCTATCCCATCATCTCTTTTCATGTCGAGATGGATAACTTGTTTTTTTTCGTCTGAAAAAAGATTAAAAATATTATTTTGTATAAATGGTTGCTTTTCAGTTCTGTAGGCGAGAGTTGAGCTTCCTATATTAAGCACAGGGAAAGGTTCTTCGGGAAGAATTTCTTTTATTTTTTCGGCAATCCAGATAGATTCTTCTACAAGCATATTTGTGTTCTTAGGTATTAAATTTTAAAAATATTTTGTCGCTGTATTCTCTTATTTTAAATGGATAATCTATCAAATAGATGCTTTTCTCAATCTCGTTTTTTTGTTCTTTTACAAAATTCAAAAATAATTCCCATTCTAAAAGAGAATATTTGGCAAATACTTCTGCAGCATAAAAATTTTGAGATTGTGCCCAAATTACATTTTGAATGGCAAACCTTCTAATGGGTGTGTTTTTTTGTGAAATATAGCAATCGTCAAATATTTTTATTTTGGTTTGAATTTCCTTTTTAGAAAGAGGCAAATAATAACAATTTCTCATACTTTCTGGAGTTGGTACAGAAATATGATAAAAGTAAAGAGGTACGGATAAATCTATTTTTTTGAGAATTTCTAAAGCAATGTCATTCGCTTTTATATGTTCTGGATGCCAATCTAATGGAAAAGGAATGAAAATAACAGTAAAATTATTTTCTAAAATAAGTTCTTTTAAATCCGAATGATTTTCTCTATTTGTAGAAACTATTAGTTTAAAACCAGTTTTATTACTTACATTTTTTATCTCGTTCTGTCTTATTGTTTCGTTTTCTTGATGATAATTTTTTCCCAAAAAATTGAAATAATACACCGTAGATTTCTCTGCTTTAGAAATTGCCTGGCTACAGCCAATCCACTCGTCGTCTGCATGAGGGGCAAGTATCAAAATGTTTTTCAAATCAGAATCGGGAATGATTAATTCTGAATCAATAATTTTTTTGTTAGATAATTTAGATTTTATCTCACAAAAGCACCAAAGAATTTTATTTTTTAAAATCCTGATTTTTAGCTTTATTGTACTTAGATTATTTCTTGCCATTTTTTCAGAATTTCATTTTGTTTCCAGTTTTGTGCTTCTTTAGAAGCGTTTTCCATCATCTTTTCTAGTTTTTCATCACAATTAGTAAGCATTTCTAGTTTTTGGATAAAATCTTCTTTATTGTTTACATCAATTAAAAACCCTAAATTGTTTTTAACAATATCACTTGGTCCATAGTTACAGTTGTAGGAAATAATAGCATTACTACAAAACATAGCTTCAACTAAAACTGTAGGCAAAGCTTCTTTGAGTGAGGTGAACCCAAATATTTTAGATTTTCTAAGCAATTCTAAAATTTCATCAGAAGTTTTGATTCCATAGAAAATTACATGGTTTTGTAATTGATTTTTCTCTACAAAATGTTCTAAATTTTTTTTTTCGTTGCCATCACCAATTATTTGAAGTTTCCAATCTTTAGAAACGTTGGCTTTTTTGAAAATTTCTAAAAGAGCAATTACATTTTTTTCCTTATCTAATCTTCCTACAAAAGAAATAAGATTTTCTTTGTTTTTAAAATTGATTTCTTGTTGATTTTCAAACGGTTCGCCAATAATATTAGGGATGAAATAAGTTCTATTGAATTGTTTATAATATTCTATGGCTGGAGAATTAATGCCAACAGTTCCTTTTAGGTTTTTGTAATATTTTCTTAGAATATCTTTATAGAGAACTCCTCCTGTTTCGTAAGTGGTGTGTTCCCATGCGATTGTCTTTTTATTTGTTTTTTTGTTAAGTGCTAAAAACGAAGACAATTTGTACCAAGCAGAAATAATAGTATCATAATTTTGATGGTTTACTCTCATCCAATTTCTAAGCATCAGAAAAACACCAATATGATGAATATAGGTATTGATATTTCTAATTTTGGGTATAAATTTTAAATATTTTACATTGAATTCACAAATTTTCCATGCCCAATGAGAAAAAGTATCAATGTTGTGTACTTTTATGTCAGAATTTAAATTATAAAAATGCACTCTTTCCTTCATCAATAATAGAATTTCTACTTTGTAGCCATTTTCTGAAAGTGCATTGGCAAGATTGGTAAAAACCTTTGCAACTCCACCTGGTTTAAAGAGTTTGTAATAAACAAGCAATATTTTTTTTGAATTCTCCACTACTTTAATTTTTGATAAATAAATGAAAAAGGTAAAACAAAAATTCCTAAAATTTTAATCCAAACATTTTTAATTTCGTTAATAATTGTAGAAGTTTTTCTTCCACTTTTTAATGAGTAAGTTTGGTAACCAATTAAGTTTCTTAGCAAAGCTTTTGGATAAAAAAATAAACGATTTCCATAAGAATTTAGAAAAGAAAGATGCCCTTCGGCTAATCCAAAGAGATTTTTTTCGCTCCATCTTGTGTTTGAAACAGAAGCAACATCATCATTATCTTTAAGGTAAAATCTTACTATTTTATTAATGAATCTAGTTTTTACTCCTTTAGCATCATAATCGTTAAAGATTACACTTTGCGGGATGTAACCTTTGCCTTCATATTTTAAAAAATCTTTCACCGAAATTTCTCGGTGATAGGTTTTGGTAATGAAAATTCCAAACTTGTCACCTCTTACTTTATATTTGTAGCGCATCTCAAAAATGCTTCCGTCAAAACCATTATTGGGATATTTATCACCTACAATTTTTCCGTTTTCGTCTGCAGAAAGTCCCATCACTCCAATAAATTTGTCTTGATTTTCTATTTTTTCTGCTTCTGAAATTAATATTTCCAAAGAATTTTCAGGATAAATATCATCAGAATCTACCATCATAAAATAAGGGGTTTTTACCATCTTAATACCTTCTAAAACCGTCAGAAATTTATGCCTATTCTTGTCTTTTTTGTAAATAATTTCAAAAAAAGGATTGTGAAGTTGAAAATTTTCCACCAATTCTGTAGTATTATCTGTAGAGCCATCATCTAAAATAATCCAAAGAAAATCTTTGAAACTCTGGTTAAGAAGGGATTCAAAAACTTTGGGAAGCGTTTTCGCTCTGTTAAAAGTGGGAGTGATGATGGTAATTTTATTCATTTGTGTTTTCAAATTTTGAAATTTTTAAAACTCATTACTGACTTTTCCGAAGGAGTAATTTTAGGTATTCAATAAATTATATTGTTGCTCAAAAACTTCAGTTACTTGTTGGTAAATTTTTTGTTCATCAAATTTTTCATCGGCAGATTGAGTTCCTTCTGTAATTTTTTTTACCAATTCTGGTTCAGTAAGAAACTTTTTCATGGCTTCGAAAATTTCATTTTCATCAAAGTTAACCAAAATTCCGTCTTTTCCGTTATTTATCATTTCTGGAATTCCGCCAACATTTGTAGAAATAATTGGTTTGTGCAAACCCATTACTTCGCCAATTGTTAATGGATAACTTTCAGATTTTGAAGGGAGTATAAAGTAATCGGCAGCTTTTACATGTGGCCAAGGATTTTTTTGAGAATCCAAAAGCAGAAATGTTTTTTCTACATTCAATTCTTTTGCTTGATTTCTCAAGTTTTCCATTTCGTTTCCGCCACCAATCACAGCGATAGAGTGCATTAGATTTTCGTCTAAAAGCCTCTTGTGAACTCGCATTAACTCTGCATACCCTTTTCGGTGATGCAATCTTCCTATGGAAATAAATGTTGGTCGAATTTCAAAATCTATATTAAAAGCTTTAGCTTTTTTTCTCACTTCTGGGAGTTTAATCACATTATAAATTACAGAACTTTTGGGGTAAGAAACTCCGTAAACGTCTTCTATTACTTGTCTGGTTTGTGCAGCGCCGAAAATCATCCAATCGAATTTTTTCATCAGATTGATGCGTTTCATTACACGTGCTTTATCGGTATCATAACTTACATCCGTATGAAACCAACCAATTTTTCTGGATTTTTTGTTGGGCGAATTCAGTACCATTTCAAATTCTGCATAGCCGGGAGAAACTTCTATATCGAAAATTTCTTTTACTTTTAAAGCGTATAAAATAGAAGGGAATTTGTCGTAAATTTCTAATTTTAGTATTCTCAATACCAATTGAATTTTTTGAAAAAAAGGGTTTTTAGACATTTGCTCTCTTCCTTTTTCTACTACAATGAGTTTGATGTCTTTTGGGATTTCGCTCACCAATTCACCTTGATATAAATTGAGCATCAAAGTAAAATCAAATTTATCTTTAGGTAAATTTCTCAATAAATCTAGCACAACTCTTGGTACTCCGCCCATTTCTAAAGAGCGAAGTCGGAAGAGAACTTTTATTTTGTTATTTTTTTCCATTAATCAACTTCACAACCTAAGTTTCTGTATTGCGTTTTAAATGTTGAAACCCAACTTCTAAAAGCAGGTTTATCTATTTTATGGTCTAAAAATTTCTCAAAATATTCTAAAGAAAAATCTTTAGGGAAATTTTGTATCTCATCAAAACTACCATTGTACCAAGCTTCATTAATTAAATGATTGAAATAATTGACATCAAAATTATCGCCGTATTTATGATATGAATTGGTAGCCGAAGATTGAAACGTGGTTTTCATGGCTTCATTGGTTAATTTTGCCAGAAAATTTGGGTTATTTTTATTTTTTCTATAAAAAGCAGAAGCATTTCTGAGTTGCTGTTTTTCATCTACTTTTCCTTCGGCATCTTTCCAAATTTGTAGCCAATAGTCTTTTTGCCAAAACCCCATCAATATAGAATTGAGCGCCCAATATTTTCTTTTGGTGGTATTGTCTACAATTCCTAGCCTGTAAAGAATCGTAAAAAACTTGAATTTATTGTAAAAAAACAAATCGTTTAAAAAATTGGGAAAAAGCAGTAAATTTTCAGGTTGTACACGTAAAATCTCGTTTATGATTTCTGAAATTTCTACAAAATTATCATCTTTCTTGTTTCCAAGCCAACCTAACTTTAAAAGTGAAATTTGATTGTTTTTACAATTTTTTTCTAAATTATTAACATTAATTTTTTGAGTAAACCAAACATCATCTTCGGTCATGATGAAATATTCAGAAGCATTTTTAGCTGCTTTATACCATAAATCTGTGGGAATGATAAAACCATCAATTTCTTTGCCTGTTTTTAGGTTTTCTTCAATTGCTGTAACTTTATTTTGGTGGTTTTTAGATTTTAAAATCTCTATTTGAGGATGTTTTTCTTTAATTTTTTGAAGATATTTTTCTGGTGTACCATCATCTAAAATTTTAACCACAAAGTCTCCATCTACAAAATTTTCTATGCTTTGCAGACATCTGTCTAGATAGTATGGTCTGTTAAAAGATTTGATGAGGATATCCATTATAAAATTTTTTAAAAAGTCTAAAAATGATAAGAGGTAGTTTAGAAAATATATAGTATTTAAAAGGAATTTTTTCTTTTTGATAGTATTTTTTGAATTTTTTTAATAAAAAATCAAGTTGCTCCTTTTTATTAAGTTTTATTGCTATATCCATTGCAAAAAAAAGTTCGCTTTTAGAATTTTTATGATTAATATTATTGATTTCTAGTACTTCTAGATTGTTAAAATTTTCATAAAAATCTTTACCAATCTTATATCTCAATTTATAAAAATAGAGTGCTTTTTCTACCATTAATTTTTTCACAAAGTTATCTCCTTTTCTAGAAATAGATGTTTTTAAAACCCTGTAATTAAGCAGTTTTTCATTAATATTAGCCAGTTTTTTTCCTTGTGTTATTAAGTTCAGATATAAGTCGTAGTCTTCACAGTACAGAAATTTTTCTCTGTATTGTATGTTTTGATCTTTTCTAAACATTATAACAGGGTGAAAAAGCGGTATCTTGGAAGTTATTCTTTTTACAATGTCACGGTGTTCTAGAGCACCAATGGCTTCACCTGTAATCTCGTTTTGTTCGTTAATGAAGTTCAATTGAGCTCCTACTAATATTATTTCAGGGTTTTTTTCTAAAAAATCTACTTGTTTTTGAAATCTTTCAGG
This sequence comes from Cloacibacterium sp., assembly GCF_047601505.1. Classification (GTDB taxonomy): domain Bacteria; phylum Bacteroidota; class Bacteroidia; order Flavobacteriales; family Weeksellaceae; genus Cloacibacterium. The sequence continues at coordinate 754,459 of NZ_JASGJD010000001.1, forward strand.
TAATGAAATATCATCAGCATCCATTCTTGCAATATATTTTCCTTCGGCGATAGAAATTCCTAGGTTTAGATTTTCAATAAAACCTTTTATCCCTAAATTTTTTTCTTTTTTTATAATTTTAATTCTTGAATCTTTCTTTGCGTATTCTTCAAGAATATCTAGGCTATTGTCTGTAGAACAGTCATCAATAATAATAAACTCAAAATTTTGATATGTTTGGTTTAAAATGGATTCTATTGCTTGTACAAGATGTTTTTCTCCATTATATACAGACATTATCACTGAAAGGAGTTTCGGTTTCATACTTAATTACATCAAAGGAATTTTCAGATTCTGTACTTTGCTCATAATAATAGAGTTTGCGGGGATGCTTCTGTTGATGAGACATTTTGTACCAATTATACAATTGTCGCCAATGGTTACGCCTTTTAGAATGGTAACTTCGCTGTAAATTTTTACATTTTTCCCTATAATGATGGGCGCAGTATTAAATTCATTCTGTTTCCATTCGTATTCTGGTTCTGTAACGAAAGCATGGTCATGGTCATAAAATTTACAACCTTCTGCAATGCCAGAATCTTCGCCTATTTCTATTTTTTCTAAGCAATTAATAGAAACATAATCGCTGATATTTACGTTTTTGCCTAAAATCAATTCGCCACTTTTTCTAATTCTTATCGCGTTATAATCTTTTATTATTACACCTTCTTCAATGGTGATTTTTGCATCTTGGCTTAATAACAGAAACATATTTTTTCCTATTCTGAAAGAAGGATGAATAGATGCGTTTTTCAAACTTTTTAATTGATGGAGCGTGTTTATTTTTCCTATTTTATCAATAGTTTTGGGAATCAGCATCAATATTTTTATCAATAAGCTTTTCATCAATTCAAAATTAAATAGTTCCTGAATCTACAAATATACATTGTCCGGTAATAGATTTAGCACCATCGCTCAATAAAAAAGCTACTGTATCTGCTACAGAATCTACATCTGTAGCTTCTTTAAGCGAAGATCTTTTGTAAATTCTGTCTTTTTGTTCGTCGCTTAAGATAGCACTCATTGCGGTATTCATAAAACCGGGAACTACCACGTTGGAACGGATTTTTTTTTCACCCCACTCTCTTGCAGTATTTTTAGAAAACGCTTCTAGTGAACCTTTAGACGAAGCATACATTGCCAAACCTTTGTAGCCCGTATGTGCGCTGATGGAAGAAATATGAACAATAGAACCTTGTTTCTTGTTCAGAATCATATTTCTGATGGCGTATTTTGTCATCATCATAGGTGAGAAAACGTTTACCTGGTACATTTTCAGAAGTTCTTCGTAGTTGAGATTTGTAATAATATCGTCATAAGCCATAGCAGCATTATTTACCAATGCGTCTAATGAAATCTGATTGTTAATAAAGTTTTTGAAAATTTCTTTCCTCACGTTTTCAGTATCTGAAAGGTCAAAAGAATAGAAAAAAAATTTATTAGGAAATTGAGTTTGCAATTCTTTTACTTCATCCGAATAGGTTCTGCTGATGCCATATACAGAATGTCCTTCTGCTAAAAGTTTTTTACAAATAGCAATTCCTACACCTCTAGAAACTCCTGAAACGAGTATATTCATTGTTTTAATTTTTTTCCAGTTCTTGTTAAGCCAATTTCTTCTACGAAAGAGATTCTTCTTGGGATTTTATAATTTTGAAGTTTCTCGTCCAGATAATTTCTGATTTCAGATTCTTCCATTTCTTGATTTTCAAAAAGTACAATTTCTGCAGAAAGTATGTTTCCTAAAACAGCATTGGGCTTGCCAAAAACTTTTATATTTTTAATTTTAGTATTTTGCAAAAGAATTTCTTCTACTTCGTTAGGATTTACTTTGTAGCCACCTACATTTATCAATTCGTTTTTTCTGGAAATAAATTTGAAGATTTTATTTTCTTCGTCAATCCATTCTATTAAATCCCCTGTTGCATAGAAGTCTTTTATGTTGTCTAATTCTTCTGATTTTCCTAGCAAAGATTTATGTAAATATAATTCATTTTCTTCTACTTTGATGAGGTTTTCCAGATAAGATTTAATTTTGAAAAATTCGCCAAAAGCTGAAAAAATAGCACCTGCTTCGGTAGAAGCATATACATTGTTAATTTTAGCCTCAGGAAATAATTTTTGAATATTATTTAATAATTTTTTATCAGATTTCTCACCGCCCAAAGTAATTCTTTTCACAAATGGATAGGTTTCTTCAATTGGCAAAAGAAGTCTATAAAAAGTAGGAGTTGCGGAAATATTGGTGATATTATATTTTTTAATTTTCTCATAAATTTCTGTTCTGGAGCTGTTAAAAATATTCACCAGAGAATTTCCGTTTACAATTGCTTGTAAAAAAACCTGCAAACCTGCCATGTGCGTAGGGTTGTAAGCAAATCCCCAAACTAAATTGCTTTGGTTTTCATTGATTTTAATATTTCTCAATAAATTTTGAAGAGAATGTGTAATTTTTTTGGGCTGTCCGGTTGTTCCAGAGGTAAAAAGAGTAATTTTAGAGTTAGAATTACTAATAGCTTCGGATAATTTTTTAACGTCTTTTATTTTAATTGAATTTTCTACAGAAATATTTTCATTAGGAGAAACATTATAATTATAAATTTCTTCTAAAGACCAATCTGCATCTACCAAAACCAAATTTCGATTTTGAATGATTGCATACAAAAGATTAAGATAGAAAGAATATAGCTCTTTGTAAAAAAAATGGTCGGAATATTCATTCTTGCAGTTCAAATCTTCTATCAATTGATTGTAAGTAATTTCTGAAGATTGATTTGCTAAAAAAATCATTGTAATTTATTTAGAATTTCGCCTACAGTTAGTACCAAGCCATCTTCGAAAATGTCTATGTCAAATTCGTCTTCTATTTTTATGGTAAGTTCTGCCAAATCAAAAGAATCAAGATTAAGATCTTCTCTCAGTCTCATTTCTTGGGTTAAAGATTCTACAGGTTTATCTTGCTTATTTTTTTTAATAGAATTAATAATTTTTAATAATTTTTCGTTCATTTGATTTTTTTTACAAATTTATCAAAATAATTCTATTTTTGCTTCAAAGTAAACGTTTTACAAAAAATTTACATCAATGAATTCTCCTCTAGTTACCATTTCAATTCCTATTTATAATTGTGAAAATTATATTATAAATTGTTTACAATCTGTGATTTGTCAAACGTATAAAAATATCGAAATACTTTTGGTAGATGATTTGGGGAATGATAATAGTATGAAATTAGCTGAAGATTTCATTAAAGAGCATTCTGGTTTTAATTTCAGAATTTTAAAAAATGAGAAGAATTCTGGACTTTCTGTAGTGAGAAATGTAGGAATTGATAACGCAAAAGGAAAATACATTTTCTTTCTAGATTCAGACGACGAAATTACACCAGATTGTATCTCGAAAATGACTGAAATTGCAGAAAACGAAGAAGTAGAAATGGTTTGTGGTAATGTAAAAACAATACAATTAGATACTAAGAAAGAGAGCAACGCTTTTAAACTTCAAAACAGTAAAGAAAAAATTATTGGGAATAAAGAAATTTTTGAGAGTTTTATTAAAGGGAAATTTCCGGTTCCCAGTTGGAATAAACTTATTCTATTGGATTTTTTGAAAGAAAAAAAATTGTATTTCAAAGAAGGCTTGTTTGCCCAAGATTCTTTGCAAAGTTTTGAAACGGCTTTGGCTTTAAATTCGGTTTATTTCTTAAAAGACGATACTTATATTTATTATCTTCACCAAGATTCTGTAATTCATAATCGCAAGAAGAAACATTTTGACAATTGGATTACGATTGCCGCTGAATTTGAAAAATATTATCAAAAAGAACAAAATCTTGAGCGCAAAAAACAAATTTTAGGCTATTTAATTGATTATAAAGATTTGACTTTACTCATGAATTGGAAGGCGCAAAAAAAAGAAGAACTTTGGAAGTATAGTTACAGTTCTTATAAAAAAATGGCGTCATTTTCTTTTGCAGATTATTTCAATTCCACTTTTTCTAGAGAACTTAAAAAGAAGAATTTTTTACAAAATTTACCTACGAATTTAGGATATAAAATTTTCAGAAAAAGATTTGGAAGTTAAAGACTGAAAACATTTTCAGACTTTGGCAGAACGCCTTTTACATCAAAGATAATTCCGTTTTCTACAAGTAAATTAGACAATTCTATTGTTAAAATATCTGTATGTGGAACGGCTAAAATTATTGCCTCAAATTTTTGATTAGGAAGAGACTTTGTTACTTTTGTTTTGTACTCTTTTTCGGCAGATTCTGTGTTAATCCAAGAATCAAAAACGGTAACATTGGCGCCAAATTCTTGTAAATTTTTAACAATATCAATCACTTTTGTATTTCTAAAATCAGTACAATTTTCTTTGAACGCAAAACCAAGAACCAAAATTTCAGAATCTTTTACTTTGAAATCTTTTTTCAGCAATTGTTTCACGGTTTGAGATGCAACATAATTTCCCATAGAATCGTTCATTCTTCTTCCTGCAAGAATAATTTCCGGATGATAATCAAATTCTATCGCTTTGTGCGCCAGATAATATGGGTCGACTCCAGTGCAATGTCCGCCAACTAAACCTGGTTTGAAATGTAAAAAATTCCATTTTGTACCTGCGGCTTCCAAAACATCTTGTGTATTGATGCCCATTAAATTGAAAATCTTAGAAAGTTCGTTTACAAAAGCAATATTTACATCTCTCTGAGTATTTTCTATCACTTTTGCGGCTTCAGCAACTTTTATTGAAGGCGCAAGATGAGTTCCTACTTCAATTACAGATTGGTAAAGTTGATTAACTTTTTTTGCTGTTTCAGGAGTAGAGCCCGAAGTAATTTTCAGAATTTTTTCTACAGTATGCTCTTTGTCTCCCGGATTTATCCTTTCTGGAGAATAGCCTACAAAAAAATCTTTATTGAATTTTAGTCCAGAGAATTTCTCTAAAATAGGGACGCATTCTTCTTCGGTTGCACCTGGAAAAACAGTGGATTCATATATTACTAAATCATCTTTTTTTAGAGCTTTTCCCACGGTTTCGCTAGCGCAATATAACGGTGTGAAATCTGGTTTATTATTCTTGTCTACAGGAGTTGGAACGGTGATAATATAAGTGTCAGAATCTTTAATTTCTTCAAAATCAGTGGTGAAATAAAGACCTTTCTCCCCAGATTTTAGATTTTTCGAAGAAATAACGGTTTTTAACAACTCTTCAGAAACTTCTAGCGTTTTGTCTAAGCCGTTTTTTAAATCGGAAATTCTTTCTTTGCTATGGTCGAAACCTACTACAGCATATTTCGTTGCTAGTAACCTTGCCAAAGGCAAGCCAACATATCCCAGTCCAATGATTGTAATTTTCATTTAAGAATAATATCTGTCTAACATTCTACAAAGATAATCTTCTTTGTTGGTTAAATTATTTTCTTGGAAATAAACTTCCACTTCCGGAATGGAAATAAGATAGCTTTGTCCACTTTTAACTAACGAAGTTTTTGCCTTTTTATTGAGTTGTGTTTCTATTATGTCTATAATTTCAGTTGTTGAAAAGTTTTCTAAATAGGCAACATTAATAATTTTATTAAAATTGTTTTTCTTTAAAAATTCTAAGGTAATATTTTTAACATCGTCTGCATCAATTAAGTTTCTAGTTGCCAATGTATGAATATTAATTTCTTTTTCCAGAATTACGGCATTTACAAGATAATTCATCAAAAGATTGGGGTTTCCGCCTTTTCCAACGGCGTTGCTCACTCTTAAAATTAAAAATTTAGGTGCAAATTCTTCTACAATTTGTTCCATTCTCAATTTATGATTTACATAAGCGCTTCCGTTTTTAGAAGAGTCATAAATGCTGCAAGTAGAAAAATAGATAAATGCTTTTTCGGGATTTTCTTCTAGTGTTTTTCTTATTAAATTTTCTTCGCGCAGAAAAGCAGATTTATCTGTTTCCAAAGAATTAGAAACGCCACTTGCAAAGAAAATTACCTTCTCTTCGTCATTATTTTTGAATAAATTAGCGATAAGTCCGTTCCCGATGATCATCAGTAGTATTGATTAATGCGATTAAAAGAAATAATTATTTGTAATATAAACATAATTATCAATAAATATTTAAATAATTTAAAATATTTTATCTTATAATCATTAGCAATTAATCCTAAAAAAAATAAAAAACAAAAAGGAAATAACAATCGTATATTAAGAGTATCTATTCTAGTATAGAAATATACTATCCATAAAGAAATTAAGTAAAAAAAGCTAAGAAAAATAAAGTACATATTTTCAAGTTTATTCTCTTTTAACATTTTTGAAGCTCTTATAAAATATAATATTATAGAAAAAATAAAAAGAATACTTACTAAGAGAAAGGGCATTCTACCAAACAAATTACTGAAAAAAGGATTGAATGCTTGTAAAGTATTAAATAAACTTAATCTTATGTTTGTATTTGCTTCTCCTAATACTTCTCTATTACCGGCAAAATAACTTGTGAAATAGTAATTAGTAAAAACATATGCACCACAGAAAAAAAATGCAATAATAGAAGAGTAAATATGGATGAGATGTTTTTTATGATTAGTGTGTAAATATATTAATAATCCAAAAACAAATGTACCAATGATAATAAATAGCATCGAGTATTTTGTTAAAAAAAGAGAAAATAGTTGTACGGAATATAATAAAATAAAAACATTAGTTTTAATTAATTCATTATTCCAATATCTTCTTTGTAGTATAAAAAATAAAGTGAGTTGTGGGATTAACAAAATTTCTGACCAAGAGTAACTAAATATTGATGAAAAAAGCCAAGATAGAGAGAGTAGCCAAAGAGATTTCCATTCAGCAATATGCATTTTTGTCATAAAAAAAAATAAGAGAATACAAATGATATTTATTACTTTAGAAGCTACAAAAAAATCACCCACAAAAAAGTAGAATAGCTTTAAAAAAGATGGGTATAGAATTGGGAATAAACTATCTGTTATAATAGGCAGGTTAGAAGCAATTGAATAGTATGATTTGCTATCATTGGTTTCCGTTATAAAGAAATACGAAGAAAATAATACTAGAAAAATCTGGGACAAAGGAATTAAAAAATAAATCTTATTTTTCATAGTATTCTTTAATTTTATGATGCCCAACATGTAAAATCACTTCTTCGCCAATGCCTTCGTTTCCGTCGCAGAGGCACCATTGTTTGGGTAAAATGTAAGGATAAGTACCCGTTTCCCATGCAGATTTCCACATTACAAGAGAGGCTCTGGAAGGGTCTTTTTTCATTATTTCTGCACAGGTTTTATAGAAGATATTTCCTCTTTCGTCGTTTTTCCAAAGGGTCATTGGGCTTTGGTTATAGGAATGGCCAAGGCCAAGACTTTCGTCTTCTATTGGTTGAGTATCTTTAGACCAAATCATGTCTTGTCTTAGCAATTGCCTGTCATTATAAGGTACGCAAAAACCGAATTTTTTGGTGAGATGTAGCAGGGCAATAATGTCGCTAGAAACGATTTCCATGTCAGAATCTAAAACACATTTAAAATCCGCATCTGATTCTATCAAAGACAGAAATTTAAAATAATCTGCAGTTCTATAGCCGTATCTTTCGTGTTCAGGATTAGCAACAGGAGAGGTTACTTTTATTAGGTTTACGCCTTCTATTTTTAAATCAAAATCAGAATAAACGGTATATTTTGCATTTGGGAAATATTTTTTCAGGGATTTTAGAGAAGGATCTAGTCGAGATTCTTTGTTATTAAAGTCTGAGCCGCCACCGTTTACTCTTTCTTCACCGAATTCAGAAAAAAGGAATTCAATTTTTATCGTTTTTAGAAAATCAATTTCTGTTTTTGAGAATGGAATATTTACAAAGCTACTTTCTCTTTTTTTTGGGAAAGTAACAGTAGCTTTACCTTGCAAAACAGCTATGGCATTTTTGAGTTTATAATATATTTTCCACATTGTGTTTGTAAAAGGCAAATATAGTAAGATTATTTTTTAATATTTTTTTTTCCACTTTATAAATAGTAATTTTGTTAAAAAGAAGATATGGATTTTTTGCCAATTGTTTTTACTTGTGATGATGCGTATTTTAAGTATGCAAATGTTGTAATAACCTCTATCTTACATAATCAGAATAAGAACTGTAGATACGAAATTAATATACTTAGCGAGTTTATAAGCGAAAAAAACAAAGAAATAGCAAAAAAGCAGATTTCAAAATATTCAAATTTTAGCATCAGATTTGTTATCCTTAAAGATATTGACACGAGTAATTTTTTTTTGAATTCTTATATGTCTGTTAGTACTTATTACAGATTTTATATACCAAAGCTTTTTAGTCATTATGATAGAATTTTGTATTTGGATAGTGATTTAATTGTAGATGCGGATATTTCAGAATTAGCAAGTTTAGATTTTGAAGATACTTTAGCAGTATGTTGTTCTAGCCCTTTTATTAGAAATAAAGTTTTGAAAGGGGATGATGAAAAATTTTCTTTGAATTATTTTACTCATGTTTTGAAAATGCCAGATCCTTTACAATATTTTAATGCGGGCGTTATGTTGTATAATATCAAGAAAATGAATGAAATAGATATTGCCACGAAGTTATTTGAAGCATTAGAGGATATTAAAGAGCCTTTTTTGCAGGATCAAGATATTTTAAATTCTGTTTTATCTAATAATGGAGGAGTAAAACTAATTTCTAGTAAGTATAACATGACCAGGACCTTTGTAATCACAACCAAAAGGCTATTTTTAGAAAGATTAAAAGAAATATTCAGAATAAGCAAAAAAAGCAATTGGTTTTTTATTTACCATTACGTAGGAAAAGACAAGCCTTGGATGACCAAAAGAAGAGATGGTCTATTATTTTTAAAATATGCTAAAATGTCTCCTTTTTATAAACAAATTTTTAAATAAATTGTTTTTAGTGTTAACCAAAAATGTTTTTAATCCAATATTTGAAATTGTATTTATCTGTTATTTCGTGGTTCAAATTGTGATAGGGCAGTTTTAAAAAATTCTCTAAACCATCAAAATTATTAAAATCTGTAATGTAAATATTATTAGGGTGGTAGAAGTCATATTTTTTGACTGAGAAATTATCAGTAATAATCTTATTTTTATAAACCAATGCTTCAAAAAACCTAAGAGAAAGCCCATCGTGTTCTTGTCTTTTGAGGTCTATTACACATTGTGCGTTTCTAGAGAGTGATAAGCAGTCTTCATAAGAAAGAGGTTTTTCAAAAAATGTTATTCCTTCTATAGGGTTTTCTTTTCTATATTGGTTTTGGGTAAGAAGAAATTGATAATTGTACTGATGGTTCAAAGATTCTAAGAATCTATGTATGCTAGAAAGATCTTGCTTTCTTTTTTCTGTATTTACTCCTATGTATAGAAAATCTATTTCTTTATGCTTATTACTAGTGTCTTCAAAGAAGCAATTAGTAGTATGTTTTAGGGGGTAATTAGGGTATTGGGATATGTCATTTTCATCAAATACAAAAATGCGATCAAAATATTTCTGATAATCTAAAATTTTAGAAGAAACAGAAAGCCCATCTAATTGAAAATCTACCTTTTTGGTTGAGACAGAATGAGCATATTTAATTACAAATTCAGGTACTAGATCTCCTCTTATTACAAAACAGAAATCAAATTTCAAATTTTTCTTTTTTAAGCGAAGGAGTTCATGTTTTGAATGCTTATTGAAGTTTCTTTCTTCAATTTTATGGATTTGTTTCTTGTTTTTTAGAATAATTCTGTGAAAATAGTTTTCTGTTTTTTGCCAAAAATTTAGCTTGGTTTTTGGGATGTTATTACCATAAAATTCATACACCTCATAATTGTTAATAGTGAAATGTTCTATAAATTTTTTTGCAATATTCTTATTACGATATATGAAGAGTACTTTTATTTTATCCATTTTGATGTGAGATAAGTCTATTTTCTAACCAATGATCTAGTCTGTATTTATTAATAAGGTTTTCATCAATAAGATGATACGGTTTTGTTAAAAAAATAGTAATTTCTTCAGAACTTGTGTTTTCTGTAAAAATTAGAATATTATCTGGATGATAAAATTCTAATTCTTTTACCTTAGGATTTGTAGTAATTATCTTTTTTTTGTAATGTGTAGCCTCAAAAATTCTAAAAGTAAATCCCTTCTGATAGATTATCTGTATGTCTAGTACAATACTAGATTTTGCAGTAATAAAAAGATAATCGTGTAAAGAAATTCCGTGTTCTAAGTATTTGAAGTTAGGATTTTTTACGAGCTGTTTTTTGTCAAAATCTGGTGGAACTACAATATTAATATTATATGAAACATCAATATTAGGATTTACCTTGCTAATGATATTATCTATGGTAATGTCTCTTCTGTTGGCAAGTTGCCCTACATAAGAAAAAACGTGATTTTTAAGTGGGGTAATTTGGCCTTGTATCTCTTGTATAGGATAGAAAAAATTGGTGGCATAGTTCATTCTTAGATTAGGATACTTATGAATACTATCCTCGTCAAAGCAATATACTTTATTAAAAAAATGACGGGTTTTTAAGAGTTTTTTTTCTTTCGCATCATTTACACTATCCCAAAGATACCCATAGATCGCAGAGCCGTATTTACAAATATATTTTACAAAATTTTCATTAAAATTATCATGTCTTATAAATAATATATAGTGATATTTTTTATTTATTTTATTGTAAATCTGATTTAGAAATTGACGATTTTTATCTTGAAAAGCAGCCTCTTCTAGGTAATCATTTTTTTTTAAGACCAATCTATTGAATACATTTAGTAATTTATGTATTTTATTTTTTACAAATGGTTTATGTGGCTCTATTTTCAGAAAATCAGCATTTATACCTTGTGCATTTAAGAATTCAAAGGCTTCTTCTCTCAGAAATCCTTGTTCTACTATAAGTACGCTTTTCCCTATAAGTGCATTTTTATTCATATTAATAAAATAAGATATTAATGATTTTTTTTATAGCTTTTAGAGTGTTAAAAAAACCAAGTTTTTTAAGTTTCAAAAATTTTAAAAGGTAATAGGTTTGTTCTCTTTTAGAAAAGTCTAAATGCCAAAGTTGTTTAGAAAACTCGGTAAACATTTCAAATTCTAATTTTGTATCTATCTGATTTTGTTTATAGTGGGTTCTATTATTTAATCTATTTTGGATAAGAGACTCTAGCCATTCTTTTGAAGGTTTACCTTGTGAGAAATGCTGAATTGATATTTTGTTGGTAATATAATTGTTAAAATAGGAATTAGATTTTATAGAAAAAGAAATGTCATAAGCGTGATAACCTTGTAACCGTTCGTCAAATTTTATTTTTTCCCAATTATTTTTGGAACAAGCCATAAAAACGCCGTCTATTATTTTCACTTTTTTTAATCCGTTTTCGGCAGAGAACGTAAATTGATGGTTTTTATTTTCAATAAGATTTACATGAGTGATGTGCGAGTAACAGTGGTTTTTTATCATCCACCATCCAATAGGCACTTCTGGTATATAATCTGCTCCTGCCAGACCTATTGTGCCGGTTTTTTCGTCTTTTAGGTAATCTGTTATGATAGAGCCCCAGTCTTGGGTTTTAAACAAAATGTCTTCATGTAAAAAAAGAAGATAATCGTATTGTGCCTTCTCTGCTCCTCTGTTGTATGCCTCACAAATGCCCATTTTACCAGGGTTGTCTATTTTTATCATTTCATACGGAATACCAATGGTAGCGGCAATGTTTTTTTCTAATGCCAGATAATAGTGAGGTTGGTATGATGAAATGATGATGGAGAGCATTTTATAGTCTTTCAATAATTTTAAATAGAAGTTTTGATAATTTATTTTTCTGTGTTTTTAAAATAATTTCATCGTATTTAAGAGATTTGTTTTTCAAAATAGAATAATTTTTAATGGCATTCTCGTTACAATCTAAATATTTTGAGAGATGCTTTCTATAGATATAGTTTTCTGCTTCATTTAATAATTTACTATTTTGATTGATTTTATCATCCATAGAATTTTCTTTCCTGCGATAAAAAAAACCAACATAATCTAATTTTATTACTAAACTATTTTCATTTAAAATAGATAGCCAAAAATCCCAATCTTCTCTGCCATACTTCAAATTTTCATCATATCCTAGAACTTTAACCCAATTTTCTTTTTTTAAAAAACCTGAACAAAATATAATATTTCCGGTCAGAATTTGTTGATGGGTGTAATTCGGAAGGAGCCATGGTTTGTTTTCAATACCAAAGAACTCTGCATTACAATATATTACTGTAGGATTTTTCGCAAATTCCTTTTCTGCCAATTCTAGGTACTGGTTGCCAATTTTGTCATCTGCATCTAATGGTAGAATCCACTCTCCTTTGGAGATTTTTATCCCTGCATTTCTTGCAGAAGACAAACCTCCATTCTCTTTATAGATATATCTAAAACGGGGGTCTTTTCCCACCCATTTTTTTGCAATCTCTTCGGTATGGTCTGGGCTGCCATCATTTACAATAATACACTCCCAATCTTGGTAAGTTTGGTCTAGTACAGATTGAAGACACTCGTCTAAATATTGTGCTTGGTTATAGCAGGGGACGATAACGGAGATTAAAGGCATTGTTTAATATTTAATCAAAAATAATTAATTTATTTAGATTTTGTACAATAATAACGGAACAATAGGGATTACTAATCAAATTTTACTTCGTCCCAACTTGGGAAAACCTAAACCAAAATAGTTTCTTACTGTCCCAACTTGGGAAAGTCTAAACCAGAATAGTTTCTTTCCGTCCCAACTTGGGAAAGCTTCTTTTTATTATAATTGAATTTTTTCAGAACTTATAAATATTTATAAGCTTTAAAAAGTCCTAATTTATATAATAATTTTAACAGTCTGGAGTTTTTGAGGGAAGTGAGTTTGTCTTTTAATTGTAGATATTTATTTTTGGGTATATAGTGTTCTATAAATAAATCTTCAATGTTTATATTTCTTCTTTCAGCCATTTTAATTAAAGCTACCCAATGCCAGAAAAGAGCTTTCTCAGAATTCTTATTATTAGATACACCTCCAGAATGTATTCTGTATAAGTATTGAGGATTATCTATTAATTTTACTTCGGCAATTTCACACATTTTCATATAAATGTCTTTGTCTTCTGCTCTTTTAATAAAAGTGTCTATACCTGTTGTTTTATTATAAACTTCTTTTCTAAAGCAAGCAAAATGTGATATTTCTCCACGAAAACCATAATAGTCTGAATTTAAACTTTCAATTTGTTTGCAGTGGTGTTCTTTGAGTTCATTTAACTTTTCATCACAAAAAATGAAGCCTGTATAAGTCATGCCTATTTCAATATTGTTGCTGAAAGCTTCCAAGCTTAGCTCAATTGCTTTTGGTTTCAAAGCGTCATCTGGGTCTAATCTTGCAAAAATTGGAGATTCTGACAATTCAATGCCTCTAATTAATGATTTTTGGTAGCCTATATTTTCTTCATTTTTAAAAAACCTGAAACGTGAATCTTCTGCAATTAAGTTTTTTATAATTTCAACTGAACCATCTGTAGAGCAATCGTCTATTACTATTGCCTCCCATTTTTTTTCTGTTTGAGCTAATAAACTATCATAACAATCTTTAAAAAAGTGACCGTTATTGTAATTGGCAATTAGAATACTAATCATTTATTTATAGTTTCGTTAAATTGAATTTTTTTAATAACCTAATCCATCTTGAAGAATATATTTCTTCAATTTGTTTTTTTAAATTAATCACCTCAGTGTTTTTTTCTAAATATTTTGACAAAATTAATAGATAATCAGGGTGTTTATTTTTTAAATGAAGTAGCCTCTCTTCCATGCCTAAATTATGGTTTATAAAGCTAACACCATCCAATCTAAAATTAACCGCAATAAAATTGCAATGATAAAAAGAAACCTTTTGAAGCAAGGCGTCAAAAAACCATGTCCAATCAGAAGAAATTTTATGAGATTCTTCATACAAGTTATTATCAAACAAACTCTTTCTTATTCTTGTGCCTAGATGAGGAACTGTATCTAACAGTAAATATGATATAGTAATTAAACTTGGAAAATGCTTTACAGTTTCAGAGCCATCTATTTTTAATAAATTATGATCTCCATAGACAATATCGTAAATGTTATCTATACTCAAAAGCTTATCTACGACAGTCTCATTGAAAAAAGTATCTCCACTATTTATAAAAATAATGTATTCGCCATTTGCCACTTTTATACCTTTGTTCATAGCGTTATAAATACCTTTATCTGGTTCAGAAACCCAATAAGTAATTTTATCTTTATTTTGCGCTATTAGCTCTTTGCTTCCATCTGTAGAGCCACCATCTATTACAATGTACTCAATCTCTTGATAAGTTTGCGCAAAAACACTCTCAAAAGTTTTTTGTAAACCTTCTAAATTGTTATAATTGATGGTAATGATGGAGAGTTTAGGCATTTGGTTTATTATTAAATAAATTTTTTTTAAGTTTATAAAGTATTCTTTTTGTAATATAGATGACTTTTTTAAATAAGGGTTCTTCTATCAAAGTCTTCAATCTATTCGCTTGAATTGCTGGTGTTCCTATTTTGGATTCTGATGTTTCTAATAAAATTTTGATATTATTAGTGTCATTATAATAATAAGCAAGAGGGGTTATGATACTCTGGTCGTGGCGATGTTCTATAAAATCTTCTTTTTGGTTGCCAATCTCATTACCAATAGGATCTACTATTAATTCGGATTTAAAAAGTGTAATATTTAACCACTGAGATATGAATTCGTTTTTAGGATTTTTACATATTATAATTCCTCCCATAATTTTATCAAAAGAATGCCAATTTTCATCTTTAATAAGTTGGTCAAAATATTTTTGAGTATTTAATTTTGTCCAATTGCCAATTTTAGTAGTTGCAGAAGGCCACATTTTATTCCATCCATAATCGAAATTGTTTCTATACTGAAATAAAATAGTGTCATGCTTTTCAATCAATTTAAAATACTGATACCATTCCTCAGATTTAGAAATAGAGCATCCTGCATCAATATAAATAACTATACTATTAGGATAATCTTGAAGGGTTTTCCAAATAATATATGGCTTCCAAATCCAATAACCACCTCCTTTTTTATAGTTCATTAAAGGATTTGCTTTAATGTGCATTGGCAAATCGTGAGGTGTATAAATGATTGTTTTATCAAAAATATTTAAGTTGTTAGCCTCTTTTTTTAATCTATTTAAAGAGCCCTTAAATTCTTCTGTTCCATATAAAATTAATATTTTCTCCATCTTATTTTAAGAATAAAAAGCCTGCTCCTTTATTATATTCAAAAACGTGTCCTGTTAATGTAGGATAGCCTTCATGTTCAATTTCTATAACGTTTTCTAACTTTAAATAATATTCTATACCCGGATTTGTAAGATACAAACTTCCATAATATCTTCCTTTATTGATTTCTTTTGGCAACTCAATTTCAAATTTCAAATTAAATTGACCTTCATCTAACATTGGAGAACTACCTGAATAATGAAAGGGGCTATAAAAAGCAAGTGGAATCTCATCTTTGTCAAAAAGTCTAAATTCAAAAGCTAAAGTTTTTTTCTCTTTCAGATTTCCTTTTATTTCAAATTTTAAACTATTATTCTCTTTACTTAATTGAATTGGACCTTTAGTGTTATTATTTATTAGCAATTCATTAATCTCAATATAATTTTTTTTAGAAGTTATTTCATCTATAAAATTTACTCCATTTTTCTTTTCAGAGCTAAGATAAACATCTATTACATCTTCAATTGCTCCCGAATTAGATAGAGTACCATTTTCTAATAACAATCCTTTGTTGCACAACGTCTTCACCGCCGCCATATTATGACTCACAAAAAGCACGGTTCTGCCTTCTCCTTTGGAGACATCTCCCATTTTGCCAAGGCATTTTTTTTGAAATTCGGCATCTCCTACTGCTAATACTTCATCTACTATTAAAATTTCAGATTCTAAATGTGCTGCTACTGCAAATGCTAGACGCACATACATCCCAGAAGAGTATCTTTTTACGGGCGTGTCTATATATCTTTCTACGCCTGAGAAATCTACTATTTCATCAAATTTTCGGGTAATTTCTTTTCTGGTCATCCCAAGTATAGCACCGTTTAAGAAAATGTTTTCTCTACCCGTCATTTCCGGGTGAAAACCCGTGCCTACTTCTAGCAGTGAAGCTATTCTGCCTTTGGTATAGATGCTTCCTGTGGTAGGTTTGGTAACACGACTCAATAGTTTTAGTAGGGTAGATTTGCCTGCGCCATTTCTTCCGATAATGCCTACTGCATCGCCTTGTTCTATTTCAAAATTAATATCTTGCAGAGACCATACATAATCGCTGTCTCCTTTGGTAGTTCTGTCGTTGGCTTCGCCAATTTTAAGATAAGGGTCTTCTTTGCCTCTTATCTTGTGCCAAAAACGGTTGAGGTCGTGCGAGATTGTGCCCGTACCTACTTGTCCCAAGCGGTATTGCTTAGAAATGTTTTCGGCTTTTATAACGATGTTTTTATTCAATGCTTTTTTCTTTAATTTATAATTCTTTTATATGTTCCAGACTGCGCTTTCCAACTTCCAACACCCATCATCCAACACTCAGCATCCATCACACCGTATCCATAAAACCTTTCTCTACTTTATTAAATATAATGGTTCCTAATGCTAAAAGTGCCAATATAATTACGGCGCTGTAAATTAGCATAATAGGATTAAATTCTCCTACGCCCATCCAAGCGTATTTAAAACCTTCAAATATGCCTGTAAGAGGATTGTATTTGGCAAATGGTTGTATCTTGGCAGATAGCAAAGAGGTGGGATAGATTACAGGTGTTGCATACATGTATAAGCTTACTCCAAAACTAAGCAACATGCTAAGGTCTCTGTATTTGGTGGTTAACGATGAGAAAATCATCCCAAGTCCAAGCGCATAGAGAGACATCATAAAAATAAATATGGGGGTAAAAAGTACCCACCAATTTGGGGTAACTTCGCCCAGATGCCAATAATAGAAAAAAACAAGCAGGAAAAGTACAAACTGTACTCCGAATTTCATTAAATTAGAAATAACAATGGTAATAGGCATTACTAGTCTGGGAAAATACACTTTGCCAAAAATGTTGGCATTGCCTACAAAAACATTAGACGTGCCTCCCAAAGAACTAGAAAAATAATTCCACAGTGTAACTCCCGCCAAATAGAAAAGAATTTTTGGTGCACCATCTGTAGATAATTTTGCGATATTACCAAAAACAATTAAAAAAACAATTGTAGTAAAAATAGGGTTGATAAAAAACCAAAGCGGGCCTAATATGGTTTGCTTAAACCCAGAGACGAAATCTCTTTTCACAAACATATAAACCAAATCTCTATACTCCCAAACTTCTTTTAGATTTAATTTGAAAAGGGAGTGGTCTGATTTTATAACATTAGTCCATTCATTATTTTGTTGATTCATTCATGTGTTTTTTTACGTAATTACAAAAGTATCAAAAAACTATGAATTATTAATTGAAAATGGAAATGAAAAATCCTTCGACTGTAACAACGAAGGATTTTTTAGTTAAAATAAATAATCTATTTTAGCTGAGTTTAAATAAGTTTTTTCAGATACTCTCCATAGCCACTTTTTCCATATTTTTCGGCAGCTTGCAAAAGTTGTTCTTTATTGATGAAACCTTTGTTGTAGGCAATTTCTTCAATGCAAGATATTTTGAAACCTTGTCTTTTTTCTAAAACTTTTACAAATTCTGTAGCTTCGTGTAAAGAATCGAAAGTGCCTGTGTCTAGCCAAGCAGTACCGCGAGACATTACGCCTACTTCTAATTCGCCTTTTTCTAGATAAATTTTATTTACATCTGTAATTTCTAATTCTCCTCTTGGTGAAGGTTTCATGTTTTTGGCAATTTCTACCACAGAATTGTCATAAAAATATAAGCCTGGAACTGCAAAATTAGATTTCGGGTTTTGAGGTTTTTCTTCAATGGATAATGCTTTGAAATTCTCATCAAATTCTACCACACCATATCTTTCTGGGTCTGAAACATTGTATGCAAAGACACATCCTCCTTTTACATTGGTTTTGCTTGTTAAAAGTTGAGGTAAACCATTTCCATAGAAAATATTGTCTCCTAAAACCAAAGCAACAGAATCATCACCAATAAATTCTTCTCCCAAAATAAAGGCTTGCGCCAAACCATCTGGGGAAGGTTGAACTTTATATTCGAACTTACAACCAATAGCAGAGCCGTCTCCTAATAATTTTTTGAAGGCTTCTTGGTCGTGAGGCGTTGTAATAATTAAAATTTCTTTAATGCCAGCTAATAATAAAATAGACAAAGGATAATAAATCATCGGTTTGTCATAAACAGGCATTAATTGTTTACTCACTGCAATTGTTAATGGATAGAGTCTGGTTCCAGAGCCTCCCGCGAGGATAATTCCTTTCATTTTGAGTTATTGAGTTATTAAATTTTTGAGTTATTTTGTTTTTGTTCTGAAAAAGTCCATTTTTTTGAATTATTAGTCATAGATACAATAATACTTAAAATTTCGTCATACTGTTTATATAGGTTTAAGTAGGTTTCTTTATCAATATAATTACAAGCGCAAGCAAAATCTAACCAATTTTGTGTTTCTGCTGCTTCTCCATCCGCATCATTTAGTTTGCTGATAAAAGATTTTTCATATCTTCTTTTTCGCCATGCTTCAGTAATGTTTGCACATACAGAGCGAGATGATCTTCTAATTTGGTCTGTTAATGAGTAGGTTTCTTCTTTTGGGAATTTTTTTGTAAAATGATATATTTCCATTGCAGAAGCAAATGCTTTTTGATAAACAATTAAATCTTTATGAAATTTTACAAAAGGAACCATTATTAAATTCTAAAATTAAAAAAAATCAAATGCTCAAATACTCAAATACTCAATTATTAATTATACTGTTTATTATAATATTTCTGATAATCTCCAGAAGTAATGTTCTCAAGCCATTCTTCGTTTTCTAAAAACCAATCAATTGTTTTAGCCAATCCTTCTTTAAAAGTTACACTTGGTTTCCATCCCAAATCTTTGTTCAGTTTTGTTGCGTCAATAGCATAACGTTTATCGTGTCCGGGTCTATCTTTTACGAAAGTAATCAATTTTTCGCTATAACCTGCTGGTTTTCTTAGTTTAGCATCCATTTGTTTGATAAGCTCTTTTATCAAATCTATATTTTGCCATTCGTTCCAACCGCCAATGTTATAGGTTTCTCCAGTTTTTGCTTCATGAAAGATTTTGTGAATAGCTTTTGCGTGATCTACCACAAAAAGCCAATCTCTGGTATATTTTCCGTCTCCATAAATTGGGAGCGGTTTTTCGTTGATGATATTATGGATACAAAGCGGAATTAACTTTTCAGGAAAATGATTCGGACCGTAATTGTTAGAGCAATTCGAAACAACGAAAGGCAATCCGTATGTGTTACCATAAGAACGAACCAAATGGTCTGAAGCAGCTTTGCTGGCAGAATAAGGAGATTTTGGGTCGTAAGAAGTTTCTTCGGTAAAGAATCCTGTTTCGCCAAGAGCTCCGTAAACTTCGTCTGTAGAAACGTGGTAGAAAAGGTTTTCTCTTTTTCCTTCCGGGAAATTCCCATGTTGATGGTCTGGATTTAGTGTCCAAAATTCTTTACAGAAATTCAAGAGATTTGCAGTGCCAAAAACATTGGTGTTGATAAAAGCATTTGGGTCTGTGATGCTTCTGTCCACATGAGATTCTGCTGCCAAATGAATTACAGCATCAGGATGGTGTTTTTCAAAAACTTTTTTGAGTTCTTCAGGTTTTGTAATGTCTGCTTTTTCAAAAAAATAATTGGGCTCGTTTTCAATATCTTTTAAATTTTCAAGATTTCCCGCGTAAGTAAGTGCGTCCAAATTAATGATATTGTATTCTGGATTGTTTTTTACAAATTCTCTTACAACGTGTGAGCCTATAAAACCTGCTCCTCCTGTTATGATGATGTTTTTCATTTGTTTTTCTTGTATTTTTATGATTATAATATAGCTAGATGGAGTTTTTTGTTTTCTTTATCCAAGCGATACTCTTAAAAATGATTATTTGGACTAATGCAATAATTAATAATAGAATTAGCAAAAATACAATTAATACAACGATGCCAATTAGTGGATTTAAACACCCTTTGATGTAATTGGCTTCGTTTAAAAAAAATATAATTGAAAGAATTATAAATGATACTATATTAAAAAATAAAATTCTTTTAATACTAAATTTTATTTTTTTAATCAATGAAAGTGTTCCTCCAATTATTTGAGAAATTAAAGGCGCTAATATAGAATAATGTAGCAAAATATCCCCAAATTTCACTTTATCACTTAATTACTTTTCTACCAATAGATTTGTAATAAAATCCTGTGTCTTCTACTTGATCCATAGAAAACATGTTTCTACCGTCAAAAATGGCTTTGTTTTTCAGTTTTTCTGCCATTAGCTCGAAGTTAGGATTTTTAAATTCGCTCCATTCTGTTACAATAAGTAGGCAATCAGCATCTTCTAATGCAGAATACATATCTTTAGCGTAATCAATTTTATCGCCTAAAATTTTTCTTACATTTTCTTCAGCAATAGTGTCAAAAGCAGTTACTTTTGCGCCTTTTTCTAGTAATAATTCAATATTATCTAACGATGAAGCTTCTCTTATATCGTCTGTATTCGCTTTGAAAGCCAATCCCCACATTGCAATTTTTTTGCCTTGGAGGTTTCCTCCGAAATATTTTTCAATTTCATCAACTAAGATTACTTTTTGTTTTTTGTTGATTTCTTCGGTAGCTTCTAAAATTTTGAAGTTGAAATCTTCATCTTGTCCAGATTTAATCAATGCTTTTACATCTTTAGGGAAACAGCTTCCGCCAAATCCAATGCCTGGGAAAAGAAAACGGTGCCCAATTCTGTCGTCGCTGCCCATTCCCAATCTTACTTTGTCCACATCTGCGCCTACTTTTTCGCAGTAATTAGCAATTTCGTTCATGAAAGTAATTTTTACAGCTAAAAAAGAATTGGCAGCATATTTGGTAAGTTCCGAAGATTTTTCGTCCATAAAAATAATAGGAACACCTGTATTGGTAAAAGGTTGGTAGATTTTTGCCATTACATCTCTCGCTTTCTCAGAGCTAGAGCCTACTACCACTCTGGAAGGATTCATAGAGTCTTTTACGGCAAAACCTTCTCTTAAAAATTCTGGATTAGAAACCACATCAAAAGGAATGTTTGTTTTAGAAGAAATAACTTCTCTCACTTTGTCTGCGGTACCAACAGGAACGGTAGATTTATTTACAATTACTTTATAATTGGTCATCATCTCTCCAATTTGATTGGCTACACTTAGTACAAATGATAAATCTGCGCTTCCATCTCCGCCAGGAGGCGTTGGTAATGCCAAGTAGATAACATCTGATTGGTCTAAAGCATCTTTAATATCTGTAGTGAAAAATAATCTTTTTGCTTGGATATTTCTTGTAAACATTTCTTCAAGACCAGGTTCGTAAATTGGTACGATACCTTGTTTCATTCTTTCAACTTTGTTTTCGTCAATATCAACACAAAATACTGTGTTTCCTAGTTCTGCGAGCGTGGTACCGGTAACAAGACCTACATATCCTGTTCCTACAATTGATATATTCAATTTTTTTAAATTTAAGATTTAATGCAAAGTTAATGAAATTAAAGAAATCATTTTCATAAAATTGGGTTTAAGTTTACATAGGCTATTGTACTGTTTATAAGGAGTTTGTTTTATGTTGCAAACTTTAATTTGTTGTTTTTGGACTTTCAGTTTTAGGCTTTAGACTTTTAACCTATAAAGCTGATATTGAAAACGTAAGATATTTGCACGGTTGCAAAAAAAGACCTATATTTGCACAAGATTAACGGAAAAGAAATGAAAAGGCCTTCGCAAGAAAGCCTTTTTTCGTAGTCGCAATTGAAGAAGTGCAAGTTATTTGCGCTCAGATACAGATAATTATGGATTTTAGAGCAAAAGTAGAACAACTCGTTCATGAGTTTTTGGAGACCAGAGAAGATTTGTACTTGGTAGATTTAAAAATCTCTGCTGGTAGTGATATTACTTTGATCCTAGATGGAGATGTAAGTCTTAGTCTGCAAGATTGTTTAGATGCTAGCAGAGCTATAGAATTTAACTTAGATAGAGAAGAGCACGATTTTTCTTTACAAGTGATGAGTCCGGGGTTAAGTGAGCCGTTGAAATTTCCTCGTCAGTATAAAAAGAATATTGGCAGAGAAGTAGAAATTTTGATGAATGATGATGAGAAAATTACAGGTGAAATAACAGCTGTAGATGATGAAAAAGTTACACTTACTCTTCGTTATAGAAGGCCAAAATTGGTAGGGAAAGGCAAAGAAGATGTGGTAGAGGATAAGGAAATTCCTTATCAAGATATTAAAAAAGCATTGATAGTAATTAAATTTTAGAAACTTTATAAAAAAAATAAAATGGACAATATAGCGTTGATTGAATCCTTTGGAGATTTTAAAGACGAAAAAGGAATCAGTAAGATTGATTTAATGGCGATTATTGAAGATTCGTTGAAAACTCTTTTAAGAAAAAGATACGATTCTGATGATCATTTCGACGTGATTGTAAATCCTGATAAAGGAGATTTTCAGATATTTTTAAATAAAAGAATCGTAGAAGACGAAATGTCTGAAGATGATGATTTGGAAATAGAAATTTCGGAAGCTAAGAAAATAGACGCAACCTTTGAGGTGGGCGAAGAATATACACAGGAAATTCCTGTTGCACAACTAGGAAGAAGAAGTATCCTTACTTTGAAACAAATTTTGGCAACCAAATTGCAAGAGCATAATAACGCAATGCTTTATGAGCAATTTAAAGACAGAATTGGTGAATTGGCTGTTGGTGAGGTGCATCACATTCGTCACAAACATGTAATTCTATTAGACGACGAAGGAAACGAATATATTTTACCAAAAGAAAATCAAATTCCTTCAGATTTCTTTAGAAAAGGCGATAATGTAAGAGCGGTGATAGAAACGGTAGATTTTAAAGGTTCTAAGCCTCAGATTTTTGTTTCGAGAACAGCTCCGAAATTCCTAGAAAAATTATTAGAACTAGAAATTCCAGAAATTCAAGATGGTACTATTATCTTGAAAAAAGTAGTAAGGATTCCTGGCGAAAAAGCGAAGATAGCAGTAGATGCTTATGACGATAGAATAGATCCTGTAGGTGCTTGTGTGGGCGTTAAAGGTTCTAGAATTCATGGTGTAGTAAGAGAGTTGAAAAACGAAAACATAGACGTAATTCAATGGTCTAAAAATCCTGAGATTTTAGTAAGAAGATCTTTAGGAAATGTAACCATCAATAAAGTTGAAATAAACGAAGATGATAATTACGCTTTGGTTTATACACCTGTGGAAGAAATTTCTAAAGTAATTGGTAAGCAAGGGCAAAATATTAGATTGGCGTCTTGGTTATCTGGTTATGATATAGATGTTTATAGAGAGAAACAAGCTGATGACGATGTAGAGCTTGATGAATTTAATGATGAGATAGAAAGATGGATTATTGATGAGTTTAAAAAAGTAGGTCTTGAAACGGCTAAGAGTGTTTTAGATAAAGACACAGAAGCTTTGTTGAATATGACAGACCTAGAAGAAGAAACCATCGAAGAGGTAAAAAGAATTTTAAGCGAAGAATTCGAAGATTAAAATCTTAATTTTTATTTATCATTATAAAGGTTTTAAAATTAAAATTAACAAAGGCAAATTGCCATTTAAGAAAATAACAAAATAGAATGCCAAAAATTAGATTAAACAAAGCGGTAAAGGAATTCAATATTTCGATGTCTAGATTGGTAGAATTTTTACAATCAAGAGGCTTCGAAGTAGAGACTAATCCTAACGCTCAATTAGAAGAAGCGGCATATTCTGCATTGGAAGCTGAGTTCGCCAAAGACGGCGAGCAAAGAAAGGCTTCTCATGAGGTGGTTATCAATAAAGTTCCGGAAGAAAAATTGGAACTCGAAGAGAAAAAAACACCTGAGGTCATAAGAGCTAAAGCACCTAGCGTAAACGAAACGAAAGTGCTAGGAAAAATTGATTTGGATGCTAATAAGCCAGCTCCGGTAGAAGAAGTGAAAGAGGTGAAGGAAGTTGTAAAAGAAGAAGTGAAAGAAGAACCGGTAAAACAAACTCCTGTAACTGAAGTAGAAAAGCCAGAGCTTAAAGTTTTGGATAAGATTGATCTTTCTAAATTAGAACCCAAAACAAAAGTTCAGCCTCCAGTTAAAGAAGAAAAACCGGTGAAAGAAACTCCAAAACCACAATTCAAAAAAGAGCACAAGCCAGAAGCTCCAAAACCTCAGCCTCAACCTGTAGTTAAAAAAGAGGAACCAAAGGAAATTACGAAAGTAGAATTTGATAGACCTGAAAAAATTGAAACAGTATATCAAAAACTTGATGGTCCTAAAATTGTTTCTACAGAAAAAATAGACCTTTCTCAGTTTCAAAATAGACCTTCAAAACCATCTGATAAGTCTAAGAAAAAACAAAGAAAGAGAATTAATCCAGGGCAACCTCAACAAGGGCAAGGACAAGGGCAAAATCAGCAGCAAGGAAATAACAACAATGGTGGAGGTAATAGACCAAACCAACAAGGTGGTGCTGGTGGAGACAGAAAACCTTTTAATAGAGATAATCGTCCTCAACAAGGTCAAGGTCAGGGACAAGGAGGTTCTAGAGGTGGTAAAAATCAGAAAGGAAGAGGTAGGGATAAAGTGATGCCTGTAGAACTTACTGATGAGCAAATTAAAAATCAAATTAAAGAAACTTTAGAAAAATTAACCAGTAAAGGTGGTAAGTCTAAAGGTGCAAAATATAGAAAAGAGAAAAGAGTATTCCGAAGAGAGCAAGATGAGCTTCAGCAAGAATTAGAAGCAGCAGACAGAACTCTTAAGGTTACAGAATTTATTACCGTTTCAGAATTAGCATCTTTAATGGATGTTAGTGCTACGGAAGTAATCTCTGCATGTTTCTCTCTTGGTGTAATGGTTACCATGAACCAACGTTTAGAAGCAGATACGCTTACTTTGGTTGCTGATGAATTTGGTTATAAAATTGAATTCTCAGATGCAGAATTAGAAGCGGAAGCAGCAGAAGAGGTAGAAGATTCTGCAGAAGATTTATTGCCTAGAGCTCCTATTGTTACCGTAATGGGACACGTAGACCACGGTAAAACATCGTTGTTAGATTACATTAGAAAAACAAATGTAATTGCTGGTGAAAGTGGAGGTATTACTCAGCATATTGGTGCTTATAATGTGAAATTAGAAGGTGGACAAAGAATTACTTTCTTAGATACTCCTGGTCACGAAGCATTTACTGCGATGAGAGCTAGAGGTGCACAAGTTACCGATATTGTAATTATTGTTGTAGCTGCGGATGATGATGTAATGCCTCAAACCAAAGAAGCAATTGCTCACGCTCAAGCAGCTGGTGTTCCAATGATTATTGCAATAAACAAAGTAGATAAACCAAATGCCAATCCGGATAATATTCGTCAACAACTTTCAGGAATGAATATTTTAGTTGAAGAATGGGGAGGTAATGTACAATCTCAAGAAATTTCTGCAAAATTTGGTAATAATGTAGATTTGTTATTAGAAAAAGTATTGTTGCAGGCAGAAATGCTTGAATTGAAAGCTAATCCTAATAAAGCTGCAAGTGGTGTAGTGATAGAAGCTTCTCTAGATAAAGGTAGAGGTTATGTTTCTACGTTATTGGTTCAAGGAGGTACTTTAAAAGTTGGAGATTATCTTTTAGCAGGTAAAAATCATGGTAAAGTAAAGGCAATGTTGGATGAAAGAGGTCGACAAATGAAAGAAGCGGGACCTTCTATTCCGGTTACGGTTCTTGGTTTGGATGGAGCGCCAACTGCTGGGGATAAATTCAAAGTTTATGAAGATGAAAAAGAAGCTAAAACTATCGCTAACAAACGTGAACAGTTGCAAAGAGAGCAAACGATAAGAACCAAAAAACACCTTACTTTAGACGAGTTAGGAAGAAGAATTGCTCTTGGAGATTTCAAAGAATTGAATATTATCCTTAAAGGTGACGTGGATGGTTCTGTAGAGGCGCTTTCAGACCAATTGCAGAGATTGTCAACTGAGGAAATCAGCGTGAATATCTTACATAAAGGTGTTGGTCAAATTACCGAAACGGATATTAACTTAGCAATGGCTTCAGATGCAATTGTTATTGGCTTTAATGTAAGGGCTGGTGTTAGTGCAAAAGAATTAGCAGATAGAGAAGAAATAGAAATCAGAACATACTCTGTAATCTATGCAGCTATAGATGAGGTAAAAGAAGCGATGGAAGGTATGCTTTCTCCAGAAATTAAAGAACAAGTAATAGGAAATGTAGAAATTAGAGAAACTTTCAAAATTTCTAAAGTTGGTACAATTGCAGGTTGTATGGTTCTTTCGGGTAAAGTAACTAGAAATTCTAAAATTAGACTTCTTAGAGATGGAATTGTAAAATACGACGGAGAATTAGAATCTTTAAAACGTTTTAAAGATGATGTGAAGGAGGTTACAAAAGGCTACGAATGTGGTTTGAATCTTAAAGGATACAACGATATAGAAGTAGGCGATATTTTAGAAGTTTACGAAGAAATAGCAGTGAAGAAAAAATTGAAATAAATTAATTTTTCTTAATTAAAATCCTAGCCTATATTTTTCACATAAATAGAGGCTTGGTTAAAAAAAAGAGTTCATTTTCATAAATGGACTCTTTTTTTTATGGGGTGTGATTGTTAAATTTATTATTTTTATTGTTTCTGTGTGGGGGTTTTATAGGGTTGAATTGTTTTTTTTAATTTATAATGATTTTAAATAATTTTTTTAATATTATTTTATTTTTAGAAAATTATTAAAATTTTATTATTAGAAATATTGTTGTTTTGGAAAATCTGCGATTAATTACTAATAATTCATTTTTTGTATAGTTGTTTGGTTTTGTTTTTGTGTGTAATTCATTTTTTTTTGTATTTCATGTTTGTTTATGTTAAAATTTATTAACATTTTTGTGAATAATGTATTAAAATTTGTTAATATGAATGTGAAAATTAAATCGCTCACAATGGGGGCAATTTTCTTTTTAGGTGGAGGAGTTGTGGTGGCTCAGCAAACTAAAGAGAAAAGTGAAAAAGAAATTGAAGAAGTGGTTGTAGTAGGCTACGGTACTCAAAAAAAGTCTGACGTAACGGCTAGTTTAACTACAGTTAAGGGAGCGGTGTTGGCTGATAAGCCTGTTCAGACTTTTGATCAGGCGTTGGCGGGGAGAAGTACGGGGGTTCAGATAACTGTTCCTAGTGGAGTTTTGAATGCAGCTCCAGTTTTTAGGATTAGGGGTGCTAGTTCTATATCCATGAGTTCTTATCCGCTGGTTATTATTGATGGTGTTCCTAGTTTTACGGGTAATAATAGTAGTACTTCAGCTGCTAGTAATCCTTTGGCATCTTTAAATCCTGCAGATATAGAGAGTGTGGATATTGCAAAAGATGCTGCGGCGTCTGCAATTTATGGAAGTAGGGCTTCTAATGGTGTTGTTTTTATAACAACTAAAAAAGGTAAGAATGGAAAGCCGAGAGTGAATTATAGTACTTGGTTGAGTTTAGCAAGTCCTATTGGCTTGCCTGAAACCTTAAGGGCTGAAGATTATGTTAAGTATAAAAATATGGCTGTAGCTAATAATCCAAGTGCTAGTGCAATTAAGTTTAATACTGCTTTGGATGCTAATGGTAATTTAATTGATACTGATTGGTCTAAAATTATATATAGAACAGGATTGTCCTATAATCATAATATTAATATTTCGGGGGGAAGTGATGCTACTTCTTATTATTTTTCTGCTGGTTATACAAATCAACAAGGAATAATTCAGAAAAATGATTTTAAGAGGATTAATGCTTTATTTAATATTGATTCTAAAGTTAGTAAATATGTGACAGTAGGAGGTAAGTTGTCATTTTCTAATGAATTGAATTCTGCTGCTGCTAATTCTGGGTCTATATCTGGAGGTGCTTTTTCTACTGGGGGCTTAGGGCGTTTGCAATTTGTGTTACCGTCTACGCTTTCACCATTTAATAATGATGGAAGTTATAATTTGAATGGTGCTGCTATTGGTAGTTCTCCACAGATTGTAGGGGTTAGTAATTTGGGGTACTATAATCCACAGTTTTTATTAGATAATAATAAGGAGTCAACAGAAAATAATAGAGTTCAAGGGAACGTTTATGGTCAGTTGAAACCGTTTTCTTGGTTAACAGCTAGAACTCAGTTGGGGCTTGATTTTATGTTTTCTGATAATAATGTATTTTGGAGTCCGCGATCTGGTGATGGGTATACTAGAAATGGATACGCTTGGGCGGGTAGCGATATTTCAAAGGTTATTGTGTGGACTAATACCTTGCAGTTGGATAAGTCTTTTGCTTCTCATAATCTCAGTTTGTTATTAGGGAATGAACAACAGTTTTCTAAATATAAAGGGATAGGGATACAGCGAGAAAATATTTCTGATCCAGATTATGATGTGGTACAGGCTGGTTTTACAATTAATAATCCTGCAAATCTATATAAGTCTGAGAATTACTTAGTATCTTTCTTTACTCGATTGAATTATAATTTTGCGAGTAAATATTTTTTAAGTGGAAATTTGCGTCAAGACGAATATTCCGCTTTGGCAGAGAAGAAAGGTGTTTTCTGGGGTGTTAGTGGTGGCTGGGAAGTTGCTAAAGAAGGCTTTTGGGAAAATATAGGAGCTAAAAATATATTTTCTAGTTTTAAGTTGAGAGCGAGTTATGGTAAGTTAGGGAATGTGAATGGGATTGGAGATTTTCAGGCTTTATCTTCTTATGGTTCAGGTATATATGGGGGTGTTTCTTCTCTTTCATTTAGTAATGTGGGTAATAATACTCTTAAATGGGAGACTAGTAAAAAGATGGATTTTGGGGCTTCTTTTGAAATGTTAAAAGGGCGTATTAGTGCGGATGTGACTTATTATAATAATAAAATTGATGGTTTAATATTGTTTGTTCAGCAGTCTCCTTCTACAGGTTTGCCAACTAGTGTTCCTCAGAATATTGGTAAGATGTATAATAAAGGATGGGAGGTTGATGTGAAATCTTCAATAATTGAGACTGATGATTTTTCTTGGAGTATAGGAGCTAATGCTTCTTTTAATAAAAATGAAGTAACTGAGTTGGCTCCGGGGTTGCCTAGTATTCAGACGGCAACGTCGGGTTTAGAAACGGTGAATCGAACGATGCCAGGATATTCTTTGGGGCAACTTTTTGTGGTGAGAACTGGAGGGGTTGATGCAGCTACTGGTAAGCGAATATTTATGAATAGGTTTGGAGAAAAAATCTATTATCAGTATTATGCAGCGCCTGGAACTTTTCAGTGGTCTAAAACAGCTGATGGAACGGTGAGAGCTGATGCTGTTTCTATTGCTGATGGAGTTATGTATGGCAACACGCAGCCAAAGGTATATGGAGGGTTTGATAATACTTTGCGTTATAAAGGGTTTGAGTTGAATTCATTATTTACATTCCAATTAGGTAATTATCTGTATTATGGTTCTAATGCAGGTTTGCATGATCAACGTTGGTGGAATAACAGTGTGGATGTTTTAACTGATGCTTGGATGAATCCTGGTGATACTGATAAAAAATATGCAAAACCAGTGTTTAATGATAATGTTTCGAATGGATCTTCTATGCCTTTGGATATTAATGTGTTTAAGGGAGATTTCTTAAAGCTAAAAACGCTTACCCTGGCTTATAATTTACCAAAAGATGTTTTAGATGGTTATAAAATAAATAATGTTAGATTATATGTTAGTGCTCAAAATTTATTCATTATAACGAAGTATCCAGGCCCAGATCCTGAGGTTTCTTCTAATGGTAATACAGCTTCTAGTGCGGGTGTAGATAGAAATACAGTTGGTAATGCTAGAACTTTCTCATTTGGTCTTAATGTAGGATTCTAATTTTTTAAATTTAAAGCAATGAAAAATAAAAATATATTAATAGGGGTAATGTTTGGAGTTCTTTCTTTGGTTTCCTCGTGTAGAAATGAATCGTCTTTATCTCCTGAAAATGAAACAGGAATTACTGATGCTTCTGCATTTACAACTTCAACTAGAATTGAAGGGGTTTTGTTGTCGGTATATAGTGCTTATAAAAGTGGAAATGTTCATGGTGGTAGGTATGTTGTTTATAATGACATACGCGGTGTTGATGTGTTAAAAGAAACAGATAATTTAGTAACGGCTGCAGATGTCTTTAGTCAAAATCCAACCAACTCTTCTAGTTCTATTACTTCTTTTTGGACGAGTAGTTACTATGCTATTAATAATGCAAACTTGTTTATTGATGGGATGAATGCTGGGGGTACAAGTGTCGTAGGGGAAGCAAAGGGGAAAGTTTATATAGCTGAGGTTAAAGCATTGAGGGCGATGTTGTATTATGGATTGCTGCAGTTTTTTGCTAAGCCTTACGCAGATGGGAATGGAGCTAATCCGGGATTGCCGTTGCGTCTTACTGGAATTAAAGGTAGTGGGAGTTCTAATTTGGCTAGAAGTACAGTTGCGGAGGTTTATACGCAGATTTTAAAAGATTTAAATGAGGCAGAGACAGACTTGCCACTCGCTAATGCGTCTGCGATATTAAATACTTCAAGGGTGCATAGAAATACGGTTGTTGCTTTTAAGACTAGAGTTTATCTTTCTATGCAGAAATATGCTGAGGCGGTTACAGAAGCTAATAAAATAGTGTCTAATAGTGCTCCTTTTGTGGCGCCTAGTGGAGTAGCTAATAAGTTGGAAGCAAATATAGCTACTGTTTTTACTAATTATACAACTACGGAATCAATTTTTTCTTTACCTATGTCTTCTACGGCTGGGGATTTTCCAGGTACGCAAAATCAAATTGCTTATTATTGGACTCCTGTTGCTTCTCTTGGGGGCGTTGGTAATGGTGAGTATTCTGTAAATCCTTCTGGTATTTTGGCAAATACAACTCAGTTTACTGTGGAGGATAAAAGAAGAGCTTTTATTGTGTCGAGTAATTCAGGAACTAAGCTTTGGAATATGAAGTTTAAGACTCCAAATCCTTATACGGATTGGGTGCCTGTAATTAGATATTCGGAAGTTCTTTTAAATCTAGCAGAAGCTAAGGTTAGGGCAAGTAATGTAGTTGATTCTCAGTCTTTAGCTTTGTTGAATGCTGTTCATGGGCGTTCTGATGCTGGAAAAGTGTTTGTTGCTGGTGATTTTTCTACTCCTTCAGAATTTTTGTTAGCAATTGATAATGAAAGAAGAATGGAGTTTATGGGAGAGGGACATAGGACTAGGGATGTTACGCGTTTGTTGTCTGCTTTCCCTGCGCATGGCACTGCTCCAGCTAAGGCATTAGGTGATGTTGGTTATATATGGCCGATTCCTTCTTTAGAATTATCTTTAAACACATTGTGTGTTGATAACTGATTTGTGGTGTCTATAATTATTATTTTAAGATTTAACTAAATCTATTATGAAAAGCTACTCGAAAGAGTAGCTCTTTTTTGTTTGTAATTTGTATTTAGTCTAAATAAAATATAATTATTTGTTATATTATTTGTTTTGGTGTTTGTAATTGTATTTTTTTTATTGAATAATCTGTAAAATCGCCTATTTTTTAAAAAAAAATAATTTTTAATATTTTTTTTAATTTTTGTTGAAAATAGATTTAATGAATTTGTTCCTCTAATATTTGTATATGTTAAAATTTATTAACACTTTTGCCCCTCAATGTATTAAATTTTGTTAATATGAATGTAAAAATTAAAGCGCTTACAGCGGGTGTCCTATTTTTTATGGGGGGACAAGCTGTAATGGCTCAGAAAACTAAAAAAGACACAGCTGATACAAAAACTATAGAAGAAGTTGTGGTAGTTGGTTATGGAAAACAAAAGAGATCAGATGTTACTGGAGCGATTGCAACAGTTAAGAGTGGAGCCTTGCAAGAGCAGCCTGTTCCATCTGTAGAGCTTGCTTTGCAAGGTAAGGCGCCAGGTGTTCAAGTAGCAAATACAGGTGGTAGGGCTGGTAATAATACTAAGATTAGCATTAGAGGTAATGGTTCCTTAAGTGCGTCCAATAGTCCACTTTATATAATAGATGGTGTTCCTCAAGAATCTCTTGGGAATTTGACATCGGAAGATATTCAAAGTATGGAGATATTGAAAGATGCCGCATCTAGTGCAATTTATGGGTCTAGAGCTTCTAATGGGGTGGTTTTAGTTGAAACAAAATCTGGGAAATATAATCTGAAACCTACTGTATCTTTTAGTTCTTCTTATGGGATTCAAGAAATTATAAAGCGACCTGACTTACTTAATGGTGAGCAGTATAGACAGGTGCACGAAGCTGCTAGATTGAATTATTTAAGTGATATTCAAGCTGGGATTCTTCCTGCTCCAACTAGTGGTAGTGCGGCAGATTTAGCTCTTAAAACGCCTATGGCTAATACAGGTATTAATACTAATTGGTTGGATTATGTTCTTAGGACGGGAGCAATTACGAATAATCAGTTTAGTTTTTCTTCTGGTGGTGAAAATTCTAAAATTTATTTTTCAGTAAGTAATATTTCGCAGGAAGGTATTATTAAACAAGATAAGTATGATGTTTCAAGAGTTAGATTAAATGTTGAACAAAAAATTACAAGTAAACTTAAATTTGGAGTTAATTCTTATTTTACTTACCTAGATTCTGTACCTATTGTTGATGATAACAATACATATCAGCCTTACAGTAATGCAATTAATGCTGCTCCTAACCTTGCGCCATATGGAGTTGATGGTAAACCAAATAGAAATTTGACTTCTAATAATCCTCTTTGGGCGTTTGAGAGAGTTGTTTCTGATAGATATCAAACTATAGGCTCCAATATTTATGCAGTTTACAACCCTATAAAAAATCTTACCTTGAAAAGTTCCGTGAGCGGAAGCATTATGTCAAGAAGATATAATAGGTTTGATGCTCCTAATACGAGAAGGGGAGAACAAGCAGGAAAGCCATGGGGGTATGGATATTATAGTACAAATAATAACAGAGAATATTTGATTGAAAATACTGCAAATTATAATAAAGATTTTGTAGATGGCCGTTTAGTTGTAGATGTATTAGCGGGGCAATCTTTCCAAAGATGGGAGTATGAAGATTCTTATGTTCAAGGAGAAAATTTCCCTTCAAATGATTTAAAATGGCTTGTTTCAGCGGGTACTATTAATGCAGGTAGAAGTTATTTTATGGCAATGTCTTTGGCTTCTTTCTTTGGAAGAGCTCAGTTTACTTGGGATAATAAGTATAACTTAATGGTTTCAACAAGGTATGATGGGTCTTCTAAATTTGCTAAAGGAAACAAGTGGGGGAATTTCCCAGCTTTTTCTGCTGGTTGGACTGTTTCTAAGGAGTCATTTTTTAATGTTCCTGTTATTGATGAGTTGAAATTGAGAGGGTCATATGGCTTTACAGGTAATCAAACAGGTGTTAGCTATGCTTCAGGTCTTAATCTAATTGGAGGAGGAGAGAACCATAATCAAAATCCTGGATTAGCTGTTACCGATTTATATAACCCTGATTTACATTGGGAAAAAGGTAAGTCAATGGATTTCGGTATGGATTTATCAATGTTCAAAAAAAGAGTGAATATTATTTTTGATTATTATGATAAAACTACAAATGATTTGTTATATAGAATTCCAGTAGCTCAAGAAACAGGCTTTAAAACTATGTTAAGTAACGTAGGAAGAATCAATAATAAAGGTTTTGAAGTTGGAATTGATACTAAAATAGTCAAAACAGAAAATTTTAAGTGGGATTTTGGAGCTAATTTTTCATACAATAAAAATGTTGTAGAAAAAATTGGAATTCCTGCAGGATTTTATACAACAGGTTTTGCATCTATTGTAAAAGAAGGAGAACCGTTAGGGTCTTTTTATATATATGAATCTTTAGGAGTTGCACAAGAAAGATTTGAGTACAAAGATACAAGCGGAAAAGTTACTAAAGTAGTTCAGCCAGGAGATATGATATATAAAGATGTAAATGGAGATGGTAAAATTGATTCTAATGATTTAGTCGTTTTTAATGGAGGAATAGCTCCAATATATGGAGGGTTTAATACAAGGGTTGCTTATAAGAGAGTTGATCTTTCTATTAATGCTCAGTATTCTATTGGTAAAAAAGTATATGCTATGTATAAAGAAAGGTCTGTTTCTGGGGCTGCTGTGGGGTATCCGTCATATTCTACAAATATGATTGATGAACAAATGAATTATTGGACTCCAAATAATACCGATACTAATGTTCCTAGACCTCATTTGGCTAGTGCTATTTCTTCTTGGAATAATTATCGTTCTTCAAGATTTTTGGAGGATGCTGATTATCTTAGAATAACAGACATAACTCTAGGGGTTAATTTTGATACCAAAGATTTCGGATTCTTAAAATCTTTGAGAGTATATGCGCAAGTTAGAAACCCATTTACTTTTACTAAATATAATGGTGTTGATCCTGAAACGTACTATGTTGATCAAACATTAAATGTTAATCAAAATAGTGCGGATACTTCAAAGGTACAATCTGGGGTAGATACTAATGGTATTCCAACTGTAAAGGTTTATAGTTTAGGATTGAATATAAATTTTTAAAATTATTTTGAAATGAAAAAATTAAGTATATTATTTTTGGCTATTGGACTAATATTGAGCTCTTGTGATAGAGAATTGGATATAAAGTCGGAAGCCTCATTGGATGCAACTGCTAATTTGTCAACATCTGATGTTGATAAGTTGTTAACAGGTGCATATAAAAGTATTATGGAGCCGAGTGCTTATCCGTATTTTAATATTATGGCAGGGGAGATAATGTCAGATAATTATAAGCCCGTAAAGTTTCAATTTTATCAAGTGCAATATTTGCATGAACATATAGTGCCAGAGGATGATATTTTATTATCTTACTACTATAAAGATTTTTATACAGCAGTTACAAGAGCTAATACGATATTGAGAGTTCCTTCTGCTACAAATGAACAAAGAGGTAAAGCTAGATATGTAAGAGCATTATCTCATCTAAGATTGTATGATTTATTTGAGAGAGTGCCTATAATTGATGAAACTTATGTTTCTGGAGCAATTGCACCTAGCTCGGGTAAAGATGTTCTAGCATTTATTATTGAAGATTTAAAATATGCAAAAGCAAATATTGAAAAATTTGATGTTGCAAATGCGTCATTAGTTCAATTAACACCTACAAGTGAAGCTGCTAGTGCCCTTTTAGCAAGAGTTTATAGAATGAATGGAGATATTCAGTCAGCTGGAAAGGAAGCTGAAGAGCTAATTAATAGTGGTAAATTTTCTATATCAGACAATCCTAAAGTAAATAGTTCTGAAGTGATACTTAAATTTGCAGGTAATTTAGCTGAAACAAATGGATCTTGGGGATGGATTATGAGTTATGATGCAAGAACATGGAATTGTTTTGCTGCTGCTGATGATTTATTAGCACTTATATCTGCAAATGATACAAGAAGAAGTTTGTTTGATTTTGCTCAAGCTCCTCAAACAAATGATTATGTTTTTTCAAATAAGTATTCTCCGAACGATGATTCAGATTTGCTTATATCAAGGATTCCTGAGATGTATTTAATTTCTGCGGAAGCTGGAAATGCTAATAGATTAGCTGAATTACAAGCAAAAAGAAAGTCTAGTCTTTCATTAGATAATGAGAGAAGACTTGAGTTATCATTTGAGTGGGTAAGATGGTCTGATTTGGTTCTTAAAGGTGAGAAATATAGGTTGCCATATCCGATAAGTGCTAAAAATTCAAATCCTTTGCTTAAATAAATTTTAATCGAATTTATAATGTTAAGAGCATTGAAAGAGATTATCGCTTAGGTGGTAATCTCTTTTTTATTCCCTTTATTTTACTACTTTTGTATTTCAAAATTTCAAAATGAAATATATTTTTCTAGTTATATTTTTTTGTGCAACTGTTTTAGAAGCACAAATCATTAAAAAACCTCAGCTTCAAAATAAAAATGCTGAAAGAGATACTTTGGTAATTGATAAAGGTGGTAAAGATTCGGTTAAAATTTTTAAACCCACCATCAACGATTATCTTATCCAAACTCAATTTTCAGAAAAAAAGATTTTTGATACTGTTTTTACGGTAGACAAATCTTATCAATTTTCTCAATTTAATAATAGAGATAATTTTGGCAAAATTCAGTTTGCAAATATTGGTTCTGGTTTTCAAGATTTGGTGTTTTCTGTAAATAAAGAACAGAATTTATCTTTGTTGCCTACCAACAAATCTCATTTTATCTTAGGGATAGACGACGTAAAATATTATGATGTAAAAACGCCTACTACATCTTTTGTCTATCATAATGCAATGAAACAAGGCGCAGCGCTCAATTCTACTTATACTCAAAATATTGGTAAAAACTTTAATTTTGCGGTAGAATATATGGGGCTTCGTTCTCAGGGGATTTACAGAAGAAGTTTGGCGGCTTCTAATAATTTTGTGTTTTCTTCGCATTTTAATTCTAAAAATGGCAGATATCAATTCTTTACACATTACATTCACCAAAATGTAAATAACGAAGAAAATGGAGGTTTAGAAGATGTTAGTCTTTTTCTTGGAGACGATAGCAGATTTAACAACAGACAAAATTTATCGGTAAATCTTACGGCTTCAGATTCTAGGTTTTCTCTAAGAAGATATTACTTTTCTCAAGAATTTCAATTTGTAAATTCAGAGAAGTATCCTTTTAAATTAAGACACACTTTATATCATCAAGCCAATAAATATAGGTTTATAGAGTCTTCTACAGAAAGTTATTACACTTCTTCTTACGTTGACGATTTTGATACTTATGCTTATAAATTTTCTAAAAATCTTAGCAATACTGTAAGTTTGGTTTTTGATAAAAAAACATTCAAATTAGACGCTGGTTTCAGGCATCAATTGATAAATTTAGGAACAGACAGAGAGTTGCCAACTGCAGTTGGAGTTACAATTCCTACAGATAATAAAGAAAACAGATTAGGTGCTGTCGGGAATTTAGAAATAAGACTTTGGGATAAAGTAGATTTGAAATCTTTCTTAGAATATTCTAACGGTAAGTCTTTTGGGAATTACATTAGGTCTGAGAATTTATTGAAATTAGAACCTATAAAAGGATATATTTTAAATGCGCATGTTAATTTTCAATCTGCAATTCCAAGTTTTAATTATTTGATAAATCCTTCTTTTTATCAAGATTTTAATTATAATTTTTCCAATGCTCAAAACCAAAGTATTACAGAAATTGGTGGTAAAATTAATTTAAAATGGTTTGATAGTTCTGTATTTGCTAATTATTTCAGAATTGATAACTTAGCGTATTTTGATACCGATTTTCTGCCAAAACAAAGCGCAGAAACCATGAATATTTCTCAAATTGGTGGTGAAGCTACTGTTAAATACAGAAAATTTAATCTCAATACAAAATTGCTTTTCCAAAGTGCACTTTCTCAAAAAGAGTTGTTTCCAATGCCGAGTTTTGTAGGAAGAGTAAATATTTTCTATCAAACAAAAGCTTTTAAAAATGCTGCGGAAATTCAAAGCGGAATTAAAGTTTATTATTTCAGTAAATTTAATTCTAGAGATTATTTTCCTGTATTGAACGAGTTTGTACTTTCAAACAGCGGAACTTCAATTGGCGGACAACCTATTGCTGATGCTTATTTTAATATGAAAGTGAAAAGAATGATGTTTTTTGTAGAAGCGCAACATTTCAATACTACTTTCATGAAAAATAAATCATTTACAGCACCTAATTATCCTATTTATGATTTTCGATTGAATTTGGGAATTGTTTGGTATATATTTCACTAATTTTGCCAAATGTTGAAATCTAAAATTCCGTTTCAAAATATAGAAAGCATTCCGCAATTGATAAAGGATTTTCTAAATGAAGAAATTCCTCAATTTTCATCATATAAGTTTTCTTTAAAAAATGCTATTCCTAAAGCAGAAGAAAAATCAAAATCGTTCTCTAAAGAACAAAGGAATATTTTGGTAAATGTTTTTAAAGAGCAATTAAAAACATTACAACTTACAGATAAACAATCTCAAAACATCAATTTACTTTCTCAGGAAAGTACATTTACCATAACTACTGGTCATCAGTTAAATCTTTTTTCTGGTCCGGTTTTCTTTATTTATAAAATTCTTCAAACCATCAAAACGGCAGAATATTTATCTCAAAATTCAGAGAAAAACTTCGTTCCCGTATTTTGGATGGCAACAGAAGACCACGATTTTGAAGAAATAAATCATTTCAGAACCGAACAGAATTTTTATCAAATTAAAGGTAAATCTGGCGGAGCTGTTGGCAGAATTGTAATTGAAGATGTTTCTTTTATTGACGAATTCGAGAAAGAATTTAAAGACGATGTTTTTGGCACTCGGCTTATTCTTTTGATGAAAAAATCTTACCAAAAAGGAAAAACACTAACCGAAGCTACCAGAAATTTGGTGCACGAACTGTTTTCAGAATTTGGTTTATTAATGATTGATGGTGATGATATTTTGCTTAAAAACCAAATGGCAGAAATCTTCTCAGACGAATTGCAAAACGAAGTTACACATCATTTTTCTAAAGAAAATGTAGATTTTTTGACGCAGAAATATGGTAAAGTTCAGGTAAATCCCAGAGAAATTAATCTTTTTTATCTAAGCGAAACCAGAGATAGAATTTCTAAAAAAGACAATTCTTACGTGATTGTTGATAAAGATATAAATGTTTCTTTTGAAGAATTAGCAAAAGATTGGTCTAAAATTTCGCCAAATGCTTTGTTAAGGCCTGTTTTTCAAGAAAAAGTATTGCCCAATATTGCGTACATTGGTGGCAATGCCGAAATAATGTATTGGCTAGAACTTCCTCATGTTTTTGAACGTTTTAAACTTCCTTTCCCTATTCTTATTCCTAGAAATTCTATGTTGTTTCTTAAAGAAAAAACGTTGAAAAGAATTGATAAATCTGGAATGAATTTAGAATGTTTCTTGGGGGATTTTCAAGCTAAACTGAATGAAAAATTGGTTCAAGAATCTTCTTTGAAAGCAATAATTGAAGAAAAAGAAACGCTGTTAAAATCTCAGTTTCTAGAATTGAAAGAAAAATCTTCTCTTACAGACAAAACTTTTAGAAATTTAGTAGAAGCCGAAGAAAAGAGGCAACTAAAAAGTTTCGAAAGAATGAGAAAAAGACTTCTTAGAGCCGAAAAAATAAAACAAGCAGATTATATAGATTTTTTAGAAAAACTTTTCTATGAAATACATCCTTCTGGCAACTGGCAAGAAAGAGTGATTAATTTCAGTAACTTTTTTGCAGAAAATGGCGATTCGTGGCTTGATAATTGTTACCAAGAAATGGACGTCGTTAATTCTATGTTAATTTTAATGGAAAATTAAATAGAAAGCAGTATTTTTGTATTTTATTTAAAATAATGAAAAATCTTCTAATATTCGCCTTTTCTCTGTCTGGTTTAGTGGTTTTCGCGCAGAAAACTCACACGGTTCAACCTAAAGAAAATCCTTATGCAATTTCTAAAAAATATGGAATTTCTATAGACGAACTCTATAAACTAAACCCGCAAGTTAAAGAAGGTAAACTTAATATTGGTGATGTTCTTGTCATCAGTAAAAAAAATGATGAAAAACCTAAAACTACAGAAAAACCAGTTTCTAGCGGAAGTGGTAATCTTAGTAAAATAGTTCTTCAGCCCAAACAAACCATCTACGGAATTACCAAACAATATCATATTTCTGAAACAGATTTAAGAAAATTAAATCCTGAGTTAGATTCTCATTTAAGAATAGGAGACGAAGTGACGCTTCCTTCTGATAATGTGAAAAAATATGCAGATAAAAATGCTTTCAATAGAAATTTTGCTGCACCTCAAGAAGTAAAGCCAGCAGAATCTGTAGCGGTTTCTACATCTGTGGAAACTCCAAAAGCAGATGAAGGAACGTATGTAATTCAAGCAAAAGATAATTATTATAAAATAACTAAGAATTTCGGAATTTCTCAGAAAGATTTATTTGCGTTGAATCCCGGTTTAGAAGAAAAGGGACTTCAACCTGGTGATGTGATTAAAGTAAAAAAATCTGGAAATGTTAGTGATTCTAACGTAAAAGATACTGTATCTTGGCAAGAAGATAACAAGAATACAAAACAAGAAGTTCAAGTTCAAGAAGACGAATATCAAACTTATACCGTTCAAGATGGTGATACAGTTTTTGGTATTTTAAATAAATTTGGAATTACTTTAGACCAATTAATCGCTTTTAATCCTAAAATTACTGATGGTTTAAAAACAGGAATGGTGATTAAAGTGAAGAAATTAGAACCTGCTTATGTTAAGAAAAATGATGGCGCATTAAATGTGATTTTGATGTTGCCTTTCGGTTTTGACGCTGGCGAAAGCAAGTATAGAAGCATGGCAGCAGATTTTTTAACAGGTGCTAAGTTAGCGATTGAAAGAAGTGCAGCTGGTGGACAAAAATTAGACGTTAAAGTAGTAGATGCAGGAAGCGAAAGTTCTTTTAAAAATTCTTTAACTCAGATTAATCCGAATAATACAGATTTAATTATTGGCCCTTTCTTTAAATCTAGCGTTTTAGATGTTTTAGATTATGTGAAAACTAAAAAAATTCCTGTTGTAGCGCCTTTTGCAAATTCTCCCGAACTTGAAAGTTTTAACAATTTAGTTATTGTAGAAACAGACCAAGAAGTTTTAGCAGACAAAATTGCAAAAGAAGTGGCGCAAGCTTATTCTGACGAGAAAATTTATGTAGTAGCAGATCAAGATAAAACGTATGCTAATTACATTAAAGATAATCTGGCAAAACAAATTAAAAATCCTAACATTATTATTGTAAACTCTCCAGATGAGATTAAATTAGACAATAATATGATGACAGGGCAAAGCGCACCAATTATGGCGGTTTTGGCTTCTGATAATGATAGTGTAGGTAAAGATTTTGCTAAAAAAATGATGGATTTATCTGCAGAAACTTCAGGTGTTAAATCTTTCAGTATGTATTATAATCCAATTTTCGAAAGCAACGAAGAAGCTCTTAGAAAGGCAAGTCTTGTTTATTTGATGGATAGAAAAATTAATACAGACGGAAGTTTTGAAAAAGAAATTCTTGCTAGCTATAAAAAACAATATTGCAAAACTCCTTCTAAATATGCTGTGATTGGTTTTGATGTGGTGAATGATATTCTGAGCAGAGAAAACAGTAAAGGAGAATTGTTTAAACAAATTACCAAATCTCAAACGCAATTGGCTACAAAATTTGAATACGTAAAAAGCAAAGGCGGAGCGTATGTAAATACTGGTTGTAGAGTTGTGAGATTGATTCCTTAATTAAAAAAAATCTATTTATTTTCAAAAAAAGAAGGAACTTGCTTCCTTTCAAAATAAACACGTTGTAATTATATATGAAAGCACTTGTATTTCCAGGTCAAGGTTCCCAATTCGTAGGAATGGGAAAAGAATTATATGACAGTAGAAAAGAAATAAAAGATTTGATGGATTTCAGTAACGAAATCTTAGGATTTGATATTTTAAAAATAATGTTCGAAGGTACTGATGAAGACCTTAAAAAAACAAAAGTAACTCAACCAGCAATTTTTATTCACTCTGTAGCTGCTGTAAAAGCGATTGATGCTACGGGAGCTCAAATGGTAGCAGGGCATTCTTTGGGAGAATTTTCAGCTTTGGTAGCAAATGGAGTTCTTTCTTTTGAAGATGGTTTGAAATTGGTTTCAGAAAGAGCTTTGGCAATGCAAGAAGCTTGTGATATTAATCCTTCTTCTATGGCAGCAATTTTAGGTTTAGAAGATGCTAAAGTTGAAGAAATTTGCGCTACAATTGATGGAATTGTGGTTCCTGCTAATTATAATTGCCCAGGACAATTGGTTATTTCTGGTGAAACTATTGCGGTAGAAAAAGCTTGTGAAGCGTTGAAAGCGGCTGGTGCAAAAAGAGCTTTAATCCTTCCTGTAAATGGAGCTTTCCATTCTCCGTTGATGCAACCTGCTCAGGAAAGATTAGCTGCAGCTATTGAAAATACAAAATTTAGAAAAGCTATTATTCCAGTGTATCAAAATATCACTACAACAGCAGTCTCTAATCCCGATGAAATTAAGAAAAATCTTATTGCACAACTTACAGGTCCTGTAAAGTGGACGCAATCTGTGCAGAATATGATTAAAGACGGAGCGACGAGTTTTGTAGAAGTTGGGCCAGGCAAGACATTGCAGGGGCTTATAAAGAAAATTAATTCCGAAGCAGTAGTTTCTTCGGCGATATAAATGCTAAGTCACAATTTTTATTGTGACTTTTTTTATTTTTGGTAAAAAATTAGAATAGATTTGGAAAATCACATTTTTTCTCCCGGCAAATTATTAATTACCTCTGAATATTTTGTTTTAGATGGAGCTTTGGCATTGGCAGTTCCCACCAAATTGGGACAAGATTTCTATTGGCGAGAAATTGAAGACTGCAAATCTTTAGTCTATTGGGAAGCTTTACACGAAAGTAAGCCTTGGCTGTTGGTGGTTATAAATTATAAAAATTGGGAAATTGTAAGTACTAATCTTCCTGAAAGTGCAGCTTTTGTGTTGAAAGTTCTAAAAAATGTTCAAAAATTATCTGAAACAAGGTTTCAAAGTGATGTAACCTATAAGATAAGAACAAATCTTCAGTTTCCTGGGAATTTTGGATTGGGTAGCAGTTCTACTTTAATGAATAATTTGGCTGAGTTTTCTAATATTGATGCATTTTTACTTAATGAAATTTCTTTAGGAGGTAGTGGTTATGATATTGCTGTGGCGCAAGAGAAATTTGCAATTTTGTATCAAAATAATCCCAGATTAATAGAGAAGGTAGAATTTAAGCCAAAGTTTGCAAAAGACCTTATTTTAATTCATTTAAACCAAAAACAAGATTCGAGAGAAGGAATTACAGCTTTTCGGTCTCGAGAAAAATCTATATATTTAAGAAATTTGTTTTCTGAAATAACAAAAAAGGTTTTAGAATGCGAAAAAATTGAAGATTTTTCTGAACTGATGTTGTTGCACGAGAGAGAGTTAAGTAAGTTTTTAAATGTGAAAATGATAAAGGATAAATGCTTTAAAGATTGTCCTTCTTTTGTAAAAAGTTTGGGAGCTTGGGGCGGAGATTTCGTTTTAGCTTCAAAATTTGGGGATTATAAAAAATACTTTTCACATAATAATTATCATAATGTTTTTGATTGGGAAAGTTTAGTTTATTGATTTTCAATTGGTTATAAAATGTGAGTTTAGTGATTTATATCATTGCTTATAAATGGCTAAAACAGCATACATTGCGTAATTTTGTATAGCAAAAAAATATGAATCATTAATATAATTTTTTAACTTATGAAAAATTTAAAAATCATCCAAGAATTACACGATTTAGGAATCACAGGTTATCATGAAGTAGTGTACAATCCTAGCTACGAAGAATTATACAAAGCAGAAATGTCTGCTAAAAATAAAGGCTTTGAGAAAGGTGCAGTAACCGAATCTGGAGCAGTAGCAGTGAAAACAGGAATTTTTACAGGTAGATCTCCTAAAGACAGATATATTGTATTAGATGATGTAACTAAAGATACAATTTGTTGGGACGGAAAAGTGAATTTCCCTACAACTCCAGAAATCTTCAAATCTTGTAAAGAATTAGTTCTTGAGCAACTTTCTACTTCTAAAAAACTTTATGTAGTAGATGCATTCTGCGGAACAAACCCAGATACAAGACTAAAAGTAAGATTTGTGATGGAAGTAGCTTGGCAAGCACACTTCGTGACCAATATGTTCATTAGACCATCTATCCACGAACTAGAAAACTTTGGTGAGCCAGATTTCGTAGTAATGAACGGTTCTAAAACTGTTAATCCAAATTGGAAAGAACAAGCATTAAACTCTGAAAACTTCGTAATGTTTAACTTAACTGAGAAAATCCAAATTATTGGTGGAACTTGGTATGGTGGTGAAATGAAAAAAGGTATGTTCGCGATGATGAACTACTATTTACCATTAAGAGGTATGGCTTCTATGCACTGTTCTGCTAACGTAGGTGAAGAAGGTGATGTTGCATTATTCTTCGGTCTTTCAGGTACTGGTAAAACTACACTTTCTGCAGACCCAAAAAGATATTTAATTGGTGATGACGAACACGGTTGGGATAACAATGGTGTATTCAACTACGAAGGTGGATGTTATGCAAAAGTTATCGATCTTACAGAAGAAAAAGAACCAGACATCTTCAGAGCTATTAAAAGAGATGCTTTATTAGAAAACGTTGTGGTAAATGAATATGGTGAAATAGATTATAAAGATAATTCTATTACAGAAAACACCAGAGTTTCTTACCCAATTTATAATATTAATAAAATTGTACTTCCTTCTAAAGCAGGACACGCTAAGAAAATTGTTTACTTATCAGCAGATGCATTCGGAGTATTGCCTCCAGTTTCTGTATTGAATGACGAACAAGCACAATACCACTTCCTTTGCGGTTATACATCTAAATTAGCAGGTAC
Source organism: Cloacibacterium sp. (assembly GCF_047601505.1). Classification (GTDB taxonomy): domain Bacteria; phylum Bacteroidota; class Bacteroidia; order Flavobacteriales; family Weeksellaceae; genus Cloacibacterium. Next base: position 799,310 of record NZ_JASGJD010000001.1, read on the forward strand.
TGAAAGAGGTATTACAGAACCAACTCCTTCTTTCTCTCCAGCATTTGGTGAAGCTTTCCTTACATTACACCCAACAATGTATTCTAAAACATTAATTGGTAAAATGAAAGAACACGGTGCTAAAGCTTATTTAGTAAACACTGGATGGAACGGAACAGGTAAGAGAATTTCTCTAAAAGATACTAGAGCTATTATTGATGCTATTATCGATGGTTCTATTGATACAGCTCCAAAAACTGTAGTTCCTGTAATGAACTTAGAAATTCCTACTTCTTTACCAAAAGTTTCTGAAGGAATTTTAGACCCAAGAGATACTTATGCTAGTGCGGCTGAATGGGAAGAAAAAGCAAAATCTCTTGCTGCAAAATACATTGCGAATTTTGAGCAATATACAGATACAGAAGAAGGTAAAAAATTAGTTGCGGCTGGTCCTCAAATCTAATTTTTGCTACTTCAAAGCAAACAAAAATCCTCAACGCAAGTTGAGGATTTTCTTTTTTATAGAATATTGAAATTTTTAAGATTAAAGACTTAAAACGGCTAATCGATAACCGTCAATTCCAAACCCGGAGAGAACTGCATTTGTGTAGGCTGCAGTTACTGATTTTTGTCTGAATTCTTCCCTTTGATAGATATTGCTAATGTGGACTTCTATTTTTCTTTTTTTAAGGTTTTTAAGGGCATCTGCGATAGCGAAAGAATAATGAGTAAAAGCACCCGGGTTAATTACCAAAGCATCATAATCTTCATTTTGAATTCTATCTATAATTCCACCTTCGTAATTAGATTGATAATACATAAATTCATGCTCAGCAAATTGATTTTTTAGTTGTTCTAAAACATCATTCATGCTGGTGTTTCCATATATTTCGGGTTCGCGAGTTCCTAGTAAATTAAGATTGGGTCCGTTGATGATAAGAATTTTCATTAGTCTGTTATAAATATTATTATCAAAGATAGTAAAAACAAAAAATCCTCAGAAATTTCTGAGGATTTTTGTAGCCCGTAGGGGAATCGAACCCCTCTTACCAGAATGAAAATCTGAGGTCCTAACCGATAGACGAACGGGCCAGATTTATTCTTAAGCTAACTTGTTAACGTGTTTTGTTAACTTGCTTTTTAAGTTAGCAGCTTTATTCTTGTGAATAATGTTTTTCTTAACTAGCTTGTCTAATAAAGAAATTACCTTAGGTAATTGCTCAGTAGCTACTGCCTTATTTTCTTCGTTTCTAAGTACTTTCACAGCTGTTCTTGCAGTCTTGTGATAGTATCTGTTTCTCAATCTTCTTTTTTCAGATTGTCTAATTCTTTTAAGTGCTGATTTATGATTTGCCATAACTGTCTCAAATGTGGGTGCAAAGATAAAAATTATTTTTTAATTTGCAAATTATTTTTTAAAAATTTTATTTTTTTTGTAGCCTATAGGGGAATCGAACCCCTGTTGCAAGAATGAAAATCTTGAGTCCTAACCACTAGACGAATAGGCCGTGGTTTTTTTAACGGCTGCAAAAATATAAACTTTTTTTTAATCAACAAAATTTTTTGTTCTTATTTATAAATTTTTTCAATGGTAGTATTTGTAATTCCCTTTTCTTCTAGGTCATTTTGTAGTTTTATTGCTGCTTCTAGGGAATTTAGATTGCCATAGTAATAGTAGAAAATGCCATCTGCTTTTTCTTTTTCTATATTTTCTAACGTTTTTAGAATAGGAGATGATTTAGGTAATTTTTCTTTACCTGCATAAATTTCAATTCTGTAATAGCCAGAATTCATTTTTTGATTAGGGATAAAACTAATGGCTGTAGCATTTTTAAATCCTGCGTCTTTTGCCGTTTTTAAGTTTGCTTCTTTTATTGATGCGAAATTTGTTACGCTATAGTAATATTTGTATAATCCGTTCTCTTTAATGGTTAAAATGTATTTTAATCCTTTTAATGCAGGGTCTCCTTCGTTATATTTGTTTGGAGTACTCATTAATAAAATTCTGAAATCATTTTTTAGTGGGAGTTCTTTTGGTTTCTCTTCCTCTACTTTTTTTTGATTTCTATCAATTCTTTTTTTGTATGTTACCACAGCATCATAAATAGATTCTGCAATCTCTTTTTGTCCGTCTTCTGAAGTAATGTAAGCTGCATCGTCATAGTTGTTTACAAAGCCCGTTTCTGTAAGAATTGACGGCATTGCATTCATTCTGAGAACGTGTAAATTTGCTTGTTTTACTCCTCTTGAAGGTCTTTTTCCGTTTTTCACTAAATTATCTTCTACGAAATTACCAATGTATAAACTACCTTCGAGATATTTACTTTGTTGAATTTTTAAAGCGATTAAAGATTCGGGAGAATTTGGGTCGTAAGAGGCAAAAACTTCTTTATCCTTTGCATCGAGAAAAATTACATCATTTTCTGCTTTTGCTATTTCTAAATTGGCTTTGTTTTGAGCAGGGCCTTGCACGAATGTTTCGGTTCCTCGAGCTTCTGTGCTGGAAGATTTGGAAGAATTAACGTGTACCGAAAGAAATAAATCCGCATGATTTCTGTTGGCAAGTGTAGTTCTTTCAATTAATGAAGGAAATTCGTCTATTTTTCTTGTATAGATTACTTTGAAATCTTTGTCTTTCTCTAGCAATCTACCAAGTTTGAGGATAATTGCCAGTGTTACATCTTTTTCCATTACCGTTCCAAGGTCAGAATATTTTCTTGTAGCACCAATATCTTTACCTCCGTGACCGGCATCAAGAACAATAATGAACTTTTTTTGGGCAAAAATTGAAGAAGAAAAGAAAAGAAATACTGTTAAAGTTACATAAAATAGAATATGTTGTAGTTTCATTTTTCAAAAATTATTAATTTTGAGCCCAAATTTATAAATAGGCTTTGTTTAAAAACATTTTCAAAAATACCCTACAAATTTTAATTATCCTAATTTTTAACAATTTTTTAGCACAAAATAAGCAAGAAGTTGTTACTAAAAATAGTGATAAAAGTACTGCTGTAGCCAAAAATGATACTGTAAAAGTAGAAAAAGAACAACTGGAAGATATTGTTCGCTCCAAAGCGGACAGGCAAAGAAATGATGTTCAGAAAAAAATGACATATCTTAATACCAACGCCGAAGTTACGTATCAAGATATGAAAATTGAAGCAGATTATATCCAAATAGATTGGGATAAAGGGATGATTTATGCCAGAGGAAAGATAGATTCTACTGGTAAGATAAAAGAACCTGCTACAGCTACGCAAGGTGGTAAAAAATACGAATACAGGCATTTTAATTACAATTATAAAACCAAGCAAGCTATTGCCTATGATGCAAGAACAGAAGAAAGTGAAGGCGTAATAGTGGCAGAAAAAACCAAAAAAGTTAGCGATTCTGTTTTCTTTTTAAAGCGTGGGAAATACACTACAGACGAATATTTTTTAAAGAAAAAAGATACCATTGCAGATTATTATCTCTTAGCGCCAGACATTAAAATGGTGAAAAGTAAAGGTAATTCTAAACTTATTACAGGGCCAATTCAAATGTATATAGAGCAGGTTCCAACTCCGCTTATTCTTCCTTTTGCAATTTTGCCAATGACGGAAAAAAGAATGGCAGGGCTTCTTATTCCAAGTTTTGGAGAAAGGCAAGATGTTGGTTTTTTTCTTAATAGTTTAGGTTGGTATCAACCAATTGGAGAACATTTTGACCTTAAAGCTTATGTAGATTATTATACCAAAGGCAGTTGGAATATAAGGCCAGAGGTTACTTACCGAAAAAAATACAGATACAATGGTACTTTTAGAGCAGAAATGGGGAATACCATCCGCGGAATAAAAGGACTTGATGATTATAGTAAAACAGGAGTTTACAATATTGCTTGGTCTCACACTCAGGATTCTAAAGCTAATCCTTTTTTTACATTCAGTGCGTCCGTTAATATCACAAGTAGTAAGTTTTATAATAATACGGTTAATAACAACAATATTTTTAACCAAAATGTTTTAAATGCTCAGCAAAATTCTACTGTAAGTGTCACCAAAAGATTTCTTAATCTTCCTATAACGATTACAGGAACTGGAAGTTATTCTCAGAATTTTAGTACTGGATTAACGGATATTAGATTGCCTCAAATGAATGTTGCCATTAATCAGTTTTACTTATTTAAGCCTAAAACCGGAGTTAGAACGGGTCTTATAGAAAATATTAATGTAAATACAGGGTTGCAGTTTAGCAATTACGTTTCTGGTGTTAAAAGCAGCGATTTATTTACACAAACGATGTGGGATAAAATGCAGACTGGCGCAAAAAACAACATTGGATTAAGTACCAATACTACGATTGCAAAATATTTTACATTTTCACTTTCTGGTAATATCGATAATGTTTTAACTACAAAAACAGTTTCAAAATATTATAATCCAGTATCTAGTGAATTGGAAACTACTCAAAATAAAGGGTTGTCTGGATATTCTACCTATTCTGCTTCTGCAAGTTTGCAGACTGTTTTGTACGGAATGCTTAAATTTAGAAAAGGTTCTAAAATTCAGGCGATAAGACACATGGTTACGCCAAGTATCAGTTTTAATTATAGTCCAGATTTTGGGAAAAGCAGTTTCGGGTATTATAAAAATTATTACAACGAAAGAGGTGTTTTAACATCTTATTCTATTTTTGAAAACGGAATGTATGGTAGTCCGAGTCAAGGTTTGCAACAATCAATAGGTTTTAATATTAGCAATAACCTTGAGATGAAAGTGAAAAGCAAATCTGATTCTACTGGAGTGAAAAAAGTGAAAATTTTTGAATCTTTCAATATTTCTGGAGGTTATAACTTTGCCGCAGAAAAATATAAATGGTCTGTATTTAGCGTAAGTACACAAACGTCTTTCTTTCAAAATAAATTGAATGTAAACTCTAGTATGACGATAGATCCTTACCAAATAGTTTTTGCGCCAGGAGAAACTACCGGAACTAGAACTGAGAATTTTGGACATTTTAGCGTGCAAAGTTTTACAATGGGATTCTCTTTTCCATTAACCAACGAGACATTTGGCAAAAAAGAAGATATTTCTAAAAAATACAATACAAAAGGCGAAATACGTAACGATGTTTATTATTTCGATGATGATAATTATGCGAGATTTAGTCAACCTTGGACGTTAAATCTTAATGCAAATTATGGCTATTCTCGAAATGCAACTAAATTCGGGACAAAAGTAGCATCTATCGGTATTGATAGTACTTTGAAGCTTACACCGTATTGGAGTTTATCTGGTAATACCAATTACGATTTTGTGTCTAAGAAATTGGCATACACAAGATTAGGTTTTGCTAGAGACCAAAGAAGTTTTACCTTTAGTTTTAATTGGGTTCCGTTTGGACAATATAAAGTTTATGATTTTTTCATCAGCATAAAAGCAAATATTTTGAAGGATGCTGTGAAGTATAAAGAGAGAAGTTTTACTACCACTACATCAGAATTCTAAATTATCATAAAATACTATATATTTGCGAAATCTAATTTTCAAAAAAAAGGAAAATTTAATTTGGTATAAAAAATAAGAAAATGAGCAAGAAAGTAATTTCTACCAGCAAAGCGCCTGCAGCTATTGGTCCTTATTCTCAGGCAAACTTCATTAATGGAGTTTTATATATTTCAGGGCAAATCCCAATTGACCCAGAAACGGGTAATTTAGTAGATGGTATTGAAAAAGAAACGCATCAGGTGATGAAAAACCTAAAAGCAATTTTAGAAGAAGCAGGTTTAACTTTTTCTAATGTGGTGAAAGCAACTATTTTTCTTAAAAACATGGACGATTTTGCTGCCATGAATCAAATTTATGCTTCTTATCTAGACGAAAACAGCTACCCTGCAAGAGAAACCGTACAAGTTTCTTGCCTTCCAAAAAATGTAAGTGTAGAAATTTCAATGATTGCACATCAATTCTAAATGAACTTTTTAAGAAATACATTAGGAGTTGTATTGGGGCTCGGCGTTGCTGCGGTCATTATTTCGCTTGGTGTAAGAATAGATTCCTCTTGGACGCAAACTTACGACGGTTTGTCTCCTTTCGAACATTGGGAAAAAGTTTTGTCTAGTGTAGAGCGCAAGCCTGGCTTTTTCTGGACGCTTCTTTTCTCATCCGGAATTGGAGCTACAATTGGAGGTGTAGTAACTGCTATTATCGTAAAATATGCCAAAGTAGCTTATGCTATTTTAATAGGTTTTATGATGCTCTTTTTTGCAATGTTAGATATTATTATCTTTCCGTATCATCCTACTTTTTATAAAATTTTAATATTTATCATTTATTTTCCTTTTTCATGGATGGGTGGTAAAATAGTAGAAGTTATTTACGAAAGAAATAAAAGAAAATTGAGAAAAATTAAATAATTAAAAAGCCTTTCAAATACATTTTTGAAAGGCTTTTTTGTTAAAGTGATATATTTTTTGTAGTTAAGGCATTTTGAATCCTCTAGTGTACATTCTTCCGTATTCGTCTACGAATTTTATCTGTACATTTCCTTTGTAAGATTGAAGATTTTTTTCTACATCTTTTTGAGAATTTACTGGTTTTCCGTTGATTTCAACTATGATACAATTGTCGTAAATTCCAATTTTAGCAAGTTCGCCACCATCTGTTACGTTTCTGGCGATAACACCACTATTTATACCGTAATCTGTTTTAACTCTTTCACTTAATTCTTGGAATTCTCCGCCAATTTTTTCGGCCACTGTAAGGTCTGCTTTACTTCTGAAGGACGTTCCTCCTTTTTGGTCTTTTAAAGTTACATTAGAAGTTAGTTGTTTTCCGCTTCTTAAATAGGTTACCAAAACTTTGTCGCCAGGTCTTTTGCTTCCAATTGCAGCAGATAAATCTGCAAAAGAATCAATTTTAGAATTATCTATTTTAGTAATTATATCACCTTTTTTGATTCCTGCATCTTCTGCGCCAGATTTTTCTGTAACCTCTCTTACATAGATTCCGCTTCCAGCTTTAATATTAGATTTGTTGCTCGCATTGAAAGCTGCTACTTGGTCTTCGTCTGATAAATCTAAAGAACCAACACCTAAGAAACCTCTTTGTACAAGCCCAAATTTCTTAATGTCTTCTACAACTTTTTTTGCTAAATTAGCTGGAACTGCAAATCCGTAACCTTCGTAATATCCTGTGTTTGAAGAAATAGCAGAGTTGATTCCAATTAAGTCTCCATTGGTGTTTACTAATGCTCCTCCAGAATTTCCAGGGTTAATTGCGGCATCTGTTTGAATGAAACTTTCGATAGGAGTTCTGGAATTTCTACTTAATAAATCTATGCTTCTGCCTTTTGCCGAAACAATTCCTGCGGTAACGGTAGAATTTAACCCTAAAGGATTTCCTACTGCTAAAACCCATTGTCCAACTTCTACTATATCAGAATTTGCAAAATTTAAGTAAGGTAAACCACTTTCTTCAATTTTTAAAAGTGCAATATCTGTACTTGGGTCTGTACCTACTAACGTAGCAATGTAACTTTTTTTATTACTAAGAACTACCTCTAATTTATTAGCACCTGCAACTACGTGATTGTTGGAAATAATATATCCGTCTGGCGAAATAATAACACCACTACCTAACCCAGAAGGTTTGTTTTGTTGGTCTTGTTGAGGTTGTTGTTGCTTCTGTCTTTGTTGGTTATCTCCAAATGGATTTCCGAAAGGACCAAAAAACTGGTCGAATAAATCTTGTTCAGACATTCTATTAGAAGAAGTTCTGTTTTGGTAATTTTTAATGGTAACTACTGCAGGCACTGTCACCTTGGCAGCCTTTACAAAATCTTCTCCATTTGCAGCGCCAATTCCGGCAAACTGCGCATCATTTTTTGCTTCGTGGAAATATGAAAAATCGCCGTTGTTTCCGTTATTATTATCAAAGTATTTAATAGCACCGAAAGTTGTTGCTCCTGACAATACACCTACAACAGCAAAAGGCAATAATTTTTTCAAACTGTTCATAATTTTAAAATCTTAATTTTTTAATAGTTTTACTTCAACAAATTTAATGCAAAAATAGTGTTCACTAAATTGTTAGTGTAATACATTTAACAAAGTTTAACGTGTTTTAAATCATTTTATAATTCATTAAAAATAGATTAAATCATCTGGGCTACGTATTGCTGTGTTTTGAAGACTATTTTAATTTAGTTCTTGATAAAATCAGTTTAAACTTTTACAGATTATGTTAGTGTCGATTATAATTATAGGTTTAGTGATTGGTTTGTTTTATTTTCTTGGTAATAAGAAAATTCGCTATTAAGTAATATAGAATCAATCTATTTCTTAGCTTTTTAGAATAATTCTAAAAAAACTATCTTTGCAAAAATTTTCAAAAAAGTTAGAATGACAAAAAGCGGTAGAATAGAGCTAATGTCTCCAGCAGGAGATTTCACTTCTTTACAAGCAGCGCTAGATAATGGTGCTGATTCTGTATATTTCGGTGTAGAGCAACTTAATATGCGTGCCAGAGCATCGATGAATTTTACTATTGATGATTTGCCAGAAATTTCTAAAAGATGTAAAGAAAAAGGTGTGAGAACTTATCTTACTCTTAATACAATTATATATGACCATGATCTTTCTATCATAAAAACATTGTTAGATAAGGCAAAAGCAGCAGATTTGACGGCTGTAATTGCAATGGATCAAGCGGTAATTGCTTATGCAAGACAAATAGGATTGGAAGTTCATATTTCTACTCAGATTAATATTACTAATATTGAAACAGTCAAGTTTTATGCACTTTTTGCTGATACAATGGTGATGAGTAGAGAACTTTCTATAAGTCAGATTAAGAAAATTTGTAATCAAATTGAGAAAGAGCAAATTAAAGGACCTTCTGGTAATTTGGTTGAAATAGAAATTTTTGGGCATGGAGCGCTTTGTATGGCTGTTTCTGGAAAATGTTATCTAAGTCTTCATTCTCACAACTCTTCTGCTAATAGAGGTGCTTGTAAGCAAAATTGCAGAAAAAAATATACCGTTATAGACCAAGAATCTGGTTTTGAAATTGAGTTAGATAACGAGTATATGATGTCTCCAAAAGACCTTTGTACGATTGGATTTTTAGATCAAATTGTAGATGCTGGGGTAAAAGTTCTTAAAGTGGAAGGAAGAGGTAGAGCACCAGAATATGTGGCAACAGTTACAAAATGTTATAGAGAAGCTATTGATAGTATTGCAAATGGAACCTTCGGCTCAGAAAAGGTAGAAGAATGGATGAAAGAACTAGAAAAAGTATACAACAGAGGTTTCTGGAGTGGTTATTATCTAGGTCAAGAACTTGGAGAATGGTCGCCAAACTCTGGTTCTAATGCTACTCAAAAGAAAATTTATATTGGAAAAGGAAGACATTTTTATCCAAAATCTAATATTGCAGAATTTTTAATTGAAGCTTATGATTTAAATGTAGGAGATACTGTTTTAATACAAGGACCAACAACTGGCTCACAAGAAATGTCTGTGAAAGAAATGATGGTAGATGGTGTTGGAGTTTCAGAAAAAGCTTCAAAAGCAGATGTTATTACTTTTAAAACAGATTTTAGAGTTCGTCCAAGCGATAAATTATATAAAATAGTTCAGGCATAGATGAATGTTTACCAACTCTTAAAATTTAATAGATATCTAAAAAATCATAGAATTAAATTTCTAGGGATTTGGTTATTGCATAAACTTAATAAAAGATACCTTGCCGTTAATTTTGATCCTGTTATGGCGTGTAATTTACGTTGTAAAATGTGTTATTTTACAGACGAGAATTATGTAAGAAAGTTAAAAGGTATTTTTCCTGAAGAAGATTTGGATAGATTAGCAGATATCTTCTTTGGTAGAGCTTTAAAATTGCAAATTGGATGCGGAACAGAGCCAACACTTTATAAACAATTAAGCAGGATAGTAGCTCTTGGGAAGAAAAAAAAAGTCCCATATATTTCTCTTACTACTAATGCTAATTTACTCAACAAAGAGCTGATAAGAGAATTAGCGACTGAAGGTTTAGATGAGTTTACAATCTCTCTTCACGGTGTGCACAAAGAAGAGTATGAGGAGTTTATGGGAAAAGCCTCTTACGAAAAATTTAGTAGCGCCTTGAACGAAATTTCTAATATAAAAAAAGAGTTTCCGAATCTTAAATTGAGAATTAATTATACTTTTAATAAAGATAACTTTTATTCATTAAATCATTTTTTTGATAATTTTGGGAAATTTAAAATAGATGTTTTACAAATAAGACCTATTAAGAAAATTGGTGAAACTGAATATAATAATTTTGATATTTCTTCTTTATCTAATGATTATGATGCAATGATTGCAAATATCGAAAAAGAATGTATTACAAGAGGTATTACTCTTTTGGCTAATAAATCATTTAATAGTCTTACAAAAGAAAATAATCTTTCTAGTTTTATTTATAATTATACTTATTGTTACATTTCGCCTACGCATTTTTGGAAAAAAGATTTTGATTGGAAAAATGAGAGTTTTAATGAATTTTCTAAAAAAATAAATTGGAGTAAAGATTTACTTTCTAAAGTTTTTAAAAGTAAAGAACAAATGCTAGAATTAGAAAGCAAATTAAGTTTAAATTACGATATAATAGAATAATGGTAATTGTTACATTGCAAAGAGATAAGTGTATTGGTTGTAATTATTGTGCTGAATTTGCACCAGAATATTTCCGAATGTCTAAGAAAGATGGAAAGTCTGTCCTATTGAAATCGGTAGATAAAAAGGGTTTTTTTACCATTAAAACTCCTATTCCAGATGCTTTTGAGCCATGCGATAAAGCAGCAAAAGCTTGTCCGGTGAAAATAATTTCTGTAAAAGAGATATAAAATGTTTAAAAAAGATTTGAGAAAAATATATTTGGAAAAAAGAATGACCTTATCAAAAGATGAGGTCAATTTTTTATCTGAAAAAATTTTTGATAAATTCATTTTACAATTTAATGTAATTGAAAATCAAAAAGTTAGTATTTTTTTGCCTATTTCAAAATTCAAAGAAATTAATACTTTAGAGTTTATAAATTTTCTTTGGAGTAAAAAAGTGAATGTTTTTATTCCTAAAATTATTGATAAAGATTTAATTTCGGTTAAATTCACTCCCGAAACGATTTTAATTGAAAATTCTTGGGGAATTTTAGAGCCTTTGTCTAATCAAAATGAAGAAACTGTTTTTGATTATGTTATTACGCCGTTGTTATATTGTGATTTTTTTGGGAATAGAGTAGGTTATGGAAAAGGGTTTTATGATAAATTCTTCCAAACCATTAATTCTGATGCAAAAAAAATCGGCGTGAATTACTTCTCACCGACTGATATTATTGATGATATTTCAGAATTGGATGTAAAACTAGATTATTTAATCACTCCAGATGAAATACTGTCTTTTTCTGGGATATCAATGCTTACAAAATAAAATTTGAATTCATTTTTTATTTTCCCGGTTTTTTTAATGAGGTCGTATTGAGACTTTTTAGTGAATTCTCCTAAAGATTTTTGTTCACTATTTCTATATTCTACAGTATATTTTGCAAAATCTAGTGTGTCTTTTTCTTTAATCTCAGTAGAGATTTCTACATTTTTAATTTTTACATATCTTACTCTCAGACTGTCTAATTCTTTAAAAAGATTGGTGACGTTTCCAGAATCTTTTTTTATAAAATAACCTTGTATTTGTCTGTAATTTAAAGAGTCTATTGCTGTATTTCTATTTCCAGATGTGTAAAGAGCTGAAATGTCATATAATTCCTGTAATTTTTGTTTCGTAATGCTTGCAATAGCTTGGGTGCTATCTATGCTTACGTTGCTATTGGTGGCTTCTCTTAATTTGTCTATATCACTTTGAGTGTTTTCTTTTTTACACGAAAGAATTCCGATAGCTATGATGAAAAAAGAAAATAGGAGGTTTTTATTTATTTTCATCTTCTTGTATTTTGAATTTGATAAGAATGATTTTTTTAGTCTCTGGGCTCACTTTTGTTTCAATCATCTTGAAATTTTTCAAAGATGTTGTTGGCGTTGTCACTAAACCAATATAGGTCTCTTTATTAAGGGTTTCTACGCCATAGTTATCATAAACTTGATAAATTAAAGCACTATTGCTTATTATTTTGTCAAGTTCTTCTCTTTTTTTATTAATATCGTTTGTAGAATAGTAAAATAATGTTTGAGAATAAACATCTGGTTCTAATTCTATTACTTCTTTTGTTCGTGCAGGATCTAGCGTTCTTATTATGGTATCTTTTTTATAAAATGGAGAATTTACTACCATTTTTAAAGTTTTACTTTGAGTTTGATATACAAAATCCTTACCGTTTTCTAAATTATATTGTAGAGGAGTTTCATTTTCTTTTAGAACTTTTATTTCTATTTCATCCGTTATTTTGGTATTTCTGTCGGCATCAATAAATGTGAAAGAGTATTCTGTAGCGAAAATTCTTTGCCAAAATATCAACACCAAAACCATTGCTAGTAATATTGCAGAAATTCCTAACCAAATAAATTCTTTAAAATGAGTATAAAAATTAAAAATTAGATTCTTTTTTTTCTTTACTTCATTTGTTGAATTTTCTATATGTTTTTGATTTTCAATGTTGTTATTTTGTAAAATAATATTTTCAATTGATTTTTCTTCAGTTTTTTGAACATTAGTTTCAGTATTAATTTCTCCTAATTCCAAAATTTCTTCTCCTTCAATTTCATTTTCTGCAGAACTGTCATTTTCTGAGATTATCTCGTTTGCGAAAAGGTTTTTCCTTTTAAAATCGTACCAAGACTGATAATCTACATACATAGAAAGCAGATTTAGCATGTCTATTCTTGGTAGTTTTGTTGTTGGATTGCTTTTAAAGTAAGTGTAGAAAGACTTTTCGCTAATATTTCCTTTAGCTTTTCTTCTTAAATCTTCTTGGAAGTATATAATATCTATACCTTTCCATTTCGAAATATCATCGAATGAAGGATGGTGATTCTTTAAATATTCTGCTTGAACTTCTTGTTTTAGCTGTTCAAAATGTAATAAATCTAAATCTGCCAATTTTTTAGAAATAATTTAATGGTTTGATTTTCAGTTATGTTTTTTTGTAAAACTGTTTTACAAAGATATTACAATTAATTTTCATACGCAAATTTCGTTATCGCCATACCTTTGTCTCGTTAAAAGTGAACAAAAACTTATTTAATAACAATTTTAAAATTTTATTTATTATGAAAAAATCATTATTTGTAGCTGCTATCGCTGCTTTAGCTGTTGTTGCTTGTAAAAAATCTGAAACTACTGAAACTCCTGCTGCTGATTCAACTGCTGTTGCTGCTGATTCAACTGCTGTAGATTCAACTGCTGCTGATTCAACTAAAGTAGATTCAACTGCTGTTGTAGCTGATTCAACTGCTGCTAAAAAATAATTTTAGAATTATTTAGCTAAAAAAATAAGCCATTCGCCTTGCGAGTGGTTTTTTTTTATTTTAACTATTGCAAAAGTAAGTTTTTATAATTTTACAATTGCTGTCTATCTTTTGTAAGTTTTTATTTTTTTTGAAAACTAATTTTACAATGATATTTACAAATGATTTTCTAATAATGTTTTTTTAATGGTTTTACATTTGTCTTGTTAATCAAGAACAAATTAATATTTTTAACAACCAATTTAAATTTTATTATTATGAAAAAATCATTATTTGTAGCAGCTTTTGCTGCTCTAGCATTAGTAGCTTGTGATAAAACAGCAACTAAAGAAAAAGTGGAAGCTGTAGATTCTACAGTAAATGCAAACGTAGATTCTGCAAATGTTGCCTTGGATTCAGCTAAAGTGAAAATGGATTCTACAGCAACTAAAGTTGAGAAAAAAGCAGATGAATTAAAAGATGCTACTAAAAATGCTGTAAAAGATGCCGCTGGCGCCGTTAAAGAAGGTGCTGCAAAAGTGGAAGCAGCTGCTAAAAAGTAGTAGATTATTTAAAAAGAAAAACGGAGCCTTTCAAATTTGAAAGGCTCTTTTATTTTGTGAGTTTTTGTCTTAGAATTTCGTAGCAGGTTATGGCAACTGCATTGCTTAAGTTTAAAGAATCTATTGTTCCAGACATTGGGATGAGGATGTTTTCGCCTTTATTAAGCCAAATATCACTTAAACCAGAATGTTCTGTTCCGAAGAATAAAGCAGATTTTTCGTTGAAATTTTTCTTATAAATATCTTCGGCACTTTCGTCCATAAAAGTGGTAAAGATTTTGAATTGATTTTCTTGTAAAAACGCCAAAGTTTCTTCGTTAGTCGCCGAAAATACATTCATTCCGAAAAAGCAACCAACGCTACTTCTTAAAACGTTTGGATTGTAAAAATCTACTTTTGAATCGGTAACGATGAGTGCATCAATGCCAAATGCTTCACAACTTCTCAAAATTGCGCCCAAATTTCCTGGTTTTTCTATAGATTCTACTACAATTACAGAAGCGTTTTCTTTTGGTTGATGTTCTTTTAAATTAAATTCTTTTGCTTTGTAAATTCCGATAATTCCTTCTGAGGATCCTCGGTAAGCTAGTTTTTCATAAACTTGTGCGGAAACAAAATGTTTCTTTCCTTCTGGATGATTGATTCCAAAAATAGGTTCACAGATAAAAAATTCTACATTTTCGAATCCAAATTGCAGAGCTCGTTCGTTTTCTTGTTGTCCTTCCACCACAAAAACTCTAGATTTCTTGCGAAAACGGTTGTCGGTAATTAATCTATTGAGATTTTTTATTTTTTCGTTTTGTAAGCTTTCTATAATCATGTTTTATTTGAAAAGGAGTTGTAGTGTTTTGAAATTTGTTGTTTTTGTAAATTTATTCCTCAGAAAAATCAATTTGGTTGGCTACTTCTTCACTTAAACTGTTTGGCAATTGTTTTTTATTTTTTATTCCAAGAGCTCTTAATTTTTGAGTTTGAACAATTAAATTGTCATTTCCTGTAGAAAGTTGCTTGTAAGCGTCATTGTAAGAGCTTTTTGCGTTGTCAATATTTTTTCCAATTTTTTCTAAATTTTCTACAAAACCTACGAATTTATCATACAATTTTGCACCTCGTTCAGCAATTTCCATAGCATTTCGGCTTTGGTATTCTCTTTTCCAAAGGTCTGCAATTAATTTGAGAGAAGTAATTAAATTGCTCGGATTAAGCAATAAAATTCTTCTTTCATAAGCATAATTCCAAAGGTTTGAGTCGGCTTGCATTGCTGCGATATAAGCTGGTTCACTTGGGATAAACATCATTACAAAATCTAGAGATTTTTCGTAATCGTCGTATGCTTTCTGAGATAACTGTTGAATGTGATTTTTAACGGAACCAAGATGTTGATTGAGTTTATTGGCGTAAACCTCAGAATCTGTCTCATCTACCAATTCTGTGAAAGCAGTAAGCGAAACTTTAGAATCTATAATCACATTTCTTTCGTCTGGATATTTTATAACGGCATCTGGTCGCATTTTTTTACCAGAAAATTCAGAGAAAATAACTTTATTGTTTTCGTCTGTTAATTGGTGTTCCAAGAAATATTCTCTGCCTTTTACCAAGCCAGATTTTTCTAAAATGCTTTCCAAAATCATTTCTCCCCAGTTTCCTTGGGTTTTGCTTTCGCCTTTCAAAGCTCTTGTTAATTTTTTGGCATCTTCCGAAATTTGTTGATTCAGTTCTGCTAATTCTTTTACTTTTTCAGCAAGCGAAAAGCGTTCTTTGTTTTCTTTTTCGTACGCTTCGTTTACTCGGTTTTTTAGTTCGGAAATTTTTTCTTGAAAAGGTTCAAGAATTGTTTTTAAATTGTTTTGATTAAGTGTGGTGAATTTCTCCGTCTTTTCTTCTAAAATTTTATTAGCCAAATTCTCGAACTGCAGTTTTGCTTCTTCCTGAATTTTTACAATTTCTTCTTTCTGTGAATCTAATAATTTTTGAAGACTTTCGTTTTGTGCAGAAAGTTCAGATTTTAAAGCGATGAGATTGTTTTTTTCGTTTTGTAAATCTTTTATTTCGTTGTTTTGTTTTTGGTTGAGTTCGTTTTGTTCTGCAATTTTTTGAATTTTAGCATTGTTTTCAGCAGAAATTTTTGCCAATTCTGTTTTGAGTTGGTTTAGAATTTCAGTTTGAGAAAGGTTGGTTTCCTTTTCTAGTTTTAAGGCTTCTGAAATCTCCGAAATTTTAATTTCCGAATTTCTTAAATCTGCTTCTTTTTTTATGAAATTTTGATTGAGTTCATCGTGAATTTTCCTCGAAACCGATGAGGATTTCACAATAAAATAAGCTAGAACTCCGCCAAGAATAAAACTGAGAATAATGTATAGAATTTCCATACGTCAAAGATATTGATAAAATTTAGATTTATGATTTTGGAATTTTTTAATCTTTAATTCTCAAAAATTCTTTTGCCAGTTCTATCATTTTCGGGTCTCCAGTATATTTTCCTTTTTCGTCAGAAAGTTTTACGGTAGGAATCCATTCTCCGTTGTCCGATTTTACTCCAATGAGTTTCATTACAATATTCATTGGTTTTAAGCCAACGTCATTAGTTAAATTGGTGCCGATTCCGAAGGAAACTCCAATTTTTTCACAACAATAATTGGTAATTTCTTCTACTTTTTCCAAATTCAATCCATCTGAAAAAATAATGTATTTGAATAGAGGATTGATGCCGTTTTTCTTGTAATGTGCAATGGTTTTATCTGCAAATTCTAAAGGGTCTCCGCTGTCGTGACGAACGCCGTCAAATAATTTTGTGAATTTTTTATCAAACTGATTGAAGAAAACATCTGTGGTAAAAGTATCTGAAAGTGCTACTCCCAAATCTCCTCTGTAAACATCTACCCAATGGTCTAGTGCAATTTTATTTGCCATCTTGAAACCGTATTCGGCGGCGTGAAACATAAACCATTCGTGGGCGTGAGTTCCGATTGTTTTCACACCATATTTCATAGCGAAATGTACGTTGGAAGAGCCAATGAAAGTGGTGTTTTCTTTTTTTGCAAGAGAGCCAATTACCAAATCGTGTACTTTGTAAGAATGCCTTCTTCTGGTGCCAAATTCTGCGTATGTAACTCCTAGATTGTTTAGTTTTTCGGCTTTTGTAAGTGTGTTTTCGATAACTATTTCGTTAGAATTTCTTTCCAGATGATTCATTTCGTAGTGCAATTCTGAAATGAGTGCTAAAAGTGGAACTTCCCAGAGAATTGTTCTGTACCAAAGACCTTCTACGGTAACTTCTACATCGTTCCCAATTTGCTTGATGTGAACTTCGGAAGGATCAAAACGGTAGCCTTCTAGAAAGTCTAAATAAGGCAAATCGATATACGGACAAGTTTTTGCCATGAATTTCTTCTCATCTTTGGTGAGTTTTAGCTCTGCCATTGCATTAACGGAGGCTCTAAGTTCTTCCGCAAAACCTTCTGGGAAATGGTGTTTGCCACGATTGATGAATTGATATTTTACGATTTGTTTCGGAAATAATTTTACGACTGCGTTTTGCATCGTAATTTTATAAAAATCGTTATCTAAAATGGAGTTTAGTCTGGTCAAAATGGTTCTAAATTTTATTTTTCTAAATTCTATAATTTTTCTTACTGTACAAATGTAGGGATTCCATATTTTATTTGAGTTTAGAATTTGGTAAATGTTTTTTTGTGATTATTTAAATTTCTTTGTTTCTGCGAAATTTAAAATATATTTTATTCTTTGGAAATCATTTTGTGGTATTTAAGATGCATTGGAATGGCAGCAGAGCCGTACCAAGGAAGAATTTCACATTCAAAGATTCCATTTTTTATCGTTGGGTCATTTTGAAGTAAAGTTTTTGCTTCGTCTTCAGTTTTTACATCAAGAAGAAAAATTCCTCTATATTGAAGTGAGTTTTTTGTAGCAAAAGGTCCAGCGAGTTTTAATTTGCCGGCTTTTTCCATTGCTTCCATGTTGGAGAAATGTCCTTTGAAAAGTTCGCTTCTCTTTTCTTTATCAGTAATTTCTTTGTCTTTTGGTCCTGTTTTTAGAATTACGAGCATGTAGGTTTTCATGCCTCTTTGGTCTGCATTAAGAGAATCTGCTAGTTTTTTGTTGAATATTTTGGCATCAGATTGAGCAAATATTAAATTGGAGAACGTTAGTAGAGTTATGAATGATAATAATGTTTTCATTTTTATATTTTTTAGTGTTTTTCGCAAAATTAGAAATTATAATAAAACAAAAATGCCCAAGCTATAAAACTTGAGCAAATTATATAAATGCCTGATTAAAGTTTAGAATTTGTAAACTGCAGCAATTAAGAAGTTTGCAGAACTTCCTGTTGCGTTTCCGTCTTTTTTGAAATATACATCTTCATTAGAACTTTCAAATCTAATTTCTGGTTTTAGTTGGAAGTTTCCTTGTTTAAGTGTTGCGGAAATGGTGTTCGCGAAAATTGTATTTCCGTTTGTTGCGCCTAATGCAAGTGCGTTGTCTTTGTTGTCTAGATATTCAGCTCTATAATTCAATGCAAAACTGTCTGTTACATCATATTTAAGATAACCAACTAAAGAAGACCAAGTTTGTTTATCTACACCAGAGATATCTGAACTAAATGTAGCTGTAGTTGCATTAACACCAAGTTTGAATTTGTCTGTAAATTTATAAGCAGCAGTTAAATCAAACTGAGAGACGTTATTGCTCCAAGGGTTGTAGCTCCCGTGTTGTCCGTTTAAGAATGCACTTAGTTTGTCTCCAGCGTAACCAATTTGCCAAATAAAGAATTTATTTTTAAAACTCTCTCCAGTAGTTGGGTCGGCAGTGTGAAAAGCAGATTTAAAATCTGTAGGATTTACAACTCCCGCCATAAAATTGAATTTATCTGCAACGTAGTTTGCTTTAAAACCTGTATGTAAAAAAGGTCCATAAGAGAAAGCATAAGACATGCTATAAATGTCGTTTTCTGGTGCGTCTAACAATTCGTAACCAACATGTGTGCCCCAAGAACCAGCTGTTAATGTAAGTTTATCCGTTGCAGCATAATCTATAAACAATTGTTTGATTAAGAATTTTGTGTTGTCTGCGGTGTAATTAAACTGTTCTGCTCTGTTTCCAAAACCTAAATCTGCTACAGTGGTAAATTTCCCTGAAGTATGAGTAAGTTTTAAAGAAAACATTCCTAATTCAAAAGAGTTGTTAGGTTGAGTGAAGCTAGTCTTTGTATTGTTGTCACTTCCTGCGAAATCTGCTTTGTAAAAAATATCAGCATTTCCACTTAATTTGAAGCCTTTTAGCCAGCTTGCTTCTTCCTGAGCAAAAGTTAAAGATGCGCATAGTGTCGTGACTAAATAAGCAAGCTTATTTATAGATTTTAGAGTTTTCATAAATGTATTTTTTTAAGGGTGAAACGGGTTTTATAATTTTTTTTGTGTTGAGAGATTATAAAGACTCTCCGTGTTGTGTAATATCTAATCCTTCTTTTTCGTATTCTTCATTTACTCTTAAAGGAGTGATTAGATTAGTAATGTAAAGTAAAATGTAAGAACCAAAGAAAGCGAATACAGATACGCCAACTAATGCAACTAGATGTTTTAGAAATAAGTCTGTTCCTCCGTAGAATAATCCTGGTTCTACAACGGCTGCATTTACAGTAGGTGTTGCAAAAACTCCGGTTAAAATCATTCCTACCATACCGCCAACACCATGACAAGGGAATACATCTAAAGTGTCGTCAATATTTGTTTTTCCTCTTAAATCTACTACAAAACTACTTACTACTACGGCAATAATTCCTATTAAAATTGAGTGAGGAACGGTTACGAAACCTGCTGCTGGTGTAATAGCAACTAAACCTACTACTGCACCTATACTTACGCCCATTGCTGAAAGTTTTCTACCTTTAATTTTTTCGATGAATCCCCATCCTATTGCTGCTGCTGCTGATGCAACTGTAGTGTTAGCGAATGCTTGTACCGCTAATGAACTAGAACTTACTGCTGAACCAGCATTGAAACCGAACCATCCAAACCAAAGTAATGCAGTTCCTAAGATTACGTAAGAAATTCTGCTAGGGTCGTGTATAATTTCTGTTCTCTTTTTTAAGAATAAAGCTCCTGCTAAAGCTGCCCAACCTGCGCTCATGTGAACTACGGTTCCTCCAGCGAAGTCTAGAACTCCGTATTTAAATAAAATTCCGTCTGGATGCCATACAGCGTGTGCTAAAGGCGAATAAATAAATATTGAGAATAAAATGATAAATAATAAATATCCCCAGAATCTAATTCTTTCTGCAAAAGCTCCAGAAATAAGCGCTGGTGTAATAATTGCAAATTTCATTTGGAAAACTGCAAAAAGCATTAATGGGATGGTTGGTGCAAGAGACCAAGCGGTTTTGGTACCAACATTATTGAAGAAAAGAAATTTAGATGGGTTTCCTACAATTCCTCCGATTGAGTCTCCAAAAGCAAGACCGAATCCTATAACTACCCAAACTACTGTAATTACACCCATTGCAATAAAACTTTGCAAAATGGTACTGATTACATTTTTCTTTCTTACCATGCCGCCATAGAAAAATCCAAGACCAGGCGTCATGATGAGTACCATGGCAGAAGATACTAACATCCATGCAATGTCTGCGCTGCTAAATTCTGGGATGCTTTTTTCATCTACTGGTGTTTCAGGGAAAAGTGTTCCTGAAAATAGGCATAGTAAGCCTAAAACAACTAGCGAAGCTAGTAAAATCCATTTTCTCATATCAATTCAACTTTTAAATTCTAGACAAAAGTATGAAATAAATTTTTATATCCAAATCAAAATAGGGTATTTGTTAAAAAAAAGTTATTTTTAGTGAATTAATGTTGAAAAAATTAGGGGTATTTATGAAATTTTAACTTAAATAATTAAAATTGTTATGTTGGGGTAAAAAAAAGAGGCTGTCTCACTTTTGGGACAGCCGTTAATTATTTATAATGAAAAAAAGTTATTTTGCAAGGTAAGCATTGTACATCCAAACTTCTTTTTCTTGTTCGGTAATGTAATCGCTCATTTGAGAGTTGGTTCCTTCGTCGCCAGCCTTCTCGGTAAGGTCTAGAAGTTCTCTTTGTAAATCTATTACTATTTTAAATGAAGCTAAAATTCCTTCTACACATTTGTTAGCGTCAGAAACTTCGCTGCTTTCTTTAATGGTAGAAACTTTTAAATATTCGGAGTAATTGTGAGCGGGAGCTGCGCCGAGAGTTAAGATTCTTTCTGCAATTGCATCAATTTTTAAAACCAATCCGTTGTATAATTCTTCAAATTTTGGGTGAAGTGTGAAAAATTGATTTCCTTTTATGTTCCAATGTGCACCTCTTGTGTTTTGATAAAATACGGAATAATTTGCTAAAAGAACATTTAATTTCTCTGCAATTTTTTTACAGTCGGCTTCTTTTAAGCCAATAATACTAGAATTTTTCATTTTGTATAATCTTTATGAGGTAAATTTAGTGCAAATTAATTCAAATGTTCATAATCAGATGATTGGTCTTAGCTATATTGAAAATTGATGATACTTTATTTTATTTTCTCCATGACATTTTGGACTTTATAATTATCTAGTTGGGTTTTGTCACATTTTTGGATGTCTGATGGGGATTTGTCCTTTATGAAATCATTATAATCTAAACAATTTTTAAAAATATTAAATTCTAAATTTTTGTAATCCCAAACCACTCCTTTGTAGTGATTTGCCATCTGTGCTAAAGATCCGCCAGCAGCTCCTCCAATCGCTCCGTATGCAAATGCTTTTTCCCAAACATTTCCTATGTTAATTTCTGTATATAAATATTTTTCACCACCAATAAATACTCTTGCAAAAGAATTTGGGTTGTCGCTATCTTGTGCTCTATCTGTTTTGTTTCTGTGTTTAAGAATGTTTTGTATGTTAAAATAGAGAATGCCATCATATACAATAGCAAAGACATTTTTTATTTTTGATTCCTTTTCATCAAAGAAAAAGCAAACCCTTTCATCATTGTTAATAATTGGCTTTTCCCATCCAATTAAACCTCTTTTTGTGATTTTTTTATTAGAAGACGGTTTTTTGTTAATAAATTCTTCTTTTGTACTGTAGATTCCTTCGGGGTAGTTGGGTCTGTATAAATTGTCAACTATGGGTTCTAGTGTTTTTATACCAAGGTCTTGGAGTTTCTTTTCTTGAATGCTTATGATTGAGGCATCATATAACTCTTCATTTTTATTAGATTCTAAATTATAGTAATAGGCTTTGTCGTTTTTCCAAGATAAGTTTTGAAATTTTATTTTGTCGTTGGTTATTATTGTGATTTCTCCTGAACTTACATTTTTCTTTTCTACTTGTGCATTAATAAAGTGAGAAATAATAATGAATAGAATTGGAAGGGTGTTTTTCATGGCTGTAATTTTTTTAAGAGATGTAAAAATAAATAAAATCTAGAATATAAAAAGATGAAAATTAACATATTATTTATGTGATAGTTATTTTGTCAGTTCAAAAAATATTTATACTTTTGCACCCTAAAATATAAAATAATATAAAGCAATCAAATGCCTACTATTCAACAATTAGTTAGAAAAGGAAGAGCCACACTTGCTAAGAAGAGCAAATCGGCTGCTTTGGATTCATGTCCACAAAGAAGAGGCGTATGTACGAGAGTATATACAACTACTCCTAAGAAACCTAACTCAGCACTTAGAAAAGTTGCCAGAGTAAGACTTTCAAACGGAAAAGAAGTTAACGCCTACATCCCGGGAGAAGGACATAACCTCCAAGAGCACTCGATAGTATTAGTACGTGGCGGAAGAGTAAAAGATTTACCGGGAGTTAGATATCACATTGTTCGTGGTGCTTTAGATACTGCCGGAGTGAACGGAAGACTTCAAAGAAGATCTAAGTACGGTGCTAAAAGACCTAAACCAGGCCAAGCTGCTGCAGCTCCTGCAAAAGGTAAGAAAAAGTAATCATTAAATAAGGAACAGAACAATGAGAAAAACAAAAGCAAAAAAAAGACCGTTGTTACCAGATCCAAAATTTAATGATCAATTGGTAACAAGATTTGTAAATAATCTGATGGTAGATGGTAAAAAATCTATCGCTTTCAGAATTTTCTATGATGCGTTAGATATCGTAGAAGCTAAAAAAGGAGACAACGAAAAAACTTCTTTAGAAATTTGGAAAGATGCCCTTACTAATGTAATGCCTCACGTAGAAGTGCGTTCTAGAAGAGTAGGTGGTGCAAACTTCCAAATCCCAATGCCAATCAGAGCAGATAGAAAAATTTCTATGGCTATGAAATGGTTAATTAAGTACTCTACTGCTAGAAACGATAAATCTATGGCTCAGAAATTAGCTGCAGAAGTTATCGCTGCTTCTAGAGAAGAAGGTGCTGCTTTCAAGAAGAAAACTGATACTCACAAAATGGCAGAAGCTAACAAAGCTTTCTCTCACTTTAAATTTTAATTAAGAAATGAGTAGAGATCTTAAATACACAAGAAATATTGGGATTGCCGCACACATTGATGCCGGTAAAACTACCACTACAGAACGTATCCTTTTCTATACAGGTGTAAACCACAAAATTGGAGAAGTTCACGATGGTGCTTCTACAATGGACTGGATGGAGCAGGAAGCAGAAAGAGGTATTACTATTACTTCTGCTGCAACTACTTGTTCTTGGAATTTCCCAACAGACCAAGGTAAGAAATTACCAGAAACATTACCTTACCACTTCAATATCATCGATACACCGGGACACGTTGACTTCACAGTAGAGGTTAACAGATCTCTTAGAGTTTTAGATGGTTTGGTATTCTTATTCTCTGCAGTAGATGGTGTAGAACCTCAGTCTGAAACCAACTGGAGATTGGCTGATAACTACAAAGTAGCGAGAATGGGATTCGTAAACAAAATGGACAGACAAGGTGCTGATTTCCTTAACGTTGTAAAACAAGTTAAAGAAATGCTAGGTTCTAACGCTGTGCCAATCGTTTTACCAATCGGTGCTGAGGAAGATTTCAAAGGTGTAGTAGATTTAATTAAAAACAGAGCAATCATCTGGGATGAAGCAGGACAAGGTGCAACTTTTGAAGTAGTTCCAATTCCTGAAGATATGAAAGATGAGGTAATGGAATATAGAGAAAAATTAGTAGAAGCAGTAGCTGATTACGATGAAACTCTAATGGAAAAATTCTTCGAAGATCCAGATTCTATTACTGAAGAAGAAATCAATGCTGCGCTTAGAGCTGCTACTATTGATTTGTCTATCATTCCTATGACTTGTGGTTCTTCTTTCAAAAACAAAGGAGTACAGTTTATGCTAGATGCAGTTTGTAAATATCTTCCTTCTCCACTAGATAAAGATGATATCAAAGGAACTGACCCTAGAACTGATGCTGATATTGTAAGAAAACCAGACGTAAAAGAGCCTTTCGCTGCATTAGCTTTCAAAATTGCTACAGACCCATTCGTAGGTAGATTAGCATTCTTTAGAGCTTATTCAGGAAGACTAGATGCTGGTTCTTATGTTCTTAATACAAGGTCTGGAAACAAAGAAAGAATTTCTAGAATCTATCAAATGCACGCTAACAAGCAAAACCCTGTAGAATATATTGAAGCAGGAGATATTGGTGCAGCTGTAGGTTTTAAAGATATTAAAACAGGGGATACACTTTCTGATGAAAAGAATCCTATCGTTTTAGAATCTATGATTTTCCCTGATCCAGTAATTGGTATCGCTGTAGAACCTAAAACTAAAGCAGACCAAGATAAATTAGGTAACGCTCTAGCTAAATTGGCTGAAGAAGATCCTACTTTCCAAGTAAAAACAGACGAAGCTTCTGGACAAACAATTATCTCTGGTATGGGTGAGCTTCACTTAGATATCATTGTAGACCGTCTAAGAAGAGAATTTAAAGTAGAGGTTAACCAAGGTCAACCACAAGTAGAATACAAAGAAGCTCTTACACAAGTTGCTAATCACAGAGAAGTTTACAAAAAACAATCTGGTGGTAGAGGTAAGTTCGCAGATATCGTATTCGAAATTGGTCCTGCAGACGAAGGTAAAACTGGTCTTGAATTCATCAACGAAATTAAAGGTGGTAACATCCCAAGAGAATTTATCCCTTCAGTAGAGAAAGGTTTCAAAGAATCTATGAAAAACGGTCCTTTGGCTGGTTTCGAAGTAGAAGCAATGAAAGTTACTCTTAAAGATGGTTCATTCCACGCAGTGGATTCAGATCAATTGTCTTTCGAATTAGCTGCTAAAATGGGATTCAAAGAATCTGGAAGAGCTGCTAAAGCTGTAATTATGGAGCCTATTATGAAACTTGAGGTAGTAACACCTGAAGAATATATGGGAGATATCGTAGGAGACCTTAACAGAAGAAGAGGTACTGTAAACGGTATGGACGATAGAAACAACGCTAAAGTGATCAAAGCTTTCGTTCCACTATCTGAAATGTTTGGTTATGTTACTTCGCTTAGAACATTATCTTCTGGTAGAGCTACTTCTTCTATGGAGTTCGAAAAATACGAACCAGCTCCTACAAATATCGCAGAAGACGTAATTGCTAAAGCAAGAGGTTAATCTTTAAAAATTAAGAAAATGTCACAAAGAATCAGAATAAAATTAAAGTCTTACGATTACAACTTAGTAGATAAATCTGCTGAAAAAATCGTTAAAACTGTAAAAGCTACTGGTGCTGTTGTAAATGGGCCAATCCCATTGCCAACTAACAAAAGAATCTTTACAGTTCTTAGATCACCACACGTAAACAAGAAAGCAAGAGAACAATTCCAACTTTCTGCTCATAAGAGATTGATGGATATCTATTCTTCTTCTTCTAAAACTGTTGACGCTCTAATGAAATTAGAGTTGCCAAGTGGTGTAGACGTAGAAATTAAAGTGTGATAATTATGCTAGAAGATGGAAATCTGATGATGGAAGTTTTCTAGTACTCACAATAAAGTTTCCAAGCGCTGAGCGAAGTCGAAGCGTGCTATGATAAAACCTCCCAAGCTGTAAAGTTTGGGAGGTTTGTTTTTGTAGATTTTGTACATTTATCTTAAATTTTATAAAATGAAAAAATCTAAAAATAATCTCTTCGAAAAATTTGCCAATTGGGCTACCAAATTTACGGGTAGTTCTGTTGCGTTTATATCAGCAGTAAGCATTGTATTAATTTGGGCAATTACAGGTCCGGTTTTTAATTATTCCGAGACGTGGCAATTAGTCATCAATACAGGTACTACAATTATTACGTTCTTAATGGTTTTTTTAATTCAAAAAACACAGAATAAAGATTCTAAAGCAATTCAAATAAAACTAAATGAATTAATTGCAGCCAACGAAAAAGCCAGCAATAGAATTGTAGATATAGAAGATTTGAGCGAAGAAGAGCTAGATCAGCTTCATTATTTCTACGAAAAACTGGCGCAGCTTGCTTTGAAGGATGCTAATATTCATGCTTCACATTCTATAGATGCAGCCGAAAGAAATCAAAGCCATAAGCATGAATTTTTCTTAAAAAAACATGAAGAATGGCTGAAAAAATAAGAAAGTAAATCTTAAGATTATTTTATAGAAGAGAAGTTTTAATAGCTTCTCTTTATTCTTTACAAATGAAAAAATTCTGTTTTCGATTTTATAAAAAATGAGCTAACTCATTAAAAATTAAATATTTTTGAAATCTTTTCTTGTCAATTCAAAAAATATTCTTACATTTGCACACTCATTTTAGGGAAGAAGTATGCCTATTTCAAACGTAGATATTGCTTAAGTCCTCTAAAATAGACAGTTTTAAAAAATAATTTAAGTATAATATATTAATAATGTCAGGTATTATTGGTAAAAAAATCGGTATGACATCTTTGTTTAACGAAGACGGGAAAAACATTCCTTGTACAGTTATTCAAGCTGGTCCATGTGCGGTTTTACAGGTCAGAACCGAAGAAGTTGATGGCTATGCAGCAGTTCAACTAGGTTTCGATGACAAGAGTGAGAAGAACGTTTCTAAAGCGTTAGCTGGTCATTTTAAAAAGGCTGGTGTAACGCCGAAAGCGAAAATTGTTGAATTCAGAAATGAATTTGAACACGAAGTGAAAGTAGGAGAAGATGTAAACGTAACAATGTTCAACGAAGGTGAATTTGTAGACGTTACAGGTACTTCTAAAGGTAAAGGTTTCCAAGGGGTTGTTAAGAGACATAACTTTGGAGGTGTAATGCAAGCTACCCATGGTCAGCACAACAGATTAAGAGCTCCAGGTTCTATCGGTGCAGGGTCTGACCCTTCTAGAGTTTTCAAAGGACTTAGAATGGCTGGTAGAATGGGAGGTAAACAGGTAACTGTTCAAAACCTTCAGGTGTTAAAAATCGATCAAGAACAAAATCTTTTAGTAGTAAAAGGTGCTGTTCCGGGAGCTAAAAATTCTTATGTAATTATCAAGAAATGGAACTAGTAGTATTAAATACATCAGGAAAAGAAACCGGAAGAACTGTTCAGTTAGACGAAGCAATCTTCGGTATTGAGCCAAATCAGCATGCGGTTTACTTAGAAGTGAAACAATACCTTGCTGCACAAAGACAAGGGACTCATAAAGCTAAAGAAAGAAGCGAAATTACTGCTTCTACCAGAAAGCTTAAAAAACAAAAAGGATCTGGTTCTGCTAGATATGGTGATATTAAATCTCCAACTTTCAAAGGTGGGGGTAGAGTATTCGGTCCAAAACCAAGAGACTACAGATTCAAATTGAATAAAGCATTAAAAAGATTGGCTAAAAAATCTGTTCTTTCTCAAAAAATGAGAGAAAACTCAATTAAAGTTTTAGAAGAAGTAACTTTTGCTGCTCCTAAGACTAAAGAATTTATCAATGTTTTCAATGCATTAGGTTTGGAAGGCAAAAAAGCATTATTCGTGCTTGCTGATGCAAACAAGAATGTATATTTATCTTCAAGAAACTTACCAAAAGTTAAAGTTTTAACTTATAACGAAATCTCTTCTTACGATTTAGTTAACGCTGGTGAAGTAGTATTCTTTGAAGGTGCTGTAGAAAAATTTCAAGAAAATTTAAGAAAATAAGTCATGTCAGTTATTATTAAACCAATCATTTCAGAAAAAGCAAACAGCCAGTCAGAATTGAAAGGAGTTTATACGTTTTTAGTAGATACTAAAGCTAATAAAATCCAAATCAAATTAGCTGTTGAAGCTGCTTATAGTGTAAAGGTAGAGGATGTAAGAACAATGATTTATGCTCCTAAAGTATCTTCGAAATACACTAAAAAAGGTTTACAAGTAGGTAAAACCAACAAATTGAAAAAAGCTTTGGTGCAGCTAGTAGATGGCGAAACCATTGATATTTTTGCAACGAATTAATAATTTTATATAATTAATAGTAATGTCTGTTAGAAAATTAAAACCTATCACCCCAGGACAGAGATTCAGAATTGTAAACAATTTTGAAGAAATTACTACCAATAAACCAGAGAAAAGCCTTACAGTAGGTCTTATGAAATCTGGTGGTAGAAATAACACTGGTAAAATGACCATGCGTTATACCGGAGGTGGACACAAAAAGAAGTACAGAATCATCGATTTCAAAAGAAATAAATTTGATGTTGCTGCAACTGTTTTATCTGTGGAGTACGATCCAAACAGAACTGCGTTTATCGCTTTAGTAGAATACACAGATGGAGAAAAGAGATACATCGTTGCTCCAAACGGTATTAAAGTAGGTCAAACTGTAGTTTCTGGAGAAAGTGTAGAACCTGAAGTAGGGAATGCAATGAAATTGAAAAACATACCATTAGGTACTGTTATCTCTTGCATCGAACTAAGACCAGGGCAAGGTGCTATCCTTGCTAGAAGTGCAGGTTCTTCTGCTCAATTAACTTCTAGAGATGGTAAATATGCAATTATCAAATTGCCTTCAGGAGAATCTAGAATGATTTTAGTAGAATGTATGGCTATGATTGGCTCTGTATCTAACTCAGATCACCAACTTACCGTTTCTGGTAAAGCTGGTAGAAGCAGATGGTTAGGTAAAAGACCAAGAACTAGAGCTGTAGCTATGAACCCTGTAGATCACCCAATGGGAGGTGGTGAAGGTAGATCTTCTGGTGGTCACCCAAGATCTAGAAACGGTAAACCAGCTAAAGGTTACAAGACTAGAAAGAAAAACAAAGTGTCTAACCGTTACATCGTATCTAAAAGAAAATAATTATGGCAAGATCACTTAAAAAAGGACCTTTCATCGCTCATCATTTAGAAAAAAAGGTTCAGGCGAACATAGAACAAAATAAGAAAACAGTTATCAAAACATGGTCTAGAGCATCAATGATTTCTCCAGACATGGTAGGTCAAACTATAGCAGTACACAACGGGAAATCTTTTATCCCAGTTTATGTAACTGAAAACATGGTAGGACATAAGTTAGGCGAATTTTCTCCAACAAGATCTTTTAGAGGTCACTCGGGTAACAAAAATAAAGGTAGCAGATAATCATGGGATCAAGAAAACAAGATAGCGCAATCGCAAGAAAGGAAGCTAGCAAAGATGTTGTAAAAGCTTCATTAAACAATTGTCCGTCTTCTCCAAGAAAAATGAGACTCGTTGCTGATATCATCCGTGGAGAAAACGTAGATAAAGCTCTATATATTCTAAAATATTCTAAAAAAGATGCTTCTAATAAATTAGAAAAACTTCTTCTTTCAGCTATTGCAAACTGGCAAGTGAAAAACGAAGGAGCTGATATTGAAGCAGCAAATCTTTTCGTAAAAGAAATATTTGTAGACAGTGCAAGACAACTTAAGAGATTAAGACCTGCACCACAAGGTAGAGGTTACAGAATTAGAAAAAGATCTAATCATGTAACATTAATATTAGGTAACAAACAAGATAATCAATAATCAAAGGTATGGGACAGAAGACAAATCCAATTGGTAATAGATTAGGAATCATCAGAGGATGGGATTCTAACTGGTTTGGTGGTAACGATTATGGAGACAGAATCGCTGAAGACTACAAAATCAGAAGATACCTTGAAGCTAGATTATCTAAAGGTGGTATCTCTAGAATCTACATCGAGAGAACCCTAAAATTAGTAACAGTAACAATTACTACTGCAAGACCAGGTCTTATCATCGGAAAAGGTGGTCAAGAAGTTGATAAATTAAAAGAAGAGTTGAAAAAGATTACTGATAAAGATATCCAAATCAACATTTTCGAAATTAAAAGACCAGAACTAGACGCAATTCTAGTAGCAGAAAGTATTGCTAAGCAAATAGAAAACAGAATCTCTTACAGAAGAGCTGTTAAAATGGCTATAACTAGCACCATGAGAATGGGCGCAGAAGGTATCAAAGTTCAAATCTCTGGTAGATTAAACGGTGCTGAAATGGCAAGATCAGAATCTTTCAAAGAAGGAAGAATCCCATTGTCTACTTTCAGAGCAGATATCGATTATCATATTGGTGAAGCACTTACTCAATACGGAAAGTTAGGAGTAAAAGTTTGGATCATGAAGGGTGAAGTTTACGGCAAGAGAGAATTATCTCCACTTGTTGGTCAACAGAAAAAAGGACCTTCTGGTGGAAGAGATAACAGAAGACCAAGAGATAAAAAATAATTAATCAAATTTTAGAGGATATTTTTTAAATCACCGTTACTTTTTTAAAATCTAAAATCTAAAATCTAAAATTTAAGAAATTATGTTACAACCCAAAAGAACCAAATTCCGTAGAGTTCATAAAATGAAAATGAAAGGTAACGCTAACAGAGGTCATCAGTTAGCTTACGGAACATTCGGAATTAAAGCAATAGACGGTGCTTGGATCACTGCAAGACAAATTGAAGCAGCTCGTATCGCTGCTACAAGATATATGAAGAGAGAAGGGCAACTATGGATCAAAATATTCCCAGATAAGCCAATTACTAAAAAACCAGCCGAAGTAAGGATGGGTAAAGGTAAAGGTGCTGTAGAATATTGGGTAGCTGTAGTAAAACCTGGTAAAGTGATGTTTGAAATAGGAGGTGTACCTTACGAAGTTGCTAAAGAAGCATTAAGACTTGCAGCTCAAAAACTTCCTGTAGTTACTAAATTTGTAGTAGCAAACGATTTTGTTCAACCTCAATAAATCTTTGAAAAATGAAAAAAGCTGACATCAAAAATCTAAGCGCAGGAGATATCAAAAATCAATTAGCTGCTCTTAAAGCTGATTACACTAAAATGAAATTAGCGCACAGAATTAGCCCGATTGAAAATCCTATCAGTATCAGAGATTTAAGAAGAACAATCGCAAGACTTGAAACTGAGTTAACTAACAAACAATAATTTCATTTTATCATGGAAAGAAATTTAAGAAAAGAAAGAATCGGAATAGTTTCTAGCAATAAAATGGAAAAAACCATTGTTGTAAGTGAAACAACGAGAGTAAAACATCCTATGTACGGTAAATTCGTTTTGAAAACAAAAAAATATACCGCTCATGATGAAAACAACGAGTGCAACGAAGGAGATAAAGTTCTAATTCAAGAAACAAGACCTTTGAGCAAAAATAAAAGATGGAGATTAGTAAATATAATTGAAAGAGCTAAGTAATGTTACAAACCGAATCAAGATTAAAAGTTGCTGATAACACAGGTGCTAAAGAAGTACTAGTAATCAGAGTTCTAGGGGGTACTAGAAGAAGATACGCTTCTGTTGGTGATAAAATCGTAGTTACTATCAAAGACGCTACTCCATCAGGAAACGCTAAAAAAGGACAAGTATCTAAAGCTGTAATCGTAAGAACTAAAAAAGCTGTTAGAAGAAAAGATGGATCTTACATCTCTTTTGATGACAATGCTTGCGTTCTTCTAAACGCAGCTGGAGAAATGAGAGGAACTCGTGTTTTCGGACCAGTTGCTCGTGAATTGAGAGACAAAGAATATATGAAAATCATTTCATTAGCTCCTGAAGTATTATAATTTTAAAAATTTTAAAAAAAATGGCAAAAGTTAAAATAAAAAGAGGAGATAACGTAATCGTTACTACTGGTAAAAACAAAGGTAGTAAAGGTGAAGTTCTAGAAGTGATTAAAAAAGAAAACGCTGACGCTAGAGTAATTGTAGCAGGTGTAAACGTTGTTAAAAAACACGTAAAACCTTCTGCTTCTAATCCTCAAGGCGGAATCGTAGAAAAAGAAGCATCTATCAACATTTCTAACGTATCTCTATTAGATGCAAACGGAAAAGCTACAAAAGTAGCTTACAAAGTTGAAGGTGATAAAAAAGTAAGAATTGCTAAAACAACTGGTAAAGAAATCTAATTATGGAATACATAGCAAGACCCAAAAAATTATATAAAGAAAAAATTGTTCCTGCAATGATGGAAGAATTTGGGTACAAATCAATCATGCAAGTACCTAAATTAGAAAAAATTGTTGTATCTCAAGGTTTAGGTGCTGCTACAGCAGACAAAAAAATCGTAGACTACGCAGTAGAGGAGCTTACAGCAATTACTGGTCAAAAAGCAGTAGGTACTTTATCTAAAAAAGATGAGGCAGCTTTCAAATTAAGAAAAGGGATGCCTGTAGGTGCAAGAGTTACGCTTAGAGCAGACAAAATGTACGAATTTTTAGACAGACTTACTTCTTCAGCTTTACCAAGAATTAGAGATTTTTCTGGTATTAAAGCCGATGGTTTCGACGGTAGAGGTAATTATAACTTAGGAATTACTGAGCAAATTATCTTCCCAGAAATCGTGATAGACAAAGTGAAAAAAATCCAAGGGATGGACATTACTTTCGTTACTACTGCTACTACTGATAAAGAAGCAAAAGCATTATTAACTCATTTCGGTTTACCGTTTAAAAAGAACTAAGAAATGGCAAAAGAATCAATGAAAGCGCGTGAGCGCAAAAGAGAAGCACTAGTTGCTAAATATGCTGCTAAAAGAGCTGCCCTAAAAGAAGCAGGTGATTATGAAGCACTTCAAAAATTACCAAAAAATGCTTCTCCTGTAAGATTACACAACAGATGTAAATTAACAGGAAGACCAAGAGGCTACATGAGAACTTTCGGTATTTCGAGAGTTACCTTCAGAGAAATGGCTAATAATGGTCTTATCCCAGGAGTTAAAAAAGCAAGTTGGTAACAATTAGTTTTTAATCAAGATATTTAAGTTGATTAGATCCAAGAGCCTAGATACAAGATACAAGATTTTTCTTGCTTCTTGGCTCTTGAATCTTGGTTCTTCTCAATACTGAATATCATTCACCAATAATAATTTTAAAAAAGAAAAATGGTAACAGATCCAATTTCAGATTTCCTAACTAGAGTAAGGAACGCACAAAGCGCAGGCCACAAAGTGGTGGAAATTCCTGCATCAAAAATCAAAAAGGAGATTACGAAAATCTTATTTGATCAAGGTTACATCTTAAACTACAAGTTTGAAGATAACGCTGTTCAAGGGAGTATCAAAATCGCTTTGAAATATGACAAGCAAACTAACAAACCGGCTATTAAGTCTATCCAAAGAGCTTCTAAGCCAGGTTTGAGAAAATACGCTGGGGCTGAAGAGCTACCAAGAGTATTAAATGGTTTAGGTGTAGCTATCATCTCAACTTCTAAAGGAGTGATGACAGATAAGAAAGCCAGAGAAGAAAAAGTAGGTGGTGAAGTAATCTGCTATGTTTATTAATTGTATAAATTAGGAAGAAATGTCAAGAATTGGTAAATCAATTATAGAAATTCCTGCTGGTGTTACAGTTACTGTAAAAGACAATGTAGTAACCGTGAAAGGGCCAAAAGGAGAACTTTCTCAGGAAATTACAGGCGGAATTACAATAGAGCAAGAAGATGGTAAAGTAAGCGTAAGCAGACCATCTGATGCTAAAAACCATAGAGCATTACACGGTCTTTACAGAGCGTTAATCAATAATATGGTAGTAGGAACCCACGAAGGTTTCACTAAGAAATTAGAATTAGTAGGGGTAGGTTATAGAGCATCTCACTCTGGTCAAAAACTAGAATTAGCTCTAGGTTTCTCTCACGGTATCGTACTAGAACTTCCAAGTGAAATTACTATTGATACTTTAACAGAAAAAGGTAAAAACCCAATCATCACTTTGTCTTCTTATGACAAACAACTATTGGGAATGGTGGCTGCTAAAATTCGCTCATTCAGAAAACCAGAACCTTACAAAGGTAAAGGTGTGAAATTCGTTGGTGAAATAATTAGACGTAAAGCTGGTAAATCTGCTTAAAAATTAAGACAATGGCATTAACAAAAGAACAAAAAAGAGATAGAATTAAAAGAAGAGTAAGAGGGAAAATCTCTGGATCTTCTTCAGCGCCAAGACTTTCTGTTTACAAGAGTAACAAAGAAATCTACGCTCAATTAATTGACGATAAAGAAGGTAAAACATTGCTTTCTGCTTCTTCTAGAGAGAAAGGAGTAGATGCTAATGGTACCAAAACTGAGGTTGCAACAGCTGTAGGTAAAGCAATCGCTGCTAAAGCAATCGCTGCTGGTTTTGAAAAAATAGTTTTTGATAGAAACGGTTTCGTATATCACGGTAGAGTAAAAGCTCTTGCTGATGGTGCTAGAGAAGGTGGTTTGAAATTTTAAAAATTAAGAAATTATGTTAGGATTAAATAATATAGAAAGAGTAAAACCAGGAGGTCTTGAACTTAAAGACCGTCTAGTAGCCGTAAATAGAGTAACTAAAGTAACCAAAGGTGGTAGAGCTTTCGGATTTTCTGCAATCGTAGTAGTAGGTAACGAAGATGGAGTAATCGGTTTCGGTTTAGGAAAATCTAAAGAAGTAGCTTCTGCAATTGCTAAAGCAGTAGAAGATGCTAAGAAAAATTTAGTAAAAGTTCCTGTAATGAATCATACAATCCCTCACCAAACTTCTGCTAAATACGGTGGTGCTGATATCTTCTTAAGACCAGCTTCTCACGGTACAGGATTAATCGCAGGGGGTGCTGTAAGAGCGGTACTAGAGTCTGCAGGTGTACATGATGTACTTTCAAAATCTAAAGGATCTTCTAACCCTCACAATGTGGTAAAGGCTACTTTCAAAGCATTGTTAGACATTAGAAGACCAGAAGAGATTGCAAGAATGAGAGGTATTTCATTATCTAAAGTATTTAACGGTTAATTTTTGAAAAAATGGCAACAATTAAAGTAAAACAAGTAAGAAGTGCTATTGGTAGAACTAAGACCCAAAAGAGAACTCTTGAAGCTTTAGGTTTAAAAAAACTACACCAAGTAGTAGAGCACGAAGCAACTCCATCAATCTTAGGTATGGTAGCTGCTGTAAGACATTTAGTAGAAGTTCAGGAAAATTAATAAATTTTTAAAAAGATGAATTTAAATAATATTCAACCAGCATCTGGTGCTACTCATAATTCTAAAAGAATTGGTAGAGGGCAAGGTAGTGGTAAAGGTGGTACTTCCACTAAAGGTCACAAAGGACAAAAGTCTAGAGCTGGTTATTCTCAAAAAATAGGTTTTGAAGGTGGTCAAATGCCTTTGCAAAGAAGATTACCAAAATTCGGATTTAATAATATCAGTAGAAAAGAGTATAGAGGTATTAATCTAGATACTATCCAAGCATTAGTAGATGCTAAAAACATTACTGAAGTTACTAAAGAAGTATTAATAGAAAATGGTTTATCTTCTAAAAATGATATAGTGAAAATCTTAGGAAGAGGAGAATTGAAATCTGCGGTTTCTATCTCTGCAAATAAGTTCACTAAATCTGCTGAAGAAGCTATTTCTAAAGCAGGAGGCAAAGCAATCACTCTTTAATAAAAACAAATGAAAGGTTTTATACAAACACTTAAAAACATTTGGAGTCTACAAGAATTGAGGGACAAGATAATTGTCACTCTTTCTTTGATTCTAGTCTATAGATTTGCATCATACATCTCACTTCCGGCAATTAACATGGCGGAAGTAGGTGATTTGCTAGATCATTTCCAAAAACAAGGAGGTGGTAAAGCGGCTGCAGGTTTATTAGGTTTATTGTCATCTTTTACTGGAGGTGCATTCAGTCACGCTTCCATTATGGCATTAGGGATTATGCCTTATATTTCTGCTTCCATTATTGTACAATTAATGGGGCTTGCAATTCCTTATTTGCAAAAATTACAAAAGGATGGAGAGAGTGGTAGAAAAACTATCAATCAGATAACAAGATGGTTAACAATAGTTGTTTGTTTAGTACAAGCACCTTTCTATCTTGGAACTATTACACAAGCTTTTTTACCATACGAACAATTTAGAACTGCATATTACATAGACCCTCAGTCTGTGGCATTCTATGTTCCAAGTGTAGTAATATTAGTGGCTGGTTCTATCTTTGCAATGTGGCTAGGAGAAAAAATTACAGACAAAGGTATCGGTAACGGTATTTCAATTTTAATTATGGTGGGAATTCTATCAAGACTTCCATCTTCTTTTATCCAAGAATATACCACACAAACTGGTAACGGAGGATTAGGAAGCATCATGATTCTAATTGAGGTTTTATTCTGGCTAGTAGTAATTCTATTAGCAATTGTTATTTCGGTAGCAGTAAGAAAAATTCCTATTCAATACGTAAGTAGAGCACACGCAACAGGAGGTCTTAATAGAAACTTATTACAAGGAGCTAGACAATGGATTCCTTTAAAAGTGAACGCTTCTGGGGTAATGCCATTAATCTTTGCTCAGGCATTAATGTTTGTACCTGGTCTTTTAACAAAATTTGACGAGACAAATACTTTCATAGCAGGATTCAAAAATCCATTCAGTTGGCAGTATAATGTATTGTTAGTTTTATTAATCATTATCTTCTCTTATTTCTATACAGCCATTACCATTCCGGTAAATCAAATGGCAGATGACCTTAAGAGAAACGGTGGTTTAATACCAAAAGTAAGACCTGGACAAGACACCGCAAATTACTTAGATGATATTTTATCTAAAATAACTTTGCCTGGTGCGATATTTTTGTCTATCTTTGCAATCCTTCCGGCATTAGTGCACGGTACCTTTGTTCAAACTGAAGGTTTCTCTCATTTCTTTGGAGGAACTTCTTTATTGATTATGGTAGGTGTAATATTAGATACAGTTCAGCAAATTAATACATATTTGTTGAACCATCACTATGACGGATTGATGCAGTCTAAATTATCTAGAACATCAAACTTATAAAGTAGATAAATGGCAAAACAGAAACACATAGAACAAGATGGCGTGATAGTGGAAGCACTATCTAATGCCATGTTCAGAGTGGAGCTAGAAAATGGGCATATTCTTATTGCCCATATTTCTGGAAAAATGAGAATGCATTACATTAAACTTTTACCTGGAGACAAGGTGAAATTAGAACTATCTCCTTATGATTTAAGCAAAGGGAGAATAACATTTAGATATTAAATTAAATACTAATGAAAGTTAGAGCATCAATTAAGAAAAGAAGTGCAGACTGCAAAATCGTTAGAAGAAAAGGCAGATTGTACATCATTAACAAGAAGAACCCAAAATTTAAACAAAGACAAGGTTAACATTAAATTATGGCGAGAATTGCAGGTATTGATTTACCAAAAAACAAAAGAGGAGTAATTGGTCTTACGTACATCTATGGTATCGGAAAGAGCACTTCTTCAGAAATTTTGAAAAACGCTGGGATCAGCGAAGATAAGAAAGTCAACGAATGGAATGACGATGAATTGGCTGCCATCAGAACTTATATCTCTGAAAACGTAAAAGTAGAAGGAGAACTTAGATCTGAAGTGCAATTGAACATCAAAAGATTGATGGACATAGGATGCCAACGAGGAATACGTCACAGACTAGGATTACCTTTAAGAGGCCAAAGAACGAAAAACAATTCTAGAACCCGTAAAGGAAAGAGAAAAACTGTTGCTAACAAGAAAAAAGCAAGTAAATAATCTTTAGATTAGAATTATGGCAAAACAAACAAAAGTAGTTAAAAAAAGAAAAGTAAAAGTAGAAGCTATTGGTGAAGCTCACATCCAAGCTTCTTTCAATAATATTATTATTTCTTTGACAAACAAAAACGGAGAAGTAATTTCTTGGTCTTCTGCCGGTAAAATGGGATTCAGAGGTTCTAAAAAGAATACTCCATTCGCAGCTCAAATGGCTGCTGAAAATTGTTCTTCTGTTGCTTATGAAGCAGGTTTAAGAAGAGTAAAGGTGTTTGTGAAAGGCCCTGGTGCAGGTAGAGAATCTGCTATCAGATCTATTCACAATTCAGGAATTGAAGTTTCAGAAATCGTAGATGTGACTCCTATGCCACACAACGGATGTAGACCACCTAAAAGAAGAAGAGTTTAATTTTTAGAAATTTAACCTATGGCAAGATATATTGGACCAAAAACTAAAATTGCTCGTAAATTTGGCGCTGCAATTTACGGAGACGATAAAAGCTTCGAAAGAAGAAAAAACCAACCACCAGGACAACACGGACCTAACAAAAGAAGAGGCGCTAAAAAATCTGAATACGCGGTACAGTTAGCTGAAAAACAAAAAGCTAAATATACTTACGGTATCTTAGAAAGACAATTTGCTAACCTTTTTGATAAAGCTCACAGAAGCAAAGGGGTAACCGGTGAAGTTCTTTTACAATTATGTGAATCTAGATTAGATAACGTTGTTTACAGATTAGGTTTTGCTAAAACAAGATCTGCTGCAAGACAATTAACTTCTCACAGACACATCACTGTAAATGGTGAAATCGTAAACATTCCTTCATATTTATTAAAAGCTGGTGATGTAATCGCTGTAAGAGAAAAATCTAAATCTCTTGAGGTAGTTGCAGACGCTCTAGCTTCTAAATCATCTTACGAATGGTTACAATTCAATGACGAGAAAAAAGAAGGTACTTTTATCTCAGCTCCTGAAAGAATTCAGATTCCTGAAGATATCAAAGAACAATTAATCGTCGAATTATACTCTAAATAATTTTAATCAAATTTTTGCTCAACCCAATACTATGGCAATTTTACAATTCATAAAACCCGACAAAGTAATTCTACTTAATTCTACGGATTTCAAAGGTCAATTCGAATTCAGACCACTAGAGCCAGGATTTGGACTTACAATCGGTAATGCTTTGAGAAGAGTTTTGCTTTCTTCTCTAGAAGGATATGCTATTACATCTATCAAAATAGAAGGCGTAGAGCACGAATTTTCTACAATTCCAGGGGTAATTGAAGACGTTACGGAAATTATCTTAAATCTTAAACAATTAAGACTTAAATCTAAAGTAGAAAATGCACCAGCTGAACAAGTAAGCGTGAAAATTTCTGGTAAAGAAGTTATCACTGCAGGTGATTTTGCTAGCTCTATCAATAATTTTGAAGTATTGAACCCAGACCTAGTAATCTGCAACTTAACAAGTGAAGTGTCTTTCGAAATGAGTTTCCACGTGGACAAGGGTAGAGGTTATGTTCCTTCAGAGCAAAACAAATCTAACAATGCACCTATAGGAACTATTGCTATTGATTCTATCTTTACTCCAATTAAGAAAGTTCAATACAGCATCGAAAACTATCGTGTAGAGCAAAAAACAGACTACGAAAAACTAGTATTAGATATTGAGACTGATGGTTCCATCACTCCTCAAAATGCTTTAACTGAAGCTTCTAAAATATTGATTTATCATTTCATGTTGTTCTCTGATGAGAGAATAACTCTTGAAACTGAAGCTGTGAAAGCATCAATTCAATACGACGAAGAAACTTTACATACAAGACAACTTCTTAAGTCTAAATTAGCAGATATGGATCTTTCTGTAAGAGCCCTTAACTGTCTTAAAGCTGCAGAAGTAGAAACTCTTGGTGAATTAGTTTCTTATAGTAAGTCTGATTTGATGAAATTCAGAAATTTCGGTAAGAAATCTTTAACAGAACTTGAAGAACTTGTTCATTCTAAAGGACTAAACTTCGGGTTTGATGTTGCAAAATATAAGTTAGACGCTGACAAATAATCCTTAAAAATGAGACACGGAAAAAAATTCAATCACTTAGGTAGAACAGCCTCTCACAGAAGCGCTTTGCTTTCTAACATGGCATGCTCACTAATTGAACATAAAAGAATAAATACTACTGTTGCTAAAGCAAAAGCTTTAAGAGTATTTGTAGAACCTATTTTAACTAAAGCTAAGGAAGATTCTACACACAACAGAAGAATAGCTTTTTCTTATCTTCAAAGTAAAGAAGCTGTTACTGAACTTTTCAGAACTGTAGCTCCAAAAATCGCTAACAGAAATGGTGGTTATACAAGAATCATCAAAACTGGTTTCAGAGTTGGTGATGCTGCAGATACTGCTCTTATCGAGCTTGTAGATTTCAATGAACTTTACAATCCTAATGCTGAAGAGAAAAAAGCTACTAGAAGAAGCAGAAGATCTACTAAAAAAGAAGCTGTAGCTGAAGTTGCTGCTCCTGTAGTAGAAGAAGCTCCAGCAGTAGAAGAACCAAAAGCTGACGCTGCTGAAGAAAAAACTGAAGAATAATATCTCTAAGTTTTAAATAAAAAAGACCTTCCAAATTTTGGAAGGTCTTTTTGTTTTTATTCTTTTGTTAGTTCAAAAGTTTGTCCGTTTTGTGTAATAGTAAGTTTTTTACCTTCTGTAACGGCTTTTATTCCGCCTTCTTCAAAAGTTGCAATGTTTTTGTCTGCTTTTGTCTGCGGAAGTTCTATTTTTAGTTTGTTTCTTTCGATTATTATATTGCTTTTGTCTGTATGATGTACAAATGTTATAATAGCTTCGGTATCATCGAAAGCTTTATACTTGTAAATATATTTTTTTACTTCGTCTTTTTTTACAATACTTTTTCCATCAACAGTTCTATTAAATACAACTGTAGAATCTTGTTTTTTTACACCATTAGAATCAACAATGGTAATAACTTTTTCTTCTTTGGTAATAACATCCTTTTTAGTCTCATTTTTGCATGATAAAATTATGGCAAAACCTAAGAAAAAGGAGTATTTAATAAATTTTTTCATATAAATACTATTTTGTATTAATTAAAATTAAGATAAATATCAGCCCAATATAGTAAATTTATCGGTAGAAATTGACTAAATTTGTATGGTTTTTTGAAGAACCTATTATGTCTCGCATATTTTTGTGCAGTAGACTAATAATCAATCTTATTAAACAAATTATTAATTTTAAATTCGAATAAAATGAGCTACATTTCATTTATTGAAGCAAGACAAATTTTGGATTCAAGAGGTAATCCTACTGTAGAAGTTGATGTATTCACAGAAAGTGGTGCAATGGGACGTGCTGCTGTACCTTCTGGTGCATCTACCGGAGAGCACGAAGCTGTAGAACTTAGAGATAATGGTTCTGAGTTTCTTGGAAGAGGTGTTTTAAAAGCTGTGGAAAATGTAAAAGAAGTTATCGCGCCAGAATTAGTAGGTCTTCCTGTTTTTGAACAAAATTTGATCGACCAAATTATGATTGACCTTGATGGTACTAACAATAAAGGTAAATTAGGTGCTAATGCTATTTTAGGTGTATCTCTTGCTGCTGCTAAAGCTGCTGCTGCTGAGCTTAAAATGCCGCTTTATAAATATGTAGGTGGTGTAAGTGCTAATACACTTCCTGTTCCTATGATGAACGTTATTAATGGTGGTTCTCACTCAGATGCTCCAATTGCGTTCCAAGAGTTTATGATTATGCCTGTAAAAGCAGATTCTTTTTCTCACTCTTTAAGAAAAGGTACTGAAGTTTTCCATAATCTTAAAAAAATCCTTCACGATAGAGGTCTTTCAACTGCTGTAGGTGACGAAGGTGGTTTTGCGCCAACTTTCAACGGTACAGAAGATGCTTTGGATACTTTATTACAAGCTATCGAAAAAGCTGGTTACAAACCTGGTGATGATTTCATGTTAGCTTTAGACTGTGCTTCTTCTGAATTCTACAAAGATGGTATCTATGATTATACTAAATTTGAAGGTAACAAAGGAGCTACTAGAACTAGAGAAGAACAAGTATCTTACTTAGCAGAACTTACTTCTAAATATCCAATTATTTCTATTGAAGATGGTATGCAAGAAAACGACTGGGAAGGTTGGAAAATGCTTACTGATAAAATTGGAGGTAGAGTACAATTAGTAGGAGACGATTTATTTGTAACTAACGTAGAAAGATTAGCTAGAGGTATTAAAGAAGAAACGGCTAACTCTATCTTAGTAAAAGTAAACCAAATTGGTTCTCTTTCTGAAACTTTAGCTGCTGTTCAAATGGCTCAACATAACAAATATACAGCTGTTATGTCTCACAGATCTGGTGAAACAGAAGATGCTACAATTGCAGACCTTGCTGTAGCTTACAACTGTGGTCAAATTAAAACTGGTTCTGCATCTCGTTCTGATAGAATGGCAAAATACAACCAATTATTAAGAATTGAAGAAGCTTTAGGAGAAACTGCTATCTTCCCTGGTTTAGATGCTTTTAAAGTAAAAAGATAATAATATCTTTTAATGATATTTTACAAGCCCTTTCTGCATCTAGTAGAAAGGGCTTTTTCGTGAAGATTTATTAATAAATAGACAAAGTTTTAACGAAACTATACCTATTTAGCAAATTTATCAATGAAATTGAAAAAATATATCGTTTAGCATAACAATTAGTTTGTGTAAGCACGGCATTTTTTTGTATTTTTATCAAAAATTTATATAAAAATGTCTGATAATAAAGTTATATTAAATTACGATGGCAGTTCTTATGAATATCCTATCGTAGAGAGCACAATTGGGGACAGAGGTATTGATATCTCAAAACTAAGAGACCAAACAGGTCTTATTACTTTAGACTTAGGATATAAAAATACGGGTGCTACCCTAAGTGAAATTACTTATCTAGACGGAGATAAAGGAGAACTTTTCTACAGAGGTTATCCTATTGAGCAAATTGCTGAGAAATCTAATTTTACAGAAGTAATGTATCTTTTACTTCATGGTGAACTTCCTACGCAACCTCAATTTCTTCAGTTCGAAAAAAATATTAAGAACTACAACTATGTAGCAGAAGAAATGAAGAAAATTATTGATGCTTTTCCTCGTTCTGCGCATCCAATGGGAGTTCTTTCTACGCTTACATCTGCACTTACAGCATTTAATCCTAGAGCTGTAAATGTAAAATCTAAAGAAGATTTAGACCATGCTGCTGAAATGCTTATTGCAAAATTTGCTCACCTTTGCGCATGGACTTATAGAAAAACTTTAGGTTTCCCGCTTAATCATGGAGATAATAATCTTAATTATGTAGAAAATTTCTACAAAATGACTTTCAGAATGCCTAATCAGGATTTTGAATTAGACCCTGTGGTTGTAGAAGCTTTAGATAAAATTTTAATTCTTCATGCAGACCACGAACAAAACTGTTCTACTTCTACTGTAAGAATGGTAGGTTCTGCACATACTGGATTATTTGCTTCTATATCTGCTGGTGTTTCTGCACTTTGGGGACCATTGCATGGTGGTGCAAACCAAGCTGTTATTGAGATGCTAGAGCATATAGAGCAAGATGGAGGTGATGTAGCTAAATATGTAGCTAAAGCGAAAGATAAAAATGATAGCTTCCGTTTGATGGGATTCGGACATAGAGTTTATAAAAATTTCGATCCAAGAGCTAAAATCATCAAAAAAGCAACTTATGATGTTTTAGATAAATTAGGCATTCAAGATAAAGCTTTAGACATTGCAATGCAATTAGAAAAAGTAGCTTTAGAAGACGATTATTTCATCGAAAGACAATTGTATCCAAATGTAGATTTCTATTCAGGAATTATTTACAGAGCATTAGGAATTCCTACAGAAATGTTTACCGTAATGTTTGCGTTAGGTAGATTACCAGGATGGATTTCTCAATGGAAAGAAATGAGACTTCATGGAGACCCAATCGGAAGACCAAGACAAGTTTACAAAGGAGCACAACAAAGAGATTATGTGCCAATGGAGAGTAGATAATTTTTTGGATTATATACAAGAAAAATTAAATAATATTTTGCAAAACTCCCTTTTTTTAGGGAGTTTTTTGTTTTTATAGACAAAATTTTTTCACTTCATTTCCTTTATATAAATTTGTGAAAATTAGAGGATAAAACAAGATTTTTCCTGCAAAAAAAATTGTTGAAAACAGATGAAACTTAATGTCAAAAACGAAACGGGTAAACTAAAATCTGTAGTACTTGGGCAACCAAAATCTATGGGAGCGGCACCAACTTTAGCAGAAAGCTACGACGCCAAATCTTATTATTCTATTGAGCATAATATTTATCCCAAAGAAGAAGATATTATTTCTGAAGTTAGCGCTTTTGAAAATGTTCTTAAAAAATATGACGTAGAAGTTTTTCGTCCGGCAATTATAGAAGACTACAATCAGGTTTTTGCAAGAGATGTAGCTTTTGTAATAGAAGATAAAATGATTATCTCAAATGTTATAAAAGACCGCGCAGACGAACAAGAAGCTTATCGCGAAATTTTCGAGAAAGTAGAGTGGAGAAAAATTATTAATTTGCCAGAAACAGCTCATGTAGAAGGTGGAGATGTTATCGTTTGGAATGATTATCTTTTCATCGGGACTTGTTACAGCGAAGATTACAGAAGTTTCAAAACGGCAAGAACCAACGAGTATGCGCTTGAAATCCTCAAAGAATATTTTCCTAAAAAGAGAATTATAGATTTAGACCTCAAAAAAAATGATAAAGTGCCTTATGAAGGTGTTTTGCATCTAGATTGTACTTTTAATCCTGT
This sequence comes from Cloacibacterium sp., assembly GCF_047601505.1. Lineage (GTDB taxonomy): Bacteria > Bacteroidota > Bacteroidia > Flavobacteriales > Weeksellaceae > Cloacibacterium. Next base: position 844,064 of record NZ_JASGJD010000001.1, read on the forward strand.
TGGTAAAGACAAATGCATCATTTATAAAAATGGTTTTGTAGACCAAAATGATTACGAATTAATTATTGATATTTTTGGAGAAGAAAATTGTTTCCACGTTACAGACGAAGAAATGTTCGAAATGAATCCTAATATTTTTTCAATTTCTCCGGAAGTAGTGGTTTCAGACAAGACTTTCACCAGAATGAACAATCATTTTAGAGACGTTTGGGGACTTACCGTGGAAGAAATTCCATACAGAGAAGTTTCTAAAATGGGAGGTTTGTTAAGATGTTCTACCATGCCATTGGTGAGAGAGTAACTTAAAAAAAAATATTTTGCCAAGTTTTTAAGCTAAATGCTTTTAGAAAATTAAAATTTTATAAAAATTTGGTTTTTATAAAAACTTGTCTTTATATTTGCAATCAGAAAAAGATCATTAAGCACGCAACTTATTAAGAAAGGTGGAGGGAATTGACCCTGTGAAACCTTGGCAACCTGCAACAGAAATGTTAGTAAGGTGCCAAATTCAAACTCGTTACATCGAGAAAGATAAGTCTGAAATCAGTTTTGAATTATATTATCAATTATATACAAACTCTTTCGACTTGTCGGAAGAGTTTTTTTTTGCTCTTTCGCCAAGAATTTTCTAGCAATAGGTTGCTCAATTATTAATAATTAAAAATTTTTAAAAAATGAGCAATTTTAATTTTAACCCATCTCAATCCAACCAAAATTTTCAAGCAAAAAATGTTTTTGCGAGCAAGTGTTGTACGTCTGTTTTTTGTTGTAATCTTTAAAAATCTAAATTTAAAATGTTAGAATATTTAGAAATAGGAGATTTAGTTCTAGAAAACGGAACCATCATTCGAAATGTGAAAATCGCATACAATGTTTATGGAAACATAGAAAATGCAGAAAAAATAATTTGGATTTGCCATGCCCTCACAGCCAATTCTGATGCAGAAACTTGGTGGCCAGAAATGATTGGCAAAGACGAAATTTTCAATACAGAAAAACATGCTATTATTTGTGCAAATGTTTTGGGTTCTTGCTACGGAACTGCTTTTGAATGCGATGTAGATAAACCGCTAATTACGATTAGGGACATGGTTTCTGCACACCAAAAGCTAGCAGATTTTCTTAATATCACGTCTATAGATTTTCTTTGTGGAGGCTCTCTTGGTGGGATGCAATGTCTTGAATGGAGCATTATTAATCCAGATTTTATCAAAAATTTATTTGTAATTGCTACCAATTGTAAACATTCTTCTTGGGGAATTGCTTTCAACGAAGCACAAAGAATGGCTTTAGAATTAGGAGATAAAGGTTTAGACGCTGCCAGAGCTATTGCAATGCTTTCTTACAGAAATTATAAAACCTACGAGTACAGTCAGGTAGATCATATTGATGCGGCAGACGATTTTTCTGCGGCTTCTTACCAAAGATATCAAGGTGAAAAACTGAGAAAAAGATTTACTCCTAATGCGTATTTTTCTCTTTCAAAATCTATGGATTCTAACAATGTTGGCAGAAATAGAGGTTCTCTGGAAAAAGCTTTGTCAAATATTACTGCTCAAACTTTAGTTATTGGGATTGATAGCGACATTCTTTTCCCTGTAAACGAGCAACAATACATTGCGAAAAATGTAGAAAATGCAGTTTACGAACATATTAAATCTAAATATGGACATGATGGTTTTCTTCTGGAGACCGATAAAATAAAAACTTTATTAAAAAAATATTTCAACTTTCTATAAATTTTAAAAATGAGCAAAAAGTTAACGATAGGATTGTTTGGTTATGGTGTGGTAGGAACCGGACTTTATGATGTGCTTCACAAAAGCAAAACAGTAGATGCTACTATCAAAAAAATTGTGGTAAAACACAAAGATAAACCTAGAAATATTTCGCCGGAGCATTTCCATTTTGATAAAAATGAAATCCTAAATGATGACGAGATTAATGTGGTGGTAGAATTGATAGACGATGCAGATGCAGCTTACGAAATTGTAACTACAGCGCTTAAAAAAGGAAAAGCAGTAGTTTCTGCCAATAAAAAATTAATTGCAGAGCATTTTGAAGAATTGTACGAATTGCAACAAAAATATAACGTTCCGTTTTTGTATGAAGCGGCAGTTTGCGGCAGTATTCCTATCATCAGAAATCTGGAAGAATATTATAACAACGATTTTCTACAATCGATTCAAGGGATTGTAAATGGTTCTACCAATTATATTTTAACCAAAACTTTTCAGGATAATTTGAGCTATGACGAAGCGTTAGAAGAAGCTAAAGAAAAAGGCTATGCAGAGAGCAACCCAATTTTAGATACAGGAGGTTTTGATGCTCGCTCTAAACTGCAAATTCTTTTGGCACATTCATTCGGGATTAAAACAGTTCCGGAAGATGTTTTCAATGTTGGGATTCAGAATTTGGGAGATTTAGAAATAAAATTTGCAAAAGAGAAGAATCTTCAAATCAAACTTTTGGCGTATGCACAAAAAAGAAACGATAACGAAGTTGCAGCTTTGGTCATTCCAAAATTTGTAAAATCTACCGATACTTTTTCTACGGTAAATGATGTTTTCAATGGCGTAAAAGTGCAAACAGCTTTTGCAGACAAACAATTTTTCTACGGAAGAGGAGCGGGTTCTTTGCCTACGGCTAGTGCAGTTTTGTCTGATATTTCTGCTTTGGCTTACGATTACAGATACGAATACAAGAAAATTACCAATTCTGAAAATTTGAAATTAACAGAAGATTTTAACCTGAAAGTTCTCTTCAGACATCCAGCAAAAGATGCAGATAAATTCGAGACTTATTTTATCAATATCGAAGAATATTACGGAAACAAAGAACAAGGCTATTTTGTGGGAGACATCAGTTTTAAAAATTTAAAAGAAATTTTTTCTCAGAATTCTGAAGAAGTTTCTTTTGTTTTGATAGATTTTTTGGCTTAATTGGTATGGTTTTTTCATGTCAAATAAAAAACACAAAAAGATGAAAAAAACATTTTTATTAGCAGGAACTTTTTTTCTGCTATCTATTTCTGTTGAAGCACAAATTTTTGATGCTTTAAAAAATGTAGTTAAAGACAAAACTGGTGTAGATGTAGATAAAACATTAAATACCAATCAAACAAGTGCATCCACAACATCTACGGCAAATGTAGATTTAAGTAGTCTTTCGTCATCACAGATTTCTTCTGGTTTAAAAGAAGCATTAAATCTAGGCGTGAAAGAAGGTGTACAAAAATTAGCAGTAAAAGATGGTTTTTTGAAAAATGAAATGGTTAAAATTTTATTGCCAGAAAAACTAAGAACTGTAGATGCAAAACTAAGAGCTTTAGGATTGAGCAGTTTGGCAGATAAAGGAGTTACTCTTCTTAATCGTGCGGCGGAAGATGCGGTAACTGAAGCAACGCCAATTTTTGCTAATGCCATTACATCTATTACAATTACAGATGCGAAAAATATACTTTTAGGAACGGATAATGCGGCTACAAGTTATTTGCAAACGAAAACCCAGAGTCAATTGTTTACAGCTTTTCAACCAAAGGTGAAAGCTTCTCTAGGAAAAGTAGGAGCAGATGTAGTTTGGAAACAAATTATATCGAAGTATAATTTATTATCTGGACAATCTGTTACCACAGATATAAACGAGTATGTAACTACTGAAACCATTAATGGAGTTTTTAAAATGGTAGCAGAAAAAGAGAGTGGTATCAGAAACAATTCTGCACTTAGAACTACTTCTTTGCTTCAGAAAGTTTTTGGAGCAGTGAAGAATTAAATGAAATTAGACTTTGTTTAGGCGATAATTTTATTATAAATGTATTTGTTTATAGATAGATTATTGTTGCTAAAATAATATTTAATAAATTTTAACTATTTTTTAGAACGTCGTTTTACTTTTTGTGAAACGACGTTTTGTTTTTGTATTTTTGAACGCCAAGATTTATAAAAATGCAAACTACAGATACTGTTCTTATGATAGAACCTGCAGCTTTTGGCTTCAACGCCGAAACTGCACAGAATAATTATTTCCAAGTGAATTCAGAGAATGCTGAAACGCAAACGAAAGCGTTGCAAGAATTCAATAATTTTGTAGAAAAACTGAGAAGTAAAGGTATTAATGTAATTACAGTAAAAGATACGTTAGAACCTCACACTCCAGATTCTATTTTCCCAAATAACTGGATTTCTATGCATAGTGATGGAACGGTAGTTCTCTATCCAATGTGTGCTGTTAATAGACGTTGGGAACGCAGAAACGATATTTTGGAAATGCTTCAGAAAAATTTTAAGGTAAAGGAAATTGTAGATTTATCTGCTTCTGAAAACGAAGGTAAATTCTTAGAAGGAACAGGAAGTATGATTTTTGACCACGATAATAAATTGGCTTATGGTTCGGTTTCTTTAAGATTAGATGAAAAATTATTTCGTGAATTTTGTGAAAAATTTGATTTTAAACCTATTGTTTTTCATTCTTATCAAACTGCGAATAACGAAAGATTACCAATTTATCACACCAATGTAATGATGTGTGTTGCAGATAGATTTGTGGTGATTTGTCTGGATTGTATAGATGACGAAACGGAAAGGAAAAACGTGGTAAATGCCATTGTGAATTCAGGGAAAGAAATTGTAGAAATTTCTGAAAACCAAATGCAACAGTTCGCAGGAAATATGTTACAAGTGCAAAATTCTGAGGGAAAGAAATTTTTAGTGATGTCTCAATCTGCTTATCAATCTTTAAATTCGGAGCAGATTTCAAACATTGAGAAATATTCTGAAATTATTTATTCGGATTTAGAAACGATAGAAACCAATGGTGGCGGAAGTGCAAGATGTATGTTGGCTGAGGTTTTTTTGGAGAAGAAATAAAAAAGACGATATGAAAAAGATTTTTCTTATATTATTATTAATTTTTTCAAAATCTATTTTTGCTCAAAATAGAATTTATTTTGATGAAAATTTTGAGGTAACTACCAAAGCCAAAATGGTATATTATCGTGAGACTTCCAAAGAAGGGAATTTGATAAAAATTAAAGATTTTTACAAGAATGGTAAACTTCAGTTTGAAGGATTAGCTCATGACTCAACTCCCAATGAAGAAATTTTTGAAGGTGAAGTAAAATGGTATTATCCTGATGGTAAAATTGAAAGCATAAAAAACTATTATAATGGTAAAGAAGTTGGCGTTCAGGAAGATTTTGATGAAAAGGGAAGAGTAATAGAACGACACATAATTAAAGATGATGAAGATATTTCTACAAAAAGATATCTTTATAAAGACAGTTTGAAATATGTAAATTCTTTAGAAATTTGGGAAAATGACTCTCATAAAACGATTTCTTATGATGAAGATATTAACGGAATAAGGATTGAGGACTTCAATAATGGAAATTATGATTACTATGATGAACAAGGAAAACTATTAGGAAAACTAAATATAGATGATGATGAAAAATCTGGAACAGAGGTAGATTATTTTTTTAATCCTATGAAAGTAAGTAGAATCATTAATTACGAAAAAAGTAAAGTGTTAGGATTGAAAAGCTATTTTCCGAACGGAGTATTAGAAGATGAATTAACTATGAATGGTGATAATGGTGTAGAAAAAAAATATGATAAATTAGGAAATTTACTTTCTACAGCAGAAATGAGAAGAAATGGCAATGATATATCTTTTTATAGCGGAAATTATATGAATGAAGAGTTTTTAGATGATTCTGGAAACAAAAGTTATATTTCTTATGTTAAAGAATATAAAGACGGATATCCTATCAATCAAAAATTTTATGATATAAAGGGTAATTTAAGACAGCTAATAACTCCAGAAAAGTCAATTAATTATAATATTGATGGTAGTATTAAATACACTATGATTAATAATGATGGTAATGCTTATGAAGGAGAACAAGAATATGAAAATAGTTTTGCCTCATTAAAAAAAGGAAAAATAATATTCTACAAAAATTTTGATTCTGAAACCAAAAAATCGTTATTAGAAATTAAATTAAATGAAAAGACAAACCTTTATGAAGAAAAAATTTTTGATAATAATGAAAGAGTAAGATATTTATTTATTGAAAAAGATTCAGATTCTTTTGAAGGTGAAATAAAAGTGACAACCTATAAAAATGGAAAACCAATTTCAACAGGTTTATTGAAAGATGAAATTTTACAAAGTGGAGAAATAGTTATTATTGATGATGATGAAAGTAAAACTATCTTTAGTAGAATAGCGGATAAAATTGTTATGAAATCTTTTGATTCATCAGGGAAATTAAACGCATCGAATGATTTTTTTGTGGGAAATGAAAACAGTGAAATTCCAAAAATTGTAAAAGATTACTTTTTTGGAGCTCAAATAGTTTTACCATTGGTAAATTCACAAATTGGAATAAAAGCTTATCCACCTCCTGTTCCAAATAAAGAATAACAATATAATTATTTTTTTGACTGATATTTTTTGGGGAATAAATAGAAATATAATTCAAAGCATCGAAATTTCGGTGCTTTTATTTTCTCCAATCATCAAAACTCATTTCAAATTTCACTTCGTTTCTGTGGAAGCCAACGTTTTTCCAGCCTTGTTTTAGGTAGAAATTTTCTGCTCTAGAATTTGGTTCAGTAGAAAGCCAAATAGTTTCTTTGGTTTTGTTAAAATACTCGTTAAGTATTAATTGATGAAGTTTTTTGCCAATGCCTTTTCCTTCAAATTCTGGCAAGATAAATAGTGCCCAAACATTATTTTCCACAAAATCTACGATAGAAAATCCTACAATTTTGTCGTCTATTTCACAGACGAAACCTTTTCCTCTTTTGGTAATAAATTCTTCTACCATTTCATTAGAAATTAGGTTTGGATTAGAAAGTTGGTTTTCTTTCACAGAATTTCTTACGATTTGTATCTGAGAGATGTCTTCTATAGTTGCTTTTCTGTAATTCATTTAATAAAAATAAAAAACTCACTGCAATAAACAGTGAGTTCGGGTGAAAAATTTAATTTAATATGAGAAGTGATTTAGTTTCCTGTTCTGTTTTTGATGTCTTCGTTAGCACCTTCTGCTTTTCTTACTTTTTGTAATTTCTGATTTCCAAAGTTGTAAGTTGCAGTAAAAACTAATTGTCTGTTGTATTGATTTTGGTTTACAGTATTGTAATTTCCGCTTCCGTCTTCACCGTAAATTTTATTTTTGTTGGTTCCGAAAGCATCACGAAGTTGTAGGTTGAAAGTCCAATTATTCCAGATTTTTTTAACAGAAATATCAGCAGATTGAATTGGTCTTAGTTCTCCAATTTCTATTTGAAGTGGTGATAAGTAGAAATAATTTATCCCTAAGAACCAATCTTTTTTAGCACTTAATCTAATGTTGTTGCTCATTTGGAATTGGAAATAATTACCACTTTTGTCTAAATTTTTAGGAGTAAAAGTTACCTTGTTTTTTGTAACAATTGGGTCTCCATCTACTGAGCCTTTGTAGATATTGTGACCTAAAGTTAAGCTATGATTAGCGCTCCAAATACCTTTGAAAAATTGTTTTTGCATCCCAAAAGTAATTCCAATTTCTTGTTTGTCTCCATAGTTGTCTCGGATGTAAGCCAGTACTTTTTCTCCTGTTTCATTTTCTATACCATGTAGTGGTACTTGTTCTGAAGCATTAGATGTATAATTGTAAGAAGCAGTTACAAAGTAGGAGTTTTTGTACATGTACATTAATTCGTTATTGTAATAAGTTTCAGATTTTGTAAACGGATTGTTCTGAATATAATTAAATTTGGTTAAATAAGTTCTTGCAGGATTCAAAGCCCAGAAAGCTGGTCTAGCAACTCTACTGCTGAAACTGTAAGAAAGATTATGGTTTTGAGTTGGCGTATAATTAACGCTTACATAAGGTAAAAAATTATTATTGTTTCTTTTTACTTCTAAATTTTTATCCGTTACATTTCCATTAGCGTTGGTATTTTCGAAGCGCGTTCCAATTTTGGTCGATAATTTTTCGCCGAAGCTTTTTTCTAAAGTAATATACAATCCTGTAATTTTTTCAGTATATATAAAATGATTAGATTGATCGTCATCTTTTCCACTTGGCGGAATTAGATTTTCGTAATAAGTATCGCTATCTGTTTTGGTAGAATTGTAACTTCCACCGAAACTTAAGGTGTAGTCTTTTTTAAGTTTTTGAACATAATCTGCCTGAAAACCATAGTTGTTAATAATTAGCGGAGTTTTTTGCATAAATCTAGAATCCACATTCACTTCGTTTTTGTTTTCATCTAATATAATAGTAGAATTATTGTTGTCTTCTGTTTTGTTGTAGTGAAGATAAGATGAGCTAAGGCTTAGTTTGCTTCCTTTATCATCTGTTTTTAATTCGTAATTAAGGTTGAAAGCATCATTTTTGCTGTTGTCTTTAGTGAGGTTTTCTGTTCTTGTTCTATCGGTTATTGTAGAGTTACCACCAGAATATTTCGTTGTTTCATTATAAAGATTAGAACGGAAATTATTTCCCCATCGGTCTCTATGATTGTATGAAAAACCTATATTTTGCTTGTCGTTAATTTCATAATCAAAATTGATGTAACCTCCCAGATATGTTCTTGGTCCTGTAACGGTTCCTTCGGAAGTTAGTTTATAAGAGTCATTTCCATTGCTAAGAATGTAGTATTGTTGTTGAGTGTATTTTCCACTATTTACGTTACCGCTAATTCCTAATTTATTTTTTCTATAATTAAGAGTTATTGATCCGGAAGGATTGTTGAAATAACCTTGATTGTCCTCGAATCTGATGTTGCCATTTGTTCCATCAGTAGGTTTTTTCTTAAGAATAATATTAATGATTCCTTGGTTTCCTTCCACCTGAAATTCGCTTGAAGGCATTGTAATTACTTCAATTTTAGAAATATTTTCCGAAGGCATATTTTTTAGCATCTCAATTACAGCTTCAGGTTCCATGTTAGATTTTCTACCGTTAATGTAGATTATAGAAGCATTTTTACCTAAAATTTTAAGCGTTGCATTATCTGTAGAAGAAACCATTGGCGTTTCTTTTAGCAAATCAAAACCTGTAGTTCCTTTTGCGATAGGAGAGTTGGCAACATCAAAAACCATTCTGTCTGCTTTCTTTTGGAAAACCTTTTTCGTCATGGTTACTTCTTGGATTTCTTTAGAACTTGCTGAATCTTTTTTTACTTCTTGAGCATTAAAGAATGCTATTGTAAGTACTGCTGCTGTTGTGATGATTCTTTTCATAATTTTTTGTTTTCATTTAAAAAAGCCGCAGTTTTAATTTTTTGTGATTTGGTATTGGCTATTCATTTTTATACTGCGACTTTTTTTGTTCTGTTTAGTGTTTAGTTTAGTATAGAAGTTTGTTTTGTTTAATAATTTACATTGCAAAGATATATTATTTATTTAGTATTATGCAATACAAAGTAGTAAATAAATTTTATTACTGAATTTAACTTATTGATTTTCAGTAATAAAAATTTTAAATTATTTTTTCGTACAGAAATAAGACAACTCAAAATGCAGAAATATTACATGTGTTTTGATAAAAAAAATACTGTCTTCCCGAGAAAAACAGTATCTATTTATTTTGAAATTTCTAATTTTTAGAAATGGTTTCTTACAAAATTCATTAATGGTTCTTTAAATCTGCTGCTTAGAGGTAGTTTGGTATTGTCTATCGTTACACTATTTTTACCAATACTTTGGAGATGTTTTAGAGAAACAATGTGAGAATTATGAATTCTGATAAAATCGCTGGAGTTTATTTTTTCTAAAATTGCTTTCAGAGTAGAGTGTACAATATATTTATTGTCTAAGGTGTGAATAATTACATAATCTTTTAAACCGTTAATTCTTACAATAGTGTCTAGATTAATTTTTATGTCTTCGTTATTGCATCTTACAAAGATAAATTCACTGTGATTGGCGGCAGAATCTATAGTTTGCTTTTGATTCATTTTGTTGATATGAAAGCATTTATTAGCAGCTTGTAAAAATCTTTCGAAAGAAAAAGGTTTTAATAAATAATCTACAGCATTTAGATTAAATCCTTCTATTGCATAATTGTTATAAGCTGTAGTAAAGATAATCATAGGCAGATTTGGTGTAGATTTTAAAAATTCTATGCCAGTAATTTCTGGAAGATTAATGTCTAAAAAAATAATGTCAATTTTAGATTTTTGAAGTTCTTCCATTGCTTCAAAAGCGTGATAACAGTTTTTTTTCAGTTTCAAAAACGGAGTTCTGGAGATGTATTCTTCAATTACGCTGTGCGCAAGTTCTTCATCATCTACTATCATGCAGTTCATAGGCTTTCAAGTTTAGTTTTAGGTGTACTATATATTGATTGTTTTCGTCTGAAATATTGAGTTCGTATTTTTTTGGATACAACAAATCCAACTTCATTTTGGCATTTTTGAGTCCAATTTTGTGGCTTTCTTCTTCTTTGCTGTATTTTTCGTAATAATTGCTTACATAGAAATCTAGCAAATTATCTTGCATTTTTACTTTCAGTACAATAGGTCCTTTTTTTACATTAGCATACTTAAATGCGTTTTCTACATATGTGAGAAGCAAGAGTTGTTCTATTTGAAATTTATTAAAATCGCCTTCGTAATCGCAGAAAAAATTGTTGAATTTTTTAAAACGAATGCTTTGGATTTCGATGTACTTTTTGATATTCGAAATTTCTGCTTCTAAACTGTTTACAACGTTTTTTTGACTGTCTAAAATATATCTCATAATATCTGCCAAAAGCAAAATTACTCTGGGCGTTTCCTCAGATTTTGAAATAGAAAGTGCGTAAATACTATTTAGCGCATTGAAGAAAAAATGAGGATTTATTTGCTCTCTAATAAGTTTCAACTGGCTGGCTTGTCTTTCGAATTCTAAGTTTTTTATTCTCTTTTCGCTTTCGTTCCATTTGTCAATAAAGAAAAGAATCGTACTGAAACCAAGTGAGAAATTCACAATTTTGAAAAAAATCATTGGATGAAAAAGAAAATCTTTCGGTTTAGGAAATTCTTTGAAATCTCTATGTGGAGGATGCGGTGGTGGCGGATTAAAAATAAATGAACCAATTAAAAACAATGAAAAAAGAAATAAAACTCCTATAATTACTTCTTTTTTTTGTTTCAATAAAAAAGGAATGAAATAAATATAGTTAACATAAAAAATAACAAAAGAAGTAGAAAAAAATCTCAAATTATTAAGGATGTCAATTCTCTTGAAAATAGAATAATCAATAATAATTTTAAAACAAATAAGAATAAACCAAAGTATCAAATGATACGCGTATTTGGTTTTAAGAGAGTAGATTTTCATAGTTTATAGATGCAAAATTATTAATTAGTAGTATTGATATTAAAACTTTAACCAACTTTACGTTTCGTTAAATAAATTATGTTAAAACTTAAGATTGATTGCTGTTTTTTTCTTAAAATTTTTATAAAAAATAATCTATTGCAAGTGCAATAGATTATTAAACAGAGGATAAAAAAAATTAATACCGGAACTGAACGTTATTGGCCTTCAGTTCTTCTATTGTAATTGTAGGAAAGATTTTATGCTCTAATTTCTTTACTACAAGCTGTGCTATTTTTTTGCACTGTATGCTGTCTTTAAATTGTTGATCGCCTATTGCAGCAGGAATGTTGGGCTGGTGTATTATAATTTTATTCTTTTTATAAATGTCGTAGAAATATCCTGATTCAGTTTTAGTGATTTTGATGTTAAAATTTTTGTTAGGAGATTTATTACAAGCAATTATAGATAGTAGAGCAATTATAATAAAGCAATGATTAATCGTCTTCATTCAATTCGTCGTTTGGTTTTAGTTCCCAGATGTCATCAAAGTATTGCGAACCGCTGTTTCCAGTTAATACAAAACCTCTATTGTTGATAGAGAATGCACATGCACTTTCTCTTGCACTTCCTTCAAAATTATTTTTCTGAGTCCAGAAATCTGTTAAAGGATTATATTCCCAAGTTACTGTAGAAACACCACTTACGCTACCTGTTGCAATATAACCTTTGCCATTAATTGCAAATGCAGCAGGTGATGTACAATCTTGTGAACCTTCATCATCATCTCCATCGTTACTTGTGTCTTCTTTTCTAGTCCACGTTTCTGTTGTAGGATTAAATGCCCAGAAATCTGAAACCGTACTTCCATTGTTAGAGCCAAAACCTACATAAGCAATTTTATCAATTACAAAAACTGCAGCATCTCTTCTTTTTGTTCCGCCTAAGCTCACAATTTGAGACCAAGAGTTAGAAGATTCGTCGTATTTGTAAAAATCTTTTAATTCACTACCATCGTATCCTGTTCCTACGTAACCTTTGTCGTCAATTCCAAATCCTATTGCGGCATATCTTCCTGTACCAGGGAAATCTGCAACTTGAGCCCAAGAATTACTAGTAGGATTATATTTCCAAAAATCTTGTAATTTATTTAGTCCATCATATCCTGTTCCTACATATCCATTAGAAGAAGTATTGAATGCAACTGCAGAACTTCTTTTAACGCCAGGCATGTTGGCTTTTTGTGTCCAATAATTAAGGTCTGGGTCGTATTCCCAAAGGTCGTTGTAATAATTTTCTCCATCGTATCCGCCAGTAATGTATCCTTTGCTTCCAATTACAAAAGAAGCTGCGTTAGATCTAGGTTTTCCGTCTAAGTCGGATACTCTTACCCAGTTTCCAACATATTCGTCGTCGTCATCATTACTGCAACTTGTTAAAATAGATAAATTGTAGATGCTGAATAACAATAGTAATAAATGTTTGCCTTTCATATATAAAATTTTCAGCAAATGAACTTTAAAATAAAATAGGATTGAAATTTTTTAGATGAATCGCGATAATTTGTAGATTTATTATGAAATTTTGTAGATAAATAGAATAAAGCTTTTTTTTATTTGTTTTTCTAAGAAATCGGCTCATTCGTCTAAAGGTTTTAATGATTGGTATATAATTTTTTATATTATACTATAGTAAATGTATGTTTACACAAAAAAAAATCGATGAAGAATTATATTATCGGGATATTTATTATAATAATTGGATTAGTATCTTGTGACGATTCCAGAAATGAATATTTGGCGGGAAGCAGTTGGGCAACTGCCGATTCTAGGGTTAAATTGATAGATACACTTACCCTTAAAATGTCTACCATTATGATGGATTCTGTAGCTACTTCTGGGCAGAGCGAAATTTTGGTGGGCAGAACTAAAGATAATATTTTTGGAGAAGTAAAATCGTCTTCTCTTTTCGAGGTAACACCTGCTAGCTATAGCATTACTAACAAAACTACCGCTGTTTATGATTCTTTGGTCTTGTATCTAACGTATAATGATAACTATTATTATGGTGATACTCTTAAAACATTTAAACTTTCTGTTTATCCTTTAGAAAATAGAATTAAACTTAATACAGATGGAAGTTTGTATAATACATCTAAGTTTAAGTATTCTTCTAACGAGATTGGTAATATTAGTTTTTTACCTAGACCTACAAAAACAGATAATTATTTGAAAATAAATTTGGATAATTCTTACGGATTGTCGCTATTTAATTTAATAAAAACGGGTAATGTAGACAGTCAGGAGTATTTTCTTAACTTTTTTAAAGGTTTAGCTCTTGTTCCAGGTAGTACCAATGAGGCATTTTTGAATTTTGGTATTGGGGATACCATAGATTTAACAGACGAAGACATCACCACAGTAATGAGAATGTACTATCATGCCAAAGCAGATAATGGTACAGATGTTACCAAATACACATTAGATTTTAATATAAATACAACCTACCAATACAATCAAATAGATTATGATTTTTCTAATTCGGAACTTCAGAATCTTACACCTAAAAATCCATTAAATTCAAAATCTTTAGGAAATAAAGCTTATCAGTTCTCGGCAATTGGGATTTATACCAAAGTTGAGGTTCCTTATATTAATGATATTCTCAATCTATATCCTAATGTTTCTATTCTGGATGCTAATCTTAACGTGAAACCAGTATTTGGAAGTTACGATAAAAAATATTACTTGCCAGAGAGTTTAAATTATTATTTGGCAGATAAAACTAATAGTATTTTGAGTTCTTTTACAAGTTCTAGCGGAGAAGAAGTTACTATTACGCTTTCTACAGATAATGAGTTTCAGGATAATAGTCAATATACTTTTTCTCTTACAGATTATCTCAAAACCATGACGGCAAATAGTTCTAGCGCAACAGGTAGAAGTATTTTACTCTATCCAACAACTTATAAAGAACAAAAAATTAAAAGATTGGTAATTGGTGATTCTAAAAATACTACCAACAAATCTAATATAAAGTTATACTTACTAGGATATTAAGCTAATAAAATGAAGAATAAAATATTAATATTAAGCTTTTCGCTTATTGTAATTTTCTATAAATCTCAGAGTGCTTCTGCCTATTCCTATTTCGGAATTGGTGTGATGGATAATGTTGATAATGCTAGAAATTTATCACTCGGAGGAACTGGTCTTGCTTTAGATTCAGAAAGCAATATCAATTTCAAAAATCCGGCAACAAACGTAGAATTTATGCCAGGTATCGCAATTCTAGATGTTGGAGGCGTCGTAAAATATAATACCACAACAAGTAGTGGTGCCAAAGACAAACGTTTTCTTTCCAATTATAACAATCTGGGAATAGGTTTCAGAATAACTCCCAAAATGTTTTTCACCGCTAGTTTGCAGCCAACTTCTACATCAGATTACAAAATAAGTTCTACTGCACCAATCGAAGGTACCACACTTCAATATCCTGTTTATTTAGAAGGAAGTGGAGGAATTGCTAATGTTGCGGTAGGATTGTCGTATAAAATTTTGAAAGATTTTTCTTTAGGTTTAAAACTAAGAAATAATTTCGGAAGCATCACGCGTACAGAAAATATTGCCGTAGGTTCTTCTACTTTAACGGATGTAAAAGTTATTAAGAACGAATATTATACTGGATTTGGCTCTCAGTTTGGATTTTTTTATAAAAAAACATTGAAAGATAATCTTAGCAGTATTTCCATTGGAGGAACTTTTGATTTTAAAACAAAGCTTACTGGCGAAGGTACACTTAAAGAAACTCACAATGCAGATAGCGAAACAATAAAAGATGTAAAATACACTATTGGAGATACTTATTTACCAAAAGAATACGGAATTGGAGCGAGTTATCTTCATAAAAACAAATGGATGGCAACGGTGGATTTTCAAAATAAAAATTGGGAAGGACTTCAATATGGTTCTACCTACGAAAAATATTATAACCAACAAATCTATTCTTTAGGTTTAGAAATTTTACCTCAAAAAAGAAACTATACAAGCATTTCTGATGGTTTTGTTTATCGTTTAGGAGCTAATTATGATACAGGATATTACAAAATAAGCTCAATAAAAATTGATAAATTTGAAGCTTCTGCCGGTCTTGGTATTCCTTTGAAAAATGGTTTTATGCTAAACGTTGGTTACAGCTACGGAGTGAGAGGAATGAGCAGTGCCATTATTAAAGAAAATTATCACAGTATTAATTTAAGTCTTAATTTCGTAAACCGTTGGTTCCAAAAAACATATTATCAATAAGAGTAAAAAAGTAAAAATTTTTATTCTCTATCAAATCTTGCCAGTTTTTTTTCTATCCAAATGGTTGCCAAAGGGAAAAATGCCGCTAAAAGCGCAAATATAGAATCCTCGTCGTCCCATTTGTAGAATTTTCTGGCAGGAAATGCTAAAAACAAGTACAAGGTAAAAAATAATCCGTGTACGTTTCCAATGAAAATAATGTAAGTTAGAGGCAAAATACCTTCTTTGTCTTCGCGTATCCAAATCATTCCTACAAAAAGTAAAAACCAAGAAATTGCTTCAGCAAAACATACTTGGTGAAACCATTTCATTACTTTTTCTTGAGGATATTTTGAGAAGAATTCTTCAATCATATTATTCTTCTTCTCCATTAACAAAGACTTTAGTATCTATAAATTCGTAAGTTTCTCCTACCATTGAAGAATCTACTATTTTATATTTGACACTGTTTTTTGACGGAAAAGAGTATGTATAAATATCCGTATTGCCGGAGTAAAAATGTAATTCATAATATTTACCATCTTCAATCCACCATTGTCCTGTTTCTACTGTTGATGTTACTTTGCAATCCTTTATCATGTTAAACATTATGGAAAAAGTGCCATCTGGAAACCTTGTAAGCACCCAATATTTCGACACACCATTTATTTGTTGGTCGGTTTCATTTCCCTTCCAAGTGCCAACTAATTTTTGGTCAATTTTGTTTGGCAAAATTTTACTTGTTTGTGAGAAAAATAGTGAGCTTATAAAAACAAAGAATAGTAAAAAAAATTTTTTCATAACAAATTATTTATAAAAGATTAAAACTTTCATTTTGCTTTTCACAGGAAAGCCTTTGTAAGTGGCTGTTTTCCATTTGGAAGTTTCTATGAATTTTTTAAAAGAGTTTAATAAGTAAGAACTGTAAATATAATTCTTTTTTTGTTTAAGTTCAAGTTCAATAGATAATTTTGAAATATTCCCTTTGGTGTCTAGTATAAAGCTAGCTTCTGCATAAGAATATTTATCATCGTTTTTTCTAACTATAAAATCTTTAGGATAATCAAAGTTTTTAATGTAGTCAGACTCTGTCATTTGCATCATTTCATTGTAATTTTTTGCAGGGACATATCTAGATTCTTGATCACATTCTTCAAATTCAAATATTCTATTAGGATTATTTTCTACAAATTTTTTTACAGCTATTTTTTTTAGGTTTTCAATAAAATTTTTACCATATTTTTTATCAATGATTCTATTCATTTCCCATTGAAAGCAATTGTCGGGAATTCCAAAACAATTTCCTAAAATATATCCTCCATACCCAATATTGTTTTTTCTTAGGATTTCAATAAATTCTTTCTCGGGAAGAAAAAAATCTTCGGTCATTGCTGGCGTTGGAATAGATAATGAGTAAGTTAAGTTAAATTTAGATTCTTCCACTGCTCTTAAAGAATCTTTTTTACATTTTGAATTTGCATATTTCAGTTCTTCCCTTAAAACTTTTTTGTAGTCTGAAATGTTTATTGAGTCTATTTCAGAATGGGTAGTGTCTATAATTGTTTTAGCATTGTAAACTTGTTGAGTGAAATATGAATTTTGGGTGAAAATAAATATTAAAAGGAATAGAATTTTTTTCATGGTTATTATTTTTTTAAGAAGATAATTAATTATCACACAACTTACTTATAAAATGAGCTCCCGTCTAAATATTCAAAAACTTCTGGCGGAAGCATTGGTCTTACATTTTTACCTTCTTTAATCATTTTTCTAATTTCTGTTGCAGAAAGTTCTATAATTGGAGCATTAATTAAAGAAATATTTTCATGATTTCGCAATTCTGAATCGTTCAGCGAAGTTGAAACGTTGCCTTCAAAAGTTCTGGGATACACAATGATTTGATAATCTGATACTAATTTTTCATAATTTTTCCATTTGGGGAGACTTTTTAAATTGTCTTCGCCCATAATAAGTGCAAAAGAATAATCAGGATATTTCTCGTTGAGGTAAGTAAGCGTATCAATGGTATAACTTGGTTTTGGCAAAGAAAATTCTATGTTAGAAGCACGCATTTTTGGGTAATTTTTCACCGAAAGTTGCACCATATCTAATCTATTGTGGTCGTTTAGAAGAGATTTTTTGTCTTTGAAAGGATTTTGAGGTGAAACCACAAACCAAAGTTCTTCCATATCAGAATTTTCTAAAATGTAATTTGCCAAAATCAAATGCCCAATATGAATGGGATTAAAAGAGCCAAAAAATAGTCCGATTTTTTTCATTTTTCTTTTTTTGTTGAATGTTTGGGTTAGATGTTTAGAGAATTTTACACCCAACATCCAGCATCTATCATCCCACAAATTTTACAGCACGAATATTCAAATAATACGTTACATTTCCTTTCCAATGGTTTTCTTCTACCGTAAAAGCGATGTCGAAAGATTTGGATTTGAAATCTTCCATGTAATCGCCTAATTTAAAGCCAATACATTCTATGTTTCTTCCAGAAACAGGCTGATGAATATAAAATTTAACATGATTGCCATCTTTTCCCATTTGTTTTACATAACCCGAAATTTTTTGATTTCTGAGTTCTAAAACTGGTTTCATATTTTGTGGACCAAAGGGCGCTAATTTTCTGTGGAAATTAAAAAATTCTCTGTTAAGGTCTTCAATTTCAATTACAGTATCAATGGTGATAGAAGGTTCTTTTTGATGCTCTTTAATTCTTTCGGAAACTACTTTTTCAAATTTTATTTTAAAATCTTCAAACTTTTCTTTTTCCATAGAAAGTCCAGCAGCACCTTGGTGTCCGCCAAATTTTAAAAAATATTCGCTGCAAAGTTCTAGCGCTTCGTGTACATCAAAATCTGAGACACTTCTTGCGGAAGCTACCATTTCGCCATTATTTCCGTCGGTAAAAACAAGTGTTGGTTTGTAGTAAACTTCGGTAAGTCTAGAAGCTACAATTCCTATTACTCCTTTGTTCCAATCAGGATGATAAACAATGGTAGAAAAGTTATTCTCTTGTTTGGTTTCTATCACTTGGTTGGTAGCAGAAAGTGTGATGTTGGCATCTAATTCTCTTCTAGAGTCGTTTAAATCTACTATTTCGTTTACAATTTGGTGTGCGTTTTTCAAATTATCCGAAATCATTAATTCTACAGCTGCTTTTCCGTGCGAAATTCTACCTGCGGCATTAATTTTTGGTGCAATTTCAAAAACAATATTCGAAATATCAAACGTAGAAATTTTTTCTTGAGGAATTAGAAGCCTTAAACCTAAATTTCTGGTTTTTCTCAATGTTTTTAAGCCTAATTTAGCCAAAACTCTGTTTTCACCAGTCATTGCAACAATATCAGCAGCAATAGAAATGGCGAGTAAATCTGTTAAATCGTATAATTCGCTTTCTGGGATTTTATATATCGTATTTAATCCTTGGCAAAGTTTAAAACCAACGCCACAGCCAGAAAGTTCTTTGTATGGATATCTGCAATCGTTTCTTTTTGGGTCTAAAACAGCGTAAGCTTTTGGTAATTCGTCACCTGGTAAGTGGTGGTCGCAAATAATAAAATCTATTCCTAAAGAATTAGCATAATCTATTTTATCTGCGGCTTTTATTCCGCAATCTAAAGCGATAATTAAACCGAAATCATTTTCTTTAGCATAGTTAATTCCTTCGTCTGAAATGCCGTAGCCTTCTAGATTTCTATCGGGAATGTAAAAATCTAAATATTTTTTATCTACGATTTTAGAAAGGTAAAGGTACATTAGCGCAACGGCTGTAGTGCCATCTACATCGTAGTCTCCGTAAACGAGGATTTTTTCACCATTTTCTATAGCAGAAGCAATTCTTTCGACTGCTTTTTGCATGTCTGCCATTAAAAACGGACTGTGGATATCTTCTAATTTTGGTTTGAAGAATTCTCTAGCTTTTTGGTAGTTGTCAATATCTCTTAAAACCAATATTTTAGATTCTAGAGTTCCAAAGCCGATTGAAGAACTGATGCTATCTACAATTTCTTCATCTGGTTCTGGTTTGTATATCCATTTTAAACTCATAATCTCACAAATTTACAGAAAATATTTTACAAAAGTTTATAGATTAATTCTATTGAAAATTAGCAATAATTTTATAACAGAACACAAAAAATAAAACCGCTCAAAAATATTGAACGGTTTCTATTATAACTTTCGTTTTTGTTTATCGAATTATAACTTTTACGTTTAAGAATACATCTGTTGTTGTAATTCTTTAATTTTTTTGTCTGAAAGGTATTCGTCATAAGTCATGTCTCTGTCTATAACACCTTTTGGAGTAAGTTCTATAATTCTGTTACAAACAGTTTCTAGCATTTCGTGGTCATGAGAAGAGAGTAAAATGTTTCCTTTGAAATTACTTAATGAATTGTTCAAAGTAGTGATACTTTCCAAGTCTAAGTGGTTGGTAGGTTCATCTAAAAGAAGAACATTTGCTTTTTGAAGCATCATTCTAGAGAACATACATCTCATTTTTTCGCCTCCAGAAAGCACGGTGCAAGATTTAAGAGCTTCGTCTCCTGAGAAGAGCATTCTTCCTAAGAAACCTCTCATAAATTCTTCGTGTCTTTCTTCGTCGTTTTTAGTAAATTGTCTCAACCAATCTACTAAATTTAAACTATTATCTTGAAAAAATTCTGTGTTATCTAGTGGCATATAAGATTGGTTGGTAGTTACGCCCCAACTGAATTCTCCTTTATCTGCTTTTGCATTCCCCGAAAGAATTTCGAAAAATTCTGAAATTGCCAAAGTGTTTTTAGAGATAATGGCAACTTTGTCTCCTTTTTTCAGTTTAATGTCAACATTAGAGAAAAGCAATTCGCCGTCTTTGGTTTTTTCTAAATCTTTTACCTCTAAAATTTGGTCTCCAGCTTCTCTTTCCATCTCGAAAATAATAGCAGGGTATCTTCTAGAAGTAGGTTTAATATCTTCAATGTTTAATTTGTCTAGCATTTTCTTTCTTGCAGTAGCTTGCTTAGCTTTTGCTACGTTAGAAGAGAATCTAGAAATAAATTCTTGTAATTCTTTTTTCTTTTCTTCGGCTTTTTTATTGGCTTGAGCTCTTTGTCTTGTTGCCAATTGAGAAGCTTGATACCAGAAAGAGTAGTTACCAGTGTATAAGTTTAATTTAGCATAATCTAAATCTCCAATGTGTGTACAAACGGTATCTAAGAAGTGACGGTCGTGAGAAACTACAATTACGGTATTTTCGTAATCTGCCAAGAAATTTTCTAGCCATGAAATGGTGTCAATATCAAGGTCGTTGGTAGGTTCGTCTAAAATTAGTACATCAGGATTTCCAAAAAGAGCCTGAGCTAAAAGCACTTTTACTTTATCTTTATTTTCGAGTTCTCCCATCATTTGCCAGTGCATATCGTCTTTAATGCCAACGTTAGAAAGCATGGTTTGTGCGTCAGATTCTGCATTCCACCCGCCCATTTCGTCGTAAATTACACCTAGTTCTCCGGCTTTTATTCCGTCTTCATCAGAAAAATCTGGTTTTGCGTATAGCGCATCCATTTCTTCTTTTATCTCATAAAGTTTTTTATTTCCTCTTAAAACAGTTTCTAAAACTGTAAAATTGTCATAAGCAAAGTGATCCTGCTCTAAAACAGACATTCTTTTTCCTGGCTCAAGAGAAACATTTCCTGTGGTAGGCTCTTGTTTTCCAGTTAAAATTTTAAGAAAAGTAGATTTTCCTGCTCCATTTGCCCCGATAATTCCGTAGCAATTTCCTTTGGTGAACATGATGTTTACCTCGTCAAATAAGACTCTCTTTCCGAATTGTAATGATAAATTAGATACTGTTAACATAAAGTTTTGTAAATTTGGTGCAAAATTAAGAAAAGATTTTGGGATATAAGATTTATATTCGTTTTTAAAAGGTTTAAGTTTTGGATTTTTAACAACTTATAACTCCGAATAAGTAAATTTTATAAATATTAGAGATAATTTTATAAAATATGGGCTTATTTTTTAACACAATTTTGCAATACAGTAATGAAGATAGAAAAAAACGTTAATATTCTTAATAAAAGAGCTAAGTTTGAGTATGAGTTTCTCGAACAGTTAGAAGTTGGTATTGTACTTACAGGTACAGAGATTAAAGCGTTGCGCTCTTCTAAAGCTTCTATTACAGAAAGTTTTTGCCAAATTATAGAAGGAGAACTCTATGTAATAAATATGAGTATTGATGAATATAAACTCGGAACATTCTATAATCATAAAATAAAAAGAGAGCGCAAACTCTTGTTACATAAAAGAGAATTGCAAAAATGGGAAAGAAAAATGAAAGATGTAGGGATTACCATAATCCCAATAAAGCTTTATATTAATGATAAAGGCATTGCAAAACTATTGATAACACTAGCAAGAGGTAAAAAACTTTTTGATAAAAGAGAAACAATAAAAAATAGAGAAAACAAAAGAAATTTAGATAGAATTCTCAAGAAAGTGTAAAAAAACTTTGTTTATCACGAGAATTTGTGTTTATTTTGCATTATCAATTATTTAATCATTTAATTCTATGAAAAATCTAAAATTAGGAATTACAGCATTGGCATTATCATTTGCCTCTACTGCTTTCGCTCAAACTACTTCTAATCCTTGGTTGATTGGAGTTGGTGCACACGCAGAGAATCATGTTGCTGCAGGTAAATTTGGAGACATGTTTTCAACTGCTTTTGGAGGAAACGGAGGAGAATTGTATAAAATGAACAATTTTACTATCACTCCACCTCTATCAAAATTAACTGTTGCAAGAAATTTAAACAAATATTTTGTTTTAGATTGGCAAACTACAGTTGGTAATGTTGATAATAAAAAAATTGGAATGGATAAAGAATTCTTCCTACAAACTGGTCTTGGTGTACAATTTAAACTAGCTAGTCTTTGGAATGAAGAATCTTGGTTCGATCCATATGTAAGAATTGGAGCTAACTATCTAAGACACGATTACGAAGGAACTGGAGCGGTGAATTCTGATGGTGATTTAATTAAAGCTAATCACTTTACTACAGCAGGTGGTATTGGTGCTAACTTTTGGTTAACTAAAAACTTTGGTATTAATTTACAAGGTGATTATGTTGGAACTCCAACTGATAACTCAGCTGTAGTTAATTTCTGGCAAGCTGGTGCTTCTATCCTGTTTAGATTTGGTAATACAGATAGAGATAAAGATGGTATCAAAGATAAAGATGATGCTTGTCCAGATGTTTTTGGTTTAGCTCAATTCCAAGGTTGTCCTGATACTGATGGTGATGGTATCGCTGATAAAGATGATAACTGTCCTGAAGTTGCAGGTCCAGTTGAAAACAATGGTTGCCCTTGGCCAGATACAGACGGAGACGGAGTATTAGACAAAGATGATGCTTGTCCTAACGTTGCAGGTCCAGTTGAAAATAAAGGTTGTCCTTGGCCAGATACAGACGGAGACGGAGTATTAGACAAAGATGATGCTTGTCCTAACGTTGCAGGTTTAAAAGAACTTAACGGTTGTCCTAGAACTGCTGTTGAAGTAGCTAAAGATACTGAAGCTGCTCTTAAAGATATTCTTTTCAACTTTAACAAAGCTACATTAAGACCAGAGTCTGAAGCAAAATTAGACGTTGCTGCTAAATATATTAAAGAATTTAACGGTGGTCAATATTTAGTAGTTGGTCATACTGATAAAAAAGGTGCTGATGCATACAATTTAAAACTTTCTAGAGAAAGAGCTGCGTCTGTAGTAAAAGCTTTAGAAGCTAGAGGTGTTAAAGCTGAACAATTAAAATCTAAAGGTGTTGGTGAAGCTGAAGCTACTGAACCAGAAACTGCATCTGATGAAGCAAGACAAAAAGATAGAAAAGTAGAAGTTAAAGCTATCGTTGACTTAAACGAGTGGGCTGCTCTACAAAAATCTGATGTTCCTGCTAAAGCAACTAAAAAAGCAGTTAAAAAAACATCTAAAAAGAAATAATTAAAATTTCTAAATAATATTAACACTCTCAAAATTTTGAGGGTGTTTTTTTATGCTATTTTTTGTATTTTTGCATTCGTAAATTTTATTAATTATGGGACGCGCATTCGAATATAGAAAAGCTTCAAAAATGGCTCGTTGGGATAAAATGGCCAAAACTTTTTCAAAAATAGGTAAAGATATTGCCATCGCTGTAAAAGCTGGCGGTCCAGATCCTGACTCTAACCCTGCTCTTAGAAGATGCATGCAAAATGCTAAAGGGGCAAATATGCCTAAAGATAATGTGGAGAGAGCTATAAAAAAAGCTTCTGGTGCAGATGCAGAACACTACGATGAGGTAACTTATGAAGGTTATGGGCAAGGTGGTGTAGCATTTTTTGTAGAATGTACTACCAATAATCCTACCAGAACGGTGGCTAACGTAAGGGCTGTTTTTAATAAGTTTGATGGTAATCTTGGTAAAAATGGCGAACTAGCTTTTATCTTTGATAGAAAAGGAATTTTTACTATTGATAAAACTCAAATAAAATTAGATTGGGACGATTTCGAGATGGAAATGATTGACGGTGGTGCAGAAGAAATAGACCAAGACCACGAAGAAGTAATGATTACCACTGCTTTTGAAGACTTTGGTTCGCTTTCTCATAAATTAGATGAGCTAGGAATTGAAGCTAAAAGTGCAGAATTGCAAAGAATTGCCAATAATACAAAAGAGGTAAACGAAGACCAGTTTAAAGCAAACATGAAAATGCTAGAGCGCTTCGAAGATGATGACGATGTACAAAACGTCTATCATAATATGGAAATAACAGACGAATTGATGGATTCTCTATAAAAACTAAAAAGTCGCAAATTTTGCGACTTTTTTTATTTAGTAAAAACATCTTCTATTTCAGGCATTCTCATCATCACAGAACGTGCATACGAACAATGAGGATTTATTTTCCAGTGGTTTTCTCTGGCAAATTTTATAGCCTCTTCTACCAATTTTTTGCCAAAACCTTGCCCTTCAAATTTTGGGTAAACCATCACGTAAGAAACTATTAAAATATTATTCTCTGGCGAAATAGTATAGGTTGCTCTGCCAATTTCTTCGGCTTCATTTTTAAGAGAGATATAACCGCCGTTTCCTTTTTTATTGTTTTCAAATAATATTTCCATTTTTTAACTTTTGATAAAGATAAAAAATTAAACGTCTTTGCCTGTATAAAAATTATAATCTTTGATAATGGTGTCGATAAATTTACTTTCGGTGAGTGGTATGTCGTCTCTGTTAAGTTTTAGAGTTTCGAGGATTTTGTTGGCTAATTTAGTAATGATTTGTCTGTCTTGTCCGTTTTTTGCTTTAACGAAATTTTCTTTAATTATTCTAACGTCGTTATCGGTAAGAGAAATAACTTGCGGAAAAGTTGGAATGTAATCTGAGTCTATTTTCTCTAAAATAGTATGAGAAATATTAATGTCATTTTTGAGGGAAATAACCGCCGTTCCAGAGGCGATATCGCCAAGTCTTAAGTTGTATTTATTCACCGTCATGCTGATAAGACCAGGGATAAAAAAGAATCCGAAATCTATCAATCTGAAAATCCATCGGATGAGATAATCTGAAAAACTCGCTTGGAAACCATCTACTTTTACTACTTTTATTTTGAATACTTTTTTGCCAGGAGTTTGTCCTTCCATCAGACTTTCAAAAATTAATGGATATAATATAAATGGAGACGAAATGATGGCGTAAAAACCCATTATGGAAAATTGATCCCAACCTTTGATGAAATTGTCTAATCTTAAAAATTTGAATAAAATATAAGCAATTATGAATCCTAAAATCACTTTTATAACTGTATCAATAATAAAAGCCAAAAGTCTTTCGCCAAGATTGGCAACCGTAAAAGATAAATTTACATTTTGTGAGGTATTGATGTCTATTTGAGCCATTTTTTTATTATTTTAGCAATAGATTATGAGAGAGGTAGCTTTTATTAAGCAAAATAAAGAAAAATGGTTGGGAATAGAGCAAGTGATTTCAGGAAAAATGAAAAAAAATCCTGATGAATTGTCGTCTCTATACATTAATTTGATTAATGACTTGTCTTTTTCGCAGACTTACTATCCCAAAAGTAAGACTACAATCTACCTAAATCACCTTGCTACATTAATTTTTCAGAAAATTTATAAAACCAAAAGGGTTGAAGAAAACAAACTTTTGAGTTTTTACAAACAAGAAGTTCCTCTTTTAATGTATCAGTATAGAAAATATCTTTTATATACTTTTGGGCTTTTTATCATTTTTGTCTCAATTGGTGTAATATCTTCTCATTATGATAGAGATTTTGTGATGATTATTTTGGGCGAAGATTATGTAAACATGACTTTAGAAAACATCCGAAAAGGCAATGCAATTGGTGTTTATGAAAGTGGTTCAACTTGGGGAAGTGCATTGGCAATCATCAAAAATAATTTAACGGTTGGTGCAAAACTTTTCATTTACGGAATTTTTGCTGGAGTAGGTACCATATATGCCTTTGCTTATAACTGTATCATGTTAGGCTCATTTCAATATTTTTTCCAAACACAAGGTGCTTTATCACAAAGCGCAAGAGGAATTTGGATACACGGCGCTTTCGAGATTTTTAGTATGATAATTGAAGCAATGGCAGGTTTAATTTTAGGAGCTTCAATTTTATTTCCTAAAACTTTTTCTAGGCTTAATTCATTCAAAATAGGTTTTAAAGACAGTTTTAAAATTTTTTTAAGTACAGTTCCGTTTACTATTTTTGCGGGAATTTTAGAAGGTTATGTAACCCGAGAAGCACTTAAAATGAATCTTGCGCTCAATCTTTTTATTATTTTTGGGACTTTATTTCTAATTAGTTATTACTATATATTTTATCCATTTATCGCCAATAAAAAATACAATTCTAATAATTTTGAAAAATTGCAGTAGCAGATTACCTAATGATAAATAAATTATATCTTTTTTTGATGTTTTTGTTGAGTTTTACTTTTTGTAGAGCTCAAGAATCTTATCAGGAAGTGGTTACAGATTCTGCTTACAGTGCAAATTTTAAAGATGCAAAAATTATAGATTCGGCGCTTATTGAAGGTTATGTAACCAATAATAATTTAACTCCTAAAAAATTTAAAAATAATTTTAGAAAAAATTACCAAACAGACGAATTCAATTATACACCTAAAAAGCCTAAAACCACAGGTTGGGATAATTTGATGAGAAAAATAGGAGAATTGTTGAGAGATATTTTCGGCGGTGTAGATGGTAAACAAACGGTTTCTTTTGCAGGGATTTTCTTTAAAATTTTAGGATTTTTAGTTTTAGGATTTATACTTTACATCATCATTAGCTATTTTGTTTCTAAAGAAGGAAATTTTATTTTTAGAAAGAAAAACAAAACAGTAAACATCAATTCTGAAGATATTGTAGAAAATATTCATGAGATTAATTTTTCTGAAAAAATATTAGAATTCGAGAAAGAGAAAGATTTTCGTACTGCAATAAGATATCAATTTTTGAATGTTCTAAAGAAACTTTCGGATAAGAAGATGATAGATTGGAATGCCGAAAAAACCAATCACGATTACGAAAGAGAAATAAAACAAGAAAAAATAAAAGAGGTATTTTCAGAATTGCTTTACATCTTTGAATACGTTTGGTATGGAGAATTTGAAATAAATGAAGAAAATTATCAACAGTTGAAGAAAAAATTTGAAACCGTATTTTTTAAATGAACAAAAATTATAAAACATTAGGCATCATTCTTTTGGTGGTAGTAGCTTTGGTTGTCTTGGCGCAACTCGTTAGCGAAACTCCAACAGATTGGAATAAAAATTTTTCTGTCTCAGAAAAATCGCCTTATGGTTTGTATGTTTTTGATAAAGAATCCAATCAATTATTCAATCATAAAATAAAGAAAATAGAAGTTTCGCCGTATTCTTATTACGAAGAAAATAAGGAGACAAAACCTCATAATATTCTTTTAATTGAAAAAAATATTGATGAAACTTCTTTAGATAAAATTCTTAATCAAGTATCTAAAGGTTCAGATTTAATGATTGTTTCAGAACAAATTCCAGAGAAAATTATCGATACATTAAAGGTAAAGCAAACTGATTTTAATTACAGCAATGATTGTATGATGTATTTTACCGACGAAAAACTTCGTTCTGATAGCATCATCATAGAAAAAAATCAAAATCCGGCGGTTTTTTCTAAAATAAATTTTGCAACAACAGAAATTTTAGGAGACGAATATTATGATAATAAAGACGAAGAAACGTTGGGTTCGGGAGCTTATTTTATTAAAGTAAAATTCGGGAAAGGAAATGTTTTTCTTCATTCAGAACCAATTGTTCTTACCAATTATCATCTTTTAAAAGCGGAAAATCAAAAATATATTCAAGATTTATTTTCATTTTTGCCAGATAGAGAAACGATTTGGTTTCAAAAAACTTACAACGAAACATCGAGTTCTCCGCTTAGGTTTATATGGGCTAATCCGCCTCTTAGAAATGCTTGGCTTTTGTTTTTAGGTGCTGTTCTTGTGTTTATTTTATTCAATGCGAAAAGAAGACAAAGAGTAGTTCCTATTATTGAGCCGTTGAAAAATACATCGGTAGATTTTATTAGAAGTATTGGTAATTTGTATATGCAGGAAGGCGATTTTCATGACATGATGGCGAAAAAATCTCAATATTTTCTGAGCAAAGTAAGAACAGAATTGTTGATTGATACTCAATTTTTAGATGAAGAATTTGAGAAAAAATTGCATTTAAAAACAGGGAAATCTCCAGAAATGATAAAAGAAGCAGTTGTTTTAATAAAAAAATCTCTTAATCCTTCTTCGCAAGTTATTAATGAAGATTTGATGACTTTAAATAAAGTTTTAAACGAAATTTTAAAATAACTTTGTAAAAATATAATTTTTTGAAATTTAGTAATTTAGAAAATGGAAAACTTAGATAACCAAAATTTAGAAGTACAAAACGAAGAACAAACTACAGCGCCAGAATTTCACTCAAGAATTGATATGACGGAACTTAGCGAAAGTCTTACAAAAGTAAAATCTGAAATCGCAAAAGTAATTGTAGGTCAAGAATCTATGATTGAACATCTTTTAGTGGCTTTGCTTTCGAACGGACATGTTATTATAGAAGGTGTTCCTGGTGTTGCAAAAACGGTAACAGCAAAGCTCTTGGCAAAAACAATTTCTGTAGGTTTTAGCAGAATTCAATTTACACCAGATTTAATGCCTTCGGATATTTTGGGAACTTCGGTTTTTAATGCGAAAAACACTGAATTCGAATATAAAAAAGGTCCTATTTTCTCCAATTTTATTTTAATTGACGAGATTAATCGTTCGCCTGCAAAAACGCAAGCTGCTCTTTTCGAAGTGATGGAAGAACGACAAATTACAATGGATGGAACGCTCTATAAAATGGAAGAGCCGTTTTTGGTAGTTGCAACACAAAATCCTATAGAACACGAAGGAACTTATAGACTTCCGGAAGCACAATTGGATAGATTTTTATTCAAAATTAATGTAGATTATCCTAATCTTGCTCAGGAAATAGAAATCGTGAAAAACCAGCACGAAAACAGATTAGACGATAAAATTTCTCAGGTAGAAGCTGTTATTTCGGGGCATCAATTGAAGAATTTTCAAAATTTGGTGAAAGAAATTATTGTAGAACCTCATTTGTTAGAATATATTGCAAAAATTACCGTGAATACAAGAGAAAACCAGTTTTTGTATTTGGGAGCTTCGCCTAGAGCTAGTTTAGCACTTCTTACGGCGAGTAAGGCTTTTGCTGCAATTAGAGGAAGAGATTTTGTAACGCCAGAAGATATTAAAGAAGCAGCTGTTGGTGTTTTGAGACACAGAGTTATGGTTGCTCCAGAGCGTGAAATGGAAGGTTTAACAGCCGATGAAATTATAAAACAAATTTTAGAAAGTATAGAAATTCCTAGATAAGAAAAATGATAATTGAAATGAAATAATTTGCGCCTTTGCGTTAATTTTTACTAAGGTTTCAAATGATAATTATAAAATGAAGATAGAAAAAGTAAAATTAAAAGACGGGAAAACCGTTGCTATTACCGGCTCGAAAAGTATTTCGAACAGGTTACTTATTTTGGGCAAATTATTTGGAGATTTAAAAATCGAAAATCTCTCTAACAGTCAAGATACACAACTTTTAGAAAAAGCTTTGGCAGAAGATTCAGAAGTGGTAGATATTCATCACGCAGGTACCGCCATGAGATTTTTAACGTCGCTTTTCGCAATTAAGGAAGGCAAAAAAACAATTCTTACAGGCTCTGCCAGAATGAAACAAAGACCTATAAAACCTTTGGTAGATGCGTTAAGAGAACTAGGAGCAGAGATTAATTATCTTGAAAACGAAGGTTTTCCGCCATTGGAAATTCATGGGAAAAGAATTGAAAAGAATTTTGTGAAAATTCCCGCCAATATTTCTTCGCAGTTTATTACATCGCTTTTATTGATTGGTGCAAGTTTAGAAAATGGTTTAGAAATAGAATTGCAAGGCGAAATTACATCTCGCTCTTACATTAAAATGACTTTGAAAATTCTAAAAGATATTGGTATAGAAAGTCGTTTTGAAAGAAATTCAATTAAAATTTTGAGTTCAGAGTCTTCTTTGTACAATAAGCAATTGGATATGCATTTCCACACTTCCAAAATAAAACATTACACCGTAGAAAGCGATTGGAGTTCGGCTTCTTATTTCTATTCTTTGGCTGCAATTGGGAAGAAAAGAATTCATCTGAAAAGTTTCTATGCTTTTTCTTTGCAAGGAGATTCGGCTTTGAAAGAGATTTATTTAAAATTTTTTGGTGTTAATACGATTTCAGATTCTGCGGAAAATCAAATTGCTTTAATTCCTGATGCACATTTTCAATATCCTGAAAAATTTATTTTGGATATGAATGATTGTCCAGATATTGCGCAAACTGTTTGTGTAACGTGTGTTGCGCTCAAATTACCTTTTGAAATTTCAGGTTTAGGAACTCTGAAAGTGAAAGAAACCGACAGATTGGTTGCGCTACAAAACGAATTAGAAAAAATTGGTTGCAAAACAGAAATTACAGATGATTCTATCAAATCTTTAGAATTTTTTGAACCTAAAAATGCTATTTCTATCGCAACTTATAACGACCACAGGATGGCGATGAGTTTTGCGCCGTTTGCTTTGGTAAAAGAATTAGATATACAAAACGAAGACGTAGTAGAAAAATCTTATCCAGATTTTTGGACAGATTTTTTTGGAATTACAGATAAAGTGTAACACAGAGTTCACAGATTTTTGCACGGAGAGCACTAAGTTTTTTAAATTGAGCTAGATGAAAAAAATCTTTATTTTGATACTTGTCCTTGTTGGAATTGCATTTATTGCTTCTTTTTTTGTTAAAAAAAATTATCAAGTAATAACAGCTGATTTAGATGAAAAAGGATTTTTTCCAAAGGATTGTTATGTTTTTTATCAAGAATTTCATTATAGAATTGATAGAAAGCTAGTCTATAAAAATCAATTATTAGCAAAAGATATTTCTTCAGGTTCTGAAAGTATTATTGTAAGAAATATAGATTTTTATGATTTAATGAAAAAAAATATGAAAGGGTATAAATTTTTAGATTTAAAAAATATTGATTCTAATAAAATCAAATACAATTCAAAAATATAC
Source organism: Cloacibacterium sp. (assembly GCF_047601505.1). Lineage (GTDB taxonomy): Bacteria > Bacteroidota > Bacteroidia > Flavobacteriales > Weeksellaceae > Cloacibacterium. The sequence continues at coordinate 875,364 of NZ_JASGJD010000001.1, forward strand.
ACTGTTGAAAGTAAAATAGGAGATTCTATTTTTTGCAGAATTGATAAAGACAAAATCATTGTATTTATAGAAAAAGAAAATTTAGATTAAAAATATTTTCTTCAAAAAGCAAAGCGTCTCAATAATCTAAAATTAGTGAACTTTGTGAAAGCTTTGAGAGCTTTGTGATATAAAAAACGAACAAAATTTATGACAATAATAATAACAGGAACTTCCACAGGAATTGGTTTTGCTCTTGCTGAATATTTCGGCAAAAAAGGGCACAAAGTTTTTGGCTTAAGTCGAAAAAATGTGGAAAGTCAATATTTTACTACTGTTCCAACAGATATTACTGATAATACACAAGTTAAAGCTGCGATTTCAGAAATTTTAAAAACGGAAAGTAGAATAGACGTTCTCATCAATAATGCTGGAATGGGAATGGTAGGCGCTGTGGAAGATTCTAGCAAAGAAGACATTCTGAAGCTATTTAACCTGAATTTGATTGGAGCGGTTCAAATGATGAGCGCAGTAATGTCAAAAATGCGTGAACAAAAATTTGGTAAAATTATCAATATTTCGAGTATTGGAAGTGAAATGGGACTTCCGTTTCGTGGGTTTTATTCGGCTTCAAAATCTGCGCTGGATAAAGTGGTAGAAGCAATGCGTTACGAAGTTTATCAATGGAATGTGGAAGTTTGTAGTTTGCATTTGGGAGATATTAAAACCAAAATTGCTGAAAATAGAGTGAAAACTCAAATTTCAGAACCTTATAAATCGGTTTTTGAAAAAGTATATTCTTTGATGAATGCTCACGTTGATGACGGAACAGAACCTTTGGAAGTGGCACTTTACATAGAGAAATTATTAGAAAAAAAATCTTGGAAAGCTCATTATTATTTCGGAAAGTTCGGACAAAAAATTGGCGTTCCTTTGAAATGGATTCTTCCGCAGAAAACCTACGAAAATCTGATGAAGAAGTATAATAAAATGGATTAATGTTGTCACTAATGCACGAATTTTTTTATTATTGTTAAAGTTATTCGTGCATTAGTGGCTATGACCAAATACTAATTCAACAAAAATTTGCGTTCTTTGCGTAATCATCTTTGCGACATTGCGTGAAAAAAAATCTATACATATTTCTATTTTTTCTTCCTTTTTTTCTGAAATCCCAACAGAAACAATTTATCTTAATAGATTCTCAAACCAAGAAAGAATTCATCAAAAAAGATTCTCTTGCTGCAGCTAAATTTTTAGATTCTTTGGCAGAGAATAATTATTATTTCACCAAGGTTTTGAATGTAGAAAAAGTAGATAAAACTACCAAAATTCTCTTTGATAAGGGAAAAAATTTCAACGAAGCAAAAGTGAGTTTGCCTAATGAAACTGCTGAATTCTTAAAGTCTAAAAATGAAATTTTTACTAAAAATCTAGATTCTTTAAAGCAAGTTATCAATCAAAAATATACAGATGAAGGTTTTGCTTTCAATAGAGTGAAAACGCAGTTTTTAGGATTCGAAAATGAGATTCCGAAAGTTGAAATTTCGGTTTTTAAAGGTGATAAAAGATTGATAAATGGTTTCGTTTTGAAAGGTTATACCAAAGTTCCGAAACGTTTTGTGAAGAATTTAGAAAAAGAATTTGTTGGCAAAAAATACGACAACGAAAATCTTCTCAAGATAAATTCCAGATTAGAAAATCATCCTTTTGTTTTGCTAGAAAGAACGCCTCAAACATTATTTACAAAAGATTCTACGGAAATTTATCTCACGCTTCAGAAGAAAAAATCTAATAATTTTGACGGAATTCTCGGTTTTGGAAATAACGATAAGCAAAAAATTAGTTTTACGGGAAGTATAAATCTCAACCTGAAAAATGTTTTCAATGGTTTTGAAAGTATTTCTCTTTATTGGCAAAGAAATCAACAAAGTGGACAAAATTTCGATTTGCAGACCGATATTCCTTACCTTTTTGGCTCTAACGTTGGTGCAAATTTGAACATGAATATTTACCGTCAAGATTCTACTTTTGCCAATGTGAAGTTTCGTCCGTCTTTGTATTATCAGCTTTCGGAGAAGCAAAAAATTGGAGCGAGAGGAAATTTTGAAATTTCTTCGGTTTTAGACGATACTTATACTTCCGGACAAGATTTTAGCAAAAAAGGAGTTGGCGTTTTTTATGAATTTACAGAAACTTCAGAAGAGCCGTTGTTCGTTTATAAAACCAAACTTATTGCAGAGTTAGATTTGCTGAGTTCTTATTATCAAAATTTAGATAAAACATATCAGCAAAATCGCTATTATTTGTTTGCAGAACGTAATTTTCATCTCAAAGGGAATCATTATTTCAATATAAAAGCAGAATCTGCAATGTTGAATTCTGGAGGTGAAGTTACCACGAACGAGCTTTTTAGAATTGGAGGATATAATTCGCTTCGAGGTTTTAATGAGCAATCTCTTTATACAGATTTTTATGGATTTGGTGGTGCCGAATATCGTTATTTGGTAAGCAATCAGGCGTTTTTTGATGTTTTTGGGCAATTGGCAAACGTGAGAAATTCTACTTTGAAAACTACTTCTAAATTGTACAGTTTTGGCGTTGGTTTTAATTTTATTTTACCAATTGGATTAATGACTTTTCAGGTTTCCAACGGGCAAGAATTTGGCAATCCTTTTAAATTTCAAGACACCAAAATCCATTGGGGAATTGTGAGTAAATTCTAAGATTTTGAGTAATTTAAGGTTTTTAGATGGGTTTGATTTTATTTCTAACTTTTCTTAACAGTTTTGCTTTAAAGTTTAATAGAAGTTTAACTGTCTTTTCTTAATTGAATTTGTTTTTGCATTGTAAATCTGAGTATTTTTGCAAAATAATTATGAAGAGAATCATTTTACTCGTTTGTCTATTATTTTTAATTAAAATTAATTCTCAAACTTTTTCCGGAACCTTGTTTATGAGAGATAAATCGTCATTTTATCTTAATCAAATATATATTACGAATCTTAACGAACAAAAGACATATCTTACCAATTATAATGGGGATTTTCGTATTCCTGCAAAAGCTGGTGATGTGATAAGATTTACTTCTATTGTTTCCGAAAGAAAAGATTTAAAGCTAACTCCTGAGATTCTTAATAATTCTAGGAATTTAATTGAGTTGGAGGTTGCTTATAAAGAGATACAAGAAGTGGTTTTGAATAGATTTAAACCAACGGGTAATCTTAGAAAAGATGTAAAATCTTTAGATTCTAAAAAATCTAGAGTAGAAGTGGCGAAAATTATTGGTTTGCCAACGCCAAAAGGAGATGGTACACCGCCAATTGCACCTGTTGCAGACTTAGCGAATGGTGGTTTTTCTATTAGTTTGGCAAGTCTTTATGATGTGGTTTCTGGTGATAGAAAGAAAAAAGAACGTCTTTATCAGTACGAAAAAATGCAATACGCAATTAATAATACCAAATCTTATCTAGGAGAAGATTATTTTACAAGGTTAAAAATCCCTAAAGATTTGATTGATAATTTTTTACAATTTGTATATACTTCGGATAATCTTTTACCTTACATAGAATCTTCAAACTACGAAGCAGTGAAGCTTTCTATAGATAAATATCTTCCTATTTATCAAAAAAGATTAAAATCGTCTCATCTTCAAGAAATTGTTTCGAATACATCTATTTAGGTCTATTTTCTAAGAATAATTCATTATTTATATGAATTTTATCGTGTTTTTAACATTTTTTTATGATTTGTATTTAAATATTTATATCTTTGTCCCCCAATTTTAATCGAAATAAGTGGGAAAGAATAAGATTGCAAGGTTTGCAGAAAACAAATTATTGCCAAATGTAATACAGCCAACAAGAGAAGAAGCGCTTAATAATTTCGAACTAAAAGGCAAATGGAGGGAGAAAATTTTTAAAAATGAAAACCCAATAGTTCTAGAGCTTGGCTGCGGAAAAGGCGAATATACTGTAGGAATGGCAAAGGCTTTTCCTGATAAAAATTTTATTGGTGTAGATATAAAAGGAGCAAGGTTTTGGTTTGGAGCTAAAGATGCAGTGAACAACGGTCTTGATAATGTAGCTTTTTTAAGAACACAAATAGAATTAATAGATTGTTTTTTTGCTCAAAATGAAGTTGATGAAATTTGGATTACGTTTCCTGATCCTCAAATTAAGTATAAAAGAGGTAAACACAGGCTTACACACCCAGATTTTTTGAATCGCTACAAAAACATTTTGAAACCTTCTGCAATTGTACATCTTAAAACAGATTCTGAGTTCCTTCATGGTTATACGCTAGGGCTATTGCAAGGCTTAGGCCACGAAATAGTGACAGCGCATCATGATATATACGGAGCGCCAGAATATGAGCCAGAAACCCATTATTTGAGAGAAATTAGAACTTATTACGAAGAATTGTTTTCTGCAAAAGGAAAAACAATTACTTATATAAAGTTTAAATTGAAATAAAAATAGAAAAATGAAGAAAATTTCCACTCTGTTACTTGCTATGGTAACGGGCATTTCGTTGTCCGCGCAAGTGAAATTTGATAGTAATGATCTTCACTCTGCGGATAAGAAAGTTACTGCTGCACAAGCTGTAAATTATATAGCTAATAATGATAACTCACGTCTTGAAGGCTTAGATTTGAATAAATTTAAATCTAAAAAAGAAGACCATGATGCTTTTGAGTTACTTATGAATTCTGATGTAGAAAAAAATAAAAAACCTATTACGACGGAAGTAATTAATGAGATGCTTCAAAGTGACGAAAACGATACTTTAAGCCTTTTGTTGGTTAAAAATAGTTCTCAATGCAATATGGTTTTAAAGATTGAAGGAAAGGTAACTTATAATATTCCGGTTCCTGCAAATGGACAGAATGCTATAATGGTAGAAAAGGGAATGTATCATCTAAGCGGCAATCTTTGCGAATTGAAATATGAAGCTCAAAAAGATTTAAATAAAAATATTTTAGTGGCTTTAAAGAGAATGAATGATAATTAATTGATTGATAAAAAAACTAATATTTAATTTTATTACACAAAAAAACCTTTCAAAATATTTTGAAAGGTTTTTTGTTTTATAATGTTGAAAAATTATTCAGCGTCAAAGTCTTTGTCTGCATCAGCAGTTACTTTTTCACCTTCTTTAGATTTTTCTTTATCTGCTTTTCTTTGAGATTGACCTTCTTTAATAGCTTCAGAAACTACAGAAAGAATCATGTCAATAGATTTAGAAGCATCATCGTTTCCTGGGATTACGAAATCTACTTTTCTAGGGTCTGAATTCGTATCAACGATACCAAATACAGGAATACCTAATTTTTTAGCTTCTGTAACAGCGATGTGTTCTCTAAGGATATCTACTACAAATACAGCAGAAGGAAGTCTTACCATGTCTGCGATAGAACCTAAGTTCTTCTCTAGGTTAGCTCTTTGTCTGTCTACTTGTAATCTTTCTTTTTTTGATAAAGTTTCGAAAGTACCATCTTTCTTCATTTTATCAATAGCGTTCATTTTTTTAATCGCTTTTCTGATAGTAACAAAGTTGGTAAGCATACCACCTGGCCATCTTTCAGTAATGTAAGGCATATTAAGTTCTGAAGCGTGTTTTGCTACAATTTCCTTAGCTTGTTTTTTAGTAGCTACGAAAAGAACTTTTTTACCAGCTGAAGTAATTTTTTCTAAAGCGTTACAAGCTTCATCTAATTTTACTGCAGTTTTATGTAAATCAATAATGTGAATACCATTTTTCTCCATGAAAATGTATGGAGCCATATTTGGATTCCACTTTCTAGTCATGTGACCGAAGTGAACACCAGCTTCTAATAAGTCTTTAACTTGAGCTTTTGCCATTTTTTTTAATTTTTTGTTAGTTTACTTTCCGCTTTTTATGCAATCAACTTTTCTTTAAGATGGGAGAAAAGTTTGGATGCTAAACGTAACGGGCAATTTTTTTGTAATAATTTGTAAATAAACCGAGAAAAAAGATTAACGTTTTGAGAATTGGAATCTCTTTCTTGCTTTTTTCTGTCCTGGTTTTTTTCTTTCTACCATTCTTGCGTCTCTTGTAAGTAAACCTGCTGGCTTAAGTGCTAGTCTGTTTTCTTCGTTGATTTCGCATAGTGCTCTAGAAACTCCTAGTCTAATAGCTTCTGCTTGACCAGTAATTCCACCACCGAAAACGTTTACAGTTACATCGTACTGTCCTACAGTTTCAGTTAATAAGAATGGTTGATTCACTTTATAAACCAACATCTCCGTATTGAAGTATTCTTTTGCGTCTCTTCCGTTTATTGTGATATTACCAGCGCCTGGTTTCACATAAACTCTAGCTACAGAAGTTTTTCTTCTTCCAATCTTGTGAACTATAGACATAATTATTTAATTTCGTTAAGGTTAATAACTTTTGGTTGCTGTGCTTCATGCTTGTGCTCTCCTCCTTCATATACATACAAATTCTTGTAGATAGCACTTCCCAATCTGTTTTTTGGCAACATACCTTTTACAGATTTTTCTACTAATTTACAATTGTCTTTTTTGTGCACTTCTTCAGCAGTTAACGATTTTTGACCACCTGGATAACCAGTGTGCCAAATGTATTTTTTGTCTGCCCACTTGTTGCCAGATAAAGCAACTTGTTCTGCATTCAAAACGATTACGTTATCACCACAATCTACGTGTGGAGTGTAATTCGTTTTGTGCTTACCTCTCAAAATCTTCGCAACTTTGGAAGCTAATCTTCCTAATGGTTGCCCAGCTGCATCTACCACAACCCATTCTTTCTTAGCGGTAGCTTTGTTAGCTGATACGGTTTTGTAACTTAATGTATTCACTATTTATTGTTTACGATTAAACATAATTTTCCCTTAAAAAGGTGTGCAAAGTTATGGTTTTTTTTTGAAATTGAAAAACTTTCTACAAAAATAGAATGTTTTTTTGATGTAAATTTCTGTTTGTCATTATTTTAACGACTTGTTTTGTCTGAAACTCGCTAATAAATAATACCCTACAAAAACTATTGAAAACTTAAAAACAGAAGGTAAAGCTTTTTCTAAGTCGAAGATTAAACTCCCTATAACAACTAAGATTATCATTGCCCCAAAAGAAATCCCTAGCTTTTTTGGTAAAGGAGTTTCGGGGTTGTCTATATAATATGCTAATCCCCATGCCAGACCAAATGCAAAACCGTAAAAAAGCTCTAGCCATAAACCACCACTTTCTAGCAAAAAATGATTGATTAAAAAACTGATTAAAGTTCCTGCAAATGTGTAAATTAGCGTTCTTTTCATTTTAAAAATTTTTGCAAAAATAGTTAATTTAAAAATTAGTCTTATTTTTTTATATTTGAAAACAATCGATAAGCAAATATGAGCATACAAAAATATCAACCAAAAAATAAAGTACGAGTAGTTACTGCAGCTTCATTATTTGACGGACATGATGCAGCTATTAATATTATGCGCAGAATGATACAGTCTACAGGTTGCGAAGTAATTCATCTTGGGCACGATAAATCTGCAGAAGAAGTTGTAAATACTGCCATACAAGAAGATGCCAATGCAATTGCACTTACATCGTATCAAGGTGGACATAATGAATATTTTAAATACATCTACGATTTATTAAGAAAGAAAAACTCGCCTCAAATCAAGATTTTTGGCGGAGGTGGAGGAGTGATTCTCCCCGAAGAAATTAAAGATTTAATGAAGTATGGAATTGATAGAATTTATTCTCCAGATGATGGCAGAGAAATGGGATTGCAAGGAATGATTGATGATTTGGTGCAAAAATCTGATTTTGCAACAGGTGAAAGTATCTCTGTGGAAGATTTAGATAAAGTCAGTTTTGAAGATTCTAAAACAATAGCTCAAGTTATTTCTGCGGTTGAAAATTTCTCAGACAAAAAGTTAGATTTGGTAAAAGAAATAGATGAGAGAACAAAAAATTTGAACATTCCCATTGTAGGAATTACAGGAACAGGAGGTGCCGGAAAATCTTCTCTTACAGACGAATTGGTTCGTAGGTTTTTGCGTTCAAATCTCGATAAAAAAATTGCAATAATCTCTGTTGACCCAAGTAAAAAGAAAACGGGAGGAGCGCTTTTAGGAGATAGAATTAGGATGAATTCTATTAATGATAAACGCGTTTATATGCGTTCTATGGCGACAAGAGAGAACAATGTTTCGGTTTCGCCTTATATTCATTCGGCTTTAAATATTTTAAAATTAGCTCATCCAGATATTATTATTTTAGAAACTTCGGGAATTGGACAGTCTGGTTCGGAAATTACCGAAATTGCAGACGTTTCTATGTATGTAATGACTCCAGAATATGGCGCTTCTACGCAATTGGAAAAAATTGATATGTTAGATTATGCAGACTTAATTGCCCTCAATAAATCTGATAAACGAGGTGCTCTTGATGCGTTGCAAGCTGTAAGGAAACAATATCAAAGAAATCATACTTTGTTTGAACAGCCTCTAGAAGCAATGCCTGTTTTTTCTACCAAAGCAAGTCAGTTTAACGATTGGGGAACTACAGAAGTTTATAATGCTTTAATAGAAAAGTTAAATGAAAGCTTCGACTCCGCTCAGCGTGACAATGTGTTATTTAATAAATATGAAGAACAAAACGTTTCTGAAGATGCTACGATAATTCCTCCAAAAAGAGTTCGTTACCTTTCGGAGATTGTAGATAATAATAAAAATTACGACAAAGAAGTAGAAGAACAAGCTTTAATAGCCAAAAAAATGTATTTGATTGATGGCGCTAAAGCTTTAATTGATGGAGACGAACACACAAAAGACACATTAGAAAAAGTTTTTTTGAAAACCAAGAAAGAACTTTCAGAAGAAAACAGACTCTTTTTGCAAGGTTGGAAAAACTTCAAAGAAGAGATGAAGCAAGATACTTTTACCTATCTCGTTCGTGGTAAGGAAATAAAAGTAGAAACCAAGTACGAAAGTCTTTCGCATCTTAAGATTCCAAAAATTTCTTTGCCAAAATTCCAAGATTGGGGAGATTTGGTTCGTTGGAAAGGTCAGGAAAATGTTCCGGGAGCTTTTCCTTTCACTGCCGGAATTTATCCTTTTAAAAGAACGGGCGAAGATCCTACAAGAATGTTTGCAGGAGAAGGAGGCCCTGAAAGAACCAATAGAAGATTTCACTATGTTTCTGCGGAAATGCCTGCCAAAAGACTTTCTACAGCTTTTGATTCTGTAACGCTTTACGGTCAAGATCCTGCGCTTCCGCCTGATATTTATGGCAAAATTGGAAATGCAGGCGTTTCTATCGCCACTTTAGATGATGCTAAAAAATTATATTCTGGTTTTGATTTAATTGATGCGATGACTTCAGTTTCAATGACGATAAACGGACCAGCGCCGATGATTTTGGCATTTTTTATGAATGCAGCAATTGATCAAAACGTAGAAAAATATATTAATCAAGTCGAGGTTAAAGCAGATTTTGAGAAAAAATTAGAAGATATTTTAAAGAAAAAATTTGATAACAAAGGCTTAAAAAGACCAGTTTATAACGGAGATTTACCTGAAAGCAATAATGGTTTAGGTTTAAAACTTCTAGGTTTAACTGGTGACGAAATTTTAGATGCTGAAACTTACCAAAAAATTAAGAATGAAACTATTGCTACCGTTCGTGGAACGGTTCAGGCAGATATTTTGAAAGAAGACCAAGCACAAAATACTTGTATTTTCTCTACCGAATTTGCTTTGAGATTAATGGGCGATGTTCAAGAATATTTTATTCAAAATAAAGTTCGAAATTTTTATTCGGTTTCTATTTCGGGCTATCATATTGCTGAAGCAGGAGCAAATCCTATTTCTCAATTGGCATTTACGTTGGCAAATGGTTTCACGTATGTAGAATATTATTTGAGCAGAGGAATGAATATCAATGATTTTGCTCCGAATTTATCTTTCTTTTTTTCGAACGGAATTGACCCGGAATATGCGGTAATTGGTAGAGTTGCTCGTAGAATTTGGGCAAAAGCTATGAAATTAAAATATGGAGCCGATGAACGTTCTCAAATGTTAAAATACCACATTCAAACTTCTGGACGTTCGCTTCACGCACAAGAAATTGATTTTAATGATATTAGAACAACTTTGCAAGCATTGTATGCAATTTACGACAATTGTAATTCACTTCATACCAATGCTTATGACGAAGCCATTACAACACCAACGGAAGAATCAGTAAGAAGAGCAATGGCGATTCAGTTGATTATTAATAAAGAACTCGGTTTGGCGAAAAATGAAAATCCGTTGCAAGGTTCTTTCATTATTGAAGAATTAACAGATTTGGTAGAAGAAGCGGTTTATGCAGAATTTGACAGAATTACAGAACGTGGCGGAGTTTTGGGAGCAATGGAAACGATGTATCAACGAAGTAAAATTCAAGAAGAAAGTATGCATTATGAATGGTTGAAACATACGGGAGAATATCCAATTATAGGTGTTAATACTTTCCTTGGAAAAGACGGTTCGCCAACGGTTTTACCAGGCGAAGTGATTCGTTCTACCGAAGAAGAAAAGCAGTTGCAAATTCAGAATCTAGAAAATTTCCAAAAATCTAATGAAGATAAAGCCTTAATATGGCTTCAAAAATTGCAATTGGCAGCTATCAATCAACAAAATTTATTTGAAGTAATGATGGAAGCGGTGAAATATTGCAGTCTCGGACAAATTACCAACGCGCTGTTTGAAGTGGGAGGAAAATATAGAAGGAATATGTAATAAATCACAATTATTATTTTTAATTCTATTTTTGAAATAAATATCTTTACAAAAAAATTAAAACAATGAAAAAAATTCTACTATTACTTACTATTTCAATTATTTCAATGAGTTGTGTTCCTAAAATTGCGTTAACGGCAGATTATTGGCAAAAACCAACAAAAGTTGGAATTTTACTTAATGCAGGTGAGCCTACTAAGTTTAGAGAAGGTTCTCAAGGTTTGTTAGATTTAGCTGTAACTTCTGGAGATAAATATAAAGAGGCATTAGATTTGATTGGAAAAAATGTACAGCCAAAAGAGGAATTAACGGTATTGTATACCGATGCTTTAAAGACTAAGGGTAAAGAAGTCGTTTTGATTACTGAAAAATTTGATCCTAAAACTGCAACTAAATTCAAAGGAGAGAAAGCTGATGGAAAAAAATATCCAACGTATGATTTTTCAAGCTACAAAAATAAATATGGAATTGATGAGCTGTTATTCGTAAATGTAAATTATGGATTTATGATTTCTTATTATGGGATGATAGAAACAGGGAAAGCAGCATATACAGGAATCACTACTCAAATTATTGACTTAAATGACCAACATTTGATTTTATCAAATCCAAATGCAAAACAAGAAATTTTGAAAAAGTGGAAAGATAACAATTATGAAAATTCGATAAATGGAGTCCGAACAGCTTTTGACAAGCTGAAGGAAGACGAAAAAACAATTTTTAAGTAAAATTTGGAAGTATGAATCTTTTTTTTAGATTTTTCAGAATCTTGAAAAATTATTTTATAATAAATTAAGCTGTTCAGTTTTTGAGCAGCTTTTTTGTTTTAAACAAATATTTTATGAAGTGAAAATTTAATAGAATTTAACAATTGACAGATATTGTTTATTTGAAATTCATCTATATCTTTGACGCGCTAAAATATATTATGTAATGAATAACGAAAATGAAATTATAGAAGACCTCAAAAATTGGAAGGAACTTATTAAACCTTATGCCACACCTGAAAAAAAATTGGCTAGAACTCAAATTTACAATACTTTTTTACCTTTTATTGCATTGGTAGTTGCTGCTGCTATTGTCTATGAATATTCAGTTTGGGGAAGTGTTTTAATTTCTGTTTTGGCAGGATTATTTTTAACCAGAGTTTTTATTATTCAGCACGATTGCGGTCATCAATCTTTTTTCCCAGATAGAAAATTGAATGATACAATGGGGTTTATTTCTAGTTTGGTAACATGTATTCCTTATAAATATTGGGCTCGTTCTCACAATCATCATCATGCACATCAAGGGCAATTAGACACCAGAACGATTGGAGATGTTACTTTGCTAACGGTAAAAGAATATCAAGAACTTACCAGTTGGGGGAAATTGAAATACAGAATTTATCGTTCGGTTCCTGTGATGTTTATTATTGGACCGGTTTACTACATTTTTATCCACAACAGAATTCCTTTTATCAAATTTAAAGGTTGGGACAAAGAGCGTAAGCATTTGGTTTTAACTAATTTTTATCTTTTGACCTTTTATTTTATTTTGGCTTTGGTGATGAGTGTCCCGAGTTTTGATTTGTTGTATGGCATCAAAAAATTAGCAATTGTATATATTCCGGTGCTTTTAACCTTTGTTTTTACAGCAATTTGGTTTTTCTATATGCAACATCAGCACAACCCAAATTATAAAGCTTGGAAACAAGATTGGCAGTTTTTGTTGGCAGCGATTAGAGGAAGTTCTTATTATAAGTTGCCAAAAATTTTCAATTTTTTCACTGGAAATATTGGCTATCATCATTTGCATCATTTAGCTCCGAAAATTCCTTTTTACAAATTAGAAAAATGTTGTAAAGACAATCCTATTTTCCAAAAACATGTTGCTACAATTACTCTTTTGAGCAGTGTAAAATATGCTTTTTATACGCTTTGGGACGAAGAAAATTACAGAATGGTAACTTTCAGACAATTAAAGAAAATTCCGGTAAAAGCTTAAGATATATAAATCGCCTTGTGAAAAACGAGGCGGTTTTTGTTTTTATAAGAATTATAAATTTATATCAAAAATGATTACATTTAATCAATGAACGAAACTTTCAAACAACAAGTTTTTGAAATCATCAAAATGATTCCCGAAGGAAGAGTTACAAGCTACGGAGCAATTGCAAAGGCAGTTGGTTTTCCTAATCATGCTCGTCATGTAGGAAATGCTTTAAGAAATTATGAAGAAAACTTTCCTGCACATAGAGTTTGTGCTGCTTGTGGAATTATTTCTGCGGAAAGTTGTATCCCAAAATTTACCAAGAAATTAGCTAAAGAGGGAATAGAAGTAAAAGGAAATAAAATTCAGAATTTTAAACAAATTTTTTGGAATCCTTTGGATGAAATTGGATTTTGATATAATCTTGGAAATAAAACAGGCGCGAGCGAAGCTCGCGCCTGTTTTTATAATCATTTTATTTCGATTAAGAATTCTTTTTTTCTTTAATCGCCACTTTTATTTTTTCTGAAAGTTCTTCTAAAAGCTCTACGTTATCTTTTAATAAATCTTTCACGGCATCTCTACCTTGTCCTAGTTTTGTGTCTCCATAGCTGAACCAAGAGCCAGATTTTTTTACAATTTCGTATTCAACACCTAAATCTAAAATTTCGCCAACTTTAGATATTCCTTCACCATACATAATATCGAATTCTGTATTTTTGAAAGGTGGAGCTACTTTGTTTTTCACAATTTTTACTTTCACACGGTTTCCTACAGCATCTTCGCCTACTTTTATCGGAGAACCACTTCTTCTAATGTCAATTCTTACAGAAGCATAGAATTTAAGAGCGTTTCCACCAGTTGTAGTTTCAGGATTCCCGAACATTACCCCAATTTTTTCTCTTAACTGATTGATAAAAATCACAGTACATTTAGTTCTAGAAATGGTAGCTGTTAATTTTCTCAAAGCTTGAGACATTAATCTTGCATGCAATCCCATTTTAGAATCGCCCATTTCTCCTTCAATTTCAGCTTTTGGAGTAAGAGCCGCAACAGAATCTATTACCACGATGTCGATAGCTCCAGAACGGATTAAATTATCTGCAATTTCTAATGCTTGTTCGCCATTATCTGGTTGAGAAATAATTAAATTTTCAACATCAATTCCTAATTTTTTTGCATAAACGGCATCAAAAGCGTGTTCTGCATCTATAAAAGCTGCAATGCCACCTTGTTTTTGAGATTCTGCAATGGCATGCATAGTAAGAGTGGTTTTACCAGAAGATTCTGGGCCATAAATTTCTATTACTCTGCCTTTAGGATAACCACCAACTCCTAACGCAATATCTAAACCAAGAGAACCACTTGGGATTACTTCTACTTCTTCTACAGCACTGTCGCTCATTTTCATTACCGTACCTTTTCCGTAGGTTTTGTCCATTTTTTCTAGGACTAAAGCGAGGGCTTTCTTTTTATCGTCTAAACTGCTCATCTATTTTAAATTTTATCAAAAATACTAATTAATTTTCTTATTTTTTGAAAGAATTTTTCCAAAATTTCTCTCTTTTAATGCAAAGCTAATATTGTAATGCGACAAAACGTGTCGTATTAAATTATTTTTTAAATTTTTTATTTTTGTAGAATAAATCATGTTATGAAAAATAGATTGTTCATTCTGTTGTTATTAGGTTTTACTCTATTAAATGCTCAAAATGTAAAAATAGATACGGTTTTTGTGGGAAAAGCAAATGCTAAAGAAATTAAAAATTATCTAAAAAATAGAGCTACTGTTTTTATTGTGGTAAGACATGGCGAAAAGGAAGATAATAGCAAAAATCCTCATCTTTCTGAAGAAGGTAAAAAGCGAGCGAAGAATTTGGCAGTATTGTTGAAAAGTGTAAAAATTGATGAAATTTATAGCTCAGACTTTTTTAGGACAAAAGAAACTTTGGAACCTTTGGCTGTAGATAAAAAATTGAAGTTTAAAATTTATAATCCTTCTAAAATACCAGATTTTGTGAAAAATGATTTAATTTTTAATCAATCTAGAAATGTTATTTCGGGGCATTCTAATACCAATCCTGTTTTGTTGAATGAAATTTGTAAAAAATCTATTTATAAAGATATTCCAGATAATCAATTTAATGATATTTTTATCGTGAATGTTTTTAAGAATAGAGAAAAAATTATAATTTATCATCTGTTATATTAAAAAAAAACTGCCCGAAAAAGAGCAGTTTTGTTTTAATTATTTTTTGCGATGTTTTCTTCGTTTTTCTCAGAGAGTTCTGTAATTTTTGCAACGTCGTCTAAAGAGAATTTGCCTTTTATTTTTACATAAACCAAATCTTTTTCGTCTTTTACGGTAATTAGTAAATCTTTAATTACTTTGTCAGAATTGGTGTCGGCAGACATTATTTTTATTTTAGAATCTTTACTATTTACGCTCATCAATTCTTGTAAATTGCTTCCGAAAGATTGTCTAGAAAAATTATTAACCATTTTTTCTGTGGCATTTTCTACAGTGTAAACTTTTACTCTTTTTATTTTTCTGATAAGATTGATTACTTCTTTAGATTCTCCATCTTCTTTTAAAGCTTTTTTAATGAAAGGTTTTACCAAAAACATAGGAACGTTTACTTTTGTAATGGTAGTGTTGCCTTTTATTTCTTCGTTGTAGAGAGATTTTTCGCTTACAAAACAAGATTGTAAAAAGAACAGAATAGGAATTAATAGTAAATATTTAGCTTTCATAGTTTATTATTTTAAGATTAATCAATTTTTCTAATGATAGCACCATTGCTTTTTTTGATGTTAGAATTCACTTCCGGATTGCCTTTGTACTGAACAATTGCTCCAGAACTAGCGGTAATGTCTAAGGTAGAATTTGCGTTTACTTTCGCAATAGCTCCAGAATTTACATCTAGTTTCATGTTTTTGGTAATTAAATCTTGTGCATTACAACTTGCGCCACTATTTAATTTGAATGAAACGGTATCTGCAATTCCTTTTGCATTGATAATCATACCGGAATTTCCAGAAAAATCTAAATTTTTAGTGTTCAATTCTAATGTAAGTACAGAACCAGAGTTTGCCTGAATAGTCATGCTGTTGTATTCTAAATCTGCGGTTACAATAGCACCAGAGTTTATTTGAGCATTTAATCTATCATCAGAAACTTTGTTTTTAGTTTTAAAAATTGAACCAGAACTTAAGTGAATATCATCCAAATTAGGATTCTGAATGTTAATCATCAGTTTTTTGAATCTTAAATTTTTATTAGAACCTCTGTCGATAGAAACTTTCAAAATTCCGTTTTCAACTTTTGTTTTTACATATTGCATTTTGTCTGCATCAGCTATTACTTCTACTTTTCTGTCGTTTCCTTGTGTAAAATCTACTACAACACCAGACGAAATATCTATTCCGTGGAATGCTTCTATATTTCTGATTGATGAAATATTATCATTAATTGGAGCTGGTTTCTGAGTTTTTTCTTGTACGTCATTTACCAAGTTAGAAACGTCGTTCATAGTAATTTTTCCATCAAGCATCATCATTACATTGCTGTCTTCTCCGTTAATGGTAAGAAGTAAATTGTCTAGAATGTCAGACGTTGTATTGGCAGCTAAAAATTTAATTTTATTGTCTTTGCTATTTACCGTCATCAACTCTTCATAATGAAGATTTTTGAGAGCCGAAAGCATAGAAGTCTGTACTTTCTGGAAATTTTGATAAGCAATTATAGAATCTTTATCGCTTGGATTTGGTTTTTCTACCACTAAAATTTTTAGTGAATTCACTTTATTGATGAGCGGTTTTATTTTTTTCAAATCTTCATCGTCTATATTAATGTTTCCAAGAAGTCGAAACATTGGTTTTGCAATTTTGATGGAAGTAACACCTTCGGTGTCTTGGTACTGATCAAAAAGTTGATTCAGTTTGTCACTCTGCCCAAAAATATTAAGGCTGGTAAACATTAAAATGAATATAAATATTATCTTTTTCATAAGTAGTTGTTTATTTTTTTTTAAGGTCTTATGTAATCGTAAACGATTTCATAATGGAATTTTTAAAAATTAACAGTTAAAAGTTTCACTGGTTCTGCTTTTTCTAATGCGGTGTTGATGTTTCCGCCAAGCATATCAATGGCATTTTTGGTGTATTTGATGGCATCGTCTTCAGATGCAACTGGTTTTCCGTTGATGATTACGAAATTTGGATTGTATTCTACTTCCTGTTCTGTTTTTTCTATATTTTTGTGATGTTTGTAAGTAGATTTATAATTGTTTTTTGCTAAATACTGCGCAGTATTTTTATATTTTGATTTTTTTCTTTTAATAGGTTCTGTATTTACATTTCGGGTAATTTGGATAGAATTATCGCCGTTGCTTGCAACGGATAAATCATTGGCAATGTTTTGATTTTCAGTTGTTTTGCTTGTGTTTGTTTTAGCGATTTCAGTCGGTTTAGTAGTAATGTTTTCAGAGAAATTATTTTTCAGAATCACTCCAAAACCAGCAATTAAAACCATACTTGCGGCAATGTACATCCATTGTTTGCTAGACTTTTTGTGCAATGGAACTATTTTAGCATCTTGAGGTTTTTCCTCAGTTTTTGCTAAGAAATCGTCAAAATTCCAGTTCATTTTTTCTTCCTTCATTTCTTGGAAGATTTCTTGGTACTTATCTTGAAAACTGTCTTTGTTCATAGTTCATTAATTGTGTAATTTGTTCTTTTACTTTTTGCCTGGCTCGCATCAGATTTACTCTTACTGCATTTTCTTCCATTTCTAAAATTTCCGAAATTTCCGAGACCTCATATTCTTCTACATCTTTCAGGTGAATTACCATTTTTTGCTTTTCTGGAAGATCATTAATAAAATTGATGATTTTTTCTTTCAAATTATTCACTTCCATTTTATACAGTTCACTTCGGTGAATCTGATAATCTGCAAAATTTTGTTTCACTATTTCGTGTTTCAACTTGTTGAGGCACTCATTTTTCACACATTTCAAAGCGTAAGATTTTATATTAAGACCAGCCAATTCATCTTTTTTTTGCCAAAATTTCATCATAAGGTCTTGTACCAAATCTTGAGCTTCGTCACTACTTACCAAGAATCGTTTTGCAAAACGATACATCTCATCTTTCAGCACGAAGACTGTATTTTTAAATGTTTCTTGATTCATAGATTAGCTTCTGTAGGTAAGACAACGAAGTTCGGGATTTTATTACATCAGAAATAAAAAATTTTTATTTTCCTAGATTTTGTCAAAAAAAACGCTTTCAAAATTTTTTGAAAACGGATATAGATTTATTTCTTTAAAAAATCAAGAAATGAATAAATCAATAAAAAGTATAAAAAATTTAATACCTAGAATAAATATTGGTAATAAAAACGTTAAAACTAAAAATTTGAAGTTATTTAATTTTTCCCAATTTTTTAAAATTAAAATTAATGTAATTAATGAAAAAATATAACAAAATGTATTAATAGGTAAAAAAAATCCAATATTATATGCAAAATTATGAGGAGCATAACCTGGAATTATACCAAATAATTCAAATCTATAATAACTAAATATTTGATTTAAAGAAAATACAATCAACAAAATCAGACTTATTGATATGAATTTTTTTTTAGTACTGATTTTTTTAAAAAAACTAACAATTCTCATAAATCCATTTTAAAATCTCTTTGTCTTTTTCTGTTAAAGGAATTTTTCTTCTTGCCATTGCTTTTTCGGCAACTTCGTATGCAGTTTCTAATCTAAATTTTTCATCTCCTTTGAAGCCTCCCCAAGAAAAATGTTCAATCAGATTTGGCGGAAATCCACTTTTGAAAATATTAGCACCAACTCCAACTACAGTTCCCGTGTTGAATTGTGTGTTAATCGCGGTTTTAGAATGGTCGCCCATTATTAATCCGCAGAATTGAAGTCCGGTTTTTACAAATTTTTTGTTTTTATAGCTCCAAAGTTTTACTTCAGCATAATTATTTTTTAGGTTAGACGAATTGGTATCAGCTCCCAAATTACACCATTCTCCAATTACAGAATTCCCTACAAAACCTTCGTGTCCTTTGTTTGAATAACCAATAATTACAATATTATTCACTTCGCCTCCAATTTTAGAATGTGGACCAATGGTTGTAGCGCCATAAACTTTTGCACCCATATTGATTTTAGAACCTTCACAAAGCGCCAAACTTCCTCTAATGACGGCTCCTTCCATTATTTCTGTATTTTTGCCAATGTAGATTTTACCGGTTTTACAATTAAGCGTTGCGAATTCTATTTCTGCGCCTTCTTCTATAAACAAATCTTCTTTTTTGCCCAAAAAACCATTGGTTTTAGATAGTTCTTGTGAAGTTCTTCCTTTGGTAAGGAGTTCAAAATCGAAATCTATTGCTTTATCATTTTTAGAGAAAAGTTCTGTGTGATTTTTAAAGAAAACCAATTCTTCGGTAATGTCTGTCATTTTCTCAATCTGCGAAAGAGAAAAATTTTCCATGTTCAATCTCGCAGCTAAAACTTCATTTTCATATATTAAAGCTTCACCCAATTGTAGATTTTTAATTTGAGTTAAAACATTTTCAGAAGGAAGAAAATTTGGAGTAATGAGCAAGCTTTCTTTCTTTTCGTAAGATTTATATTTTTTTTGAAGATAATCTTCTGTGATGTAAGAAATTTCTCTAGAATCTAAGAGTTTTTTCCATCTTTCGGAGAAAGTAAGAATTCCTGTTCTTAGCTCTGCCACAGGTCTTGTAAAAGTAAGTGGAAGAAAATCTGCCCAAAACTGAGCATCAGAAAATATAAGTTGCATTTTAATTCAAGATTTAAAATTTAAATTCAAAAATTTTAACGCAAAGGCGCAAAACAATTTTTTAACAGCGTTTGTTTTTTTTAGTCGCAAGGAATTTGTCTTTGACAAATTTTCTTGCTCCCGTTAAATAAAAGTTTTTTTGCGTCTTTGCGTTGAAATCAAACAAATGTACAAAAAAAGTCCTTCAAAATTTTTGAAGGACTGGAATATTTATTATGAAATAGTCAACTAAATTATTTAGCGAATTTTTTATATTTATTCATAAATTTATCTACTCTACCAGCAGTATCTACTAATTTTACTTTACCAGTGTAGAACGGGTGAGATGTAGAAGAGATTTCCATTTTGATTAATGGATATTCAACACCTTCGTGTACGATGGTATCTTTAGTTTCAGCAGTAGATTTGCAAAGGAATACTTCGTCATTACTCATATCCTTGAATACAACTAATCTATAATTTTCTGGGTGAATTCCTGATTTCATATCTTTGTTTTCTTTTTAATTGTTAATGATAATATTAGCGTGTAATGGCTTGCTTTTATTATGCTTAAATTTTAGACTGCAAAAATAGAAATATTTTTTGAATTGACAAATAGCGTTTTAAAGATTTTTATGAAAGAATTTTAGAAGTTTTTCGTTTTTTAGAGAGTTCGGGTTTTTTCATTAACTTTACGCTAATTTTTTAATCATCAATGAAAACAAAATATATCCTTTTCTTCGGCTTTTGGTTGGCTCTTTTTGCAATTTCATGTAACAGAGACGATTTTAATTTCGAAGTACCTACTCAAAAATTAAGTTTCTCCGAAGATACATTGGTTTTAGATACGGTTTATAATCAGGTAAGAAGCGAAACGTATGCCGTGAAAATTTATAATAAAGAAGACAAAGACATCAGTATCCCAAGAATTTATTTGGAAGGTGGTGCAGCATCACAATACAGAATTAATGTAGATGGAAAACAGGGGACAGAATTTACCAATGTTCCGCTTCGCAAGAAAGACAGTTTATATGTTTTTGTAGAAATTGCGCCCAATTCTAATGCTACAGAAGCCATTGCAGAAGATAGAATTCAGGTAGAAAGTCCTGTTGCGAGCCAACATGTTACGCTACTTTCTGTGGTTCAAGATGTAGAATTTTATGTTTCTACGTCTTCTAATCCTCAAATTATCAATCAAAATACAGTTTGGAGCAGCAACAAGGCTAAAATTATTTATGGTGATTTAAAAGTTGCCGAAGGAAAATCTCTCACGCTTTCCGAAGGAACAAAAGTATATTTTCATAGAGATGCAAATCTTAAAATTGGGAAAAACGCACAATTAATTGCAAATGGCGATTTAGGAAAAGAAGTAATTTTTCGTGGAGATAGAAACGATGCGAGATACGACACTTTGCCGAAAAACTGGGGCGGAATTCAGTTAGAGCAAGGCGCAATTGCCAATCTTAATTATTCTAAAATTTTCGGAGGAACCAATGCTTTGTATTTAGACCAAGCTTCTGCTACACTTAAAAATACGATAATACATACCAATCAAGAATTTGGAATTTTAGGAATTAATGCAACTGTTAATGCAGAAAATTTGGTAATGAACAATTGCGGACAAGCTTGTATTGGCATTTTTAAAGGTGGAAATTACAATATTTTGCATTCTACAATTGCGAATTATTGGGATTTGAATGGCGCTTTGCCAGGCTTCGGAATTTATGCAACCAACGAATATGTAAATGGAACAACTACAGAATTGGGCGCTTTAAATCTTAATCTGAAAAATTCTATCGTATATTCAGATAAAAGTACTGCCATTCAGTTTAAACCAATTTCTGGACAAACATTTACTTATTTTATAGAAAATTCTTTGTTGAAATATGAAACTCAAAATGCTGGTTTTAATTTTGATGGAAATACTTCTGTTGTAAATTCTATTCAGAATCAAGATCCTAAATTTGAAAATTATTTTATTCAAAAATTAAATTTGAGACTAAAAGCAGATTCTCCAGCAAAAGGAAAAGCTAAAGTTTCTACTGCAGCATTGGTTCCGCTTGATATTGTAAAAGTGAACAGAACTATCACTCCAACTATTGGAGCCTATCAGTAATTGATAATGAAAAATGGAAAGTTGAAAATGGAAATCACGATTTTACAAAATCAAGTTGATGAATGGATAAAAACCATTGGCGTTCGTTATTTTAATGAATTAACAAATATGGCAATGTTAACCGAAGAAGTAGGAGAGGTTGCCCGAATTATTGCCAGAAGATATGGTGAACAAAGCGAAAAAGAATCTGATAAGACCAAAGATTTAGGAGAAGAATTGGCAGATGTTTTATTTGTAACTTTGTGCCTTGCAAATCAAACAGGTGTAGATTTGCAAACAGCTTTTGATAAAAAGATGAAAGTAAAAACCGAAAGAGATTTTGACAGACATCAAAACAACGAAAAATTGAAATAATGAGAGAACCAAAATTTATCACAAATTTAAGACACGATGTAGAAAAAGAATGGTTTGGTACGCTTACAAGATATGGAAGCAGATTAGGAATTCCGGTTTCTAAATTGCGTGTTTTCTTTATTTATTCTACGTTTGCAACAGCTGGATTTTTCTTTTTGGTATATCTTGTGATGGCATTTACACTTTGGGTAAAAGACATTTTCATTACCAGAAGACCAAATGTTTTTGACTTGTAAGTAATGGTTTTACCATAAAAAATCGTAAATCAAAAATTGTAAATTAAAATGATTTGGTTTGAAGAATTGCAAACTCGCAAGAAAATTTCTAGAATTTTTAACAGTTACGAAAAAACTTTCCCCGAAGACGAGAGAAGAGATAAAGAACAATTTCTAGATTTAGCCGAAAATCCTGATGCTTTTGTTTTTTTAATTAAAAACGAAGACGAAACTATTGGTTATTGTGTAATTTGGGAACTTTCAGATTTCTTTTTCTTAGAACATTTTGAGGTTTTTGAAGAATTCCGAAATCAGAAATTTGGAGAGAAAATTTTAGAAGCACTCAAAGAGAAATTTGAAAAACTCGTTTTAGAAACAGAACCAGATTCTTTGTCTGAAATTGCAAACAGAAGACTCGGTTTTTATCAAAGAAATGGGTTTGAGATTATTAAAGAAAATTACCTTCAACCTTCTTACAGCGAAGGAAAATCTTCTCTTCAATTATTTCTAATGGCTAATTTTTTGACAGAAAATTTAGAAAATTCCATCCAAGAAATTCACGCTGTGGTTTACCAAAAAAAAGCGGACTAAAAAGTCCGCCAAGTTAGGTTATTAATCTACCTCATATTCTAGTTTTATGGTTATACTCGCTTCTTTTTCTTTGGATTCTGTATTGTAAGTTCCTCCATAAGAAAAATCTTCATTTGAGTTTGGGGCGGTAATTTGGATAACTCCCATGGTTGCTTTTTTTAGATTTCCTAAATCTGAACCTGCATTTTCTGCGATTTTTTCGGCTCTTTCTTTAGCGTCTTTAGTAGCATTGGCTATCATTTCTTGTTTCACTTCAGCAAGTTTGGTATAGAAATAACTCGGTTTAGACGAAGTGAATTCAATTCCCAAGTTGATGATTTCTGTAATATTTCTAGATAAATTTTCAATTTTTGCAACATCTTTGCTTTCTAAAGAAATAGATTGTGAAAGTTGATAACCCGCAAAAGTTTGATGGCTACTTCCGTTAGAATCTGAAACATAATTGAATTGTTTCTGAATGTCTACCGCCGAAAATACAATCTCATTTTTAGGAATTCCTTTAGAAATAAGATAGTTTTCAATTACTTTTCTGTCGTTTGAAAGTTCGTCATAAGCAGATTTGAGTTCAAAACTATTTCTGGAGAAATTTCCGCTCCAAGTAATAAGGTCCGAAGTAAATTTTTTGGTACCCAAACCTGTTACAGAAATGGTGTTTTCAGATTTGTTTCGGTTTTTGATGGCGTTTCCAAGCAAGCCAAGTCCTGCTACGAAACCTAGTGCTGCAATAGCGATTGCGATGATGTTTTTGTTCATTTTGAGAATGATGTTTTGGGTTGAATGTGATAAAAAATCAATAATAATTAATCTTTGATGTTATTATCTAATCAAAACTCATTCCAAAAATTAAGAAATTTTAACAAAATTATGATTATTTTAACTTTTTGAAGATTTTTATTTTTTCTTCGGCTAATTCTTGGAATTTCGCAATGTCGTTGCTTCTTAAGTAACCATATTTTCTTGCTGTTTTGGTATCCATATTTTGTATAACAACATTTATAAACGGTGCAATTTCTTCTTTTCTCAGTCCTAATTGTTCAAAATAATCATTGCCCAAAATATAGAGAATATTGTTAGAATAGTCTATAATATCCCATTTATCAATCACTTTGCCAATAGAAAAGCCTTCGCCTTTTGGTTGTACAAATTCTCCTTTGCTTGGCTTTAAAATATTTATATCGGTTTTCTCAAGGATAAAATTATTTACATCGCTGTTCAATTTAGATTTTTGCTTTGCTTCCACTCTTTTTACATCTTCTCTAAGATTTCCTGTAAGCTTGTTTTTTAGTTCAATTTCTTGAATTTCTATTGAAGATTTCATCAAGTTGATAACGAGAGATTTTTTAAAATCTTCAGTTTGAATGTTGTAAGAAACTCTATCGAATTTTTGTTTTAAAAATCGTATTACATCTCCATTTTTTGCAGAAATAATGAAATTTCCGTCTTGGTCTGTATATGTTTTTTCGTCTGTTTTTACATTAATTACCAAAACATTGGCAACTTGTATATTTTGTTCTGAAACTACCTTTCCAATGATGTTTTCTTGACTGTAAAATTTACAGAAAAAAGTTAAAAATAAAATGAGAAGAAGTTTTTTCATCTTTTAGAGTGAAATTATGCTTTATTTTCGGTTTTGTAAGCTTCTAAAATTCCTTCTAATTGTAATTGAATTTTCACTAAATTGAAGTTGTTGTAATAATTTTTGGTAAGTTGAAGTCTGTTGTTTGCAAATTTTAGAAAACTATCTATTTCTTCCGTTTTCAAGCCCATTTCATGGAAATAATTGTCTGTGAGATTGTACCTTACCTTCATTAAAAATCCTTTTGTTAAATTCTCATTCGGGATAAATTCTGGTTTTCTGTTTCCTTTTATTAGTTTTGCAACTAAGGCAATAGCAGATTTAATGTCTATTTGTACTGCATTTACAGAAGGTTTTTCAAAAGCAGTTGGAGTTCTAAGCGTTGGAAAAGGTTTTTCTCGCATGTAAGCATTAAGCTCTTGGTTTAAAGCCAATGTTTTTTTGCTTGGGCTTAAATTTTTAACATCTTTAGCCAGGTTTCCTGTGAGTTTGGTTTTTAATTCAATTTCTTCAATTTCTATTTGAGATTTTATCATGTTTATTTTGATAGATTTATTGAAATCTTCGGGTTGGATATTGTAAGAAACTCTATCGAATTTTTGTTTTACAAATCGTATTACATCTCCATTTTTTGCAGAAATAATGAAATTTCCGTCTTGGTCTGTATATGTTTTTTCGTCTGTTTTAATATTTATCACCAAAACGCCCGAAAGTTCTATATTTTGCTCGGAAATTACTTTCCCGAAAACGTATTCTTGGGAATAAGAATTGATGAAAATGGAAAAGAAAAAGAGAAGTAAAAGTTTTTTCATTGGCTTTTTTGTTTTTGGCAAATGTATTTGTAAAAATAGTAGCTTTTTAAAATTTAACCAGACTTAACTTTTTTAAGATTTTTTATGAAGTGAAATGTCAATTTTGGTTAAAAAGTTCTAACTTTGAGTGTATTGCGCCCCAGATTGAGCGGCGTGTTTGAGCTCTTTTTATTTTTTTGAGGAAACCCTTTCTGCGTTTTTTGCGATTTCTATTTACGCAGAAAGGGTTGTGTATTGGGAAAAATAAAAAAGCGAGTAGCGAAAGCTGGGAATTTGGCGCCCAAAAGAATATCTTAGTTATTTTAAAATTTCAAAAAAATTAGGAATAAAATTTGCTTATATTTGCATACTCAAAAATTGGGGCTGACCGGTTTCGACAGCAAGACCAATGGGTAAGTAAGCATGCAGAGAACCGTAGCGCGATCTCTTAAATCCCTTGCTACAAAATTTAACTGGCAACGAAGAGTTTGCTCTTGCTGCTTAATCCGAAGCTTAGTAGGATTTGCGTTTTTCCCGAAGTACAGTAAGGAAACAAGATGTCTCCCGAAAGTTCTGTTCTGCGACGTTCGATTTCGAGGCATAGAAAATGCGGAAATAAGCTGATAAGCACTTCGATTATCAGACGAAAAATTTAGAAGATAAGCGCAGAGTTGGCTGTTTGCTGTCTGCTCTACGACGAAAATTAATAGCAAAATAAGCATGTAGAAAGCTTGCGTATTGCTTGTTTGGACGAGGGTTCGAATCCCTCCAGCTCCACGAAAAAATCTCCGAATTTTCGGAGATTTTTTTTTAGAATATTTCTTTAGCTATTTTAAAAATATTATCGCTTTTTCCCATAGAATAGTAGTGCAAAACAGGAACCCCGAAATCTAGCAATTCTTTGCTTTGTTGGATGGTCCATTCAATACCAACTTGTCTTACTTCGGCTGTGGTTTTGCATTTTTGTACTTCGCTAATTAAAGTTTCGGGCAAATCTATTCTGAAAATTTGAGGTAAAATCTGCAAATGACTTTTCGTAGCAATAGGTTTAATGCCTGGAATAATTGGAACATCAATTCCAAAATCTCTGCACTGTTTTACAAAATCAAAAAACTTTTGGTTGTCAAAAAACATTTGAGTAACAATATAATCTGCACCATTTTCTACTTTTTGTTTCAGCATTTGAAGGTCATAATTCAAACTTGGGGCTTCCAAATGTTTTTCTGGATAACCTGCAACGCCAATACAAAAATCCATATTTTCGGCAACTTCTATTTCTTCGTGAAGAAATTTTCCAGAGTTTAAATCTTTAATTTGTTTTACCAAATCTGATGCAAAAAGATGTCCTTCGCTATGAGCTTTGAAATATTGCTCGTCTTTTCTAGAATCTCCACGTAATGCCATAACGTTTTGAATGCCAAGATATTGACATTCTACTAAAGCATATTCTGTTTCTTCTTTATTAAAACCTCCGCACAAAATATGAGGAACGGTATCAACACCATATTTATGTTGAAGAGAAGCACAAATCCCAATAGTTCCGGGGCGTTTTCTGGTGATTTTTTTCTCGAAAAGTCCGTTTTCTTTTTCAATAAAAATATATTCTTCTCTGGAAGTAGTTACGTCTATAAAAGGTGGTTTAAACTCCATCAATGGATCTATATTTTTGTATAAATCATTAATGCTGGTACCTTTTTGTGGCGGAATTACCTCAAAAGAAAAAAGCGTTTTGCCGTTGGCGTTTTGTATATGGTCTGTGATTTTCATTTGTCTTTGCGAGGAACGAAGCAATCTGTTCCTATTTTTTATATTTTAATTATTTCTATTTTATTTATTGTCAGTCTGAGCGTAGTCGAAGACTTGGGCGTGTTTTGTAAAAAATCCAAAACTAAAGCCAAGCATTTTTTTACAAAACCGCGCTTTCCGTTACAATCTTTTTTTGCCTTATTTCGACTCCGCTCAATATGACAAAAAAAGGATTTCCACTGCAATCGCTCACGCGAAATGCGCACGTTCCAGTTCTGTTTTTTTTATTGCGCTCCTACGGAGCGCCCTAATTTCTACACACTTTTTTCTACACAGATATTGTTCCTACGGAACATTTTCATAATTGAGAAAACATCAATTTTTTTGATTTTTTGAAAGACAAAAATTTTTTCAAGAAAATCTTTTGTTCCTTTTGCTGTTAAAACTTAATCCGCCAAATTAGGAGCAAGCCACTTTTTAGCAAACTCAATATCTATATTTTTTCTTTCGGCGTAATCTTTTAATTGGTCTTCTGCAATTTTTCCTACTCCGAAATATTTCGCTTTTGAATTGGCAAAATAATACCCGGAAACCGAAGCTGTAGGGAACATTGCCAAACTTTCCGTCAATTCTAAACCTATATTTTTTTTCACTTCTAATAAATCCCAAATCGTGAGTTTATCTAAATGATCCGGACAAGCTGGATAACCAGGAGCAGGACGAATTCCTACATATTTTTCGGAAATTAAATCATCATTTTCCAGATTTTCGTCGTTAGAGTAGCTCCAAATTTCAGTTCTTACTTTTTTATGTAAAAATTCTGCAAATGCTTCTGCAAAACGGTCTGCCAAAGCTTTTACCATAATAGAATTGTAATCGTCGTGCTCGGCTTCATATTTTTGAGCCAATTCATCCGTTCCAAAACCTGTAGTTACTGCAAAAGTTCCAATGTAATCTCGCTTTCCTGAAGATTTTGGTGCAATAAAATCACTCAAAGCCAAATATTCTTTACCTTCTGATTTTTTGTGCTGTTGACGAAGCGTTCTGAAAACAAAAGTTTCATCTCCTTTTTTCAGTTCAATATCGTCTTTTTCGGTAGAATTTGCAGGAAAAATTCCGAAAATTGCTTTTGCGGTCAAAAGTTTTTCATCTACAATTTTTTTCAGCATTTTCTGTGCATCCGCGAAAAGTTCGGTTGCTTGTTCGCCTACCACTTTATCTTTCAAAATCTGTGGATATTTCCCAAATAAATCCCAGCTTCTAAAAAACGGACTCCAATCGATATAAGGAACTAATTCTTCTAAGCTTTGATTTTCAATAATTTGAATACCTAAATGTTTTGGTTCTGGGATAATTTCGTTTTCCCAATCTATTTTAAATTTCTGCTTTCTGGCTTCTTCAATCGAAATGTATTCTTTGTCAACTTGTCTATTCAAGAATTTCTCACGGAAATCTGCATAATCGGTTTTCAAATCCGAAACATATTCTCCATTTCTGTTGCTCAGCAAAGAACTCACCACACCTACAGCTCTGGAAGCATCGTTCACGTGAACTACGGCGTTTTTATATTTTGGGTCTATTTTTACAGCAGTATGCGCTTTAGAAGTTGTAGCGCCACCAATCATCAAAGGAAAATTAAGATTTTGTCTTTCTAATTCGGCAGCAATGTGAACCATTTCGTCTAAACTTGGCGTAATTAATCCACTCAAACCAATTACATCTACATTTTCTTTAATAGCCGTTTCTATAATTTTTTCGGCAGGAACCATCACGCCCAAATCTACAATTTCGTAATTGTTGCAACCCAAAACTACGCTCACAATGTTTTTACCAATATCGTGAACATCGCCTTTTACGGTCGCCATCAATACTTTTCCGTTGGCCTTTTGAGCAGAATCTTTCTCCGCTTCAATGTATGGTTGAAGATAAGCAACGGCTTTTTTCATTACTCTGGCAGATTTTACAACTTGAGGCAAAAACATTTTCCCAGAACCGAATAAATCTCCTACAACGCCCATTCCGGTCATTAAATTTCCTTCAATCACATCCAAAGGTCTTGTTGCTACTTTTCTGGCTTCTTCTACATCTTCTTCAATAAATCTATCAATTCCTTTTACCAAAGAATGTGTAATTCTATCTTGTAATGGTTGTTTTCTCCACTCTAGATTTTCTACAATTTCTTTTTTTACCGATTTATGTTTTTCAGAATAATCGAGTAATCTTTCCGTAGCATCGTCTCTGCGGTCTAGCATTACATCTTCTACCAGTTCTAATAAATCTTTCGGAATTTCATCATAAACCTCAAGCATAGTTGGGTTTACAATTCCCATGTTCATTCCGTTTTTTATGGCGTAGTACAAGAAAACCGAATGCATGGCTTCTCTTACAGTGTCGTTTCCTCTAAACGAAAACGAAACATTGGAAACACCACCAGAAACTGAAACGTAAGGAAGATTTTCTCTCACCCATTTTGTTGCGTTGATGAAATCTAAAGCATTTTTTCTGTGCTCTTCCATTCCTGTTGCAACAGGGAAAATATTCAAATCGAAAATAATATCTTCGGGAGGGAAATTGACAATTTCCGTTAAAATTTTATAACTTCTTTCACAAATTTCGAGTCTTCTTTCGTAGGTGTCGGCTTGTCCTACCTCATCAAAAGCCATGATGATTGCTGCAGCTCCGTATCTTTTGATGGCTTTGGCGTGTTTTATGAATTCTTCTTCGCCACCTTTTAAACTGATGGAATTTACCACACATTTCCCTTGAACCACTTGCAGACCAGCCTCCAAAATTTCCCACTTGGAAGAGTCTATCATAATCGGGATTCTCGCAATGTCTGGTTCAGAAGCAATTAAATTCAAGAATTTTACCATGCAGTATTTTCCGTCGAGCAATCCGTCATCAAAATTGACGTCTAAGATTTGCGCTCCTCCTTCTACCTGATTTCTGGCAATGTCTAAGGCTTCAGAAAATTTCTCTTCTTTAATTAATCTGAGGAATTTTTTAGAACCAGCAACATTGGTTCTTTCTCCAATATTAATAAAATTGGATTCTGGAGTTATAATTAAAGGTTCTAGACCTGAGAGTTTTAAATATCTATTTTTTTTCATTCTTTTTTTTGTTATTTGGTAAAGGTCTGGAAGACCTTAATCAATAGCCAAGTGCGAAGCCTGAATTGTAATTGCGGAGCCCTGAAAGGGCGACAGCCTAATCCCAAACATATCTTTCATCATAATCAATTTTATATTTTTTTAGAAATTTCAAAAACTCTTCTTTAAATGTAATATTTTCATGATGATCTTCTTGATTTTCAATATAATTTGTCACGACGTCTATTTCTGAAGGATTAACAGAAAAAGCACCATAACCACTTTGCCAATAGAAATTTTCGAATTCACTTCCTTTTGTCTTAATCCATTTTGAAGAATTGGACTTTATTTTTTCTATCAAATCCATTAAAGCAATTTTCTTTGACAATAAACAAAGTATATGAACATGGTCTTTTTCTCCTCCTACTTGAATCGGACTACATTCCAAATTTTTGCAAATACCACCAATATAAGAAAACAATTCTTCTTTTATAGAATTTGTGATTAATGGATTTCTGTGTTTGGTGCTAAAAACCAAATGCACATAAATTTTGTTTAATGATTGTCCCATTTCATTACTTAAAATTAATCTTTCGCCCTTTCAGGGCTCAACAAATTTTTAATATATTTTCGTAAGGTTTTACCCTACGCTATTGATTTCGCCACTTCGTGGCTTCATATTTCTATAAAATTTTATTATCAAATAATTTATCATTAAATTATCACATTAATTTTCCTTGGTTCATAGTTTTTCACCAAATCCGCAATTGCTTTGATGTGTTCTGGAGTAGTTCCACAACAGCCACCAATGATATTGATGAGTTTTTTTTCGGCGTATTCTCTAATTTGTTCTGCCATAAATTCTGGAGATTCATCATATTGCCCGAAAGCATTTGGTAAACCAGCATTTGGATAAGCTGAAATGAAAAATTCGGAATTATTAGAAACGGTTTCTAAGTAAGGAGTTAATTGTTTTGCTCCTAATGCACAATTAAAACCAACGCTCAATAAATTAAGGTGAGAAACAGAAACCAAAAACGCTTCAGCCGTTTGTCCGCTCAATGTTCTACCAGAAGCATCGGTGATAGTTCCCGAAACCATGATTGGGATTTTTATATTTCTTTCTTCTTGGATTTCATCAATAGCAAAAAGTGCAGCTTTTGCGTTTAAAGTATCAAAAATAGTTTCCACTAAAAGCAAATCTGAACCACCATCAATTAAAGCCTCTGCTTGTTGCTTATAAGCAATTCTTAATTCATCAAAAGTGATGGCTCTGTAGCCAGGATCGTTTACATCTGGTGAAAGCGAAGCCGTTTTGTTGGTTGGGCCAATAGAACCCGCTACAAATCTTGGTTTTTCAGGGTTTTTTGCAGTAAACTCATCACAAACTTTTCTGGCAATTTTAGCAGATTCAAAATTCAATTCATATACCAATTCTTCCATGTGATAATCTGCCATTGCAATGGTAGTTGCAGAGAAAGTATTGGTTTCTATAATGTCTGCGCCAGCTTCTAGATATTTAGCATGAACTTCCTCAATCGCTTTTGGTTGAGTAAGAGAAAGTAAATCATTATTTCCTTTCAGTGGAGATTGCCAATCTTTGAAACGTTCGCCACGATAATCTTCTTCTTCAAATTTATAACGTTGAAGCATCGTTCCCATTGCCCCGTCTAAAACGAGGATTCTATTATTAAGAGCTTCATAGAGCTTCTGTGTTCTAGCGTTCATATTACTATTGTTTTTGAGGAAATGTTAAGAAGAAATTCTCTGCAAAAATTGCGAATTTTAGAATGATTGAGTTATCTATCCAAAATTAGGTAGAATGCAGCACCTTTCTTATTCTATAACAAGAGGTTGCTAAAGTTTCAACGGGTCTATTCCCTCCACTTTTCTTGATAACATTTCGAGATTTTTATAAGAACAATTTTTTGCAAAACTATTGCATTTTTTCCACATTTGAAAATCGGTTTTTTAAATTTAATAAAGATGAAACGCTCATTTTTTTATTTTTTTCTAACTTCGTGACTAGAAAGAATGAAAAAATGCAGATTATGGAAGCAGAAAGAAACAGATTACGAGATATAAATTACAGAACTTGGGGACCTTATGTTAGCAACAGACAATGGGGAAATGTAAGAGAAGATTATAGCAATGATGGTAATACTTGGGAAGCAACAGGTCACAATGATGCCGAAAGTAGAGCTTACAGATGGGCAGAAGAAGGTATTGCTGGAATTTCAGACGAAAACCAATTGCTTTGTTTTGCATTTTCTTTTTGGAATAAAAAAGATAAAATGATAAAAGAGCGTTTCTTCGGTCTGAGCAATTACCAAGGAAACCACGGAGAAGATGTGAAAGAAATTTTCTATTACTTAGATAATACGCCATCTCACAGTTACATGAAAATGGTGTACAAATATCCACAGAATCCTTTTCCTTATGATGATTTAATTAATACAAATGCACAGAGAAGCAACAAAGAAACCGAATATGAAATTATCGACACTGGTATTTTTGATAATGATGAATATTTTGATATTTTTATAGAATACGCTAAAATTCACTTCGATGATATTTTAATCAGGATTTCTGTTACCAATAGAAATAAAGTAAAAGCACCATTGGTAATTCTTCCAACGCTTTGGTACAGAAATAATTGGAGTTGGGGATATAATAAATACAAACCAAATTTAACAACAACTTATCGTGGACAAATTGATATTGAACATGATAAACTTGTGATGAAAAAGTTATATTCCAGAAACAAAGACGTTAAAATTCTGTTTTGTGATAATGAAACCAATACAGAAAAACTTTATGGCAAAAAATCGTCAAATAAGTATTTCAAAGATGGAATTAACAACCGCATTATCAATAAAAAAAATACAGTAAATCCTAAGAATTTTGGTACCAAAGCGGCTTTTGTAATTGATACCGAAATTGAAGCTGGCGAAACCAAAACTTTCGATTTTAGATTGTCTCCTCATAAAATGGAAAATGCTTTTTTTGATTTTGATGATGTTTTTGAAACCAGAAAAGTAGAAGCGAATGAATTTTATGGAGAAATTCAAAAAGATATTGTTGACGAAGACGAAAAAAACGTACAAAGACAAGCTTTTGCAGGTTTACTTTGGAATAAACAGTTCTACCATTACAATATTGCAAAATGGCTGAAAGGAGACCCAAATTTTCCCGTTCAAAGAGATTTTAACAATCATGTAAGGAATACAGAATGGAAACACATGCACAACAAAGACATTATTTCCATGCCAGATAAATGGGAGTATCCGTGGTTTGCAACATGGGATTTGGCTTTTCATTGTGTAAGTTTCAGTATTATAGACCCAGATTTTGCTAAAAATCAACTTCAGTTGCTTACTAAAGAATGGTATATGCACCCAAACGGTCAACTTCCGGCTTACGAGTGGGATTTTTCAGATGTAAACCCTCCCGTTCATGCTTGGAGTACTTTTCGAGTTTTTAAAATTGATGAAAAAATAAAAGGAAGACCAGATTTAGCCTTTCTGGAAAGTGTTTTTCAAAAATTATTGCTGAATTTTACATGGTGGGTTAATCGAAAAGACAAAACTGGCAAAAATGTTTTCGGTGGAGGTTTCCTTGGACTTGATAATATTGGTGCTTTTGACCGAAATACTCAATTTCAAAACGGAGAATACCTGGAACAAGCAGACGGAACTTCTTGGATGGCAATGTTTGCCCTCAATATGATGAGAATTGCGATGGAATTGGCACTTTACAATCCTGTTTA
Source organism: Cloacibacterium sp. (assembly GCF_047601505.1). GTDB lineage: Bacteria > Bacteroidota > Bacteroidia > Flavobacteriales > Weeksellaceae > Cloacibacterium. Next base: position 909,139 of record NZ_JASGJD010000001.1, read on the forward strand.
TGAAGATATGGCGATTAAGTTTTTCGAGCATTATCTCTACATCGCAGAAGCAATGGAGAATTTGGGAGATGGTAAAAATGGACTTTGGAACGAAGAAGACGGTTTCTTTTACGATGTTTTACAACAAAAAGATGGCACTGGTATTTCTTTGAAACTGAGAAGTATTGTAGGTCTTATTCCGCTTTTTGCAGTAGAAGTAATTGAGCACGAAATGCTTCAAAAGTTACCAAAATTCACCGCAAGAATGGATTGGATTCTCAAAAATAAAAAAGAATTGGCAAACTTGGTTTCTCATTGGGAAATGGAAGGAAAAGGCAGAAAACATTTGATGAGTATTTTGAGGAAAACGAGATTAACTAAAATTCTTAACCGAATGTTAGACGAAAAAGAATTTTTAAGCGAATTCGGAATTCGTTCGATGTCTAAAGTTTATGAAGAAAATCCTTTCCAATTAGAGATTGATGGGATTAATCATGTGGTGCATTATACACCTGCCGAAAGTGATAGCAGAATGTTTGGCGGCAATAGTAATTGGCGTGGTCCTATTTGGTTTCCAATAAATTTTTTAATTGTAGAAAGTTTGCAACGTTTCCATTTTTATTATGACAATAGCATGCAAATAGAGTATCCTACAGGCAGTAAAAATTACAAAAATCTAAACGAAATTGCAGAAAATCTCAGCAGAAGACTTTCTAATATTTTCCTTAAAAATGAAGAAGGAAAACGTGCTTTCAACGGAAATGTAGATAAATTTAATTACGACGAACACTTCAAAAACTACATCATGTTTTACGAATATTTCCATGGAGATAATGGACGTGGAGTAGGTGCTTCTCACCAAACTGGTTGGACTTCTACCGTTGCAAAACTCATCAATCCAAAGATGAAATAAATACTTTAAAAGAATAAAAAAAGCGAGAGGTTCTACAAAATTCCTCTCGCTTTTATTTCTAAGTATTTGTTAATTACTTCTATGTTTAGATTTTCAGGAAGTGTGTAAATAGAATAAATTCCGTGCTTCCTAAGCTCTTGAATAATAAGTTTTTTCTCTATTTCAAACTTCTCGGCAATAATCTCGTCGTACACTTCTTGCATATTATAAGGATTTTTACCGATAAGTTCTGCTACTTCAGAATTTTTAAAGAAAACAATCACCAACAAATGATTTTTTGCAATTCCTCTCAAATATTTCATTTGACGATTTACAGCATCCAAACTCTCAAAATTGGTGAAAAGTAAAATTAAACTTCTTTGATTGATACTGAATTTCACATCCTGATACAATCTGCTGAAATCGCTTTCGTAGAAATTGGTATTGATGTTGTAAAGCGCATCAGCAATTTTTTTAAGTTGTCCACTTTTGTTATCCGCAGGAACTTTATTTTCAGTTTTTTTAGAAAAAGTCATCATTCCGGCTCTATCAGATTTTTTCAGAATAATATGACTTAGCGCCATGGCAGCGTTAATAGAATAATCTAGCAAACTCAATCCTTTAAAAGGCATTTGCATCGTTCTACCTTTGTCAATTAACAAGAAAATTCTTTGAGATTTTTCTTCCTGATATTGGTTTACCATCAATTGATTTCGCTTAGAAGTCGCCTTCCAATTAATCGTTCTTATGTCATCACCAGGAACGTATTCTTTAATTTGTTCAAATTCCATGGTGTGTCCCAATCTTCGGATTTTCTTAATTCCTCCCATCATAAATTCATTATTCAGCGCCATCAATTCATATTTTCTTAAATGAAGAAACGAAGGATAGCAAGCTAAATGTGTATCTTTTTGAAAGGCGAATTTTCTAGAAACCAAGCCAATTGGAGAAATCGCAAAAACATTAAGTGCGCCAAAATTATATTCTCCTCGTTCTTTTGGTTCTAAATGATATTGAAAGGAAATATTTTTTTTAGATTCAATAGATTTTTCAATTAAAAAATCACGCTTTTGAAACTGAAAAGGAATTTCGTCTATAATTTTAGTTTTAACGTTAAAGCCATAAAGATTTTTAATATCAATTTTAACAAAATTTTCGTCACCGTTTGAGAATTTTTCGGGCAAAATTCTCTGCGTTTTTATAGGTTCTTTTGTAATGAAAAGTAAAAGTATATCTACAAAAATGAGTAACAGTAAAACCATTAACATTCCGAAAGCTAAATTCATCAGAATTGGAAAAAAGAATGCTAAAATATATACAATTGCTACTGCAAATGCGCTATAAAAAACACTGTTGTTAAGATATAAATTTCTAAAAAGTCTCATTTTCTGGAGATTAAGATTTCAACAATTGGAAACCAATACTGCAATTTAAACAATTTTTCTCAGAACAAAAATGTTTGTGCTGAAAAAGAAATGCTTGTGTTTCTAATGCAGAATTTAATTTTAAACCTAATTTTTTCCATTGAGAAATAATGGAATTTTTTTCGGGCTTCAAATTTTTATAAAAATCTAAAATATGTTCTGTCTTTTCTGAATTTAGATGTTTGAAATAAGTGTAAACTACTGGCAAAACGGCATTGATGAGAAGAATCTCTACAAAATCATCAGAAAGGAATTTCTCTATTTTTTCTTCAGAACTTTTCTCAAAAGTATAATGATTTTCCCAAAATTCTGAGGTTTTTACATCTTTGAAAAAAGATTTTAAGTCTTGAATGTTTTTAGCATTTAAGATTTTGGAAAATAAATTCGGTTGAAGATGATATAAATTTGCCAATTGCGAAAGTCTAATTGTTGGAAAAGACGGCGGCATTAAGCGTAAAAATTTCGCAGGAAAAACTTCATCAGAAATTTTAAATTTTGTCTTTATAAAATTGAATTCGGTAATCCATTTTTTATTGAATTCCGTTTCTTTTTCAAGCAAATTTCCTTTCCCAAAGAGTAAACTTTCTAGTTGAAACTGATTTTGAGAAATCTTTTGAATGACTTTGAAATCAATATTTTCGGCGATATTTTGATAGATTTCTGCGTTTACTTTCAAGCCAAAACTATATGCTAATTTTTGAAACAAAACGGCTTCGTAATTGTTCTTAGATTGAAGTAAAAGCTTCTCAATTTCTATAGATTTTTCATCTAGTTTTCTAAGTAAATTTTCTTCCGAAAAAAGCAACGGAATTTTCTTCGGTTCAAAGAGATTCTCACAAGGAATAAATTCAAAATGATTTTCTAGAGATTGATATTTTTTTAGAATTTGCTCATCAATATAATTTTTCAATTCTAAAGTTGGTATTCCTGCATTTTTTAGTTCCAAAACATCTGTGTCATTAAAATAAACCACGTGCAGAATTACAGATTGGTAGTCTTTTTGAGAATCGTGTCGATGGAAATACCAATCGGAAGATTTAACATGAATTTCTATGTTTCCTGCTAAAATTACATCTTTAATTTTAATTTTTGCGAAAGAAAAATCTGGCCCAGCATTGCTGTTGAACTTCCCAAAATCTAAAATTTCTAAAGGATTTCCTTCAGAATCTTTAAAATCAATCTTCGAAAAAATTTTATATTTCCACAGATATTGAAGCAGATTTTCGTTCATGGTTTTTTGTTTTTAATGAAAAGTAAATTTAATTATTTTTTATTAAAAACAATCTATGAAACCATTGCGTGAAAAAAAATCAACTCATTGCATGAAATTTTTCTAAAGTTTCTTCGTACATTTTTTCGTAAATCGGCAAAATATTTACCAAATCGAATTCTATTGCTCTTGCCTTTGCTTTTTTCTTAATATCTGCTAAAAGTTTTTCGTCTGAAAGTAATTTTATAGCATAACTTGCCATTGCTTCTACATTTCCTACTTCTGCCAAAAATCCGGTTTCGCCTTGTATGTTTACCTCCGGAATTCCGCCTGCGTTACTAGAAATTACAGGAGTTTCTGCTGCCATTGCTTCTAATGCTGCCAAACCGAAACTTTCTTGTTCGGAAGGTAATAAAAATACGTCTGCGAATTTTAGAACTTGATAAAGGTTATCTACTTTCCCAAGAAGTTTTATTTTATTGATAAGATGCGGGTTTTCGTTGATGCATTCGTGTACCAATTCCACATCTGGTCCGTCTCCAAGAATTAATAATTTAGATTTTACAGATTTTTCTACTTTTTTGAAAATTTCTAAAACATCTTTCACTCTTTTTACAGGGCGAAGATTGGAAACGTGAATGAGAATTTTTTCGTCATCATTTGCGAATTGATTTCTTTGGCAACTTTTTAAATCGTTGAATTCTGTATTGTCTATAAAATTGGTGATGACTTCAATTTCTTTGGTAATTTTGAAAAATTTCAACGTATCTGCTTTCAAACTTTCTGAAACGGTAGTGATTTTATCAGAATGATTGATGGAAAATTCTACCGCATGTTTGTAACTTGGATGTTGACCAACCAAAGTAATATCTGTTCCGTGAAGTGTTGTAACTAACGGAATATCAGTGTTTTCTTCTTTTAGCATTTGCTTCGCAAAAAAGGCAGCATAAGCGTAAGGAATAGCGTAATGAGCATGCAAAATATCCAATTTATACAATTTTACCACTTGATAAATGGTGGAAGAAAGCGCAATATCAAACGGTTGATGCTTAAACAAAGGATAGGTTTGTACATTTACTTTGTGGAAGAAAATGTTCGGGTTTGTCATATCTAACCTTGCTGGTAATTCTGAAGAAATAAAGTGAATTTCATAGCCTTTTTTGGCAAGAGACATTCCGAGTTCTGTGGCTACAATTCCGCTACCACCGTATGTTGGATAACAAAGGATTCCTATTTTCATATTATTTTTTGAAACTAAATCGTTTCTAATTATTTATTATTTTTTAATCCAATCTTCTAATTTTATTAATTCATAATGATAAGAATTTTTATCATTGTCAAGAATTAAGTGATTTACAAAAATATTTTCATCTTTATCAATATAGAAACTAAAACCTTCTTGATTGTCAAAGTCAGAAGAAAAATAATGAGGCATATCTATTCTAAAATACTTTATAAAATAATAAGGATCATTCTCGGAAGGTTTTGAAATGATTTCAAAATTTACCTTACTACCTTCAGAAATATTTTTCTTATTAATTTCCTTTTCAAATTTAAAAATTTTGTTTAGAAGTGATAACTCATATATTGAATAATTAAATTGATAAGGGATAAAGCTTCCATCATTAATAATAAAATCTTTTTGATTGTTTGATCTTTTAATTGGAATTATTTCATTTCCATTAACGTCAATATAACCCCATGTTCCACCAACAATTGGAGGATGTTCTTCATCTTTTTTTCTATCAAAATAACAACTATTACAATAAGATGAAAATCCCATATTAAATGGTGTAGAATAATCATATTTTGGGGAAATAACTACTTTTCCTTCTTTATCTGCAAATCCCACTTTACCATTTTCATCTTTTATTCTTAAATAATTTTCTTTTATATAATCCGGTCCATTATCAAAATAATAAGGATAAAATAAAAACTTTCCCTGTCTATTTACAGCATATTCTGGTTTGTTTTTAGGATGAATATAAAAAAAGTTTTCTTTAACCTCACTTTTATGAGAATTATTTTGTACAAGATATTTATATGTTTTAAAAGGTTTTATAATAAAATTATTATTCTCATCCCTAAAACTTATCGTTGAATCATTTTCAACATAATAGAAAACTTTTTTATTTTGTGAAAAAATAAATACAGGAATAATTAAAATTAAAAAATATTTTATCATAGTTATTGGGCGTTATTTATCAATTCCGCTTCCTGCTTTCAAATTTTCATTCACAATTACAGGCAATTTTCCAGAAATTTTTGTTTTCCCTAAAAGTGCTTTTGCAGATGCTTTCAAAGATAAATCATTATTTTCATAACTTACCAAAACGGTAGAAATTGTAGAAATATCTACATCTTTCAAAGCGTAAGGCGAACCAAAAACATCTAAAATTATATTTTGTTTTTTGCTTAATTCAGATAAAATATCTTTGCTTTCTTGAGAAATTTTATAGGGCTTATAAGCCGTAGAATTGTCTTTGTGGAAACCTACAATTACTGTAGAATTTTCAGGAATTTGAGAAATTTCTTCTTTCGAAATAACATTAATGGTAGTTCCGAAATTTAAAACATCTACCAAAGTTTGAAACGGAGCTTCTTCTAATGGCAAATAATAATACGTTTGATTACAATTTAAAGGCAAAAGATTTTTTTCGTCTTTCAATAAAGTAATGGCATTGGCGTACAATTTTTCTGAAAGTTCTGCGTGAGAAGAGTTGTTCAAATCTTCGTTGATGTTTTCAGGATTTATAGGTTTCAAATCTTGAAGATTCAATAAAAATTTCGTTTTCAGTATTTTCTTTACACTTTCAGCCAATCTTTCTTCGGGAATTTCGCCTTTTTCAATGGCTTTCTTAATGAGAGCTTTCCCGTTAGGTACATCCTGAGAGAATAGCAAAAGGTCGTTTCCCGCTTTGAAGGCTTTCAAATCTAGTTCTCCAGCAGGAAATTTTTGAGCCACAGCATTCATATTTAGAGCATCAGTAATTACCAAACCTTTATAATTGTATTTATTTTTGAGTAAATTCGTAACAATATTGTAAGATAAAGTAGCCGGAATTCCTTTCTTTTTTTCCAGAGCAGGAACATATAGATGAGCTACCATTACACCGCCAATTTTTTTGTCCATCAAGGCTTTAAAAGGAGCGAGTTCTATAGAATCTAATCTTTCTAAATGATGAGAAACTATGGGTAAATCTAGATGAGAATCTTTGTCGGTATCGCCATGACCGGGAAAATGTTTCATAGAAGCCAAAACGCCATGGTCTTGTAAACCTTTTGCATACGCCAAGCCTTTGGCAATAACATTGTTAACATCAGAACCAAAACTTCTGTTGCCAATAATTGGATTTGTAGGATTGGTATTAACATCTACAACGGGTGCAAAATCCCAATAAATGCCCATTCTTTTGCAGTCTTTGGCAATTTTAGAAGTCATTTCGTAGATGAGGTTATTGTTTTGAATAGCACCCAAAGTCATAGCCCATGGAAATTTGTGTGCTACAGGAAATCTCTGGAAAAGTCCCCATTCTCCGTCAATTCCAATCATCATTTTGATTTTTGATTTTTCTTGAAATTCGTTAAGAAGAGCAATGTGTTTTTCCACATCTTCTTGCATTAGAATTAATCCTCCAATTTTTTCGTTTTCTACAAGATTTCTAATTTTCTGAATTTCTTCTTCGCCACGATTGTTGTAAAGCGCAATAATGTAAAGCTGACCTATTTTTTCGTCTAAAGAAAGACTGTTGTACAGAGAATCTGCATATTTTTCTGCTTTTAGGTTGAGGTTTTCGTTGCCGTTTTTCGGGAAATATTGTGCCGAAATATTAGCGAAAATTAAAATAAATAAATAAGAAAATATATTTTTGATGAATTTCATACAAATAATGTTATTCAACAAAAATACAAATATGTTTTTTGTGATTGCTAAGAAATATATTTTTTCTAAAATTTTTATAAAATAAAACGCTCTATTTTTATTATAAAACTTGGAAAACTCTATTTTAAAAAATCATCTACGATTTCGTTTCAAAAAATCTACCATTTTAGGAATTGAATTTTGCGGAAATTCGTGACCCGCATTTCTGTCTTCGATTACAATTTCTAAATTTTTAGGATTTTTGTAGTAAGTGATTTCGCCTTCTGTTTTGGAATTATTTTCATCAGCATTTAAGAATTTTAAATATTGTTTAGAAGAAAATTTTTGAATTTTGTAAGGTACAATTTCATCATTTTCCCCAAAACTTATCCAAACGGATTTTTGAGGAGCTGTTCTTAGCCAAACTCCACCAGGACCAGCAACTGTGATGAATGCTGCAAAATTTTCTCCTCGCATTTTCCATAAAACATTTACAAATCTGGAACCGTTAGAATGACCAACTGCGTAGATTCTATCTAAATCAATGGTGCGATTTTGTTGAATTTGATGAAAAACTTCGTCGAAAAACTTTACATCTCTATTTTCTAATTCGTCTGGATTCATTTGCCAACCGTTGTATTTTCCTTCTTTATCTACAATAGAATTGGTAACGCCTGGGATTCCTTGCATATAAATGATGAGCGCTTCTGGAAATTCATCATAGAAATTCAATTTGTTACTTGCCCATTTTGCTGTGCCACCATGTCCGTGAAAAATAAAAACAACGGGAGTTTTTTCGCTCTTTATTTTAGGTTCATAAAAAATAGCTTTTCTTTCAATACCTTCAATGGTAAATTTTTTCTCTGTTTGAGAAAATGTTTTTAAGCTAAAAAGCAGAAGAAAAAGTAATAGTGAGTTTTTCATTTTTCCGAATTTGATATTTTGATGAAATTATTCTTGAAATGTTAAATATAATTTTTGGCACGTTAGTTGGAATAGAGTAAACATAACTCAAAAATCTAAACATTATGAAAAAATTTTTTACTCTAATGATTCTTGCCGTTTTAGGAGGATTATTTGTAATAAGCTGCGACAGAAATGACACAGTAGTAGATGGAACCGACAATGATACTTATCCTGTAATGAAAGATGTAACAGGAACTTTTACAAGTTCTGGTAATTATACACTTACACAGTCTATTAATATTGCAAATTCTGATGTGGTGTTGGTTTATAGAAATTATAATTCGAATAGCAGTTCTTCTGCAGTTTGGCAATTAATTCCTAAAACCTATTATTTGAGCAATAATGGTGAACTAGATTACAATTTTATGTTTGATTCTGGTAGTGTAGAAATTTATACAGAAGCTAATTTTGATCAATCTACAATGACTACAGCTGAGAAAAATACGTATCTTAATAATCAAACTTTTAGAATAGTATTGGTGCCAGCTTCTAGAGTTAACAGAACAGCAACAAAGGTTAATTATGAAGATTATAATGCAGTGGTAAAATATTATAATCTAAAAGAACCTAAATAGAAGAATCCTTAAAAACTCTGTGTACTATAAGTTCCTAGCAAATGCAATTTTGTTGGGAATTTTTATTTATGAAATATAAGTTTCTATTTATGTAATTTTTTAGTTTTAAAATTATAAGTACTGATTAGTGCAGAGAAAATGTAAATTACAAAGATAATTCTCCATCTTTTAGACTCATTAAGAGCGAAATTTTTTCATGAATGTTAAATTATTAATGAGTCAAAGATGAGCAAATATTATTTTACAGGAAGGAGTTTCTAGTATCGGAGTTTATTCACATTAATTTTTTTATAAATATGATGTTGATATCATTAAATGAATTTGAACTAGTAGTATATACTACAGATTTATTGTTAAATGTAGAAAATTCTACAAGCGAGAAGTATTTCTGTAAAAATATTTGGAGAGGAATAGTAGAGTTGAATTTCCATCAAAGTAAAGTTTATGATGTGGTTAATGAAACAACGACCTGGCATTCTTCAATACTAAATCTGCAAACATTCGCACGATTGAATCTCTTTTATAGAATAGATTCTTATAATATTCTGCAGTAGAAATGAATGCTTCTGCTTTTTTTGTAAATGCAGAATGTTTATGTGAAATATTTTTTTTGAAAAAGGGAATGATCTTGTCGGCTATTATTAAGCAGGTAGAAAGCCGAAATTAATAGAGATATCATAAAAAAACGCTCAAATTTTTGAGCGTTTTTTTGTTTTTTATACTGTTGTAAGTCTCAGTGTATTTGTTTTGCCACCTTCATAAGCAGGCATTGCATTAAGGTTTACTACAAAATCACCTTCATCTACATAGCCATAATGTTGGGTAAGTGTGTTAACCTGAATAATGGTTTCGTCTGTAGATTTGTTCATGTCATAGTAGAATGCTTTAACTCCCCAAAGTAAATTTAGCATTGTAAGAACTCTTGGGTTAGAAGTATAAACAATAATTCTAGCGTGAGGTCTGTGAGCCGCAATTTGGAAAGCTGTATAACCAGAGTAAGTTAAAGTTATAATAGCTTCTGCACCAGTAGTTTCAGAGATTTTAACAGCATTAAGACAAATCATATCTGTGATGAATCTGTCATCCACACAAGTGATTTTTTCAATAATATCGTTTTTCTTCTCGTACAATTGAGTAGATTCTATATTTTTGATGATTTTGGTCATGTTCTTCACTACATCTACAGGATATTTCCCTACAGAAGTTTCACCAGAAAGCATTACGGCATCAGCTCCGTCTAATACGTTGTTTGCAACGTCGTTTACTTCTGCTCTTGTTGGGGTAAGACTGTGAATCATGGTTTCCATCATTTGGGTAGCGATAATTACAGGTTTTGAGTAATATCTTGCTTTATCTACCAATTTTTTCTGGATAACAGGTACTTCTTCCATAGGCACTTCTACACCTAAGTCTCCACGAGCTACCATTATACCATCACATTCTAACATAATTTCGTCAATATTTTTAACACCTTCTGGTTTTTCAATTTTGGCGATAATTGGAGTTCTGAATTCTCCGTTAGAATATTCTTGGATAAGGTTTTTTAAATCTTTAATGTCTTGAGCATGACGAACGAATGAAAGTGCAATCCAATCGAAATCATTTTCAATCATGAATTTTGCATCTTCAATATCTTTTTCTGTAAGAGCAGGAAGAGATACGTCTGTATTTGGCAAGTTTACTCCTTTTTTCGAGCTTAGTGGGCCTCCTTGTATTGTACGTGCTTTTACGGTATCTTTTTCGTTGGTTTCAAAAACTTCTAAAACAAGTTTACCATCATCAATTAATATTTTTTCTCCAACTTTTACATCTTGAGGGAATTTTTCATAAGTCATGTAAACTTTAGTAGAATCTCCTTCGCATTTTTCGTTAGTAAATGTAAGAATATCACCAGGATTAAGGTATGAACCGTCTTTTACAACACCTACTCTTAATTTAGGACCTTGCAAATCGCCCAGAATAGATGTGTTGAAACCATATTCTTCATTTATTTCTCTAATGATGTCTATATTCCTTTTCACCAATTCATAATCAGCGTGAGAAAAGTTTATTCTGAATACATCTGCACCAGCTTTCACTAATTCTAGCATGGTCTCTTTAGAAGAGGTTGCTGGTCCTAATGTAGCGATAATCTTAGTCTTTTTTGATCTTTTATTCATAATATTGTAATAACTTGTACAGTTCTGTTAACGGGTTTAAAGAAAAATTTTGAATTTGAAACAAAATATTTTCCGGCAGCAAAATTAGTGAAAAATCTGCAATACTATCCTTTGCATATATAATAAAGTCTACATCTTTATTTTTCGGTATTAAGAATTTTACTTCTTCAGCCTGCGAAAAAAGCTCGTTATTGGTCTTTTTTCTTATTGGTATAGACTTGTTTGCAATTATGTGGTAGCAAGTTTTTGTTTCCGGGTGATAAGTTTCAAATTTCGGAAAATTGAACTTTTTATATTTTAAATCGTTTATTCTACAAAAATTAAATGAATTCAGTTTGTTGATTTCGAAAAACATTTCATAATCTGGCAATCGTTTGGCTTGCCTTATTAGACCAATGTTTATAGCTTCGTCATCTTCTAATTCAAGAAATATTTTTTTGTTTTTCAACGATATTTTCTTTTTTATTGAGTGAATAAAATGCTCTATGCGCAGCTTTCTCTTCTGCTTTTTTCTTAGAAGATTCAGTAGCACTGGCAATTTTTTCTTGGTTTAGATATACGCATGTTCTGAAGATGAAACTTTTATTAGGAAGAATTTCTTCTGTAGTTTCATACTTTATAGAGACTTTCTTTTTTTGGCTCCATTCTAAAAGTAAACCTTTGTAGCTTACAATTTTGTGTTCTAATCTTTCTATATCTTTTTCAGAAAATAATCTTTCCAAAACAATATCTTGACAAGTTTCGTAACCGAAATCTAGGTAAATGGCTCCGATAAAAGCTTCAAAAAGATTCCCCGAAATGTTTTCGCCAAGGCTTCCGTGGCTTCCATTTTGGATAAAATCCGTTAGCCTTAGTTTTTCGCCTAAGAGATTTAGGTTTTTCCTATTCACAATTTTAGATTTCATCTGCGTAAGAAATCCTTCGTTTTCGAAAGGATATGTCTTAAATAGATAACAAGAAATAATGCTTCCCAAAACTGAATCTCCTAAAAATTCTAATCTTTCATAGTTTTTAGAATGTATATTCTTGTTAGGGATTTTAAGAGAAAAAGCCTCTTTATAAAAGTCTATATTGTCTATTCTTCTGCCAATAATTTTATTAATTTTAGAAGATAGTAATATTTCCTTTTCTGTTTTTTTTCTGAAAGTTTTTTTAAGTAGAAATCTTTGTAATGAATTTTTTAGGCCCATTATAATTTCTTGAAAAGTACGCAGGCATTATGACCACCAAATCCGAATGTATTACTCATGGCTACCTTTACATCTTTCTTCACTGCATGATTGAAAGTAAAGTTTAATCTACTATCAATTTTTTCATCATCGGTATAATGATTAATTGTTGGCGGAACAATACCATGTATGATAGTTCCTAACGCTGCTATTGCTTCTATCACTCCGGCTGCACCTAGCAAGTGCCCAGTCATAGATTTTGTAGAATTTATTTGAATATCATAAGCGTGTTCACCTAATAATTTTGCAATTGCATTAGACTCTGCAATATCACCTAATGGAGTAGACGTGCCATGCATGTTGATATGGTCTATTTCATCAGGAGTTAATTCTGCGTCTTCTAAACAATTTTTCATTACTAAATAAGCGCCTAGTCCTTCAGGATGTGGAGCCGTCATGTGATAAGCATCAGCACTAAGACCTCCTCCAGAAAGTTCTGCATAAATGGTAGCGCCACGTTTTTTTGCGTGTTCGTATTCTTCTAAGACAATACAACCTGCGCCTTCGCCCAAAACAAATCCATCTCTGTCTTTGTCGAATGGTCTCGAAGCGGTTTTATAATCGTCATTTCTAGTAGAAAGTGCCATTAATGCATTGAAGCCTCCCATTCCAGATGCTGTAACAGCTGCCTCAGAACCACCACAAACTATTATATCTGCTTTTCCTAATTGTAAAAGCATTTTTGCATCAATAATAGCATTGGCAGAAGATGCACATGCTGAAACGGTAGCATAGTTTGGTCCGTGGAAGCCGTACTCCATAGAAACTTGCCCTGGAGTAATGTCAGCAATCATTTTAGGGATAAAGAAAGGGTTGAATCTTGGGATGTTATTAGAATTAGCCCAGCCTAGTACTTCTGTTTCGAAAGTTTCTAAACCACCAATTCCAGAGCCCCAGATTACACCTACTCTGTTTTTATCTACATTATCTTCAATGATTCTAGAATGTGAAACAGCTTCTCTAGCTGCCACAACACCGAGTTGAGTATTTCGGTCCATTTTTTTTGCCTCCTTTTTTTCAAAATGATCCAAAGGATTGAAGTTTTTTACTTCACAAGCAAATTTTGTCTTGAAGTTAGTAGAATCGAAGAGAGTAATAGGAGCAGCGCCACTTACGCCTTTGATAAGATTTTCCCAATACTCTTGAGCATTATTTCCAATAGGTGTAATAGCACCAAATCCTGTAACTACAACTCTCTTCAATTCCATAGATTTTAATTTTTCTTTAAAAAAATTATTGTTTGATAACTTCTTCGATATAAGCGATTGCGTGACCTACAGTAGTAATTTTTTCTGCTTGATCATCAGGAATTTGAATATTAAATTCTTTTTCGAATTCCATAATTAGTTCTACAGTATCTAAAGAATCTGCACCTAAATCATTAGTGAAGCTTGCTTCAGGAGTTACTTCTGTTTCTTCCACGTCTAGCTTATCAGCGATGATAGCTTTTACTCTTGATGTAATGTCTGACATAGCAATTTGTTTTAAAATTTTGTTAATTCAAGTGCAAATATATAAAATTTCGCACCAATCACACTTTTTTTTCTTAAATTTAAAATGTGATAAAAATAAAATATCTCATAATCATAGAGTTAAAGCATTAGAAAATATTTCAGTATTTTTGTCATCTTGAATTAGCGTTATGAATAATTTTGAAGATATAGAAGACGATTTTTTTACCGGCAAAGACCATACGCCGCTTCGTGAAGATGCTTTTGAGATGACTCCTGATGAGAAAATTGAGAAAATACAGAAACTCTTTGGTGAAATTATGCAGACCTTGGGAATGGACATGACAGACGATTCTCTTAAAGATTCTCCTAAAAGAGTAGCTAAAATGTATGTGAACGAAATTTTTGGAGGTTTACTACCAGAGAATAAACCGGGAATTTCAACTTTTAGTAATAAATATAAGTACAGACAAATGTTGGTAGAGAAAGATATTACGGTATATTCTTTCTGCGAACATCACTTTTTGCCTATTATTGGCAAAGCTCACGTTGCTTATATTTCTAATGGTGAGGTAATTGGATTGTCTAAAATCAATAGAATTGTAGATTATTACGCAAAACGTCCACAAGTGCAAGAAAGATTAACCATGCAAATTGTAGATGCATTGAAAGAAGCTCTCGGAACCAAAGATGTTGCCTGTATTATCGATGCAAAACACCTTTGTGTAAATTGTAGAGGAATAAAAGATACGGCAAGTTCTACCATTACTGCAGAATTGAGCGGAATTTTTAGAACAAATCCTATCACAAGACAAGAATTCTTACATTATGTTGGAAGTCATGCGAAATTGGATTAATTTTGATTTTTTAGTTTGAGAAAAATCAAATTTCAATAGTTATATTATAATATGACCAGATTTAAAAAAATATCAACCCGAATTTTTACAACTACAATTATTTGTTGTTGCTGTCATTGCGAATACAGTGAAGCAATCTGTTGATTTTATATGCAATTTAGAAAAAGATTGCTTCGTCATTCGTTCCTCATTCCTCGCAAAGACTATCAAAACATTAATTCTTAAATTATAAAAATGCAACTTAAAATATATAATTCTCTCACTGCCGAAAAAGAAATTTTCACACCAATTAATGGTGATAAAGTTGGTATGTACGTTTGTGGGCCTACCGTTTACAGCAATGTACATCTCGGAAATGTGAGAACTTTTATGAACTTCGATTTTATTTATAGAAGTTTACAATTTCTTGGCTACAAAGTGCGCTATGTAAGAAATATTACAGATGCAGGACATTTAACAGACGATGGCGATGTAAATAACGACCGTTTTGTGAAACAATCTCGCCTCGAAAAGCTAGAACCTATGGAGATTGTACAGAAATATACCGTAGATTTTCATAAAGTTTTAAATCAATTTAATCTTTTGCCACCAACTATTGAGCCTACAGCAACAGGACACATTATAGAGCAAATTGAACTGACTAAAGATTTAATCGAGAAAGGTTTAGCTTACGAAAGCAACGGTTCTGTATATTTTGATGTAAGAACTTACAACGATAAAGGTGGAAATTACGGCGAACTTTCCAAAAGAAATATAGACGAACTTTTTGCTAATACTCGTGATTTAGACGGACAAAACGAAAAGAGAAATCCCCAAGATTTTGCCCTTTGGAAAAAAGCTTCTCCAGAACATATTATGAAATGGACTTCACCTTGGGGGGAAGGCTTCCCAGGTTGGCACTTGGAATGTACTGCCATGTCAACGAAATATTTAGGCGAACAATTTGATATTCACGGTGGTGGAATGGATCTTAAATTTCCGCATCATGAGTGCGAAATTGCACAAGGAAAAGGTTGCAATGGAGTTTCGCCAGTTAAATACTGGATGCACGCTAATATGTTGACAATGAACGGGCAAAGAATGAGTAAATCTACAGGGAATTACATTCTTCCGCATCAATTAATATCTGGTGAAAACGATTTTTTTGAAAAACCATTTCATCCAAGCGTAGTAAGATTTAATTTTTTGCAAGCTCATTACAGAAGCGTTCTCGATATTTCTAATGAAGCAATGTTGGCTTCAGAAAAAGGTTTCCAACGTTTGATGGAAGCGGTAAAAATTTTGAATGGTTTATCGTCCAACATCCAGCATCCAACATCTAGCGAATTTAACTTAAAAGAATGGAAAGAAAAATGTTTGGATGCTCTTAATGACGATTTTAACTCGCCTATTTTAATTTCTCATCTTTTTGAAGCGGTAAGTTTTATTTTTAAACTGAATGCTTCGGCTTCGCTCGGCACAAGCAAAGAAACTATTAATACTGACGATTTAGTAGAATTAAAAACTTTAATGAATGCTTTTGTGTTTGATGTTTTAGGACTTCAAAATGTAGAAGAAAATAACAATACAAAACTAGACCAAACGTTGCAAGTTTTAATTGAGCTCAGAAATCAGGCAAGAAAAGCTAAGAATTTTGAACTTTCAGACCAAATTCGCGATAAACTTCTTGCTGAAGGCATAGAATTAAAAGACGGAAGAGATGGCACTTCTTACGTTTTGAATTAAAAAAACTGAATTTTATAATATTTCACAACCTTTTCAAATTAATTTGAAAAGGTTTTTTGTTAAAGTTTAAAAAATGTATAAAAAACACTAATTTGTCTAAAACTTTTGTGTTGCTTTATTAGTCGTTATTATGTCATCATGAGATAATAAAATCCAGTGTTAAAGGTGCTTTTTTTGACTAAAACAAATTAAAAATCATATAATTAATATTTTTTGGAGCATATATAATTTTGTAAATTCGTCAGTTGAAAAACAACTTTAAATGAAATTATATTTCACAATAAACTACGGAACTGAATTTGGCAAAAAAGTAGTGCTAAAAGTTCTGGATGGGAAAAATATACAGTCTTATGATTTGCAATTTTCTGACAATAGAAATTGGAAAATCGAAATTGATTTTTTTTCTAAATCTATCGAATACAAATATTTGGTGGTAGATGAAAATAATCACGTAATAGACGAAGAAATTTGCACTCACCATCTCAATTTTGTAAATAATTTTTCCGAGTACAACATTTACGATGTTTGGAATAACAAAAATTTCCCCGAAAACTATCTCAACAATAAAATTCTTCAAAACAAATTAGGAGATTTTAAAGCAGAAAAAGTTTCAATTCTTAAAAAACATACTCATCATTTTAGGATAGAAGCACCGCTTTATTCGCCAGATTGGAGATTGGTAATTGCTGGGAATAATGAGGCTTTAGGAAATTGGGATTTTGAAAATGCCGAGAAAATGTCTCAAACCGCAGTTGGCGTTTGGGAGGTAGCAGTAGATTTGAAAAAGCAAAAAGAATTTGTGCAGTACAAATACTCTATTTTAGACGAAAAGCACGAAAAAATTATTGCTGTAGAATATGGCGATAATAGATTGGCTTTTCCGAATCAAGACGAAGAAGTTTTGCAGGTTCATGCAGACCATTTTTTCAGATTTAGTTCAGAACAATTGTACAAAGCAGCTGGAGTTGCAATTCCTGTTTTTAGTTTGAGAAGTGATGATGGTTTTGGAGTTGGAGAGTTTTCAGATCTTAAAAAACTAGCAGATTGGGCGCACAAAACCAATCTTTCTGTGATTCAGATTTTGCCAATTAATGATACCACAGCCAATTATAGTTGGACAGATTCTTATCCTTATGCCGCGATTTCTGTTTATGCGCTTCATCCTCAATATTTAAGTTTAGAGAAAATTCAGTTTGGGATTCCTGAGGCTTTTCAAATGGAATTCAAAATGAAAAGAGATGAATTAAATGCTCTTTCGTTAGTAGATTACGAACAAATGATTTCTGAAAAGTGGAAATTTATAAAAGTAGTTTTCGAAGAAAATAAAACAGAAATTTTAAAAGACAAAGATTTTTCAAAATTCTTGAAAGAAAACGCAGATTGGCTGAAACCTTATGCTGCATTTTGTGTTTTGAGAGATAAAAATAATACTCCAAATTTCAACGATTGGAAAACGCATAAGAAATATGTTGCAGGTAAGATTGCACAATTGTTTGATGCGAAACATGCAGATTTCGAGAACGTAATGCTTCATGCTTGGGTTCAATATCAGCTTCATTTACAATTAAAAGAAGCGGTAGATTATACACATGGTATAGGGATTTCTCTAAAAGGTGATTTGCCCATCGGAATTTACAGATTTTCTGTAGAAGCTTGGACAGAGCCAGAGCTTTTCGGGATGGATTTCCAAGCAGGAGCTCCACCAGATGAATTTTCAGATTTGGGACAAAACTGGGAGTTTCCAACTTATAATTGGGAAGTAATGCAAGCCAATAATTATGATTGGTGGAAGAAAAGATTTGCAGTAATTGCAAGGTATTTTGATGCGATGAGAATAGACCATATTCTTGGTTTTTTCAGAATTTGGAGAATGCCAATGACGGCAACTCAAGGATTGTTGGGTTATTTTTATCCTGCGGTTCCGATTACAATAGAAGAATTTGCGGCAAGACATATTCCTTTTAATTTTGATAGATATTGCAAACCTTTTATTAATGATCAAATTCTTTGGGATATTTTCGGTAACGAAAAAGATGCTATTGCAGAGCATTTTATGTATCAGGAAAATGGAGTTTATCATTTTAAACAAGAATATGATTGTCAAAGAAAATTGGCAGAATATTTCAAGAAAAATCCTAGAAAAAACGCGGAAGAAAAACTAATTAGTTTGGCGGCTAATGTTCTTTTCTTGCAAGAATTTAATGGAACTGATTACGTTTATCATCCAAGATTTAATATTAATAAAACCATATCATATCAATATCTTTCGGACTGGGAAAAGAAACAATTGTATGAATTGTATGTAGATTATTTCTTTAGAAGACAAGATGGACTTTGGTATCAAAAAGCGATGGAGAAATTGCCAATGCTTCTTGCGGCTACAGATATGCTAATTTGTGGCGAAGATCTTGGTTTGGTGCCAGATTGTGTGCCTGTGGTGATGGATAAATTAGGAATTACAGCACTTAAAGTTCAGCGTTCGCCAAAAGAAGATGTACCTTATTACGACCCACAAACTGCAAGTTATATGAATGTGGTAACGGCTTCTTCACACGATAGTTCTACACTAAGACAATGGTGGAAAGAAAATAGAGAATTAACTCAACATTATTTTAATAATCAATTAAAGCAATTTGGCACAGCTCCTTCTGAATTATTGCCAGAGTTAGCCGAAATTATTATGAAACAACACCTTCATTCTGAAGCCATGTTGGTGATTTTCCCAATTCAAGAGTATTTTGCGACAGATTATGAAATTGTAAATCCTTATGCTGACGACGAGAGAATTAATAATCCTGCAGTTTTTCCTCATTATTGGAGATACAGAATGCATATTTCTATAGAAGAGCTTTTGCAAAAAGAGTATTTTAATAATAAAATTGCTCATTTTGTAGCAGAAAGCGGTAGAAATTAGTTGCAATAAACGATATAAAATTTTTAAAAGTTAAAATCATTCTTTGGTTTTAACTTTTTTTATTTTAAAATATCAAATAATGATAATTTGTTGATGATTAAGTTTATAAATTTAATTAAATGCAAAATATTTTTAATAGCTAATAAAGTTTGGCACGTATTTTTAATAATGTTTAACAGATCACTAAACAATAATGAAATGAAACTGATATTAAAAAAAATAGTTCTTGCTTCAGCATTATCTTTAGCAGGAATGACATTCGCACAGTATTATCCAAATGATAATTATGGAGGCAATGATCAATATGAATATTATTACGACGATTATAATTATCCAGATGATTATTATTACGAATATCCATCAGATTATTACACCAACGATTTTTATAGGGGATATTATAACGACTATAGAAATGCAATTGTAAGCATTAATTGGGATAGGTTTTTTGTAGAATTTAGACTTTCACCTGTTCAGATAAGAGAGATAAGAGGTTTAAACGCAAGATTTGGAGGTTATAATTATTGGTTTAATTATTACAGATATAATCCAGACCGTTGGTATTATGATAGATTTGTTTCTTTAGAAAGAATTTTAGGACCTAGAATTTATGTGGTTTTCTACCAAAGATACTATAACAATTATAATCCTATTGTTTATTTCAGAAATTATAGAGTAAGAAATTACAGACCTACAATTTATGTAGCACCAAGATATAGAAATGTAGATGTAAGAACCGTTAGACATAATGATTTCAGAAAAGGTAGTTTTAGAGGAGGCTTCAATAGCAATGATAAAGTTGTAAGAGATGACAATAGCTTTAGAAGAGATGCAAAACCTCAAAACAATGATAGAGGTTTCAGAAATGATAATGATAGGCCGTCTAACAATGGTTTTAGAGGAGGAAATGATAATTCATCTAAAAGTTTTGGAAGACAAGACTCAGAACAACCAAGAAATAACGGTTTTAGAAACGATGCGCCTCGAAAAAATGAAGAAATGAGCCGAGGAAATAGCGATTCTAGAAGTAACAGCGGAGGTTTTAGAAGTGGAGATAACAATCGCTCTTTTGGTAAATCCAATGGAAATAGTGACAGAGGAAATAGCAACGGACAAAGAGGGAATAATGGAGGCGGAAGAGGTTTTAGATAAACATCCAAATTAATATATATTTTAATTAAGAAAGGCAGATTTTTTAATAAGTCTGCTTTTTTTATAATTTTTTCTAAATTTTACATAATTAATAGGTAAGTATTTCATTATCATTTATATGTGTTAAATTTACATTGTTAAAACAAAAAAATATTCGTTATGAAAAAAATAATCACACTTATTGCATTCGCAATTTTCGGGTTTTCGTTTTCTCAGACCACAGTAATTTATCAAAATTATAGAAATAGTATTGTTACTGTAAATTGGAATGCACTTGGGGTAGAACTTAGCCTAACTCCTAGTCAAAGAAACGCAATCACTGTACTTAATAACAGATATCCAACTTATGAATCTTGGTATGTGGTTTATAAAGACAGACCGGGATATTGGGAAAGAGATAGAGATAGAGAATTAAGA
The DNA here is from genome assembly GCF_047601505.1 of Cloacibacterium sp. Lineage (GTDB taxonomy): Bacteria > Bacteroidota > Bacteroidia > Flavobacteriales > Weeksellaceae > Cloacibacterium. The sequence continues at coordinate 929,948 of NZ_JASGJD010000001.1, forward strand.
AGAATTTTAGGCTCTACATCTTATGTTAAATATAAAAATAAATATTATAAGGGAAATAATCCAAATGCTGTCTATAATAGAAATAAAGGAAACAATGGGCACAATGGAAACAAAAAACACCACGGACATAAAAAATAGTGAAAAAAATCATAAAAAATACTAAATTTTAATTCCGGTTAAATTTAGGTATGGTTTTTGTTATTTATAGAGAAAGAGTAATTCTTCATATCAAATTTAATTTTTACATTCAGTTAAAGCGGAACTTATCATTCCGCTTTTTTTTTGTATTAAATTTTTTTAATATTGCTATTCTGTTGAGAATTAATGATAATTTCGTTATATGAAAATTCTATATGCAATTCAAGGTACTGGCAACGGGCATGTTTCTAGAGCTAGAGAAATAATACCAATTTTGAAAAAATATGGGCAAGTAGATATTTTAATTAGTGGGACGCAGGCAGATGTGAATTTAGATGACGAAATAAAATATCGTTTTAAAGGTTTTGGGTTCGATTTTGGCACAAATGGCGGAATAAATTACAAAAGCAGTTTCAAAAAGGCAGATTTTAGACAATTAATTCGAGATATAAGAAATCTACCGGTAAAAGATTACGATTTGGTAATTAATGATTTCGAGCCAGTTACCGCTTGGGCGTGTATTTTAAGAAATAAAAAATCAATAGCATTAAGTCATCAGTCGGCATTTTTGTCAGTAAAAACGCCAGTAATTTCTGGTTTTCATTTAGGAGAATTTATTTTAAAAACGTATGCTCCGGCAAGTAAAAAAGTAGGTTTTCATTTTAAAAGATACGACGATTTTATAAGAACTCCCGTTATTCGTTCTGAAATAAGGGCTTTAAAATCTCAAAATCTTGGTCATTACACCGTTTATTTGCCAGCATATAGTGATGAATTTATCCTCAAAAAATTAGAAAAATTTCCTAATAAAAAGTTTCAGGTTTTTTCTAAACACACCAAAGAAGATTATACAAAAGGGAATATTGAAGTTTCTAAAGTGAACAATCTGAAATTTAATCAATCTCTTGCAGATTGCGAAGGCTTGTTGACAGGAGGAGGTTTTGAAGGACCTGCGGAAGCTATGTTTTTAGGAAAAAAAGTTCTTTGTGTGCCAATGTTTCATCAATATGAGCAACAATGTAATGCTTTAGCTGCCGAAGATTTGGGAGCAACGGTAATTTGGAATGAAAAAGAATTCGACCAAAAACTAAAATTCTGGATTGAAGAAGGAGAAAGCATAGAAGTAGATTTTCCTGATGAAACTGAGGAGGTTATCCTAAATGTCATTAATAGTTATCAACGAAAATTTTAACAAAAATTTATCATTTTAATATTTAACCTAAGGGAAATTGTGCAATCAAAAAGACAGATTAACAATTAAACAATTATTAAAAATGAAAAAAATATTTTTGACCTTAGCATTAGGTATTGCAACCATCACATTTGCACAACAATCTGGAATGGAAAAACCAGGCAAAATGGATCCAGAACAAAGAAAAGCAGAAATGCAAAAAAGACAACAAGAACATCTTGATAAAATGTCAAAAGATTTGAATTTGTCTTCGGAGCAAGTAAAAAAAGTAAAAGCTCTTCAAGATAAGCAGATTTCGGAGATGCAAGCAAATATGGAAAAGAATAAAGAAGCGAGAAAAGCTAAAATTGCAGAAATGCAAAAAAAACGTGAAGCACATGACGCTGAAATGAAAAAAATCTTAACGCCAGAACAATACCAAAAATGGGATGCCGATAGAAAAGCAAAAATGGAAAAAAGAAAAGAAATGATGAAAGATAGAGCTGGTAAAGATGGTTTCGGGAAAAGAAAAATGATGAATAAACCAGCAGAAGCGCCAGTGGCACCGTAATAAATAGCAATTTTAATACATTAATTTTTAGCAGGAAATTTTCCTGCTTTTTTTTGTGATAAATTTTCGTGTTAAAGTTTTGTTAAAACGAATTTTATTTTGTAATTTTAAACAAACATTTAATAAACCATAAAACCAAGCATGAACAATCTTTTAAAGCTAAGTTTCTTAGTTATTCCCACTGTTTATTTTTCTCAGAATTTTGCGGTTTCTTCTATTCCAGAAGAATTAAAAAATAAAGCAAATATTGTTGTTAGAAACGATGTTTCTACCTATGTTATTAATTCTATTGATAACATGGAAATAGACCACCAAAATGTTTTTACGGTAATGAATAAAGCTGGAGATGATGATGCTACAGTGGTAATTCCTTATGACAAAAGCACCAAAGTAAGCGATATAAAAGTTCAAATATTAGACGCTGATGGTAAAGTAATTAAGAAATATTCTAAAAGTGATTTTACAGATGTAAGCAGTGTTTCTGCTGGAGCTCTTTATCAGGACGATAGAATTCTTTATTTACATTACATTCCTGTAAATTATCCATATTCTATTTCTTATAGTTTTCATGTGAAAACACCCAATACCATCTTTTTGCCAGATTTTTATCCTTTTTTAGAGTATAACAAATCTATAGAAAATTCTAAACTAAATATTATCAATAAATCTGGAATTAAACTTAGAACCAAAAATGTAGAATCTGTTTTTGCTAAAGTTTTAGCTTCTGGAGATGATAATAACCTTGTTTACACATATCAAAACGTCCCTGCAATAGAAAAAGAAAATTATTCTCCAAGTTTGAAAATGATATTACCAAAAGTTCAATTTTCTTTAGAAAAATTCAATTTAGAAGGCAAACAAGGAGATATGGCAAATTGGACAACTTTTGGAACGTGGATGTATAATAATCTTTTAACACCAGTTTCCGTTGTTACTCCAGAAATTAAAGCCGAAGTTGCTGCTCTTAATCTTACAGGTACAACTTCTGAAAAAGTAAAAAAAATCTTCCAATATATGCAGAATAAAACCAGATATGTAAATGTATCTATTGGTATTGGAGGTTGGCAACCCATGATTCCTGATGATGTAAGAAGAAAAGGTTACGGAGATTGTAAAGGTCTTACCAATTATATGAAAACGCTTTTGGATGCGGCAGGAATCAAATCCTATTATTCTGTAATTTGGAGTGATGAAACACCACTTTCTTTCGATCCGGATTTTCCTAAAATGGGAGGGAATCACGTAATCCTTATGATTCCTACAGAAAAAGAAACTATTTGGTTAGAGAATACATCTCAGCAGATTGCTTTCAATCATTTGTCTTATAGTACAACAGATAGAAATGTTTTGGCGGTGAAAGAAAACGGAATTGATATAATTAAAACGCCGGTTTATAAGCCAGAAGAAAGTCAAGAGATTATTAAAACTAAAGTAATTCTAAATGAAGATAATAGTATTGATTTATCATCAGATTTTTATTATTCTAATGCTCAGTACGATTTCAATATGCCATTGGTGGGCTTATCTAAAGAAGATGCAAAAGAAGCTTTGAAAGGAAGGTATGACCATCTTAAAATTTCTAATCTGGAAGTGAATAACATTAATAATGATAAGGATAAAGCGCAACTTACTTATGATGCAAAATTTAAAGTGAATGATTATTCTAAAAAATTAGGAAATGATATGTTTTTCAGGGTTTTGCCACTTTTAGAAACCTCTAATATTAATTCAAATGAAGAGCGAATGCTTCCTTTGTCTTTGTCGTTTTCTTATCAAGATATTTATGAGACAGAATTTGTATTGCCTTCTGGTTATAAAGTTGCCGAAAAGCCGATGCCAATTGTATTAAGCTCAGAATTTGGTAATTATAATCTTGATTTTAAAGTAGATGGAAATAAGATTTTTGTTAATAGAAAAATTACAATTTCTAAAGGCAATTTTCCTAAAGAAAAATTCAAAGCGTATGCAGATTTTAGAAAGAAAACTGCAAATTTCGATAACATGAAAATATTAATTTCAAAACAATAACTTAACAATGAAAATTAAACTATTAACCCTCTTTTCATTTCTTTTATTTGGGTTTTCTTTTGCGCAAAAAGACCATAAATTTTTAGATCCTCCGAAGCTAGATATTAATGATCTTAGAAAAACAAAATCTGAGATTAAAGAAGATGCACCTGCTGAAGTACTTTACAGGTCTATTCATTATAACATAAGGAAAGATTATGAAATGGAAATTAGCGTTATAGACCGTGTGAAAATCTATAATAAAAATAAAGCAGAAGATTTTTTGAATAAAGAAATTAGCCTATACGAAGCAGAAGGAGGGCGAGAAGAAAAATTGTCTAGTTTGAAAGCTTATACTTATAATTTAGAAAATGATAAAATTGTACCCACTAAAGTAGAAAAAGATTCTAAATTTAAATCTACAGAAAACAAGCATTATAATATTGTGAAATTTGCATTTCCGAATGTTAAAGATGGTTCTGTGGTAGAATATTCTTATTCCATTTTTAGCCCATTTGTATTCGAGATGCCTAAAATTATGATTGAAGATGATGTGCCAATTGTTTATACAGAATATGTTTTTGATACACCAAAAGAATTAGGGTACAGTATTAATTATCAAGGTTCTGTTTTGCCAAAATATAGAGTAGTAGAAGAAAAAATGCTCTATGGTTTTGATTATAGGACTTATAGATTTGGTTACGAAAATTTGAAGGATTATTTGGAAGAGAAATATGTTAAAAACTCAAATAATTATAGAACTTCTGTAAGAGCAGAATTGAATTCTACTTACATTGGAAATCAATTTAAGTCTTACTCTCTTTCTTGGGAAGATGTAAGGAAACAAATGATGGATGATGAAGATTTTGGTGGAGCTTTAAAAAAAGAGAGTGTAATAAAAGATTTGCTTCCGGCAGAAATAAAACAAATTCCTAACGAAACCCAAAAAGCAGAAGCTATTTTGAAATTTGTACAAAAAAATTACACTTGGGATAATAAGCGTAGAGCAAATGTAGAAGATGGAATTAAAAATTTAATTAAAACAAAAGTTGGAAATTCTGCAGAAATTAATATTTTACTTATTTTATTGCTAAAAGATGCAGGGATTAATGCTAATCCACTGGTTCTTTCTACTGTAGATAGAGGATTAATAGCTAACTATATGCCTTCTATTACCAGTCTTAATTATGTTATTGTTTGTATAGAATTTAATGGAAAATTATATACACTAGACGCTACTTCAAAATTATCTTCAATAAATGTTATTCCGCCAAGAGCTGTTAATTACAATGGATTTTTATTTACAAATAAAGAGGCAAAAGAGATTAATATTGTAAATCCAGAGAAAAGTGATACCTATTTGCAAGTAGATGCTCAATTAGAGAAAGACGCTACTTTTTCTGGACATTTTACAGATAGAGATACCAAAGTATTTGCAATGCTTAATAGTGAAGAATATGAGCACGATAAAGAAACTTATCAAAAAGATAATTATAAAGACAGATACAAATTTCCGTTTAGTAATTTAAAATCTGGGATTTTGAATGATAATGAATTTGAAACCAGTTTTGATTTTAATTCAGATACTTTTGTTGACGGTGTTGGAGGTAAATTTATCTTTAATCCGTTATTGTTTTTATATACAAAAAATCACGATTTCGACCAAACTGAAGAAAGAAAAAATCCTATAGAATTTATTTCAGCATATAACAAAAATAAAAAAGTTACCATCACTATTCCTGAAGGATATAAATTTGAAAATATCCCAAGTTCTAAAAAATTTAAAACAGAAGATGATGCTATTATATATAGTTATGTAGTGTCTCAAGAAGGAAATAAAATAACGGTAGAAAGCAATATGTTAATTGCAGATTCGTTTTTCCCGAGAGAATATTATCCTGCATTTAAGCAAATTTTTGATGCAGTAACGAAATACGAAGGACAGTTGGTAACAGTAGTAAAAAAATAAAATTAAGGCGAGATTTTTCTCGCTTTTTTTTGCTTAAATTTAGCCTCTAATAAATCTCAGCAAACAATGTTAATCTACGGAGTAAACCATTTTTCATATCAAGATGTTTTAGAAATCATTAAGCATCCCGAAAAAGCAATTCTTAACGAAAAATCTAAACAACAAATCACAAAATCTTATCAAAATGTACAGAAAATTGTAAAGTCTGATAAGACCGTTTATGGTATCAATACAGGATTTGGACCACTTTGTGAAACTAAAATTTCTGAAGAAGAGACTGCCAAATTACAAGAAAATCTTATTATTTCTCATTCTGTTGGAGTAGGAAATCCTATTGCAAAAGATATTTCTAAAATAATGATGGTGTGTAAAATTCACGCATTGTCTAAAGGTTTTTCGGGTATTTCTCTTGATGTTGTAGAAAGATTGATTGTAATGCTCGAAAAAGATATTATTCCTATTGTTCCAGAGCAAGGTTCTGTAGGGGCAAGTGGAGACTTAGCTCCTTTGGCTCACATGGTTTTACCTCTTTTGGGACTTGGTAAAGTTTGGGACGGAGATGCTATCGTAGAAACGAGGAAAAGTTTAGAAAAATATCAATTAAAGCCACTTCAATTACAAGCAAAAGAAGGTTTAGCACTTATCAACGGAACTCAATTTATTTTGGCTCATGCTATATTTGGATTAGAAAAATTCGAATATTTGTTGAATCTTGCAGATTTAGCAGCCGCTTTTTCTATTGAAGCATACCAAGGTTCTGCAAGTCCTTTCAAGAAAGAGTTGCACGAGATTCGTCCTTACAAAGGCAGTAAATTAGTTGCTGATAGAATGCTGAAATTTCTAAAAAATTCTGAAAATTTAGAGTATCACGAAAATTGTGGCAGGGTTCAAGACCCGTATTCTATGCGTTGCGTTCCGCAAGTTCATGGTGCAAGTAGAAATGCTTTTGAGCATTTAAGAGAAATGGCAGAAATAGAACTTAATTCTGTTACAGATAATCCTATAGTAATTTCTGATGAAGAAGCAATTTCTGGCGGTAATTTTCACGGACAACTGATGGCGATGCCTTTGGATTACGCTACTTTGGCAGCTTCAGAACTTGGCAATATTTCGGATAGGAGAAGTTATCTTTTACTTGAAGGGAAATATGGTTTGCCAAAATTATTGATAGAAAGTTCTGGCTTAAATTCTGGTTTTATGATTCCTCAATATACTACAGCAGCTTTGGTGACAGAGAATAAAACGCTTTGTTTCCCAGCTTCGGCAGATTCTGTTCCTACAAGTCTTGGGCAAGAAGACCATGTTTCTATGGGAAGTATTTCGGGTAGAAGATTTAATCAGGTTCTTAGAAATGTAGAAAATATTTTGGCGATAGAATTGATGTTTGCAACACAAGGAATTGAATTTAGAAGACCTTTGAAATCTTCAAAAATAATTGAAGAAAATTTCGCAATTATCCGTAAAAAAGTTGCCAAATTAGAAGACGATAGATTAATTGGCGAAGATATTTTAACAATGGTAGAAATGGTAAGGAATAGAGAATTTAGAACTTTGTGAAAATATTATGTATTTAGAGATTACAATATTGTCACATGTAATCTCTAAATTATAAATTGAGTTTTTAGCTATTTTTCAAATTCTAAAATTACCTCTTCAATTATAGCAATACAATCTAACAATTGTTCTTCTGTAATTACCAAAGGTGGCGCTAATCTGATAATGTTTCCGTGAGTTGGTTTTGCAAGAAGACCTTTTTCAGCTAATTTCAGGCAAATATTCCAAGCGGTAGAACTTTCTGGTGTATCATTTACCAAAATAGCATTTAGCAATCCTTTTCCTCTTACTTTATAGATTAAATCTGATTTTTTAATAATTTTTTCAATTTCTTTTCTGAAAATTTCGCCTAAATTTTCTGCTCTTTCAGATAATTTTTCATCAATTACAACATCCAAAGCTGCCATCGCAACAGCGCAAGCTAAAGGATTTCCTCCAAAAGTGGAGCCGTGTTGGCCAGGATGAATAACTTTCATAATATTGTCATTCGCCAAAACAGCAGATACAGGATACATTCCTCCAGAAAGTGCTTTTCCTAAGATAAGAATATCTGGTTGAACATTTTCGTGGTAACAAGCTATTAATTTTCCAGTTCTTGCAATGCCGGTTTGTACCTCGTCTGCCACAAATAATACATTGTGTTTTTTACAAATTTCCGATGCTTTTTTTAGGAATCCTTCATTTGGAACATATACGCCAGCTTCTCCTTGTATGGGTTCTACTAAAAATGCAGCAATGTGTTCAGCTTCGTCTTCCAAAACTTTTTCTAAGGCTTCAATGTCGTTATAAGGTATTCTGATAAAACCTGGAGTGAATGGTCCGAAATTATTATTTGCATCTTTATCATTAGAAAAAGAAACAATGGTAGTGGTTCTTCCGTGGAAATTATTTTCGCACACAATTATTTTGGCATAACCATCTTTGATGCCTTTTATTTCGTAACTCCATTTTCTGGCAATTTTTATAGCAGTTTCTACGGCTTCAGCGCCAGAATTCATGGGTAGAACTTTATCAAAACCGAAGAGTGAAGTGATTTTTTTCTCATATTCACCTAATTTAGAATTGTAAAAAGCTCTGGAAGTTAAAGATAAAGTTTTTGCTTGCTCTACTAAAGCTTCTACAATTTTTGGGTGAGAATGTCCTTGGTTAACAGCAGAATATGCCGAAAGGAAATCGTAATATTTTTTTCCTTCTACATCCCAAAAAAAAACGCCTTCGCCTTTGTCTAAAACTACAGGAAGAGGATGGTAATTGTGAGCTCCATATTGGTTTTCTAGGTCTATATAATGCTGAGAATTCTCTGTTTGTGTTGCCATATTTTTTAAATTTTTATAAAAATAGAAAATGTTTTTTTAAGACGAATTATTTATAACAAAAAAAGTTGTCTTTTGTAAGACAACTTTAATTATTAAATTTTTTTACTTGATTTACATGATGTTTTCAAATTTTTTATCCATCACGAAATCTTCCATAAATTTAGTAGTGTAATTTCCAGCTAAGTAATCTGGATTTTCCATTAGTTGTCTGTGGAATGGAATTGTAGTTTTAATACCTTCTATGTAAAACTCTTCTAACGCACGCTTCATTTTTGCAATAGCTTCTTCTCTTGTTTGTGCAGTAGTAATAAGTTTGGCAATCATAGAATCATAGTTTGAAGGGATAGTATAACCTTTGTAAACGTGTGTATCTACTCTTACACCATGACCACCGGGTATATTAAGTTCAGTAATTTTTCCGGGGCTTGGCCTAAAGTCGTTATAGGGGTCTTCTGCATTAATTCTACATTCAATAGAATGCATTTTTGGGAAATAATTTTTTCCAGAAATGGGTTGACCAGATGCTAGAAGAATTTGCTCTCTAATCAAATCGAAATCTACAACTTGCTCAGTAATAGGGTGTTCTACTTGAATTCTGGTGTTCATTTCCATAAAATAGAAATTTCTATGCTTATCTACCAAAAATTCTATTGTTCCTACGCCTTCATATCCAATAGATTCTGCTGCTTTTACTGCGGCATCGCCCATTTTTACTCTCAATTCTTCCGTCATAAACGGAGATGGAGTTTCTTCTGTTAATTTTTGATTTCTTCTTTGTACAGAACAATCTCTCTCAGAAAGGTGACAAGCTTTACCATATTGGTCTCCAGCAATTTGAATTTCAATATGACGAGGTTCTTCAATTAGTTTTTCCATGTACATTCCACCATTGCCAAAAGCTGCTACAGCTTCTTGAATTGCAGAATCCCAATGGTCTTTTAGACCTTCGGCTTTCCAAACGGCACGCATTCCTTTTCCACCACCACCCGCGGTAGCTTTAATCATTACAGGATAGCCAATTTCTTCTGCAGTTTTTGCTGCTTCTTCATAAGAAGCTATTAATCCTTCAGAACCTGGGATACAAGGTACTCCTGCAGCTTTCATAGTAGCTTTTGCAGTAGCTTTGTCGCCCATTTTTTCTATTTGTTCAGGAGAAGCTCCGATAAATTTTATGCCATTTTTTTGACAAATTCTTGAAAAATTTGCATTTTCTGATAAGAAACCATAACCTGGGTGTATAGCATCAGCATTAGTAATTTCTGCTGCTGCTATAATATTGGTAATTCTAAGATAAGAATCTTTACTCATTGGAGGACCAATACATACGGCTTCGTCTGCAAATCTTACGTGTAAACTGTCTTTATCTGCTGTAGAATATACTGCTACGGTTTTAATCCCCATTTCTTTACAAGTACGGAGAATTCTCATAGCAATTTCGCCTCTATTGGCGATTAATATTTTTTTAAACATCTTTTTCGAAATTATAAATTATAAATTTTGAAATTTTAAATTATTTTAAATGAATATTTTTCATTTAAAATTTATAATCTTTAATCTAAAATTCCTTAAGATGGGTCTACTAAGAATAATGGTTGGTCGTATTCAACTGGAGAAGAATCATCTACTAAAATTTTAACAATTTTACCAGAAACTTCAGCTTCTATTTGATTGAATAATTTCATTGCTTCTATAACACAAACTACAGAGTCATTTTTAATCTCACTTCCTACGTTTACAAAAACGTCTTTATCTGGAGAAGGTTTTCTGTAGAATGTACCAATCATTGGAGATTTAATGGTTACATATTTACTTTCGTCTTCGCTAGAACTTGCAGCAGCTTCTGGAGAAGCGACAGGTGTAGCAGTGGCTACAGGTGCGGTAATAGGAGCTTGGTAAGCTACAGGTTGAGGTGCAAAACTAATAGGAGCTTCACTTCCAGCGAGTGGAGTTTTAATATTTATTTCAAAGTCTTTTGTTTTGTATTTCACTTCAGAAACACCTGCTTTAGCTACAAATCTTATTAGATTTAGTAATTCTTTAGAATCCATATATAATATAATTTTTATACGGCTCAAATATAGTAATATTACAACAAAAAACCATTCTATTTTTTATAAAAAAAGAATGGTTTTTTTATCGAAAAGAAAAAACGATATTTTTTCTTCTTATTCTTCAGTAGAAGCTACTTCTTTCTCTAATACTACTTTACCTCTGTAGTATAGTTTACCTTCGTGCCAGTGAGCTCTGTGGAAAAGGTGTAATTCACCAGTCGTTGCATCTTTTGCCAATTGAGGAGCCACAGCTTTGTAGTGTGTTCTTCTTTTATCTCTTCTTGTAGATGACTGTCTTCTTTTAGGATGTGCCATTTTCTTGTTCTTTAAATTTTATGTAAAATTTTAATTTTTGTCTTTTAATTTTTTTAAAGCTTCCCAGCGAGGGTCTGTTTCTTCTGTTTTCTCCTCTTCTTCTTTGTTTTTCGGACTGAATTTTTCTAGAATTTTATGATAATCATCTTCTTCATTTACATTGGGCGATATTTTTTTCATTGGAATAGAAAGAACTACTGCCTCATAAATAATTTGCGAAATATTGAAAGAGCTATCACCAGACGGTATGGTAATTACTTCTTCATTGCTATCATCATATTCTTCACCGAATTTTACCAAAATTTTTATATTATTACTAATTGGATGAGCAAATTCTTCATTGCTTATGTCGCAAATTAAATCTACTGTTCCGCTAGTTGTAATATCAAACTCTAAAAATGTAGTGTGCTTTTCTAGCAGCACATCTGCATTAATATGAGCATTGGTAAACTCCTGTTCAATCTCGAATAAATCAAAGAACGATTGTTCTACTTCAAATTTGAATTGGTGTTTTCCGTTCTTAAGCCCAGAAAACGCTACTTCATAGTTTTTTAATTTGTCCATAAAAAACGGTTTGCAAAAATAAGGTAAATTTTTTAAATTACAAAAGAATTATTCATTTTCTTCTGGTAAATCTTCGTCTATGCCGTTGTCATTCGCTAAAACCTTAGATTTCAAAGGGTTTTTTGTTAGCTCCTGATATTCAGTTCTATTTCTAAAAATTTCAATTGCAGTGAAAATTGCTTCAGAAAAAGACTGTTCGTCTGCCATATTTTTACCGGCAATGTCATATGCAGTGCCGTGATCTGGAGAAGTTCTGATGAACGGAAGTCCCGCAGTATAATTTACTCCTTCTTCGTAAGCAATTGTTTTGAAAGGAGCTAAACCTTGGTCGTGATACATTGCTAAAACTCCATCAAAACTGCTGTATTTCTCCGGTTGAAAGAAACTATCTGCTGGATAAGGGCCAAATGCTAGAATTCCTTCGTCGAATAATTCTTTGATGGCAGGTTCTATAATTTCTATTTCTTCGTTTCCAATTGCACCACCGTCCCCAGCGTGAGGATTAAGTCCTAAAATGGCAATTTTAGGTTTTTGAATGCAAAAGTCTTCTATTAAACATTGATTTAAGGCTCTTGTTTGGTCTTTTATTTTATTTTTTGAAATGTTTTTTGCGATTTCAGAAACTGGAATATGGTGTGTTGATACCGCAACTTTAAGCTTCTCGGTTACCAAAAACATTAATCCTTTTTTGTTGAATTTTTCTTCAAAATATCCTGTATGACCAGTGTGTTTGAAGCCTTGTTTTATCATCTCATCTTTGTTGATGGGTGCGGTTACCAAAACATCTACATCGCCATTCATTAAAGCATTGGTAGCTGCTTCTAGAGAATCTATTGCCATTTTGGTAGATTCTTCTGTAGGTGTCCCAAATTCTACGTTCACATTGTCTTTCCAAAGGTTTACAATGTTTAGTTTTCCTAAGGCAGCTTCTTTTGGATGTTGAATGTAATTAAAATTTGTCTGAATTTTAAACACGTTTTTTTGATAGGAAAATAATTTCCCAGAACCGAAAATTACAGGTGTAAAAAAATCTGTGATGTTTTTGTCTTGTAAAGCTTTGAGAATAATCTCAACGCCAATGCCATTAAAATCTCCTACAGAAATTCCGACCTTAATTTTGTGGTGTTTAGAACTCATTTTTAATTATCTTTGAAGTTTGAAATAGTTTGTACAAATTTAGGAAAATATTTGCAGATTAAATTTGTTATTTTATAAAGAATTCTAAGTGATGATTGGAGCAAAAAATTCTGCTGAAAAAGATAATATTATGTTTACAGGAATTATAGAAGCAACTGGAGAAGTAAGAAAAATTGAGAAAGAAGGAACAAATGTACATTTTACATTAGTGGGACCATTTACTCAAGAGTTAAAAATAGACCAAAGTTTGGCGCATAATGGTTGTTGCCTTACGGTAGTGAAAATTTCGGGGGAAGAATACTCTGTAACAGCCATTAACGAAACATTAGAAAAAACAAATCTTGGGAATTTAGAAGTAGGAAGTTTGGTGAATTTAGAGAGATGTATGATTATGAATGGTAGGCTAGATGGGCATATTGTTCAAGGGCATGTTGATAAAACGGGCGATGTGGTTTCTATAGAAAATATAGACGGAAGCTATTTCGTAACATTCAGATATGAAGAAGATGGAGCTTTTACTACGGTTCCTCAAGGCTCTATTACGGTAAACGGAATTAGTTTGACGGTTGCAGAAAGCAAAGATAATCAATTTTCTGTGGCTTTAATTCCTTACACATGGGAATTTACCAATATGAAAAATCTAAAAGTAGGTGATAAAGTGAATCTTGAATTTGATATTATAGGTAAGTATATTGCCAAATTACTTAGAAAATAATGGCATTTAGCAGATATAGAGGTTATAGCCTTAGAACTAAGGTTTTTATAGGATTTATGGTGGTGTGTTTTCTCAGTATCATAGGTTCTACCGCTATGTCTTATCTTATCATTAGAAAATCCATAGAAGATCAAAGTAAAACAGAGATGCAAAATAAATTTGAAGCATTAATGAAAACTTTGGATTACGCACTAAGTCACACCATGGTTACCGAAAACAATTTGCCAAGTGTACTTCAAGATGAAATTTACGAAATAGCAGATATTCATAAGCACGATGTAATTATCTATGATTTACAAGGGAATTATCTCGTTTCTAATAAAGATAAAGATTTAGTTGCTCAGAAAAAAATTCCAGATGAAATTTTAAAAAAAGTAGAAAAATCTGAAGCCAGATACGATGTTCAAATTTATGACGAAAAAGTAGGCAGTACACTTACTTCGTCTTATATGATGATCAGAAACAATATGCTAGAGCCAATTGCGATAGTCTATTTTCCTTTTTATCACAACGAAGATTTTTATTACGGTGCTTTTCATAAGTATGTTCAATATATTATTTTGGTAAATCTTTTCCTCGTTCTTCTTAGTATTTGGTTGAGTTGGATTATTTCTAAAAATCTTACTAAAGCAATTACTAGAATTTCAGACCTTATTACCAGAACTACTTTGTTTGGTAAGGAAATGAGACCAATTAAGTATTTTAACAATGACGAATTAAGTGGTTTGGTGAAATCTTACAATAAGATGGTGTATCAGATTGAAGACCAAAAAATGCTTTTAGCAAATAAAGAAAGAGAAGAAGCGTGGCGAGAAATGGCAAAGCAAGTAGCTCACGAAGTGAAAAATCCTCTCACGCCAATGAAGCTTTTGATTCAGAATTTTGTAAGAAAATTTGATAAAAACGACCCTAATATTGAAACAAAAGTTAAAAATTTGGGAGTAAGTTTGGTAGACCAAATAGATTTAATTGCAACCGTAGCAAGTGCTTTTTCAGAATTTGCAAAACTTCCGCCAAAACACGACGAGCATTTCGATTTGAAGGAAGAATTAGAAAATTTAGTGCGAGTTTTTAATGAGGAAGGCAATATTTATTTGCATGTTAATAAGCAAAATATCCCAATAAATATGGATAGAGTTTATCTTTCCAGAATTTTCACCAATTTAATTACCAATGCAAAACAAGCGGAAAGAGAAGGTATAAAGCCTATCATTAATCTGGATGTAGAGTTGGTTAATAAAAAAGTTTTAATAACGGTAGAAGATAACGGAACGGGAATCCCGAAAGATAAATTAGAACAAATTTTTGAGCCTAATTTTACGACTAAAAGCTCTGGAATGGGGCTTGGGCTTACCATGGTTAAAAAAATGATTGAAGAATACAAAGGCGAAATTTCTGTAAAAACGGAAGAAGGAAGAGGAACGAAATTTACCATTGTTTTGCCAACCAATCTAGAATCTTAATTTTTTATTTCTAAATATTAATGAAACCTTTTCGTTTTCAGCAATTTTTTATTCAGCAAAACAAAAATGTTTTCCGAGTTGGGACAGATGGCGTTTTGCTTGGTGCTCTTTGTTCGCTGTCTTCTCCCAAAAACATTCTGGAAGTAGGAACTGGAAGTGGTTTAATTTCTCTTATGTTGGCACAAAGAGAATCTTCTGCCAAAATTTTAGCGATTGATATTAATTCTGAAGCAATAGAATTGGCAGGAATCAATTTTAAAAATTCTCCTTTTTCGGATAGATTAGAAATCAAATTTCAAGATTTTAAAAATTTTGAAAGTGATGAAAAGTTTGATTTAATTGTTTGTAATCCGCCTTTTTTTGAAGAAAATAATTCAGACAAAGATATTTTGGCTCGTCAACAAGTTGAACTTAATTTTGATAATCTAATCGAAAAATCTTCTCGATTCTTTTCTTCTGATGGTATTTTTTCGGTGATTATTCCTTCTTTTTCGGCTGATGAATTTGTTGATTTGGCGATGGAATATCAATTGAATTTGGTAAGAAAAGTCAATATTTTTGGCATTGAAGGGGGAAGTTTGAAAAGAAATGTTTTAGAATTTTCTCTAGCTTCAAAAGATGTAGAGATTTTAGATTTTACCATAGAAAAATCTCCAAGAAATTATTCCGAACAATATTTGCAATTAACTAAAGATTTCCACGTATTTGGAAAATAAAAAAGCTCTTTCAAATTTTTGAAAAAGCTTTTTAGGTATATTTTTTTTAAAAATTTACTCGAAAAGTTCTGCTGTACTCATCATGGTTACGCCGCCGTCTTCACATTTAATAGCTTCACCAGGGAAATTCTGTATCATGTGATAATCGTGAGTTGCCATCAAAACAGCACATTGTCTTTCTGTGGAAATTGATTTTAGAAGCGTCATAATGTCATTAGATGTTTCTGGGTCTAAATTTCCTGTAGGTTCGTCTGCCAAGATAAGCTCCGGATGGTTAAGTAACGCTCTTGCAATAGCAATACGTTGTTGTTCTCCACCAGACAATTCGTGTGGCATTTTGTGCTTTTTAGTTTGCATGCCAACGCTAGAAAGCACTTCGTCTATTCTGTCGCTCATCAATGTTTTGTCTCTCCAGCCAGTTGCTTCTAATACAAATTGTAAGTTTTTTTCGATGCTTCTATCGGTAAGCAATTGGAAATCTTGAAAAACAATGCCCAATCTTCTTCTAAGATTTGGGATGTCAGAAGCTTTTAGTTTTAATAAATCAAAACCTACCACTTCTCCTTCTCCTTCTTTTAATGGAAGTTGCCCGTAAAGTACTTTTAATAATGAACTTTTTCCAGAGCCAGTTTTTCCGATAATGTAGCAGAAAGTTCCTCTTTTTATAGAAAGATCCACTTTAGAAAGTACTGTGAAGTTTTTCTGAACAATCTTAGCATTCTTTAGTGTGATGATATCGTCACCTACAAAGTTTTTGTGTGGCATATTTTTTAAATGATATTGTTGAATTTATTCTTGATTAAATTGTAAAATTGTAATCAACATCCAAAAATAAGGAAAACCTTTTTTTTAACCTAAATTTTGGCAAAATTTTAACAAACAAAAAATGCTCGGAAAGTAAATTTCCAAGCATAAATTTTATAATAAAATCAAAAGAAATTATTATCTCTTAGCTCTTACGTCGCTAACAGTTAATCTCTTTCTGCCTTTTGCTCTTCTTGCAGCTAATACTCTTCTACCGTTTGGAGTAGACATTCTTTCTCTGAAACCGTGCTTGTTTCTTTTCTTTCTCTCTGATGGTTGGAATGTTCTTTTGCTCATTGCTTATATCTTTAATTCGGTAATACTTTATTTTTAATTTTCAGGTTGCAAAGATATGGTTTTTTTTATTTTCTGCAAATTAATTTTATTTATTTTTCAAATATTTTTTAGAGCTTAATTTTAGAACTAAAATGCAAACTATAGTCAATTTACCTTTTCGAAACATTTTCAAAAACGTATATTTGTAAACTTAATTTTTAAAGAAAATGTTTACACAATCTCAGTTACAAGAAATCAAAAATCTTTTGTTGCCAGAAAATAAAGTAGTTATTATCACGCATTACAACCCAGATGGTGATGCAATTGGCAGTTCTTTAGGTTTAAAACATTTTCTTAAAACATTAGGTTTAGAGCCTATTGTTATTGTTCCTAATGATTTTCCTAAATTTCTAAAATGGATGCCCGAAGCAAAAAAAACAATTATTGCAGATTATAAAAGAAAGATGGCTTCGGATGCAATAAAAGATGCTGACGTTATTTTTTGCTTAGATTTTAATGCGCACAACAGAATCGGGATTGTGGGAGATTGGCTGGCAAATGCTACCGCTAAAAAAATATTAATAGACCATCATCAACAACCGGAAGATTTTGATTTTGTGTATTCGGATGTAACGATTCCTGCGACTTGTCAAATGATTTATCATTTTATTGAAGCGCTTGGAAAAGAAGATTTGGTAAATCAAAATATTGCAGAATGTCTCTATACTGGGATTATGACGGATACAGGAGGTTTCCGCTTTCGTTCTACTTCTGCTACAACGCATAGAATTGTGGCGAATTTAATAGAAAAAGGCGCAGATCCTGCTATGATTACTTCTAATACCTGGGATACGAATACCGTTTCTAGATTGCATCTTTTATCATTAATTTTAGGCAGAATAGAGTTGGTGAAAGATGGTAAAGTTGCAATTCTTTATCTAAAACGTGACGAATTAAAAGAATTTGGCTTCGAAAAAGGCGATACGGAAGGTTTTGTAAATTACGGTTTGAGCATTGCTGGGACTAAGATGTCTGCTTTTTTTATGGAAGATTTATACGAAGATTTTATTAAAATTTCGTTCCGAAGCAAAGATGATGTAGATACCAACGCATTTGCACGAGCGCATTTTAACGGAGGTGGACATATTAATGCTTCAGGTGGTAAATATTTTAAAAACATCCACGAAACGATTGAAGATTTTAAAGAAAAAATTGAAGAGGAGGAGTTTTAAATGATTTGCCACGAATACACTAATGCTTTTTTATAATTAATTTGTGTATTCGTGGCTGATAAATTAACAAATTCTCGGCAATTGTTCTCCAATCAAAGGGTTTACTACGCGTTTTCCGCCAAAAGCACTTTCCATAATTACTTTTCCGGCATGTTCTTCGGTAATGAAACCAATTTTAGAAGCGTGATGGTTTACTCTTTGTAAGATTTCTAAAACTTCGTCTGAAATTTCATCGTCGCAAACACAAAGAAAAGTTCCTTCATTCGCAACATACATTGGGTCTAAGCCTAAAAGTTCACAAGCGCTTTTTACTTGTTTTTCTACCAAAATTTTATCTTCAAAAAGATGAATTCCCAAGTTGCTTTCAGACGTAATTTCGTTGAGAACAGAAGCTAAACCACCTCTAGTTGCATCTCGCAGAAAATGAATTTTTTCGCCAAAATTTTCAATGAGTTTTTTGATTTCGAAATTTAAATTTTTGGTATCGCTTAAGATTTCGGAATCAAATTTTAAACCTTCTCTTTCGCTCATAATCGCCATTCCGTGAGAAGCTATGTCTCGGTTAATGATGATGCTTTGTTTCGGTTTTATGTATTTAATCCCGATTTTTGCATTTTCATAAATTACACCAATTCCAGAAGTGTTGATGTAGATTTTGTCGCCTTTTCCGCGTTCTACAACTTTGGTGTCGCCAGTTACAATTTGAACGCCAGATTTCTCGGTTGCCAATTTTATAGAATGAATAATTTTTTCAAAATCTTCCATTGGAAATCCTTCTTCAATGATGAAAGAAAGCGAAAGGTATTTCGGTTTTGCACCGCACATCGAAATATCATTCACTGTACCGAAAACTGCCAATTCTCCTATATTTCCGCCTTTGAAAAATATCGGAGAAACTACAAAGCTGTCGGTAGAAAAAGCTAATTTCCCTGAAAGATTCAGAAAAGCTCCATCGTGTTTTTGGTTTAGTATTTCGTTTGCTAAATTTTTGAAAATCAAATTATTGAGAAGTTCGGTTTGTTTTTCGCCGCCACTTCCGTGTTGAAGGTTGATGGTTTCCATTTCTTAGAATTGAGAGTTGAAAATTGAGAATTAAAAATTACATCGGACTGTCCGATTCTAGTTCTAAATCTTCACCCATTAATTTTAGAGCATCCATCGTTTTTTTTGCTTCCTCTTCGTTAATAATTCCGATTGCAGCGCCAACGTGAACCAAAATGTAATCTCCAATTTTAGCTTTGGGAACTAATGCGAGATTTACTTCTTTTTTGATGCCTTCAAAATCTACACTTCCTATTCTGAACACTTCGTCTAATTCTGAAGTGATGTTTTCTAATTTTCCGGGTATTGCTAGACACATAACTTTTTTTGTTAAGTTGATGATTGGTAAGGTTGTAAAACTGAATTATTTTACAAATTCACGATTTCACGGTTTTACTTTTCAAAAATTCATACCAAGCTTCCATTCCTTTGCCAGAGGTTGCGGAAACTTCAAAAAACTGAATGTTTGGATTTACTTTTTTGGCATTTTCTTTCAGTTTTTCAATGTCAAACTTCAAGTAAGGCAACAAGTCTATTTTATTGATAATGCAAATGTTAGACGTGAAAAACATGTCGGGATATTTCAAAGGTTTATCTTCTCCTTCTGTGGTGGAAATAATGACAACTCTTTGGTTTTCGCCTAAATCGAACATGGATGGACAAACCAAATTTCCTACATTTTCTATCATTAAAATAGAATTTTGTTTTGGCTTTAGTTCTTTCAAAGATTTTGCAATCATTTCAGAATCTAAATGGCAACCTTTTCCAGTATTAATTTGAAGAACGGGAACATTCAAAGCGTGAATTCTTTCGGCATCGTTCGTGGTTTGTTGGTCGCCTTCAATTACAGAAAATTCTATTTCGTTTTTTAAATCAGCGATTGTTTTTTCCAAAAGCGAAGTTTTTCCAGAGCCCGGCGAACTTACTAAATTCATTGCAAAAATATTCAAAGCTTCAAAAAATCCACGATTTCTTTCTGCTCCCAGTTGATTTTGATGAAGAATATCTTTTTCTAATTCCACAATATTTGTTCCGTGAGAGTGATGGTGATGATGGTCGTGGCTGTGTTCGTGAGAATGTTCATGAGAGTGAGCATGATCGCCATGGTGATGTTCGTGAGAATGAGTGTGTCCATCGTGATGATGGTGAGTGTGGTGGTTTTCTCCCATTTTGGTTAAGGTAATTCCGTTTTCGTTAGAACTACATCCGCAAGTTGAGCACATATTTTAAATGTTTTTAATTGAATATAAATTTTTATTTTTCGTTTCAGCTTTCTATGATTAATTTCTTAATCTTCATTTCTTGTCCGGTAATAATTTCTTTAAACGGACTATTGCATTTTGGGCATGAATCATAAATTTTAGAAATTTTAAATTCATGATTGCACTCTGCGCATCTGGCAAAACCTTCTGGTTCTGTGATGTGGATTTTTGCTTTTTCTAGTACGGTGTTTTTCATGCAACTGTCCCAAACAAATTCTAATGAAGTGATTTCTACGCCTGAAATTTTACCAATTTCTAGGAAAATTTCTTCCACATTGTTGCCCTTAATTTTTGCGACTTCGGCTTCGGCTGTTTTGAGAATTGAGGTTGCGATGGAAAGTTCGTGCATGTTTTTGTTAAATGTTTGATGACAAATCTACATTTTTTTAATGAAATAATGTGTAATAAATATTTCTTAAATAGGATAGTTTTATGATTTTAATCACGTAACTTTGTTGCGATTTAATAATGAACTGTTTATTATTGGTGTATTTTAAACTAAAATTATTTAAATTAATTATAAATTATTGAATTTTATTTTGAGGGTGGTTAGATTTATTTATATTTAGAAGATAAAAATTTTATATAAAAATGGAACATACTAATAAACAAAATGAAACCTACCTAGAAAGCATTGAGAGAAAAGGGTATTCACGAAGAGATTTTATGAAGTTCGTGGCTTTTATTGGTGCTTATATGGGGGTTGAAAGTACTGCTCTAGGGCAAGTTGCAAAATCTTTGGCAACAACTCCTAGACTGCCTGTTATTTGGGAGCATTTCCAAGAATGTACCTGTTGTAGTGAATCTTTTATTCGGTCTGATCATCCTATCGTTGCGGATATTATTCTTGATAAAATTTCACTTGATTACACGTTAACGTTGATGGCTGCAAGTGGTCATCAAGCGGAAGCTGCAAAAAAATCTACCATGGAGAAATATAAAGGAGATTATATTTTGTGTGTGGAAGGTTCTGTACCTTTGGGTGATGATGGTAACTACTGTGTGATTGCAGGTAGAACTGCTATTGATATTTTAAAAGAATCTGCGGCAGGAGCTAAAGCTATTATCGCTTGGGGAAGTTGTGCAACTACAGGTTGTGTTCAGGCGGCTAAGCCAAATCCTACAAATGCAGTTCCTATTAATAAAATTATTACAGATAAACCTATTATAAATGTACCTGGTTGTCCTCCAATTGGTGAGGTGATGGCTGGGATTATTGTTCATGTTGTAGCTTTCGGAAAATTACCAGAATTAGATTCTTCTGGAAGACCAAAAGCTTTTTATTCAAAACGTGTACATGATAGTTGCTACAGAAGACCTTATTTTGATGCAGGGTTATTTGTAGAAAGTTTTGATGACGAAAATGCTAAAAAAGGATATTGTTTGTATAAAGTTGGTTGTAAAGGACCATCTACTTACAATACTTGCGGAAATATGAAATGGAATGGAGGTATTTCTTATCCTATTCAGTCTGGGCATGGTTGTTTAGGATGTAGTGCACCAAATTTCTGGGATGCGGCAGATAGTTTCTATTCTAGAGATTTGAATATTCTAGGTGGAAAAGTAGAAGAAAGTTCTGATGCAATTGGAAAAATTGCTTTAGGAGGTGTGGTTGCTGGTGCAGCAATTCATGCGGTGGCTTCTAATATTTCGAAAAGAAAAGACTTGAATAGAAGAATTAGAGAAGGGGAAGAAGGAGAGAAAAAAATAGCTAAAGATCAAATTTAAATAAAGTAAAATGGCAAATAGAATAGTTGTAGATCCTATAACAAGGATTGAAGGTCATTTAAGAGCAGAAGTAGAAATTACCGACGGAACCATAAAAGATGCTTTTTTGTCGTCAACAATGGTTAGAGGTTTAGAAAATATAGTAAAAGGCAGAAATCCAAAAGATGTTTGGGCTTTTGTACAAAGAACATGCGGTGTGTGTACTTCTACACATGCTATCGCTTCTATTAGATCTGTAGAAAATGCGCTTGGAATTACCATTCCACCAAATGCAGAGATGGTGAGAAATATAATGTTGGGCACGGTTCATCTTCATGATCATGTGGTGCATTTTTATCATTTGCATGCTTTTGATTGGGTAGATGTTATCAACGGTTTGAGCGCAGACCCAGTTAAGACATCTCAGTTGGCTCAGTCAATTTCAAATTGGCCAAAATCTTCTCCTGGATATTTTTCAGATTTACAAAAACGTCTTAAAAAATTTGTAGATAGCGGGCAATTAGGGATTTTTGCTAACGGATATTGGGGGCATCCTGCTATGAAACTTCCACCAGAAGCTAATCTCATGGCAACAGCTCATTATCTAGAAGCTTTAGAATGGCAAAAAGAAATTGTAAAAATTCATGCTATTTTTGGAGGGAAAAATCCTCACCCAAATTTTTTGGTTGGAGGTATGGCTTGTGCTATTAATACAGATGATGCAAGTGGTTTAAATGCCGAAAGATTGGCTTTGGTTCAAAAATTATTGATTCAAGGTAAAGAATTTGTAGAACAAGTTTACTTACCAGATGTACTTGCTATTGCGGGATTCTACAAAGATTGGGGCTCAATAGGAGGTTTTCATAATTTTATGGCTTTCGGAGATTTCCCAATGGAAGGCTATGGAAATAAGGATATGAGTACTTACAAAATTCCGTCTGGAGTAATTTTAAATAAAGATTTGTCTAAAGTTCATGATGTGGATTTAGAAGACCTTAAAACTGTTGAAGAATTTGTTAATAATTCTTGGTACGATTATTCGGGTGATCCAAAAGGAGGAAAACAACCTTGGAGCGGAGAAACAAATATTAATTATACTGGTCCAAAACCTCCGTACGAATATTTAGATGTTGACCAAAAATACAGCTACATTAAAACACCACGTTGGAAAGGTCAAGCAATGGAAGTAGGTCCTTTAGCAAGAATGTTAGTAGGATATGCACAGGGAAGACCAGAATATAAAGAAATTGTAGATTCTTCGCTTTCTAAACTTCAACTTCCTGCTGATGTTTTATTCTCTACTTTAGGAAGAACAGCAGCGCGTGCTATGGAAAGTCAGTTAATTGCAGATTGGAATTTAGAATTCTATGATAGATTAATTGATAACATTAAAGGCGGTGATGATAGAATGGCAAATGTAGAAAAATGGGAAACGAATACTTGGCCTGCAGAAGCAAAAGGTGTAGGTAGAGTAGAAGCTCCTAGAGGTGGCTTAAGTCATTGGATTGTGATTAAAGATGGTAAAACCGAAAATTACCAGCAAATTGTTCCTTCCACTTGGAATGCTTCACCTAGAGACCCAAAAGGACAGCGTTCTCCTTATGAAAGTACATTAATTAACACACCAGTTGCAGACCCAGAATTGCCTTTAGAAATTATTAGAACAATTCACTCTTTCGACCCTTGTATTGCTTGTGCAGTGCATTTGTACGACGAAAAAGGAGAGATTATTAAAGAAGTAAACAATATTTCTGTTTGTAACGTTTAATTTCTAGAAATAATGAGTACTACGGATACTAACATAAAAACGGTAACCTTCAGAAGAGCCTACATTTGGCAATTACCAGTGCGTTTCTTTCATTGGATTAATGCTTTTGCTTTGGTTTTTCTTATTATTACAGGGTTTTTAATTGCAAATCCACCTGCAATAATGACGGCAAAAGAAGCTTCAGGGCAATTTTGGATGGGTTACATCAGAGAAGTGCATTTTATCAGTGCTTATGCATTTGTTGCTGCAATGTTTATGAGGGTTTATTGGGCTTTTGCAGGAAATCGATTTGCTAATTGGAGACAATTTGTGCCTTTTGATAAACAAGGTTTAGAAAAAATTTGGCATGTAATTAAATATGATATTTTTCTATTTAATGAGAAAGAATATAATTTCAGAAGTATTCCTATTGGGCATAATGCGGTAGCTGCAGCATCGTACTTGGTGATGTTTATTTTGGCAGTAGTAATGATGTGTACAGGTTTTGCTATGTATGCGCCTAATTCTACTTGGTTTTTCCCGAAAATGTTTACTTGGGTAACAGATTTATTCGGTGGTGACGAGCAAAAAGTAAGAATGGTTCACCATATTTTAATGTGGGCTTTTATTCTTTTTATTGGAGTGCATTTTTATCTGGTACTTTTCCACGATTGGCTCGAAGGAAGAGGAGAATCTTCTGCTATGGTGAGCGGTTATAAATTTTGCCGTACCGAAAGATTTGAACAATTTGAAGACTTAACAGAAAAACAAGAAGAAAAATAATATTTTAACAACCAACCAATAGATTCCCTGAAACGAATAATTTCGGGGAATTTTTTGCCTAAAATTTTTATATTTTGGAAAATAATACAGAAACTTTTCAATATACAACAGATAAATTCCTTTCTAGCGGTAACGATATTCTTATCCTTGGAATTGGAAATTATTTAATGGGAGACGAAGGCGTTGGAGTTCAGTTTATTCATCATTTAGATACAACAGAATTTCCAGAAAATATAAGCTTTTTAGATGGCGGAACTGGTGGTTTTACACTCGTTCCTTACATCGAAAGTCATCCTCATGTTATTATTGTAGATGCTACGATGGACGAAAAAGAAGAAGGTACAATTACACTTCTGAAACCTAAATTTTCAGACGATTTCCCTATTTCTTTAAGTGGACACAATTTTGGCTTGAAAGACATGGTGGATATTCTCTCCTTTATGGATAAAATGCCAAATATTTACCTTTTTACCATTACTATTTCTAAAATGGAACCTATGTATTTGGAACTTTCTCCAAAAGTTGCAGAAGCCATTCTAAAAGTTACCGAAATGGTTTTAGATTTAGTTCAAAAAATTAGAAAAGAAAACTAAATATCTGCGCTTTGAAAATATCTTTAGATATTTCTTTGCGAACTTAAAAATGTAATGATTTAAAAAAATAAATTTGCGCCTTTGCGTTAAAAAGAATATCATCAAAACACAAGAAATACATATTTCAGGTAGAGTTCAAGGAGTTGGTTTTCGCCCTTTTATTTTCAATTTAGCATTAGAATTTGGCTTAAAAGGCTATGTTTCTAATGACGAGTTGGGCGTAATTATTATTTGTCAAGGAGAAAATATTAAAGAATTTTTTGATGAAATTCATCACAAAAAACCAAAATCTTCCGAAATTATTTTTTCTGAAATTAAAGAAATAGAAACAATCGAAATTTTTGAAAATTTCTTTATCAAACCTACCGAAAAAAACATTGTTGTCGATATTCCTTTGACTCCGGATTTTGCAACTTGCGAATCTTGTGAAAATGAGCTTTTTAACGAAAAAAAACCAAGATATTTCTATCCTTTTATCACTTGTACACAATGTGGGCCGAGATATTCTATTACCAAGAAATTTCCTTTCGAAAGAGAAAATACTTCAATTGAAGCATTTAAAATGTGCCCGAATTGTTTAGAAGAATACAAAAATCCAGAAGATGTAAGATTTCATTCTCAAACCAATTCTTGCCCAAATTGTGGCATTCAAATTTGGTTAAAAGACAATCAAGGAAACGAATTTAAAGGTTCTAACAAAGAAATTTTCGAAAAATTAGCGTTAGAATTGTCAAAAGGTAAAATTATTGCCTTGAAAAATATTGCAGGATATTTGTTGATGTGTGATGCAACCAATTCTGAAGTCGTTTCTGAGTTGAGAAAAAGAAAAAGAAGACCTACAAAACCTTTCGCTGTTCTTTTTTCTGGAATTGAAAAAATGCAAGATTATTTAGAAATTTCAGAATTGCAAATTCAGCAGTTCAAATCTTCTGAAAGTCCTATTGTTGTTACAAAAATTAAAGAAAAACGAGATTTGCCAATTGATGAGATTTCGCCAAATATGAATTCTGTTGGTGCAATGTTTCCTTATTCTGGAATTTTAAAATTGATTTCGAAAATTTTTAGCAAACCGCTTATCGCAACCAGTGGAAATTTTCACGGTTCTCCCATTTGTTCTACCACAGAAGAAGCTGAGCAAATTTTAGGGAAAATTGCAGATTTTTTCTTGCACAATACCTTAGAAATTCAGCATCCTCAAGACGATTCTGTGGTTAAATTTTCTCCTAAACATCAACAAAAAATCGTTTTTCGTCGTGCCAGAGGTTTTGCTCCGAATTATTTTTTTGCTGAAGAACTTTCGCAACTCAATAAAGAAAAAAATAAAATTCTTTGTTTGGGTGGAGATTTAAAAAACACTTTCGCAGTAGTTCCAAATAATCACATTTATATTTCAGAATACATTGGAGATTTAGCGAATTTTGAAACTTATCAAAGATTCGAAAATACGGTAAAATCTTATCAAGAAATTTTCAATTTTTCGCCAGAAATTATTCTTAAAGATTTACATCCAAAATATGAAAATCAAAATATTATTTCTAAGTTTTCAAATGTTAAATTAAAAGAAATTCAGCATCACAAAGCACATTTTTCTGCTATTTTAGGTGAAAAAAAACTTTGGAAAAAAAATAAAGTTCTCGGTGTAATTTGGGACGGAATTGGTTTCGGAACTTCAACTGAAATTTGGGGCGGAGAATTTTTTCTTCATGAAAATGAAGAAATAATAAGAGTTGCTCAACTCGAAAATTTTGCATGGATTTTAGGTGATAAAATGTCTAAAACGCCTAAAATTTCTGCTTTATCTATTCTTTTTGATAGTGAAGAAAAGAGTTGCAAAGTGGCGATAATCAATAGCATAGGGCAAAGCCCAATGAAAAATGAGACGGAAATTTGTGAAGCGCCGAAGGTGCGAAATCAAAATTATTTAAAACAATTTTTTGATGAAAACGAATGGAAGATTTATACCAACTTAATTGAAAAATCTGAAGTGAAAGCTTCATCTATGGGAAGGTTTTTTGATGCAGTTTCTTTTGTTTTAGGTTTTGAAAAATCAATTCATTTCGAAGGAGAATCTGCAATGTGGTTAGAAAAGATTTCGCAAGATGCTTTTGATGAAAATGTAAAGTTGATTGATTATTTAGAAGAAGAAAATTTTGAAAATATTCCTACAAAAAAACTATTTTTAAAAGTTTTTGAAGAAAAATTATTAGGAAAAAATCTAGGAGAAATCGGACTGAATTTTCATTACACTTTAATTAAAGCGATTGAAAAAATTGCAGAAAAGAATAACGTAAAAGAACTTGCTTTTTCTGGTGGAGTTTGGCAAAATGCACTTTTGGTAGATTTAGCAATTGATGTTTTAGGTGATAAATTTTCATTAAATTTCCACGAAAAACTTTCTCCGAATGATGAAAACATCAGTTTCGGACAATTGAATTATTATTTGAATTTGATGTAATAAGTACAATGTACAATCGTACAAAGTATAACATAATAAAATACATCCGACATTATACATAAATACATTATACAAAAATATGGACATTTACGATTTATTAGGAAAAATAGACCACACCGCAGACCAAGACAAGGTTTCTTACTCCGCAGGAGTTGTTTTTGCGATGAGTTTGAAAGATATGGGCTTCGAAGATTTAAAATACGAAGATTTTATCGATGGGATGAAAACAATTTTTGAGAAGACCACTCCTAAAATTTCCCCCAAAAAATCAATTGATATTTTTAATAATTATGTGATGCTGCTTCGTCAGGATTTATCGATGAAAAATGAAGAAGAAGGTAAAGCTCTGCTTGAAAAAAATAGAGAAAATCCTAAAATTACTGAATTAGAAAGCGGGTTGCAATACGAAATTTTAGTACAAGGAAATGGCGAAATTCCAAAAATTACAGATGAGGTAGAGGTTGAATATGAAGGATATTTGCTAGATTCTCAAGTTTTTGATTCTACCAAAGATTCTGGTGCTAAAGTTTTCAATATTCAAGAAATGATACTTGGTTGGCAAGAAATTCTTACCAAAATGCAAGAAGGTTCTCGTTATAAAGTTTTTATTCCACCACATTTGGCGTATGGCGAAAATGGCGCATCACCAATGATTCAGCCTAATGCAACCTTAGTTTTTATTATCGAACTGAATAAAATTGTTTAAGACCTTTCTTTATCAAATTTAAATTGATTAAATTCGTGGCAAGAAAATATTAAAAAGTAACACGATGGCGCAAGTAAGATTTGGAGTGAGTTTAGACGAAGACGTTTTGAAAGAATTAGACCAATTCGTTCTGGATAATCATTTGCCAAATCGTTCACAAGCTATTCGACATTTGGTTGAAAACCGAATTGTAGATAAAAAATGGAAAGAAAATGATGTTGTTTCTGGTGCAATCGTGTTGCTTTTTGATCATCACAAAGGTGATATTGGCGTAAAAATGAATGAAATTCAGCACCAATTTTACAAAGAAATTCTTTCTGCTCAACATTTTCATTTGGACCACGATAATTGTTTGGAAATTATTGCGGTAAAAGGAAATGCAGATAGATTAACCGATTTGGCAAATCAATTAATTGGCTTAAAGGGAATTATCCACGGTAAATTAGTGACCAGTAAAATGATATAAACTAACCCTTTCAGAGTTTTAAACTCTGAAAGGGTTTTTTAATTTGCAAAAAGTGACACGAAAATAATAAAAAGTAACACAATGAAATTCAAAATCATTATTTTTTCTCTGATTTTATTTGCAGTTAATACTGCTTTTTCTCAAAATTTAAAAGGAATTTATGTATTAAATGAAAATACCAAAACACCAATTTCATCAGTTTTAATAAGTAATTTAGAGAATAGTTTTCAGGTAAATTCAGACGAAAATGGTTTTGTAAATCTTCAAAATTTTAGCTCAGAGAATCAAAAAATTTATGTTTCGGGAATTGGTTATGAGAAGGAAGAATTTGACTTAAATTCCATTAAAAAAGAAAAGAATTTCGGATACATTTTTCTCAATCCCAAAATTGTAAGAATTGAGGAAGTTCAGTTGAAAAGTTCTGCCAAAAACAATATTTTCCAAACGATTTCAGATTTAGATATTCATCTTCGCCCAATCAATAATTCTCAGGAAATTTTACGCTCTGTTCCAGGTCTTTTTATTGGGCAACACGCTGGTGGAGGAAAAGCAGAGCAACTTTTTATTAGAGGTTTTGATGTAGATCATGGCACAGATGTTAATATTTCTGTGGACGGAATTCCTGTAAATATGGTTTCTCACGCTCACGGACAAGGCTATGCAGATTTACATTTTGTAATTCCCGAAATGATTGATAAAGTGAATTTTGACAAAGGATCTTATTTTGCCGATAAAGGCAATTTTGCAACCGCTGGTTTTGTAGATTTTAAAACCAAAGATTTTTTAGAAAACAATTTTGCGAAATTAGAAGTTGGGCAGTTCAAAACATATCGAGGAGTTTTAGGTTTAAATCTTTTGAAAAACAAAAAAGATATTAAAAGCCAAAGTCTTATTTTGGCTACAGAAGCTTATTTTACAGACGGTTATTTTGATAATCCTCAAGATTTTAATCGTTTTAATGGGATTTTGAAATATCATGGAAAGCTGAACGAAAATAATTTTTTAACGGCTTATTTTTCTGGACTTTCCAGCAAATGGAATGCTTCGGGACAAATTCCTGATAGAGCGGTAGAAGATGGAACAATTGGTTGGTACGGAGCGATTGATGCTAACGAAGGTGGCAAAACTTCACGTTATAATTTCAATGCTAATTTGAAATCGTATCTTAAAAATGGTGCAAAACTCAGCAATCAAATTTTTTATACTAAATATCAATTTGAGCTTTATTCTAATTTTACTTTTTTCCTAAATGACCCAATTAATGGTGACCAAATTCGTCAAAAAGAAGATAGAAATTTATATGGATTTAATTCTACTTATGAAAAATCTGTTAATCTATTTGGTTTGAAATCTGATACTTATGCAGGAATTCAACTTCGTTATGATGATGTGAATGAATTGGAACTTTCCAGAACTAAAGATAGAAGTATTACTACTGCAAAATTGAAATTTGGAGATGTAGATGAAGTGAATTTAGGCGTTTTTTGGAGTCAGAAAATCTCCGTTAATCAGAATTTTGATATTACACCTTCATTGAGGTTCGACTATTTTGATAATCAATACCATGATAAACTTTTGAATCAAAAATTGAAATCAAATTCTAATATTTTGAGTCCAAAAATTAAATTTAACTATCGTTTGAACGATAATGTGCAGTTGTACTCTTATTTTGGCAAAGGTTTTCACAGCAATGATACCAGAGTTGCGGTTTTAGAAAATGGGAAAAAAGTGTTGCCTCCAGCTTTGGGAACAGATTTAGGTGGGATTTTTAAAATTGGTAAAAAACTAATTCTACAATCTGCGATTTGGTATCTATGGCTAGACCAAGAATTTGTGTACGTTGGTGATGAAGCAGTGGTAGAAGAAGGAGGAAAAACCGAAAGAATGGGAATTGATGTTACAGCAAGATATGAGATTTATAAAAATTGGTTTGCAGATTTTAATTTGAGTTTGGCAAAATCGAGAAGTTTAGGTGTTTCCTCAAATGAAAATTTAATTCCTCTTGCTCCAAAATTAGTTAGTACAGGAGGAATTACTTACCGAAAAGAAACGGGTTTTAATGGAAGTTTGCGATACCGATTAATGGGAGACAGACCAGCTAATGAAGATAATTCTGTGGTGGCAAAAGGATATTTCGTTTGGGATGGAACATTTAATTATACCACTAA
The DNA here is from genome assembly GCF_047601505.1 of Cloacibacterium sp. Classification (GTDB taxonomy): domain Bacteria; phylum Bacteroidota; class Bacteroidia; order Flavobacteriales; family Weeksellaceae; genus Cloacibacterium. Next base: position 960,875 of record NZ_JASGJD010000001.1, read on the forward strand.
AAATTGGGAATTGGGCATTTCTGTTCAGAATATTTTCAATATAAAATGGAAGGAAACACAGTTTGATACAGAAAGTAGATTGCAAAATGAAGCTTCACCAGTTTCAGAGATTCACTTCACACCGGGAACTCCGTTTTTTAGCAAATTAAGTTTTACTTACTTTTTTTAGGACATATATAATTCTAATAGTTTGTCATTTTGTGAAGCAAAACTTTAGATGAAAAAAGTTTTGCTTCTTTTTTTAGTCATCTGAAGATTCCATAATTGATAATCTATATTTGTGAAGAATTTTAGATTTGGAAAGCATGCCAATAAATTCATCTTTTTCGATTACCGGAAGATACCACGCGTTGGTTTGATCGAATTTTAAAATGATTTTTGTAGGTCTGTCATTTGGAGCAATTTTCGCTGGCGGAACTGTCATAATATCGCCAACATAAGTGTCTTTATGATTGCTTACATCCAAAAGAAGATTAATGTTTTCGCCCAATTGAATCATTCCTAAGAATTTGTGATTTTCGTCTTCTACAACAAATAAATTTTTATCAGTATTTTTAATGATTTTGATAAAATCAGCAATTGAAAGATCTACGTTTACTCTTGGGAAATTGGTTTCTATCAATTTAGTAATGTTGAGTAATTTTATGGTAGATTGGTCTTTGTTATGAGTAATTAAATTGTCTTCTAAACTTAAATTATAGGTATAAACCGAATATTTGTCGTACTTGTATTTTACAACATAAGCTGTTAAAGAAGTAATGATAAGTGGTAAAAGTAAATTGTAACCTCCTGTAATTTCTGCAATTAAGAATATGGAAGTTAGCGGAGCGTGCATTATTGCAGACATCACACCTGCCATTCCTACCAACGCAAAATTGTGCTCTGAAACATTGGTGAATTTTGAAACATTTATAATTCTAGAAAAAGTAAATCCTAAAATTCCTCCAGCAAAAAGTGACGGCGCAAAAACACCTCCAATTCCGCCAGAAGCTGTAGTAAGGCTGCTAGAAATAATTTTCAGAAATAATACTCCAATTAAAAACAGAATAAAAACCATTTCACTTTTTCCGTAAGAATAGAAGATGGTATTGTTCATAATGGCTTTAGGAAAACCCGTTCCTAAGATGTTTTGAAGAGAAATATATCCTTCGCCAAATAACGGCGGGAAGATAAATATTAAAATCCCGACAGATAAACCTCCTAAAATTGCTTTAAGATAAATATTTTTAAATTTCCCAAATTTTCCTTCAATATAGCGTGTTAATCTGATGAAAATTAAAGAGTAAATTCCACAGAAAATGCCTAAAATTATGTACAAAGGAAATTTCGTTTTATCAAAATCTTGAAAAATAGCAAACGAAAAGGTTACTTTTTCGCCCATCATAAAAAACGAAACCAAAGCTCCTGTTACCGATGCTATAAGTAACGGAACAATAGACCACATGCTTAAATCTATCATTAAAACTTCTAGTGAAAAAATAATAGCAGCAATGGGTGCTTTAAAAATTCCAGCAATTGCAGCAGAACATCCACAAGCAATAAGCAATGTTCTAAATTTGAAATTCAGATTAAAATATTTTGCAAAATTACTTCCTATTGCTGCTCCTGTATAAACTACTGGCGCTTCCAATCCTACAGAACCACCAAATCCTACTGTGAGGCTACTCGCAACAACAGACGTGTAAGTATTGCTTTTGTCAATCTTACTTCTTGTTTTAGAAATGGCAGCCAAAACTTTTCCAACACCATGCGCAATGTTTTTCTTTACAAAAAAATGGATGTACAAAACTGTTAATAAAATACCAATTGCAGGCAAAAATATCGTCCAAATATAATAGTGTTCTGTGTAATCTGAATAGACCAATTCTTCTGTCCAGTGAACAATGTTTTTCAATAAAACAGCAGCCAAACCTCCAATTAAACCTACTATAGTACTAGCGGTGTAAAGGAAAGATTGAGGACTATTATATTTAAATTTCCTGAGAAGAATTGGGATTTTTCTTTTGTCTATAAAGTTCATTTTTTAGTATTGAAGAAAAATTACATACAAATTTAAGGTTTTAAAATTTAAAGCGAATTCAATTGCGCAAAAATCATTAAATTGCATGATTGATAAATATCGAAATAATTAAATTATTTTTTCTGAAATGAAATTCCTTACAGAGTATCGCGACCCAGAATTGGTGAAGTTTTATCTTTCTGAAATAGAAAAAACAGTTACCAAACCTTGGAATATTATGGAAATATGTGGCGGACAAACGCATTCTTTGGTCAAAAACGGTTTATTAGAATTACTTCCAGATAAAGTAAGAATGATTCATGGGCCAGGTTGCCCAGTCTGCGTTACTTCAATTTCTTTGATTGATAAAGCAGTTGCTTTGATGGAAAAAGGAGTAATTTTGTGTTCTTTTGGAGATATGGTTCGTGTTCCGGGAAGCAAAAAATCTTTGCTTCAAGCAAAAGCGGATGGTGGTGATTTAAGAATTTTGTATTCTCCGTTAGAAGCGGTAAAAATTGCAGAAAAAAATCCCGAAAAAGAGGTAGTTTTCTTTGCCGTTGGTTTTGAAACTACTGCTCCAAGTAATGCTTTAAGTGTTGTTCATGCTCAAAAATTAGGACTTAAAAATTTCTCACTTCTGGTTTCTCACGTTTTGGTTCCACCAGCAATGGAAGCGATTTTAGATGATGAATTTTGTAATATTGATGCTTTTTTAGGAGCGGGACATGTTTGCACTATTATGGGAACTTCAGAATATTTTCCTTTGGCAGAAAAGTATAAAATTCCGATTGTAGTTTCGGGATTTGAGCCAGCAGATTTGCTTCAAGCGATTTATCACGCCGTTTTGCAATTGGAAAAAGGCGAACATAAAGTAGAAAATTGCTACGAAAGATTAGTAAAAGACGAAGGAAATATTCCTGCTCAAAAAGTAGTGAACGAAATTTTTGAAATTGGAACTCAAGAATGGCGCGGAATAGGCAGTATCCCAGAAAGTGGTTTGGTAATGAAAGATAAATATGCAGAATTTGATGCTGCTAGAAAATTTTCTATTGAAAATTCTGAAAAAAGAGAAGAAAATCTTTGTATTGCCGGCGAAATTCTGAAAGGAATTAAAAAGCCTTTTGAATGTCCTCAATTTGGAAAAACCTGCAATCCCGGTAATCCACTTGGTGCACCTATGGTTTCGTCTGAAGGCGCTTGTGCAGCATATTTTCATTATTCTTAATTAGTGGATTCCCCTCTTCCAGAGGGGTGTCAAAATCTTTGATTTTGACGGGGTGTAAAAAAATATTGAATTTTCAATTTCAAACTTCAAATAAATTAATGTTTAAAATATTACTTACCATATATTCTGGATTAGAACACGCTTTTGAAGCCGACCACTTGTTGGCGGTAAATACTTTGGTTTCTCATAGAGAAAATTTAAAACAATCTCTTAAAGACGGTGTTTTCTGGGGAATTGGTCATACTACTACCATTTTTTTTGTCGGAATTTTAATGATTGGATTCAAATTCAATATTGGAGAAAATGTTTTTAAAAATTTCGAAGCTGGAGTTGGTGTTATGTTGATATTTCTAGGTTTTTATAGAGTTTATAAACTCTATTTCCCGAAAAAACACACACATACTCATAACACTTCCAGAGCCGCTTTTGGTGTAGGATTAATTCACGGTTTGGCTGGCAGTGGAGCTTTGGTAGTTTTGGTTATTTCGCAAATGAAAACGCCTTTCGAAGGTTTAATGTATATTCTCATTTTTGGATTAGGCTCTATTTTCGGGATGTTTTTGGCAGCGTATTTGTTCAGCATTCCTTATACCAAATCGCTTTTAAAATCTAAAAAATTACAAGCTAGTTTGGTGATTATTTCCTCTATACTTTGTATCGTTTACGGAGGAAAAGTGGTTGTTGAAAATTTAGGGTTACTTTAGAATTTATTCTTTTTTGTAATAAGAAACATATTCCCCAACTAATTTATACCCCGAATTAATAAAAGATTTATTAGAATAAATATTATTACCATCAGTATATAGCATACATTCTTTAAATCCATTAAATAGAAGTCCTTTAGTTACTTCATAAACAATTGAAGTGCTGATTTTTTTATTTCTAAAATTTTGGTCAACATATACAAATCCAATTAATGGGAAATCAAAGTCATCATAATTAACTTGCAAAATTGCCACAGGATTACTCTCAATATTCCATTGAAATAAATTTTTTTTCATTATACCATTCATTACAACATTAATCCCATATGATTTTGGCTCAATTTTCCCATAAAATTCTTCATTAAATTTATTGGTGAAATCAGCTAATCTCATTAAAAAATTTTCATCAGCCATTTCTAAATTTCCACCCGCCTTTTCAAAGTTATTTGTTATTTTATCACATTTATAATATTTTCTAAATTTTATAGTATCAAATGAAGCATCATATTTTTCAAAAATATTTTGGATTATATTTTTTTGTTCCTGAAAAAGTAAACCTTTTGAAATTATCAAATTTTAATTCTTGAATTAATAAACTAATAATATGTTCATTTTCATTATTTGCATAAAGAAGACATTCATCTTTTTTCCATAAACAGAAAGTATAGTCTTCTTTTTCGTTTATATAAAAGAATTTTTCAAATGGCTCTTTGCTTTTTGCAATTTTTTTAATTGATTCTTCAAGATAATAATAAAGAAAAGGATTATAATCTTTTATTTCGTCAGTAATATCAAAATATTCCTGAAAATTCCTAAAATATTTTAATTGACACATAATAAATTTATTAATTTTTACAAAACAAGATGTTTCGGCAAATTATGCAACAACTCCGTGTTAATAATTTCTGCACAAATTGTAGGTTTTTCCCAATGTCCATTGTGTCCACAATCGAGAACGTAAGTTTTAATGTTGGTTTTTTCAGGGATTATTTTGAGAGGATTTTCGGTTTTTACTGCATTGTCATATTTTCCTGCAATAATGAGGATTTTTGTATCTAAAGTTTCTAAAATTTCAGTTCGGTTTGGTCTTTCTGCCATTCCTAATTGAGCTGCTTTTACGCCTTCTTTGTTGGTAGATTTAGCAATTTTTTTTGCCAATTCTATTTTTCCTTCCAAAATATCTTTTTCATTATTGTTAAAAAGATTTGGGATGCTTGCGTTGACAAAAGTTTCAAAATTTTCATCAATAACAGCTGTGCTACGTCTTCTGATTTGCTTTTTCTCTTCGTCGTCTGCAAGAGTTGTGGAAAAAAATAAGGTTAAACTTTCTATCAATTCTGGAAATTTTTCGGCAAAAGCCAAAGAAACATAACCGCCCATGGAATGTCCTAAAGTATTGATTTTGTTTGCGTTGATGATATCTACAACTTCTTTCACTTTTTCTGCCATCATTTCCATTGAATGAATAGAATGGTAAATTTCGGATTTTCCGTGTCCTGGTAAATCTATTTTTACAAGCGTGAAATCTTTAGAAAAATGATTTTCCATATCGCTCCAAATGGTGTTATTTTCCATAAAACCATGAAGTAAAACCAATATTTTTTTTCCGTTTCCAGAAATTTCGTAGTGTAACATAACTTTAATTTTTTGTTTCAAGTTTCAAGTTTCAAGTTTCAAGGGTTTTCTTTACTTCAACCTATTTCCAAATATCAATATAATCTACAAATCCTTCAGAATTTACTTTTTCTTGAAGTCTGAAGAAATTTCCTTTGCCTTCATTAGCAAAAGTGTTGCTTTTCTTTTTGGTGTGCGAAACTCCGTTTATTTTTTGAGAAATTGTTCCGTAGAAATTGATGTGTTTTTTAGAAACCCGGTCTGCTTTTCCGTCAATTACTAAAGAATTTTTTCCAGATTTAGCACTTCCTTTTACGTCATAACCATCGCTCATTATTTTGGTGAAAGTTACAATTCCCGAGAAAGAAAGACCTTCGTCATTGGTGAAAGTAAGTTTGTGAGCTCCGCTTAAATCATCAAAATGATTCTTGCTGTTCAAAGCTCTAATGCTATCGTTGTGCTTAGAAATGGTAGCGTTGATGGAGTCTATAATTTTAGCACTGTCCACAGTTTTAGAAGAATCGTTTGCAACTTTGTTACACGAGACCATTGCAATAGCCAAAAGAATAAAAAAAAGTTTTTTCATGGTTCTATTTTTTTAATTGAATTGATACAAATTTAGAACAAAAGTTTTTAAAATTGATGTGAATTTTTCTTTAAAAACACAAAAAAGAGGTTGCTAATAGAAACAACCTCTTTTTATAATGACTGAAATAAATTTCTATTTCTGATTTTTGTAAAACTGGATGCCACAATCTAAGAATTTTTTGAAATCTTCTTTTGGCATATATCCAGAAACCGGCGTGTTAATAACCTTTCCGTCCGGTGTTACCAAAACGTAGTGAGGCTGAGAATTGTTATTAAAATTCACTTGTTGAAACATACTCCATTTGTCACCAATGGTTTTAATTTTTTTCATTTGTCCGTTGCCCATATCAATTTTGGTTTGTTCGGCTTCTGGCAATTCTTCTTTGTCATCCACATAAAGTGAAGCCAAAATTACTTCGTTTTGAAGTGTAGGAAGTACATCAGGTTGGCTCCAAACAAATTCTTCCATTTTTCTACAATTTTCGCAACCAAAACCAGTAAAATCTATCAAAACAGGTTTGTTTTCTTTTTTGGCAAGTTCTATTGCTTTATAATAATCGTGTTCTGGGTGCATCCCTAAGATTCCGTCTTTTTCATCGTGAAAATAACTTACATTAATCGGAGGCAAAATACCAGAAAGAAGCTGTAATTTTGGTCTTTCCGCAGGAATTAAGCCTTGAAATAAATAAACGAAAAATCCAAAAGTTAAAATTCCCAAAACTTTTCTGCTGGTAGATATTTTAGCATTTTTGTCATCGTGAGGGAATTTTATTTTTCCAAATAAATACAATGCTAATGCAATAGCGATTACAATCCAAATTCCAACAAAAAGTTCTCTTTTTAACAAGAAAGTTTTAGAAACTAAATCTGCTTTTGATAAGAATTTAAGTGCTAAAGCCAATTCTATAAAACCAAGAACTACTTTTACAGTATTCATCCAACCACCAGATTTTGGTAAACTTTGCAACGCTTGAGGAAATAATGCTAACAATCCAAAAACAATTGCCCAACTTAACCCAAAACCTGCTAAAGCAAAGGTTAATAGCAAAGGAACGTTTTGTGAACTAGAAGCCACGCCTCCTAATAAACTTCCCAAAATTGGTCCGGTACAAGAGAAGGAAACGATAACTAAAGTGAGCGCCATAAAGAAAATTCCGATTAAACCGCCAGCTTCTTCTGCTTTTGCAGATTTGTTGGCAATCCAACTTGGGATGGTAATGTCGTAATATCCGAAAAAGCTCAATGCAAAGAATAAAAATATGGCGAAAAAGAATAAATTTAACCAAATATTAGTAGAAATTTGATTGAAAATATTCCCAGAAATTCCATCAATAATATGAAAAGGAACACTTAGTAACACAAAAATTACAAGGATGAAAAATCCGTAAATTAAAGCGTCTCTTTTTCCTTTTGCTTTATTTTTTTGACCTTTTGTAAAGAAAGAAACCGTCAACGGAATCATCGGGAAAACGCATGGTGTAAGCAATGCAATTAAACCACCAATAAATCCTAATACAAAAATCCAAAGGTTACTTTCTCTGTTTTCGGTATTTTTTGTTCCACAATCTGTTAACGGATTTTTGAAATCTAAACTGTTTACTTTTATTCCTTCGTGTTGTGCTGGTGCAGAAACCGTAGTAGAAACTATTGTTTCAGCCGTTTTTGTACTGTCTTTTGTAAGGGTTTCTTTTGTCGTTTTTTCTTCTGTATTTGTTGCAGAAATTCCTTCAATTTTTTTCTCAAATTCTAGCGTTTCTGGTGCTAGACAAACCTTTTCGTTACATGTTTGATAAGTAACTTCAGCGGCAATAGTACTGCCTTTTTCAGGATTTTTGAGTTTAAATTTTTGTTTAAAAACTACATTTCCAGACAATGTGGTAAGGTTTGCAGCAAAAGCTTCGGAGTAAGAAGTTTCTTTTTTGCCACTTTCTGTAGCTTTTCCTATTAATTCTATGTCTTTAGAAATAATTTTTATTTCTGTAGGAATTGCGCCAACTTCTGGGTCTATATCTTTGGAGTATATGTGCCAACCGTTGTCTATTTTTGCAGTGATAATGGCTTCGTAGAGGTTGTCTCCGGTAGATTTTATATCATAATTTAGCTTTACGTGTTTTTCTATTTGTGCAAAAAATAATTGAGTTGCAACAGCGAAAAACAATAGCAGAAATTTCTTCATTTTTAATTTTTTAGAATTACAAAAGTAAAAAAAACGAGTGACTAAAAACGTTAAAGACTTCTTAAGGTTTTTAAATCTTTACAGTAGAAAATATCAATTTCTCTTTTTACAATAGATTTCTGTTCTCTTAATACTGATTTCGTGGGAGTTGCTTCTAAAGAATTTTCCGTTTTCAGAAGAAATTACTTTTTCTATTTCAATGCCCGTGAAACCAAGTTTTCTAATGATTTCTACAATGATGGTTTTATGTTTTTTCAGTAATTTTTCTTTGTCTAAAACAAATTCTTTTTCGTCTCCACTTATTAAGATTTCTTCAAATGTTTTTTGAATTTCTTCCTGAAAAAACTGGTTTGCACTATTAAGATAAGAAAGACTTTCTTGGAATTGATTCAAAAAATTAGGAAAAATTTCTAATAATTTGGGCGTTAGATGGTGTCTGATTTTATTTCTTTGATAATCGTCTTTTTTGTTGCTAATATCTTCTCGGTAATCAATATTATTTTCTTTGGCAAAATCGTAAATTTCGTTTTTAGAAACATTTAATAAAGGTCTCAGAATTCTATTTTCATTTTTAGGAATTCCGCTTAAACCTTTAATTCCAGAACCTCTAGAAAGATTAATGAAAAAGGTTTCTAACTCGTCATTTAAGTGATGAGCCGTAACAATGTAATCTAAGTTTTCTTTTTCTAAAATATTGAAAAAAAATTCGTAACGAATTTCTCTTGCCCAATTTTGTAGAGATTTCATGTTAGATTTTTCATCGTCAGAAATATCTCTTAAATGAAATTTAAGATTGTTTTCAGAACAAAATTTTTCTACTAATTTTTGGTCCAGATTAGAATCTTCGCCTCGAAAATGATAATTAACGTGAGCTATTTCAAATTTCAAATGATTAATTTCAAATAGCGAGGACAAAACCATAGAGTCTGCACCTCCACTTACAGCCAAAAGAAATTTTTTGGAAGGATTGTTTCCTGCCAATTCAATTAAATTTTTCTTAAAATTGTTAAAGTCTACCAATTTGCGGTATGTTTTTTGCAAAGATAAAGCTTATAAAGAAAACCTTTTTGTAAATTTGAAATCAATTTAATATAAAAATAATTTTATGAGAATTTTTAAAATCTTAACAATTGCAGTGATGGGGCTTTCTCTTACGTCATGCGTAAGCAAGAAACAATACGAAGCTTTAAATCTTAATTACAAACAATGTATTGAAGGAGCTGCTGAAAGACAAAGACAAATTCAGGATTTGCAATCTGCTAACTCTGGTCTTATCAGCGAAAACAATCTATTGAAAGATCAAAATACAGCTTTGAAATCTTCTTTAGACGCTTGTTTGTCTAACACAGGCAAATCTTCTGCTAACATAGACAAGCTAATTGGAGAAATTAATTCTTCTAATGATTATATCAAGAGATTAATCTCTACAAATGCTAAAAACGATAGTTTAAACTTAGCTTTATCTAATAAATTGAAAAGAAGTTTAGATAATGTAGCAGATGCAGATGTAAACGTAAAAGTTTTGAAAGGTGTTGTAATGATTTCTTTATCAGACAAAATGCTTTACAAATCTGGAGACTACAATATTTTGCCAGCAGCACAAGAAGTACTAGGAAAAGTAGCTAAAGTAATTAACGATTATGATACTTACAGTGTTTTAATTGAAGGTAATACAGATAATGTTCCTTTAGCTTCTGCTAATTTACCAAAAGACAATTGGGATTTATCTGCTCTTAGAGCAACTTCTATGGCGAAAGTTCTTCAAACACAATTTGGTGTTAATCCTAACAGAATTACAGCTGGTGGTAGAAGTGAGTACAATCCTAAAACAACTAATGCTTCAGTTTCTGGTAGAGCAGAAAACCGTAGAACAGAAATCATCATTATGCCTAAGCTAGATGAATTTATGAAATTAATGGACATTGCTCCTAAAAAATAAATTTGCTCTTTTGCAATAAACTAAAACCTTCAAGGAAATTTCTTTGAAGGTTTTTTATTTTGATGAAATTTGTTTAAAAACTGTAAATTTGTAAAAATTTTACATTACAATCGTCTAATTAGCCAATGAGTTATTTCGAAGAATTGCATCCTGAAATGGACAGATATTTAGAAGAAACCGCTTCTAAAGAACCAGAAATATTGAAAAGACTTCGCAAGGAAACTTTTCAAAAAACTACACAACCTCACATGATTTCTGGTTATCTACAAGGGAGATTACTTTCTTTAATTTCAAAAATGATTTCTCCAGAAAAAATTCTAGAAATTGGTACTTTCACTGGTTATGCAGCACTTTGTTTGGCAGAAGGTTTACAAAAAGAAGGCAAGTTGATTACTTTGGATGTCAACGAAGATTTGGCGTATTTGCCCAAGAAATATTTCTCCGAAAGCGAGTTTTCTTCTCAGATAGATTTTAAACTTCAAGATGCTAAAGAATTTTTGAGGACTTCTACCGAAATATTTGATTTAATTTTTATTGATGCAGACAAAGAAAATTATGCTGAATATTTACAATTGGTAAAGCCAAGAATGAAATCGGGGAGTGTTTTAATGATTGATAATGTGCTTTGGTATGGTAAGGTTCTCGATGAAAAAGGTAACAAACAGACTGAGCAAATTAAATTGGTAAATAAATTAGTAGCAGAAGATGCTGATTTTGAAAATGTAATTTTACCTTTGCGAGACGGAATTCATTTAGCAAGGAAAAAGTAAAAAGAATATGGGGAAAAGATAGATGTCTTTCATCTTTGCTCTTTTTTCTTTCATCTCAAAAATATTATGGAAAAACACTATTGTAGCGTATCGGTGTCGCCAATTAGAGCAGAAATCTCAGAAAAATCTGAAATGACTTCTCAAATTTTATATGGTGAAACTTGCGAAATTTTAGAAACTGATGGTTTGTACAGTAAAATTAAAATGGATTTTGATGGCTATGAAGGTTGGATAAATAATTCCGTTTTAAAAAAACAAAATTCCGAAGTTTCTAAAAATTTAATTACTCAAAGTTTTGGTGTTTTTGATGTTTCCGAAGGGGAAAATCTTCTTTCTATAGGAAGTGAAGTGGAGTTTTCTGCGGAAAATTTTACAGACAAGGCTCGTCTTAGAGAAAGTTTGGTAGAAACTGCCAAAAAATTTTTGAATGTTCCTTATTTGTGGGGCGGGAGAAGTTTTTTTGGGATAGATTGCAGTGGTTTTGTTCAATTGGTTTATAAAGTTCACGGTATTTCTTTGCCAAGAGATGCTGATAAACAAGCAGAAATTGGTTTTTCTAGAGATTTTGTAGAGGAAAGCGAACCTGGTGATTTAGCTTTTTTCGAAGACGAAAATGGTTTTATTACTCATGTTGGTTTGGTTTTGTCCCCTTTTGAAATTATTCATGCTAGCGGAAAAGTGAGAATAGATTCTCTGGATTTTTCAGGAATTTATAACGCCGAAAAAAATAAACATACTCACAAATTGAGGATGGTTAAAAATTTTCTTTAATTATATTCACAAAAAAATATTATATTTGGTTAAATTAATAACCAAATTATGCGAAAACAACCACTTCTTATAATGTTGGCGTGTTTTGTGGCGGGGATTTTATTTTGTGATTTTTTATACATTCCATACAAACAAGTTTTCGTTTTACTTGTTTTGTCTCTCGTTTTATTTGTTTTTTCCTTTTTTAAATTTGCTTTTTTAGCAAAACTTAGGAATTATTTTTTAGGATTTTCATTCTTTTTGTTGGGAATTTTTTCACATTCTTTTAATTCGAAACCTTATGTTTTTGAAAAATTTGAAGGAAAACAAAAAGTGATTTTTGAGTTAAATAAGAAATTGAATTCCAATAAAAAATACAAAAGATACGAAGTGAAAACTTCAGTTTTGCAAGGGAGGCTTTCTGGTTTTCAAATGATTATTAATATTCCTAAAGAAGAAAAAAATCTAAATTTTGAACATTATTATTCTACAGAAATCTATATTAATAAAGTAGAATCGCCAGAAAATGATTTTCAATTCAATTATGCGAAATATTTGGCAAGGAAAGGAATTTTTTATCAAGGTTTTGCAAATTCAGAAATTTTAGAAAGTCCAAAATCTAAACTATCTTTTTCCGAAAAAATAAAGCAAAAAAGGATAGTTGTTCTTAATAATATTGATGATTCTAAACTCCTTACAAACGAAAAAGCTTTTTTAAAAGGAATTATTTTGGCAGATAGAACCGAGATGAGTTCAGAAATGGTTTCGGATTTTAGTAAAAGTGGTTTGATTCATTTTTTGGCGATTTCAGGAACGCATTTGGCGATAATTTTTTGGTTGATTTTGTACTTTTTACAACAATTTTTTTCTGCAAAATACAAAAGAATTCCTGTTTTGATTTCTTTAATTTTAATCTGGTGTTTTACCATTTTTATAGATTATGGCAGTTCTGTGCTACGAAGTTGTATAATGATAACGGCATATTACGGTTTTGTTTTGCTGCAAAGGAAACCAGATTTGCTTCACGCAATGGCGATTGCCGGTTTTTTAATCTTAATTATAGATTCGCAACAACTTTTTGATGTGGGTTTTCAATTGAGTTTTATTGCCGTTTTTGGAATTTTTTGGTTGAATGAACCTATTTTGAAATATCTGCCAAAGCCAAAAAATACTTTTCAAAATTTTATGGTAAATGTAGTTTCTGTGAGTTTTTCGGCGCAAATTGTTACATTTCCTTTGGTGGTTTTTTACTTTCATCAGTATTCTTTTTTATCCATTGTCGCCAATCTTATTATCGTTCCGTTTTCAGAATTAATTATTATATTTTCATTGTTGATGACTGTTTTATTTGCTTTGAAAATTGAATGGTTTTGGTTAGATTTTCTCTATGAAAAAATTGTAAATTTTCTATTGAAAGGCATTCATTTTTTTGCTTCTCAAGATTGGTTTTTCATTAAAAACATCTCAATAAATTTGTTAGAAGTAATTGTTCTTTTTGGAGCGATTTTTCTTCTAAAAAATGTTTTATTGAAGAAAAGTGGAGTCTTGGTTCGTTTTTTGGGGATTTTGTTTTTGTTTGTTTTGGTGAGATTTTCAAGTGATTTGTATCAATTTAGGCGGTCTGAAACGATTTTTGTGAAAAATTTCAAACAGAAAATAGTTATTCAAAAAGAAGGTGACAATGCTGTATTTTGGATATCGAAAGAGATGGATTTGGAGAAAGCAAAAAGCTTTGTTATAAATCCTTATATAACTTCTAGAAGAGTTAAAAAAGCCGAAATTAAGTATTTTTCAGGTGATTTTGATGCGGTAGAAATTGAAGGAAAATTTATAAGATAATAGCAGTCTTATTTAGAACGATTACAAAATACAAAATCTGACATTTGTCATGATTTAGAGCGGTCTATAATTCTTAAATTTGTGGAAATTCAAAAAAAATATAAACAATGGCAGGATTAACTCAATCTACAATCGGTAGAAAGTTTTTAATGGCGCTTTCAGCAATGTTTTTGCTGATATTTTTGGTGATTCACTTGTCTATTAATCTTATTTCTGTTTTCAGTGAAGAAGGATTTAATGCAGCTTCGGAATTTATGGGAAGTAATCCCCTAATTCAATTTGCAATGCAGCCGGTATTATTTGCAGGCGTAATTTTCCATTTTGTGATGGGATTTGTATTAGAATTGAAGAACAATGCGGCGAGACCAGTGAAATATGCTGTGGCGAAAAACAGTGGTAACTCTACATGGATGTCTAGAAATATGATTATTTCTGGGGCATTTATCTTGGTTTATCTAGCGATTCACTTAGCAGACTTTTGGGTGCCAACAATTTCTAAAAATTATTTAGGTGCTGTTCCTACAGAATCTGATTTTGAACATTTACACGCGAAGTTTCAACCATTATGGAGAGTGGCTTTGTATGTTGTAGCTTTCGTTTTGTTAGGTTTGCATTTAGCTCATGGATTCCAGTCTTCATTCCAATCTATTGGAGCAAGACATCCTAAGTATTTAAAATGTGTAAACACACTAGGAACTTGGTATTCTATTTTAATTCCACTAGGATTTATTATAGTAGCTGTTTTTCATTTCGTAACTCAATAATTAGATATACATTATTATGAGCATTCTAGATTCTAAAATTCCTTCTGGTCCTTTAGCGGACAAATGGAAAAATCATAAAGCACACATGAACTTGGTTGCACCAAACAACCGAGACAAAATTGACATTATTGTTATTGGTACAGGTTTAGCTGGTGGTTCTGCTGCTGCTACTCTTGCAGAACAAGGCTATAATGTAAAAGCATTTTGCTATCAAGATTCGCCAAGAAGAGCACACTCTATTGCAGCGCAAGGTGGTATTAATGCAGCAAAAAATTATCAAAATGATGGAGATTCTGTTTACAGATTATTCTACGATACTATAAAAGGTGGAGATTATAGGGCAAGAGAAGCTAATGTGCATAGATTGTCTGAAGTTTCAGCTAATATTATTGACCAATGTGTTGCGCAAGGTGTTCCTTTCGGTAGAGAATACGGAGGTCAGTTAGATAATCGTTCTTTTGGAGGAACTCAGGTTAAGAGAACTTTTTACGCAAAAGGACAAACTGGTCAGCAATTATTATTAGGTGCATATTCTGCAATGAGCCGTCAAATTGGTAAAGGTAGAATTAAAATGTACAACCGTCACGAAATGATGGAATTGGTAATTGTAGATGGAAAAGCAAGAGGTATTATTGCTAGAAATCTTGTTACTGGTGAGGTTGAAAGACATTCTGCTCACGCTGTTGTAATTGCTTCTGGTGGTTATGGTAACGTATATTTCCTTTCTACCAATGCAATGGGAAGTAACGTTTCTGCAGCTTGGAAAATTCACAAAAAAGGAGCTTTATTTGCAAATCCTTGTTTTGTACAAATTCACCCAACTTGTATTCCTGTTCACGGAACTCAACAATCAAAATTAACTTTAATGTCAGAATCTCTTAGAAATTCTGGTAGAATTTGGGTTCCTAAGAAAATTGAAGATGCAGTTGCCATTAGAGAAGGTAAATTAAAACCTGAAACTATTAAAGAAGAAGACAGAGATTACTATTTAGAAAGAAGATATCCTGCATTCGGAAACTTAGTGCCAAGAGACGTAGCTTCTAGAGCGGCTAAAGAAAGATGTGATGCTGGTTTCGGAATCGAAAATAACGATACTAAAGAAGGTGTTTACTTAGATTTTTCTACAGAAATTATGAAAAAAGGTAGAGAATCTGCTACAGAGAAAAACATTCACAATCCTTCTGAAAAACAAATTTATGATTTGGGTAAAAAATGGGTAGAAGAAAAATACGGAAACCTATTCCAAATGTATGAAAAAATTACAGCAGACGATCCTTATGTAACTCCAATGAAAATTTATCCAGCAGTGCACTACACTATGGGAGGTGTTTGGGTAGATTATAATCTAATGAGTACAATACCAGGATGTTTTGTGGTAGGTGAAGCTAATTTCTCAGACCACGGAGCAAACAGATTAGGAGCTTCGGCATTAATGCAAGGTCTTGCAGACGGATATTTTGTACTTCCTTATACTATTGCAGATTATCTTTCTGCAGATATTAGAACAGGTGAAATTACTACTGAATCTAGCGAATTTGATGCCGCTGAAAAAGAAATTAAAGATAAAGTTAATTTCTTCCTAACTAATAAAGGAACTCACTCTGTAGATTACTTCCACAAACAACTTGGAAACGTAATGTGGAATAAAGTAGGTATGGGAAGAACTCCTGAAGGATTAGCAGAAGCAATTAAAGAAATTGAAGAAATAAGAAAAGATTTCTGGAAAAATGTAAAAGTGCCTGGCGAAGCAGACGGAATGAATACTGAGCTAGAAAAAGCATTTAGAGTAGCAGATTTCTTAGAATTAGGACAACTAATGGCAAAAGATGCTTTAGAAAGAAAAGAATCTTGTGGAGGTCATTTCCGTTGGGATCACGCAACTCCTGAAGGTGAAGCAGAAAGAGATGACGAAAACTTCAAATACGTTGCTGCTTGGGAATACAAAGGTGAAGATATAAACGCCGAAGTATTGCACAAAGAAGAATTGATATACGAGAATATTGAAGTTAAAACTAGATCTTATAAATAATCTCCAAAAACAGTAAGAAAATGAGTGCAAAAAAAGGACTTAATCTGACTCTAAAAATTTGGAGACAGAAAAACAATAAAACAAAAGGTCAATTCGAGACCTACAAAATATCAGATGTTTCGCCAGACTCTTCGTTCTTAGAAATGTTAGACATGCTGAATGAAAATCTGGTAAACGAAGGAAAAGAACCTGTAGCTTTTGACCACGATTGTCGTGAAGGAATCTGCGGTATGTGTTCGCTTTACATTAATGGTAGAGCTCACGGTCCAGATACTGGCATTACCACTTGTCAGCTTCACATGAGAATGTTCAAAGACGGTGAAACTATCCACATCGAACCTTGGAGAAGTGCTGCTTTTCCAGTAATTAAAGATTTGGTAGTAGATAGAAGTGCTTTTGACAGAATTATGGCTGCTGGAGGTTTTGTTTCTGTAAATACTTCTGGTAATACATTAGATGCAAACGCAATCCCAGTTCCTAAAGAAGATGCAGACAAAGCAATGGATGCTGCAGCTTGTATTGGTTGTGGAGCTTGTGTTGCAACTTGTAAAAACGGTTCTGCAATGCTATTTGTAGGTGCTAAAGTTTCTCAGTTTGCACTTTTACCTCAAGGTAGAGTAGAAGCGAAGAGAAGAGTTCTTAACATGGTGAAACAAATGGACGAAGAAGGTTTTGGAAACTGTTCTAACACCGGAGCTTGTGAAATTGAATGCCCGAAAGGAATTTCTCTAGAAAACATCGCAAGAATGAACAGAGAGTTTCTTGTGGCGAAGTTTACAACTGCTGAATAAGTAATTTGAACTAAATAAACTGAAAATCACCTCTCTTAATGAGGTGATTTTTCGTTAAATAATTCCCAAAATGCAAACTTTATTTTAAAGAATAAAACTAAAAGTATATTTTTGCTCATCTAAATATTAAAAACAATTTTTAAACAAAAAATGAAAAAGTATTTTTTACTACTATTCCTTGCTATTGCACTTATTTCTTGTTCTAAAGGAGGAAAAGTAACCATTACTGGTAACCTTAAAAATGCAAACCCATTAGAAAGAATAGAACTTATCGAAACTTCTGGTATTGCAACTCTGCCTGTAGCCAATTTTGGTACAGATGCTAAAGGAAATTTTTCTGAAACTTTCGAAATTCCTAAAAATGGTGTTTATCTTATCACTTATGCTGGTAGCTCTGGCTTTATCTACTTAAAAGGTGGAGACAAAGTTGATATTAAAACAGATGCCGTAATGTTTCCTACCAATATGCAAATTACTGGTGATGCAAAAGGAAATACAGAATTTTTAACAGAAAGTCAGAAATATATTAATGACTATTTGTCTAAAATTAACCAATCTGTAGCTGCTAAAAATGAATCTGATTTCTTAAAAGAATTAGAAAAATACAAAAAAGAAATTACAGCTCAATTAGACAAAATTGCTGAAACTAAAAAACCAGACAGCGATGTAAAAAAAGTGAGCAAAGAAGAACTAGATGTTACTCTTCTTAGAATTTCTTCTCAATACGAAGCTATTCATGGGCAGATGACGAATAATCCTAATTTTAAGCCATCTCAGAAATTTCTAGATTTTCAAAAATCTTTAGAAAATGAAGATTTTGTAGAAAGTATGCCTACTTACAGAAATTATCTTTTGTCTAAATATGGTTCTGATATTCAAAAATTTTTCCAGACTACTCAGAAGGGAGCTGCTCCTAATTCTAATGTAGAGGTTTTTGCTAAATTCTTAGATACAAGAAAAGACATTACAGATAAAACTAAAGATTATCTTCTTGCAACAGTAGCTACTCAGTTTGACCTTCAGCCAAACAATCCTAAAATTCCAGAAATTATGAAGGTTTTAGATTCTAAAGTAAAGTCAGAATCTATTAAAGCAGACCTTAAAAAAGTGGAAGAAGCTATCTACGGTTTACCAGTGGGTACAGATTATTCTAAAACAGAATTAGTAAAACTAGATGGTAAAAAATCTTCACTTTCAGAATTGAAAGGAAAACCAACTTTAGTAGTTTTCTATGCTTCTTGGAATCCTTATCTAAACCAAAATACAGTTCCTGTTCTTAAAGAAATGATTAATTTTTATAAGACAAAAATTAATTTTGCTTTTGTAAATTTAGATGATACTCAAGACCAATTCAAGAAAACTGCAAATGCTGTTTTCAAAGGCGTAAACGGAGTGAGTTTCTACGGAGAAAAAGGGATGAAATCTGATATTGCTAAGCAATTTGCTATCTATGGTTTCAAAATGCCAAGTTTTGTAATCTTAGACAAAGATGCAAAAGTAGCAGGTAAAACGTATCTTAATATTGGAGACCCTCTATTGGTAGATGCTCTTAACAAAGCTTCTGGTTTAACACCTCCTTCTGTGGTTCCAAATCCACAAATGATGCCTCAAATGGGTGCGCCAGCTCCAGCTGCTCCTACAAAATAAATTTCTTACAAGAAAAATATTTTTAAAATATCATGCGGACTGCAACAGTCCGCATTTTTTTATGTAAGAATTAAGTTATAAAATGTATTTTTGCAAGATTATGAGTAAGAAAAAGAAAAATATAATTCTAGAAAATATAAAATTGCTTTCTGCTGGGGCAAAAGGTGTTGCGGTAGGAAAAACCGACGAAGGAAAAACCGTTTTGGTAAGCGGAGCTGTGCCTGGAGACCTAGTGAATGCCAGAGTGAAAAAAGCCAAGTCTAAATACTATGAAGCTGAAGCTGTAGAAATTTTAGAAAAATCACCTTATAGAGTAGAACCGAAATGTGTCCATTTTGGAGTTTGTGGCGGTTGCAAATGGCAAAATCTTTCTTACCAAAAGCAATTGGATTTCAAACAAGAAGAAGTTTATAATAATATCAAAAGAATTGGCGGAATTGAAGACTTTGAAACCTTACCAATTTTAGGTTCTGCAGAAGAATATTTTTATAGAAATAAAATGGAATTTTCTTTTTCAAATGCTCGTTGGCTTACGCAATACGAAATTAGTTCGGAAGAGAATTTTGGCAACAGAGATGCTTTAGGGTTTCATATTCCAGGGATGTGGAGCAAAATTTTAGATTTGCAAGAATGTTATTTGCAAGAATCTCCTTCTAACGATTTGAGATTGGCGGTTAAGAAATATGCTGTAGAGCATAATTTAGATTTTTATGACGTTAGAAACCAAGAAGGTTTTCTTAGAACATTAATGCTTCGCCAAAATTCTAAAGGAGAATGGATGGTTTTGTTTCAACTTTATAGAGAGGAAAAAGAAAATAGAGAAAATTTATTCAATTTTGTTTTAGAGAAATTTCCGCAGGTAAAAACTTTGGTGTATGCCATTAATCCAAAAGGAAATGATTCAATTTATGATTTGGATATTCAAAACTATTATGGTGAAGGATTTTTGATGGAAGAACTGGACGGTTTACAATTCAAAATTGGTCCAAAATCTTTCTTTCAAACCAATTATAAACAAGCTTTAGAATTGTATAGAAAAACGATAGAATTTGCAGAAATTTCTGAGAACGATGTAGTTTATGATTTATATACAGGAACGGGAACAATTGCGCAATATATTGCTAAAAAAGCAAAATATGTAATTGGGATAGAATCTGTGCAAGAAGCAATAAATGCTGCAATAGAACACGCTAAATTGAATGGTTTAGAAAATTGTGAATTCCATTGTGGAGACATGAAAGATGTGTTTACAGAAGAGTTTTTAGCCAATCATCCTAAAGCTGATGTTTTGGTAACAGACCCGCCACGAGACGGAATGCACCAAAAAGTGGTAGAACAAATTTTGAAACTTTCTCCTCCAAAAATTGTGTATGTAAGTTGCAATTCGGCTACACAAGCCAGAGATTTAGCACTGATGAAAGAACATTATAATGTGGTGAAAATTTTGCCAGTAGATATGTTTCCGCAGACACATCACGTAGAAAATATCGCTTTATTAGTGAAAAAATAACTAAATTGGGGGTTCAAATAAGAATCCCTAATTTTTTTAATCATTTTTTGATTAAAATCTAACCAAGAAAAATAATTAAAATCGAATGAAAAATGTACTAAGATTTTTTTGTGTCTTATCGTTATTAGCGTCGGTAAGCACATTTTCTCAGGTAAAAGACAGTGTAAAAGTAGAGGTGAAAGCCAAGAAAGACACTGCTAATATTACCAAACCAAAAGACAAAAAACCAGAAAAAATTCAACCTTACGAAAAAGTAATTACAGACAAAGCGGTAAGCGATGAAGGGGTAATTACGGTTCACAAAGTAGAAGACAAATATTTCTTCGAAATTCCGGATAAATCACTCAAAAAAGATTTTTTAGTGGTAACTAGATTAACCAAAGCTGGTGCTGAAATGCGCTCTGGTATGTCGGGTTATGCGGGTGACCAAATTAGTCAAAATGTTATCAGTTTTGAAAAAGGACCTCAAGATAAAGTTTTTGTACGTTCTATTTCTTTTGTAGATTATGCTAAAGATTCTACTTCTGCAATGTACAATACGGTGATGAGAAATAATGTGAATGCGATAGAATTTGCATTTGATGTAAAAGCTTTTGGCAAAGACAAAAAATCTACTGTTATAGATGTTACAGACTTTATTAATGGTGATAATGATATTGTTTCGTTTGACGGAAGGTATAAGAAAGGGTTTAGAGTAGGAGGTTTTCAAAAAGACAAATCTTTTGTAAATTTTGTGAAATCTTTCCCAACAAATATTGAAATTAATACCACAAAAACGTATAACAGAAGTGCAGGAGATGTTTCTTCAATTCCAGGTGCTCCAAAGCCAGAAATTAGTGGTAATTATACGGTGGAAGTTAATTCTTCTATTATTTTGCTCCCAGAAGATAAGATGCAAGCGAGATATTTCGACCCAAGAGTTGGTTTTTTTGCTGTAGGTTATACCGATTTCGATATAAATCCTCAAGGTGTGGAAAGAGTTTCTTTAATTAAAAGATGGAGATTAGAACCAAAACCGAAAGATTTAGAAAAATACAAAAGAGGCGAATTGGTAGAACCCGCAAAACCAATTGTTTTTTATATAGACCCTTTAACACCAAAAAAATGGATTCCATATTTAATTCAAGGAGTTAATGATTGGCAAAAAGCTTTCGAAAAAGCAGGTTTTAAGAATGCTATTTATGCTAAAGTTCCTAATGCAAAAGACGACCCAGAGTGGAGTTTAGAAGATGCAAGATTTTCTGCAATTGTTTATAAACCTTCGGATGTTCCTAATGCTTCAGGACCTTCTATTTCAGACCCAAGAACGGGCGAAATTTTAGAAAGTCATATCAATTGGTATCATAATGTAATGAAACTTTTGAATGATTGGTATTTTGTACAAGCTTCTCCTAATGATCCTAGAGCCAGAAAAGTAGATTTTGATGACGAATTAATGGGGCAACTCATTAGATTTGTTTCTTCTCACGAAGTAGGACACACGCTTGGTCTTAGACATAATTATGGTTCTAGTTCTACTGTTCCTGTAGAAAATCTTAGAAATAATTCTTGGCTTAAAGCAAATGGACATACTCCTTCTATTATGGATTATGCAAGATTTAATTATGTAGCTCAGCCAGAAGATAAAATAAATGTAGATAATCTAATGCCTAGAATTGGAGATTATGACGATTGGGCTATAGAATGGGGTTATAGAAGATTTTACAACTATAATTCGCCAGAAAAAGAAAAAACTTTTATCAACAAATGGACAATAGAAAAACTACAAAACCCAAGATTGTGGTTTGGTACAGAATCTAATCCTTTCGACCCACGTTCTCAAAGCGAACAAGTAGGAGATAATCCTATGATTGCAGGGAAATATGGTGTGAAAAATCTTCAAAGAATTATAGAAAATTTAGAAGCTTGGAGCACTAAACCGAATGAAGATTATAAAGTTTTAGAAGGTAGATATAATCAAGTTTCTGGGCAATTTGCAAGATACCTCGGTCATGTTGCTAAATATATTGGAGGTGTAAAAGAAACTCCAAAAACAGTAGAACAAAAAGGTGCTGTATATGAGCTGGTTTCTAAAACAGAACAAAAAGAAGCACTTAAATTTTTGAACGACTATGTATTTACAACGCCTAATTGGATTCTTAAAAATTCAGTGCTTACAAAAATTGACAAAGCACCAGTAGAAGTAGTAGAAAATCTTCAAAATGGTGTTTTGAACAGAATTTTAATGCCTGCTGTTTTAGATAATTTAAACAAAGGAGAATCTCAAGATACCAATGCTTATGCGCTTTTTGATTATCTTAAAGATTTGAAAACTGATGTTTTTTCAGAATTAAATACTTCTTCTAAAATTGACATTTACAGAAGAAATTTACAAAGAAATTTTGTGGAAAATCTTATTTCTAAGGTAAATTCTGCTAATAAAGTTATTGTTATAGGTGCTTCAAGATTGGGAGGTTCTGAAAATTCTGATGTAAAAGCCTTAGTGCGAGGAACATTACGAGAAGTAAGAGACCAAGCTTCTAAAGCATCTTCTCAGTATGCAGATAGTGTTACAAAATATCATTTAGAAGATTTAGTTTATAGAATAGACAAAGCTTTAGAAATAAAATAAAAATGCTATTTTTGAACCACAAAAACAATTAGTGTTTTTGTGGTTTTTAATTTTAATGAAGTAATAATGAAATATTTTATATTATTATTTTTTGGATTGATGTTGCTCTCTTCTTGCGGGGGAGATGATGATGTCTGTATTTCTGGTGAAGCTACGCCAAGAATGAAGGTTAAATTCAAATCTTCTGACGGGAGAACGGCAACGTTAGACTCTTTATATGTAGATGTAGATTATGGTTCTGGCGCTGTAAGTGTGCTTCAAGCTAAAAGTGTAGATTCAGTATTGATTCCGTTGAGAGTTGATGATAATCTTTTTACAGAAATTTCTCTTAGAACTACCAATAAAGGAGATGTATCCAAAGTGAAAATAAATTATACTTTGAAATCTGAATATGTGTCGCCAGCTTGTGGTTTTAAAAGATTATACGAAAACGTAAGCGGAACTTTAGAAACAGCAAATCCTGTATTGAAAATAGAACAAAATCAAGAGCAAATTATTGATGAAAACAAAACTCACTTTTATTTTACTTTTTAGTTTAGGATTTTTCTTTTCTCAAGAAAAAAAAGATTCTATAAAACCAAAATATAAATATCAGCCCAATTTGGCAGTTGGTGTAGATGTGTTGAATGCTGCAATGGCAACATTTAGTGATAGAAAATTATTTCAGGCACACGTTTCTACAAAAGTTAAAAAAAATGTAAGCGCCATTTTAGAAGCTGGTTACGAGAAAAATGTTTACCAAAAAGGAGGTTATGATGCTTCTGTAAACGGAATTTTCGCAAAATTAGGTGGTTTTTATATGCTATCTATGGATTATGAAAACAGAGACAACGGTTTCTACGCAGGTGGTAAACTAGCTGCTTCTTTTTATAATCAAGAATATAAATCTGTACCTGTTAGAGCTTATGGAGGCGCAGATCAATATTTGCAGTTTCCATCTTCCAATCAATCGTCTTATTGGATGGAAGCAATGCTTGGAGCTAGAGTGCAGCTTTTTAAATCTAAATTTTATATTGATGTAAATGCACAGCCAAAATACATGCTATACACCACAAAGCAAGAAGAAATGTATCCAATGATTGTTTCTGGTTTTGGCAAAAGTTCTTCAAAATTTAATGTAGGTTTTAGTTGGAATTTGGTTTATCAGTTTTGAGGATTTTGAATATGAATTCATTCTTGCAAAAATTATTAGAATAAATAATAAATTGTAGTTTTGTATAGATTTAATTATTTTATTAAAGCAAAAGAAAAAAATATGAAAAAATATTTATTAATTGTTATTTTGTTATTATTTCAAATATCTTTAGCTCAAAGAACCTGTGGAACTCCTCAAAAGATGAATAATTTTTTTAAAGCTAATCCTGATAAAGTGGAATACTCTAAAGAGCTTAGAAAGTTTTTAGAGACTTCTAGGAATTTAAAAAGGCAAAGTAAGGTGACATCTGTAATTACAATTCCTGTTGTAGTACATGTTCTTTATAAAAATTCTATACAAAATATTTCAGATGCACAAATACAGTCTCAACTTACGGTTCTTAATAATGATTTTAGAAAATTGAATTCAGATTTTTCTACTGTTGTACCAGCTGCTTTTCAATCTTATGGAGCCGACTTTGAAATAGCATTTTGTTTGGCTACGAAAGATCCAAACGGAAACGCAACAACTGGAATTATTAGAAAATCTATTCCATCATCTTTTGTTTTTGATGATGATTATTACAAGCCACAAGGAGATTTAGCTTGGGATACTACTAAATATTTAAATATATGGATTGGTGAATTTACTGATACAACTTTATTAGGGTGGGCATATCTTCCAGATGCAGTTGATGCAACTGATTCAAATGGTTATTATTTTGATGGATTGTGCATTGGGTATAAATATTTTGGAACTATTGGCACAGCAACTGCACCATATAATAAAGGTAGAACTGCTACTCATGAGATTGGACATTATTTTGGATTGAATCATCCTTGGGGGGAAGATGGAAGTATTTGTGGGAATTCTAATAATGATGATGGGGTGCAAGATACACCAGGAACTGATAATCCTTATTATGGAACTCCCGTTTTTCCAAATTTTGATAATGTTTGTGATGTAACTGCTTATCCTAGTGGAGCAATGTTTATGAATTACATGGATTATGTAGATGATATTAATATGGCTTTTTTTACTTTAGGGCAAAAAAATATAGCTCAAAATACATTGGCAGGACCTAGGGCATCATTACTTAATTCTAATGCTTGTACAACTCTTAGTGTCTTTGATTCAGAAAAAATATCAAAAATTGTGCTTTATCCTAATCCGTCTTCACAATATATTTCAGTTTCATCTCCATTAGCAAATTTTGATGGGATTGAAATATTTGACAATAGTGGGAAACTGGTTTTATCAAAATCTAAAATTCAATCTCAAGAAAAAATAGATATAAAATTTTTACCTTCTGGTTTATACTTTGTCAGAGTTTATAGTAATAGTACTTTATTAAAATCTGATAAATTCATCAAAAAGTAAAAATTAAATCTACATACCTACAAAAAACCTTGAGAATTTTTCTCAAGGTTTTATTTTTTATAGCGTTTAGAAATTATAAATTCATATTTTGAAGCTCCGAAATTACTTGTTTGGCATAAGATTTTAAAGTTTCAAGGTCCGAATTATTTTCAATAATAAAATCTGCTTTCTTTATTTTATCTTTTTCGGACATTTGTTTTTGCATAATGGCTTCAATTTCTCGATACGTTTTTTTATCTCTATCCATCACACGTTTTATTCGGATATTATCATCAGCAGTTACCAAAATAGATTGATAGCACTGTTCGTTTAATTTTAATTCAAATAAAAGAGCCGTTTCTTTAAAAACAAATTCAGAATGCTGAGCTTTTACCCAATTTTCGAAATGCTCTCTTACTGCAGGATGAATAATTTTGTTGAGTTCGTGCAACAAATCTTCGTTTTCAAAAATAATAGAAGCAACGTAAGCTCTGTTATAGGTGCCGTTTTCATCGTAAGAATTTTCGCCGAGCAAATTAATGATTTTAAATTTTAAACTTTCATCAAAATTCACCAATTCTTTCGCCCAATAATCCGAATTATAAACAGGAAATCCCAATTCTTCTATGTATTTAGAAACCGTAGATTTTCCACTGCCAATTCCACCTGTAATTCCAATAATTTTAGGTGTTGGTTGTTGGTTATTGGTTGTTGGTTTGCTATTTTGGGTTTCCATACTTTTATTTTCTATCAACAACAACTAATATCCAAAAACATCATTAAAGCTAAACGTTTCGTCTAATTTCACGCCTTTTTCAGTCATTTTAAGGCTTGCCAATTCATTATGAGCATCGTGTTCGAAGAACAGCAAGTACTCATTATCCACACATTGTTTTAAGAATTTTCCTTTTTCTTCCATCGTAAGAAGCGGTCTGGTATCATATCCCATCACATAAACTTGCGAAATATGCCCAGCTGTAGGAATTAAATCTGCTGCAAAGACAATCGTTTTTTCTTGATATTGAATTACCGGAAGCATCTGTTTTTCGGTATGTCCGTCCACGAAAATTACATCCATTTTTAATTCAGGAGCAAAACCATAATTTCCAGTTGTTGGCAATGGCAAAAATTGCAATTGTCCGCTTTCTTCAATCGGGAAAATGTTTTCTTTCAGAAAACTTGCTTTTTCCCTCGGGTTGGGTTCTGTAGCCCATTTCCAATGGTTTTCGTTGGTCCAAAAATGTGCATTCTTAAAAGCGGGTCTATAACCTGTTTTGTCATCATTCCACTCAATAGCACCACCACAATGGTCGAAATGAAGATGTGTAAGGAAAACATCGGTAATGTCGTCTCGCACAAAACCAAATTTTGCCAAATTTTTATCTAAAGAATCATCTCCCCAAAGCGAATAATGCCCGAAAAATTTTTCGTCTTGTTTGTTTCCGAGACCGCAATCTATCAAAATAAGTTTTTTGCCATCTTCTACCAAAAGAGAGCGAGTTCCTAATTCTATCAAATTTTTTTCGTCAGCAGGATTGGTTCTTTGCCAAAGCGATTTCGGGACGACGCCAAACATGGCGCCACCATCAAGTTTGAATTTTCCGCATTGTATAGGATATAATTTCATATTTTAAAAGTGATTTTGTGCTAATTTAAGTAAAATTTTGAGAATTTAAGGTGTAGAAATAATGTAAAATGAATCTCCAATTTTCTTGAAAATGACACTTATTTGATTGAAGTTTGTGGCACTTCTAATGTCTTTATTTTTTATTATAGAAGTTAATCGTAGGTCAATAGAAATTTCTCTAGAATCTTCATTAAAAATATTTTCATTAAAATAATCAATACTATATTTGTTTTTGATATAATCTTCAAGAAGTTTATTGATTTTTTTATCAAAACCTTTTGTTAGAAAATCTTTTTTATCAATGATTACTGAACTTTCTTTAATATGTAATTCAATACTATTGTTAAAATATTTTTCTAAAATTTTTCCATTTGTTTTGAAATCTGGTAAAAATTTGGTTTCAAACCATTTTTTGTAATCCTTCTTAGAACTGTAGAAGGAATAGGTATTCCCATCATTTCCGTTATAAGAAGTATATACATCAGAATCAACATTTTCGTTGAGTTTAAAATTTGTATAATCAACAGAATAAGAGTAATTTTTTTGTTTAGGAATTTCAAAAAGTTCTTGATTTTTAGAATTAATCATCATCGTTTTTCCTTCCCAAGACCAATGTTCACAATTTGGATATTCTGGTTGTTCTCCGTTATCTTCTCTCCAGCATTTTCTTACTCCATTCTTTATAACCATTGCTAAACCATTATGAAAATCTCCAGCGTCATTATAATTTGCGGGTATTACAACTTTGCCGTTTTTGTCAAAAAAACCTACTTTGTCAGTTTTATAGTCTCTAAATTTTATTTTACCTTCAGATTCTTCTGCAAATGAAAAATCAGAGACATAAATGCTATCTTTTCCAAACTTATTACCTAATTTATTTAGATAATATTTTTCTCCACTATAATTTGGGGCATATTCCCAGACAATGACTACATCTTTGAAAATTTTAAAATTAGTCATTGTAAATTCAAATTTTGGTTCTATTTTTATATTGCCTCTAGAATCTTTATATCCAATTTTAGTAGAGTCAGAATTATAGAAACCATACCAATTTGTATCTTCTTGAGAAAAAGAAAAAATATAAAACAAAACAAAAAATAATTGAACTACATTTTTCATAATTTTTTACCTTAATCTAAGTCTTAACCTCAATCTAAAATAATTCCCCAGTATTTTTTGACCTCAAAATCCCCAAATGCTTATAAGCTTTTTCTGTAACTTCTCTTCCTCGGGGAGTTCTGATGATAAAACCTTCTTGTATTAAAAACGGTTCATAAACTTCTTCAATCGTTTCGGGATTTTCGCCAATGGAAGTTGCCAAAGCAGAAATTCCTACAGGTTTTCCTTTGAAATTTTCAATCATTACTCGCATAATTTTGTTGTCCATATCATCGAGACCAAATTCATCTACGTTTAAAGAATTTAATGCAAATTTTGTGATTTCAATTTCAATTTCACCATTGCCTTTTATTTCTGCAAAATCTCGAACTCTGCGCAAAAGTGCATTTGCAATTCTGGGTGTTCCTCGGCTTCTTCTTGCAATTTCGAGCGCTGCATCTTCGTAGATAGGAACGCCCAAAACTCTAGAACTTCTCTCGATAATCATTCCCAAAAGTTCAATGGTATAATATTCTAATCTGCTTTGAATTCCGAATCTTGCCAACATTGGTTTCGTAAGCATTCCGCTTCTTGTAGTTGCTCCAACCAAAGTAAAAGGGTTGAGACTAATTTGTACCGAACGTGCATTAGGACCTGTTTCCAGCATAATGTCGATTTTGTAATCTTCCATTGCCGAATACAAATATTCTTCCACAACTGGCGAAAGCCTGTGGATTTCATCAATAAAAAGCACATCGTTTTCTTCTAAATTGGTAAGCAATCCTGCTAAACTTCCAGGTTTATCCAAAACGGGACCAGAAGTTACTTTGCAGCCAACCCCCAATTCATTAGCAATGATATGAGCCAACGTAGTTTTTCCTAAGCCTGGCGGGCCGTGCAACAAAACGTGGTCTAAAGCAGAACCTCGGTTTTTGGCGGCTGCCACAAAAACTTCCAGATTATCCAAAGTTTTTCTTTGTCCGGCAAAATCTCGGAAACTCTGCGGACGAATTTTTTCTTCCTGCATCAGTTCGTCATCAGAAAAATTGTCTTTATCGGCGTGAAGAAAATCGGGCATTTTTTTTAATTTATCCAAAGATAGAAAAAATTGTACTCAGATAGAGGTAAGATTTAGAGTAAAATCTAGAAAAAGAAGATTTAAAATAACAATTTGATAAGAAAAGATTCGGTGTTTTAGAATAGATTGCCGTAATTTTGCACTCGAAATGAGTGTATTAGAAACGAGACAAAAACAAAGAATCGCCCTTTCTGCATATTTCCTTCTTTCGGGAATTTGCTTTTCTTCTTGGGCTTCTAGAATTCCTACTATAAAAGATAATTTTAACCTTAATGAAGATTCTTTAGGGAATTTGTTAATGGTAATGCCTGCAAGTGCTGTGATAGGAATTCCACTTTCTGGTTGGTTGGTTTCAAAATTTGATAGTCGAATTCCGCTTCAAGTGGCTAGTTTTACTTTTTTGTTGTCTTTGCTTTCAGTTGGTTTTGCACCATCAATTTGGTTTATTGTTGCTTCTTTGGTGGTATTTTCTATTTCATTAAGAGTGATTAATATTTCCATCAATACACAATCTATTTCAATTCAAGAAAAATTCGAGAAAAAAATTGTAGGCAGTTTTCATGGAATTTGGAGTATTGGCGGTATTTTGGGCGTACTTTTTTCTACAATTATGATTAAATTCAAAATTTCTATAGAATGGCATCTTTTAATGGTTGCAATTTTTGGAATTTTGATGGTTCTTTTTGCCTTTCCACATTTGTTGAGGGATGATAAATCTAGAAGTGGAGGAGGTTTTAAATTAGGAAAACCGAGTAAATATATTTCACTTTTAGGCTTCATTGTTTTCTTTGCAGCGATTTGCGAAGGAGGAATGTACGACTGGAATGGCGTTTATTTTAAAGAAATTGTAAATGAAAAAGTTTTTACGTTTGGATATTTACTTTTTATGATTTCTATGACCATTTCTAGATTAACTATTGATAAAATGATGGAACATTTTGGGATGCAAAAATTGTATATTTTAGGCTCTGTTCTTATAGTTTTAGGAGTTTCTATGGCAATTATTTTTCCATATTTCTGGCCAGCACTTATAGGTTTTTGTATGGTAGGATTTGGGGTTTCTGGGTTGTATCCTATGACTTATATTCTTGCAGGAAGAGCCAAAAAATATTCTGTAGGAATTGTAATTTCAATTGTAAGTACCTATTCTACCATTGGGATGTTTCTCGGGCCTCCAATTATTGGTTATTTGGCTCACGCATTTGGTTTGCAAAGAGCATTTATTACCTTTATTGTAGGAGGTTTAATGTTTATTCCGCTTTCTAAAATGGTTTTCAATCATTTGAAAAATAGAGATTAAAATCTTCAAAATAAAACTTTTCGTTTTGTCAATATAATTCTTGAGCGAAGAATCAAATTTTCTTAATTTTACAAAAATCATTTTTCTGTGAAATTAATTGGACCCTTCAAACAAATTGTAACGTTGAATAATCTTCCTTTACGAGGAAAAATTTCTGATGAACAACTAGAAATCATCGAAAACGGTGGAATTTTAATCAACAACGAAAACAGAATAGAAGAAGTAGGAAGCTACGATGTTATTGCGAGCAAAGTGAAGCAGGCTCTCTCTAACTCTCCAACTCTCCAATTCTCCACCTCGGTTGTTCTTCCCGCATTTGTAGATTGCCACACTCATATTTGCTTTGGAGGGAACAGGGCTAATGATTTTGCGATGCGAAACGCTGGCAAAACGTACCTCGAAATTGCAGAAAAAGGTGGCGGAATTTGGAGTAGCGTTCAACATACCAGAAATGCTTCAGAAGAAGAACTCTTAGAAACTCTTTTACAACGAATTAATCAATTAATTTCACTCGGAATTACCACTATCGAAATAAAATCTGGTTATGGATTGAATGTAGAAAGCGAATTAAAAATGCTTCGAGTAATTAAAAAAGCTCAAGGAAAATCGAAAGCTACAATTGTCCCAACTTGTCTTTCGGCTCATCTAAAACCGAAAGATTTTGAAGGAACTTCCGAAGAATATTTACAATATATTTTAGATGAAATTCTGCCAAGAGTTAAAGAAGAAAATTTAGCCAAAAGAGTAGATATTTTCATAGAAAAATCTGCATTTCAACCTGAAGAAAGTAGGAAATTTTTAGAAAAAGCCAAAAAAATGGGTTTTGAAATCACCGTTCATGCAGACCAATTTACATCTGGAAGTTCTAGAATTGCTGTTGAGGTAAATGCTTTTTCTGCAGACCATTTAGAAGCTATGATTGACGAAGATATAGCATTTTTAGCAAAATCTGAAACGGTTGCAGTTGCACTTCCAGGTGCGAGTTTAGGATTGGGAGAACCTTTTGCTCCTGCAAGAAAAATTTTAGATAAAAACGGAATTCTCGCTATTGCAAGCGATTGGAATCCGGGTTCTGCTCCAATGGGAAATCTCATTGCACAAGCTTCCATTTTAGCAACTTTTCAGAAATTAACCACCGCAGAAGTTTTAGCAGGAATCACTTTTCGAGCAGCGAAAGCTTTAAATTTAACAGATAGAGGAATTTTAAAAAAAGGAATGAAAGCCGATTTTGTAGTTTATGAAACCGATAATTTTCAGAATATTTTGTATAACCAAGGAAGTTTAGTGACAAGTGAAGTGTATATTGACGGGAAAAAAATTGTTTAATTTTAAGCAAATTTTTCGTACACTTTGTCATGCTGAAGGCATCAATATAAAGATTAAAAAAAATAAACAAAATGAATTTAGTTCCTTTCAGGAAGACAAACTTTGTGTTTTATTAGTAGCGTTCACTTTGTCTTGTTAACAAAAATTTAAAATTATGGAAGGATTTTCTGAAGGAATTTACACTTTTTACACTTATATTTTAACAAATAAAAATAGGACGGTGTTATATACTGGTGTTACAAATGATCTTCACAGAAGACTTTTTGAACATAAAACAAAGAAAAATCTAAGTAGTTTTACCGCAAAATATAATGTTGAATTTCTTGTATATTACGAAAAATATGGTTGGATTCATCAAGCAATTGAAAGAGAAAAAGAAATCAAATTAATGAAGAGAAATATTAAATTAGATTTAATTAGAAACTCAAACCCAAATATGGAATTTCTAAATCATTTATTTGAATAACTTTGTAGAGATGCTTTCAGCATGACATAATAACGCATAATTTATAATAAATGTTAAACATCTGGCAAGGACGAAACGACGGAGATTCTCCGCTTCATCACAGGATTTTTCAAAGAGTAAAAATTTCAGAAAACTATGGAAATATCTCGCCGAACAACTTTGTTATACACGGTTTTGCGGTAGATGAAGGCGTTAGAAGAAACAAAGGAAGAATTGGTGCTGCAAAAGCTCCAGACATCATTAGAAAAAACATGAGCAATTTCCCAGTGGTTTCTCCAGATTTTAAATTATTTGATTTTAGGAATATCACTTGCGAAGACCAAAATTTAGAAAAAACTCAAGAAAATCTTGCCGAAAAAGTTTCAATAATTCTTCAAAAAAACGCAAAATCTATCGTTTTGGGAGGCGGTCACGAAGTTACTTTTGCACATTATTCAGGCATCAAAAAAGCATTTCCAAACCAAAAAATAGGCATTATTAATATCGATGCACATTTTGATAACAGAGAGCCTGAAAATGGTGTAGGAGCAAGTTCAGGAACTGGTTTTTGGCAAATTGCACAAGAAGGAAAAATCTATTCTTTGCACATCGGGATTCAACGAAATTCTAACACCTTAAAATTGTTTGATACAGCCCATCAATTCGGGATGAAATACATTTTGGCAGACGAAATTTTCTTCGAAAATCTTCCTAAAATATATCAAAAAATAGACGAACTTATTTCTTCGGTAGATTATCTTTATCTCACCATTTGTGTGGATGTTTTCAACGCGTCAATTGCGCCTGGAGTTTCGGCTACGGCTTATAACGGCATTTTTGCAGACGCTACTTTTCTGCTTTTTTACCGTCATATTTTAAAGTCAGAAAAACTTATTGCTTTAGATGTTGCAGAGGTAAATCCAGAGTTTGACATTGCGGAAAGAACCGCCAGATTGGCAGCCAGTTTGGTGAATGAATGGTTTTCAGTTTAATTAAAAATTGAGAAGCAATAAAATTTGTGCTTCTTCCACTTTCAGTCCTGCTTTTCGTTGCAATCTTTTTTGGTAACTTCGGCAAGATCAGTCACCAAAAAAGGATTTCCACTGCAATCAGGGCTAGAAATTTGGAGAGACTTTCTTTTCACTTTTTTAAATGATAAGCATTTAAAATTTTTATCTTTGGCAAAACCACGTTTAGGATTTTGTACAATATCTTTGTACACTTTTTTTAATCAAAAATTATGAAAGAATCCATTCAAAATAAATTACAAAAAACTCAACAATCCTTCAAAAAATGGAAAAATATTCCGTTTGAAGAAAGACAAAAATATTTCGCTAAACTATCAGAAATTTTAAGTGCAAGAAAGCAAAAATTTGGTAAAATTATTACCCAAGAAATGAAGAAACCCATTTCTAAATCTGTTGCAGAAATAGAGAAATGTGCTACACTTTGCGATTATTATGCAGTTGCAGAAAATGTGTTAAAACCAGAAAAAATACACACAGAATTTCAAATTTCAGAAGTTCATCACGAACCTTTAGGTGCAATTTTGGGTGTTATGCCTTGGAATTTTCCCTTTTGGCGAGCCATTAGATTTGCAGTTCCTGCGATACTTGCTGGTAATACAGTTATTTTGAACCACGCATCAATTTGCTTAAAAAGTGGAGATACTTTGCAAGAGATTATCGAGGAAGCAGGTTTTCCTGAATGTTTTCTTAGATATAGAAATGCCTGGACATTCTGGCTTGGAAATTCTCGATTTTTTTGATGAAAAAGATTTGAATTTTGGAATTATTTTTACCACCGCTTATCAGGAATATGCCATCAAAGCCTTTAAACTTTCGGCGGTAGATTATCTTTTGAAACCGATAAATCCTTCAGAATTAGTTGCCGCGGTTGAACGTTACAATAAAATTAATACTCAAAAAATTAATTTACTTAATACCAATCTTGGAAGAAATACTATTTCCTGCGACAAAAAAATAGGAATTCCTATGAATAACGGGATTGAACTCATTAATCCTGAAAATATTATTTACATAAAAGCAGAAGGTGCATATTCGGAAATTCATCTTACCGAAGGGAAAAAAATATTGGCAAGTAAGAATCTGAAAATGTTTGAAGAAAGTTTAACAGATTACGAAAGTCTAATAAGAGTGCACAAGTCTTATCTGGTGAATTTTAAACACGTAATTTCTATTACCAAATCCAATGGTGGAAATATTACTCTTTGTAATGGGATGGAAATCCCCTTTAATACAGATAGTTACGAAATTCTTTTGGAAAAAATAAATTTAATTAGGAAGTAAATTTTAATCTCCCATTTTGTAATCTAAAGGTAATAATTTACCAATTTTTTGTTCGGAAAAGTAGCCTTGTGCCAAAAGTTCTGTAGGATTAGAGCAGTTTCCGTCTGGATAAACTTCGAAAATATCTTTTTCGGGATACAGATAAGAACTTTTATTGGTAGAGGTTTCAGATTTTACAATTTTATCCTTTTTTATATTGTAGAAATATTTTTTAAAATTGACTTGTAGTATATCTTTGAAGTCTATAAAAACATTTCCAGAAAGAGTTTTTGTATAGATTTCTTCACCAATTTTAGATTTTATTAAAGCCAATAAGTATGGTTTTTCGTTGTTTTTTCGATGAGAAATTTTCATAATGTCATCTGGAAGTTTCATGGTAGGATTTGTTTTCAGAAATTTTCTGTAATCGTCTAATCTAGAGAGTTCTTCTTCGGTAGGATAATTTTGATTGGGAATTTTTACAATGTGATTCACTATAAAACCTTCTTGTGCAGTGTTTTTTTGGTAAACACTTCTTAAAAAGTGCATCAAACTGCCTGAATAGGCATCCATTCTGTTTTCTTTGACAATATTTTTTTGAGAAATTTCTTTAAAAAACGAAGAGCCAGCATAAGAAACAGAATGATTATTAAAATCAGTTTCGAAAGAAATGAGATTATATTGTATTTCGTAGCCTAGATTTTTATTGGTAATAATGAGTGTTTTTGGAGCTTTTACTTTTAGAATTTTGTTCTTTTTGTCGTAAGAAAATTTTAAAGTTCTTTGGTTTTTTATCTTCACATTTTCTTGGTCGAAACCGAGAAATTCTTCTAGAAAATATCTTATGTAAGTTCTGTAAGCTTCTTCGGTGTAAGGAATTAGAACAATTTCGTCTATTTCTTTAAATTTATTGAGTACTACTTTTATTTTCTTGCCAATTAAAGTATTGATGGCGATAGATTTACTTTCGTAAGTGTCTTTTTGAAAAACCAAAGTGCCGTTTTTTTGATTTTGAATATCAATAGTAAAACTTCCGTCTGCAGTGGAAAGTGTTGCTATTTTACTTCCGTCAATGTATACATTTACGTTAGAAATAGGATTTCCGTTTTCTGTTTCTACGTTTCCATTGATGATTTGACCAAATGAAAATCCGTAAAGAAGCATTAAAATTAGGGATAAAATGTTTTTCATTTTTTTATTACTAAAAATTTAGTGATAAAGATACATAAAAAAATCTCGCAGAAAAAAAATCTGCAAGATTTGAACAACAAATTATATAAATAAGTATAATGCCAAAAGCATAAACTCTACGAGTTTACACTTTTCAGCATTACGTTTGAGTGGTAAGTGATTAGTCTATGTATGTTTCATTTATTTTTCTAAATCAACCAATTCTTACACTCGTCATACTCAAGCTTCCACCAATTAATTCATCATTAAAAAGCGAAATTTCTTCAGTTTTCTTTTTTAGCCCAAGAGTATATATTAAAGGTAAATAATGGTCTGGAGTAGGCACTGCATTTTGTAGAGCAGTTCCTTGTTTTTCAAAATTGATTAAATTTTGATAATTCCCATCCAAAATCCACTCGTTAGTCTTTGCTCTGGCTTCTATTGCCCAATCCCAACCTGCGCCTACGGTATTGATGTTTCTCCAATCTATTAATCTAAGATTATGAATAATATTTCCGCTGCCAATAATAAGAATGCCTTTATCTCTTAGTTTTGATAATTTTTCGGCAAGTTCAAAATGATATTGTGCAGATTTTGTATAATCTATACTCATCTGTATTACAGGGATATTCGCTTCGGGATAGAGGTGTCTTATAACGCTCCATGCACCGTGGTCTAAACCCCAACTGTCTGTTTCTATAATAGGATTTGGAGAGAGTAGTTCTACCGTTTCTTTCGCTAATTCTGGGTTTCCTTTTGCAGGATATTGTACGGCAAAAAGCTCTGGCGGAAAACCATAAAAATCATGAATTGTCTTTTGGATTTCTCCCGATGTTACAAATGTTCCTTTGGTAAACCAATGTGCAGAGATACACAGAATTGCATTAGGAGTAGGAATTTTTTTTGAAA
The DNA here is from genome assembly GCF_047601505.1 of Cloacibacterium sp. Lineage (GTDB taxonomy): Bacteria > Bacteroidota > Bacteroidia > Flavobacteriales > Weeksellaceae > Cloacibacterium. The sequence goes on from NZ_JASGJD010000001.1 coordinate 997,566, forward strand.
CTTCTCTAAATCCTCGCACAAACTGATTTTCTTCTATAGCATTCATCGGAGAACCGTGCCCTAGAAACAAAACCGGCATTCTTTCGGTTTTGGTAAACTGGTCTGAAATATTTTGTAAATCGTTAAGGTTCATAATTTTTTTGTGTTTTATAAGAAGATGCAAGATGTTTTTTAATCAATCTTAGCATCTTACATTTATTTTTATGCTTTTACAAACTGTAATTCTCCAGCGATTTTTACATCGTCTGAAACCAAAACTCCGCCAGTTTCTAGAGCTGCATTCCAGTTTAAACCAAAATCACCTCTTTTAATTTTTCCTTCGAAAGTAAAACCAGCTTTTGTGTTTCCCCAAGGGTCAACGTTAATTCCTCCAAATTCTACTTCTAATTCGATAGGTTTTGTAATTCCATTAATGGTAAGATTACCCGTAATATCGTCTGCTAAACCAGTACTTTCAAAAGTAATTGTAGGAAATTGCTCTGCGTTGAAGAAATCTGCGCTTTTTAAGTGTGCATCTCTGTCTGCATTGTTAGTATCTACAGAAGCAGTATCAACAGAAGCGCTAACTTTAGCATTTTTGAAAGAATCGTCTTCTGCTTCAATTTCTGCAGAAAAAGCATTGAAAGCTCCTTTTACGTTAGAAATCATCATGTGTCTTACTTTGAAAGTAATTTCACTGTGTGTTGGGTCTAGGTTCCATTTTGTTGCCATAATATTTTGTTTTTTTTTAATTATTATGGTGCAAATTTAGCCTTGTTATGAACCTCTGTGCATTGATGTAAGATAAGAAATTAATTTTCCTAGAAAATGAATTGTTTTTTTATTGATTTTTTAAAATTAACCATCATAAGCCATTACCAGAATGCTTATTTTGTTGTTTTTATTTTTTAGAATTTCCCAAGCAATTGCGTTCATTGTATTTCCTGTGGTGAAAACATCGTCTATCAGCAGAAAGTGTTTTCCATCCATGTTTTCGGTGGTAGAAAAGTTATATTGCGTTTCTAAACGATGAGATTTATCTTTGGTAGCCTGAGCTTTTTGGTATGTATTTCTTTTTAAAAATTCTTTGTTATGTGGAATGTCCCAATTTTTGGAAAGTGTATCTGCAAAAAGATGCAATTGGTTATAACCACGTTTTTTTAATTTTTTGGGATGAAGCGGAACCGTAACTAACACGTCTGGTTTGTTTGTGTCAAATCGTAATTTTTCTATTGTCCAATTGGCTAAAATTTCGCCTACTTTTTCTTGGGAACGGTATTTGAGTTGATGAATAATTTTTCTGCTCAATGCTTCTTCTTCAAATTGCATCAATGCAAAAGCATTTTCTATCGGGAAAAGAAGTTTACAACGGTTTTTTAGTTCATTTTCTTCGGAAAAATTATAATGCAAAAAGTTAATATGTGAAAAACATATTTCACAAACCAAATCATCTTTAGAAATAATTTGATTGCAATGTAAACATCTGTTCGGGAAGAGCAAATCCAGAAGCATAGAAGCTGATTTTTAGTTTTATAGAACTAAAATAGCGTTTTTTTTAATTATAAAATTAAAAATGTAAATTTATTTTACCTTGAAACTCCAAGTAAAAGCAAATTTAGAAACCAAATCTCCTTTTTTGTCTTTGCCTTCAGAATACATCGTAAGTGTTTGTCCAGTTCCTGTTTCTATGGCTTTTTGAATAACAGCATCTAATTCTTTGCCTTGATTGCAAGAAAAAGTAATTCTTCCTACTGCTTTTTTTGTGAATTCGGCTTCGTTTTTTACAACCAACATCGATATTTTTTTACCAGATTTTCTAATTTTTTCAGAACAAAGAAAACCTGTAGAAAATTCTGCTGCCATCCCTTGGACCGCCCAAAACATAGATTTAAAAGGATTCTGATTAAGCCAACCGAATTTTACCGTTGTGACACAAGTTTCATCATCCAAATTTTTTAGACGAACACCAGCCAACCAAGAAATTGGGATTTGTGTAAAAAGATATAAGTGAAATTGAGTTTTATTCATTTCACAAATCTAAAAAAATTACATTTTCCTACAATATAAATTTGTATGAAATGAATAGTTTTATTTGAGTAAATGTTTGATTATTGATTAAATGATATACTTTTATTATTCAGAAACATTACAAATGTATTTATATCTTTTAAAGGAGATAATATTTTATAATTATTGTCTTTTATAAATGTTTTTTCTGCTTCATTTAATGTATTTATAAAATCATTAATATGTAATTTACTTAATTCATTGACATATTTGTAACATTCATTATATGTTTTAGATCTGTCAGTATCTTTAAATTCATTAATTATTCCAATTATGAACTCATCTCTTATTTTTTTTATTCTTTTATCCATTTTTTTATTATAAATATGAGGTTTTTTGAAAAAACCAACGAAAAAATTCAGTGGTTTATATAAAATTCACAAATTGTCTATTTCACAAATCCTTTGTCTTTCAATAATGGAGTAATTTCTGGGTCTTTTCCTGTAAAATCTCTGAAAGCTTGGTTCAAATCAACTGAATTACCAACAGAAAGAATATATTTTCTAAAGCGGTCGCCATTTTCTCTGGTCATTCCGCCGTTGTTTTTAATCCAATCCCAAGCAGCAGAATTCAGTACATCGCTCCACATATAAGCATAATAACCAGCAGAGTAACCTCCTCCCCAAATGTGAGCAAAGTAAGGAGAATGGTATCTTGGTGGAACTTGTGGAAGTGTAAATCCGTATTTCTGTAAAACTTCTTTTTCAAAATCTAAAGTTGGCTTAAATTGATTTTCTGAAGTTACAGAATGCCAAGCCATGTCTAAAGTAGCCGCAGAAACCAACTCTGTAGTAGCATAACCTTGATTGAAGGTTGCAGCGTTTTTAATTTTTTCTACCAAAGATTGTGGCATAGGTTCTTTGGTTTCATAGTGAATGGCATAGTTTTTAAGAACATCTGGTTCTAAAGCAAAAAATTCATTAATTTGAGAAGGAAATTCTACAAAATCTCTCGGAACATTGGTGCCAGAAATTGTAGTATATTTTTGGTTGGCAAACAAACCGTGAAGCGTGTGTCCAAATTCATGAAACATGGTAGAAACATCATCATAAGAAATTAAAGAAGGTTTACCAGGAGCTGGTTTTTGAAAATTGAAAACATTTACAATTACTGGTTTTGTATGGGTAGTGAAAGATTGTTCTACAAAATTACTCATCCAAGCGCCACCATTTTTGTTGCTTCTGGTGTAGAAATCTAAGTAATAAATTGCCAACGATTTTCCGTCTCTATCAAAAACTTCGTAAGCTACTACGTCTGGATGATAAACAGGCAAATCTTTTCTCACTTTAAAAGTAATTCCGTAGAATTTTTCAGCGGCAAAGAAAACTCCTTTTTCTAAAACGGTTCTTACCTCGAAATATGGTTTTATTTGGTTTTCATCTAAATCGAATTTAGCTTTTCTCACTTGTTCTGAATAGAAATTCCAATCCCAAGGTTCTACAGAAAAACCTCCTTTTTGTTCGTCTATCAATTTCTGAATGTCAGAAGCTTCTTTTTTAGCTTGGGCAACAGCTGGAGTTGCTAAATGAGCTAATAAATCTAATGCTTTTTCTGGTTTTTGAGCCATTTGGTCCATCAGATTTAGTTCTGCATAAGAAGATTTACCCATAAGATGAGCTTTGTCCATTCTTAGTTTTGCCATTTTTTCTAATGTGGCTCTAGTGTCGTTTTCGTCACCTTTTTCTGCTCTAAACCAAGATGCTTTGAAGAGTTTTTCTCTGGTAGCTCTGTTTTTAAGATTTTGTAAAATCGGTTGTTGAGTTGTATTCAACAATGTTAAAAGATATTTCCCTTCGTAGCCAGCATTTTTAGCATCGGTAGCTGCAGCTGCAATTTCATCAGCCGAAAGTCCATCTAATTCTTTTACATCATTTATTAAAACAGCTCCTTTTTTTCTCGCTTCCAGAAGTTTGCTGGTAAACTGAGTTCCTAATGTAGCCAATTCTGCATTGATGGCTTTCATTTGCTCTTTTTGAGCGTCGGTAAGATTAGCGCCAGCCAATTCGAATCTTTGTTTGTAAACTTCTATCAATCTTTTGTCTTCAGAATCTAAACCATCCGTTTTTACAGCTTTAATTCTGTTGAAAAGTTTAGAATTTAAATAAATTTTATCATTATGAGCCGCAAAAATAGGAGCGTATTCTTCCTCCACTTTTTGAAGTGTTGGATTGGTGTTAGAACCTGTAAGATTATAAAATACAATTTGAGCTCTTTTTAGAACTTCGCCACTTTTTTCTAATGCTAAAACGGTGTTCTCGAAAGTTGGAGCTTCTGCGTTATCTGCAATTTTTTCAATCTCAGAAATATTTTGTTTCAATCCGTAATCAAAAGCGGGTTTGAAATGTTCGTCTTTAATTTTGTCAAATTCAGGAGCCTGATATTGTAAAGTGCTCTTCGTCATAAAAGGATTGTTAGCTAGTGTAGCATCTACAATCGTTTCTTGTTGGGGTTCTGTATTTTTCATAGAGGTACAAGCAATGTTGAGACTTAAAGTAGAAATCAACATAACAGATGTAATGTTTTTCATTGTACAATTGTTGTAATAATATTGGGTTAAAGATACAAAATTTGTAGGAAGTTAGGAGTAGGAAGTCTGAGGTGGGAATTTTTAAAATATAACTCAAAAGTAATTTTTTGTAACAAAAGAATCATTAAATCGTCTAATTAAATAAAATTAAAATTATGAAAACTACTGTTATTACCATGTTAGCAATGAGTTTTGTACTTACCTCTTGTGTAAAAGTGAAAAATGAGAATGGCGAAAAAGGAAAAGATGGTTGGGAGTTTTTCTCGGGGAATAAAGGTAATGGTGTGATTACAGAAAAAACCTATGATGGAGATATAGACCAGATAAAAGTTTCTACATCAATCGATGCCGAAGTAATAAAATCTGATACAGAAAAGGTAGTTATTTCTGCTCCGTCGGATATTATGGATAACATTAAAGTAGCACTAAAAGGTGGGGTTTTAGCAGTATACGTAGATTCTGGTTTTGGAAACAATATTTCTACAAAAAATGTGAAAGCGAAAATTTATGTAAAAGATTTTAACCAATTAAATGCAGATTCTAGTGCAGATATTAAAGTATTAGATACTTTTACTCAAGATAAAGTAGATGTTTATATTTCTAGTTCAGCTTCTATTGATGTTGCTAATTTAGAAGCAAACGATTTAAGAATTTACACCAATAGCAGCGGAGATTTTTCGGGAAAAATTTGGGCAGTAAATTTGGGTGCTTATGCTTCGTCTTCTGGTGATATTAATATTTTCGGAAAAGCTAAAAACGCAACAATGGATTCTAATTCTTCTGGAGATTTAAAAGCGACAGATTTAATAGTAGAAAATGCAATTTTATCTGCATCAAGCAGTGGTGATATTGTTACTTCCGTAAGCAAAAGTCTTACCGCGAATGCTAATTCTTCTGGCGAAATTACAGTTTATAAAAAAGGAAACCTAGAGCAAACACAAATCCATAAAAATAGTGGAGGAGATGTATATTTAAAGTAACACATTCATTCTAAATTTTCATATTAAATTAAAAAAGCAACCGAATTATTTGGTTGCTTTTGTATTTTTATTGAGTTTCAAAGGAACTTCCTACTTAGAGCTTTCAGCTTTTTCTACCATCCTCCAGAAGCACCGCCTCCGCCAAAACTTCCGCCTCCACCGAAGCCTCCAAATCCGCCACCAGAATTTCCTCCGCCTCCAAATCCACCGCCACCAGTTGGAAATGGAAAAAATCCGCCAGGATATATTCTTCTTCCTCTTTTAGAAAGAGTAACGTCGTCGTCATCGTCAAATCTTCCGCCTCCGCCAGAATTATTGTTTTTAGAGATAATCGTAATGATAATCATAATAATTACAAAAATTAGAAAAGCCTGAACAGGAGAGAAGCCAGAATGGTCTGGAGCAGATTTTGCAATGGGTTTAAATTTTCCTTTTACGGCATCTATTATAGCAGATGTGCCATGGTCTATTCCGTTATAGAATTCTCCTTTTTTGAAATAAGGAGTTACCATATAATCTAATATTTGCCCAGCAACAGAAGCTGTAAGATATTGTTCTACAGCTCTTCCTTGTTGAATGGACATGGTGTGATCTTCTACAGCAATTAGGAAAACAACGCCGTTATCTACTTTTTTCTTACCAATTCCCCATTTTTCGCCAAATTGAGTTGCAAGAAAGTTTACGTCTTCACCTTTGGTAGAAGGGATAATAACAACTTCAATTTCGGTAGAAGTAGAGTCTTCGAATTTGATGAGTTTTTCGTTAAGTGTTTGTTTTTCTGCTTCAGAAAGAATTCCTGCTTCATCATAAACAGGGTAGAGAATGTTTGGTTTTTCAGGAATTTTGTATTGTGCATTTGCTATAAAAGAAATACACATTAAAAAACTTGCAAAAAGTATTTTAAGAGAAGGTAATCTCATTGGATAATTCATTTGGATTTTCTCCGTTTTTAATTGGAAAGAATTTTTTTAGCTCAACGCCAGTTTCTAAAATTGCACTACGCAAACCTTCGAAGTATTTTCCTTCGGAAAAAGCGAGGGTAATTTTGTCGTGTAAATTGTCCCAAAACTCTTGATGAACTTTTTCGTGAATGCCTTTATCTCCAATAATGGTAAGGTATTTTTTTTCGAAATTTACATGAAAAAGCACTGCATTTCTTTCTTTGGTATTGTCCATGCCAAGATTTTTGAAAATTTCAAAAGCTGTTTTGGCGCTATTTTCTTCGGTAGATTTATCAATATGCAATCTTATTTCGCCGGTAGAAAAGTCTTCGGCTTGTTGAATGGCTTCCACTAGGGAAGCCATTTGTATGTTGTTAAGATATTGATTCATTATTCTTCTTTAAAAACTTCAGGAGCTTTTTGTGCGCCAGCATCTGCTTTGAAATAAGGTTTGTCTTTAAAATCTCCAAAAAAATTGGCGAAAATATTATTAGGAAAAGATTTTCTGTAAGTATTAAAATCTTTTGCCGTATCATTATAATACACTGTTTCTGTTCTAATACTGTTTTCAATTGCAGTATATTCTCTTTGGAAATTAATGTATTGTTGGTCTGCTTTTAAGTTTGGATAGCTTTCTACCACCGCCATTAATCTGCTTAAAGAACCAGATAATTCTCCTTGTGCTGCTTGGAATTTTGCCAAATCTGCTTCGGTCATATTACTTGGGTCAATGTTTATAGCAGTAGCTTTGGATCTTGCCGTAATTACATCTGTAAGTGTAGATTTTTCGAATTTAGCATAAGATTTAACAGTGTTTTCTAATGCAGGAATTAGATTTGCTCTTTTTTGATAAACAGTTTCAATATTCGACCATTTGCTCTGCACATCTTGGTCTTTGGTTACTAATGTGTTGTAAACTCCTTTCCCCCAGAAGAATAAAACCAATACAATGCCGATTAGTACTAAACCAATGGTTCCGATTCCGAAACATCCTTTGTTGTTCATAGTTTTTTTATTTTTAATTGATTAAAATTCTTTAAACCAAATATACAATTATTATGCTAATTTTGTAAAATATTCGAAAAAATGATTACAATAGTAGTAGCAATGGGAAAAAACAGAGAAATTGGCGCAAATAACCAGTTGCTTTGGCATCTTCCTAAAGATTTAAAACATTTCAAAGAACTTACAACTGGTCATCCTGTCATAATGGGAAGAAAAACGTATGAGAGTATTGGCAAACCACTTCCTAACAGAACCAATATCGTAATTAGCAGAAAAAACGATTGGTTTGAAGAAGGGATTTTAATTGTTGGAAGTATAAAAGAAGCCATCAAATTTGCTAAAAAAATAGATGAAAACGCTTACATTATTGGAGGCGGAAATATATACGAACAGACCTTAGATTTGGCAGATAAATTAGAAATTACTTTGGTTGATACAACTTTAGAAGCCGATACTTTTTTTTCGAAAATTGATGAAAAAAAATGGACGAAAACCAATGAAATTCATCACGAAAAAGACGAAAAAAATCAGTTTGATTTTAGTTTTCAAACATTTGAGAGAATTTTAGAAAAATAATTTTTAAATTTCAACTTTCAATTTTTAATTTATCACTAAATTTGCACACTTAATTTTTAATAATGAATAAATACATAAAGTTTTTAATTTCAGCTATCATGATAGCTTTTGGAGTATATCTAATGATGAACAGGCAGATTGGATGGGGAATTGTAGTGGTGTTTTTTTCTTTAACTCCTATTTTGTTGTTCTTCAAAAACGAATATATTCTGTTGGCTTTTTGGCAGATGAGAAAACAAAATTTCGTAAAAGCTGGACAATGGTTAACTTATATTAAAGATTATAAAACACAATTGCACAGTTTTCAGTACGGATATTTTCATTATTTGCAAGGTCTTACTTTGGCGCAAGATAATCCTTCAAAAGTAGAACCTCTAATGAGAAAAGCTTTAGATTATGGTCTTAATATGAAACAAGATAGAGCAATGGCTACTCTTAATTTGGCTGCTGCAGCTTTGCAAAAAGGTAGAAAACCAGAGGCGCAAAGATTGCTAGAAGAAGCAAAAAAATTAGATTCTGCAGGCATGATGACAGATCAAATAAAAATGATGAGAGACCAATTGAAAATGCCTTCTATGCAAAAACACATGCACAATCCTAACATGAGACAAAGAGGCAAATTTTTCTAAAAAACATTTATTTCAAAATACAAAAAACTCCCGAAAATTATTCTTTCGGGAGTTTTTATTTATATCTAAAGCAAAGATTTTACATTTCTGTGTTGTTCGAACTGCTGTAGAATTTTGGAATTTGCCAATGGTATTTTACTGCAAGAGTTCTTATAATTACAATAAAAAGTATGGTAATCGTTTGGTTTATTTCTTCGGATAAGCCACTGAATTTTCTCAACAAAATATACGAAATTCCGCCAAAAATAGCTGCTGTAGCATAGATTTCTTTTCTGAAAATTAATGGAATTTTATTGAGCAATGTATCTCTGATGATACCTCCGAAACAACCAGTAATAGTTCCTAAAACCACTCCAATTACTGGGTGCAAATCTGCATTAAGCCCTTTTTGAACTCCAATAATAGTGAACAATCCCAAACCGAAACTATCAAAAATAAAGAGTGTAACCTGAAAATTTTTCTCAATTAATTTAAAAATCATGGTGAAAACCGCCGTGAAAAAAATTAAACTGATAGAAAGTAAATCGTGCATCCAAAAAACAGGTACATCTAATAATAAATCTCTTACGGTACCGCCACCAACTGACGTTACAAAGGCAATGATGATAACACCAAATGGGTCGAAACGTTTTTGCATTGCGGCAAAACTTCCAGACATCGCAAAAGATATCGTACCAAGAATTTCTATTATAAAGGCAAAATTTGGGAACATATATAAAAGTAAAAAGTGAAGAATTAAAATTAAAAGGTAAAAAATGAATAAACTTAGAGAAAAGTTCTACTATTTTTCTTTCATTATTTTATTGTAGTATTTCATACCAAACCATACAATGATTGAAAGTATTACTACTTGAGCAATATAATATCTGTCTATAATAATTTTATGATGAGCAGAAATATAATATTCTTTTAGTGTTTTTAGTGTAAATATTATGCAGAAATATTTAAAATATTCTGTAAAATAGTTCTCTGCTTTTTTTATAATTATTTTAATCATTTTATTGCAGATTTTAATTTCTGTGAAAAGATAAAACTTATTTTCTAAACTCTTACAGCATCAGGAACAAAAAGTTCATATTCTCCGCCGTTGGAGATAATTTCTCTCACAATACTGCTGCTGATAAAAGATTTTCCGGATGAGGTAAGTAAGAACACCGTTTCTAATTTTCTTTTTGCTAAAGTTCTGTTAGTGTGGGCGATAGCTTTCTCGAACTCGAAATCTGCTGGATTTCTTAAGCCTCTCAGTATAAATTGCGCCCCAACTTTTTTGCAATAATCTATTGTTAATCCTTCGAAAGAATCTACTTCTACATTAGAAAAGTGAGCAACAGATTTTTCTATAAATTCTATTTTCTTATCCAAAGGAAACATATACTTTTTTTGAGAATTTTGCCCAATAGCAATAATTAATTTATCAAAAAGAGGCACCGCTCTTTCAATAATATCAAGATGTCCTAAAGTTATTGGGTCAAAAGATCCAGGGAAAACAGCTATTTTCATAGGAATTTCAGATTTTGGATTTCAGATTTTAAATTTCTAAAAAATTATCATTTAAAATTTGAAATTTTTCATTTATAATTATTTGTTAAGAGCTTTCTCAACCTCATTTCCGCAAAGGTCTTTAATGGAAATTCCGTAAATTTTTGCTTGTTGAGGTAAAATAGAAGCTGGAGAAAATCCAGGATTGGTGTTCATTTCAAGCATATAAGGAATTCCGTCCATAATGATGTATTCGCTTCTAGAAAAACCGCTCATTCCTAGAGAATTATAGGCGTATTTTGCGATTTTTTCTACTTTTTCTCTGGTTTCATCATCTAGCCTTGCAGGCGTTATCTCTTGCGAAGCTCCTTCATATTTTGCTTCGTAATCGAAAAATTCTTTTTCCGGAACAATTTCTGTAATTCCTAGAACTATTGTTTCGCCTTTATAATCTAAAACGCCAACAGAAACTTCCATGCCGTCTAAAAAGCTTTCAATTAAAATTTCGTCATCTTCTTTGTAAGCAAATTCTATTGCAGCTGCTAATTCAGACGCATCTTTTACTTTAGAAATTCCAAGAGAAGAACCGCTTTGATTGGGTTTTACAAACAAAGGCAATTTTAATTCTTCTATAATTTTTTCTTCGTTTATGGCGTCACCTTTTTTTAGGTAAAAACTTTTTGCAGAAGGAATTCCGTATTTTGAAAGTACCGCTAAAGTATCTTTTTTGTTGAAAGTAAGGGCACTTTGGTAAAAATTACAACCTGTATATTTTTGTCCTACAGCATCCCAATACGCTTGCAGAATGCCATTTTCGCCAGGAGTTCCGTGAATGGTGTTGAAACAAGCGTCAAATTTTAAAATTTCTCCATTTTTTAGATTTACAGAAAAATCAGCTTTATTGAGTTCAATTTTTTCTTCGTTTTCGTCTAAAAAATACCAGCCTTCTTTTAGAATTACAATTTTGTAAACATTGTACAAATCTCGGTCTAGAGAGTCGTAAATTAATTGTCCACTTTTTAGAGAAACCTTGTATTCATCAGAGAAACCGCCCATTACAACGGCTACATTTTTCTTGCTCATAAATTTTAAAATCTAATTAGGGCAAAGTTAGCTATTTTTAAGCTTCTACCAATACAAATTGATGTTTAGTTCTTGTAAAATTGGTATAAAATTGGCTTCTGAAGAAAAGAGATGTAATGGACTTTATTTAAAATGGATGACTATTAAAATTTAAAGTTCATAATTTTATATTTATATTTGCGTTTATATTTCGTACAAAAATAATTTATATGTTTCGATCTTTTTTCCATTGGAAAGTTTTTGCGAACTTATTATTGGCAATTGCAGTATTTATAGGTCTTGTATGGCTTACTTTTCGTTGGCTAGAGTTTCACACCAATCACGGAGACGAAATTCCTGTGCCTAATGTTGTTAATATGACAGTGCAACAAGCAATAGAAGTTTTAGACGACCAAGGTTTAGAATATGAAGTTGATAGTTTTAAATTCGATCCTAAATTTAGACCATATCAAGTTTTACAAATTTTCCCTTCACCAGGTTCTAGAGTGAAAGACGGAAGAACAATCGTTTTGAAAGTAAATCCTAAAACGTACGCTCCTGTTACCATTCCAGATATTATAGATGGTTATAAAGGTTTGGCATTTAGGAAGTTAGAGCGTTTAGAATTGAAGGTTGGTGATACCATTTATGAGCCAAATATTCAAAAAGATGCGGTAATTAGAATGATGTATAACGGAGCTGTTATAAAACCGGGAGCAAAAGTTCCTATGTTTTCTACCATAGATTTAGTAATTGGAACGGGACCAAAAAGGAACGTTACGATCCCTAATTTAGTTGGGATGACGGTGGCGCAAGCCAAAGTGGTAATCGCTCAAAATTTATTTGAAGTAGGACTTGTAGATCATCAAGATGGCGGAAAAGATAATAATGATATTGTCTATTACCAAGATCCTGCAATGGGTTCGGTGCGAGATCAAGGGATGCAGATAGACCTTTGGGCAAGTAAAAAAACTCCTGCTGAAATGCAGAGCAAAATTAGAGAGTTAGACGAAATGTATAGGCCAAAAATAGAAATTTCGTCTCCTCCGGTTGAAGATTTTTCAGAGCCAACAGAAGAGCCTGCAACGCCTGCTCCTGCTCCTCAGAAACAACCCGCAGTAAAAGTAGAAGAAAAAACTGTAGCTAAAAAAACTACTGAAACTAAGCCTACAGAAGTAAAACCTGTAGAGAAAAAACCTGCAAAAAAAGTAATTGTAGAGTAATTTTATAAAATCATAAAAAATTACAAAACTTTGTCAAAGTTTATTTTGGCAAAGTTTTTTTTAAATAGAATGAACGAAAAAGAAGATTTTTTAGAAGAAGACGATTTGTTATTAGAAGACGAAAATTCTAATGATGAGGAAAATTCTGGGCTTTTCGAACATCTTAATATCACTGTAGATAAAAAGCAAGAACCTCTAAGAATTGATAAATTTTTATTGATTTATCGTCAGAATTCTTCTAGAAATAAAATATCTCAAACCTGTAGAGCAGGAAACGTAATTGTAAACGGAAATCCTGTAAAACAAAACTACAGAGTAAAACCTGGCGACGAAATTTCAGTTTTATTAACTCATCCGCCACGCGAAAACGTAATTATTCCAGAAGATATTCCTATTAATATTGTCTATGAAGACGATGATGTTTTGGTAGTGGATAAAGAAGCAGGAATGGTGGTACATCCTGGTTTTGGGAATTGGCAAGGAACTTTGGTTAATGCAGTTGCTTTTCATTTTCAAAAAAACGGAGTTAAATCAGATTTAGACAGAGTAGGTCTCGTTCATAGAATTGATAAAGATACTTCAGGACTTTTGGTAATTGCTAAAACCGAATATGCGCTAAGTTATTTAGCAAAACAATTTTTTGATAGAAAAACCAAACGTTTGTATTGGGCTTTTGTTTGGGGAAATTTAGCAGATGACGAAGGCACAATTCGAGGACACATCGGCAGACATCAAAAAAACAGAATGCAAATGGCTGTTTACGAAGACGGAAGTCAAGGGAAACATGCTGTTACTCATTATAAAGTTTTAGAAAGATTTAAATACATGACTTGGATTGAGTGCAAACTAGAAACAGGCAGAACTCACCAAATTAGAGCGCATTTCAGACATATTGGGCATACGCTTTTTAATGATAAAAGATACGAAGGACATCAGATTTTACGTGGTATAAATCTTCCGAAATATAAACAATTTGTAAAAAATGTATTTGAAGTTTTGCCAAGACATGCTTTGCACGCTCATACATTAGGATTTATACACCCTACTACAAAAAAAGAAATGTATTTCGAGTCTCCAATGCCAAAAGATATGCAAGAAGCGGTAGAAAAATGGAGAAACTATTTACAAAATTCTTAAATTTGTTTCACCATGAAAGTTTTTAATTAAATTTGACGATTAGAAAATCACAATTATGAAAAAGAAGATATTATCACTTATTATTGCTGCAATTTCAGGATTTGCAATGGCACAGGAAACCATTCCTATGTATCAGCAGTATTTATTTGATAGTGAATTTCTTTTTAACCCAGCTTTTTTTGGAAATACTGACGATTTCGTTTTCAGAGCAACTTATCAAAAACAATTTTCTAAGTTCGACGAATCTCCTAATGTTCAATCTATTGGGATGCACGCCAATGTTTTTGATAGAGTAGGAGCGGGAGCTTATTTTTTTAGAGACCAAAACGGACCAATTTCGGCTAATGGAATTGCTGTAGGAGCTTCTTATTTTGTTCCTTTGAGCGATGAAGAAAGAAAAGACCAGTTTTCATTCGGTACTGCGGTTAATTTTTACAACGAAAGTTTTGATGTTTCTAAAGTAAATGCAACAGACCCGAACGACCCGCTTTTATACGAAAGCAACAACAGTATTTTTATAGCTTATGCTAACATCGGTTTGCAAGCCACTTATAAAGGTGCTTTTGCAAGTGTTTCTATTGCAGATATTCCTCTTAGTAATAACACACCTATCGTAAACGGAATAGAACCTTCGCCTACAAGATATTATTTTAATGGAGGTTATGATATTAATTTGGTAGATGGTTTAATTATTCAGCCATCTTTTATGCTGAATTTGAACACCAATTCTTCTCGTCTTTTTGATGTGAATTTATTGGCTAAATTATACAGCGAAAACAATTATTTTGCAGCCGGAATTAGTTATAGAACGGCAAACAGTGCTTACGGAAAAGAACAATTAAGCATTTCTCCTCTTCTTAAATTCAAGACCAATTGGCTTACGATTGGTGCTACTTATAATTTAGGACTTTCGGATATTCAACAATATGGAGGCAATTCTTTTATGGTAAGTGTAGGTTTCGATGTTCCTAATTTTATCAATTCCAGAGGCTTTAGATACCGATAATATTGCTTGATGCTTGATGCAGGAAGCTGGATGTTACAAAATTTTATCAAAATGAGTTTTAAATTTGAAAAATTGACAATTTGGCAAGACTCTATGAACTATGGAGAAAAAATATTTAATACGTCTTCTATTTTTCCAAAAGAAGAAACATTTAATTTAACAAGTCAAATTAGACGAGCTTCTGATTCAATAGCCCTTAATATATCTGAAGGAAGTATTTTACAAAGTAATTCTGAATTTAAAAAGTTTCTTGGATATTCGGTTCGTTCATTGGCAGAAGTGGTAACTTGTCTGTATAAGGCAAAACACAGAAATTACATTGATGAAAATCTTTTCAAAGAATTTTATGACGAGTCATATAAATTAATGAATTCTATTATTGCATTCAGAAATAAGCTTATTTAACTTCCATCACCCATCATCATACATCCTACAAAATTGCTTTACCTTCACATTCCTTTTTGCAAACAAAAATGCAGCTACTGCAACTTTCATTTTTCAACTTCTTTGAAGTTGAAAGAAGAGATGATTTTGGCAATAAAAAAAGAAATTTTTCTAAGAAAAGATGAGTTAGAAAACAAAACGCTTTCGTCTTTATATTTCGGTGGTGGAACACCTTCCATACTTTCTGTTGATGAGATAAAATCTTTAATAGACGAAGTTTTAAAATATTTTGACTTTGAAAAAAACATAGAAATTACACTAGAAGCCAATCCGGACGATTTGGATAAAAATTTTCTGAAAAATTTAGCACAAACTGAAATCAACAGACTTTCCATTGGTACTCAATCTTTTTTTGAAGAAGATTTAAAATTGATGAATCGTGCTCACAATGTTTCTGAAGCCGAAAGTTCTATAAAAAGAGCTCAAGATTTTGGCTTTGAAAATTTGAGTATCGATTTAATATACGGTTCGCCAACTTCCAACTTACAAATTTGGAAAGAAAATCTCCAAAAAACTATAGAATTACAAGTTCCTCATGTTTCTTCGTATGCTTTAACTATTGAGCCGAAAACAGCTCTTAATGCTTGGGTGAAGAAAAATAAAATTGCCAAACCAGAAGAATCTACACAGAATAAAGAGTTTTATTACATGTCAGATTTTTTGAAAGACAATGGCTTCATACATTACGAAATTTCCAATTTTGCGAAAAAAGATTTTGAGTCAAAACATAATTCTGCATATTGGAAATACAAAGAATATTTGGGAATTGGTCCTTCTGCACATTCGTATAACGGTAAAAATAAACGCAGTTGGAATGTTGCCAATAATACGAAATACATCAAAGATTTAGCAGAAAATAAACTTCCAAAAGAAACTGAAATTCTATCCGAAAAAGACCAATACAACGAAATGTTGATGATTGGTTTGCGCACGATTTGGGGAGTTGATTTAGAAAAAATGAACGAAAAATTTTCTGATGAAATTTTAGAAACATTTAATAAAGATGTTCATGCAAAAATAGAAGAAGGAATTTTAATTATTGAAAAAAATCACCTTAAAATCCCCGAAAAACATTGGTTTTTGGCAGACGGTATTGCTTCAGATTTGTTTATTGTATAGAAAAAGATAGAAAATTAAAATTGAAAGTTATAAAATACATCTTTAAAATAAACTTCCAGCTTCCAGCTTCTGACTTCCAGCAAAAATTAGTATTTTTGCAAAAATTTCAAGCCTTTGAAACCAAAATTCACTCACCTTTCTGCTTCTCAACCCATAGGTATTTTTGATTCTGGAGTTGGCGGACTTACCGTTGCTAAAGAGATTAAAAGATTAATGCCTCACGAAGATTTTATCTATTTCGGAGATACGGTTCATTTGCCTTATGGCGAAAAATCTAGAGAAGCAATTGTAGGTTATGCCGAAAAAATCACTCAATTTCTGTTAGATAATAATTGTAAAGCGGTGGTAATTGCCTGTAATTCGGCAACAGCGAATGCTTTGCAAGAAGTGAAAGAATTGGTTGCAGGAAGAGTTCCTGTGATAGACGTGATAAATCCTGTTGCAGAAAAAGTAGCTTTCGAAATTCATCAAAATATTGGTGTAATAGCAACTAAAGCTACCGTAAACTCTGGACTTTATAGAAAATCTATCAGAAAACTGAATAAATTTATTAATGTTTCAGAATTGGCAACTCCGTTGTTGGTTCCAGCAATTGAGGAAGGTTTTATTAATCATCCAATTACTCACGCAATTATTTATAATTATTTGAGCGATAGAAAGTTAAAGGATATTGAGACATTGATTTTAGGTTGTACACATTATCCTTTGGTGATAGATGAAATTAAAAAGTATTACGGTAGCAGAGTTCGTGTAATAGATTCTCCGAAAATTGTGGCAAGCTATTTAAGAGATATTTTGAGCAAAAATAATCTTCTTAATACACAAATTTCAGAAGGAACTACACAATTTTACTTGTCAGATTTAACTAAAAATTTCGAAAAAATTTCAAAAAAATTCTTCGGAAATAAAATTAGTTTAGAGTTGAAACTGCTTTAAATTTACGATGTGAGATTTTTGATTTACGATTTACAATTCAGAATTTTCTGAGTTGCAATTGGTTTTAAAAATAGAAAAACTCACATTTCCATATTTTCTAGTTTCCTGTAAATTAGGATGTTCTAATTTCATTTTAGATTGATGTTCCAAAACAAAAGTTCCAGTTTTTTTCAAAAATTCGTTGTTTAAAACTAAGGAAATCAGTTCGTTGTATTTTTTTTCTTCCAATTCAAAAGGAGGGTCGGCAAAAACAATATCGTATAATTTTTTAGTTCTGTTTTTCTTTAACCATTCAAAAACATCTCCTCTTTGTACATTAATTTGAAGTGCCATTTCTAGCTCAGAAGCCGTAGAATTGATAAAAGCAGCGTGTTTAGGATTCATTTCTACAGCGGTAATGTCGTTGCAATCTCTTGAGGCCAGTTCTAGAGAAATAGAACCAATTCCCGCGAAAAGGTCTAAAACAGAGCAAAATTCAACATCATAACGATTTGCCAAAATGCTGAAAAGTGCTTCTTTAGCAAAATCTGTTGTGGGTCTTACATCGAAATTTTTGGGAGCTGCAATTCTTTTTGCTTTCCATTTGCCACTTATAATTCTGTACATTTTTGTTGGGTGTTAGATGTTAGATGATGGGTATTAATCAAGTTTGCTTCTAAAAGCAATCATTGAGTTCATTAGTTTGTATGATTCTTTATAAAATTCACTGAAATTTTGTTCATCAATATAATTTCTATTTTTTGCTTTATAAAGACAAGTAACAACTTCAGCCAAGGAACGAATTGAAAAACCTAAAAATCTTTTGAATTCTAAATTACTTTGTAAAATACTTCCTTCAGAAATGTTTAGTGCAATAGAATCAGATGCTCTTCTAATTTGAGATGTTAGATTGAATGTTTCTTCTTTTGGAAAATTGATTGAAATTTTAAAAATTTTTTCACCAAAATCCATAGAATCCTGCCATATTGTTAACTTTTCAAATTTAAAACTCATAATTATGTTTCTTATTTTACTTCCAGCATCCAACATCCAGCATCCTTCAATTTAATATTCTTCACAAATTTTCTTAATTCCGAAATAAAGGTTTCATTTTCTGTGGTTTCTCCGTAAATGTAAAAGTAAGTTTCTGTGGTGCTGAAATTTATTTTACTTAAAGAAAACATAATAAAATACAAGAAATCTACTTCAGAATCTGCATCCAAATTGTTATAAAGTACTACTTTTCTGTTTTCAAAAGCGAAAAATTCTACTTGATGGTGATACAAATTAATGTGAATTTCCTTGCTATTTCTTACTTGTATAGAATTCAAAAACTTTTCTCCAGAAAAATTAAATTTTGTAGGAAGTTTCTTAGACTTTATTTTTTTGTAGAAATTTTTCGGGAAAGTATAATAAAACTGAACGCTATATTTTTTGTTTACAGAAAGCATCAGTTCTTCGTTTTCTTCGTTTACAGGTGCGTTATACGAAATCAATTTATAGCCCAATTCGTGTTCTGCAAAAGTATCTGGCGTTAAAGAAAAATGATTGAGCGCCGAAAAAACGGTTATCTCTTTATAATCGTCTTTCGATAAAATTTCGTCTAATTTTTCTTCTACCAAGTTTGGCGAAGTTTCTTCGTTTACAAAATAAGACGCTTCCTGCAACACACTTTTTCCTTTAGAAATGTGCCATTGCAAACCATCTTTTGTGAAAAGTAGAGAAAGCTTGTGCATATTTTTTTCAATAATTGCAAAGGTATTGATTTTTAAACTATTTTTGAAGGAAGTTTTTTATATATGAAGTATCTGTTTTTATTTATCGCAATTTTAGGATTTCAATTTGGTTTTTCTCAAGAAAAAAAGAAACAAATTGTAGAAGTAGCTTGTGGACAATGTCAATTTAAAATGAAGGAGAAAAAAGGTTGTGATTTGGCGGTAAGAGTTGATGGTAAAAGTTATTTTGTTGAAGGTACAAAAATTGATGACCATGGAGATGCACATGCAAAAGATGGTTTTTGTAACGCGGTGAGAAAAGCTGAAGTAATTGGAGAAGTAAAGGGCGATAAATTTGTGGTAAGTTATTTTAAACTTTTACCAGAATCTACAAAAAAGTAACTTCCACATTGCCAGAACTGTGGAAGAAAAAATCGTGGTCTTCGTATTCTATTCCTGCGAAACCTTGCAACACTTCGTGAACCATATTTTGTAAAACACCATCGCCAATTCCGTGTATAATGTTGAGCTTTTTCAAATTGTTATTTCTGCAATATTCTAGTTTTTCGATGAGTTTTTCACGTTGAATCATCAGTCTTTCCCAAGATTCAAATTCTTGAGGATTTTTAACCAAATTCTCGAAATGCAAATCTATAGATTGAGGTTTTTTTTGATTTTTTTTTGAAATTTTATTCGAGTTTTCTTTTTTAGAAATTACCGAAATATTTTCATAAATAGTAGGATTTTGAGGGACGATTTTAGATTTTTCAATTTCGTAGAGGAAACCATGTTCGTCTTCTATTTGTACCAAATTTCCTTTGAAAGCAGAAATTTTTCCTTTCAAATCATCATCAATCACCGAAACCAAATCACCTATTTTCACAATCTTTGATTGTTTTATTTTTAAAAACTAATTCCTAAATCCTTTTACCTAATTCCTAATTCCACCACTTCTAAATTTTCAATTTTCTCACCATTTATTTCGAATCTTAGCATTGTTCTCGTTTTGTGCCAGCCGTGTTTTCCCGCAGCGCCAGGATTCAGATGCAAGATTTCTAACTCTTTATCATACATTACTTTCAAAATATGAGAATGCCCCGAAATAAAAATTTGAGGTTTTTCTTCTTTTAATTTTTGTTTTACCTTTGGTGCATATTTATTGGGATAACCGCCAATGTGAATCATAAAAACTTTTACTTTTTCGCATTCAAAAATAGCAATTTCCGGAAATTCAGCTTTTATTTTGGCATCATCAATATTCCCGAAAACACCACGCAGTTTTCCTACTTTTTTGAGTTCGTCAATAACTTCTAAATTTCCAAAATCACCAGCGTGCCAAATTTCATCAGCATTTTTGGCATATTCTAGAATTCTATCGTCTATATAAGAATGCGTGTCAGAAAGTAGAAGGATTTTTTTCAAAAAAATGTATTTTTGCAGTTGAATTCCACAAAAATATAAAAATTGCGCTACTTTATCGAGTTTTCTTACAATGGTTCTTCGTTTTTTGGTTATCAAATTCAGCCAAATGATATTTCGGTTCAGGAAGAATTAGAAAAAGCACTTTCTACAATTTTGAGAACAGAAATTAAAACAACGGGAGCAGGAAGAACTGACACCGGAGTTCATGCGAAAAAAATGTTTGCTCATTTTGATTTTGATGGAGAAATTTCTGATAAATTGACCCATCAACTCAATTCTTTTCTTCCGCCAAGTATTGCGATAAAGCGAATTTTTGAGGTTGAGGAAGATTTTCATGCGAGATTTTCTGCAACTTACAGAACTTACGAGTATTATATTTCGTTAGAAAAAAATCCTTTTTCAGAAAAGTTTGCCTGGCAACATTGGAGAAAATCTTTAGATGTTGAAAAAATGAATGAAGCGTGTAAAATTCTTTTCGAATATGATGATTTTGAGAGTTTTGCGAAAATTGGCGGAGACAATAAAACCAATATTTGCAAAATCTATCGAGCAAATTGGGAACAAAACGGAAATGAACTTAAATTTACCATTTCTGCAGATAGATTTCTTCGAAATATGGTGAGAGCAATTGTAGGAACAATGGTAGAAATTGGCAGTGGAAAATTGAAACCAGAAGATTTGAGAAAAGTGATAGAATCCAAAAGCAGAAATGCTGCCGGAACTTCTGCGCCGGCTCATGCTTTGTTTTTGGTAGATGTGGGATATTAGAAAGTCGCTCTGCGACAAAGAAATAGAAATGAATAAAAAACAAACAACAGGAAATATCATTCAGCGTCTGTTTTTCATAGGAATGAAATTCAAGACTAGATTTATTTGGGCATTAATTGTGTCGGTAATTTTGGCTTCCGTATCAGTTTACAGACCAATTTTTACACAACATATTGTAGATGTAGACATTCTTAAACTGAAAACAATGGATGTTTTGGTAAAAGACATTTATTGGCTCATTTTATTGGTAATTGCAGAGACATTTTTCAATTTTTTATTGGTGTTTTTGTCCAATTATATTGCTCAAAACGTAATTAGAGATATTAGAGAAAGGCTTTATAATAAACTTATTTATTTTAAAACTTCGTTTTTTGATAAAACAGCCATCGGTAATTTGGTAACAAGAGCTGTAGGAGATGTAGAAACCATTGCAACCGTTTATACAGACGGGTTTTTGATGGTTTTTGGCGATGTTTTGAAAGTAGTTTTCGTTTTGGTAGCGATGTTTCTGGTTAATGTGCAACTCAGTTACATAGGCTTGGCAATTTTACCAATAATGTTGGTAATTACCAGATTTTTTCAGAAAAAATTAAAAAAAGCTTTTGGTGACGAAAGAGCTTGGACTTCTACCCAAAATAGTTTCGTACAAGAAAGATTGTCTGGGATGTCTCTTATTCAGGTTTTTAATAGACAGGAAGCAGAATTTAAAAAATTCGACCAAATTAATATCAGTTTGAAAGCTGCTTTGCTGAAAACGGTTTTCTATTTTTCGTTGTTTTTTCCAGTAGTAGAACTTATTTCTTCGGTTTTCATTGGTTTAATCCTTTTTATGGCTGGTTTTAATGCTTTGCAAGGTCACAATGCAACTCCGGGAGCTATTTTGGCGTTTATTCAGTATATCAATATGTTGATTCGTCCGCTTCGTCAGATTGCTGATAGATTTAACAATATACAACGAGGATTGGTAGGTGCTGAAAGGGTTTTAGGAATTATGGACGAAGACAATGCTATGCCAAATGAAGGAACTATTAAAAAAGAACATATCGAAGGGAAAATAGAATTCAGAAAAGTTCATTTTTCTTACGACGAAAAACAAGAAGTGCTAAAAGGTGTAGATTTCAAAGTGAATCCTGGCGAAACAGTAGCAATTGTAGGCGCAACAGGAGCTGGGAAATCTACAATTATTCAGTTGGTGACGAGGTTTTATGATATTAATTCTGGTAAAATTTTATTAGATGATGTAGAATTGAGAGATTATGAGCTTTTTAACTTGAGAAGTAAAATTGGTGTAGTTCTTCAAGATGTTTTTCTTTTTCATGGAAGTATTTATGAAAATCTTACGCTTGGAGAAGATATTCCGTTAGATAAAATTAAAGAAATTGCTAAAGAAATTGAAGTAGATGATTTTATCGAAAGATTACCAGGAGGTTATGATTTTGTGGTGAGCGAACGAGGAAGTAGTATTTCTCTTGGGCAAAGACAACTTTTATCTTTCTTAAGAGCCTATCTTTCTAATCCAAAAATTTTAATCTTAGACGAAGCTACTTCTTCTATCGACCCAGAAAGTGAAAAACTTATCCAAAAAGCTACTGAAAAAATTACGAAAAATAGAACTTCTATTATTATTGCACACAGACTTTCTACGATTGTAAATGCGGATAAAATTCTGGTGATGGATAATGGGAAAATAGTGGAAGAAGGCAAGCATACAGAGCTTTTAGAAAAAGATGGTTACTATGCCAATTTGTATAAAGCACAACTAAATCACGAGATTCAATAGTGTGTTTTTATCTGCTCAGAAAATTATTTATTTTAAAGAGGTTTTTATATTTAAAATCAATAAGTAATCTAAGATTATTCTTTTTTGTAGAAACCATATTTTTTTAATACTTTTGCAACTCAAAATTTTTAACAAGATGAATGTTACAAGAACCAATCATGACGAAGTAAGTGCTTTACTTACAGTAACTTTAAATAAATCTGATTACAAAGACAAAGTAGAAAAAACTTTGATTAATTATGCTAAAAATGCTACTGTACCTGGTTTTAGAAAAGGAAAAGTGCCATTGAGCATGGTTAAAAAACAATATGAAGCAGGTATTGCTTTTGAGGAGATTAACAAGCAAGTTTCTGAGGCTCTTAACAATTATGTTAATGATAACACATTAAGATTAGTAGGGCAACCAGTTCCTGTTCCAATGAACGAATTAGATTATAATGCAGAAGAACTTTCTGTAGGTTTCGAAGTTGGTTTTGAACCAGAATTTTCTATTGATTTGGCTAAGTACGAAGCTCCTCACTACAAAGTAGAGGCTTCTGAAAAAGAAATTAACAAGAGCATCGAAAATATGCAAAAAAGATTTGCAGATAAAGATCCTCAAGAAAAAATCACTAAAGATTCTTATGTAGCATTGTCTATCGCTCAGGTTGTAGAAGCTGATGCGGAAGGAGAGCACAATCATCCACCAAAACAAGTAACTGTATCTGCAGAGCAAAAAGAAGGTTTTGTTTTAGTAAAAGGTCATAAAATGGGTGATGTTATCAAATTAACAAAAACTCAATTAACAGAAAGCGAAGATTTAGCAAAAGACCTTAGCTACGATGCTCACGAATTGGGACACATTCACCACGAAGAGCTAGAAGCTACTGTAGTTGAAATTTTCAAATTAAACCTTGCAGAACTTAACCAAGAACTTTTTGACAAAGTTTATGGCGAAGGAAACATCAATTCTGAAGAAGAACTGAAAGAAAGAGTAAAAAAAGAATTAGACGAATATTTCCAACAAAATGCTGATGTTCACTTTGTGAATAAAGTTTTAGAAAACATTTCTGAGAAAGAAGAAGTACAACTTCCGGAGGCTTTCTTGGTAAAATGGTTAATGTTCTCTAATCAAAATATCGCTTCAGAAGAGCAAGCAAAAGAAATTTTAGAAGCAGAAAAAGCAATCATCAAAAATCAAATTATCGAAGGTAAATTACTAAGCGATAATGATGTGAAAATAGATTATGCTGATGTTCTTGCTCAGGCAGAAGTTTTGGTAAACAACCAATTAGCAATGTATGGTATTCACAATCTTCCTCAAGAAGAAGTGCAAAAATATGCTGTAGAAATGTTAAAACAAGAAGAACAAGTAAGACAAATTTCTCAGGAAGTAGCTATGAATAAGCTAAAAGAAGTAATTTTAGAAAAATCTAAAAAGAAAGAAACTAAAATTTCTCACGACAAATTCTTAGAAGAACTTCAAAAGTAATTTTCTAAAAATATAAATTATGAACTCTCAAATCTAATGGTTTGGGAGTTTTTTTTGTGGCAAAATATACGGTTTTGTTCGTATTGGTATTGTAAGTAATGTAGAAGATATTTGTATAATAATTTTTATAAATTAGACTTAGAAATTGTCTTTGTATGAAATTAAAATACATTTTGTTTTTTGGGTTGATATTTTTCAATGTTTTCGCTCAGAAAAAAGAAATAAAAAAAATAGATTCTCTCAACAATCTTCCCTTCGAAATAAGGCTGAAAGACGCAGCTGTTTTGGATGAAATTTATCTTAAAAATGCCGAAGAAGCAGCTAAAATTAATTATAATATTGGCGAAGCGAAATCTTACAGCAATCTAAGTTTGGTGTATTATTACCAAGGTAAATATGAAAAAGATTTAATTTTTTCGCTTAGGGCTATTCATATTTTTGAAAAAATAAATGACTTAGAAAATCTTTCTCTAGAATGGGGAGAATTGGGCTATCGAATGAAAAAACGCAATCTAGATAAAGCAATTCTCTATATGCAAAAAGCTAAATATATTGCAGAAAAAAGTAATCTTAGAAAGCCTTTGCTTAGTATTTATAATAATTATGGAGTTTTAAAAGAGATGAAAAAAGAGTATGATAGCGCTCTTTTTTATTACAACAAAGGTCTTGCGTTAAAAGAAAGGATAAAAGATAAAGTTGGAATTCCGTATAGTTTAAATAATATTGCAGGTGTTTTTGTTCTTAGGAAGCAATATGACGAAGCTGAAATAAATTATAACAAAGCTTTACAAATAAGAAAAGAAATAAAAGATACCGTAGGAATTGCTGAAAATTACTCTTATTTGGGAGATATGTATTTGTTTCAAAATGAATGTAAAAAAGCCATCAATTATTATCAAAAATCTGTAGAAATTACAGATAAATATAAGTATTTTGGGTTGTCTCAGGACTCTTACAAAAAAATTTCAGATTGTTATGAATCTTTAAATGATGATAAAAATGCTTTAATTTATTTCAAAAAACATTCTTCGCTAAAAGACAGTCTCATTAATCAAGAAACAAATGCCAAAATAGCAGAGTTAGAAATAAAATTTGATACCAATGAAAAAGAAAAGCAGCTTTTGCAAAAGCAATCTGAGGTTGAAAATTCTAGAATTAAAGTAACAGTAGCAATTATTTTTGCAATTTTAGCATCAATTATTGGTTTTTTGTTTTATAGGCAACAAAAACTTAAAAATATACAGCAACATCAAGAATTCGAATTAAAATCTACAATGGCACAAGTAGAAAATCAGAATAAATTGCAAGAGCAGCGTCTTTCTATTTCCCGAGATTTACATGATAATATTGGCGCTCAACTTACTTTTATTATTTCGTCTTTAGAAAATACAAAATTCGGAATTCCTAATTTGGATGTAGCAATAGAAAGACGATTAGAAAAAATTAGTGATTTTACCAGAAATACAATTGTGGAGCTTAGAGATACAATTTGGGCAATGAATAAAGCAGATTTTACGATGGAAGACCTCAGTTCTAGGATTTTCAATTTTGTAGAACACGCACAATCTGCCAATCATCAAATTCAATTTAATTTTAGCATTGATAAAAGTTTAGAAAATAAGAGTTTTTCTTCTGTGGTAGGTGTTAATCTTTACAGAACCATTCAAGAAGCGGTTAATAATGCCATGAAACATGCAGATGCGACTCATATTATTATTATTAATACAGAGAAATTAGCAGAAGGTTTGAGAATTGAAATAAAAGATGATGGTAAAGGTTTTGATTTGAATTCTACAGACCTTGGAAACGGTTTGTTGAATATGAATAAAAGAATTGAAGAAATTAATGGTAATTTTTCTATCAATTCTGAAATTGGAAAAGGAACTCGAATAAGAATAGAACTAGAAAATTTCTCTTGATGATAAAAATTGCAATAGTAGATGATAATCTTTTTTTACAAAAGACAGTACAAGAAAAACTTTCTTTTTTTGAAGATATTGATATTAAATCAAAATCTTTAAACGGAAAAGAATTGCTTCAAAAGTTAGAGAAAAACTCAAATTTAGATTTGATTTTGATGGATATTGAAATGCCAGAAATGGACGGCGTGAATGCAACTGCTGAAGTAAAAAAAAGATACCCACATATTAAAATTATTATGCTTACTGTTTTTGATAATGATGAGAAAATTTTTAAATCTATAAAAGCTGGTGCAGATGGTTATTTGCTAAAGGATATCAATCCTCAAGAATTATACAATTCTATTAAAGAAACGCTTTCTGGTGGTGCTGCAATGACGCCTTCCATTGCGTTGAAAACTCTAAAATTACTAAGAGAGCCTCAGGATTTTGAAACTGAGGAAGAGAAAGAGAAAATAACACTTACAGCCAGAGAAATTCAGGTTTTGGAGCAACTAAGTAAAGGCTTGAAATACGATATTATTGCAGAAAATCTTATTCTTTCTAAAGGAACGATTAGAAAACATGTAGAAAATATTTATTCTAAATTGCAGGTTCATAATAAGTTAGAAGCAATTCGTATTGCGAGAAAAAATAAATTGATTTAAAAAAATACATATCATGAAAAAGTTCATTTTTTTAATTTTATTATTATTGTTTTCTAATTCTTTTGCACAAAAGGATTCTGTACTTAAACTGAATGGAAAGCCAATTACAGCAAAATCTATAAAAAAAGTGAATTTAGATTCCATAAAAATCGGTGAAAAAATAGAACAACCAAAATTAGATTCTAATTTTGATATTGCAATTTATACGGTAAAAGAAATTTATCGTAAAAACCCTTTTGTTATGATATTTTTCTCAATCATTTTATTGATTGGTATTTTCAAATTCATTAAAAATATTTTCAAACGTAAAGAGTAATTTTCACAAATACGATTTTATCCGTATTTACTTACTTGCTTCATACTCATAATTTTACAGCATAAACTTAAAATTATGAAAAGAAACATTTTTACAACCTTTTTTCTTACAATTTTATTTTCGGGATTTTCTTCTTTTTCTTTTGCTCAAGAAGGTAATAATTCTGTGAAATTTAACTTAGGAACTTCTTTTTCTAAACAAGCGGACGAACTGGCAAAAGTGGCAATGGATGGTAAAAACATGCAACTCTCTGTAAGTGCAATGTTTGATTTTGGGAAATTTAAATGGACGAACGGTAATGGAAGTACTTCGTCTTTTAAAATGAGTAAGGTAGGATTTGGTGTACAATATAATTTTTAATTTTTTTTGATATGATTAAGAAAATTTTCATTCCAGTTTTTGTTTTGTTTTTTGCAATTTTTTTTGCTCAAATTGATAAATACAAAGCATCAGATTACTCGCTGCCAAATAATGTAAAAACCTATAATACATTTGTTTACAAATACGATGTAGAACTTGGGAAATATAAAGTAATTGAAAAACGCATCCGAATTTTTGAGAAAGGTTTGTTGAAATATGATTATGTTTTGGATAATTATTTGGATAGATTTTCTCAAATTAAACGATACGAATATAATGCCCAAAACCAATTGGTTTCAATTCAAGAAGCAGAAGATTTTGAGAAACCACAATACTATCCTTACGAAAATTTTTTCTATGAAAATGGGAAATTGTCAAAAATTTCTGAAGTTTTAGGTAACAAAAGAATTTTTACAGATTTCAGTTATGATAAAAAAGGAAGAATTCTTAAGGAAAAAAGATATCAAGATGATAAATTGGTGTTTTCAACAGTAGATTACAATTATACTTCGGATAAAAATTATACAACCCAGAAAGTGGTTTTTATCAATGATGATTCTAAAAAAATTGTAGATGCAGTTTTTGAAAATAATTTGAAAATTTCAGAAGAAATAGACGACCCTGCTGCTAAAATTTCTTACACTTATCAGTACGACAAAAACGGAAATGAAGTGATGAAAAGTGATATGACAACAAGTTTTGATAGTCATTACGTTTACGGAAAAACAGGCGCAATTCTTAAATCCAAAAAAACAGAGTATGATGATTTAGAATTTGACATTGTTAATTATTTTGAATTTTCTGAAATTACTTACGAAGATGGTTCTACAGAAGGAAGCCGAAGTTTCGATAAAGAATTTGCTAAATCTTTCAATATGAGTGTTTTGAGTTATGACGCGATAGATGATTTGAAATAATTGTATTATATTTGGAATAAACATATACCATGATGAAAAAAATAATTCGACTTTTAGTGCTTTTGTCCGTGCAATTTTCTTTTGCACAATTAGATTACGTAATCAAGTTTTCTGCAGAAAGCTGGGGCGTTACAAAAGATGTAGTGAAAATAGAAGAAGCTGTGTATTTTGCAGCTGATAATCCTAAGGCATACAGTACCGCTGTATATACATTCCAAAACGGAAAACTTCAAAATTTAGTGCATACATCATCTCAGGTAGTAGATGTCTATAAATTTGAGTATAATGCTAAAGGAAATCCATTAAAATATACAAGTACTGTAGGTGATTTTAAACCAAAATATTCTAGTTTTATTTATGATAAAAAAGGCAGGCTGACAGAGATAACGCCAGAAGAATCTAGCCATTTTCAGTATAAGTATCAGTATGATTCATCTGGAAAACTTTCGTCTGTTGAACAGTATAGCAACAATAAAATGTCTAACAAACAAGTGATAACTTCTTACAAAGATGATAAAAACTATAACTTTATTGCAGAAATGTATTCTTCTTCTGATGGGAAAAAGATAAGTGAGAGCAATAGACAATTTGTAAACGGGATGGAAGTAAAATCTAAAGATTTACTAGTTTATGGAACTGATTTGTTTGGAAGTATTCTTCTGATGAGACAAAAAGATTTTTTGCATCGCACATATGCCTTTTATTCTAGAAAAATTACATACAAAGACGGTAAAATAACAGGTTCTACAGATTATAACCCGTGTTTTACAGAAGGAATTAATACCGAAGTTTCTCAATTGCCAGAAAATATTGCTCCTAAATCTACATATAAAGTTAGATTAGGTGAAGATGGAAAATTTGTAATGGAAAATAAAGCAAATACACCATCTCCAGATTTAAGCAGAGGTTTCATTAGTCCAAATAAAACGGATTTTATTTATTTTGACCCGAATAATGGTGAAGTTGCTATCGCAGAAAATATGAAGACAAGTTTAGATTTCTCTGCAATGAGACCTTATAATACACCTTCCAAAAAATATATTTTGATAAATACTGATTACCAATTTATCATTTTTGAAAATGGTAAGCAAATAGATGTTTCTAATCTTAAAATTTCTCGGGGAATGAATAATTTAGTAGTCTCAGAAAATAATATACCTAAGTTTTACGTTCCTAATTTTGATAAATTAACTTTTTTGAAATTTTATCCGTTATATATTTTAGCGTATTAATGATTAATGAATGATGAGAAAAATAATACTCCCTTTTTTTGTTTTACTTTTTGCAGTGATGTTTTCGCAAGAAAAAATCACAACCAACGATTTTGGTTTACATCCCAATACAGAAACTGTAGTTTCTAAGCAAACATGGGCTAATGCAGATTATAATAAAGGAGTTTATATAGAAACCTTAACTTTTTACAATACTTATCTTCAAAGCAAAAAAAGCCAAGACGGAGAATATATTACTACAGATAAATATTTTTATGATATTGATAATCAATTGGTAAAGATAGAAACATTGCACGAAAATTCTGGTGAAACTGAAATGTTGAAATTCAATTATCAAAACGGTAAATTGATTACCAAAGAATTTTATTTGAATGATAAATTAATCACGAAAACGGTTTTTTCTTATGATAAAAACGGAAAATTAATTAATGAAACCGAAAAATCTTTAGAAGGAGAATTAGTTTCTGTTGCCAATTATAATAATTATGTAAATGATAATACCTTTACCAAATCTTCTGTTGATTATAAAGATAATAAATTTTTAGAAAAAAGATTAGAGAGCTATGTAAATGGTCTTCTAATACACGAAGACAACGAAATGTATAATCTTAAATCTAATGTAAAATACATTTATTCTACCAACAGAAGATTAGTGAAAGAAATTATCAATAATGATGAAATGAATGTCTATAGCTATAAATTAGACGAAAACGGGAATCCTATTAAAATTTTCAAAATGAATAATCACGACAAAGGAGATTCCATCACTATGATACAAAATACCTATTCGGATTTTAAGAATTAAATTCTTTTTGCCATTCTTCTGCAGCGTCGCAAAGCGTTTTATAGAATTCTTCTCCGTATTTTCTAATTAAAGGAGTTTTTAAGAATTTATAAACAGGTACTTGTAATTCTTTTCCTAAGGTACAAGCATCACTACAAACATCCCATTCGTGGTAATTAACGGCAGAGAAAGTTCTGTATTCTGTAATTCGGATAGGGTAGAGATGACAGGAAATGGGTTTTTGCCAATCTATTACTCCGTCTTCATACGCTTTTTCTATGCCACATTTCGTAATTCCTTTTTCATCAAAAATTACATAAGCACATTCGCCACCATTGACAAGAGTGGTTACCAAATCGCCATCAATATCTACAACATGGGTACCTTGTTCTTCTATTGCGGCAACACCTTCTGGTCTTAAATAATTTTTAATTTTCGGGAAAATTTCTTTTAAAATTTCTGTTTCGTTTTGGTCTAAAGGAGCTCCTGCATCGCCTTCTACACAGCAGATGCCTTTGCATTTTGAAAGGTTACATACAAATTCTTCAGAAAAAATATCTTCAGAAATTAATTTATCGTCTAGTTGAATCATATTCTAAATTTGTTGAAATAAACTTGCGGCTTTATACGCCAAAAGACTGAAAGTAATTACCCAAAAAGTTAATTCTTTCATCCAATATTTTTTTAAAAACCTTAATCCTCTTGCTATAATGATAATATTTGGAAGAACCAGAAGTAATAGATATTCATAAGATTTTCCCATGTATAGGAAAACAGTTATCAGTTGCGCCAAGAAAAAAAACAATAGAAAATTATACTGAAATCTACTTCTTGGGCTTTTCATATTGAAATGCGCAAAATGGTCTGAAATAGAGTACAAAACAAACAGAGCAATAGGAACTAAAATGTATAAAGGATAAAAATCTGTGCTTAATTTATCTAAGACAAGAGGTATATATCTTTCGTCAAATTCTGTATAACCACTAATGTACATAATGCCGAAATAAGTTCCGAAAACCAAAATAATCCCCAAAAAGTATCTGAAAAGATTAAGTCCAATTCTGTTGGCTGTTGATATTAAATGTACAAAAACGAATATAAACATGGGCCATGTAGTTGGCAAAAAAATGTAATTAAGTGCTAAAATAGAACCAATAATTAAAAAAGAGTTTTTTCTAACATGTTCGTTGTCACTTGCTAAGAGATAAATAACGAAAGAATTGGTAAACAAAGATAT
The DNA here is from genome assembly GCF_047601505.1 of Cloacibacterium sp. Classification (GTDB taxonomy): domain Bacteria; phylum Bacteroidota; class Bacteroidia; order Flavobacteriales; family Weeksellaceae; genus Cloacibacterium. The sequence goes on from NZ_JASGJD010000001.1 coordinate 1,029,223, forward strand.
CGCAATTCCTATATCTAAACTCCCAGGATATAAAGCAAAAACAGAAATGCTGTATAAAACCAATGGTAAATGAGTATTATAATTAAGCCCTAACGCATTGAAAATAAAATATCCAAGAGCAAAACCGCAAAATGTAAGAATATCTGAAAAAACATCTAATTTATTGAAATCTAATACGTTGAAATATACAATCAATAAAAAAAGTAAAAAAATATATACGGGTATAGAAAAAATATTGGTTTCCTTAGATAGTAATTTAAACATTTTTTATATTTTTGTGCAAAGTTAATTTAAAATAAAATAAAAATGACCTCTTTTTTGTTATTCTTAAGCAGTGTATTCAAGTTTACTTTCGGGTTTTATGACTTTGCAGGTAACGTAATGAATTGGATCTTATTTTTTGTAGCTACTGGTATTTTTACATATTGGTGCTATGTTTTAGTAGCTGTTTTAGGAAATAATAAAGATAAAGATTACCATTCTCCTACAGAAGGTAAATTTCATTATTATGAGCCTGAGCTTCATACTAAAGAAGTAGAATAATTTTAAAAATTATTTCAAAATAAAAAATCCCGATATAGAAAAATATCGGGATTTGCTTTTTACATTAATTTGTTCTTTTAATCGTGGCAAGGAATTACCAAAACTGGTATTTCAGAATTTTTTGTAATCTCTTTAGTAAGACTTCCTACAAAAACATCATACATTCCGCTTCTTCCGTGGCTTCCCATTACAATGTAACTGGCATTTTTTTCTTTGGCATAATTCAAAATAATATCAGCAGAAATACCTTGTTTTAGGATGTGGTCGCAAGCAACACCTTTTGCCTCAATTCTTTTTTGAATTTCATTCAATTCTCTTAATTCTTCTGCAATTTCATTTTCTTCTATCGCTGGAAAATATTGAAATCCCATGTCGCCAATTGCAAAACCAATATCTGCAGGTGCTACATGTATAAGGCATATTTTCCCCATCACTTCTTTGGCAAAATTTACAGCTCCATCTATTAGAACATCAGTAGTATCAGAGAAATCTACTGGAAATACTATATTTTTCATGATGAGTAATTTTAGTATTACTAATTTACAACAAAAAAACAAGCATGCAATTTTTTTTAATATGATTTATTGTATGCGGAGACTATAAATTTTTTCACCTTCTAAAAACATTTCCAGTTCATCATTTTCTTCTACTTTTCCTACGCCTTTTGGCGTTCCTGTAAAGATTAAATCTCCTACTCTCAGCGTAAAATATTGAGAAACAAAAGCAATAATTTGTTCTGGTGAAAAAAGCATTAAATTGGTATTTCCGTCTTGTACAGTTTCTTTATTTTTTTTGAGTTGAAATTTTAAATTTTCTAAATCAAATTTTTCTTTTGGCTGAAAATCAGAAACTACGGCACTTCCATCAAAACCTTTTGCTAATTCCCAAGGTAAACCTTTTCCTTTGAGTTGAGATTGTAAATCTCTCGCAGTAAAATCTATTCCGAGTGCTATTTCTTCGTAATGTTTATGGGCATTTTCTTTTTGGATGTATTTTCCGCCTTTAGAAATCTTAATTACCAGTTCCAATTCATAATGTACATCATTAGAAAACTCTGGAATGTAAAAATCACTGCCTTTTTTAAGAACAGCGGTATCTGGTTTCATAAAAATTACAGGATTTTCAGGAATTTCGTTTCCTAATTCTTTCGCATGTTCTGCGTAATTTCTTCCGATGCAAATGATTTTCATAATTGATGGATGTTAGATGTTGGGTGATGGAAGTTTTAATTTGTTAAAATTTTTAAAAAAGTTAAACTATTTCTCTAAAATTACAAAACTCCGCGTTCTCTGCGTAAATCTTTGCGCCATTACGTGAAAAATCTTAAAACTTACTTCTCAACTGAATTTTAGTTAAAACTTTCTTTGTATAAAGTGGGAAATCAGCGTTTTGAATCCAGCCGAAATAACCAATGTCTTTCGTGAAAACATCTTTCACTTTTTGACCTTTATATTTTCCAAAAGCAAAAATTTCTTGTCCATTTTCGTCAAAATGAATCATTCCTGCTAAATCTGCAAATTTATTTTGTGTAGAAAATTCACTCAACGCTGCAATTTCATTCGGTAAATCTGCATATTTTTCTACTTGAGCGTCTAAAACCTCAAAAGTTGCCAAAGTATCAGCTTCCGCAGAATGGGCGTTTTCTAGAGATTTTCCGCAATAAAATTGATAGGCTGCACCAAGATTTCTCGGTTCCATTTTGTGAAAAATAGTTTGTGCGTCAACGGGTTTGTGTTTGGATAAATCAAAATCATAACCGGCTCTCAAAAGTTCTTCTGCCAAAAGCGGAATATCAAATCTATTCGAATTAAAACCTCCTAAATCCGAATCTTTAATCATATCGATAATTTTTGGCGCCAATTCTTTAAAAGTGGGAGAATCTTTTACGTCTTCGTCGGTAATTCCGTGTACAGCAGTAGATTCTGCCGGAATTGGCATTTCTGGATTAACGTACCAAGTTTTGCTTTCTCTTGAAGCATCAGGGAAAACTTTCAGAATACAGATTTCTATAATTTTATCTTTTGAGATATTGATGCCTGTAGTTTCTAAATCGAAAATACAAAGTGGTTTATGGAGTTTTAGATTCATAATATTGAATTTGGTAGAGACAAGTCGCGACTTTCCTTTACAATTGTTTTTGAAAAATTAGTGAAATAATAATGTAGTAAATAATAACCAACGGAATGCCCGTTAATTGAAAAAATGCCAAAATAAGCAATGCGCCAATAACTAAAAATACTTTTGGATAATTGTCTTCTAGTTTTTTAGATTTGAATTTCATCGCAATCATTTTAATTGGAGAAATCAAAAGCCAAGAACTGAGGAATGTTAATAAAATTAGACCGATTTGATAAATCTCCATTTCAAAGATTTTTGGAGATAGTTTTTCTAATAAAATGTAAGAAATCCCGAAGATAAGTACTGTATTGCTTGGTGTATTAAGTCCTTTAAAATAGTAGGTTTGCTCTTCGTCTAAATTGAAAATTGCCAATCTAAGACAAGAAAAAACGGTGATTAGTAATCCTAAATATTTTATTTCGAAGGGTAAATTTAATCCTAGAAAAGAACTGCCAAAAGGTTCTAATAAATTGAACATAATTAAACCAGGCGCTACACCAAAACTTACCATGTCTGCCAAAGAATCTAGTTGAGCGCCAAGATTAGAATTAGATTTGAGCGCTCTGGCAACAAAACCATCGAAAAAATCTAAAACCAAAGAAAGAACCAAGCAAAATGCAGCAACGTGATAATGATGATTGATGATGTTAATTACCGCAATGCTTCCGCAAAATAAATTACCAAGAGTAAGGGCGTTTGCTAAATTGTTTTTAATGAAATTCATTTTACAAAAATAGAAATTTTGGTTGGAAGTCTGAAGTTGGATGTTGTAAGTTTTCGGGAAAATTTAAATTATTGATGGTCTATGCCAAAAACTGAAGCTTTTTAATTTGCTCTTGTAAAAATTTGTAATTTTGCCTTTATGAAAATTTTCTCAGAATTTAGAAAACAAGAAGTTTTAGCACTTTTTTATCGAATATTTTTAGCTTACTTTTTTTATCAAATTGCCAGATTTTTATTTTGGTTTTTTAATAAAGATGTTATAAAAGTAGATAGTGTTTCAGATTATTTTAGCCTTGCTTTTCACGGTATTGCGTTTGATACTACAGCAATATTGTATGTTAATGCATTGTTTGTTCTGTTGAGCGTTATTCCAATAATAATTAATTCTAAAGCAGGTTATCAGAAGTTTCTTTTTTATTTATATTTTATCACCAACGGAATTTCTTATGGGATGAATTTTGGAGATTTTATTTATTATAAATTCAGTAATGCAAGGCTTACTACAGCTGCAATGCATGTTGCACAGCACGAAAATAATTTAGGAAAAGTATTTCTTCAATCTGTAATAGAACATCCTTTTGTAATTGTTTGGTTTGTGGTTTTAATGTTTTTATGGATTTTTCTGTATAAAAAAGTAAAAGTACAAGAGTGTAAACCTCAGAAAAAAGTTCCGTATTTTATTACATCAATTCTAACCTTGGTTGTTGTAGCGATAATGGCAGTTGGCGGAATTAGAGGAGATTTTAAACATTCTACAAGACCAATAAATTTGGTAGATGCCAATAAATTTGTTAAAAATCCTTCGCAGGCAAATGTAGTTCTCAATAGTGTTTTTTCGTTTTTTAGAACAATGAATACCAATAATTTCAGAGAAGTACATTTTGTAAATCAGAAATTTATTGAAGAAAATATCAAACCTTATAAATTCTACAAAAGTGAAACAACGTCTAAACCGAATGTAGTAATTTTTATATTAGAAAGTTTTTCACGTGAGTTTTCTGGGGCTTTTAATCAACATAAAAACATTAAAAATTTTGAAAGTTATACTCCGTTTTTTGATAGTTTGGCTACAAAAAGTTTAATTTTTCCAAATGCATTTGCAAACGGAAGGCAATCTATACATGGGATGAGTTCTGTTTTGGCAGGAATTCCGAGTTTGGCAGATGCTTTTACCAGTTCGCCTTACTCTAATCAAAAAATTCAATCTATTGTTTCTGTTTGTAATGAAATGGGGTATGATACTTCGTTTTTTCATGGTGCTCCCAACGGAAGTATGGGATTTTTAGGCTTTGGAAATATTTTAGGTTTTAAACATTATTATGGGAAAACTGAATATAATAACGATGCAGATTTTGATGGAATTTGGGGAATTTGGGACGAACCATTTTTTCAATATTATGCCAAAACATTAAATCAAAAGAAATCGCCATTTATGGCTACGCTTTTTAGTGTTTCTTCTCATCATCCGTTTAAAATTCCAGAAAAATACAATGGGAAATTTAAAAAAGGACATGTAGAACTCCACGAACCAATTGAATACACAGATTATTCTTTGAAAAAGTTCTTCGAAACTGCAAAAAAAATGTCTTGGTATAAAAATACAATTTTTGTTTTTGTGGCAGATCATACCAATCAGGTTTACTATGATGAATACAATAAACCAATGAATAGATTTGCAGTGCCTATTTTGTTTTATTCTCCAAATTCTGCCTATAAATTGCAAGGAGAAAATCTAGAAAATGTTCAGCAGATGGATATTTATCCAACTTTAGCAGAATTGATTGGGTATAATAAACCAATTAGAAGCTGGGGAAGAAGTCTTATTTCTGGTAAAAACGAGCCGAATATTATTGTGAATTCTACAGGTTCGATTAATAATTTTACCATTGGTAATTATATTTATACTTTTGATTCTGACATGAAAGTACTAGGAGTTTATACTAAAGACGATTTGGCTTTAGAAAATAATTTGGTTTCGAAACTTCATAATCCTGAAATAAAAAAAGGAGAATTGCTAGCAAAAGCTTGGTATCAAGATTATATGGATAGAGTAATAAATAGGAAATTACATTGATTGTTAAACTATTGTTTAATTTTTGTTTTTGTGGCATTTACTTTGTTTAGTATGTTGTAAATAGTAAAAAATTTGGTGTTTAAATTTTTTTATTTATTTTTAACCCATATTAATTCTATAGAATATGAAAAAAATAACATTTTTATTTGCTGCCTTATTGATGAGTGCTTTTTCTTATGCACAAATAGAAGGTAAATGGAAAACAATAGACGACGAAACAGGTAAACCAAAATCTATTGTAGAAATTTTTAAGAAATCTGATGGTAAATACTACGGAAAAATTGTACAATTATTAGCAAAACCAGAGCACGAAACTTGCATAAAATGTACGGATGATAGAAAAAATAAACCTTTGGTTGGTTTAGAAATTATCAGAGGTCTTAAAAAAGAAGATGCAGAATTTACAGGAGGTCATATTACGGATCCAAAAAATGGTAAAACTTATAAATGTACTGTTAAAGCAGATGGGGCAGATAAATTAGACGTAAGAGGTTATGTTGGTTTTTCGCTAATAGGAAGAAGTCAGACTTGGCATAAGGTAAAATAATTAATAAAAAATATAAGTAAAAGAGCTGTTTCGTGATTGAAGCAGCTCTTTTATTTGTAACAAATTTTTAAAAGTATCACTCATAGTAATATGAATGAAGAATCTGAAAAATACTTTTTAGAATTACTCGGGAAAAATCAAAAAATTATACATAAAATATGTAGAATCTATTCTTCTGATGAAGAAGAGTATAAAGATTTATTTCAAGAAATAGTAATTCAATTATGGAAATCATATAAATCTTTTAAAGGAGAGTCTAAATTTACAACATGGATGTATAGTGTTTCATTAAACACAGCTATGGCACTTTTTAGAAAAAATAAAAAAACTAAAATGAGTGTGAATATTTCTTTAATAGAAGAAAAAATAACATATAATGATATAGATGACGACGAAGAAGTGAAATTGAAGAAAATGTATTGTGCAATTTATCTACTTAATGATGTTGATAAGGCTTTGATAATGATGTGTTTGGATGATATGAATTATTCTGAAATTTCTAATATTTTAGGGATTACAGAAATTAATGCTAGAGTTAAAATGAATAGAGCTAAAAATAAATTAAAACAATTAATTAAGTGTAAATAATTATGGAAGACTTAGATATTTTAAAAAAAAATTGGAAAAGACAATCTCAATTAATTATTTTTTCTGAAAAAGAACTTTTTGATATGACAAGAAAAAAATCTGTTTCAATTTCAAAAAAGCTTATGTGGATTGGGATTTTAGAAGTGCTTTTTTGGATTTTATTTTTTTATATAGACTCAGATTCTTTGGATTCATTTATTGATTTGAAATTTTTTTTGAGAATAGGATTGTTTATGTTTTTTATATTCATAATTGTTTATAGTTATTTCAAAATAAATAACGAATCAAGTACCAAAAACTTAATGAAGCAGATTCTAAATCTTAGAAGGATGGTTTTGGCTTATATGATTTTAATGATTTTTACAATTTTATTATTTAATGTAATAGATTTTAAAGATAGCGTTTGTGATGTTTTAAGGGGGTATGTTAATGGATATAATGATGCTGAAAATGAAAATAAAATAAACGTAAGTGATTTCAATCCGTGGGCAGGATATGTAGCTTTTGGTATTATGTTTCTTATTTCTATTTGGATATTATTATCAGTATACAAAATAGTTTATGGTAGCTTACTTTATAAACTTAAAGAAAATTACAAAGAATTAACCAAAATACAAACTAATAATTAATGCATAAGATTATAATAAAATTTGTAACTTTGCACCTCAAATAATTGTAACAGGATGAAAGAAGTACAATTTCGCGAAGCTATCTGTGAAGCGATGAGCGAAGAAATGCGTAAAGATGAATCTATTTACCTAATTGGTGAAGAGGTAGCTGAATATAACGGAGCTTACAAAGCTTCTAAAGGTATGTTAGCTGAATTTGGTGCTAAAAGAATAATTGATGCTCCTATTGCAGAACTTGGTTTTGCTGGGATTTCTGTAGGTGCAGCTATGAACGGAAACCGTCCGATTGTAGAATTTATGACTTTCAATTTCTCTATGGTAGCAATAGACCAAATTCTTTCTAATGCTGCTAAAATGTATCAAATGACAGGAGGACAATGGAATATTCCTATCGTTTTCCGTGGACCTACTGCTTCTGCAGGACAACTTGGTGCTACGCACTCTCAAGCTTTCGAAAGTTGGTATGCAAACTGCCCAGGACTTAAAGTAATTGTTCCGTCTAACCCTTATGATGCAAAAGGATTGTTAAAATCTGCTATTAGAGATAACGACCCTGTAATCTTTATGGAATCTGAACAAATGTATGGAGATAAAATGGAAATCCCTGAGGATGAATATTATATCCCAATTGGAAAAGCTGATATTAAAAAAGAAGGAAAAGATGTAACTTTAGTTTCTTTCGGTAAAATTTTAAAATTAGCGATTCAAGCAGCAGCAGATTTAGAAAAAGAAGGAATTTCGGTAGAAGTAATAGACCTTAGAACTGTTCGTCCTTTAGATTATGAAACAGTGCTTAATTCAGTTAAAAAAACTAATAGATTAGTGATTTTAGAAGAAGCTTGGCCTTTCGGTTCTGTAGCTTCAGAAATTACTTATATGGTTCAACAGAAAGCATTTGATTATTTAGATGCTCCAATTAAGAGAATTACTACACCAGATGCTCCAGCTCCTTATTCTGCAGCATTGTTCTCTGAGTGGTTCCCTAAATTAGAAAAAGTAAAAGCTGAGATTAAAAACGCAATGTACGTTAAATCTTAATTTTAAAAATATTATTTACAAAGGCGCAATTTTTATATATTGCGTCTTTTTTTCTTTATAGACTAGAGTAATTCTTGTTTTATTTAAAATATTCTTAAAATCTTCAATAATTATTATTATGAATTGAAATTTTGAATATTTTTATGTTTTTTAGTGATGTTGTGCGCTAAATGATTGAAAAAGTGTAAAATAAGAATTGTGTTTTAATTTGTAAAAAAGAAAACAAAAGAATAATTAATTTAGAAATTAGATTAAATTTGCACACTAAACTATTAAAATAAATGTCTGACGTTTTAGCTGGGGGTCATCATTTTGACACTAAAAAATTAAGCTTTATAGGGATACTGGTTTCCTTAGGAATTGTCTTTGGAGATATTGGTACCTCTCCGCTCTATGTAATGAGTGCCATTATAAAATCTGGTAAAGAAGCCCAAATGATTTCCGAAGAGTATATAGAAGGAGCTCTTTCTTGTATTATTTGGACGTTAACTTTGCAAACTACCATTAAATATGTTCTTATTTCCTTAAGAGCAGACAACAAAGGTGAAGGTGGTATTTTGGCGTTGTTTTCTTTGGTGAAAAAAATGAGAATGAAGTGGCTCTATTTAATTGCGATTATTGGTGCTTCGGCATTAATTGCAGACGGAGTTATAACACCTTCTCTTACGGTAATGGCTTCAATAGAAGGTCTTAAACAGATTGATGGTTTAGAACTAGGCATTAGTCCTATTTTAGGAATTACAACTGTTATTTTGGTGTTTATTTTTGTAGTTCAACAGTTTGGCACCAGTTTTATCGGTAAGTTTTTTGGTCCGGTAATGGTAATTTGGTTCTTGTTTTTGGGGACAATGGGAGTGATAAATCTTCAATATCATCCAGAAATTTTAAAATCATTCAATCCATATTATGCATTTAAACTGATTGTAAATTCTCCTAATGCTTTATGGATTTTAGGAGCGGTTTTTTTATGTACTACGGGAGCTGAAGCATTGTATTCAGACTTAGGACATTGTGGAGCTAAAAACATTAGAGTGAGTTGGTTTTTTGTGAAAATTATGCTTATTCTTAATTATTTAGGACAAGGTTCTTGGTTGTTAGAGAACTATAATATGGTTTTCACGGGTACTAATCCTTTCTTTGGTATGCTTCCTCAGTTTTTAATTATTCCAGCGGTTATTTTGGCTACAGCAGCAGCAATTATTGCGTCTCAGGCTTTAATTACAGGTTCGTTTACCATATTTTCAGAAGCGATGTCTCTTAATTTTTGGCCATTTCAACAGATTGAATATCCATCTGGTCTTAAAGGTCAAATGTATATTCCAAGAATTAACTGGGGCTTGCTAATTATGTGTATTGTAGTTGTATTTTACTTTAAAGAATCGGTGCACATGGAAGCGGCTTACGGACTTTCTATTACCGTTACAATGCTTATGACAACAGTTTTGCTTATTTTCTGGCTGTGGAGAAATAGAGTAAGTAAAATTTTTATAGGAATGTTTGCCTTAGTATATTTTGCTATTGAGTTAGGTTTCTTTGGTGCTAATATCATTAAGTTTTTCGAAGGCGGTTGGATTACGGTTGTTTTAGGTGGTTTTGTTGCGGTATGTATGTACGCTTGGTATAATGGCAGAATGATTAAACAAAATTTTATAAAATTTGTAAAACTTAGAGATTATGTTTCTACCATAAAAGATATTAAATTAGACGAATCTATTCCGAAATATGCAACTAACTTAGCTTTCTTAAGCCGTGCAAAACGCGAAGATGAGGTAGAATCTAAAATAATTTATTCCATTATGCGCGCTCAGCCAAAAAGAGCAGACCATTATTTTATTTTGAATATCATTAATCAAGAAGACCCTTTTACCTTCAAATATTCTATTGATGAGGTAATGCCTGGTACAATTTATAAAATTAATTTTTTACTTGGGTTTAAAGTTGATAGGAAACTTAATGACTATTTTAATCAAGTCTTGGCAGACATGATGCAAGACGGTACAATTCCGGATAGAAGTAGCCATCCTTCGCTTAGAAATCACAACGTGCCACCAGATTTAAAATATGTAATTATTGATAATGTTTACATTAACGATTTCTTGTTAACCATTAAAGAAAAAATTACACTTAATATTTATAATTTTGTGAAATATATTGGTAGTAGCGATTTCAAAGCGTATGGTCTTGCGCCACACAATGTTTTGGTAGAGTCGGTTCCGCTGATGTACAACCCAATAAGGGAGGACAAAATTACTTTAGAAGAATTCAGAAGATACGAATCTTAGATAAAGTGCAAAGCCTCAATATTTTTAATTGAGGCTTTTTTAGATTTTTTCACTTATAGAAATTGATGTTTCTATTCAAAATTATTAATAAATTTGTTTTTCAAACAAAAAGATGGACGCAACCCAAAAAGAAAAAAATATAAAAGTGATAAAAGATGTTTTGAAGCAATACCTTCAAGACAAATCTTATAGAAATACCCCAGAAAGATATGCTATCTTAGAAGAAATCTATAATATGGATCACCATTTTAATGTGGACGATCTTTACTTAATTATGATTAACAAAAAATATCATGTAAGTAAAGCTACCATTTATAATACCATAGAAATTTTCTTAGATGCTGGGCTTATTCGTAAACACCAGTTTGGAGAAAAAACCATGTCTTCTTCGTCTTACGAAAAATCTTATTTTGATAAACAGCACGATCATTTGGTAATTTACAAAGCAGATTCTGATAAAGAAATTGCAGAAATTATTGAATTCTGTGATCCTAGAATTCAAGGGATAAAACAATCTATAGAAGAAGCTTTTGGCGTGAAAATTGATACCCACTCTTTGTATTTTTACGGCCACAAAAAGAAGTAATGAAGAAATTATTTTTCCTATTCATCCTATTGTTTGCTCAGTTTTCATTTGCGCAAATAGATAAAATTAATCCTAAAACTCCACCAGCAAAAGATGCGTTCTTCCAAAAAGAGAACTCAGCGAATGCTAAACCTGCCCAAAAAGTAAAATATATTCACTCAGATTCTACGCTTAGAAAACCTGATATGTATGGCGGAAATACTTTTTTTGACGGCAATGTGGAATTTCAACATAACGGTGCTGTACTTACTGCAAATAGAGTAATTTATTACGATAAAGAAAATTTTGTAAAAGCCATTGGTAACGTAATTTTAGTAACCTCAGACGGAAACAGAATTACAGCGGAAGAAATGGAGTATGATGGAGAAACCCAACGTGGGATTGCCCGAAGAAACGTTGTACTTACAGACCCGAAGCAAACTATTTCTACAGATGTTTTGTATTATGACAGAATAAAAAACACGGCTTATTTCAACTTAGGCGGAACAATTAATGATGGTAAAACCACCATGTGGTCTCAAACGGCTACCTATTTTATCGATTCAAAAATGAATGAATTTACAGGGAATTATACCATAAATAATGCGCAATATAGAGTAGAAGGCAAAAATATAAAACAATATCAAGATACCAATATTGCAGATTTTTTCGGACCTACATATATTACCAATAAGCAAAAACCGTCTAACTATGTTTACACCGAAAATGGTAAATATCTAATGACGGAAAAGGAGGTTTATCTCAATAAAAATTCTAGAATACATTACAACGGTAAGGTTTTAACGGGTGATAAAATGTATTACAATCAGCTTACAGGTTTTGGGAAAGCTGATGGAAATGTAAGATTAGACGACCCAAAAGAAAATAGATATATAAAAGGTGGTTATGGAGAAATTTTTGAGAAAAAAGATTCTGCCATGGTTACTCAAAAACCGTATGCGGTGAAACAACTCAAAAATGATACGGCTTATATTGCTGCAGAGAAGTTTTTAACCTATCAAAAACCAGATTCGGCAGATAAAACCAAGAAAAAAAGTTTTTTGCGTGCTTACAAAAAAGTAAGAATGTACATGACCAAAGCGCAAGGACGTTCAGATTCTCTTAGTTTCAATGAAACAGATGGCGTTCTTCACTTTTTTACTAAACCCATTTTTTGGAGTGGCGAAAAACAAATTACCGGAGATAAAATAGAAGCTTACTTCAATACAAAAGACGAAAATATAGATTCTTTGAAGGTTAGAGGAAACGCTTTTGCCATCAGTAAAGTAGATTCTCTTACCATGAAAGATGAGTTTCATCAGGTGAAAGGTAAATTAATGACCGTTTTTTATCAGAATAACGAAATGAAATTGGCGAAAGTAATTGGTAATGCACAATCTATCACTTATGCAGATTCTGAAAATACTAAAACTAAAAAAGTAGATAGAATAGGGATTTCAATTGCAAATTGTGGAGAAATAGAAGCGCTTTTCGAAGATAGAAAAATACAAATTCTGGCGTGTAATATTGGAGCGGATAATGTAATTTATCCGATGAGTAAAATTGCACCAGATAAACGGAAGTTTCCAGATTATAATTGGGATACCAAAGACCGACCGCTTAAATGGGAGGATATTTTGGTAGATACTCCAAATCATGAAGAAAAAACGTATGAAACAGACGATTCGCTTTTCAAAAAAGCAGAAGAAATTCGTTTGAAAGAAGAAGAAAAAAAGAAACCTAAAACCATAAAAAGGGAAAGGAAATTATAAAATAATTAGCCATGAAAAAAATATTATTACTGCTCTTTACATTTAATTTTATTGTGATGGTTTATTCTCAAAATGAATCAAAAAAGCTTGAGAAAGCAAAAGAATTTTCAAGTATATTCAATCAAATTTATGAAAAAGACTATAAAAATGAAATATTAAATTTATTTAAATTAAAATATAAAAATATTCCCGAATCTTTTTGGAAAGAAAATGAATCATTGTTCAATGTAGAAGCTTTAACAGAAAAGAATGCTGAATTTCTTTGTACTATATATTCAGAGACTGAAATTGAGGAATTAACTAAGTTCTATAGATCAGATTTAGGTAAAAAATGTTGTTAAATATTAAACCTATTATGGAAGGAATTCAAAATAATACAAAATATTGGATGATAGATCTTAATAAAAAAGTGAATTTGAAATTAAAAGAAGCGGGACTTTTGAAATCATCACCAACAGAAAATTAGATTTATAAAATATTGATTCATGAAAATAGGCGATGAAATTACTCTCAAAAGTTTTAATGGCAAGCAAATTAAGCCAAAAAAAGTTTATGAAAATGAAAATTATTGGTTATTAATTGGACAAAAAGGAAGAATATTAGAAGATAATGGAGATAGATTTGTTGTTTTATTCTATTGTAATATTGATTCTTATGGTTTGGAAAATCATAATCCTATTAAAAATTCTTTATTTATTTTAAAATCAGATTTGAAAATATTAGATTGATTTTTAAAAAATCTTCAACTTTTCAACTCTCAACTTCCGTATCTTTGCACTATGAAGCAAGAGTTTTTTAAATATCAAGCACAAACCACGCCTTTTGCATCTGGTTTCGAGGTGGAAAAAGCAGTCGGAAATTATATTTATGGTAAAGATGGTAAGGCTTACTTAGATTTTGTAGCGGGCGTTTCTGCCAATACTTTGGGACATTCTCATCCAAAAGTTATCAATGCAATTAAAGAGCAAGCAGATAAATATCTCCACGTAATGGTTTATGGAGAGTATGCACAGGAGAAGCCTGTCGCGTTATGCGAATTGTTAGCAGAAGCAACGCCAAAGCCTTTAGAAGTTACTTATTTGGTAAATTCTGGTGCAGAAGCAATAGATGGCGCTCTTAAATTGGCAAAAAGATACACTGGTAGAGAAGAGATTATTTCGATGAAAAATTCCTATCACGGCAATACACATGGTGCTTTGTCTGTTTCCGGAAACGAAGTTCATAAAAGAGAATTTCGTCCGTTGTTGCCAATGGTAAGTTTTATCGAATTTAATAATGAAGAAGAATTTTCTAAAATTACAGAAAAAACAGCTTGTGTAATTGCAGAAACCATTCAAGGAGCTGCGGGTTTTTTGACGCCTTCTCAAGATTATTTCAAAAATTTGAAAAAAAGATGCGAAGAAGTAGGTGCTTTATTAATTCTAGACGAAATTCAGCCAGGATTTGGTAGAACGGGTAAACTTTTCTCTTTCGAACATTATGATATGGTGCCAGATATTTTGGTAATGGGAAAAGGAATGGGAGGCGGAGTTCCTGTGGGAGCTTTTATGAGTTCTGTAGAAATTATGAAATCTTTGCAACATTCGCCAAAATTAGGACATATTACCACTTTTGGAGGCAATCCTCTTATTGCAGCATCTTGTTATGCTACTTTAAAAGAAATTTTAGATAGTGGATTGATGAACGAAATGGAAGAAAAAGAAAAATTGTTCAGAGCGTTGTTGGTTCATCCTAAGATTAAAAAAATCAATGGTAGAGGCTTAATGCTGGCTGTAGAATTAGGATCTCCAGATTATACATTAAGAGTTGCAAAAAGATGTATGGAAAAAGGATTGATTGTTTTTTGGCAATTGTATAGAAATGAATTTATGAGAATTTCTCCACCACTTACTTTAACGGAGGGTGATATTGAAAAAGGTTGTAAAATTATACTTGAAGCCCTAGACGAAATAGAGTAATTGAATTAAAAATGTAAAATTATCAAAAAAGTGTTTTCAAAAATCTTGAAAACACTTTTTTATGCTAAAATTCATAAAAATATATGCATTTTTATCACAAAACTATTGCAAAAATATAAAATTAATTTATATATTGCGACACCAAAAAAATGGTGTTATATGACGAAAACTAAAGTACATTTTGAATATTCAATGCATTGTCAATCAGAGATTTTGTATGAGTATCTTGCCAGTGCGGAAGGTCTTGCAGAATGGTTTGCAGATGAGGTAGTAGAAAGAGGTGACGATTTCTATTTTAGTTGGAATGGTGGTTCCGCTGAAAAAGCTACTTTAATTAGATACAAGCCAGAAAGCTTTGTGAGATTTCGTTGGGAAGAAGATGAAGGTACTAAATATTTCTTCGAATTAACCATTACGGTAGACGAAATTACCAATGACCTCTCTCTTAATATTACAGATTTTTGTGAAAAAGGAGACGAAAACGAGAGCAGATTATATTGGGACAATCTCATTGAAAACTTACAAATTAAATTAGGCGCAGCTTAACTTATTTAACACATAAAAAAATTGATAATTGAGCCTTCAGTTATCAATTTTTTGTTTTTTATAACTTTTTAAATTCATTTTTATGATTTACATAGACGGAGAAAAAAATACAGACAAAGCGTTTCAAAATAATGCTTTTTTGTATGGAGATGCAGTAAAAACTCACTTTTTTGTTAGAAATTCTCAATTGATAATGGCAGAAGAATGCTATTTCTTTTTAATGGCTTCTATGAGAAAGATGAGAATGAATATTCCGCTTTCTTTTACATTAGAATTTTTCTCAGAAATGTTTTTAAAAGCAATTCAAGAAGAAAATATCAGCAATGCTGTGATAGAACTTTTAGCATATAGAAATAGAGACGAAGTTCTTTCTGCAAAAACACCTGTGCATTTTTATTTTGAATTAAAACCAAAAGAAGATGTGCTGAAAATTACAGAAAAATATAACCTCGATTTGATAAAGGAAATTTCTGTAAATACCAATGTTTTAAGCAATATTAAAGTGCATTCTCCGGAAAATATCTACGCAGAAATTTATGCAAAGGAAAATGATTTAGACGATGTAATTTTGCTTAATCCTAATAAAAAAATAGCCAGAACAATCTTTGGTAATCTGCTTTTACTAGAAGAAAATTCTATAAAAATCCCCAAACAAACGGAAGGTGCTTATATTTCTCCTTTGATGGAAAATTTTGTAACTTTTGTTCATAAAAATAATTTAGCAACAATAGAAGAAGCAGAGTTAAGCGCTTTTGAAAGTCAGAAAGCAGAAGAGATTTTGATGATTTCAGACGAAAAAGGAATCTTTACGGTTTCTAAAATTCGAAATAAAGAATTTGGAAACGAAAGATTTAAAGCAATGCTAGATTCTTGGAAAAATAGTTTTAATTAAATACAAAATCCTTCTCGTTCTTCGGGAAGGATCTTTTATAATAGACGAACTCGGGAAACAACTTTTTTAATAGTCCTTCACCGAGTTCTTATTTTGCTAATTTAATTTATTTTAAAACGAAGTAAGTGTCCTAAAAATTTCTAAAATATTTAATAAAAATTTGTTAAAATTTATTTAGTTCATGCTTACATCTTCTGGAGAATTTGCCCAAAGTAGAAATTCACCACCAAGATTTTGCATAATATTTTTCCATAAAGTTTGATCGTTGGGAGATGTGTAATCTAAATTGAAAATTTCTACCGGAGTCCACATTTTATTTTGAATTTCATTGTCTAATTGGTTGGCGCCCCAACCAGAATATCCCGAAAAAATTTTTATGTTTTCTACGTCTAATTTCCCATCAATAATTGCAGAAACTACTTCTTCTATGTCTTCGGTGATATGAAAATACTCATCAATGGTAGAGTATTTTTCTGTAAAAGGCAATCCTTTTATAATAAAGGAAATTCTATCGTTTTCTACAGGTCCACCTTCGTAAACTTCTACATTAAAACCAAAAATTTCTAGTAATTTACTACTCATACCGTGATTTTTTTTGTTTAAAATCATTCCGTAAGCTCCAGATTCGTCATGTTCTATAATAAGAACTACTGATCTGGAAAATATATCGCCAGAAATATCAGGAGTAGAAATTAAAATTTTACCTTTGTAAGAGTAATTCATAAATCAAATTTAAAAAATTTTTGATGGAAAATCTTTATGACAAAAGAAAAGTTTACGAAAAATCTCAATTACTTGAAAATCAAATAAAAGAAAATCCTTTGGAGTTGTTTAGAGATTGGTTTTTAGAAGCTGAGGAAAATTCTGCGGTTTCTGAAGCTAATGCAATGTCGGTTTCTACTGTTGAAGCAGATGGTTGTCCTAGAACCAGAATGGTACTTTTGAAGGCTTATACTTGGGAAGGTTTTATTTTTTACACCAATTATAATAGCAAGAAAGGTAAGGCTCTTGAAACGAATAATAAGGCTTGTTTGCATTTTTTCTGGCCGAGTTTAGAAAGACAAATTATTATAAAAGCAAATTTGGAAAAAGTTGCTGAAAATCTTAGCGATGGATATTTCCATTCCAGACCGAAAGGTAGCCAATTAGGAGCTGTAGTTTCGCCGCAGAGTTCTGTAATTCCTAATCGTGAATTTTTGGAAGAAAAATTGGAAGAATTAGAAAAGGAGTTTGAAAATAAGGAAATCCCAAGACCTGAGAATTGGGGAGGTTATATTGCAAAGCCTTACGAAATAGAATTTTGGCAAGGCAGACCTAATAGATTGCATGACAGGATTATATATGAACTTCAGGAAGATTATGATTGGAAAGTTTCAAGATTAGCACCTTAAAATTTAAAAATATTTTACCAAAAACCGAGGCAACCATTGGTTGCCTCGGTTTTTTATTGTTTTTAGTCTGAAAAAATCCCAAAAAAGAGCGCCGAAACTTAGTTTCGGCGCTCTAATAATTTTTCTATTGAATTAATTATTTCTTTTTAGCACCAGAAACTGCAGTAGCAAGTTCTGCACCTGCTTTAAATTTAGCAACTTTCTTAGCAGCAATTTTAATTGGTTTTTTTGTAGCTGGGTTAATCCCTTGTCTAGCAGCTCTTTCAGCTACAGAGAATGTGCCAAAACCTACTAATGCAACTTTACCGTCTTTCTTTTTAAGAGTCTCAGTAACATTAGAAATGAAAGATTCAAGAGCAGCTTTTGCAGCAACTTTAGTGATACCAGCATCTTTTGCGATTGCGTCGATTAATTCAGACTTGTTCATAGTTGTAAATATTAATTGTTAATTTGTTACGTTAAGACAAATATATAACAATTTTCAAATTACACAAATTTTTTTCACAATTTTAGCAATTGTTGTACTATTTGCTTTAATTTAACTGAAATATGATAATTAGAAGTGTTGCGAAAAAGTTGCTTTTACAAGAGTTTAATTCCTTGTTAGATACTATTAATACGGTGTTTTTTAAATGGTTGTTTAATGAATTTTGAAATTATGAATTTGTTAATTATTTATTTTTTATTGTGATTTTATTGCTAAAATGTAAGTAATAAGGCAATTAGCTGCTAAAATCTGTTGTTATATTGAGAAAATCAATGAATTACATATTTTTTTAAAAATGAAATTTTCCGTTCTAATCTCTCAAAAATGATTAAATTTGCGGCATGTTTATAGAAGTTTTTAAATCAAAAATTCACCGTGTTACGGTTACTGCTTCAGACCTTAATTATATTGGCAGTATTACCATAGATGAAGAGCTTATAGAAGCTGCTGGTTTGGTAGTAGGTGAGAGAGTTTATATTGTAAATGTAAATAATGGTGAGCGTTTTGATACTTACGTGATAAAAGGTAAAAGAAAATCTGGAGAAATTTGCCTAAACGGTCCTGCTGCCAGAAAAGTGCAAAAAGGTGATGTTATTATCATTATTTCTTATGCTCAAATGTCTGTGGAAGAGGCAGAGACTTTTCAACCAAAAATTGTTTTCCCAGACGAAAATACTAATCTTTTAACCTAAATATACAAAATTTGGAAACCAATAAAAAATCTTCTCTACTAAAGAAAGTTCTTACCGTATTAATATCATTAGCTTTTGCTGCATTGTTTATGTGGTTGGCATTCAGGGGGATAAAGCCACAGGAGATCAAGGAGTCACTAGAGAAAGCAAATTATTTCTGGGTTTTGGCTGCTATGGTTTTTGGTTTGTTAGCATATTGGTTTAGAGCTATTCGTTGGAATTTGTTACTAGAACCAATGGGTTACCAAATTTCTAATTCTAACTCACTTTGGACGATTTCTTTCGGATATTTAATGAATCTTACCATTCCTAGAAGTGGAGAATTGGCACGTTCTACAGCTTTATATGGTGTAGAAAAAGTTCCTGTTGATAAATCTTTCGGAACTATTATTCTGGAAAGAGTGGTAGATTTGGTTTGTATGTTAGGGTTTTTGGTCTTGACTGTCCTTTTTAAGAAAGAAGCAATTCTTACTTTTTATGAAAAATCTGGTATTAAATTTAATCCTAATTTTTTAATTGGAGTTTTAGTTATATTGGTTATAGGAAGTCTACTTTTTTTTAAGTTTAAAGACAAATTTGTTCATCTTCCATTTATTGGTAAAATTATAATTTTTGTTGAGGGGATATTTCATGGTTTAGCAACAATTTTCAAACTAAAACAAAAAGGGAAATTTATACTTCTTTCCATTGCTATTTGGGTTTCTTATTATATGGCAGCTTATTTGGTTTGTTTTGCTATGCCAGAAACTTCTCATTTTACTATTGCTGACGGATTTTTTGTAATTGTTGTAGGTACTTTAGGAATGATGGTGCCAGCTTCGGGAGGAATTGGAGCTTATCATTTTGCAATGAAATTAGGAATTGGAGCATTGTTTTTTTCCGTTGGAAGTACTTTTGAAGAAGGCACAAAGATTGGTTTTACTTATGCTGTAATTTCTCATACTTTACAATTGTTTATTATGCTTACAATGGGACTTATTTCCATACCAATGTTGGCAAAAGCCAGAAATGAAGCCGTGAATTCAACTAAAATTTCAGAATAATTGAACAATAAAACTCAATTTTTAGAAATTGCTTTTAATGTAATCTAAACAATTTTCGTCAGAAGTAGGTTTTTATTGTATAGTGGAAATTTGTTATTAGGTCAATTTGGCAGAATTATGTCTTGTTTTTCCAAAAGGTAAGGAAATTGATGTTTCTCAATGCAAATAGAGGATTCTCTAAAATTAACAATATTATGACAATAGACAACAAACACGTAGTAGCATTAAACTACATTCTTCACACTGATGGAGAAAATAACGAAAAAGTTCTTGTAGAAAAATCAGATGCGGAGAATCCGCTTACTTTTTTATACGGTGTTGGAATGATGATTCCAAAATTTGAAGAAAATATCAAAGGATTAACTACTGGCGATAAAGCTTCTTTTACCATTTTGCCTGCTGAAGGTTATGGAGAGAGAAATCCTGATGCCGTAGCACAATTGCATTTAGATATGTTCAAAGAATCTGGTATTCCACCAGTTGGAGCTATTTTGCCACTTTCAGACAATAATGGTAATAATTTTCAAGCAGTAGTTTTAGAAGTTACTCCAGAAGCTGTAATTGCAGACCTTAATCATCCAATGGCTGGAAAAACTTTACACTTCGATGTAGAAATTGTAAATCACCGCGAAGCTACAGAAGAAGAATTAGCACATGGTCACGCTCACGGAATTGACGGACATTCTGGTCACTAATTTTCGATTCAATTTTATAAAATATAAATCCCGAAATTTTTTTTCCGGGATTTTTTAGTTATTTCAAAACGCTCATCAGAATTTTTTCCATTTTTTCGTATCCAATTTTATTAGGATGAATACCGTCTGGAGCAAGTTCTATTGGCAAACCATTGTCTTTATCTTTAAGTGGAGTATGATAATCTACATAAGAAATGTGGTTTTTTATGGCGTAATCTTTCAATAGTTCGTTAAGGGCAATTACTTTGTTTGCAGGTTCTAAACCTTTTCTCCAAGGATAATCGTAAGCAGGAAGTACAGAGCAAATCACCACTTTTATTTTATTTGCTTTTGCTAGTTCTGCCATTGAAATAATATTTCCGAAAATTTTATCTAAAGAAATTGGACCGTTGTTCTGAGCAATATCGTTGGTTCCTGCAAGAATAACTACTTTTTTAGGTTTTAAATTAATTACATCTTCTCTAAATCTCAAAAGCATTTGCGAAGTTGTTTGTCCGGAAATTCCTCTGCCAACAAAATTGTTATCGGTAAAGAATTTCGGGTCATTATTAAACCAACCTTCTGTAATAGAATCTCCCATAAAAACGGCATTTGGTGCTGTATTTTGAGATTTTACAATAGTATTTTCTTTTTCATATTTAGCGTAATTGGCGTAATCTTGTGCGAAAAATATTGTTGACATTAATGTTAAAGCTAAAGTTAGAATTGAATTTTTCATTGGGTTGAATTTACAATCAAAGGTAAGCAATAAGTTTTGGACAAAATTCTGTTTTTCATCATAAAATCAATAATTTTACAAAATGATGCAACAACCTTCTAAAGACCCTCTTCACGGGAAAAGATTAGATGCAATTCTAGAAGAATTGGTAGATTATTACAATGGTTTCGAAGAACTAGGGAAACAAATTAATATCCGTTGTTTCAACGAAAATCCGAGCATTAATTCTTCGCTTAAATTTCTAAGAAAAACAGATTGGGCAAGGAAAAAAGTAGAAAGTCTTTATCTTTATGTTTTGAGGCAAAAGAAGAAAAAAGGCTTGCTTTAATCTAAAAACTTCCCCGAAACATAATACCATTTTTTATCCACTTTTTTAAATGTAGAAAATTCGTGGTGAATGTTTTCTTTCCCGAATTTATCTGTGAAATATGCCTTAAATTCTACTTCTTTTTCGCTAGATTGTATAATTTCTAGTTTAGTCCAAGTATTTTCTTTTCCCCAACTTTCCAAATCATTTTTATCGTGAAATTTCCTTTTGCTAGGCAATGTCGTCTTCCAAAGATATTCACCATTCGGAATAGCAAATGCGGAAAAACGAGAACGCATCAGTTTTTCCACAGTTGGTGCAAATTTTTCTTCAGAATGAAAAGGTTCGCAACATTCTTCGTATAATTTTCCTGAACAACAAGGGCAAGATTTTTTCAAATTTCAAATTTTAGATTGGTTGTCATTTTCAATTTTCAACTTTCCATTATCCAAACGCTCTCTTCAATAAACTTTCCACTTTTGGTTCGCTTCCTCTGAAGTTTTTGTACAATTCCATTGGGTCTTTTGTTCCGCCGCTAGAAAGTAAAACTTTGTATTTTGCAGCAATTTCAGGATTGAAAATTCCATTTTCTTTGAAATATTGAAAAGCATCAGCATCCAAAACTTCTGCCCATTTGTAAGAGTAATATCCCGCAGAATAACCACCCTGGAAAATATGCGAAAAACTTGTGCTCATCACCGTTTCAGGATTTTTGGGGTACAAATTCGTTTTAGAGGTAGTTTCGTCTTCGAAATTTTTCACATCAAACGATTTTACATCCAGCGATTTTGCAATTTCACTATGATAAGTCATATCCAAAATTCCAAAACCGAGTTGTCTCAAGGTTTGGTAACCTTCCATAAAGTTTTTAGAATCAGATATTTTCTGAATTTTTTCGTCTGGTAAAACTTCGCCAGTTTGGTAATGTTTGGCAAAAGTTTTCAGAAATTCAGGTTCGTAACAGTAATTTTCTAAAAATTGAGAAGGCAATTCTACAAAATCCCATTTCACAGAAGTTCCCGACAAATTTGGATATTGTGTATTTGCCAAAATTCCATGCAAAGCGTGTCCAAATTCGTGGAAAAGCGTCGTAACTTCTTGGAAAGTCAATAAACTTGGCGTTTCCGCAGTTGGCTTCGTGAAATTACAAACCACAGAAATATGTGGACGAATATTTTCGCCGTTTTCTATTTTTTGAGATTTAAAACTCGTCATCCAAGCTCCAGCTCTTTTTCCTTTTCTCGGGTGATAATCTGCATAAAGCAAAGCAACAAAATTATTGCTTCCGTATTCTGACTTCTGACTTCTAACTTCGTAGGTTTTTACTTCTGGATGGTATTTTTGAACATCGTTAATTTCTACAAATTCTAACCCGAAAAGTTGATTTGCTAAGCCAAAAACCGCTTCTTCCACTTTGTCTAATTGGAAATAAGGTTTCAATTCTTCATCATCAATATCATATTTTGCTTTGCGAAGTTTTTCGGCGTAAAAAGCGTGGTCGTAACTTTGCATTTCTTCAATTCCATCGGCTTTTGCAAGAGATTTTAGCTCTTTGATTTCCTTTTGTGCAAAAGGAGTTGCTTTTTCCAGAAGTTCATTTAAAAATTCAAAAACTTTGGCAGGAGATTTTGCCATTCTTTCTTCCAAAACGTAATCTGCGAAGCTTTTGTAACCCAAAAGTTCTGCTTTTTCTTGTCTTAGTTTTACAATTTCTTTGATAAGATTTTGATTGTCGAATTCATTATTTTTGAATGCTTTTTTACCACTTTCTAAAGCCAATTCTTTTCGCAATTCTCGGTTTTCTGCATACGTCATCAAAGGAATATAGCTAGGATATTGAAGTGTAACTACATAACCTTCTAAATTTCTTTCTTTGGCTTCTTCGGCATATTGTGCGAGAATAGCATCTGGAATTCCTGCTAAATCTTTTTTATCTGTAATATGTTTGAAATAATTGTTGGTTTCTGCCAAAACATTTTGCCCAAATTGAAGCGATTTAAGAGATAAATCCATATTGATTTTCTCTAATTTTTTCTTGTCTTCGTCGTTCAAAAGTGCACCATTTCTTACAAAACCTTTGTACGTTTCGTTCAGAAGCATTTGTTGTTCTTCGTTCAGAGTATATTTTTCTTGTTCATCAAAAACCTTTTTAATTCTGGCAAAAAGTTCTTCATTTTGAGAAATTTGAGATGAATATTCTGATAAAAGTGGCGAAACTTCTTGTGCTATTTTCTGTATTTCATCATTAGTTTCCGCAGAATTTAGATTAAAAAAAATATTAGAAACTACGTCTAGTTGTTCGCCAGAATAAGCCAAAGCTTCAATGGTGTTAGAAAAATTAGCTTCTTCTGTGTTATTAGCGATTTTTTCAATTTCTTTTTTAGAAATTTCTATCAATTCTTTGAAAGCAGGAAGATAATGTTCTTCTTTAATTTCATTAAAAGGTGCAGAGTTATATTTGGTGTTGAATTTTTGTAAAAGTGGATTCATTGTATTTGAATAATTATTTGATGTGTTTTAAAAAGTTTTTCAAATTTAATTAAAAACAAATTATTTATCTTTGATAAAACATAAAACTTAATTGTTATGAAAAAATTTTTTAAAATTTTGTTGGTTTTTTTCATAGTTATATTTCTTGTAATTGTGATTGCAATGATAGCTGTAGGGAAAAAATACCATTATGAAAAATCTATAGTGATTAATGCTCCTGTAGAAAAAGTTTGGCAGAACGTAAATTCTATGAAAGCCGTAAATTCTTGGAGTCCTTTTATGGATTATGATAAAAACATGAAACAAACTTATTCTGGAGTTTCAGGGCAAATTGGTGATACGTATCATTGGAGTGGAAACGAGCAAGCTGGCGAAGGAGAAGAGAAAATTACGGCATTAGAACCTAATAAAAAATCTTCTATAAATATTCGTTTTATAAAACCTTTTGAAGCTAGTGCAGATGCAGATGTACTTCTAGAACCTCAAGGAAACGCCACTAAAGTAACATGGACTTTCGATACGGAAATGAATTATCCTATGAATTTAATGAAATTGACAATGGATAGTCAAATGGATAAAGATTTTGGCAAAGGATTGCAAAAATTGAAAGAAATTGCAGAAAAGTAATTTTCTATTGCTGTTTTTAATAAAATCTAAGACCTTTCAATTTTTTTGGAAGGTTTTTTGTTTTTATATTTGGCAAGGATAGAAAAATGCAGATGCGGAAACAATACTACAATAAAGAAAATATAAGAACTTTTGTAAAAGATCAAATTAATGGTAAAATTAAAAAACTAGAGTTTTATCTTAATTTTACTTTGGAAGCAACCAGAGAAATAAAGAAAGCTTCCAAATACGATTCTATAAGAGAAGAGATGCAAGACGAAATTTACCACTTAGATAAGCAAATGTATTCTCTTAAATCTATGCAAAAACAAATGCAGAGAGTTCTTAATTCCACTTCTACGAACGTACAACTAGGTTCTTTGGTAATTACTAATAAAGCGAGATTTTATATTTCGGTTTCTTTGGGCGAATTTTTCTTAGAAAATACTCGTTTTTATGCCATTTCTACAGAAAGTCCAATGTATAAAATTATGGCAGGGAAATCTGTAGGAGATTCCTTTGTACTGAATAGAATTCATCAAGAAATAATAGAAGTTTTATAAAAATTTAGAATAAAAAATGAAAAAATCTGAAATATTAAAAGAAATTATAGAAACAAGAAGAAGTATATTTCCTAAGGATTATTCCACAGAAGATATTCAGCAAGAGGTTTTAGAAGAAATTTTAAATGCAGCAAATTTTGCTCCTAATCACAAAAGAACTAAACCTTGGCGTTTTAGAGTTTTTAGAGGAGAAGAAAAATTGAATTTAGGAAAAGAACTTCAACGGTTGTATAAAGAAATTACTCCAGAACAACTTTTTCTTCAAAAAAAATACGAAGATATTGGCAATAAATTTTCTAAATCTAATGTTGTACTTACCGTTTCTGTTAATTTTAGCGGTTTGGTGCCAGAATGGGAAGAAATAGCTGCTACAGCAATGGCAGTGCAAAATATGCATTTAACTTGTGTTGCAAATAATGTTGGAGCTTACTGGGGAACACCAGGAATGAAAGATTATTTAGGCAAATTTTTAGAACTTGAAGAAAACCAAAAATGCTATGGTTTATTTTTTATGGGAATGATTCAAAATTAATTTGCTGATAATGAATAAAATTCTTATTTTTGCAGACTTAAAATATTAACAGGGACGAGTTCCCCTAAATTCACAACAATATGTCAGTAAAAATCAGATTACAAAGACACGGTAAAAAAGGAAAACCTTTTTTTCACATCGTAGTAGCAGACGCTAGAGCTAGAAGAGATGGTAGATTCATCGAAAAACTAGGTGTTTACAACCCAATTACAAACCCTGCAACCATCGAATTAGATGTAGATGCAGCTGTAAAATGGTTAAACAATGGTGCTCAACCAACTGATACTGCTAGAGCTATCCTTTCTTACAAAGGAGCTTTACTTAAAAAACACCTTCAAGGTGGTGTAGCTAAAGGTGCTTTCGATGAAGCTGAAGCTGAAAAAAGATTCAACGCTTGGTTAGAAAGTAAAGAAGCTGCTGTAAATTCTAAAAAAGATGGTTTAGCACAATCTAAAGCTGATGCTAAAAAAGCTGCTCTAGAAGCTGAAGCTAAAGTAAACGAAGCAAGAATTGCTGCTGCTGCACAAGCTGAGGCTGAGGCTAAAGCTGCTGAAGAAGCTGCAAACGCTCCTGTAGAAGAAACTACAGAAGAAACTCCTGCTGCTGAAGCTGAAGGAACTGAAGCAGAAGCTTAATCAGTTTAAAAAAATAACTAAATTTGTAGAGGTGCGATTTTTCGCGCCTCTCTCATTTTTAAAACTTCTATAATGAACAAAAAAGATTGCTATTTTTTAGGAAAAATTACTAGAAAACACGGTTTAAAAGGAAATGTAATTCTGAAATTAGATACAGACCAACCAGAATTGTACAATAAATTAGAAGGGATTTTTGTAGAAGTAAATGGGCTTTTAGTGCCTTTTTTTATTGAAAAACAACAATGGGGAAATGATAATTCTAAAATAATTACCTTCAAAAATTCTTCCGAACAACTTGTAGAGCAATCTATTGGTAAAAATGTGTTTTTACCACTTTCTACATTGCCAAAACTTTCTGGTAACCAATTTTATTACCACGAAGTGACAGGTTTTGAGATAAGAGAAGAAGATGGTAAATCTTGTGGCAATATTGTTGAAGTGAACGACCAAACAGCACAACATTATTTTATTCTTAAATTAGCAGATAAAGAAATCATTATCCCAATTATTAAAGATTGGATTTTAGAAGTAAACCGAGATGAAAAATTCATCACCATGCAATTGCCAGACGGTTTGATGGATGTTTTCTTGGTACCTTCTAAAAAAGACGAATAATTTTTTCGACTCTTGATTTCAATCAATTTTTTTTAGAAAAGTTCAGCATAGTTTTGTCTTGTAATTTTTAAAATTCAAGACAATGAAAAAACTATTTCTAATATTCAATTTATTTTTAGGTATAACTTTTTTATTTTCTCAAAATTCAGATTCTCTGAGAAAAACAAAATTTATTTCTTTTTCGCCAAAGAAAAATTTATCAGATAACGTCAATGGAATTAATGTAGGTGTTTTAGATGCTTATGATGGACAAAAAATTAATGGATTTAATCTTCAATTCAATCCTGTCGTTATCATTTATCCACTTCTTCCAAAAGCAATTCCTGCTCCCGAAAAAGATAATGGAAGCGTTGTAATCAATGGAATTCATTTTTCTACAAGTGGAACTACTGATGCTAAAGAAGTGAATGGAATTGGTGTTTCTATGTATCATCACGCTTTTGCAACCAATGGAATTTCTGTAAATTTTTATAACAACACTTCCAAAAAACTCAATGGAATTCATATTTCTGGATTTTCTAATAATACAGATGTAGGAAATGGTTTAAATGTTGCTTTTCTTGGGAATTATGCTGAAAATTTTAATGGAGTACAAATCGGTTTATCTAATGACGCTGAAGACTTAAAAGGTTTACAATTAGGACTTTTCAATAAAACCAATAAAATGAAAGGCTTACAAATTGGTTTCTGGAACAAAAACGGAAAAAGAAGTTTGCCATTAATCAATTTTTAAAAATGAAAAGGAATATTGTTTTTTGGTTAATGTTTTTTTTTGTTACTAATTCGGCGCAAGAAAATTTTTCTTTCAGAAAAAACATTGTGAATACCAATTACTATTACGCAACTGCAAAGAATTTTACCGAAAATGGAGTGCAAGTTTCTTATTTTAGAAGGTCTGAAATTGAAGAAAATATCCATATTGAATATGGTGCTAATATTTATTTCTCTGGGAATAAAAATCCTTTGATTTACATTAAACACGATAGTATTTATCAAACTAAAACCACAGGAATTAATTTTGATTTTGGAATAAAAATGGTGAAATCAAAAAGAATAAGAGATTTTCATTTAGAATGGACGTCAGAATTATTATTCGGTGCGATTAGTTTTGATAGAGGAAATATACCTAAAACAGAGTACGAAAATCCTTACGAACAAGAAAAAACGGTTGAAATTGATACGGGTTTAGGATCTCTTCCTACATTTAATTTTGGTCAAGGTTTAAGAGTTTTCAAAAATAAAATTGGTGCAGAAGTTAAAATAAATTACTTGCCAATTTATTGGGTTGAGAAAAAACATCTTCCAGAAAAAATGAATATGTTCAGATTTTCTCTTGGGATGGTTTATAAATTTTAAATTTTGTAATTATGAAAAAAATAATTTATGTTTCTCTATTTTTAATTTCCATATTTTTATTTTCTCAAGAAAAGAAATTTCAACCCATTTATTATGTTGATTATCAATATGCAGGTGAAAATCAATTGAAAGTAGGAAATGAATTTATGCTTTATAATAATCAAGGTAAATATGTTCCTAATTTAATTTTACTAGGAATTGGTGGCGGAATATCTTATTCAAAAGAAAAAATTTATTTCATTCCAGATTTATATTTTAGGTATAATTATGGTATAGGTTATTTTAAACTTGGAACTACAAATCAAAATCTTTATTCTTTTACAGGATTGTCTATTTTTAATTATTTTGATGTAGGATTGGGGTATTCTAAGAGCTATAATAATTCTAATTTAAAATTAAATGGACTTAGCATAGAGTTAGCATTAAAACTAACAAAAAGAAAAGATATAGCAGATTTAAGTTTTATTTGGTAGAATAAATTTATCCCTACAATCAAAAATTACGCCAAAATTTCATAAATTTGCCTTCCATAGTATTTATGAAGTTATGAGTAAGCAGACTATTAAAGAAATTCTTGGTGATTATAAAAAATTATTACACCACGACATTACCGTACAAGGTTGGGTTAGAGCATTCCGTTCAAACCGTTTTATCGCGTTGAATGATGGTTCTACCATTAATAATTTACAAATTGTTGTTGATTTCGAAAATTTCGACGAGAATATCATTAAGAATATCAAAACAGCTTCTTCTCTTAAAATTACTGGCGAAGTAATAGAAAGCGAAGGAAAAGGTCAAGATATTGAAATCATCGCTAAAAAAATTGTAATTCTTGGAGATAATTTTTCCGAAGAAATGGAAAAAACGGTTCTTCAACCCAAAAAACACTCTTTAGAAGTACTTAGAGACCAAGCGCATCTTAGATTCAGAACCAATCTTTTCGGGACGGTTTTCAGAGTGAGAAGTGCTGTAAGTTTTGCGATTCATCAATTCTTTAACCAAAATCATTTCTTCTACATGAATACGCCAATCATTACAGGTGCCGATGCAGAAGGTGCTGGTGAAATGTTTGGAGTTACCAATTTTGATTTGAATCAAATTCCGAGAGACGAAAACGGAGAAATTGATTTTGACCAAGATTTCTTTGGTAAGAAAACTAATTTAACGGTTTCTGGTCAGCTTGAAGCTGAAACTGCAGCAATGGGATTAGGAAGAGTTTATACTTTTGGGCCAACTTTTCGTGCAGAAAATTCTAATACTACACGTCACCTTGCCGAGTTTTGGATGGTAGAACCAGAAGTGGCTTTCAATAATTTGGAAGACAATATAGATTTGGCAGAAGATTTCTTGAAATATGTAATTGGTTATGTTTTAGAGAATTGCAAAGACGATTTGAAATTCTTAGACCAACGTTTTGCTGAAGAACAAAAACAAAAACCAGAAAAAGATAGAGCAAAAGAAGGCTTAATAGAGAAATTAGAAAACGTAATTAAAAAACGTTTTATGAGAGTTTCTTATTCTGAAGCTATCGAAATTTTATTGAATTCTAAAGAAAATAAAAAAGGAAAATTCCAATTTCCAATCGAAGAATGGGGTGCAGATTTACAGTCTGAACACGAACGTTATTTGGTAGAAAAACACTTCGAAAGTCCTGTAGTTTTGTTTGATTATCCTAAAGAAATTAAAGCTTTCTACATGAGATTAAACGAAGACGGAAAAACTGTAGCTGCAATGGACGTGCTTTTCCCAGGAATTGGAGAAATTATTGGTGGTTCGCAAAGAGAAGAAAGATTAGATGTTCTAAAACAAAAAATGACTGAAATGCACGTAGATGAGCATGAACTTTGGTGGTATTTGGATACCAGAAAATTCGGTTCTGTTCCGCACGCTGGTTTTGGTCTTGGTTTAGAAAGATTAATCCTTTTCGTAACAGGAATGACAAACATTAGAGACGTAATTCCTTTTCCTAGAACTCCAAAAAATGCTGAATTCTAAGTAGAATTTTGCAAAATTTTGAAATAAAAATGTAACAAATTCAGAAATCAAAAAACTTATTTTTGAATTTCTAAACAATAAACAATGCTCAAACAAAACCTACAATTAAAATTAGGACAAAAATTAGCTCCGCAGCAAATTCAGTTGATGAAGTTGATACAGCTTCATACGCTAGAATTTCAAGAAGAGCTTGAGCGTGAGTTAGAAGAAAATCCTGCGTTAGAAGTTGTAAAAGAAGAAACCGGAGATGATGATTTTTCTAGTTTAGACAATAATAACGATTACGAAGAAGAAGGCAACGAAAGCATAGAGACAGATTTTGATGTAGATGAATATTTGTACGACGACGAACCTTCTTATAAAACGGCTTCTAGCAATTATTCGGCAGATGATGAAGAGTTTGACAACGAAAGCCTTCTCACAGAAGGGCAATCTCTTTATGATTATCTAATGGAGCAAATTCGCTTGTCTAATATTGAAGGTGATGATTTGAAAATTGCAGAATATATTATCGGGAATTTGGATAATGATGGTTATCTGAGAAGAGAATTAAAATCTTTGGTAGATGATTTGGCTTTTTCTCAGGGCATTTATACCACTTTAGAAAGGGTGAAATATGTTTTGGAAAATTATGTTCAGAAGCTAGATCCTCCTGGTGTTGCAGCAAGAAATTTACAAGAATGTTTGCTTCTTCAGATTGAAAAAAAAGTAAGTGGAGATAAAGCCGTAATTCTGGCAGGTAATATTCTGAGACATCAATTTGATGCACTTACCAATAAACATTATGCTAAAATTATCAGCAAATATGATATTGAAGAAGAAGATTTAAAAGATGCTTTGGATGTAATTTCTAAGCTTTCGCCGAAAGTTGGTGGTAATTTTGACACGCAAACTATCACCATTAACCAAGAGATTATTCCAGATTTTGTAATTCAGATAAAAGATGGAAATGTAATCCCATTGTTGAATAGTAGAAATGCTCCTACATTAAGAGTTTCGGAGGAATATAAAGAAATTTTGAGCACTTATTCTCATGATAAAAATTCTTCTGAACACAAGCAAGCGGCACTTTTTATCAAACAAAAGTTAGATGCCGCAAAATGGTATATTGATGCGATAAATCAGCGTCAAAATACTTTGATGCAAACCATTATGGCAATTGTAAAATTGCAAAAAGAGTATTTCTTAACGGGCGACGAAAAAAATATTAAACCAATGATTCTGAAAGATGTTGCAGATATTACAGGTTTTGATATTTCTACCATTTCCAGAGTTGTAAAAAGCAAATATGCAGATACGCCCAATGGTATTATTTTGTTGAAAAACTTATTTTCAGATTCATTAACCAATGATGATGGCGAAGAAGTTTCTACCAAAGAAATTAAAAATCATTTGCAAGAAGTAATTGGCAACGAAGACAAAAGAAAACCTCTTACAGACGATGCTCTGGTAGAAGTTTTGAAAGAAAAAGGTTACAATATTGCCAGAAGAACTATTGCGAAATATAGAGAACAACTCAATATTCCGGTCGCGAGATTGAGAAAAGAATTATAAAAGGAAAACCTTCAGAATTGTCTGAAGGTTTTTTTATGAATTTTATTGT
The DNA here is from genome assembly GCF_047601505.1 of Cloacibacterium sp. Lineage (GTDB taxonomy): Bacteria > Bacteroidota > Bacteroidia > Flavobacteriales > Weeksellaceae > Cloacibacterium. The sequence continues at coordinate 1,061,226 of NZ_JASGJD010000001.1, forward strand.
TCTTCTTCTATTTTTTGAAGCTGCTTCAAGTTTTTGTTTAATCGTCTCATAATAATTCCGTAGACAATTCGGTAATAAAGCAATACAAGTACAATTCCAAATGCAAGACTTATTGCTGTACCTACATAAAAACCAATAATGGTAGAATTTTGTAAGTGTATATTTTGAATTTTTAAAGAATAGATTGTAAAAAATGTAATTACAAAAGTGAAAAGAATAAGCAAAATAATATTGATGAGGATAAAAGCATTTACCGTTTTCTTAAATTTTATAATTTGTAAAATGAGATTTTTGAGGTTGCATTCAATTTTTATTTTTCTGTAATTTTTATAAAATAGGAATACAAAAATAGCAGTAATAAGCAAACTGAAAATCTTTAGCCCTAAATAAAGATGCCCGAAATTCATTTCTATATCTTGAGTAACCCTTAAACCTAGTTTTTTCATCATATTGAGAAAGCTCTCATTATTATTAGACGAAAAAATGGTGTAAATGCTGAGCAGAGCAAAGAATAAAAATTCAACAAGGCTTATCCAAAAAATATATTTTACATAATTTCTAGATTTTTTATTAAGCATGGCTTCAATTTCCGAAGTTTGATATACTTCGGGCACTTTTTGTTCTTGCCAAGATTTTTTTAAATCGTCTATATCGAAATCTAGATTAGCCATGCTGTAACATTAGTTCTTTTAAGGTTTTCTTAAGTCTATTCATTTTCACTCTTGCATTTACTTCGGTTATCCCTAGGTTTTCTGCTATTTCTTTGTAAGGAATATCGTCTAGATACATCATTACAATTGCTCTTTCCACATTGGGTAGCATTTTTACCACCTTGTAGAGCAAAGAAATTTGTTGTTGTTTTTCGCCATCATCTTCCATAAACGCCCGTTGATGAAAATCCATCAACTCGTCTGTTTGAGGAGATTTTGTTTTTTTTCTAAAAAGCGTGATTGCAGTGTTTAGAGCAACTCTGTACATCCACGTGGTGATTTTAGACTGTCCTTTGAATGAGTCGTAACTTCGCCAGAGTTGTAACACTATCTCTTGAAAAAGGTCTTGTTCGTCTTCCAGAGAGTTGGTGTATAATCTGGAAACTTTTAGGATAAGCCCCTGATTATTTTTTACCAACTGAGAAAATTCTTTCTGTTTAGCGTCCAAAGCCTGTTAATTTTAAGTAGCGAAGATAAGAATAAAGTGTAATTTTTTAATCAATCAAAATGTTAATTTTTTTCAAGATTATAAATCCAAACTTCCATCTTCGGACTTTCAACAATTTCCGTATCTTTGCCTTCCACAAGAAAAACGGCTTGTTGATTCGGAGAAATCTGGGTAGGAAAGTCTGGACACCATAGGGCAACATAGCGGATAACATCCGTCGCGCGCAAGCGTAGGACAAGTGCAACAGAAAGCAAGTACAGTTCGGCTGTAGTGAAAACAGGTAAACTCTATGTGGTGCAATGTTAAGTATATCATCAGCTAAGGGCGGCTCGTCCGTTGATGAGGGGTAAACAGCTCAAGATTTGTAGCAATGCAAATCGTAGATAAATAACAAGCGTCCCAATTCGTTGGGAAACAGAATCCGGCTTATAGTTTTTCTTGTGGTTTATTTTTAAATTTAAAAGATTTTATTTTTCTTCTTCCAATTGTTTCTTTGCTTCATCTAAAGCTTCCTTTTCTTCTTTTGGCAATTCAGGATAATGTAAATCCATTTCTTCTAGAGCGTTAATAATAATTTGAAGAGTTGCAAGTCTGGCAAACCATTTTTGATCTGCAGGTATTACAAACCAAGGTGCATGTTTTTTGCTGGTTTTGTTAATGGCTTCTTCATAGGCTTTCATGTAATCGCCAAAAAGAGCTCTTTCTTTAAGGTCTGCTGTAGAGAATTTCCAATTTTTATTTCCTTCGTTTATTCTGTCTAGAAATCTTTGTTTTTGTTCTTCTTTAGAAACGTGAAGAAATATTTTCACGATTTTGGTGCCGTTTCTTGCCAGGTGTTTTTCAAAATCTTGAATGCTTTCATATCTGTTTTCCCAAAATTTTTCGTCAAAATCTGAAACATCTTTCCATACTTTTTCACTCAAATTGTATTGTGGATGTACTTTGCAAACCAATACATTTTCGTAATGACTTCTGTTGAAAATGCCAATTTTTCCTTTTTCGGGCAAAGCAATATAATGTCTCCACATAAAATCATGGCTGTACTCTTTAGAAGTAGGCGTTTTAAAACTCGTTACTTCACAGCCTTGAGGATTTACACCACCGAAAACATGCTCTATTAGAGAATCTTTTCCTGCAGCATCCATCGCTTGTAGAACTACCAATAGAGATTGGCTTCCGTCTGCATAGAGCTTTTCTTGTAGAGAATAGAGTTTTTGTTTTTCTTCTTTCAATAAATTTTCTCCTTCTTCTTTGGTTATATTTCCTTCGTAAGAAGTTTTGTAATCTTTTATTTTGAATTTAGAGTTTTCTTCAATTAGAAATTCTTTGGTGAAATCGTTAGCCATATCTCAAGTTTTAGAATATAAAAATAAAAAAAACCGCCAAAAAGACGGTTAATTATTTTAAGTTATTTTTTGCTAATTTATTGAGCTGCAACTACAGTTCCTTGGATGTAAAGAGTAACTCTACCGCTTTTTGGGTCATTAGAAAAAACATCAATTGTTTTTTTAAATGCGTTAAGATTAGCAGTGTTATAATGAACTTTTACTTCTCCTTTTTTTCCAGGTAAGATAGGTTCTTTTGTCCAATCAGAAGCTGTACATCCGCAACCTGGTTGTACGTTGCTTATAATTAAAGGCTTATCGCCAGTATTTGTAAAAGTAAAAACTTTATTTCCATCAGAATTAGCTTTTACAGTTCCGTAATCTATAGTAGTTTTCTCGAAAGTAATTGTCTGTGCGCTAGAAAATGCAAATGTACCAAATAATAAAAGACCTCCAACTAATTTTTTCATTTTTAATATTGTTTTGAAAATTATACGTCAAAATTATAAATTAATTCTTAAAAAAAGATTAAAATTAAGATTTAATTTAAGCTTTTAAAACTTAACAACAATTATACCATTAATGTTATACGCTCTAGAATTTAAAATTTAACTATTTTATCGTATTTTTGCAAGCTATAGATAAAGTTTAGATTTTATGCAGATTTCAGAAAAATATAATCCTCAGGAAACCGAACAAAAATGGTACAACTACTGGTTAGAAAATAAATATTTTCATTCAACACCAGATAACAGACCTCCTTATACAATTGTAATTCCGCCACCAAATGTTACGGGAATTCTTCACATGGGACACATGCTGAACAATACCATTCAAGATGTTTTGGTGAGAAGAGCAAGAATGCAAGGGTTCAATGCACTTTGGGTTCCAGGTACAGACCACGCTTCTATCGCTACTGAAGCTAAAGTGGTAGCTAAATTAAAATCTGAAGGAATTAATAAATCTGATATTACAAGAGATGAATTTTTGGTTCATGCTTGGGATTGGACGCATAAATATGGCGGAACAATTCTTGAACAATTAAAGAAACTAGGTTGTTCTTGCGATTGGGACAGAACTCGTTTTACAATGGAACCGAAATTGTCTGCTCAAGTAATTAAATCTTTTGTTGATTTGTATAAAAAAGGCTTGATTTACAGAGGTTACAGAATGGTGAATTGGGATCCAGAAGCAAAAACCAATATTTCTGACGAAGAAGTAATCTATAAAGAACTCAACGGGAAATTATATTTCTTAAAATATAAAATTGAAGGCTCTGAAGATTTCATTACCGTAGCAACTACACGTCCAGAAACGATTTTTGGTGACGTAGCCATCTGCGTAAATCCTAATGACGAAAAATATGCTCATCTAAAAGACAAAAAGGTAATTGTTCCTATCGTAAACCGAGTAATTCCGATTATTGAAGACGAATATGTAGATATTGAATTCGGAACCGGAGCGCTCAAAATTACACCAGCTCACGACATCAACGACTATGAAATTGGGCAAAAACACAATCTTCCAATGATTGATGCTTTAGATGATGATGGTAAATTGAATGAACATGGTTTGCATTACAACGGAAAAGATCGTTTTGATGTTAGAAAATTGATTGCCAAAGAATTAGAAGAAAAAAATCTTTTGCTAAAAGCAGAAGATTACGTAAATAAAGTAGGAACTTCCGAAAGAACAGGTGCTGTAATAGAGCCGAAAATTTCTCAACAATGGTTCCTTAAAATGTCTGAAGTTGCAAAACCTGCATTAGATGTAGTAATGAATGATGAGGTGAAATTTCACCCAGAAAAATTCAAAAATACGTACAGACATTGGATGGAAAACATCCGAGATTGGAATATCTCTCGTCAATTATGGTGGGGACAACAAATTCCGGCGTATTACTATGGAGAAGGTAGCGAAGATTATGTTGTTGCCGAAAACATTGAAGAAGCTTTAAAACTCGCTCAAGAGAAAACTTCGGACTTCGGACTTCAGACTTCGGACTTGAAGCAAGACGAAGACGCTCTAGACACTTGGTTCTCTTCTTGGCTTTGGCCAATGTCGGTTTTTGATGGAATGTTAGACGAAAATAACGAAGACATCAATTATTATTATCCAACTTCAGACTTGGTAACAGGTCCTGATATTATTTTCTTTTGGGTAGCCAGAATGATTATGGCAGGATTGGAATTCAAAGGCAAAGTTCCTTTCAAAAATGTTTATTTTACAGGAATTGTAAGAGACAAACAGCGTAGAAAAATGTCTAAATCTTTGGGTAATTCGCCAGACCCAATTGAATTGATAGAAAAATATGGTGCAGATGGAGTTAGAGTTGGGATTTTATTGAGTTCTGCTGCTGGAAACGACCTTCTTTTTGATGAAGATTTAATGTTGCAAGGAAGAAATTTCGCTACTAAAATCTGGAACGCTTTCCGTTTAATTCAAGGTTGGAAAAAAGAAGACAAACCTGCTAATGAAGCAGATTTACAAACGATAGAATGGTTTGGAAATCAAATGAATAAAACCATAGCCGAAATAAACGACCAATTCTCAAAATTCAGAATTTCGGATGCTTTGCATTTGATTTACAAGTTGGTTTGGGACGATTTTTGTGCTTGGTATCTTGAAGCCATCAAACCAAATTATGGAGAAGGAATTTCTCAGGAAGTATATTACAAAACCATTGCTTATTTTGAAGAATTGATGAGATTGTTGCATCCTTTTATGCCTTTCCTTACCGAAGAATTGTATCAAGCAATTTCTGAAAGAAGTACGGAAGAAGCTTTGGTAATTGCTCAGCAGAAAAAAGAAGAATCTTTTAATGAAGAGAATATCAAAGGTTTTGAAACAACTAAAGAATTGATTTCTGGGGTTAGAAATTATCGTCAAAGCAAAGGGATTTCTCCAAGAGAAGCGGTAGAATTATTTACCAATGTTTCATCTTTTGACAACGAAGCGGTGGCGAAAAAATTAGCAAATATTTCTGAAATTCATTTTGCTGAAAAAACAGACAAACCAAGTTTCACGTTTTTAGTTGGCGCAACAGAAGTTTCGATTCCGTTGAGTGAAAATTTAGATTTAGGAGAAGAAAAAGCAAAAACTGAAGAAGAATTAAAATATTTAAAAGGATTTTTGGTTTCTGTAGAAAAGAAATTATCTAACGAAAAATTTGTGGCAAACGCAAAACCCGAAATCGTAGAAAACGAACGCAAAAAACAAAAAGACGCGCAAGATAAAATTGCAATTTTAGAAGAGAAACTGAAATCATTGTAAGATGCTAGAAGTTGGATGAATGACACTTTTTCGTTTTGTAAAACATCTAGCTTCCATCATCAAACCTCCAACAAAAACATGCAACATTTAAAAAACATACAAACTCTTTTTTCTAAAAATTTTGTAGAAAATCCACTTCTAGAAACCTTTGAAGTGGGTAAGTTACATCTTAGCAGTGGATATTTGGTAGCAAATGATCCTTTGCTTACGCCAGATAAACAAGCTTTTACAGTGAAATTTCCTATAGGAGATTTTACCACTTTTATTCACAAAGAAAGAGAAAGCAATTGTATTGCCTATGCAGAAGTTGTTTTTGCCAATCAAGAAGTTGATTATTGGAAAATGGCGGTTTGCGAAGGGCAAAATATTAAAGATTTGAAAGACGAAGAAATATTCGGTTATCCTGTAGAATCTGGGATGGGTTGTTTTATGGATTTGGATTCTCAAAATCTTTTGAACAATTTAGAAATTGAACTTTTTGAGAAAAAAGGAAAAGATTTTCTAGGTATTTATGAAGAGTTTTTTCATCAACATTTTTACGACGAAAACGGCGCGATAGACCAATTTGCATTTCTAAAACCTTACGATAATAAGTCTAATAATATTTTTGCTTTCGAGACAGGTTTTGGCGAAGGATTCTATGCTTGTTACATCGGTTTTGACGAACAACAAAATCCTGTAAAAATTATTGCAGAATTTATTGAGGTTAAATCCGAATAAAATATTATTTTTCACAACAAATATTAAATAGCTTAATAACAGATGAAATTTAATTCTGAACAACCCAAAATCATTGTGGTAGGAAGCTCTTCTATAGATTTGGTTCTTAATACAGAAAGATATCCTCAGGCTAATGAAACCGTAATGGCAATAAAGTCTGAGACTTTTTTCGGCGGAAAAGGTGCCAATCAGGCGGTTGGTACGGCAAGATTGGGAGCCAATACTTTGTTTATAGGTTGTGTAGGAATGGACCCTTATGGTCAACAAATTCTTAGAAATTTGGTAGATCAAAATGTAAATGTAGGTTTTGTACACGAAGATATAGACACCGCTACAGGTACAGCTTATGTTACAGCTTCTGGAGGCAAAAATGCAATTGTGGTGGTACCTTCGGCAAATTATTCTTTAAAACCAGAACATCTTGAAAATGCGGATAAATTTTTCTCAACAGCAGATTTGGTTTTGGTACAATTAGAAATTCCGATGAATGCTGTAGAAGCTGTTTATGAAAAGTGTAAAAAATATGGGACTAAACTTGGCATTTATGCTGCTCCGGCTCATAAAATTTCTCAGGAAATAATAGATTATGCTACGTTTGTTATCTTGAAAAGCAATTATTTGTCTTTGATGTTTGATGAGGACACAAAAGATGATGTGCTGAAGAAATATCCCAATAAAATATTTTTGAGAGACGATACCAATTCTACAGTTTATTACAATGGTTCTGAGATGAGGTTTTACAGAAACGACCCGAAAGAAATGCCTAATAAAATGGGAATGGGAGATGCTTTCGCCTCTGGTTTTGCTATAGCATTTTGCCACGGAAATGAGATAGATGATTGTGTGAAATTTGGGAATGATGTCTCGCTTAAAGTTTCTAAAAAACGAGGTTCTCAGTTAGGTTTGCCTTATCTCAAAGATTTTAAATTTTAAGAATTTAAGTCATTATATTGCGATTGATTTTACATTTTTGAAAAACGATTTCCGATTGGTTTTTGTAGATTTGAAGCATGAATGAGCACATAGAAAAAACAATAAATTTTGTAAAAGAAAAGTTAGAAGGAGCAGAAGCTGGGCACGATTGGTTTCATATAGAACGCGTTTGGAAACTTTCAAAAAAAATTTCTGAAAAAGAAGGCGGAAATTTAGAGGTAATAGAACTTTCGGCACTTTTACATGATATTGCAGACCCGAAATTTCATAACGGAGACGAAACTTTGGCTATAAAAATTTCCTCAGAATTTCTTAAAAGTATTAAAGTTGAAGAAAAAATCATCAACCAAGTTCTTTATATTATTGAAAATATTTCGTTTAAAAATAGAGCAGAAGCACATCAAAACCCTTCTCTAGAATTGCAAATTGTACAAGATGCAGACCGTTTGGATGCTATTGGCGCTATAGGAATTGCCAGAACGTTTAATTTTGGAGGTTTTAAAAATAATTTGATGTATCATCCAGATATTCAGCCAAAACTCAATATGTCTAAAGAGGAGTACAAAAAATCTAAAGGAACTACAATCAATCATTTCTACGAAAAACTTCTTCTATTAAAAGGTTTAATGAATACTGAAACTGCAAAAAAAATCGCATCAGAAAGACACGATTTTATGCTGAAATTTTTAGATGAATTCTATAAAGAATGGAAGGTTGAAATTTAGAAAATATTGTAACCTAAAATAAAGGAGAAAATATTATAATTACTATCCCAATAAACATAATTGTCAAGTATGTTTTTCTTTGCATATCTTATCTCTAATTGGTATTTATTTTTATAATTGTATCCTGCTCCAATATTAAAAAATAAGCCACTTTTGTTTGGGGTTAAAGAAGTAAGTTCCATATTTGAATATTCTATTTTAGCAGGCTTAATAACATGGTTAAAGGTTAATAATCCATTTATGAAAATTTTAGAATTTTTATTTAGAAACATATAGTGTCTAAAGCCTATAGGAAACTCAATGCGAGAGTATTTTACAGAACCTTCAAAATCTGAATTTCTACTATTTGAAGTAAGTTTTTGCGTATTCGAATTATAATTGTAATAAGTAGGTTCGAAGATTAGTGCCCATTTGTTTCTATTAAAGGATAAGATATACTCTAATTCTATTCCAAATCTAAAACTTACTTGAGAAGGGTATTTTAGTTCAATGTTTTTATTATCAATTTTCAAATTATTAAGAGTTAGACCAGGTCTTATATTTAAAAATATTTTACTTTTATTTGTTTGTTTAATATTCGTAATTCCATTATGCAAATCAAAAACTTTTTTCAATTTTTCTTTATTATAGTCGGTAATGTTCAGTAATTTTATGACTTCATTATTGTTGCTAAATATTTTTTTTAGTTGTGATATATATGTTTTGTTTTTAGCAACTTTAGTTTCATCACCATCAGGATTATATATTTTGTAAATTAGAGGTTTAATTATTCCGTCTTCATCAGAATAAAAAAAACGGTAATCATTTGCATTTTCAAAATAATAATATAGAGTTTTTAAGCCTGATGAAGCTACATAAAGAAAAACTTCTTTTTCTTCCCAACTAGGTTCTTCAGTATTCGAAAGATTATTGATGTTATAAGATGAATTCTCTATTTTACCAGTGTATCTCACCAATTTATTATAGCCAAATACTTGAAATTCTTTTACGGTTTTTGTGTCGGCTGTTTTTTCTTCTCCACTTTCAGTTTCTTTATATTTGAAGGATTTAGGGTTTTCTAGCCAATCTATATTTTTTATTAAAACCTCGTGTTTTTGGTTTTCATTGTCTATAAAATAGCCCTTTTCATAAGATAATTGAGACCAAACAAAAGCTGAAATAAAAATAAATAAAGAGAATAATGTTTTTTTCATGGTTAATGATTTTAGTGTAAAAATACAAATAATAATACATGATTATAAAACAAAATTTTATATTTGTAGTATATTATGATAAATATCTTATTTTTATAATTATTTTGAATGAATTCCATTAATTATTTACTTTTATTCTTGCTTGTTTTTGCGTTGTTTCTTAGTTTTTTCAAAACTGGAAAAAATTCACGTATTGCTAAAACTTTCAGAATTTTGATTACACTTTTCGGAATTCTTTTTTTTGGATACTGGTTTTTTCAAAAAAGTTTGAATAATTTTTTAGAAAAATCAATGTCTATACAAGTCATCAATAGATTAAATCAGCCAATAGATTTTTACGCGATAAAAGTAATTAATAAAGACAAAAACCAATTTCTATCAAAACATATTGGCAATGTAAGAACCAATCATTATCAGATAGAATATTTTGATATGAGCAATTCTAACGAATTTTGGATTGTTGGTTATCTTCCCAAAAATAAGATGGTTTATTTTACGCAGCATAGTGTAATTAATAAAGAAGCCGACCAAAAAATTGAAGTTAAAAACTATCTTAATCAAAGCATAAAACTCTCCGAAAAAGCCGAAGAAGTTATAGAATATCTAAAACTTGGGAATATCGGGCAAAGTGTAATCGTTACGTTAACCTTGTTACTATTATTTTTAAATATTGTTTTATTAACAAGAAAAAAAGTATCTTCTCATTGATTTCATAAAAATAAAGATTGAGAAACCTAAAAAAGGAAATGGTAAAAAGAAAGACTCCAGCAAATAATTGTTGGAGTTTTTTTATATTTGTTAGTGTAAAAACTTAAATATAATAATGATGAAACTGAAATTTACTTTTTTGGGATTATTTTTCTTTGTCCTTTTTCAAGCTAACGATTTTTTTAAATCTGTTCAGAGTAAGCCTATTAAAAATGCCTCTTCTTTGGTTATTTTCTATCGTCCAGATTGTCCGTACTGTATAAAAATGGATAATGAAATTGAAAATAATGCAGATTTGTCTAAGCAAATTAAAACAAAATTTAATGTTTCTGTTATTGACATTACCACAGCAGAAGGAAGGCAAATTGCAGCATTTTATGGTGTGGATAAAGTGCCAGCAATAATTAAATATGATAGCAAAAACGAACAATTTGAAAATATTGTAGGTTTTCAAAAAAGTGATGCTCTTAGAAAATTACTTTTTCATAAAAATAGTTCTCAAAAAGCATTAAAAAATCTAAACACTGCATCGATTTGTGGAAATGGAGTAGTAGAATTTCCAGAAACGTGTGATGACGGAAATACTGTAAATGGCGATGGTTGTAGCAATACCTGTAAGCTAGAAACAGCAGTTTGCGGAAACGGAGTTGTAGAAAGCGGAGAAACTTGTGATGATGGTAATACAGTAAATGGCGATGGTTGTAGTAACACTTGTAAGCTAGAAACAGCAGTTTGTGGAAACGGAATTGTAGAAAGCGGAGAAACTTGTGATGATGGTAATACAGTAAATGGCGATGGTTGTAGCAACACTTGTAAGCTAGAAACAACAGTTTGTGGAAACGGAATTGTAGAAAGCGGAGAAACTTGTGATGATGGTAATACAGTAAATGGAGACGGTTGTAGCAATACTTGTAAGATAGAAACAGCAGTTTGCGGAAACGGAATTGCAGAAAGCGGAGAAACTTGTGATGATGGTAATACAGTAAATGGAGACGGTTGTAGCAATACTTGTAAGATAGAAACAGCAGTTTGCGGAAACGGAATTGTAGAAAGCGGAGAAGCTTGTGATGATGGAAATGCATTAAATGGCGATGGTTGTAACAATACTTGTACAGTGCAATCTGGATGGAGTTGTACAGGAAGTCCAAGTGTTTGTTCTAATACGTTATCTGTTGGAGAGGCTTCTAATCAAGGTGTTTTTAATATAAATGTTGCGCCTAATCCTGTTACAGATAAATTGCATATTCAGTTTTTTCTTTCAAATAAGAGCAATGCCGAAATTGTAATTTTAGATGTTTCGGGGAAACAAGTTTTTCAGACCAAAAACACCAACTTAATTGTAGGTTCTAATGATTTGGAAATTGTTGTTAAAGACAAACTTTCTCCAGGAATTTATATCCTGAATATAAAATTTTCAAATGATAAAGTGGTTACCAGAAAAATTATGATAAAATGAAAAAAAACAGCTCCGGAATTTTGGAGCTGTTTTTTTATTTGAATGTGGAATTCTTGAAATTTTCTAACATTATTTTTCCTTTATCTTCATCTACAAACATAATATTTGCAGAAAAATCTTTTTTTCCAAATAATCTACTGTACATATAAGAATGAAAAACTATTTTGTTAGGATAAATAATTTTCATGTAGATTTTATAAAATTCAAGCCCATTAATTTTTTCTTTCGTAATCTCAGAACTCACTTTACAACCAGGGATATTATCAATAAAAGTTTTAGTGAGAGTTTTATTAATAAATTTGATATTTTCTAAGTAGCTTCCATCTTTTGCTGGATTGAAAGGCTGATAATTTGCCTCAAAGTAATTTAATTGGTCTGTTCTAAATACAAGAATTGTTTTAGATTGATTTATTACTTTTTGTCCTGTACTTTTTTCTATTGCTGCTTTTCCTTTTTGTTGAATTTTTTCCCATTCTTTTTCAGTGAAATTTTCAAAATTATCAGGAATGTTAATTTTCCAGTTAAATTCTTTGTTGTAGAATTCGTTTTGAGCATTTACTAATCCTGAAATCAAGAAAAATAAGAGAAATGAAATTGTTTTTAAGTTCTTCATAGCTTATTTAGTTTTTATACAAATTTTTTAGTGAGCCATTTTCTTAATGGTATATCATAGAGTTTTAAACTGAGATAAGCGGTTAAAATTGAGCCAAATAAAACCAATAACGCTGCCGGAATAGATTGCGCCATGGAAAGTTTATGATCTACCACATAAGAGGAAAATACATAGATAAACGGATAATGAATGATATAAACAGGATAGGAAATGTCTCCTAAAAACTGACTGATTTTTTGTGCGGTTTTCCCCTTTATTTCGCCACTTGCACCAAGATAAACAATAAAAGGAAATGCAAAAATAATAACCAAAGATTCATAAATGCCATTTTGCCAGTTTTCAGTTCCAATTCTTGGAATAGACAAAAAGAAAATGATGAGAATAGTACACCACAAAAATGCATTTTTAATGTAAACTGGTTTGTAAATTCTAGATACTACTAAACCTGCCAAAAAAGGATATGCTAAACGAGAAAAACCAACTTTTGTTTGTTGTATATCTAAAGACCAACCGCCTATTACATCGCCGTTTTCTCCGAAAACTGCCAAATTTATGGTGAAAAAAGCAGCAATTACAGCGAGAGCGATTAAAATTTTTGTCGGCAATTTGTGTAAAAACAAAGCATAAAAAATATTGGCAATATATTCGTAATAAAGCGACCAAGCAGGTCCGTTTAAAGGATGCATTTCTCCCCAACCTCTTATCTCGAAATTTTTGGTTAATGGAATTAAAGTACAACCAATTAAGGTTACCAAAATTAATTTCCAAACGGAAACGTCTTTAATCTGAGGAAATAAAATGGGAGAGTAGCTGTAGTAATATGCAATAGCTCCAATTAGCATTCCCATGATAATCATTGGATGAAGCCTTATTAATCTTCTTTTGAAAAAACTGCTAAGCGTCATTTTGTTCCAACGGTCATCGTAAGCATAGCCAATTACAAAACCAGAAAGTGCAAAGAAAAAATCAACAGCCAAATAACCGTGATTGATGATTTGTTTTGCGTGGTCTCCGCCAGAAAATATTTCGAATAAATGAAATACAATAACCAGAATAGCAGCAATACCGCGTAAAGCATCTAAAATTTCGTAATGTTTTTTGGTGTCTTGGAAGAAGGTAGATTTTTCCATTGGTTTTTGATTTTATAAACAAAGTTTTTTAATTTCTGTGCTATCTGTTGCTCTCCAAAAATTATCTTTCTGGTAATACTTAACATTAAAATGATGAGAGCTTAGGGTTTGTGTCTCTGTTTTTTTAATTAGTGAATAATGTACAATTAAAGAATCATTTTTAAAATCAACTTTAGAAGAAAGCAAACATTGAATAATTTTGTTATTTTGAAGCTCACACATTCCGCAAAAAGAATTAATAATAATAGGATTTAATTTTTTTTGAGGTGTAATTTCCTTAAAAATGTAATATTGTGTAGAACAAAATCCCGAACCAGAGCCACAGTCTTTCAGGTAATAAAAATTATTTTTCTTCCCTAAGGTACTGTAATAATTATTCCAGCAACAAAGGTTATACACAGAGTAGTATTTTTCTTTTTGTAGAATTTCACCGTCTTTATTTATTTCTAAGAGATAGTAAGACGGAAATGTTTCTTCGTTGATGACATCAGTTATGAAAAATATGTAGTTTCCGTAATTATCTTTTTTGTAATATTTTCCTATTGTATCAGTTTTTTTTAAATCAAGAAAATGGAGATTTATTTTTTGTTTTTCATTGAGTTTTTTTAAGATTTCAATGCCAATTTTTTTAGAGATGTAACCAGAGTCTTTTTCTAAAAAATCTCCAAAATAATTTTCGTGCTTCTTTTGATTACAACCAATAAGTATAATTACAGATGTAAAAAGTGAGAAAATAATAAAGCTAGATATTTTTTTCATGTTTAAAAATCATAATCATCAAATTTCTAAAACTTTAGGGAATTTACAAAATAAAAATCCGACTATTTAGCCGGATTTTTGTCATATTTTAAGAGAAATTACTTGCCTTTTTTCTCTTTTAGTTCTTCTTTGTCTTTGTCTGAAGGATTCCAAACTTTTACATCTGCATTTTTATCAATTCCTGAAAGAATTTGTACATTAATACCATCACTAGCACCCAATTTTACATATACTTTTTTGAAACTTCCGTTCGGTTGTTTCACTTCAACAAATGGTTTATCTACACCTTTTTCTTTTTCATATTGTACAAGGCTTTCGTCTAGTAAAAGTGCATTTTTTTGTGAGCTCAATACAATTTCGCCATTTGCCGAAAATCCAGCTCTAATGTATTCGTTTGAAGGGTTGAAAACGTCTCCTTCAATCGGGAATTTTATAGTTCCACTTTCGTCTTTTCCTTTAGGAGCAATCATGGTAACTTTTCCTGGGAAGGTTTTATTTTGAAGCGCACCAATTACGATGTTCATATCCATGCCTTCTTTTATTTTTCCAGCTTGTGCTTCGTCTATTTTTCCTTCAAAAATTAAAGAATTAAGGTCTGCAACGCTACAAATGGTTGTGCCAGCATTAAATTGGTTGGCTTCAATTACTTGGTAACCTACTTTTACAGGTACTTCAAGCACTGTTCCGTTGGCTTTAGAACGAATTTGAGTTGTAGCTAAATTTTGTAAACCATCGGCAACACCTGTTCTGGCAATTTGAAGATTTTTTTGAGCCGTTTGAAGTTGTTGATATGAGTTTTTAAGAGAATTTTGCATGTTGAGTAAACTCTGTTGTGCTGTAAGAAACTCTTGTTTTGAAACAACACCTTGGTTGTACAATCTTTGTTGCATATTAAATTGCTGTTGTTGGGTAGCAAGATTGGCTTTTGCATTGTTAATCTGAAGGTTAGCGTTTTGTACTTCTTGTTGAGCAGCATTTACTTGTGAAACACTAGGAACGATTTTTAAAGTAGCAATTAATTGTCCTACAGTAACTTTATCACCTTCTTGTACCAGAATTTTATCTATAATCCCAGACATGTTTGGTTTAATTTCAATTTCTTCTCTAGGTACTATTTTACCAGTTGCCATTACTTTGTCTTCCATGTTCTGCACCATTGGTTTTCTGGTTAAAAATTCTTCTTTTTCTGCAGAATTAGAGGTAATGAGGTATTTTACTCCCATGAATAATAATATTACAAATAGTAATCCTAAAATGCTGTATATAACCTTTTTAGCTGACAAGTTTTTCATTGTATATGAAATTATTTAGTTTATTATTTTTTTTAATTTTTAATCATCATTTCGTTAGATTATTCAGAACGAAGTGCTTCTATTGGTCTAATTTTTACTGCTCTTTGTGCAGGAATCATTCCGATAATTAAACCTAAAATTACCATTATGCTCATTGCTGCAAATACATGAGAATAATTTACCGTAGGATTATAAAAAGGGAATTTGTCTTGGTTTTTGGTAAGTCCGTCTATGAACATCAACAATAAAATTCCGAATATGAAACCCAACAAACCAGAAGTTAAAGTAATAACCACACTTTCTAATAAAATCTGATTTCTTACTTCGGCTGGTTTTGCTCCTAATGCTCTTCTAATGCCTATTTCTTTGGTTCTTTCTTTTACCGTAATTAAGAGAATGTTAGAAATGGCAATTACACCAGCAAGAATGGTTAATGTTCCTACAATAATGGTTAAAAGCTGCATCCCAGTAAGAAAACCTGTAAGTTTCCCAAATTCTTTTCCTAAGTTGAAGCTTCCAAAAGCATTGGTGTCGTCTGGCGAAGCGTGATATTTAGATTTTAATTCTGTTTTTACACTGCTTTCTACATCGTTAAGGTCTGCATTTGGTTTGCTTACGATGGCAAAAAATCCTACTCGGTCTCCATCGTTATACATTTTAGTATAAGTAGAAAGAGGTATAAAAGCAGTTTGGTCGTTATTCATTCCGCCACCACCTTGTCTCACTCTGAAAACACCAATTACATTGAAGAATATCCCTTTAATGTTGATAGATTTTCCTATTGGGTTTTCGTTTTTCTTTGCATCGAAAAAGTTTTTATAAATTTCTTCTCCTATTACCGTTACGTTTTTGTTTCCGCTTACGTCTGCATCATTAAGATATCTTCCGTAGATTAATTTTTTTTCAGAAATTTTATTCCCGATTGGATAATCGCCAGTTAATGAATAAGTAGCAGATTTTCCGTTTCTAGACATCTGTTCGCCAGGGTTTCCAAAATTCCCTTTAGAATTTTGAGGTGAAATATAATCTATCTGAGGAACTTTTCTTTTCAGCATATCCATGTCGGTAAGATGAAGTTCCATTTGTCTTCCTTTTGGAAAACCATCATAAGGAATGGTAGTATTTTGAGCCCAAAGAAAAATAGAATTGGTAGCAAATCCCGAAAATAATTTGTCAAAACCATTTTCCATACCTTTTGCAGCTCCTAATAAACTCACGAACAAGAACATCCCCCATCCAACGCCAATCATGGTGAGGAAAGTACGAAGTTTATTATTCCTAAGTGAATAATAGATTTCTTGCCACGTATCTTTTTTGAAAATGATATTCATAGGGTCAATTTTTTGCTTTGCAAAAGAGAATTTTTTGAAATGAATTTCTTTGAGTGAATTTCTTCAAGAGTTTTAAATTTTAATTTCAGAAAGAAAAATTCACGATTCACTTTTTCAGCTGTTCATTAATTTTGATAATAATATAAAAGTTGTTTTAATATTTTTTCCTAATTCGGTTAATTTTTTTGCCGTTTTATATACATCTAAATTATAGTGGTTTAAATTTAAAAACATGTCAATAATGGGTATTAGTTTTATATTATTAAATTCAATTATTATAATTCACTATTCTCTTGCAGAGCGAATTCACTTTTCCAAAGGAAAAAATTCATTATTTATTCCGCTCTCAAAGCTTCTATTGGTTTAATTTTTGCGGCTCTGTAAGCTGGTACAAATCCAGCAACTAATCCTGAAAAAACTAAGCTTACAAAAGCCATGATAATGATGCCCCAGCCTACACTCGGGTCTTTTATAAAATATTTTTCAAGGCTGTCTCCAATTAAATTTAAGGATAAAACGCCTAAACCAACTCCTATTAACCCAGAGATTACCGTAATTACAATACTTTCTTGCATGATAAGAGCGATAATGCTTCTCGGTTTTGCACCTATTGCTTTTCTTACCCCAATTTCTTGAGTTCTTTCTTTTACAATATACACCATAATATTGCTAATGCCGATAATCCCTGCAAGCAAGGTTCCCATCCCGATAAAACCTACAATACCTGTAAGAACAGCTAAAAAAGCAAACGTGTCTTCAAGGTTTTTTGCATTGTTTCTTACCACAACGCCACTTTCGTCATCTGGAGAGATTTTTTTTCTAGCTTTGATTTGTTTTTCCAGTTTATCGCTATATTCAATAGCTTTTTTTGGGGCTAAGTTTTCGTTGTAAGCAATAAAAACCGTATTAACGGTATCTGAGCTTTTCTTCATCTGTTGAAGAGTGCTAATCGGTACACTTATCATTCTTTCGTCCCAGTCTCCACCTTCATCAGAAAAAACGCCAATTACTTTAAACATAGTGCCGTTTATTTCTATTTCTTTGCCTATAGGGTCTCCATTTTTTATTAAATCTCGTTGCACCATTCTTCCAATTACGGCAACAGGCAGTTTGTTTAATATATCGTTTGGATTGATAAAACGTCCGTTGAGTAAAGTTCGGTTTTCTATTTTTACTTCATCTTCGTTAGAACCGCTTATTTGGTAATTTCCACTTTCTTTTCCGTATTTTACCATTAAAAAAGTAGAGTATCTTGGACTAGAATATTGTACTTTTTCTTGGTCTATGTTAACAATTTTATCATAATCTTCATTGTTAAAGGAAATACTTCTATCAGATTGAAGTCCACCATAAGCAATGGTGGTTTTTCCTGTAAAAATCGTAATTAAGTTCTGTGCGTCTCTGGCAAAACCTGCTGTAAATGCATTCTGAAGCCCAGAGCCAATGCCAAAAAGTACAATAAATATGTACAAACCTAGCGCTACAGTAAAGCCAGATAGTATCGTTCGCAATACGTTACTGCGAATAGAACTAAAAATTTCTTGCCAACGGTCTATATCAAACATTTTTAAGTTGGAAGCGGGAAGTTCGAAGTCCGAAGACAAAAAAAACCGCTTATTTTTTTAAATTTAATAATTAGGTTTACCTAAATCTTCCGTCTTCCGACTTCCGACTTCGGTCTTTTACAAAACAATCTGTTCTATGTATTCATCTACTTCAATAAGTCCATCTTTCAGGTGTACATTTCTTTTGGTTTGCGCTGCTACATCTGGTTCGTGGGTTACTACAATTATGGTTTTTCCTTCGTTATTAATATCTTGAAGAAGTTTCATAATATCGTGAGTGGTTTTGCTGTCTAGCGCACCTGTTGGTTCGTCTGCCAATATTACTTTTGGGTTGGTAATTAAAGCTCGGGCAATGGCAACACGTTGTTTTTGTCCTCCCGAAAGTTCATTAGGAAGGTGGTTTGCCCATTGTGTCAATCCCACTTTTTCCAGATATTCCATTGCGCGTTGAGTTCTCTCTTTTCTGGGAATATTTTGATAGTACAAAGGCAATGCTACATTTTCTAGAGCAGTTTTGTACCCGATAAGATTAAAAGATTGAAAAACAAATCCTAAAAATTTACTTCTGTATTCTGCCGCTTTTATTTCGGTAAGATGTTCAATAGGGATGCCATCTAATTCGTAAACTCCAGAATCTTTTTCGTCTAAGATTCCGATAATGTTGAGCAATGTAGATTTGCCAGAACCAGAACTTCCCATAATAGAGACAAATTCTCCTTCGTCTATATTAAGGTTAATCCCCTTTAAAACATGGAGTTTACTTTTTCCTGTGTCGTAGGATTTATGTAAGTCTTTAATTACTAACATTAAGTTTTTTCTGAATAAGTAGATTTTTGTATAGATATGTTACAAAAGTTTTTACTTAATTTTATAATTTTAGTGTTTAATTGTAAAGCGCTTTATTTATTGAGTTTTTTAATAGTTGTTTAATGCTAAACTGTCAAAAATCATCGTTTTTTAGTGGTTTTATACGCTAAAGTCTTTGTTGATGGTAGTTCTGTGTTATTGTGGAAAACTTTTCGGGCTAAAAATCAAAAAATTAACATTATAGAGGCATTTTGACTTTCTTTTTTTAAGTTCAATCTCTATTTTTGTATTCGTGTCTTGAGCGAAAATTGTTGAGGTAACACACAATTTTTATTTCTTTTAAGTTTTTGCAATTCAATAAATTGGAAAAATAGCTCAGGAAATAATCATTATTATAAAGAGAAAAGTTTAACACTAAAAACATTATTAGGCTATGGGAATTTTTGACAAACGTATCAGTTATAAACCTTTTGAATATCCTGAAGTTTTACAATTTATAGAAGCGATTAATAAATCTTTTTGGGTGCACTCCGAGATAGATTTTACAGCTGATGTACAAGATTTCCATTCTAATCTAGAGCCTTACGAAAAAAATGCCGTGAAACATGCACTTTTGGCAATTGCACAGATAGAAGTAGCGGTGAAAACCTTCTGGGGAAATCTTTATAACCACATGCCAAAACCAGAACTTAATGGGCTTGGTTCTACTTTTGCAGAATGCGAATTCCGTCATAGTGAAGCCTATTCCAGATTGTTAGAAGTTTTAGGTTATAATGACGAATTTAATGATGTAGTTTCTATTCCTGCGGTTAAAGAAAGAATAGATTACCTTACAGAAGTGTTGGGGAATGCCAAATCTACTAACCCGAAAGAATATGTTTCCTCTCTTTTATTATTCTCAATTTTAATAGAAAACGTTTCATTGTTCAGTCAGTTTGCTACCATTTTATCTTTCACAAGATTCAAAGGATACATGAAAAACGTATCTAATATTATTGCTTGGACTTCTATAGACGAGCAAATTCACGCCAATGCAGGTATTTATTTGATTAACAAAATTCGTGAAGAACAACCAGAATTGTTAACCGACGAAGATATTGAAAACATCTACAGATTGGTAGATAAATCTATTGATTTGGAAGCTAAAATATTAGATTGGATTTTCGAAGCGGGAGAATTAACAATGTTCTCAAAAGAAGATTTACTCAACTTTATGAAGTATAGAGTTGATGACAGTTTGAAGAAAATCAACATGAAAACCCGTTACAACGTAACACCAGAACAATACAGACCAATGATGTGGTTTGAAGAAGAAGTTTTTGCCAATTCTATGGACGATTTCTTTGCAAAAAGACCTGTAGATTATACAAAACACGATAAATCTATCACTGCGAACGATTTGTTTTAGAATTTGCTGGAAGATGGATGTCGGGTGTTGGAAGCTTCTATACACTTTTTTGAAAGAGGAAAAACTTTAATGAAATTGATGCTTAAATGTCGCGAGCGGAGCGAGCGTCAATTGTTTTCAAAGTTGTGAACGTAAAAAATTATCAGTAGGAACGGACTTTTGTATGCTGAGTTTAGTCGAAGTAAGTCCGTTTTAAAAATAAAAAACAAAGATTGCGTAGTTTCTCGCAATAACGTTTTACATACAAAACTTGTAACATAACAAACAAACAAAATATGAAGCCAGAAATTATAGATGAAGTACAGTTCACAAGGTCAGAAGATTTCCATCTCGGAGAATACATTTACATGGCGATGGGAAAAGTGAACGAACAAACGGTTTGTATTGCAGTAGCTTATAAAATAGATTATTGCATTAAAAAAGCGTTGCAGTTTGAAGAAGCAGATAGCAATGTAATTTTCACACACATCAATAAAGTGAAAGTTGGCGAATTAGAACGCTGTAGAAAATTTGATTGGAATTAATATAAAAATAGATAGGAAAATGGTGAAATTATAACACCCAAAATCCTAAAACTTGAAACGAAAATTTATGGAAGAACAAAATACAGATATTTGGTGGTTAAATGAAGAGTCTGAGCAAATGCTAAACAGAGGTTACCTTCTGAAAGGAGAAACCGTAGAAGGCGCTATAGACAGAATTACCACCGCTGCAGCAAAAAGATTGTACAAGCCAGAACTCATTCCTGCTTTTAAGGAAATGATTACCAAAGGTTGGATTTCTTTTTCGTCTCCCGTTTGGGCAAATATGGGTACACAACGTGGTTTGCCTATTTCTTGTTTCAACGTTCATGTGCCAGATAATATCGAAGGAATTACAGGGAAATTGGGCGAAGTAATTATGCAAACCAAAATTGGTGGCGGTACTTCAGGATATTTCGGAGAATTAAGAAACCGTGGAACTGCCGTTACAGACAATGGTAAATCTTCGGGAGCTGTTTCTTTCATGAAATTGTTTGATACTGCTATGGATGTAGTTTCTCAAGGAGGTGTAAGAAGAGGTGCTTTTGCGGCGTATCTCGATATAGACCACGGAGATATTGAAGAATTTTTGAATATCAAAGAAATTGGTAGTCCTATTCAGAATCTTTTTATGGGAGTTTGCGTTCCAGATTATTGGATGCAAGATATGATAGACGGAGATATGGACAAGCGTAAAATTTGGGCTAAAGTTTTAGAATCTCGTCAGAAAAAAGGACTTCCGTATATATTCTTTACCGATAATGTAAACCGTCACAAACCACAGGTTTATAAAGATAGCGGAGCGGTAATTAACGCAAGTAATTTGTGTTCAGAAATTATGTTGCCTTCCACTGCAGACGAAAGTTTTATCTGTTGTCTTTCTTCTATGAATTTAGAATTATACGACGAATGGAAAGATACCAACGCTGTGAAATTAGCCATCTATTTCTTAGATGCTGTTTTGTCTGAATTTATAGAAAAAACAGATGGAAATTACTACTTACAAGGAGCCAGAAACTTCGCTTTGAGACACAGAGCTTTAGGTTTAGGCGTTTTGGGTTATCATTCTTACCTTCAAAAAAATATGATTCCTTTTGAAAGTATGGAAGCAAAAATGTTTAATGCTAAAGCTTTCAAACACATTCAGGAGCAATCTATTATAGCCTCTAAAGAATTGGCAAATATCTATGGCGAACCAGAAGTTTTAAAAGGTTACGGACTTAGAAATACCACTACAATGGCGGTAGCGCCTACTACTTCTTCTTCGGCAATTTTAGGACAAACTTCACCAGGAATTGAACCTTTTGCATCCAACTATTACAAAGCAGGTTTGGCGAAAGGAAATTTTATGAGAAAAAATAAATATTTAGCAAAACTTCTTGAAGAAAAAGGTCTTGATAACGAAGATGTTTGGAGGGAAATTATGCTCAATCACGGTTCTGTACAACACATGACCCAATTGACGCAAACCGAGAAAGATGTTTTCAAAACATTTAAAGAAATTTCTCCAATGGAAATTATTACACAAGCGGCACAACGCCAACAATACATAGACCAAGCGCAATCTTTAAACTTGAATATCCCGGCTTCTCTAGCCATTAAAGATGTAAACAATCTGATGATAGAAGCTTGGAAAATGGGCGTGAAAACATTGTATTATCAACGTTCTCAATCTGTTTCTAAAGAACTGATGGTGAATTTTGTAACGTGTAGTTCTTGCGAAGCATAGACAATATAAATAAAAGGTTAAAAATTGAAAAGGGAAGCCGCAGGAATTTTTTCTGTGGTTTTTTATTGACCTAGGAGTTATTTGCGTTAAGAAAATTTTTGAAAATTTCGTTAAGAAATTTCCACTGTTTGAGCGAGGCAAAAATCTTTCTTAAAAAAACAAAATTTCTTTCCGAGCGAGTTTTGGAAATTTTAGAAAGTTTCAGAAATTTTTAGCAAATAAATCCAGTCTTGAATTTTTGTTACTTTTGGTTCAAGCCAAAAGTAAGATTTATCAAAAAAAAACAACAGATTTCTTCGTCGCTTCATTGCATTTCGTTCCTCGCAAAGACAAATATGGTTTTTATTTTAAACCTCATTTAATTTTGTGTCGTTATCCTTAGCGAAGCAATTATGCTTTTGCTTTCTTAAAAATAACTATAAAGCATTGAAAAATCTTTGCGTTAAAAGAAATCAAATAGACAACAAAAGTTGTTTAACAGATTGTTTCGTCGCTTCATTGCATTTCGTTCCTCGTAAAGACAAATGTGTTTTTTATTTTAAACCTCAGTTAATTTTGTGTTGTTATCCTTCGCGAAGCAATTATGCTTTTGCTTTCTTAAAAATAATTATAAAGCATTGAAAAATCTTTGCGTTTAAAAAAAATCAAATAAAAATAAATTTTTACCTTTGAAGCTAATCCCTTTTTCCTAATCCCTAAAAACCCAAAAAATGAAATTCGGACAAGTTGCAGACCCTTCAATCATAGATTTTACCCTTCCAAAAGATAACCCTAAAACCAAAGAAATTTTAGCAAAATCTAAAGGAAAAGATTTCAATATCTACATCGGTTGTGCCAAATGGAACAAAACCGATTTAAAAGGTTTTTATCCAAAAGGGACAAAAGACGAACTGAAATATTATGCTACACAATTCAATTCTATTGAGTTGAATGCTACTTTTTACGGATTGCCAAGCCCTGAGCAAGTGCTTACTTGGAAAGAAAAAACACCAGAAAATTTTAAATTCTTCCCAAAAATTACCAATACCGTTTCGCATTTCAGAAGATTGATTAACGTGACAGATGTGGTAACCAATTACGCGACTTCGGTACAGAATTTTGGAGACCAATTGGGGATGGTTTTCCTGCAATTACATGATAATTTTAAGCCAAAAGATTTTGACAGAGTAGAAAAATTTGTGAAAGACTGGCCTAGAGAAATTCCTTTAGCGATAGAAGTAAGAAGTGCAGAATGGTTTGAGGAAGATAATCTCGAAAAATTCTCTCAGTTGTTAGAAGAAAATAATATCACCAATATCATTGTAGATACTGCTGGAAGAAGAGATATGCTACACATGAGATTAACTACTGATACGGCGTTTATAAGATACGTTGGTGCAAATGCAGAAAGCGATTATGCCAGATTAGACGATTGGTTAGAGCGCATTAAATTATGGAAAAAAGAAGGCTTGAAGAATTTGTATTTCTTTGTTCATCAAAATATAGAATTAGCCTCTCCGTTGTTGTCGGCATATTTTATTGAGAAAATAAATGCAGAATTCGGGACAAAAATTCACGTTCCCGTGATGGCAGAACAGAAGAATTTGTTTTAGAAAGAATGAAAATAAAAATATTTACTTTTCTTTTAAGTTTAGTTATTGTGATTATTATTTGGTGGCTTTTATTTGTACCTCCAAGTATTTTTAATTATTTGCCTTATTCAATTTATCATGAGTTAGGAATAAAAATAGTTGAAGAATATCAATTTATAATCATTTTTGATTTAATGTTTTCCTTTGTGTTGTTTATTTTAATTTTAAAATTCTTTGATTCTTTAATAAAATAAAAAGCAATCTTTCATGTAGATTGCTTTTTATTTTTACGATAAGAACTTAATTTCCTTATCTTTAAAATTGTTCTTTTCCACCAGTTTATTCATGGTTTTCATCATTTTGTGACGAAGTTTTGCCATTTTTCTGATGTTTTTGTCTTCGCTATAATCAAAAATATTATCCTTAAAAGAGAAGGTATCTCCATCTTTAAATTCGATATTATTCTTTTTCAGTTCTCCCAATAGCATTAGATTCGTCATGCTTTCTAGAAGCAGATGTTCAGATTTTCCTAATGATTTCAAGGATTTTAGCAATTGTTTTTTATATTTTTTCTTTCCCATAATTATTAATGTAAACTTATCACAAATATCTGCATAATTTCTTATTTTTGAGCAAAATTTAAATCTAATATGAGTAACGACATTATTTTTGAACTAATTGAAAGAGAAAGAGAAAGACAAACCAATGGAATAGAGCTTATTGCATCAGAAAATTTTGTTTCTGAAAATGTAATGAAAGCAATGGGAAGTGTCTTAACCAATAAATATGCTGAAGGATATCCCGGAAGAAGATATTATGGCGGTTGTGAGGTAGTAGATGAAGTAGAAACTTTAGCAATTGAAAGAGCAAAGCAACTTTTCGGGGTAGAATATGCCAATGTTCAGCCACACTCTGGTTCTCAGGCTAATGCAGCAATTTATTTATCGGTTTTAAAACCTGGAGATACTGTAATGGGAATGGATTTATCTATGGGAGGACACCTTACACATGGTTCTCACGTTAACTTTTCTGGAATTAATTTCCGTCCTGTTTTTTATGGAGTAGAAAGAGAAACCGGTTTGATAGATTATAACCAAATGCGTGAAGTAGCACTGAGAGAAAAACCTAAAATGATTATTGCAGGATTTTCGGCATATTCTAGAGATTTAGAGTATGCAAAATTTAGAGAAGTAGCAGACGAAGTAGGAGCTACACTTTGGGCAGATATAGCACATCCTGCTGGTTTGGTAGCAAAAGGATTGCTCAATTCTCCTTTCGAACATTGCCACGTAGTTACCACTACCACTCACAAAACATTGAGAGGGCCTAGAGGTGGAATGATTATGATGGGCAAAGATTTTGAAAATACGTACGGGCATAAAACGCCAAAAGGTGAAACCAAAATGATGAGTGCTGTGTTAGATGGCGCTGTTTTCCCAGGTACACAAGGTGGCCCTTTAGAGCACGTAATTGCAGCAAAAGCAGTAGCGTATGGCGAAGCTTTAGACCAAAAATTCGAAGTATATGCAAAACAAGTTATTGCCAATTCTAGAGCGCTAGCAAAAGCAATGATAGACAGGGGGTTCGATATTGTAAGTGGTGGAACAGACAATCACCTGATGTTAGTAGACCTTAGAAACAAAAATGTAAACGGTAAAGAAACCGAAAAAGCATTGGTAAAAGCAGAAATTACTTGTAACAAAAATATGGTTCCTTATGATGATAAATCACCTTTTATCACTTCTGGTATCAGATTAGGTACTGCGGCTATCACCACAAGAGGTTTGGTAGAAAAAGATATGGACACCGTGGCAGAATTAATTAACGAGGTGGTTCTTAATATTAATAACGATAATGTTTTGGAAGTAGTGAAGAAAAAAGTTCATCAATTAATGAACGGTAAAGCGCTATTTAACTACTAATTTTTGCATAAAAAAAATTAAAACACTTATTTTGTTATATCATTAAGACTCTGTGTGTAAATAAATACAATACAGACTCTAAAAATTATTAAAAACATTTCGATTTAGTAATAAATTGAAATGTTTTTAGTTATAAAATTGAAACTTACTTTAAGACGATAATTACTACATGATGAAGAAAATTTATTTAATATTAACCTTTTTTATCTCAATGTCATTCTTTTCTCAAGAGTTTAAATGGGGGATGACGGGCAATGTACACTCTTCTTCCATAGAAGGCATACACGATTTTTCTAGAGGTAGAATTGCTCCTTCATTAGGTTTTTTTGCAGAAATCCCTTTGGAAACCTTTCAGAGAAGTATCTATTCTCCACTTAGATATTATATTTTCCCAGTACTAGAATACAGTATGGAAGGAGAAAAAACCATCCTAGAACAAGGCAGACAATATTACCGAAATGATTATGTAGCATTCGCATTATATGGTAAATTCCATTTTTATAGAGGCTTTTTTGAGAATTTTTATTTCATGGTAGGGCCTAGATTTGCTTATAATGTTTCAGAAAATCGTGCTGGACCTACAAATGATGAAGCAGGATACATTAACCTAAGAGACGATGATATGAAAAAAATGAGTATCTCTGTTTCTGGAGCTTTCGGATATGTAGTAAATGATAAACTCGAAGCTTATATAAGATTCGACCAAGGCTTAACCAAAGTATATCCCAATTACGATGTGATGAGAACTTGGAACAGACTTTTAGGAGTTGGTATCAGTTATTATTTTAATTAAAAAATATTCTTAAAAACACAGTATTGCTTTGCTGTGTTTTTATTATAAGTTTCAAGTCATATTTTATTTTTATTTTTGTTCAATAAAAAAGGCAATTGTGAAATTCATTTACAAAATTTTTCCAATCTTTCTATTGATGTTTTTATTCTCGTGTGGCCCTAAAAAGAACATGATTTATATGGATAAAGATATCAACTATAATGCAGATATTACCCAAGCAAAGTATAATGGTAACAAACTTATGGTGGGCGATAATTTGGATATAAAAGTTACAGGATACGATGAAATTGCAATTAAGCCATTTAATCTAAATACAATAAGCCAAATAAACAGCAATGGTGAGACAGGAAGCGCTTCTGGAGATTTATCTTATACCATAGACAAAGAAGGCGAAATTAATTTCCCCACTTTAGGAAAAATAAAAGCCGAAGGTTTTACGGTAGATGAATTGAAAACAGACCTAGAAAACAGATTGAAAATATATCTGGTAGAACCTATCGTTATTATCAATCAAAACGACCTGAAACTTACTTTTTTAGGAGAATTTAATAAAAAAGGACAAGTAACTTACACCAACGAGAAAATGAACATCCTACAAGCGATTGCATTAGGAGGAGGAACCAACGAAAATGCCAATCTCAAAAACATAAGACTTATTAGAAATGTTGATGGCACAGACCAAACCATTACACTAGACCTTACAGATTATAACATTTCTAACTCTCCTTATTATTACATACAGAATAATGATATTCTCTATGCATTGCCAGATAGAGATGCACAAATTATGGCAAAAAAAACTCCGGTACTTACCAAAGTCCTCACTTATTCCGGATTGTTAGGATTAATCTTTGCAATGTATAATTTTATTAAAAATTAAGAATGGAACCGCTACAGCCTATACAATCCTTGCAGCAAAGAGCCAAAGCAGTAGATATTAAAAAAGAACTTTTTAAGTACATTAGAGTTTGGTATTGGTTTGTTCTGTCTTTGATTTTTTTTATCATCTGTGCCAAAATATATTTAAGATATTCTACCCCTATATATAGCTCTCAAGCTTCTGTTTATTTCAATAATGCTACAAAAAAAAATACGGGTGTAATAGGACTCAACGATTTACAAACCATGGGAACGGGAGGGGTGGCAAAAAATCCTATCTCAGATGAAATTGCTCTTATGAAATCTAAGCCTATCCTTAGAAAAGTAGTAAAGAAATTAAATCTGGACGTTACCTTTGTACAAGAAGCAAAAATTAAGAAAATAGAATTGTACGATCTTAGCCCTTTCAAAGGGGAGATACTTTCCCTTAAAAACGAAAAACAGTTTGGGGGTGCTTCTTACAAAATTAAAGCAATAGACAACAATAGCTTTTTACTGGCAAATCTAGAAGGCAATAATCCTAAAAAATACCTTTTTAATCAACCTTATGATTTAGGATTTGGAGTAGTGAAAATTTCCAAAGTTCCCGAAATCAATTATAACGATTATATCAATGTAAATTTTTTAAATTACAAAAATGTAGCTGCTGGTTTAGAAGGTGGTATTACCGTTACCAACCTTAATACAGATACCAATATAATGGATTTATTTTACAGTAGTGATATTCCTCAAAAGTCTGAAGATATTTTGAATGAACTCATTGTGCAATACAATCAAGATGCTGATAATGATAAAAAAATTGAAGCCAGAAACTCAGCAGAATTCATCAATGATAGATTAAAACTCATTACCAGTGAATTGTCTTCTATTGAGGGCAGAAAAACAAATTTTAAAAGGTCTAATAATATTTTTGATATTGAAACCCAAGCGCAATCTAATCTTAAAGGATTAGACGAAGGCACACAAAGAACTTTAGAGCTTAGTGCACAATTAGAAATGGTAAATTCGGTGCTTAGGTTAATCAATTCTTCTACAGACCAATTGTTACCTACCAATATTGGCATCCCCAATACCGCCGATGGATTAATTACCCAATACAACGAATTGTTGTTGCTCAAAAATAAAACATTGAGACAGGCTACTCCTGCCAATCCAATGATTGTGCAGTTCAACAAAGACTTATCGCAACTCAGAAACCTTATCAAAGAAAATCTTAATAAATCTAAAGATTTAATTTCTAGTAATTTGGGCTATCAACAAGGCAAAATTTCTCAGTACAAAGAAGAAATGTCTATGTTCCCAGAGCAGGAAAACTTTTTTAAAAATATAGACCGTCAACAGAAAATTAAAGAATCTCTTTATTTGTACCTTCTTCAGAAAAACGAAGAAATTTCTATGGCTTTGGCAGTTACCACACCTAAGGTTAAAACCCTCAATCCTGCATTTACTACAGGGGTTATCTCTCCTAATGCCAGTAAAATAATGCTCTATGCCTACGCTCTGGGCTTATTGTTGCCATTGGCTTTTTTCTTTGTGAAGAATGCAATGGATACCTATATTTATTCTAAGCAAGACATCCAAAGTATTGCCAAAGAAATTCCTGTGGTAGGAGAAATTCCGAATATTACAAAAGGAGCAGAGAATGTAGTTGGTAAAAACGATTTGTCGGTTTTTGCAGAATCATTCCGAATATTATTTTCGAATATCAAGTATTTTTTCAACAACCAAAGTCCGTGTCCGGTTATCCTTATTTCGTCTTCGGTAAAGGGAGAGGGCAAAACTACAATTTCGGTAAACACCGCACTTACGTTAGCTCAAACCAAAAAAGTTTTGCTTATTGGTGCAGACATTAGAAATCCTCAGCTCAAAAGATTTATGCATTTAGAAGGAAAAGGGTTATCCGAATTCTTAAGCGATTATAATGCAACGCCCGAAAGCTATATTCAAGATACTTCACTCAATCCTAATTTAAAAGTAATTCATTCTGGGCCTATTGCTCCCAATCCTAATGAATTATTAGAAAGCGACAAATTTTTACATCTTTTAGAGGCCGCTAAAAAGACTTTTGATTATATCGTGATAGACTCTGCACCTCTATTGATGGTAGGAGATACATATAATTTAATTAAATATTCAGATTTACTTTTATTCTTATCAAGGTCTGGCTACACAGATAGAGAAATGATTCATTTCGCCAATCAGATTTACAGAGACCACGCCAAAGGTAAAATGGCAATTGTGCTGAATGATGTAAGCTATCTTAATCTTACCTACAGCAATAAGTACGGCTATGGCTACAAATATGGCTACGGATATACCTATACCGAAGACAACGAAAAGAAACCTTGGTGGAAGAAAATTTTGTTTTTGGAGTAGAAAATGAGTTTTTCTTTATTTAAAATTGATGTAAGGATAAAAAAATAAAAATGGAAGTCTATTTAGAGTATCGTTTGAATCAAAGTGCAGTCAAAGTGCAGTTTTGTTCGGAAAAAGTACCCGTTTTCCGAAGCAGACTCGAACGTGATTCGAACGTGATTCGAACAAAAGGGTAACTTTAAACGAATTTTATTTTATAAGGTGTCATTTTTATAGTTTCAATATTTTAAAAAAATTACAAGTTGAATCCTCTTATTTCTGTTATCGTCCCTTGTTATAACCAATCACAATATTTAGACGAGTGCCTTCAATCTGTACTAGACCAAACTTATACAGATTGGGAGTGTATTATTGTAAATGATGGCTGCCCAGACCATACCGAAGAGATTGCAAAAAAATGGCTAGAAAAAGACACTCGTTTTAGATATATCTATAAAGAGAATGGTGGACTAAGTTCTGCCAGAAATGCAGGAATAGCAATCGCAGAGGGAGAATGGATACAGTTTTTGGATTGTGATGATATACTCGAAAAAAATAAACTTTGTCTTCAATCAAATTATTTTGAAAAACAAATTGATATTTTAGTTTCAGGGTATAGATATTTCGAGAATAATGAGGGTGTTTCTAAAAAGCGTATTTTTGGAAGAAATTATTTTTTGCCCGAAGTAGCAATTCTGCAAGGCGATAATATTGATGTTAAACAACTATTCAAAATAAAAAATCCTTTTGTAATTTCTGCTCCATTGTATTCAAAAAAAATATTCTTAAAAATTGGGTTATTTAATGAGAAATTAAAATCCTTAGAAGATTGGGAATTTAATTTAAGATGCGCACTAAATAATTATACTTTTCATCATGTCGGTTATGCAGACGACTCTAAAGCATTGATTAGACTTCATGAAGAAAGTATGATGAGAAATCAAGAATTGATGATAACTAATCAATTGTTATTCAATGAAATATGTAATAAGAATAGTCTATATGTTGAATGTTTTGGTAAAATAGAAAGTGAAAAAAGTTCATCATTTAAAGATTATCTAAATTTATTTATTCCTCCAGTTTTTTTTATAATAAAAAATAAAATTTTCAATGCGTTCAAAAATAAAATTTCTAGCATATTATCTACCTCAATATCATCCAATTCAAGAAAATGACGAATGGTGGGGAAAAGGTTTTACTGAATGGACAAATGTAAAAAAAGCTTTGCCTGTTTATAAAGGGCATAAACAACCCATTATTCCTGGTGAATTAGGATACTATGATTTGTTAAAAGATATTGATGTACAAAAAAAACAAGCAGATTTAGCAAAAGAATATGGCATTGATGGCTTTATTTATTACCAATATTGGTTTGGTGGAGGCAAAATGCTCTTAGAAAAACCTGCCGAAAAAATGTTAGCAGATAAATCCGTTGATTTACCCTTTTGTTTTTGTTGGGCAAATGAAACATGGAGCGGAATTTGGCACGGTGCTGAAAATAAAATTTTGATAGAACAAAAATATCTTGGGAAAAATGATTATATCAAATATTTTGAATATTTGTTACCATTCTTTAAAGATGATAGATATATAAAAATAGAAAACAAACCTGTTTTTCACATTTATAGAGTCGATGATATACCAGATTTACAGGTTTTTTTAGAAACTTTCAATGGTTTAGCTTTCAAAAATGGTTTTTTGGGGATTCACTTTGTTGCTACTGGAAATGTATTTTCTCAAAATGTTATAAATAATCCACTTATACAGCAAGTTGTGGGATTAGATTTATTTCAGAAATTAAGAAAAATTCATTTACTCTATTTCAAAGAAGGATCTTTTTTATATCAATTAGAACAAAAAATAAAATACAGATTAGGATATTTAGACGAATTAGGAAAGCGCAGAAAACCAATGGTTATAGATTACAAAAAATCATTAAAAAAACTTTTTATAGATGTACCTCCTCATTCTAAATATTTACCGTGTATAATTCCAAATTGGGATAATTCTCCCAGGTCTGGTAAAATTTCTCTTATTCTTAAAAATTCTACACCAGAGTTATTCAAAAAATATATAGAAAAGGTTCTAAAATCTATTGAAAAAAGTGAGTATAAACCAGAGTTTATTATTATAAAATCTTGGAATGAATGGGCAGAGGGAAATTATCTAGAACCAGACCAAATATATGGCAGAAAATGGCTAGAAGTTATAAAAGAGTTAAAAAATAAAATGCAATAAAATTTTAAGTGAATCCTAAGCTCTATTTTTATTATTGGTATATCAGGACGATGCCTTTAAGAAAGCAATTTTTCTTTCCTAAAGTTTTAGGAATAGAAGAAACGATTTCTGAAATAGTAAACCACAAAAAATCTATCTCCAGATTTGGAGATGGTGAGTTTAGGCTAGTTCTGCCCAATGAAAATTTAAAATTTCAGGAAGAGAATCAAAAACTGACAGAACGCTTGAAAGAAGTATTGACGTCTAATCTAGAAAATCATATCGTAGCCATTCCAGAAAGTTTCCATTCCGTGAAAGCTTTTAAATTGAATGTAAAATATTGGTGGATGAATTTTATGAATAAATTTGGAAACCAATTATCACCATATTTTAATAAGAAAAAAAAATATGGCAATGCTTTTATTTCTAGATTTTATTTGGATTACAAGGATAAAAGAAAAGTTGAAAATACGGTTACGCGTCTCAAAAAAATTTGGGATAAAAAAGATGTTTTAATCGTAGAAGGCGAGTTTTCTAGATTGGGAATTGGTAATGATTTGTTTGATAATTCAACTTCATTACAAAGAATTATTTGTCCTTCCAAAAATGCCTTTTCAAGATACAACGAAATCCTAGAACAGACCAAAAAATTAGGCGAAAATAAATTAATTTTAATTGCTCTTGGTCCTACGGCTACTATACTTTCTTATGATTTAGCACAAGCTGGTTTTTGGGCAGTAGATATAGGGCATGTAGATATAGAATATATGTGGTATCTAGAAAATGCAGAACATAAAATACCTGTAAAATACAGATTAGTAAACGAATCTATTGGTCAAACAATCATCGATTTGCCAGAAAATCTTGAAGAAACTTATAATAGAAGTATAGTTTATAAAATTTCAGAATGAAACTCTCTATCATCATACCGGTTTACAATGCAGAAAAATATTTGAAAAAATGTTTAGAAAGTATCTTTGTTCAAGACCTTTCTTTGCAAGATTATGAAGTAATTGCGGTAGATGATGGTTCCACAGATAGTTCTTTGAAGATTTTAGAAAATTATAAAGAAAAATATCACAACCTAAATATCATATCTCAAAAAAACCAAGGAGAAGCAGGTGCTAGAAACACCGCATTGAAAATCGCCAAAGGTGATTTTATCACTTTTTTAGATAATGATGACTACTATAATCCAGATACACTGGTCAAAGCAATATATAAAATAGAAAAAGAAAATTTAGATATTCTTTACCTTGCCATACATCATATTTCAGAAGAATATCAATATCTTAATTCACTTCCTAATTTAAGCAATGGAGGAGTTTTCTTAGGTTTAAATCACGAAAGAAGACCTTTTCCTGCAACAATGTACCGAAGAGAAATCATAGGAGATAGATTATTTCCTTTGGATATTTTGGTGGGAACAGATTCTGTTTTTAATGCATTGGTACAAAGCAAGGCTAAAAGAGTGTCTTTTAGTTCAGATTTAGTTTATAATTATCTAGTCCGTCCCAATTCATTATCCAAAAAAGCCATTACAGAAGAAGGATATCAAGGTTTTATTAATGCTATCAATATTTTAGACCAGTTTAAAAACAAAAACTTCTCGGCAGAGAATAAAGATGCACAACAATATTTTGATAAAGTAATATTGGTGTTTTTAACGAGAATAGTAGAATTGCATATTCTGCCCAATCTGTATCAACAGAAATACAGAGAGACCAAAAAACTGCTTTCAGATTTGGGATATTGGCATTTGTCAAAATCCATTGCCGAGAAATACCCTTATTTTGATTCTTCATTCGCTAAATTTGCTTTGCATCAAAAAAAACTCATCTTCAAAACAAAAGTCTATCAACTCCTACAAAAGCTAAAACCGTAATAAATATAGTAGCTTAGATTCCTACAGAATGACAAAGTGACTGTTGATTTTGAGATATGATTAAAAAAGGATACGCAATAAATATCACCCTATCATTTTTAACGAAGTTAAAAATCTTTGTGTCTTAAAAACATAAGAATTTTTAAAAAAACATTGCGCCTTTGCGTTAAAAATTAAAAATCTGCGAGAATCTATGCAAACGATACTCACATTTTATTCGAAGAGAATACCTCGAGGCTCTGCCTCGGGGTCAATGAGGAAAAGTTTGAAAAACGGATGGTTTTTCATAACACTATGAAAAAGTGTAAATTTGATTAATGGATGACCATATAAATAAAAGACATAATAAAACATTGCTACTGTATCATATCGTTTTTCCTGTGAAATATAGAAATTCTGTTATAACAGATGAAGTAGGAAAGGGATTGAGAAATATTTGTCTTGATATTTCTGCCCGCTACGAGATTAATTTTTTGGAAATAGGTTATGAAGAAAACCATGTTCATTTTTTAATTCAGAGTGTTCCTTCGCTTTCAATCAGTGAAATTAGTATGAAAGTAAAAAGTATAACAGCGAAGGAAATATTTAGGAGATTTCCTGAAGTCAAGTTAAAATTATGGGGTGGGAATTTTTGGACAAGTGGTTATTATGCAAATACGGTTGGACAATATGGAAACAAAGATGTTATCAAGAAATACATTGATAATCAAGGAAAAGAAGTAAAATATCAAAAAGTGTACGATGGACAACTTACACTTTTTGACGACTAATACTTCGGGGCTCTGCCCCGGGGTAGTTTATTTTTATATAATTATAGGTATAACTTTTGTAAACCATTATAAAAGTTATAATCATATCTAAAACTTTTATATATTTGTAGTAAAATTATAAACATGTTTTTATGATATCTTTACCAGAAAACGTAATACAAAGGCCACAATACATAGAAAAAATAATCCCTTTTATCGGGAAGAATCTTATAAAGGTTTTTACAGGTCAAAGAAGGGTAGGTAAAAGTTTTTTGCTTTTTCAGATTATTAAACACATTCAAGATAAGAATCAAAATGCAGCAATAATATATATTAACAAAGAAGATTTGCAGTTTTCTGAAATTGATACAGCCATAAAATTACAAGATTATATTCTTAAAAATAAATCTAAAACAGAAAAAACTTATGTTTTTATAGACGAAATACAAGATATACAGGATTTTGAAAAAGCTTTACGTTCACTTCTTCTTTATCAGGATTTAGACCTCTATTGCACGGGTAGTAATGCCAATTTGCTTTCTTCTGATATTGCTGGAAATTTGAGTGGCAGATTTATAGAAATTATAGTTTATAGCCTTTCCTATACAGAGTTTTTAGATTTTCATCAGTTAGAAGATTCGTCAGAAAGTTTAGATTTATTTTTAAAATTTGGCGGTTTGCCCTATCTCAAACATTTAGAATTAAAAGATGAAATTGCCTTTGAATATCTTAAAAATGTATATTCTACAATTGTTTTTAGAGATGTTGTCAATCGGTATTCGGTGAGAAATACTACTTTTTTAGAACAATTGGTTTTGTTTTTGGCAGACAATACAGGAAGCATATTTTCAGCAAAAAAAATAAGTGATTTCTTGAAATCACAGAAAATAAACATTGCTCCTAACCAAGTGCAAGTGTATATACAGCATTTGGTAAATGCCTTTATTATTCATAAAGTACCGAGATATGATATTTTAGGAAAAAGGATTTTTGAAATTGGAGAGAAATTTTATTTTGAAAATTTAGGTATCAGAAACAGCATTTGGGGATACCGAATAGAAGACAGAGCGAAAATTATAGAAAATGCAGTGTACAACCATTTACTTTTTAAAGGATATACCGTAACGGTAGGCAATTTGGGAGATAAGGAAATAGATTTTATTGCAGAAAAAAATGCTGAAAAATTATACATACAGGTAGCACTTACGTTACACGAAGAAAAAACCATAGAAAGAGAATTTGGAAATCTAAAATCGATACCCAATCATTTCCCGAAAATAGTAATTTCCTTAGATTCTTTTTCAGGTGCTTCTTATGAAGGTATCAAAGCAATAGACCTTAGAACTTTTCTTAATAATTAATCAATGCCAAAAATCTCCATCATCATACCCGTTTACAATGCAGCACCATATCTGGAAGATTGTTTACAAAGCATCAGCAATCAATCTTTTACAGATTTTGAAATTTTGGCAATCAATGATGGTTCTACAGATTCTTCATTAAATATTTTAAGTCAATACCAAAAAAAAGAAGAACGACTCAAGATATTTTCTCAGAAAAACAAAGGTGTATCAGCAGCGAGAAATCTAGGATTAGAAAATGGAAGTGGTGAGTTTGTTACCTTTGTAGATGCAGATGATTGGTTACATTCAGAAACTTTAAGGGCTTACGTTATTGCTTTAAGAGAAGAAAATGTTGATATTGTGATTTCTCAATTTCTTCAAAAAAGAAATAATTTCTTCAAACAAGATAGTAATATTCAAATATTTGATAGAAAAGAAATAGAACAAAAAATATTTCCAAAGTTTATAGAATCTGATGCTTACAATTCGGTGTGTAATAAATTGTATAGAAAGGAATTAATTAAAATGGCAAATGCACAATTTCCTATGGATGTGAGAATTGCCGAAGATGCCCAATTTAATCATCAGGTTTTTTCTTGGGCTCAAAAGATTACCGAAATTGATTTTCAAACTTATTTTTATAGAGAAGTAGAAGGGAGTGCTACAAGAAATGTGGTAAAAAATGATTATTTACAAAGCAATGTCGCCATTTATCATATTGATTTTCAAAAGTATTTTGGAGCTTCCATTTCGGAGTCGGAAATAGTGAAACTTAAAAATAAGCGTTTTTTAAAAAGCATTATCGCTCTTATTTATATTTATTTTAATCCCAAAAATCAATTTTCATTAAAGCAGAGATTTTCAAAAATTAAAGAAATTGTGGAGAATGATTTAGTAGTTAAAATATTTTCAGACCATACCTTGAAACAAAATTTAGGAAGATATGATTTGGCAATTTTTAAGGCAATACAATCTAAGAATATTTTGAAATTGTATCTTTACACCTTATACAGCTATTATAGAAATTCATGAAGATTCTTCTTTTTTTACACGGAGGCAGTTTAAATAGAGGTTGCGAAGCCATTATAAGAACAGCAGTTGCAGAAATTAAAACTCAATTTCCAAATGCAATAATAGATTTGGCTTCTTATGAACCAGAAACAGATATACATTTAAAACAGGTGAATAAAGTGTTTGTTCATTTACAAAACCCACCTCAAAAGTATTCTTGGACGTGGTTGAAATCTGCATTTTTTGTAAAATTTTTTAATACCGAAAAATATCACCATCGCTATACCCAAAAAGATATAATCTCTAAAATTAATAATTATGAAGTTTTTATTTCTGTAGGCGGAGATAATTATTGTTATGGTGAACAGCCTGGTTTTTATGAAATAAACCACCTGATTAAAAAAGCAAATAAAAAGCTCGTCCTTTGGGGTGCTTCTGTAGGACAAGAAGATCTTTCACCAGCCAAAATAGAAGATTTAAAACGCTTTGATTTAATTTTAGCAAGAGAAACCCTCACTGAAGAAGTACTGAAAAATGCAGGCTGCCAAAAGGTGAAATTAGTGGCAGATGGTGCTTTCTTGATGGAAAAGACAGAGCTTCCACTTCCTGAAGGTTTTTTAGAAAATAAAACTGTAGGATTCAATTTTTCACCATTAATTTTTTCTAGAAATAAAAAGTCTAAAGAAGCAGCTTTTAAGTTGATAAAACATATTTTGGAAACTACAGATTATCATGTGGCTCTTATTCCTCATGTTACCATAAAAATAAGCAATGACTATAAAACTCTGAAAAAGTTTTTAGAAAAATTTAAAAATACCAAAAGAGTATTTTTATTACCAGATAATTTAAACGCTACAGAATACAAAGGATATATTTCTAGATTGAAATTTTTTATTGGAGCCAGAACTCATGCTACTATTGCGGCTTATTCTAGCGGTGTTCCTACAATGGTTTTAGGATATTCTATTAAATCTAAAGGCATTGCCAAAGACTTATTTGGTGAAGAAAAATTGGTGTTGGGAATTGATGAAATTTCTGATGCTCAGAAATTAATTGCTAAATTTGAGGAAATGAAGCAGGATGAAGAATGGATAAAAGAAATGTTAAAAAATAGAATTCCTGAAATAAAAGAAATGTCAAAAAAAGCAAAAGAATATTTTGCAGAAATACTCTGAAAATTCCCCTCTTGCAGAGGGGTGGCATACCGAAGAATTCGGAATGACGGTGTGTAGAAATAATTGATAAAAAATAATATCATCTGATAATAAAAAACATGAAGAAAAAACTACTTTTTGTGATACCAAGTTTAAGGATTGGCGGTGCCGAAAAGAGCTTCGTGAATCTATTGTCAGAATTAGATCATAGCAAATATGATGTAGATGTATTCTTACTTACACAAATAGGTGAACTTATAGAAGTATTGCCTCAGGAAGTGAAAATTCTTTCTGTGGATAAAAAATTTGAAATATTTTCTTCTTCATTTTTATTTTCTGTTTTTACTTTTCTCATAAAAGGAAAATGGACTTTGGCGTATTATAGATTGTGTTTTGCAATGCTTAACAGACGAGAACAAAATCCCGCAATTTGCGAACAAAAATCTTGGAAGTACTTAAGACATTTTTTCAGTAATATACCTAAAGAGTATGATGTAGCAATAGGGTATTTAGAAAAGACAAGTACTTATTTTGTTTGGGATAAAGTTAAAGCCAAAAATAAAATAGCTTGGATTCATACTGATATTGAGGTGGCAAAGTTAGATTTAATTAGAGAATATGAAAATCTTCAAAGTTTTAATCATATTGTTACTGTCTCTGAAAACTTAGAAGAAAAACTAAAAATTATTTATCCTGACTTTAGTTATAAAATTACATCAATAGAAAATATTATCTCTGTAAATGCCTTGAAAAGACTAGCAAGTGAAACTATACCAATGCCTTATACTCATGAATTTTTTAATGTTTTATACGTTGGGAGAATTGCTAAAGAAAAAGGATTGTTTAATGCTTTAGAAGCAATACATATATTAATAGAGAAAGGGTATAAGATTGCTTGGTATTTAATTGGATGGGGAGACCAAGAGGATTTGTTGAAAATGAAAGCTAAGGAGTTGAATTTAGAAAAAAACATTCATTTTTTAGGTGCTATGTCTAATCCTTATCCCTATTTAAAAAATGCGGACGCTTTTATCCTTCCTTCTTTTTTTGAAGGCAAATCTATCGCATTAGAAGAAGCAAAACTATTGGAAAAGCCTATTGTTAT
This sequence comes from Cloacibacterium sp., assembly GCF_047601505.1. GTDB lineage: Bacteria > Bacteroidota > Bacteroidia > Flavobacteriales > Weeksellaceae > Cloacibacterium. Next base: position 1,100,856 of record NZ_JASGJD010000001.1, read on the forward strand.
TACCAATTTTACTACAGCCAATAGCCAGATTATACATCAGGAAAACGGATTGATAGCTGAGATGACGCCAGAAAGTATAGCTGAAAATTTGGAAATTTTAATCCAAAACCAATCATTAAGAGAAAGGTTGGCTCAAAATTTAAAGAAAACAGTCAAGAGCAATGAAAATGAAGTTCTGAAGTTTTATAAAATGATTGATTAAATAATGCAAACAATTTTTACTCCTACATATAATCGCGCTCATCTTTTGCCTAGGCTCTATCAAAGTATTATTTGTCAGGGTTTTGAAAATTTTGAGTGGCTTATTGTTGATGATGGAAGTACTGATGGAACGGAAGAACTTGTAAACGGTTGGATTGGCGAAAACAAATGTTCAATCAGATATTTTAAAACGAATAATGGAGGCAAGCATTCTGCTATTAATTTTGGAGTTAGACAAGCAAAAGGAGAGGTGTTTTTTATTGTTGATAGTGATGATGTTTTAGCAGATAATGCCTTAGGAAATATAGAAACTTATTATCAATCTATAAAGGATAATGAAAATATTTGTGGCGTTATAGGACTTTCTCAATATTTAAATACCAATACAATAGTAGGAAATTATTTCCCCAAAAATTCTTGGGAAGTAACTTTTGCCGATGTTTATTTAAAATATCATCTAGAAGGAGACAAGTCTGTAGCTTTTAAAACAGAGATATTAAAAAAATATCCTTTTCCCGAAAAAGAAGGGATTCGTTTTGTGTTTGAAGCAGTAGTATGGCACGAAATGTCTAAAAAATATAAAGTTTTAGCTATTAATGATAAAATTCAAATGGTTGAATATCAGGTGTCAGGTGTTTCTAATAGCTCTTACAAAAGATGGTATATACAATCATTGGCATTTTCTTTTTTTTATTTAATTAAAAACAAAACATATCCATTTACAAAATATCCTCACCATTTTTTGTGGAATTATATTCATTTAGGAATAAACTCACTTTTATCAGGCGATAGTTATTTTAATCAGTTATATTTGATAGATAAGTTTTTATACTTAATTTGCTATCCAAGAGCTTTTTATACTTATTTAAAACTGAAAGATAAAATACATGATTAATATAATTATCAATAAAATTAAGAAAATTATTTTCAGAATTTCTAATGAAGAACTTTCTGTTCAGGCTAATCTAAAAACAGGGATGAAAGTAGGAAAAAATGTGTATGGATTGGTAAATTGTACCATAGACCATGGGCATTGTTGGTTGATAGAGATTGGGAATAATGTTGTATTCGCGCCTCAAGTTTATCTGTTGGCGCATGATACCAGCACCAAAAAATCTACTGGTTATGTAAGAGTTGGGAAATTAGAGATAGGGGACAATTGTTTCATTGGTGCAAGAGCATTTATAATGCCAGGCGTAAAATTAGGGAAAAACTGTATTGTAGGTGCAGCAAGTGTGGTAACGAAATCTTTTCCCGACAATTCTGTAATTGCGGGCAATCCTGCAAAATTTATTTGTACTGTTGAAGAATATGAGAAGAAAAATAAAAGACAAATTGAAGAATTTCCTTTATTTTCAGAAGAATACACATTAGGAAGTATTACAGAGGACAAAAAACAAAAAATGATTGATAAAATTGAAAAATTTGGATTTGTAAAATGACACTACTTATCATCATACTGCTATTGCTGATTCTTTCCATTTTTATGGTAGATTTTATTCTTGTGTTTCACACTTGGCAAAGCCGTATTAAAATAGGGAAATTTCAGCATGATATTCTTTGGAAAAAAGCTGTCCTCAAGAAATCTTTGCATTGGTTGAATCATCTCCCTTCTACCAAAATAAAAGACAGCAATCACCTGATTATTATTGATATTCTGAAGAAACAATACACCAATCATACAGTGCAGTTTTGGCAAGAAGCTTCTTTGCTTTCGGGGATTTATTCAGTTTATAAGAAAAACCCCAGCGAAGAGATGAAAAAAGAAATTCTGAAGTTTACCAACAAAAAAATTGATGAAAACGGTCATTGGAAAAACAAACCGACTGAAGTAGATGCCTGTTGGTTGGGCTATGAACTCATGAATATTGATTTTTTAGATCAAGAGAAGATGAAACCAGCATTAGACCATCTTTATCAGTTAATTTTAGAAAGAATAGGAGAAGACAGAACGGTAATGTACAGAAAACATACTTCAAATTACCGATATGTAGATACCATAGGGTTTATTTGTCCGTTTTTAGTGAAATATGGGTTGGCATTCAATAATGAAGAAGCAGTAAACTTGGCTTTTACCCAGATTAAAGAATACGAAAAGTATGGTCTTTTGCCGTCTAAAATTCCTTGTCATGCTTATGAAATCCATGCCCACAATCCTGTAGGGATTTTTGGCTGGGGGAGAGGTGCGGCTTGGCTCATTTTAGGCGTTTTAAATACTTATAAAACATTGCCAGAAGACGATGTTCAAAGACAAGACTTAAAGAATTTGTTAGAAAAGTTAGCAAATTCTCTTTCCAAATACCAACAAACCAATGGAGGTTTTTCTTGGAGTTTGTTCATCAATGATAGGATAGATTCTTCGGCAACTGCAGTTTTTGCATGGTTTTTAAAAAAAATGGGCAGGCAAAGAGAAGCCTATTTTGCTTTGGAATATTTGAAATCGGTAACCCGAAGAAACGGAGCAGTAGATTTTTCTCAAGGCGATACAAAAGGAATAGGTGTTTATTCACAAAATTTTGATATACTGCCGTTTACACAGGGTTTTATTTTGAAAGCATTAAACCAATGACCACTTTGTCAAAGCCCAAGGCAAAAGCAGGGCGCTTTGACAAAGTCTCAAGGAAAAAGGAAAGCACCACGGCAAAAGCAAGAACAAGCACTTTGACAAAGTTCCACGGCAAGAGCACGCACTTTGTCAAAGCCCAAGGCATTAGCAAGGCGCTTTGACAAAGTCTTAGCAAAGTCCACGGCATTAGCAGAGTGCTTTGACAAAGTCTCAAGGAAAAAGGAAAGTACCACGGCAAAAGCAAGAACAAGCACTTTGTCAAAGCACAAGGCATTAGCAATGCGCTTTGACAAAGTTCCAAAGAAGAGGACAAGGCATTAGCAGGGCGTTTTGACAAAGTTTCAAGCAAAAAAAATGATATGGACATTAGAAATCAGAAATTAGAAAAAGGACATTATTACCATATTTTTAATAGAGGGATAAACAGTTGTTTTGTTTTTCAGAATAAGAAGAACAAAGCATATTTTCTAAGCAAGATGCAAGATTATTTGGCAGACATTGCAGAGATAGCAGCCTATTGTTTGATGGATACCCATTTTCATATTTTGATACGAGTAAAAGAAGAATATACAGAACAATTTTCTCAAGAAAAGGGATTGCATTCTAGCGAATCTATGGTAAGCAAGCAGATAGGAAAGTTGATAAGCAGTTACACCTTTGTTTTTAATAAAATGTTCAATCGTCATGGGAGTTTATTTGAATCTCCGTTTAAGAGAAAGAAAATAGAATCTGAAGAATATTTAAGAAATCTTATACTCTACATACACCTCAATCCGGAAAATACATTAAAGGAAGTTGATTTTAAAACGTATGAATTTTCATCTTATAGAACGTATATTTTGGGAGAGGATGTTCAAAAACAAGAGTTATTAGAGCTTTTATTTTTTGATAAAGATAATTTTGAATATGTTCATAATAACTTAAAAGTAAGTAATTTTGAATTTTTAGGAGAATAACGAAGGAAATATGAAGAAACTTCTCTACATTACCAATGCGATAAGTGGTTCTGGTGGTTTAGAACGTGTACTTTCTGTGAAAACTAAAGTTTTGGCAGAAGATTTCGGATATGTCGTTCATATCATTACACTTTCTAGGGCAGAAGATGGAGAAGACCAATCTTGTAAAAATAATCTGTTTTTTCCTTTTTCAGAAAAAATAAAGTTACATAATATAAATGTTTCAGGGAATCTTTTTCGGTATATTTCTCAATATGTTTCTGGAATTAGAAAACTGGTTTCGGAGATTAATCCTGATATTATTTTGGTTTGTGATGATGGATTGAAAGCTTTTTTCTTACCGAAAATTTTGGGTAAAAAGATACCGATTATTTACGAAAGACATGTGTCTAAGTTAGTGGAAGTTTCAGAAAACCAAAGTGTTGTTAGAAGGTTGGTTACGAGAGGGAAATTCAAATTGATGGATTTTTTAGCCAAAGATTTTACCAGATTTATCGTATTAACGGATGGCAATAAAAACGAATGGAAGCTCCCAAATTTACAAGTAATCTCAAATCCTTTACCGTTTTTCCCTACTGAGAAATCTTCTTTAGAAAGCAAAAGAGTAATTGCTGTAGGCAAGCAATCTTATCAGAAATCTTATGACAGACTTTTGCAATCTTGGTCTTTAATAGACAAAGAATTTCAAGATTGGGAATTGCATATTTATGGAAAATTTGACGAAAATTTAGGGTTAGAGCAGTTAGCCAAAGACTTGAAAATAGAGAAACAAGTGTTTTTTCATCTTCCTGAGAAAAATATTGAAGAAAAATATGCAGAATCGAGTATTTTTGTCTTGAGTTCGCGCTACGAAGGTTTTGGCATGGTGCTGATAGAAGCCATGAGTTTTGGGATTCCGTGTGTAAGTTTCAATTGCCCTTACGGTCCGTCGGATATTATTAAAAATAATGAGGATGGTTTTTTAGCTGAAAATGGCTATGAAAAAGAATTGGCAGAGAAATTACAAAAACTGATGAAAGACGAAAATCTTCGCTTACAAATGGGAAATAAAGCCAGAGAAAATGTACAGCGTTTTTTACCAAAAAATGTGGTAAAACAGTGGGATGAATTGTTTAAAAGGTTAGAATAATATGGATTTGCACATTGCTTTTTCTTCAGATAATAATTATGTTGCACATTTAGGAGTAGCAATTATTTCGTTGTTAGAAAACAATAGAGGATTTAAAAGAATTCATATTCATGTTTTAGAGAATAATATATCTTTTGAAAATAAAGAAAAGTTGAGACAAATTATTTCAAGTAAAGCTTCTATTTATTTTTACGAACTGTCCGAATTGTTGGAAAAACTAGATAAACAATATAATATCCCAAAAACAATTTCAATTTCTGCTTATGCTCGGTTATTTTTATCGGATATATTAGACGAAAATATTTCTAAAATACTATATGTAGATTGCGATGCTCTATTTATGGATACATTAGAGAAGCTTTGGAATATAGATGTTTCTAAAAACTCTATATCTGGTGTTTTGGATCATGTAGGAATTCAAAACAAATTAAAAATTGGTTTAGATAAAAATGCACATTATATCAATTCTGGGTTCTTATTAATCAATTTAGAAAAATGGAGGGAAACAAATGCCTTAGAAAAAATGCTTCATTTTATTGAAAGCAAAAACGGCAATGTTACTCATCATGACCAAGGTGTTATAAACGCTTGTTTTAAGGATGATATATTAATTCTTGAGCCTCGTTACAATGTAATGACCAGTTTCTTTGATTTCAAAGATGTTAATGCAATTCGATATTATTATGGTGTAGAAAATTATTATTCTCAGCATGAAATTAATGAAGCTAAAAAAAATCCAGTTTTTATCCATTTTACCCCTTCGTTTTCTAAAAGACCTTGGGTAGAAGGCTCTAGGCATCCATTCAAAAGCACCTATTATAATTATCTTTTGAAAACACCTTTCAAGAATAATAAATTACAAAAAGATAACAGGCCTTTTAAAATAAGGTTTTTGGAAAAATTATTTTGGTTTTTTGGAGTGAAATTTTATAAACTTTTGTTTAAATGAAAAAGAAAATCCTTATTTCAACACATACGCTTAGATTGGGAGGAGTGGAGAGAAGCTTTTTAGGTCTTCTTCAACATCTTGATTATTCTAAATTTGAGGTAGATGTTTTCTTACACAAGCATGATGGAGAATTACTGAAATATCTACCAAAAGAAGTAAATCTATTACCAGAAAATAAAGAGTGCAGACTGCTTTTAGAGCCTATCCAAAGCGCAATTAAAGAAAGAGTATTTTCAGTAGTTTTTATCAAGATAATATCAAAATTCTATGATGCTGTATTCAATCTTTTTCATAAAAAAAATGCTGATAAACTAGATTCTATAGCCCATTTCCATTTGCATGAAATCGCCAATTTCTTTTTCTCTGATATTTCCCAAAAAGAGTATGATGTAGCAATAGCATTTTTGCATCCCAATCATTTAGAAAGAAATAAATTGAAAGCAAAAAAGTATTTAGCTTTTATTCATACTGATTTTTTAGCACTTAATATTGATAAAGGTAAGGAACTCAAAATGTGGCGGCAGTACAGCGAAATAGCTGGAGTATCAGATGAAGTATCAACTAGTTTTAAAAAAGTTTTCCCTAAAGTATCAGACAAAGTAACTACGATAGAAAATATTATTTCTGTAGATTTTATTAATAAACAAGCAAATGATACCATTGCCGATGCTCATTTTTTTGTAGAAACTCATCAACTTTGTTTTTTATCAATTGGAAGATTTTCTTATCCTAAAAATTTTGATAATATACCTTTTATTGCTAAATTTTTAAAGGAGAAAGGCATTGATTTTAAGTGGTTTATGATAGGTTTTGGCGGAGATGAAGAATTGATAAGGAAGAATATTCTTCTGGCAAAAGTTGAAAAAGAAGTTATAATATTAGGTAAAAAAGAAAATCCTTATCCCTATATTAAAGCGTGCGATTTTTACATTCAGCCTTCTAGGTTTGAAGGAAAAGCGGTTACTGTAAGAGAGGCTCAAATTTTAAAGAAACCTGTTTTTATTGCCAATTATTCTACTTCAGACAGTCAGGTAAAAAATGAATTCGATGGATTTATCTTACCTTTGGAAAATGAAGCTTTTGCTAATGAAATGATAAGTATTATTCAAAATGCAGAAAAAATTGAAAAAGTAAAAGATAATTTAGAAACTTTAGATTTATCAAATAAGTCTGAAATTCTAAAAATAGAAAAATTTATTGAAAATTAATGTTTGATTTTATTCCTAGTGCAGATTATACCGCAATCTATTATCACGTGTTGTTAATAGTTACGTTGTATCTATTTATGCAATCTAGGGTATATTTTATAGAACAGATAGAAACTGTAAAAACGTCTCAGAACATTGGATATTTTCTTTTGGTTTTTTCAATTTTGTATATGGGCACTCGCCCTATTTCTTGGGCTTTTGGAGATATGGCAACTTACGCTGAAGGTTATCGCAAAATACAACTAGACCCTAATATTCCATTAAAAAGGGAAATTGTATTTGGTTATTTTACAAAATGGTGTGTAGGCATAATGAATGTTAAAGCCTATTTTTTAGTGGTAGATATAATCTACATTGTTCCATGTTATTTATTGGCAAAGAAATATTTTTCTAATTATTGGGCAATTCCTTTTCTAATGATGATGGGTTCTTTTTCTTTTTGGTCTTTTGGTACCAATGGAATTAGAAATGGTATGGCAACTTCTTTATTTATTTTTTCGTTGTTGTTCTATAATAGCAACAGATGGATAATGTATGCCATTATGGCGTTGGCTTATGGTTTTCATAATTCCCTAATGATTCCTATAGCAGCTTTTATCGTTTCGGGGGTTTATAAAAATCCCAAAATATATCTTTATATTTGGTTGGCGGCCATTCCTCTTTCTTTAATTGGTGGAGGTTTTTGGCAAAGCTTTTTTGGCTCTTTGGGGCTAGGAGATGATAGGGTAAATCAATATCTAGTGCAGAACAAAGAATATCAGGATTTAATGAGCAATACTGGTTTTCGTTGGGATTTTGTTTTGTATAGTGGTTTAGCGGTTTTTGCAGGATATTATTATATCATAAAAAGAGGCTTCAAAGATAGCTTTTATACCCATCTTTGGGGTACGTATATGATTGCCAATGCATTTTGGGTATTAGTCATTCGTTCTAATTTTTCCAATAGATTTGCTTATCTATCTTGGTTTCTCATGGCAATTATAATTGCTTATCCATTGTTTAGAGTAAAGTTTTGGGAGGAACATTATAAAATTGTAGGCAGAATTTTTATGGCATATTATCTATTTACTTATTTTATGTTTTTGAAGAGTTAATAATTAAAAAGTCATAAATTATAAATTAGAAGATGAACTTAAAATTCCTTAACCTTAACCTTAACCTTAACCTTAACCTCAAATGACCCTTTCCATCATTATACCTTGTTACAACGCAGAAAAATTGATACAGAAATGTGTGGAGAGTATTCTCGTGCAAAAAGGTTTTGATTTTGAATTGATATTGGTAAACGATGGTGCTACAGATAAAACGTTAGAAGTTTTAGAAAATTTAGCTCAAACAGATGAAAGAATAAAAGTCATCAATCAAGAAAATAAAGGACTTTCTGGTGCAAGAAATTCGGGGATAGAACAAGCTCAAGGTAAATATATCATGTTTGTAGATGCAGACGATTGGTTAGAATCCAATGCTTTTAACATAGTTTCTAAAAATTTCAATAACGAAGATTTATTTTGCTTTTCCTACAATAGAGTTTTTGACAATAAAATTACGCCTAGAGATTTAAAAATAGAAGGAAGTTTTGATGCAAATTTCATTCAAAGAAGAATGGTAGGTTTAATAGGAAAAGAACTTTCAGACCCTTCTCAGGCAGATTCTTTGGTTACAGTTTGGGGGAAAATTTATAAATCAGATTTTATCAAAAAGAACAATATTCAATTTGTTGAAACTAAGATTTATGGTAACGAAGATGCCCTTTTTAATATCCAATATTTAGAATTTGCTTCTAATTCTAAAGTGCTGAATTTACCCTTATACAATTATAGAAAAAACAATTATTTATCCTACACAAATCACTACAAACCGTATCTATTCCAACAATGGAAAATGCTATACCAAAAAATTTCAGAAATAATAACAAACAAAGAAGACGAATTCAAAGTAGCTTTTGGGAATAGAATTGCCTTAAGTTTAATTGGTCTCGGAATTAATGAAACCTATTCAAATTTGCCTTTCTCAGCAAAAATTAAAAAAATAGCCATCGTTTTACACGACGACCTTTACATAAAAGCGTATCAAAATTTAGAAATGAAATATTTCCCCATGCATTGGAAGTTATTTTTTTATCTGGCAAAATCTAAAAATGCTTTAGGAGTTTTATCTTTGTCGTATATCATGAATTTTTTAATCAAAAAATAACATCAAACATCAAACATCAAACATCCATCATCCATCATCCATCATCCATCACCCAACATCAAACATCAAACATCAAAGATCAAAGATCAAACATCAAACATCCATCATCAAACATCCATCACCCAACATCCCACACCCATCATCCAAATGAAACCCATCAAAATTCTACAAATTTTTACCGTTCTCAATAAAGGTGGCGCAGAAACCAACCTGATGAACTACTATAGAAATATGGAGAGAAGTCAGTTTCAAATTGATTTTTTGGTGCATCGAGAAAGTGGTTTTTTCGAAGATGAAATTCTAAATACTGGGAGCAAAATCTACAGATTGCCCCCAATTCTTCCTTGGAAATTAAAAAAATATAAAAAAGCGGTAAAAGTTTTTTTCGATGAACATCAAGATTATGACATCGTCCACGGACAATGTTCGGAGTTGGGCGTTTTTATTTACGAAGAAGCAAAACGCAGAAATATTCCCGTAATTATTGCACACGCTCACAATGCGAGAATGGACAGAGATATAAAATTACTCTTCCGATGGATGTGGAAAAACAGAATGCGAAAGTCTATCAATCAATATTTTACTTGTGGCAAAGAAGCTGCCGAAAATCTTTTTGGTAAAGAATTAGCGAAAAAAGCTTTTCAAATGAACAACGCCATTGAAGTAGAAAATTTTAAATTCAATGTAGAAGTTAGAAATCAAAAAAGAGCAGAATTAAATGCTGATAAAACCGTTAACATTGTGAATGTTGGCAGATTTAATACTCAAAAAAATCAATTATTTCTTTTAGATATTTTTGCCGAAATTTTAAAAATAAACAACAATTACCAACTGTTTTTAGTTGGTCTTGGCGATTTAGAAACCAAGTTGAAACAAAAAGTAAAAGACTTAAATATTCAAGACAAAGTTCATTTTTTGGGTTTGAGAAATGATGTGCCAGAATTGCTTCAGGCAATGGATATTTTTATGTTTCCAAGTTTGCACGAAGGTTTTTCTGTAGCTTTTGTAGAAGCACAAACTACCGGAATTAAATGCGTAATTTCAGACGGAGTTCCTGAAGAATCTGTTTTGGTAGAAGACAATGTTACCATAATTCCTTTAAAAGAAAATGCCAAACATTGGGCAAAAAGAATATTGGAAATCAATCTTTCAGAAAGAAAAGACGTTTCCGAGATGATTAAAAAATCTGGCTACGACATCAAAGAAAACGCCAAAAAATTAGAAGAAAAATATAAAGAACTCCTCACTTTGTCAAAGTTGTAAAATCTTTGACAAAGTTTAATAGTAATAAAAATTAATCCTCCTTGGTAAGAAATTAATTATGAAAAATCTCTAGTGCATGATGTTAAAAATTAAATGTAAATACGCAAGTGATTAGTTGTCAAATAATTGTGTTTTTATTGCGCGAAGTTTTAACTTTGTTACCATTGAAAATCTTTGATTTTCTTGCGCCTTAGAGACAGTTTTAATGAAAATTTTAATAGCGCCTTTGCGTTATTTATTTTAATGAATAATCTGAATAAATTTCGTTAATGCACTACGGATTTAAGAAAATTGTTCACGTCTGCTAAGAAATTAATTATTTAAAATTCAACCATCAACCATCAACCATCAATCATCAACGATCAACCATCAATCATCAATCATCAATCATCAACCATCACCTTTTCCCCATGAAATCTCTCACCATTTTCACCCCAACTTTCAATAGAGCTCATTTGCTTCCAAGATTGTATAATTCTTTGAAAAATCAAACGAATCAAAATTTGGTGTGGATGATTGTTAATGATGGCTCTACAGACCATACTGATGAGGTGGTACAAAGTTTTTTGGAGGAGAATGTTTTGGAAATTCAATACATAAAACAAGAAAATGCAGGAATGCACGGCGCGCATAATACAGCGTACAAAAATTGTAAAACAGAATTGAATACCTGTATTGACGATGATGATTTGATGCCCGAAAATGCAGTGGAACTGATTCTAAATAAATGGAATAGTCTGCAACAGATTCAAGAAAAAGTAAGTGGAATAGTAGCTTTGGATGCTCATTTTGGAGGAGAATTGATTGGGACAAAATTCAATGAGGATTTTACCACTTTAGAAGATTTTTATTTAAAAGGAGGAAAAGGGGATAAAAAACTCATCTTTAGAACAGAAGTAATGAAACAGTACCCAGAATATCCTATTTTTGAAGGCGAAAAATACGTGGGTTTGGGATACAAATACCTCTTGGCTGACCAAGATTATAAACTGGCAACCTTAAACGAGGTGGTATGTTGGGTAGATTATCAACCAGAAGGTTCGTCTAATAATATGTGGAGGCAGTATTACAAAAATCCTAAAGGTTTTGCTTTCATCAGGAAAGAACAAATGAAAATTTCTAAATCTAATAAACGGATTTTGATGGATGCTGCGCATTATGTTGCCCACAGTTTTAAATCTAAAAACTGGAATTTCTTGGCAGAATCTCCCAAAAAAATAATAACTACTTTAGCTATTCCTTTTGGTTTTGTGCTGTATTTGTACACGTTATATCAAAACAAAAAACAAGGCGGATTTTACCAGAGGTAAGTTTTAGAAGTTAAAAGTGGAAAAGTGAAATTGTAAATTTGTAAAACTGTAAAACTGTAAAATTGTAAAGCTGTAAAAAATAAATTCAACCAACAACCAACATCCAACATCCAACATCCATCATCCATCAACCAACATCCATCATCCATCAACCATCAACCATCAACCATCAACCATCATCCATCAACCAACATCCAACATCCAACTAATGTCAAAGGAAAGTATAAACAATGTCGAATGTCAAAAGCCTAAACTTTTTAGAGTTTCTACCATTTCTATGTCTTTGAATTTACTCTTGAAAGGTCAGTTGGAATTTCTGAATCAGGATTTTGAGGTAACAGCAATTTCCGGAGCAGGAAAAGATTTGGAAATAGTTAAAAATAGGGAGGGTGTAAAAGTATTTGCTATAGAAATGCAACGGCAAATATCACTTTTTAAAGACTTGAAATCTCTCTTTCTTTTGTATCAATATTTCAAAAAAGAAAAACCAGATATCGTTCATTCTATTACTCCGAAAGCTGGTTTGTTGACGATGTTGGCAGGTAAAATGGTGGGAGTTCCTGTCAGGATGCACACTTTTACAGGACTTATTTTCCCGAATAAAGAAGGGATAATGAAGCGTGTTTTGATAGGGATGGATCAATTGTTGTGTTGGGCAGCAACTCATGTTTACCCCGAAGGAAATGGCGTTAAAAATGATTTGTTGAAATATAAAATTACCACAAAACCTTTGAGAGTAATTGCCAACGGAAATGTAAATGGAATAGATGTAGAAGAATACAATCCTGAACTTTTTTCGGAAGTTGATGAAAATATTTTAAGGCAAAAACTGAAAATTTCTCCCGAAGATTTTGTATTCGTCTTTGTAGGAAGATTGGTGATAGACAAAGGTTTGAAAGAATTGTTGGGTGCTTTTGGTAAGGTTTCTAATAAGTTTCCCAATGCAAAACTTGTTTTGGTGGGGCCAAGAGAAGATGAAAAAAGTAAAACTGAAAATGATATTTTTTCAGAAATTGAAAACAATCAAAATATAATTGCCGTAGGTTACCAAGAAGAGGTGAGACCTTATTTTGCGATGGCAAATGTTTTTGTGTTGCCGAGTTACAGAGAAGGCTTTCCCAATGCTGTTTTGCAGGCTGGCGCAATGAATTTACCAAGTATTGTTACCGATATTTCGGGTGCTAATGAGATTATTCAACAGAACGAAAACGGAATTATTATTCCTCCAAAAAACCAAGAAGAATTAGAAAAAGCAATGGTAAAGCTGTTAACAAGTCCAGATTTTCTATTATCATTGAAAAATAATACAAGGGAAAGAATTATTCAACTTTTTGATAAAAATTTAGTTTGGCAAGAATTGAGGAGGGAGTATAAAAGATTATTGCAATTATAACAAAAACCACCAAAGCTAATCAACTTTGGCGGTGTATCTAGATATTTTATTTAATAATAAATTTCTTGGAGGTTTTTCCTTTTTCAGAACTTAAAGTGCCAAAATAAACACCAGGTTTTAATTGGCTGGTATTAATTTGTTTTTGGTTTTTAGTTATAGAAATTACTCTTCCATTGCTATCTGAGATTTCAAAAGAAAAGTCTTTAATCGAATCATCTAAATGAAGATTCAAAATTTCTTTTGCAGGATTAGGGTATAGCTCAAAATCTTTTGTCTTTTCAATGTCAGAAACAGCAAGAGTAGATGTGCTTGCAACTGCAAAATGTTGCATTGCTCCTAATGCAGCTTTTGTTACCTGAAAAATATAAGGATAAGATAGGTGAGCAATGGTATCTGTATTGTTATGGTAGTATGGGTTAGTAACTACAGTCCCAGAAGAGTTGGTAGGTCTTTCATATAAACCAGTGATTATTTCTCCATTGTTTTCAAATGGCATATAATCTGAACCGTAAGCATAATTCAATACTCCAGTTAGAGTAGAATAATATCCTACATAATCTTTTAGAGAATTGGTTGCTGTCAAACTTGCAGCATCATTAGTGCTTTGTATGCCTTGTGTTGTATTATTATAATTGTCTGCTTCACATACAATGGTGTTATTAGTTCTATCACTTCTTCCTCCAATCTGATCCAAATTAAGCACCAATTTTATTTTCATTGAAGTAGTTTTTACTACATTACTTACATAATTTTTACTTCCTAATAGATTTTGTTCTTCGCCGGTAAAGTGGATGAATTTAATTGAGTATTCTGTAGGTACATTTTTCAAAATTCTGGCAACTTCCATAATGGCTGCTACACCGCTTCCATTATCATTTGCTCCAACACTATTATTTGGATGAGAATCATAATGTCCACAAATGATTACATATTGGTCTGGATATACAGTTCCGGTTTTAGTTATTATGATATTTTGTACTGTATTACTGCTGTAGGTGAAATTATCATAAGTAATTTGGCTATCTGTATATCCAAAATCTTTATATTTTTGAACAATATAATTAAGTGCATTTGTGGAGGCAGTACTGCCTGTAGATCTTACCCCAAATCCTACTAGTGCTGCATTGTAGTTTTCAATATTAGTTTGTTGTACTAGATTTACTCTAGATAGATAAGTGGCATTTGCTTGTGCATTAAAAAGAGAAATGGCAGTAACAGCCAAGAGTAGTAAAGTTTTCTTCATTATAGTATTTTTTAGTAAGGCAAACTTAACGAAAATTAGACTTAGATTCAAAAAATATTTTTAATGATTTTAAACGATGGCTTAAATTTATATTGTAATTGCATCATAATAGAGAATTTTTCAAATTAAAATCTAAAAAAACTTTAAGTGATAGTATATCTTATGTTTAAATCGTTTTTTACTGTTCATTATAGGGTGTTCATTCTTTTGGGGGCTCGTCGTCCCAAGTTGGGAAAGTGTAAACCAGTTTTAGTTTTGGTTGTCCCAAGTTGGGAAAGTCTAAAATAGTTTTAGTTCTTGTCGTCCCAAGTTGGGAAAGTGTAAACCAGTTTTAGTTTTGTTTGTCCCAAATTAGGAAAGTTTAAAATAGTTTTAGTTCTCGTTGTCCCAAGTTGGGAAAGTGTAAAATGGTTTTTATTTAAGGTTGTCTAGGTTGAGATAGAGTAAGCAATAATTTCTTGATAATATCTTAGATGTTTATAAAAATGAAGATAAAAGTATGTGCACTAATCTTTTAGATTTTCATTTTTAATGACTTAGCCTAGCTGTAATATGGCTGTTAATTAAAAAAAACTATATATTTGTGGTGAAATACACTATTGAAAACTTACTATGATGAAAAATAAATACTATTTTTTTATAAGAATGAAGAAATACGTCTATTCTATTCTGTTTTTTCTTATTGCTCATTTTTCTTTTGGGCAATCTTCATTTATTGATAACACACCTGGAACAAGAAGCTGGCCAGTTCCCGCAGGAGTAACTTCTATTACCGTAGAAGTTTGGGGCGGTGGTGGCGGTGGACAAAAGGCTGCCGTATCATCTTCTAGAGGTGGAGGTGGTTCTGGTGGAGGGTATGTAAAAGCAACCTATCCTGTTTCGTTTGGTGAAACATATGCTTATACAATTGGAACAGGAGGTACTGGTGATTCTGGTGGGAATGGAACTCAAACTTATTTTATAGATGTAAATACAATTAAAGCAGTTGGTGGTAATGGGGCTGGTGCTCAGACAACAGCAACTAATTTATCTGGAATTGGAGCTGCTGCCCCAACTTCAGGTAATGCAGTTGGTGGGTTTGCAGTCTTAGTTAATTCTACTTATGGAGGCAGTGGTGCTAGTGCAGGTACAGGAGGAGGAAATAATTATAGTGGTGGTGGAGGTTCTAGTGCAGGTAATGGAAATAATAATGGGAATAATGCTTCAGGTAGTGCAGGAGGTATTGCCCCAAGTAATGGTTATGTTGGAGGTAATGGTGTAGCTAGTGGTTCTGGAGTTGGTTATGTTGGAGGTATTGGTGCAGGAGGAGGAGGAGGACGAAGAGGTAATAGTGGTTCTTCCGCAGAAGTTGGAGGTGCAGGAGGATCAGGACAAATAAGGATTACTTATACTGCTGTTTGTACGGGTGCTCCAGCAGGTGGCACTGCCAGCCTTTCTCCATCTACGGGTAATCCTAATAGTACTTTTACGGCTTCGGTTACAGGTTCAGTTACAGGTTCGACATATACTTACCAATGGCAATCTGCACCTTCTTCTACAGGTCCTTGGACAAATATTGCAGGAGCTACAAGTTCTGGGGCTACTACTATTACTGCGGTTTCTACTGTCTCAACTACATATTATAGAAGAATGGTTACTTGTACCAATTCTGGGTTAGTGGATTATTCTTCTACGGTTTCTTACACTACAGTACTCACGTATTGTAAGCCTACTTCTTCAAGTCCAAGCTCGTTATATATTCGTGAGTTTCAGTTTTTGGGAACGTTAAATAGTGTTCCTGCTAATACTTCTACATATGCTACAGGTTATCAGGATTTTACTTCTTTAACGCCTGCGCAACAACCTCAGAATGCAGCCATGAACATAACAGCAAAAACCAATGGTACTTCTGGAGGGGCTTGGAAAGCATGGGTAGATTGGAATCGAGATGGAGATTTTGATGATGCTGGCGAGGAAATTTATAGAATGACGGGTTGGACAACTCCTTCCATTACGTTCGGTTTCATTGTACCTTCTACTGCTTTAGGGGTTTATAGATTAAGAATTGGTACTAAGTCATCTGCTTCAAATTTTGCTAATTGTGATACTTTAACCGGAGAGTATGAAGATTATTTGTTTGAAGCGATGGTAGATTGCCCTGCGAAAGTTCTTACAATTAATGATGTACATGCTTTCGATGGAGAAAGATGCGGCCCTGGATCTGTAAGGATATCAGCTACAGGTAATGCTAGTGCGGTAGATTATAAGTGGTATGATAGTATTTATGGTGGAACTTTGCTGGGAACAGGAAACACGTACAATACTCCCTCTATTTCTGCAACCACTACATATTATGTTACTGCTGTCAGTTCTACAGGCTGTGAAACAGCTTATCGTTATCCTGTGGTGGCTAGGATAGATCCCCAGCCAACGGTAACATTTAGTACTAATAAGCCCGCAATTTGTGGAGAAGACGATCCTACTTTGCTAGTTACGGCAGCAGGAGATAAATATCAGGATGTAATTTTTGAAAAATTTGATTCTGGTCTTGGAGCTTTTAACAATGTTGTAGCGGGTGCCTATACAAATTCTTTAGGTTATTGGCTGAATAAGCCCAGTCCTTACATTCCAACGGTGGCTGAAGGGTATGCAGGTACATCACCAGCGTTTTCATCAGGTTATTTTGGAGGGAATTATGCTATCATTAATTCTGATATTTCTAGAACTACAAGTGTTTTAAATTATATGGTGTCTAATGATCTTGATGTAAGTGGCTATATAAATCTGAAATTAGATTTTGATATGTATCATTTTTCAATTGCTGCAAATGATACTCAAGGTTATGTGAAAGTTGAGTATTCTTTGGATAGCGGTGCTAATTGGAATGCTCTCACTACTTTTTTTAATGATGTGGGTAATCCTTTTAACTGGTATAAATTTACTTTTGATATACCTGGAAGTAATTTTACTTCTTCAAAATTTAAAATTAGATTTACTCATTTTTCTGCAGCTGCTTCTGGTGTGTTTTATGAAGCGATTACCACTGTTGATAATGTAAGATTATATGGCTACAAAAATATTACCACGCCTTTTGCTTGGTCTAGTGCTACTACTACATTGTATAAATCAGATTGTGTTTCGGCATTGGGAGGTGCATTAGAATCTACTGTATGTGTAAAGCCAACAGCAACAGAATTAGAAGATGTTAATTGGGCTCTTAATGCGAGTGCTACTTTTAGCAATGGTTGTCCTGCGATTGGAAATTATACTGTTTCTAACGATACTAAAACATGGTTGCAACCTAGTATCATAGATTGGAATTTAGGTGCGCAATGGAAGCCTGCATCTGTGCCAACCATCGCAAAATGTGTTATCGTAAGAACTCCTGTTGTCTTGCCTACAGGTTCTACAGGAACTCACGGTTTGGCAAGAAGTGTTATTGTGAAAGCTGGAGGTAAGCTAGCCGTTGAACCTAAATCTAGCCTTACCATTCAAAATTATATAAAAAATGAAGCTGCAGCTACGGATGTAATAATAGAATCTGATGCTAATTTAATCCAGAACAATAATGCTGCGGTTAATATTGGAGATATAACTGTAAGAAGAAATGCTTTTCTGAAGTATAAAGATTATAACTATTGGGGTGCACCTGTTACAGGGCAAAATGTTAGGAATTTTTCACCTAATACTTTAAGCAGTAAATTTTTAGTTTATAATGAAGCGAATGATTTTTTTGACGGATTATTTGTCCATAATAAGTACCCATATGCTGATGTTAATGGTAATACCATAAGTACTACCCCCACTGTAGATATGGCTACAAATAATTTTATAAATGGCTATGGTTACTGTATTAGAGCTTCTGAGTTTTCATCTAATACAGATAAAACAATTCAGATAGGGGAGTTTAAAGGGATTCCAAATAATGGAATTATAGATGTTTCTATTTTTAAATCTTCAACAGGGCATGGTTATAATCTGATTTCTAATCCTTATCCGTCAAATATAGATTTTGAAGCTTTATATAATTATGGTACAAATAGTAACTTAATATATAATACTGCGTTTTTTTGGACAAATACCAACTTTAATCCGCAGATGCAAGGCTCTAAGTATCCTTCAAATTTGCCAAGTGGAAGGCAAATAGTGAATAATTATGCGGTTTTAAATGGAACAGGAGGTGTAGCAGCTCCTTATGCTACTGGTACAGGTAATAATGATCCTATAGGGAGTGTTTCAAATTGTCTAGAATGTATTACTCCTAATAAGTATGTTAAAGTAGGGCAAGGCTTTATTGTGAAAGCAAAGGCTAGTGGTAAATTGGTTTTTGAGAATGGGAGTAATATTAGGAATAATAACGCTTCCTCCGTTTTTTTTAATAGAATGAGTGTAGCGAGTAAATCGGATGTGAAAGATAGGTTTTGGCTTAATCTAAAAACGCCTTTAGATTTTAATACTCCATTGCTTGTAGGTTATATAAAAGGAGCTACAGATGATTATGATGAAGATTATGACGCAAAATTGTTCATATATGCTGGGGATAGTTTTTATTCTGTTTTTGAAGATGAAAAATTAGCAATACAAGGCAGAAATTATCCATTTAACGAAAAAGATGTTATTGTATTAGGGGCAAGTTTTGGTTTAGAGGGGCAATACGAGATTTCTTTATCTAGCAAAGAAGGTATTTTTGAGAACGGACAGAATGTTTATTTAAAGGATAATTTAACTGGAATGGTTGCGAATCTTTCTGAAGGTAAATATACTTTTCATGCAAATGCGGGAGATTCTGTGGGTAGATTTGAGGTTCAATATAAACCAGCAAATACTCTTGATGTGTCGAATACTGAAAAAGGAAATTTAAAGGTGTATCAAACGAAAAATGAAATTGTTATAGATTCTCCAATTAAAGTGACAGGAGTTAATATATTTGATGCTTCAGGAAAGTTGCTCTATACTAAAAAAGAGAATGAAAATAAAGTGAAAATTAATTCTGTATTCTTCAAATCTGGTGTTTATTTGGTTGAAGTAGAAACGAACCAAGGAAAACAAACAAAAAAAATATTAAAATAAATAGCACTTATTTTTTAATTAGTTCTCCCTATTCGATTAGGGAGAATTTTTTATTTATACCTATAGACTTATAATGAATTGAAAATACTTGAGGTCTTAATTTTATAATTCATTAATTTTTTCTTATTTAAAAAAGATGTTTTAGTGTTTTATTAAAGTGCTAAAATATCTTTTTTTGATGTTCATGCGGTTTGATATTTTGTTTTTACTAAAAAAACTTGTGCCTTATTTTTATGTTTTTTGCATGAAAAGTTAGTTTTAAGAGAGTATAAAGGGTTGGAAGTGCTTTTTTTGAAAATTTAATAAAAAATTAATATTAGTGTAGAATTATGATTTTGCCCTGTTGATGAGGGTTTTCCTTATACTTATTATATATTAGATAATTATAGATGTAATTTATAGATTTTGTATATTATGTTATTGTTAATGATATTAATTTTTTTTGTACTTTTGCAACATGATAACGCAAACTAAAGTTTATTAACACAAAGTAAACTTTAAAAAACAAAATACTAATTCTTCACACAAAGGAATTGGTGTTTTAAAACACAAATACAATGATAACTAAACGATTATTACTACTGCTATTGCTGTGGCCATTTCTTATGTGGTCGCAAACTGATTTGGTGAAATGGTATAATGCCGATTTTACTCCTTCTCTTATAGAAAATCATATCACTGCCTCTAATATTACAACTTCTAATATATCTAAAAGTAATATTGATAGAAATAACAATGATCCTGGAAGTATATTCTATAGTTTTGGAGGTTTTCCAGCTCCTGTTTGGAATAATCCTAATACTTTAGATGCTAATAAGTATATTCAATTTGCAATATCGCCTGAAAATATGTATAAAATAGAGCTAAATAGTTTTAATTTTAATGCGTGGTTTCAGGGAGGAAATGGTCAAATTGAAGTTAGGTATTCTAAAGATCAATCATTTTCAAAATACAGCACACTTTTTTCTGGTTCTTTGTCTGGTAGTTATGGCTCAGGAGATAATAAAGAGTTATCTTTTCCATCTGACATAGTTGTGAATTCTGGTGAAACAATGTATGTTAGAATTTTTGCATTTAATACAAATAATGAGCTTCATATAGAGCATAATAATAGTGGTACTCTTGGTCCAAATTTTAAGGGAAAAGTTAGTCTAATTACGCCAACTGTGGTTAACGCTTATGATGATAAATTTTTAGGGCTTAAGAATCAAAGTATTTCAGCGCTTATTCTTGATAATGACGACTATAAATATACTAGTGCAATTAATGCAATCAATATTACAAAGCAACCAGAGCACGGGACTTTAACAATTAATGGAACGAGTGCCGTAACATATAAACCTAATGCTAACTATGTAGGGTACGATAATTTTTATTATACAATTACAAATGCTGTGGGGGTCTCTAATTCGGCTAAAGTAGAATTACAAGTGATTGATAACTCAAGTTCTACAGAGCAAGTTTTAACAAAATGGATAAATGCTGATTTAACGCCAAAAAATTATGTAACAGGTGTTTCGGGGAATACGCTTACTTCAAAAGGGCTTTCTATGAGTAAAGGGAGCGTATGGCCTTATGATACATTTTCATTGAGTAATTTACCTTCTCCTAAAGTAAATAATGGATATTTGGATGAAAATAATTATTTGGAATTTGCTGTAAAAGCTGGTTCAAGTGATGATTATACTGCACTCTTATCATCATTTAAGTTTGAATATTACATTAATAAAAATAATGATGATGCTAAATTTTCTTTGAGGTATTCAAAAGACGCTAATTTTAAAACAGGCGTATATACCGTTGATATTCCTTCTGTTAAAAAAGAAAAATGGACTTCAGTTAATTTTTCGTTGGACAGTTCTTTAGCGTTCTTGTATCCCGGCGAAGTTTTTTATGTGAGATTATATGTATATAACACATGGAATTCTTTTATGATAAAGTATGATAAAGCTACGGAAGCAGGATCTTCTTTTTCTGGATATGTTTCTCCGTATTATCCTGCGCCTTGTTCTGTTTCGGCCGTTTGGAATGCATCAGGTTGGGTGAATAATGTAAAGCCTGATATTAATAAAAAAGCAATCATCAATGCTGATTATGATACTTTAGTTAATGGCAGTTTTGAGGCTTGTTCTGTACAGGTTAATAAAGGGAAACTTTCGATTTCTAAAGATAAGTATGTTAAAGTAAACAAAACGATAGAAACAACTAATGGAGGTTCTATAGAAGTTCAGTCTGACGGTAATTTATTTCAGTTAGATGGAAGTATAATCAATAGTAGTGCAATTAAGGTTTTGAGAGAAGCATCTCTTAAGTATAAAGATTATAACTATTGGGGAACTCCTGTGTTGGGTCAAAACCTTAAAGCTTTTTCACCAAATACACCTAATAGTAAATTCTATACTTATAGTGAGTCAAAAAATAATTTTACAGTAATTAATCCTACATCTAATAATTTTGTGCCGGGAATGGGATACGCTATTAGAGCTGAAGATAATCTTTCTTCTACTACTTCTATTGTTACTGCTGTTTATACAGGTATTCCAAATAATGGAGATACTTATGTAAATGTTGATAAATCTTCAGTTGGTTATGGGTATAATTTGATAGGTAATCCTTATCCTTCAGATATTAATTTTGATGATTTTTATAATGAAAATAAAAATGTTATTAACAATATTGCTTATTTATGGACCAATGTTAATCCCAATCCCGCAATGCAAGGTTCTGCCTATCCAAGTGGGGGGTATATTAATAATTATGCAATTATAAATGGTAGTGGAGGCGTTCCTGCTGCTAGTCCAGTATGTAATAGCAATGCTGGTAAATGTTCCAATACACCAAGCAATATAATGAGAATTGGACAAGGATTTATAGTACAATCTAAATTGCCTGGAACTAATGCTATCGTTTTTAAAAACTCAATGAGAAAAACGAATGTTAATGCAAAATTTTTTAATAGAGTAGCTTCTAAAACAACTACTGATCAAACGGATCGTTTTTGGCTTCAGCTTACTACTCCTTTAGGTGTAACTAATAAAATTTTGATTGCTTATAAAGAAGAAGCGACTAACGATTTTGAAATTGATTATGATGCGCCACATATGGTAATAGGCTCGGATTCTTTTTATTCAATCCTTAGTGATAAAAAATTAGCAATTCAAGGCAGACATTATCCTCTTTTAAAAGATGATGCTATACCTTTAGGTGCTTCGTTTTATGGAGATGGTACTTATACTATTTCGATGTCTGAGAAAGAAGGTATTTTTGCTAATGGACAAAATGTTTATTTGAAGGATAAATTAACAGGTGTTACCACAAATTTATCTGAAAATTCTTACAGTTTTTCAGCTTCTATAGGACAGGATAATAATCGTTTTGAGATTATTTATGTAAATACTAATTCTACATTAGGAACAGGTAGTAGTACTAAGAATCAATTAGTTGTATATCAAGTTGGTGGTCTTGTTAAAATAGAATCTCCAGAGAATATGAACAAGGTTGCTTTGTTTGATATGGCTGGTAAAGTAGTGTATCAAGATAATGTTTCGGGTAAAACTACTCAGATTAATTCGCAGAGATTAGTTGCAGGTGTTTATATTCTAAATATTCAGTCAGTAAATGGAAAAACATCTAAAAAAATAATAATTAAATAATTTATTATAAAATTTTAGAGCATTCGGCTATCGGATATCTAATGCTTTGATTATTAAAAATTTCAGTTCATTTTATTATAAGTGAACTGTTTTTTTATAAATTGCATTAACTTATTTCTGGTTAGTATTAAAAAAATGATTAAATTATTGATATACAGAATAAATTAATTTATAAATATTATATTTGCCAATAAGATTATAAATAAAAAAGGAATTACTATTTAATGAAAACAATTATTTTAATCATTTTTTTATTTTTCGGAAGTAGAGTTAATGCGCAACAAGAAGACAATGTTTTTCAAAAATCTGAAAATCAAACGACTGGTGTTTCTTCTAAGGGAGATGTAAACGATAATAGGGTTGAAAGTAATACCGGGCCTTCTAATCCTGGAGATATTGACGTAGTTCCAATAGACAATTACATCCTGGTATTAATAATTGCAGGAATTTCTTTGGTGATTTATCAATACAAAAAAAGACAAAAAACCATTCAATAATAATGATAAATCCGAAAGAATAACTTTCGGATTTATTGTAAAATTTTTTTTTATCACATCACTTCATCACCTCATCACTTCATCACCCCATCATCATGTCTTCTGAAAAAAAATCTTTTACCTTCGAAGAAATAAAACAAAAGCTGGTAAATTACTGTGTTTATCAAGACAGATGCCATGCCGAAGTAGAACAAAAGATGAGAGAGTTTCTGCTCATTCCAGAAGCAAAAGAAGAAATTTTACTCTACTTAATAAAAGAAAATTTTCTAAATGAAGAAAGATTTGCCAAAAGTTATGTGCGAGGAAAATTCTACATCAAAAAATGGGGAAAGAATAAAATAAAACTCAATCTTTTACAGAAGGGGATTTCCGAAAAATTAATCTTAAAATCTTTTTCCGAAATCAATCAGGAAGATTATATCAAAGAACTAAAATTGTTAATAGAAAAACTTCAACCCTTGGGGAAAGGATTAAAGGAATATCAAAAAAAACAAAAAATAATAAAAGTGTTACTGTCAAAAGGCTACGAATATGATTTAATTTTGGAAGAATTTGAATAAAGTTTTTTCTTTCTTTAAAGTATTGAAAAAATACAATGTTAGTGGCTGAATAATTTTGTGCTGAAGAGGATGTTTTTTTGTAAAAAAAATGTTAAAAAAGTGTAAATGTTTAAGGATTTAATTAAATTTGTGTCTAGGATTATATGTACAGAAATTACTTTAAAACACTTTTAGATAAACTCCTATCGCTGTTAGGAATTGTTTTGTTATCTCCAGTTTTTATAGTGGTTTTTGTAGTGTTATTTTTTAATAACAAAGGGAAAGTTTTTTTTATTCAAAACAGACCTGGCAAAAATGGCGAAATTTTTAAAATCATTAAATTTAAAACCATGAATGATAAGAAAGATGCGCAAGGCAATCTCTTATCAGATGCAGATAGACTTTCTGTTTTTGGCAAAATCGTTAGAAAAACTTCTTTAGACGAAATTCCTCAACTTTTTAACGTTTTAATAGGAAATATGAGCCTTATTGGGCCGAGACCTTTGTTACCCGAATATTTGCCTCTTTATAATAGCTTTCAGTATAAAAGACATCTTGTAAAACCGGGGATTACGGGTTGGGCTCAGGTAAATGGTAGAAATGCTATAACTTGGCAGAAAAAATTCGAACTAGATGTTTGGTATGTTAATCATTTAAGCTTCTGGTTAGATATTAAAATTATATTTTTAACAATTAAAAAAGTCTTTGTGTCAGAAGGTATTAATGCAGAAGGAGAGGCCACAACAATAGCTTTTAAAGGAAATGAGTAGTTTAGTTTTATATGGTGCTGGCGGTCATGCCAAGGTAATTTATGATATAATGTTATCAAACAATTTATCATTAGAATATTTGGTAGATGATCATCATAATTCTAAAAAATTCTATCATTTTGAAGTGTTTAAACCTCAAAAAGAGCTGCTACAAGGCAAAAAAGTAATTGTAGCGGTAGGAAATCCTTTAACAAGAGAAAGAATAGTTAACGAGATACAGCAATATTGTGATTTTGCAACTTTGGTACATCACAGTTCATTTGTTTCTGGGTTTTCTAAATTGGGCGAAGGTACAGTAGTGATGCCTCAGGCTTGTATTAATGCAGAGGTCAAAATTGGGAAACATTGTATCATTAATACTTCTTCTGTAATAGACCACGATTGCCTTATTGAAGATTTTGTTCATATATCACCAAGTGTAACTTTAGCGGGTAACGTTACCGTAAAAAAAGGGGCTCAGATTGGGATTGGGGCAAGAGTTATTCCAGGAATTACCATTGGTGAAAATGCAATTGTTGGCGCAGGAACGGTAGTGATTAAAGATGTACCAGATGGTGCTACTGTAGTAGGAAATCCGGGGGCTATTATTAAAATTAATGAAAAATGTGATGGAAAATTCTAAAATTTGGCTCTCTTCTCCTCACATGGGAGGAAACGAATTAAAATACATTCACCAAGCTTTTGATAGCAATTGGGTTGCGCCATTAGGGCCTAATGTAGATGGTTTTGAGAAAGATTTAGAACATTTTCTAGGGAAAGATACTCACGTTGCAGCGGTTTCTTCGGGTACTGCAGCGTTGCATTTGGCATTAATTATTTTAGGAATTCAAAAAAATGATTATGTAATCTGCCAATCTCTTACTTTTTCGGCTTCGGCTAATCCAATCATCTACCAAAATGCAATTCCGGTTTTTGTAGATAGCGAACCAGATACTTGGAATATTTGCCCGAATGCTTTAGAAGATGCCATTAAATCTTGTATTGCTAAAGGAAAAAAACCGAAAGCCATTATTGCTGTTTCTATTTATGGGATGCCTTACAAAGCAGATGAGGTGAGAACAATTGCTCAAAAATATGATATTCCTATTGTGGAAGATGCCGCAGAAGCTCTTGGAAGTACTTATAAAGGTGAAAAATGTGGAACTTTTGGAGATGTTTCTGTTTTAAGTTTCAATGGAAATAAAATTATTACCACTTCTGGTGGCGGTGCTATAGTTTTGAAAAATAATGAGTTAAAGAAAAAAGCGATTTTTTTATCAACTCAAGCTAAAGACAATGCTCCTCATTATCAGCATTCTGAAATTGGATACAACTACAGATTGAGCAACATCTCTGCGGGAATTGGACGTGGACAAATGGAAGTGCTAGAACAAAGAGTGCTTCAAAGAATTGAAAACCACCATTTTTATAAAGAAATTTTAACTAAATTTGTTGGAGTTAAATTGTTCTCAGAACCTAATGACGATTTTAAATCTAACCATTGGTTAAACGCAATTTTAATTAATCCTAAAGATACTGATGGTATTGATAGAGAAAATCTAAGACTAGCTTTTGATGAAGTAAATATAGAATCCAGACCGCTCTGGAAACCTATGCACATGCAACCAATTTTCGAAAAAGCAGAATTTTTTGGCTCTAATATCGCAGAAAATCTTTTTAATAACGGATTATGTCTGCCTTCTGGTTCTAATCTATCAGAACAAGACAAAAAAAGAATACAAGTGATTTTAGAAAAAATGTTTATTTCGAAATAATGATTGAGTAATGTGGAAGGGCGTGTACCAAAAGCTAACTTCTGGGGATAATATTCTTAAACTTTCTGGTTTAAGGTATCTTCCTAGATGGTCTGTACTTTTAATTGATATTTTTATTCTATGTATTTCCCTTTCGGCTTCTTATTACATTCTCTATAAAATTAAAGAATTTCCGGTATTTGTTCCTCTGCAATATATGCTGGTAATTATCATCGTTTTGAATGTGATTTTTATGTATTTTTTCAGAACGTATTCAGGCATTATTAGACACTCTTCTTTTATAGATTTACAAAAATATTTTGGGCTTCTTCTTTTACTCTTTTTATATTATTAGCTTGTAAGTATTGTTTTTTATGGTTTTTTAAGGTTAGATTGGTTTATACACCTTTATTATTACTATATTATGTTGTGTCTTTCACTGCATTGTTGGTGTTTAGAATTGTAGTGAAACAAGTTTTTTTATTTTTGGTTCAGCTAAAAAGATCTTCCGAAAAAAAGAGACTTCTGGTTTTGGGTATTTCCAATTATTCGGTTTCTATAGCCAGTGCCATTTTAGATAATTCTAATTTGCCCTACGAAATGGAAGGGTTTTTAACCAAAAGAAACGACTCAAAATATGCCAAACTTTTAGGAAAAAATATTTATACACAAGATATTTTATTGAAAAAAGACAAAGACAGCTTGGGGATAGAAGGGGTTTTACTCATTAAAGAAGTTTTAGATAATGATGAATTAGACGAATGGGTAAATATTTTTCTGGAAAAAGATATTGAAATCTTCCAAGCACCAATGGTGGAAGAATTTAATTTTAATAAAATTGAATCTAACATTACAAATCTTCAAATTGAAGACCTTTTAAATAGGACTCCTATTAAAATTGAAAACGTCGAAATTCTGAAAAGACACCAAGGGAAAATAGTTTTAGTAACTGGTGGTGCAGGTTCCATTGGAAGTGAAATTATAAAACAAGTGGCGCTTTTAGAACCTTCTTTAATTGTTGTTTTAGACCAGGCTGAAACGCCAATGCACGATTTGGAGCTAGAACTTAATGAAAAATTCCCTAATGTAAATTTTAAATTTTTGTTAGGAGATGTGAGCAATTACAGAAGATTAGAACCTGTTTTCCAGAAATATAAATTTTCGGTGGTATATCATGCTGCTGCGTACAAGCATGTACCCATGTTAGAGAAAAATCCTCACGAAGCAGTTTTGGTGAATGTTTTAGGAACTAAATATCTCGCTATTCTATCTTCACGATATAGAGTAGATACTTTTGTGATGATTTCTACAGACAAAGCCGTAAATCCTACCAATGTAATGGGAGCTTCTAAAAGAGCGGCAGAACTTCTAGTACAGGCTTTGCAAGATTTACCGCAAAATGAAACTAAATTTATCACCACAAGATTTGGTAATGTTCTAGGTTCTAATGGTTCGGTAATTCCTTTGTTCAAAAAACAAATTCAGAAAGGCGGTCCCGTTACCATTACGCATCCCGAAATCGTTCGTTATTTTATGACGATTCCAGAAGCTTGTGAATTGGTATTACAAGCTGGTACTATGGGAGATGGTGGCGAAATTTATGTTTTTGATATGGGAGAACCGGTCAAAATTTTGGATTTAGCAAAAAAAATGATAAAATTGTCTGGGCTTGAAGTGGACAAAGACATAAAAATTGTAGTTACTGGTCTTAGACCTGGAGAGAAACTTTATGAAGAACTCTTGAGTGACAATACCAAAACAATGCCTACTCACAATGAGAAAATTTTGATTTCTAAAGACCCTACAATGGAGTTTTCGGAAATTGATATTTTAATTAATAAAATGGTGAAGGCGGCACTGAAACAAAATGAAGACGAAGTAGTTATCTACATCAAACAAATTGTGCCGGAGTTTAAAAGCAGCAACTCCGTTTTTGAAAAACTAGATAAATAACCATAATTATCTGTGTAAATTACATGGAATTAATCATTATTGTACTATTACTTTTTGGTATCGAAGTGCTTTATATTAATTTAGCAACTCGTTTTGGCATTGTAGATAAGCCAAACGAAAGAAGTATGCATGCTCAATTAGTCTTAAGAGGTGGCGGAATTATTTTTACGGCTGCTTTTCTTATGTTTTTAGCTGCAAATAGCATTCTTGAAATTTCTACAATTGTAAATTATTTGGCATTTGGAATCGGTTTTTTTATCATTTCAATGATTAGTTTTTTAGACGATTTAAAATCTGTTTCCTACAAAATAAGATTGGCTGTTCATGCAATAGCAGTATCATTTTTACTGTATTTTTTTACTGGTTTTGCAGAATTTCCAATTTGGATATATCCTTTTCTCCTTTTTTTATTAGTTGGAGTAGTTAATGCCTACAACTTTATGGATGGCATCAATGGAATTACTGGCGTTTATAGTTTAGTTCTGCTTTTTTCGTTGTTATACATCAACAAAGAAATTGTTGCATTTGCAGATGAGAGATTTATTGTTTATCCTATTTTGGCGTGTATCGCCTTTCTTTTTTTTAATTTTAGAAAAAAAGCTAAAATTTTTTTAGGAGATGTTGGCAGCGTTGGTATTGCATTTTGGATAGTTGCTCTGTTAGGATTATTAATCATTAAAACGGACAATTTTAAATGGATTTTATTCCTTTCGGTATATGGTGTGGAGGTTATTTTTACAATTGTAGAAAGGCTATTTTACAAAGAAAATATTCTGAAAGCTCACAATAAGCATCTTTATGACTTGCTAGCCGGAAAATGGAATATAGACCACAGATGGATTAGCATAATTTATGCTTTTATTCAAATTATTATTAATATTTTTGTCCTGAAATTTACAGAAAGCAATTTTGTGTTATTTGTCGTTATATTGCTTCTAACATCTTTGATGTATGTATTTTTCAAATTGTATTTCATCAAAAAAGGACGAAAAAAGAATCATGAAAATTAAAGAAACACCTCTTAAAGACTGTTATATTGTAGAACCAACCATTTTCGAAGACGATAGAGGTTATTTTTATGAAAAATTCAACGAGAAAAAATTCGAAGAATTAACAGGGCTTAACGGGCATTTTGTACAAGATAACGTTTCTAAATCTTCTTACGGCGTTCTTAGAGGTCTGCATTTGCAAAAAGGAGAACACGCACAAGCCAAATTAGTTTCTTGTCTCGAAGGAAGCGTTTTTGATGTAGCTGTTGACCTTAGAAAAGATTCTCCAACTTTCGGAAAATGGTTCGGAATTGAACTTTCTGCAGAAAATAAATTACAGTTTTATGTGCCAAGAGGTTTTGGACATGGCTTTTCTGTGCTTTCTGAAACTGCTATTTTTGCCTACAAATGCGATAATTTTTACAACAAAGAATCCGAAGGTGGCGTTCTTTGGAACGATACAGACCTTAATATCGATTGGAAACTCCCAGCCGATGCCGTAATTCTTTCAGAAAAAGACAAAATTCAACCTACTTTTAAAGAACATAATTTTTAAAATTTAGACTTTTTTTACCTTATATTTAGTATATCTTATCCATAGTTAAAGCATAGCAAAGGCATGGATAGTGTATGAAAAATACATATTTACAGACAATAATTTTGAATTATTTTTAATTTCCTAAATTTGCAGCCTTATAATATTAATTATTGCTGTTTGCAAATTATCTAAACCTTGTATGAGAACTAAATCTGTAGGAAAGAAAAAAATAAATATCGTTACGCTTGGCTGTTCTAAGAATATCTATGATTCTGAAGTCTTAATGGGACAACTAAAAGCCAACGGAAAAGAAGTAGTGCACGAAGAGCATGGCGATATTGTAGTAATTAACACTTGCGGATTTATAGACAATGCTAAAGAAGAATCTATCAATACTATTTTAGATTATGTAGAACTAAAGAATAGAGGAAAGGTAGAAAAAGTTTTCGTTACTGGTTGTCTTTCCGAAAGATATAAACCAGACTTGGTAAGAGAAATCCCCGATGTTGACCAATACTTCGGTACAAGAGATTTGCCAATCCTTTTGAAACACCTCGGTGCAGATTACAAACACGAATTGGTGGGCGAACGTCTTACCACTACACCAAAACATTACGCTTATCTTAAAATTGCAGAAGGCTGCGATAGACCTTGTTCGTTCTGTGCAATTCCGTTAATGAGAGGAGGTAACGTTTCTACTCCAATTGAAAATCTAGTGATAGAAGCTCAAAAATTGGCTAAAAACGGTGTGAAAGAACTTATTCTTATTGCTCAAGATTTAACGTATTACGGATTAGATTTATATAAAAAACGTGCTCTAGGAGATTTATTGAAAGAATTGGTAAAAGTAGAAGGTATAGAATGGATTAGATTGCATTATGCTTTCCCAACAGGATTCCCAGAAGATGTTTTAGATTTAATTAAAGAAGAACCCAAAATCTGTAATTATATCGATATTCCTTTGCAACACATCAATTCGGACATCCTAAAAGCCATGAAACGTGGTACTACTCACGAGAAAACAGATGCTTTGTTGTCTAAGTTTAGAGAGAAAGTTCCAGATATGGCAATCAGAACTACCCTTATCGTTGGTTTCCCTGGAGAAACGGAAGAAAAATTCCAGGAAATGAAAGAATGGGTTAAGGAACAACGTTTTGATAGGCTGGGTTGCTTTACCTACTCCCACGAAGAAAATACTACGGCTTATGTGCTAGAAGATGATGTGCCAGAAGAAATAAAACAAGCCAGAGTAGAAGAAATAATGGAGCTTCAGTCTCAGATTTCTTGGGAAAAAAATCAAGAAAAAATAGGAAAAACTTTCAAATGTATTTTTGATAGAAAAGAAGGAAATTACTTTGTTGGTAGAACAGAATATGACTCTCCAGATGTTGATAATACTGTTTTAGTACCAGCCAAAAACACTTATATTTCGGTGGGCGAATTCGTAAATGTAAAAATTACTTCGGCAGAAGAGTACGACTTAATTGGCGAATTGGCTTAAATAATATGAACCAAAACATTAATATATGAGGAAACTTTTTTTATACTTCATCTTTACCATTTCGGTTTTAGGAATATTTTCCTTTAAAAGCGAAACAGAATTAAAAACAGGAGTAGCGTCTTGTTATCACGACAAATTTCATGGTCGCAGAACAGCAAGCGGAGAACCTTATGATAAAGATAAATTTACCACAGCACATCGTTTTCTACCTTTTGGTACAATGGTGATGGTAAGAAATATAAAAACAGGTGATAGTGTAATTGTAAAAGTTAATGACAGAGGACCTTATCATAAAACCAGAACTTTTGATCTTTCTAAAGCTGCTTTTATGAAAAT
This sequence comes from Cloacibacterium sp., assembly GCF_047601505.1. Lineage (GTDB taxonomy): Bacteria > Bacteroidota > Bacteroidia > Flavobacteriales > Weeksellaceae > Cloacibacterium. The sequence continues at coordinate 1,132,825 of NZ_JASGJD010000001.1, forward strand.
AGGAAATCTTAAATCTGGTCCAATTCCTGTAGAATACAAAATACTAGATAATAGTAATTCTAAGGCTGAATAGTATTTATTAAATCTATCAAAAAATAATCTGTGTTATTTCAAATATTTTTAAATTTGTATAGAGACATATCATAAATATTAGATATTATTCTGAAGACACAAATGATAATTATAAACAGCTTGTAAAAGCTGTTTATTTATTTTAAATCTACCAAAACCGGACAATGGTCGCTGTGCACAGCTTCTTTCAAAATTAGTGCTCTGCTCAATTTTGGCTCTAGGGTTTTGGTAATGAAATGATAATCTAACCTCCATCCTAAGTTTTTCGCTCTAGAGTTTTGTCGGTAGCTCCACCAAGAAAATTCTTGTTTATCTGGATGTAAATAACGGAAACTATCTATCAATCCACATTCTTTTAGGAATTTTGTCAGCCATTCTCTTTCTACGGGTAAAAATCCTGAAGTGTTTTTGAGACCTTTCGGATTGTGAATGTCTATTTCTTCATGACAAATATTAAAATCACCACAAATCACCAAATTCGGGATTTCTTTCTGTAAGTTTTTAACGTATTCTAGAAAATCTTCGGCAAACTGAAGTTTAAAATCTAATCGCTCAATATTAGAAGCACTCGGAACATACACCGAAAGCACCGAGAAATCTTCGAAATCTGCTCTTATAATTCTGCCTTCGTTGTCGTAATGTTCAATTCCGCAACCGTATTCTACGTGTTTTGGCTCTATTTTGCTAGCAATTCCTACTCCAGAATATCCTTTTCTCACCGCAGAATGCCAATAACTTTTGTAACCAACTTTTTCTAGACTTTCGATGTCTATTTGGTCGTTTCCAGCTTTAGATTCTTGAATGCAAATAATATCTGGATTGGCAACTTGCAACCAACCGATAAAATCTTTGGTAAAAGCTGCTCTAATTCCGTTTACGTTGTATGAGATGATTTTCATTTGAGGTTAATTAAATAAACTTGAAGCAATACCTGTAATTATTAAAAACAAGACAATATGCAGAAAACAAAAAATTAAGGCAATAATATTAATTCTATAAATTTTCTTATCATTAATTTTTTTGGCATAAAATATTGAAAATAAATTAATTAAAATAAAAATTGGAGCAAACCAAATGGTGAAAAGTCCAAATCCTAATCCAGGATCTTCACGATGTTCAATATGAGATTTTGGAATTAACATGATGAACCATAGATAAAGGAAAAATCCATACATTAAAATATTTAGACCTAAATGAAATTTCCAGTTTTTTCCAAATTTTTGAAATATAAATCCAAAAAATAGAAAAAGAAGAATTAACTTTATAATATTATCCATAATTTTTCATATAAAATTCTTCCGTTTCTTCTAACAATTGATAAAATTCTTCCAAACTCAAAACCTGTAAAAACTTGGTTTTAAATTCTTTAAAATGTGAAATTCCACGGAAATAATTGCTGTAATGTTGTCGCATTTCTATCAAACCTAATCTTTCGCCTTTCCATTCTGCGCTCCATTCAGCATGGTGTTTTACAGCAAGAAGTCGGTCTGAAATCGTAGGTTCTGGCAATTTTTCTCCCGTTTCAAAGAAATGTTTAATTTCATTAAAAATCCAAGGATAACCAATCGCCGCTCTACCAATCATCATTCCGTCACAAGCGTATTTTTGTCTGTATTCCAAAGCTTTTTCTGGAGAATCAATGTCGCCATTTCCAAAAATCGGAATTTCAATATTAGGATTTTGTTTGATTTTAGAAATGTATTCCCAATCTGCTTCTCCTTTGTACATTTGACTTCTGGTTCTGGCGTGAATAGTCAATGCTTTAATTCCTGCATCTTGTAATCTCAACGCAACTTCTTCAATATTGATAGTATCAACATCCCAACCTAATCTCGTTTTCACCGTAACGGGAAGATGTGTAGAATTTACGACGGCTTTCGTGAGACGAACCATTAAATCTACATCTTTCAAAACGCCAGCTCCAGCTCCTTTGGAAACTACTTTTTTCACGGGACAACCGAAATTGATGTCCACAATATCAGGATTTACGGTTTCTACAATTTTGGCAGAAAGCGACATCGCTTCTTCGTCTCCACCAAAAATCTGAATTCCAACAGGTCTTTCATAATCAAAAATATCGAGTTTTTTCCTAGATTTTATCGCATCACGAATCAATCCTTCAGAAGAAATAAATTCTGAATACATAAGGTCTGCGCCGTGTAATTTGCACAACCTACGGAAAGGAGGATCACTCACATCTTCCATTGGTGCAAGTAATAAAGGAAATTCAGGAAGCTCTATGTTGCCAATTTTTACCATGTTGCAAAAATAAGCAAAACGATTTAGAATGAAGCACGAACTTGCACACTTCCAATATGAATCGTTCTGTCGCCAGAATTTCTACCTTCATAATTCACATTAAGTTGAAGGAATGAGTTCAATGCTTGTTGCAAAATCACACTCCAAACTTGGTTTTTTCCAGCTTTTAAACCATCTAACATTTGATTTCCTACAATGCTGAAAGCATTTCCCGTAAAGTTGTTGTTGATAAAACTGAAATTTCCTCTAATAGACGTTTTTTTATTTTCCCATTGCACGGTTCCTGTTGCGTCAAAGGTTTTTAGAAATTCGTCGCCATCTTTTCGGTCTTTTATTTTGTAGGCGGTAGAAACTTCGGTTTGCATACTTTCCGAAAGTTTGTAAATTAATTTTGGCTTCGTTTCGTAGATGTTCAAAATGTAATCTCTCGTAGAAAATAATTGCGATGAAGATTTGTAATTCTGCAACTGATTTTCCCAATCTGTTCTCAAACTTTTATTAAACCAATATCCAAAATTTACGAGATGAGTTTGCGTATTTTTCTTTTCAATACTGAAATTGGCATTTACCAAATTTTGATTGTCGATGAAACGATAATTTCCGTTCCAACCAGACTTTTCGGTGGGATTGAAAAGTACAGAAAATAGCAAATTCTGATTTTTTAAGATTTGATTATTTTCGGTTTTAAATGGATTAAATTCTAAAACTCGGTCTTCTTTATAAAACGAATTTTGCGCGTTCAACGAAATATTGAAATTCCAACGCTTTAGAAACTGATTTTCGGAGTTGAAAACGATAGAAGGATTCACGAAAAGTGAAAGTTGCAACTTATTTTTATTCGAAGGAATATATTTTACCGTGTTGGTATAAACTCTGATATACTGCGCCAAATCTACATATTCTGCAATTTCAAATTCATCTAATTGCTGAATTCCATCGCCGTTATAATCTGTCCATTTGTAAATTCCTTGTCCGTCTGTAACTTTCAAATATTGAAATTCTCGCTGCGCTTCTTGTCCGTTTCCGAGTTCATAAAATGCTTGCAAACGCATTCCGTTTTTGAAAAATTGTTGATTGTACTGAATGTTTCCAATTACAAAATCTGAGTTAAATTCATTCGTGATTTCGTTTTTATAGAAAAATTTTCGGTAATGAACGAGCGTTGAAAGTTGGCTCTTTTCAGTTTTAATGAGTTGACTTTCTAGCATTAATCCAAAAATATTATTCATTTTCATCAAAGAATTGTCTCTTACAGAATCGTTGGTTCTGAAATAAGATTTTGCCAAAAATTTGGTGCGCAAACTGTCGCCAATTTTCTTTTGAATAAAAATTTCTTTCCACGAAAAACTGGTAACATCTAATGTTTTAGTTTGGTTGAAATTCTTTACATTATGTTCGAAACTTCCGCCAAAACTCCAACTTCCTTTTTTGCCCAAAATTTCAGAAGAAATATTTCCTCTTGCAAATTTCGTGTCTTGAAAATCTGAAGTTGTATTTAAGTAAGAAAAATTGCCACGTGTTTCTGTTTTTTTCTTGGTAAATTTAAAGTCTAAATCGTTTTTAAAGCCGTTGTAACTTTGTTTTTCGTTAAGATAATTCAGTTTGTAATTAATGAAATTGGTGTTTTTCCATTGGTTTAAAAAACTGAAAATCAATCTATTTTGAGTAATTTGATTAAATTCTTGAGTTAAATTAAAATCTCTGGAAAATTCTACATCATTTATTCTATCCAAAATATGAAATTGCGAAGAAATTCTTTGAAATTCAGCACCAAGAGTTCCATTCCAATTGTTTTGGGTAAAGACTTTATTGCCGAAAATTCTTCCTGCAAAACCTGTATTTTGGTCGTTGTTTTTAGATGAAAATAAGTTGACATCATAATTGCTCAAAGAGAAATCTCCACCAATTTTTCCTTTTTCAAAAGTATATTCTGCACTGGTAGAAAATACTTGAGATTTCTGTGGAGAAGGCAACTTTCGGAGCGCGGAATAATCTCCGTTTCCAGCGCCTACAAATTCAAAAATTCTTCCGTTGTTGGTAGATTGTTTCAGTTGGTAATCTCCCAAACCTGCACCAAAATACGTGAAAGAAACGTTGTACAAAGTTTCTGTTTTATCAGTAGAAAATTCATAATAATTTCCTTGCGAATTTTGCACCAATTTGTACAAAATTTTATTTACATCATATTCTGTAATTACTGCAGAAGGTGCATACATCAAATCTTCGTTGTTGCCTGCATTGGCGAGAATTTGCTCGTCTTCTTTGGATAAATTCAGAGAAAGTGGAGCATTTTTGTTATCATTTTCCAAAAAAGCATCGAAGGAAAGTTTCAATTTTTCGGTTTGATGTTTTACCGAAGAAGTAACGATGAAACGGTTGTAATTTCGGTTGGTATAATTATAAGAAATGGTGATGAAATTCTGTTTAAAAATCGGTCTAAAACTCGTAAAAGTAATTTCCCCAGTGTTATAATTGATGATATAATCTTGATTTTCACCACGTTTCATGAGAATTCCATCAATGAAAACCTGTTCTGAACCACTCAAAATCGTGATGAAATTTTCTCCGTTTTTACCTGTTAAACGATATGGACCTTGGTTTCCTTCTACACCTTGAAAACGGATTCTGTGGAATTCGCTTCGGGCAACGCCTGCCGAAAAATCCAGGAAAGTTTTGTTGTCTTTGCCAAAATTCGTCTGAAATTGCAAACCCATGCTTCTGCGTTGGTATTTGCCAAAATAGGTTTGGTTGTCTTCTAAATCGAGGTGTCCGGCTTTTATGATGCTCTTGTCTTTGATGTTGAGTTGAAGATAAATTTTATCAAATTCTTGTAAAGTCTGGGTGTAGCCATCCGCTTGAATGGGCAAATTGTGGTCTGAAATACTGGCGAGAATAGAAACATCTTTGCTCAGTTTTCCTGCAATTTGCATATCCATAGAAGATTGCACAGATTGACCTTGGTTGTTACCGAAAGTAATTCCTCTAATGATAGAGCCTTTGGCATTGAGGTCGCCCAAGATTTGGGAGCGAGAATTTTTCTTTACTAAAACACCTTCTTCGTAGAAGATTTTTTTCTCTTTGATGGTAAAATTGGCAGTATCTTTTTTGAAAAATTCTGAATTGAATTTTTTAATAAAAACGGAATCTGTTTTTAGTGAATCTGTTTTTTTGAAGTTGGGATTTTTCCATGAAAAAAATTGTGCTTTCCCCAAGAAAACACCGAAAAACAACAGAAAAAAGTAAAATATTTTTTTCACCCCATATTAACAGAAATACCGACTGTAAAAGTAACTAAAAATATTTAGGATTATTGTGGAGGAATCTTAATGAAAAATTAATGATGAAAATCATATTTGATTGAAAAAATATGTATTTTTGGAATTAATTAAATATAAGACTTATGAGAAAACTTTATTTATTGTTGCTTATTTTGATAACATCTTGGTCATTTGGGCAAATTTTATCAGATGATTTTAATTATAGTGACAATGCATTGTTAAGTGCAAATGGGTGGACAGCTTTTAGTGGAGCAGGATCTCAAGCTGTAGATGTTGGAACTTCTAACGGATTGGTATATGCAGGCTACTCCGGTATATCTGGATTTGCAGGTGCAGCAGAAGGAAATGCAGCAAGGTTAGATAATAATGGCGAAGATGTAAACAGAACTTTTACAGCAAAAACAAGTGGTACAATCTATTATTCGTTTTTAATGAAAGTCTCTTCAGCTTCAGAAGGGATATTTTGCCGGATTGAATACTACAGGAGCAACTAATTTTGGGAATAGATTATTTATAAAACCATCTACCAACGCTGGAAAATATTTCATTGGGATTTCTAATACAACAACTGCGGTTTATGGTACAACAGAATTTAATTATGATACTACTTATTTGGTAATTGTAAAATATGATGTTTCTACTGTGGGGACTGCAAGTGTTTGGGTAAAATCATCAGGAGTGCCGGCTACTGAACTTGATGCAGGAACAGCGGAAGTATCAACGTCAAGGTTCAGGTTCGGCAACTATTTCAGGTTTTTTTCTTAGACAGTATAATGCCACACAGAATATTACTATTGATGCTTTAAGAATGCATTCGACGTGGATGAATACCACACCTTGCAGTTTAATCCTAGGTACAGAAGCTACATCATGTGATGCTGTAACATATGATTTGGATACTTATACAACCACGATACCATTTACGGGTGGTGGATCTGGAACTTATGCCCTAAGTGCATCTAGCGGAGTTATATCTGGTGATAATCCTTCTACTGTGTCTGCGGGGAATATCATAGTTAGTGGAATTGCAGAGGGTACAAATGTAACAATTACAATTACAGGAGGTTGTACAATTTCAAAAACAGTTTTAGCATCTTCTTGTAAACCCATCAATACATTACCATTTAAAGAACCATTTAATTATACTATAGGGCAAGCGCTAAGTGCGCAGCAAACTTGGAGTAGCGTAAATACAGGTGATGATATTCTGGTGATTGCAGGTAACCTAAGCTATTCAGATATTAATTCTACAGGTAATTCAATAAGTTTTGCAGGAGCGGGAGCAGAATCTAGAACACCTTTTACCTCTACCAATTCTGGAGCTGTTTATACATCTTTATTAATTTCTTGTACAGATTTGTCTGCAATTACTACGGATTTAACAAATTCTTACATAGCATTATATACAGATGATACTGCTGGTTCTACTACAGCCAGACTATGGATTAGGAAAAATGGTTCTCAATACCAGTTTGGTTTAGGTGCTGGAACTTCTCCAGATACTTGGTCTATAAATTTATATGACACCGGAACTACTCAATATTTAATATTTGGTTATGATTTTAGCACTGGATCTACAGTATTGTATGAGAATCAAGCAACACCTGTTACGCCTAATATATCTGTAATAAATACAACACCTTTAGTTAATGTTGGAGGATTAATGTTTAGGCAAGATACTGCTGCAAATACACCAAATGTTACGATTGATGAACTGAATATTTCTACAACTTTACAAACCTTAGCAACTAAAGATGTTACCAAATCAAAAATCAATTTAGTAAAAAGTACAGTTGTAAAGGATGTTTTAACGTTTGGAGCAAAAGCTAATGTAAAAGTTGTTAACTTTAATGGACAAGTTTTAAAATCTGTTTCTGTTGAAAATGGTACTACATTAGATGTTTCTTCTTTAGCAAAAGGAGTTTACCTAATTAAAGGTGATGTAAACGGTGAAACTGTTGTTCAAAAAATTATCAAACAATAATTGATAAATTATTAATAAAAATGGAAAGGTTGCTCTACTCGGGCAACCTTTTTTATTGTGTGAAATTTATTTATTAATACCAACCTCTTCTGAAATGTCCAATTACGGCATTTAGATTAACATTTAGAGTATATCTTATTCTGCTACTATAATTTTTAAAACCAGGTTCAAAACCTAGAGAAGATTGTAAAGGGAAATAAATCTCAAGAAAATCAGGAATCACTTTTAGCTTTATGCCACTATCCCAAATAAATTTAGGGTCGTGAGTTTTATTTTTATAAATACCAGCATCAGCATAAACATTAAACATTTTCCAAACGTGTGCATCTACATTGCTAGACGCAATCCATTGGTTTACGGTGCCATTGATAAGAGACTTGAAGCCGCCTTCTGCCAATACAAATTGTTGAGAAAGAATTCCTGTAGAAGCACTCTGCGCCAATAGATTGTAAGAAAAAGAATAGTTAGAAACTTTAGAAATTCCTAAATTAAAAGTATTATTTCTGGTGTGATTGGTTAAGAAAAGTCCGCCAAAAAATCTAAAACTTATCTTCTTGTCTTTGGCATATTCCCAGCGATAAAAACTTTCTGCAGTTAGTTTTTGGTAATCGTCCATTATCTGCAAATTCCCAAATAAATATTTTTCTAAGATTACATTGTTTTCTGAATATACAAAACCAATATTCCAGATATTATACTTAGAATAATCGTTTTTTTGCTGCATTACTTCACTTAATTCTCTGTCAAAATGATTATAAGAAAGTACAATACTTCTTGCAATTTGACTTCTTGGATTTTTGTTAAGAGCCATAGATGCACTTGCGCCAAATCTTTTATATGTTAAATCATAATCATAATGAAAGAATGCAGCAGAATAGGCAAGTGTAATACTTCTGAAAAAACTTTCAGCAGGTTGGATTTTGTAGGAAACCAGAGTCATACCTGTAAATTTCTGTGTTCCTGTACTATAATAAGGCGTTATTGCATATAAAAATGGCGATTCTATAATAGATTTATTATGAAATTTTAAACCCAAAAGAAATTTATCATAATTGTTCCAATTGAACTTTGGAGCATAAAAAATTTCGTTGTACTCAGGGTTTGGTTTGTCTGTAAAAAGTTTGAATTTTACTTTTTTAGTATTGCTGAAAAGTCCTTTGGTGTATAGATAATTGTCTCTGAAATTACTTTCTGGGAAAACGTAATTGCTGTTAACTGTAATTTTAGTTACATCATTATCTGGGATAATATAGGTGTTTTCTCCTTTTTTATTATTAGTATCATACCAATACGTTTTTTCGTTTCCGTTGCTGTCTTCCACTTTTAGTTTAAACGGAATATTTTGAGTGATATTTTTTGATAATTTTATATGTAATTGGTCATCAATTCTATCAAAAGATTTTATTTTGAAATTTACTCTCATTTTACGTTGAATGTAAGTCTCCATAAAGGAAGAAGAGTAGCCAGATTTCATTGCCATTTCGTTTAAGAAATCTTCTTTATTGATGAGTTTATTATCGTTTTTAGCAATATAATCTCTTACGAAATCTTCAAAATTATCTTTTCCCATTTTCTCTGAAATGAAATTGAGAAGCGTGCCTGTTTCGAATTTACTAATGGCAATTTCGTTGAAATTACTTAAGCTTTCTAGGTTTTCATCAATGTTTTGGTCTAAATTCTGAGCCATAATATATTGATAAGCCAAACCGTATCTTTCGCTGAGGTTTAATTTTGAAAAGAAAGAGTATTTAAGTGGTTTTATACCAAGAATTTTATAATCGATAAGATTGCCAAGCAATTTATAATCTTTGTAAAATTTTTCTAAGTATTGAATCTCCCAATAGGTTTTCAAACCGTTATTAATCCAGTGGTTTTCTTTTTTGTTAGAGAAAAATAATTGGTCTGCCAGTTCCTGAGAAATGATACTGAAATAATCCATATCAATTTTTTCGGGGTCTGTAAAAAGCTGCAATTTGTACTTCCAGAATTTAATATCATCATTACCGAAAAAGTCATTTTTTTTCTTTTTTACATTGCTTATAAATATTTTTTCTGGCAAAAATCCAATCTTGTCTTTAAGAAATTTGAGTTGAAGCGGAACATAAAATTCTATATTTTTTTGGTCTTCTTCCGAAACAGAATATCCAAAATCTACAATATGCTTTTTGCCATCAATTTCTGTGGTTAATTTATAAGTGGGAGTTGTAGAAATATTAATTTCCACATCGTTATTTATAATTCCGGAAAATATCTTTGGCGAAACCTCGGGTAAATTACTTGTTACTAAAAGTGATGATGAAGAGAAGTCTATTTTGTAAAATGTGTTGGTGTTGTAATTTTCTTCTATATCTACAAAATGCTTGTCAGTTTCGTTGTTTCTATCAAAACTATCGGGAACCAAGAAAAAATTCTTTAACAAATATTCGTTTTCTCCAGCGCCATACCCTGTAAATTTTGCATCAGGAATTTTTATAGAATATTCTAGATTAAGAATGGTTTTTTCTTTCGTTTTTAAGGTTTTTTCTAAAGGAATATAAAGATTTTCTTCATTTAGATTTTCGGTAATAGTATTGTTGTTGATGGTTAGATGAAGCAGTTTCCCAAGTTCGTTTTCTTTAGCGTAATATAAATCTGTTTTTCTATCTTCTAGTTTTCTTCTAAGCAGATTGGTGTGTCTATTTTGGTAAGCAGCTACAAGATTTAAAAGTTTTATGCTAGAAAGATATTTTTGAGAAGTATTTTGATAAACTATTTTTTCTTTTACGCGCAATATTCTGGCAGACAAATCTGCTTTTATATAAATAGAATCTTTTTGTCCGAAGGCAAAAAGATGAACCATTAAGCACAATAAAAGAGATGTTTTTTTCGTCATGTTTTAATAAAGCCAAATATAGACAGAAAGTATTAGAATTATTTATAATTAATCGTTAAATTATTACACTTTATACATTTTTAATACCAAACACATTATGTTTTATAATTTTTTTAGTTCAATTTATTTTAAAAGATTAAAACGCTTATTTGTTTTGATTATTTTTTTCGGTTTAATCAGTTGTAGTAAAAGTCAAAAAAAAGAGAAAATAATTATTGAAACGGATAATATTTCTACTACAGCAACTTTAATTCATAAGAACGGAAATACGGTGAAAACCAGATTTTCTGCTCCCAAAAATTATGAATGGATTGAAGAAAAGCCAAATTCTTTCGGAGAGTTTTTGGTGAATTTTCCATTAAAAAAATATGGCGCTCAAATTCTTAGATTTGATGGAAATCCTATTGCAACACAATCTTTGCACGAAGCCATTTATGATATTGATACTGGCGAAAAAGATTTGCAACAATGTGCAGATTCTGTAATAAGATTGTACGCCGAATATCTTTGGAAGCAAGACCGTAAAGATGAAATTGCGTTTCACTTTACCAACGGAGATTTAGTAAAATGGACAGATTACAGAGATGGATATAGAGCTTTTGTAATGGGGAATTCTGTAGATTATAGAAAAACTGTATCTTATGAAGATTCGTATCAAAATTTTAGAAATTATCTGGATTTAATTTATAATTATGCAGGTACAATTTCTTTAACTGCCGAAACAAAGGCGGTAAACTCTACTAAAAATCTAAAAACAGGAGATGTTCTCATAACGCCCGGAAGTCCTGGTCATGTGGTTTTTATAGCAGGAAGTTGCGAAAATAAAAATGGAGAAAAATTGTTTCTTTTGAGCGAAGGTTTTACGCCAGCGCAAAGTATTCATTTGCTTAAAAATCCTTTTGAAGAAAACATTTCGCCTTGGTATCGGCTTGATGTAAATTCTGAGAAAATTAATACCGCGAGGTTTAGTTTTTCACCTGTTCATTTTATGAGTTTAGATTAATTAAAAAATTAATAATTAAGAAATTAAGATTTAGAGTATAATTTTAATATTAAGAAATCTTTTCTTCATTGTGAAAAACTCTGCGACTTTACGTGAAAAGATATCACAAAACTTGCAAAACATAATGCCAAATTGCAAGCGTAACAAAAGAAAGCGGAATACCAATAGCAACCATTAAATTACAAATTTTACTGTCTAGATGGTGAGCTTCGGCAATAATTGCGGCTGTAATCATGGGAGCCATTGCAGATTCTAAAACGGAAATGTCTATTATTTTACCATTCTGAAGAAAAACATATTTGTACAGTATTAAAATGAGCAAAGGATAAAGAATAAGTTTGAAAGTTAATCCTAGGAAAAGATAAAAACCTTCTTGCTTTTCAATTTTTTTCCATTTCATTTGGCTTCCAACGGAAACTAATGCCAAAGGAACTGTTGTAGAGCCTAATTTTAGCAAAGTTTCGTCTATTTCTTTAGGAATTTCTATGGAAAAAGAATTAAGAATTAAAGCGATAATAAAGGTAATAAATGGCGGGAATTTTATGATTTTGGTGAGATGTTTCAGTAAAGAATCTTTGCTTCCAGAATAAAAATTTGCGACTAAAATTCCAACAGTTGACAATGCAATAAATCCTGGTTGGTCTACCAGCATTACGGTTTTCAAGCCTTCTTCGCCATAAAGTGCTTGTATTACGGGTATTCCTATAAAAGAGGTGTTTCCAAAACCAGCACACATGATTAGAGCACCGATTACAGAATGTTTCCAACTGAAAATTTTCCCTAAAATGTAGAAAAAAATGATGGCAAAGAAAATTCCAATCCAAGGAACTAATGCAGGAAAAATTACTGAACTGTTGAGTTCTATCTTCGAAATGTAATATAAAGAAAATGCCGAAAGCGAAATGTTAATTACAAAAGCATTCAGAGAACTGTGAAAATTCTCAGGAACTATTTTTGCTCTTTTTAGAACAATTCCTAATATTAAACAAACGAAAATTAGAATTAAATTGCTCAAAATGAATTAGATATAAAGGTAAATTGACAAAAAATGACAAAAGCTACCACCTAACACAAAAACATGAAAAATAGCATGATTAAATTTTATCTTCTTAATGCTATACAAAACCGCTCCAATGGTGTATAAAATGCCTCCCAGAATAAGGAAAAATACTCCTCTTTCGTGGAGATTTGCTGTGAGGTCTTTAAAATAAAAAACAATAAGCCATCCCATTAAAACATACATGGCTGTGGAAAGAAGTTTGAATCTTCCTGTGAAAAATAATTTCAAAATAATTCCTGTAAAAGCCAAAATCCAAACGATGGAAAAAATTAGCCAGCCTGTTTCTCCGTTCATGCTAACCAACGTAAATGGAGTGTAGCTTCCTGCAATAAGAACGTAAATGGCAGCGTGGTCGAATATTTTTAGTTTGAATCTTTTGCTCGGGTTTTTTGCTGAGTGATACAACGTTGAAGCCAAATACAATAAAATGAGGCTTACTCCAAAAATTGGGAAACTAATCATCATCCAAACGTTTTCTTTTTCTACAGCTTTTATAATTAATAAAACCAAAGCGATTACGCTTAAGAAAATCCCAAAAGCATGAGACCAAACATTCAGTTTTTCTTCTAAATTAGAATATTGTTGGGTGATGATTTTTTTATGTTTCATTTTGTTTTATAAAGATTTAAGATAAGCGTTCCAAGATTCTAATTGATATAATTTTGCAGAATTTTCTACATCTTGAGATTTGTAAATTCCTCTACCTACAATTACAAAATCGGTATGTAAATTTTTGAAAACATGTTCTGGAGTATTGTATTGTTGCCCTTTAGTATCTCCTTTGTCTGCCATGTTAACACCTGGTGTAAAAAGCAAAACATTCTCAGGAACTTTATTTTGAGCTACACAACCAATAATATTAGGATGGGTTTCTATAATTTTTAAGGCTTCGGTTCTGTAATTTTGGTCTGTAAGAGCGCCTTTAGAAGACATAGAAAGTATGGCAATAACGCCAGAATTCATAAAACAATCTAAACTTTGGTAACCAGCAATTACGTGAGATGTTACCAAATCTGCCCAATGAGAAATTTTGTATTTTCCGCCTCTGTATTGCAATTCTTGGGTGTTTCCAATATCCCCAAATTTTCTATCTTCCATCAAAAGGAAATTGTGTTTTGTAGCCAAATCTTTCAGTGGAAGAATGGTTTTATCACTATCAAAATCAGAAATTATATCGATGTGAGTTTTTAGAGCAACAATATAAGGACCTACTTTTTCTGCCAATTCTAGCAAATCTTTTGTAGTAGTAACATCTGCTGATGCAATAAGGTTAGATTTTTTTTCAATAGCAATTTCTAGTAGTTTTTTACTAATAGAATGCTCGTTTTTGCTTAATTTTTGTTCGTAAGAAAGTCTTTTTTCTTCTTTAAATTCAATTTTATTTCCTGCGATAAATTCGTTAATTCTTTCAACTTCTTCATCGGTAAGATGGTCAACTTCTTTTAAAATTTCCACCACTTCAGAAATGGTAAAAAGAGTGTGAACATTGTATCCTTTTTCTTTCAAAAGTTGTTTTCCGCCTTGTTCACGGTCTAGAACTACAACAATATCAGCTACTTTTAAGCCTTCGTTTTCTACTTCGGCAATGGTTTCAATTAAAGATTTTCCAGAGGTAATTACGTCTTCTACCAAAAGACAGTTTTGTCCAGATTTATAAATTCCTTCAATTAATTTTTTAGTGCCATATTCTTTAGCTTCTTTTCTTTTGATAATCAATGGGATATAGCTTTCTAGCGACATAGCTGTTGCCATTGGCAAAGCTGCGTAAGGAACGCCGCAAATAACATCAAAATTATCCAAAGGAAGCATTTCTAAAAGATAATTTGCAAGGTGTTTCAGAATTTTTGGTTCGGATGCTAATGGTCTTAAATCTACATAAAACGGACTTTCGATGCCGCTTTTCAATGTAAATCTACCAAATTTTATAATCCCTAGTTTATAACATTCTAAGAAGAATTCTTTTTTACTTTCCATTTTTCTTTTACTTTTTACAAAGGTAATATTTTTATAAGTACGAAGGGTAAAGTTAAAAGTACAAAGTATGAGTGGTAGAATGGCATAATGATTAACTTTAAAATAAATCTATAAAACCAAACTATAGATTTTGTTAATAAAAATTACAAGGCTGAGAAATGGTTTTTGTTTAAATTTGACGAAATTCATTAAAAATAAATATACTTTATATGAAAAAATTAGTTCAAGTAGCGTTTGTGGCAATTGCTTTTTCTGCGCTAACGACTGGTGTTGCAGTTTTTAATACAGTTTCTGCTCAAAGTGTAGCAACAGAAACCACAGATTTTGGCAAACCTTCTGATGTTAAGGCAAACGATGGCGTTTTCAAAATTAAAACTTTGAAACACAATTATGATGCATTCAGCAATTATATAGATGCAAAAACCATGTACATTCACTTTTCTAAGCATTATGTTGGTTATCTTAACAATCTAAATAAAGCCGTGGAAGGAAAACCTCAAGCCAATATGACGATTGAACAAGTGCTAAAAACGCTTGATACAAGCAATGCAACGCTTAGAAATAACGCTGGTGGTTATTACAATCATAATTTATATTTCGAATTAATGACTCCAAATGCTACAGGAAAACCTAGCGGGAAATTAGCCGAAGCCATCACCAGAGATTTTGGAAGTTTCGAAAATTTCAAAAAGCAGTTTTCCGATGCAGGAGCTAAGCAATTTGGTTCTGGTTGGGCTTGGTTGGTAACAGATGCTTCTGGAAAATTGAAAGTAGGAAGCACTCCAAATCAAGATAATCCTCTAATGCTGGGAATGTCTATTTCTGGAGCTCCAATTTTAGCCATGGACGTTTGGGAACATGCTTATTATCTAAAATATCAAAACAAAAGAGCAGATTATATAGATGCTTTCTTTAATGTAATAGATTGGAATGTAGTTTCAGATTATTATGAAAAAGCAATGAAATAGCATTTAGAAAAACTTATTTTCCTCGCAGATTTGATTGATTTTTTATCAGTTTAATCTGCGATTTTTTTTGAATCATTCTTCGTTTTGTTCTACAATTTCGGTTTTTAAAGATTTATTTTTGAAATAAAAATTGTTTTGAAAATCAAAAGCCCAATCTGTTTCTGGTTTTGAAATAGTGCCGAAAAATTGAATTTTTTCATTATCAATTCTTTCTAACCAATAACCATGGAAAACTGCAATATTTTGAAAATTTTTGTCGATATAATTGTTGAAGTTTTCTTTTCTAAACAAAGTATCTAAAAGAATTTTGTTGTCTTGTTTTATTTTCAGCGAAATTTCAGCATCTCTGTATTTGTCCACTTGTTTTTTGCCTTCAATTTCAAATTCATTGGTGACAAAACTATCTAAATAAGATTTGGTGATGCTGATTTCTAGATTTTTATCAATGATTAAAGTGTCAAATTTTTCCACTGTTTTTTCTTTCGGGAAGAATCTATCAGTAGGGTTTTCGCTTGTAATAATTGGTTTTTTGAAAACTTCTTTTTTTTCTTCTTGTTTTTTGGAACAAGATAAAAAGGCTAGAAGTAGGATTGGTAGACAAAAAGTGGTTTTCATTGGTTGATAATTTACCCAAATTTACAAAAAAACTTATCTTTACAAAAATTAAAAGTCATTATGAAAAAATCCTTCTCATTATTCTTTATTCTTTGTTCTCTGTTCTTTTTTAGTCAAATTTCAGAACAAAAATTAGATGAACTTATTCAAAAAACCATCACCACTTTTGATGTTCCGGGAATATCAGTTGGTGTGATAAAAGACGGAAAAGTTATCTATTCTAAAGGTTTCGGAGTGCGTTCACTCAATTCTAAATTACCAATGACACCAGAAACTTTGGTAGGAATTGCTTCTAATTCTAAAGGTTTTACTTGCACTGCTTTAGCGATTTTAGCAGACGAAGGAAAACTAGATTGGGATGATAAAGTGACTAAATTTTTACCCGATTTCAAAATGTATGATGATTATGTAACCAGAGAAATCACCATCAAAGATTTAGTAACACATAGAGCTGGACTTGGATTAGGACAAGGAGATTTAATGTTTTTTCCTGATGGAGGAAATATTTCTTCAGAACAACTCATTCACAATGTTCGTTATTTAAAACCAGCACATTCTTTCAGAAATACAATGGATTACAACAATATTATGTTTATTGTGGCAGGTGAAATTATTCATAAAATTTCTGGAAAAACTTGGGCAGAATTTATCGAAGATCGAATTATGAAACCTGTTGGGATGACGGCAAGTTTCGGTTCTTATAACCGCGCAAAAGCGGTAGAGAATAAAATAGATGCTCACGCTCCGGTAAACGGAAAAGCAATTGCCGTTCCTCATGATTGGAACGAGACAGCAAATCCTGCAGGTGGAATTTTGAGCAATATTACAGATATGACGACTTGGGCAAATTTCTTAATGAATGGTTTCGTAACCAAAGACGGGAAACGTTTGGTTTCAGAGAAAAATGCAAATGTTTTGTGGCAGATTCAGCAGCCAATTCCTATGGCAGCTAAAAATCCTTACGATACTAAATTTTATGGTTATGGTCTCGGTTGGTTTATTTCTGATGTAAAAGGTCATCGTCAAATTCAGCATACAGGAGGTTTAATTGGTACTGTTACGCAGTTTACTTTAATTCCTGATATGAATTTAGGAATTGTAGTGCTTACAAATCAGCAGCAAGGTTTAGCATTTAACGCCATTACCAATACTTTGAAAGATTCTTATCTCGGAATTGAAAGCAGAGATTGGCTGAAAACTTATGCCGAAAGATATGCCAAAGGAAACCAACAATACGACAAAGAAAAAGCGGATACTTATGCTAAAGTAGAAGCGTATAAAAAAGAAAAATCTGCAAAATTAACACCTGAACAATTTGTGGGAACATACAGAGATGCTTGGTTTGGAGATGTTGTAATTTCTAAAGAAAAGAAAAGTTTTAGACTTGTTTGTAAATCTTCGGAAAGATTAAAAGGCGAAGTTTTGCCTTATTCTAAAGATACTTTTGTGGTAAAATGGGACGATAGAAGTTACGATGCAGATGCTTTTTTTACCATTACTTTTGATGAAAACGGAAAAGCCATTTCTGCCAAAATGAAACCTATTTCAGATGTTACAGATTTTTCTTTTGATTTTGGAGATTTAGATTTGAAGAAAGTGGAGTAATATGAACGAAAATAATCATACTTACGATATTATTTGTTTTATGGAATTAGCTTACGAATTTGACTTGTCTGACAAGACACAAATTGAAAAAAAAATTAAAAAAAAGCTTAAATATCATAATTTAGGCAATTTTGATTTGGAAAGAGTAGAATATTTAAGAACAATTAAAAATGATTTGTTTTTTGAAATTTCAAAAAGTACAAAATCTAAATATTTTAAAAATTCAAGAGGATTTGCAAATATGACGGATTTTAATTTAGAAAAATTTCTTAAAGAGTACTCTTTAAAATATGAAAAAATAGAAAAAGAAGATATGTTAACTATGATAAATTATTCAATTTATTTATATTATATGAGATAAAAAAAATCGGGAAAATTACTTCCCGATTTTTTATTTAATTTTCCGCAGCTTTTTTGTTGAGATAAATATAGGTTTCTATCTGGCTTCGGAATGGTTTCCTATTGTTTCTTACGTATTTATTGCTAAGATCTACGTCTAGAAGTCTGGCTTTTACATTGCCTTTCAATTGAATTTCTAGTAAATCTTTCAGCTCTTTTTTTAGATTTTTATTGATGATTTTTACAGCAGCTTCTACTCTGTAATCTAGGTTTCTAGTCATCCAATCGGCAGAAGAAATATAAATGTCTTCGCTGCCTTTGTTATAAAAATACATTACTCTGGCGTGTTCTAGATATTCATCTACAATACTGATGGCGTGAATTTTTTTCTTGAAAGATTTTTGTTCTACAGCACAAAAAATTCCTCTTACAATCATTTTAATGGTAACGCCAGCATCAGCAGCTTCGTAAAGTTTTTTTATAAGTCCTTTATCCGAAAGCGAATTTACTTTTACAATAATTTCAGATTTTCTGCCAGCTTTAGCTTCTTCTATTTCTTTATCAATTTGCCACTCTATTTTTTCTCTCATGTATTGCGGACAAACCAATAGATTTTTGCAAGATTTCAGTACAACAACTGGGTCTAATTTTGGTTTTCTGAAAAGATTGAAAACTTTATTAATGTCTGCCATTATAGCTCTGTTGGAGGTCATCAAAAGATGGTCAACATAAATTTTTGCTGTTTTTTCGTTGAGGTTTCCTGTGCTTACAAAACCGTATTGAATGGTTTTATTGTTCACTCTTTTTTTAATGACGCAAAGTTTTGCGTGTACTTTTTTGTTGGGTAATCCTACCAAAACTTTTACGCCTTCTAGTTCTAATCGCTCTTTCCATTCCAAATTGGCTTCTTCGTCAAAACGGGCTCTTAGCTCTAGCATTACGGTTACTTCTTTTCCGTTTCTTACAGCATTAATTAGTGCATTTACAATTTTAGAATTGCTTGCCAATCTATAAGCGGTAAGTTGTATAGATTTTACATCTGGGTCCATCGCAGCTTCGCGCAAAAGGTCTATTACGTGGTTGAAGGTGTGATAAGGAAACGTAAGTAAAATATCTTTTTGAGTAATTACGTCTGTAATTCTTTTATCATTTTTAAATTCAGGATGAGGGAAAGTAGTTCTTTCAATTGGTTTTTTGTAATCTTTAAAAACATCTGGAAAATCCATAAAATGTCTGAAATTATGAATTTTCAATCCCGGAATAATGCTATCTTTTTTGCTTAAATTTAATTTTTTAATGAGGAATTCTACCAAAGATTTGTCCATATCTTTATCGAAAACAAATCTTGTTGGTTTCCCTTTTCTTCTAGATTTAATGCCTTTTTCAATCTTTTCGGCATAAGAAGTTCTAATGTCATTATCCAAGTCGAATTCTGCATCTTTGGTAACTTTGAAGGCGTTTGCTTTAAATTCGTCATAGCCAAAATAAGAGAAAATGTGTGGTAGATTAAACGCAATTACATCTTCCAAAAGCATAATGTCTGTTTCTTCGCTATCTTCTGTTGGCAGAATTACAAATCTTCCGTTGGCTTTAGCGGGAACTTCTATAATCGCAAATTTTGTGGTGTATTGCCAATCTTTTCTTCGCATGGCAATGCCCAGATACAAGCTTTTTTCTCTAAGGTAAGGAAGTGGAACATTGTCGTGAAGCAAGATAGGAATTACGTTACTTTCCACTTCTTCGTCGAAATATTTTCTTACAAATTCTTTCTGTTTTTCGGTAAGTTTTTTGGGAGTTTTGATGAAGACTTTTTGCTCTGCCATTTCTTCCTGGATTTTTTTCCAGGTTTTATCGAAATCTTCTTGTTGAGCAATTACAATTTTATTGATTTTGTCTAAAATCTTTTGTGGGCGCTCAAAAAAAGTATCAATCGCAAGTTTTTCCTTCAATTCAGAAGCTCTTTTTAAACCAGCAACTCTTACCCGAAAGAATTCATCTAAATTATTAGAAAAAATGCCTAAAAATCTGATTCTTAGGTGTAACGGTACTGTTTCGTCCATGGCTTCTTGTAAAACTCTGGCGTTGAAGCCTAGCCATGTAATATCTCTGGGGTTAAATTGTGACATTTATGATGTAGTTTACTTCAAAATTAAAGAAAATGAAGCGGTTTCTAAAATAAATTTTTGTTAATCTTTTTCGTGTATTTGGCAATTTAGAAAAGTGATAATGTCAATTTGTCACAATTTTTGTCTTGGTACAGAATTAGTGAAATTCAAGAAAAATAAATTAGTTAAAAGAAAAAAATAAAATATTATGAGTAAAATTATTGGAATAGACTTAGGTACTACCAACTCTTGCGTAGCGGTAATGGAGGGAAAAGACCCTGTAGTTATTGCAAACGCAGAAGGTAAAAGAACCACGCCTTCTATTGTTGCATTTGCAGAAGATGGCGAAAGAAAAGTAGGAGACCCTGCAAAAAGACAAGCAGTAACTAATCCTACAAAAACCGTGTACTCTATTAAAAGATTCATCGGGACACAGTTTTCTAAAGATAAACAAGAAATTTCTAGAGTTCCTTATGCAGTGGTGGCAGGGCCAAATGATACTGTAAAAGTAAAAATAGACGATAGAGAATATACAGCACAAGAAATTTCTGCAATGATTCTTCAAAAAATGAAGAAAACTGCTGAAGATTTTCTTGGACAAGAAGTTACAAGAGCGGTAATTACTGTTCCTGCTTACTTTAACGATGCTCAAAGACAAGCTACTAAAGAAGCTGGCGAAATTGCGGGTCTTAAAGTAGAAAGAATCATCAACGAACCTACTGCAGCTGCTTTGGCTTACGGACTTGATAAAGTGGGTAAAAAAGATTTAAACGTAGTAGTTTTCGACTGTGGTGGTGGTACTCACGACGTTTCTGTACTAGAAATGTATGAAGTAGATGGTAACGCTTCTTTCGAAGTAAAAGCTACTGATGGTGATACGCACTTAGGTGGTGATGACTTTGATAACGTGATTATCGATTGGATGGCAGACGAATTCAAAGCTGAAGAAGGTGTAGATTTAAAATCTGATGCTATTGCTCTTCAACGTTTAAAAGAAGCTGCTGAAAAAGCTAAAGTAGAATTATCTTCTTCTACTCAAACTGAAATTAACCTTCCTTATATCACTGCAACAGCTACTGGTCCTAAACACTTAGTGAAAACTTTAACCAGAGCTAAATTTGAGCAATTGGCTGAATCTTTAATTAAAAGAACAATAGAGCCTTGTAAAACAGCTCTTGCAAATGCCGGAATGAGTACTTCAGATATCGATGAGATTATCTTAGTAGGTGGTTCTACCAGAATTCCTGCAATTCAGGAAGCAGTAGAAAAATTCTTTGGTAAAGCACCTTCAAAAGGAGTTAACCCTGATGAAGTAGTAGCAATTGGTGCTGCAATTCAAGGAGGAGTTTTAACAGGTGATGTAAAAGATGTACTTTTATTAGACGTTACTCCGCTTTCATTAGGTATTGAAACAATGGGTTCTGTTTTTACAAAATTAATTGAAGCAAACACTACAATTCCTACCAAAAAATCTGAAGTTTTCTCTACAGCAAGTGATAACCAACCTGCAGTTAGTATTAGAGTAGGACAAGGGGAAAGACCAATGTTTAGCGATAATAAAGAAATCGGAAGATTTGATCTTACTGACATTCCGCCAGCACCAAGAGGAGT
Source organism: Cloacibacterium sp. (assembly GCF_047601505.1). Taxonomy (GTDB): domain Bacteria; phylum Bacteroidota; class Bacteroidia; order Flavobacteriales; family Weeksellaceae; genus Cloacibacterium. The sequence goes on from NZ_JASGJD010000001.1 coordinate 1,154,570, forward strand.
TCCTCAGATTGAAGTAACTTTCGATATTGACGCAAACGGTATTCTACATGTTTCTGCTAAAGACAAAGGAACTGGTAAAGAACAATCGATCAAAATCCAAGCAAGTTCTGGACTTTCTGATGCTGAAATCGAAAGAATGAAAAAAGAAGCTGAAGAAAATGCAGCTGCCGATGCAAAAAGAAAAGAAGATGTAGAAACCATCAACAAAGCTGATGGAATGATTTTCCAAACTGAAAAACAATTGAAAGAATTTGGAGAAAAATTATCTGCAGACAAAAAAGCAGCGATAGAATCTGCTCATGCTGAATTGAAAACTGCTTATGAAACCAAAGATGCTGATGCTATTAAAACTAAATTAGAAGCATTAGATGCAGCTTGGATGGCAGCTTCAGAAGAATTGTACAAAGCTACTCAAGAAGCTCAACCGCAACCAGAATCTGCAGGAGCTAATGCAGGTGACAATGTTCAAGATGCTGATTTTGAAGAAGTCAAGTAAGGACTGATTAAAGTCGATTAGAATAAATAGTTAAATCGCTGTAAATGTAATGTTTACAGCGATTTTTTTATTTTCAATGTTTTTGAAAATGCTTGATTTTAATCGTTTTTTATTATATATTTGTACCATATTTGTACCGCGCGCTAAACGTGGACAATGTGCGCCTTATTAGGTCTTATTTAGTCTTAACTGTACTGAAACTATGATGGAATCTAAAAAATAATTTTGTAATGGGTTTTAGTAAATTGAAAATTCCGAAATTATGCGAATACTGTGAAAAACCATTCGAAGCAAAAACTGTTGCAACAAGATTTTGTAGTAAATATTGCTCGAGAAAAGAAGGGGAAAGAAAAAAACAAATGGCAAAAGAGTTAGAAGAAAAACAATCTCTTTTAGAAAAGTCAGTTAAGAAAATTTCCGAAATTCAAACTCGACCATATATTTCAGTAGGTGAAGCCGTGGTTCTTTTTGGTATATCTAAAGATACTATCCGTAGATTAATTAATAGCGGTAAAATTCCTGCGTATAATTTTGGACAAAGACTTACAAGAGTAAGTAGGGTGGATTTAGAATTATTATTTACTTCAGTAGAAATTCCTGCAGAAGTTAAAAAAGAAGAACCAAACTTTGAAATTGGCAATTGCTACACGATTTCAGAGATAAGTGCAAAATTTAGTGCGAATCCAAGTACTATCTATCATGTAATTAAGAAGAACAAAATACCAACTAAAAAAGTAGGTAGTTTTGTGTATGCGCCAAAAAATCTTATTGACAATATTTTCGCAGGACAATGAAAGAACTTTTAAAAACTAAAGTCACCGTAAGGTTAAGAAAAGCAGATTTCCGAAAAGAATGGTATATCTATTTGGAGTGCTATCCTGTGATGATAAAAGGTAAAAAAAAACCTCAAAGAATACGTGAGTATCTCAACCGAAGTGTGACAACGGTGGAATTTGATAAAAAAAGACCTGCAAAAACCACTGAAAATTCAACTTCATACAAGCCTAAAAGAGATGACAATGGAATCATTATTTGTAAGAGCGATAATGATATTGAAACAATGTTGTATGCAGATTCAATTCGGAAATTAAGGCAAAAAGAATATGATAATATTGATCTCTACAGCGAATTAGATAGTATTCAAGCAGAACAAAAAGAAAAATCTCAGGAAAATTTTATTAAATATTTTGAAGCATTAATAAAGAAACGCCATAAGAACAGTTCAACATCAATCATTATAAATTGGGAAAGATCCATAGAATTTTTGAAAAATTTTGCAGGAGAACCGATAGAATTTTCTCAGATTAAAATGAAATTTTGTGAGGATTTTAAATCGTTTCTGCTTACTGCTCAAAGAGGAGGTAACAAAGAAGGAATGCTTTCACAAAATACGGCTTCTACTTATTTTTCTGTTTTCAAAGCGGCATTGAAGCAAGCTTTTATTGATGGCTATTTTACCACAGACATTTCTGCAAAAATAAAATCCATTCCTGCCCAGGAAACAAGAAGAGAATATTTAACGATTGATGAACTGAATACTTTGGTTGCAACTCCTTGTGAAAATGATGTTTTGAAACGAGCTGCACTTTTTTCAGCATTAACAGGTTTACGACATTCTGATATTCAAAAACTGAAGTGGAATGAAATAAATATGGATAACGGACAGCCAAGAATTAATTTCACGCAAAAAAAGACAAAAGGCGTAGAGTATATGCCTATTTCTCAACAGGCTTTAGAAATTTGTGGAGAACCAAAATCACCAAACGATTTGGTTTTTGAAAATTTAACCAATCCAGCATGGATTAATCGACCATTAAAGACTTGGGTTGCAAAAGCAGGAATCAATAAAAACATCACTTTTCACTGCTTTCGTCACACTTTTGCTACTTTGCAACTTTCAAGCGGTACTGATATTTATACAGTGAGTAAAATGCTTGGTCATACGAATGTGAAGACTACACAAGTCTATGCAAAAGTGATTGATGAAAAGAAAAATAAAGCGGCGGAAGCGATACAATTAAAATCTTTAAAAAATCAATCTGAATGAAAATAAAGTACTTTGAATATATCGCTATTTGTTTGTCAGTTTTTCTAGCTTGCATATTCATAGGTAATGCTGCTAGAGAATATTCTATTAGAAATGGAGCAGATGAATTTACAATTAATTTGTTTTTCTGGGGTGGTATTGGTTTGGGTGTATTAATATTCGTATTTGTAATTTTATTTCTTGATCCAATAGTAAATTGGATAGTAAAACGTTTTTTAAACAATTCAAAATCCAAATTAGTTGAAGAACAAGAAGACAATTCAAAGAATATCCAAATAGTTAATTCAACGGAGAATTTTGAATTGAATGAAAAACACATGCAAAGTTTCCCAAATATTATCGAAGAAGAACCAACTTTTGAAGTTGAAAAAAAAATATCCGAAACAATATTGGAAAATGAAGAACCTATTGAAATATCTGATATTGAAAAAATAAGAATTAAGGCAAAATCTGAAAGTGAAAAAATCGTACAGGAAAAGCTGGGTTTTATTGTTCAATACACTAAAGAAAAATTTGCACCATACTCTTCGGATGAAGAAATCAATAGATTTTGCATTTATTTAATAGAATTTTTGAAAGATAGTAAGATTGATACTGTTACCCCAATAAGAGTGAATACTCTTAAAACGATTGATCTAATGCATTTCGGATGGAATGTGTGGAATCATTATAGAGGAAACAATCAGAGAAAAGATGTCGCTAAATTTTTGAAAATTGTTTTTTCTGAAAGTTTTAAAGAAATGGAAGAATCAACAATAGAAAAATTACTCTCTTCGAGAAAAGAGGAAGGATTAATAAAAATTGAAGATAACCGCCTTTAGTAAGGGAAAATACAATTAATATTGAGCAGAAAACCATTTATGTTATTAGTATGATTTAAACATTCTTTATCATACAAAAAACATACATATAACATAAATTATCATTGCACCATAACAATCATAAACGATAATTATGGACGTAAATGAAATTTCTTTTGAAAACCTGCCAAAAGCAGTTGCTCACTTAACGAACGAAATTGCCGAAATTAAATCTATGGTTCAGAATGCGAAAATTTCTGAACCTAAAGAAAAACGCATTCCTATAGGAATTGAAGATGTATGTAAAATCATAGGAAAAGCCAAGCCTACGATTTATACACTCGTTCGTGAAAGGAAAATACCCTGTTACAAGAACGGTAAAAAACTCTATTTTTTTGAAGATGAACTTTTGGAATGGATTTCTAAAGGTAAAAAGAAAACCTTACTAGAAATAGAATCCGAAGCTCTGAAATATCATAACCGAAATAGATAAGGTTATGAACGAACAAAAATTCTTGTATCAATCTGATACACCTTCCAAAACGATTTACGATAGAGCGAAGAATTATTTGGACGAAAAATACAACATTCGTTTTAATACCATTGCTTTGGAGTTGGAAATTCAGTTGAAAGAGCAGGTTGGAACTTGGACTGTTCTCAACATCAATTCTTTATTGATTGAGTTAGCACAGTCTGGAATTGAAATTAATATGAATAAATTGGAAATTCTAGTTAGAAGCCATTTGATTCAGCAATACAATCCAATTCGTGAGTATTTTGAAAATTTAGAAACTTGGGATGGTATAGATTACATCAAGAAACTCTCTCAATATCTTAAAACCAATGATGATGAAGCATTTTGTTATCATTTTGAAAAATGGCTAACAAGAGCGGTATTATGTTCATTAAATAGAGGTTATGTCAATAAACAGTCATTGGTTTTAGCATCACATCAAAATTCGGGGAAGTCCTCTTTTTTACGATTTTTAATTCCTCCAAAATTAGAAAATTATTACACCGAAAATATCTCCATTGACAAAGATGGTATCATTTCCATTTGTAAAAATTTGATTTGTAACCTCGATGAATTGGCGGTTTTATCAAAGTCTGATGTCAATACTTTGAAATCTTTCATCTCCAAAAGCAGTGCAAATATTCGTTTGCCTTATGCACGAAAAGCCGAATTTTTAGAAAGAATATGCTCGTTTGTAGGTTCTACCAATCGGACTGATTTTCTTACCGATGAAACAGGAAGCATTAGATGGTTGATTTTTGAGGTGTATTCTTTTGATTTTGAATATTCCAAAGAAATTGATATGGATAAAGTCTGGTCTCAAGCTTACTACAATGCTTTTGAAAGGAAAAATTACAATCCCGAACTTACTGCTTCAGACATCGCCGAAAACGAAAAGCGAAACGAAAAATATGCACAAGTTTCAATGGAGCAAGAACTGATTTCAGCTCATTTTGAAAAATCTGAAAAAACAGAAGAATTTCTCACAGCAACCGATATTATGTTGGCGATGAATAGTGCTTTAGGCTTGCGATTGAATAATGTGAAAATCGGAAAAGCACTCACCAGTTTAAAATATCAAAGGATAAAACATCCTCAACTTCAAGTGTACGGTTATCTCATCAAAAGAAAATCTGAATAAACAAACTTACCAAAGTTACCAAGTTACCTTAAATCTTTAAATGATTTAATAATCAATGATTTATAAAGGTAATTCAATTTGAAAAATAAGTTACCTAAAGTTACCTTAATTAAAAATTTATGGTAAGAAGGTAAAAACAGGTAATTGTAAAAATTTGCTTTAAAGTATTGTTAATCAATAAAAAGGTAATTAGGTAAGAGGAATTTAAAAAAACAAAGAAAACAAAAACATTAAAATGAACTGCAACCAATTCAACTCTATAAAGTTGGAAGAAGTCCTCGTTTCACTCGGACACCATCCAACAAAGCAAAATGAAAAAGAAGCTTGGTATCTCAATCCTTTTTCCACAGAAACCCAAGCCTCTTTTAAACTCAATAAAAGAAACAACGTTTGGTATCTCCATTCCGAAGGAATAGGCGGAAACAATATCGACTTTATGAAAAAATATTTAAACGCTTCCATAAAAGAAGTTTTAGCTTGGGCAGAACAACAAAATTTCTCTTCTTTTCAACATCAAAGAAATCCTAATCCGAAGCAAGAAGCTCTAGCAAATAATTATACAATAATTGAAATCAAAGACATTCAACATCCAGCACTTTTGGAATATTTAAAAAGCCGAAAAGTAGAAAATCAAACCACATACTTAAAAGAGATACATTACCAAATCAACGATAAAAGCTATTTCGGAATAGGCTTCAAAAATGATTCTGGCGGTTACGAAATTCGGAATAAATACTCAAAGATATGCTTAGGAAAAAAAGATATTTCCACCATTAAAAATGGAGAAGAATCACTTCGCATTTTCGAAGGATTTTTCGATTTCCTTTCCTTTAAAAATTTAGAAGATAATTTGGGAAAAAAGCCTTCAGATTACATCATCCTAAACTCCGTTTCGATGATTCCAAAAATCAAAAATTTAATTCAAAATTATCAAAAAGTAGAACTGTATTTTGACAACGACAATGCTGGAAACCGAGCTGTCGAAATGATAAAGGATGTAGGAGAAAACATAGAAGACTGTCGGATTCTATACAAAAACCACAAAGACCTGAACGAGTTTTTAATGAGTTGGGAAATGCGTAAAAGAGATACAGATAGAGAATATGAAGACCTGAATAAAATAAACACACGCAAACTCGGCAGATAGTTAGTGCAAAAAGTACCCAAAGTTTACAATAAGCGTAACCGCTAATTGCAAAATTGGGATTTTTGATTTCTTCCTATCGTCAGAAATGTCTTGAAAAACCTTTTTAAAAACAAACTAAAATTCAATTAAAAACTAAATGCACACCAATATGGAAAAAGACTTTTTAGAAGAATTTGTCAAGAAAGCCTTAGAGGAAAATGAAAAGAAAGAGGATGGTGAAAAGAGAAAAAAACACTTTCAGGAAATCGGCAGAAAAGGCGGTTTAAAAAAGAAAACATCACAACAATTTTCAAAAGTTATCTCCGTAAGATTAACCGAAAAAGAGTTTGAAGAAATAGAAAAACAAGCCTCAAAATATCACTTGAAAATATCAAAATATGTAAGGATGATTCTAACTGAAAAAGAATTAAAAATAAATGAATTTAAAACTGAAGAAATCCTTCTTCAATATGGAAATCATTTTATCAGAATTAAAAATTTACTGAGACATAGAGAGTTCTCCGAATTTGAAAACAAGAAACAAATCCTCCATGAAATTGAAACCGTTACTAAACTGATTTACCAATATCTGTATGAAAAACAAAACAAGCAGAAACCTACATAACTGAAATTCAAAAATGAATAACAGCGCAACCACCAGAAGAATTACCAAAATCGCCATCGAATATAATGGCAATGACAAAGGAACAGCAGAACGAGTATATCAAAACAACCTATTAAGTCAGAACCCAGAACAACAGTTTACAGAAATGAAAACCGTTGCAGACCGCAATAAAAATGTAAAAAACTGGGCATTGACAGGGTATATTTCTCCAGAAAAATCCATTGGAGACCAATTATCCAATGAAGAACTCACACAATTGGCATTAAGAGCTTTGAAGAAAATTGGAGTGAGTGATAACAACCAAATGGTTTTAGATATTCATTCCTCAACCAAACAGAGACACATCCACTTTATTGTCAATAGAGTAAATACACACGGAGAGAATACCATTAAAGCCCACAACATTGGAGAACTCTTTGGGAAAGCCGTTCGTGAAGTTTGCAAAGAAATGAACCTTAAAACAGATATTGAAATTGGCAAAGAAAAGAAAAAGCAAATGTTGAAAGCACTCACAACTTCCCTTAGAACTTCAAGAAGCTTTGAAGAACTGATTAATAATATGAAAAAGCTAGGTTATCGGGTAACACTTTCACAAAATGAAAAAGTAGGAATCTCGGGAATGAGAATAGTAAAATTTGAAGACATCAACCATCAAACCGATCGAGAATACAAACCAGGATACAAACTCTCTGAAATCACCAATACATTAAAAATTAAAGACATCAAGCAGAAACTGCAAGAAAATAATGAAAGGACAATCATTTTCAACTCAACAGCAACAGAACAAATCAATAAAGAGGAACAGGAAAATTCACCAAGTGTGAGTAAACGGCTTGAAAATATAGCAAAAGAATTGTTAAAGCCCACCTACACTTCATCACCAGAAGACGAACTATTAAAAAAGAAAAAACGAAAATTTAGATAAAATGGAAAATCAAGAACACAGTCAAAACAATGGCTTAGAGCTATTAAAAAAAGTCATTGAAACCAATGAAAGAAATACCGAACAAGGAATAAAAACAGAATTTGTGTATGAAGATTTATTGAATATAAAAGGAGAAACAGAATCTACGATGAGGAGATTTAACGCTACAATTTTAAAATTATCAAAATCTTTAGAAAAAGAAGCTCAAGAAAGGAATAAATTTATAGAAAGGATTCCTAAGACCATTGAAATCGTACCCTCTGAAGATTATTTAAATCTAAATAAAGCACTTGAAAAGAATTCTAAATTTATGAAAAATATCTTTTATGGGATGATTGCAGCATTATTCCTTTCAGTTATAATAACAGCAGGAAACATCTTTTTTACCAAGCAATGGTATGCAGAAAGCATTAAATCAAAAAGTGAAATTCGACAAGAGATTTTGGATGAACTTGCTATTGACAGAAAAAAGATATACGATGAAAATGAAATAACAATTCTGAAAGATAACACCAAAATTATGCAACTTTGGATTAAGAATAATCCAAAAGATGCAAAGATGTTTTTGAGATTTAAAGATGGGTATGAGGCGAGTATGGAATCAAAATAATATATTTTATGATTGTTATTTCAATCAAAATATGTATTTTTGTCCGAAATAACAATCATTATTGTAATGAAACAACAGGTAATCCTCCCAAAATTCAATCAACTATTAGGGCAAATGGGAGAAAATATTAAGCTCGCAAGAAAACGTAGAAAACTCACTGCTGTTCAGGTTTCTGAAAGAGCGGGAATTGCTCGTTCCACATTGTATTTGATTGAAAAAGGTGATGCAAGTGTTTCTTTGGGAGCTTATTTTAATGTTTTAAGAGTTCTGGGATTGCAAAACGATTTTCTGAAATTAGCTGCTGATGACGAGTTTGGCAGAAAATTGCAGGATTTAGAATTACTTAAATAAACATCTACTATTATGAAACAAGGAAAATTTGATATTTACGAGTTATCTTCAGATTGAACTCCTAAGGAGTTCTGTTTCTTTATCCCTAACTATTTAATACACAGTTGCTACTCCTTACGGAGCATTTTTTTTGTTCCAAAGTTTCGTTTTATCAATCTCAAAAAACTTAAGCTGGTTTAAGAAAATTGATTTTCATTAATAATTAGATTAAAATTTAACAAAAACACATCAAAAGGAAAAAAAGTACAATTTTTATCGACTTTTCAATCTTTATTCATACTATCCATACACGGTATCTTTGTTTCATCAAAAACAACAATTAAAATAAATAGTATGAAACGTATATTTTTATAAGACATCGTCTTACCAGTAATCACATTACTCACCTTTAGTTCAAATATTATGGCACAATCAAATCCAGCATTTCACAATGTAAATAATTGGACAACTAATGAATCTGGAAGCACAGGATGTGTAACTTCAGGAGAAAGACCATGTAAAGTAGTTGTACCAGATGGAAACACTCTTAGCTCAGTGCTAGGCACTAAAACCAATGCTCAGGTATTAGACATCTCTATTCAGAGAAAGTTAGAACCATAAGCTTCATTTGCTTTGAAAATGTAAGGGTGGAATTTTTATTCCACCCTATTTTTTTAATTTTTATCTTGGATTCTGAGGCATCCCTGTTTGTTTGATAATATCTTCAGGAATGGCAATGGCATATCTTGGGTCATTGGGAGGTAAGTTATAAGCTTCTCCGCCTATCGTTCTTGTGAGGGTAATGGCATCACCATCACGATTGTAGCGTTTAATGTCTGCCCATCGAAGCCCTCTGAATAAAAGTTCTTTTCGTCTTTCCTCTTTGATGATTTGTAAAGCTTCTTCTTTTGTAATTGCTGAAAAAGGAACGAAAGTTCCTGCTTTCCATCTTTTCACTAAAAGTTCATTTAATTTCAACATCGCATTGTTGATATCATTGAGTTGGGCATAACTTTCTGCTGCAATTAAATACAACTCATCTTTAGCCAGTACGGATGAACGCTGTGATGTACCCGAATAGTTTCCTTTAAACAAAATTTGTCCACTGGTGTTGCTCCTGAAGAATGCAGTTTTCCTCAGATCATTATTGTCATAAGACTGATATAAAGTAGGTGGAATTTTTGCCATATTACTCGACAAAATTGGAGAATAAGCAATTGTAGTAGGCAATAGCACTTCTATATTCATTTCTTTTATCGGATAAGAACTTGTAACAGTAAGTGTATTAAAATCCAACAGTTGTCCATTAATTCCCAATGCTTCATTGGCATACTTCAAAGCATTAGAATAATCTCTCATATACAAATACGTTCTAGCCAAAAGTCCTAAAGCTGTGGCTTTTGAAGCTCTGGCTACCGCTATCTGCTTTTCGGGTAAAAGGGAAATTGCGGTATGTAAATCTTCTAGTATTTGGTTGTAGGTTTGTTCTAGAGTTGCTCTTACAGACTTTTGGTTAACATCAGGATTTAAACGAAGGGGTAATCCTAAATCGGTATTAGCGGTATCTTTGTTGAATGCTACACACCAAATTTGTGCGGCTTCCAGATAGATAGAAGCTCTAATGGCCAAAGCCTGACCTTTTACATTCTCTGCATTGTTAATTTCATATTGTTCAAGATTGTTGAGAACAGTATTGCAAATATTGATTCTAAAATAGCAACTTCCCCAATCGTTACCTGTGGCTCTTGCTACTAAATTAGGCTGCCAAATATATAGGCGTTTATCTGCTTCGTAGCTTATACCGTTATAATCGCTGTCGGTAATATAAATTTCGTCCGAAGAGATTTGTCCGCTGATGCTATTACTACCCAACAAATTGGCTATTCGGTCTAATAGAGCTTGGTTATCCTGTAGCGTTTCCGGAACTACCAACTTTGTATCTGATTTTTCATCCAAAAAATCTGAACATCCCACATTTAAAAACAAAAATGCGAGTCCAACTAATAGTATTATTTTATTATTCATAATTCAAGGTATATTTTAAAATTGAGCGCGAAGCCCTAGTGAATACGTAGTGACAGGTTTTAAGGAATAAGTTCCCCAGTTATAATCGGGGTCTATTCCCGCTTTATTGGCTTTCCAGAGGATTCCAAGATTGCTTACAGAGCAGTACAGGTGCAAGCTTTTCATACCAATACTTTTTAATTGTGAATGGTTAAATTGATAGCCTACATTAATATATTGCAAGCGAATATGGTCTCCCTTTTCCACCAGTACCGACGAACCGTTATAGAATGCATCTCTTGCAGAGTTAGCGGTATAAGGGTTTGCAGGAACATTGGTAATCAATTCGTCACCCGGTTTCTGCCATCTGTTTTCGTAATCGCTATGACCATCTCTACTGCTGATAAGATTGGTATAGTTGATAGAGCTTCTTCTGAACCAATACCCGAATTTATAGGTGATGCCTACATCCAGACTCATTTGCTTATAACTAAATGAATTGATAAAAGAACCAAAACTGGTAGGGATGGCAGAACCAAAATATTGTAAATCTTCAATTCCTCTATCTGAGGAGGTGATTTCTGAATATTGCTGACTGATTTCTCCATTCAGGTAACCTCGTGGAGCTCCTGTTTCGGGGTCTAGACCTGCCCATTTATAGGCAAATACAGAATAAACAGGCAACCCGATAATTCCTGATATGGGGGCGGTATTACCTGATTGGGCAACAAAATCACTGGCAAAAGTAGTTGGGAGATAATAATCGGTAACTTTATCTTTATAGGTACTGAAATTAACAATGCTGTTCCATTTGAAAGCTTTGTCAATATTCTTCGTATTCAGCACCACATCTATTCCGTTGCCTTTCATCCCAGCCACATTCCAGAGCATGGTGGTAACTCCGGTAGTATAGTCGATAGGTGCCTGCCCAAACAGGTTGCTTCCTTTTTTATTGTAAAATTCAACAGAGCCTGAAATACGGTTGTTCTTCGTAGCAAAATCAATGCCTACATTAATCATTCTCATCATTTCCCATCGCAATTGGGGATTAAAATACTGGTCTATTCTAGCCACGGGTTCTCCTGTATATACAGAAACTTCGGGGTCATACGCAATGGTAGTTACTGCAACCATCGCAGGGTCTATATTCCCATTGAAACCATAAGAACCTCTCAGCTTAATATTAGGAAGCCATCTTACGTGATAGAATTTTTCATTGGACAGATTCCACGCCAGACCTGCTGACCAAAAAGGATTCCATTGGTCATTGGTGGTAAGTCCGAAAAGATTACTGGCATCCCTTCTCATGCTCCCAGAAACTACATACTTCTTATCAAAGGTATAGGCAGCATTGGCAAAAAAGGATAAGAAATTAAGCTGGGTTTTTCGCATCGAAATATTTTTATCGATAAAGCTATTTTCACCAGTCACGAAATTGGGATATTGGTGGGTATAATCTACAGCACCTACCGACCTATCATAAGAATTGTAACCATAATAGCGGTTATTCTCATATTCTGTAACTGTTTTTCTTATTTCTCCTCCTGCTAATGCAGAGATACTGTGTCTCCCAAAGACTTTGTTATAATTGAGCTGTCCTCTTAGGTTGTTTATAGAGGTTTGGGTATTTCCTTTGGTCAGAATGCCTCCTTTGGGAATAATGAATTTGATGCTTCCATCTTGATTTCGTTGTGCAAAGCTGTTGATTAGATTCCTGCCATTATAGCTTTCTTCATCATACAAGGTAGAACTCTGTCCGTTAAGTCTTTGATACTGATATTTTACATCTGCTTCCAATCCTTTAAACAGTTTGTAATTAATCCCAGTATTGATGATGATTTCATTGGTGTCATTCTTAGATACATTGTGTTGCCAATCGGTAAGCGGATAATAATTCCAATCTAAAAGGCCACTCCCTTGCAGGCTATTTTTATAATTCTGGTTAAAATTTGAATTTACTACCAAAGGATTGCCTTGTTCATCTGCAAATTCCAGATAAGGAATTTTCCAGTTCCCTTTCATGGTTACAGAATTGTATGCGCTACGTCCACTTTTAGAATGGGTATTGGTAAAGAAAACTCCTGTGGTTATGGTTAGCTTTTCAAATGGACTCCATGTAGTTTGAAATCGGGTATTTAGTCTTTGGTATTTTTCTTCAAGGTTTCCGATATTATCATCATACCCAATAAACGAAGTCCATGCGAATTGAGGCGAACCTCCCGATAAATTGAGTGCATATTGCTTATTTTCTAATGGACGGTACATATATTTCTTGTATTGGTCTCGCACATCTATAGTACGCAGACGGTCTATCTGCCTCATGGCATCATCATGAGAGATAGCTCCTTGCTTTTCTTTATTCAATAAATCTACTACTGGGGTAAGCACTGGATGATTGGGCGAATTGATATCACTGTCATAATATCCTTTCTTAAAAAGCTCCATTTCTACATCTATAAAATCTGTGCTTCTCATTTGTCGGCTATAACCTAGGTCGGGTTTTGAACTTAGGGTGGTATTTGCGGTAAATTCTAATGAAAAGGGCTGATTGAATTTTGAGTTTTTGGTGGTAATCACTATTACGCCATTGGCGGCTCTTGCTCCCCAAATGCTGGATGCGGCAGCATCTTTCAGTACGGTAATACTTTCTACCATATTGGGGTTGATACGGCTGAGATCTCCTTCATAAGGGAAATTATCCAAAATAATCAAAGGGTTTTTAGGACCTTGCAAGGTGCTCAGTCCTCTTACCATCAGCTGTCCGCTATCACTCAATCCTGTGCTATACGTTAATCCACTCATAATGGCGGTAAGCCTGTCCATGATGTTGGTGGTTACTTGCTGCTGCAAAAGTTTGTCATCTGCTGAGGAGAAAGAACCTGTTGCTCTTTCTTTCGGAATTTTTTGGTAGCCATTAGAGAGTACAATTTCTTGTATTTCTTTTACTTTTGAAGACATTACTATATTCAAAGGACTTTTCAGGGGTAAAGCCACTTCAAAAATCTTAGTGTCATAGTCTTTATAAGAAACGCTGAGCGTTACATATTTTTCTTTCGTTTGAAAATTAAAGAAGCCTTTTTCATCGGTCAAGACAACCGTTTTTGAAGGTTGAATGGTGACTATAGCTCCCTTTAGGGGAATAGAATTTCCTTCTGTTATTACATATCCCGAAAGGCTTTGTTGTGCCATCAAAGGAACTGCACAACACAGCAATACAGGTAAATAGAGTTTTTTCATAGCAAATATTTAGATTTTAATTTTTAATTTTTTCATTTTAAGATAGCTGAGCACAGACATAAGGTCACGAAATGGTGGCTGAGCACAGACCGAAGGTCTGCGAACGAAGTTCACGAAGCCAACTTTTTACTTATCTTTTATTACCAGCATAAGAATTGGACGTTCTGTTTGCTCTAGTGCGAGGTCATATTGAGCTAATTCTTTTTGAAGTGTTTTAAGGTCTTTCACGTTGGAAAAGCGTAAATCCACATTTCCCTTATATCCCGTTTCATCAATGACGGGAAAAGAAGTAGTATTGTTATTGGCATTGAGTGCTGAAATCATATAAGCCAAAGTAGCATTTTGCATTACTGAAGGTGTTTTTAGAAAACTATCAATCAAGATTCCACCTTTTGTTGCAATTTTATCTTTTTCAGAAGTGCGTTTGAGTACGAGGCATTGTGTTACTCTTTTTTCTAAACTTACGGTATAAGGTGTGTTTTCATTAATAAAACTGAGCATTTTGCTGTACAAAGAATCGGATTGGATTTTGGGAACAATAAAATCGATACTGTATAATTTGGCATCGGTTTCTTTGTTGGCGATGTTGGTATTGAAATCTATGTCACTCGGGTTTTTAACCGTATTTATAAAACGTTTTACACTCAAAACATCTCCTTTCTGCTCAAAAAGTTCATAGCCTATTGAACTATAGATTTCCATTAGAGATTTATTTGTGAATTGTCTGCCATAGGTCTTGCCCTTATCCCTGTGAAACCATGTCCCATAATCTAAAGCCCTTATTCTGCCTTTGGAAAGAAAGGCGTAGGATTGCAGTTCGGTATTCTTTTCGGTATCATAGTTTTCAGAAAGCAACAGTGGTCGGGTTTTATCGATTTGGACAACTGTCTGTAATGAAGATTGTTTGTTTTCGATAATTTCAGAAATCGCAGTTGCGGTTACCTGGTCCGAATCTGTAGTATTGAGTAGTTTTCCGTCTTTTATCCACACGATATAAGGAACTCCTTTGTGTGGAAAGAGCTGATGAAACATTTTGTCATCTGCTACGGAAATGATTTTATCGTAACGTTTCCCATTGGTGGAAGCAAAGAACTTTTCTAGAACAACACGACTTTGGTCGGTTACGGCTAGTATTTTTATTTTATCGCCAAATTGTTTTTGGAGTTCTTCCATTTTAGGAAAGTTGAGCAAACAACTGCTGCACCATGTCGCCCAAAAATCTAATAAAATCAATTTGTCTTTGTCCTGATTGAGGGTGATGGTTTTCTGGGGATGGTTCACCAATTGCAAAGGAGTTGACCAAACATTTTCGGGGAGATTTTCTCCTATTTTTAGGGATTTGTTCTGGGCAAAGCTGGTAGCAGCTGCCACAAGGGTAAAAGCTAGGGGCATAAATCCCCTGCAAAAAATATTTTTCATATTTTTGAATACGTTTTTAATTAAAGTTAATTACAGTCTTTGCTCTTTCTGTGCGGTCGCCAAACTTTCGCAGAAAGGGCTTTTTCTTTTTTTTAACTTCTCACCTTAGGTTGGGAGACATTATATTACATCTCCCTTTCCTAAAGGTCAATAATAAAATTTGATATGAATGTTGAATGTATTTTCCCGTGTAAGCCCGAAAGCCGCAATGGTGCGCTGCCATTGTATCCGTCTATTTGATACTATATTTTGAAAAGCAGCTTAGAAAAATGTAGATTTAGCGGGCAGCATAAAAAGAAAACGGCATGGGACTCTACAATATCCGAACTAGAGGTACTGGTATACCGTGCAACAGATAAGAGAGCCCACGCCTAGGTCGTGAGCTTCAAGCTTATCATCTTGTTGCTTTAAAATTACCAGTTTTCTAGTACAAGATTCTAAGCAATAGCTTCTAATATTTCTTTGAAGTATCGCAAAGTTACATCTATTGTAACTTATTTTACAAATATACAAAATATATTTGAATGTAGGCTTATTCAACTACAAATTTTTATTAAAAACTCCCCAAATTGCTTAGTCATTACTAATTTTAATGGATAAAATTGAATTTCGATTAGCATTTGGTAAGAATGTTGAAAAATATAGAAAAATACTTGGACTAAGTTATAGAGAATTAGCCCAAAAATGTGATGTTGACCATAGCAATATCAGCAAAATTGAGAAAGGGGAAGTTGATTTAAGAATATCAACCATACAAGAATTAGCAAAAGGTCTAAGAGTTCATCCAAAAGAATTGTTTGATATTTTATTTGATTTTGAAGATTATTATACTAATCTTGATAAGTAATTACTTTTGATGGAAACTAGATAACTACTGAAAAGCAATTACATCTCGTGTCCTTCTGACAAAGTGAAAATTTAGTTATTAGGCTTATTGCTTTTAGAGATATATTAATTGTTCTTTTTCATCAGTGTAAGTTAATTTTAGCACTCCTGTATTCATTTTTGCAATATCCTCTAAACTTCCAATGTTCAATTTTATTGGTTCATTTTTTTCATTTGGTATGAATATTCTATATTCTTTTTGAGTTTTAAACTTTTCATGCTTTCTGAAGAAATCAACTTTTCCAGAATAGTCATCTCCATAATATGAAACTTTATTTGCTTTGTAATTTTTAAATCCTAATTTTTGAAGCTCAGAAAAAATTCTTTCTAAAAATATTCTTGGTTTGTAAATTAAAATCAAACTATCTCCGAATGATTGGGTTTTATGCCTGATATCCGATCTGTCATTCATTAAGTCGTCGGAATAAATTCCTGTTAAGCAGTAAATATTTCCTTTAACTTCATTATCCTGTTTAAGAACAAGGTTATCTGTTTTTAAGGTGAATCCATTTTTTTCAATATCATCTTCGACATCACACATTTTTATTGTAGCCTCTCCAAAAAAATTTCTGTAATTTATTCCGTCGTTTTTATCGGAACGATCTTCATTTTCATCACAATTTCTAATATAATCAATGTGACTTATATAAATTTCTCCTTTTTCATATAATGCTTTTATGTGTTCTTCTTTTCCTCTTTTAAATAAAAAATACAATCTGTTTTCTTCAATTGGAATGATTTCATTTTTGTGTTCCATAATTTAATGTTTACGAGGGTTTTGATAGCATTACGCCTAACGACATGCTCTAAATCTGGTAAACAAATATAGCGTTTTATTTAAGCTATAGCGAGAAAAATCGTATTTTTATGTATGCAGCGTTTTCAAGGAATCCCCCGCCATCTGCTACAGATTGAGTAGTTTAACGTCTAGTCTATTGATACTCCAAAAGCTGAACCCTGAGCGAAGTCGAAGGGCTATCTTGTATCCTAAGGACAAAACGAAAATTTAGATATTTTACGACGTTTTTTTTTAAGAAATCCAGTTCATATATGAACTTTTTAAAGTCCATTTTCCATTTTGTTTTTCAAACAGAATATAATTTCCAGAACCCGTTAACATTCCGGAAGTTTTATCATAATAAAAAAACGCTTGTGTTTTAGATTTGTTGAACCCAATTCTCGACAATCTTAAAAGTCCAATAGAATTTGGAAATTTTTTATAAAAAAAATTCCAACCAGTATTAATATCTTTAAAAATTTCGTGGATTTCATTTTCATTTATAATTACAACTTTTTTATCATTTTTAAAAATTGAATCCAGATTGCTATCCGTTTTATTTATTTTTATGAAGTCATCAAAAGTTTCTTTTTCTAAAGATTTTAAAAACGTCTTTTTTAGATTTTCATATTTTAATTCTTTAAGTTTTTCATCAGACAAAATTTTAGTTTCTTTTTTCAGAACTATAGTTTTTTTTGAGTCAAAATTTTTGTCTTGTAAAAATTGTGAATAAACTTTGTATTCTTCTGAATTTTGAGCAAATAAAATTATTGGAAAGAATAGTAAAAGAAATATTTGTTTCATTTTTTAACGGTGTTTTTGTTTTAAAATGTCATACAACGTCAGACTGTGAAAAAACTTCCAATCTGGTAAACAAATATAGCGTTTTATTTGAGCTATAGCGATAAAAATCGTATTTTTATGTATGCGACATATTCAAGAAATCTCCCTCCATCAGCTACAGTTGAGTAGATTAACGGCTAGTCTATTGATACCTCAAAAGCTGAACCCTGTGCGAAGTCGAAGGGCTATCTTGTATCCTAAGGACAAAACGAAAAAATTATCGGTAGTTGTTATTTGTTTATTGTATTTTGTTTTACTGCAATTGATTCTAATTTATTTTCAAGTTCTGAAACTTTATTTGTAATGTATATGCTATAAATCGTTAAGCAAATAGTTATAAGTCCAAATAATACTTCCAAAATAGATTTTATGTTTTGTAGATTCTCTTTTAGATTAGCTTTATTATTATTGTTTGTTTCTTCCACAAACGATGTTGTTCTAACAAATACAGTTCCCTTTTGTGTTATTTTTCCTAACAGACTATTTGTAGGATTTAGCTCAATGTATCCGTTTAAATTTAATTTTTGTGTTGCTATTTCAAAAGGCTCAAATGGAAAAGGTAATTCAATTTGTGCTTGGTCTAGGTCAACTTCATTATCATCATATCTTCTCCAATATAAATATCGTAAAATTTCATCACAGATTTCATCTAAGTCAAATTTAGTTTCAATAGGGTAAGTCATGTTTTGATACTATTTTTCTTTTTGTTTAACTTGGAACATATATTAAGGTGTCAGAAATATGTGAAGTGAAATTTTTATTTTCTGTATTATATTCCTGAAATGCTTTTTGTTAGCAAGTGTTTTTTTTAATTCTGACTAACGTCAAATTTAGTGATTTGTTTTTTAATTCTTTTAATGATTCCGATTTTTCTTTTTTCGTCAAGGAACAGGTATTGTGTAGATGGATTATAGTTTTGCCCTTGCTCCTTGCTATCCGAAGTTAAAAACTTCGGAGCGTGATAATAAAAATGGTCAAAGTAAATTTCAAATTTCTAAATCGCTAAAAAATAAACCTCTCTAAAATTGCTTCTAAAGAGGTCAAATTTTATACTTTTTTAATGATTATTTTCTAAAAAGAGGAGTTGTGCAACAGCTACCGTTAGCGGTTCGGGCTTGTTGTTAATCTTTGTTGTCTTTTCGGTTTAATAATGGTCTGTGTTTTTTAATTAAATATTCTTCCAATTCATATCGTCCAAATGCAACCGGAAAAAGTGTCACTTTACACGTTTTTAAATATTCAGTTACTTTTCTGTCTTCTGTTTCGCTAAAATATCGTTTTTTGCCTTTAATTTCTTGTAGTTCGAAACCTAAAATGTCTGTTCCGATGTGTCTTCGAAGTGCAGAAAAATAAGTTCTTCCGCTATGAGTTTTTATACGTTCGCCAATGTCAGAACTTTCTCCGATATAAATTAGTTTATTTGATTTGTCTTTCACAAGATAAAGTCCAGCCGAACTAAAAATTTTTGTTTCAAACCAAGAAGTAAAATTCGATTTTAGGATTTTAATTTCCCCTTCTTCTAAAAGTTGTAAATAATTTTCTTGAACGGCATTCCAAAGTCCTTTCTGGTCAGCAATCGCAAACTTTTTACGTTTGTCAAGTTGGAAGCCGTTAAGTTTTGTTGGCAAGTTTACAATTCCAAATTCTTCTACTTCTTTTCGTCCAATATTTGTCGAAATAAATTGAATTTTAAATTTGTCAATTGTCGTAGATTTTGCAAGTTGATTTGTAGAGTTTAGTTTCTCAAAATTCTTGTAAAAAGTTGATGTTGTTGGCTTGAATTGTTGTTTAAGTCTTTTAATAAGTTCTTTACCTTCTCCAACATAAAACGGAACTTTGTCAAGCGATATTAGGTAATTTCCAAAACCTTTTTCACTTACTGTCGAAGTGTCGCAAAACGGTTGAGTTTTCAATTTGTTAAGTCCACACGATAAAATTTCGTCTGATTGTTTTTGAATAATATCCCAACTAAATTTCGCCATTTTTTATTGTCAGTTTTCGTTTTAAGTTCGGTCGTTGTAGCCTGACTGCTAACGACTCGGCGGCTTTGCGAAGTTTTCACAGGAAGCCTTGCTTCCATGGGAAAATTTTGCAAAAATACTTTTTGAGTTAGCTCAGCGTTCGTTTTTTTTGTTTTGTAAATTTAATAAAAAAACAACCTGTTTTCACAAAAAAAAAGACCTTTCTAGAAGTCTCTTCAATATCTTTAAAAACTTTTTACTATAAACCCATAATGCTTAAAAAAGCTACCGAAATTTGGAAAAGTAAACTCCCATTTTTAAATGAAAAAGAAGCACATGAGCTTGCCACAACGATTTCCTTTTTCTGGTGGAGAAATGGAAAATATTGCCATAAAATGTATGATAAATGTACTATTAACCAATTCTGAAACTACTTTTCAGCAAGCGCTAGAATTCTGTAAATATGAAAAGTGAAAAGAAGATAAAAACACTAACAAAATTGGGTTTTAAAGTTTAAATTTGTAAGAAATTAATAATTATGAAAAAAATGAACTTTAAAGAAGTAATCAAAAAACTAAACCAAATTGAAAATGAAATTTTTAATTTGGCTTATACAGTTGTTGATGGTGCTATTGACAACGAAAAATTTCTAAATAACAAATTAAGAATTACTTGGTTTTTAAAAGAACCTTATTCAGACGAAGAACATTCTTGGAAATATCGAGATGTTTTTACTTTAACTGATGAAAATATTAAAAATGATGAAGATTTATATGATGTATGGTTTAAAGATGTTGCCAGAAATACATGGCAACCAATTATATATGTTTCATATGGTATTTTAAATAGTTTTAAAACATGGAGTGAAATGTCGTATATAAGGGAAAATAGAGACATGTGTGATGTAATTCAAGAAATTTCAATAATAAATTCAAATAAAAATTTTTCAGAGACTGGCACTTTTTCACTTCAAGAAAATATTAAAACTGGATTTGACAAATTTGAAAATATTATAAAACAACAAATTGAATTACTTAATCCTAATGTTTTGATTTTTGGAAATACTTTCAATGAATACTATAAAAAATTATTAAAAATTGAAGAAAAACATAAAGTAAAAGAATTATCTAAATCAGATATAATTAATGTTTATTTTAAAGAAGGAAAAATATTTTTAGATGTATGGCATCCTTCTCAAAGAGGTAAAGCTTCACGTGAAGAATATGTTAATTCGATAATTAATTCTGTAAAAGAATTTGAAAATAAATTAAACTTTATTTCCTAACCGCCCCCCCCCCCCTGCTCTCCGAAGTTACAAACTTCGGAGCATTTAAGTAAAAATATTCAAAGTAACTTTCAAATTTTTCAATCACCTTAAAACTTCAATTCAAAACTTCCCCTGCTCTCCGAAGTTTGTAACTTCGGAGCATAATTAATTAAAAAACGCAACTTTAGCTGAGAATTTCAGTATCAATGTTTTGGTTTAATTTAGAACGATATCATCCTAAAATCTACTCTATAGCTAAAGCATATCTACTGTATGGCTAAAGTATGAAATCTCACCAATACCAGATGCCAAATTTTATGACAAGTTTTGGTACTATTGCAGATAATAACAGACTGTGAAAAAACATCACAAACTGGTAAACAAATATAGCGTTTTATTTGAGCTATAGCGATAAAAATCGTATTTATATATATGTGATATATTCAAGGAATTTCCATCCATCAGCTACAGTTGAGTAGTTTAGAAGATAAGATAACGGCTGATAATCTTGTTCGGTTTATTGACGCCCCAAAGCAGAACAGGAAATGGCGAAAGGGGCTTTTTGGTATTAAATATAAATTGTATTTTAACGCTCAATGTTAATTCTCTTTAAGCAATTAAAGATTTGTATAAGTATTTAAATAAATCATCAACTTTTTTTAAATTTTAGATTAGTAGAAAAAACAATACTTGTTTTTACATTTTTCCATAACTTTTACTTAATTCTATTTATTATCTTTGATGTTTAATAAAATGGAAAATCTAAATGGCTAAAACCGATACATCCACCTTTGAACAAAAACTATTTAAATCTGCGGATAAACTGCGTAAAAATATAGATGCAGCAGAATACAAGCACGTAGTTCTTGGATTGATTTTTTTAAAATATATTTCTGAATCTTTTTCTGAAAAATATGAAGAACTAGACAAAGACGAATATTCTGACCCTGAAGATAGAGATGAATACATCGCAGCTAATATTTTCTTTGTACCTAAAGATGCCCGTTGGAGTCATATTCACGCCAATGCCAAACTGCCAACGATTGGGCAAACCATAGATGAAGCAATGGAAGCTATTGAAAGGGAGAATAAAGAACTAAAAAATGTACTCCCTCAAGTATATGGTAAAGCCAATCTAGATAAAACTTCCCTTGGCGAATTGATAGACCTTATTTCTAATACCGATTTACAAGCAGAAAATGATAATTCTAAAGACCTTTTTGGTAGAGTTTACGAATATTTTTTAGGTGAATTTGCCAATGCAGAGGGTAAAAAAGGCGGACAATTCTATACCCCAAAAGCCATTGTAAAACTAATGGTAGAAATGATAGAACCCTACAAAGGCAGAGTGTATGACCCTGCCAGTGGAAGTGGCGGTATGTTTGTAATGAGCGAAAAATTTGTTTTAGAACATCGTGGTAGAATTAATGATATTACGGTGTACGGACAAGAAAGCAACCAAACCACTTGGAAACTCTCTAAAATGAACCTTGCCATCAGAAACATCAATTCTAAATTTGTAGCTTGGAACAGTGAAGGTTCTTTTCTAAAAGATGCTCACCCAGATTTAAAAGCTGATTTTATTCTTGCCAATCCACCTTTTAACCAAAGCGATTGGGGTATTGATATTTTGCAGGAAGACGGGCGTTGGAAATATGGTGTACCACCCAATGGAAATGCCAATTATGGTTGGCTGCAACATATGTTGTATCACCTTTCACCAAAAGGGGTTATGGCAACCGTTCTCAGTAATGGTTCTCTCAGTTCTAATACTTCCGGTGAGGGCGAGATTAGAAAAAATATGATTTTGTCAGATTTGGTAGAATGTATTGTGGCTTTACCAAAACAGTTGTTTTACAATACAGGAATACCGGCGTGTATTTGGATAATGCGCCGAGACAAAAATCACCATAACCGTGAAGTTCTTTTTATAGATGCCAGCGAAATGGGATATATGAAAGACCGTGTACATCGTGATTTATCAGATGATGATGTGGATAAAATAAAAGAAACTTATCATAATTGGAGAAAAGGTGAAAATTATCATAACCAAAAAGGGTATTGTAAGAGTGCTACAATAGAAGAAATTGAAAAGCATGGTTATATACTTACTCCTGGACGATATGTAGGAATGGAAGAGTATGATAATGATAATATTTCTTTTACGTCAGAATTAATTTGTATCAATAAAACTTTAAGAGAATTCACGAATAAAGATGCAGAATTAAATGATAAAATTTCTAAACAATTGAATCAATATTTTCCACATATTAACTGGGACAATATGAATTTTTCATCAAATGAAATTTTAGAACACACAGCAAAAGTTATTTTTAAAGAATGGTTTGATAAATATAAAACTGATGACAAGTTGCCTGAAGGCTGGAAAGTTGATACTATTGGTAGTTTAATTGATATTAAGAGAGGTGGTTCTCCTAGACCAATACAAGATTTTATTTCAGAAAGTGGATATAGATGGCTGAAAATTTCTGATGCTACAGCTACTGATTCGCCTTATATTTTTAGAATAAAAGAATGCATAATAAAAGAAGGATTAAATAAAACAGTTTTAAAAAAAGCTGGTGATTTAGTCCTTTCGAATAGTGCAACTCCTGGAATTCCAAAGTTTTTAGCTGTTGATACATGCATACACGATGGTTGGTTGCATTTTCCTTCGTCTAAAGTTTCAAATGAATATCTCTATTTATTGTTTTTAAGCATACGTCCTAAACTTGTACAGCAAGGTAGTGGTAGTGTTTTTACAAATTTAAAAACAGATATTCTTAGACAATACGAAATAGTTATACCAGATGAGAAAACATTTAAAGAGTTTGACAAACTAATAAAACCAATTTTTGAAAGGATATATTCTAACTCTTCTCAAATCCATGAGTTTATAAGAGAAAGGGAACTTCAAATAAATGAAAATGATTTAAATGTAGCGACTATTTTATGAAAGAAAAAGTAATATTTGATACAAATACTTTACGGAATCCAGAAATCAATAAATTTCTAGGCAATAGAAAAGAGTTAGAACTTTTTGTACAGGATGCAGATATTATAATACCATTGACTGTTGTTGAAGAAATTAAAAGACAGAAAAGAACAAAATTAAAGAGCAATAAAGACAGTTTTATTTCAAACCCTTTTCACAGACTAAGAGAAATAAATGAAGAAGAAACCAAAGCTTTTGATATTGATGCTTATATAGAAAAACTTATTGATGAAGAAACAATATCTTTTGAGATTATTGATATAAAAAATAATGATGTATTACCTTTAATTAAGGAATTGGCTATTAGCAAACAGCCACCTTTTGAGCCAAAAGATGATACAGATAAAGGTTTTAAAGATGCTCTTATTTATTTTTCAGTCTTAGAGTATTTACAAGAA
Source organism: Cloacibacterium sp. (assembly GCF_047601505.1). Classification (GTDB taxonomy): domain Bacteria; phylum Bacteroidota; class Bacteroidia; order Flavobacteriales; family Weeksellaceae; genus Cloacibacterium. The sequence goes on from NZ_JASGJD010000001.1 coordinate 1,178,971, forward strand.
ATACCTGATAAATATGTTTTTCTTTGCGCAAAAGATAATAGGTTAGAAGAAGCATTCAAAGACAATCCAAATGTAATTGTCGTTAAAGATTACGAAGAATTTAAACAATACAGCGTTTCTCAATTTTTTGATGAGTACTTTATTCAAAAACTGAAAGATGAGCTAGGCTTTGAAATAACTAAAGATAATATTAAAGAATATTGGATTAATATCAATGATAATAAAGTACTTCTAATAAAAAAGGATGATGAAGAATATGTGGTTGAGACGGATTCGGGAGAAATTATAGGCTTTTGTAGCAAAAAAGATTTTATAGAAAACATTGAAAAGTTAATTTTATCACCAAGCTTTGCAACTACACACTATTTAATATCAGAATTAATGTCTTTCCAAAATTATTTTTCATTAGAAGAAATTGAAAAATTACTAAATGCTACATATAATAATAACCAAATTGGTTGGATTATAAATGATGATGATATAAAAGAATTTATAGGACGATTATATATTTCAAGCAAAGGAGTTATAACAAATAAAGAAACTATAAATTTTTTAGAAGAAATTTTTAAATAAATTATACCATGGAAGAACCATTTAAACCCTCAAGTCTATCAATCAAAGAATTATTTGGAAATGCAGATGCCAAATATAAAATACCTCAATATCAAAGACCATATAAATGGGAAGATGAACAGGTTGAATTACTTTGGCAAGATATTTATGAAGCTTATGAAAATGGCGAAAGTAACTACTTTTTGGGTTCAATAATTACTGCAAAACCAAGAGATAATGAAAGTACAGCCTATTCAGATGTTGTTGATGGACAACAACGTTTAACAACACTGATGATTTTATTCTGTGTTATTAGGGATTTATATCCAGAACTTAATAAAAATGATACAGATGAAACTTCTGTAAAATCTTTTACTATTCAACATTCTATTGCAGAATTTGGACAATATGATAGATTAAAACTGTTTACTCATGCTCAACATAGTACTGATTTTGAAACTTATATTCTAAAAGGAAATACATTGAATGTTAATAAGCCATTCAAATACCAAATAAGAACTGACGAAGAGCCAAAATTTAAGTTTATAAATACTGCTGTTATTTTTAAAAACAAGCTTACTGATTTAGGAATTTCACAGTCAGAAAAGTTTATAAATTTTTTATTTAACAATGTAAAATTAATTAGAATAGATTGTAAGAATCGAGAATTTGCAATAAAACTATTTCAAGTTTTAAATGATAGAGGAATGGATTTAACAGCAGCAGATTTGATTAAAAGTTTTTTGCTAGAAAAGTTATATACAAAACATAAAGATAATCCAGATGTTTCTAAACTAAAAGAGGAGCAATTCATTTCTGACTGGAGAGATATGGAACAAAATATAAAGAATTGTGATTTAAGCTTAAATGATTTATTTATTATTTATGAATATTATACTCTTGGACAAAATCCAAAAAAATCTTTATATGATGAATTACAAACAGCATTTGAAGATAAGGATCCAAACGAATTAATTGGTAAAATTAAAGAATTTGCAAACACCTATTTAAATGAGATTTATAATAAACAAGATAAAGTTTTATTTTCGTTTTGGTACATAAGATGGTCAATGTATTGGAAAAGTATTTTAATGACTGCCTTACATACTAATTTTAATGAATATGAAGAGTTAAAATTAAAACTTAGAAGTTTTTACTATTTATATTGGATTGCAGGTAAAACTTTATCACAAATTAAACAAACATCTTTTAATTTAATTGGTTGGGTAAAAGAGAAAAAATCTATGAATTTTATTCAAGATGAATTAAATAAAAAACTAGAAACTGATGGTATTTTAGAATTAGCAGCACGTTACTTAACTTCAGAAAGAGTTGCACAAGAACCTTGGATTAAGCCTTTACTTATTTTAATGGAATATAATGTAACTGATGAAAGCAAATTATCATTTATATATCTAGATAAAGATTTACATTTAGAACACATATTACCAATTAAATATAATAAATATCCTGAATGGAATCATATTTCACTTGAGACAGCAAATAAATGGTTAAATAGTGTTGGTAATTTAACTTTACTTGGTGGCTCAAAAAATATAGAAGCGAGTAATAGTCCTTTTCAAATGAAAATGGGAGTTTACAAAGGAAAAGGCAAGTATGAACAGAAAAATGAGAAGATTACTGCTTTTATGATTACACAAAATATAGTTAATGATTATGAAAATAATAAATATAATAAACTATGGAATGATATAGCTATGATTGATAGATGGAAATGGTTTTTTACTGAAGCTTCTGAAATATTAAAAGTAGATTTTGAGAATATAAAGAATGAACACAACCCAATTTTAATTTAATGAATCATATTTCTGAAAACACCATAGAACAGTCATTGATTGAGCAACTTGTACAGCAAGGCTACACCTATTATTACGGTGCAGACATTGCTCCTTACAGTGATAACCCACAAAGAGAAAGTTTTTCTTCTGTAGTACTGGAAAATCATTTCAAAGAAAGTCTTAAAAAACTTAATCCTACCATCCCAGAATCTGCAAGAGCAGAAGCATTTCAAAAAATAATAAATTTGGGTACAGAAGATATAATGGAAAACAACGAGCGTTTTCATTCTTATCTTACCAATGGGGTTACGGTAGAATACCAAAAAGGGGAGAATACCATAGGCATCAATGTTCGCGTACTCGATACCGAAAATATAGAGAATAATAGTTTTTGGGTAGTTAATCAATTGGTAGTAAAAGAAAACAACAACGAAAAACGTTTTGATGTTGTGGTGTTCATTAATGGTTTGCCGTTGGTTTTCATAGAACTCAAAAATGCCTCAGATGAAAAAGCGACTTTGCAAAAAGCGTTTAAACAAATACAGAATTATAAAAAAGCAGTTCCTAGTATTTTTTATTACAATGCACTTTGTGTAATTTCTGATGGTATAGATGCCAAAGTGTCTAGTGTTTCTGCTCCATTTTCCAGATACCTCGCTTGGAAAGCGCCAAAAGAAGCCACAAGCGAAAGCGAACTGGCGAAACAAAGTAACACCCTACAAACCGATTTGCAAATTCTTACCAAATATATGCTCAATAAAGATGCTTTGGTAAAACTCATTCGATATTGTACGGTATTTGAGCAAGAAGAAGTAAAAAATGCTGAAGGCATTATTTCACAAGTTAAAATAAAAAAAGTAGCAGCTTATCACCAGTATTACGCGGTGCAAAAAGCAGTAGCACAAACCTTAAGAGCGACTCATTCTACCGATGGTGATAGAAAAATAGGGGTGGTTTGGCATACCCAAGGGAGTGGCAAATCGCTATCAATGGTTTTCTTTAGCGGTCAGATTATTACCCATCCGCAAATGGAAAATCCAACTTTAGTAATCCTTACCGATAGAAATGATTTAGACGACCAATTATTCGGAACGTTTGGGAATTGTGTAGGATTGCTGCGCCAAAAACCAGTACAGGCAGAAAGCCGAGAGCACATCAAAGATTTGTTAAAAGTTTCGGGTGGTGGTGTTATTTTTACCACCATTCAAAAATTTGCACCAGAGACAGGGAATGTCTATGAAACCCTTTCAGAGAGAACCAATATTGTAGTCATTGCAGATGAAGCACACCGAAGTCAGTATGGTTTTAAAGGTAGAGAAGTAGAAACAGAAGAAGGTTCAGCAATAAGATATGGCAATGCGAAATATTTAAGGGATGCTTTACCAAACGCCTCTTACATTGGTTTCACAGGAACACCTATTGAAAAAGAAGACAAATCTACTCCTGCCGTTTTTGGAAAATATATTGATGTTTATGATATTAAACAAGCAGTAGATGATGGTGCTACAGTCCCTATAAGTTATGAATCCCGCTTAATCAAAATAAAGATTGATGAAACTACAATGGCTTCTATAGATGAAGACATTAATGCTATTTCTGATGCTACAGAAGAACAACTAGAAAAAGCCAAAAAGAAATTAGCAACGATAGACTCAGTTGTAGGACATCCAGACCGTTTGAAAGATATTGCTAAAGATATTGTTGCACACTTTGAAGCAAGACAGCAAGTTTTTGAAGGAAAAGCGATGATTGTTTGTATGACAAGAAACATCTGCGCAATGCTTTATAATGAAATTATAGCATTAAAACCAGAATGGCATCATAACGATTTAGATAAAGGGGTATTAAAAGTAATTATGACAAGCTCTACAGACGATAGCGCATTGTTGCAGCCACACCATACCACAAAAAAACAACGCAAGGATTTAGCAATCCGTATGAAAGACCCTAATGATGACTTAAAAATGGTTATTGTTAGAGATATGTGGTTAACAGGTTTTGATGCGCCAAGTATGCACACAATGTACATTGATAAAAAAATGCAAGGTGCTAATCTAATGCAAGCCATTGCAAGAGTAAACAGAGTATATAAAGATAAACCAGGTGGTTTAATTGTAGATTATATTGGTATTGGACAAGATTTAAGAAATGCAATGGCTACCTATCTGCAAAGTGGCGGAGAAGGGACACCAATTGTAGATATTAAAGAAGCCATTGCAGGAATGCTTGAAAAGCACGAAGTATTAGAGCAAATGTTTATAGGGTATGATTATAAATCTTATTTTTCAAGTGATACCGCACAAAAACTTCAAATATTATTAGGGGCTCAAAATTTTATTTTAGAATCAGAAACCTTGAAAAATCGATTTTTAAAAGAAATTGGTTTGCTTTCTAAATTTTTTGCATTGTCAATTCCAAGCACAGAAGCTGATGTTATAAAAGATGAAGTAGCTTTTTTCCAAGCGGTAAAATCTAGAATTAATAAATTTAGCAGCAATGGTGTAAAATCGGATTATGAGGTAGAAACTGCTATCAAACAGATTGTGGATGAAGCTTTATCAAGTGATGGGGTAATTGATATTTTTGAAGCAGCAGGAATAGAAGCGCCATCAGTGGGTATTCTGTCGGACGAGTTTTTGTTAGAAGTAAAAAATATGCAACAAAAAAATGTTGCTTTTGAATTGCTTAAAAAGCTATTAAGTGACGAAATAAAAATAAGAAAGACTAGAAACTTGGTACAAGGAAAGAAATTTTCAGAAATGTTAGAGTCTGTTGTAAAACGCTATCATAATAACCAAATAGATTCCGCACAAGTACTGAAAGAATTATCTGAAATAGCCAAAGAATTGAGGCTAGAAGATGCAAAGTCTGAAGAGTTAGGACTAAGCCCAGAAGAATATGCTTTTTATAGTGTTTTAAAAGATAATGATTCTACTTCATTTTTAGACGATGAAAAGATGAAAGAATTAATTCACACCATTGTAGATGTGATTAGGAAAAATGCAACTGTTGATTGGAGTAAACGTGATGATGTAAGAGCACAATTAAGACTTACGGTAAAGAAATTATTAATGCGCTATGGTTATCCTCCTGATTTAGCTAAAATGGAAGCTGACAGAGTTATTGCGCAAAGTGAAAGTCTGGCAGATATTTTTAGTAGAGATAATTAAATAACAAAAGATGCTATTTTTAACCTCCCATTAATTGTAATAATATTATAGTTATTCTTTTAGTTTTTATTCTAGCTTTTATCGATGTTTTTTATAATAATTATACATTTAAAGTATACAATCTTTAAAAATAATATTTAATAAAATGATTTACGGTTACATTAGAGTAAGTACAGACAAGCAGACAGTAGAAAATCAAAGATTTGAAATTAACCAATTTTGCATTTTCAAAAGATATTCAGATAAACAAATGGATAGAAGAAACAATCAGTTCTGTGGAACGACTGGATCAAAGAAAATTTGGGAAGCTTCTCAATAAGATGAAAAAAGGAGATCAGTTAATTGTAACAGAATCATCAAGAATGGGACGAAATCTTATGCAAATAAAGGAAATTCTCCACGATTGTATGGAAAAATAAATTATGGTTTATACCATAAAAGAAAACTATGAATTGGGCAATAATATCAATTCTAAAGTTTTAGCATTTGCATTTGGTTTATCGGCAAAAATTGAAAGAAATCTTATTTCCCAAAGAACCAAAGAAGCATTAGCAAGAAAGCGTGCTGAAGGAGTTATTCTCGGTCGTCCCGTAGGAAGTAAATCCGCTAGAACCAAACTTACAGGACAGGAAAAGAAGATTCAAGAATTGTTAGATAAAAAAGTTTCGTATTCCGCTATAGGCAGAATTTTGGGCGTTCACAGATTAACCGTAAGTAGTTTTGTAAAAAGGCAGAAATTAAGTTATTAGAAAAATTGCCCTTGTTTTGTTACAAAATAAAGTAAAAATCACCCTTGTTTTGTTACAAAAATTTAGTAGATTTGGGTTTGTTTTATGAAGGGAATGAATTTTAAACGACATATTTTTCATGAGTTGGTTCAATGGAGAACGAGTTCCAATGCCAAGCCGTTGATACTAAGAGGAGCTCGACAAGTAGGAAAAACGACCTTGGTTCGTAGTTTCGGGGAAAGTTATACCCATTTTATAGAACTTAATTTAGAGAAAAGCGAAGATGCTAGTCTCGTAGAACGGAGTAATAGTGTACAGGAATTGGTCAATTTTTTGGCATTAAAAAATGAAATCTCTCCAAAAGATTTCCCCCAAACACTGCTTTTTATTGATGAAATCCAGGAATCCGAAAAAGCTATTTCTTTTTTGCGTTATTTTCATGAGGACTTGCCAGAATTGAATGTCATTGCTGCGGGTTCTTTGCTGGAGCATACTTTAAAGAAAACTAAAAATTATCCAGTAGGTCGGATTAATTATCTGTATCTGTTTCCTTTAAATTTTCAGGAATATCTTGAAGCACAAGGAAAAAAGAATTTGTTAGAAAGATTTCGGAATGTTCCCGTTGACGACATTGCCCACGAACTTTTGATGAAAGAGTTCCACACTTATTGTATTATTGGAGGAATGCCTGAAATTGTCGCCAACTATGTTGCTAATAAAGATTTATTATCCCTTCCACAGATTTATGAAAGTATTTGGAATACCTACAAAGATGATGTGATAAAATACGCAGATAGTAAATCGGAAGAAAATGTGATGAAACACATCGTAAATACCGCTGCATCATTTGTTGACCAAAGGATTAAATTTCAAAATTTCGGACACTCTAATTATAAGTCGAGGGAAGTGAGCGAGGCATTTAATAATTTAGATGCCGCAAAGGTCATTCAGGTAATTTATCCTTGTACCAATGTAGAGCCGCCAATTCTTCCAGATTATAAAAAATCGCCACGATTACAATTTTTGGATACAGGAATTTTAAATTTTGATCTGAATATTCAAGCCGATTTGTTGCTAATGAAAGACCTTAACGAAGCATACAAAGGAGCGATTATACCTCATATTATCAATCAGGAAGTTTTGTCTTTGAATATTACGGATTACAAAAAGACCAACTTTTGGGTTCGGGACAAAACGCAATCATCAGCAGAGGTGGATTTGCTCATTGCTCACGGAAAATTCTTGATTCCTATTGAAATTAAATCGGGGAAAACGGGAAGTTTGAAATCTTTGCATCAATTTGTGAATCAAGCCCCTCATCAATTCGCAGTCAGAATGTATGGGGGAAAATTCAACATTGAAGAAACCGTTACACCAGAAGGTAAACCTTACTTGTTAATGAATTTGCCCTATTATTTAGGGACGTATTTAAAACAATATATCAATTACTTTATCACTAAATACAATGTCGAATAATTTTATTACCAATAATAAACAACAGAAAACACTAAAAGGAAGATTGAATACTTTGATTTCTATTAGTGATGAGCTGAAATTTCTGGTAGGTTATTTTTATTTTTCAGGATGGTCAGATATCTACTTGAGTCTTCAAAAAAATCCTCAACAAAAAATAAAATTGTTAGTGGGGTTACAAGTTTGTAATTATTTAGGCGCTCAAACGAAAAACTCCTAAAAACAATGAAGTTTATAATGTTGATATTTTTCATAGGCGACAAGAGATTTTAGATGATATAGATTCGGATATTCAATTATTTAAAGATATTCAAAAGCGACTGAAAGACTTAAAATTAGTAGAGAATGATCCTAAGCAGGAAGAAATTATAAAAAAAATAAAACGCCTTCTAGCTAATGAGCCGAACAGAAAAATTATTCTGTTTTCAGAATATGTAGATACAATTCATCATCTTGAGAAACGATTCAAATCAGAATTTAAGAATGAAGTATTGGTTTGTGATGGTAAAGTTTCAAAAGATTTAGCAAGACATTTAAACAGTGATTTTAATGCACAATATAATAGGGGCTTAAAACAGCTCATTTTAAAATATTATTAACTTCAGACAAGTTGTCCGAAGGGTTTAATATTATAAAGTCTTTATTTGTTAATTGATAATGTATTTAATACTAAATTTATATATCTAATTGCATATAATTATTGCAAATTTAATTATTTTATACGCTTTTACATATAATTTAATATATTTGCATAAAATATTTGCAAAAGCATATAATTATGTACGTTAACCTAGCCAATTTTATAAAGACAAAAAGGAAAGAAGCCAATCTTACCCAACAAGAATTTGCTGAAAGAGCAGGTGTTGCCCTTACAGTGGTTCGGAAAATAGAACAGGGAAAAGAAAATCTCAGTTTGTCAAAAGTAAATCAGGTACTTCTGATGTTTGGGAGTAAACTTGTTCCTGCCAATTTAAAAGAAATTGAAAAATGAGACAGGGAAAAGTTTTTTATCAAAATCATTTTGCAGGAGTCGTTACGGAAACCAACGATGGAGATTACACCTTTGAATATGATAATGATTATATTCAAAAATTTCCGTATCAGTTCATTACCTTTTCAATGCCTGTTTCCGAGAAATTATATAGAGAAAATAGGTTGTTCCCTTTTTTTGAAGGATTAATTCCGGAAGGTTGGCTGTTGGAAATAGCTTCCGAAAGTTGGAAAATCAACAAAAACGACAGAATGGGATTGCTTTTGGCGTGTTGCAAAAATTGCATTGGTGCAGTAAGTGTAGAACCTATAATTGTGAAAAGTGATGGGTAAAAAATGTCTATATTGCTATCAAGAAGTAATGGGCGAAGAGGATTTTCATCCGCATTGCAGTCAGAAATTCTTTGGAACAACTAATCCTCCAATTTTAGATTATACGTTGCAGGAAATGGAAATGTTGGCTAAACAAGTCATTGAAACTTCCGTTGCAGTTCCAGGAGTTCAGCCAAAATTATCAATGGGCTTCATTAAAGATGTTCTAAAGGATGCAAACAGAGGTAGATTAACGGTTGTTGGTGCTTTGGGAGGAAACTATATTTTAAAACCGCAAAATTCCACTTTTTCGGAAATGCCCGAAAATGAACATCTGACGATGAAAATGGCTGAAATATGCGGTATTACTACCGTGATGTCCTCACTCATTCGTTTAAAATCTGGCGAATTATCCTACATTACAAAACGAATTGACAGAGACGATAATGGAAATAAAATTCACATGCTGGATATGTTTCAAATCTTAGAAGCATTTGATAAATATCGTGGTTCAGTAGAGAAGGTTGGAAAAGCGATTAAAGAGCATTCTGCAAACACTTTATTAGATTTAATGAGGTTTTATGAAATCGTAATTTTCTGTTACATTACAGGAAATAATGATATGCATCTCAAAAATTTTTCGCTCATATTAAATGGTGAAAATTGGGAAATATCTCCTGCTTACGATTTGCTCAACGTTCAACTTCATTTACCTGAGGATAAGGAAGAATCTGCATTAACTATTGGTGGAAAAAAGAAAAAACTTTCCAAAAGCGATTTTATTAATTTAGGATTAAAATTAGGATTAAACCAAAAACAAGTGGAGAATACTTTTAAACGTTTTCTAAAATCAGAGAAGAAAATGTTATCACTCATTCATCAATCCTATTTAAGTAAAGAACATCAAGAAAAATATATCAAACTGCTCCAATATAGATTGCTAATCTTTCAATAAAAAATTATATTTTTTTCACCGACAAATTTAATGTATGAAATAATACGCGTTAATCTTTAATTTTGATATTTATGAATTATTTTTCATACATTAATAAATTAAAGAAAACGGCAAAAGAATAAAAAAGAAGACAATGTTCACGATCTTTTATCTGTACCATATTTGTACCATAAAATCATAACTGGTTGATTTTCATATATCGTTATTTTTGAAGAAGTCAAGTAAGGACTGATTAAAGTCGATTAGAATAAATAGTTAAATCGCTGTAAATGTAATGTTTACAGCGATTTTTTTATTTTCAATGTTTTTGAAAATGCTTGATTTTAATCGTTTTTGTCACAGATTTATTTATTACTATAAACTGAACTTGGAGTATGTATGCTTTCGACCTGTAAAAGCTAAAATTTATGTTAATTTATAGAAGGAAAAGAAAAAAAACAATTGTTATTTTAATTTATTCTAAATAAACTTTGATTAATTCAATCAAAATTCTACATTTGCAGTCTTGTTTTTAAAAATAACTAGAGTGCTTAAATATTTTTTTATACTTTTTTTTAGTTTTGGTTTTATCCATATCAAAGCTCAATCTGAGAATTTCCTTGTTACAATTCAAGTTTTAAATGACTTGAAGCAACCTTTGGCACAAGCTGTTGTAAGACAAAATGAGGAAAAAAAAGCAAATACGAATTCTGAAGGTATAGCTACACTTTTACTTCCAAAAGGGAAGCATATTCTAGTAATTACATTAAAAAACTTCGAAGAAAGAGAGATTCATCTTAATGTAGTAAGCTCACAAACTCATACAATAGAACTTAAAAAAGAAAAGAAAATTGCAGAAGTTGTCATTACAGCAAAAGAAGGAAAGGGATTAACAAGCAAATCTGTGATTGATAGACAATCGATGCAACATTTGCAACCTTCCAGTTTTGCTGACCTTATGGAACTTCTTCCAGGGGGTTTGTCTCGGGATCCTAATTTAAGTGTTTCCAATAGAATTGTGCTAAGAGAAAATACAGGTGGTCCGTCTTCATACAATACAACTTCTCTTGGGATACAGTTTATGATAGATGATAATGTATGGAATACCAATGCTAATTTGCAAACTTCTATTGATAATGACCAAATGTTGCAAGCTGCAGCCAGTAGAAATACTACCGCTATTGGTACAGATATGCGAACCATATCTACCAATGACATTGAAAAAGTAGAAATTATAAGAGGAATTCCTTCTGCAGCGTATGGGGATTTGACTTCTGGATTAGTCAAAATTGAAAGAAAAATAGGACGTTCACCTTTGGAGGCGAGATTCAAAGCTGATGGATTTAGCAAGCAATATTATATTGGCAAAGGTTTTCTGATGAATAAAAACTGGAGTCTTAATGCTAATCTGGATTATTTAGATTCTAAACAAGACCCAACGGATGAATTCGAAAATTATCAGCGTATCACAGCTTCATTGCGTTCCAAATTAATTACAAAACTTTGGCAAAAACCTTTGGAATGGCGCTCTAATATAGATTTTTCTAACAATATAGATAAAAAGAAATATGACCCTGATACAGGTTATGCTTTAACAGATTCTTATACAAATTCTAATCAGAGAGTTAGTTTTACTAATAATTTCATTTATAAATTGGATGCTCAATCCATTTTTGATAAGCTAACTTTAAATACAGCGATTAGACAAGGTTTCGAAAAAATAGAACAAGTAAAACTAGTGCAACTTTCTGGTCCAAGAGCTCTTTCTCTAGCAACCACTGCTGGAGAAAATATTGGAATCTTTCCCAGTACAAGATATGTTGCAGAATCTTCAACAGACGGAAAACCATTAGATTTATCCATTTTTGCTCAGGCTTCAGGAACTAAAAAATTAGGAAAATTCAATAATCAATACGAAATTGGTCTTGACTGGAAGTATTCTAAAAACTTTGGAAAAGGGCAACAATGGGATTTAAGTACACCTCCTTCTGCAACCATTGGAACGAGACCAAGAGAATTCAGTGATATTCCTGCGTGGCAAAATTTGGCTTTTTTCGCAGGCAATCAAATGTCTTATAACCTTAATCAACACAAATTTTCTTTGTACACGGGTTTAAGAGTTTCAAAACTTTTAGGAATAGACAATTCATTTGCCATCAGTAAAAAAATATTTGCAGAGCCAAGAATTAATTTCCAATACAATTTGCCTCATTTGATGATTGGAAATTATCCATTGAAAACGGATGTAACATTAGGCTTCGGAATTTTGTACAAACAACCAACTTTGTTGATGTTATACCCAAATAGCAGATTCATAGATTATGCTCAGGTCAACTATTATCACAATGACGAAAACTACCGTTACGTTAACTTTATGACTTACGTTCAAAACCGCGAAAATAAAAATCTGACGGCTGCAAAAAACATTAAGAAAGAAATTCGTTTGGATTTAAGCTATCGAGGACACGAATTTTTCGTTACCTATTTCAGAGAAGACCTTAATAATGGATTCCGAAATACTTTACAAACTCAGATTAACTCCTATAAAAGCTATAATACGGCTTATATTGATATATCTCAATGGGGAGAAAATGGGCCAGATTTAACCAATGTTCCTTACGAAACCATTAGAGAATTTGGAAATTATACCATCACGGAAAACGGAAGTGCAACAATTAAAGATGGAATTGAATTTGGTTATACTTCACCGAGAATAAAAGGCATTAATACCAAATTTACCTTAACAGGAGCTTGGTTTAAAACTCAATACAGAAATACGGTTCCCGTGCTAGAGCGTCCGTCTATTTCTTTAGGAGGAAGTTCTTATCCTTACTATGGAATCTATCAAAGCGACTTAGGATACATTAACGAAAATCTTAATTATAATCTTATCGTTGATACTTTTATTCCTAATCTGGGATTAATTGTTTCTGCTTCTCTGCAAGGCTCTTTGTACAACTACGAGAAAAAAGATGAAAGAATTCCTGAGCCAATTTCTTATGTAGGATTAGATGGTATTATACAACCTTTCGTGGAAAGCGACAAAACAGACCTTTACAAACAATGGCTTGTAAGAAATGTTTCTGTTACAGATAATATTTCTACCAGATATACTTATACCATCCGAGCCAATTTCAAAGTAACCAAAATTATCTATAAAAACCTTAAAACATCAATGTTTGTTAACAGACTTTTCAACTATGAGCATCCTTATTACTTTTTAGGAAACAAAATAGAAAGACAAACTGGAAACAAACCTTATTTCGGAATGGAACTTAATTATAACTTTTAAAATTTAATATATTATGAAAAAAAGATTTTTAGTAATTGGCATATGTGCTGCTCTCGCTTTTTCTTCTGTAATCGTATCTTGTTCTAGCGATGACGATTTTGCAACGCAAGTTGCTCAGAAAAGCGTTCTTACTGTAACTCTAGCAGGAGATAATATTGCCACGTACAAGACAATTGAAATAGAAATCATGGAAACCAATTCTGGAGCAATCACCAAACAAACTCTAGAAAATGCAAGTGCTTATTCTTTTGAATTACCTTATGGCTCTTATAAAATTACAGCAAACGGAACGGTGATCACAAAAGATAATGAAGAAGTTCAGGTAGGCGCAACTGCTCAACAAGATATTACAACAGGTGTTGTAAATCTATCTTTACCATTGATTATTAAGCAATTTAACAATGACTTTATAATAGAAGAGGTTTTCTTTACAGGTGTAAAAACAAATGATGGTAAAAATTATAACAATTCTAGATATTTCAAGTTAACAAATAATACGGATAATGTTCTTTATGCTGATAATCTAATTATTGCTACATCTGAATTTTTAAGCTCCGTTAAAAGAGAAATTACACCTTATCACATCAATCAGGCTTTCCCAGTTGGAAGTGCAATGTATATTAAAAGCGATACAGGAAAACAATATCCTGTACAACCAGGAAGTTATATTGTAATTGCTGACAATGCTATTAATCATACAAAAGATAATGGATTTGATTTAACAAAAGCAGATTTCGAGTTTCCATCTTCTAATCCATCATTAGGTCAAGTGGATAATCCTGCAGTTCCAAATATGCAAGTTATGTACACTAAAATGGCTTACAATATGATTTTCTTGTATGCAACCAGTATAGAAAGTTATGTTATTGCACGTTTTCCAGAGGGCGAAAATGAACAGACTTTCCTTCAGAATCATAAATATGATTATAGTTATACCACTTCAGCTGGTACAGTCAGAAATGTAAGTGCTTACGAAATTCCAAACTCTTGGATTGTTGATGCGGTTAATAATAGTACAGATGAAGATTTCTTGCATATTTTAACAGATCCCTCACTAGATTCTGGATGGACAAGTGCTTTCCCTAAAAATAATTCAAAATCTGTAAGAAGAAAAGTATTAGGATTAATGTCTAATGGTAAAAATCTTTACAAAGATACCAACAATTCTACTTTAGATTTCGTTCGTAACTCTGAACCTAGTTTAAAAGACGGTATCGTTAAATAATATTTTGGAATAATCATTTTTAATAATGTATCAATCAAAATTTTTCATTTTTCTTTCTTTTTGTATTGGTCTGATTTCTGTTTCAGCACAAGACAGTTTGCGTCTATTTTCTACGATTAATAATCAATACAACGAAGAAAGAATACAAAACCAAAATTTTTACTATAATCCGGCAAATAAGTCGGATTATAGTTCTTTTTCAATGTCAGAATTTAGTGTGAACTATCAATCTGACAATCAAAAAACGTATCTACGACAGATAGGTTCTGGAGATACAGGATTGAGCTTAAAAACCAATTCATTTAAAAAATTAAAATCGAATAGTGTTGTTTGGGGAAATGCAAGTTATAGCAACATGACTAGAAAAAACCTTCGCTACAACGAGAATTTAGATTTCGAAAGAATTGCACCTTATGTAACTTTAGATTCTATTGGAGGAGATATTAATTTAGAAACTTATCATTTCGCAGGAGGCTATGCTAAAAAATTGAATCGTTTTTCTTTTGGAATTTCTGGAAGTTATGAAGCCCAAATGGCATATCGTTCAATAGATCCGCGATTGAAAAATACCACATCAGACCTATTGCTTTCATCAGGTATTAATTATAAAGTTTATAGAGATTACCAACTAGGAATCTTCGGGGAGTTTAATAAGTACACACAAAATAGTGGAGTAGCCTTTGTAAATGAAGTCAGCTTCCCATTAGTCTATCAATCCATTGGATTTGGTTATACTAATTATTTTTTCAACAACAGTGTTAATACACAATTTGAAGAACTTGGTTATAAAATTGGCGGACAAATTTCTAGCAAAAATGGAAAAGACTTTTATATCATCGGTTCACTTTCTAGCTCCAATAATATAAAAGGAACCTATCCAAGAGTAGGAAATCGCTATTATGACACCAGTGATTTGGAGAACAAAATATCCCAAATAGAAGCTGCCAAATTCATTACTTTAAAAAATAATAGAATTGGGTTAATTTTTAATTATAATTCTACTGTTAGAACGGGTACAGAATATGGCTACACCAGCAATTCAGATAACACACAGCTTATTTTCAAAAGAAAAGCTTACAAAAAAGAGCAATATACCACCAGTATAAAAGGTTTATATCAATTAAACCAAGAAAAATATACTTTTACAGCAATTCCATTTTTCTCTTATCAAGAAGTTACAGACCGCAGAATCTATCCTTTTTCTGGTCAGAAATACGACGCATATACTTTCGGATTAGATTTAGATTTGAAACTTGAAATCAAAAAAAATCAGGTGTTAACCTTCAGACCAAATTACGAGTATCGAAGTGTTAATAAAGCTATAAACGTATTAGATACCAATGTAAGCTCGGGAAAACTAGAATGGATTCTTGATGATTTTGACATCCTGACAAGTGATATTATTACAGTAGGAGCGCTTGTTCGTTATGATTTTAAAATTCAAAAGCTTCCTTCTTTTTTCATAAGCGGTGAGTGGATTACAAAAACAGTTAAAGAAAAAAACAATAATTTTACAAGCCTAAGTCTAGGTATAACATTTTAATAATGAAGAATTTTTTTATCTCAATTTCCGTTGTTTTCATTTTTATTTTATTGAGTTTTACACCAAAAGTAGGACAAAATTTGATGAATAATCCAGACCCGACCATAGAGGAGATTATAAAAAGCTATAAAAAAGCAATTGCAGAATGGCCAATGCCAAATATTGATAAAGGCGTTTCTTGGAAAGAATTTTCTTCTATCAAAAGAGATTCTTTATTTTTTGTAGAGCAAGATCGTCCTGAAGTAATTCTTGGGAAAATGTTATTCTTTGATCCTAAATTATCAAAATCCAACCAAATCTCTTGTAGTTCTTGTCACGACCCAGAAATGGGCTGGACAGATAGAAGGCGTATCGCTTTAGGAAATGACCATCTTATGGGGAACCGAAATACTATTTCGCTTTATAATATCGCCAATAGAAAATCTTTTTTCTGGGACGGACGTGCGCAGACTTTAGAAGAACAAGCTTCTGGTCCTCTTGGTGCGCATAACGAGATGGCGATGGACATTAAAAAGCTTCCTAAAAAAATTGAAAAAATTAAAAATTATAAAGAGCTTTTTAAAAATGCGTACGGAGACGAGAAAATAACTTATAACAGAATCGTAAAAGCTTTGGCAGAATTCCAGAAAACAATTAAAAGTCAGCCAAGTAGATTCGACCAATTTATGGATGGAAAATACGATGCCTTGTCAGACAAAGAAATATATGGGATGCACATATTCCGTACAAAAGCACGTTGTATGAACTGTCACAACGGTCAAAACCTTACCGACGAGTCTTTCCACAATATAGGACTTACTTATTATAAAAGACAATACGAAGATTTAGGACTTTACAATATAACTAAAAAAGCGGAAGATGTTGGCAAATTCAGAACTCCACAACTGAGAGACCTCAACTTAACGAGACCTTGGATGCACAATGGTTTATTTGATGACCTTGAAGGGATTGTGAATGTTTACAACAGCGGAATGCACATGATAGACCCAAAACCAGAACAAAAACAGAAAGACCCTTTATATCCCGTTACCGATTCTCTTTTGCAACCTTTAAAACTTACAAAAGACGAAAAATCTGCTTTAATCTCATTTTTAGAATCTCTCAACGGAACGAAATATAAAATGAGAAGACCAGAGTTTCCTACTGAATAAATCTATTTAAAGTAAACGAATGTGAAATGTGAATTGCAAAACTAACTTTCCAGAATAAGGTTTCTAAGTTTACCGAAGAACTTTTGTAAAAACGCATGATGTTCTAAGTCCGCGAAGTGGATTTCGAACATATTCACAAATATACGATAGTTTTGTGAAGTTACTAATTACTAAATATAATTTTATGAGGTATATTTCAAATGCTTGCAAACGAATGGTTTTTGAAATATAAAAGAATATTCTGTAATATAAGAAAGAAAAAAATAGAATTTATAGTATTAAAAAAAATCATAATATGAACTTATTTAAGTTAGAGGTATTTAAATAGTTTTATTCTTTACTCCGAACATAGTTTCCATGTTTATCAATTTTTGCGTTAATTTAAATTCTTTTAAAATGACGAAAGGAATTAGATTTTAAAAAGAAAACCATTAGAAGCTTTTTTATTGTATTTTTTTTCATCAAATTTATATAAAAAAGAACCTTTTTTAGACGATGTCATATCTTTTTCGTCTGTTTTAATTAGAATGTCTAAGCTATTTATTTTACTAATAAAATTTCTTTTATCATATTTTTCGTTAAAGATGGCTTCATAAAGATTTTGAAGATCTTTCATCGTAAATTTTTCTGGTAAAAGTTCGAATCCTATTGGCTGAGTAGATGCTCTATATCTTAATCTTTTAATAGCATCTTCAATCATTAAATTGTGGTCTAATATCAAAGACGGAAAGTCTTCAAAATCAAACCATTTTGCAGAATATTTTTCGTTTATCTGTATATTTTCTTTAATATTAATAAGTGCATAATAAGACGTAGAGACAATTCTTGCAGTAGGTTCTCTATCTGGTTCACTATAACATTTTAATTGTTCCAGATATACATTTTCTAGCCCTGTAAGTGTGGTAAGAATTCTACTTGCTGCACAGTCTAATGTTTCAGAAGATTTCATAAATCCCCCCATTAAAGACCATTCTCCGTACATTGGGTCAAAATTTCTTTTTGTAATTAGAATTTTTAAATTTTCGCCATCAAACCCAAAAACAATACAGTCTACAGCTAATAAATATCTATCGTATTGCGAATAATCTCTTTTTTTCATACACTTAAAAGTTAAATTAATTGATTTAAAATTAATTTAAATGCAAATATAAAGGTTTCAAAATGATTACTTTATATAATAAGTGTTTTTTTTGCATTTATTAAATTGTCATTTTCTCTTTTTAAAATAAGATTCAAGATTAGATTTTTTTTAGAAAAGTCAAATTTTTTCAAAATTGGGTCAAATTTTGGGAGTTTTTTTTAGGAAATTCGGGTGTTTTTCGCTGATAAAAATTGTTAATTTCAGTTAATAAATGTTAACAAAATGTTAAAATCATTCTTTTTGAAATTTTCTTTTTTTTTGAAATTTTCACCAATTTTATTTGTTAACATTAGATTGATTTTTGATTATCATTGAGTTAATTTTTCAAATTTTATTTTTTTAAATAATTGAAATTGAGGTTTTTATATTTTGTATAAATTAAACTTTTGTTTAAATTTTCAATTTTTTTTCTAGTAGAATTATAGGATTTTTTTGTCTCTTTTTGTGAGGTTCGTAAGTATGATTTTTTAACGTTTTTGAAAAAAAGTTAAAAAAATGTTTTTGAGAATAGATTCTTTCGTTTACTTTAGAAGTGTAAAAATTACATTTAATACCTTTACATATGAGCAAAAAAATAGATTCCATTTTGGAAGTAGTAAGAAAAAATATGTTTTTTTCTTATTCAAAAAAGGTTTTTGTTGTGTTATTTATGTCTGCCTCAGGAACAATATTTGCACAGCAAGTGATAGAAGGAACTGTAACATCTAGATCTAATGGCAAGCCACTTTCTAATGTTACTGTAACAGTAGCTAATACCAATCAAACGGTTACAAGTGATGAAAAAGGACACTATAAAATTACAGCTAATCCTGATGATGTTTTAGTTTTTACTTACAATGATTACGATAGTAAAGAAGTAAAAGTAGGTAAAGACCATAAAGTAAATGTGCAACTTAAAAACAACACTCTTGCAATAGATGAAGTTGTACTAATTGGTTATGGTAAACAAAAAAAATCAGACCTAACAGGTTCTGTAGCTGCTGTAAACGTTACAGATGCAAAAAAGACTATAACTTATGATGCTGCTAAAATGCTTCAAGGGCAGGTTCCTGGTGTAACAGTTCAATCTTCTGGTGAGCCTGGAAGTTTTGTAAATATTAAAATTAGAGGTATTTCTTCTTTTAATAATAATAATCCACTTTTTGTTGTAGATGGAGTTATTGTAACAAATCCTTATGATTTTTCTCCATCGGATATAGAATCAATAAGTGTATTAAAAGATGCATCTTCTGCGGCAATATATGGTGTTCAAGGTGCTAATGGTGTTGTAATTATTCAAACAAAACAAGGTAAAAAGGGAAAATTGAATTTAACATATCGTGTTTTGAATGGTTATCAAAGTGCTCCTAAATCACTAAGTGTTACAAATAGAGAACAATACCAACAAATTACGAATCAAGCTTATTTAAATTCTGGACAAGCAATTCTTCCTGCTAACGATCCTAGCAATCCAAATTTCATAAGTAATGTAGATACAGATTGGCAAAAAGAAGGTTTTAGAACAGGAACACTTCAGAATCATACCATCAATATGAATGGAGGTACAGAAGATATTAATTATGCTGTGAATTTAGATTACTTTAAAAATACTTCCTACATGAATACACCTCAAGATTATGAAAGATATTCTATGAATATGAATTTTGGTGGTAAAAAAGGTAAGTTTTCTTATGGAGGAAAAATTTCTTATACTCAGTCTGATAAAGAAAATTTCAATGCATATGATAATGGTTCACCTTTAATTTATTTGCTTCAGGCAATTCCTACGATGCCAGTATATGATCCAAATAGATTAGGTGGTTATGGTGGTACAGACCGTAATACACAAGCGGCAATTTCTTTAAATATTATTGGTTATAATCATTTAATTACCAATACCGCTAAAAGACATCGTTTTATGGGAAGCGTATGGGGAGAATATGAAATATTAAAAAATCTTAAATATAAACTCAACGTAAGTTTTGATAGATTAAATGTAAATTCAAGAGTTTTTGTTCCTGTATCAGATTTAGGTTGGTATTATGTGACGGAACCAGGTGAGTCTCAATTAGATGTTTCATCTAGCCATCTTACAACTACTTTTATCAATAACTTGTTAACCTATGATATAAAACTAGGAGAACATAAGTTTGATGTTATGGCAGGTTGGATTCAAGAAAAAAATGATAACTATAATCAATGGTCTAGAGGTGTAGGGTATAGTGCAGGGTCTATTGCACAAATAGAATATGCAGATAGTAGAGATGGAGGAGAGTATAATAATACCACTACTGCAATATCTTATATTAGTAGATTAAATTATAATTATAAAGAAAAATATTTCTTAACAGCTAATTTCCGTCAAGATAAGTCTTCTAAGTTTGCACCTAGAAATAATCATGGCGAATATTTTTCTTTCTCAGGTGGTTGGAGATTAGATAGAGAAGAATTTTTAAAATTGCCAGATTATGTGAATTTATTGAAATTGAGAGGAGGATGGGGTAGATTAGGAAACAATACGATTGGTGTATATGCTTGGGAAAACACGGTAAATCCTTTTGCAAGCTATATTTTTGGTAACGCAATTCATTCTGGGACTACTGTAGTTCCAATAAAAGACCCAAATATTAAATGGGAAACTACAGAAACTACCAATGTAGCATTTGAAATTGGATTATTTAATAAACTAAACTTTGTAGCAGAATACTATGAAAAAAAATCATATGATATTTTAGCTTCTGTACCACTTCCGTATTCTTCAGGCGGTTTTCCTAACTCAATTCTTACTAATGCGGCTTCTGTTAAAAATAATGGATTTGATTTCTTATTAAGTTATTCTAATAATGATAAAGATTTTAAATACACCGTTAGTGCCAACCTTTCTACTTTAAATAATAAAGTATTAAATGTGGGAAGTGATAACAATCCAATCTATGGAATAAATTCTAAAACAGATGTCGGTAGATCTGCTGGTGAACTTTATGGATGGATTGCTGAAGGTATTTTCCAAAATACAGCAGATATTCAAAATCATGCCACTCAAGTAAACGCACAGCCAGGTGATATCAAATTTAAAGATTTAAATGGAGATGGTCAAATTACCGATGCTGATAGAACCTATCTAGGTAGAACTATTCCGAAATTTACTTATGGTTTAAATTTTAGTGGAAGTTACAAAAATTTTGATTTTTCTATGTTCTGGCAAGGTAGTGCAGGTAACTATATTTATAATGGAACCTATTCTGCTCTTATGGTAGGACAATTAGTTAACCATTCTACAGATATGCTAAATTATTGGACTCCAACTAATACTAATACCAATATCCCAAGACCTGTAATGTCTGACCCTAATGCTAATAACAGAGCATCAAACAGATTTGTAGAAAAAGGAGATTACTTAAAACTACAATCTTTAGAAGTGGGATATAATATTCCAATAAAATCAGATTACCTAAAGAAAATAAGAATTTTTGCTTCTGGACAAAATATATGGACTATTACAGGATACAAAGGTTATGACCCAGATTTTATTAGTGATGGTTTATTCTCTAGAGGTTTTGAATACGGTTCATTCCCAAATCCACGTACAATTTCTTTCGGTTTAGAAGCTAACTTTTAAAAACTTTAAATTATGAAAATTAAATATATATTAATTGCGACAAGCATATTTTCTCTTAGTGCTATTTCTTGTGTGCAAGATTCTGATTTAGATCAACATGACCCAAATACCACTACAGAAGCAAATTTTTGGAAAACAGACGAAAATGCTCTAGAAGGTGTAAACGCAGTTTATCAAGCATTATTATATGAAGGAACTTATATGAGAAGTACCCCATTATTATTAGACTCTAAAGGAGATGATATGAAAAGCGAATCTCCTTGGGCCGCTATGTACAATACTGGTAAATTTACCACCAATGTTGCAGACGAATCAATTTATGGTTGGGCATTTAGAGAATATTATCAAGGAGTTTATAGAGCCAATCAAGTACTGAAAAATGTACCAAATATTAATTTTGAAAATGCTCAGTTAAAAGAAAGAATTATTGGACAGGCTTATTTCCTTAGAGGTTTGTATTTTTATCATTTGGTAAAATTATTTGGAAGAGTTCCATTGCCATTAGATACAGAACTTTATCATTCTCAAAAAACAGTAGACGAAGGCTGGGCACAAGTGATTTCAGATTTTAAAGAAGCGGCTAGCAGATTACCAGTTACTTATGATGATGTTACAGGGTTGGATAAAGGAAATACAGGTAGAGCTACAAAAGGAGCAGCACAAGCATATTTAGGGAAAGCATATTTATTTACTAAAGATTATGCAAATGCAAAAATTCAATTTGAAAATGTGATTAATTCAGGAGCTTATTCATTAGTAGCAAATTATTCTGATAATTTTACAGATGTTAATGAGAATAATTCTGAATCTATTTTTGAAATTCAATTTTCTAGAACATTAGGAGGTGCAGATTTAGGATGGATTGGTGCTCCAGGTTCAAGCTGGGGTAAATATTCTGCAAGAGCTGTAACTTATGGCCCTCCGGGATTTGGTTTCAATGATATGCAACCTACAAAAGCATTATTTGACGAATTTCAACAAGAAAAAACAACTACTGGAGATGTAGACCCTCGTTTAGACGCTACCATGTTTTATAATGCACCACACGTAAAACTATACGGAGTATTATTTTCTCAATATTATGCAAATAACACAGCTTTGTTAAACGGATATTACAGCAAAAAATACGAAAATTCTGATGGTAGATTTGCTAATGAATATGACTGGCGTTCAGGTGTTAACGAAAGATTGATGAGATATGCAGACGTATTAATGATGTATGCAGAATGCCTTAATGAATTAGGTTCTACACAACAAGCATACACATTTATTCAAAGAGTTAGAGACAGATCAAAATTGCCAGATTTAGCTACAGTAAAGCCTAATATGACACAAGCTCAAATGAGAGATCAAATAGCTCACGAAAGATTTTTAGAGTTTGCTTGCGAAGGACATAGATTTGATGATATTAGAAGATGGGGATGGTTACAAGATGCTTCTAAACTATCTTGGTTACAAGCAAGAGATACCGAATTTACTACCTATTCTACAGGAAGAGAATACTATCCAATACCATTATCTGAAATTGATAATAATCCTAATGGAGTTACTCAAAACCCAGGATGGTAAATAAAAAATAAAACCCGTTGCCCAGATAATTTAGGATTAATTTTATTCTGGGCAACATTTCAAAAAAAATTTTGTATGAATATCAATAAATTTTTAAAAATTTCAGTATTAGTTTGTGGCTCAATAGTAACGGCGCAAACAAAATCTACCATTTCCGTAGATACCAAACAGCCTTCATCCATTATTAGTAAACATATTTATGGGCATTTTGCAGAACATTTAGGAAGAGGTATATACGATGGTATTTACGTAGGGGAAAATAGTAAAATTCCTAATTCTAATGGTGTTAGAAAAGATATTATTAATGCACTAAAAGAATTGAAAATTCCTAATTTAAGATGGCCAGGAGGTTGTTTTGCAGATACTTATCATTGGAAAGATGGTATTGGACCTAAAAACCTTAGACCAACCATTGTTAATAACTGGTGGGGAGGTAATACTGAAGACAATTCATTTGGAACTCATGAATTCTTAAATCTAGCAGAAGAACTTGGTACAGAACCTTATTTAGCTGGAAACGTAGGTAGTGGCGAAGTAAAAGAATTATCAGATTGGGTACAATACACCGGTAAAGATACCAAAAGCCCTATGACGGATCTTCGTAAACAAAACGGACGAGATAAATCTTGGAATGTGAAAATTTGGGGTGTAGGTAACGAAATGTGGGGCTGCGGTGGTAATATGGCACCAGAATATTATGCAAATTTGTATAAACAGTATGCTACATTTATGACTGATTGGACTAACTCTGATAAACTTTTTAGAGTAGCATCAGGTGCAAATGTAGATGATTACCATTGGACAGAAGTTCTAATGCGTGATATTCCTAGAAATATGATTGAAGGAGTGGCTTTACATTCTTATTCTTTCGTAAAATGGGACCAAAAAGGAGATGCTGTAGATTATAATGAAGCGCAATATTTTGCAACCATGAAAACAGCTCTTAAAATGGACGAATTGGTTACAAAACATAGCCAAATTATGGATAAATACGACCCGGAAAAGAAAACTGCACTTGTAGTAGACGAATGGGGAGGATGGTATGAAGTAGAAAAAGGAACAAATCCAGGATTTTTATATCAACAAAATACCATGAGAGATGCAATGATTGCTGGTGTTACTTTAAATATTTTTAATAACCATAGTGATAGAGTAAGAATGGCTAATTTGGCTCAAACTGTTAATGTTCTTCAGGCAGTAATTCTTACTAAAGGAGAAAAAATGATACTTACTCCAACTTATCATGTTTTGAATTTGTATAAAGCTCATCAAGATGCAAAATTAATTCCTCTACAGATTGAAAGCCCAGAATATAAATTAAATGGCGAAAGTTTGAAGGCGGTTTCGGCATCAGCATCAGAAAAAGATGGGGTAGTTACTATTTCTTTAGTGAATATTGATGCTAAAAATACAGTAGAAACATCTATTAATCTTAAAGATTTTTCTAAAAAAGTATTTACTGCCAAAATTATTTCTTCACCTAAAATTCAAGACCATAATACATTTGATAATCCAAATGTTATAGAGCCTAAAGAATACAAAAAAATTAAAACAACCAAAGATATACTTACAGTAGAAGTACCTCCTTTTTCTGTGGTTGTGCTAACTTCTAAATAAATTATTGCCTTATGAAAAAATTATTTTCACTTATAAGACTTCCTATTTTAGTAGTAATTGCGTATTTCGTAATGTTTTCTTGCAGACAGCAAGAATGGGTGCCCGAAAATACACCTACAGATACTAATGCTGTAGGAGAGAATTCTAATTTCAATGCCATTACAGATACATATTATGATGTAGCACCTATTACCTATGTTACAATGTGGGGATATAGAAATGTACACGATCCGTCTATTTTAAAAGTTGGAGATACATATTATTGTTATAGTACAGATGCCGCTTTTGGTACAGATATTAAACCAGGTATACAAGTTAGAAAATCTAAAGACCTTATCAATTGGGATTTTGTAGGCTGGGTTTTTGATGGGCTTCCAAAAATGGGTTCAGATTTTATAAAACAGAATGGTGGGACTCCCTTTAATGCTTTATGGGCTCCTTACATTAATGTGGTAAACGGAGAATATAGGCTATACTATTCTTTATCTTCGGCTAATCCTAGATTAAGTTGTATTGGTCTTGCTACATCTAGCTCTCCTACAGGTCCTTGGACAGAGAAAGGAATAGTTGTAAGATCTTATGCTAATAATTCTGTTGGCACTAATGCTATAGACCCTACAGTTCTTATTACAGAATCTGGAAGACATGTTATGTACTATGGTTCTGCTTGGGATGGTATTTATAAATTAGAGCTTAATCCAACTACAGGATTAGCGCAAACAGACTTAGACAAAGGTACTCGTATTGCTCAGAGAGCTTCTACTGGTGGTAAAATAAACGGAAATATTGAAGGTCCTGAGATTATTTACAACCCAGAGCAAAAAAAATATTATCTTTTCATCGCTTATGACTGGTTGCAGACTAAGTATAACGTTAGAGTTGCTAGATCAGACAGCCCAGATGGTCCGTTTGTAGATTATAATGGAGTAAATGTAAATAATAGAATAGATGCTTCTCCAATGATTATAGCGCCTTATAAATTCAATAATCATTCGGGTTGGCAAGGTGTTTCGCATCCAAGTGTTTTCAAAGGAGATAATAATCAATATTATATTGCTCATCAAGGAAGACCTGGCGAAAATAGCTATTTTATGGATCTTCATGTAAGAGAGTTATATTGGACTAAAGACGGTTGGCCAGTTGCATCACCAGAAAGATATGCTGCTAC
The DNA here is from genome assembly GCF_047601505.1 of Cloacibacterium sp. Lineage (GTDB taxonomy): Bacteria > Bacteroidota > Bacteroidia > Flavobacteriales > Weeksellaceae > Cloacibacterium. Next base: position 1,205,233 of record NZ_JASGJD010000001.1, read on the forward strand.
TACTCAAACTACAATACAATCTTCGGATTTAGCAGGTAAGTACGAACAAATTGTATTAGGATATAGAACGGTACCAGGCTATGATGCAGAGCAAACAAGTCCAGATTTTCAAACTTCATTCAATACTGTTTTAGACACTGCGGGTACAATTAATGGAGACGCAAACAACACATGGTCTTATTCAGCACCTTATCTTACTCTTTCATGGGCTAATGGTGCATTCAAAGATGTATTTGTTGTAAAACAAGGAAGAGATTGGGAAAATAAAGTTTCGAAAACCATTCTTTTAACAGGAATGAATCAATTCGGAACTTGTATTTGGGCAAAAAAATTACAATAAATTTCAAAATTTAGACTAAAAGATGAAATTTTTTTCACTATTAGGATTGTTTTTCATGTTTGGGGTTTCTTTCGGACAGACTGCTAAACCCCTTTTTGAAACATACGTACACGATCCTGTTGTTATTAAACAAGATAATCGTTTTTATCTATTCTGTACAGGTAATGGAATTACTGTTTATTCTTCTAATGATTTGAATAATTGGAAACCCGAAAATCAAGTGTTTGATAAAGCTCCAGAATGGACTAAAAATGTGGTTGTAGATTTTAAAAATCATATTTGGGCCCCAGATATTAGTTTTCATAATGGGGAGTATTATCTTTATTACAGCGTTTCATCTTTTGCGAAAAATACATCTGCTATTGGTGTTGCTACTAATAAAACATTAGATAGTAAAAGTAAAAATTTTAAATGGGTAGATCATGGCATTGTTATAGAATCTGTTCCTAATAGAGATATGTGGAATGCTATAGACCCAAATCTAATTTTTGACGAAAACAATACACCATATTTGTCTTTCGGTTCTTTTTGGAGCGGATTAAAATTGGTAAAACTCAATAAAAATCTAACTTCAATTGCAGAGCCACAAGAATGGCATACAATAGCTAAGAGAGAACGTTCTTTCAAATTAGATGACAAAGAGCCTGGAGATGCGGCTTTAGAAGCTCCTTTTATCTTTAAAAAAGACGGTTTTTACTACCTATTTGTTTCTTTTGATTTATGTTGCAGAGGAAAAGATAGTACCTATAAAGTGGTAGTAGGACGCTCTGAAAAAATTACAGGACCTTATGTAGATGATAAAGGAATTGCCATGAATGAAGGTGGAGGAAAATTACTTATAGAAGGTAATGAAAACTGGTTTGGAGCTGGGCATAACTCTGTTTATAGTTTTGATGGTAAAGATTATATTTTCTATCATGCTTACTATGCTCATAAAAACGGATTTCCTGTAGGACAAAAAAGCGAATTAATATGGACTAATGGTTGGCCTTCATTGCTTAATCCATTAAAATAAATACTCTTCAAATTGAAAAATACAGCATTTTTATTTGTTTCAGCTTTAGTGTTAACTATAGCATCGCAATGTGGCTCTAATAAGACAGTCTCTGAAAATTCAGTTTATAACCTCGAGTACAAAAATTCAGATTATAAAATAGAACAAGTTGAGGTAAAAGATGTTCACATTAATGATAAGTTTTGGCTGCCAATCATTCAAAATGTTCAAAAAAAGACTATTGCCTACGCCATTGAAAAATGTAATGAAGAAGGCAGATTTGATAATTTTTTAATTGCTGGAAAAGTAAAACAAGGAACCGTAAGAGGACAAATGCCTTTTGATGATTCTGATGTTTATAAAATTATTGAAGGAGCATCTAATTCTCTTATCAGTTCGCCTAATAAAGAATTAGAATCTTTAGTTGATAGTTTAGTTACAATTATTAAAATTGGGCAAGAAAAAGACGGATATCTTACCACTTGGAGAACCATTAATCCTGCAAAACCACCGGCTCCTTGGGTAAAAGTAGATAAAGGTGTAAGATGGGAATATATGAATATGAGCCACGAAGAATACAATGCAGGACATTTGTATGAAGCTGCAGTGGTGCATTATAAAGCTACGGGTAAAAGAAATTTACTAGATATAGCCATTAAAAATGCAGATTTATTTGTAAAAACTTTTGGAGATGATGAAGGCAAAATCTTAGCTGTTCCTGGGCATCAAATTATAGAAACAGGTCTTATTAAATTATATGGAGTTACAGGTAACAAAAATTATCTTACACTTTCTAAATTTTTCTTAGACCATAGAGGAGACCCTAGAAAAAAAGAAAATTTTGGAGCTTATGCTCAAGATAGTATTCCTGTTATTCAACAAAGAGAAGCTGTGGGACATGCCGTAAGAGCAGTATACATGTATGCAGGGATGACGGATATTGCCGCTATTTATCATAATAAAGATTATCACGAAGCTATTGATGGTATTTGGGATAATATGGTAAATAAAAAAATATATGTTACAGGAGGCATTGGTGCAAGACATGATGGTGAAGCTTTTGGTAAAAACTACGAACTTCCAAATCTTACCGCTTATAATGAGACTTGTGCTGCTATCGGAAATATTTATTGGAACCAAAGAATGTTTAATCTTTCTGGTGATAATAAATATATAGATGTAATAGAAAAAACATTGTATAATGCAGTAATCTCTGGTATCTCACTTTCCGGAACAGAGTTTTTCTATCCTAATCCTTTAGAGTCTGATGGAATTTATAAGTTTAACAGAGGTTCTTGTACGCGCCAATCTTGGTTTGATTGTTCTTGTTGTCCTACCAATTTAATAAGATTTATTCCTTCAATACCCAATCTTATCTACGCACACGACAAGAAAAATGTTTTTGTAAACCTTTTTGTAGGAAGCGAAGCCAATGTTTTAATAAATGGTAACAAAGTAAAAATAGCTCAGGAGACAGAATATCCGGTTAATTCTAAAGTTAGAATTACTATAAGTGCAGATAAATCTTCTCCGTTTTCTCTTAAAATAAGAATCCCTAGTTGGGCAAGAAACGAGGTTTTACCAGGTAATTTATATTCTTATCAAGTTAAAAATCAATCATCTTTTGATTTGAAAATTAATGGAACCAAAGTTTCTCCACTTGTAAAAGAGGGGTATATTATTCTAGACAAAAAATGGAGTAGCAAAGATGTTATAGAATTGAATTTTCCAATGAATGTACAAACTATTGCTACCAATGCATTGGTTAAAGAAAACATCGGAAAAACTGCAATTTCTTACGGACCGTTTATTTATGCTGTAGAAGAAATAGACAACAAAGCTAATTTTGATTTGCTTAAAATTGATAAAGCATCTCAGTTTAAAGTTACTTATCAACCCAACTTATTGAAAGGAATTAATGTAATAAATTTCAATACAGGAAACGAAAGTTTCACCGCAATACCTTATTACGCTTGGGCGAATAGAGGTGTAAATAAAATGAAAGTTTGGATACCCAATAAATAATTACAATGAATAATTTAAAAAAAATATTACTTAATATAGCTGTTGCTTCTTTTTCTTGTGGATTGGTTTCAGCGCAAAATATTAATCATACATTAGAATTAAATGGTAAAAATACCAACATAAAAATTCAGCCAACAATGTATGGTATCTTTTTCGAAGATATAAACCAAGCTGCTGATGGCGGTTTATATGCAGAACTGGTTAAAAATCGTTCTTTCGAATTTTATAATCCATTAATGGGATGGTTACAGCCAAAAAGTGATGTTCATTCTGAAAATAAAAATTCAGGATATGCAAATATTATTGACGAAATAGGCAATACTAACCATAATTATGCACGTATTACCATTAATAATGCTAACAATTATGAATTAATAAACGAAGGCTTCAAAGGAATTGGCTTGCATCAAAATGCTAAGTATAATCTTTCTTTTTCGTCTCAAAATATTTCAGGAGAAGTACAGTCTGTAAATTTTGAACTTTTAGACGAAAAAGGAAATTCTGTAGCAAAAGAAACAGTTGCCATTAATAATGTTGAGTGGAAAAAATACAATACAGTACTTACTTCTTCTAAAACTGTAGAAAAAGGCAAATTAAAAATTACTTTCAATGGAAATGGAGTGGTAAATATGGATATGATTTCTTTATTTCCGCAAGAAACTTGGAATAATAGACCAAATGGTTTAAGAAAAGATTTAGTACAAAAGTTATATGATTTGAAACCAGGATTTTTACGATTCCCTGGCGGTTGTATTGTAGAAGGAAGAAATCTTGCAGAAAGATATCAATGGAAAAAAACAGTAGGAGAAGTTGATAAAAGAGAAACCCTTATCAATAGATGGAATACAGAATTTTCTCACCGTCCGGCTCCAGATTATTTTCAAACTTTTGGTTTAGGGTTTTACGAATATTTCCAATTAGCCGAAGATTTAGGAGCTTCGCCTCTTCCAATTTTAAGTTGTGGTATTGCTTGCCAATTTAATACCGGAGAATTGGTGCATTTGGAAGAGTTAGAACCTTATATTCAAGATGCTTTAGATTTAATTGAATTTGCTAATGGAGATGCTAAAACCACAAAATGGGGAGCTTTGAGAGCAGAAATGGGACACCAGAAATCTTTCAATTTAACCATGATTGGCGTTGGTAACGAACAATGGGGGCCAGATTATATAGAAAGATATAAACTTTTTGAAAAAGCAATTCATAACAAATATCCTGATATTAAAATTGTTTCTGGTAGTGGCCCATTCCCAGACGGAGAATATTTTGATTATGGATGGAAAGAACTTAAAAAATTAAATACACAGTTTGTAGATGAGCATTATTATAACTCGCCAGAATGGTTTCAAAAAAATGCAACCAGATATGATAAATATGATAGAACAGCTCCAAAAGTTTTTGCTGGCGAATATGCTGTGCAAACTGTAGCAATAGCAAGTCCAGATAATAAAAATAGTTGGGTTACAGCGCTTTCAGAAGCTGCTTTTATGACGGGCTTAGAAAGAAATGCAGATGTAGTTTATATGACGTCTTATGCACCTTTATTTGCACATGCTGAAGGTTGGCAATGGACACCAGATTTAATTTGGTTTAATAATTTGTCTTCATTTGTAACGCCTAATTATTACGTTCAGCAATTATTTTCTAATAATAAAGGTACAGACCTTATTTCGATTAACGAAAACGGAAAACCTCTTGTAGGGCAAGATAAATTATATGCATCTGCTGTAGTAGATAAAGTAAAAAAACAAACAATTATTAAAATTGTAAATACAGATTCTATTAGCAAAGATTTAAAAATTAATACTCAAAATATTAATCTAGGAAATGTAGCAGAGATTATTACTTTAAAAGGAAATGATTTAACCTCTGAGAATAATTTTTCTAACGAAAACATTAAACCTGTACAAGAAAAAATAAAAATCAATAAAAAGAATTTTTCAATTAAGATTCCATCTAATTCGCTTATTCTAGTTAAGGTTTCAAACCTTTAATTTTGAGTGAATAATGATATATCTCAGATTGCAAACAAATAAGTGTAAATATTACATTTATTAATAAATCAAATATTATATTTGTATAATAAAATTCTTTAAATACTTATATCAATTATGAAAAAATATGTCATCGGATTAGACTACGGAACAGACTCTGTAAGAGCCGTACTAATCGATACCGATAATGGTACAGAACTAGCATCTAGCGTACATTATTATCAAAGATGGAAAGAAGGTAAATTCTGTAGTCCTAGTGTAAATAGATTTAGACAACATCCTTTAGACCATATTGAAGGATTAGAAAATACAATAAAAACGGTAGTTGCCGAAAGCAATATCAATCCAGAACAAATTGTGAGTATTTGCATTGATACCACTGGTTCTTCACCAATTCCGGTAAATAAAGAAGGCGTTCCGTTATGTATGACTCCTGGTTTTGAAGAAAATCCCAATGCAATGATGGTTCTTTGGAAAGACCATACCTCAATTGCAGAAGCCGAAGAAATTAATAATTTGGCTAAATCTTGGGGCGGTGAAGATTATACAAAATTTGAAGGCGGAATTTACTCTTCAGAATGGTTTTGGGCAAAAATTTTACACATCAACAGAGAAGACGAGTTGGTGAAAAATGCTGCATATAGCTGGTTAGAACATTGCGATTTAATGACTTTTATCCTTTCAGACCAAAAAGATTTAGATTCATTCAAAAGAAGTAGATGCGCAGCTGGTCATAAATCTATGTGGCACGAAAGCTGGGGAGGCTTACCTTCTAAAGAATTTTTAGAAAAACTAGACCCTTCTTTGGCAGAACTTAGAGATAGATTATACCAAAATACTTATACTTCAGACGAAATTGCAGGTAATTTAAATGAAGAATGGGCTAACTTATTAGGTCTTACTACCAATACAGTAATTGCTGTAGGTACTTTTGATGCACATTCTGGCGCTGTAGGTGCTAAAGTTGATGAAAATGTTCTTATCAGAATTATGGGAACTTCTACTTGTGATATTATGATTGCTCCAAATGATGTAATAGGAACTAATACTGTAAAAGGAATTTGCGGACAAGTTGATGGTTCTGTAATCCCAGGTTACATTGGGCTAGAAGCTGGTCAATCTGCATTTGGAGATGTTTTGGCTTGGTACAAAGATGTTCTAATGTGGCCTGTTAATAACGTTTTACTAAAATCTGATTTAGTAAGTGCAGAACAAAAAAATGCTCTAAAAGATGAAATTGAAAACAATCTGATTAGAGTTCTTACTTATGAAGCAGAGAGCATACCTTTATCAGATGCAGTTCCAATTGCATTAGATTGGATTAATGGTAGAAGAACTCCAGATGCTAACCAAGAATTAAAAGCAGCACTTAGCAATCTTTCTTTAGGAACAAAAGCTCCTCATATTTTCAAAGCTTTGGTTAATGCCATTTGTTTTGGTTCTAAAAAAATTGTAGACCGTTTCGAAGAAGAAGGGGTAAAAATAAACAAAGTGATTGGTATTGGTGGTGTTGCCAGAAAATCTCCATTCATTATGCAAACTTTGGCTAATGTACTTAATATGCCAATTGTGGTAGCTAAGTCAGACCAAGCACCAGCTTTAGGAGCAGCCGTTTACGCAGCAGTTGCCGCAGGAATTTATCCTACAGTTGTAGAAGCAAGCCAAAAAATGGGTTCAGATTTTGAAGCAGAATATTTTCCTCAGGTAGACCAAGTTAAAATGTATTCTGAATTTCTGGAAGAGTATAGCCAACTTGCAAATTTTGTGGAAAATAAAATTAAATCAAAAAAATTATCAATGGTTAATGATTAAGAATCAATCTCATTTCCATTGAGTTATCAATTAACAAATAATAATTATCAATTATGATTTATAAAGAACTTCAAAGAGAATGCTACGAGGCAAATATGCAATTAGACGCTTTAAAATTAGTGGTTTATACTTTTGGCAATGTGAGCGCAGTAGACAGAGAAAAAGGAGTTTTCGCAATAAAACCAAGCGGTGTTCCTTATGCTGATTTAAAACCAGAAGACATGGTGATTTTGGATTTTGATGCAAATATTATCCAAGGAAAACTAAGACCATCTTCTGATACCAAAACCCATGCTTTTCTTTACAAAAACTGGGAAAATGTAGGAGGAATTTCTCATACTCATGCAATTTATTCGGTAGCTTGGGCACAATCTCAGTTAGATATTCCAATTTTTGGAACTACACATGCAGATCATCTTACTACAGACATCCCATGTGCGCCTCCAATGAGAGATGATTTAATTGAAGGAAACTACGAACACAATACAGGAATTCAAATTCTAGATTGTTTCAAAGAAAAAGGTTTGTCTTATGAAGAAGTAGAAATGGTATTGGTAGGAAATCACGGGCCTTTTACTTGGGGCAAAAATGCAGATAAAGCGGTTTACAACAGCAAAGTTTTAGAAACCATTGCAGAAATGGCTTATCTCACACGTCAGATTAATCCTAACGCACCTAGACTTAAAGATTCTCTTATTAAAAAACATTACGAACGTAAGCATGGTAAAAATGCATATTACGGACAATAATTCTTAAAATATTTAAAATAAATACATCATGTTAGTAAATTTAGATACCAAAAAAATTTGGTTTATTACAGGAAGCCAACATCTATACGGAGAAGAAACTCTAAAACAAGTAAAAGAACATTCAGCAGAAATCGTTAAAGGTTTCAATAATTCGGGTAAAGTAGTTGTAGAAATTCTTGATAAAGGTCTTGCTACAACTACTGCAGAAGTTACCAAACTTCTTTCGGATGCCAATAACGACCCTCAATGTATTGGTGTAGTTGCTTGGATGCATACTTTTTCTCCTGCAAAAATGTGGATTAATGGACTTACACAATACAAAAAACCACTTTGCCATCTTCATACTCAATTTAATGCAGAGATTCCTTGGGATTCTATTGATATGGATTTTATGAATCTTAATCAATCTGCACATGGAGATAGAGAATTCGGGCACATGGTAACAAGATTGAGAATCAAAAGAAAAGTAATTGCAGGACACTGGAAATCTGAAAAAGTTCAAGAAAAATTAGGCGTTTGGTCTCGTGTTGCACTTGGTTGGGACGATTGGCAAGGTGCTAAATTTGCTAGAATTGGCGATAACATGAGAGAAGTAGCCGTTACAGAAGGAGACAAAGTAGAAGCTCAAGTTCGTTTTGGGTTTTCTGTAAATGGATATGATTCTTCTGATGTTGTAAACGAAATAAAAGCTTTAGAACCAACAAAAGTAGAAGCTTTGGTTAAAGAATATGAAAGCTCTTATAACCTAATGCCATCATTATTAGAAGGTGGCGAAAAAAGAGAATCTCTTTATGAAGCTGCAAGAATAGAATTAGGCTTAAGAGCATTTTTAGAAAAAGGAGGCTTCAAAGGATACACCGATACTTTTGAAAATTTAGGAGAACTTCGTCAGTTACCAGGTATTGCTTCTCAAAGATTAATGGCAGACGGTTATGGTTTTGGTGCAGAAGGTGACTGGAAAACAGCAGCCTTACTTCGTGCTTCTAAAGTAATGAATATTGGTTTAGAAAAAGGTACCTCTTTTATGGAAGATTATACGTATCACTTTGGAGCAGAAAAATCTTATAATCTTGGCTCTCACATGTTAGAAATTTGTCCAACAATAGCAGATGATAAACCAAGTTGTGAAATTCATCCTTTGGGAATTGGAGGTAAAGAAGACCCTGTAAGATTGGTTTTCAACGGAGCAAAAGGACCAGCAATCAATACAACTTTGGTAGATATGGGCAATCGTTTCAGAATGATTGTAAACGAAGTAGAAGCAGTAGAACCTTTGGCAGATTTACCAAAATTACCTGTTGCAAGAGTATTACAAGACCCTAAACCAAATTTAGAAATTTCTACAGAAGCTTGGATCTTGGCAGGAGGTGCACACCATACTGTATATAGCCAAGCTCTTACAACAGAATATATGGAAGATTTTGCAGAAATGGCTGGTATTGAATTACTTGTGATAGATGCTGATACTAACATTCGTGAGTTTAAAGATAAACTTAATTCTAATGAAGTTTATTATCACTTGTTTAGTAATAAATTGTAAAAATTGGTTTTAATTTGAAATAGGAATACTCCCTTTCGTAATTTTACGAAGGGGGTATTTTAAAAAAAATATATTGAAATATTTTCCTAAAACTATTTTAAATTAGCAATTCGGAAAAAAATAAAAACAAACTAACAAATCACTCATTTAAAATATGAAAACGATTAAACTTTTAGCTCTATTCCTTGTGACTTGTTTAGCGTTGTTAAACTGTAAAAAACAGGAAACAAAAGAAAACATGAAAGAATCAGCCCAATTAGAAGCTACCCAAAACGAAATTAGCAAAGCTTTCTACGGAAAAACATCTGATGGTAAAGAAGTAGATATCTACACTCTTACCAATAAAAATGGAATGAAAGTTCAGATTATTAACTATGGAGCAATTATTACTTCTCTTACAGCACCAGATAAAAATGGTAAAATGGAGGATGTTGTATTAGGATATACCAAACCAGAAGACTACTTTAATGGTAATCCATACTTTTTTGGAGCACTTATCGGTAGATATGGCAACAGAATTGCTAATGCTAAATTTACTTTAGACGGAAAATCTTTCGAATTAAATAAAAATGATGGAACTAATCATTTACACGGTGGTAAAGAAGGTTTTTATTCAAAATTATGGACCGCAGAACCAATTGAAAATGCTAAAAACCCATCTTTGAAATTAACATATACAAGCGAAGATGGCGAGCAAGGTTTCCCTGGTAAATTAGTTACTACCGTAATTTATACTTTAACAGATGAGAATGCTCTAGAAATAGATTATGAAGCTACAACAGACAAAAATACTATTGTAAATCTTACGCAGCATTCATATTTTAATTTATCTGGTAAATTTACTCAACCTATTACAGATCATGTTTTGCAACTTTCTGCAGACAAATTTATCCCAGTAAATAATGTTTTAATTCCTACTGGCGAGTTAAAACCAGTTGCTAATACTCCTTTTGATTTTAGAACTCCAAAACTTGTAGGAAAAGATATTAATGCACAAGACGAACAAATAAAAAAAGGAAATGGATTTGATCATTGTTGGGTTTTAAACGGTAAAGGTCTTAGAACTATCGGTACATTATTACACCCAGAAAGTGGTAGAGTAATGGAAGTAATTACAGACCAACCAGGTGTACAATTTTATTCAGGTAATTTTCTTGATGGGAAATATGATACTAAAACAGGAGGTAAAAACGAATTTAGAACAGGTTTATGTCTAGAAACACAACATTATCCTGATTCTCCTAACCAACCAACTTTTCCATCTGTAGAATTAAAACCAGGAGAAAAGTATCACACAAAAACAATTTATAAATTTTCAGTAAAAAAATAAGGTCATGAATTGGAATTCACACGAATTTATTTGGCTCGACTGGCTCATTATAGCAGTAGGGATTTTAGCCGTTTCTTATGCTGTATGGCGTGCAATACAAAAAGATAAGCGCTCTCAGGAAGGGGCAGATAGCGAAGATTATTTGTTTGGGAAAGGCGAACCTTGGTATATTATTGGTGCCGCTATTTTTGCAGCTAATATTGGGTCAGAGCACTTAGTTGGTCTTGCGGGTACTGGTGCAAAAGCAGGTGTTGGTATGGCACACTGGGAAATGCAAGGTTGGATGATTCTCCTTTTAGGATGGCTTTTTGTTCCTTTTTATCAATTAATGAACAATAAGTTAGGGAAAATTATTACCATGCCAGATTTTTTGAAAAATAGATACACTCCAGCTACAGGTTCTTGGCTTTCTATTATTACACTTATTGCTTATGTACTTACAAAAGTGAGTGTAACTGCATTTACGGGTGGTATTTTTATGGAAAGTTTATTAGGTCTTCCTTTTTGGTATGGCGCAATAGGACTAATTGTATTAACAGGTGTTTTTACTGTTTTTGGTGGAATGAAAGGTGTTATGACACTTTCTGCAATACAAACGCCTATTCTTATTATCGGTTCTTTTTTAGTTCTTTTCTTAGGTTTATCTGCATTAGGAGATGGTAATGTTGCTAATGGATGGACTGCAATGATAGATTATGCCAAAACACTCAATGTAGGAAAAGACGGAGTTCCTTATGGTACTAATCACATGTTTCACTTTCAAACAGGAGACCCTTTTTATGATGATTATCCAGGATTTTGGGTTTTTATAGGTGCTTCAATTATTGGTTTTTGGTATTGGTGTACAGACCAGCATATTGTACAAAGAGTTCTTGGACAAACAAAAGGAGAAGCTAATGATGTTGTAATGAAAAGAGCAAGAAGAGGAACTATTGCTGCTGGTTATTTCAAATTATTACCTGTTTTCATGTTTCTTATTCCTGGGATGATTGCCATAGCATTACAAAGTAAAACTGGCTCTGGGTTTGATATGGGATATGTAATTAAAGACGGTAAATCTGTCCTCAATACAGATGCAGCATTTGGTGCAATGGTAAAATTTGTTTTACCTGCTGGTGTAAAAGGTATTGTAACTATAGGTTTTATATCTGCTCTGGTTGCTTCTTTAGCTGCTTTTTTCAACTCTTGTGCTACTTTGTTTACAGAAGATTTTTATAAACCAATGTTCAAAGGTAAATCAGAATCTACTTACGTAATGGTTGGTCGTTTGGCAACAGTAGTAGTAGTAGTTCTTGGTATTATTTGGATTCCTATTATGCAAAGTTTAGGAAGTTTATATGATTATTTACAAGGAATTCAATCTTTATTAGCTCCAGCTATGGTTGCTGTATTTGTCTTAGGAATTTACTCTAAAAGAATTACTCCTAAAGCAGGAGAAGCTGGTATGATAGTCGGTTTTGTAATTGGTATGTTGAGGTTATTAACCAATATTTTTACCAATACAGGTAAAGACGAAATGACAGGTTGGTTCTGGGAAGCTACCACATGGTTCTGGAAAACCAATTGGCTAATTTTCGAAATATGGTTGTTGGTATTTATTATGCTAATGATGGTAGTGGTTTCTATGTTTACACCCAAACCTACAGAAAAACAGATTGATGCCATTACATTTACAGGAGATTATAAGGCTCTTATTAGAAAAAGCTGGGACAAATGGGATGTTATTGCTTCCCTAGGAGTAGTAGTGTTATGTGTATTATTTTACTGGTATTTCTGGTAAAAACAATATAATGAAAAAAATTATTTTTATCTCAAATTTAATGCTGATGACCATATTTGGTTGTCAGCATTTTTTGGCTCAAACAGTAATTAGTTTAGATAAATCTATTAAAGTTACTTTTGGTGTCAATGCAAAGAAGCATCCTTATTATTTTATAACAAAGGATAATAAGTTGGTTATAGATTCCTCAGAAATAGGAATTATGAGAGAAGATGCAGATTTTTTTAATAATATGATTTTATTAAAATCAACATCTAAGACTGTAGAAGATCACTATCAAATGCTTCATGGTAAGAAAAGAGATATACATTACAAAGCCAATCAAAGAATTTTTTCTTTGAAAAATAAAGATGGCTTGCTATTGGATGTAGTTTTCAATGTTTCTAACGATGGAGTAGCTTTTAGATATCAATTTCCTGAAATTTCGAAAGAAAAAAAAATCATAAAAGAAGAGATTTCTACATTTAAGTTTAACCAAAGTAGCAAGGCATGGTTACAGCCAATGTCTAAAGCCAAAACAGGATGGTCTGATACCAATCCGTCTTATGAAGAATATTATTTGTCTAATATTTCTTTAGATACTAAATCTCCAATTGGTGAAGGCTGGGTTTTTCCTGCACTTATAAAAACTAATGATTATTGGGTGTCTTTATCAGAAACAGATTTAGGAAAAAATTACTGTGCCTCTCATTTAAATTTTGATAAAAAATTTAATGCACTAAGATTAGTTTTTCCTCAAAAAGAAGAAATCTTTACTAATGGAGCTCTTTTGCCAGAAGCTATTACACCTTGGGAAACCCCATGGAGAATTATAGCAATAGGTAATTTAAAACAAATTTATGCATCTACATTAGGTACAGATTTGGCAAAACCTCAAGTTTCTAAACAAACAGAATTTGTAAAACCTGGTATTTCTTCTTGGAGTTGGGGTTTGTTAAAAGATGATTCTGTAAATTATGAAACATCTAAAGAATTTATAGAATATGCCTCTAAAATGCATTGGCCATATTGTCTTATTGATGCAGATTGGGATAGGCGTATTGGTTGGGACAAAATTAAAGAACTCATCATCTATGCCAAACAAAGAAATGTAAAATTAATTTTATGGTACAATTCGGCAGGCGATTGGAACAAAACACCTTATACTCCTAAAAATAAATTCTTAACCAAAGAATCTCGTGAAGAAGAATTTAAAAAATTACACGAAGAAGGAATTGCTGGTGTTAAAGTAGATTTTTTTGGAGGAGACGGACAATCTATGATTTCTTACTATCAAGATATTCTAGAAACAGCACTAAAATATAAAATTCTTGTAAATTTTCATGGAGCTACTATACCAAGAGGTTGGCAAAGAACATATCCTAATTTATTAACTGTAGAAGCAATTAAAGGGCTAGAGTTTATTACTTTCGAACAAATTAATGCCAATGAAGAGCCTCATCACGCCACTATAATTCCATTTACAAGAAATCTGTACGACCCAATGGATTTTACGCCAATGGTTTTAGATTCAATTCCAAATATTAATAGAGTTACTTCAAAATCTTTTGAACTTGCTTTGCCTACTATTTTCAATTCTGGAATTCAACATTTGGTAGAAACACCTCAAGGTATGGCAAAAATGCCAGAATATGTTATCAATTATTTGAAAGATATACCTGTTTCTTGGGACGAATCAAAATTATTGATGGGTTTTCCGGGTAAAGAAGTAATTGTAGCAAAAAGAAGAGGTAAAGATTGGTTTATTTCTGGGATAAACGGAGAAAATATTGCCAAACAATTCGAAATAGATTTAAGTTTTATCAACAAAAAAGGCTACATCATAGAAGATGATGGCAATAAAAGTTTTAAAACAAAAAGTATAGATTCTAGAAAAATTAAGGTTAAGATTGAACCTTATGGAGGTTTTGTAATGAAATTCTAATTATTTATCATAAGAACCAGCTTCGTTAAAGCTGGTTTTTTTGTAGATATTCTTTAATAATTTCAATAACGCCAAAATCATTATTAGAAGGAGCCAAAAAATTAGCTTTTTCTTTTACAGAAGGATGCGCATTTTGCATAGCAAAGCTATATTTAGCATTTTGAAGCATCTCTATATCGTTCATGTAATCTCCAAAAACAATGGTTTGGTCTGGAGTAATTTGCAATTCGTTTTGAAGAATGCCTAGCGCTTTTCCTTTATTGATGTTTTTGTTCATAATATCCATCCAAAATTCGCCAGAAACTACCACTTCTAAACCAAACTCTTCAAAATGTTTTAAAAAAGGATAAAGATTTTTTTCAGAACCTTCAGGATGATAAATCGCAATTTTGAAAGCCGTATCATCAATCATTTCGGTTAAATCATTAATTTTTTTGTTCTTAATGTAATATTTGGTGAAAAAATCTACAAAATTTTGGTCTTCCGTTTCATAATAAGCATACTTTTTAGCTGAAAGAACAGCTCTAGCACCAGAAATTTCTCTAACCGTTTTTATAATTTCAACAATGTGCTGATGTTGCATTTTATCAGCAAGAATTTCTTCATTTTGATAAACTACATAGCCGCCATTTTCTGCTATAAATCCTATTTCGTGTTCAATATTTTGAAAATATTTTGTAATTCCTGCCATTTGTCTTCCACTAGCAGGCACAAATTTTATATTTCTTTTTTTTAGTTCTTCAAATACTTTTGGAAATTCTGGACTGATTTCGTAATTAGAATTAAGAAAAGTACCATCCATATCGGTTACAATAAGTTTAATATCCGTCATTAATTAAATTTTTATTAGAGTTGCAAATTTAGTGACTTCAATTTTACTGTAAAAATTAAAGCACCAGCTAATTTACTGATGCCTTAATAAACAAATTGAGTATAAACGTGAACATGAATTTTTTTTATTCTATTCTTTTATAATGATTGTGTTTTTAACAATCTTCCTTTTTTTAATTAGAAGATATTTTAACTAAACAATTTGTAAAAAGATATAGAAATTATGCTTTTCTTTCGATAACTTTTTTAACAGCCTTTACGATAGCATCGGCATTAAGTCCGTATTTTTCCATTAATTGTTCAGGCGTTCCACTTTCTCCGAAGCTATCGTTTACCGCCACATATTCTTGCGGAGTAGGAAGTTCTGTAATTAAAAGTTGAGCAACACTGTCTCCTAAACCACCTAATTTATTATGTTCTTCGGCAGTAACCACACAACCCGTTTTCTTTACAGATTTTAAAATAGCATCTCTGTCTAAAGGTTTAATCGTGTGAATATTGATTATTTCCGCATCTATGCCTAGTTCTTCTAAGATTTCTCCCGCTTTTATAGCTTCCCAAACCAAGTGTCCTGTAGCAACAATCGTTACATCTTTTCCTTCGTTTACCATCCAAGCTTTTCCGATTTCAAATTTTTGATTTTCATCTGTGAAAACTGGGATTACAGGTCTCCCGAAACGCAAGTAAACCGGACCGTGATGCTCTGCAATAGCAATAGTAGCTGCTTTGGTTTGATTATAATCACAAGTATTAATAACCGTCATCCCTGGAAGCATTTTCATTAATCCAATATCTTCTAAAATTTGGTGAGTAGCACCGTCTTCACCCAAAGTAAGACCGGCGTGAGAAGCGCAAATTTTCACATTTTTATCAGAATAAGCTACAGATTGACGAATTTGGTCGTAAACTCTGCCTGTAGAAAAATTAGCAAAAGTACCAGTAAAAGGAATTTTCCCGTCTGTAGCTAAGCCCGCAGCAATACCAATCATATTAGCTTCGGCAATACCAATTTGGAAAAAACGATTAGGATTTTCTTCAATAAATTTCTCCATTTTAAGAGAGCCAATTAAATCTGCACATAATGCCACCACATTTTGGTTGGTTTTTCCCAGTTCAGCTAAGCCAGCACCAAAACCAGATCTGGTATCTTTTTTTTCTGTGTAAGTATATTTTTTCATAATAGAATTCGTATTAATAATCTCCTAAAGTTTCTTCTAATTGGTCTAAAGCACGTTTCAATTGCTCGTCATTAGGCGCTTTTCCGTGCCAAGCGTGAGTTCCCATCATGTAATCTACACCAGCTCCCATTTGAGATTTTAATAAAATACCAATCGGTTGACCATGGTGAGCTAAAGATTTAGCTTCGTCTAAAGTTTTTAGAATTTCTTCCATATCATTACCATTTTCAACTTCTAGAACTTTCCACCCGAAAGCTTCAAATTTAGCTTTTAGATTTCCTAAAGAAAGCACTTTAGAAGTAGGGCCATCTATTTGTTGACCATTATAATCTACCGTTGCAATTAAATTATCTACTTTATTATGAGCAGCATACATTAAAGCTTCCCAGATTTGTCCTTCTTGTAATTCTCCATCACCATGAAGTGTAAAAACCAAGCTAGAATCATTGTCTAATTTTTTACCTAAAGCATGTCCAATAGCAACAGACAATCCTTGCCCAAGAGAACCCGAAGCTACTCTTACACCTGGTAAACCTTCGTGCGTGGTAGGATGTCCTTGTAATCTGGAATTCAGTTTTCTAAAAGTAGCCAATTCGCTTTTATCAAAATATCCTGCATGTGCTAAAACACTGTAAAACACTGGCGAAATGTGCCCATTCGAAAGGTAGAAAACATCTTCGCCTTTACCTTTAATATCAAACCCAGGATTTCTTTTCATTTCGTCAAAATAGAGCGCAACCAAGAAATCTGTACAGCCTAATGAACCTCCAGGATGCCCAGATTGACAAGCGTGAACCATTCTAACAATATCTCTTCTTACTTGTGAAGCAATATTTTTTAGTTTTGTAATATCGTGTGACATATAATTTTGAATTTAAAAAAAGATTAAATCATTTTTTGAGAATCTTTGATGAATTGTTCTAAACCGCTATCAGTAAGAGGATGTTTCAATAAAGAAAGAATAGGTTGAAGCGGACAGGTTACTACATCTGCACCAATTTTAGCACAATTGATGATGTGCATACTGTGTCTTACAGAAGCTGCTAAAATTTGAGTTTGATAGTTATAATTATCAAAAATTAGTCTTATTTCTTCAATTAAGTTGAGGCTATCGGTAGAGATATCATCCAATCTTCCTAAGAAAGGAGAGACATAAGTAGCACCAGCTTTAGCAGCCAAAAGTGCTTGCCCTGCAGAGAAAATCAAAGTACAATTGGTTTTGATTCCTTTGTTTGAGAAATATTTTAGAGCTTTTACACCGTCTTTAATCATCGGTATTTTTACCACAATATTAGGATGAATTTTCGCAAGAGTTTCGCCTTCAGCAATCATTTCTTCGTAAGTTGTAGAAAGAACTTCAGCCGAAATGTCGCCATCAACAATGTCGCAAATATCTTTATAATGCTGAAGAATAGCTTCGTTTCCGCTAATGCCTTCTTTTGCCATTAAAGAAGGATTGGTAGTTACGCCATCCAAAATTCCTAAATCATTGGCTTCTTTAATCTGCTCTAAGTTAGCAGTGTCTATAAAAAATTTCATAAGATTATTTATTTTTAAATTTAAGTGTTAAAATTACACTTAAAAAAAATAACAAACAAATATTTTATTATGAAATATGTTAGCTAATTTTTTTTGATTTATTTTTCTATCTCGTATTACTATTTTCAAGGCTTATTTTTATTTTTTATCTTCGTAGCTCAATTCTAAAATATGTACAGATTTTTTAAAATTTTCTTTTTCTTATTTTCAGCTTGTTTTTTTGCACAAGATGGAATTAAATTCGAGAATGATACCTTTCAAAATATATTAAATAAAGCCAAAAAAGAGAATAAATTGGTTTTTATGGACGCTTATGCTTCTTGGTGTGGACCGTGTAAATTATTAGAAAGAAACGTATTTCCTGTGAAAGAAGTGGGAGATTATTACAATGCTAATTTTATCAACTCTAGGTTTGATATGGAAAAAGGAGAAGGAAGAGATATAGCAAGAAAATATGGTATAAATTCTTTTCCATCTTTGTTGTTTCTGAATGGTAATGGAGAAGTGGTCTTCAAAGGATTGGGCTATATGGAAGTTTCAGATTTTATTAGTATGGGAAAAGATGTTCTAAACCCAGAAAATAAATTGGAAAAAAGAATAGAAAAATTTCATGCGGGAGAAAATAATCCAGAGTTTCTAATGAAATTAATGAAAGATACTTCTCAAAATGATTTCGTTTTTGCTCAGAAAGTTTCAGAAAGATATTTTAAAGCAATTGAAAAAAATGAGTTAACGAAAGATGATGCAGGTATTTTGTTGTACTTTACGAAGAGTACAGATGATGAAAATTTTAAAATTTTTGAAAAAAGAAAGCCAGAACTACTCAAAATAATTCCAGAAAACGTATTGAACGATTTCGAAAAGCAGTTGAGATTAACTACCATTATTCAAAAATCTATTGATTATACTAACGTTAAAATTGATAATAATTATTTGGTGACAGAAGCGACGAAGGTAATTGGTGATAAAGATGCCAAAATTTTATCTAGCAAGCTTAGAATGGATTTTTATTTCAATAATAAAGATTTTTCAGAATACGAAAAAGCAGCGATAGAATACTATGAAGTTCCAGCAGATTTCAGTGCCGAAGAGCTTAATAAAATTTCTTGGGATTTCTTTTTGTATGTTAGCAATCCTAGTTCTCTTCAAAAAGCTGTAGATTGGTCTTTAGAAGCTATTAAAAAGCAAGAAGATAATATCAATACAGATACTTTAGCAAGAATTTATTATAAATTAAATGATAAAAAAAATGCTAAAAAATGGGCAGAAAGGTCTATAGAATTGGCAAAAAAGAATAATGCGGAATACACCTCCACAGAAGAATTGTTGAAAAACTTAAAATAATATGAGAAGATTTTTTGGGATTTTAGTAATCGTTATTTCATTATTTTTTTCTCAGAAAATAAGTGCTCAGACTTTTGTCAAAATTAATTTGGCAGGTTTGCCAATCGGAATGATAAACGCTGGTGCTGAAGCCAAAATTGCTAAACATTTTACTTTACAACCAGAATTTTTTATTTCTCCTTGGGAATCTTTTTTCGGGAATAAACTTCAGATTTATAACTTTAATTTAGAAGGTAGATATTATTTTAAAAAAAGTTTTGAGCATTTCTATGTAGGTACAAATCTCGGAATTGCCTTTTTCGATTTACAAAAATGGAATTATCTTAATACTAATTCTTACCAAAGAGGTTATAGTATTTTAATGGGAGTTACTTTTGGCTATCAATATCAACTAAAAGAGCGCTTGAATTTAGATTTATACATTGGTGGAGCAAATTCTCAGGGTTTTTATCACGGTTATAATATGGTAAATGGAGAAAGATATGAAGAGAAATCTCCTTGGAATAGAAGTGGCGAAATGATACCCTATAAAATTGGTGTAATGCTTTCTTATAAATTAAAATAATAATGGAAATAAAAAATTTTAAATTTTTAGTTGTAGTAATTATAACGTTCATCATCGTTTTTCTCATGAATTATTTGGGAAATACTAGACCAGATAAGCTACAAACAGCTACTATGAATGGAGTTGCGGGAATGATTGGAATTACTATCGGAATGTTTTTCTATAACCGAAGTAAAAATGATAAAAATCCGCCACAACATTTCGACTAAATAAAGAAAAAGCAACCAAAATTCGGTTGCTTTTTTCGTTATTTCTGTATTTGTTTAATCTTCATAAATTCTATACTTCGTTCTAATTTTTTCGAAATTTTGTAAATCTTTTTTCCAAGAATTTCTAATTTCTTCTTCAGATTTTCCTTCTATAATTTGCTGTCTCAGCTCGTCTGTTCCGGCTAAAGTGTCAAACCAATAATTCTTACCAGAAGCAGGAAGTAAAAAGAAGTTTTTAGATTTTTTATCAAAGTTTTTATAGGCATTTATTACAAAACTAAGGTCTAATTTATCTTTAATTTCGGCGTAATTTCTTAAATCTTCTCCATGACAAATTTTACCATTGAGGAAAGGGTCTTTAGCCCCAAAATTGGGCTTTGGAGTAAATTTGAAATGATAATTTTTAAGCCATGGACTTCCAAAAACCTGAAACGGAAATTGAGTTCCACGTCCTACAGAAACTTGCGTTCCTTCGAAGAAACATAGGCTAGGATAGAGGTTTACAGATTTCTCATTCGGTAAGTTTGGAGACGGTTTTTCAGAGATAGGGTATCTTTGTTTTTTGTGATAATTTAGCATTGGGATAATACTGTATTTCGCCTGAATGCCATTTTTTAGCCATTTTTCTCCATTTACCATTTTGCCATATTCGCCAATGGTAAGTCCATACACCACTGGAACGGGATGCAAACCAACAAAACTTGTCCATTTTTCTTTCAAAATTGGACCATCTATGTATCCGTCGTGAGGATTTGGTCTGTCTAAAACCATTACTTCAATATTATTTTCGGCAGCAGCTTCCATCACGTAAGTAAGGGTAGAAATATAGGTGTAAAACCTTGCGCCAACATCTTGAATGTCAAATAAAATGAGATCAACACCTTGTAATTGTTCTGGTTTTGGCTTCTTGTTATCTCCATAAAGTGAAACAATTGGCAAACCAGTTTTGGTGTCGATTCCGTTTTTTACATGTTCGCCAGCATCTGCATTTCCTCGGAAACCATGTTCCGGAGCAAAAATTTCTTTAATCTTGATATTGTTTTTAACCAAAAAATCTACCAAATGCGTTTTATCTGAAAGCAAACTAGTTTGATTGGCAACTACAGCAATATTTTTATTTTTTAATAATTTTAAATACAATTCTGGTCGGTCTGCAGCTGTTTTGAAACAATTTTGAGAATTATTTTGTGTCTGAGCAGATAAATTTGATAAAGATGTGTACACAATTCCAAAAAATATTGGCAGAATACGAAGTAAATTTTTAATTTTGAGACTTAAATCCATTGCATTGAAATTTCCTATATATTTTTCTAAAAAAATAGCTTTTTCCAAAGATAACAAAAATAATCTTTCCCGAGTTATTGTTTTTATTGGCAGATTGTCTGTTGCGCTTGGCGTTATAGTTTCTCTAATTACCGTTTCTACAGGTTTGGGCTCTAAAAAGGCAATAGAAAGCAGATTGGCTAATTTTTCTGGACATATTTCTATTAAATCTACCAGAAGTAATTCTTCTTACAATTCTTCGGTTTTGAATAAAGACGAATTAAAACTTAATGATATTAAAAATTTAGAAGAAGTAAACGGAACTCAATCTTATGCTACGGTTTCGGGGATTTTAAGAACCGAAGAGTAATTTTGATGGTGTTATTTTGAAAGGCGTAGCCAAAGATTTTGATGCAGAAAGATTTCAAGATTTTATGGTTTCTGGCGAGATTCCAAAGTTTACCGAAGAAGGTTATAATAATCAGGTAATTTTGTCGCAAAAAATTGCAGACGATTTACACCTGAAAGCTAAAGACAGCATTGTAGCTATTTTTTCTAAAGAAGACCAAAAGCCGATTTATAGAAAATTTGAAATTGCTGGAATTTACAAAACAGACATTAAAATGATTGACGATTTGTTTATCATTGGAGACATCAATCACGTAAGGAAAATTCAAGATATGGCGAAAGATGATGTGGGTGGAGTAGATGTTTTTTTGAAAAACTCATCTTATATTGACGAAGTTTTTCCTAAAATTGAAAAATTAATTGGTTATAAAAATTTCGCCGAAAAAGCAACCGATAAATATCCTCAAATTGTAGATTGGATAGGACTTTTTGATACTAATATTGGTTTAATTATCACGATTTTATTAATTGTTGTAGTCATTAATATCATCATGGTTTTGCTTATTCTCATCATCGAAAGAACTAATTCTATTGGTATGCTGAAAACACTTGGAGCAACCAACGGACAAATTAGAGCGGTTTTTATTAATTACACTTTGCTTATTATGGTTCCAGGATTAATTTTCGGAAATGTAATAGGAATTGGGCTTTTACTCATCCAAAGATTTTTCGGAATTATAAAACTCAACCCAGAGAATTATTATGTAAGCACCGTTCCTGTTGACCTTAACCCAATTTATATTATTGCAATTTCAGTTGGTATTTTGGCAGTTTCGGCTTTAGCTTTAATATTGCCGAGTTATCTTATTTCTAAAATTTCTCCTGTTATAGCCATTAAATACAATTAATCGTACTGAAGTCCGCAAGAAGTAACGGCGCCGTTTACAATATTATTAAATTTTTTACCAGAAATATATTGGTGACTGTAATTTTCGTGTTTTTCTTTTAAAGCTCTGTAAAATACAAAAAGATGATTTTTGGTGCCACATTCTACGCCGTTTGCCGCTTCTCTTATCGCAGATTTACTGCTGGTTCGTCTTACCGTATAAATGTCGTTAAGGTTTAATTCTTCAATTTTAAGTGCAGTTCTAAGAGCCGAAATTTCATCAATTCCTTCAGAAATAAATTGATTTTTAAGGTTTTCGGTTTCTGTTACAGCATCATTTTCATCTACCGAAATATTTTGTTTGGCTAAAATATTTTTCCAAATATCAATGTGTTTTTGCTTTCTCTTGGCAATATTCCCGAAAAGATTATTTTTGTATTGCTGATAGAAATTTTCGTAAACGTCTTTTGCAATTTTCTCTTTACCAATAAGTTGAGTAATGGTGGTGATTTCTTTTTCGTTGAGAAGATTAGCATTTCTTACAGTTTTCGGTTGCATTAAAGAACACGAAATCAATAAAAAACTTAGCAAAAAATTGTATAATAATTTCATTTAAAAAAGTTGTTTATTCATCAAATCTACTAATTTTTGAGTCAAGTTTTTTCTAGAAAATTGCTCTATATTTTCTGCATTTTTGTTGAGATTACCAGATTTCCAATTTTGATAAGTTTCTACAATAAAATTCTTTAGACTCTCTTTTTCGTCATAACCAAAATGTTTTCCTGCTTTGGTTTCAGATAAGATTTTTTCTACGTCAGCATCTTTTGGTCCGAAAGAAAGAATGGTTTTTCCTGTAGCCAAATATTCGAAAATTTTCCCAGGAATAATTCCTTTTGAAGAATCTTGCGGAAAATTTGTCATCAATAAAACTGAAGAATTTTGCATTTCTTGTAATGCTTGTTCATGAGGCAAATAGCCAAGATATTTAATATTTTGGTTAATGCCAATATGAAAAAGAGACTGCTGAATTTTGTTATCAACTTTTCCTACAAATTTTAATTCAAAATCATTTGAAAACTCCTTGTTTTCACACATTATTTCATATAAAGTCCACCAGAGATTTCCCGGATCTCTTAATTGCTCCAAAACTCCAACATAGCTTAGAGTGAATTTAGTGGTAGAATTGTAGAGTGGTAGAGTAGTAGAGTTTTTATTCTCCCATTCTTCCATTCTCCCATTCTCCAACTCAACATCGAATCCATTCGTAATACAAAACGCATTTGCTCCTTTTTTTCTGAAATTTTCCGCATCTGTGTAGCTTGTCGCCAAAGTTATATCTGCATTTTTGAAGACTTCTGCTTCTAAATTTCGATGTTTTTTATCGGCAAATTTGGTAAGTTTCAAGTGTTTGTAATACGAAATTTCCGTCCAAGGATCTCGGAAATCTGCAATCCATTTTAAATTGGGTAATTTTTTCTTTAAACCGAGACCTATCAAATGCAAAGAATGCGGTGGTCCTGTAGTAATCAGAGCATCGTAATGATTGGCTTTCAGGTATTTTTCTAAAAATTCTACCGAAGGTTTTACCCAAAAAACTCTTGCATCAGGAATAAAAAAATTTCCTCTCACAAAAATTGAAAGTTTGGCTTTCCAAGACTGATTTTCGCCTACATCAAACTGTCCGGCTTTGAATTTTTTATTGTCTTTCCCAAATTTTTCTGCCAATTGATAAGGTTCCCAAATTTTGGTTTTTATCATTTTCAGATTTACAGGAACATCTTTTTGCAATGTTTCATCTACAATTGGATAACTCGGATTTTCTGGAATAAAAACCGTAGGTTCCCAACCGAATTCTGGTAAATATTTTACAAATTTTAACCAACGTTGCACTCCTGGTCCGCCAGCTGGAGGCCAGTAATATGAGATGATGAGTATTTTTTTTTGTTCCAAGGTTTTGTTTTATTTTGTAGAGACAAGTCTCGACTTGTCTAAAATGGAAGATTTTATAAAATTGTATTGTATTGAAGTTTTGATTTTTCAATATCTAACATGTCCGAAAAAATATTTTTAATGATTTCTTTTACTTCTTTTGGATTATAAGTTTCGGGATTTTTTCTTGCAAATTTATAGTCCTTTTTTACCATAAGTTTTGATAACTCACCAACAGTGATTGCGTAAAATTCTTTACCAAAATCTTGAGCGATTTTTAAACAGAAAATTCCAATCACAAATAAGAATAATCCTAATAAAAATTGATTGAAAAAATAGTAAATTGATAATATTATTAAAATTGCAGATATTAATGAAAATTTAAAATTAGGTTTTAAAAAGTTCACTTCTGTTTTGAGTTTATCTTTTAAGATAGATACTTTTTTTATTCTATTTTTAGATGGAAATATATTTTCTAATTGTGTTTTAGGATTTATTTTTTCAAAAGGAATGTTAAATTCTTCAATGAAAATTTTTCTTAATTTATAAAATGTTTGTTGAGAAGAACAATCTTCGGTTTCTGTTCCTTCTATTTTATTTAAAACTAAATTTTCAAAATCTCCATAAGTTTTCACTTTTTCAAAATCTCTTTCATCAAATTTTAAATGAAAAGTTTTTTCAATAGCAATAACTACTTCATCAATATCAAGAGAATCATAGCTCGATAAAATTCCTTTTTCTTTTTTCATATTCCAAAATTTTTTTAATTACGAATTTTGAAATTTCATAGAAATTTCGGACAAGTCCCGACTTGTCCCTTCATATTTTCTGTATAACCAAAAAATTCCCAAAAGCGAAAGCAATACAAACAATCCAAAAGCAATCATAGAAATTGTTTTTCCTTTGGTAATAACTTCTGGTTCGAAAAGCATTTTTATGGTATGATTTCCTGCAGGAACGTAAACAGCTCTCAATAAATAATCTGCTTTTATATAAGGAACTTCTTTTTCGTCCACAAACATTTTCCAACCTTTTGGATAGTAAATTTCTGATAAAACTGCCAATTGTGGCGTTTTAGATTGTGTTTTAAATTCTAATTCGTTGGCTTGATATTTCGTTAAATCTAAAAATGCGGTAGAATCTGCAGCAATCGTTTTACCTTCAAAATATTTTTTATCATCAGAAGAAATTACAGCAGTTTTTTTAGTATCAATGCTTCCAATTTCGTCTATTTCTTCGTTTGGAGAATTTACAAATTTAATATCCGAAACAAACCAGGCGTTTCCGTTTGCCTTAGGATTAATTTGAATTTGAGGCTGTTCTACAGTTCCGCCAACAACATATTTTGTGTTGAGTAAACTCAAAATATTAGGAATTTGAGCAGATTTTGTAGAATCTTCGGCATAGAAATAATGATTGATTAAATCGTCGTATCTTCTTAGTTTCACCGCATGATAACCTCCTACAGAAGATTTGAAATAAGAAGTATTGGTTTCGCCAAAAGGCCCTAAAATCTGATTAAAAATTCTATAATGGTTTTTATCTTTATCGGCAATTTCTTGTAAAGCTTTATTCATATTCGCTCTAGAAAGTAAATCGAGCAAGAAGGTATTGTTTCCTGCTTTACTTGCCAAATATTCGTTGTTTTCGGTAACGTAAGGCTCTTGAGCAAGAGTTTTGTCAACAAAATTATCATTGTTCAGATAACGTTTGTCCACCGTCCAAAGGTCTAATAAACTTACCAAACCAATAATAACTAAAGCTATATTTTGAGACAATTTTTTCTTAAGACTTAAAAATAAAACGCCAAAAGTAATCAGAACATAAATAAATGCTTTTATGGCATCAATTCTAAGCATTCTGGCTCTTTCGTCTTTAATTACGGTCATTATAAAATCAGGGATTTTTCCTGTTTCTGAAGAATTTTCAAAACCAAATAAACTTTTAGCAAAAAGAATAATCAGCAATGTAAATCCTAAAACACCACCACCAACGTACAATAGAATTTTTTGTTTGTAAGCTTTGGTCATTAATTCGGAAGAATCATCGTTGTAAAATCTGTACAATCCGATAATGGCAATTAAAGGGAATAATAATTCTACAACCACTAAAATGGAAGATGGCGCTCTAAATTTATTGTAAAGTGGAACGTAATCTATAAATATATCTGAAAGTGGTAAAAAATTGCTTCCCCAAGCCAAAAGAATTGAAAGGATAGAAGCTCCTAAAATCCAATAACGGTATTTTCTGTTGGCAAAGAAAAAACCTAAAATTGCCAGAAAAATAACTACAGCTCCTTGATATGCAGGTCCCGAAGTTCCTGGTTGATCGCCCCAATACATTGGCACGCCATTTACAACTTGGCCGAAAACACCTTGAATTTGTTCTTCGTCGTTGGTTTGGTTTTCAAGAGAAGTTCTTAATTCTTTTTTGAATTCGTCTGAAACTTCTTCCGTAGAACTTCCTCCTAATAATCTCGGAATGAAAAGGTTAAGTGTTTCTGTTTTTCCGTAACTCCAATTGAGGATTTCTTGTTTTTTCATTCCGTCATCATCTTTAGAATTATGAGCGGATTTAAGAATTTGTTTTCCTCTTACGGTTTCTTTTACGTATTCTGAATTAGCTAAAAGTCTTTGAGAATTCATCCCAACTCCCAAAATCATTGCCAAACCTAATATTCCCGAAGAAATAAAGAAATGTTTCCATTCTGTTTTTCCTTTTGCGGCTCTTACCAATTCTGAAATGAATAAAAATGCTAACGCTAAGAAGAGGTAATATGTCATTTGAGGGTGATTGGCGCAAATTTGCAAGCCCATAAAAAGTGAAGTGACAATAAAACCGAGAATATATTTTTTACGAATATAAACCAATAAAATTCCTGCCAAAAGTGGCGCAAAGTAAACCAATGTAGCAGCTTTACCATTATGACCAGCTGCAATAATAATATAAAAATAAGTAGATAATCCGAAGAAAGTAGCGCCGAGAAGTGCGTATTTCCAATTTTTGGTTACTACATAACCGAGTAAGAAAAATCCTGCAAAAAATAGAAAGATAAAGTTAGCAGGTTTTGGTAAAAAGTTGAAAACATCGTCTATTTTTTTGATGACATCACCTCTAAATTGTGCTCCGGTTTGATAAGTTGGCATTCCTCCGAACATAGAATCACTCCAATAGGTTTCTTGCTCGTTGTTGGCTCTGTAATCCAAAAGTTCTTTTGCGCCGCCTTTGTATTGTACAATATCGTGTTGCAAAAGCTGTTTCCCCGAAATAATAGGATTGGCATAAGCTACCGCCAAAAGAATGAAAACAACCAAACTTATAGCTACGAAAATAATATTCTTATTTTTAAAATTCATTGTTTAAAATTTATGTTCAGAATTTATAAGGTTTCAACTAAAATTACCGATTTTATTTTTCTTCTTTCACTTCTTCAAAATCTACCGTTTCTGCATCCCAATGTACGTTTTCTTTTATGGTTTTCTTTTGAGAATTTGGTCTTGAGTTTTGCTGATTTTTAGGATTGAATTGAGGAAAATTTTTGTAAAAAGCATTAAAAAATATTCTCTTCAAGATATTCCACACGAAGAAAATAATAATGGTTGCTAAAATTATTTCGATTAAATATTTGATAACAGACATTTTTCTTAAAATTTATAACTAGGATTGATTGAAACCAAAGAGCTAGATTTTTTGCTCAAAGATTGAGATTGTTTTCCGTCTGAAAGACTTTCTTTTTGAGATGTAGTTAAGTTTAATTTTGTACCCAAAATCCAACCCGTATTGGCGTCAATTCTGATGGTTCCGTTTTGGCTACCTTCAAGGCTTATTTCGTGAGACATTCCGTCTTTAGCTTGTTTTTTATCTTTTTTAGGAATTCCACCTTTAATAGAGATTTCTGCAATTCCGTTTTCTACTTTTGTAAGGGTGTAAGTAGTTGTAATTTTGATGCTTCCATCTGGAGTTACATTTTCAGATTCAGACCAACTTTGTCCTATTTTTGCACCTTTCACAGGGAAAATGTTGATGTTTTTTCCAAATTGTTCTTTCAAAGATTTTTCGCTAAAGCTTAGTTTAAAACCTTCCATAAAACTTTTTGTTTGTGCAGCGTCTTTAATAATAGAACTTGCCGCTTTGTTTATTTTTTGATAAATAGGTTCGAAACCAGTAATGGAAAGGATTTTACCATGTTTATCCATTTTCATATTCAGTTTGTTTCCTACTTGAGCTTTTTGCACTTCCCACATAAATTTTTGTTGAGGATCACTCGGTGCAGCCCCTTTTGTATCGATAGTTTGGGTTTTTCCTTGCGCTGAAGCAGACATTCTTTTGCCTACTAAATTCATTGTAATGTCATAGTTACCTTTTTCGTCTATGCCATTTACCGTAAAATTCATTTCGTCTGTAGATTCGTTAGTTCCTGTCATAGATTTTGAGCCATCAGACATGGTTTGAGTATCTCTTTGGTAAGTAGTGAAAGGATAAGTTTTGCCTTTTTCTAGTTTAAAAGTAGAATAATATATGCCCAAAGAATCTTTAATGGCAGGGTTTGCAACCGTAGCTGTTTCTCCAGATTTTTCTGCCGGAACTTCTACTGTAATGGTTTTTCCTGTTTTAGGATCAACCTTTGTAACTGTTTTTGTCTCTTTATTACAAGAGATAATTGCTATAGAAAGCAGCGCAAATGCTGTTATTTTTTTCATTTAATAAATTTTAATTATATGTTTTGAAGCAATAATCTTGCCTTTTTATTTACTTTTAGTAGTGCTTATGCAACTCTTTTTTCAGTTTTTATTTAATAAATTGACAAATTATCTAACTCTAAAATTCTCCTATCATCTTCTGCCTCACCGCTTCATATAAAATAGCTCCACAAGCTACAGAAACGTTTAGAGATTGCGTTTTTCCTGTAATTGGAAGTTTTATTTTTTCGTCTGCATGATGTAGAACTTCTTTAGAAATTCCGGTTTCTTCATTTCCCATTACAATCGCGCAAGGTTCGGAGAAATCTGCATTATAAATTAATTTTTCTGCTTTTTCTGTTGCTGCAAAAACGGTAACGCCAGATTGTTGAAGAAAATCTACCGCGTGAGCCAAATTATTTTCTTTGCAAATTTTTACATTGTACAATGCACCAGCAGAGGTTTTTATTGCATCCGAATTTATAGGAGCTGCGCCTTTATCAGGAATTACAATCGCATCAATACCAACACATTCTGCGGTTCTGGCAATCGCTCCAAAATTTCTTACATCTGTTAATCTGTCTAAAATTAATAGAAACGGAGTTTTTCCTTCTTCAAAAATTTGAGGTAAAATATCTTCAATTTTATAGAATGGAATTTCTGAAATAAACGCCACAACACCTTGGTGATTTTTTCTCGTAAAACGATTCAGCTTCTCTACGGGAACCGTGTTTGGACGAATATTGTATTTTTTTAGTAATTTTTTTAATTCGGAATAAATATCGCCTTGTAAACCTCCTTGTACAAAGATTTTATCAATGGTTTTGCCCGCTTCTATTGCTTCCATCACAGGTCTTAACCCGAAAATGAAGTCTTCTTTTTCGTTTTTTGATTCGTTTTCCGAATTTTGATGGTTGTCGAAGCGAGGTTTTCTATCGAAATTTTTAGAATTAAAATTTCTTTTCTCTCCCGAATTGTATTTTTTATTGAATTCTCCCAATTTTTTAATTTTTTTAATATGAATTCTTTTTGTGTCGTTCCTACGGAACTTAAAAAAATGTGTTTTATATTTTCTGCTACAAACCTAATGCTCTTACAGAGCAATAAAAAGTTTTTTTTTCTTCCGACTTTGGTCTTCTGACTTTCTCTAAAATTCTTCTCCAATCAAAGCACGTTTTTGAGCCATTACATATCCAAAATGAAGACTTTCGTGCATGTTGTTGAAAATAATGGCATCTTGAATATTTTTTAAATCTATTCCGAAACTTGTAGAATATGCGGTATAATCTGTAAAGAAATCGTCGTCATAGTCTTTCATTAAAATTTTTGAAGTTTCGATGAGTAAAAATCCTAAATCTTCTACTTCAGATTCAGAAACATTAAGGTTTGCAAGAGTTCCTTTTTTATAATTTTCTACCCAATATTTATCAATTCTAAAAGGATTTCCGCTTAGGTAATAGCAAAGCAATTGTTGTGTTGCTACGCAGTGTGCGATATTCCAATAGATATTATTGTTGAAACCATCTGGTATGGTAACCAAATCTTTTTGAGAAGTGTTTTGTAATATTTTAAGTAAATTTTTTCTTACGGCTCTGTGATTTTGAAAATGAGTGTTCATTTGTCTAAATATTTTAATCTCCAAAAATACTGAAATTGAACGGAAGATGGAAGTTGGAAGATGGAAGTTTTTTATAAAATATTCTTAAAGTTTTTTTATTGTTTTAATTTATTGAAAATCAATATTTTAGTGATATTTTTTATACAGAAGAAATTGTCAATTTTTTAACTTATGACTTCTGATTTCCAACTTCCGACTTTTTTTAACAAACTTTAACCAAAAATTGGCATTAATTGTGTGGCTGTTTGCCCGAAAATAGTGAAATTTACACTCTAATTTTTCTAAAATTATGCAAGAAATAAATCAAGCAGAAGATATTAAACAATTAACAGAAAAAGTAAAAGAACAAAACATCTATTTTTCTTTACTGAAAAAGGAAATAAACAGAGCAATTATTGGGCAAGAATACATGGTAGATAGGCTTTTGGTAGGCTTATTAGGAAATGGGCATGTTTTGCTAGAAGGTGTGCCTGGTTTGGCAAAAACTTTGGCTATTAAAACGCTTTCCGAAGCTGTACACGGCGAATTTTCTAGAATTCAGTTTACGCCAGATTTGTTGCCTGCTGATGTGGTAGGAACGCAAATTTATAATGTAAAAGAAAACGATTTTTCGATTAAAAAAGGTCCTGTTTTTGCAAATTTTGTGTTGGCAGACGAAATTAATCGTGCTCCTGCAAAAGTACAATCTGCACTTTTGGAAGTAATGCAAGAAAAACAAGTTACCATTGGTGATGAAACCATGAAATTACCAACGCCATTTTTGGTTTTGGCAACTCAAAATCCTATTGACCAAGAAGGAACTTATCTTTTGCCAGAAGCGCAAACCGACCGTTTTATGCTGAAATGTAAGATTGATTATCCTGAATTTGAAGACGAAAGACAAGTGATGAGAATGGTTTCAACACAAGAAATTCCTCAGATAAAACCTGTAATTTCTTTGGAACAAATAGTTGAGGCTAAGAAAATTATCAATCAAATTTATTTGGACGAAAAAATAGAAAAATATATTCTTGATATGGTTTTCGCGACTAGATTTCCAGAAAAATATGAACTTTCTGAACTTAAAAGTTATATCAGTTTTGGAGCGTCGCCAAGAGCTTCTATCAATTTAGCGATTGCTTCTCGAGCTTTTGCTTTCTTAAAAGGAAGAGCTTTCGTAATTCCAGAAGATGTAAAAGCAATTGCAAAAGATGTTCTTCGTCACAGAATTGGTTTAAGTTTTGAAGCGGAAGCAGAAGATGTAGATGCAGACGCAATTGTAGATAAAATTTTAGGAAAGGTTTCTGCTCCTTAATTGAAAATTGAGAATTGAAAGTTGAAAACGTTTTAAAATGCTCAAGAAGATATTTTTTTTAGGTTTTGTTTATTTCTCAATTTTTGTTTTTGGACAACAAAAATTTGATCCTCAGATTTTGGTTTTGCCAGTGTCTGAAAAAATATATGATAAAAATTTTGGAAAAGATATTTCAAAATTAAATCAAGATATAAGAAATAACAATAGAGCTGGAGAATTGTTTACAGAAGGAGATAATCCTGAAAATATAAGGATATACCAAAAGAGTTTAAATGATTTTGTTAAACAATTAGACTTTTTTAATACAGTTTCTGTTGGTTCTTCTGGTTTTCTATTTTATAGATTTTATGAACATTTTCCAAATGTTTTGATAAAACTTTCTACTGAAAAAAGTAACGGAAGTTTAGAAAATTTAAAATCTATTTCTGAAAAAGAGACTACTCAATATGTTTTAAATTTTCCTTTAGTCAAAATTTATAAAGAAAAAGGAAAAACTTTTGCTGATGTAAAAGTTCAATTGTATGATAATAGTAAGAAAAGTATTGTTTTAGAACAAATTTACAAAGGCGGATTGTATAATCCTGGTTTTGAGTTTTCTTGCGATGGGAAGTCTTTAAATTGTTGTATTAATAATGCGCTTTCACAGGCTTTAGACGATATTATTAAAGAAGTAGCAATGAATAATGTTACTCTTAAAAATAATAGAGAGATAGCATACAATAGAAATGTTTTTTTGAAAGACAATTATTTAAACAAAGATTTTAATGCGGATTTTCTTAAAAATATTATTGCTGAAAAAGATGAAAATATAGATTTAAAAGATATTTATCAATTAATTACAAATGAAGATAAAACTAAATTTGTAGGATTTTTTTTAAAGCAAGGAATAAGTCAGGATTTTATGAGTTTGCAAAAAAACAATAAGGATAAGAATGTGAAAATTTTGACAGATACTGATATCAAAGATCCTAATTATTTTAAAGAAAATCACTCCAATTATGCTTATATTGTAGAAGGTGTAAAATACAATGGAAATTGGTTTTATAGAAAAAGTAATGTTACTTATTTTAATTCAAAGAATTATGACGAAGCAAAACTATATTTTTTGAATAATTTACAAACTTTAAATTTTTTCAAGGAAAATTCTACAGAATTTAATTCTGATTTTTGGGAAACAAATCTATTTAGTAAAGTTGAAGATTTGAAGAAAGATAAAGATTGGGATAATTATGGAGAAAGCATTTGGAAAGAAGATGATCTTAATAATCGTGATTATATTTGTCTTTACGAAATAGTTGCGGATAAGTTGAGAGATGATAAAACTAAATCCAACGAGAGTTTTGAAAAAGATAGATTAGAGAATTTTTACAAACCTTATTATGAAACTTTATTAAAAAATAAGTCAATTTCTAAATATTCAGAACACTCTTTAATTTTTCCAATAGAAAGAAATAAATCTATCAACCCTGTTTTGTTTACTGAAAATAAAAATACATTAACAATCCATTATTTTGTAGAAAGCAATGGTACTTTATATGAGTGGAACTATTTTCCTTCAAAAACAATTAAAGACAAATTAGATTTTGGTGAAACTGTTGTTAATGATATGGAAAAACTTACTGATTGGAATTTTTCTGTTGATAATTTAAATGATGAAAATTTTTGGAATAATTATGTTTTTAAAAAATCAGGTGATGTTTATCTTTATTTAAAAAAGATAAAGTAAATTGTTAATCATCATTTATCACTTATCATTTATCACTTACAAAAAAGAGATGCAAATAAAAGATATTGTAAAAAAAGTAAAACAAATAGAAATTCGTACTAGAAAAAGAACGGAAAATACTTTGATGGGGCAATATCACAGTGCTTTTAAAGGACAAGGGATGACTTTTGCCGAGGTTCGTCCGTATCAATCTGGCGACGATATTAGAAGAATAGATTGGAATAAAACAGCTCGTTTCAAAGAACCTTATGTAAAAGTAATGGAAGAAGAGCGTGAGCTTACCATGATGTTGATGGTAGATATTTCAGCTTCTATGAATTATGGAACTAAAATAGAGTTGAAACGAGATTTAGTGGCAGAAATTTGTGCTAGTTTGGGGTTTTCGGCTTCAGGAAATAATGATAAAGTTGGGCTTATTTTGTTTGCCGATAAAGTATATAAGGTAATTCCTCCACAAAAAGGGAAAAAACATATTTTGGCAATTATTTCTACGATTCTTACAGCAGATTATGTGGAAGCAGAAGCTAATGTTGATGCTGCTTTAGAATACATGATGCACGTTTTCAAAAAGAAATCTTTGGCTTTTCTTTTCTCAGATTTTTCTGATGAATTTGATGATAAGTTGCTTAAAATTGCTTCAAAAAAACATCAGTTGTTAGGATTGAGAATTTATGATGAAAAGGATAATGAAATCCCGGATGTTGGATACGCTTTTTTTAGAGATATTGAAACGGGGAAACAAATTTGGGTAAATACTTCTAGTAAAAGATGGCGTTATAATTACGCAGAATCTCAGAAGCAAAAAATTAGAGATATAAAAGATGCTTTTGAGAAGAGTTCTGCAAGTTTTGTGGAAGTAAAAGCAGAAGACGATTATACAAGATTGTTGTACAATTATTTTCAGAAGAGATAAATTTTATAATTTACTGAGTCTTCTTATTTTAATAATGTTTGAAAAATGAATTTAATTTCAAAAAAAATAAAAATATTTTTCTTTATTTTTCTAAGTGTTGTGGCGTTTTCGCAGACACTTTCTTCTAATCTTTCGAAGGATAAAGTTGCACTGGGAGAAAAAGTGGTTTTTAGAGTTTCTGTTAATGATTTGCATGGCAGAGATGTAATTTCTATGCCCAAAAATGAGTTGATGCCTTTTCATTTTGAAGAAACAAAAGACGAGATTAATAAAACGTTTGATAATTACAGCAGAACGGTAGAATTTCAGATTTTTGAGGAAGGTAAATTTACGATTCCGCCATTAGAATTTTCTGTTAATGGAGACGTTTTGAAAACAATTCCTTACGAGATTACGGTTTATAATCCTGTAAATGCAGATGATAAGATTAACGATATTATGAACAATAAGCAAGTTAATCTCGGATGGAACGATTATTGGGAAATGTACAAATGGTACGCTTTAGCTGCATTGGCGATTGTTGCTTTGCTATTCGTTGTTTTAGGATTGTTCAAAAATGGCGTTTTCAAAAAGAATAATAAAACGAAACTTCCCATTCATAAAACTTTAATAGATTTAAAAAATCTTGAAAAGAAAAAATACGCCGAAAATGGCAATTTCAGGATGTTTTATGTAGAATTGATAGACATTACCAGAGCATTTATTACTCAGCAATATCACATTCCGGCAGATGTTTTATTGACGGATGATTTGATTGATTTAATGAAAAATACCAATAAAATCTCTTCTGAAAACGAAAAAGTAGTGGAAGATGTTTTCTTGAGAGGAGATATGGTGAAATTTGCGAAAATTTTCCCAAATCAAGACATGATGAAGAAAGATTTTAAAGAAATTTATGATTTTGTAGAACGTTCTACCAAAGATTTGGAAGCAGAACATTTAAGAGAGATAAGCTAATGAATTTTGAGTTTCACAGTCCATATTTTTTATTGCTCTTTTTGGTATTTATTCCTTTAATTATTAAAGATTTTGCCAAGAAGAAAAAGTTGGGAATTAATGTTTCCACAACCAAAAATATGTTGGTAGCAGGAAATTTCAATTGGATTCAAAAATTTCTGAAAATTACCAAATATATCATTCTTTCGGGGCTTATTTTAGCTTTGGCAAGACCAAGAACTTTTAGTATTTCAGACGATAGAGACGAGACCAAAGGTGTAGATATTTTCTTGGCGGTAGATGTTTCTCCGAGTATGTTAGCAAAAGATTTAGAGCCAGACAGAATTACCGCTCTTAAAAATATTGCCAAAGATTTTGTTAAAAAAAGAACTTCAGACAGAATAGGTTTGGTAGAATATTGGGGCGAAGCCATTACAAAAGTTCCGCTTACATCAGACCATCAAGTGATTTTAGACGAATTAAACGAGATGAATCCTAGCTTAGATTTGTCTGGTACTGCAATAGGAGAAGGACTTTCGGTTGCCGTTAATCATCTTAAAAATAGCAAGTCGAAAAGTAAAATTATAATTTTAATGACAGACGGAGTAAATACCGTTCCTAATGCAATGCCTCCACAAATTGCAGGAGAATTGGCGAAAAATTATGGTATTAAAGTTTACACCATCGGAATTGGAACTAATGGATATGCACTTTTCCCTGTGATAGATGTTTTCGGGATTAGTTTTGAAGAACAAAAAGTAGAAATAGACGAAGCTACACTGTCTGAAATTTCAAAAATAACAGGTGGAAAATACTTTAGAGCTACTTCTAATGAAAGTTTGGAAAGCATTTACAACGAAATTGATACGTTAGAAAAATCTAAAATTAAAACCAATAAAGTGTATAATTATGATGAATATTTCAGAGTTTTTCTATGGATTTCCTTGGTTTTTCTAGTGATTGATGCTGTAATGAGATGGAGATTTTTTAGAACTTTTAATTAAGAATAACATGATGGATTTTAGTATAGGAAATTATTGGTATCTCTTATTGCTATTGGTTTTGCCTGTAGTTGCAGTTCTTGTATTTAGTTTTAAAAAATGGAAAAAAGCAAAGAAAACTCTTTTTGCTGAAGCTAAATTTCATCAAGAATTATATCCGAAAGGAAATGTTTTTTCAAAAGTTTTCCCCGTTTTATATCTTTTAGGTTTTTTGTTTTTAGTTTTAGCGATGGTAGATTTCCTCAGCGGAAAACAAGAAATGAAAGTGCAGCAAAAAGTAAATTCTGTAATTTTTGTGCTAGACGTTTCTAATTCGATGAATGCAGAAGATATAGAACCAACAAGATTGCAACAAGCTAAAAATATTTTGAAAAACTGCATTCAACAGATGCACGACGATAAGATAGGAATAGTAGTTTTTGCAGGTGATGCACAATCGATAATGCCACTTACTTCAGATTATTCTGCGGCCGAAAATTATATAGATGCCATTGAAACTAATATTATCCCAAAGCAAGGAACAGATTTTTTAAAAGCTGTTGATGTAGCAGCTGATAAATTTAAAAATGTACCAAAAGGAGCTAGGAAAATCATCATGATAAGCGATGGAGAAGATAACGAAGGAAACGAGAAAGCAGCAATAAGTAAGGCGCGGAAAGAAGGAATTATAATTAATACAATTGGAGTAGGAACCGAAGAAGGTGCGCCAATTCCTATGTATATGTATGGACAATTAATGGGATATAAAACCGATGCTAGTGATGAAACGGTTATTACCAAAAGACAAACTGAAGCACTAATGTCCATTGCTTATGATACAGATGGAGAATATATTGATGGGAACAATCTCTCTACGGCAGTTTCTAAGATTCTTACCATTTTGCAAACACAGAAGGGAAGTTCTCAAACTGTTATAGATACGCAATCTGCTGTGCATTATTATCAATGGTTTTTGGGGATTTCGGTGTTGTTTTTTATTTTAATATTTATGTTAAACCCTAAAAATGATTTAA
The DNA here is from genome assembly GCF_047601505.1 of Cloacibacterium sp. GTDB lineage: Bacteria > Bacteroidota > Bacteroidia > Flavobacteriales > Weeksellaceae > Cloacibacterium. Next base: position 1,242,993 of record NZ_JASGJD010000001.1, read on the forward strand.
ATATTTAAATGTTTTTTGAAGATTTGATTTTTTAGCTCTATTAATTTCAGTTTTATTGTGTTAGAAGGTTATTTTTATCATTTATTTAACATTTAGTAATGTCGTTTTTAACATTTAAAGCAATATTTTTGTAGGACAAATGTTGAAAAAGTATCTTACATATTTTATATTCTTGTTTCTTGGGCTTTTAAGCTTTAATGCTCAGGAAAGCTTAAATACACTTATCTATAAAGGTAATCGTAGTTTTGATAAAAAAAATTACGATAATGCTTCTTCTATGTTTTTTGATGCAGTAAAGAAAAAAAACGATGATTTTGGTGCGCATTATAATCTTGCTAATACACTTTATAAAAAGAAAATGTACGACCAAGCGGCTTCCGAATATCAAAAAGCACAAAAACTTACCAAAAATTCTGACGAAAAAGCGGCTTCGCTGTATAATCTTGGGAACACATTTCTCCAAAACGGCAACACAGATAAAGCCATCAATTCTTATAAAAGTGCGTTGAAACTTGATGCTGATAATAAAGCAATTCTTAAAAATCTTCAAATCGCCATGAAGAAAAAAGATCAAAAGCAACAAAATCAACAGCAGAATAATCAGAATCAACAAAACCAAAATAATAAGAATCAAAACAATCAAGACCAAAAAAATCAAGACGGAGATAATAAAAATAAAGACGAAAAAAATAATAATTCTAAAAATCAGGAAAATGGAAACCAAGGAAACCAAAACAAAGGAAATGGTAACCAAGGTAAATTGCCAAACCAACAAGAAAAAAATAATCAGCAGAATCAAGGGAATAAAATCCCTAAAGATGTGCAAAAATTAATTTTAGAAAGAAGTGCTAATCAGGAGAAAGAAACAGCTAGAAAATTGCTAAATAAAGACGCATTTTCTCTCCCAGAAAGCAATGAAAAAGATTGGTAATAAATGAAGAAATTGCAATACATAACGTTTCTTCTTCTATCCGTAATTTCTTACGGACAAGTTACTCTTTTGACGGATGTTAACGTAAAAGAGGCTAAACCAAACGAACCAATTGTTCTTACTATTGTTCAAGAAGTTGCTGGTGATGATTTGGTGCAGCAATCTCCGTTAAGAATGCCAGATTTGTCTAAATTTGATATTATTGGTACCGCATCAGAACAAAATACTTTTATCGACCAAAGAAAAGGACTTAGAGTAAATCAATTTGTTTATCAATATTATCTGATGCCAAAAGTTTCTGGCAAGGTAAAAATTGGGTCTGCACTTCTTACGGTAAATGGTAAAATCTATAAATCTGAACCTTTTGATATATTAGTAAAAGATGGTTCCAAAAATCCTGAAGCAGATTATTTAGTTAAAGATGTGTATCTAAATCTTGAAGTTTCGGATAAAACGGTATATGAAAATCAGCCTACAGTAGCAGTTTTGAGAGCTTATAGTAAAAATTTTGATAATTTTAGAAAATTAGAAAATATCAAAGTTTCAGAGCAGTACAATGCAATTGTAAAACCAATTAGCTACAAAAAACAAAATATAGAAACAAAAGATGACGGAGAGTATTCTTCTCAAGTTATTGCCACTTTTGTTATTTTCCCAGAAAAATCTGGAAATGTAGAAATAGAACCAGTTTCTGCTTTGGTTAAAAATGCAGAAATGGGCAAAGTGGTTTCTAATAAAGTTAAAATTAATGTGAAAAATTTACCAACGGGTTCGCCAGAAAGTTTTAAAAATGCTGTTGGTAATTTTAATGTAAGCATAGAAGCAATAGATTCGTCCAAAGAAATTGAAATAAATAAACCTGTAAATGTTTTAGTTAAAATTGCAGGAAATGGTAATTTAGATGCCAATAAACTTCCAAAAATTATTGATTCGGAGCAATATACTTTCTTCAAACCAAAAATTACATCAAAACTTACTACCAATAAAGAAGGCGTAAACGGTGTAATAGCAGCAACTTATGTTTTAATTCCTAAAAAATCTGGTAAAATTAATATTTCAACAGAAGATTTTTCTTTTTTTGATCCAAATCTAAAAAAATACGTAGATATTGGAGTTAAATCTCTATTGCTAAATGTGTTAACGCCACAGCAAATTGCAGCCAACAAAACCACTTTGGATGTGGTAGATGATTATACCAAAAACGTTATAGAAACCGTTCCGCTTCCTGTGGTTGAGAAAAAAAACAATGCTTCTTATTATTCATTTAATTGGAAAAATGTGCTGCTGAATTTGGCTCTGTTATTCGGTTGTGGTTTAGTATTTTATTATTTTGTAAACAGAAGAAAAGAAAAAAAGGTTTTAAAACCAATTCCTTTGAAACCAATTACAACTATTGCCGAAGAAGAAGAAAGAATCAGAAATCAGATTAAACCAGATTTTTACAGTTATTTTAATTATTTAAATACCTTAAAAGTTGATGGAGATTTTTCTGCATTTTTCAAAACGTATGAAGATTTGCATCACGATGTAGAAACTTATATTGAAAGAAAAAGCAAAGAAAGTTTGAAATCTTATGTTCAAAATACAAAAGGAAGAAAATTTTTCGAAGATTTTAATGATTTAGAAAAACTAATGTCTATCGAAAAATATGCTCCAATTCACGACCAAGAACATTTAGACGAACTTTACCACAGCATCGTCAAGATTTATTCGGAAATTATGAATTAGTAAATAATATTCATATTTTTGTTGAATTAATAAAAATTTCTCTATGATTGAAGCTTTTTCTCTTAAAGAAACAATGACTTGTTTTATGGTTCTCTTTGCTGTGATAGATATTCTAGGTTCTGTGCCAATTATTGTGAGCCTTCGCAAACAATTTGGGCATATAGATTCGGAAAGAGCATCTATTGTTTCTGGAGGATTAATGATTGTTTTCTTGTTTTTAGGAGATAAAATGCTGAAGTTGATTGGGATAGATGTTAATTCTTTCGCCATTGCAGGAGCTTTTGTTATTTTTATAATTGCTTTAGAAATGATTTTAGGAATAGAAATTCATAAAGTAGAAAGTGTAAAAGCTGCTTCTATTGTTCCTATTGCGTTTCCTTTGGTTGCTGGTGCTGGTACGCTTACTACAACGCTTTCGCTTAGAGCAGAGTTTCATGTGGTAAACATTATTTTAGGGATTTTACTCAATACTATTTTGGTATATATTGTACTGAAATCTGCTAATTTTATCGAAGAAAAAATTGGAGATGCAACGCTGATGATTTTAAAAAAAGTTTTCGGAATTATTCTTTTAGCGATTTCAATTAAATTATTTACGGCTAATTTTGCTCAACTATTTTCAAATTATGTTCACTTTTAAATAAAAATTAAAAAGTGGAAATTCAAAAATTTAAAAAATAAATTCTCAACAGATATGACAACCTTTTATAAAGTTTTTTTAGTGCTATTCATTATTTTTATTGGTGTAAATTTATACGCTGTAGATTGGAATATAGGGATTTTGCACCAAGAAAATAATAAATTTTTATTCTCTATTGTAGCGGCAGTTTTGGGTATTTTGGTAACTATTGTGATGAATACTTGGAGAAAACTGTCAGAGAAAAAATAGAATTTTCTAAAATTTAAGATGATTAAGAATAGCTTGAGACTTCAATTCGGTTTCTTGCCATTCTTTTTCGGGGTTACTCATAATGGTAATTCCACCGCCGGCAAATGCTATAATATTGTTTTTGAATATTTTAGCACACCTTAAATTCACAAAATAATAGATTTCTTCTTCGGATTCTATCTTGATGTATCCAGCATAGAATTCTCTGTTATAGTTTTCTATTTCTAGAATTTTTTCCTTACAAAAATCTTTTGGGATGCCACAAACTGCAGGGGTTGGATGGAGTTTGGTGATGAGTTCTTCTAAATTTTCAGAATTTATTTTCGCCGAAAAATCATTTCTAAGATGTTTTATGTTTCCACTGTTGTGCGTGTAAGTTTCCGAAACGTTTACATCATCAGAAAAGTCTTTTAATTTCTCTAAAATATATTGGCTTACAGGTTTTTGTTCTTCAATTTCTTTGTTGCTCCATTCTTCATTAATTGGAAGTGTTCCTGCCAAACTCATCGTGAAAAATTCTTGCGTTTTTTTATTGAATTTTCCTAAAATTTCTGGAGTTGCACCCATCCAAATTTCGTCCTCGCTTATTAATAGATAGCAAAGAGTGTTTTTGTAATTAGCGCAAATATTTTTGAAGGAATCAAGCAGATTTAAATTCGAAATTTCTTTTTTTATTGGTCTGGAAATCACTAATTTAGGCAAATTGTTTTCTCTGATGATTTCGATGGCTTTTTTTACTTCTTCTATGTAACTTTCGTGTGTTGGAAAGTTTTCAGAAGCATCTATTTCTGGTAAATTTACTTCATTAAAGAAGAGATTTTCTAGATTTTCTTCTTTAAGATAAGTAAGAGAATTATTTTTTAATTCTAATTTTTTGTTTCCAGTAAAACTAGAAAATTCTACTCTATTTTTGCCAATACTTTCGTGAGTTGCTAAAATATAATCTTCAGCAAAAGGCAATCTGCAAATGAATTTCATTATTTTTCAATCTGTCTATTTATTACCATATTCGTCATCGTACAATGGCAAATAAGACTTTCTTTTTCGTCTTTTATTTCAATTTCTAGAAAATGGAGCGTTTTTCCTTTTCTAATTATTCTTGCGGTTCCTGTTACAATTCCTTCGTTTTTACTTTTCAAATGATTAGAATTGATGGAAGTTCCTACAGCAGCTTTGTCTTCAGAAAATACCAAAATATTAGAAAGACAAGAGCCAAGACTTTCGGCAAGCGCAATGCTAGCGCCACCGTGAAGCATTTTTAAAGGTTGATGAACTTTAGAATTAACAGGCATTGTTCCTACTAAATAATCGTCTCCCAATTCTGTGAAAACAATTCCTAAAGTTTCCATCAAAGTATCTTTATTCCATTGGTTTAGCTGGACAAGTTTTTCTGTATTTGTCATTTCTTTTATTTAAAACGAAAGTATTTTAGGATTTAATTTAGACTTTTTTTTAGAATATTTTTGGATTCCACTTTTCTGGATATTTTGGTGTAATTTTTTGAAAATAATCTTGTAATTCCTGCATAATACTTTCGTAGCTTCGAGTTTCTAATTCTTCCACCGAAATTTTTTTGCCTAGATACATGGTTTTTTCTTTAAAATCTCCCGCAGCAATTACTATAGGCACTTTAGATTCTAAAGCCATGTGATAGAAGCCTTTTCTCCATTTTGGAACCCAACTTCTGGTTCCTTCTGGTGTAATTACCAAACTGAAATTATCTTTTTGGAATTCTCTTTTTACAAAATTTATCAAATCATTTCTTTGGCTTCTGTCTATTCCAATTCCGCCTAAACTTTTAATTAAAAATCCGTACCAAGCTTTTGTATGAGCGTCTTTGATGATTACTTTTAGTTTTTTTCCTAAAACCCAATAGGCAAGATTTCCTAGAATATATTCTTCGTTTGCGGTGTGAGGTGCAACTACCAATACACAACGTTCCAGATTACTAGCCGGTCCTTCTAAAACGATTTTCCAACCCCAAATCCATAATACGAATTGTGCAATTATTTTTTTGATAAACTTCATATTTTTTGATTTTAAAACAAAACAAGTAACCTTACAAAGGTTACTTGCAAATATAATTAATATTGTTTAAAATTCTTTTAAAAAAGACTGCTTATGAAATCCATCACTTTAATTACGATTTCTAATACTAATTGAATCATGGTTTTTTCTTTTGTGTGTGGTAGTTTTTTTGTCCTAAAAATGACACTGCTAAATTAGAAATTTATTTGTGAATTTTATTATTAGTAGTGTTAAAATTTTCTAAAATTTCATGTTTATTTTTATTCTGAAGATTAATTGTTGCCAATTGTCTAGTGAATTAGATTATTTATTGAAATTCTATAAAAATTGACTTTCGAGTGTTTTTTTAATAGGCTGCCAAATTTAGGTTAATTCTTCCTTCGGCAGCCATCCTAAACTAGAACTATTTATTTGTTTTAATCTTAATTTTAGAACCATTTTCGTCTATTGAGATGTCTAGATTTTTTAGGTCTTTAACATCTTTAAATTGATTGTGATTTTTTAAATCTCTTTTAATGATGCTGTCTGCGGTAGATTTCGGATATTTTTTTCCGTTAATAATTACGCTGTCGTTATCATTAGAATTGTATTCAATCGTAGTTCCGTTGATGTCTATTTTACCTTTTCCCACTTCAGAAACATTATCATCATCGTCATCATCTTTTTCATTATCACCATAAGTATTCACTTTATCTTTTGGGTCTAATACTACCATTTTTGTAGGAACTATCAATTCATAATCAACTTTATAATCTCTAAATCTTTGAGCATAAGGATAGCTAATGTAATTTGGTAAGAAAATTTTGTTTCCTTGTACTTCTACTGGTGCTAACATATTAAGCGGTTGGTTGTAACCATCAGCAGTTTTTTTAATAATTAGATATGGTGTTTTTACATCTTCTTTTCTTATAATTTTTACATCTGGATAATCTTCATCATACACCGTTTTTTTGTCTGAGAAAATATCATCATTATAAGCTGTGAAATTTGCTGGAATTACTACTTGTTTTTGGTCTAAAATAATACTGTCTGAAGTGGTAGTGATGGCTATTTCTTCGGTTTCTTCTTTATGACCTTGATAAATCATTTTATTTTTTGCAAAGCTCACTCCAAAGAAAGTTAACAAACCTATCCAAAGCAAAGTAAGTACACCAATTATATATCCAAAGTTTCTAAGTTTTGTTTTTGGTGAGAATAATTTAATACTAATTAAAGTAAAAATAATGGCAGGAATTAAAATTGTAAGTATTGAAATTACAATTAAAACAGTATTCATTCCGCCTTCATCAAAAAGAAAATTGAACATTGATGTTCCTGGGAAAGAAGGGTTTCCGAACAAGCCAAAAAGTGCGAATGTTCCAATAATAAAGCTAAAAGCTAACAAAGCAAAGATTCCACCAAAAACTACTCTTAAAAATGTTGCAAAACCGTTTCCTGCGTCTGCTACATAATGTTTGTTTTCTTGGTAAAGTTGCCCCACTCTTTGTGTAGATTCATTAGCAAATTGTACAATTTTGTTCGATTCGTTTTTCAGATTGTCAAAATTTGCAGGTTTGCCTTTCATTTTCAAAAAATCACTCGCAGAATTTGCAACCGGAATTACCAACCAAAGAATAGGGTAAAGTAATAAACCGAAACCTTTTGCGAAGATTAGAATTATGAAAATTAATCTTACCCAAACTTTATCTATCCCGAAATAATGTCCTAATCCGCCAGAAACACCACCTAAGATTTTTCCTTCCGGATCACGAAATAATTGTTTCTGACCAGAAAAAGCTCTTGGTTTTTCAGTTTTTTCAGAAAAATAAGCTTGTTCTTGTTCTTCTATTACTTCTGGTTTTCCTATTTGTGCAATTACTTTTTCTACATCTTCATCATTTACTACTTCTCGTTTTGCCATTTGTTCTCTTAGAATTTCTACAATTCTAATTTCAATATCGTGCATTACTTCATCTGCTTCTGTAGCGTCTAAAGAGCTTCTAAGAGCGCTGAGGTAATCACTCAGTTTTATATAAGCGTGTTCTTCTATTGTGAAAGAAAAACCTGCAAGTCCTATAGATAATGTTTTGTTCATAGTTTAGTTTTAAGAAGTTTTGGTAATTTGGTTTACAGATTCTGTTAATTCATTCCAAGTATTTAATAGTTCTGTAAGAAAAGTTTTTCCTTTATCTGTTATTTGATAATACTTTCTCGGAGGTCCGCTTGTAGATTCTTCCCATCTGTAAGCGAGAAATTCTCCGTTTTTCAATCTTGTTAGCAAAGGGTAGAGTGTTCCTTCTACTACATCTAGTTTTCCTTTTTTGAGTTCGTCTATCAGATCAGAAACATACATTTCTCTATTGTTGATAAGACTCAAAATACAGAATTCTAGAATTCCTTTACGCATTTGCGCTTTGGTGTTTTCTGTGTTCATCTGTCTTGTTATTTTTTAATTTGGTTAAAAGTTCATTCCTTTTTTGTAGGTTTATTAGATGATAATTTTTATAATTCTACAATGCAAAGATATATATTATTTTTAGTATTATGCAATACAAAGTAGTTATTTAAAAAAATATTATCTTTTTGCCTCAAAATTACGTACTGTTCTGCCTTTTGGTACAATAATCCATAAGATTAAATAAACCATTACAACCATAAAGGTTGAAATTCCTGCAGAAAATATTCCGATAAATCCTAATAAAAACCAAACGATTCTTATTAAAGAAGTTTCTAGTCCGAAATATCTTCCTAATCCGGCACAAACTCCGGCAATTTGTCTGTTGTCTTCATCGCGAAACAATTTTGCTCTGCTATCTGAGTAATATTGATGTTCGCTTTCTTGATAAGTTTTCATATTGTATATTTTAAATTTGTATTGCAAAGATATGTAATAAATTTAGTATTATGCAATACAAAGTACTAATTTATTTTGAAAATATTTGTAATTTATTGATAATCAGTGTTAAAATTTTTAATTCAATTTTTTAATATGTTAAATATCAGTTTATTTTTGTAACAACTGTTACCGTTTAAAACCTAAAAGCCGAGTACTTTTGCATTATTAAAAAATTCTAAGAATGAAGATATTAATTGTTGGAGGAGTTGCAGGTGGTGCAACGGCAGCTACAAGATTAAGAAGATTATCAGAAGAAAATGAAGTGATTATTTTCGAAAAAGGTCAATATGTGAGTTTTGCTAATTGTGGTTTGCCTTACCATATTGGAGGAACTATTCACAAGAGAGATGCTCTTTTACTACAAACTCCAGAATCTCTTAACGAAAGATACAATCTTGATGTTAGGGTTTTTTCAGAAGTTCTATCGATTAATACTACTGAAAAGAAAGTGACGGTTAAGAATCTTCAATCCGAAGAAATTTATACAGAATCTTACGATAAACTTCTTCTTTCTCCAGGAGCAGAGCCTATAAAACCGCCTTTTGAAGGAATTAATTCTGATAAAATTTATACTTTGAGAAATATTCCCGACATGGATAGAATCATTGCGAAAACTAAAAATTCTCAGAATTTTGTGGTTGTTGGTGGTGGTTTCATTGGTTTGGAAGTAGCAGAAAATTTAATTGAAGCTGGTAAAAATGTGAAATTAGTAGAGTTAGGCAATCAAGTAATGGCGCCTGTAGATTTTGATATTGCTAGTTTTGTTCACGAAAAAGCCAAACAAAAAGGTCTGGAGCTATTATTAAATATGGGCGTAGAAAAATTTAAAGATAAAGGCGAAACTATAGAAGTTTTTTTGAATGATGGAACTTCTGTAGAAACAGACGCCGTAATTCTGGCAATTGGTGTAAAACCTGAAACTAAATTGGCGGTAGAAGCTGGTCTTGAAATTGGTGAAACTCGTGGAATTTTGGTAAATGAATTTTTACAAACTTCTAATCCTGATATTTATGCTGTGGGAGATGCCATAGAAGTAGCGCATTACATTAATAATAAAAAGGTTTTGATTCCTTTGGCTTGGCCGGCAAACAGACAAGGAAGAATTGTTGCAGACAATATTATTTTAGGAAATCAATACAAATATTCTGGAAGTTTGGGTTCTTCCATTTTGAAATTTTTCGAACTTTCGGTGGCTTCTACTGGTCTCAACGAGAAATTCTTGAAAAAAAATAATATTCCTTATAAAACCGCAATTGTAACTCGCGGACATCACGCGGGCTATTATCCTGGAGCAAAAAATATGGTTTTGAAACTGATTTTTGACGATGAAGGAAAAATTTTCGGTGCTCAGGCTGTTGGTGAAGCTGGTGTTGATAAAAGAATAGACGTTATTGCAGCGGCGATTAAAGGAAATCTTACAGTTTATGATTTGCCCGAAATTGAAATTACGTACGCTCCGCCTTTTAATTCGGCTAAAGACCCTGTAAATATTGCTGGTTATACCGCAGAAAATATCTTGAAAGGAGATTTGGAAATGGTAAATTATGATGATTTTTGGCAATTTGTTGAAAAAAATAATGCAGTAATTTTAGATGTTAGAACGTCTAAAGAATTTGCTGGAGGTTATATAGAAGGCGCTATTAATATTAATGTGGACGATTTAAGGGAAAATCTGCAAAATTTAGATAAAGAAAGAGTTTACGCAATCTATTGTCAGGTTGGTTTAAGAGGTTATTTGGCAAATAGAATTCTCAAAAATAATGGTTTCAAAGTTGTTAATTTGAATGGCGGTTACAATCTTTGGTCTAAAATTCAATAATTAAAAATTTTTGATATTTAAAGTAAAGCAGTTTAAATTTTTAAGCTGCTTTTTTAGTATTATTCTAAATAAAAATTAATTAAACATGATATAAATAGGATTATTTAGTCTTATTTATTGCTTGTTATTTAATAAATTTGTTTGCAAATTTTAATTTGAAAAAATGAATTTTATTAGAACAGATTTAACAAAACTTGCTAATCTTGAGAGCAGTAAAGGTACTGGCTCTATAAGAAAAAGCAAACCAGAATATGTGCATTTTTTACCTCCGTGTAATCAGGCATGTCCAGCTGGCGAAAACATTCAAGAATGGCTTTCTTTAGCGCAAGAAGGTAAAGTAGAAGATGCTTGGAGAAAGTTAACCGAACAAAATCCTCTGCCTGCAATTCACGGTAGAGTATGCTATCACCCTTGCGAAAATTCTTGTAATAGAAAAGATTTAGATACTTCGGTAAGTATTCACGCTGTAGAAAGATTTTTAGGAGACGAAGCTCTTAAAAACGATTGGCAATATACTCCTATTACTTTTTCTAGTGGTAAAAAAATTATGATAGTTGGTGCTGGTCCTTCTGGGCTTTCGGCGGCGTATCATCTTAGGAAGTTGGGGCACGAAGTTACCATTTTCGAAGCGGGTCCCGTTGCTGGTGGAATGATGAATTTTGGAATTCCGGCGTACAGAATGCCAAGGAATATTCTTCAAGCAGAAATTAAAAGAATTGAAAATTTCGGAGTAAAAATTGTTCTCAATTATAAAGTTGCAGATATTCTCAAAGAAAAAGAAAATGGTGGTTTTGATGCCGTTTTTGTTGCAATTGGAGCTCATATTGCTAAAAAAGTGAATATTCCTGCGCAAGAAGCTAGCAAAATTTTAGATGCGGTTTCTTTCTTGAAAGATGCCGACGAAAATAGCGATAACAAACCTCTTCTTGGTAGGAGAGTTGCCATTTATGGCGGTGGAAACACGGCGATGGATGCTGCTAGAACGGCTAAAAGATTAGGCGCTGATGAAGCAATGATTATCTATAGAAGAGACCGAGAACACATGCCTGCTCACGAATTTGAAGCAGATGAAGCTTTGAGTGAAGGGGTGAAAATCCATTGGTTGAGTTCTATTAAAAATATGGAAACTTCTTCTATTACCGTGGAAAAAATGCAAGTGGTTGATGGAAAAGCAATTCCAACGGGTGAATATGAAACACTAGAAGCAGATTCTTTAATTTTGGCACTCGGACAAGAAGCTGATACTGATTTCTTAAAAAATATTGAAGGAATTACCTTCAAAGAAGACGGAACTACCGTAGATGTAAATGCTGCAATGATGACGGGCTATCCCGGAATTTTCGCTGGAGGAGATATGGTTCCTAGCGAAAGAACAGTTACCATTGCAACGGGACACGGTAAAAAAGCGGCTAGAAATATTGATGCTTGGCTTAGAAATTCTACCTACAAAAAATCTGCAAATAATCCTTTAATAAAAATTAATCAACTGCAAATTTGGTTCAAAACCAATGCTGAAGCTAGAGCTCAACAACATTTAGACATTGAAAAAGCGGTAGAAACGTTTGACGAAATTGTTGGTGGTTATACCACAGAAGAAGCGGTTTACGAGGCGCAACGTTGTCTTTCTTGCGGAAATTGTTTTGAGTGTGATAGTTGTTATGGAGCGTGTCCAGAAGGTGCGATTTCCAAAAACGGAAAAGGAGAAGGCTACACAATAAATTACGATTTGTGTACAGGTTGTGGCGTTTGTGCAGAACAATGTCCTTGTCATGCTTTGGATATGGTTTTAGAACATTAATTGATTTTTAAGTCAAAATACATGACATTAGTTAAAATTTAAAAACATGAAAAAAAGATTCATAGGTTTAACTTTTTTCTTGATTAGCATCCTAGCTTTTTGTCAAAAAACTAATCCTGAACTCACCAAATATGTTAATTTTCTTGAAAAACAAAATGTTTCTGCAAAAGATTATGTTTTAGATTTATTTAAAAAGTATGATATAGTTATTTTGTGTGAAAGGCAACATACTGAAACCACTCAGTATGACTTGATTTATGACATTGTAAGCTCGCCGTATTTTGAAAAAAATGTAGGCAATATTTTTACAGAAGTGGGTTCTTATAGTAATCGGCAAAATACTTTAAATTTCATTAAAAACAAGTTTTCTAATGATAGTTTGAAGCAGATTAAACAGGCAGAAGTATATAGGAACGGATTTTTTCCTAATGTTTGGTACAATACAAATTTTTATGATTTTACAGGAAAACTTAATACTTTAAACTCAACTTTAAAAAATAAAAGACAGATTAACCTTTTTACCTCAGGTTCCATTAATCCTTCAGTTGAAGAGAGAAAAAATGAGCAGGGAATGAAAGACTATCTAATAAATAATTATCCCAAAAGAGATAGTTTAATGGCAAGTTATATCATAAAAACTTTTGATAGTTTAAGTCAAAATTCTACAAGAAAAAAAGCTTTAGTAATTATGAATTACAGACATGCTTTTTCAAAATCTTACACTAAAGATAGAAATGTGGGAGACTATTTTTTTGAAAAATATAAAGGGAGAACAGCGAATGTATATATAAATTATTTAGCATCACTAAACAAATTTGACGAAAGAGATAAGGATAAAGCTAAAATGTTTCAAGGAATGGAACAAGTTCCGATTCAAAATGGAAAATGGGATGCTTCTTTTAAGTTTTCGGGAAAAGAAAATGTTGGATTTAATTTTAAAGATTCTCCTTTTGGGAAAGATAATTTTGATGTATGGCAAGCTACCAAAACAGATGATAAATATGAGGATGTTTTCACAGGTTTTGTTTATTACTTACCAATTGAGAAACATATTAATTCATTTGGTGTGAAAAATTTCTTTATCAATTCAGATTTAAAAAAAATTATAGATGATTGGAATTTATTTGATAAAGTTACAAAAAAATCTGAGCCTAGAGTTTTATCAAAAGAATTAGAAGAATCATATAAAAAAGAAATAGAGACAGTAAAAACAAGAAAATATACTGATTTAGAAAAATTTCAAGAAATCATTAATCAATGGTTGAAATATTAAAAAATCATTTATCAATCATCAACTATCAATTATGAATAAAAATCCAATCATAGCAACAATAGACGGAAATGAAGCCGCAGCGTACGTAGCTTATAGAGTAAACGAAGTTTGCGCCATTTATCCTATTACGCCATCTTCTACAATGGCAGAATTGGCAGACGAATGGGCGTCTAAAGGAATTAAAAATATCTGGGGAAATGTTCCCGAAATTATAGAAATGCAAAGTGAAGGTGGCGCTGCTGGTACAGTTCACGGTTCTTTGCAAGCGGGAGCATTAACTACCACTTTCACGGCATCTCAAGGTTTAATGCTGATGCTTCCTAATATGTACAAAATTGCAGGAGAACTTACGAGCGCTGTTTTTCATGTGGCAGCTCGTTCTTTGGCAGCGCAAGCTTTGTCGATTTTTGGTGACCATCAAGATGTAATGGCAGCCAGAACTACTGGTTTTGCAATGCTTTCTTCTACAAGCGTTCAAGAGGCGCATGACATGGCTTTAATTGCTCAAGCTACTACTTTAAGAGCAAGAATTCCGTTTATACATTTCTTTGACGGTTTCAGAACTTCTCACGAAGTGAATAAAATTAATCTTTTGAGCGACGACCAAATTCGTGCAATGATAGATGACGAATTGGTAATTGCACATAGAAATAGAAGTCTCAATCCTGATAAACCTTTTGTAAGAGGAACTGCTCAAAATCCTGATGTTTACTTCCAAGGAAGGGAAACTTCTAATCCTTTTTATGCTAAAATTCCTGGTATTTTAAAGGAAGAAATGCAAAAATTCTCTGAAATTTCGGGTAGAAAATATGCGCCGGTTTCTTATTTCGGGCATCCTGAAGCAGAAAATGTAATCGTAATTATGGGTTCTGGAGTAGAAACGGTAATTCCAACTTCTGAGTTTCTCAATAAAAATGGAGAAAAAACTGGGGTTATTAAAATTTCACTTTTCAGACCTTTTCCAAGTGAAGATTTTATTGCAACATTGCCAAAGTCTGTTAAGAAAATAGCGGTTTTAGACAGAACCAAAGAACCTGGAGCTAACGGAGAACCTCTTTATCAAGATATTTTGGTAGGTCTTACAGAAGCTCTTTCTAATGGAACTTTAGAGAATATGCCGAAAATTATCGGTGGAAGATATGGACTTTCGTCTAAAGAATTTACGCCAGCAATGGTAAAAGCGGTTTATGATAATTTAAAAGCCGAAAATTCTAAAAATCATTTCACAGTTGGGATTACAGACGATGTAAGTTTTACCAGTATTGAAGTAGATTACAGTTTCAAATTGGACGATAGCGTTTGGACTCAGGCGTTGTTCTTTGGTTTGGGAGCAGACGGAACAGTGGGAGCGAATAAAAATTCAATTAAAATTATTGGAGAAAATACTGAGCTTTCGGCGCAAGGTTATTTTGTGTACGATTCTAAAAAATCTGGTGCAAAAACCGTTTCTCACCTTCGTTTTGGTAACGAACCTATTGAAGCTCCGTACTTAATTTCAAAAGCAGATTTTATCGCTTGTCATTTCTTCAAATTTTTAGAAAACGAAGATATGCTCAGTTTTGCAAAAGATGGTGCTAAATTTTTATTGAATTCCCATTTTTCTAAAGATGAGGTTTGGGATAAATTACCATATCTTGTACAACAGCAGATTTTAGAAAAAAATATAAAACTTTACGTTATTGATGCGAACGAAGTAGCGCACAAAACAGGAATGAGAGGCAGAATTAACACCATTATGCAAACGTGTTTCTTCAAACTTTCGGGAGTTTTGCCAGAAGAAGAAGCGATTAAACAAATTAAAAAAGCAATTCAAAAAACGTATATTAAAAAAGGACAAGCCGTTGTGGATAAAAACTTCTTGGCGGTAGACCAAACTTTAGAAAATTTATTTGAAGTTGCTATTCCAAACACAATTACTGCCGAAAAAGGAGAAGAACAAACCATCGACGAAAGTGCGCCAGATTTTGTGAAAAATATTACGTACAAAATGATGGTAGGCAAAGGTGATGATTTGCCTGTAAGCGCAATTCCGGCAGATGGAACGTATCCAAACGGTACTACAAAATGGGAAAAACGTAATATTTCGGATAACGTTGCCAATTGGAATGCAGATATTTGTATCCAATGCGGAAATTGTAGTTTTGTGTGTCCTCATTCTGTTATTCGTTCTAAATTTTATCACAAAGATTTATTAACGGAAGTTCCAGAAGGTTTCAAATCTGCACCTATTAATGCAAGAGGTTTCCCGGAAACGAAATTTACTCTTCAGGTTTACGAAGAAGATTGTACAGGTTGCAAACTTTGTTACGAAGCTTGCCCTGTAATAGACCAAGAAAATAATGAGTTGAGAGCGATAAATGTTCTACCAAAAAATCCAGACCTTAAAAAGCAAAGAAAAGTAATTTCTTACTTCGAAAATTTACCAATTCACGATAAAAATATGGTAAATTACTCTACGGTTCACGGTGTACAGTTCTTAGAACCAATGTTCGAGTTTTCCGGAGCTTGTGCTGGATGTGGTGAAACGCCTTACATAAAAGTTTTAACGCAACTTTTCGGAGATCGATTAATGGTGGCAAATGCAACGGGTTGTTCTTCTATTTACGGAGGGAATTTACCTACCACACCTTGGAGTTCTAATTCTAAAGGAAAAGGACCTGCCTGGAGCAATTCTCTTTTTGAAGACAATGCCGAATTTGGTCTGGGAATGAGGCTTTCTGCGGATAAACAATTGCAAATGGCACATTTTTACGCCGAAAAATTGAAACCAGAATTGGGAGAAGATTTCATTAACGAAATTATCAATGCTCCTCAAAAATTAGAAAGTCAAATTATCAAACAAAGAGAAAGAGTAGAACTCTTAAAAAATAGATTGCAAAATTCTGAAAATCCAGATGCTAAACATCTTTACTCTTTGGCAGACCATTTGGTTCACCGTGCAGTTTGGTTAATTGGTGGTGATGGTTGGGCTTATGATATAGGAAGTGGAGGTTTAGACCATGCGCTTTCAACAGGTAGAAATATTAATGTTTTGGTTTTAGATACCGAAGTTTATAGTAATACTGGTGGACAAAGTTCTAAAGCAACACCAACTGGAGCTTCGGCAAAATTTGCAACTGCGGGAAAACGTGTTGGTAAAAAAGACCTTGCTTTGCAGGCAATTTCTTACGGAAATGTTTACGTAGCTACTATTGCAATGGGAGCAAATCCTCAGCAAACGTTATTGGCAATGAGAGAAGCGGAAGCTTATGACGGGCCTTCGTTAATTTTGGCTTATAGCCATTGTATTGCACACGGAATTGATATGGAAAAAGGACTTACTCAGCAGAAAAAAGCAGTTTCTAGTGGTTATTGGCCGTTGATAAGATTCAATCCTGTTTTGAGAAAAAATAATCAAAATCCGTTTATTTTAGATTCTATCAGACCTACCATTCCGTTTGAAGAATATGCTTACAACGAATTGCGTTACCGAGTGTTAAAACAAACTCAACCGCAAGATGCAGAACATCTAATGAGTTTGGCACAAGAAATTGTAGATTTAAGATGGAAAACTTATGAAGATATGGCTTCACTAGGAGCCGAAAACTTCCAACCGACTTTTTAAAAGTCATTGCGAGGGACGAAGCAATCTTAATCTAAAAGTAACAGATTGATACATTTTGCTTTGTTATATTTCAATGATAAAACATAAAAACCTCCTTTTTGGGGAGGTTTTCGTTTTACTATAAAAATACGTTTCGTTTTTTATGGCAAGAAAGAATATCCGTTTCTTAATTTCCAAAGGAAATATTTTTCGAGGAAGACTTTATTGATGTCAAATAAAATATTCGGAAGCATAATTGCAAATTTTCTAGGTTTGAAAAGAGTATCACTTACGATAATTACTTCTTTTTTACCAGCATCCATTATGCACAAACCTGTAATTTTTCCCCAAGGTTTTTCTTTAAGGTCGGTTCTTCCATTGATGGTTCTAATAACGTTTTCGGCAACAATTTTACCCGTTTCATCACTTGGATAACCAGTCTTTGGAATGGTAAACGGAATTTCTGTTCCAGTGAAAGGCGGTTTTACATTTACTGCTAAACCCGCTCCCCAAATATTTTTAATTTTTTCGTGTCTGTAATTATCTAAAATAGGGATAAAATTATTTGGCGGAGTTTCTAGTTTAGGCGAATTTGCTACAAAATCTACTCCTACAAATGGAGGCATCAACATGGTGAAATTAGATTGAATTTCTTCTCCCGTAGAAAGAATTACTTTGTCTTTTTGTACTTCTTTAATGCCAACACTCGTTCGGTATTTAATGTTGAACATTTCCATAAATTTTTTTAACATTCCTTCGCCAAGAGGCATTCCTTCAATTCCGAAATGTCCTAAAAAAGGCTCTGGAGTAACCCAATATAAATCTACCTTTTTACGAAGATTTTGTTCTCTTAACCATTTTTCTATATTGAATAAAAATTCGTAAGCTGCGCCCATGCAACCAGCATTTTGTGTAGCTCCAATAACAATAGGACCAGGATTTTCTTTAAATTCTTCTAATTTTTCGCGAGTGTGCATAGCTCCTGGAGGTGTGCCAATATAACAAGCATTTTCTTTAATTCCGGGTGCAATATCGAAATTTACTTTGGGGCCTGTGGCGATAATTAGTTGGTCATAATCGTAAGTTCCGTTTTCGCAATATACTTTGTTTTCATCGGGTTCTACTTTTATAGCAGTGTCTAAAACAAATTTTACTCTTTTTTTTTCTAAAACTCTTTTTCTAGGAACGATAATTTCACTTACTTCTCTTCTTCTTATAGGTACCCAAATAAGAGACGGAATGTAAACGAAGTTTTCGTTTCGGTCTATCAAAGTAACATCTACTTTGTCTTTTAGTTTTCTTTTTATTTCTAAGGCGGCAGTTGCTCCAGCAAAATTACCACCCACTACTAAAATTTTCATATCCTTATTATTTGTTGTTATTGAAATGTTTTTGAGGAAAATTTTATCCTTGTTTTCTATACAAATCTAAGAATGCAGAAATTGGATAAATGTAACTTTTATTACATTGAGTGCATGATTTTTATCAATACTCACATTTTATTGATGAAAACTACCATTGTATCTTATTTATTTTTTGTATGCTGAGAATACATTCTTTTTTAGGGATAATTCTTTTTAAATTTGCACTATGATTTTAGAGAAAGAAATAGAGTTTGTTTTAGCAATAGACGCTCTTAAAAATGTAAGCCGAAGAAATTTTAATTTAGATAATTCCAGAAGAGAAAATACCGCAGAACATTCTTGGCAAGTAGTGGTTTTTGCACAAATTCTTTATCCTTATACCAGAAATAAAGAAAAAATAGATTTGGGAAGAGTGCTCAAAATGTTGTCTATTCATGATGTGGTAGAAATTGATGCTGGAGACACTTTTTTATTTGACGACAAAGCAAACGAAGGGAAATTTGATAGAGAATTGGTTTCGGCAAAGAGAATTTTTGGAATTTTGGACGAACCTTTAAGAACTGAATTTCTTAATCTTTGGTTAGAATTTGAAGCTGGAGAAACCGAAGATGCTATTTTTGCCAATGCCGTTGATAGAATGATTCCTTTTACCTTAAATTGTCACAATAACGGAACAAGCTGGACGGAAGCCAATGTAGAATTAGAAAAAGTTAAAAAAATGCTTCGTCCAAAAATAGAACAAGCATCACAAGATATGGCAGATACTTTTGATGTTTTGCTAAAGAAAGCTTTTGATGAAGGGAAATTAAAATAAAAACCGCTCTCAAATTTTTTGAAAGCGGTTGCAAAATTAAAACAAGTATTAATTATTTCTAAAAAAAGAAACGTTATTTTAAGAGTTGGTTTAAAAGATTCATTAAAATTATTGCTTCAACCATAAGGAGAGAGCTTTTGTTCTGAATTTTTATCTAATTCTATTGGACTAGGCTCTGGAAAAAATGAAACTCCAATCATATTTTTTATCATGAATTATAATGATAATTCCTATCTTTTTCACTCTTTTTAATAACTTAAAATAGTCATGATAACTAGCCTAATATAGCTTTTTGAAAAAAAATATCACTTTTTTCATCAAAGAATACTTTGATTGGATATTTATCATTGCGGTCTATTTTAAATTTTTAAAAATTTTAATAACTATTTCTTTAATTTGCTCTTTTGTGAGTTTCATATTATTTTTTATAGCTAATGATTAATTGTTACATTTATTTGAATAGATGTAAAGCGGTTTTATTTGTAGATGCTTTTTTTACATAATTATATGCACTTACAAGTTTAGCTTCTCGTAATTTATTACTGTCTTTCAGAATGCTTTTCCAAATAATGTGTAATGCTTTTCATTTATTATATTATTCGACAATTAATTAAAATCATTTAAAATTTTAGACGATAGTGTTCTAATTTTTCTTTAGGAGTCATTAATTCTAATTTTGAGACCTTGATTTCTTCTGACAATTTTCTGTTTTTTTCATAAAGATATGCGTTGTCAGAATGGAACCACTCTAGCTCTTTTTCAGTTTTAAAGCATTTTATTATAAGAAGGATGTCATCGGTTTTAAGGGATTTTTTGATAAGAATGATATTTTTATGAGGGATGTATTTAATCTTTTTTCAAAAAAATTGTATATATGCAATAAAATTAAATGGATATGGAAAAAAAATATTTATTTGAGAAATTTAGATTAAGCACAATTTTTATTGTTTTATTTGCTATATTAAATGCTCAAGTTAATTCTAAGTTTGATAGAACTTTTAAAATGCTATATGAGAACAAAGAATTAATTAAATCTTCTAAAAAAAATATTCAAATTCCTACTTCATCAGATGTACAGAAAATTTCATCTAGAAATACGGGTGAAGTACTATATAGTTGTATCATTTACACAACGGAGCCAGATGTTTTAAAGAAGAATGGAATTCTGGTACAATCTGTATTACCAAAATTTGTTACTGCTTTAATTACATTAGATGATTTAGATAAATTAGCAACTTTAGAACAAGTAAGAGAGGTGAAATATCCTCAAACTTTATCTGTAAATAACGACATTGCTGTAGGTCAATCTGGAGCATCTTTATTACAAGCAGGTAAATTTAATAATACTGTCTATAAAGGTAAAGGTGTTTTAGTTGGGATTTTTGATACAGGTAATTATTTTAAGCATCCAGATTTTAAAGACCCCACAGATCAAACAAAAAGTAGAATTTTAAAAATGTGGGATCAAACGCTTATACCCACAGGGGCAGAAGTTTCTCCGTCTGGATTTTCTTATGGTGTAGAATATACTAAAGCACAATTAGATGATGAATTGGCAGGAGTTACAACAGGATTTGTAAGAGAAGCAGATACTAATGGGCATGGTACTCATGTTGCTGGCACAGCTGCGGGTAACGGGATGGCTCTTACTTCAAAAAAATATACAGGGATGGCTCCAGAATCAGATTTAATTATTGTGAGAGGTGGTGTTTCTTCATTTTCTGAAACTAATATTATTAATGGACTTACTTATTTTAATAATGTAGCAACAGCATTAGGAAAGCCAATTGTAGTAAATATGAGTATCGGCGGGCATTTTAGTGCGCACGATGGTACAGGTCCTGAAGAAGAAGCTGTTGACTTTTTTTCTAATTCTGGACCCGGTAGAGTTGTTGCTATTGCTGCAGGAAATGATAATGGTTCAAATATTCATAAGCAGAATATTATTGCTCCAGGTTCAACAGGAACAATAAGTATTACTTTAGGAAGCAATACATCTACAGTTGATATTTTTGGGTTTTTACTTTATTCTAATAGTTCAGATAATTTTTCTGCTGTAATTACTGCACCTGGTGGAGAGACAGTAACATCAAATGTTGGAGAAAAAAAAGAACAAAATGTAATCTTAAATGGTATTAAAGTATATGCTGATAATTTGATTGATTCTAGTAATAATCATAGGTATTTAGATTTTTTCTTACAAAGAGTATCGAGTAGTACTTCTGATGTTTCAGGAACTTGGACAATTGCTATTACAAACAACGGAATATCTAATATCGTTACTAATGGTTGGCAATATCATGCAGGCACATCTATTGTTGCTTCTATCATTGGTGGAGATAGCAATTACCTTATTGGGTCTCCTGGTGCTGCTAAAACAGCTATTACTACTGCTTCTTATTCAGGAACATTATCTTGGTATAGTAATAAAACGGGGACTCCAGGTGCTTATTCTTATACTGATACATCTAAAAGGGTAGATGGATTATCTACTTTTAGTTCTTATGGTCCATTAACAGATGGTACTCAAAAACCCGACATTGCTGCCGTAGGTGAGATTGTTGTTTCAGCTTTATCACCAAGTGTAATTACAACTTCAAGCTCAAGTAATGTAGATGGAACTTATTATCAAGTAATGTCTGGCACAAGTATGGCAACCCCTGTAGTTACTGGTGCTATTGCCCTTATGTTGCAAGCAAAACCTACTGCCACTTATTCTGAAATTAAAAATGCTCTTATTACAAATGCTCAAACTGATGCTGGTACAGGTGTTGTACCTAGCTATACATGGGGATATGGTAAGTTAGATGTTTATCAGGCTTTAACATCTATGATGGGAAACAAAAAAAATAGAAAAACTTACATTAACGAAACATATCCTTATGCTTTATCTACTAATACAAATGTAAACTCATTTACAACAACAAGATTAGGAGAACTTTTTACTCCTGACATGTCAGGATATTTGGGAGGTGTTTATTTTAATGTAGGATCTATATTTACAGCTGATTCTTTTACTATTGAAGTAAGAACAAATAATTCCGGAGTTCCGGGAACTTTAATTTCATCTAAAAGTATTGATCCAAGTTCTATATCAAAATATACTTGGAATTATTTTGATATGTCTGATTTAAAAATTTCAGTAACATCTGGAATTGAATATTTTATAGTTATATACGCTGGAGGTACATCACCTACAATGTCACTAATTAGAGAATCAACTGTTGGAACAGATACTACAAAAAGATTGAGATTAAGTAATGACGATGGTTCTACTTGGAGTGCTTCTTCTTATATATACAGAATAAGAAGTGTAGTTTATGAATCTTCAAGTTCATCTTTAGCTACTTCAAATGTTAAATTAAATGAAGTAAGAATTTATCCAAACCCTACAAGTGATATTTTAAAAGTGAAATTACTCAAAAATGAGAAATCAAAAATTGAAATATATGACCTTTCTGGCAGACTTGTGAAACAAATGAATGCTAATAGTGATAATATTGAATTAAATGTTTCCGCTTTAAATAAAGGTACTTACCTCATAAATATTATAACTCCTAGTGATACAATATCTGAAAAATTTATTAAGAAATAGTTTTTTTAAGGCTGCCTTTTTCGAGCAGCCAATTTTTTTGCAATTATTTTATCTTTTTACAATTGATATTTTTTCCAAAATGAGATTTACTTTTTCACTGGAAATAGGAACTGTAACATCATTTTTCAAGTTGAGCCAACCGTTATCAGATTTGCTATAAGAAACAGCTTCATCAAAATTAATAATGTAAGACCTGTGAATTCTAATAAATCGTTTGTCGTTATACAAAACATCTTCAAAATTTTTGAGATTTCGACTAACTAAATATTTCGTTTTGTTGGTCATAACTACTTCAGAATAAGCGCCTTCACCTTTAATGTGTGATATTTCGGAAATATTGAGAAGAATAAGGTCATTTCCAGATGGAATAGCGATTTTTTCAGGTATTTCTTGTAGAATATTTTCACTGAAAATACTAAACTGGTCTTTCTTCTGCTTTCTAAGTTTAGAAATAGCATTGGTCAAGTCTTCGGGAACAATAGGTTTGAGCAAATAATCTAAAGCTGAAAGTTTAAAAGCCTGAACTGCATATTCATTATATGCTGTTGTGAAAATGATGGAAAATCCAATTTCTTTTTCATCAAAAAAATCAAGAAGCTCTAGTCCGCTATGTCCAGGCATTTCTATGTCTAAAAATACAACGTCGGGTTTGTATTTTCTAATGGTTTTCACGCCTTCTGGAAGGTTTTCGCAATCGGCACAAATCTCAATTTCCGGGCAATATTCTTTCAGTAAAAGGCTAAGCGAAACCCGGGCTTGCTTTTCGTCATCTATAATAATGGCTTTCATAATCAATTGTTTTAATCAATCGGAACCGTGATAATCACCGTTGTTCCTGTGGATTGTCTTACATTGTTTTCTTTGTCGATATATTGCAGAAAGATTTTATTTTCTTTGTTACTGTTAAGAATCTCGATGCGTTTTTGCATAGCTTCTGTTGCAAACGATAGATGTTTTTTATTTTTGATAAGTTTCAGTTCGTTGCTTTTTTTTCTGCCAATTCCGTTATCATCAATTTTAATAACAATATTATTATCAATTTTTCCGAATGATATAAGCAATTTTTTTTCGCCTTTTCTGTGCAAAAGCCCGTGTTTTATTGCATTTTCTATATAAGGTTGAAGCATCATTGATGGGATTTTAGGGTTTTCAAATTCCAAGATTTCATCACATTGAATGTTGTATTGCAGTTTATCATCAAAACGAGCATTTTCCATTTCTAGATACAATGTAATGGTTTTGATTTCCTCAGAAATATTAACATCATCTTTCTCTGTCATTTCGAGAATGGTTCTTGTGAGCAGAGAAAATTTGGACAAATAATTTACAGCCAATTTTTTCTCATTAGATAAAATATACGCCTGAATTGTGTTGAGTGCATTATAGAAAAAGTGCGGATTCATCTGAGATTTGATGGCTTTCAGTTTCGATTGATTCATATTCTGCTCTAACTGAATTTTTTCCAAGAGCAGTTGGTTTTGCTGTCTTATTTTTCTAACACGGTATTTGAAAAGAAGATAAATCAAAAATAGAAAGAGTGAAATAACAGGCAAAATAAACCAAAGTTGCAGCCAAAATGGTTTTGAAATACAGAATTTTACAGTTTTGATTTTGGAAAAATAGTCGTCGGTTTTTGTTCTGAAATCTATTTTGTAATCTCCTGGGGACAAGGAGTTTAAATAAAGACTTCTGCTTTCTGAGTCTAATTTTTGCCATTCTTTATTGTTTATTCTGAATTCAATTGCTAGATTTTGGTTGGGTAGATATGATAATACTGAAAATTGAATGTTGAGATTATTTTCAGTATGGTTTAAATTCTGGATATAATTGTTATTCAATTTTTTGTTGTTTACAAGAATATCACTAATGATAATTTTTGGTGCAGAAATTGTTGTTTTTTGTTTCTCAGAAAAAAGTAATCCTTTGGAAGTTGCGAAGATATGTTGGCTATTTTGTACAACTACATCACTTATTTCCAAATCATTTGTATTTGGGAATATTTTTGAAAATCTTTTTGAAGTCAAAGAATAAGTATAAATGTTTTTTTCGCCGAAAATGTAAAGTTCATTTCCTATAATTTTTATTTTTTCAAAAAAATCATTATGAAGATTTGCCGGAATAGGAATTTTGGAAATAATATTTTTTTCAGAAATAAGAAAGAGTTTTCCATTGGTAGAAAGTATATAACACGTATTTTGATAATTTATAATCTTTGCAACAAACAGTTTTTTGTTTTGATAGAATAGTTCTTTGCTTTTGTTGGATTTTACAGTAAATAAACCATTATTTGTGGCAAAATATATGTTTTTGTTTTGTGAATTGTATGCAACCGATTTTCCGTTTACTGATGGTAGAAGTGGCTTGTAAAACAATTTAGAATTTGGAGGTATTTGGGAGTTTTTCGTATATTTCCATTGGCTTTTTGTAGATTTGTCTGTCGTGAAAATCCCGTTGATTCCACTTGCTGAAAAAGCATAATATTTGTGGCTTATCCTCTTTATTTCTTTTACAGAAAGTACAAAATCAGAAACTATTTGGTTCTTTGAATTAAGAATTTTGAAAGTTGAAGCAGTGAAAAATGTATTTTCTCCATCTACAAGTATTTGTCTTATTGGGTGATTACTTTTTCCGGAATATATTGGAGTGACAGAATAATCTTTTTTAGAAATCTCAAAAATCTTATCATGATCTGCAGAAACTATAAAATGATCATTTTTGGGAATGATTGAAAACGGTCTCGAAGACATCGGTAATAATTTCGATTTGAAGTTTTCTACAAGCAAAACTCCCTGGTCTAGTGTAGAAATCCAATAATTGTTTTGATTATCCTTGTAGATTGATGAGATATTATAATCTGCAAAATAGTTGGAAGTTTTCTTGATCTTATCTTTAAAATTGTAAGCATAAATTCCTTTAGTAGAGCAAATCCAATTTTGATAATCAATATAAAATAAATTCTGGATATATGGAATTTCTTCAGGAAATTGTTTTTCAGAAAACTTTCCATCAGATAAAATGAAGTAGGATCTATTGTTTTTCGAAACAATCATTAATCCTTTTGTTGTTTTTTGAATGATTGCCGTCTGGTAAATATTATTTTTTGTTTTTGGAAGATTATATTTTGTATTAATTTTCCCAGAAGATATCTCGTATAGACAATCAGAAAGCACAAAAAATTTACCATCATCAAAAAAGGTGTAGATTATTTTTTCACCTTGTATCGGAATGGCTTTCTTTATTTTCAATGTTTTTAAATCATAAATAATAACTTTATTTTTTTGAATTAAATATAAAAAATTTTCATCTATTCCATATTTGAAATAGCCAATGGTCTCGGGTTGATTTAACGCTTTTAGTTGCTTATTTTCTATATAATACAAGTAACCATCAAAATTACAATACCATATTCTACCAAATTTGTCTTCAGTAATACTTGATCCAGAAATAGAAGTTTGAGTTTCTGCTGTGAACGCTGAAAACTTTGAACCATCATATTGAACTAATCCTTTGTCTGTTGCAAACCAAATAAATCCTGTTCTATCTTGAAAAATATCATATACAGAATTAGAGGGAAGTCCATTCTTTTTATTAATGTGAAAGTAATAAGGATCTTGAGAAAAGCCCCTAAAATAAATAGATAAAAATAATAATAATAAAATTTTAAAATGCAAAATACATATACTTTTAACAAAAATAAAAAAATACTAGAAATAAATAGTTAAATAGTTAACCAATATAGCTTTATGGTTAATGAAAGTATTTGTTTTTATAGCTTAATTAACCGAAAATATACTTTGGTTAACTAGATAATTGTAAAATTGCTATTTAAGGATACTTTTGGAACATCATTTTAAAAACATTATTGCAATGAAAACAAATTTTATCTTTTTATTATTTATGATCTTCGGTTTTACAAAAGCTCAAGTTGCCTTCACAGAAGGTTTTGAAAATACAACTTTACCAACTGGTTGGTCTACTTCCAGATTTGTTAGATCCAATTCCATTCCTTGTGTAGGAAGTTATTCGCTTAATACTTTTTTTAATGCAGCTACGAGTACAATGTCTGGCTCTGTAACTACAGCTGAATATATATCAAACGGAAAATCCATCGATTTTTCATTTCAGTATAGATTACAAAATACCAACAATGATTCAAGTCCTAGTGCAGAAATTATTGTTGGTTACAAAGTAGGTACAAATGTGCATAGTTTGGATGCATTTACTACTTATTCTACAGGATGCCAGATTTTTAGTGGTGTAATTCCTTCTTATATTGTTCCAGAAGGTTCTCACGTGAAGATCATAATCGAAGTGAATAGAAAATCAGGCTATTTCAATACTAGTTTGGATCATTTTGTAGCAACGCAAGACAACACAAAACCTGTTCTTAGAGACATTGGTTCCAATTCAGATTATACCTCTGCTGCAATTAATTATACTTTGTTAGCTAATAATTTTGATACTACTTCGGTTATCAATTACGGAACAAGTACTGCTACAATGACTAACCAGGTTATTGGTCTTTCTGCAACGGGAAATACCGCTACTCCAGGTTCTTTTACTTTAAATTCGTTAGCAGAAAATACCACATATTATTATCGAATCGTGGCAACTAATTCTACAGGAACTACTAGTTCTGATGTTCTTAGTTTTAAAACAAAAACAATGGCTCCGATTGCAGAATATAAGTTTGACAATACTTTGAACAATACAAAAGGAACACGTCCATTTGCAGATAATTCTGGGATTTCTTTTGTTGATGACAGATTTGGTGCTGTTAACAAAGCAATGCATATCAATGGAACAGGAACTTCTGCTACAATAACAGATCTACCTGCAGGAAATAGTTCTAGAACCATTTCTTTTTGGATAAAACCAACCCAAATCAATGCAACTAACGATTTATTTTCTTATGGTTTAGGCTTAGGCGATAGAGTTTATTTTGGTTCATTTTATCCAAATTATATTATAAACAATGCTACTCCGAATAGTTTGGTGTATAACACAACCACTGAGGTAGGTGTTTGGAAACACCTCGTATATATGTATAACGAATCAACAAAAGTTGCAAAAATATATGTAAATGGTGTACTTGGCGCATCAGGAACTTTTACCACTTGGAATGCTTTTAGTAACAATGTTTTTAATCTAGGAAGTCTTTTGGGAGCCACTACAGGAAAGTATGTTGGTGCTTATGATGATTTGAAAATTTATCCAAGAACACTTTCTGATAACGAAGTTGAAATTCTTTATAGCTCAGAAACCTTGGGAATAAATGAGCTCAATAAAAATAATACTGTAAAACTTTATCCAAATCCTGTAAAAGATATTTTGATAGTAAAATCTGAAAATAAGTTGGAATCCGTGGAAGTGTTTTCTTTGAATGGACAAAAAATAATAACAACTCAACAAAATAATATTGATGTTTCTAAACTAGCATCGGGAGTTTATATCATCAAAATAACCAACAAACAAGGTAAAATAGAGACACAAAAAATAATAAAAAAATAAATTTTATGAGAAATTTGATGGTTATAGCCATACTTTCGATGGGAATTATCTCTTTGAGCAGTTTCAAAGATAATTCAGTAAGTATTACAAGTATGTATGCCGAAAAATTCGATATTAAAATTAAAAACGATACCGATTAAGCTGTAAAGTTCATTAATGCAGGAAGTGGCGAAAGTTATTCTCTAACCAAAGGAGCAACAAAAATCATCAAAAAGGAAGAAGGTGATAAGCTTCATTATTATGAAAACAGGAAAAAAGTGCTTTAATTTTGGTTGCCTCAAAAGAAATGCACGGCAAAGTTCAATTGCTTAGTAAGTTATAAAAACGCAAAAAAGATGGGTTGTCTCGAAAGGACAACCTTTTTTATTGATAAAGAATTATTTTGTTTTAATATATTTTTAAACTTGAAAATTTTTGCATAAAATAGAAAGAGTTTACCTTTGTTAAAATTTTTCTATATGAAGCGTTTTTTTTCATTTTTAATACTGTTTTTTTTATTTTTTTCATTTGCGCAAAATAAATCTGCAGATACAGCACAAGTAGTTCTTCCAAATAGAGTAAATTCTACATTAGCCAAAGAAAAACCATATTTAATTTTTATTTCTACTGATGGATTTAGATATGATTATGCCAAAAAATATAATGCCGAAAATCTTCTGAAGTTTTCTAATCAAGGGGTAAGTGCAAAAGCAATGTTGCCGAGTTTTCCTAGCATTACATTTCCAAACCATTGGAGTTTAATTACAGGTTTGTATCCTTCACATCACGGTTTGGTAGATAATTTTTTCTATGATTATTCAAGAAAAGAATTTTATGCGATGAGCAAAAAAGAAAATGCAGAAGATGGTTCTTGGTACGGAGGCGTTCCGCTTTGGAGTTTGGCAGAAAAACAAGGTGTAGTTTCTGCATCTTTACAATGGGTAGGTTCTGCAAGTGATGCTGGCGAAGCAAGACCAACTTATTACTACCATTACCACGAAAAATTTACTCCCGAAGAAAAAATTTCTAAAGTAATTAATTGGCTAAAGCTGCCAGAAGACGTTCGTCCACATTTTATTTCGTTGTATTTTCCAGAAGTTGATGCTGCTGGACATCATTATGGTCCAGAATCTGATGAAACTAAAAATGCCGTGAAATTGGTAGATGTTGCAATGGGTAATTTGGTGAAAAAGGTAAATGAACTAGGACTTAAAAATGTAAATTTCATCTTCGTTTCAGACCACGGAATGATAAAAGTTGACAAAGAAAATCCACTTTCAATTCCAGAAATATTGCTTGATAAAGAGCGTTTTGATATTTATAATTCTCAAACTTTATTGAGAGTTGTAGTGAAAAATCCAAACGAGATAAAAGCAGTTTATCATCAATTAAAATCTAATAAAACAGATGATTACAAAGTAATTCTTACCAAAAGATTTCCAAGAAAATTACATTACAGAACAAAAGATGATAAGTACAACAGAATTGGACAAATTCTTTTAGTGCCGAACGCTCCCAAAATATTTTTGGAGAAAGGAAAATCTACTTCCGTAGGAAAACACGGTTACAACCCAAGAAAAACGCCAGAAATGAAAGCTGTTTTTTATGCTTGGGGAGATGTTTTCAAGAATAATTTTGAAATAGGCGAGTTTTCTAACGTAAACGTTTATCCTTTAGTTGCAAAAATACTAGGTCTTAAAATTACAGAACCCATTGATGGTAAAGTTTCTGTTTTACAAGAAATATTGAAGTAGAGATTATTATTTAAACTCCTCAAACGGAATTTTCAGTTGTACAGAAATTTGTTTTTTTTCTTCGGTATTGAGATTAGAAAGTGATAATCCAAGCAATCTGATGGCTTTATTATAAGGTCTTAATTCCCAAAGTTTTTGAGATGTTTCGTAGAAATCTTGGGCGTTTTCGTAATAAACTTCTTGCGTTTTACTTCGGGTATATTGCGTAAAATCTTTGTATTTGATTTTCAAAGTCAAGGTTTTTCCTTTTATTTCTCTTTTAGAAAGTCTGCTTTCCAGTTCGTCACTTAGAGATTGTAATTTCAGTTGAAGTTCTTCATCTTCATTAATGTCATCCCAAAAAGTATGTTCTACGCCTACACTTTTCTGTATTCTGTGCGGTTTTACTTCTCCATGATGAATTCCTCGCACTACATTGTAATAATAAGCGCCAGATTTTCCAAATAATCTTACCAATTCTTCTAAAGGTTTTACTTTTAAATCTTTTCCTTTAAAAATTTGATAACTGTACATTTTGTTGGCGGTAACCTTACCAATTCCGTAGAATTTTTCAATGGGTAATTCTTCTAAAAATGCTAGAATTTTTGTAGGATGAATGGTTTTTTGTCCGTTTGGTTTATTAATATCCGAAGCCACTTTAGCCAAAAATTTATTCACAGAAATGCCAGCAGAAGCTGTAAGACCTGTTTCTTTAAAGATTTTTTGTCGAATTTCTTTAGCAATATCGTTGGCAGATTCTATTCCTTTTTTGTTTTCGGTAACGTCTAGATAAGCTTCGTCTAAAGAAAGTGGTTCTACCAAATCTGTGTATTGATGAAAAATTTCTCTAATTTTCTGCGATATTTCTTTGTACCGATGAAACCTCGGTTTTACAAAAATAAGTTGCGGACATTTTTCTTTAGCAATTTTACTAGACATAGCAGAGCGAACTCCAAATTTCCTCGCTTCGTAACTTGCCGCAGCTACTACACCTCTGTGTTCTCCTCCTACAGCAATTGGTTTTCCTTTAAGCTCAGGATTGTCATACTGTTCTACAGAAGCATAAAATGCGTCCATATCTACATGTATTATTTTTCGCTGAGGAAATTCCATACACAAAGATAAAGATTTGATAGTTTTTAGAAATTTTGAAACAAAAAACGCTTCAAAAAATTTGAAACGTTCTATATTATATCAACTTTTATCGTCAGATTTCCATCTTCCAACTTTTATTAATAGTTTTTAACCAAACCTTTTACAATTTTTATAACGTTTGGCATTGCTTTGTTTGCTGCTTCTAGCACTTCTTCGTGCGATACCGTGAAGGCAATGTCTGGTCCGCCAACGTCTGTAATAATAGAAATTCCGAAACAATCCATTCCCATGTGTTTTGCAACAATTACTTCTGGCACTGTGCTCATTCCTACAGCATCTCCGCCTACCGCTTTCACCATTCCGTATTCTGCTGGAGTTTCAAAAGTTGGCCCTTGTAATGCTAAATAAACTCCTTTATGAGCAGAAATTCCTTCTTTTTTAGCAACATCTTCGGCTACAGCAATCATTTTTCTGTTGTAAGGTTCACTCATATCTACAAATCTCGGTCCTAATTCGTCGATATTTTTACCACGAAGCGGATGTTCAGGCATCATGTTAATATGATCTTCAATAATCATAATATCAGCAACTCTAAAGTTAGGGTTTACGCCACCAGAAGCGTTAGAAACAATTAAATTCTGAATTCCTAGAAGTTTAAAAACTCTAAAAGGAAAGGTAACAGTTTGTATATCATGTCCTTCGTAATAGTGGAATCTTCCACTCATCATCAATACTTTTTTGCCTTCTAAAATTCCATAAATAAGTTTACCTCCGTGTCCTGCAACGGTAGTTTGAGGGAAATTAGGAATTTCGTGATATTCTAAACTGTGAATTGCTTCTACTTCGTTTTGAAGTTTTCCCAATCCTGAACCTAAAACAATCGCAAAATCTGGAGTTTCTTGGATTATATTTTTAATAAAATCAGCAGTCTGTTTAATTTTTTCTAACATAATTCTCTATAATTTGATCGAATTCTTCCTTGCGGTCTATTTCTACATTTATGGGCCAATAATAGATTTTTTCTCTAATAAGGTCGAATGATTTTAGACGAACAAAGTCTTTTTCTGTAGTTAAAATAATTCTATACTCACCTAATTTCTGGTACTCTTTTTTAATATTGTCTATATCTGCAAGTGTAAAAGAATGGTGGTCACCATATTTCAGGTGTTTTATTTTCGGAGTATATTTTTTTAATTCTTTTAAAATAAGACTAGGATTTGCAATACCCGTTACCAAAAGAATGTCGTAATAATTAAGATTTTGCACCGGAATTTGTTGGCGTTTGTTCACCACATTTTCGTCATAATTAATACTCGAAAAGAACACTTTTTGATAATGTCTTGGCTTAATTTTATTGATGTAAAACTGTTTTTTTTCTTCGGTTAAAATTTCTGGGCATTTCGTTACCACAATTATATCCGAACGTTTTGCGCCACGTCTAGATTCTCTAAGGTTACCAGCTGGTAATACAAAATCTTTAAAATATGGGTCGTTATAATCTGTCAATAAAATATTGAAACCTGGTTTTATTCTTCTGTGTTGATAGCTGTCGTCTAACAAAAGAACGTCCAAATCCATATCTCTAATAATTTTTTTTGCGCCAAAAACTCGGTCTTCACAAACACCAATTACAAATCTGTTTCTAAAACGTTCGAACAATTGCATAGCTTCGTCGCCTACCATTTTATAAGTACTGTCGTAGTTTACAATTCCGTAGCCTTTGGTTTTCCTTCCGTAACCTCTTGATAAAACGCCGGTTCTGAAGTTTTTGGACAATAAATCTGCCAAATACATTACCATTGGCGATTTACCACTTCCGCCAACAGATAAATTACCGACACCAATTATCGGAGTTTTAAATTTCGTAGAAGAAAAAATTCCCCAATCGTACATTCTGTTTCTGCTAGCAGTTACAAAATGATAAACCAAGGAAAAAGGGTAGAGGTACCATCTTTTCATAGTCTGCAAAATTACAATTTTTTTAAAGATTTTAAAATCTTATAAGATTCAACTTTTCCACATTTTGCTATCTCTTTAGTTTTTCCTTTTGTTAGCGCATCTTTTCTTATCTTTGTACTTAGATACATATAGTTATGATTTTATCAATGACAGGCTTTGGGAGAGCCGAAGGAATTTTTGAAGGAAAAAAAATTACAGTAGAACTTAAATCTCTTAATAGTAAAACTTTTGACTTAAATATCAGAATACCACTTCGTTACAAAGAAAAAGAATTCGAAGTTAGAAAATATCTTAACGATACCATTTTCCGTGGTAAGATAGATTGCTACATCAATTGTGAGAATATTGAAGATGCTAATGATGTGAAAATTAACCAAGAAATTGTGAAATCTTACATCAATCAGTTAAGAGAAATTTCTCCTAATGCAGAAGAATATGAATATCTTAAAATGGCAATTAGAATGCCCGAAGCTATTAACGGAAAACCTGCAGAATTAAGCGAAGAAGAATGGCAATTGTTGCTTTCTCTAGTGAAAGAAGCGGTAGGAAAATTTTTGGATTTCAGAAAAACCGAAGGTTCAATTTTACAAGAAGAATTGTCTAAAAATCTTAAAAATATTGAAGAGAATCTAGGCAAGGTAATTCCTTTTGAAGAAGAAAGAATGGTTGCTGTAAAAGAACGTTACCAAAATACTTTGAGAGAATTCGAAAACGTAGATGAGACAAGATTTTACCAAGAAATGGCTTATTATACCGAAAAATTAGATATTTCTGAAGAAAAAGTAAGACTTGCGCAACACCTCAAATATTATAATGAAGTAATGAAAAATGAAGACTTGAATGGTAAAAAACTAGGTTTTATTTCGCAAGAAATTGGCAGAGAAATCAACACATTGGGTTCTAAAGCCAATCACCACGAAATCCAAAGATTGGTGGTAATGATGAAAGACGATTTAGAAAAAATTAAAGAACAAACTTTAAATGTTTTGTAAAAATTGGATGTCGGGCGCTGGATGTTTGATGTAAACTTCCTGCACCCAACATCCAGCATCCAACATATTTATGAACAAAGTAATTATATTTTCGGCACCTTCAGGAAGTGGAAAAACCACTTTGGTAAAACATTGTTTACAAGTTTTTCCGCAGTTGCAATTTTCTATTTCGGCTACAACAAGAGCTTTGCGAGGTGAAGAAATTCATGGGAAAGATTATTTTTTCCTTTCGGTAGAAGAATTTAAAAAACTCATTTCTGAAGATGCTTTTGTAGAATTCGAAGAAGTGTATCACGATAAATTTTACGGAACTTTAAAATCTGAAGTTGAAAGAACTTGGAGCGAAGGAAAAGTTGTAATTTTTGATGTAGATGTAGTAGGAGGCGTTAATTTGAAAAAGATTTTCGGAGAGCAAGCGCTTTCAATTTTTATTGCACCGCCTTCAATTGAAGAATTAGAGCGAAGATTAATTTCCAGAGCAACAGACGATTTAGAAACCATAAAAACCAGAGTGGCAAAAGCCAAACACGAAATGTCTTATGCAGACGATTTTGATGTAATTGTAGTGAATGACGATTTAGAAGTTTCTAAAAAAGAAATAGAAAGATTGGTAGAAAATTTCATTAGATAAGATGAGTTTTTTTTCAGAAAAAATATACGAGAAAGTAAATTTTTCAGAAAATCCTTTGCAAAAAGGAGAATACGAATATTGTATTTTCAGAAATTGTAATTTTTCCGAATGTGATTTTTCCGAAATATCTTTTCAAGAATGCGAATTTTCAGATTGTGATTTGAGCTTAATTAAGCTAAACAAAACCATTTTGAGAGGCGTGAAGTTTAAAAACGCTAAAATGCTAGGTGTTAATTTTGAAAATGTGAACGATTTTGGGTTGAATTTTAGTTTTATGGGTTGTAATCTTACGCATACTACATTCTACAAAAAAGACATTAGGAAAACCATTTTTCAAGAATGTATTATCCGTGAGGCAGATTTCGCAGAAGCCAATTTATTTCAATCTGTTTTTTGTAAATCAGATTTATTAGGTGCGATTTTTGAAAATACTAATCTGGAAAAAGCAGATTTTACAGAAGCTATTAACTATAAAATTAATCCCGAAATAAATAGAATAAAGAAAGCAAAATTTTCTTTAGAAAATCTTCCAGGATTATTGCAACAATATAATATAGAAATTTTTTAGACCTTGTTTTACAAAAAATTATGAAACATACATTAGACTCAGCAATTTCTAATATGCCTGTAAAAGGTTTTTTAGATTTGTCAGAATTTCAAATTCCGCAAGGTGAAGAATTGGTAAAAGCCATTTTGGAACTCAAAAAAGAAAAAAATGCGGTGATTTTGGCGCATTATTATCAACTTGGCGAAATTCAAGATATTGCAGATTATCTCGGAGATTCTCTTCAATTGGCAAGAGCTGCAAAAGAAACAGATGCAGATATGATTGC
The DNA here is from genome assembly GCF_047601505.1 of Cloacibacterium sp. GTDB lineage: Bacteria > Bacteroidota > Bacteroidia > Flavobacteriales > Weeksellaceae > Cloacibacterium. The sequence goes on from NZ_JASGJD010000001.1 coordinate 1,278,423, forward strand.
CTTTTGTGGAGTTCATTTTATGGCAGAAGCTGCAAAAATTCTCAATCCTACCAAAAAAGTGGTTTTGCCAGATTTGTTGGCAGGTTGCAGTTTGGCAGATGGTTGTAGTGGCGAAGGTTTGAGAGAAATGAGAGAAAAACATCCAGATGCTCTTATCGCAACTTATATCAATTGCAATGCGGAAACCAAAGCAGAATCTGATATTATTGTTACCAGTTCTAATGCCGAAACCATTATCAATGCTTTGCCAAAAGATAAACCTATAATTTTTGCGCCAGATAAAAATCTCGGAAGATATTTAGAGAAAAAAACAGGCAGAGATATGATTCTATGGAACGGAAGCTGCATTGTTCACGAAGCTTTTTCTATGGAAAGAATTGCCAAACAATTGGCAGAAAATCCAGATGCTAAATTAATTGCTCATCCAGAATCTGAAACTGCGGTGCTAGATTTAGCTCATTTTATTGGTTCTACTTCTGCGTTGTTAGATTATGTTCAAAAAGACGATTGTCAGAAATTTATCGTCGCAACAGAAGAAGGAATTCTCCACGAAATGAAAAAACGTGTTCCCGAAAAACAATTGATTCCAGCGTTGGTTTATGATGAAAGCTGTAATTGTTCTGAATGTTTCTTTATGAAAAGAAATACTTTGGAAAAATTGTATTTATGTATGAAATACGAATTGCCAGAAATTGCAATGGATGAAGAACTTCGTCTAAAAGCTTTAAAACCAATTGAAGCCATGTTAGAATTAAGCAAAACAATTAAATAATTCAAAAAAAATAGAGCGTTCGGAGATTTTCTGAACGTTTTTTTTATGTCTAATTGCATTTTTCTGATTGTTTACAATTAATTAATGATATTTTTCGTAAAAAATTTTTTGTTTTTAAAATAAATTTCTACATTTGTCTAGCAAAAGATGAGATACTCTCAAAACATATCAAAATTTATGACTTCTGAAATCACTTTTTCAGGAGCATCTTCTTGCATTATTTCTACAATTATTACAACTACAATTATTACCCCGTAATTGGGGTTCATTATTACATATCAACATTCGCAATGTTGCTCTTGGATGAAGAGCAAGAACAATCAGTTATTTAAATTTCCTTAAAAAAATACATTATGAAAGTCCTAAAATTTGGAGGAACTTCTGTGGCGAACGCCCAAAATATACTTTTAGTAGAAAAAATAGTTAAAAACGTAGCGTCTGATAATAAAGCAGTAGTGGTAGTTTCCGCTTTGTCTGGAGTTACAGATGGTCTTATATCAGCAGCAGAATTGGCTTCTGCTAAAAACGAAAAATACACCGAAACCATTAAATCTCTAGAAGAAAAGCATTTAGAATTTGTTAAAAATCTACTGCCAATTGCAGAACAGAGTTCTTGGTTGAGCTTTGTGAAGAAAAATTTTAATGATATTGAAGACATCTGCAACGGAATATTCGTTTTAGGTGAATTTACGCCTAGAATTAAAGATAAAATAACGTCTTATGGTGAGTTTTTATCATCAAATATTATTGCCGCTAAATTGAAATCTGATGGTTTAGATTGCGTTTGGTTAGATTCTAGAAATTATATCAAAACCAATAGCAATTTTACTGATGCGAAGGTAGATTTCGAAAAAACAAATGCTAATTTTCAAAATTATTTTAAGGAAAACAAACAACAAGTTACGCTTGCTCCGGGCTTCATCGCTTCGGATGTTGATGGTAATATTACCACTTTAGGACGTGGTGGTTCAGATTATACGGCTTCTATTATTGCAGCAGCTGTAAATGCTAAAGAATTACAAATCTGGACAGACGTTTCTGGAATGATGACGGCAGATCCTAGATTGGTTTCTAATGCAAAAATTATTCATAAAATTTCTTACCAAGAAGCGATGGAATTGTCGCACTTTGGTGCAAAAGTTATCTATCCGCCAACCATTCAGCCGGTGATGGATAAAAATATCGATTTGTGGATTAAAAATACATTTGCAGCCGATGATTTCGGAACTTTAATTTCTCATACCAATGTCGAAAATAATGAAGACGTTGCCGTTGGAATTTCAAATTTAAGCAAAGTTGCACTTCTTACTTTAGAAGGTAGCGGAATGATTGGAATTCCTGGGGTTTCAACGAAATTGTTTCAATGTTTAAGTCAAGAAAAAATAAATGTAATTCTTATTACTCAAAGTTCTTCAGAGCATTCTATCACAGTTGCTATCAACGAAGGTGATGTGAAAAAAGCTGAAAAAGCATTGAATTTAGCTTTCGAAGACGACCTTAGTCTCAATAAAATAGAACCTGTAAAAGTAGAAACTTCTTTGGCAATTATTGCTTTAGTTGGCGAAAAAATGAAGAGCAGAAGCGGCGTAAGTGCCAAACTTTTTGGAGGTTTAGGGAATAATGGTGTTAATGTGAGAGCAATTGCTCAAGGTTCTTCGGAGAAGAATATAAGTGTGGTGATTTCAGAAAAAGATGTCAAAAAAGCAGTAAATGTGCTTCATGAAGAGTTTTTCGAATCAGAAATTAAACAAGTTCACCTTTACATTTGTGGTGTTGGGAATGTTGGTTCTAAATTAATTCAACAAATTTATTCTCAAAACAAATATTTGAATGATAATCTTTTGATGAATCTTAGAGTAGCTGGTTTAACGAACAGTACCAAAATGGTTTTTAATGATAAAGGAATTAAAGAAGAAGATTACAAAGAAGCGCTTCAAAATGGCGAAGCTTCTACTCCGCATAAATTTGCTGAGGAAATTGTTAATCGAAATCTAAGAAATTCAATTTTTGTAGATGTTACTGCTAATGCAAAAGTGGTTGATATCTATGAAGATTTATTGAAAAAAAGCGTAAGTGTAGTAGCTTGTAATAAAATTGCTGCTTCGTCAAACTACGAAAATTATAAAAATTTAAAAAATTCTGCAAAAAATCATAACTGTAATTTCTTCTTCGAAACCAATGTAGGTGCAGGTTTGCCAATTATCGGAACGATTAATGATTTGATGAGAAGTGGTGATAAAATTACTTCTATTCAAGCGGTTTTGAGTGGAACTTTGAATTTTGTTTTCAATAATTATGACGGAAGCAAAACATTCTCTGAAGTCGTAAGACAAGCTCAAAAAGAAGGTTTTACAGAACCAGACCCAAGATTAGATTTAGCAGGAACAGACGTTGCGCGTAAAATTTTGATTTTAGCACGTGAAGCGGGTTATCAGTTACAATTTGATGAAATAGAAAACGAAGCGTTCTTGCCTGCAAAATGTATGGAAGGAAGTGTGGAAGATTTCTACCAATCTATGACGGAATATGAAGAACATTTCAGAAAATTATTAGAAGAAGCTAAATCTGAAGGTAAAATCTTGAAATATGTTGCTGATTTTAAAGATGGAAAAGCAAAAGTAGGATTGCAAAAAATATCACCAGAAAGCGATTTGTATCACTTGTACGGGAAAGATAATATCGTGATTTTTAAAACGTTAAGGTATTCTGAGCAACCATTAGTGGTAAAAGGAGCTGGCGCAGGAGCAGAAGTTACTGCAAGTGGAGTTTTTGCTGATATTGTTCGTTCGGTTTAAATTAAAAAATCTTTGCGCACTTTGCGTTTAAATTAAATGAAAAATATGAAATTACAAGTTCCGGGAACAGTTGCCAATTTGGTTTGCGGTTTTGATATTCTCGGAATGGCGGTAAATGAACCTTTCGATGAAATGGAATTCAAATTGCTTAACGAGAGAAAAGTAATTATTAATCATCAAGACGAATTCAATCTGCCAACTGAACCCTCAAAAAATGTAGCAGGAGTTGTTTTGCAGAAGATTTTAGAAAAATTAGAAAATCAAAATATTGGTTTTGAGGTTACCATCAACAAAAAAATAAAACCAGGAAGTGGTTTAGGTTCTAGTGCTGCAAGTGCGGCAGGAGCTGCTTTCGGAGCAAATGAATTGTTAGGAAACGTTTTTTCTAATGAAGAATTGGTGCATTTTGCAATGTTTGGGGAGGAATTGGCTTCTGGTTCTAGACACGCAGATAATATTGCGCCTTGTCTTTTCGGTGGAATTACACTGGTAAAATCTTCAGAACCTATTGATATTATTCCGCTTTCTTCGCCTGATTTGTACGTTACAGCGGTGCATCCTCAGGTTGAGGTAAAAACTTCTGATGCCAGACAAATTCTCAAAAAAAATGTTCAATTGAAAAATGCAGTGAAACAATGGGGAAATGTTGCGGGTTTGGTAGCGGGAATTTTAAAAAACGACAATAAATTGATTTCCAGAAGTTTAGAGGATGTTTTAATTGAGCCGGTTCGCAGTATTTTAATTCCTAAATTTGATGAGGTAAAACAAAAAAGTATAGAGTTAGGAGCTTTGGGTGGTGGAATTTCGGGTTCTGGACCTTCGATTTTTATGATGAGCGAAACCAAAGAAATTGCTGATAAAGTTGCAGAAAATATGCAGAAAATCTACAACGAAATCGGTATCGAAAACTTTGTTTACGTTTCTAAAATCAATGACCAAGGAATAAGAATAGTCTAAAGACAGAAGTCCGAAGTCCGAAGTCCGAAGAAATTTTGGCTTAATTGATTGAAATAAAAATCTAATTTGTAAGGTCTGAAGGACCGAAAATCAACAACCAAGTGCAAGCTTGGAAATAAATGAAGAAAAATAATGAGGTCTGAAAGACCGAAATCCTAATTTAAAAAAAATGAATTTTTACAATTTAAAACATAAAGAAGAACAGCTTAATTTCAAAGAAGCGACGATAAAAGGACAAGGGAAAGATAAAGGTTTGTTTTTTCCGGAAGATATTTCAAAATTTAGTAATGAATTTTTACAAAATTTACCCAATCTTTCTAACGAAGAAATTGCATTTCAAGTGATGAAGGATTTTGCGGGAGACGAAATTCCAGAAGCTGAACTTAGAAAAATTGTTGCAGAAACCATCGCTTTTGAAATTCCTCTGAAAAAAGTAACAGAAAATATTTCGGTTTTAGAACTTTTTCACGGTCCAACTTTGGCTTTTAAGGATGTTGGCGCAAGATTTATGAGCCGTTGTCTCGGTTATTTCCTAAAAAATGAAACCCGAAAAGTTACGGTTTTGGTTGCCACTTCAGGCGATACTGGAGGAGCTGTAGCCAATGGTTTTTATGATGTAGAAGGAATAGAAGTCGTGATTTTATATCCAAAAAATAGAGTAAGTCCAGTTCAGGAAAAGCAATTGACAGCTCTTGGAAAAAATATTCATGCTTTGGAAGTAAATGGAAGTTTTGATGATTGTCAGGCTCTGGTAAAACAAGCGTTTTCTGATGATAGTTTAACCGAAAAATTACTTTTAACTTCGGCTAATTCTATTAATGTAGCTCGTTGGTTGCCTCAACAAATTTATTATGTTTTGGCTTTGAAACAATGGTTGAAAGACAATTCAGAAAACCCAGTAATCTGCGTTCCGAGTGGTAATTTTGGGAATATTTGTGCTGGAATTTTGGCGCATCATCGTGGTTTGCCTGTTGAGCATTTTATTGCGGCTTGTAATGTAAATGATGTGGTTCCAGAATATCTTAGAACTGAAATTCTAAAGCCAAAAGAAACTGTTGCTACCATTTCCAACGCAATGGATGTTGGTGACCCAAGTAATTTTGTGAGAATTTTAGAATTATTTGACAAAGAATTTAATCAAGTTAAAAACAAACTTTCGGGTTATACCATTGATGACGAAGAAACGCTTAAAACCATCGAAAGAGTAGAAAAAGATTATGGTTATGTTCTAGATCCTCACGGAGCAGTAGCATTTGTAGCTTTAGAAAAATATTTAGCAGAAAACGGAGGGAAAGGATTTTTCTTAGAAACGGCACATCCTGTGAAATTTCCAGATTCTGTAGAAAAAGCAACTGGAAAATCAGTAGAAATCCCAAAATCATTAGAAGAATTGATGACGCAGGAAAAATTTACCACAGAAATTAATCCTCAATATGAAGAACTGAAAGAGTTTTTGTTGAAAAAATAATACTTATTTAAAACGGATTTTTAGTCCGTTTTTTTTATTTTTGTTAAAAACTTAAACTAGAAAAATTTAAAAAAAATTGTCTAAAATGACCTCAAAAATTATACTTGAAAATATTAAAATTTATGCCTATCATGGAGTTTTGCCCGAAGAAAAAATCTTAGGAACGTATTATATTTTAAATGTTGAAATAAAAGCAGACCTTTGGAAAGCAGCCAAAACAGACCATCTTGATGATACCATTAATTACGCCGAAATCAACGAGATAATTCACGAAGAAATGAAAATACCTTCAGAGTTGTTAGAACACGTTGCAGGTAGAATTATTGATAAAATCGGAGAAAAATTCTCTGAAATTTCTTCAATTAAAATCAAAATGACCAAAACAAAACCGCCAATGCAAGGGGAAATGGATGGTGTAAGTGTAGAATTAAAGAAAAATTTCAAAAAATAAACTAAATAACTAATAACCAATGAACAGAATTCAAATTGTAGAAAGAAACAAGGCTTCTTTAGGATTAAGATTTGTGAACAGAATTGTAGATTTAATATGCTTTTATGTTTTATTAATCATATTCCTTTATCTATTTTCTTTTATTGCAAGAGTTACAGAGTCTGATTTATTAATTGGTTTTTTAATGAATTTTTTTCAAAGAGGAATTACATTTTATCTGACAATTTATTCGGTAGAACTCATTTATTATTACATTAGTGAATCATTACTAAAAGGAAGAACAGTTGGGAAATATATAACAGGTACAAAAGTTGTGACAATTTTTGGTGAAATACCAAATTCATCTCAAGTTTTAAAAAGAACCTTATCCAGATTAATTCCTTTTGATGCTTTATCTTTTTTCGGAGAAAACGGTTGGCACGACTCTTGGTCTGATACTAGAGTCGTGAAAATCAGTGATTTTGAAAATGCTATGAGAATGGAAAATGAGCTCGAAAATATTGGAAAAGAATAAAATTGTAAAAATTTAGGTTTAAATTTTTTAAAAATCTAAAAAATCCCTATATTTGCACTCCGAAACAAATGGTACTTTGGCCGAGCGGCTAGGCAGTGGTCTGCAACACCATCTACAGCGGTTCGAATCCGCTAGGTACCTCTTAAAAATCAAGCAAATTTTTGCTTGATTTTTTGTTTTTATTATAAAATTCCCACAAAATCTTTTTTTGGTTTCATTTTTGTGATTTTTGATTTTAAAATGTTAGTAATTTAAAATCTATAGTTATGAAAAATGTTATATTGGCAACCGCTTTATCTCTTTTTGTGATAACGGCTTGTGAAAAATCAGACAATCAGGCAACGGTAAATAAAATAGAACAACAAAAATTACAAGTTCAGAAACAACAAATTCTACTCGAAAAACAAAAGTTAGAACTCGAAAAAGAAAAAATAGCTTACGAGACCAAACAGAAAGAAGATAGTTTAGCAAAAGTAGAAACTGAAAAACAAAAATTAGCAACGGCTAAAACCAATACAGTTTATAAAGACAGAACGGTTTACCGTAATTCTTATGGCAGCAATGTAAGCAATTCTACATCTTCGCAGGCTACAACTCAGAAAACAGGAATGAGTAAAGCCGCAAAAGGTACTATAATTGGTACTGTAGGAGGAGCTGCTGCTGGTGCAATTATTAGCAAAAAAAATAGAGGAGCAGGTGCTGTAATTGGCGGAATTTTGGGTGGAGCTACAGGTTATACCATTGGTAGAACTCAAGATAAAAAGGATGGAAGAGTACAATAATTAAGGATAATTTAAAATATATTTAAAAGATTGCTTATTTTTAAGCAATCTTTTTTATGCTGTATATTTTACTTTCTATAATTATAATTTTACCTGTTTTAGCAGGTTTCGGAGAAATTTTCCAAAAAATTTTTGGTGAAATGAGGTCTACTTTTTCGGCAAAAATTTTTTCGGGAATTTTTTCTTTGGCAATGTTGTGGCAAATATTGGTGTTTTTTATTCCGCTGAATATTTGGGTAGAAAGTGTAAGTTTAATAATTGGATTTTTGGCGTTTTTCTATTTTAAAATTTACAGAAGTCTTAAAAATTTTTCTAAAAACGAAGTCTTTAAGTTGTCTTTGTTATTAATAATTGTCATATTTTCAGGAAGTTATTATCCTTTTATTTTAGACCATTTTGGATATTACGTTCCAAGTATCAATTGGCTTTCGGAATTTGGCTTAACAAAAGGCTTGGCAAATCTTAATTTAATCTATGCTCAAATGTCGGTTTGGCATGTTTTTCAGGCAGGTTTTTCAAATGTTTCGGATGTGTTTTTAAGAATTAATGTCGTTTTTTTAATCGCATTTTTCATTTATATATTTGAAAAAAAAATGTGGATTTTACTTTTTATTTCGCCAGTTTTTTTATTGTTTTTGCAATCTCCGAGTCCAGATTTACCAGCAATTGTATTGTCTTTAATTATTTTAAATGAAATCATCAAAGGAAACCGAAATTTCAAGTTGCTTTTTGCTTTTTCCGTTTTTGTTTTTACCATAAAACCAACCATGATTTGGCTTCCAATGTTTGTTTTTCTGTACTTTTTCAAGAGAGAAAATCTTAAATTTCTATGGCTTGGAATTTTAGTTGGGTTGATTTACATTTTCAAGAATATTTGGTTGTTTGGTTATCCATTTTTTCCAGTTCAGATTGGTAATTTTGGCGTTTCTTGGTTGCCAAATTCAGAAATTTTGAAATATTCTTCCGAAGTTGCAATTGCTAAAACGTATGATTTGCAATATTCAATTTCTGAAATTCAAAAATTCACTTTTTGGGATTATATTTTCAATTGGTTTACTTTACATTCTTACAAAAAATACATTCACATTCTATTTGTTTTATCGCTAATTTTCTTTGGTTTTTTCACGTTTAAAAAGAGAGATAAGTTAACGACCATTTTATTTGCTTCAATTCTTCTGAAAAGCTTTTTAGTGCTCGTTTTTTCGGCGCAATATAGATTTTTTATTGATGTGTTTTTTGTTGTATTTTTAATCGTTTTTAATGATAGAGTAAAAGAGAAATTAGCATTGTTTAATTTTAGTTTTGGAGCTGTGATTATTTTGTTTTTGATGAGTTTTCCTCAAATTTTACAATCTAAAGTTTCCTCATTTAAACTAGGTTATTATATGCAGGGATTTGTCAAAACTCAATTTTATAAACCAGCTTATTTTGAGCTAAATTCTTACAAAACTTTTAAAATAGGGAATTTAGATTTCAATGTTCCTAATTACGATTTATGTTTTGATACGCCTCAACCTGCACTTTCGCCAGATGCTGTAAAAAAATATTTTGAAGCAGGCATTTTTCCTCAAAAAATTACAGAAAATCTAAAAGATGGTTTCACTTGGAAGAAACTTTCTAAAGATGAAAAGGAAAAATTGAAAATAATAATTTCTTCTTTAGAGAAAAAGCGTTAACACATTACCTAATTTTCACATTATCTCATTACCTTTGCTTTTATGAATAATTTAGGAAATTTTCTTACACTTTCTACCTTTGGCGAAAGTCACGGAATTGCTTATGGCGGAATTGTTACCAATTTTCCTGCCGGAATTGAACTCAATTTTGAAGAGATTCAACATCAGTTAGACCGTAGAAAACCTGGGCAAAGTGCTATTGTTACTCAGAGAAAAGAGAGTGATACTGTGCAATTTCTTTCCGGAACTTTCGAAGGAAAATCTACTGGTACACCCATTGGTTTTGTAATTTATAACGAAAATCAAAAATCTAAAGATTACGACCATATTAAAGATAATTACAGACCTTCTCACGCAGATTTCACGTACGACCAAAAATTTGGAATTCGTGACCATAGAGGTGGCGGAAAATCTTCGGCTCGCGAAACCATCAATTGGGTTGCAGCAGGAGCTTTGGCGAAACATATTTTGCCAAAAAATGTAGAAATTAATGCTTACGTTTCTTCGGTAGGAGAAATTTTCTGCGAAAAACCTTACCAAGATTTAGATTTTTCTAAAATTGATGATAATGATGTTCGTTGTCCGGATGCAGAAACTGCCGAAAAAATGATTGCCAGAATTAAAGAAATTAAAAAAGAAGGCAACACCATTGGCGGAACTATAACTTGTGTCATTAAAAATCTACCTATCGGAATTGGTGAACCCATTTTCCTGAAATTACAAGCAGAATTGGGAAAAGCAATGATGAATATCAACGCTGCAAAAGGTTTTGAGTATGGAAGTGGTTTTTGTGGTGCAAAAATGACGGGTAAAGAACACAACGACCTTTTCAACGAGGATTTTACTACAAAAACAAATCTTTCAGGCGGTATTCAAGGTGGAATTTCTAACGGAATGGATATTTATTTCCGAGTGGCTTTTAAACCAATTGCGACTATTTTAAGACCTCAAGAAAGTTTTGATAAATACGGAAATCCTATCATTGTTGAGGGAAAAGGAAGACACGATCCTTGCGTGTTGCCAAGAGCTGTTCCTGTGGTGGAAAATTTGGCAGCTTTTGTTTTGGCGGACTTATTTTTGATGAATAAGATTCGTAGAATTTAAATCAAAAAAATATGAATAAATATTGGCAAAATTCCATCACTTTTGATGAATACATAAAAGAAACAGAACGCAGAATTGAAGTTCAAAATCCAGAAGACGACCATAACGAATATTATGAACTCGGACTTCAAAGAATGAATAGAACGCTTAAAACCTTCAAAATAGACGAAGAACAATTGAATGTTTTGAAATCTAAAAATTTTACTGGGAAAATTCTCATTATTTCGGAACCTTGGTGTGGAGATGCTAGCGCAACTGTTCCTGCGGTTACAAAGTTTTTTGAAGCAGCAAATGTAGAAGTGAAAATCTTTTTGAAAGATTCAGACCATTCTCTTATTGAACAATTCTTAACCAACGGAACTCAATCTATTCCTAAAATTTTAATTTTAAACGAAAATTTTGAAGTCAAAAATGTTTGGGGACCAAGACCACAATTCGGGAATGATTTGTTGAAAAAATTCAAAGAAAATCCAGAAACTTATCCTCGAGAAGAATTTTATAACGATTTGCAAGTGTATTATGCCAAAAATCGTGGTAAAGATGCAATTGAAGAATTGCTAGAACTACTTTAGTTAGAAGAGTTTTCCTCTTTCGGAAGGGACGAAAAATTTTGGTTTCAAAAAAAATATCAAATCAACACATCAAAAAAATGAATTTTTTTAAAAAAAACTGGTTCTTTTTATTGTTAGCAGCTTTATTAGTTGTTTTTTTATCGGTGCCAGATTTAAGAAATTTTGTTAAAGAACAGATTACCAGTAGTGCTTCTTTGAAAAAAGTTGAAAACGAAGTTACATTTACACCAGAAGAAATGAATCTTCAATTAAAAGGCGTGAATGTTCCAGATGCTAATTTGGCAGATTTCAAAGATAAAGTTGTTTTCTTAAATTTTTGGGGAACTTGGTGTCCGCCTTGTAGAGCAGAATTTCCAAGCATCCAAAAATTATACGATTCTAAAAAAGATAAAGTACAGTTTGTACTTATCGCCATGCAAGACCAAGAAGCAAGCGTAAGAAAATTTTTAGCAGAAAATAAATATACAACACCAGTTTATTTGGCTAAAACTCCTATTGCCGAAAAAATGCTTCCCAAATCTTTTCCTACTACTTATATTTTAGGAAAAAATGGCAGAATTCTAAAAAAAGAAGAATATGCAAGCGACTGGAATTCAGATTCTATTCATCAATTTATAGATACAGTTTCTAAATAAAAGCTGTGTTTTTAATCGTCAAAAACTTTGGCAAATATTTTGATGATTAAACAATAACCAAGTACAAAATATTAATATAAAAGATGAAAAAAATTCTTGTGCTTTTTAAGGCATTTGGAAGAAACGGATTGTTTGCCAAAGTACCACATCTTATCCGAATGGTAAAAGCTGCAAAAAAAGGTGATTATAAAATGGATGTAAAATCAATTTTAATTCCATCAATCACAATAATTTATATTCTTTCACCGTTAGATATTATCCCAGATTGGATTCCTGTGGTTGGCGCTTTAGACGATTTTGGACTTCTGGCGCTCACAATTCCTTTTATTATGAAGGAGTTAGACAAATTTATCGCTTGGGAAAACGAGCAAAAAATTAAAGTAAGCGAAAATGAAGTGATAGACGCTGAAATTATTGAATAAGATTTTCATTTGTGTTTTTTATAAGTCGTTTCATTCTTTATTGTTTGAAGCGATTTTTTTTTGCGCATTATTTTTCAACAGATATTCACTTTCAGTCCGCCTACAGCTCTCGCTTTTTTATGATTTTAACCACAACAAAACCCTTTCTGCGTAAATTTTCTATCCGCATAAACGCAAAAAGGGTATCCAGAAAAATCATAAAAAGAGCTCCGCTTCCGTCGGTGCGAGTTCACTTTACCGTTATATTTAGAAATTTCCATTATTTTTGCATTTTAATTTGTAGGATGTTAGATGCGGGAAGTTTCTTGCGAAATTTTTAATCATAATTAAAATAACATCCATCATCAAACGTCAAACATCAAACAATAAATTGAAAACCCTCATTTCCATTATCGGCTCTACGGGAATTGGCAAAACAAAGCTTGCCATCGAAGTTGCAAAACATTTTGATACAGAAATTATTTCTTGCGATTCCAGACAGTTTTTTAAAGAAATGAAAATAGGAACAGCAATGCCTTCAAAAGAAGAGTTAGAAGCGGTGAAGCATCATTTTGTGGGTAATCTTTCGGTTGCAGATTATTATTCAATAGGGCAATACGAAGAAGATGCTTTAAAGAAAATTGAAGAGCTTTTTCAAGAAAAAGATACAGTAGTTTTGGTTGGAGGTAGCATGATGTACGAAAAAGCAGTAGCCGAAGGTCTTAATGATTTGCCAACAGCTAATGTAGAAAATCAACAAAAATTAGAAAAAATCTGGAAAGAAGAAGGGTTAGAAAAACTTCAGGAAATTCTTAAAAATTTAGACGAAGAATATTTCAATATCGTGCACAAAGAAAATCCAAGAAGATTACTTAGAGCGATTGATGTAATTTGGCAAACAGGTAGTAAATTTTCTGAACTTACCGCCGAACCTACTAAAAAACGGAGTTTTCAAGTTCATAGAATTGGCATTAAAGCACCAAGAGAAATAATGTACGAAAGAATTAATCTCAGAGTTGATAAAATGCTAGAACAAGGTTTGCTAGAGGAGGTTAAGACATTAGTTCAATACAAAGATTTGGTGCCACTTCAAACGGTAGGTTACACCGAAATTTTTAAATATTTAGACGGAACTTGGGATTTAGATTTTGCAATTGAAGAAATTAAGAAAAATTCTCGCCGTTATGCAAAACGCCAAGAAACTTGGAACAAAAAAGTTGAAAATGTTACTTGGCTCAATTATGATTATTCTGAGGAAGATTTAGAAGAAATTTTTAAAAACATATAACAAAAGCACCGAAATTTCGGTGCTTTCTAGTGATTAGTTGTTGAATGTATGATATTTATGAATTGGATTCTGGTGTACGTTGTCTCCAGTGTTTTCTGAAATCTCCATTTTGAAAATCTTCTTTGAATTTTGAGAATTCTTCGTCACTCATGTTTCTCACTTTGTCTAAAAAAGACATTCTTTTTTGTTTGAAATTTTTACATTTTCCATCTTTTTCGCAATGTCTTTTTGCTAATTTCGCAATGCTAATTACTGCTACAGTAGCTAATGCTACTTTCCAAAAATTTTTCATAATTTTAAAATGTTATTTGTTGTTGTTTCTTTTTATAGTAAGACGATTAGTTGAGTTTTTTACTTTAAAATATTTTATATTTTTTTTCAACTGCCTTACATTTATTATGACGAATAATTAATTTTTTTACTTTAATAAATTGTCAAAAAAAACGTATTTTGTTTTAGAAATTATAAATTCGTTTTTAGGCATAAAAAAAACGGACAAAAGTCCGTTCTTATTAACCATATAATTTAGCATCTTCCTCTAAATCTGTCTTTCCATTTTTGTCTGAAATTTTCTCGTTCTTCATCACTCATATTCATAAATTTATCTCTAAGAGCTTCTTTCATAGAAGATTTGTTATCGTTATTGTTGCAACAGTTTTTGAAATGTTTTTTCATCATTTGGTGCTTTTTATGATGATGATTTCCACCTCTTTTGAAGCCTCCAAAAAGCAGTTTGCACAGAATAAAAATTCCAACAGCTTGCCAATAAGTGATGTTTTTTACACCAATTATTTCAGGTAAAATACCATTCCAAAGCAGCATTACGATGTAAGGCAATAGAAATAGGGCTGAAATAAAAAGCAGTGCTATCAAAAATTTTCCTTTTTTATGTTGTGTGTTCATAGTGTTAAAAATTAATTTCTTTGTATAAGTTATGAAGTTTTTTTCTAAGATGTTTTACAGCGTATCCTTTTCTGCTAATAATGGTTTTGAGGTTTTCTCCTTTTTGGTCTGCAATTTCCTGAAGTGTGAAATCTTCTATCTCATTCAGAAGAAAAACTTCTCTTTGGCTTTCGGGCAAAGCTTCCAAAGCATTCATCAGTTGATTCCAAAATTCTTCTTTAAACATTGCCAATTCTGGACTTGCGTTTTCGTCTAAAAGCAAAATTTCTTTAAAAGAGATTTCGTTTTCATCATTTTCATACGTAAAATCTTCTAGGTTTTCGGTTTTCTTTTTCCGGTAATTGTCTGTTACTCTGTTTTGAGCCACTCTATAAAGCCAAGCGCTCACGTTTTCTAGTTCGTCTAGATTACTTAATCTGCTAAATTGATACCAAACATCTTGAAGAATGTCTTCAGCTTCTTCTGTTGTTTTTACTTTTCCACGAATAAATCCGAACAATTTTTTACCAAATTGCTGAACTGTTTCCGCTATTGAAAAGTTTCTCTCTTGAGTCATAGAAGCTGTAGAAATCGTCTCCATATTTCGTAAGACGATTAAAATTTAATTTTACTTTAAGAAAACTTTAAAATTTTTAAAGACAAATGTAGTTTTTAAATTTTGTATTTTTGCCTTAATAAATTATCAACAAACATTTATCAAATAAAATTATGGCAAATACACCTTCTAATATGCTTGATTTAGGTACTAAAGCACCTTTTTTTGAACTTCCGAATCCTTCTAAAAGCAATGAAATTCAATCTTTAGAAGATTTGAAAGGCGAAAAAGGAACCTTGGTGATTTTTATGTGCAATCACTGTCCGTTTGTATTGCATGTAATTGATAAACTTACAGAACTTTACGAAGATTACAACGAAAAAGGAATAGAATTTATCGCAATTTCGGCTAACGATGTAGAAAAATATCCTGCAGATTCTCCAGAAAAAATGATAGAATTTCAAATTGAAAGAAAATTTGACTTTCCTTATCTGTATGACGAAAGCCAAGCAGTTGCTAAAGCTTATGATGCGGCTTGTACGCCAGATTTTTATTTCTTCGATGATAAATTAGATTTAATCTACAGAGGTCAAATGGATGATTCTAGACCTGGAAATCAAAAAGAAATTACAGGCGAAGATTTAATTATCGCTTTTGAAAATTTATTATCTGGAAATCCACAAGAAGAAATTCAGAAACCAAGTATTGGTTGCAATATCAAATGGAAAGAGTAATTTTTCATCTTAAAAAATAGAAAAGAGCCAAATAAAATGGCTCTTTTTTTATGTTTTTTAGAAAAAAGGATTATTATTTTTTTCGAAACCAATTTGGGTAGGTTTTCCGTGTCCGCTGTAAACTTCTGTTTCTTCGGGAAGTGTGAAAAGTTTATTTTTAATACTTTCTAAAAGTTGAGAATGATTACCTCTATACAAATCTGTTCTGCCAATACTTCCTTGGAAAAGTGCATCTCCTGAAATTACAAATTTTTGATTTTCGTTGTAGAAAGCAATACTTCCCGGCGAATGTCCTGGTACAAACAGAATTTTCAGTTCATCTTCGTCTAAAAATACAGAATCTCCATCATTTAAAAACTCAATGTCACCTTTAAAAGGAATAAATTCAAAGCCATAATTTCTTGCAGACATAGGGTTTCTATCGAGTATTTCTTGGTCTTCTTTGTGCATTTTTACGGGAACTTTGTAAGTGTCAAAAGCCCACTGCAAGCCCAAAACATGGTCTATGTGAGCATGAGTAAGTAAAATATTTTTAATGGTGATTTCTTTTTTTTCTATAAATTTTTGTAAAGTTTCGGTTTCTCTGTCGTTCCAATTTCCGGGGTCTATAATGTAACCAGTTTTGTTGTCGTTATAGATTATGTAAGTGTTTTCGGAGAATGGGTTGAAAGGAAAAATTTGAATATTGAGCATAGTGGATTTTTAATTTTCAAATTTAGGAATTTTCGTTCTCTTACATTTCAATATTTTGGTTCGATTTTCGTTATCTTCGTAATATGAAACATCTAAAATTCTTTTTATTGCTTTTACCAATTTTGTTTTCTGCTCAGATAATTAGCGGAGTGCAACTTTTTAATCCTCAAACCAATGACGAAACTCCGGTTATAAAATTTGGCGAACAGCTCATTTTAAATTTTGATGATTTGAATAATAGCAGTACGGTTTATAAATATACCATAAAACATTTGGATAGAAATTGGCAAGATGACGGTTTGTTTTTTACAGAATTTGCCAAAGGAAATTTGAATGGTTTGATACAAAATTATCAATATTCATTCAATACCAACCAAAGATATACGCATTATACACTCAACTTTCCGAATGATAAAATGCAACCAAAACTTTCTGGTAATTATGAATTGATTGTTTTTCTGGATTCTGCATCTAGACCTTTGTTTAAAAAGAGGTTTTGTGTGGTGGAAGATGGTGCTTCTGTAGGGGTTAATATTTCCAGATTTGCAGATGCAAAAAGACCTGATATTAACCAAAGAGTGGAAGTGGCAGTGGTTTCTAATCAGGCAGATGTTTTGGCAAATATCAATTCTATTAGCTTAAATGTTATTCAGAATAATAATTTCAATATGGGAGTTTTTAATTTGAAATCAAATTCTTTGATGGGAAATAAAATCCTTTTTCAGCAATTGGATTTGGTTTTCCCAGGGAATAATGAGTTTTATTATTTTGATAATAAAATTATAGATCAGCCATTTGATGCGGTAGCAAGTGTTTTGAACAATCAAGAAGGTAATCATACTTATTTGCATTCGGTATGGGCATATCCGCTTAATTATCAATATCAACCAGACGTAAATGGCGCTTTCTATTTTAGAAGAAACGATTTAGGAATTGAGAGAAATGCAGACACAGAAGGAGATTATTCTTGGGTTTATTTTTCTGTAGATTCAGAAAAAATAGATAAAGAACTCTTTGTTTTAGGAGCTTTTAACGATTTTAATCCATCAGATGAGAATAAAATGATTTATGATGAAAATGCCAAAAAATATATTGCCAAAATTTATCTGAAGCAAGGTTTTTACAATTACATTATTGCTACAAAAGATGGTTCTGGTAATTTGAATTTTGGAGAAATTAACGGAAGTTTTTGGCAAACCGAGAATCTATATCAAGCTTTTATATATTACCAAGCATTCGGTAAAAATTATGATGGTTTGGTGGGTTATGGAGAATATAGAAGAGGTAGGTGATGTTATTTTATATGTCTCGAAATAAGAAAAATAGTAAATTATTCATATTAATTTGCTGTTTTTTTTGTTTTAAGTTCATTTTTTTGAAGAAAATATTGTGAAATGTATTTTATAATATGCTGATTTTCTTATTGTTGTGTTTTTGTGAAAGTAAAATTTTTTTAAAATTAATGATTTGTTAAAAAATTCATAATAAAATTTGATTTTTTGTGAAAATAATTTCTATATTCGTATTGTTAATTAAAAATATAGATTTTATGAAGATTAAATTTACTCTCGCGGCAAGCGTAGTTGCCGCCTCATTTGCATTTGGCCAAAATTCTCCAGCAAAACTTGTTTCTGGTAAAGCAGATATGTATGCGCAGCATGTTAGATTCGAAACATCTAAAGCTCCAGAATTCAAAGGGAAGCCTTTAGCTTTCGACGAAACTTCAAAAACCATGGTAGAACTTGCTGGTAGTAAGTTAAGAACTGAAAAAGATGCCTTAGGTTTTGAAAATCACAAATTTCAACAGACAATTAACGGTATTCCTGTAGAGTATGGTGTAATGAATGTTTTGGTTAAAAACAATAAAGTAATTAGCCAAAATGGTGAATGGTTTAAAGGTTTGCCTTCTTCATTGTCAACAGAAAAAAGAGTTACCATTTCTGAAGCTAATGCTTTAGGTAGTGCGTTGGCTTATGTTGGAGCTAGTTCTTATAAATGGCAAGATGCAGAAGAGGAGGCTTTTTTGAAAAAAGAATCTAATGATAAAACTGCAACTTATTATCCAAAAGGAAGTTTAGTTTATTATTCAGACCCTAATAATCCAGATTCTAAAAAAATTAAGTTGGCTTATAAATTTGTAGTATATGCTGCTGAGCCACTTAGTAAACAAGAAGTTTTTGTAGATGCAAAAAGTGGAGCAGTACTTGGAGCAAATGCTTTAATACACGAAACTAATGCTACTGGAACTGCGGTAACAGCTTATAGTGGGACTCAAACTATTACTACAGACCAAGTGAGTAGTACTTCTTATAGATTAAGAGAAACTGGAAGAGCGGGTGGAACTGCTGTAGAAACTTACAATTTGAAAAAAGGAACTACTTATTCTAGAGCTACAGATTTTACAGATACAGATAATACTTGGAATAACGTAAATACAAGTTTAGATCAATATGCTACAGATGCGCATTGGGGAGCTGAAAAAACGGTAGATTACTTCTGGACAAAATTTGGAAGAAAAAGTATAGATGATAATAATTTTGCTATCAAATCTTATGTACATTATTCTAGAAATTATTTTAATGCATTTTGGGATGGTAGTAGAATGACTTATGGAGATGGTAGTTCTACTAATGGTAATAAACCACTTACAGCATTAGATGTTTGTGGTCACGAAATTACACACGGATTAACTTCTTTCACTGCAAATTTAGCTTATCAAAAAGAGTCGGGAGCTTTAAATGAAGGTTTTTCGGATATTTTTGGAAACTCTATTGAATTGTGGGCAAGACCTTCTAATGCTTCTTGGAAGCTGGGTGAAGATTTCAATTATGTAATTAGAGATATGGCAAATCCTAACTCGTATAGTCAGCCAGATACATATCAAGGTACTTATTGGAAAACAACAAGTTGTACACCGTCTTCTACTAATGATTATTGCGGAGTACATACCAATTCTGGAGTGCTTAACTTCTGGTATTATTTATTAGCAAGTGGTGGCTCTGGTACTAATGATAAAGGTTTTGTTTATAGTGTTTCTGGTTTAGGTTTAGATAAAGCAGCAGCTATTGCTTACAGAACTCTTACTACATATCTTACATCTTCTTCTACTTATGCTGATGCCAGAACTTATTCTCTGCAATCTGCATCAGATTTATATGGCGCAAGTAGTAACGAAGTAACTCAAACTACCAATGCTTGGGATGCTGTAGGAGTTGGTGGTGGAACTGCACCAGCTGCAGCGGCTACAACTACAACTGCTGTTGCTTCAGTTTACAAAGTAGCTTCTAATAATAATAACGTTTTAGTGAATTTTGATAGCAAAACTACTGATGTTAGAACTGTAGAATTAATTAGTGTTACAGGTAAAAAAGTAGCGGCAAAATCTGCAAAAGTTGTAGAAGGGACAAATAATGTAGAAATTGCATTCCCTTCAAATGCTCAATCTGGCGTTTATTTAGTTGTTGTAAACGGACAAAAGGCAGGTTCTGTAATTAAAAAATAAATATTTATTACATTGATACATTGAAAATGCGCTCAGGAATTATTTCTGAGCGCATTTATTATTTTATTATTATACTTTCTTAAAGTTCTTCTTCGCAAAGTTGTTTTACCACTTCTATCCATCGGTCTTCGTCGTTAAGACAAGGAATGTAATGGAAATTTTCTCCGCCAGCGTGTAAAAATTCTTCTTTTCCTTCTACCGAAATTTCTTCCAAAGTTTCCAAGCAATCACTTACAAAAGCAGGACAAACAATTGCCAAATTCTTAACTCCATTTTTTGGTAAATTTTCTAAAGTTTCATCGGTGTAAGGTTCTATCCACTTGTCTTTTCCTAATCTCGATTGGAAGGTAGATTTTACTTGACTGTCTTCTAAACCTAATTTTTGCTTCACCAATTCAGTGGTTTTTAAACATTGATGTCTATAGCAAAATTGATGAGAAGGATGGTCTTCTTTGAAGCAACAATCGCCAATTTTACAAGTTTTTGTAGGGTCGGTTTTATAAATGTGTCTTTCCGGAACGCCATGATAAGAAAATTGCAACAAATCAAAATTCTCTGGAAGCTTTTCTTTAATGCTTTCCGCCAAACAGTTTACATAAATATCTCTATTGTAGAAAGGTTTTACGTAATTTATTTTAATATTTGGAAAAAATTTAGCCTGAACTTCCTTTGCTTTTTCTACTACTGTTTCAGTTGTACTCATTGCATATTGAGGATAAAGCGGGAAAAGTACAATTTCTTCCACACCTTTTTCTACCAAACTTCTGATTCCGGTTTCTATGCTTGGTTCAGCGTATCTCATCCCAATTTCTACTGGAATATCAACCAATTTTTGTAATTTTTGTTGAATTTGTTTGGTGATAACGATTAAAGGCGAACCTTCATCTGTCCAAACGGTTTCATAAGCAGCAGCAGATTTTTTTGGTCGGGTTTTTAAGATAATTCCTCTTACCAATAAAGCACGGAAAAACCACCTGTAATCAATTACACGTTCGTCCATCAAGAACTCGTCTAGATATTCTTTTACGTCTTCTACTTTTGTAGATTTCGGCGAACCAAGATTTACGAGAAGTATTCCTTTTTTAGGGTTGTTGGTTGGTTGTTTGTCGGTATTCAAAATTTTGATTTTTTTATTTTATCGAATGCTATCAGTGTAAATACTAACAACCGACAACAATCAACTAAAAACTAATTATCCATTTACAGCTTCTACTTTTTCTACCAAATCTGGCAAAAAGTTTCTCAGCACTTGCTCTATTCCTCCTTTTAAAGTTGCTGTAGAACTTGGGCAACCGCTACAAGCGCCTTGTAGAAGCATTTTTGCAGTTTTGTGTTCTGCATCGTATTCTAAAAGAGAAATCTTTCCGCCATCATTTTCTACTGCTGGAGAAACATATTCCGTTAAAATATCCGAAATTTTTTGTTCATCATCAGTATATTCTCTATTGATGATTTTTTCTACAGGACTTTCGTGTTTCTGAGGTTCTATATTGCTAATTTTATTTCCACTTTGAAGAAATTCTGCCACTACATTTCTTACAGAAACCATCACTTCGTGCCATTGTACAGAATCATCTTTGGTTACGGCAACAAAATTTTCCGAAACAAAAACTTCTTTTACAAATTTGAATTCATCAAAAAGCACTTTTGCTAAAGGAACTTCTTCTGCTTCTTCTTTGGATTTTACTTCCACAAAACCGTCGAGTAAAAGTCTGTTACCTCCAAATTTCATTACTGCAGGATTTGGAGTCATTTCAGCAAAAATTTCGTATCTCTGTTGAGGTTTTTGTTTGTAAATTCTAGGATTTGCTAATAATTCGTCCTCAATTACATTTTTAAGGCTTTCTGCAATATGTTCCCATTCTACGTGGTCTTCTTTGGCTACTGCCACAAAATTTGCAGAAACGAAAATTTTAGAAACAAAAGGATAATTGAAAAGCTCTTGAGCCAAAGGAATTTCAGTGATGTCTGAAGTTCTGTCTAGCTCTAGTGAACCTGGAATTAAAGTATAATCTGCCACAAATTTCATTACATTTGGATTTGCGGTAGGTTCTATAAATATTTTTCGCATTTTTTACTTAAATTTGAGAGTACAAAAATAGGGAAAGGAAGTTAGATGTTGGAAGTTAGAAGTTAGATTTTTTCGATAATAGATATTTTTGAAGTCGGATATCGGAAGAAGGAAGTTAAAAAAATTGTAAATCATAAATTCAAAATCGTAATTAAAATGGCAATAATAAGAGAACTTTTAGGAAAAACTCCTAAAATAGGGGAAAATACTTTTTTAGCAGAAACCGCCGTCATTATTGGTGATGTAGAAATGGGCAAAGATTGCAGCATTTGGTACAACGCAGTGATAAGAGGAGATGTACATTATATAAAATTGGGGAATAAAGTAAACGTGCAAGACAATGTAATGTTGCATTGTACTTACGAAAAATTCCCTTTGAAAATTGGAAATAACGTTTCTATTGGGCATAATGCTTGTGTGCATGGTTGTACTATTCAAGATAATGTTTTGATAGGTATGGGCGCTATTGTGATGGACGATTGTTTAATAGAAAGCAATTCTATTATTGCTGCCGGAGCTGTAGTAACGCAAGGAACTCACGTTAAAACGGGTGAACTTTGGGCTGGCGTTCCAGCGGTGAAAATAAAAGATGTTTCTCAGCAGTTGCTAGAAGGTGAAATTAACAGAATTGCAAATAATTATGTGAAATATTCTTCGTGGTATAAAGAAAACTCATGATAGGGTTTATTATTTTTCTCCTTTTTTTCTTTTTTGTTTTACCAATAATTATTGTTTTTACTGTATATAAATTGTTGAAACAAAAAATTGATAAGAAATTTTTAATTCTTATTTGTTTGGCTATTATAATTTTTGAAGTTATTTTTTTTATTAAAACTTGGAATAATCTTGTACATTTAAAATAAAATGCAAACCTTCCCAACTCTTTCTACAAAAAGATTAGTTCTTTCTCAGCCTACAGTTGCTGATACAGAAGATGTTATTTTACAGATGAATTCTACTTCAGAAATTTCTGAAAATACATTAACGCTGCCTTTTCCGTATAAAAAAGAAAATGCAGATTTTTGGTTTCAAATGGCAGAATTTAGCTTTCAGAAAAATGAAGCTTTCATTTTTGGAATTCGTGAGAAAGAAAATTTAAAACTTATTGGCGCAGTAGGTTTGCATTTAGACAATTCTAACAATAAAGCCGAAGTGGGATATTGGCTTGGCAAGTCTTTTTGGAATAAAGGTTACGTTTCTGAAGCTTTACAAAAGGTTTTAAAATTTGGTTTTGAAGAATTGAATTTAAACAAAATCTACGCTTCTCATTTTCTTCACAATCCTGCTTCTGGCAAAGTTTTAGAAAAATGTGGTTTTGTTTTTGAAGCAGTACTTCAACAAGAAATTCTAAAAAATGGTAAATTTTATGACCTTTTTAGATATTGTATTTTAAAATCTAATTATTAAAAAAAGCTCAACAATTCTGCTGAGCTTTGGTTTATTGTTTCCCTTTAATCGAATGTAAACTGAAGTGGAAAAGAGGAAACAATATAGCAATAAATTGCTAAAACAGAATTCCTCTTGCCGAAAAATGTCTTATAAAAGACTACTAAAAATAATTGAATTCATAAAAACCCTTGTAACTCAATGTCTCAAAAATCTTATGCAGCCCTATTAACAAGAGAAATTCAAAAGATAAATAAAGAAATATTAATAAAGATGATTAATATCTGATTTTTCCTAAAAATTTACTTTGCAAAAGTACTAACATTATTCTATAAGTCAATTATGATTTATATCATCTATTGATTAATAGATTTTGTAAATTAATATTTTAGTTTCAATAGACTTGCATTCTAAATCGTTACCTCAAAAAAAATTACTAATTTTGATTTTAGAATGAATAATAATCTTTTTGACCTCCTAGAAAATACCAGCCGAAACATTTTTTTTACAGGAAAAGCAGGAACAGGAAAAACTACTTTTCTTAATAATTTTGTAAAAAAAACACGCAAAAAACACATTGTAGTGGCTCCTACAGGTATTGCTGCCATTAATGCTGGTGGCGTTACTATTCATTCTATGTTTGGGTTTCCGCTTAGAACTTTCGTCCCTACTTTAGACCGAATTGATGGTAATCTTGCCATGAATATTCCAGATTTGATGCAGCATTTTAAATATCGAAAAGATAAATTAAAATTGCTGAGAGAGGTAGAAGTAATCATTATAGATGAGGTTTCTATGTTGCGAGCCGATGTTTTAGATATGATGGATTTTTCTCTAAGACACATTAGGAGAAATCCTCAGAAATTTGGAGGCGTACAGATGCTTTTTATTGGAGATTTGTACCAGCTTCCGCCAGTTGTAAGAGACGAGAACGAATATATTATGAAAAAATATTACGCTTCTCCGTTCTTTTTTGATGCTTTTGCACTTCAGGATACCAATCTTCTTACAATTGAATTAACCAAAGTTTACAGGCAGACAGATGAAACTTTTCTTGAAATTTTAAATGAAATAAGAGACGGAAATCTTTCTACAGAACATTACGAAAAACTCCACGAAAGATTTCTCCCAGATTTTGAACCAAAAGAAGAATCTTACGTTTATCTCTCTTCTCATAATAGAATTGCAGATAATATTAATAGTAAAAAACTTGAAGAATTGGGCGGGAAATCTCACTTTTTCAAAGCGAGTATTGTTGGAGATTTTAAAGACAGTCAGTATCCTATAGACGAAACTTTAGAATTGAAAATTGGCGCTCAAATTATGTTTATCAGAAACGATGCTTCTCAAGAAAAGAAATATTTCAATGGTAAATTGGCAGAAGTAGTAGATTTAGATGAAGAAGAAATTTGGGTAAGAATAGATGGAGACAACGAAGATTACAAACTGAAAAAGGAAGTTTGGGAACAAAAAAAATATACTTTAGACGACCAAAAAAATATAGACGAACAAGTTTTGGGCAGTTTCGAGCAATATCCTGTTCGCTTGGCTTGGGCGGTTACCATTCATAAATCTCAAGGGCTTACTTTTGACAGATTGATGATAGATGCGGGGAAATCTTTCGCTTCGGGGCAAGTGTATGTTGCGCTTTCGCGTTGCAGAACTTTAGAAGGAATTGTGCTAAAATCTAAAATCACCAAAGATGTTATTTTTAGTGATAAAAGAGTTTCTCAGTTTCAAGATTCTACCAATGCAAACGATCAAATTGAAGAAATTTTAAATTCTGAAAAATATGATTATAGCATCCGAAAAGTTCTTAGATATTTAGATATAATTTGGATAAAAGATGCTTTAGAAACTTGGAATATAGCTTCTAAACAAAGCAAATTTGTAGATCAACAAAAAGCATATCAACTGTATTTTGCACTGAAAACATCTGCTGAGAATTTAACGGATATTTATCTTAAATTCGAGAAAATTATTTGGCAAAAAACTAAAAAGTTCATTCAAAATCAAGAAGAATGGAAAGAAATAGAATTTAAAGCAGAAGGTGCTGTAAATTTCTTTTTCGGGAAGGTAAACGAAGAAATTTTTAAGCCTTTTAAAGAATTTTATGCCGAAACAAAAGGCGTGAAAGGTTTAAAATTATACAACGAAGATACCAGAACGTTGCTAGATGATTTGGAAGAATATCTGAATGATTTAAAAAACGTACATTTGTTAGAGAAACCACTTTTCGACAAAAAAAATGACGAGAAAATTTCTACAAAAGTTCTGAAAATTCCAACACAAAATGTTACTTTTCAGTTGTTTGAACAAGGAAAATCTATTGGCGAAATTGCTAAAGAAAGAGGCGTTTTGGTACAGACAATTTTTGGACATTTGGCAAAATTTGTGGAAAATGGTTCTTTGGAGATTGAACGAATTGTAGCAAAAGAGTACATACAAGATTTTGAGATTTTTTTCAATACAAAATTCAAAGAAAATCCAGAAAAATATGAAAGTCTCAACGATTTAAAAAGAGATTTGCCTCACATGGAATTTCACGAATTAAGGGTTTTGAGAGATTATTTTAAAAATAATAGTTAGAAATTAGACGCTTATACTTCGTTCAGCGCGAAAAAAAAATAGAATAAAACACGAATAAAAAATTTAAAAATTATGAAAATTGCCATTTTAGGAGCCGGAAACATGGGAGTAGCTTTTTCTCGTTCATTTTTAAAATATGAATTGGTGAAACCTCATCATTTACAATTGATTATAAGAGGCGAAAAAAAAGTTGGGAAAATAAAAAAAGAGTTTCCCGAAGTGCAAATTTCTAATTTTGAAGAAGCTAATGTAGAAGATGCAGACTTAATTGTTGTTTCGGTGAAACCGCAAGATTTTCAGTATGTTGCAGAAAATCTTCCGTTTCAGTTAAAAGACCATCAAATGGTACTTTCTATAATGGCTGGTGTAAAAATTGAAAAAATTCAACAAGCTTTGCATCATAAAAATGTAGTGAGAGCAATGCCAAATTCTCCTACTTTAATTGGTATGGGAATTACGGGTTACACCGCCGCGGAAGGCATTACATTTAACCAAATTTTACAAATTGAAAGATTGCTCAACAGTACTGGTAGAGCTGTTTATCTGGAAGAAGAAGATTTGCTAGATTCTGTTACAGCGCTCAGCGGAAGCGGTCCGGCTTATTTCTATTATTTTGTAGATGCAATGATAAAAGCAGGTACAAAAATGGGAATTAACGAAAATCTTTCGAAGCTTTTTGTGAAACAAACCATGGTTGGCGCTTATCATCTCATCAATAATTCTGATAAAAATCTGGACGAATTGATAAAAGAAGTTGCCTCAAAAGGCGGAACTACAGAAGCTGCTTTACAAGTTTTCAACGAAAATTCTCTTAAAGAAATTGTAGAAAACGGAATTTTTGCAGCAGAAAATCGTGCAAAAGAATTGAATGGTTAGCCCATCATTTCTTGTAATTCTAGCCAACGCAATTCGTGCTCTTCTAGTTTTTCAGAAATAGATTCTAATTCTGCAGATAATTTTGCAATCTGTTCATAATCAGATTCATTGTTGAGTTTTTCTAGAATTTTTGCTCGTTTTGCTTCCAACTCGGGCATTTCTTTTTCTATGGTTTCTAGCTCTCGCTGTTCTTTGAAAGAAAGTTTTTTCTTTACTGGAATTTGGTTGTTGGTTGTTGGTTTTGGCTCACTTTGCGGAGTTGAAGTGTCAGATTTCTGACTTCTGTCTTCCGACTTCTGACTTTCACGATATTCCGAAAAATTCCCAACAAAATCTTTTACTTTACCTTCGCCTTCAAAAGCCAAAACATGGTCCACAATTCTATCCATAAAATAACGGTCGTGTGAAACGATAATTAAACTTCCCTGAAAATTCAGTAAAAAGTTTTCTAAAACCGTCAGAGTTGGCAAATCCAAATCGTTGGTTGGTTCATCAAAAATCAAAAAATTTGGATTTTGATACAATACGTACATCAAATGTAATCTACGTTTTTCGCCACCCGAAAGTTTAGAAATGGGAGAATATTGCGTTTGGTCATCAAACAAGAAAAGCCTTAGAAACTGCGAAGCAGAAATGGTTCTTCCGTTGGCTAAAGGAAAATTTTCTGAAATTTCTCTAATAAAATCGATAACACGTTCATCTTCTTTAAATTGTAAACCTTTTTGCGAAAAATATCCGAATTTGATGGTTTCACCGGTTTCTATTTCGCCAGAATCTTTTGGTTCAAAACCTTGAATAATGTTGAGAAGTGTAGATTTTCCGGCTCCGTTTTTTCCTATGATTCCTATTTTTTCGCCTCTTTGAAATTGGTAAGAAAAATCTTTAAGTAAAACTAAATTTCCAAAACTTTTGTTGATGTTTTTCAGTTCCAGAATTTTATTTCCCAATCTTTTCATCTCAAAATCGAGTTCCAAAGATTGTTTTTTTGTATTAGTTTTGGCTACTTTTTCGGTGTCGTAGAAAGCATCAATTCTAGATTTAGATTTGGTGGTTCTTGCTTTTGGTTGGCGGCGCATCCATTCTAATTCTTTTCTGTAAAGGTTGTTGGCTTTGTCAATCGTTGCATTGAGGTTGTCTTCTCTAATCATTTTATTTTCGAGGTAAGTAGCGTAACTCCCATTATGAAAATATAAATTTTTGTCTTCCATTTCCCAAATAATATCGCAAACAGAATCTAGAAAATATCTATCGTGAGTTACGAGAAGTAATGTAATTTTTTCTTTACTCAGATAATTTTCTAGCCATTCTACCATTTCCACATCAAGGTGATTGGTAGGTTCGTCCATAATGAGAAGAGTATGTGTGTGTTGCGCTCTGGTTTCCGTCAATAATTTTGCCAAAGCAACACGTTTTATCTGTCCACCCGAAAGTTTTCCCATTTTAGCAGACAAATCAGTAATTTTAAGCTGAGAAAGAATTTGTTTCATTTCATTTTCAAGGTCCCAAGCTTTTTGGATTTCCATTTCTGCTATGGCTTTTTCCATTTCTTCAGGATTTTCGGAAATGAGAGAAGCATGGTATTTTTTTAAAGCTAAAATTGGTGGAGAATCTAGCGTCATCATAAATTTATCAATGGATAAATCTGAATTGAATTCAATTTCTTGGTCGAACAAAACCACCTGAATGTCTTTATTAATGATTACAGTGCCAGAATCTGCAATCTCTTTTCCCAATAAAATTTTGAGAAGTGTAGATTTTCCGCTGCCGTTTTTGGCAACAATGGCAATTTTGTCTCCTTCGTTAATGTTGAAAGAAATATTCTCAAAAAGAGTTTTAATGCCGTAAGATTTAGAAAGATTTTCTGCGGAAACGTAATTCATTTAATAGAAAATTGAGTGTTGAAAATTGAAAATTTTTGCGAAAATACGAAAATGATATTTGTTATTTAGATTTCGGTAATAAATTGTTTTATTTAGTACATTTGATGAAAAGTTAGTATGAAAAAATATATTACAGTTCTATTGAATTTCTTTTTCTTTATGGTAGTTTTTTCTCAAACTCCAGAATATGGTAATAATCCAAAAGTGGGTAAAATTCTTCACCTGAAAGATGCTAATATTTACTATGAAATTTATGGAAAAGGAGAGCCGTTGTTTCTGCTTCATGGCAATGGAGGAAGTATAGAAGCCTTTAAACAAGAAATTCCAGAATTGTCTAAACATTTTACTGTAATTGCGATGGATACTCGTGCGCAAGGTAAAAGTACAGATACTTCTTTAGAACCTTTAACGTATCGTAAATTTGCCGAAGATGTAAAAGCTTTGGCTGATACTTTAAAATTGAGAAAAATTAATATTCTTGGTTGGAGTGATGGAGGAAATACAGGTATTGAATTTGCTATAAAATATCCAAAAAGAATTAAAAAATTGATTACGAGTGGAGCAAATGTATTTCCGGATGGAGTAGGGAAGCTGGAAGTGAAAAATATGAAGAGAGATGCTGCTAAAATGAAGGCTGAAAACAAGCCGGAAAGAGAAATTAGATTGTTGCAATTGATGATTGATGAACCACAAATTACCAAAGAACAGTTGAATAATATTAAAGCTAAAGTTTTGGTGCTTGCTGGCGATAGAGACCTTATAGAAAGAGCTCATACAGAATATATTGCGAAGGAAATTCCAAAGTCGAAGCTTAAAATTTTTAAAGATACTTCTCACGGTGTTCCTATTGAAAAAGCAGACGAACTGAATCAGGATGTAATTCAGTTCATCCAAAAATAGTGTTATTTTTTCTTTAGAGCTTCTCCGTCAAATGAAATTCCGTCCCAACCGAATTCTATAAAATTTCTGATGTTTTGGTGGTCTGTTCCGTCTGGATTTTTGATAACATCTTCTCTGTAGAATTCTCCAAATAATGTTAAAGTCTGTTCTTTAGATAAATTTATTTGTTTAGCGAAACTAAAAACTTTACAAGAACCATTGTTTTGATTGACTTCGTTGATGGTATTTCCATTGGTGAATTTTGTTGGCGTGAAATCATAATTTTCGTCAATGTAAGCAATTACGTCTTTGAAAATTATCGTTTCTGGAGATTTTTCTAATTGTTCTAAAATCATTTCTTAAAATTTTTTCAAAAATAAAGATTTCATTTTCGTTGCCAAAAAATAACTAAAATTTAAAAAATCAATTTAAAAACGAAAAGCCACCTCGAAAGATGACTTTTCTAAGAAAAAAATGTACTAAACAAGAGAGAAATTTACTTCCACCCTCCTCCGAGGCTTCTGTAAATTTGTACAACGGAAGCAAGTTGTTTCTTTTTAGTTTCTATTAGATCTAGTTTTGCTTCCAGTACATCTCTTTGTGTCATTAAAACTTCAAAATAATCTGCTCTAGCAGCTTTGAACAAGTCGTTTGCAGCATCAATAGCTTTGTTGAGCGCTTGTACTTGTTGGTTTTGCATACTAAAGTTTTTTTGAAGATTGTCTATATTAGAAATTTGTGTATTTACTTCTAAATAAGCTCCCAAAACGGTTTTTTCGTATTCGTATAAAGATTGAATTTGTCTTGCATTGGCACTTGCAAATTCAGCTTGTATTGCATTTTTATTGATGAGTGGTGCTGCCATATCTGCTGCCAAATTATACAAAAGAGATTCAGGGATTTTCACCAAATAAGTTGGTTTGAAAGCTTCTAAACCTACACCAGCACTAATTTCAAATTTTGGAAAAAATTCTGCTCTGGCAATTTTTACATCTAATTTAGAAGCATCTAATTCTAGTTCGGCTTGTTTTATATCAGGTCTGTTTGCTAAAAGCTGAGACGGAATTCCGGTGTAAACATCTGCAATATTTTCCGTCATAAAAACAGATTTGTCTCTAGGGATTTCCTGAGGATATCTTCCCAAAAGGAAGTTAATTTTGTTTTCGGTTTCCTTTATTTGTTGAAGAATTTCGTATTCTTTATTTTGGGTTGATAAAACTTCCGCTTGAAACTTTTGTACTGCCAATTCTGTAGAACGAGCAGCTTCTTTTTGAATTTTTACCACTTCTAAAGCATTTTTCTGAATTTTTATCGTCTGTCTAATAATATCTAATTGATTGTCTAGTGATAGTAATTCGTAATAAGAGCTAGAAATTTCTGCGACTAAATTGGTAACCACGAAATTTTTTCCTTCTACTGTTGCTAAATATCTATCTACAGCAGCTTTGCTAGAGTTTCTAAGTTTTTTCCAAACATCTACTTCCCAGTTTGCAACGGCACCAATTGCGAAATTACCAAGTGGGTCTGGCATTTCTTTTCCGGGTTCTATTTCTGTAGTAGCATCACCAGCGCCTTGGCTGGTATATCTTCCAACTTTATCTACACTTGCACCAGCTTGAAGCGAAACCGAAGGTAAAAGTGCTCCTTTTTTTACTCTGATGTCATTTTTAGCAATTTCAATTTCTTGCAATTGAATGTTCAGTTCTTGATTGCTGTGCAAGGCTTTGTCAATCAAATCTTTTAAATATTTGTCTTTGTAAAATTCTTGCCAAGGTTTTACAGCAATATTGGTAGTGTCAGCAGCAAGTGCGGTATAACTTGCACTTGGTTGATATATTTCCGGAAGAGTCGTTTTTGCATTGTTTTCTACAATTGCAGGTGCTTTGCAACCTATTACCAATAAAAGTAATAAGGCTGAAAGTGTTATTTTGTATATTTTTGAAAAATTATTCATTGGTGAAATCTTCTGTTAAAGGGTTTTCTTCTTCTTCTCTTACAAATTTGTATTTCTCTGCAATGGTTGCAAAAATGTAGTACAAACCTGGGATTACAAACAATCCGAATACTGTACCGATAAGCATACCACCTGCCGAAGCAGAACCAATAGTTCTATTACCTATTGCACCCGGACCAGTTGCAAAAACCAAAGGAAGCAATCCTGCAATAAATGCAAACGAAGTCATTAAAATTGGTCTGAATCTTACTTTAGCTCCTTCTATAGCAGAGTTGAATGTAGTTTCTCCTTCGCTGTGTTTTTTAGCCGCAAATTCTACAATCAAAACCGCATTTTTGCCGAGTAATCCTATAAGCATTACCATTGCAACTTGTGCATAAATGTTATTTTCTAATCCAAATAGAAATAGGAAAAGATATGCTCCACAAATACCTACAACCAGAGATAAAATGATAATTAAAGGAAGAATAAAACTTTCGTATTGTGCTGATAATATGAGATATACAAAGGTTAGGCAAATTAAGAAAATATAAATTGCTTCATTGCCTCTACCTTCTTCGTCTTTAGAAATACCTGCCCAATCTATCCCGTAACCTCTAGGCAATGTTTTGTCTGCAACTTCTTTAATCGAGCTAATAGCTTCACCACTACTATAACCTTCGGCAGCTTGTCCGCTTATTTCTGAAGCATTGTACATATTGTGTCTCGTGATTTCTGAAAGTCCATAAACTTTTTCTAAGTGCATAAATGCTGAAAAAGGTACCATTTCGTCTCTGTTGTTTTTTACATAAAGTTTCAAAATATCTTCTGGTAATGCTCTGTATTGAGGAGCTGCTTGAACAATAACTTTGTACTGACGACCGAATTTAATGAAACTGATTTCATAGTTACTTCCCAAAAGTGTAGAAAGTGTGTTAGTAGCATTGTCAATAGTTACGCCTTTTTGTTGTGCCAAGTCGTTATCAATTTTCATCATATATTGAGGAAAACTAGCACTGTAGAAAGAAAAAACAGAGGAAAGTTCGGGGCGTTTATTCAATTCTTCCACGAAATTTTTGTTCACTTCTTCCATTTTTTTATAATCATTAGTGCCATCTTTATCCAAAAGTCTCAATTCAAAACCACCTGCAGCACCATAACCAGGAACGGCTGGCGGTTGGAAAAACTCTACTTGAGCACCTTTTAAAGATTTAGATTTTTTTTCTAATTCTTCAATAATTTCTAAGGAAGAATGTTTTCTCTCATTCCAAGGTTTTAGGTTGATAAGGCAAGTACCAGAGTTGGAACCTGTACCTTCTGTAAGAATTTCGTAGCCCGCTAATGCAGAAACAGATTTTACATCATCCATGTCTTCTGTCATTTTTTGAAGTTGTTCTGCGGCGTTGTTAGTTCTTTCTAGGGATGAACCTGGAGGCGTTTGGATAATGGCGTA
This sequence comes from Cloacibacterium sp., assembly GCF_047601505.1. GTDB lineage: Bacteria > Bacteroidota > Bacteroidia > Flavobacteriales > Weeksellaceae > Cloacibacterium. The sequence continues at coordinate 1,311,272 of NZ_JASGJD010000001.1, forward strand.
AATCATTCCTTGGTCTTCGTTAGGAATAAATCCTGAAGGAACATTTCGGTTTAAGATGTAAATTCCAACGCAAAAAATTGCTAAAATCCCGAAGGTTACTGTTCTTCTGTCAACAATTTTGCTTAAAACATTTATGTATTTTAAAGAAGTCTTGTCGAACCATTTGTTAAAACTTTCTACAATATAATTTACCGGTGTTTTCTTTTTGGGTTTCCCGTGTGTATTTCTTAAAATCATGGCACAAAGGGCAGGAGTAAGCGTAAGTGCTATAATTCCGGAAAGAATAATAGAAGTCGCCATCGTTATAGAAAACTGACGATAGAAAATTCCTACTGGTCCAGACATGAAAGCTACGGGAATAAATACGGCTGCCATTACAAATGTGATGGCGATAATTGCTCCTCCTACTTCTTCTATGGCTAATTTTGCAGCTCTTCTTGCGGAGATGTGATGTGTTTCCATCTTCAGGTGTACCGCTTCTATTACCACAATAGCATCATCTACAACAATACCAATCGCCAGAACTAATGCGAAGAGCGTTATCAGGTTTAATGTAATGCCGAAAAGTTGCATAAACATAAATGTTCCTACCAACGAAACGGGAACAGCCATTACAGGAATTAAAGTGGAGCGCCAATCTCCCAAGAATAAGAAGACTACTATAGCAACTAGAATAAATGCTTCGAATAAAGTGTGAACAACTTTTTCTATGGAAGCATCTAAGAAGGTAGAAACGTCATAAGAAATTTCGTAATCCATTCCTTTTGGAAAAGATTTTTTTAATTCTTCTAATTTTGTTTTTACATCTTTTATTACTTGAGTAGCGTTACTTCCGTAAGATTGTTTTAAGACAATTGCAGCAGAAGGTTTGCCATTAATGCTAGAGTAGATGTCGTACATAGAACTCCCGAATTCTATATCTGCTACGTCTTTTAATCTCAATAATTCACCATCAGGATTGGCTCTTATAACTACGTTTTCGTATTGTTCTTTTGTTGTAAAACGCCCAGAATATTTTAAAACATATTCAAAAGTTTGAGATCTTTTCCCAGAACTTTCCCCAGTTTTACCTGGTGATGCTTCTAAACTTTGTTGTGCTAAAGCTTCCATTACTTCGTCTGCCGAAATTTTGTAAGCCAGCATTCGGTCTGGTTTTAGCCAAACTCTCATGGCATATTCTCTATTTCCTAAAATATCTGCAAAACCAACTCCGTCAACTCTTTTTAATTCTGACAAAAGGTTGATATCTGCATAATTGAAAAGGAATTTTTGGTCAGCTTTTTTATCAGTACTGAAAAGATTTACGTACATCAACATATTGCTCTCTTCTCTACTAATTTTCACGCCTTCTCTTACCACCAAAGGAGGTAATTTATTAACTACGGAAGCAACTCTGTTTTGAACATTTAATGATGCTTGATTTGGGTCTGTTCCTAAGTTAAAAACTACTTGAATAGAAGCTTCGCCGTCGTTACCAGCATCTGAAGCCATATATTTCATTCCGGGAGTTCCATTTAGAGCTCTTTCTAAAGGAATTACCACAGATTTTATCAATAATTCGTTGTTTGCGCCAGGATATTCTGCTACCACATTTACTTTTGGTGGCGAAATAGAAGGAAACTGTGTAACAGGAAGTTTTACCAAAGAAATAATTCCTAAAAATACAATGATGAGGGATATTACAATAGATAATACCGGTCTCTGAATGAATTTATTCATACTTTTTCTTTCTAAAAATTAATTATTCGGCTTTTAAGCGGAGTTTAGAAATTACAGATTTCGGATTTTGGAATTTACAGCTCACTTTTTCTCCTTCTTTCACGTTTTGAACTCCTTCTAGCAAGAATTTATCACCAGCAGAAAGTCCAGATTTCACAATATATAAGTCTGGAAATTCACCAACAGTAGTTATTTCTCTAGAAACTGCTTTGTTGTTTTTGTCTAAAACAAATACATATTTTTTGTCTTGAATTTCATAAGTAGCTTTTTGAGGAATCAACATAGCATTTTTAATAGGAACGCTCATCAAAACTTTTCCTGTTTCGCCATTTTTCAATAATTTTTCAGAGTTTGGAAACTTTGCTCGGAAAGAAATGTTTCCCGTTTCTGGGTCGAATTCGCTTTCTATTACTTCTACTTTTCCAGTGTATTGAAACAATTCGTCGTTTGCTAATTTTAAATTAACATGGCTGTCTCCTCTGTCCTTTACATTTTGTTCGTATTGCAAATATTCAGGCTCAGAAACATTGAAATATGCATAAATTTGACTGTTGTCAGATAAACTGGTTAGCAGTTCCCCTTCGTCTATTAAGCTTCCAAGTTTTTTAGGAATTCTGTCAATTGTTCCGGAAAAAGGAGCTCTAATTACGGTAAAAGAAAGATGAAGTTTTGCTAGTGCAACTTCGGCGTTAGCTTGTTCTAGTCTTGCTTTTGCCAATTCTTGTTCTTTTTTAGAAACTACATTTTTATCAGCTAATAATTTTGTATTTCCGAGTTCTATTTGAGCAGCTTTTGCTTCAGCCTGAGCTTTTAGTAAATCTATTTGATATAGCGCAGGCATTGTTTTGAAAAGGGGTTGCCCCGCATGAACGTATTGTCCTTCGTCTACATATACTTTTTCTAGATAACCTTTTTCCTGAGCTCTAATTTCAATGTTTTTTAGAGATTTAATTTGAGATACATATTCTTTGGTGAAAGCAGTGTCCATAATAAGTGGACTCGTAGCGGTGAATTCACTTTCATAGTCTTTTGTTTCTGCTTCTTTTTTGTTACAGCTTAGTAAAATTAAAGCAATAGCAATAGCCGAAATGAAAAGATTTTTTTTCATAACCATCGTAAATAATTTTTTTGTTTAGTATTTTTTTCTTTAAAAATAAAATGAGAAGTATTGCTTCAGACGATAATGTTTGAAACAAATAGGTTCAATTGGAACCAAATTTTTAGAATTTTCTTTGAAATTTTGAGATTACAAAAGAATCAAATTCTTAAATTTCTGAATAAGATAAAAATAGAGGAATAGTAAGCAGATTTCTGCTCAAAAAATTGTTGTGGAGATTTTTTCTCAATTGTAAAGAATAATTTAGAGAAAAAATGAGTAAAATGTTGGGCGTTGCAAAAGATATTGATTGCATCTTTTTGAGAATCATTTGTGTCTTTCTCTTCTTCGGTTTCCCAATCATCGGTAACAGACAGTTCGTCTTGAGAATAAAAATTGGAGGCTTTTTTCTGATGTTTTTGCACAACTTGATGTGTTGGATTTCCTATTTCAAATCCAATAAAGCTTTGTCCACAAATTAATATAGACAATAGCAAAAACAAAATGTGAAGTCTCTTCTGTTTCATTTACGGTGCAAAATTAATTATTAAATCATCAAGAAAATTCAATTTTTAAGTTGAAGCTTCTGTTTTAATTAAATTTTAATTTTTGACAATAAAATGATTAAAATACGCATCTAAATTTTAAGATTTTTTTAATTAATTTTTTTTCTGTGGCAATTAATAATTCAAAACAAGAGGAATCTTTGTTTAAAAATAAATTTAATCATTTGATTAAATTATTTGTTTAAATCAAAAAAATAATTGTAGTTTTGTATTGTTAAATTCATTCAAAATGACTGAAAAAGAACTTTCTACCGAAGAAAAAATATTAATTTCTGCCTCAAAAGTATTTACAGAAAAAGGATTTTCGGGAACTAGAACTAGAGATATTGCAGAAGAAGCAGGCATCAATCTTGCGCTTCTTAATTATTATTTTAGAAGCAAAGAAAAACTTTTTGAACAAGTAATGAAGGCAAAAATAGTTTTGCTTTTTGGTCAAATTCTGCCAATTATTACCGATGAAAAGACAACTTTAGAAGAGAAAATAGACTTGACAACAGAAAAATATATCGATATTTTATCTAAAAATCCTAATCTTCCAGTTTTTGTGATTAGTGAAATTCAAAAGAAAAATTCTGAACTTACTTCTATTATTCCTATTCGAAAAGTTTTTAATAATTCTTCACTAATTAAGCAAATTAAAGAAAAACGACCAGATATGAATCCACTTCATTTTTTGGTGACTTTTCTAGGAATGACGATTTTCCCTTTCGTTGCAAAACCTGTTTTCAATGCTTTTCAAATAATAAAAGACGACGAATTTCAACAATTTATTGAAGAAAGAAGAAAATTAATTCCCGTTTGGGTAAAAACCTTGCTTGAATTGAAAATGGAAAGTTGAAAATTAGCAAATTAAATAAATCATCTTTGATGATTCTTGGCAAACTTAAAAATTTTTTCAAAAATGTTTAATAAAATCTTTGCGCACTTTGCGTTAAAAATATGAAAAAACTAAAATATCTTTTTCTGCTTTTTTTAGGTTTTACAAATGCTCAGGAAACGCTTTCTTTAGAACAATGTTACCAATTGTCTAGAGAAAATTATCCGTTGATAAAAAAGCAAGAACTCATCAAAAAATCAGAGCAATATACCATTGAAAATGCGCTGAAAGGTTGGTTGCCTCAGATAAATATTGTCGGGCAAGCATCTTATCAAAACGAAGTGACAGAGCTTCCCGTGAAATTACCAAATATTTCTGTAAATCCTTTAAGTAAAGACCAATACAAGGTTTATGCAGATGTTTCGCAAAATATTTTTGATGGAGGAAATATTAAAAATCAGAAAATAATTGCCAAAGCACAATCTGAAATTCAATCGCAGCAAATTGAAGTAGAATTGGATAAATTAAAGGAAAGAATTAATCAAATTTATTTCGGAATTTTATTAACAGACAAGCAATTGTCGCAATTGCAGCTCACAAAATCAGACATTAATGAAGGAATTAAAAAAGCAGAAGCTCAATTAAAAAACGGGGTGATTTTTAGAAGCAATCTCGATGTTTTGAAAGCAGAATTGGTAAAACTCGAGCAAAGAGAAATTGAATTAAAATCTGTGAAAAAAACTTACTTGCAGATGCTTTCTTTCTTCGTTAAAAGAAATTTAGATGAAAATACCAATTTGCAAACTCCTAAAAAGATGTTAATTTCTGAAACCAATAAACGTTCTGAACTCAAACTTTTTGATGCTCAAAAAACGTTAATAGCTGCTCAGAAAAAACTTGTTAACACTAAAAATACTCCAAAATTAGGTGCGTTTTTTCAAGGTGGCTACGGAAAACCAGGTTTCAATATGTTAAAAAATGAATTTGACACTTTTTATATGGCTGGAGTTCGATTAAACATTCCGATTTCTGGATTTTATACCAAAAAAAATGAATTGCAATTATTGAATAATCAGTCTCAAGATGTTGAAATTCAAAAAGAAAACTTTCTTTTTAATCAAAATTTTACAGAAATTCAACAGAAAAGCGATTTAGATAAAATTCAAAATCTTATTGATAAAGATGACGAACTCATCACGTTGAGAAAAAGCATAAAAAATGCGAGTTTGGCGCAATTAGAAAACGGTGTAATTACCACCAACGATTATCTGCGAGAAGTAAATGCTGAAGAACAAGCTGTTTTAACGAAAATCTCTCACGAAATTCAATATTTATTAACACAATATAATTTGAAAGCTAATTTGAATAATTGAAAAATAATCTATTCAAAATTCTCCTGTCATTGCGAGGAACGAAGCAATCTAGGGTGGCAAAATTTTCTATCAGAAAATTTTGACGGGGTAGTTCAAAATATTAAAATTCAAAAATAATACAATGAAAAAAATATTAATACTTTCAATCTTAATGATAAGTTTTATTTCCTGCAAAAAAACTGCAGATTACGATGCTTCGGGAACTTTTGAAGCAGATGAAATCATGGTTACAGCAGAAGCAACTGGTAAAATTTTAGAACTTAAATTAGAAGAAGGTCAACAACTTACAGGAAACCAACAAATTGGAATGATTGATGGAAAAGGTGTAGAATTGCAGAAAGAACAAGTTTTAGCTTCCATCAACGCTTTAGATGAAAAAACCAATTCAGCAAATCCTCAAATTCAGGTATTACAATCTCAAATAATCGGGCAAAAAGCAAATATTTCGGTGTTGCAAGAGCAACTTTCTACTGCAATCCGAGAGCGAAACAGAATTTCTAATTTGGTAAAATCTGATGCGGCAACCAAAAAACAACTCGATGATGCTAATTCGCAAGTTGCTGTTGTTCAGAATCAAATTGCTGTTGCTAATGCACAATTGCAAACGTTGAATCAACAAATTTCTGCAACAGAAGAGCAGATTTACATTCAAAATAGAGCGGTTTTAAGCGAAAAAAATCCAAATCAGAAGAAAGTTTTACAAATTGATGACCAATTGAAACACAATATTATTACAAGTCCAATCAACGGAACGGTGCTTACAAAATATATGTACAAAGGTGAATTTGCAACCGTTGGAAAACCAATTTTTAAGATTGCAAATCTTGATGAAATGATTTTGAGAGCTTATTTTACAGGCGACCAATTAACTAAAATTAAAATTGGACAAAACGTGAAAATATTAGTTGATGCAGAAGATGGAAAAACCAAAGAACTCAACGGAGCTATCGATTGGATTTCTCAAAAATCTGAATTTACGCCAAAAACCATACAAACGAAAGACGAAAGAGCTAATTTAGTTTATGCAGCAAAAATTCGTGTAAAAAACGATGGATTTTTAAAAATCGGAATGTACGGAGAAGTTAAACTATAATTGTGAATTTGCTTCGCAGTGAATTGTGAATTTTTAATTATTCAAAATTTGGAAATTAAAAAAATATGTATTTAGCAAATCATCTTTGATGGTTTTTGGCGAACTTAAAAATATTTTCAAAACTGGTGAGCCACGAAGTGGCGACATAAATCAGCATCGGGTGAAGCCCGATGAAAAACAAGAAATAATGAAGCCACGAAGTGGCGAAATCAAATGATAGAAGTTAATAATTTATCAAAATCTTATGGCGAGAAAAATCAGAAAATTCTTGCTGTTGATGATATTTCTTTTTCAGTAAAAAAAGGAGAAATCTTTGGATTGATTGGTCCTGATGGAAGTGGTAAAACCTCAATTTTCAGAATGTTAACTACCGTTCTTTTACCAGATTCAGGAAATGCCAAAATTGATGGATTAGATATTATAAGAGATTATCAGAAAATAAGACAAATTCTCGGTTATATGCCTGGGAAATTCTCGCTTTATCAAGATTTGACAGTAGAAGAAAATCTGGAATTTTTCGCAAGTGTTTTCAATACTACCATTGCAGAAAATTATGATTTAATAAAAGATATTTATCAACAAATTGAACCTTTTAAATCCAGAAGAGCGGGTAAGCTTTCAGGCGGAATGAAACAAAAATTGGCACTTTCTTGTGCTTTAATTCATAAACCTAAAGTTTTATTTTTAGACGAACCAACTACTGGAGTTGATCCTGTTTCGAGGAAAGAATTTTGGGAAATGTTGAAACGTTTGAAAGAACAAGGCATCACCATTGTAGTTGCAACACCTTACATGGACGAAGCGAGTTTGTGCGACAGAATTGCATTGATGCAAAACGGAAAGATTTTGAAAATTGACACGCCAAAACAGATTTGTAAAGATTTTCCAAAAGATTTATTTGAAGTAAAAACTGAAAATATTCCTGCACTTTTGAAGATTTTGAAAAGCTATAAAGTAGCAGAAAATTCTTATGCTTTTGGCGAATTTGTTCACGTTGTAATTAATAAAAACAAAGAATTTTTACCAGAAACTCTGGATATTTTTTTAAGAGAAAAGAATTTTGAAAATATAGAAATCAATAAAATAGGAGCTACAATTGAAGATAGTTTCATTGATTTGTTAAATTAAAAGGAAATCATTAAATATAATATTTGTTGAAAAAATCATGCAACAAAAGGCAATCATATCAGAAAATTTAACCAAAATTTTTGGGGATTTTACCGCAGTTGACCATATTTCTTTTGAAGTAACAAAAGGAGAAATTTTTGGATTTCTCGGTGCAAATGGTGCTGGAAAAACAACGGCGATGAGAATGTTTTGCGGACTTTCTATTCCAACTTCTGGTAATGCGACGGTTGCAGGTTTTGATGTCTATAAAAACACAGAAGAAATCAAAAAAAATATTGGTTATATGAGTCAGAAATTTTCTTTGTATGAAAATTTGACGATTATTGAAAATTTGGAATTTTTTGGTGGAATTTATGGTTTATCAAACAAACAAATTAAGGAAAAGAACGCAGAATTGGTTGCAAAATTGGGCTTGGAAAAAGAGAAAAACAAGTTGGTTTCGGAACTTCCGCTTGGTTGGAAACAGAAATTGGCATTTTCAGTTGCGATTTTTCATGAACCCGAAATTGTATTTCTGGACGAACCAACAGGTGGAGTAGATCCTGTGACAAGAAGGCAATTTTGGGATTTGATTTATGAAGCTTCGGAAAACGGGATTACCATTTTTGTAACCACACATTATATGGACGAAGCGGAGTATTGCAATCGTGTTTCGATAATGGTGGACGGAAAAATTGTAGCGTTAGATTCTCCGACAAACTTGAAACAGCAATTCAATGCTAAAAATATGGACGAAGTTTTTTACCAATTAGCAAGAGGTGCGAAACGAAGCGCAGATTAAACTTTCTATCGTCATTGCGAACGAAGCATAGCGTAGTGAAGCAATCCCGTCAATAAATCAACAGATTGCTTCGTCGTTCCTCCTCGCAATGACGAAATTAAAATAATAAATTATGAAGCAACTGCTTACTTTCATTAGAAAAGAATTTTACCACGTTTTGCGAGACAGACGTGTGCTTTTGATGCTTTTTGGGTTGCCGATTGTGCAAGTAATTTTGTTTGGTTTTGCACTTTCTAATGAGATTAAAAATACCGGAATTGCAGTTTTTGACCAAGATAAAAGTGCCCTTTCTTCTGAATTAATTTATAAAATTGATGCAAACAAATATTTTGATATTGATAGAAATCTTACCAATCCAAACCAATTTCAAGAGGCTTTCAAAGATGGAAAAGTTAAAATCGTTTTGGTAATTCCAAGTGATTTTTCTGAAAATTTAAGTTTGCAAAAGAAAGCAAATCTTCAAATGATTGTGGACGGAACCGACATTAATCTAGGAAATCAAATTTCTAATTATTTGCAGAATATTATTGTTGATTTTTATAAGAATCAATCAAAAAACTCTACTCAAAGTTATAATGTAACTCCCGAAATTAGGATGTTGTATAATCCTCAATTGAAAGGTGCTCCAAATTTTGTTCCTGGTGTTATGGCGCTTATTTTATTAATTGTTTGTGTGATGATGACGGCAATTGCCATCGTAAAAGAAAAAGAAACCGGAACAATGGAAATTCTTCTCGTTTCACCTATGAAACCATCGTTTGTAATTATCGCTAAAGCCGTTCCTTACTTTATTTTATCGATGATGATTTTGTTGGTTATTCTTATTTTGAGTTATTTTTTACTGGATTTGCCCATCAAAGGAAGTATTATTTTGTTGTTTTTTGTAAGTACCATTTTTATTTTAACGAATTTGTTGATAGGAATTTTGATTTCCATTTTTGTCAAAACACAGCAACAAGCCATGCTCATCTCGTTAATTGCTACAATGTTGCCAACACTAATGTTGAGCGGTTTTATGTTTCCTATCGAAAATATGCCCTTTCCGTTGCAAATAATTTCTAATATAATTCCTGCGAAATGGTATTACATTATGATTAAAAATATTATGATAAAAGGAACCGGAATTGCTATTATTTGGAAACCATTTTTAATCCTTTTGGGAATGATGATGATACTTTTTATAATTGCAGTGAAGAAATTTAAAATACGTTTGGAATGATGGATGCTGGAAGTTTTTCATCCATCACCCTACATCAAAAATCCAACAAATTAATTATGAGACAATTACTGTTTTTACTCAAAAAAGAATTCCGACAAATTTTTCGGAACAAATCTATATTGGCGGTAATTTTTGTGATGCCGATTGTTCAATTAATTATTCTTCCTTTGGCAGCGAGTTATGAAATTAAAAACATCAACTTGGCTGTTGTTGACCACGATCATTCTTCGTTTTCGAGAAGATTAATTCAAGATGTTACGAGTAGTAATTATTTTAGAATTCAGTATTATGGAGAAAATTTTAACGAAGCTTATGAAATTTTAGAAAAAGAAGATGCCGATTTGATTTTGGAAATTCCATCAAAATTTGAGAAAAATATCGTTCGAGAATCTCAAAACAAAGTTTTAGTTGCCATCAATGCAATTAATGGGACAAAAGCCGGACTTTCTGGGATGTATCTTTCTCAAATTTTACAAGATTACAATAAAAATATTCAGTCAGAACTTTCACCGGAACTTACCGAATTTCAGAAAAATTCGGGCTTGGAAGTGAGTTCAATAATTTGGTTCAATAGACATTACAATTACAGATTGTCTTTAGTTCCGGGAATTTTGGCTTTTTTAGTGACTTTAATTGGCGGAATGCTCACTGCGCTCAATATTGTATCGGAAAAAGAAGTAGGAACCATCGAACAAATTAACGTTTCCCCGATTAAAAAATACAATTTTATTTTAGGAAAACTTATTCCTTTTTGGATTTTGGCGATGATTGCTTTTACAATGGGTTTATTGGTTTCTCGTTTTGTTTATAATATCGAAATTCAAGGAAATTTATTTTTGCTTTACTTTTTTATTGCCATTTATTTATCCGCGATTTTAGGTTTTGGTTTGCTGATTTCCACGTATAGCGAAACGCAGCAACAAGCGATGTTTACGTTGTTTTTCTTTATTATGATTTTTAATTTAATGAGTGGTTTGTTTACGCCTGTAGAAAGTATGCCAATTTGGGCTCAGGAAATGACGCTTGTAAATCCGCTGAGACATTTAATAGATGCGATAAGGTTAATTATGCTGAAAAATAGTGGTTTTATGAATCTTTTTCCACAGTTTTTCTCCATTTTGGCGATGGCGATTGTATTTAATTCTTGGGCAATTTGGAATTATAGGAAAACTTCTTAAAATGAAGAATTAAGAGTTGAAATTTTTTAAATTTGTCTAACAGAATTTTAATATGATTGTTGAAAGTAAAACTCAAGATTTTTATAAAAAATTGGAAGAAAATGTTACTTCTGATAAATTGATTTGGTTTTTCTTTCCAAAAAGATATAACGGAAAAGAATTTAGTGGTGTTTTTGATAAAAAAGATTTTAAAATACACTTTAATTCGGTTTATAAAGCTTATAGATTAATTGATGTGATTGGAAGTTATAAGAGAAAAGGTAATTGCTATGAAGTTGATTACGAAATAAAGGAAAAAGGGCTGAAGTTCAAATATATTCTAATCGTAATGGTTCTTTTCATTATCATTGTAAATACAGTTCAGTTTTTTGAAAACGCAGATTTAAACTTAATTGCTAGAATTGATTTCATCTTTCTTATTTTTTTTAGTTTTATTTCTTTCTTACATTTTTTAATCACAAGAACGGTAAAAAAAGATTTAAAAAAGAAATTCTATGAAATTTTCAAAATCACTACAAATTCTTAATTTTTATAAATAAAAAACTTATTTTTTTCAAAATAACCCCTTTGTAATCTTCATTAATCCTTACATTTGTTCAAAATTATTCTGATTATGAAGAAAATATTAACGCTCTTTGCGTTTTTTTGTGTTTGGTATCTTTCTGCACAAGATACTTTTGTGAAAGACAATTTCACTAAGAAAGAGGTTTATATTACCATGAGAGATGGTGTAAAATTGTTTACATCTATTTACATTCCTAAGGATATTTCGGTAAAAAACAAGTATCCAATTCTAATGCAAAGAACTTGCTATTCTGTAGCTCCTTACGGCGAAGACCAGTTTAAAAGAAATCTAGGACCTAATAAATTTTTACAATCTGAAAAATATATTTTCGTGTATCAAGACGTGCGTGGAAGATATATGAGCGAAGGAACTTTTACCAATATGACTCCGCAAGTTGACCATAAAACCAAAAAAGATATCGACGAAAGTACAGATACTTACGATACAATAGATTGGTTGGTGAAAAATGTACAAAATAACAACGGAAACGTTGGCCAATACGGAACTTCTTATCCGGGATTTTATGCAGCAGTTGGTACTTTGGCAAATCATCCTGCTTTGAAAGCTTCTTCACCTCAGGCGCCAATTTCAGATGTTTGGTATGATGATTTTCACCACAATGGAGCTTTTGTGATGGGATATTTTAGAACTTTTCCTGTGTTTGGCGTACAAAAAACTACTGCAGAAAAAACAGGTTGGTACACTTCTCAAATGAAAAAAATGGTTTCCACATCAGAAGATGGTTCGCTTTTTTACAATGAAATGGGAACTCTTAAAGATGGAATTGATAAATATTATGGAAAAGAAAATTTCTTTATTAACGAAATAGTTGAGCATCCAAATTACGATGATTTTTGGCAAAAAAGAGACCTTTTGCCTCACCTTAAAAACATAAAACACGCCGTAATGACGGTTGGTGGTTGGTTTGATGCAGAAGATCTTACAGGTCCGCTTCATATTTACAAAACTATAGAAAAAACCAGCCCGAAAGCTAAAAATACCATCGTAATGGGACCTTTTTCTCATGGTGGTTGGTCTCACGAAATGGGAAAACATTTTCATAATGAAATCTATTTTGGCGATAGCATTGCTACTTTTTATCAAAAAAATATAGAAACACCGTTTTTTGACCATTATTTGAAAAATCCAAAATCAAGTTATAATCTTTCTGAAGCTTATATGTTTGATACAGGCAAAAAAGAGTGGAAACAATTTGCAGAATGGCCACCAAAAGCAGTACAAAAAACTCAGTTTTATTTAAGAGAAAACGGAAAATTCACTACTGAAAATCCTTCTTCGGCTTCTTTTACCGAATATTTTTCAGACCCAAATAAACCGGTGCCAAGTAGCGAAAATTTGAAAGATTTCAACGGTTTTACACCAAGAAATTATATGAGCGAAGACCAAAGATTTACCGAAAACAGACCAGATGTAGCTTCTTTTACTACAGAAATTTTGAGTGATGAGATTACTTTGGCTGGAGAAATTAAAGTGAAATTAAAAATAGCTTCAACTGGTTCGGATGCAGATTTTTTTGTGAAATTAATAGACATTTATCCTGCTGATGAAAAAAATATCAAAGAAAAACCAGGCGTTATCTACGGAAATTATCACCAAATGGTAAGAAGCGAAATTATGCCTGCGAGATTTAGAAATTCTTTTGAGAAGCCAGAAGCTTTAGTTCCGAACCAAGAAACAGAAGTGGTTTTTAATCTTCAAGATGTTTTGCATACGTTTAAAAAAGGTCATAAAATCCAAATTCAAGTGCAAAGTACTGCGTATCCTTTATTTGCGGTAAATCCTCAAAAATTTGTAGAAAATCCTTACAAAGCAGAGAAAACAGATTATACCAAAGCTTTCCAAAAAATCTTCAACAATTCTGTGATTGAAGTAGAGGTTTTGAAATAATTTTAATTGAATAAGACTTTGAATATAAATAAAATGCGTTCTTAGTGAACGCATTTTGTATTTTATTAATCCCATTTTTTCGCTTCTTCCCAAAGAACATCCATTTCTTCTAGGGACATTTCAGAAAGTTGAAGATTTTTTTCCAGAGCTAATTTTTCTAAAGTTTTAAAACGATTGATAAATTTTATATTGGTTCTTTCTAGTGCAGAATCTGCATTAAGATTAGAAATTCTGGCATAATTAATCAGCGAAAAGAAAACGTCTCCCAATTCTTTTTCCTTTTTTTCGAAGTCTGTTTCTGCATGAAATTCTGCCAATTCTTCATCTACTTTTTTCCAAGCATCTTCGGCAGAAGCAAATTCAAAACCAATTCCTTTTACTTTTTCTTGAATTCTATAAGCTTTGATAATTGGAGGCAAACTTTTCGGAACGCCAGCCAAAATAGATTTGTTGCCTTCTTTTAATTTCAGTTTTTCCCAGTTTTGTTTTACTTCTTCTTCATCTTTCACTTCTACATTTCCGTAAATATGAGGATGACGGAAAATAAGTTTCTCGTTGAGAGAATTGATAACATCTGCAATATCAAAACTGTCTTTTTCTGAACCAATTTTAGCATAGAAAACCAGATGCAACAAAACATCGCCCAATTCTTTCTTAATCTCTGTAAGATTTTCTTCTAGCAAAGCATCAGAAAGTTCGTACACTTCTTCTAAAGTAAGATGTCTAAGAGATTGCAGGTCTTGTTTTTTGTCCCAAGGGCATTTTTCTCTAAGGTCATCCATTATATCCAATAATTTAGAGAAAGCTTCTAGTTTTTGTTCTTTAGAATTCATTTGATGAGGTTTAGGTTTTAAGGCAAAGGTAAAGATTGTGCATAAAAAATCCCGCAGATTTCTCAATTAAACACAAGTAACTTGCGAAAAATTTGTGAAATCTGCGGGGAAGTATTGAGATTTTCTTATCCTTGTTTTCTTTGCGTAGATTTTACGCTAGATTTTGCAGCAGTACTCGCTTTAGCTTTAGGAGCTGCAGGTTTTTCTGCTTTAGGAGCTGCTTTTTTAGCAGTTGTTTTTTTATCTGCTTTTGTTTCTTCTACCACTTCCGCATCAGTTACGGTAGTTTCTTCTTCCGCTTTTACAAAAGCATCTTTGTTGATGATGCCAGCTTTTTGTAATAAATTATACCATTGTACCAATTTTTTAATATCCGAAGGATAAACTCTATCGGTATCATAATCTGGTAAAACGCTGGTCATAAAAGCTCTTAATTCGTTTTCAGAAGATTTATGAGCAATGGTTTGTTCGTAGTTATATTTTTCTGCAACATTTTTGAAAACTTCAAAAAGTGGAACTTCTTTGTCAAAAGTATAAATAGCAATATTGTCTAATAAACTTACCTGAGAAGAATTAGAAATGCTTGCTTTTTTACCTGTAGAAATGTCTTCTACGATAAAACCTGATCTTAACTGAGTAACTAATGTAAATAGACCTGGTTTTCCAGAAATTGAAATTATTTTTTCTAACTGCATAATATGTTTTTTTTGCTTTCGGCAATTAGCTTTCGGCTTTTTGCCACATTTATTATTTTATTATTATTTGTTGTTTATAGCTTATTTTTATTTAGGAAATCTCATTTTGTAATTAATTGCAACGTCTCCTGCTGTAATTTTATTAAGTTTTCCTTTAATGATTTTCTTTTTAAGAGGGCTTAATTTATCGGTAAATAAAATGCCATCTATATGGTCGTATTCATGTTGAATAACTCTGGCACGAATATCGGAAAAAGTTTCGGTATGTTTAACGAAATTTTCGTCATAATATTCTATCAAAATGGTTTCTTTTCGGCTTACATCTTCTCTTACATCAGGAATAGAAAGGCAACCTTCGTTAAATTTCCATTCGTTTCCAGATTCTTCTAAAATTTGTGCATTAATGAATACTTTTTTGAAGGTTTTTAATTCATTTGCGATATCAATGTAATCTTCGTCATCTGCGAGAGGAGAAACATCTATCACGAAAAGTCTGATGTCTAGCCCGATTTGTGGAGCTGCAAGTCCTATGCCATTTGCACTGTACATGGTTTCAAACATATTCGAAATTAATTCTTTTAGCTCTGGATATTCTGGAGAAATATCGTGTGCTACTTTTCTTAAAACCGGGTCTCCGTATGCTCTGATTGGTAAAATCATCTTTGTTTTTGTTCTAAAAAATTTTGTAAAATTATGGTAGCACTAATCTTATCAATTAATGCTTTTTCTTGTCTTTGTTTTTTATTTTTACCACTTTGTGATATAAAATAAGAAGCCATTTTAGAAGTGAAACGCTCGTCTAAACGATGGATTTCAACTTCTGGGAAATGTACTTTTGCCTGCTCTATAAATTTTAAAATATCTGTTTCTACTTCAGACATGTTTCCTTTTAAATCTGTTGGCAAACCTATTACCAATGCTTCCACTTTGTTTTCGGTAAAATATTTCTGCAAAAAATCTATCAGATTTTTAGTTTCTACCGTAGTTAATGCACTTGCAATAATTTGCAAATCATCAGTAGCGGCAATTCCGCAGCGTACTTTTCCGTAATCAATGGCAACTATTTGGCTCATAAACCGCAAATTTACTAATTTTTTTCAGGTTGATGCAATTCAAATTTTTCTTAAATTTAAACTTTGAATAATAAAGCTTATGAAAACGCTTTTTTTGATAAGACATGCCAAAAGCGATTGGCCTATTAATGTACCAGATTTTGATAGACCACTTAACGAAAGAGGTAAGAAAAATGCACCTAAAATGGCGAATTTTTTGAAAAATCTTGGTGTGAGAATTGATAGTTTTGTTACCAGTTCGGCAAAAAGAGCTCTTACAACGTGTAAATATTTTGCTGAGGTTTTTGAAAATGAAAATATCACAAAAGTTGAAAAATTGTATGATGCTTCGTCGTCAGATTTTTTAGAAGTAATAGAAAATCTAAGTAATGAAATAGAAAATGTAGCGATATTTTCTCATAATAACGGAATTACTTATTTCGCCAATTCACTTACCAACAAAAATATTGTAAACCTGCCAACTTGTGCTGTAGTTGGATTTAAAATAGAAACAGAAAACTGGCAAGATTTTAAAAACTCAAAAAAAGAATTTTTATTTTTTTATACTCCAAAAGAAATTTAAAACATGAAAATAGCAGCAATAGATATAGGAAGTAATGCGGCAAGATTGCTTATTAATGAAGTAAAAGAACCTAAAAAAGGTAAACCAGAATTTATAAAACTCAATCTCCTGAGGATTCCTTTCAGGTTGGGTTTTGATGTTTTTGCTTACGGAGAAATTGGTGCAGAAAGAAAAAAAATGGTAATTAATTCTATGAAAGTTTTCGCTCAGTTGATGGAAATTTATGGCGTAGAACATTACCGTGCTTGTGCTACCAGTGCAATGCGTGATGCTAAAAATGGTAAAGAAATTATAGATTTAGTAAAACAAGAATCTGGCATTCAAATAGAAATTATTTCCGGCGACGAAGAAGCGACTTTAATATACGAAAATCACGTTGCAGAAGGACTCGATAAGAATTTTGGATATCTTTATATAGACGTTGGCGGTGGTTCTACAGAACTTACTTACTACGAAAATGGTAAAATGAAGTACGAACATTCTTTCAATATAGGAACCATTAGATTAATTAATAATTTGGTAACCAAAGAAAATTGGGAAGAATTGAAAACCGAAATAAAAACCAAAATCGTGAGCAAAAAACCAATGGTAGCAATTGGTTCTGGTGGAAATATCAATAAAATTTTCTCTCTAAGTAAAACGAAAGACGGCAAATCATTGTCTCTTAATATGTTGAAGACTTTTTACAAAGATTTGAAAGATCTTACTGTGGAAGAACGAATGGCAAAATACAGATTGAGAGAAGATAGAGCAGATGTTTTGGTACCTGCGTTGGAAATTTTCAATAAAGTACTAAGCTGGACCGAAATTTCGCAGATTTTTGTGCCAAAAATTTCTGTAGCAGATGGTTTAATACATAGTATTTATGATAATTTAAAAAAAAACAAATAAATATGAAACAATTTTTATTATTCTCTGCATTCATCGTAATCTTTTCTTGTGAAAAAAAAGAACAAGTTTTTGAAAAACCAGTAAATCAAGAAGAGGAAAAAGTCTCTGACCTAAATATTCAAACAATCAATTCTTTTGAAATAGATAGCACTGGAATTTTGGCTTTTCCTTTATCCATTGAGGAAACTATTGAAAGTAGTAGAATAGAAAGTTCTTTTAAATCTGACAAGGGAAGTTCTTATTGGAATATTATCTTCTACAATAGCAATACAGGCGAAAAATATTTGCTGAGTAAGCAAAAAATGCTTATTTCTAATTATGAAACTGGCTATAGTAATTATGATTCGTCAAACAAGAAATTCACTCAAATAGATACTTCTAGTAAGAAATATATTTTCTATAATATTATTACTGATGATTATGATGGAAATAAAAAATTAAATTATGAGGATCCTACTTATCTGTTTTTTACAGACAAAGAAGGCAAAAATTTAAAACAAATTTCTCCTAAAAATTTGAACGTAGTAAATTGGAAAATTGTTCCTAAGACTAGAAAAATTTTATTTAATGTTCAAAAAGACTCTAACGGAAATAAAAGATTTGATGAGAAAGACGATATAATTTCTATGGAGTATAGTTTAGATACTCAAAAAGCACCAGTAGTTATTTTTGATGAAAATTATAAGAATTTTTTATTGGAAAATTTTAAGAAAAATTGGAATTCGAAATAGAATTAAATAATAAATATCAAAAAAACGGACATTTGTCCGTTTTTTAAATTTTATATTTTGAAAAATTACAAATTATTCTACACTCACCACTTCTTTAATGCTTGGCGCAAATTGTTTAATTGTATTTTCTACGCCTAATTTCATGGTAGAAAAACTCATTGGGCAACCTTGGCAGTTCCCTTGAAGTTTTACCATTACTTTATTATCTACCACATCTACCAATTCTATATCTCCACCATCATTGTTTAGAAACGGACGAATACTTTCCAAAGCTTCCATTACTTTGGTTACTACTTCTTCGTGTGTCGGTTTTTCTTTATTCATAATTTTTGTGCTTTCGGCTTTTCGCAATCAGTTTTAGCTAATTGTTTAAAGATTTTTAACTTAAATTTATTTATTTTTTTGGAGAACAACCAGCCATTGTGGTTATTTTAACAGCTTCAGTTGGTGGCAAACTTGTGTTTCTTTCTACTAAACTTTCTACCATTTTTTTTGCAGTTTCGTTATAGATTTCTGCAATTTTAGAACCGTCTTGCAAAGCAGCAGGTCTTCCCACATCACCAGCTTCTCTTATGCTTTGGATAATAGGAATTTCTCCCAAAACAGGAATTCCTAAATCTTCTGCCATAAATTGAGCGCCTTGTTTTCCAAAAATATAATATTTGTTTTCTGGCAATTCTTCTGGTGTGAAATACGCCATATTTTCTATTAAACCAAGTACCGGAATATTAATGCTATCCATTGTAAACATAGCAATTCCTTTTTTTACATCTGCCAAAGCAACATGTTGAGGAGTACTCACAATTACAGCTCCAGTTACCGGAACTTCTTGGATGATAGATAAATGAATATCACCTGTTCCCGGAGGAAGATCTATCAATAAGAAATCTAAATTTCCCCAAGCGGCATCTCTTAGCATTTGGCTTAAAGCTTTACTTGCCATTGGGCCACGCCAAACAACAGCTTGATTAGCACCAGAAAAATATCCAATCGAAAGCATTTTAACGCCATAATTTTCGATAGGTTTCATTAGGTTTTTTCCGTCAACTTCTACAGAAATTGGTTTTTCAGATTCTGTATCAAACATGGTTGGTACAGATGGTCCGTAAATATCTGCATCTAAAACGCCAACAGAAAATCCCATTTTTTGTAATGTTACTGCTAAATTAGCGGTTACTGTAGATTTTCCTACACCACCTTTACCAGAGGCAATAGCAATAATATTTTGAATTCCTGGAATTTGTTTTCCTTTAATTTGAGTCTGCTGAACTTCTGTAGGTTCAGGAGAAGCTATTTTTAATTTTAAGGTAATGTGCTCTCCAAATTCTGAAGCAAAAGCTTGTTTCATAGCTACTTCTAGCTTCTTTTTTTCGTGCATTGCAGGCGAATGAGCCATCATATCGATATAAACTTCGTCTCCTACAATTTGAAGATTTTTTACTAAATCATCTACTTCTATTTCTTTCAGAAAATCCTGAACTTTTACTTTCGTCAACATATTGATAATATCAAATTTTAAATTACAAATTTAGTGAAATTTATTGATTTGGAATCAATAAAAATAAGTATTGCCATTATTGATAGAATTAATGCAAGTGACAATAAGTTTAGAAAATAATTTGATTTTAATTGCTTGAAAATTAAAGAAAATTAGTCTAATGTAAGGCTTTTGAAACTCCAGAGATTTCCGTTGTATATGTTGAGGTCAACCTTAGTGTTAATTCCTTTTACAATGCCATTTTCTGTAAATTGCCACATTTTCCAATCGTCTTCCGGCGAAGGTATCATTACATCGTTATAGTTGGCTAACCAAAGCGGATAATCGTTTATTTCACCTTTTAGATAATCTTTGTAATAATGGTAATAAGTATAGATTATTGGTTTTTTACCATATTTTTCTTCCACAATTTTGAGCCAAACTTTTAAATCTTCTATAAATTTTTCGTGAGATTTCCTTCTCGGTACTCTTTCTATATCTAAAACGGGACGAAGGTCTCCATTTTCTAATTTTACACTTTTCAGATAATTATTGGCTTGCATTACAGGGTCTTCGTCTGCTCTGTAAAAGTGATAAGCGCCTCTAATGAGTTTGTTTTCTTTCGCTTTTTCCCAGAATTCGTCAAAATGTTTATCTTTCTTTTTTTTGCCCATTGTAGCTCTCATTACTACAAATTCCAGATTAATTCCGTCATTTGCAATAGTAAGACTGTCCCATTTTATATCTTCTTTTTTTTGATAGTGAGAAATGTCGAAACCAAAGGTTTTATCGTTGTATTCGGTGATGATTTTCTCAATTCTTGCCGCTTCTGTTTTTGAGTTTTTCAGGTTTTGTTCTGTATGTTTATGAAAGTGCATTGCATAGTAAAATGCAATTTTGTTTTTTAGGTAAAATCCTGTAAATATTAAAGATATGCCTAATGTTAATAGTAAAATCCATCTTCGAAGATTGTATTTTTTTCTTCGCGTTTGGTGTATTTTGCGTCTTTTTGTGGGTTTGTAATTTGTTTTAGGCATAACTTTTGCAAAAGTAAACTATTTCGAAAATAAATTCAGTATTTTTGCCAAAGTCGTATGGAAATTCGTGATAAAATAATCGTAATTGGAGGCGGTTTTGCAGGTTTGCAATTCGCCAGACAGCTTAATGGAAAAATTGATAAAAAAGTGATGGTGATAGATAAAACGAATCACCACATGTTTCAGCCATTATTTTATCAAGTTGCTTGCGGAAGGATAGAACCTTCTAATATTTCTTTCCCTTTTAGAAAAATTTTTCAACGTTCTAAAAATATTCAGTTTAGAATGACAGAAGTAAAAAAAATTTTGCCTTTGGAAAATAAAATTATTACTGATGATGCAACTTTTCATTATGACAAACTCGTAATTGCCACAGGTTGTAAAACCAATTTTTTTGGAAATCAAAAAATGGAAAATTTAGCTTACGGGATGAAAAATACTCAAGAAGCTATTTCTATTAGAAATCATATTTTATTAACTTTTGAGAAATTAATTATCGAAAGAAAATCTAGTGATGATGGCAATTGGAGCATTGTAATCGTAGGTTCTGGTCCTACAGGTGTTGAGTTGGCGGGTGCTTTTGCAGAAATGAAAAGAGAAATTTTGCCGAGAGATTATCCAAGAATGAATTTTAATGATTTGGACATTATTTTGGTAAGTTCTACAGAGAAACCTTTGTCTGTGATGAGTGATGAAGCGCAAGCAGAATCTGAAAAATATCTGAAAGATTTAGGTGTGAAATTTATCTCAAACGATAGAGTAGTAGATTACGATGGCGACAAAGTTTATCTGAAAAGTGGTGAAATTATCGCTAGTAATAATGTAATTTGGGCAGCTGGTGTTACGGGAAATATAATATCTGGACTTGCAGAAGATTCTCTCAAAAACAACAGATATATTGTAGATAGATACAATAAAGTGCAAGGTTTTGATAATATTTATGCCATTGGAGATATTGCCTATATGGAAACTCCGAAATATCCAAATGGGCATCCTCAAGTAGCAAATGTTGCCATCAATCAAGGAAAAAATTTAGCTAAAAATTTCCTTAAGAAAATACAAAAAGATTGGTCTCCATACGAATATACAGATTTGGGAAGTATGGCAACTATTGGCAAGCACAGAGCTGTGGTAGATTTGCCAAAATTCAAATTTCAAGGTTTTTTCGCTTGGTATTTTTGGATGTTTCTACATCTAATGCTTATCTTGAGCGTGAGAAATAAGTTGGCAATTTTCTTTAATTGGATGTGGAGTTATTTTAATAAAGATTCTTCGCTCAGATTAATTATAATTCCAAATAAAAAAAATAAAACAGAACAATGAGAATAGATATAATAAGTGCAGTGCCAGATTTGATGGAAAGTCCGTTTAAGACTTCTATTTTAAAAAGAGCAATGGAAAAAGGATTGGCAGAAGTACATTTTCATAATGTTCGAGATTTTGCATTGAACAAACACCGTCAGATAGACGATACCGTTTATGGCGGAGGCGCAGGTATGGTAATGATGTGCGAGCCTTTAGATTTGTGTATTTCTCAGTTAAAATCTGAGCGAGAATATGACGATATTATCTATTTAACGCCAGACGGAGAAACATTTAATCAGAAAATAGCAAATACTTATTCTCTAAAGAAAAATCTGCTTTTTTTGTGCGGACATTATAAAGGTATAGACCAGAGAATTAGAGATTTGCATATCACTAGAGAAATTTCTATTGGAGATTTCGTCTTAACAGGCGGAGAATTGGCAGCTTGTGTATTGGCAGATGCCATCATAAGATTGTTGCCAGGTGTTTTGAACGACGAACAAAGTGCTTTGACGGATAGTTTTCAAGATAATTTGTTGTCTCCACCAATTTATACAAAACCAGAAGTTTATAAAGGATTGAAAGTGCCAGAAGTTCTTTTAAGTGGTAATTTTGGAAAAATTGAAGAATGGCGCCACGAAAAAGCCGTAGAGATTACCACCTTGAAACGTCCAGATTTATTAGAAGATTAATATTAATAAATTTTCGTTAAATTTGAAAAATTGTTATTTTTGATAAAGGAAATGGCAGAAAATGTAAACAAAGAGCTGGTGCTTTTTTATAATGTAGAAAATTTATTTTCGCCAGGCCCGAAACCCAACCATAAGCTAGACCCTACTGCATCGGGGTTTAGAAACTGGGACGAAAGAAAATATAAAAATAAGTTGCATAAAATTGCAAATGTTTTTAGATTAGTAGAAGAAAAAGAAGGCATTTTGCCAATGATTATTGGTTTAGCAGAAATCAATAATGAAGAAAATTTAAAAGATTTAGTAGAATTAGAACCATTCAATAATAATTATGGGATTGTTCATTATGATTCGTTAGACGAGAGAGGTGTAGATACCGCTCTTTTATATGACAAAAGAAAAATAAGTGTTTTAGATTCTGAAGCCATTTCTTTTGTTTTTGAAAAACACCATGAAAATTCTGACAATCTAGACACCACAAGAGATGTTTTGTATTGCAGATTAAACTACTACAACAAGGAAATTATTAATGTTTTTGTGCTGCATTTGCCTTCAAAAAGAGAAAAGGACATTAATAAACCTAAAAGAGCGTTTATACTAGATTCTATAAGAGAAAGAATAGTAAAAACAATTGAAAAAAATAGAGAATCGGTAATTGTTTGCGGAGATTTTAATGAAAATCCTGATGAAGAAAACGTAATGAAATTGCTCGATAATGATGAGAAGAATAAGATTCTGAAAAACCAATTTTTAGAGTTGTTCCAGAGTAAAAAGTATTCTACATTTCATTACAAAGACGGTTTACTTTTTGATCAGATTATATTGTCTAATCATTTTTTTGAGCCAAATTTCGGAATTCATTTTAAGCAAGCAGAAGTCTTTAATTCGGAGAAAATAAGCAGTTGGGATAAAAAATTTAAAGGAAGACCTTTTCGTACTTTCGCTGGTTCGCGTTATTTGGGAGGTTATAGTGACCATTATCCTGTATATGTGATTTTAGAGCAGAAAAAAGATAACTAATACAATAAAAAAATGAAAAGCGTAACTGAAATCGGCTACAAATTAGATGCTGTAGATAAAAAAATTATTTACATGCTTATGGATAATGCCAAAACTTCTTTGGCACAAATTTCCAAGAATATTGGCATCTCTACTACTGCCGTACATCAAAGAATTAAAAAATTAGAATCCGCAGGCGTTATAGAAAACTCTGTTTCTTTTCTTAATCCTAGGAAAATTGGCTATAAAGTAGTTTCTTATATTGGTGTTTATATGGACCAACCTAGTCATTTTCAAGATTTAATAAGGTCTTTGAACGAGATAAACGAAATAGTAGAAGCACATTATACTACAGGAAATTGGACTGTTTTTCTTAAAGTACTTTGTGTAGATAATGACCATCTAATGCAAATTCTTAATAAAATTCAAAAGCTAAAAGGCGTTACAAGAACAGAAACTTTCATATCTTTGGAGCAAAGTATTAATAGACAATTAAAAGTGTAACGTTATGAAAATCAATACTTATTTAGATTCTACATATCTAAAAACGCCAGCGCAATCTGGGCTCTCAGAAGAGGAAACTTTAGAAACTGTTTTTAATTTAGCTAAAGAAGCTATAGAAAATGACATTTTCGCAGTAATGATTAGACCAGATTATGTGAAGCAAATGAGAGTTTTCCTTTCTGAAAAAAATTCTAATGTTGTAATAGGAACTGTTATTGGTTTCCACGAAGGAACTTATTCAATTGAGCATAAATTGGCTGAAGCTACCAAAGCTATTGAAGATGGAGTAGATGAATTAGATTTTGTAATCAACTATGAAGCATACAAAAATGGCGAATTAGAATTGGTGAAAAAAGAATTTGTAGAATGCACTAAATTGTGTTTAGACAATGGTAAAATTGCCAAATGGATTATAGAAATTGCAGCGCTTACCGACGAGCAAATTGCAGATATTACTAAGAAAATTTCTACTTGGGCTGAAGAAAACTTTAAAACAGAAGATTTAGTGAAAATATTTGTAAAATCTTCTACAGGTTTCTTTAAAACTGAAGGTGGAAAACCAAACGGAGCAACAGTAGAAGGAATTAAAATAATGCTTGCTAATGCAGGTAAACTTCCTGTAAAAGCTGCTGGTGGCGTTAGAACTCCTGAAGAAGCAGAAAATATGATTGAAATGGGAGTGAAAAGAATTGGAACTTCGTCTGCTTTAGCATTAATTAAAAACGAAGAAGTTTCTGGAGGTTATTAATCTTTAGAAATCTAAATTAAAAGGCTGTCCCAAAAAGGGCAGCCTTTGTTGTTATTTATATTCTTTCCACCATTTTGGATAGACTTTCTCATTGTCTTGCCAATAGACTTTTTCGCCTATTTTTGGTGTAATTACTCGTAATTTTTCTTTGTTGAGTTCGTGTAGTTTCTCCATTGGTTCATACCAAGAATGAAGTGCCAATTTGAATTTAGAATTGTGTACCGCAATCATTCGGTCTGCATTAATATCTTTCATGGCTTGTAATTGTTCACCAGGAAGCATGTGAATATATTTCCATGCAGGATTGTATTGTCCAGTTTCCAGAATTGCCAAATCTATTTTTCCGTATTTTTCTCCAATTTTTTTGAAATGATTATCGTAGCCAGAATCTCCGCCAATATAAATTTTATTTTTGGGCGTTTCTAAAACAAAATTTGCCCAAATTGCTTGGTCTCTTTTAAAACCTCTTCCCGTGAAATGTCTGGCTGGTTCTGCATTGATTTTGAAGCCATTTCCTAAATCTGAATTTTCAAACCAATCTAATTCTATAATTTTTGAAGGTTCGTAGCCCCAATATTCTAAATTTTCGCCAGTTCCTAATCCTGTAATCACTTGTTTTACTTTCGGGAGAAGTTTGGTTACGGTTTCGTAATCTAAATGATCCCAATGGTCGTGTGTGATGATTAAATAATCTAATTCTGGAATGTCTTCCGTAGTATAAATATCTGTTCCTTCAAAGGCTTTGTTGGTGAATTTGAGTGGTGAAACGCTTCCGCTGAAAACGGGGTCAACTAAAATTTTTTTTCCATCTATTTGAAGAAAATAGGAAGAATGCCCCATCCAAACATAGAAATTTTCTGTAAAATTTAGATTTTTTAAATCGGTTTTAGTAAAGTTGAATTTCTTTTTGGGTGTTGCATTTTCTACTTTTGAGAAAAAGAAATTATAGAGAACTTGAGGCATAGAAGTTCCTTCTGCCAATTGTGGAGTAGGACTTAGATTTTGGAATTTTCCATCTTTGTAATGTGGAGACTTTAAGATTCTTTCTAATCTTTTTCCAGAAGGTTGTTTCCCGAATTGTTTGCCTTGCATAAAAAAATATGTGCTTATTGCTAATGCAGCAATAATTATAACGATTGTAAATATCATTTTCTTTAATAATTTCATTGTTCTTTTAAGACGAATGAAATGTGAAATTACTTTAAAATTTTTTGTTTTCTGGCGCGAGCGAAGCGAGCGTCGATTGTTTTCAAAGTTTGGTTAGTTTTCCCTTGGTTTATTTTTTAAGAAGGGAGGCTTTTTGTAACGGATAGTTATGTAATAGTTAAAGATGTTAACAAAAGTCACAATTGCAATGCTTAATATCCAAAGCCAATAGCCTATATCTCGCTTTACAATTAAAAACTTACCATTATCTCCTTCATAATGTATTGATTGAAAAATATAGCTTAATGACAGAAAAAGTGAAATTGTAGATAAAATTGTAACTAATTGCTCTTTTTGATTTTTAGAAATTAAAGTAATGAGTACTGATATTAAATAAAAAATATTTGCACTCCAAACAATAGTTTCTAAAATTCCACCGGCAAATATTGATATCCAACCGAAACTTAAACACATCCAAGATGAAGTATTGTAGATAATTCCCTTATCATCACTATATAATAGCGCATTGTTTAATAAGGATATTATAAAAATTATTAAACTTAAATATGTTATTTTTTTTATTGTTAAGTTTTTCATCTTTTCAATGCTTTAATCAGATGATCAATTATATCTCGACACATAGTTTGCATTAAGTTTTATAATTTTTTGTAAAATTATTAAAAAATAAAACTAAAATCTATATTTTTAGTTTTTCTGGCGCGAGCGAAGCGAGCGTCGATTGTTTTCAAAGTTTAGAAACCTCACAAAAATTCCCCTGTCATTGCGAGGAACTAAGCAATCTAGGGTGACGAACTTTTTGTAGAAAATTTTGAAGTGAAAAGAAAAACTTTCGGTGAAATTTAGCCACGATGGTAATGGAAATCCTTTTTTTGAGGTATTGAGCGAAGTCGAAATCACCTAAAAAAAGATTGCAATGGACAGCATGCCTAATCGTGAAAGTATTTCTAATATTCTGCTACAAAAAAGCGCAACTCATTTCTGAATTGCGCTTTGTATATTTTTTTATAATTTATTATAAACCAAACTGTAGTTTAAAGATATCTGGTGCAACGCCCAACGCTATTAATGCTATAATAATAAAAATAGCAACAATATTGTAGGTAATGCTTACTTTTTCAGAGGTTTTGAATGTACTTTCGGTATGGAAAAACATTGAAATTATAAGTTTTAAATAATAAGCAATACTTAGTGCAGAACCAATTACTGCAATTACAACTAAAAGTGGACCAACGTGAGGTGCATTCATTGCTTGAGAGAAAATACTAAATTTCCCAACAAAACCTGCAGTTAAAGGAATTCCTGCCATTGATAATAAAGAAACGGCAGTTGCTACAGCAGCCAAAGGTTCTGTTTTTGCCAATCCTTTAAAAGCTTCGAATGACGTCTCTCTTTTTATTTTTTCTACATAAATAAGCGTCATAAATACGCCAATTGTAGCAAGTGAATAAGCAAATAAATAGAATGCTAAATTATAAAGTGAAAGGCTGTTTGCTCCAAAGAAAATTAAGGCTAAATATCCTGCATGAGAAACAGAAGAGTAGGCTAACATTCTTTTTGCGTTAGATTGTGCCAATCCCATTGCGTTAGAAAGTAATAGAGTAATAATTACGAAAACTCCTATAATGTTTAACCATTCGCTTATGCTTCCAACAAATGCTAAATTCATTAATTTAAAGAAAGCAAAGAATCCTGCAATTTTTACTACAGATGCCATAAATGCTGTGATGATTGATGGCGAACCTTGGTAAACATCTGGACTCCACATGTGGAAAGGGGCTAATGAAACTTTAAATGCCATAGCACAAAGCATGAGCATAATTCCTAGAACGAACATTGTATTTTTAGCGTTCACGATACTATAAGCACTAATTTCTGCAATGTCAAAAGTACCTGTACTACCGTAAACCAATGCTGTACCGAAAAGTAAGAATCCTGTAGCAAAAGCTCCCATCAAGAAATATTTAATTGAAGCTTCGTTAGAACGCAAGTCTGTCTTATTGCTTCCAGCCATTACGTATAATGGGATGGAAAGAACTTCGATACCTAAGAATAGCGAAACTAAATTTGGAAAACTGAAAAGAATGATAGCCCCTGTTAATGAAAATAACATTAGTGCATATAATTCTGATTGATGGCTTCTGTGATTGTTAAATGCAAAACCTCCCAAAAAGAAAATTAGAAGCGTTACAACTAAAGAGATTTTTGTGAAAAGTGCTGCATTTTCGTCAAAATCAAACATAGATTTGTATTGATTAAAGAATGAACACTCTGGTAAAAAGCTTACATATAATGCAACCAATAAACCGAAAATCCCAATATATCTAGCAAATTTTCCTTGATTATAAACTCCGGAGAATAATGCTAAAACCGCAGTAATGAATAAAACTATTAAAACACTCATTTCTTAAATATCATTTTAACCCTTAATAGAAGAGTAGATAAACTTCAACGAACTATTCACCATTTCTATGATGCAACTAGGATAAACTCCCAACACAATTACAAATACAGCTAATGTAGCTAATACTGTAAATTCTACTGCGCTAATGTCTTTTAATGTAGCTAAGACTTTATCGTCTCCCGCTCCAAACATTGCTTTACCGTATAGTCTTAATAAGTAAACAGCACAAAGGATTACGGTAAGTCCTGCAAAAACAGCCACTACTTTATCATAA
This sequence comes from Cloacibacterium sp., assembly GCF_047601505.1. GTDB lineage: Bacteria > Bacteroidota > Bacteroidia > Flavobacteriales > Weeksellaceae > Cloacibacterium. The sequence goes on from NZ_JASGJD010000001.1 coordinate 1,340,101, forward strand.
TCAAAAATAGATTTTAATAAGATAAATTCACCAATAAAACCATTAGTTAAAGGAACTGCCATAGAACCTAGAAGAATAATCATAAACAAAGTAGCAAATTTTGGAGCTACTTTAGCATATCCTCCCATTTCTCTAATATCTCTTGTTTTGAATCTTTTGATAAGAATATCAGCACAATAAAATAATCCTACGATATTAATACCATGAGCAAAAGTTTGTACCAAAGCTCCTTGTGCTCCTTCTATACTAAATCCGCCTTTTGCTGTGATAATTGCAGAAGCAAAAATACCTGCTACCATTAAGCCAACGTGCGAAAGAGAAGAGTAAGCAATAATTCTTTTGATGTCTGTATTTACAATTGCGATTAGTGCTCCATATACAACTCCAATTATAGACAATATCATTACTACTTCGCCAGATGTTCCTAATAAAGCTTCTGGAGCAATTGGTAATAAATATCTTAAAACTCCATAGATTGCCATTTTTAGCATAATCCCAGAAAGTAACATTGTACCTTGCGTAGGAGAATAAGTATAAGTATCTGCCTGCCAATTGTGCAATGGGAAAATTGGTAATTTTACTGCAAATGCTAAGAAAATTAACCAAAATACAAAAAATTGTTGTGTGCCATTTAGACTAGCATTGTATAAATCTGTAAGTTCAAAAGATGCGGCATGGATGTAAACATAAATTAAACCAATAAACATAAATAAAGAACCTACGAAAGTATAAACAAAGAACTTGGTAGTTGTTTTAATTCTTTTTTCGTTATCTCCCCAAAGACCAGCAATAAACCAGATTGGGATAAGAGTAATTTCCCAGAATGCGTAGAATAGTAAACCATCTAACGCTGTGAAAACACCTACTAAACCAAATTGCATTAATAAAATTAAAGCATAAAAATTATTGCTATATCCTTTATTTTCGTTAAATGAAGAAAGAATAATGAGCGGAACCAAAATATTGGTAAGTAATAACAAAAGCATACTCATTCCGTCAACGCCGAAATGGATGGTGCTTTTTATAAAAGTGGACCATGGTTGGTTAATCTCAAATTGTAGAGAAGAATCTACCGTTGGTGTACTATTAAACTGAGATAGCATGTAGAATGTTAAAAACATCTGCACGAAAGCAATTCCTACTGCTAAATATTTGCTGTTAGAGTTTCTAAAGGCAAAAACTAATCCTGAACCTATTAAAGGTAAAAGTAACAGTGCTTCTAACATTTGCTATTGTAATATAAAGTTAACAATTAATATTAATCCTATTGCCAAAGACATAATAAGAACATAATTTTCTACGTTTCCGTTTTGGAATTTTTTGAAAGCTTTTCCAGAATCTACAGCGCCAATCCCAACAAAATTGAAGAATTTGTCAAGAATTTTATCAAACATGCTGGTTCCTTTTCCTAGCCCTTCTACTGGTTTTACAATGGTAGCATCGTAAAATTCGTCAATAAATAATTTTTTAGCAGAAAGCCTTTCCAAACCTTTGTACTCTTCTTCTGGTAGAGCCATTTTCTTTTTGGTAACATAAATGTTTCTTACCACAAAGAAGATTACGGCAACCATCACAATTGTTAATGCTAGAAGAATCATTTCAGTCCCGAATTCTATTTCTGGATGAGCAATTCCTGGCACATAAATTTGATGTAACCAATGAGATAATTTTTGAGAATTACCTTCTCCTATGAAATGAGGAAGATTAAAGAAACCTCCAACTACAGAAAGTACTGCTAAAACAACTAAAGGAAGTGTCATAGAAATTGGACTTTCGTGTAAGTGATGTTTTTGTTCTTCTGTTCCTCTAAAAGTTCCGAAGAATGTTAAGAACAATAATCTGAACATATAAATACCGGTAAGAGCAGCACTAAAAAGTGTAATAGCCCATACAATTGGAGATTTAGCCCAAAGAGCTGTTAATATTTCGTCTTTAGAAACCATACCAGACAAAGGTGGGATACCTGCAATTGCCAAAGTTCCTATCAAGAATGTCCAATAAGTTACGGGGATTTTAGATTTTAAACCTCCCATAAATCTCATGTCTTGCTCTCCGCTCATTGCGTGGATTACAGAACCTGCTCCTAAGAATAACAATGCTTTGAAGAAAGCGTGTGTCATTAAGTGGAACATTGCAGAAGTATAAGCTTCGGCTCCTAATGCAATAAACATGAAACCTAATTGTGATACGGTAGAATAAGCTAGAACTTTTTTAATGTCGTTTTGTCTTAAACCAATAAATGCTGCAACTAATGAAGTAGCTAAACCAATATATAGAATAAAATCTAATGTACTTGGAGCTAAATGATATAAGAAATTAGAACGAACTACTAAATAAATACCTGCTGTAACCATGGTAGCAGCGTGAATTAACGCCGAAACCGGTGTTGGACCAGCCATCGCATCTGGAAGCCATGTAAATAAAGGTATCTGTGCAGATTTTCCCATTGCTCCGATAAACAAACTTAAAGTGATGAACATAATTACTACACCATCAATTTCAAATTTTGAAGCATTTTGTGCTACAGATAGATAATCTACAGCGTTGGTTTGGTTTGCAATTAAGAAAATACCAAGCAATAAACCAAGGTCTCCAATTCTGTTCATAATGAAAGCTTTTCTTGCAGCTTTTCCGTATTCTTGATTCTGATACCAGAAACCAATTAATAAATATGAACAAAGACCTACACCTTCCCAACCTATAAATAGAATTAGATAATTACTTCCCATTACCAAAAGTAACATAGAGAAGATAAATAAATTCAAATAAGTGAAGAATTTATAAAAACCTTTATCGTGGCTCATATAACCAATAGAGTAGAGGTGGATAAGAGAACCAATACCTGTGATAATCATCATCATCATTAATGATAATTGATCTACCTGAAATCCAAAATTAACCTGAACTCCTGCTACTGTAAACCATTCAAAAGCTTTTACGATAATAGGTGCACTGTGGTCTGTGAAACCTAAAAATATATTTAAAGAAATAAGAAAAGCTGCAAATACTACTAGTGTAGCTAATGCGCCTACAAATATTTTAGGCAAAAACTTTCCGAATAATCCGTTAATTACAAATCCAAATAAAGGAAGTAAAATAATTGCATATACTAAATTTTCCATCGGCATTATCCTTTTAATTTGTTAAAAATACTTACATCCACATTCTTGGTATTTCTATACATCATGGTGATGATGGCAAGTCCTACGGCAACTTCTGCTGCGGCTACTACCATAATAAAGAAAACCAATATCTGTCCGTTTCCGTCGCCTTTGTACGCCGAGAAAGCAGCCAAAAGAAGATTTACAGAATTAAGCATTAATTCTACACATCCTAAAATAATGATGGCATTTTTTCTTAATAATACCCCTAGAACACCTAAAGAGAACAAAATTGTACTCAGAATAACGAAATATTCTAAAGGAACGCTTTGTATAAATGTATTAGTAGAATCCATAATTTATAAATCTTTTTTACCAATTAAAACAGCACCTACAATACCTGCCAAAATAAGAATTGAAGCAAGTTCGAAAGGTAATACATACTCATTGAACAACAATTTTCCTAAGTTTTTGGTTAACCCAACACTTACATCTATATCTTTTGTTGCTACACCCGTTTTCAAACCTTTATAAGCACCTAGCATACCTACAAATAAAATCCCAGCAGCTACAATACCTACAAGTTTATTAATATTGTGTTTCTTACTTTCGTCTTCTTTATTAAGGTTAAGCATCATCAATACATATAAGAACAATACCATAATAGCTCCGGCATATACGATGATTTGTATAATACCTAGAAACTGAGCATTAAGAAGGATATATAATGCTGCTATAGTAAAGAAAGTTACAATAAGTGATAAAATTGCATAAAGTGGATTTTTTGCAAACACGAAATATGATGCACTGCCTAATGCTAATGCAGAAAACAAATAAAATAGTATCTGATCCATTATTTAACTGCTTTTTTTTGTTTTTCAGACTGTCTGTCTGTAATATCTATTCTGTGGTCAACGTCTTCCACCAATTTATCTTTTCCATACACGAAAGAACCTCTGTTGGTTTCTACATCTACCAATCTATCTGTAAGATAAATAGCAGATTTAGGACAAGCTTCTTCGCACATACCGCAGAAAATACATCTTAGCATATTGATTTCATAAATCTCAGCATATTTTTCTTCTCTGTAGAGGTTTTTCTCGTCTTTTTTTCTTTCAGCAGCTTTCATAGTGATGGCTTCGGCAGGACAAGCTACGGCACATAATCCGCATGCTGTACATCTTTCTCTACCTTCTTCGTCACGTTTTAAAACGTGTTGCCCTCTCCATACTTTAGCTCTTGGCTTTTGTACTTCAGGATAAGAAAAAACTTTTCCTTTAGGACCTTCTATAGCGTGTTTTAAGGTAATCCCCATTCCTTGAATGATACCCGGAAGATAAAGCTTTTCTTTTAAGCTCATCTTTTTGTTAGAGACTACTTTAGACCTGTTTGTTAGTTTCATTGAATATATTTTATTTAAGCAATAGCTTTTGAGCTTTTTGCTATTTTATATGTTCTATTATGCATTAAAAATCAATATAACTCCTGCAGTTACCAATAGGTTTACTAATGCTAGCGGAATTAAAGTTTTCCAACCAAGATGCATTAATGTGTCATATCTAAATCTTGGGATTGTCCATCTAATCCACATAAAAATTACGATACCAATAATTACTTTAGTTAAAAATGCCAAAATGCTTATTGCACCAGCCCAATTTTCTCCCCAGTTTTCGAAAACCCAGTTGATACCAGGATAATTGAAACCTCCAAAGAATAATGTAGTGATAAGTGCATTAGAAATAAACATATTTACATATTCACCAAACATATATTGTCCGAAATTCATAGATGAATATTCTGTCATATAACCATTTACCAATTCGGCTTCACATTCTGGAAGGTCAAAAGGGTGACGGTTGGTTTCTGCCAACGCAGCTACTAAAAATATGATGAAAGCAATTGGTTGGTAGAAAATATTCCAGTTCATACCGTCAATGCTTAATAATCCCCAAATTTTACCACTTCCTTGTTGCTCGGTAATGGCTCTTAAATCTAAACTATTAGACATCATAATGATAGAAAGAAGGCAAAGTCCCATTGCTAATTCGTAAGAAATCATCTGAGACGAAGCTCTTATCGCTCCTATTAAAGAATATTTGTTGTTAGAAGCCCAGCCTCCAATCATTACACCATATACTCCAATAGAAACCATTCCCATTAAATAAAGAACACCGATGTCTAAATTGGCAACTTGAATATCAAAAGAAGTTCCGCCAATATCAAGTGTTTTACCCCAAGGAATTACAGCTCCTGTAACCAAAGAAATAAACATGGTGATAGCAGGGCCTAAGTAAAATAAAAATTTTTGAGCACTATCAGGAACAAATCCTTCTTTGAAAAATAGTTTTCCTCCGTCTGCTAATGGTTGCAAAATACCTAGTGGGCCAGCTCTGTTTGGGCCAATTCTGTCTTGAAGCAAAGCTGCAATTTTTCTTTCTCCCCAAGTAGAATATGCCGCAACTCCTAATGATACCGCGAAAAGAGCAACAACTAATATGATTTTAAATGTTAATAAATCCATTTTTTAAATTTTTCAGAATATTGAATGATTTAAAGCGTCTTTTTTTCTTCATCTATTTCTCTTTCGATAACAGCTTCATCTTTCAAAGCTATTTCTTTAGCAGAAGGATTTTCGTTAAGAATATGGTAATATTCTGGTTTTTCGTAGTGATTTAGAGAAATTACAGAATGTCTGCTGATGTGTCTTGGTCCTTCAATGTTCCAATCTTTTACCTCTTTTTTCTCGAATCTACATTCGTTACAGATAAATTCTTCTACTTCACCATATTGGTCTTTTCTGGCAGTAACTCTAATAATTTCTTCACCTTTCATCCAAAGAACTGCTTTACCACTACATTTTTCGCATTTACAAGTTGCATCTACAGGTTTTGTAAACCATACTCTGCTTGCGAATCTAGAAGTTCTGTCTGTAAGTGCACCTACCGGACAAACATCTATTACGTTACCAATAAAATCGTTATCTAAAGCTTTATTAAGAAAAGTAGAAATTTCTGCTTTTTCGCCTCTGAAAAGAATTCCGTGTTCACGTTTATCAGTTAATTGATTGGCAACCAGTACACATCTTGCACAAAGAATACATCTGTTCATATTCAATTTGATGTTTGGTCCCAAATCATCAGCTTCGTATGTATTTCTTTCAAACTCGGTTCTTGTAAGTTGGTTACCATGTTCATAACCTAAATCTTGAAGATGACATTCTCCTGCTTGGTCACAAATTGGACAATCTAAAGGGTGATTTAATAAAAGGAATTCAGTTACCGCTTTTCTCGCTTCCTGAGTTCTTTCTGAAGTAAGATTTTTTACTTCCATTCCATCCATTACCGTAGTTCTACAACTTGCTACTAATTTTGGCATTGGTCTTGGGTCTGCTTCAGAACCTTTAGAAACCTCTACCAAGCAAGTTCTACATCTACCACCACTGTTTTCTAATTTGCTATAATAACACATTGCTGGCGGAACAGATTTTCCACCAATTTGGCGGGCAGCATTTAAGATAGTAGTTCCAGGAGCTACTTCGGTAGTTTGTCCGTCAATGGTTATTTTAAATTTTTTAATTTCTTCGCTCATCTTAAATTTTTATGAGTTGAATTTATATATCTAAAGGAATTAATTCCTACTTCTTTTTAATGTTAAAAACATAACCAATCCCAAAGTTAATTTGCCCAAAAACAAAATCGTGAGATGCTTTATCTGGTTTGTTATTAAGAGTTGTTTTTACATCTGGCATATTAATATAGCCAAATTTACCTTCTACTCTTGCCATTAATCTTTTCCAAAGAACAAAATTGATATTGGTTCTTACATCTGCTCCGAAACCAGCTACATGAAATCTGTCGCTTCTTTCGTTACCAAAAATTTTCACATTACTTTTAGGAAACATTAATCCTAAACCACCACCATAAGACCAAAGTATTTCTAAATTTTCTTTAGCATAGAGATTTTTGTATTTTTCGACACCTAAATTGATGTAATTTAAACCATCAGTATGTTCGAAAGTTAAAAATTTCTCGTCTGTAAGATTTACTTGTCCGTTTTGAACCATTGCTGCATAAGTAGGGTCTGAAATATGACCAGTAAAATCTACTGTTTGGTCTTGATCCATCACATATTTCATGTGGTCTTGTGCAATAACTATAGCCAAATTATCTTTAATAAAATAACCAAGTCTGAAATTGAATTGCGGTTTTGAAACTTCTCCTGGATTAATGTAATCCCAACTTAAATCAGATGGTCTGTCGTGTGCTACTACATTGTGAAGAACGAAATCGTATCCGTTTCCTTTGAAATGAATATCAGATTTCGAAAACATAGCTCTGTTCCATCCCCAAAAAACAAACATAGTTCCTTTTTCTCCTAAAGATTTTTTAGAACTTGTTTCGATATTTCCATCATTTGAATTTTGTGCGAAAACAAAATTCCCAACAAAAAATATTAAAAATATTTTTAAAAACTTCTTCATTTTATTGTTTTTCAATTACAGGTAGTGGATCTGCATAATTGGCTAGTCCGTAGTTTTGAGTTTGGCTTAATTCAGGATTGTTAATATGCCATTCAAATTCATCACGGAAGTGGCGAATAGCTGCTGCTACAGGCCAAGCTGCTGCGTCTCCAAGTGGACAAATGGTATTTCCTTCAATTTTTCTTTGGATATCCCAAAGTAAATCAATGTCTTCCATTGTACCTTTACCGGATTCTATTTTTTTCAAAATTTTATACATCCATCCTGTTCCTTCTCTACAAGGTGTACATTGTCCGCAACTTTCGTGGTTGTAGAAATGAGCCAACGTCATGGTATGTTTTACTACACATTGGTCTTCGTCTAAAACGATGAAACCACCAGAACCCATCATAGTTCCTGTAGCGAAACCTCCATCAGATAGAGATTCGTAGTTCATATATCTTGGTTCGCCAGTTGCTGTTTTCAATAATAAATTTGCAGGAACAATTGGTACAGAAGAACCACCAGGGATACAAGCTTTTAGTTTTTTACCATTTGGAATACCACCGCAATATTCTTCAGAATAAATAAATTCTTCTACAGTGATGGTCATATCTATTTCGTAAACACCTGGTTTGTTGATGTTACCACAAGCTGAAATTAATTTTGTACCTGTAGAACGACCAACTCCAATTTTAGAATATTCAGCACCAGTAATATCAATAATTGGAACTACAGCTGCTATTGTTTCTACATTGTTTACTACTGTTGGACATTGGTAAAGACCTTTCACTGCTGGGAAAGGTGGTTTTAGTCTTGGGTTTCCACGTTTTCCTTCTAGAGATTCTATCAAAGCAGTTTCTTCGCCACAGATGTAAGCTCCGGCTCCTCTTTGAACGTAAATTTCTAAATCGAAACCGCTTCCTAAGATGTTTTTACCAAGAAAACCTGCTTTTTTAGCTTCGTCAATTGCTTGTTCTAAAATATCTGGAATCCAAGCGTATTCTCCTCTAATATAAATGTAAGAAGTGTTAGAACCTAATGCATAAGAAGCAATAATCATCCCTTCTATTAATAAATGAGGAATAAATTCCATCAAATATCTGTCTTTGAAAGTTCCTGGTTCAGATTCGTCTGCATTTACAACCAAATATCTTGGTACACCTTCTGGTTTTGCTAGGAAGCTCCATTTCATACCGGTAGGGAAACCAGCACCACCACGACCTCTAAGACCAGAAGTTTTTACTTCTTCTACAATTTGGTCTGGAGTCATTTTCAATGCTTTTTCTACAGATTGGTAGCCGCCGTGTTGTCTATAAGTATCAAAATATCTGATACCTTCTATGTGAGCGTTTTTAAGTAAAAGTTTTTTACTCATAACAGTTATTTATTAATCAATAGCAATGCTTCCTTGTCTGCAAAGTTCAAGGATTTCATCTACTTTTTCTTTAGTTAAATTTTCATGATAGAATTTCCCAAGTTGCATCATTGGAGCATATCCACAAGCTCCAAGGCATTCTGCTGGTTTTAAAGTGAATAAACCATCTGCTGTAGTTTCTCCTGCTTTGATGCCTAGTTTTTCTTTGATATAATTTACAATATCATCACTTCCTCTTAGCATACATGGGCCAGTGACACAAACTTCTAAAACATATTTACCTACTGGTTTCATATTAAACATGGTGTAGAAAGTAGCTACTTCGTACACTTCTATAGGTAGAATGTCTAAAACGCTTGCAACATAATCCATCACGGGAACGTCTAACCAACCTCCAAATTCTTTTTGTGCAACGTGTAGCACAGGAATTAGAGCAGATTTTTGTTTCCCTTCTGGATATCTTGCAATAATTTGTTTTACTTTTTCTAAAGTTTCTGGTTTAAAAGCAATTGTTTCGCTCATTTTTTTATTTTGTAAAATGTACAATGTACAAAGTACAACGTACAGTTATTAAAATCTTTTTACAATATTTGTTATTCTTCATACTTTGTACTTTTTACATTGTACAAAGTGCATTTTTAAGCATCTAATTCTCCTGCAATAATGTTCATAGAACTCATTGTAACTACTGCGTCAGAAATCATTGCTCCTTTTATCATTTCAGGATAAGCCTGATAGTAGATAAAACATGGTCTTCTGAAGTGAAGTCTATAAGGACTTCTTCCTCCGTCACTTATTAAGTAAAAACCTAATTCTCCGTTTCCTCCTTCTACACAATGGTAAACTTCTCCTTTAGGAACTTCGGTTTCTCCCATTACAATTTTGAAGTGGTAAATTAAAGCTTCCATGTTATTGTAAACTTCTGCTTTTTCTGGAAGATAAAACTCTGGTACATCTGCATGGAAATCTCCTTCCGGAAGATTTTTGTAGGCTTGTTCTATAATTTTCAAACTTTCCCAAACTTCGTGCTGACGAACCATAAAACGGTCATAAGTATCTCCACCTGTACCAACTGGTACCATGAAATCAAAATCTTCGTAAGATGAATAAGGTTGTGCAACTCTTACATCATAATCTACACCAGCCGCTCTAAGGTTAGGGCCTGTAAAACTATAATTTAAAGCTCTTTCTGCTGAAATATGACCTGCGCCAATGGTTCTTTCCATGAAAATTCTGTTTCTTTCGTTAAGTGTACAGAATTGTCCCCATATTTTCGGGAAGTTTTTTAACCAATTTTTTAGTAATTCATGGAATTTAGGAGTGAAATCTCTTTCGAAACCACCAATTCTTCCCATGTTAGTCGTCATTCTTGCTCCGCAGATTTGCTCGTACATTTCGTAGATAGCTTCTCTTTCTCGGAAAAGATAAGTAAGACCAGTAATTGCACCTGCATCCATCGCAATTACTCCATTACAAACCATGTGGTCTGAAATTCTTGCCAACTCCATAATAATAACACGCATATATTGTACACGTTTTGAAACTTCACATCCGATAAGTTTTTCTACCGTCATGTGCCAAGCCATATTGTTGATAGGAGCAGAGCAGTAGTTCATACGGTCTGTAAGCGTGGTAATCTGAGCAAAATTTCTTCTTTCAGATATTTTTTCAAAAGCACGATGTATATATCCTACCGTTTGTTCGGCGTGTAAAATTCTTTCTCCATCCATGGTTAATACATTTTGGAAAATACCGTGGGTAGAAGGGTGCGTAGGACCAAGGTTTAGGGTATAAAGTTGCCCGTCTATTTGTTCCTTAGTTTCGTAGCTGCTTAGTATGTTTGATAGTGCGTTATCTTTCATAATTTTAATAATTGATAATTAATAATTGATAATTGATTTCCTTTTATCAATTATCATTTATTCTATCTTCCGAACATTTTATCGTTTTTGTCTGTTCTGGTTCCGTCTTCTAGAGCATATTCTTTTAACATTGGATGATAACCAAGATCTTCCATATTTAAAATAGCTCTTAAATCTGGATGACCTTTGAATTTAATTCCGTAAAAATCAAAAGTTTCTCTTTCCATCCAATTAGCACCAGAGTATAAGTCAGTCAAAGTTTCGAATTCTATATTTTCTTTCGTTCCGAAAGCTTTTAATCTAATTCTGAAACCCGTTTTCAGATTATGCAAGTGATAAATAACACCTAATTCGTTACCTTCTTTTTCAGGATAATGAATTCCGCATATATCTGTAAGGAAATTTATTTCTAAAGAAGTATCTTTAAGGTAATGAATTACTTTTTTGATGTCTTCTTTTTTTAATTCTAGAGTTAATAATCCGTAAGGTTCGCTAACAGAAATTATCGAATCTGGAAATTCTCTTGTAATGGCTTCTAGCACAAATTCGTTAGTCATATCCATAATTATTCTATTCCGTATGAGTCTAATAAAGCTTTATATTCTGGCAAATCTCTTCTTCTAAGGCTTTCACTTTGGCTAAGTTCTTGCACTTGCATTACGCCTTCTATTATTTGTTCTGGTCTTGGTGGACAGCCAGGTACATACACATCTACAGGGATAATTTTGTCAATCCCTTGAAGTACAGAATAAGTATCAAAAATACCTCCACTAGAAGCACAAGCACCTACTGCAATTACCCATTTTGGTTCTGCCATTTGTGTGTAAACTTGTTTTAATATCGGAGCTAGTTTTTTTGAAATTGTTCCGCAGACCATTAACATGTCTGCTTGTCTTGGCGAAAAAGAGTTTCTTTCCATCCCGAATCTAGAACCATCATAGGTTGGATTAAGGAATGCCATAAATTCTATACCACAACATGAAGTTGCAAATGGCAAAGGCCACAAAGAATAACTTCTGGCCAAACCTATTACGCTGCTCAGTTTTGTAGCAAAAAAACCTTCACCTTCCAATCCTTCTGGAGCAGGTGCGTCCATTCTTACAACTGGTTTATTATCTGACATTATTATTCGTTGTTTTAAGGTTGATTTTTATGAATACTTTTTTTAAGTATTATTATTTTTTATTTATCCCAATCTAAAGCGCCTCTTTTCCATACGTATAAAAAACCGATGAAAAAGACTGCTACAAAGGCTAAAATCGCAAGGAATCCTTCTACGCCAAATTCTTTGAAGTTTACAGCATAAGGATAAAAGAAAACTATTTCTATATCAAATAGTACAAATAAAATTGCTGTAAGGAAGTATTTTACAGAAAAAGGAGTTCTAGCATTGCCTTCTATCTCGTAACCACATTCGAAATTTTCGTTTTTCTTTTTTGAAGAATTTTTGGGTCCCAGAAAGTGGGTTCCTAAGATTGAAAGGAGCACGAAGCCTAGACCAACAGCAGCCTGAATAAGGACAGGAATATAATTTTCAGGTAAATTCATCTCTATTAAGTATTTCAACACGCAAATTTATGAATTAATAATAGAAATGGGAAATTTTAAGACTTACTTTTCTTTTTATTTATCTATCGTTTTGTAATTTAGAATCATTACAAATAATATTTATTTTTTCATTTTTTTTATGACAAGAAAAGCCATGTAAGCCATGTAACCAAATAAAAAACTAGCAAACAGGATGTTAATAATTGCATTAGTCTTCTCATCTTGAACGCGAAAGAAGATATTGTAAAGGATGTACAAAATAATAATGCCAGCGTAATTATAGATTTGTTTTTTCATTTGGAAGAAATGATTTTTTTTAAACTTTGTAATGGATAAAGTCTGTAGAAGGAGGAGTTATATTGTTAATTTTCAATTCTGTAGCGATTTGAGCTCTGTGATAAGTACTGTGGTTGCAAATGTGGAAAATAATGTCTTTCAAAGATTTTACAAAGTTTTCTCCGTCTGAGTTTTGGTAAGAAATTTTAGTTTCTAAATCCAAACTGTCTAATATTTCGAAAGAAGTTTCTAAATTATTTTTATTTTTTTCTTTGATAATTTCAATTGATGTTAGTTCCCAAACACCAAATTTAGGAGTGTTTCCAAGAATTCTAGCATTCCAAATATGATGAGAATTAGTAGAATGAGAAAAAAGCAAATGTGCTTTTTCTGAAATTTTGTCTGGATTGTTTTCGAAAATTTCAATAATTTTCTCGTTCATTTGGAATTGGTAAACCAATATTTCTTTGAAAAAATCTTTCATAATTGTTATTTTTTAAATATAGTAAAAAGTGAAAAATTCATTTTATCATTTTTTCACTCATAATTCAAGAGAGTAAGTTCTTCTTCTTTTGTGATTTACAGGATTATAATCTTGCCAAAGAAGTTGTATGTTCTTATTTTCTTCTAATTCTGGATTGGTTTCTAAGAATTTAACGCCTTTTTTTCTAAAAGTTTTCCAGATTTCTTTAAAAATTATCGCCGTAACACCTCTTTTTTGATACTCTGGATGAACTCCAATCAAATAAAAATTAGCTCTGTCATTTTTCCTGCTTGCATTCATAAAATGCCACCATCCGAATGGTAAAAGTTTTCCTTTAGATTTTTGTAAAGCCCTAGAATAAGAGGGCATTGTAATGGCAAAAGCTACCAAATTGTATTCTTTATCCACAATACATATTATATAGTCTTTGTCTATAAAACCGAAGTATTTTTCTTTGTAATGTTGTATTTGTTCGTTGGAAATTGGAGTGTAGGTAGAAAGTGTTTTATATGTTTCGTCCAAAAGTTTAAACATGGGCTCTACCAAAGGCAATATTTCTTCTTTAGAATTAAATTTTACAGTCTGCAATTGGTATTTCTCTGCAATTAATTTGCTAAATTTTTCCACTTTTTCTGGTAAAACTTCAGGGAATAAAATCTCATATTCTACCCATTCTTTTTCTTTTACAAGACCAAGTTTTTCTAAATGTTTAGGATAATAACTTTCGTTGTACAGTCCAATCATTGTTGCCAATTTGTCAAAACCGAAAGTCAACATTCCAGCTTTGTCAAGATTTGTAAATCCCATTGGACCTTCTATTTTTTTTAGATTTTTCTCTTGAGCAAATTTTATTGCTTCATCAATTAAAGCTTTAGAAACTTCTTCGTCATCAATAAAATCTAACCAACCGAAACGTACTTTTTCAATACCCAATTCTTTGGCTTCTTTATGATTTACCATTACAGCAATTCTGCCAACAATTTTATCATTTTTGTACGCTAGAAACTGTTTTGCTTCAGAATAAGCAAGTGCAGGATTCTCTTTTGGATTCCAAATGTTTTTTTCGTCATTGATTAAAGAAGGAACAAAATTTTGATTATTTTTGTACAATTCCATCGGAAATTTGATGAAATCTAGAAGTTGTTTCTCTGTTGTTACTTGTCTGATTTGTACTTCTGACATACTTTTAAGATTTAAAAACAAATATAAAGCAAAAGATGACAATGCCCAAGTTTGGCACAGTTTTTCCATCAAAATGTTATATAATTTCTAAAAAAAATAATTAAAAATATGTCAGGTTATTATTTAATAATTATCGTAACAATGCTTGTAAGTTGGTTGGTTTCTTCTCGATTGAAATCAAAATTCGAGCATTATTCTAAAGTTTACCTCAGAAACGGAATGAGCGGAAAAGAAATCGCAGAAAAAATGCTTCGTGATAACGGAATTTATGATGTGCAAGTGATTTCGGTTCCTGGGCAATTAACAGACCACTACAATCCGGCAAATAAAACCGTAAATCTTTCTGAAGGTGTTTATATGCAACGAAATGCAGCTGCAGCTGCGGTTGCTGCTCACGAATGTGGACACGCTGTGCAACATGCTGTTGGCTATTCTATGCTTCAATTAAGGTCTAAATTAGTGCCAATGGTAAATATTAGTTCTACTCTTTCTCAGTTTGTACTTTTAGCAGGTATTGCTGTGATGGTCGCTTCTAGAAGTATTCAAAATCCTAGCGGTAACACTACTGTTTTAGCCATTGGAGTTTTGCTTTTTGCGGTAACTACTTTCTTTGCATTTGTAACTTTACCAGTAGAATATGATGCTAGTAACAGAGCAATGAGATGGCTTAAAGAAAGTGGAACGGTAACTTCCGAAGAATTTGTAGGAGTTCAAGATAGTTTAAGGTGGGCTGCCAGAACGTACGTGGTTGCAGCAATTGGCTCTTTGGCTCAACTTTTATATTGGGCAAGTATTTTATTTGGAAACAGAAGAAATTAAGGATTTAATTTTCTAAAAATTCATATTTCACTTCATACACCTCGGACAATTGTTCCGAGATTTTTTCTTTTTCGGAAAGTTTGAGTTGAGCTGTAATTTTGCAATTTTCTTGAGCATCAAAGTTGAGAACTTTTGCATCAAATTTATTTAATAGAGAGAAAATAATGTTCTGTTGAGAAAATTTGAATTCAATTTCCAGTTGAGTTTCTAATTCTTTGGTGATGATTTCAGCATGTTCCAAAGTGTATTTTGTACTTTCTTTATAGGTTTTTACCAAGCCAGAAACTCCAAGTTTCGTGCCGCCGTAATATCTAATAATTACGACTAAAATATTGGTGAGATTATGAGCAAGAAGCTGATTGTAAATAGGTAAACCAGCACTTCCTGATGGTTCGCCGTCGTCATTGGCTCTGTAATTTTCTCCATTTAAACCTATTCTAAAAGCGTAACAATGATGTGTAGCTTTAGGATGTTCTTCTCTTAATTGGTCTAAAGCAGTCTTCAGTTCTTTTTCATTGTTTACAGGAAATGCAAAACCAATAAATTTGCTCCCTTTTTCTTTGAGCAAGATGTCTCTGATTTCAGATTTTATGGTGGTGTAATTGTATTGCATAAAAAACACCTCAAAAGTATGAGATGTTTTTTGTTTTATAAAATTTAATTTTAGTTTTTAATTAATTTTAATGTTTCTGAGTTGGTTTTTAGTAAATAAATTCCAGTGTTAAGGGTAGAAACATCAATGTTGTTTTGTCCTTTTTTAAGGTTAAACTTTTTAATTAATTTTCCTTGAGAATCAAATAACTCGGCATCTTGATGAAGAGGAGAAAGAATATCAAGAGAATTTTTTACCGGATTAGAAGTTAGTAAAAGTTTATTTTTTGATAATTCTTCTGTGCTCAGATTGGTGCTTTGTACTGCTCCGGTAAGTGTTCCGTTTCCTGAAGTGAGATTCCCTCCACAATCTCCTTCTGTAACAGCGGTGTTTTCTGCCCAAACTCCTAATGTTAAATTAGGTGGATTAGGTACAGAAGCAGATGTGTTGTGGTAAATGAGATATGGATTAACAAAATCTCCATTTCCAGTATCCGCTAAAAATTCCCATCTGTTACTGGTATTATTCCAAGAAATTTGGAATTCGCAAGTTCCTAACCCGCCACATTCCTGTGCGCCATCTATTGGGGAGGTTTGGTAAATGTTTCGCCCGTTAACATCAGTGCTTATTTTATTGAAAACAAAAGTTTGATTGTCAAATAAATTAACACATCCCGAAAATGTAATCGTTTGTGAATAAGCTAATGATGTAAAAAAAAGTAAAAATAATAACTTTTTCATACACAATTAATTTCTTGATGGATAAATGCCTTCTAAAGCAATGTAATAGCCTATTGATAAATAAGGTTGCATATTATTTACAGGAGTGCCGTTTCCTGTATTACCTACCATTGTTGGGTTCATTGTAGTGTTTGCGGTAGCACTAGAATATTCTTTGTCTAATGTTTTAGTATCTGCAGGAAGATTGTTGGTTGGTGAATTTTGATTTCCTTCAGAAGTAACAGCTTTAATGGCATGATTGTGAGGAGGTAGATTAGTAACTAGTAAAGTATTAGTTTCTGTACCAGACATTTCTCCTAAAGTTTTAGGGGTTAAACCAGGTCCATTACCAATACCTACTACTATTCTTCCTCTTAAATCTGGTAAACCAAAAGTAGTTCTTCCGTCACCACCATAGGTTGTACCTAAAAGTGAAAATAATGCAGTGTTCTGAGCTATAGGTAATAGTCTTCCATCGCATAAAGCCCAACCTCTAGGTTCAAAGTTGTAAGGGAAAATGGTAATTTGCCCGATATAAGGCTCCATTTGTGCTTTTACAGTAGTTGTACTGCTGAAAAATACAAATACAAAAAATAATAGAATTTTTTTCATGAGTAAAAAAGTTTTTGGTTACTCAACAAATTTAACTTAAATATAGTTATGTTTATGAAAAAAAATGTTAATATTTTGTAATTATATTTTTTTTGTTTTATTTTATTCTATTTATAATAATAAGTATAATTATTTTGAGAATAAATTATTATTTTAATAAATGATTAGCGGTTAAATAAATTTGAAATAAAAGTTATGTATTTCGAAAAAGCACCAATTTATTATCTCTAAAAAGCTTTTCTTTAGTCGATTTCCCATTAAATTTAGGAGCTTTTGTGCCATTTTCTAAAGTAAGATTTTCATTTTTGATGAAAATGGTTTCGTCCCAAAGATTGGCATCAATAAAAGTTTGTAAAGTTTTGCTTCCGCCTTCTATTAAAACCGATTGAATTTGATTTTCGTAAAGTTTTTGCATTAATTCTTTTAAGAAATTTTCTTTAGAAATTTTAATGAATTTTATATTTTCTTCCTCACTATCTTTTTCTTGATTGAAAACTAGAGTAGGGGCTTCATGATTATAAATTTTAAAATCTCTTGGAACTTTTAATTCAAAATCAATTAAAATTCTTACAGGATTTCTACCTTCAATTAATCTAGTTGTTAAACTAGGGTTGTCATTCAATGCAGTTTGAGTTCCAGCCAAAATGGCGTGTTCTTCGCTTCTTATTTGATGAACAAATTGACTGGCTAATTCATTAGAAATTTTAGTTGGTTTAAAATCTTTATCAATAAAACCGTCATTGCTTTCTGCCCATTTTAGAATAATGTAAGGACGTTTTTTCTCGTGATAAGTGAAAAATCTTTTGTTGAGTTCTCTACATTCATCTTCTAAAATTCCAGAAATGGTTTCTATACCAGCGTCCATCAAGATTTTTTTGCCTTTTCCGTTTACTTTATCATGACTGTCCATGGCGCCAATTACCACTTTTTTGAAGCCAATTTCTTTAATTTTTAACGAACAAGGTGGCGTTTTACCAAAATGAGCGCAAGGTTCTAGTGAAACATAAATGGTAGATTTTGGTAAAAGTTCGGGGTTTTCAACGGAATTAATTGCATTGATTTCTGCGTGATTTTCTCCTGCTTTTTGATGGAATCCTTCGCCAATAATTTTTCCGTTATGTACAATTACACTTCCAACCAAAGGATTAGGATAGGTTTTTCCAGTAGCTTTTTTGGCAAGTTCTATACAGCGTTTTATGTAAAATTCGTCAGTCATTTAGAAAAAGAAATTCCGATTTTTGGTCGGAATTTGTTAGTTTTTAAGAGTTACATTAGGAATATTCATAGAGATGATGTTTCCTAAGAGTTTATTTCTAGATTTTCCGAGATTTTTCATGAAATATTTTGTGTCTCCGGTATTTTTCTGCTTGTAAGTAATAATCATAAAGGTACTTTGTTCGCCAAGCATTACGTTTCTAAATCTATAAACGTTATAATCTGCCATTTCTTGTTCTTGTTCTGGCTCGTCTTTTTCTTTTTGCTTAGCAATGTTGCTGGTGAAAAAATCTACAATAAATTCCGTTCCGCTGGGATTTTCTGTTACATTGTAGTTGCAATATTTATCTGTTTCTTTTCTGGAGTCTAATTCTCCGGTTTTTTGATAAGTTGCTTCTTTTGCATCAATGTTTTTATTGAAAAAATAGATAGAAACAGTGTAAGGAGCATCTTCTAATCTGCTATCTTCTGGGATGTAATCTTGTACAAAAAGGATTTTAGATTTTTGCGAAGATGTGGCAAGCGTCAACTTAGTTTCCCCGAAGGTAATTTCAGGGATTCCTATATAATCTATTTCCTGCGAAAAAAAAGTTGCAGAAATAAAAAATAACAGAAAAAATGAAAACAGTTTTTGCATTTTATTCTCCAGAAATAATATGGTGAAGGGTGTGTTTCAAGCTTTCTAATTGTGCTTTTTTCTCATCAATTTTATCAAAAGTATCTTTCAAAAGAGGGTTGTCTCTGGAAACTTTTCCGAAGAAACTTAAGTTATTTTCTAATTTTACAATTTCTGCCTCTAAATCAGCAATTTGGCTTTTTACTTTTCTTGCTTTATCTGTAATTTGAGATTCAGAAAGTCCTTCTTCTTTTAAATCGAACTCATTAATTCTGTTTAATCTTAATTTTTCTCTAAGCGTTTTGTTGAATTCAGAATTAATTGCCATTTTGTCTCTTGGTACTTTGCCAATGCTGTTCCAAGATGTTTTAATTTGTTCAATTTTTTCAACACTACCTTCTTCGTTTCCGATGTTTTTCAATTCGTCTAGAAGTACACGTTTTTGTATGTAATTTTCTTTCCAATCATCTGTTTGAGCATTGTTTTTGGTTCTGAAATTATTGAAAAAAGTATTACAAGCGTTACGGAAATCGTCCCAAACTTTGTTGGTTTGACTTCTTGGTACATGACCAATTTTTTTCCAGTCTTCTTGAAGTTTTTTGAATAAAGGAACTGCAATATCCCAATCTTCAGAATTCATATTGTCTTGAGCTGTTTTTATTAGCTTCAATTTTTCTTCTAAATTGGTATGTTGAGAGTTTTTAAGCCCTTTGTAGAAATCGTTTTTGGTAGAATTGAAAGCTCTAAGTGCAATTTTGAAATCGTTCCAGTTTTGGTTAGATAATTTTCTAGGTACGCTGCCCAATTTTAAGAAATCTGCTCTAAGGTCTTCCACTTTTTTGATGGCTTGTTGCCAATAATTGTGGTTTGGTTCTTTAGAAGCAAGCGTTAAATTTTTAATGCCTTCTATTATTCCGTTTTTCTTTTCAAGATTTGCTTGTTGTTCTTCTTCAATTTGAGTGAGAAGTTCAGATTTTCTTTCGTGAATTTTGTTAGAAATTTCTTTGAATTCTTCCCAAGTTTTATCACGAAATTCTTCTGCCACAGGTTCTGCTTCTTCTTTCCAAAGTTTGTGTAAGAATTGCAATTCGTTTAATGCTTTTTGAATTACAGATTCGTGAAGTAATTCTTTGGCTCTTGCAATAATTTGGTTTCTTTTCTCCAAATTGTGCGCATATTCTTGCTCTCTGTATTCTTTGTTTAAATCTAACATTTGATAGAATTGATTCAAATGGAAGAAATAAGTATTGTTAAGATTTTTGAATTCAGATTTTGGTACTTGTCCAGCGCTGCTCCATTCTTCTTTAATTTCTCTTATCGCACGGAAAAGATTGGTGTTTGCATCAGAAGTGCTATAAAGATTTTTTAATTTTTCGATGATTTGCTGTCTCTTTTCTAAATTTTCTTTTTGCTCTGCTTCTTGCTTTTTGTGGAAATTGTCGTACTTTTCTTTGAAAAGATTGTTAAGAGTATAAATTTTAGAAAGCAAAGGATGTTCAAATTTGAAATCTGCAACTGGTTTGCCTTCAGATTCGTGTTGTTGTTTTTGGTCTTCTGTTTCCAGATTTACACGCTGAAGAATAGTTTCTTTGATGGCATTAAATTTCCTGTGATTTGCACCTGCATCTTCGGCATTAATTAATGCTTCCAATTTATTCATCAATTCTCCCGAAGTTAATTTTTCGTGTTCGTGTTGCTCTACCTCATCATGAATTTCTTCATCTTGAGTTTCGGGCTCGGAGATTGATTCTGTAATAACGTTTTCATTTACAATGTTTTCGGTTTCGTTTACATTGTTTTCTTGTGGTTCAGAATGCAAGTTTTCTGTAGTCATAGCAAATCGTTTTTGTTAAATTAATGCTCTTCAAAAACCAAGATTAATGTTGGTTTCTGCACATTTCGCCACTAAATTAAGTGTTTTTTGTGAAATATGCAATTTGTAAGTTAAAAGTTAAATATCAAAATTCAGAAGTTGAAAGTTAAAATTTTAATTTTTTTACATTTAACGTCTAATCTCTAACTTTTAACCTTAGGAGTTCCAGATTTCCCAAGCTTTTTCGGCTTGTTGTTCTAGCATGTACAATCCGTTAGCTGTTTTTGCTCCTTTTTCGGCGCAATTTCTAATAAATTTGGTGTATTCTGGGTTGTAAATTAAATCTATAATCAAATGATTTTCTGTAATTCCATCAAAAGGAAATGATACAGATTCTTCAATATTCGGGAAAGTGCCAACTGGTGTGCATTGAATAATGATGAGATTCTCTTTGACTAAATTTTCCGAAAGATTTTCATAATTAATTTCAGTAGTTCTAGAAACTGTAATGTATGGAATTTGGTTTTTCTTCAAGACATATTGTACCGCTTTTGCTGCGCCTCCATTTCCTAAAATAATTGCTGTTTTTTGGTTTTCTTTTTTGTGGAGTAAAAGCGTTTTTTCAAATCCAAAAGCATCGGTATTGTAACCTTTTGTCTTTCCGTTTTCTATAGAAATACAATTAATGGCGCCAATTTCTTTGGCTTCATCACTTAATTCGTCAATAAAAGGAATTATTTTTTCTTTGTAAGGAATGGTTACGTTGAGACCTTTTAGATGTTCTGTTTCAAAAATATTTTTGATGTTATCTAAATTTTCGAGGTCTATAATATTATATGAATGGTTGTTTAATAATAATTTTTGAAATTTTTGTTCAAAATATTTCTTAGAAAAAGAATAGGAAATTTTTTTTCCTATTAAACCAAATTTAGCAGATGTTTCCATACATCAAAGGTAATAAAAAAGGCCGGAAATATTTCCCAGCCTTGTGTGTTTTTATTGTTGATTGTGATTATTCTATAATTAATTTTTCGCTTTTTGTACCATAGATAATCCAATAAACTCCTTTTGGTAATGATTTTAAATTTACTTTGTTTCCTTTTTTGAAAGGAGCATTAATGGCTTGAATCATTTTTCCATTCAAATCATAAACTTTAACTGTTTCAATGTTTTGAAGATTAGAACCTTTGAAGAAAATTTCGTTGTTTTTAACAGGATTAGGATATATGCTAATATTTTCTTCTGTGGTTGAAGGTGCCATTCTTGCTGTTCCTGTAGGGTTTACAGTGCCAATATTGGTACAAGTATCTACAGAATAAGATGTCCATTCTGATGCTAAATAAGTAGTTCTTGGTTTGGAAACATTTCTTCTTAATGTAGTGTCTAAGGCAAAGTTTGCGGATGAACCAGATGTTCCGATAATATCAATTAAAGTTCCGTTTTTGAATAAACCAACAGTGTCATTTCCATTAAAATCTAAACTAGAAGTTTTTAAATTAATAGTTCCAGGGCAGGTAAGTGCATAAGAACTGTGGGCAATTACGTAAGTGGAGTTGGCTGCTAATGTACCAGAAAGTGTTGCTACAGCAGTCCATGTAGTAGAACCATTTACTTGTTTTTTTATTGAATAGGTAGAAAGTGCTATAGAAGAAGAAGTTCTATTGCTTATTTCTACTGCTTTGTTGTTGCTACTACCTTCTAAATATTCTGAAAAATATAGTTCTGTAAAAGTTGAAGCTGAAGTAGTAGTTACAGAGAGAGCAGACGAACTAGCAGATGTGTTTCCTGCAGCATCGTAAGCTTGAACTGTTACAGAATAAGTTGTGCCAGCAGTTAAACCGGTTAAACTATAAGATGTAGAGGCAGAAGTTCCCACTTGAGTTCCGTTATTGAAAATTTTATAACCTGTAACGCCTACATTGTCGGTAGAAGCCGTCCAAGAAACAGTAGCAGAAGTTTGAGTGATGCTGCTAGAAGCTAAACTTGTTGGAGTACTTGGAGCTGTAGTGTCAGAAGCTGAAGTGGTAGTTACAGAAAGAGCAGACGAACTAGCAGATGTGTTTCCTGCAGCATCGTAAGCTTGAACAGTTACAGAATAAGTTGTGCCAGCAGTTAAACCGGTTAAACTATATGATGTAGAGGTTGTAGTTCCCACTTGAGTTCCATTATTTAAAATTTTATAACCTGTAACACCTACATTGTCGGTAGAAGCCGTCCAAGAAATAGTAGCAGAAGTAGAAGTTATATTGCTAGAAGCTAAACTTGTCGGAGTAGAAGGAACTGTAGTGTCTGTAGAAGAACTTCCTCCCCAAATTGAAGCAACATATTCTGGGTGGTCTATAAAAGGATTTCTATTTCCTTGAAATGTGTACGATGCGTTATTTCTGTTTATTTCGGCTTGAGAAACAGGGTCTGCATTATGCCAAGCTAAAAGTACATCTAATTCCCAAGTTTGTAATCCAGGGAAAGTAGAAGTTCCTAAAATGTTTCCAGATGTGAAGGTTGATAATTTAGATTCGTATCTTGTTACAAAATAAAAAATCATTCTGGCAATATCTCCTTTGAAGGCATCTATGGGTTCAAAAACAGTTCCCGTGTAGCCCGAAGAAACAGAATTTCCTAATTTACTACCGTTTTGAGAGGTAAATGTAGCGGTTCCTACTTTTCCGTAAGGATAGTTACTTCTCATTCCGTTAACTTTTCCATCAGTGGCTCTAATAAAATTAATATCGGAAACCATAGGAGAAGCTTGATTGAATAAACTTTGTGGAATAACGTGCTCTCTGTTATAACAATCTCCTTCTACAGAATAAGTGCCACATTGGTCTGTTGTAACGGTAAATTTATAAGGGTCTGTTCCCGAAGGATTTTCGGAGTACATGTCTAAAATACTGCCATCATTTTCGTAGTTTTTGTCGATGTCAGTAGTTTTGTAACCTGTCCACAATCCCGCATAACCTTTGTCGGTGTGTCCATTGGTAATAATAGTTGCTAATTTTGATTTGAGCGCTGCGCCAGTTAAGCCACTAGCAGAATCATAATAACCCGTAGGAATTTGCGCAAAAAAGAGTGAATTTATTCCTAAGAATAAAATCAAGAAGTAATTTTTTGTCTTCATAAAATTGATTTTTTTTAACACCTCTAATTTAAATCAATTTTGTCATATTGAGATAAAGTATTTTTAATTTTATGTTAAATTAAAGGCAGTGAAGAAACTGTATCTAAAGGTGAATTAACGCTTTGATAATAAAGTTGTTAGGCATGAGTTCTATAGAGAGTGCTTTTGATACAACCTCTTCAAAAGATAAAATCAATAAATTTAGCTTATTATTCTACAATAAATTTTTGAGAAGTATTTTCTATCTTTAGAATATACACCCCTTTGTCTATATTGTTAAGTTGTATAAAATTTTCTTTAAAGAATGGGGTTTCATAGGTGGATATTAATTTTCCGCTAATATTATAAATTTCTATTTTTTTTATTTTTTGAAGTTCTTTTCCTGTAAAAAATAATACTTTATTTTTTACAGGGTTTGGATATAAGCTCCATGTCACTAAATTGTTAATATTTGTAGTAGATAGAGTAGATGTCCATATCTCCTCTATGAATTCTGGATGGTCTATAAAAGGATTTCTATTTCCTTGAAAATTATAAACAGCATTATTTCTGTCAATTTCTCTTTGAGATACAGGGTCGTTTTTAGACCATTTTAATAGCATATTTATAATCCATTGTTGATATCCATTGTAAGTACTTCCATCAAATGGAGAACCAGAGATATTAAGATTATAGAAATCTACAAGTTTTGCTTCGTACCTTGTTACGAAATAAAGCCACATTCTTGCTAAATCTCCTTTAAATTCATCAATTGGTTCAAAGACAGTTCCGCTATATCCAGGAAAACTACTTATTCCAATTTTAGAGCCATTAGTAAAAGTTTGAATAGGAGAGTTTGTTTCACCATATAACATATTCCCTCTTTTGTTATTAACGTAGTAGTCTGTTGGGATAACAAAATGTGCATCATTAGCCATTGGTGTCGCGTTTATTCCTCCAAAAAAACTTTTTGGAAGAGAGTGTTCTCTATTATAGCAACTGTTTTCATAATTCTTCCCGTTTCCACATTGATTTCCTCCTGCAGAGACTTGGCCTAATTTATATTCGTACGAATCATTTACTGCTCCATTGATACTTGGATTTGGATTTTCAGAATACATGTCTAAAACGGTACCATCTTTTTCATAGTAATTATCCACATCTGTTGTGAAATATGCGGTCCATAAGCCTCCGGTTCCACTGCCATATCCCATATCCGAATGCCCATTTGTAATTATTTGGCTTAATTTTGTTTTGAGAGCAGCGCCCGTAAGTCCAGAAGTACCATCGTAATAGCCAGTAGGGATTTGCGCCAGCATTAGAGAGCTAATGGTAATTAGCCCAAAAAGTAGTAATTTCTTCATTATGTTAGTCTTAAAAAAGAGGAAAGCGAAGTTATGAAAAAATTCACACCAATTATTTTTCTAAGAATAATTTTTTGTTAATTCTAGAAAATACCCATGAAATGCATACTCCAAAGAACAAACTAGTTAAAGAAACAACAAGATAGTTAAGCGGGATTATCCTCACGGGGAAAGGTAATGCTTCTGTAGCTTTGAAGATGCCCGTTTGTAATTGTATAAAACAGATAATACTGCCCAATATTAAACCAGATAAAACGCCAAAAATCACAATTAATAATCCAGTGTTAAAATAAATTTTTCTTAAGCCTTTTATTGTAAATCCTATAGATACTAAAGCTCTGGCTTGTTCTTTTTTGTCTAGTTGAAGTATTGTTATAGCACCTGCTAGATTAAAAGTAGTAATGAAAATCACCAATGCAAAAATTAGGTAAATCATTAGTTTTTCCATATTAATCATCTTCCAGAAAGCCGCATTTTCTTCCGCTTTAGTTTTAATGATGATGCTATTGCCCATTTTTTTGTACAAATCTTCTTTTACTATTTCTGCATTTGCCGGATTTTTCAATTGAATAACAATTTGATAAGCCGAATTTTTGGGCAAATTCAATAATTCTTCGGAAAGCTCTAATGGCGCAATAATGTAATTGTCTAGCTGTTCATTACCAGGGAAAATACCAGAAACATAGATTTCTTTTTTATTGAATATATCTTCCTCTTTGCTTATAATCCCTTTTCCAGGTTTTGGCATAAAGAGAGTTGCAATGTCTGTATCGCTAGAAACGGGAATAGAAAGTCTGCTTTTTAGCTGAACTTCCATGGCTACTTCGTTTACATATTTAAATGAAGGATAACTGCCGTAATAGATGTTTTTATCAATAGGATTCACTTTGGTGTAAGCCGAATCTACGCCTCTTAGATACGCTATTTCACCAGTGTTTTTATAATCAATATATACTTTTTCTTCAATAATTTTAGAAAAATGATTAATCTCTTTTTCATTTTTTAAAATATTGATGATTTTGCTAAGGGTTGGGATGTTTTTTCCTTTTACGCTAGAAATAGTAAGGTCTGCATGAAGATTAGATATAAACTCTTTGTTGAGGTCTTCTAACCCCGAAAACACAGAAATAATAATAAACATAGCAGCTACAGCTACCATCATTGCAAAAGCAGCTAAGCCAGTAATAAAACTTACTGCCTGACTGCCTTTTTTGGCAATAAGATATCTCCTAGCAATGTAAAAAGAAGTGTTCCCTAAAGCCATTTTTTAAAGAATAGGGTTATCTCCTTCTCCTTTCAGTTCTTTTTCTATTCTTTCTACATCGTCTAAAGAAGTATCCAGATAAAAATTAATTTCAGGAATAATACGAACTTGTTTCCCCATTTTTTGTCCCATATAATTTCTATAGAAAGCTTTATTTTCTTCTATTTCCTTCATAATAGGTTTTCTAAATTCTTGTGGGAAAATACTCAAATAAATTTTTGCAATTCCTAAATCTGCAGATACTTTTACATCAGAAACAGATACCAGAAAGCTTTGTTTGCTATCCGAAGACTGTTTTCTAAAAAGTTCTGCAAAATCTTCTTGTATTATCTGTGCTACTTTTCGTTGTCTGTTACTTTCATTCATGTTGCAAATTTAGTATTTTTTATTTTGTTAGGCGTGCCCCCGAAAAGTTTTACCAAAACTCATTCCCCCGAAAAACTTTTCGGGGTCGGTATTCGCGCAGTCGCTTCCCGAAAAAAAAAGCCAAACCGCAAACCCTGTCAGTTTTTTTTCGGGAGAGCTCCAACAATGCGCTTCTCCCTCACGCAAAACATTCGGTAATTTACACACTTTTTTGTAAATTTGAAATAACCTTAACTCAACTAAAAAATCACATAATATGCTCAATAAAATAGAACACCTTGGCATTGCCATTAAAAACCTGGAAACTTCAGACCATTTATTTGCTAAGTTAATAGGAACCGAGCCTTACAAACAAGAATCTGTAGAGAGAGAAGGTGTTAAAACTTCTTTCTTTATGGTAGGCGATAGTAAAATAGAACTTTTAGAAGCCACTAATGAAGAAAGTCCTATTGCAAAATTTATAGAAAAAAAAGGCGAAGGTATTCATCATATTGCATTTGCAGTAGATGATATTTTTGCAGAAATCACAAGATTGAAAGCAGAAGGCTTTGTTTTTATCTCAGAAGTCCCAAAAGATGGTGCCGACAATAAGCTGGTAGTTTTCTTGCATCCCAAGTCAACAAATGGAGTATTGGTAGAATTATGTCAAGAAAAGTTGTAATTTTTTTTTGAATATTAAGAAAAAGTGTTACATTTGCACACCAATAAAATAAAAGGAATTTATTCCCTGAGTTTTAGGCCCTATAACTCAGTTGGTTAGAGTAGCTGACTCATAATCAGCAAGTCCTTGGTTCGAGCCCAAGTGGGGCCACGTTGATTATCAAGCATTTACATAATTTTTGTAAATGCTTTTTTATTTTTTGACGAACATTTGACGAACATTATAATTTTATTTCTTCATATATTAGCAGTATAATATTTTACTAAATAAAATAAAATGGACACCCTTTATTTGTTAATTTTATTGTTTACAGTAATTCTAACCCGTTGTGCATTATGTAAAAATATTAACTAAATTATTGTTTTTTCTTAGCTGAAGACAAGTTCTTAATTTAATTAACAATGCTATAAATATTTACTGCTAAAGAGCAGACCAATGCGTTTTATGACCAAATCCCATAGAATTATCCGTAAATTTAATTATTTCTAAATTTACAACCCAAATTTCTCCTGGAATAGCTAAAGCCATTGGGTATTTTTTGTGATACTTTTTGAATGCTGATAAATTTTTATTTGAAGTCTTATTTATACTCCCTTGAAATTGAATTCCTTTTAGAAACATTTTATTCAATTGATCTTCCAATATAGTACCTGCACAGGCATTATTTTTTAATATCAATTCGGAGTGCTTAGTATTTATATTTGACTTATAGTATAAACATTTTTTTTCTTCATCAAATACAAAGTAACAAGTAAAACAATAAGGTAGGTTATTTTCATTTACAGTACAAATATTAACACAAGTTTGTAAATTTAAAAAATTAACAATTTTTTGTGAGATTAGATTTTTCATAATAATAAATAAATTTATGAATAAAAAAATACAAAAGCCACTTTAAAAAAAGTTTTTTAAAGTGACAAAGGATATAATTATATGGATTAACTATAGCTTAATAATTTTAAAATCGAATATTGGTGTAAAACAATCCATAAAAGAGATTTTTATTATATTCGTTTTCTTTTAAATAAGATCCTTTATATGTTTGGTTGAAATAGGTTCCAAACATTATAAAAGAATTTACTTGATATTCTATTTTCAACAAATTTCTAAAGCCAATAAAACGAGAATTTCCATATGAAGGAACTCTTTGAAAAGTGTCAGACATTTTATATAATCCATCTTTAAGTGAATTTCTCCAAAGCCATTGTGCCCAAAAGTCTAATCTAATTTTTGGAGTAATATTAAATCCTGCCGCAGGACCAAAACTCATTAAGTTTGTATAGCTCAAATCAGAGGCAAAGCTAATTCCTTTGGACCAAAGAAAATCATAGGAGTTATTCTTATTATCATCAGGATTTTTATCTCCAGAGCCAATATCTAACTTATATCCTAAATAAGGCTTCATCTTTATGGGAAAGGTAAAATTACTTTCTGAGGCTATAAACCACGCATTAATATCGGTATTATTAATGCCTTTTCCCAGTTGATAAACTCCTTCTACATCATAGTCCCAACTGCCTTTTTTCCCAAATAAACGTACGGAAAAAGTATTTCGTGTACCATAGAATACAGGCGTAGGAGCCTTTTTTCTATTGCTGTGTATATATAAAAACTCTGCATTAAGTCCAATAGAATTAATTATATTTTTCTTGACTAAATGGGAAGTAAAGAAAGTAAAGTTTTTATCCCATCCATCGTTAAAATAACCAATTTTATCACTTTGACTTAACCCGCCAAAAGCTTCTACCAGCCAATCTTTTTGAGTATATGTTAGTCTGGCAGCATCTACAGAGTGACGTAAATTTGGTGCATTTCTATTATCAAATAATCTTGACTTTGCAATAACAATTTCTTGGCGTCCTAATCTGAATATTAGTGAGCTGTTATCCTTAAATCTATGAATAGCATCAATGAAAGCTTGATGAACCTCTAATTGATCTTTATCTAAAGGAGAAGCTTGAACTTCAAGTCCATAAGATGTACTAGATTGTAGTTCTATATATGCTCTAATATTTTTGGCAATGTGATAATCTGCCCAAAGTCTACTTCTTTGTTGAAAATCTGGACCTCTATCTTCTAACGGATTCCCATAGTTAAGATGATTCCTGATTTCCATTCTTAGTCTAGCTTCTCCACCAAAAGTTAAATATCCATTTTTATATAAAGGAATATATTTCAATTTAGTGTAAATATTGCTTCTTAGAGTAGAATCTGCAAGCTCACTATAATCCTCATCATAAGAAAGAACTTTAAATTTAGGTTCAAAGAATATTTTATTCTTGCTTGAAAAAGAAGTTGTTTGTGCATACAATATATTACAAGATGTAAAAATTATTACAATATAAGCACATAAAATCTTTAAAGTACTTTTCATATATAAGTCTTTTAGATATAATTAGCCTTATAATGAATTTAGTTTATATTCTTTTTAATAAGGCTTATAAAAGTTTAATAATTTTACTAAAAAATTATTCCCCAATAATGTGAAATAAACATTACTAAAACAAGTGCAGGCAGTAAATTAGCTATAGGAAATGATTTTATACCACATATACGCAACCCAGTTACGAACATTATAATTCCGCCACAAGCAGAAAAATCTGCTATAAGTTCTGGAGTTGTATAAGGCATAACTATTTTAGCAAGAAAGAATAAACCAAATAATACAATAGCTTGAGGAATAACAGTTGTAGCAACAATCATTCCCAGAGCAGTTGCAAAAATAGCGGCTGTAAAGAAATCTAGAAACCCTTTAGAAATAAGAATTGTTGGATTGTAAGTAATTCCTTCATTTAAAGCTCCAAATATTCCAGTTCCACTAGCGCTAAAGAGCACTAATACACTCACAAACTGTTCTAAAAATTTATCTTCATCTGCTGCATTTTTTACCGGAAACATTTTCTGAATTGGGACTCTCATTTTATTAGCGAGGTTTCCAATACCTTTTTCAATCATCAAAAGCTCTCCAATAATACTACCCAAAATTAAAGATAGAATTACTGGTGGTAGAGTATGCATCTTGATAATGGTGAAAATTCCCATCGCCATTGATGCAGCTCCAAAAGTTAAGGGTAAAGCTTTACGAACTCGTTCTGGAATTTTATTTCCAAGAAAAGCTCCAAGTATTCCACCAAAAAGAGTGGCAAATACGTCTATTAAAGGACCTGTAGGCATTTTTAGTATTTTTTATATTATAAACAAATTTAATTTTTAAGACTCTCGATGTAATCTCTATCCCAACGGGTAATATTGATGTCAATATCAAATAAATCCAATGCACGAGCTACTGAATGTGTAACAATATCGTCCAATGTAACAGGCTTAGTATAAAATGCAGGAACCGGAGGCATAATGATGGCTCCCATCTGTGTAACACGTTCCATGGTTTGTATATGTCCTAGATGCAAAGGTGTTTCTCGAAACATTAAAACTAATCTTCTTCGTTCTTTTAAAATAACATCAGCTGATCTCGACAGCAATGAACTAGTAATACCCGTTGCTATTTCGGACATTGTTTTTACTGAGCAAGGCGCTATAAGCATACCTTTCGTTTTAAATGAACCACTAGAAATTGCTGCACCAATATCTTGTATAGGATAGACATAATCTGCAAGATCAAATATCTCTTCACGAGTATAATCAGTTTCATAATTTCGAACAAGTTCTGTAGCTTTACTCATGACCAGATGGGTTTCTATGTTTTGACTTTTTAGTAAGTGTAAAGCTTTTACTCCATATTGTAAACCTGTTGCGCCACTTATTCCAATGATAATTTTATCTTTTTGCATGTCTAATCTTTTTTAAAAAAATGGATATATTTAATCTTGAGATTACATTTTAAATAATGTGTAGTATAACACTACACATTACTATGATATTTTTTATATAAATCAGAGTTCATTTTTCATCCATTCAGGCATGTATGGTGTTGCATCCATTTTTTTAAATTGAGCTCTCACGAAATGTTCTTTCAAATGAAATGGAACTGAACAATCAAAGATTGTTTTTGTTGTTATTCCTTTTGCAGAAATTTTATAATCAAAATCTGGACTTTGAGATGGATCCAAAGGATGACAACGAACCCCCGGAATAAATACTGTACTTATATCACCTTGATATCTAGTTGTCATTGCCCAAAAAACATCGTCACTATCAAATGGGTCTACGTCCTCATCAACTATAATGATTTGTTTTAGTTCAGAATATGCTGCAAATGCTATTAAGGCTGCTTGTCTTTCTCTCCCTTGGTCTGCTGGTATTTTTTTCTGTACTTGTAAAATTGCTAAATATTTACCTCCTCCTGCTGTATGTGCATAAACATTTTTAAGCAATCCAGGCAAAGCAGCTTCTACAGCATTAAAAATACTCGCTTCAGTTGGAATTCCAGCTAAGCTAGTATGCTCTTCTCCAGGCCCAACTAGAGTTTGTAAAATAGGGTTTTTACGGGTTGTAATTGCTGTTACTTTAAAAATGGGAAGACTTTGATTTGCAGGTCCATTATACCCAGGAAACTCTGGCATTGCGTGACCAGTGTTAGTATTTTGGTCTTCTACACAACGTACATTTGGTAATAATTCACCTTCAATTACAATTTCAGCTTTTGCAATTGATTTCTGATTTATTGTAAGTGCATTTACTAATTCTACAGCTTCATTACGAAGCCCACCAGCAATACTTAATTCATCAAATCCAAATGGTGTAGTTGGAGCCTCGAAACAAGAACCAATTAAAATAGCTGGGTCTAGTCCCATATTAATTGTTACAGGAAGAGGTTTTCCTTCTTTTTCAGCTTTTAACCTAAATTGGTCAATATGGCGCCCTGGTACAAAATAGATTGATAGTTCATCTTTTCCTTGTACGCAAATCCTATGAATGGTAACATCTGCGTGCCCTGTTTCAGGATCAGACCCTAATAACAAACCTTCACAAAAATATGGACCTGCATCTATAGGAGTATTTCTTGGTGCTGGAAGTATTTTTCTAATATCAAAATTAGGATCTGTTGCTTTATAAACAACTTCTTGACACATTGCTTTACTAGAGTCTACAACAATTGGCTGTATATTATTTTTTACAGCATTACCCATATATTTACCTAATTCTTCACTTGGTGATTCAAGCATTGCTGCCACTCTTTTTCTGTCGGCTAACATTCCTACTAAAACTCTTGAGCCAGGATAACCTTTAACATTATTAAAAATCATTGCTGGTCCTTTTCTTGTTGGTCTTTGTACTGTTCCGCTTGCACCAATTAATTTGTAAACACCTGCCAAATCTGCATCTGGATTAATTTCAATATCAGTTTCATGATATTGTTGAGGAATTTTTTTTAGTAATTCTAAGGCACTTCTTAGATCATTTACTTTTATTGATTGACTCATAACTATGATATTTTTATGGCACAAAAGTATAATTGATTTAACGTTAGGAATAGGAGAAATCATCCAAAAAATAGGACAATTCTTTTATTATGATTTAGTTCATGATTTAATTAAAATCGTGTTAAAATAAATTATGTAAAAAATAGTTTATTCTAATATTGTGTACTTTTGCTAGATGGAACAAAGTCTACATATTTCTAATTTTCCGGGTTTGTACAGAGAAGAAACTTCTGTACGTGAGAAATATTTTCTAGTTGAACAGGTTAAAACAAGATGTATAAATTTTGGATGGCAGGTTGAACCCCATTTCCATAGTTATTTATATCAAATATTTTTTGTTAAAGGAGGAACTGCAGAGATTCATCTTAATGCCCATAAATATAAATTAGAAGCCCCTTTTTTAATTTATATTCCTCCAAATTACATACATGGGTTTTCCTTTAGTCCAAATGTAGATGGTGACATTATTTCATTCTCTAATTATTATACTTATTCTTTTTTTAAAGAGTTTCCAATAATTGAAAAGTCAATTGCTTTTCCAATTTTACTTTCAAGAGAATGTTCAAAAGATAAAGATGCGATTAGTATTATAGAAACACTTTTAGAACTGGAAGCAGAGTTTTACGAAGAAAGAGATTCTTTCAAAGATATTTATATACATGTTAAATTAGCTAGTTTATTGTTAAGTATTGCTTCTTTGAAAGAGAAAGCTAATGACTTTCATTTATCAAAAAATTCTTCAGAGTTGGATTATTTTCGACAATTTTTGGAGATGGTGAAAACTCAAATTTCACCTTTCCAACCAATAGAATTTTACGCAAAAAAATTGGGTGTATCATTATCACACCTAAATCGATTGTGTAAGACAATTTCTAATGATACTCCTCTTTCAATCATTCAATATGAAATTATTTCTATGGCTAAAATTCTTTTATTGAATGATAAAATTAATGTCTCAGATGTTGCTTATTCATTAGGCTTCAATGATCCGTCATATTTTATAAGATTATTTAAAAAGAAAACAGGAATGACTCCCAAAGCCTACAAATTTTCTTCAAGTAAAAATTCTAAATAAAAATCTTGTCTAAAATTCTTTAAAATGATAACTCCTCCTTTTTCGTTTTAATAAAATTGCTTCAACATATGAATAATAAAGCATTTTGAATGTCTTTTTTTATTGGCAATAACATCATCCTCAAAGAACATTATTACTACATATATCAAAAGTCATTCTAAATGTAAAATTCACCAAGAGAATTGTCAGTGTTTAGAGTAAAATGATAAAACCTGTAGTTGGAACATTGTACAACTTCACGAATATGAGTAAACACAAGATGCATCAAAAACGAATGGCAAGTTTAACCCACAACTTGATGAAATACGTGTGCTTTATCTGTAAATCGTCAAAACCGGATATTTGAGCTTAATTTCTTTCTCTAAAACAGGGGAAAAAGTTTACTTTTAGGAAAACCGTCTTTTACGTTCTCAAATACTCGATTATAAGCAATTTAAATTTTATATCTTTGAATTTTCACTAAAGAATGAATCTCCTTTAAAACTGATTTCAGAGTTTACCGAAGAATAAGAGAGATTAAAATCTTTTGTTACACGAGAAAATACCTTCTGGTGTTTTTGCGGATATCTTTTGCAGATTTTTTTGTGGAGTTTTTTATTGTCATATGTTGCTGATAAAATTTCAACTTTACAACTAAGAAAAACAGTAGTTGCTATTTTAGATGTTTTGTTTTCCTTTTAAAAATACAACTCTTTGAATATGAAAAAAGTGGCAGAGCTAACGAGCAGGTTGTATTAAAGGTGATATAAAAATAATAACTTTTTTAATTGCTTTGTTATGAATGAAATCTTTAAAATGTTCAAAATAGATATTGCGGAATCGGAAAAAATCAGCAAAACTGAAAACGAACCTCACAATCACGATTTTGAAGAGCTTTTGATTGGAAAATACGGGCAATTGGAACATTTTATTGATTTCAAATCACAACTGATTTCAGCACCTTTTGTAAGTTTCATCGCTCAGGGAAAAGTACATCAGGCAAAACCTTTAATCTTGGATGGGAAATGTGACATTTGGGCCATCCGTTTCAAGCGAGAGTTTATTGCAGAAACTGTTTTCAGTTGTATTCTTCTTATCACGAAAAGGCGAATGTCTGCCTGAAAACAGACCAATGTTTTGAGAGACTCTATAGTATTTGCCAAATTATTTATCAGGAATATTTAAGGCTAAACCCAGATTTATCGGTCATCAGGCAATTATTGACTAGTCTTTTTACGATTATAGAATCGGAAAGAAAAAAAATGGATTTGAATTATGATGAATCAAAAAAAATCCAAAGTCTGACCTTTAAAAACTTTCTACGCTTACTGGAAGAGAATTATAAAGAACCGAAAGACGTCAATTTCTATGCGGAAAAACTCTTTATGACCACCCGAAATCTTAATATTATCTGTCAGGATATCTTTCATCAAAGTGTTTCTGAAATTATAGAAACCAGAAAATTGACAGAAGCTAAAAATCTTTTAATTACGACTGATAAAACGATTGCCGAGATTGGTTATGAGCTTGGTTTTAATGAAAAAACTTATTTCACACACGCTTTCAAGAAAAAATCTGGTGTTACACCGTCTGAATATCGAAAGGCAATGAAGAAAATCATTTCCTAAAATCACAATAATCTTTCTGATTTGTATTACCTCTTCAAAACCTCTGTTTCGGAAATTTGTATTATAAATTTTACAACAGAAAACAATGAAAAATTCATTCATTACAAAAGGTTTAGCAGGTATTGCAATGGCAGTTTTATTTACAGCAAATGCACAATCCCAAACAAAAAAATCAGCAAAATCAGATGATGTTCTTAAGCAAATTAAAGAATTAACCGCTGCAAACGAAATCATTTCCAAAAATCTGGCAACTTTCGATACACTGGATTACACGGTTTTCAGCAACAGAGACTGGAAAAGACTTCATGAGAGCCATGCTAAAGATATTATTGTTCATTTTCCAGATGGGCATTCTGAAAAAGGAATCGAGCAACATATCAAAACTTTAGATGCGATGTTTGTCTATGCTCCTGACACAAGAATCAAAGAACATCCAATCAAAATTGGAAGTGGAAATATCACAGCGGTAATGGGTTATATGGAAGGGACTTTTACACAACCGATGCCTCTTGGAGATGGAACTTTCATTCAGCCAACCGGAAAAAAATTCAAACTTCCAATGGCGACTATCGGAATTTGGAAAGCAGACGGAACTATGAGCGAGGAATTTCTGTTTTGGGATAACAAGTCTTATATGGACCAGATAATGGCAAAATAAAAACGTGAATCATCAAGCTTGTTGAATTTTTTAAGAATAACTAGAGACCTTAGGTAATAAATAGTAATTGATAATTGATTTGAAATTTAATAATTTAGGATTAGGAAATATATCAATAAATTAATTTAAGGAATAAATTTTAATTTTTTAAAAAATTCAACAAGCTTTAATTGATTTTTATGAACAGAAAAGATTTTTTAAAAGCTATGGCACTTTTACCTTTAGGAGCAGCTGCAATGAAGCTGAATACGCTACATAATCTTACCGATAATTTGGTTCCAACAGAAAGAATGCCTGTACTTTTCCTCGGTCACGGAAACCCGATGAATGCTATTGATGATAATATTTTCACACAAGGTTTTCAATCTATTGCAAAAACATTGCCCAAGCCAAGAGCAATTCTCTGTATCTCTGCCCATTGGGAAACTAAAGGAACATATGTAACAGCGATGGAACATCCGCAAACTATCCACGATTTTGGAGGTTTTCCGCAGGCTTTGTTTGATGTTCAATATCCAGCTCCCGGAAGTCCCGAACTGGCTTTGGAAACACAGAAACTGATTAAATCAGTAGATGTTGGTTTTAATGAAGATTGGGGATTAGACCACGGATGTTGGACGGTTGTGAAATTCCTTTATCCAAACGCAGATATTCCTGTAATAGAGATGAGTATGAATTACAGCAAAGGCCCGGAATATCATTATGCTTTAGGAAAAGAGTTGTCTGCATTGCGCAGAAAAGGCGTTTTGATTATCGGAAGCGGAAACACAGTTCATAATCTCAGAATGGCTTCTTGGGATAAAATGATGACTCCAGGGTTTGGTTTTGACTGGGCAATAACCGCCAACGAAAAAATAAAACAATTGGTTACAGATGGCGACCATCAATCTTTGGTTCGATATGATAAATTAGGGAAAGAAGTCCAAATGTCGATTCCTACACCGGAACATTTTAATCCTTTGC
Organism: Cloacibacterium sp.; assembly: GCF_047601505.1. Classification (GTDB taxonomy): domain Bacteria; phylum Bacteroidota; class Bacteroidia; order Flavobacteriales; family Weeksellaceae; genus Cloacibacterium. The sequence continues at coordinate 1,377,213 of NZ_JASGJD010000001.1, forward strand.
TTTATATTTTAGGATTGCAGGAAAAAGATGAAAAAGCAACCATTTTCAATGATGCTCTTGTTGCCGGTTCTCTCAATATGATGTCTGTGAAAATCGACAAAGCATAATATGACAAAATCAAAATATTTTTGGATATCGGCTCTATTGGTATCCATTTTTTTAATCAGTTTAAGTTTTACAATGACAAATACAATATCTCAAAAACCAAGTTTACATTATTTGGTACGACAGCCTAAAGTTGCAACGCAAAAACCACCATTAATTATTTTATTACACGGCGTTGGAAGCAATGAACAGAATATGTTTTCGTTTGCAAATGCACTTCCGGATAATTTTTTGGTTGTTTCTGCAAGAGGACCAGTTACTTTAAGAGAAAATAGCTATGCTTGGTTTCAAGTACAGTTTACACCTGAAAAGTCTATTATTAATGAAGAACAGGCAGAAAAATCCAGAAAAGAAATTCTGAAATTCATTGAAGATTTAAAAAATGTTGAAGATTTTGATGAAAACCAAGTGTATTTGATGGGATTTAGCCAAGGTGGAATTATGTGTTATAGTGTTGCTTTAACAGAACCCGAAAAAATAAAAGGAATCGCTGCAATGAGCGGAAGATTACTTCCTGAAGTAAAACCTTTGGTTGCGGATAATGAAAGACTAAAAAAACTAAAAATATTTGTATCTCACGGAACACACGATTCTGTCCTGAAATTTCAGTATGCTTTGGATGCTATAGATTATTTGAAATCGAAAAAATTACAGCTGGAATTTCATCAATACAGAGAAGATCATACAATAAATTCTGAAATGATTGCAGATTTTGTCAGTTGGTTGAGACATACGGAATAGTTTCTAAATAACACATTTACTCCTTGCTCTCATTATTCATTATCTATCTTCCACCTTCTCATCCTCACAATTTCACTTCCGACCTTGGACTTTTGAATTATCTCATTCATTATATCTCTTCTCAATTTTTTTAAAGTAAACGACTTCAAATGTATCTTTAAGTAAAAGTAATGTTACCCTTTCGGGTATAATTTTAGGTTGAAACAATTTTTTATACCCTAAAAGGTATATTGTTAAAATATTTGCTATATTTGTACCTTAAAGGGTATAAAATGGAAAATGCACTTTCGTTTTTTGTCAAACAAAAACGCAAACAATTAAAACTTACACAACCAGAACTAGCAGAAAGAGCTGGGGTAGGTTTACGTTTTATTAGAGAGTTAGAACAAGGTAAACAAACGCTTCGTTTAGATAAAGTAAATCAGGTTTTGGCTTTATTTGGAAGTGAAATAGGAGTGATTAAAAAATCTGAATTATGAGACAAGCAAAAGTATTTTACCAAGATAAATTGTCGGGGCTTATCACAGAAAATGATGAAGGATATTTTTTTGTATATGATTATAAGTATCTCGAAAGTTCAAATCCTAAACCTATAAGTTTAACATTGCCTTTGCAAAAAACAGCCTATGAAAGCAAGATTTTATTTCCTTTTTTTGATGGTTTAATTCCTGAAGGTTGGCTATTGAATATTGCAATTGATAATTGGAAAATTAATCCAAGAGACCGCTTCGGATTGCTTCTTTCTTTGTGCAAAGATTGTATAGGCTGTGTTTCAATTATTGCAAAAGATAACGAATAATGAAAAAGTGTTTATATTGTTATCAAGCATTAAATGTTGATGAATTTGATTTCCATCAAACTTGTTCTAAAAAAATCTTTGGGACTAGCATTCCGCCTATTTTAGATTTTAATTTACAAGAAACAAATGAAATTGCCAAGAAATTGGTGATAAAAAGAATTGCGGTTACGGGAGTACAGCCAAAACTATCTTTAGAATTAGAAAAAAAAATAAAAGAAATTCCCCGTTTAACAATCGTAGGATTACATGGTGATTATATTTTCAAACCTCAATCTCAACAATTTACTGAATTACCAGAAAATGAAGATGTAACAATGCATTTGGCTGAAATGGTAAAAATAAAAACCGCAAAACATTCTCTTATTAGGCTAAAATCTGGAGAGCTAGGTTATATTACCAAAAGATTTGATAGAAATAAAGGCATGAAAATAGCCGTAGAAGATTTTTGTCAGTTAAGCGAAAATCTTACAGAGCACAAATACAGAGGCTCAATAGAAAAGATTGGCAAATTAGCACATCGATTCACTGCAAATAAAGGTTTCGAATCTCAACATTTGTTTGAATTAGCACTTTTTAGTTTTCTTACAGGAAATGCAGATATGCATCTAAAAAATTATTCATTGATTGAAAATAATTTAAGTGAATATGAATTTTCACCAGCTTATGATTTATTAAGTACAGCTCTAGTTATGCCAGAAGATAAGGAAGAATCTGCACTAACGATTAACGGGAAAAAGAGCAGGATAGACGTAAAAGATTTTAATGCTTTAGCTGCTTCTTTACATCTTAATGATAAGTCTTTACAGGCTATTTATAAAAGATTCAATAAAGTTTTACCTCAATGGAAAGATTTTATTTTACAGAGTTTTCTTTCTGATGAAATGAAAGTCAAGTACATACAATTGCTCACTCATAAATTTGATTCGATATTTAAATAAATTAGAAGTGGATAATTGTTTAAAATACTCATAATCAATTATAAATTAGGATTAAAAGAATGCTTACTTGGATAACTTTTGTAAAAGCGCATGATGTGCATTCTATGACAAAAAGCAAATAAAAACTGTTAAATTTCACGATGCAAATTTGTAAGTATTAATATAAGGAGTTTCTTTGTTAATTACAGCAAAAACCCTGCTTATAAGTTTGCATCTTACATTGTTAAGAACAAGCATAGAATTTTACCTTCCGCTTTTTTCTTATGATAATATTCTTTTAATTGAGCATCATATTTTATAGATGTCATAGCACACATTTGTAGTAATGACTTCATTTTTTTATTTGCCAAATGATTTACTTTAGTTTTCCCTTTTACACTAGATCTAGAGCTATATTCAAAAGGAGCAACTCCCGAATGACATGCGAATTTTCTCCAATTTTCAAATGCAGCAAATCCTTTTGTCGCAATGATAAGATAAAGACTGGTTTGCTCTTTAATACCTGAAATAGATTCCAAAGTAAAGGCATATTATCTATAATGAGATATTCTTCATCAGAGATAACGGTGCGAGATATTTTCTCTCGAATTCTTTCTATAAAAGGGAACGATTTCCTTTTTCTACGGTTGTAAATACTTCTTTAAGATGTGGGCAGTTTCCTAAAAAGCTCATATTCGCTATTTATTCCTAAATATTCTGCCTCCAAAACTAAAGAAATAACTTCTTTATCTTTAAGTTTTGGCTTTCTTATTTGAGAAGAAAATTATCTTCTTTTAATTGTTGTCAAAATTTTATTGTAACTTGCTCTGATGTTATATATTGTATTTAACTAACTGGTAATTAGTTGAATGTGTGAAATGTTATGTTTTAGAACAACCTTTTCTATTATTTCACAAATGCTCTACAGGTAATGGTTCAGTAATTTTCAAAGAAGGCAAAAAGAAAGCATTTAAGAGATTATGAAAATCTCAATTTGTATTTGCATCTTAATCAAAAAAAGCAAAATGAGAAAAATGAAAATAAAGAAACTTTAAAGCCTGCAGAGAATATTTTAGCAATTAGAAAAACTGAATATATTCAGGGTAGACTCGGTATTAAAAATATCTCAAAAGCTAAAAGAACCGTTCTCAATTTTTTCTTAGGTGTTTCCATAATTAAAGGTAATTCTTTTTTTGAAAACACTCCTTAAATTTTATATACTATATAATGTCAACTTTTCGCTGACGATTTACATGCATATTGAAGAGATAAGTAAGTTGTAATAGCTACGCAGTTAGGGGTTAAAAATAAATATCAGTTATTCATTCAATTCCTTAGTTCCAAAAGTAAATATTATTTAAAACGCACAACGGATATGTTATTATTTTCTATAGATAAATTATTGTCCTAAAGTTGATTGTTGTGCCTCTTTATAGTGAAATGTTTTATTCTTATTTTTTGAAATTTCATTGTAAAACCTATATGATTTTATAATTTATGTAATCCCTGTATTTTGCTTTTTTGATTTGTATATTATTGTAAATCATTTATTTGTATGAATATTTTCTATTGTATATTGAATGTATATAGGTGAAATGTTAATATATAGTTAATATAAGATTAAATTTAAAAAACAAAAATCTATACCGATTTTTTAATTAAATCTATTTTATATGATAACTTTTTTATTATGAAAAAATATGCAATAATTTTTATTTGTTTAATTACCAATTTATTTTTTGCTCAAACCGAAAATGTAAGGCTAGAAAGTAACTCTGAAGGTCATAAACTATTGGTAGATGGCAAACCATTTGTGATAAATGGAATGAATTGGGATTATTACCCAATTGGTACTAATTATAATTATTCTTTGTGGAGCCAGAAAGATGATTTTATTAAATCTGCTTTAGACAGTGAGATGTCTCTACTTAAGAATATGGGAGTTAATGCCATTAGAGTTTACACGGGTATTCCAGCGAAATGGATTACTTATATTTATCAAAACTATGGTATTTATACCATGCTCAATCATTCTTTTGGAAGATATGGTCTCACAATTAATGGGACTTGGATTCCTAATACAGATTATGCTAATGCAAATACCAGAGCGTATCTTATTAATGAAGTAAAACAACTTACCCTGCAATACAAGAATACACCAGGATTATTGATGTACCTTTTGGGTAACGAAAATAATTACGGCCTATTTTGGGACGGAGCTGAAACAGAAAATATCCCGGTAGCAGAAAGAAAATCTACACACAGAGCAGAAGCAATGTATAAGTTATTTAATGATGCTGCTTTAGAAATGAAATCAATAGACCAAAATCACCCAGTAGCAATGTGCAACGGAGATTTACTCTTCTTAGATATTATAGCTAAAGAATGTAAAGATATAGATATATATGGTACCAATATGTATAGAGGAGTATCTTTTGGAGATGCTTTTTTAAGAGTAAAAAATGAGTTTGGAAAACCTTTTATGTTTACAGAATTTGGAGCAGACGCATACAATGAAATAACAGGGAAAGAAGACCAAGATGCACAAACTTATTACTTGCTTGGAAATTGGCAAGAAATCTACGAAAATGCTGCCGGAATGGGGAAAGCAGGCAATAGTATTGGTGGGTTTACCTTTCAATTTAGTGATGGTTGGTGGAAATACAAACAAAACGAAAACTTAGATGTTCACGATACTAATGCTTCATGGAGCAACGGCGGTTACATAAAAGATTACGAAAAAGGGGATAATAACATGAATGAAGAATGGTTTGGTATCTGTGCAAAAGGAGCTCCAGACGCAAACGGGTTATACCAAGAATATCCTCGTTCTGCTTATTATGCTTTAAAACAAATTCATCAATTTAATCCTTATGACAAAACAAAATTGATGACTTCTAATATGGTGAAAAACTATTTCAATGAGATAAATATTGCAGATGCACAATTAAGAGCAAGAGGAGATAAAGCTGCATTAAAAGCCGAAAGCAATGATAAAATAAAATTAAGCAACTTAAGAGCAGATTTTTACACCTATAATACTGGAGGTAGCCTTATTACAACACCAAAAGATAAAACAGATGGTTATACTTCTTATCCTACCAAACAAGGTTTTGATCATACTCAATCTTATTATGTAGGCGTAGAAGCCAATCCTAGTTCTAATATGAGAGCTAATGTAAATGTTAACATTCTTGGAAATGTAGCCGAAAATCCAATAGACCAAATTTTCTATGAAAACAGAGGCAGACCAATAGAAGTTCTAAATGCTGATGGAACTACTACAAAAATGCAAGATGTAAACAGAGTACAAGTATATAGTGCAAGCTATCATTGGAATAATAAATGGTTTGATTTGGACGGATTCTACAGAACAGGACATTACCATTGGGGTTACGAAGGAGATATCTTTGGGCTATACCCAGAAGCCAATTACGGCCCTAATATTGATATTTACAACGGTGAAGCACCTTTCGGATTTGAATTTGCAGGGAAAAAAGCCATCAATGGTTTAAAAGTAGCCTTCGGACCAGAATTGTGGTGGGGTGCAAACCCAGCTGTTCTTGTAAAATATTCAAGAAAAGTAGGGAAATTTGATATTACAGGAATTTATCATGAAGATTTAGACCAAAGAGGTACTACCCAAAGTTCATTTGCTATACCTCAACCTCAGACTAGAAGAGTTACTTTAGCTTTACAAAGAAAATTTGGAAAATTTGGAGTTGATTTAGGAGGAATTTGGGCTGGTCAACCACTTAACGGTAGAAATTTCCAGTTGTACAGAGATGGTAATGTATATCAAGACCAAATTAATAATAAAGACAACTGGGGAGGTAAAGTCAAATTCACTTACGCAGGTGGAAAATTCAACTGGTATGCACAAAGTGCTGCAATGGGATTAGTAGCAAACGGTGGAGCAGACAATACTCAAACCTTTACTGGGTGGAGATTAAAAGACAGTGGAAGTGGCAACCAATATAATTTTTTAACAGGTTTTACTTACAATATTGGGAATTTACAAATTGCACCTAATTTCTTATGGCAAAAGCCAATTGAAGGGCCAGTCCCTTTTGATGCACCAGCACCAGGAAGACCTAGAAATATTTTAGAAGACCCATTTGTGGTAAGAGCCAATAGAGAGCAAACAGCTGCTGAAATTCTTTTCACTTATGATCCTACACCAGCTACTTGGATGTACAGTTGGGATACAGATAAAACCGAAGATGCAAAATTTGCAATTAGTGCAGGATTTGTTTATAGACATTTACCTACAACACAAGATGCCGCAATAGGAATTTTACCAGACGGAAGAACCACTTTTGCTTTCCCTGGTGCAGCGCCAGCCAAAGATCTTTGGGAAATTAATACCAGAGTTGTTTCTAAAATAAGTACAGATTTCGGGGTAATTGCTAATATCTATGGTGGTACAGCTCAAGCCAATGGTAGTGATACCAGAACTATAGAAAGATTTGGAATAGATGTAAGGACTATTTACAAAAAAGTAAAATTTATTTCTACAATTAAATTTAACGATTGGGGACCTTACGATTATCACAGAGATTATAATTTAACCTTCCCAATGCAATTGATGGGCGATTTGTCTTTTGAAATAGGAAAACCAGATTGGTGGATTCTTCCAGGTACAAGAATAGGAATTAGAGGAACATATAGAACATTAGACCAATACTCACCAAGATATGCACCTACTTATACCATAGATGCAGCCGGAAATTGGGTGGCAGATCCTACTGCAATAGGCTTCCCAAATGGTAATGAATGGGAAATAAGAACTTATATTCAAATTAACATTGGTAAATAATTTTAAGAGAAATGAAAAATATATTTAAACATACATTCATAAAACCATTATTAGGATTTTCGCTTTTGTTTGCTTTGGGATGCCAGAGAGATATTAGTGATTTAGAGCAAGCTACTTATTCTAAAAATCCTGATGTTTTTATAGATACTTTTAGTTTAGGACTTAATTATGCAGCATTTGGTGGTTCAGATGTTAAAGCATTTGATGTAGATACTCAGGTAAAATATTCTGGTACTACTTCTATGAAATTTGCCGTTCCGGATTATGGCAGCCCAGAAGGAGCTTATGCCGGAGGTACTTTTTATACTACTGTAGGAAGAGATTTATCAGATTACAATGCACTCACTTTTTGGATTAAAGCAACACAATCTGCAAATATTGATGTATTGGGTTTTGGTAATGATTTGGGAGAAAATAAATATCAGGTTTCGCTTTCTGGTGTTGCTGTAAATACCAATTGGAAAAAGGTAATTATACCAATTCCTGATCCTTCAAAGCTTAAAATGGAAAGAGGAATGTTTTTCTATTCTGAAGGACCTGAGAATAACAAAGGATATACTTTTTGGATAGACGAAGTGAAATTCGAAAAATTAGGAACAATCTCTTATCAATCTGCATCTATCTTAAATGGTGCAAACAAAACGGTAACTTCTTTTGTAGGAGTAGGCAATACAGTAGATGGGCTTACTGCTAATTTCAGTATGTCTAATGGTACCAGTCAAGCTGTAAATTTAACTCCATATTATTACAATTTTATAAGTTCAAACCCTAGTGTTGCAACCGTAGATGGATTAGGAAATGTAAGTACAGTTGGTGCAGGCACATCTACTATTACTGCAACTTTAGGTAATAATTCAACCTCTGGAAGTTTAATCGTTAATTCTAACGGAAGTTATACCCATGCACCTACACCTACACAAGATGCTTCTAAAGTAATTTCTTTGTTTAGCGATCATTATAGCAATGTTCCTGTTGATTATTATAATGGATATTGGGCTCCTTATCAAACTACACAATCTTCAGATTTTGTAGTAAACGGAGATCACGTTTTGAATTATACTAACTTTAATTTTGTAGGAATTCAAATGAGTACGCCTACTATTAATGTGTCTTCTATGTCTCATTTACATCTGGACATTTATTTACCTAATACAATGCCTTCAGGAGCTAGTTTCAAAATACAGGTTATGGATTTTGGGGCAGATGGAGTATATGGTGGATCAGATGATAAAACAGGCGAAAAAACCGTTGTAGCTCCTACGTTAGCAGGGCAAAAATGGGTAAGTCTTAATATTCCGCTAACTGCTTTTTCAGGGTTAACTACCAAATCTCATATAGGGCAAGTAGTTTTTGTAGGAGCTAATATTTCTAGTTTCTATGCAGATAACATCTATTTCTATAATGACGGAAGTATAATTACTGCTACGCCTAGTTCTGCGGCACCAACTCCTACACATGCAGCTTCTGGAGTATTGTCAATTTTTAGTGATTCATACACCAATGTTGCAGGTACAGATTTTAACCCGGGTTGGGGGCAAGCGACTCAGGTTTCTCAGGTAGCTATTTCTGGTAATAATACTTTGAAATACTTAGGGCTTAATTATCAAGGGACTCAATTTGCTGGTAATTTGAATGTTTCTTCATACGGCTATTTACATATAGATTATTACTCTGCTAATTCAACAGCACTTAACTTTTATTTAATTAGCTCTGGACCGATAGAAAAAGCTTATTCTTTATCTGTGCCTACAGGTTTAGGAACTAATACAAATGGTTGGAAAAGTGTAGATATTCCTTTGTCTTCGTTTTCTCCTGTTGCATTAAATAATATTATCCAATTCAAAGTTGATGGAAATGGAGATGTTTTCTTTGATAATATTTATTTCCATAACTAAAAAAAATACTGATTATGAAAATTTTAAATAAAAATAATATTCAAAAAATTATTCTATTAACGGGTTTTGGTTTTTTATTATTCCCTTTATATAGTTGTGATGAAGAAGCGGTACAAAAATTACCAGAAAGAAATTGGGAATTAGTTTGGAGTGACGAATTCGAAGGTACAGCAGGAACTTTACCAGACGATACAAAATGGGCTTATGACTTAGGAAACGGAACTAATGGCTGGGGCAACCAAGAGCTAGAATATTATACCAATAGGACTGATAATGTAAAATTAGATGGCAATGGTAATTTAGTAATTACAGCTAAAAAAGAAAACTATTCTGGTTCTCCATATACTTCTGCAAGAATAAAAACACAAGGTTTGTTTTCTCATACTTATGGAAAAATAGAAGCAAGAATAAAAACACCGTACGGACCAGGTATCTGGCCGGCATTTTGGATGTTGGGAGACAATGTAGATACTGTAAGTTGGCCTAATTGTGGCGAAATTGATATTATGGAGCTAAAAGGACATATCCCTAATGTAGTATATGGTACTTTACATGGGCCGGGTTATTCTGGTGGAAGTGCTAAAACAAAATCTTATGGCTTACAAAATTCTAGATTTGATCAGGATTTCCATGTATTTGGAATAGAATGGAAAGAAAACCAAATTGATTTTTTTGTTGATGGTTATTTGTTCGAAAGAGTTACTTCTAAAGATGTTTCCGGAGAGTGGGCTTATAACCATCCTTTTTTCTTAATTCTAAATGTAGCTGTTGGTGGAAACTTTGTAGGCTTTCCTACAGACGGCACTTCGTTTCCTCAGAATATGTATATAGATTATGTTAGAGTTTATAAAGCAAAATAATTCAGATTAAAAAATCTCACAACACATAGTAACCTAAATTTTTAATTATGAAAAAGATATCTATTCTTTTAATGCTTTTTGGTTATGCATTGGGCTTTTCGCAACCAACCACCAATGCGCCTACACCAACGCACGCACCAGCAGATGTAATTTCTATCTACAGTGATGCTTACACCAATGTGGCTACTAATTATAATCCTAACTGGGGACAATCAGGAACTGTAAATCCAACTTTTGAAGCGGTTAGCGGTTCTGGTAATAATGTTTTAGCCTATACTGGTTTTAATTACCAGGGAACGGAACTATCTACGCAAGATGCTTCATCTATGGAATATCTGCATGTAGATGTTTGGGTTCCTGCTGGTAGTACAAGATTGCTCAAAATTTCTCCGATTAATAACGGAAGCGGAGCCGGAGAATTCTTAGTAACTGTTCCTATTACTCCGGGAAGTTGGAATAGTGTAGATTTGCCAAAATCCAGCTTTACAGGGATGACTTGGAATAGCGTTTTCCAAATTAAATTTGATGGACAATTTAATGATAATGGAAGCGCAAATACAGTAGGATGGAATGTTTATTTAGATAACATTTACTTTTGGAAACCTCTTGCAGCACAAAATGCTACCTTGAGTGATTTGAAAGTTAGTGGAACTACTATTTCAGGATTTTCTTCCGGAACGTTATCTTATACATATGAGGTACAAGTAGGAACCACTACCGTTCCACCAGTTACTGCAACTGCTTCAGGAGCAACAATAGCTATTACGCCTGCTGTTGCAATACCAGGACAAACTACGGTTCTAGTCACTGCTATTGATGGAACTACCACAAAAACATACACTGTAAATTTTGTTCAAGTTTTGATGCCATTGGCCGCAGCTCCTACCCCTCCGGGAAGAGCGCCGTCTGATGTAGTTTCTATATTCAGTGATGCATATACCAATATTTCTTCTACAAAAAATACTTTTGGTGATGCCATTGTTGCAGATCTTGCAATTGCCGGAAACAATACTACAAGATTAACATTTACAAACCCAGGATCTGGTTACCAATATATTACAGAACCAAAAGACCTTTCTGGTTTTAGTAATATGCATATTGATGTATGGATTGCAGGAACAGTAGTACCTGGGCAAGTAGTTCAGCTGATTGTGCAAAACTTTAATGAGGATGGCTCATTCTCAAACAACCTCTTTTATAATATAGATCTTGGGATTTCAGGAACAGGCGGGTGGTACTCTGCAGATATTCCTTTTACCGATTTTACAGCAGGTAATAGAAATAACATCAAGCAGGTTCAGGTTGTAGGTGCCGGTCCATCTGCTTTTGGGCCAACTTATATAGACAATGTTTATTTCTATAAAAAAATGTTGGCGGTGTCTGATGCAGATAAAACTGCTTTCCAGGTTTATCCGAATCCGGTTGTTTCCGGAGAAAATATTTATGTGAATGCTAAAGTTAAAAGTTTGGAGCTTTACAATATAGCCGGGCAGAAAGTGAAATTTTCTGCTACACAAAAAATTAGCTCACAAGGACTATCAAAAGGACTTTATATTCTCAGAGTAATCTCCGAAAACGGAAAAATAGAATCTTCTAAAGTTATTGTCAAATAATTTGATTAAAATAAGAGCCTGTGATAAACAGGCTCTAAAATCTTAATTAAAGGGTAACCTTTAATTATCAGCGAGTTCATTATTATGAGATGTTTGTGTATATGCATATAAAAAATAAATATACCATCATCTATGATTTATGAATTGCACACAAGCATATGTCGCATATAATCATGTCCTTATAGATATGATATTAGGCGCTATTACTCTATTTTTCATCAATCTGTACTGATTTAAAATTCTTTTTAAATGAAAAATTTGAAAACAAATCTCAAAAGCAATAATCCTAATTTATGATTAATAATTCTAAAAGGAAACTAAAGTATTTCTTTACTTTGATTTCAATAATCTTTGCGATACAAATCCCTGCTCAGTTTATCCCTGTTGGCAGTGGTAGCTATACTACTGTATTCCCCGGTAATGATTCTGCCGGAAGAAACTCTTTTCCTTCAGGATCTCCATTGGTAAGTGGTAATGCAGCAAATAAAGCCGTTCCAACTAATGATTGGTGGTCTAATAAGCTGATACAAAATCATGTTAATAATTTGTACAATTATCCTTTAGCATTACGGACGGTTAATCAAGGTCTTGTAGTTAGTTATATTGTGCCTGCATCAACAGCAAATGGAAGTAGTGAACCCATGGATCCTTATTTACCAATCACAGTAGGTGTCTCTGGGTTAGATGCTGCAAAAGCAACTGTATCCGATTATTCGGACTGGACGGTTACTATGAACTGGAGCAGTGGTTCAAATAAATTTGAAGCAACGGCCGGAATAGCAATGCCTTTTATTTATTTCACAAAAAATACGACTGATGTTGCAGAAATAAAAGTAACAGAAGGCACAGTAACCATAAGCAATGAAATGCTCATTATAACCGACGCACATCAAGGATCTGATTTTGCCGTATATGCGCCTGTCGGAAGTACTTGGGTAAAAAATGACAAAACCTTTACCTCTACATTAAATGGTAAAAATTATTGGTCAATTGGATATATTCCTCCATCTGCCACTAATATTACTGCTACCGCTAATGAATACAAAAAATATGCTTACGTTTTCCCAGCTAATACTACAAGCTCATGGAATTATGATGAAAACAGCTCTAAGCTAACTACAACATTTACTGTAACACCAGATGTTAAAGAAGGTACAGAAACGAACGTTTTATTAGGTTTACTTCCGCATCAATGGTCACATTTGACAGCTAATTCACCTCAGCCAAATGGTTACAAGTACAGTTCTATACGAGGAGAAATCAAAACACTTGATAGTAATTTCTTTGTTGTTGAAAATACATTTAAAGGCATATTACCAACATTGCCGTATCTGGATAACTATAGCTCCGGATTTGATCCTGCTCTTCTTAAAAACAAAATAGATCAAATAGAGAATGATGCCTTGAGCGATTGGACAGATTCTTATAATGAAGGTCAGGTGATGAATCGGCTGATCCAAACTGCAAGAGTAGCACACGAGATGGGTAATACTGAAGCTACAAACAAAATAGTTGCAACCATAAAAGAACGTCTCGAAGATTGGCTAAAAGCAGAATCAGGAGAAGTTGCTTTCTTATTCTATTACAACAGTACATGGTCTACACTGCTTGGCTATCCTGCCGGACATGGGCAAGACAGTAATGTCAATGATCATCATTTTCATTGGGGATATTTTATTCACGCGGCTGCTTTTATGGAACAGTTTGAGCCAGGCTGGGCAAATCGGTTTGGAGGAATGATTAATTTGTTGATTCGTGATGCTGCTTCAACAGATAGAAACGATCCTTTATTTCCGTATTTGAGAAACTTTAGTCCTTATGCAGGGCACAGCTGGGCAAACGGTTTTGCAACGTTTCCTTTCGGGAATGATCAGGAGTCTACTTCTGAAAGTATGCAGTTCGCTTCCTCGCTCATCCATTGGGGAACTATTACCAACAATACAGCAATAAGAGATCTTGGAATTTATATCTATACTACAGAACAAACAGCAACGGAAGAATACTGGTTTGATATTAACAAACGAAATTTTAAACCTGGATATGGATTTAGTCTGGCTTCAAGAATATGGGGAAATGGCTATGATAATCAGACTTTTTGGACTTCTGATATTGCCGCAGCTTATGGAATAGAGATGTATCCTATTCACGGAGGTTCTTTGTATCTGGGGCATCATCCTGAATATGTACAGTCTTTATGGAACGAGATATCTGCCAAAACCGGAATCTTAAGCAATCAGGCAAATGACAATTTATGGCACGATGTCTATTGGCAATATCTATCATTTATAGATCCAGCTGCAGCCATTAATTTATATAATTCTTATCCTCAAAGAAATTTGAAATTCGGGATTTCTGATGCACAGACTTACCATTGGCTTCATTCTATGAATGTTTTAGGAAGAGTAAATACCAATATTACAGCTAATTATCCCATTGCTGCTTCATTTACGAGTAACGGTATTACAACTTATGTAGCACACAATTATGGCAATACTCCAATTACGGTTGCTTTTTCTGATGGATATAATCTTACTGTGCCAGCTCATAAATTAGTTACAAGCAGAGATGTAAATGTAAGCGGAGTTTTGTCAGCTAATTTTTATCAGGCTTTTCCTAATGGCAGTATAGACCTTACAGCTACAGTTACAGGAACAGGAGTTACCAAAGTACAATTCTTTGATGGTAATACACTTATTGGTGAAGATACTACTTCTCCCTATGAAATAAGTGCTGGTAACTTATCATTGGGAGTTCATAATATGTATGCAAAAGTATTTGCAGACGATAAATTTAATGTTACTAATATTATTTCTGTACAAGTTGGCGATCAGTTACCGTATTTGGGAACTCCTTTTCAGATTCCAGGTGTAATAGAAACAGGGAATTATGATAAATTTGAAGGAGGTAAAGGTCAAAATATTTCTTATTATGATTCTTCACAGAATAACCAGGGCAATTATAGAACAGATGAAGATGTAGATGTAGATGCATTAACAGACACTCAAGAAGGTGCTACAATACAATGGATTACAGCCGGAGAATGGCTGGAATATACAATTGAAGTACAGAATAACGGTTTGTATGATGCTAATTTAAGATATGCTTCTGGAAATACAGCTGGTGGTGGTCCTTTGCATTTCGAAATAGACGGAGCTGCTGTTGGTTCTGATATTAGTATGCCTTACACTGGAAATTGGACAACCTGGGTGGATAAAACAATAAATGGAATTCCTCTAACAAAAGGCAAACATATTTTACGATTAGCAATAACAAACGGCGAATTCAATTTAGGACGAATTACTTTCACCTATAATAATTCTCTAAGTTATGTGCCGCCAGTCGCTGATGCCGGTGAGAATATATCTGTGATGCTACCAGCTACAACAGCTACATTAGATGGAACATTAAGTCATCAATCGGATAATTTACCTTTAACTTTTTTATGGCAACAAATTTTAGGACCTTCTACTGCGGTTGTAGATAATTATGGAGCAGCTTCTACAAATATATCTAACCTGAAAGAAGGAATTTATAAATTTAGATTAACAGTTAACGACGGAGCCCACAGCGCAACAGATGAAGTACTTGTAATAGTTTCTAATACCGGAAATGTAAATCCGTATGTTTCTATCACCAGCCCGGCAGAAGGTGCTGCTTATACAAAAGGGCAGACAATTAACATTAATGCATCTGCAAACGATTTGGACGGTTCTATTAGCTTAGTAGAATTTTATGCCGGATCTGTTAAAATTGGAGAAACAAATACTCCAGCGTATACTTTGCAATGGGTTCCGCAGAAAGCAGGAAGTTATACACTAACAGCTGTTGCCACTGATAATGGTAATGCCAAAACAACATCCACACCGGTTACCATCTCTGTTTCTGATGTATTCTCCTGCTCAGAAACATCCAATATTGCCGATCAGGGAAGCTTTTCTGTAGGTTATAAATTTAAATTTGAAACAGTAGGAACCAATGTAATTATTTCTTGTGAATTATTAGATACTGATAAAGTAGGTGTGGTAGCATACCTTTGGAAACAATCGCCTTTCTCAGAAACTTCTATGGATAATGTGTCCGGATTAACTTTCTCCAAAACAATTACCGGACAAGTAGCAGGTTCTACCATTACATATGCAGTTAAATTTGCTTATGCTGGAGGAATGTCTGTTACTAAATATTTTTCTTATGTAGTTGGAAATAGTTGCCCATCTTTGGGTACAAGTGATAATACTATTAAAAACTCTCTTGTAATTTATCCAAATCCTGCATCCAAAATTGTTAATATTTACAGCCCGTTCCCAATAATTAAAATTGAGTTATTTTCTTCATCGGGCAACAGAATTTTGGAAATAAAGAAAAATAGTATCTCTGTAGAGAATCTACCAAGTGGAATATATTTTGTAAAAGTTTATTCAGACAAACAAGTGCTTACTAAAAAACTGATAGTTCATTAAGTTTAAGTACATAACAAAGATTGTAACAGTTTGATATTAATATATTATTGGCGCAATTTTACACTAAAGGTTTTTCCTTTAGTGTTTTTTTATTTTTGTTGGTTTTATAATACTAATGCAGTTATGATAATTATGTTAGTGACTTCAATGATGAAACCCCTGCTTTTAAAAAGTCCTAAATTTGCCTTCATTTACTTACATCATGCCAAAATTATCATCGAAATGAGTTTCAATCAGGCTTTATTAATTTTTGTTTCAAAATTTTGGTACAAAATTGAAGTTAACTCTGTAGCGTAACTCTCTTGACTGGTTTTTGTATGATTATGTAGAATTTGTAAAGAGGGGTTTTTAATTTTCTGAAAATCAGTAATTTATTAAAATGTACGGCAGTTTTTTCTGCTGATTTTAAATAGATTTTAATTTTTGCCATAGATTGAAAAAATTGTATATTTGAGTTATTAGATGTACAACAAGAAAATTACATATTTTTTAATCTTATTCTGTATCCTTTCTAATGCGCAAAGCATTCCGGAAAAAGGCGTTCCGTTTATTAGAAGCTACCTGCCAGAAGAGTATGGAAATCACGGTAAAATATGGGAAATAAGCTCAGCTAAAAATGGCTTGGTTTATATGGCATCAGATAACGGACTTTTGGAGTTTGATGGCAAAAAATGGAATCGTTTTAGAAACTATAAAGGTTACACAAGATCTCTTTTTATTGCCAATGATTCTACTATATTCATTGGTGCTGATATGGATTTTGGGGTATGGAAAAAGAATAAATTCAGAAAATTTGATTACCAGTCTCTTTATCCTTTCAAAACAAAAATAGGAGGAGTTAACGAAGAATTTTGGGGAACATATGCTTATAAGAATCAGATAATTTTTATCTCTCATCAAAATATTTACAGATATTTTAATAAAAAAATAACCAAAATATCTGCTCCAATAAGGTTTTCAGATAGTTTTCAGGTAAATGGTAGAATTTTGTTAGCAGACGAAAAAAAAGGTTTATATGAGTACGATGGAACTAAATTAAATCTTCTGTTTTCTTATCCAGAGAATAATTCTCTAGAAATTTCGGGTATATTTTCAGACAAAGAAGGTGTCAAAATCATTACAAGAAATAAAGGAATATACAATTATAATAACGGAAAATTAAGGCAACTATCATTAAATGTTTCAAATGAAATTATAAAAAATAAAGTCTTCAGTTTTACCAATATTGATGGTAAATATTTGGTTTTTGGTACTATTTTGAACGGATTATATGTTACAGATATTCATGGAAATATTATTCAACATATTAATAAAAACAAAGGTCTGCCTAATAATACGATTCTGAGTTTGCATTATCAAAATAATGGTAAAATTTGGATGGGATTAGATTATGGAGTAGCTGTTACAGATGTCAAAAACAATATTACTTATTTTCATAATACAAATAGTGATTTTGGAACAGGATATACAGCTGCTTTAAAAGATAATATTTTCTATTTGGGCACTAACCAAGGTTTGTATGCTGCTAATTGGGATGAATTGAATAATAACAAAGACAAAAATCCTTTTACATTGATTAACGGAGCAGAAGGTCAGGTTTGGACTTTACAGAAAATTGATGATAAAATTTTGTGTGGACACGATAGAGGATTGTTTGAAATTAATAGCAATTCTATTCGTAACATTTCTACCGAACCGGGGGTAATGAATATCTTGAGATATAATAATGATATTTTATTCACTGGAAATTATAGCGGAATTTCAATTTTTAAAAAGGAAAATAATTCTTGGAGATTCATTAGAAAGATGAATGTGATTTTAGGCGCGATTAATCAAATTGTAAAAGAAAAAGAAAATTTTCTTTGGGTAAATATTCCTAATTACGGATTTATAAGATTCGAGATTAATAATCAATTTAACCCTATAAATCGTAAAATTTTTAATACCAAAAAATTCAACGGTTATTTTCCGTCTATTTTTAGAGATAAAAAAGGTATTCATGTAATTACTACTACTAATCAATATGTTTTTAATTCAATAAAAAATGATTTTGAACCAGAAAAAAAATCGTTAGTAGAGAAGCTTGTTAATAATAAATTTACAGGGTTTTATTTTCCAATTTATCTAAATTCCGAATATGGTTTTTATTCGGTTAATAATGGCTTTGCTTTAGAAAAAGCATCTGAAATCAAAAGAAATAAGATAAATTCTCAACTCATTTTCAGAAAAAGTCAAGCTTTCAATAATGATAAAGCTATTGATTTGTACAGCGGGATAGAAATTCCATTTCGTTTTAATAATGTTAGAATTTCATTTATTCTTCCTAATGAATCTGATGTGCAATATCAATATTTTTTAGAAGGATTTTCAGAAAATTGGAGTGTTTTTTCCAAAAAAAATGAAATAGAGTTTTTAGGATTAAAAGAAGGTAATTATAATTTATTGGTAAAAGCTAAAAAAGGAGAATTTGTAACTTCTATTCAGAAATTTTCTTTTACAGTAAAATCACCTTGGTATAGAAGTATTTGGGCTTATATTTTCTATTTATTTTTAATTTTTGGTGTTTTTCAGTTTTTAAGACAAATTCATGAAAAAAGACTTCGAAATCAAAGAAAAGAACTGCTAGAAAAACAAAAAAAATCTCTTAACGAGCAAGCCGAAAAACACAGACAAGAGATGCTACTAGAAAAGCAAAAACAGTTAGAATTAGAGCAAAATAAATTAAAAGAAGAGATTCGAAATAAAACCATAGAACTAGCAACCAAAGCAAAAGATGATTATGACAAAAATAGGTTGTTACAAATTATTAATGAAAAAATTGTAGAAGCTGAAAATAATCCAAATATTTCTAAATTGAAATTAGGCGAAATTAGAAGACTTGTTAAAACTTATTTAGAAACAGAAGACCATACTTTTGAAATTCAAATGGATGAGTTGCATCAAGAATTTTTTAAAGCGATGAAGAAAAGGTTTCCTAGTCTTTCTATTTATGATTTAAGAATGTGTACCTATCTTAAAATAGGTCTCAATTCTAAAGAAATGGCAGATATTTTCCAAGTATTGCCTTCTAGTATTAATGTGAGCAGATCTAGATTAAGAAAAAAATTGAACTTATCTCCAGATGATGATTTGTACGAGTTTCTAAACTCTATCGAATAGATTTAGCTAGGGATTTATTTCTAAAAACTTTTTGTTGATTGAAAATACTTTTAGTAGATATGAATTTTAGATAGCTTTTGATTTGATAATTACAGCTTTATATGCATGAAGATATAGAAGAATGTGAATTAACTCGATTAATGGTATGAAGAGAAGGATAGGTGTAGAGGATTTTAAAGCACTAGCTACTTTGTTATATTTTATAGCCCGTAGATTTATGCAATACAAATTTTTAAATTGTCAATATTTTGGTTGTTAATCAACTGTATGGCGGTTAAAGCTGTTATTTTTGCCAAAATTCTGGTTTTAAAACCTTCAAACGTTTTGGCATAATTATTTCTGATCTTTGATTGGTCACAGAGTTGAGAAAATAAAGTTTCAATTCTCTTTCTGCTTCTTCTTAAAATATAAGCTTGTGGCTGATACTTTTTTTTTAAGAGGAAATTCTAGTCTAATATTTTGATAATTAAATAAATCTATTTGTATTGATTTGCTTAAATAACCTTTATCGCCAATAATTGTAATATCTTCAAACCTGTTTTTTACATCATTTAAATAATGAATATCATGAACAGAGGCTTTACTCAATCAAAACTCCTAAAAATACATTGTTGTCATGTTAAATTAACTCAGCTCAAGAAAGAATATGTCTTGCAGTTTGAGAAAGAAATTATGACTTTGCCAGAAGTTACGGAGTGTTTCCATGTGAGTGGCGATTATGATTATATTTTAAAAATTTGTGTAAAAAATATGGAAGAATACAGAAATTTTATGGTGACAAAGCTCACTACTTTGCAACATATTGGTTCTGCTCACAGTTCTTTTATGATTGCCGAAGTAAAAAATACCACTACGATTGAAATATAAAAAAACACGCAAATTCTGCGTGTTTTAATCTTTATGTATATTGAAAATTTTTGGTTTTCAGGTAAATAGCAATTTATTCCTGCCAGAAATTATATCGCTTTCACAATAAAATATTGTTTTTTACCTTTTTGAAGCAATAAAAATTTACCGTCTATTAAATCTTTTTCAGCAGCCACGAAATCGTCTTTTACTTTTTCTTTGTTAACAGAAATTGAATTTCCTTGCAATTCTCTTCTCGCTTCGCCTTTAGATTTTAGGAATCCAGATTTTTCTGATA
The DNA here is from genome assembly GCF_047601505.1 of Cloacibacterium sp. Lineage (GTDB taxonomy): Bacteria > Bacteroidota > Bacteroidia > Flavobacteriales > Weeksellaceae > Cloacibacterium. The sequence goes on from NZ_JASGJD010000001.1 coordinate 1,397,722, forward strand.
ATAAATCTACGATGTTGCAACCCAAAACTTCAGATTTAGCAACTTCCGCTTGTGGAACTCCATCAAAAATTTGTAAGAATAATTCTTCGTCTAGACTTACCAGATCTTCGGCTGTGCTTCTCCCGAAAAGGATTTCAGAAGCTTTCAAAGCTTTTTCATATTCTTCTTTTCCGTGAACCCAAACTGTAACTTCTTCTGCAAGTTTTTTCTGTAATTTTCTTTCGTGAGGAGCTGTTTTATGCTCTTCAATTAGAGTTTCTATTTCTTCTTTTGGTAAAAAAGTATAGAATTTTATAAATCTTTCTGCATCTTCATCAGTTGCATTCAACCAAAATTGATAGAATTTATATGGTGAAGTTCTTTTAGCATCTAACCAATAATTTTCTCCAGCTTCAGATTTTCCAAATTTAGAACCATCTGCTTTGGTAATTAATGGAACCGTTAACGCAAAAGCTTCTCCTTGTACTTTTCTACGGATTAATTCTGTACCTGTGGTGATGTTTCCCCATTGGTCAGAACCTCCCATTTGTAATTTTACACCGTTGTTTTGATATAAATGTAAGAAGTCATAACCTTGTAGTAATTGATAAGTGAATTCTGTAAAACTCATTCCTTCAACTCCAGCTTCGCCAGAGAAACGTTTTTTAACAGAGTCTTTCGCCATCATGTAATTTACGGTAAGGTGTTTGCCTATGTCTCTTACAAAATCTAGAAAACTGAAGGTTTTCATCCAATCATAATTGTTTACCAATTCTGCTTTGTTGGGTTCGTTTCCTTCAAAGTTCAAAAATCTAGAAAGTTGAGCTTTTAAGCAATCTACATAATGGTTTAGCGTAGCTTCGTCTAGCAGATTTCTTTCTGCAGATTTACCAGAAGGGTCGCCAATCATACCTGTTGCGCCACCTACTAAAGCAATTGGTTTATGACCATATTGCTGATAATGAGCCAAAACTTTTATTGGGATTAAACTTCCAATGTGAAGAGAATCTGCTGTAGGATCAAAACCTATATAAGCAGTAGTCATCTCTTTGTTGAGTTGTTCTTCTGTTCCGGGCATCATGTCAGCGTATAAGCCGCGCCATTTTAGTTCTTCAATAAATGCATTCATTGCTTAAAATTTTGATTTGCAAAGATAGGAAATTTGCAGGAAGTAGGAAGCTGGAAGTTTTTTAGATTTTAAATTCTTGATTAAATAAAAATCTCACATTGTGAAAATGTAGGATTTGTGATTTGATATGAAAATATTTTATAGATTTGGAATAAGTCTCCAAACATCAAAATTGTCCCAACTTCTTTTTGTGTCGCTATTTCCAGCATTAGAGCTAAAGTAAATGAAACCGTCTGAGCCAAAAGAAGGTGTTGCGTTCCAAGTATTTCCTGTGGTAAGTTGTTTTACACTTCCTCCGTTAGAATCCATCAAGAAAATGTGAGAGGATGTTTGGTTTCCGTTTTTATTTTTTTCTCTTTTACTGAAAACAATGAGTTTTCCGTCTGGAGAGTATTTAGGGTGAACGTAGTCGAAATCTCCACTCGTTACTTGGGTTTGTTGACCAGTCTCTAAGTTGTAGATAAATATTTGATAAAAATTTCCTACTTTTTTGCTAAATAAAAATTCTTTGTTACTTGGATGGGGATAAGGTGATTCGCCAACTCCTAAAAGGGTGAAATTTAATCCAGTAGGATCCATTGTGCATAGTTGATAGTCGCTGCCTATTTTTGTAGTAAATAATATTTTGTTTATGCCTTTAAGAAAAGATGAATAATGGTCGTCGTCACCATTAGAGTTTGGTGAAACATAATTAATACCTCCTTGGTCTATTTTAGATTTTGCAATTACCGGTTTGGTAGGAACTGCATACGTGAAATAAAATCCTTTACTGTCTGGCATCCAAGATGGAAACATGCATCCTTCTGTAAGTAGAGGAGTTGTGCCTTGCGAACCTATTGTTTTTAAATCTATGTGAGATCTTTTAGAGCCAACTTGCCCTGGGTCTATAGTATGGTATAATAATTTTTTTCCGTCTGGGCTAAGAACAGGATAAAAATTTTGTAGATTATCATCTGTAACTCTGGTTAGTTCTTTTGCGTCTGGAGTAACTGCTGGTGCAAGGTCAATCTGTGCAAAGCTTGTGATTTTTTTTGAGCCGCAACTATTTAATATTAGCGAAAATGCAATTGCACTCAAAATGGTTTTAAAAAAGTTTAAATTTTTCATAGATTATATTGTTTAGTATTTATGTTTAGTTTGACTTAGTGGGAGCAGCTGCGCTGCCATCGGATTTAGTGTTGTTGTTATTTGTGTTTTTAACTTGAATGTTTGATATGTTTAAATATCCTGCTCTTTGAGAGGTAGCTGAGGTTGTAGAAGTGCAATTTTGTAGTAAAAATGATATTGAAAATAAAGTTGTTAAAATTCCTAATGTTCTGAAAGTTTTCATCTGCGTTTATTTTTAGTTTGTATATATAATCTCTTTCACAAAAATCTTTTTTTTGCGCTAAAAATGAAATACCTAACGTTAGGTATTTTTATAATGTTGTTTTTATTAATAATTGTTTTTTATTATATTTATAACTTTAAAATAAGTTAAAATATTGTAAAAAAGATATTTTTATCCGAAATATTGTGATGATTTGGCATTTTGATATTTCGTTTTGATTATAGTTAAATATTTTAAAACTTACTATTGTGAAAGAGACTGTTAGATTTGATTTAATAAAAAAAACATGGAATAAGATTTCTAAATTTCATGATGGTATTGTAGACTCTAATTTTGAATTAGAAGTTTATAAAAAAATGCTGGGCCTTTTCCATGTTGGAGACTATTATTATTACATCTTTAATACGCCAAGAGCAACAATAGAGTGGGTGAGTGATGAAGTGGAAAAAATTTTAGGGGTTACAGAAGGTCTTTCTGCGGAATATGTTTTTGAGAATATTCATCCAGATGATAGAAATAGGTTTATAGAATATGAACACGCTGTTACAAAGTTTTTTGAACAACTTCCTTTGGATAAAATTTTAAAATATAAAGTAACATATGATTATAGACTGAAAGACAAAAAAGGCAATTATAAGTGGATTCTTCAGCAGGTTGTTACCATTCAAAGTGACGAAAATGGAGCGGTGATTCGTACATTAGGAGTTCACACAGATATTTCGTATCTCAAAAGAGATAATAAACCTTCTGGTTTGTCTTTTTTAGGATTAGATGGCGAGGTCTCTTATTATAATGTACCAGTTGATAAACTTATTTTTATACCATCAAATGAGATGTTTACTTCTCGTGAAAAACAAATTTTAGAGTTAGTTATCAATGGGAAAAGCTCTAAAGATATCTCCGAAAGACTGCATATTTCAAAATTTACAGTTGATACACATCGTAAAAATATACTTTCAAAGTCTGGTTGCGAAACCGTTCCTGAGCTTATTTCGAAAGCAATTCAAGAATCTTGGGTGTAATTATTTGTTGATGTTTTTTTTAATATTTCAATAGACAAAATCTAAAATTCTATATTTAGTTTTCTAAAAGCTTAAAACTCGAATTTTCCGTATCTTTGCACTTGCAATGGAAAAACCAGAACTTCTAAAACTCATCTTTTTAGCAAAAGAAAAAAATCAGAAAGCACAAACTAAACTGATTAATCAGTTCTGGACAGATGTTTTCTCTTTCGTTTTAAAAAAAGTTCACGACGAGAACGTAGCAGACGAACTCACCGTTTCGGTTTTTTCTAAAGTATTGGCAAAATTAGATTTGTACGATGAAAATTTTCAGTTCAAAACGTGGATTCTTACCATTGCCCAAAACTCAGTAATTGATTATTGGCGCAAAAAAAATAGAGAAACCGAAGAAGCAACCGAAGATTTTGAAGATTTTAAAAATGAATTCGAAAAATCTCCCGAAGAAATTATGATTTCGGAGCAAGAAGAAAAAAAAATTATTGATACCGTTGCTAAAATGGATGTAGGTTATCAAAAAATTATTCAACTAAGGTTTTTCGAAGAAAAAAGCATCAAAGAAATTGCAGAAGAACTCAATCTTTCTGTTGCCAATACCAAAGTTAGAATTATGAGAGCCAAAAAAATATTGGCAGAATTGTTAAACGAAAACGAGTAGAAAAGTAGGAAATTAGAGAACAGAAGTTCAAAAATTTCTAACAACCAATTAAATAAATTTACGCAATTTGCAAATTCATCTTTAGATGAATCTTGGCGAACTTAAAAATATTTTCAAAAATTTTAAAAAAAATCTTTGCGTTTTAAAAACATTATTTTATAAATCAATTCAGAAAATGGAAAATCAAATTCAAGATACAACCACCAATAAACCGAAATGGATTAGAGTAAAACTTCCTACAGGGAAAAATTACAGAGAATTGAGAACTTTGGTTGATAAATATAAATTGAATACCATTTGCCAAAGTGGTTCTTGTCCTAATATGGGCGAATGTTGGGGAGAAGGAACGGCAACTTTTATGATTTTGGGAAATATCTGCACCAGAAGTTGTGGCTTTTGTGGCGTAAAAACTGGTAAACCACTAGATGTAAACTGGGACGAACCAGAAAAAGTAGCGCGTTCTATCAAATTAATGAAAATAAAACACGCGGTGCTTACTTCGGTTGATAGAGACGATTTGAAAGATATGGGTTCTATCATTTGGGCAGAAACTGTAAATGCAGTTCGTAGAATTTCTCCGGGAACAACTATGGAAACGTTAATTCCAGATTTTCAAGGAATTCACAAACATTTGGACAGAATGGTAGAAGTAGCGCCAGAAGTAATTTCTCACAACATGGAAACCGTGAAAAGATTAACCAGAGAAGTGAGAATTCAAGCGAAATACGAACGTTCTTTAGAAGTTTTAAGATATTTAAAAGAAGCTGGACAAAACCGTACAAAAACCGGAATAATGCTTGGGCTTGGCGAAACCAAAGATGAGGTTTTCCAAACCATTGAAGATGTTAGAAATGCAAATGTAGATGTTATTACGATTGGGCAATATCTACAGCCAACCAAAAATCACCTTCCTGTGAAACGTTTTGTGGAGCTAGAAGAATTTGAAGAATACAGAATTTTTGCAGAAAATTTAGGTTTCCGTCATGTAGAAAGTTCGCCTTTGGTGAGAAGCTCTTATCACGCAGAAAAACATATTCATTAAAAAAGTCAAAAGTCAAAAAAGTTATAAATCAAATCTATAAAAGAACTCGCTTTTTTGCGAGTTTTTTCTTTTTAAGTTAAAGAATATTCTATAAATTTATCCCATGAAAAACGCAGTTCTCATCACCATTGGAGACGAAATCCTATCAGGAAATACGGTAGATACCAATTCTAATTTTATTGCGACTCAACTCAAAAATATAGGTTTCAAAGTAGTTCAAATTTTTACGATTTCAGATGAAATTGAAACCATCAAAAAAACACTGAAATCTGCTTTTGAACTTGGAGATTTGGTAATTACAACTGGCGGATTGGGGCCTACAAAAGACGATAAAACCAAAAAAGCTTTTGCGGAATTTTTTAACGATACTCTGGTTTCTAATGCCAAAACTTTAGAACATTTGAAGCAATTGCTCATCAAAAGGAAAAGAGAACATTTGTTCGAAATTAATCTTCCTCAAGCCGATATTTTATCAAAATCTAAAGTTTTCCAGAATCACAACGGAACTGCGCCGAGCTTAATGGTAGAAGAAAATGGCAAAATTGCGATTTGTTTGCCTGGTGTTCCTTACGAAGTAAAACCTTTGATTAAAAACCAAATTGTTCCGTTTTTTCAAAAGAAATTTGAACAAAATTTTATTGTTACCAGAATTATTTCTGTGGTCAATTTCCCAGAAAGTTTGCTTTCGGAAACTATTGAAAGTTGGGAATTGGCTTTGCCCGAAAATATTTCTCTGTCGTATCTTCCAATCGCCAATCGGGTGAAATTAAGATTGACTGCCACTGGAAAAAACGAAGAAATTCTGAATCAACAATTAAACGAAGAAATTACAAAATTAAGACCTTTAGTTCAAGACAATGTAATTTCAGAAAATGGCGATTCCATTGAAGAAATTCTTCATGATTTATTGATTTCAAAGAATCTCACTATTTCCACCGCCGAAAGTTGTACTGGCGGTGAATTGTCTCATCTCATTACTTCGGTTTCGGGAAGTTCACAATATTTTTTAGGTGGAATTTGTACATATCAAACGCAGAAAAAAATAGAAATTTTAGGCGTTTCAGAAGATTTAATCAAAGAAAAAACGGTGGTTTCAGAAGAAGTAGCACAAGCGATGAGTTTGGGTTGTCAGAAATTATTTAAAACGGATATTTCTCTTTCTACAACGGGAGTTGCTGGCCCTAATTCTGATGAATTTGAAAGCGAAATAGGAACTGTTTTTTATTCAGTTAGAATTAAAAATTTTGAAAAAACCTTCAAATTGTATCTTCCTCATTTAGAGCGAAAAGATTTTATGAATTTTGTTTCGATGAAGGTTTTGCAAGATTTAATTGAGATTTTGGTGAAAGAAAATCTATAATATTTCAATTTTCGGTGTAATAAAAGGCATTACTAAGTTGTTTTAATATAAAAAATCTATTATGAAAAAAATAATTTTTGGCTTTCTGATTGTTTTTGCTCAGTTGGCTTATTCTCAAATTACAAAAAATTTTGGTGATTTTTCATCAGTAAAGGCTTACGACAGAATTAATGTAACGCTTATAAAATCTAGCGAAAATAAAGTGGAAATAAAAGGCGACGATTCTGATGTGGAAATTGTGAATAAAAACGGTGAACTCAAAATAAGAATGATTCCTACCAAAATTATGCAAGGAGACAAAGTTTACGTAACTGTTTATTATGAAAGATTGAATGAAATTCAAGCGAGTCAAGGTGCTAAAATTACTTCGGAAAATGCTGTGGAAAGTAAAATATTGAACATTACTTCAAACGAAGGTTCTGTATTAAAATTGAATGTTGATGCTACTTTGGTAAGAGTGAAAACCAATTCTGGCGGAATGATAGATGTTTCTGGTAATACAGAAACTCAAGAAGTTTTAGTAAATTCTGGAGCAAGTTTCAATGGAAGAGATTTAAAATCTGAAATTACTTCGGTTACTGCAAATGCTGGTGGAAATGCAGAAGTTTATGCTTCTAAAACCATTAATGCAACTACAAGAGCTGGCGGAAATATTGAAGTTTATGGTTCTCCAAAAGATAGAAATACCAAAAACGTAATTGGTGGTAAAATAAAATTTAGATAAATTCAAATTGTTTAAATTGAAAAAAATCAAAGCAATTAGCTTTGATTTTTTTATTTTTGTTAGAAATTAATAACATGAAAAACTTAAAATACATATTTCTAATTCTTACTTTTATTGCTTTATTTGCTTCTTATATCGGTGCTAAAGAACCATTTACGTGGTGGTTAGAAGTTTTGCCGGTTTTTATAGGGATTTTATTTTTGGCAATTTTTAGAAAATTTGAATTTACCAATTTCGTTTATGTGGTTATTTTTCTACATTTTTTGGTCTTGATAATTGGTGGACACTACACTTATGCAGATGTTCCTATTTTTGAACAATTGAGCGAGAGAAATAATTACGATAAAGTAGGGCATTTTATGCAGGGTTTTTCTCCAGCTTTAATTGTGAGAGAAATTTTGATTAGAAAAAAAGTGGTGAACGGAAAAGGTTGGTTGTTCTTTCTAGTTTTGTGTTTTGTAATGTTTGGAAGTTCTACTTATGAACTTATAGAATGGTGGGTTTCTGTATTTTCTGGCGAAGCTGGCGATAGTTTTTTGGGAACTCAAGGTTATATTTGGGATACACAAACAGATATGTTAATGGCTTTAATTGGTGGCGTTGTAGCTCAAGTTTTTTTTTGTAAAATTTTACAAAGACAAATTAATCAGTTTTTATAAAAATTTTTAAGAAAATTTTAAGATGTATTAAAGTTTATTTAAACTTCTGAATATTGGTTTTTTTGGTTCTAAATTTGTGCTTCGAATTGTTATAATTCGTATAATGAACTATGAATCAGACAAAACAAATTTTCCAAACCGAGAACACTTCTCGCTGGAAAAAAATAACATGGAGTACCCGTTTTATCTTATTTTTTCTCTTTCTTTTGTTAGCATCACTATTGCTAATGATGAAATTTGATAAAACCCCGAAAATTCCTTTTCATCAAGATTATAAATCTATTATAACCGCTACCAAACCATTTTTGCAAGAGAATAAATTATCAAAAGAGTACAAAGGTTTTAGAAAATTTATTGCTGCAAAACACGCTTCTTTCGATTATCAAAAAGTAAAATCTGAGAGAAATTTTTATGATAAAAACAATCATAATTGGTTCAAATTTCCAGCAGGTATTCGTTCTGCGTTTTATGTAGCTTGGGATCCTCAATCGCTAATGTCACTCAGAAGAAATATTAAAAATCTGAATTTAGTATTTCCAGAATGGTTTTTTATAGACCCAAAAACTGGCGATTTAAAAACAAATATAGACGATGTAGGGCTTTCTGTTCTTAAAAAGAGCAAAATCCCTGTAATGCCTATTTTGAGTAATAATTTTGATAGGGAATTCCATTCGGAAGGGATACAATTGGTGTTAAATAATCCGGCCAAAAGAAAAGCCTTAATTCAAAAAGTGCTTAATACGTGTATTAAAAATAATTTTGTGGGCGTAAATATAGACTTTGAAGATTTGAATTTAAAAAGAGACGAACCTTTAACTCAATTTATCAAAGAACTTTCAGACGCTTTTCATCAGCACAAATTATACGTTACACAAGACATAATGCCAGATAATAGCGATCATAACGTTGCTGAATTACAAAAATATGTAGATTATTTCGTTTTAATGGCGTATGATGAATATTCTGCAGATAGCGACCCTGGTCCTATTGCTTCACAAAAATGGATTGAAGCTCAGGTAGATGAAATTTGCAAAAAAGTTTCTCCTTCTAAAATAATTCTTGGGCTTGGAGCTTATGGCTACGATTGGAGCAGCAATCCTAATCAGAATACTTCTGTTACATACATGCAAGCTATTACCAAAGCCAATCAAAGTAAAGCAAAATTAGATTTTGACGATAATACATTTAACCTTTCGTTTTCGTATAAAGATGTTAAAAATAATGTTCATAATGTATTTTTTACAGATGCTGCAACACTTTTTAATACCTTAAGATTTTCTTCGGAATATCCTTTGGCGGGAACTGCACTTTGGAGATTAGGAAGCGAAGATGCCAGAATTTGGAATTATTACAATAAAGATTTGAGCAATGCTAATATTTCTAAAATAAGTTTGAAACCATTGCAGAATGTAAAAGGACAAACGATGGTAGATTATATTGGTGATGGCGAAGTTTTGGATGTTCTTAATACGCCAAAAGACGGTAAAATTTCAATAGAATTAGATAAAAATGAAAATATTATCACAGATGAAAATTACATTGTTTATCCTACCTCTTATGAAGTTCAAAAACATGGCGAAGCACCTGCCAAAGAATTGGTTTTAACGTTTGATGATGGCCCAGACGAAACGTATACACCTCAGATTTTAGATGTTTTGTCTCAATATCATGTTCCCGCTGCTTTCTTTTTAATTGGATTAAATTCTGAGAAAAATTTGCCTTTGGTAAAAAGAATTTTCAGAGAAGGCCACGAAATTGGAAATCACACTTTTACTCACGAAAATGTAGCAAAAGTAAGCCCAGAAAGAGCTTTGCTAGAATTAAAACTCACAAGACTTCTTTTCGAATGTATTACAGGACATAGTACAATTCTTTTCAGAGCACCTTATAACGCCGATTCTGAACCTACAACTTTTGAGGAAATTATTCCGGTAGCTTTGGCAAGACAACAAAATTATTTAGATGTAGGCGAAAATATAGACCCAGAAGATTGGCAACCGGGTATAAAAGCAAATGAAATTGTTGCAAGAGTAGAAAAACAATTAAAAGAACGTGGCGGAAATATTATTCTTCTGCATGATGCAGGTGGTGATACCAGAGAAGAAACCGTAAAAGCTTTAAAAATTTTAATTCCTAAATTAGAAAAACAAGGTTATCACTTTACCAATCTGGCAAATCTTTTACACAAAAAAAGAGACGAACTAATGCCTCCAATTCCGAAAACAAAAGCATATTATATTATGCAACTCAATTTGGTATTGGCAACTTTTATTTATGCAATTGGTCATTTTCTTACGGCGCTTTTTACCATATTTATTATTTTAGGAATTGGCAGATTATTGATGATGTTGTTTTGGGCAATTAGAGAAAGAAGAAAAGAAAAAAAAGATTCTGTTTTACCTGTTTTAGAGATTTATCCTAAGGTTTCGATTATTGTACCAGCATATAACGAAGAAGTGAATATAGTGTCGTCTCTACATAATTTATTGAAACAAAGTTATTCCAATTTTGATATTATTTTTGTGAATGACGGAAGCAAAGACAATACATTTAAATTGGTTTCAGAAGCGTTTCAAAATCATCCTAAACTGAAAATTTTCACCAAAGGAAATGGAGGGAAAGCTACAGCTCTTAACTTTGGAATTTCAAAATCTGATGCAGAATATGTAGTTTGTATTGATGCAGACACCAAACTTCAACAAAATGCGGTAAATTATTTAATTGCGAAATTCCTCAATGCTAAAAAAGAAGATAATTTAGCAGCGGTAGCCGGAAACGTAAAAGTAGGAAACCGAGTAAATTGGCTCACCAAATGGCAATCTATAGAATACATTACCAGTCAGAATTTTGATAGATTAGCGTATGCTAATATTAATGCAATTACCGTAACACCAGGAGCTATAGGCGCTTTTAAGAAAGAAATTGTAGAAGAAATGGGTGGTTATTCTTCGGATACTTTGGCAGAAGATTGTGATTTGACGGTAAGAATTTTAAGAAAAGGTTACAAAATTGGCAACGAAAATAAAGCAGTTGCTGTAACTGAAGCTCCAGAAAATATCAATCAGTTCTTGAAACAAAGATTTAGATGGAATTATGGTATTTTACAAATGTTTTGGAAACAAAAAGAAACATTTCTTAATCCAAAATACAAAGGTCTTGGTCTTTGGGCGATGCCAAATATTTTAATTTTTCAATATATAATCCCAATGTTTTCGCCATTAGCAGATATTTTGATGATTTTTGGATTGTTTACCGAAAACAGAGAAAAAATATTTTTGTATTACCTAATTTTTCTTTTGGTAGATGCTTCATTGGCATTTATGGCGTTCTTATTCGAGAGAGAAACTCTCTGGCATTTTGCACGTTATCCCTCAGAGATTGGTCTATAGATGGCTCATGTATGTGGTTTTATTCAGAAGTTTAAGGAAAGCTTTAAAAGGAGAAATGCAAACTTGGGGATTTTTGAAAAGAACAGGTAATGTAAAAGAACCTGTAGTTGTTTCTTAATTAAGTGTAACAAAATTTTCAAAAAAACGACTAAACAAAATATAATTTAAAATCTATTATGAAGAAAATTTTTAATATTGCTGCAATAGCTTTCATGGGCTTTTCGGCGAGTTCTTTTGCTCAAGACAAAGGTGGTTTGGAGCTTCAATACATGGACACTTCTGTTCGTCCGCAAGACGATTTCTACAACTATGTAAACGGAAGTTGGATGAAAACAGCTCAAATTCCTTCTGATAAATCTACTTGGGGAAGTTTTAATAAACTTGCAGAAGATACAGATAACAATTCTTTGAGTATCTTAAACACTCTTTTGAAAGATAAATTTGCAAAAGGTACCGAAGGTAAAAAAATTCAGGATTTATACGCTACTTACATGGATATGAAAAAGCGTGATGCAGACGGAATTACACCTATTAAAGCAGATTTAGCAAAAATTGATGCTATAAAAACCGTTGCAGATTTACAAAAATATCTTATTGCAGCTACACCAGAAGGCGAAAATCCTTTCTACTCTTGGGGCGTAGATGCTGATATGAAAAACAGTAAAATGAATGCAATCTATCTTGGTGATGCAAGATTAGGTTTAGGAAGAGATTACTACCAAAAAGTAAACGAAAAAAATACAGAAGCTCTTGCAGAATATACCAAATATGTAGCTTCTATGTTGCAAGTTTTAGGTTATAAAAACGCAGATGCAACTGCTAAAAAAATTGTTGATTTCGAAAAATCTATCACTCAAACGTTATACACCAACGAGCAAAGTAGAGATTCTAACCTTTTTTACAATCCTAAAACGGCTGCAGAACTAAAAGAACTTTCTAAAAACGTAGATTTAGCAGGTTACTTAGCAAAATTGGGCGTTAGTTATGATAAAGTAATTGTTGGAGAAATTAATTATTACAAAAATTTAGATAAATTCATCAATCCAGAGAATGTTTCTTTGATTAAAGATTACATGAAATTCCATTTGCTTTCTGGTAGCGCATCTTATTTAAGCAAAGATTTAGACGCAAAAAGATTCGATTTTTATGGTAAATATCTAAGAGGTCAACAAGAACAAAGAGCACAAAACAAAAGAGCATTCGAATTGATTAATGGTTCTCTTGGTGAAGCTTTCGGCAAATTGTATGTAGAAAAATATTTCCCAGCAGAAGCAAAAGCTCAAATGGTAGAATTGATTGATTATCTAAAGGAAAGTTTTGCTCAGCACATTAATAATTTAGCTTGGATGTCTTCTACAACTAAAGAAAAAGCACTTACAAAGTTGAATAAATTTGCTGTAAAAGTAGCTTATCCAGACAAGTGGAAAGATTATTCTAAACTTACAATCCTTTCTGAAAAAGAAGGAGGTTCACTTTACAAAAATTTACAAAACATTACTGCTTGGCAATATCAAAAAGATTTAGCTAAAATTGGTAAACCAGTAGATAAATCAGAATGGGGGATGACGCCTCAAACCGTTAATGCTTACTACAATCCGTTGAATAACGAAATTGTTTTCCCTGCGGCTATTCTTCAGTCACCATTCTTCAATCCAAAAGCTGATGCTGCGGTTAATTTTGGTGGAATTGGTGCAGTAATTGGTCACGAAATTACTCACGGTTTTGATGATTCTGGAGCGCAATTTGATTCTGAAGGAAATCTTACCGATTGGTGGACTCCAGAAGACAAAGCAAGTTTCGAAAAAGCTACAAAATCTCTAGCTGCTCAATACGACAAATACGAACCAGTGAAAGGAACTTTCGTAAACGGAACTTTCACCAATGGAGAAAATATTGCGGATTTAGGTGGTGTAAACATCGCTTATGATGCACTTCAAATGTACCTTAAAGACAAAGGAACTCCAGGCTTAATAGAGGGTTTCACGCAAGACCAAAGATTTTTCTTAAGTTGGGCAACTGTTTGGAGAACCAAGCAAACCGAAAAAGCTGCCGTGAGCCAAGTAAAAGTAGACCCGCATTCTCCGGGATATTTCAGAGCTTTTGGCCCGCTAGTGAACACCGAAGCTTGGTACAAAGCTTTTGATGTAAAAGATGGTGATAAATTGTACAAAAAACCAGAAGAAAGAATTAAAATCTGGTAGATTTTTAGAAATATTAAGGAAGAGTTTCTAATTCTTTCCGATTAAAATAACTCTTTTGAAGAGTAAAATTAGCACCACCGAAAATTTCGGTGGTGTTTTATTTGGAATAAAAAGTTATATTTGGTATAAATATGAAAACTTATTCATGAAAAACTTAGAAAATCTACAATCTTATCTGCCTTTAGGATATTTATATCTGGTGATTTTGGGAATTATAAAAGAAACAGTTCACTTTTATCAATTAGGAATCAATATTTTGAAATATTCTACTTTGATGGATATTCTCATTGGGCCTATTGCAGATTTAATGTCTCATCCTTTAATTGTAATTGGGTTTTTGTCTTTATTATTTGCTGGATTTCAGTTGATGAAAAGAATTTTTAATAAAGGAAGCGAAAAATATTTCCATGCTTTTTTCGGGAAAAATAAACCCAGAGAAGAATTTACCAATCAGGATTTTAATAGAAAAATAATAGAATTTTTTGCGTTTTTAATGGCTTCTTTTTTCTTAGGAATTGGCTTGGGAGAAGGGAGAATGGTGGCAGAAAAATCTAAAAAAAATGATTTGAAATACAATTATAAACTTAATTATAATACCGGAGAAGCAGAAGAAGTTTACTTGGTAGATAATAACAGTGTTTATTATTTTTATTTCTCAAAAGGGGATAAGCATTTGAAAATTGCACCCATTTCTACAATTAAAAATTTAGAAATTATTCACAACAAAAGATTAGATGACAACGAAAAGAAATAGAACTTACAGACCAGCAACCGAAAGATAGTTTTAAGGAATTAAAAATTTTGTACACAATGAGGAAATAGTTATTGGCCGAATTTTTTATTTATAGGTTATTTTATTTTTACCTATTGTTTCTTCTATTTTAAAAATTCTATAATTTTCATCGAAATAATATTTACCAAAGTCTAAAATATGATTATTTGGACCAGTGAAAAATAATTGTCTAGAATAAACTCCTTTCGATTCTTTTTTGAAAATTTCTGTTCCTAATTTCCAATAATTTATTGGATTTGAATCTAATTTATTTTCAATTATTTGAGGATGTTTAGTGAGAAAGATATAAGAATTTTGGTCTATACTATCTTTATTCTTAATATTAAAATAGTTATAATATTCGCCTTTTACATTTAGCAAAATCATTTTTGTTTTATATTTTTTAGTATTGCTATTAAAACAAGATATTTTTAAGAATTTTTTTGTAGAATAGTCAAACAGATAAGATTCAGTAGGAATTTTTATAGAGTCTCCGTTTTCTTTTTTTAAAAAATAATATTCTTTATCGGGTTTCAGTTCATAGATGTTTTTTTTGGTTTTATTGCAACCAATTATTAGGAAAAAAAATATAATCAATTTCAGAATTCTCATTTCAATTGCATTTTTTGATAAATTGGCGAAGGACTACTCAGTAGTTTTGTTTAATTAAACTTGCTTCTTACAAAACACTAAAGTAATTCCCTTCGGATGTTTTAGTTTTTTTGTAAAGTTAATAAAAAAGGCTCAGGTTATTACCACCCAAGCCTTTATTTTAAAAAGAGAAAACTTCATTAAAAAGTTTTCTTATTTCTTCATTAGTTTAAAGTTTTCGGTACCTTTTTCTGAGAAAATAGAAATAATATACATTCCTTTTGGCAGTTTTGTAACATCTATTTTGCCATTTTCAAGATGGTTAAGAGTTGATACAATTCTACCATTGGTATCTGTAATATTAACTTTAGAAATCTTAATGTTTTTAGCATTTTGCACCATCACAAAGTCTGTTGCAGGGTTGGGATATATTTTTAGGTTGTTAGCAGATTGCGTGTTAGAAGTATTAAGCGTGCCAAGACTATTAATGGTACTAAAATCTTTCCAAACATTAGCAGATTGATAGGCAGATACAGAGCCAGACGGTACATTTAATGCACAAGTAGATTTATTAACTCCCTGAAAAACCGCTGAATTAATAGTTAAAGGTGTTGTAATGTGGCAGTCTATAGAAGTTAATCCTGTACAACTATTAAACGCATTGTCTCCAATAGAAGTAACTGAATTAGGAATAGTGATGGAGGTTAATCCTGAGCAAGACATAAAAGCATAAGCACCAATAGAAGTAACGGAATTAGGTATGGTAATAGAGGTTAATCCTGTGCATAATCGAAAAGCACTAGCTCCAATAGAGGTAACCGAATTAGGAATAGTGATGGAGGTTAATCCTGAGCAAGATTGAAAAACACTAGTTCCAATAGAAGTAACCGAATTAGGAATAGTGACAGAGGTTAATCCTGAGCATAATTGAAAAGCATTAGTTCCAATAGAAGTAACCGAATTAGGAATAGTGATGGAGGTTAATCCTGTGCAAGATAAAAAAGCACTAGCTCCAATAGAAGTAACCGAATTAGGGATAGTGATAGAGGTTAATCCTGAGCAAGAACGAAAAGTATTAGCGGCAATAGTAGTAACAGAATTTGGGATGGTTACAGAGGTTAGTTCTAAGCATGAATCAAATGCAAAAGCTCCAATAGAAGTGACCGAATTAGGAATAGTAACAGAGGTTAATTTTGAGCATCCTTGAAAAGCATAACTATCAATAGAAGTGACCGAATTAGGAATAGTGATGGAGGTTAATCCTGAGCAGGATTGAAAAGCATAAACACCAATAGAAGTAACAGAATTAGGTATGGTAATAGAGGTTAATCCTGAGCATAATCGAAAAGCATTAGATCCAATAGAAGTAACAGAATTTGACAAGATTGCAGAGGTTAATCCTGTGCAGCCATAAAAAGCATAGGTTCCAATAGTAGTAACGGAATTAGGAATAATGATGGAGGTTAATCCTGTGCAGCCATAAAAAGCGTAATTACCAATAGAAGTAACAGAGTTTGACAAGGTTGCAGAAGTTAATACTTTGCATCCTTGAAAAGCATAATTACCAATAGAAGTAACCGAATTAGGAATAGTGATGGAGGTTAATCCTGTAGAGTTATTAAAAGCACTAGCTCCAATAGAAGTAACAGAATAGCTTGTCCCACTAATAGTTACTGTAGAAGGGAGGTTAATGTCTCCACTTGCGCTACTAGAATTTCTAATTTCTACATAATGGTTGGTAGCATCTGTAATGTAATATTTGATATTGTTGCTGGTGTAATCTTGCGCGTGTAGCAAAATTACAGTAGCCAAAAGGCAAAAAAAAGTACAAATTTGTTTCATGATTTTGATTTTCATTGAGTTATATAATACTTATTATTAGTAAATTTTTAATTCGTCAAGTATAAGCTCAGGTTATTACCACCCAAGCCTTTATTTTATAAAGAGAAAACTTCATTAAAAAGATTTCTTATTTCTTCATTAGTTTAAAGTTTTCGGTATCTTTTTCTGAGAAAATAGAAATAATATACATTCCTTTTGGCAGTTTTGTAACATCTATTTTGCCATTTTCAAGATGGTTAAGAGTTGACACAATTCTACCATGGGTATCTGTAATATTAATTTTAGAAATCTTAATGTTTTTAGCATTTTGCACCATCACAAAGTCTGTTGCAGGGTTGGGATAGATTTTTAGGTTGTTAGCAGATTGCACGTTAGAAGTATTAAGCGTGCCAAGGCTCTTAATAAGAAAGTCTTTCCATACATTAGCAGATTGATAAGCAGATACTGAGCCTGAAGGTACGTTTAAGGCACAAGTAGATTGGTTAACACCATCAAAAACCAATGAGTCAATAGTCAAAGGAGTTGTAATATAACAGTCTATAGAAGTTAATCCTGTACAACTAGCAAAAGCATACTCACCAATAAAAGTAACAGAATTAGGAATAATGATAGAGGTTAATCCTGTACAACTAGCAAAAGCACCAGTATTAATAGAAGTAACCGAATTAGGAATAGTGATAGAAGTTAATCCTGAACATTCATAAAAAGCAATGTCTCCAATAGTAGTAACCGAATTAGGAATGGTTACAGATGTTAATCCTGTACATGATTGAAAAGCACCCTCATCAATAGAAATAACAGAATTAGGAATGGTTACTGAGGTTAATCCTGTGCAAGTAAAAAATGCATAACGACCAATAGAAGTAACCGAATTAGGAATAGTAACAGAGTTTAATCCTGTACAATAAAAAAAAGTGCCCTCTCCAATAGAAGTAACAGAATTAGGAATGGTGATAGAGGTTAGTCCTGTGCAATAAGAAAATGCATAATTACCAATAGAAGTAACAGAATTAGGAATAATAATGGAGGTTAATCCAGAGCAAGAAGAAAATGCATTACCTCCAATAGAAGTAACAGAATTAGGAATGGTGATGGAGGTTAATCCTATACAAGATTCAAATGTTCCTGCTCCAATAGACGTAACAGCATAGCTAATGCCATTAATGGTTACCGTAGAAGGGAGGGTAATGGCTCCACTTGCGCTACTAGAATTTCTAATCTCTACATAATGATTGGTAGCATCTGTGATGTAGTATTTAATGTTGTTTGCGGTGTAATCTTGTGCGTGTAGCAAAAATACAGTAGCCAAAAGGCTAAAAAAGGTAAAGATTTGTTTCATGTTTTTTTTGGTTTTCATTTAGTTATATTGTTGTTTTTAATAAAAAAAGTTTCTTTTATTAAAAACATTACAAATGTATTTTATTTTTAATCTGTAAACAATATAAATAGGATGTATTTTAAAGAAAATATTCAATTTTATTCTTTTATGGAGGCTGTTTTGTAAAGATTTATGTTATCTTGAGCTTTCATCATTATTCTATTTTATACTCATTATGTTTTTTGTTAAATAAATGATGTTGTTTTCGGGCTATTTATTACATTTGTAATGATTAAAACTAAAATATACCATGGGAAATCTAGACAAAGAGTTCAGAATAAAACCTATAAGAGAACAAAAAAAGTCTTTCGCAAGAACAATTAGCCAATTTCTTAGCAATAAAAGTAAAAACCAAAACAGTTTCACTTCATCCCAAGTTGGGAAAGTTAAAACTAAAAGAGTTTCACTTCGTCCCAAGTTGGGAAAGTTAGAACCAAAACAGTTTCACCTCGTCCCAAGTTGGGAAAGTTAGAATCAAAACAGTTTCAGCTCGTCCCAAGTTGGGAAAGTTAAAACCAAATACAGATAACCATTTCTAAATACTAAAATCTAAAAACCATTATTATGGAAAAACTAAAACTTACCCCTCTTTACACACAAGGGTTACACCACTCAGAATTTGGGCAATTTATTATTCGTTTTTACGAAGATTTTGCCAAAACCAGTTTAGATGCTTCCTCAGATGAAGATTTCAAGACCATGTTTGATGCGTTGCAGGCTAAAATTACTACTTACAACAAAGCGTTAGACCAAATTCGCGCCAGCGAAGAGTCTAAGAAAATTGCAGAAGCAGACCGCACCAGAGATATTGATGTGCAAGCATTGAAAGACAGTATAAAACCGTATAGAAATATAAAATCTGATGCCGAAGCTAATGCTTTTACCGCTATTAAAATAGTGCTAGACCAATACAAAGGGGTAGAGAATAATGCGTATGAAGAAGAAACCATCAAAATAAATACCTTGCTTGCCAAGTTGCAATCTTCAGATTATTCTGCACATATTACCACTTTGGGAATTGCCAAGTTTATAACAAAATTATCTTTGTCTAACGCTGCTTTTAATGATTTGTTTGCGCATCGTTCTTATCAAAATTCTCAAAAAGAAAAGTATGACGTAAAAGCTTTAAGAAAAGCGATGATTACAGATTATCATACGATGATAAATTATATACTCGCCCTTGCCAACGTAAAAACAGACACTTTTTACAAAGACGTTTTGGCAGTAATTAATAACAGTAGAAAATATTTTTCGGATGTTTTAGCCCGCCGAAATGGTACTCCGCCAGAGCCATTAGCTAATACTTCTAATTAATTATACCTCACCAAAGTTTTCTTTTATTAAGAAAGCTTTTTTTTATTCTTATTGAAACAATCTATAGTTTTTTACTACTTATTAAAGTATCGATTAATAAATTTGAGACTTAAAAAAAATTATTTGGTTATGAAGAAAATACCTTTTTTAGTTTTAACTACAGCTGCAGTGCTGTCTTTTAATTCTTACCACGCTCAGAAAAAGGCAGAAGGAACGGGCATTAACCTCCATTTGATGGATACCAGCGTGCGCCCACAAGACGATTTCTTTAATTATGTAAATGGGAACTGGGTTAAAACTGCTGTTATACCTTCGGATAAAGGTTCTTGGGGAAGTTTTAATGAACTTCGTGAGAAAACAGACGAAAACTCTTTGGCAATTCTTAAAAATATTCTTTCGGAGAAATTTGCTAAAGGTACCGAAGGACAAAAAATTCAGGATTTGTATGCTACTTACATTGATTGGAACAAAAGAAATGCAGACGGAATAGAACCTATTAAAACTGATTTAGCGAAGATAGATGCCATCCAAAATCTTACAGATTTTCAAAATTATATAGACCAAGCTACACTTACCGGCGACAATCCTTTCTATGCATGGAGAGTAGGTTCGGACATGAAATCTTCTAATGACAATGCTATCTATTTAGGTGGGCCTGGTTTAGGAATTGGTAAAGATTATTACCAAAAAGAAAACGAAGCCAATACCAAAACCATTGCAGAATATACCAAATATGTTTCTAAGGTTTTAGCTATTTTGGGTTATCATAACCCAGATGAGACGGCTGCTAAAATTGTAGATTTGGAAAAGAGATTTGCCAAAACACTTTTAACCAACGAAGAGGGTAGAGATGCTAACAAAAGATACAACCCAAAATCTGTAGCCGAACTTAGTGGCTTAGTAAAGAATGTAAATCTGCCAGAATATTTACAAAAAGTAGGGGTAAAAACAGATAGAGTAATCTTAGGAGACCTTAAATATTACCAAGCTTTGGATGGTTTTATCAATCAAGAAAACTTGCCTTTGCTGAAAGATTACATGAAATACAATATGCTCTCTGGTAACGCGGGTTCTTTGGACAAAAGATTAGACGATTTAAGGTTCGATTTCTATGGTAAATACCTTCAAGGTACGCTAGAGCAACGCTCTATGGACAAAAGAGGTTTAGAAGTAGTAAACAGAGTTTTGGGTGAGGCTTTCGGTAAATTGTATGTAGATAAATATTTCCCGGCAGAAGCAAAAGCAGAAATGGTAACTTTGGTAGATTATCTTAAAAAAGCATACCATCAGCACATTAGCAATCTTACTTGGATGAGCGCAGAAACCAAAGCAAAAGCTTTAGAAAAATTGAGCAAATTTAATGTGAAAATTGCTTATCCAGACCAATGGGAAGATTATTCTAAATTAACACTTCTATCTCCTGCAGAAGGCGGAACTTATTATAAAAATACTCAGAATATTTCTGCTTGGGGTTACCAAAAAAATCTAGAAAAAATAGGTAAGAAAGTAGATAAAACAAAATGGGGAATGACACCTCAAACGGTGAATGCATATTACAGCTCGTCTAACAACGAAATTGTTTTCCCTGCGGCAATTCTTCAACCTCCTTTCTTCGATTTCAAAGCAGACCCTGCGGTTAATTTCGGGGGAATTGGTGCTGTAATTGGTCACGAAATTTCTCACGGTTTTGATGATGGTGGTTCTAGGTTTGATGGTGATGGTAATCTAAACAACTGGTGGACGAAAGAAGACCGAGAAAAATTTGAAGCCCTTACCAAAAGATTAGGCGAACAATACAGCAAATACGAACCCGTGAAAGGAACTTTCGTAAACGGAACCTTCACCATGGGCGAAAATATTGCAGATTTAGGTGGTGTAAACATCGCTTTTGATGCACTAGAAATGTACCTTAAAGACAAAGGAAAAATTGGTAAAATTGACGGATATACCCAAGAACAAAGATTTTTCTTGAGTTGGGCAACCGTTTGGAGAACCAAATCTACTGAAAAATATCTCATCAATCAGGTGAAAACAGATTCTCACTCTCCAGGTATGTACAGAGCAGTTGGTCCGCTAGAAAATACTGATACTTGGTACAATGCTTTCAAAGTGAAAGAAGGAGATAAGCATTATAAAACGCCTACAGATAGAATTAAAATCTGGTAAGCACCTCCATTTTTTTCTTCTGAAAAAATATCTCTCAAGAAGAGAAACACTAACCACCGAAATTTCGGTGGTTTTTTATATAATTTTATGAACAGTGGTTCTTTCTAAAATGTAAATGTCGCAGAGCGACTAACTTTTGGTAGAAAAAACAAAAAGATTGGGAGCTCCGGAGGAGCGACATATTGGTTTCGCTCCTCCGGAGCTTCATTCTTTACGCTGTGTAATATTTCTATCCATATTTTGCTCCTTTGGAGCTGTACACTCCTCAAATACAATCATGTGGACTGAAGTAAACCTTACTGAATTATTATAAAAGGAAATGGAAGAGTGTATTGATTTTCTGAAATCTTAACTTTTTATAATGGCATTTTTCTTAATGTCTTTTAAAATTTTCCTTAGGTTCTTTTTAGATAAAGTTTCAGAAGAGTAATGAAAGCTGGGGCCTTTTGTCTCTTTTTCTCTTGACTGAGAAGAATATACTTTTTGGTAGTAAATTTTCTTTACATTCTTTATATCGTATATTTCTATAATTGCAAAAGCTTCATTACTGGCATATTGCATTTGTTCTGATGGTTCTACTACAGATAATCCGTTTCTAACTTTTTTAGTGTAAATATTTACTAAATAATTAAAATCTGTAGAATTTTTAAACTGTTCAATATCTTCTATTTCTGGACTGAAAGGAATTCTTCCCGTAATTAAATTTTGAGATTTTGCTTTTTCTAAATTGTAGACATTTCCTGAGCTTAATTCATTAAATAACGAAAAAACTTCTTTGTTTAATTTATCTCTGTCGTAAGAATTTAAATCTGTATAGCTATTATTAATGAGCCATTTGTCTTGTTTTGTGAAAACTAAAGTTTTGCTATATCCATTGTAATCTCTTTTTGCATTTACAAAACAACTTTGTAGTACTATGCAAGATAGCAAAATTAATAACATTTTTTTCATGGTGAATAGAGTAGATATGATTGTTAAGTTATTGGTTTTTAATGATTTTTTTAATATTTTTTAGAAGAGTCTATATCAATCCAAACATCGTTGTTGCTTATATTAACGAGGCATAAAACACCTTCTCTTTTTTGTAGAATAAAATTGAGAGTATAAGGCAAGTCTAAGATTTTACCTTCTAATTTGTCTGCTCTTACAGAGATGTGATAGTCTCTTTTGATGGCGTCTCCGGTGTATAATTTAGATGTCTTAGCGTCGGTTTGTTTGTCGTCTGTAAGTTCTATTAACGTGATTTTGTTGTCATCAGAAAAATTAATTACATTTTTGTAAACCACTTTATTGATATTTTTAACCCAAACAAATTTTTTACCACTAAGGTTTATATCGATGATAGTTTTGTCTATTTTTCTGTTTTTCTCGAGATTTTCTAGTCGCTCGTTTATTTTGCCAAGACGTTGTGCATTGGCGCCAATAAAACAGAAAAGCAATATTACTATGGCTAGTGTTCTTTTCATGTTTTCTTTATAGTTTGTGGTTGCCAAATTACAAAAATTTATTCACGAATAATTGATTATTGTTTAGGATTCTAAACTTTTTTTGCATCGGCAATAGGTTTCTGGTGTAATTTGTAGATAAGACGCTATTACTTTGTCGGTTAATCGAGGTTCTATATCGAGGTATTCTTTCAAGAAGATTTCAGTTTTTTCCTTTGGAGAATAAGAGGTGAGGAATTCTAATCTTTTTAAATGAAAATTCTCAAAGTCTTCTAATGTTTTGGTGTATATTTTTTGAGCAATTTCAGATTCTTGAGTCAGTTTTCTGAAATCCTGAGAGCTAATCATAAGCAAAGTTCCTTTTTCTAACGCTTGAATAGTAGCCACCGAAGATTTTTTCTCTAAAAAACTCAAGAGAACGGTGCAAAACTGATGCTCTTTTCTAATAAGTCTGGTAAATTCTGTGCCATTGGCATTAAGATGAAAAGTTCTTAAAATTCCATTCACTACAAAATACAGATGGTTACAAACTTCGCCGGCGTTTAATAAAATCTCGTTTTTCTCTACATTTTTCACAACAAACAATCGTTGAATCATTTCTTCATCATCATTGGTGAGTTCTGTGTATTTTTTGGCGAGATGTATTAGAGTTTCGTGTTCTTTCATGGCTTTCATTTTCAGTATAAAATTAAAAAAAATCCTGAAAGTATAATTTTCAGGATTCATTTTTTTATAGATAATGTGCTTTAAACCTTTCAAAACAGAATCTATCTAGCATTTCTCTGTCGTCTGGATGTGCTATTCCAATTAAAGCTTGTGCCCTTTGTCTCATGTTTTTGCCATAAAGATAAGCAACACCATATTCTGTCACCACATAATGAATGTGTCCTCTTGTAGTAACCACGCCAGCTCCTTCTTTTAGATGAGGTACAATTCTAGGGATTCCTTTTTTGGTTCTGGAGGTAAGTGCAATAATAGGTTTTCCGCCTTCAGAAAGCGCTGCTCCACGTATAAAGTCCATTTGCCCGCCAATTCCAGAATATTGATAAGTGCCAATAGAATCTGCACAAACTTGCCCCGTAAGGTCTACTTCTATAGCAGAGTTGATGGCGATTAATTTTTTGTTTTGAGCAATTACCATAGGATTGTTCACATACGTTACTTCCATAAAGGCAAAAGACGGATTGTTGTCTATATAATCGTATAATTTTTTAGTGCCGAAACAGAAAGCAGTAATGGTTTTGTTGTTGTTAACGCCTTTAAATTTATTATTGATAATGTCTTTTTTAATTAAATCTACTGCTCCGTCTGAAATCATTTCGGTGTGAATTCCTAAATCCTTATGATTGTGAAGCGAGTTAAGCACCGCATCTGGAATGGTGCCAACGCCCATTTGCAAAGTAGATTTATCGTCTATTAAATCTGCAATGTACTGTCCTATTTTGGTTTCGTCTGCTGTTACTTTTGCACTGTAATCTATGGTAAGAAGTTCGGTTTCGTGCCAAACCATTTTAGCAATTCTCTCTACGTGTATCATAGAATCGCCAAAAGTTCTTGGCATCTTAGGATTTACCTGTGCTATAATTAATTTTGCGCTATCTACCGCACTTCTTGCCACATCAATAGACGTTCCTAAGGTACAATAACCATGTTGGTCTGGTGGTGAAACCTGCACAATGGCTACATCTAAAGGCAGAATGTTATTTTTGAAAAGCAAAGGGATTTCGCTAAGGAAAACGGGTACATAATCTCCTCTGTCGCTATTTACTGCTTCTCTTACTGGTGCCGAAACAAACAACGAATTGATGTAAAAACTATCTTTATACTGCGGTTTTGCAATTTCTATTTCGCCTTGCACGGTAATAGAAACCACTTCTACATTTCTTAGTCTGTGCGCTTGTTTTGCCAATTCTGTTACAAGATAATTGGGGGTACAGGCACTTCCGTGAAGAAATATTCTGTCATTGCTTTTGATGATTGATAAAGCTTCTTCGGCAGAAACGTAGTGATGCATATATTCTTTTTTTTAAGTTATTTTTTGATTTTACACTTTTACAAAAATACATTTTTTTCTCAATCATAAAAATGAGATTTGTCAATTTTGGGTGCTTATTTTTAAGAATTTTGTCATGTTGTTTTTGTAAATGCTTTATTTTGGTTAAAAATAATATTCAAAAATTATCATTTTGACATTGATGTTTTACTAGAGTTAAGGCAAAAATAAACCTTCAATCTGCATTGAAGGTTAGATTTATAAGTAAATTTTTAATTAGAAATATAGTTGGTAAGATTGTCTATTACTTCTTTTTGATGCAACAAAATTTCGTCTAAAATATCTTTCATAGAGATTAGCCCAACCAGTTTTTCGTCTTCAATCACGGGGATGTATCGCACATTGTGTTGAGACATCACTTCCATACATTTTTCTATTTTATCAGATTCTGAAAACTTCGGAAGGTCTGTTCGCATAATTTCTTTTACCAAAACATCTTTAGACCTTCGGTCTTGCAAAACAATTTGTCTGGCATAATTTCTTTCGGTGATAATTCCCAAATATTGTTCTCCGTTCATTACAATTACAGAACCTATATTTTTTTCTGCCATCATTTTGAGTGCTTCAAAAACGGTTTCGTTGGCGTCAATAGTTGCTAGATTTCTAGATTTTCTGTCGAGGATGTGTTTTATCGTTCTCATATTCAGTTTGTTTTGGTGTTCAAGATAAAATTAATAAATATTTTCACTTGTAAAACATTTTATTGAAAATATTTTTCTTCAATAAAAAAAGAGAGGATAAAATTGCCTTTTGAGGCTGTTTTCTAGAAATTCATTACGGCTTCGTAGAAATCTTCTTCTAAAAGACCTAGTTGCTGGCAAATGTATCTTGCGCCTTCTAATTGATGAACAAGAGCAAGGTCTTGAGTGTTAAGAGAAATATTGCCAAGTTCTGTTTCTAGAGCAATGGTATCGTTTTTAGTAGAAATGTTTGGTTTTTTGTAAGGGAATTTTCTGAAATAATTCTGAGAATTTTCTGCTAAATTCGTTAACGAAGCATTTTCTTCGTTGTAAACCAAAACGCCACCCGAAGTAATTTTAGCAATAAAATCCGAATAGATTTCACTATTTTCATTGGGAATATCTGTAATAAGTGCAATGTTGGCGTGTAAATTTCCAAAAAAATTGTTCGGAATAGCTTCTATAATCACGAAATCATTTTCGGTGCTAAGTTGCGCGTTGCTATAATTTTCGTCTGTTATAAAATCGGTTTCAATCCCATGAAATTGAAGAACGTGAAGAATAACAGCTGTAATTTCGTTTCTTTTTTCTGTGCCAGTAATTACAACTCTTGTTTTATTTTTGGTGGCTTCGTAGATTGTGTTTTCTATGTTTTCGGTTTTAATATCACCGTTATAACCCACTTCGTTTAGTGCACTTGCCAATTTATTAGAAACCATTTTAATCATTCAAAAGTTAAATGTAAAGAAAATTAAAAGTAAAAATTTAAAATTTAAAAGTTGGAATTCAAAAGTAAAAACTCGAAAATTCAAATATTCGGAAACTAAGATTGTGTTTCGTTTTCTTTGGTTTGTTGTTTTTTTCTTTCCTGATATTCTTTTTCGTATTCGTGTAGAACGTTATGCTCTGGAGTTTGCTCTATCGCATTCATTATTTTGTCTAGAATTTGTTGAGCAGTATCGTTGTCATAATCTATATCCAAAGCAGGTTTGAAACACATGGTAGGTTCTACACCTGTAACTTTTATTTTGAGACCTTTCTTATCAAAAGCTCTTCTAAAACCATTAATTTTGATAGGAATTACAATAGAACGCTGTTGCTGTACCAGCTTTGCCGTTCCTTTTCTGCCTTGTGCATAAGCAGAAGTGGTGCCTTGTGGAAAAGAGATTACCCAGCCATTATCTAAAGCTTTCATAATATTTTCTACTTCTCTCATATCTACCATTCGGTTTACATTTTTTCCTTCGGCGCGCCAAGTTCTTTTTACAGTAACAGCACCTGCCAATTTAAAAATTCTCGCCAAAATCCCTTTATTCATGGTTTCTTCGGCAGCTACATAGTAGAAATCTACTTTTGGATTGAGCAGATAAACCGGATTTTTGATGGTGTTGAGGTAACCATTGTTTACAGAGCAAAAAACGTGATACATTGCCGCTACATCTGCAAAATACGTTTGGTGATTAGACACAAAAAGAACATTGGTTTTGGGTAAATTAACCAAGTTTTCTGTTCCGGTAATTTTCAATTTGTTGAAACCATTAAATCTTCTGTAGGAAATCATTCCTAAGACAAAAATGATGAATCTTTTTAAGAAATAAATATTACCAAAAGAATCCGTAAAAATGCTTTTCTTCGCCATTTTAAAACAGCTTTTAGCCAGTTTAAATTAAACACAAATGATTGTAAGTCCTCATTTCATTTTCTCATCTTGAGAAGAAATGGTTTGCAAAGTTAAACATTTTTTAACAACTGATTCAATTCACTTAAAATCATTGATGTGGCGCCCCAGATTTTATGGTCGTTAAAATCGATAAAAGGTACTTTGTAGCCTTTACTTTTTGGTAATTCTGTAATTTCTGGCGGATTGGGAAGATGGTAAATTAAAGAAAGTGGAACTTCTAAAACTTCTTGCACTTCAGCTTCTTGAAACTTGAAAACCGGAGTTTCTTCTAAGTAAGACAAAAACGCATAAACAAAAAAATTGCTTGGCGGAATGTAAATAGGAGAGAGCTCTTTCAAGATTTTGATTTGCGGTATTTCTACGCCTATTTCTTCCCAAGTTTCTCTAAGTGCAGTATCTGAAAAATCTTCGTCTGTATCATCTTTTTTACCTCCAGGGAGAGAAATTTGTCCAGAATGTCTATCGTTTTCGTTGTGGGTTCTGTGGATAAGTGGAAAATACCAATCTCCGTTTTTAGGATAAAGCAAGATGTTTACCGCAGCATATTTAGGATTTCTCGCCAATATTTCTTCATCTGAAAGCAACGAACGATAAGGTGGAGCATAAATTCTTTGTGCTTCAAAACCTCCTAATTCTGCATCATGCAACTGCTGTAACAATATTTCTGCTGAAATCTTCATCTCTCAAAAGTAATGATTTTTTTG
Organism: Cloacibacterium sp.; assembly: GCF_047601505.1. Lineage (GTDB taxonomy): Bacteria > Bacteroidota > Bacteroidia > Flavobacteriales > Weeksellaceae > Cloacibacterium. The sequence continues at coordinate 1,425,838 of NZ_JASGJD010000001.1, forward strand.
GAGAGATTTTTTTAAGAAAATGTTAAATCTTAATAAGATTTTTACTACTCAGGTTAGGGTTTCAGTCGAATCTCCTTTTACGTTTGTTCGTGGTTTCTTCGAGAAAAGGTACCTTTTTCCGAAGAAGACTGGGAGGATTCACGAGCAAACCACGACTAAACCCAGAAGAAGAGTAGAAGAATTGACCGTTTTAGAATTTTCGAGGCGATTTTTATTTTACCAATTCTTCAAAAAGTCTATCAAAAGTTTTGTCTAAATCTTTAGATTTTCCGGGATGAGGTCTCGAAGTTTGAATTACAGCACTTCTCACAGCTGTTAGCCAACGAAATCTTTCTGGGATGTCTAGCAAAGCAATTGGTCCGCCTTCTTTTTCGCCTTTGGCAACTTTCTGGAAATTTTCCAGATTTTTGAAAACTTCTTCGTAGTCTAATTTGCTGTGCATCAGTTGGAATTTGTCTTTACAGAGATAAAATTCAACTCTTATGTATTTCTGTTTCTTAGAAAACATCACCAATCCTATGTTGAAAAATTCTTCTCTTTCAACCTTTGGTACAAGCCTTATAACGGCATATTCGTATATTTTATCCTCTTGCATTTTTGGCTTCGTTTAAAAAGATTTCAGAATTTTCTAATCTGGTTTTCATGAAATTAAAATAAATTTCTCTTATTTCTTCTGGCGATTCATCGGCATCGTTCCATTGCAACCAATCTTCAGGAATTAAATGTACAATTTCTTTGAAAATTTCCTCATTTAAAACTGATTTTGCAAAAACATCTGCTTCGTCTAGTTTTGTAGCTTGAGGCAATAAAACGTGGTCTTTCACATATTTGAAAGGCGTTTTAGCTGCTGCATCAAAATTCTGCCAAGAATGATGAAAATAAAATGAAGCACCATTATCAATCACCCAAAGTTCTTTGTGCCACCAAAGCAAATTGGTATTTTTGAAAGTTCTATCAATATTAGTAATAAAAGCATCCAACCAAACAATTTTTGAAGCCAAAAGCGCATCAATTTTCATGCTTGGGTCGTAAGCAATTGCTCCTGATAGATAATGCAGACCTAAGTTTAGACCTTCAGAAAACTTCAATAAATCCTGAATTTCTTCGTCAGCTTCTGTTCTCCCAAAATCTACATCCAAATTCGCGAAAACCAATTCTGGAATTTTCAATCCTAAAACTTCGGCAATTTTTCCGCCTAAAAGTTCAGAAATCAGCATTTTAACACCATGACCAGCGCCACGGAATTTCAAAACATATTTAAAATCGTCATCAGCTTCTGCCAATGCAGGCAAACTTCCACCTTCACGAAGCGGAAGAATGTAGCGCATTACCGTTACTTTTCTTAAGTTTAAGTCTTTCATTGTTCTTGCGTCTTATTCTTCAAGTCTTGGGATAATATCCATTTTTTGATGAAGAATTCTTATAATTTCTATTTCGTTTGATTTTAAATTAATTCTGTAAAAAATGAAATGTGATTTTACTCTACTGCGGAAATAACCTTTTCTTACTTCTTCAAAACTTTGTCCGTTTTTAGGATTTTCTGCAAGGTATTCTATTTCGTTCAAAAGCAAGTTGAAGTAATAATCTGCTTGTTCTAGAGACCACATTTCGAAAGTGTAAAGCCAAATTTTCTCTAAATCTTTTTCTGCTTCAAGACTTATTTTGTAATTCATGAATTGCCAGTGTGTTTTTCATGAATTTTATTTAAAAATGAATCTCTATTAAAGTCCTTAGAGAAACCAGATTTTTCACCTTTTTTCAGTTCATTAATAAGCAAAGACTTTTTAGATTCTTCGTGTTCAAAAATTCGTAAGGCAGTTCTTATAACTTCACTTGCAGAAGAAAATTTGCCAGACTTTATTTGTTCTGAAATAAAATTTTCAAAATATTCGCCTAACAATATGGAAGTGTTTTTTGCCATTGCTTTAAATTTTATCCAAATATACCAATAATTGGTATTTAAAAATTATTTATTTTGAAAAAAATCTTCAACTCTTAACTTCTCGAAAATTTCTTCTAACTTCTAACTTCGTACTTCCTACTTTTCCCTATCTTTGCTTTTATGACAAATTCTGCCGACAAAAGACTGTATCTTATTGATGCTTATGCCATGATTTTTCGTGGTTATTACGCACTTATCCGAAATCCTAGACTCACTTCCAAAGGTTTAGATACTTCTGCAATTTTTGGGTTTACCAATTCTCTTATCGAGCTCATCAGAAGAGAAAAACCTTCGCATTTGGCAGTGGTTTTTGATGTGGGAAAAGCCAGTGTAAGAACAGATGATTTTGCAGATTATAAAGCCAATCGTTCGGAAACGCCAGAAGCGATAAAAATTGCCGTTCCGTACATTCATAAGATTTTAGAAGCCATGCATATTCCAATTCTTGGAGTAGAAGGTTATGAAGCAGATGACGTTATCGGAACTATTGCTTGCAAAGCCGAAAAAGAAGGTTACAATACTTTTATGGTAACGCCAGATAAAGATTTTGCACAGTTGGTTACCGATAAAATTAAAATCTATAAACCTGCTATGAAAGGTGGCGATGTAGAGATTTTGGGCGTAGATGAGGTGAAAGCCAAATATGAAATTGAAGACCCAAAACAAGTGATAGATTTTCTTGCAATGATGGGAGATGCAGTTGACAATATTCCGGGATTAGAAGGTGTTGGCGAAAAAACAGCGATGAAATTTCTAAAAGAATATGAAAGCATCGAAAATCTTTTGGCAAATACTTCTCAACTTAAAGGGAAAATTAAAGAAAAGATAGAAAATTCTGCCGAACGTGGGATTTTGTCTAAAAAATTAGCAACCATTATTTGTGATGTTCCCATTGAATTTCACCAAGAACAATACGATTTAGAAATTCCTGACTTTGAAAAAGTGAGAGAAGTTTTTGATGAAATAGAATTCCGAAGATTGTACGAGAATTTGTACCGAGCATTTCAAAAGTCAGACACTTCGACTCCGCTCAGTGTGACAAACGATAATGATGTCAGGCTGAGCGTAGTCGAAGCCCAACAACCAATCCAACTAGACCTTTTTGCCAATTACGAAGAATTAGAACAGGCGACTTCCACCAAAAAAACGGTGAAAGATAATGACCATTTGTATCAATTTATAGACATGCCAAAAGCACAGAAAATTTTAGTCAAAAATTTAATGGCTCAAAAAGCAGTTTGTTTTGATACAGAAACTACTTCTCTCAACGAGTTAGAAGCCGAATTGGTAGGCATGAGTTTCAGTTACAGAAACGGTTTGGCATATTACATTCCGCTTTCGGAGAAAAGAGAAGAAGTATTGGAAACGTTAGAAATTTTCAAACCATTTTTTGAAAAAGAAGACGTTCTAAAAATTGCCCACAATTTAAAATTCGATTATAAAGTGCTTCATCAATACGGTGTGGAAATCAAAGGAAACCTTTTTGACACGATGATTGCACATTATCTTCTGAATCCAGATGGAAGACACGGAATGGATTATCTTTCGGAAATGTATCTTAATTACAAACCTGTTTCCATCGAAACTTTAATTGGTAAAAAAGGAAAAAATCAAGGAAATTTCAAAGATGTAGAAATCGCAGATGCGACAGAATACGCTGCGGAAGATGCTGATATTACCTTCCAATTGTACGAACTTTTTGCGCCTCAACTCAAAAAAGAAAACCTCGAAGAGTTATTTTATAACATAGAAATGCCTCTAATGAAGGTTTTGGCAAAAATGGAATTGGCGGGAGTTTCTCTTGATGAAAATTGGCTGAAACAAGAAAGCATTGATTTAGAAAACGATTTAAGGAATTTAGAAAAAGAGATTTTTGAACTTTCTGGTGAAGAATTTAATATGAATTCACCAAAACAATTGGGCGAAATTTTATTCGAAAAAATGCAACTCGACCCGAAAGCCAAAAAGACAAAAACCGGACAATACGCTACTTCCGAAGATGTTTTGCAAAAATTAGCAAGCAAACACGAAATTATTCAACATATTTTAGAGTACAGAACTTACCAAAAACTGAAATCAACTTATGTTGATGCGTTGCCAAGTCAGATTGATAAAACCGACAATAGAGTTCATACCAATTTCTCGCAAACTACTGCTGCTACAGGAAGATTGGCTTCCGTAAACCCGAATTTGCAAAACATTCCGATTAGAACTTTGCGTGGTCAACAAATCCGTGGAGCATTTGTTTCGGGTGAAGACAAAAAGATTATTTCTGCCGATTATTCTCAAATAGAATTGCGCCTAATTGCCGAAATTTCTGGTGAGGAAAATATGATTAAAGCCTTCCAAAATGGGGAAGATATTCATGCTTCTACTGCTGCGAAATTATTCGGAATTCCTTTGGAAGAAGTTACCAAAATACAACGTTCACAGGCAAAAACCGTGAATTTCGGGATAATTTACGGACAAGGTGCTTTTGCTTTGGCAGAACAAACCGGACTTTCTCGAACTGAAGCTAAACAACTCATCGATTCGTATTACGAAACCTACCCAAAATTAAAAATCTGGATGGCAGAACAAGTTCATAAAGCGAGAGAATTGGGTTATGTAGAAACGTTATTCAATAGAAAACGTCATTTGAAAGACATTAATTCTGCGAATTTTGTAGTGAAAGCTCACGCCGAAAGAAACGCTGTAAATGCGCCAATACAAGGTTCTGCAGCGGATATTATTAAAATTGCGATGATAAACATCGATAAAATTTTTGAAAAAGAAAAATTGAAAACCAAAATGCTGCTTCAAGTTCACGACGAATTGGTTTTTGAAGCACCAACCGAAGAAGTAGAAGTGGCAAAATACCTCATAAAAACCGAAATGGAATCTGCGGTGGAAACGCAAGTTCCGCTTTTGGTGGAAGTAGGTGTTGGTAAAAATTGGTTGGAAGCTCACTAGAATTGAGAATTGAAAGTTGAGAATTGAAAATGAAGATTACCTTGTCATTGCGAGGAACGAAGCAATCTAAAAATTATAAAATTTTATTGAGTTAGTTTAGAATTGAAAATATTTTTGCTTTGTAGAAGCAAAAGGTTTGTAGGAAAATTATCAATAGGAACGGGCTTTAGTCCGTTTTCAGAATAAATAAGATTCAATTGGCTTTAGCCAAAATTTAAAATATTATGAAAATATTAAAAGCTTTTTTAGTTTTAATAATTGCAAGTGTGATCTTTTTAAATTGCGAAAAAAGTAATTTATACGTGAATGCAAAATATGATTTTTTACTTGATAAACCTTTTGGATTAATTATTGAAAATACAGAAGCTCAAAATGACGTTAGAATATATTATGGAAAAATTGTTAAAGTTGATGGTATTTATTTTTTTCTAAATGCTGATAAATCCATAAGTGTTAGTTTTGATGAAGAGCAATTGGCAAGAATCAAAAAAGTACCTAAGGAAATGAAAGGGAATGTAAAATTTTTGCAAAATTGTGAATACTCTCTTTGGATGAAAATGGGAGATATTGATAAATCTTCAAAAAAAATGAGGAATACAGGGATTATTTGGAAAAAATAAAATTAAAACCTAAAATCATAAAAAACATGAAAACAGTAGTTCTTTACGAAACCGCTCCAGACACAACCATGGAGAAAATGATGGAAGTTTTCCCGGCACATCAAGCCAATGAAGAAATTTTTGTGAAAGCAGGAAAAATTTTGGGAATAGGTCCGTTTGCCATTCCGGGAGATGGAGCAATGGCGATTTTTACGGATAAAGAATCTGCCGAAGAATTTGTAAAAGGCGATCCTTTTGTAACCACAGGATTGGTATCAAAAGTAATTATTAAAGAATGGCATGACGAATTAATGTAAATTTTTTTTTATTGATTATTTTTTGAAATGATTACACTTTTATAATGATAAATTGTTAGATTAATTAGATGAAGTTTTTAATTATCATTCCCGCTCACAACGAAGAAGAAAATATACTTCTGTGTTTAGAATCTCTGAAGAATCAGACGTTTCAAGATTTTAAATGCGTGGTTGTAAACGATGGTTCTACCGATAAAACTCAAGAAATTGCTGAATTGTACAAAGTACAAAGTACAAAGTACAAAGTATTAAATTTAGAGAAATCGGAACATCAACCTGGAGCAAAAGTGGTAAGAACGTTCAACAAAGGTTTGGAAACCGAAAATTTAGAAAATTTTGATGTGGTTTGTAAATTTGATGCTGACATTGTTTTTCCTTCAAATTATTTAGAAAAAGTAAACGAAGTGTACGAGAAAAATCCAAATGCAGGAATGGTTTCGGGTTTGGTTTACATTCGTTCTTCTGTCATTCCGAGGAACGAGGAATCTCATTCTGATTTTTTGAACAAAAATAAAGAATGGACTTTCGAAAATCTTTCTTCTAAAAATCACGTTCGTGGACCAATAAAATCTTACCGAAAAGAATTATTTCTGAAAATGAATGGTTTGAGAGCAGTTCTCGGTTGGGATAATATCGATGTGATGCTTTGCAAAATGCACGGTTTTGAAACGGTAACGATTAAAGAACTTTGGGTAAAACATCTTCGTCCGACTGCTTATAAATACAAAACTCAAAAAGCTGAAAAATTGGGAGAATACTTCTATAATATTGGGCTTAATTTTCCTTTGGCTGCTATTTCTTCGGCAAAATCTTCGTTGAAAAATAAATCTATTTTTGAATTTTTTATCACCATGAAATCATTTTTGAAACAGAAAAATGATAGAATTTTAACGAAAAAAGAAATTGCGTTTATTAGGAATTTACGTTGGAATGAAATGCGTAATAAATTAAAAAATTAAACGGTTAAATAATGAAAAATAAATTAATCATATTATTGCTTCTATTCTTTGGAATTGTTTCCGCACAAAAAAAGGTAGATTTAATTGTTCACAATGCTAGAATTTACACGGTAAATCAGAATTTTGATATTGCAGAAGTTATGGCAATTTCCAAAGGAAAAATTGTAGCAATTGGCGGAAAAGAAATTCTAAAAAAATATACTTCAACTCAAAAAATTGATGCTCAACAAAAACTCATTTATCCAGGTTTTATAGATGCACATTGTCATTTTACAGGTTTTGCAACAGACCGATGGAAATTAGAATTATGGGGAACGAAATCTTGGGAAGAAATTATTGAAAAACTAAAAATTTATGCTAAAACAGCTCCTAAAGAATGGTTGTATGGCAGAAGTTGGGATCAAAACGATTGGACGGTAAAAGAATTTCCTACAAAAGAAAAGTTAGATGAATTGTTTCCAGATCGTCCGGTTTATTTAAAGAGAATAGACGGTCATGCTGCTATTGCCAACCAAAAAGCTTTGGATATTGCAAAAATTACAGTTGATACTAAAATTTCTGGTGGTGAAATAGAACAAAAAAACGGAAAATTGACTGGAATTCTGGGGGATAACGCCATGAATTTGGTAGAGAAAATGATACCCGAAATTGAAGACGATTTAGCCATTAAATATTTCGGGGAATTGCAAAAAGAATGTTTTGCATTTGGATTAACTTCTCTTCACGATTGTGGAATTACAGAACATACTTTGTCGCTTTTAGAAAAATCTCAAAAGCAAAATATTCTGAAAATGAATGTTTTCGCTTTGTTAGAAGACAATCCTAATTATTACGAGAAATGGTTGAAAAAAGGACGATACAACAACGGGAAAATCACAGTTGGAGGTTTTAAAGTTTATGCTGATGGAGCTTTGGGAAGTAGAGGCGCTTGTTTGTTGAGCGATTATCACGATAAACCAAATTGGAGAGGTTTTCTTTTGAGTGATAAAGAGCATTTTGAAAATTTAGCTAAAAAATTGGTTAATAGTGATTTGCAAATGTGTACTCACGCAATTGGAGATTCTGCCAATCGTGAAATTTTAAAAATTTATGCAGATGTTCTGAAAGGTAAAAATGATAAAAGATGGAGAGTAGAACACGCGCAAATTGTAAATCCTGCTGATTTTCAATATTTTGGAAAATACAATATCGTTCCGTCTGTTCAGCCAACTCACGCTACTTCAGACATGTATTGGGCGGAAGAAAGATTGGGAAGTGAGCGCATCAAAACAGCGTATGCTTATCAAGATTTGTTAAAACAAAACGGTTGGATTGCTTTGGGAACCGATTTTCCAGTGGAAGATATTAATCCGTTTAAAACATTTTTAGCGGCAGTTGCCAGAAAAGATGCGCAGAATTATCCTGAAAATGGCTTCCAAAAAGAAAATGCTTTAACAAGAGAACAAACATTGCGTGGAATGACGATTTGGGCTGCAAAATCGGTTTTTCAAGAGAAAGAAAGAGGAAGTTTAGAAGTGGGCAAAAATGCAGATTTTATTATTTTAAGTCAGAATTTAATGACAGTTAACGAAAGAGATATTTTAAAAACACAAGTTTTACAAACTTTTGTTGATGGTAAAAAAGTTCATCAAGAAAATGAGAAGAAGAGAATTTGTTTACCAGTTGAAATTATAGATGATACAAAAAAATAGGAATATTTATTTTGTAGGGACAAGTAGAGACTTGTCAAAAATTTCGAAGGAATTTTATAGAAAAATAGATAAAATTTGAAAAAAATCGCTTACATAGAACTCGATACTCACGCAGAAATTGCGCTAAATTTTATGGAATTAATGAATGATTCCGCTGCATTTTCTGTGGATTATTATTTCAGCGAAAAAATTCTGAGATTCTTCGGCTTCGCTCAGAATGACAAATTGCCTGAAAATATCAAAAAAGCAACTTCAGAAAACCTTATCCAACAACTATCAACCGACAACTATCAACTCATTCTCATCGGAACAGTTCATCGCTATTTCAATGTTTTTGAGAAAATTGCAGAGAAATTTAATACTTCGATTATTTGTCATAATTTGAATTTTGTGAAAGCTTCAAATTTGGATTTGTTGACTTCTATTTTCAAAGAAGATTTTAAATATCGTTTGAAATTATTGTTGAAAGAAGGTTTGTTGAGGAAATCGAATGTTTACAAAAAAGCAAAAAATCTTTTGGTTTTAGATGAGAGTTTAACCAAAGAAAAGTACAGCAATTTACCTCTTTTTTACACCAAATTTTCTGAAAAACCTAAAAATGAAACTTATACTATTGTAATTCCAGGAGCGGTTTCGCAGAAAAGGAGAGACTACAAAAGTGTAATTAAAAAATTAAAGAATTTAGAATTAAATTTTGAGGAAAGTGAGCTCCGTAGGAGCGAAACGTTTGTAGAAAATAGGTTTTCAGAAAAAGGAAGTTCCGAAGGAACGACACAAAAAATACAAGTTATTTTCCTAGGGAAAGCATCTGGAAATGAATTAGAAATGCTTCAAGATTTTGAACAGAATAAACCAGAAAACATTTCCATCAAATATTTCACAGAAAAAGTGCCTCAAAATGTTTTTGATGATTATATGCAAAAAGCCGACATTTTGTGGTGCCCAATTCAACAAGAAACAGAATTTTTTAGCCAAAAAGAAATTTATGGAGTTACCAAAATGAGCGGTAACATTGGTGATGCTATTAAATTTGGAAAATTGGCGATTTTTCCAGAAAATTATCCTTCGAAATATTCTTTTATTATTCCTGAAATTGAAAATATAGAAGAAGCTTTGTTTGTGAAAAAAGAAGTAGATTTTTCAGATTTTAGCAAAGAAAAAGTCTTAAAACAATTAGAAAAAACTATTTTTGCACTGTTGTAAACAATCAAAATCTATCATCCAATCAATGAGCATTTACCATTTTTTAACGGAAATATCTCAATATATCATTCCACAGATTTATAAACAAAGATTTTTTAAAAGACAAATTCAACTTTCCAGAGAAAATATTTTCGAAAGAAAAGTAGAGCCAGAATTGCTTTGGTTAACAGAATTTTTACCGAAAGATGCAGTTTTTATGGATGTTGGTGCTAATGTTGGGCATTTTTTATATCAATTAGAATATCATCTTTTTCCACAAAATATTTATGCTTTTGAACCCAATAAATCTTTGAATAAAAAGTTAAAAAGATTATTCCCGAAAGTGAATCTTTTTTCGGTGGCTTTGTCTGATGAAAATACCGTTGCTGAATTTAAAATTCCTGTTTTGAAAGGCGAAAAAGTGAATTCTAGAGGAACATTGCAGGTAGATTTCCACGAAGAAAATGAAGAAAAATTCGTGATTGAAAAGGTAAAAGTGGTAAAATTAGATGATTTTGAACCTTTAAAAAAATTAGAAAAACTAGATTTCATCAAAATTGATGTAGAAGGAAACGAGATGAAAACGCTTCGTGGTGCTAAAGAAAGTATTTTGAGATTAAAACCTATTTTAATGGTTGAAATGGAACAGCGCCATCATCAGGAAACTCTTTGGAGCTTAATTTCGGAAGTAGAAAGTTGGGGTTTTACCGCTAATTATTTGGATAGAGAAACTTTTGGTTTAAAAAAACTGACAGAAGAATTTATCGCTTCACAAGATGCCATTTTTGTGAAAGATTATAAAAATTACATCAACAATATTATTTTTATTGCAAAATCGTAAAATCGCAAAACTGTTAAATCGTAAAATCGTAAAACTGTTAAAAATTAATTTTCAACTTTACATTTTAACGATTTCACAACTCAACAGCTTTACAATTTTACAAATCAACAACTTAACAACAAAAAAGAATGAGCGTAGTAGCTAGGCAAAGTTTTAAATATTCTATCATTGGGTATCTTGGTTTTTTAGTGGGAATGGTTTCTGCCGTTTTCATTTTCCCAAGAGATTTAGATTATTATGGCAAGTTGCGCTATATTTTGCCCGCAGCACAAATGTACATGACGGTGGTGGTTTTTGGGTTGTCTTTTTCTAACGTTTATTTTTTTGGGAAGTTAAAAGAAGTAAATAAGCAACAGAATTTTCTGTCTTGGTCTTTGCTTCTCGTTACGATAAATTTTGTGTTTTTTACGGCGATTTTTTTTGCAGTTTTTTACTTTTTTCCGAGTCTTAAAGAGGATTCTAAGCTCTGGAGTTTAAGAAAAGTGATTGTTCCGCTTATATTGGTTTTATCACTTTCTTCGGTGTTTAATAAATATGTTTCCAATTTCAAAAGGATTGTTGTTCCCAATATTTTTGAGAATTTATTCCCGAAAATTGCCAATTTACTAGCTTTTGGATTGTTTGTCTTTGTAGATGTTGAAAGTATTTCTTTCGTGGTATTTTTTGTGGTTTTTCTGTTGAGTTTTTTCGGGTATATTTTTTATACCAACAAATTAGAGAAAATAAAATTAGATTTTAATACAGATTTTCTTAAAGAAAATAGTTTTTGGAAGGAAGTTTTCAGTTATAGTTTTTATGGATTTTTGGGGAATTTGGGCAGTGTTTTGGCGCTCAATATTTCTAGTTATATGATTAGCGAATATTTATCTTTCGAAGAAAACGGTGTGTATAGTACTATATATTCAATTGTTCAGCTTATCAGTATTCCTGCAATGGGTTTATATAATATTTCTGCACCAATAATTAGCAAACATTTTGCACAGCGAACCATCAAAGAACTCGATGTTTACTACAAAAAAACATCTTTGAGTTTATTTTTCTTAGGTCTCGTTTTATTTTCTTGTATAGCTGTTGGTTATCCTTTTCTTACCGAATTTATGCCAAAAGCAGGAAAATCTTTATTAGAAGCACAACCTCTTATTTGGGTAATTGGTTTTGCATTGCTTTTCGAATTGGCAACAGGTTTCAACGGACATATTATTTCGATGTCAAAATATTACCGTTTCAATATTTATGTAATGCTTTTTTTGGCGGTGCTTACAACGGTTCTTAATTTGTTTTTTATTAGAAATACAAGTTTAGGAATATTAGGAATTTCTATTTCTTATGCCATTTCGCTTACGTGTTTTAATTTAGCAAAAATTGGTTTCAACTATTATAAATTTAAAGTTTCGCCATTTACAATAGAAATGCTTTACAGCGTTATATTGGCTACTTTGGCAATTTCTGTGGCGATTATTTTACCAGATTTTAGTTATCATTTCATCAATTTGGTGTACAAACCAGCATTGGTTTTAATTATTTTTTTCGTGGGAAATCATTTTATGAAAATTTATCCTTTAGAAAAATATCTCAACAAAGAATTTTTTAAATCTATTTTGAAATTCTAAGTTGGTTTTTCAAAAACATATACCATTTAACCACTTTTACCTTAAAAATTTATAAAAAAAGCTTAAATTTGTGCTTTAGAATTAATTATGGAAAGTATAAAAATTCACGACAAAACTTTCGTTCCTTATCTTAAGCACGACGAACTTCAAGAAGTTATTAAAGATTTAGCCCTAAAAGTTTATGAAGATTACAAAGATGAAGTTCCTATTTTTGTAGGAGTTCTAAATGGTGTAATTATGTTCTTCGCAGACTTTTTGAAACATTATCCAGGTAGATGCGAAGTCGCATTTTTGCAGGTTTCTTCATATCACGGTGGTTTACAATCTACAGGTATTGTTTATAAAAAAATGGACCTTACCAAAGATGTGGAAGGCAGACATATTATCCTGATGGAAGATATTGTAGATACAGGAAACACTTTAGAAAGTCTTTTCGAATATTTTAAAAATACACAACGTCCTCAATCTCTTAAAGTGGCTACACTTCTTATGAAACCAGATGTTTTCAAAGATAGATTCCCAATAGATTATGTGGCTAAAGAAATTCCTAATAAATTTGTATTGGGTTACGGACTAGATTATGATGAATTGGGAAGAAATCTCCCAGATTTGTACCAACTAGAAGAAGGTAGAATTAATCATTAATATTTTACTAAAAAATAATTTTATTTGATTTGTTTTTTGAGTTAAATCTCAAATCTCAAATCTCAAATCTCAAATCTCAAATCTATAAAAATGATAAACATCGTTCTGTTCGGGCCTCCAGGAAGTGGTAAAGGGACCCAAGCTCAAAACCTTATCGAAAAATTCAATCTAAAACAAATTTCTACAGGAGATTTATTCCGTTATAACATGAAAAATGATACGGAATTAGGGAAATTAGCAAAATCTTTTATAGACAAAGGACAATTAGTTCCAGACCAAGTAACTATTGATATGCTAATAGATGAAGTGAAAAAGCCAACCGATGCTTCAGGATTTATTTTTGATGGTTTCCCTAGAACTGCTGTTCAGACAGACGCTCTAGAAGGAATTGTAAAAGATGTTTTGAATGATAATATAGACGTTTGCTTATCTCTAGTTGTAGAAGACGAAATTTTAGTAAAAAGATTACTAAAACGTGGCGAAACAAGCGGTAGAGCAGACGATAGTAACGAAAACGTAATTAGAGCAAGAATTACAGAATACTACGCCAAAACTGCTGAAGTAGCAGAACTTTACAAGCAACAAGGAAAATATGTAGAGATAAATGGAGTAGGAGAAATCGCTGAGATTTCAGAAAAACTCTTCGCAGAAGTAGAAAAAATAAAATAGATTTTTAGGCAATAGGATTTAGGAAATAGCATTAAATTTCAAAAAAACTGAATCCTAAATCCTAACCCCTAAATTCTTATAAAACATGAGCAATTTTGTAGATTACGTAAAAATACATTGTAAATCTGGACACGGTGGTGCTGGTTCTGCACACCTCCGTAGAGAAAAATATATCCCAAAAGGTGGTCCTGATGGAGGTGATGGCGGTAGAGGCGGTCACGTAATTATGAGAGGTAATGCACAAGAATGGACATTGCTTCCGCTTCGTTACACGCGTCACGTAAAAGCAGAAAGGGGTGAAAATGGTGGTAAAAACCAATTAACAGGAGCTTTTGGAGCGGATGTTTACATTAATGTTCCTGTGGGTACAATTGCCAAAAATGAAGATGGAGAAATAATTGGAGAAATTTTAGAAGACGGACAAGAAATCATCATTATGAAAGGCGGAATGGGCGGATTAGGAAACGAAAATTTCAAATCTTCTACTAACCAAACTCCTCGTTATGCGCAACCAGGTATGCCTGGCGAAGAAGGTTATGTGGTTTTCGAACTGAAAATCTTGGCAGATGTTGGTTTAGTAGGTTTTCCTAATGCAGGTAAATCTACGCTTTTATCGGCTGTTTCTGCTGCAAAACCTAAAATTGCAGATTACGCATTTACTACTCTTACTCCAAATCTTGGGATTGTAGAATACAGAAATTATAAATCTTTTGTGATGGCAGATATTCCAGGAATTATTGAAGGAGCTGCCGAAGGAAAAGGTCTCGGGCATCGTTTTTTACGTCATATCGAAAGAAATTCTATTTTACTTTTTATGATTCCTGCAGATTCTCCAGACCATATAAAAGAGTATAATATTCTGATTAAAGAACTAGAAGAGTATAATCCTGAATTAACAGATAAGGATATTATCATCAGTGTTTCAAAGTCAGATTTATTAGATGATGAATTGAAGAAAGAAATTTCAGATCAATTTCCAGAAAATAAAAAACCACTTTTTTTCTCTGGAGTTACCCAAGAAGGATTGGTAGAATTAAAGGATATCATCTGGAAAAAATTACACGGATAAAAATACAAAGCGTTCAAATTTTGAGCGCTTTTTTTGATTTATTTCTAAAAACCTATCTTTGCCAAATTATTCGCGGCATTCTTTAGCCAAAGTATTTATACTTTTTTAAAATTCTGTAAATTTTCGCAGATTTTTTGCTCTAAAAATGTTGAAGTAAACTGCTTCGCCCGCACTCATTTTTTAAATTTTAAAATTTGTTATTTACAGACTTAAAAATCATTAAGCCCATTCTTGATGCGCTTAACAAAGAAGGTTACGAAAAACCAACTCCTATCCAAGCGCAAGCTATTCCGCATCTTTTAGAAAGGAAAGATTTATTGGGAACTGCACAAACAGGAACAGGAAAAACGGCAGCTTTTGCCATCCCAATTTTACAGAATCTTCATCATCAAAATACAAAAAATCATCAAATAAAAGCTTTAATTCTTACACCAACCAGAGAATTAGCAATTCAGATTGAAGAAAGTTTTCATGCTTATGGTAGATTTCTTCCACTTAAAACGTTAGTTATTTTTGGAGGGGTAAAACAAGGCGCACAAGAACAAGCCTTGAAAAAAGGAGTTGACATTTTGGTGGCAACGCCCGGTAGATTGTTAGATTTTATCAATCAAGGAATAATTTCGCTTAGAAATTTAGAAATTTTTGTTTTAGATGAAGCTGATAGAATGCTCGATATGGGTTTTGTGCATGATGTGAAAAGAGTAGTAAAATTACTTCCACAGAAAAGGCAGACTTTATTTTTCTCTGCAACTTTTTCTAAGGAAATTCAAGAGTTGGCAAATTCTATGCTCAGAAAACCTGTAAAAGTAGAAGTTGCGCCAGTTTCTTCTACAGCAGATACCATTAATCAATCTATTTATTTTGTAGAAAAAGATGATAAATTAGATTTATTAATTCACATTCTTCAAGATGAAAAACTAGACCAAGTTTTGGTTTTTGCCAGAACGAAACACGGTTCTGATAAAATTGCCAGAAAGCTCCAAAAAACGAATATTTCGGCTGAAGCAATTCATGGGAATAAATCTCAAAATGCTAGACAAAATGCGCTCAATAATTTTAAAAATAAGAGGACGAGAGTTTTGGTGGCAACAGATATTGCAGCACGAGGAATTGATATTGATGATTTAAAATATGTGATTAATTTTGAACTTTCAGACGTTTCAGAGACTTATGTTCACAGAATTGGTAGAACGGGAAGAGCGGGAGCTGAAGGTAATTCTATTTCGTTTGTAGATGGTTTGGATTTGGTAAATTTGAAAAATACTGAGAAATTAATTGGTAAAAAAATTCCGGTAGTGAAATCTCATCCTTATCATACAGATAATTTGGTAGAGCAAAAAAGAGATTCTAATAACAAACCTTTCACACCGAAACCAAAGCCTCAGAAGAAAGAAGATGTTAGTTTTAGAAAACCGAAAAAAAAGGTGTTTTATAGAAAGAAATAAATTTTCGCGCAAAAATTTTTTATAAAAAGACCGTAATGAGATTCATTGCGGTCTTTGCTATTCTTCTCTGTATTTGCATGAAATTACTTCCCAAAAATTTTATGAGCATTTTCAGTTGTAATTCTATCAATTTCTGCAAAATCTTTATTGTAGATATTTACTAATTTCCCAACTACCAAATCTAAATAAGAACTTTCGTTGCGTTTTCCGCGGTGTGGAACTGGTGCCAAATAAGGCGAATCTGTTTCCAGAACTATTTTTTCTAAAGGAATTTCGTGGAAAAATTGGTCTATTTTACCATTTTTGAAAGTGACAACTCCACCAATTCCTAAGATAAAGTTCAAATCGATGGCATGTTTTGCTTGTTCTAAATTTCCAGAAAAACAATGGAAAATTCCTCGTAATTTTGGATGTTTTTTTCTTTCTAAAACCTCAAAAGTTTCATCAAAACTTTCTCTGGTGTGTATTACGATTGGCACATCATACATTGTAGCCATATCTATTTGTTTTTCAAAGGCTTTTATTTGAATGTCTAGTGTAGATTTATCCCAAAATAAATCAATACCAATTTCGCCAATTGCAGGAAAAGGTCTTTCTTTCAAATAATTTTCTACAATTTCTAATTCTTTTTCCCAAGTTTCTGGCTTTACATAGCAAGGATGTAATCCCATCATTGCGAAAATTTTATCAGGATATTGCGTTTCTAAATCTATCATTTTTTGATGAGATTCCGAATCAATGGCAGGAAGATAAAACTCTGTTACGCCTTTGTTTATAGCTCTTTGAAGCATTTCAGAAAAATCATTATCAAATTCTTCTGAGTAGAGATGTGCATGTGTGTCAATCATTTTTTTATTCTAGTTTGAAATTCGCAGATAAGCTGGCAGAAAATCCTATTTTTCTGAAATTCAAATCTGCAGGTTCAAATTCTTCTTTTTGTTTTTGAGAGTTGTAACCAAAGGAAGTGTTCAAAAAGAGATTAGGATTTGTTTGTAATGTTACTTTTAAATCTGAAATAAATATAGCATTGCCAGCTTTTTGTCCGATAGCATTTGCTATGTTGTTGACATTCTTTTTTGCTTTTATAATGGCTCTTTTTTTTAGATCTGCCAAAATTTTTTCTTGTTGAGAATGTTGAGTTTTTAGAAGTTGAATATTAGCGATTTCCTCTTTTTCTAATTCTTGAATTACTTTTCCAGCAGTTAATCCATCAAAAACCAATAAATCATAAGATTTAGTTTTCATTACATCTGTAGATTTTAAGACATATTTTTTATATCCACTTTCTAAATCATTTAGTAAGAGTTGTTTATTAGTATCTATTCCTAAGTTTTTAAGTTTTTGAACCATTGTGTTTTCTAATTCTTCTACAGATTTTTTGTTTTTGGTGTCGTTTTCAGAAATAGTAATTTTAAGATAAATTCTATCAGGAATAACCAAAGTGTCAGCTTCTGCAGAAGTTTCTAAATAAGGTTGGTCTATAAAATTTTTAGATTGGGAAAAGGTGAAATTCACTATTAATACAGCGATGATTGTAATGAAATTTTTCATAATAATAAATGTTTAATTTCTTTTATAGATGGTTATTTTTGGTTTTTAGTTGGAAACATTCAAAAAATTTTATGTTTTACTTTACTTTGTTGGATTTTAATTTTTTCTTGTAATTTTTCTAAAAACTCTTTGTGTTTTGGCGAGTTATCATCATTTGGGCGGTGTTCTAAAGAAGCTTTTATTTTATAATTTTCGTTGATAAATTCTTTTACTTCTTTAGAAAAATAAGCATTTCCGAATTTTTCCCAAATATATTGAATTGCTTGACTGTTTGGGTGAATTAAATCTTCTTTGTAAAACCTATAATCTCGCAAATCATCCATCAAAACTTCATAAATAGGGAGATAATGGCAGTTTTCAAACTTTGGTAAAACTTCGTGAATTGCACAAATAAGTTTTGCTTTGCTCAGTTGGTTTTCTATCATGCCATCTTTGGAATGGCGAACCGGTGAAATGGTGAATAAAATTTGGACATCTTCTTCGCAAATATCTTTAATTAATTCTATGGTTTCGGTAATAGAAAATCTTATCTCTTCATCTGTAAGAAACCTTTTATTAAAGAACTTTTGAGGAATTTTGTGGCAATTGGCAACCAATTGTTTTTTAGGTAAAAATTCATAAATATAAGAAGTTCCGTAGGTGATAAGAACCCAATTGGTTTTTTGTAGAAACTGATTGCCAATTTCTATATTCTGGTTGATTTTTTCTAACGTTTTGTGAGCATAATTGCTGTTGAATGAAGTGTGATGTTGTAGAGAAATATACTTTTCGTTGTATAAAATTAAATCTTCGTTTTTATAAATTTTAAAATCGTGAAGGTTTTTAATTACATTTTTGATGGAATAAGGATTGAAAATAGTACCAAAAGGATTGCAAAGCGTTTGCATTTGTCCGTTTTGTAATTTTTCGCTCATTTCGGCAGAAAAGCAAGAACCGACAGAAAAAATTCGGTCGGTTAATGTTATTTTATTGTCAGAATTTTTAAATTCTATTTCTGTTCTGAATTTCATTTTTTAATCTTGAAAAAACTTGAAACTGAATGGCTAAATCATCTTTAAAATGAATTTAGATTTTAAAATTATCAGTTTTATGATTCTCTTTTTAGTAAATAGCTTGCCAGTTCTTTGAAAGGTTTTTTCTTTTCTTCGGGTAAGTTAATTTTGTTTAAATAATCGTGACCAATTTCGTTGTGCTTGTGGATAAGTCTAAGTACTTTTTCATCTACTTTGGCTCTTCTGAATATTTTTTCAACACTGTAAACTTTATCTACATTTTCGGTTTTTTTAGAATACCAAAAATTAAGTTCTTTTTTCTCTTCTTCGGTTGCATGTTCCATCGCAAGAAGATAAAGAATGGTTTTTTTGTTCTCGAAAATATCTCCTGCGTGTTTTTTTCCGAATTGTTCTACGTTCCCGAAAACATCCAAATAATCATCCATAATTTGAAAAGCAATACCAATGTGTTTGCCAAAATTGTAAAGATGATCTGCGTCTTCTTCTTTAGCACCCGCAATTAAAGCTCCAATTTTGAAAGAAGCAGCGCTTAAAACGCCTGTTTTATTGGTAATCATTTCAATGTAATCGTTGTATGTTACATCTTCTTTTGTTTCAAAATTTACGTCCATTTGTTGTCCTTCGCAAAGAACAGCACCTGTATCAGAAAATATTTGAATACATTTTTTGAATAATTCTGCTTCTAAATCCTCAAAAAATTGATAAGCTTTAATAAGAAGAGCATCTCCAGAAAGAATTCCAACGTTTATACCGTGTAAGGTGTGTATGGTAGGATTATTTCTTCTAAGTGGAGCTTCGTCCATAATATCATCATGTATTAATGTGAAATTATGAAAAAATTCTATTGCTAGAGCTGGTTTTATTGCTTTTTCGGTGTTTCCGTTAAAAAGGTCGCAAGCCATAAGAACCATAATAGGTCTTAGTCTTTTACCTGCATTTCCAATGATGTAATTCATTGGTTCATAAAGCTCTGAAGGTTTATTTTTGAAGATGTGTTTTTCTATTGCTTTGGCAACTATCTGCTGATAATTTTCTAAAAAATTCATATAAAATGGTTTTGTACAAAAATAAGAATTTTGAGTGAGAGAGTTTACTATTTATAAACAAAAAACTTTGCTATTGATAGCAAAGTTTTAGGAGTTGATTATTTTATAAAATTTATTTTATAAAGGTTACAAGTAGATAAGTAAGTCCTGCTACTACTGCGCTTACAGGTATTGTAAGTACCCAAGCCCAAAGAAGACTTACGGTAATTCCCCATCTTACGGCAGATATTCTTTTGGTAAGTCCAACACCAATAATAGAACCTGTAATAGTATGAGTGGTAGAAACCGGAATACCTAAGTGTTCTGTTAAGAATAAAGTGATAGCTCCAGCGGTTTCGGCACTTACACCTTCTAATGGAGTTACTTTTGTAATTCTTGTACCCATTGTTTTTACAATTTTCCAACCTCCGCTCATTGTACCTAAAGCGATTGCTAAGAATGAAGCGAATGGTACCCAAACATAATGCGTTACGAAATAAGAAAATCTTTCTTTAGATTCTAGCGCAAGATAAATAGGGTCGTGTAATGTTTGTACGTGATGATAGATAATTGCTGCACCAATAATTCCCATTACTTTTTGAGCATCATTAGTACCATGTCCTAAACTAAATAAAGCGGAAGAAAATAATTGTAATTTCTTGAAAACTCTATCAGATTTGTGAGGATTAGATTTTCTACTCACAAAGACAATGATTAAAGTAATGATTACCGAAATAACCATACCAATAATTGGAGCCAAAAAGATGAACAAAAATATTGGGATTACTTTATCGTATTTTACCACATCTAACGATAATAAATTCTTGAAGGCTTGCATAAGATTATGTGCAAAACCAGCATCTGGATGAACACCACTGATAAGGGTGTATTGTGTTACCAAAGCATGCATAAGAGCTGCTCCCATAAAACCTCCAATCAAAGTATGAGAAGATGAAGAAGGGATGCCGAACCACCAAGTTAATAAATTCCAGATGATTGCAGCGATAAGACCTGCGAGAATAACTTCAAGGTTAATGAAATCTTCGTTTACAGATTTTGCTATGGTATTACCAATTCTAAATTCTCCAATAATGTAAAGTGCTGTAAAAAATGCAGCAAAATTCCATAAAGCAGCCCACAATACTGCCTGAAAAGGAGTTAAAACTTTTGTGGAAACGATGGTAGCAATAGAGTTTGCGGCATCGTGAAAACCGTTAATAAAATCAAATACTAATGCTAACGCAATAATAATGATTAATAATATAGGTAAATCCATTCTAAATTAATAATTTGGTTATTGAAAAATAGATTACGCGTATTTAATCACTATATTTTCAATAGTATTTGCTACATCTTCAGCTTTATCAGTTACTGTTTCTAAGTATTCTAAAACTGATTTTACTTTGATAATTTTGATAGGGTCGTTGCTTTCAAAAACAGACAATATTCCTTGGCTTAGTACTTCGTCTGCAATATTTTCGAAAGAGTTTACTTTAATACAAGCCTCTTTTACCTCAGCAGGATTTTTAAATTCTTTTAGGTTTTTGATGGCATTTTGAATTTCTAAACAAGATTTGTAAATCAATAACGAAAACTCAGAATATTCTTTTACTTCTGGGCTTTTGTAAAGGTAAATGTATTTTGCAGAAGCATAGATGTAATCTGCAATGTCATCTAATCCTGAAGTTAGAAGATTGATGTCTTCTCTATCAAATGGGGTAATGAAGTTTTCTCCAAGTTGAACAAAAATTTCGTGAGTTAAATCATCCAATTCGTGCTCATAATCGCTCATTTTGTTTAATAAAGTCTCGTCATTTAAATCGAATTCTTTAATTCCGTCGTGGAATTCTTTTGACATTTCTACTAGCTTTTGTGCTACTTTTTCAAATAATACAAAGAAAATTTTGTCTTTAGGTTGAAACGCTCTAAATATGTTTCCAATTCCCATATTTTTATGATTTTAAATTATTGCAAATTTCTTAAAAAAAACGCTATATTTTTATGAAATATTATTAAGTTTTATTAACATTAATCCGCTACTGGGATTTGGTGCATTTCATTATATTTTAGCCTATCGAAAGTGAAGTTCAAAGCGAAATATAGGAAGTGTAGGCTTCTGTTTCCGCTGTTTGCAAATTCTCTTTGCCACATATAGCCCATATTTGCACCAATATAATCATTCAATTGATAACCAAATCCGCCAAAAAGTCTGTTTCTTTTAAAATTTGGGGCATTCGGGCCTGCGAAAACTTCTTCAAATGCATTAAGGAAAAACGTGTTAGGCTCTATTTTGTCCTTGTTCAAAGGTAATGTTAATGCCATTCTGTATCGAAATCTGGAAGTGTTATCTGCCAAACCAGATTGAGGAAAATAAAAAAATCTTTTTTCGGCTCTTAATCTATGGTCTATTTTTAGTTTACTTATTTTTTGTGAAAAGATATATTGTAACCAAATTCTAAATTCTTCTTGGTAAAATTTAGATTCTTTGTAAGTTCCATATCTTCCTATCCCAATAAAAGGTTGGTTGTTTTTGTCTATATTATAGCCAATTCCACCTTTTACTTCGTAATAATCGGGTTTAGAAAATTCTTCTATTGCCCTGTCTTGTAACTCTATATAAGCCATCCATTTTTTATCGTGTTTATAGGTAAAAGATACCATATTAAAGCTAGATAAATGCTCATCTGTTTGTGCAGAAGCAAAATAGCCAATTAGGATAAATAGAATTAATAATTTTTTCACAATTAGTTAAAAATGTTGGCAAATATATTTAAACTTATCAATGCGAATATTAACGCAATGTTAAGTTTCTACAAAGATAAAATTTATCATGAAAATAAAATTTCTTTATTTTTTGTTTTGAAATTTAAATAAAAAAAACAGCGAAAATAATTCCGCTGTTTTGTAATAATATTTTTAATGGAAGATTAGTTTGCCACTTCGGCTCTCATATCTTTTCCTTTAAATTTCTGACTAGCAATGCCTTTTAGAACTTCTTCTTTGAAAGATTTATCAACCTCGAAGAAGGAGAATTTTTCTAAAATTTCTATATCGCCAATGTCTGCACGTTTTTTAGATTTAGAAGTCGCTTTGTTGATGATTTCTAACATATCCATTTTCTTCAATTGGTCTCTTTTACCAAGGTTAAAGAAAAATCTGGTCATGTTTTCATTATTTCTGCGTTTTCCACCTCCTTTTCTGTCTCTATCTCTGTCGCGGTCTCTTCCTCCTCTGTCTCTGTCTCTGTCTCTATCTCTACCACGTTCTCTTCTGCTACCAGGGATGTCTCTTTCGTTAGAAAGTCTCATTTCCTGCAAGTCATTTCTATCTTTATAGTAAAGAGCTAAATCTTTTAATTGGAATTGCAATAATTGATGCACCAATTCTTCTTTAGTGAAGTTTGATAAATCTGGAATTAAATTGCTGTCAAATTCAAAGAAATTATCGTGTTCTGTAAATAATTTTTCGAAAACACCTCCCACTTGAGCCTTGATAATATCATTACCTGTAGGGATTTTTTTCTCAACAATATCAATTTTAGTTTCAGATTTTATTTGTCTTAATTTTCTAGTTTCTTCAGGCTTAATTAATGCCATAGAAATACCGTCTTTACCAGCTCTACCTGTTCTACCACTTCTGTGTACAAAAACTTCTGGGTCATCTGGAAGAGAGTAATGAATAACGTGCGTAAGAGCATCTACATCTAAACCTCTAGCTGCAACGTCTGTTGCTACCAAAATGTCGATGTTTTTTAAACGGAATTTTTTCATTACCGTATCTCTTTGCGCCTGAGACAAATCTCCGTGAAGTGCATCTGCTGCATAAGCGTTTTGCATTAAGAAATCTGCAACTTCCTGAGTTTCCATTCTGGTTCTACAGAAAATAATAGAATATTGATTTGGGTTAGCATCCAATAATCTTTTTAAAGCTTCTTTCTTTTGTCTGTAACTTACCACATAATATTCGTGGGTAATGTTTTTCTTTACCGCATTAATGCTTCCTACAGAAATTCTGTGTGGGTTGGTAAGGTAATTTTTAGAAATACGTTCTACTTCTTTGCTCATGGTAGCAGAGAAAAGTAGCGTTTGCTTTTCTGAAGGAGTTTCGCTAAGGATGGTTTCCAAATCATCTTTGAAACCCATAGAAAGCATTTCATCAGCTTCGTCTAAAACAAGCCAATGAATTTCTGAAAAATCTAAAGCTTTTCTACCAATCAAATCTATTACACGCCCTGGAGTTCCTACAATAATTTGAGGTTTTTCTCTTAGAGAACGAATTTGTTCAGTAATGCTGCTTCCTCCGTAAACTGCGGTAGTTTTTACGTTGTGAAGGTATTTTGTATAGTTTTTAATGTCTTTGGTAATCTGAAGGCAAAGTTCACGAGTAGGGCAAAGCACTAATAACTGGATTTTACGACTGGTGTCGTCTATCATATCCAGAATCGGAAGCGAAAATGCTGCTGTTTTGCCTGTTCCTGTTGCCGCAAGTGCGATAAGATCGCGAATATCCGAAAGGATAAAAGGAATAGTCTGTTTCTGGATTTCTGTCGGCTGTTCGTAGCCGAGGTCGCCAATTGCCTTGAGAATATCAGGGCCTAAATTGGACTCCGTAAATAAATTCATTTAAAGATCGTCTATTAATTAAGCGGCAAAGATAGTGATTTTATTTTTAATAATAAATTTTATTTTTTTTTGAGAATTTTGAAATTTTGCTTGACGATGGATGATGGATGATGGATGGGGAAATAGATAAATGTTCAAAATTTTGCTTTGTAAGAGAAAAGATTTGTTTTTAACTAGAGCTTTATAGGAGCGAAAGGTTTGTAAGAAATTTATTAATTTTGAAAAAAACATTTGATATGCAATCATCAACCCTTCAGTTTTTAAGAACTTTAGAGAAAAATAATAACAGAGAATGGTTTAACGAAAATAAAACCACTTACCAAGAAGCGCAACAAGATGTAATTTCTTTTGTTGAAAAATTAATTGAAGAAATGGTAGTTTTCGATGAAGAAATTGGGAAAGCAGATGCTAAAAAATCACTTTTTAGGATTTATAGAGATACTCGTTTTTCTAAAGATAAATCGCCTTACAAAACCAATTTCGGAGCCAGTTTGGGGATGGGGAAAGGGAGCCAAAAAGCAGGATATTATTTGCATATAGAACCCGGTAAATCTTTTTTAGCTGGCGGAATTTATATGCCAGAATCTTCGGTTTTGAAAGAGATTAGAAAAGAAATCTCTGCCTTTGGAGAAGAATTTTTAACGATAGTTGAAAAAGACGAATTCAGGAATTATTTTAGAGGTTTAAGTGTAGAAGATAAATTGAAAAAAGTGCCTCAAGGTTTTGAAAAAGACGATAAAATGGCAGAATTTTTAAAACTTAAACATTACATCGTAACTCATCCCGTTTCAGACGAACAATTGCTTAATGAGAATGCAGCAAAAGAATTTGCGAAAATTTATAAAGCCATGAAACCGCTTAATGACTTTTTAAACGCCATTTAAATTTATTTAATCTTCATCATGCTTCCGAAAAGACTGTCTAAATGATAAATTTGATGAAAAGGACTCGCGATATTTTCTAAAATTGAAGCGTTTTCGATGTATTGATATTTTGAAGCCAAAGAACTCATGTCCGAAACAATAATAAGCCAGCACTCGTCTAAAGTGCTGTCGTATAAAGGGTATTTTTGGTTTTTCTTTTCTATGGTTTGTTTTATTTTTTCGGAACAAAGTTCTTCGAAAAGATTCATTTCTGGGTTGAATGAGATAAAAATATTTCCCTCATTTTTAATTTTCTTAATTTTAAGAAAAATGCCTTTTGGTTTTAGATTTTTGATGGAAAAGAGAAGGTTTTTGAGCAGAATTTCTTTGTTTTTGAGCGCTTCAGGAGCTTGGCTTTCGTCTATTTCGATAAGGTAGAGACCTTGTAATTTTTTTAAATCTTTTTGAAGAATAATTTCTGCTTCTCTAAAGATTTTGTTCAGTTGACTTTCAATTTTCTTTTTCTCAAGATGATTAATAACTTCCGTAAGTTCTAATCCTATTTTTTTATTTTGATGCTGAATAATGAAATCTGGACTTTCGCAGGTGAGGTTTTCAAAATTAAGGTCTGGGAATTTTTGTAAAAAGGAGTGGAGTAGAAGTACTTCAGATTTTTTCTTGAATTTTTCCCGAAAATGAATGTTGGAGGAGTCAATTTTTTGGTGAAGTTTCCGCATCGTTTGTTCTTTGAAACGATGGTTAATCTTACAGAGATTCCAACTGCGCATCAAATCTTCATCACTAAACATAACGGTTTGATTTTAAGATTTGTATAGCCCTAAATTACATATTTTTTTAATACAAAAAGCTTTATTAACAAAAATTAAAGTTAAGTTTTGAGAATAAAAAAAATCACAACGAAATTTCATTGTGATTTTATCATTTTTAATTAACGTTTTTGCTTTATTTGCTAAGTTCGTCTATTGTTTTTTGAATTTCTGGGTCATCTGGAACGATGGCGTAATATTTTGCAATATCAGATTTTTGATTGATTACCAAATATCTAGGAATCCAATTTAAATCAATATAATTGTTGAAATTGTTTTTCCAACCTTCATTAAACCAATAATTTTCTTTGTCTTGCATGTTGTGTTTTTCCATGCCTTTTTTCCAGCCTTCAAAATTTCTGTCTAGAGATAAAAATACAAAGTCAACATTCGGGTTTTTCTCTTCTAATTCTTTCGCTTTTGGCATTGCATTAAGACAATCTCTACACCAACTTGCCCATAAATCTAAAACCAAAATTTTGCCTTTATGTTTTGCTAAAATTTTAGAAATTGTAGTGGTTTTACCATCTTTATCCATTATTTTTTGAGCCAAAGCTTCTTTAGAAAAAGTGGTTTTGAGTACTGTTGGTACTTTTTGAGCAAATGCATTACTCATTAAAAAGAATGATAATAAAAGGATTATTTTTTTCATATTTTTCTATAATTTCTTTACTTTCTAAGACAAAAGTATGCCAAAAATTATACTTAACATAATTTTTATTGAATTAAGAAAATAGATAAACCAAATAAAGCGCAAGAATGTTGCGCTTTATTTGGTTTTTATGTCGAAAATATTAATCTTTCTCTAATAAAACAATGTTATTATCATTAGTTAAAGAAATTTTTCCTTCGATAACAGGCATTGTAGCGCCAGAGTATGCGTCTCTTATTCTTGTTCCGTTGTCAAAAATTCCAGTAACGTTTACTTCTTTTGTTCCTTTTGGTAAATCAAGTCCTATAACTACTTTGTCGGTTTTATAAATTCTAGAAAACCAATAAGGAGAGTTAGAAATCATCTTGTGATAACCAGCTCCAACAGCAGGATGGTTTCTTCGGAATTGACCTAATTTTTGCCAATATTCTAATAATTTCTGAGTTTCGGGATTATTTTTTACATCTTCCCAATTCATTTTGCTTCTAAGGTTAGCATCGCCTTCAGCTCCTGTTACTGTTAATTTTCTACCAGTTTCGTCGCCATAATAAATTTGAGAAATTCCGGGTGTTAAGAGTAGTTTTGTAGCGGTTTCGTAGGTTTTTTTTCTGTCTTTATCGAATGGCCAACTGTCGTCGTGAGAAGAAGCATAATTCATTACGGTTTTTCCTGCTAAATCCTGATGCAGAATTTTATCATAATTGCTAAAAAGTTCTTCGTAAGGTTTGTTAGCATCTCCTTTAAAATCAAAATTGATAAGAGAGGTAAATCCGTTTTGGAAATAATTTACTTTTCTGTCTCCAAAATTATACAATTGTTTGCCCGAAATTCCGTAGCCATACACTTCGCCAACGGTAAAAAATGGAGTGTTTTTGTCTAGAACTTTATCAGGATTATTCAATTTAAATTCTGCAAAAGCTTGGTCGCAAACCTTCTTGAAATCTTTCCAAACATCTTCGTTGGTATGTTTTACAGTATCAACTCTATAACCATCAATTCCAAATTCTCTTACATAATCCGAAAGCCATTTCATAATGTAATATTTCGGAGCTTTTGGGTATCTCGTTTTTACAAAAAATTCGTTTAGTTCAGACATCTCCTTTTCGTATCTGCCTTCTTTTCTCCATTTTTTTTCTAGTAGAGTTGGCAAGCCAGCTTTTTCATTGCTCTCAGTTAAAATATCAGGAAGATTTGCTACTAAAGTACAGGCTGTGGTATTTTCGAAATTATCATATTTACATTGAGGTTCGGTTCTTACCCAAGTCATGGGATAGGTTTCGTCTATGTCTGTTGTTGGGCCTGTGTGATTAATTACGGCGTCTAAAAGAATTCTGATGCCTTGTTTGTGTGCTTTTTCTACCAATTCTTTCAAATCTGCTTCCGTTCCGAAATTTGGGTCTAGAGCAGTCCAATCTTTTGTCCAATAACCGTGGTAGCCGTATGTTTTGCCGGTTCCTTCGTCTGTTGCACCATGGATTTGCTCTACAATTGGCGTCATCCAAATGGCGTTAATTCCTAATTTTTTGAAATAACCTTCATCTATTTTTTTGATGACACCTCGCAAGTCTCCACCTTCAAAACCACGAAGAGTGGCTGCTTTTTCGGTTCGGTTGAAATTAATATCATTATTAGGATTTCCGTTGTTGAATCTATCTGTTACTAAAAAGTAAAGATTGGCACCTTCCCAAGTGAAAGGTTCTGAACTAGGTGTATTTTGAACGCTGGTACAACTTGCTAAGAGTGCAAAAGCTGATAGGATTATTGTTTTTTTCATAAAATGAATTTAAGTCTTTAAATTTAAGAATTAAAGAATCATAAAGATAAAAATTAAACATGATATTTTTTATTTGCTTAATTTTCTGAAAGTTAATTTGGTGAAACAATTTATAAAAATTACCTTTGTAAGGTCTAATAAAATGTAATAAAAATATGTCAACTTACGTTGTTGTAGGTCTTCAGTTCGGTGATGAAGGCAAAGGAAAAATAACCGATGTTCTTTCTGCAAAATCTGATTACGTAGTTCGTTTCCAAGGAGGTGATAATGCTGGTCACACAGTATATGTGGGCGAAGATAAATTTGTTCTTCACTTGCTTCCTTCTGGTGTTTTGCAATGTAGAGGCAAGTGTATTATTGCCAATGGTGTGGTAGTAAACCCTAAAGCTTTTATTAAAGAAATAGAGCAAATTGAAAGCAAAGGTTACAAAACAGACCACGTTTTCATTAGTAGAAGAGCACATGTGATAATGCCTTATCATATTATGCTAGATACTTACAGAGAAGAAGAAAAAGGAGGTACTCAAATTGGGACTACCAAAAAAGGAATCGGGCCTTGTTATGAGGATAAGATTGCAAGAGTTGGTATTAGAATGATTGACCTTTTGAATCCTGAAGTTTTAAAAGAAAAAATTGAAAAGAATTTAAAAATTAAAAATAACCTTTTCGAGAAGTATTTTGAAAAACCAGCAATGAGTTTTGATGAAATTTACCACGAATTTTTAGAAATTGGTAAAAAATTACAAGACAGAATTGTAGATACCGAGTTAGAAATAAACGAAGCCATTCGAGATAATAAAAACATCCTTTTCGAAGGAGCGCAAGCGCTAATGTTAGATATAGATTTCGGAACTTATCCTTATGTTACTTCGTCTTCGCCATCTACAGGAGGTGTTTGTACAGGTGCTGGCGTTCCGCCAACTTCATTGCAAAATTTAATTGGAGTTTCTAAAGCTTATACTACTAGAGTTGGGCATGGTCCTTTCCCTACAGAATTAGATAACGAATTGGGCGAAAGCATTAGAAAAATTGGTCACGAATACGGAGCAACTACGGGAAGACCAAGAAGAACAGGTTGGCTAGATTTAGTAGCTTTGAAACACGCTTGTATGATTAACGGAATTAATAATCTTGTGATTACAAAATTAGACGTTCTTACAGGTATTGATACCATTAAAATTGCTACTCATTATAAAACTGAAGATGGTAAAATTATAGATTATTTCACTTCTTCTACTACTAAATTATATGATTACGAAGCAATTTATGCTGATTTAGAAGGCTGGACGGAAGATATTACTAAAGCGAGAACTTTTGATGAATTGCCAGAAAATGCAAAAAAATACATCGCATTTATCGAAGAATATTTAGGAATTAATGTTTATTTGGTTTCTGTAGGTCCAGAGAGAAGTCAAAATATTATTAGAAAAGAGCTGTTTTAAGTTACAGTTTGAATAAAATATTATGCAAGTCGTACTAATTTAGTGCGACTTTTTTTGTTGTTTATTTGTTGAGTTTTGATTTCAAATTTTCAATTATTTTTCTATTTATATGTTGATAAGTTGTTGATTAAGTAATTATTTCGCTTTTTATTGAGAATTTTTTAATTGGTCTTTTGTTTTAAATTTATTTTAAATGTTAAATAATTTTAAATTTTTGAATAGTAATTAATTTTTTGGCAAGGTTGTTGAATAACTTTAAATACTTTTTGCAAAAAGGTATCAAACTAATAATTGTGTTTATATATTAACCATTAAATTTTCTACAATGAACAAAAATTTCTTTACTCGCGATGAGCATCAAGCTCTCAATGAAATCATATTCCAGAATAGAAATAAAGAATATGGAGCTTATGCGCTAAGAAATGAAGCAAATACAATGCTTAAAAAAGCCCTTTTTGTTGGGGTTACCCTTTTTGCAGTAGTAGCAATTGTGCCGCTTGTGGTGTCTCAGTTCAAAGGAGAGCATCATGTAATTTCTGATGGAGGCACTGCTGTTTTGATAGATTTAGAACGTCCTAAAGATCAAAATGTTGAAAAACAAAAACCAATAGTAGTTCCGCCAAAACCAGATGTGCCATTGAAAACTCAAAGTCTTACGCCTCCAGAACCTACTAGAAATCCGCCTGTGGAAACTACCATTAATCAAAAAGTAGATGATGCAATTATTTCTACTGTCACTACACCTGGGCAAGCAGTAACTAATCCTAATCAAAACATTGGAGTTCCTTCTGATGTGGGAACAAAGCCCGCAATTGATAATACTCCAAAGCCAGACCTTAATGTAATTCCTACGAGTGTAGATGTGGAAGCAAATTTCAATGGTGGAATTGAAGGTTTTAGAAGTAAAGTTTTAAA
This sequence comes from Cloacibacterium sp., assembly GCF_047601505.1. Taxonomy (GTDB): domain Bacteria; phylum Bacteroidota; class Bacteroidia; order Flavobacteriales; family Weeksellaceae; genus Cloacibacterium. Next base: position 1,456,443 of record NZ_JASGJD010000001.1, read on the forward strand.
TAATTTTGATACATCGGTGGTAACCAGCGAAAGTGGAGAAATTGTAAAAGCTGTAGTAACTTTCGTGGTAGAAAGAGATGGTAGTATTTCTAATATCAAAGCAAGCGGCGTTAATGCAGATTTTAATAAAGAAGCAGAGAAAGTGATTAAAAATATCAAAGGAAAATGGAATCCTGCAAAACTGGGAGGACAAAACGTTCGTTCGTATTTTAAATTTCCAATTTCTATGCAATTTGAATAAGACATAGTTGTATAATTTGTTGCATTTTACTTTTTAATACTAATTATCCACATTTTCTAAAAATTGTGGATAATTTTTTTGCGCTTTAAGCCTTTAATTAACAATACTTTAATATTTTTGACAGTTATTAACATTCAACGGAATTACAAATTATTGTATTTTTGAAAACTAAATAATTTTTATGGGAAAAATAATTGGAGTTGCCAATCAAAAAGGAGGTGTAGGAAAAACGACTACAGCAGTAAACCTTGCAGCTGCACTTGGTGTGCTAGAAAAAAAAGTTCTCTTGATAGATGCTGATCCTCAGGCTAATGCTACGTCTGGTCTTGGTATTGAAGAAGTGAATTATTCTACGTATCACCTTTTAGAACATAGTGTAGATGTAAGAGAATGTATCCAAAAAACTACTTCCCCAAATTTAGATTTAATTCCTTCTCATATAGATTTGGTAGCGGCGGAGATAGAACTTGTAGACAGAGACAAACGTGAGTATATGCTCAAAAAAGCATTAGATGTTGTAAAATCTGAATACGACTATATTATTATAGACTGTGCACCAAGTTTGGGACTTATCACGGTTAATGCACTTACAGCAGCAGATTCTGTGGTTATTCCTATTCAGTGCGAATATTTTGCATTAGAAGGTCTTGGTAAATTATTGAATACCATTAAAAACGTTCAGAAAATTCATAATAACGATTTGGATATAGAAGGGCTTCTTCTTACCATGTATGATTCTAGACTTAGACTTTCGAATCAAGTAGTAGAAGAGGTTAATACACACTTCCCAGAAATGGTTTTCGAGACTATTATTGCTAGAAACGTTAGATTGAGTGAAGCGCCAAGTTTCGGAGAAAGTATCTTAATGTACGATGCCGAAAGTAAAGGAGCAATTCAGTACTTACAATTGGCAGAAGAAGTTTTACTAAAAAACGAAAAATTACAAAAAGCATAATTTTAAAAATTGATTTTTGATTGGTATATCAATTATCAAATTTCAATCTTAATTATAAATATGAAAGATAAAAAACGAGCAATGGGACGTGGCTTAGGTGCTATTTTAAGTGCCGAAAGCAAGAGTAATATTAATTCCGCTACAGATACCGGAGCAGAACAATTGCTGGGAAATATGGTAGAAGTAGCTTTAGAAGATATCTATCCTAATGCTACGCAACCAAGAACTTATTTTGACGAGACCGCACTACAAGAATTGGCGCAATCTATTCGTAATTTAGGTGTAATTCAGCCAATTACTCTAAGAAAAGACGGTGATAAATTCGAGATTATTTCTGGTGAAAGACGTTACAGAGCTTCTAAAATTGCAGGTCTTACAAGTGTGCCAGCTTATATTAGATTGGTAAACGACCAAGAATTGCTAGAAATGGCTTTGGTAGAAAATATTCAACGTGAAGATTTAGATGCTATAGAAGTTGCACTTACTTATCAAAGACTTTTAGACGAAATAGGTCTTACACAAGAAAATCTTAGCCAAAGAGTTGGTAAAGAGAGAAGTACAATTACCAATTCTATACGTTTGCTTAGGTTGAGTCCAGATATTCAACAAGCGATTAGAGCGGGAGCTATTTCTGCGGGACATGGTAGAGCTATCATTAGCGTTGAAGGCGAAAATAATCAGCAAGAATTATTCAATAAAATTATAAAAGAAGGATTAAATGTAAGACAAGCCGAAAAAGCTGCTTCAGAATTTAAAAATCCTAAAAAAGAAATTGCTCCAAAAGAAAAAGAACTTCCAAATCATCTTAGAAAAGTGCAAAAATCACTTTCGGATGTGCTAGATGTTTCCGTAGAAATAAAATCTTCGGGAAAAGGCAAAAAAGGAAAAATTATTTTAGATTTTAATAACGAGGAAGAACTGAGCAAAATCCTCTCACATTTTAATTAATGAGAACAGTATTCTCCATCATTTTTCTGCTCTTTTTTAGTTTTTACTTTTCACAAGAAATAAAACCTCTAGATACCGTAAAAACAGAAAAACAGGTAGTAGAAGATATAGAAAAAGCCAATGCAAAAGCATTAACAAAATACAATCCTACGAAAGCAGGGTTGTATTCTGCTGTTTTACCGGGACTTGGGCAATATTACAACAAAAAATATTGGAAAATACCCATCGTTTGGGGTGCAATAGGAACAGGAGTTGGTGTTATAGTTTATAATGATAAGCAATATAGAAGGTACAGAACCGCTTATATTGCTGAATTAAATGGGCAACCGCACGAGTTTTCTAACATTCCGGGAGTTGATAAAACGGTACTCGGAAATACACAAGATTCTGCCAAAAGATACAGAGATTATTCTATTGCCATTACAGGTTTGGTGTATATTTTAGGAATTGTAGATGCTGTGGTAGATGCGCATTTGTATGAACAAAAACACGACCCAGATTTGGCGCTTAAACCTACAATTATTAATGATAATGTAGGAATTGGACAGGCAAAAGCTGGCTTGTCTTTGAGTTATAGATTTTAAATAAATTCGAACAATAATCGGTTTTTAAACTGATAAAAATATAAAAATATGAGAATAGCATTAGTAGGTTATGGTAAAATGGGGAAAATTATCCATCAAATTGCTTTAAAAAGAGGTCATGATGTTGTGGCAACCTTAGACGAAACGCCTACCGTAGAAAAACTGAACAATCCAGATGTGGTGATAGAATTTTCTTCGCCAGAATCTGCATTTAGCAATATAAAATTTTGTTTAGAAAATAAAATTCCTGTAGTTGCAGGAACTACAGGTTGGCTCGAGAAAAAGCCAGAAATAGAAAAAATTGCCTTAGAAAACGAAACAGGATTTTTATATGGTTCTAATTTCAGTTTGGGAGTAAATCTTTTCTTTGCTCTTAACGAAAAATTAGCCGAAATGATGACACCTTTTCAAAATGATTATGACTGTCAGTTAGAAGAAATTCATCATATTCACAAGTTAGATGCACCAAGTGGAACTGCAATTTCTATTGCTGAAGGAATTTTTAAACATTCGGATTTTAAAACTTGGAAATTAGACGAGACTCAAGGTTCTGAATTAGGAATTAAAGCCATTAGAGAAGGCGAAGTTCCAGGTACGCACAGTGTTTTTTATCGTTCGGAAGTTGACGAAATCGAAATTAAACACACTGCATTCAATAGAAATGGTTTTGCATTAGGAGCAGTAATTGCTGCAGAATGGTTGCCAGGGAAAGTAGGTAATTTCGGGATGAAACAAGTTTTAGGATTGTAAATTTATAATTTTAGATTTTAAATTTTATAAATATACCATCAAACAAAATCAAAAGATTCAAATTATTAATTTGTAACAAATATCAAATTGAATTACTAATAGCCAAAGAGCTAAAGGCTAAACGCAAAATATTATGGATTATATTATTCAATATTCTATTTATGTACTGATTTTATCAGTTTTATTGGGAGTTTCTACCATTAAATTGTACCAAAAAATGGGTTACAAAGGTTGGGAAGCTTTTATTCCTTTCTATAATTATTATATTATTTTGAAAGAAATTGGCGAACCAAAATGGTGGATTGTTTTTACTTATTTACCTATCGTTGGTCCAATAATGATGACGGTTTTTCATCTTTTCTTGATGAAGAAATTTGGTAGAACTACCACTGTCGAAAAACTGTTAACCATCTTTTTGCCTTTTATTTATTTGGCTTATACCAGTTATTTCCAATTGAATAAAGTTGACCGTTTTGCGGTAGATGACGAAAAAGGTAAAAAAGAATCTTTCTTGGGTTCTATTACTTTTGCAGTAGTTTTTGCAACCATTATTCATGCTTTTGTTACTCAGCCTTTTGCAATTCCTACAGGTTCTATGGAGCGTACACTTTTGGTAGGAGATTTCTTATTTGTAAACAAATGGAGCTATGGGTACAGAATGCCTATGAGACCTTTGGCATTGCCGTTTTTACAAGGAACAATTTTTGATAGCGGAAAAGACGGTAATCCTAAAAACGACCCAAAATCTTATGTAGATGCCGTTAAATTACCCTATTTTAGAATTGGAGAATTTAAAAAACCTAAGAAAAATGATATTGTAGTTTTCAATTATCCCGGAGATTCTGTACATACCGCTATTGATAGAATGGATCCTTACGTAAAAAGATGCGTAGCTGTAGGTGGTGACGTGGTAGAAATGAAAGCAGGCAAGCTTTTCGTGAACGGACAACCCGAAAAGATGATGGGAGATGCTGAGGTGCAGCATTCTTATACAGTATATACAAGTAGTGAAATAGATATAAATTCTCTTTGGAAAAATCTATGTTATTTGCCAGTTGAAGACCAAGGTCAAACTAACGATGGATTACATAAGTATCAATTTCAAGGACTTACAGATGGCTTGTTGGCGGATATAAAGCAAATGCCAGAATTTGTAAAAGCCGAAGAAGTTTTAGCTAATAAAGGAGAGGGAGCGATTGCCTATTTTCCTGTTAAAGATGAAAATAATAATTATGTAAATGATGGGACAGGGCATGCATTGGAATCTAAAAAAATAGATTACTCTCAAAGTATATTCCCATACAATAAACCATGGAATACAGATTGGTACGGTCCTCTTACCATTCCTAAAAAAGGGGATGTAATTACTTTAACTCAAGATAATTTACCAGAATACAAAAAATTAATTACCGTTTATGAAGGTAATATTTTAGAATTCAAAGGTGGTAAATTCTTTATCAACGGAGCTCAAACCGATAAATATACCGTAAAACAAGACTATTATTTTATGATGGGAGATAATAGAGATGCTTCTCTAGATGCTCGTTTCTTTGGTTTTGTGCCAGAAACTCATATTGTTGGTTCGCCAATGTTTACTTGGATGAGTTTGCAAGGTGTTTTTGATGATGGTCCTAAAAAAATCCGTTGGGAAAGAATGTTCAAAGCAACTAATACAGGCGAAGCAAACAAAACATCATATTGGTGGATTGCTGCAGTAATTCTTGTATTATTCTTCGGTTGGGAATATTTTGTGAAACTTTTCAAAGGTAAAAAAGAAGAAGAGTAATGCGTAAGAACTTTAATAAAGTACTAATTATAATGAGTGCTTTTGTAACAATACTTATTGTTGCAAAAGCACTTAATTTTTTACAAATATTTATAATTCCTACAAGTGGAAATGAACCTACACTTAATGCAGGAACTATTTGTATCGGAACAAATTTAATAAAGCCTAAAAAATTTGATTTTGTAATATATACACAAGAAAATTCAAAATTTGAAAAAGGTTTTTATTGTCAAAGATTAGTTGCTATAGAAAATGATGTTGTGCTAATTAAAAATGGCGATTTGTATATAAATGATAAGTTTGTAGATAATCAATTTATGCTTAATCATGCTTATATTATTGAGCGTGATTATTACAATTGGCTGGTTACAAATAAGAAAAAAGATGTAAATTCAATTTTTGAAGTTGAAGAAAATAAGTATTTGGCTCAACTTAATAAGAATGATTTTAATGAAGCTTTTAAAAGAGAAAGATATATTGATAATGAGGAAGATACTGCAATTTCTAAAACGTTTCATAAACCTTGGAATGCAGATAACTTTGGTCCAATAAAAGTTCCTAAAGGTAAAATGTTTTTGCTAGGAGATAACAGAAATGCAAGTTTAGATTCTAGATATATTGGGTTTGTAGACGTAGGTAATTTACACGGCAAACTAATTTTTCCTATTAGGTAATTTAATGATAAAATTAACAAACCCTTTCTCTAGAAATTAGTAGGAAGGGTTTTTTGATGAAAAATATTTTATTTTTTTTAACTTTGGAGACTAATTAATTTTTTAATGAAAATTTTACTTCCTATATTTTATTTGCCACCTATTTCTTGGTTTTCAGAATTTTTAAAAGAAGAAAACGAAGTGGTTTTAGAACAATTCGAGAACTTTCCGAAGCAAACGTATAGAAACAGAACCAATGTTTATGGCGCAAACGGTAAATTGTCGCTTATTATTCCAATTCATCATACTGGTGAAAGGTGCATTAAAAATTTAGAAATTTCTTATGTGGAAGATTGGCAAAAACTTCACTGGAAATCTATCAAAAACGCCTATCAAAGTTCACCTTATTTCGAGTTTTACGAAGATAAGTTAGAAAAAATATTCTTAGAAAAGCCTAAAACCTTTTTGGCATTCAATTTGAAGGCAATAGAAATAATTTTACAAATTTTAAAACAAGAAAAGCAATTTTCGCTTACCGAAGAATATCAAAAATCTCCCGAAATGATAGATTTTAGAAGTGCTTTTTCGGCAAAAAAAGATACGGAATATAATATGGACGAATATTATCAAACTTTTAGTGATAAATTAGGTTTTATAAAAGATTTGTCTATTATAGATTTAATCTGCAATATGGGTCCGGAAGCTATTTCTTATATCAAAAAAATTACAAAATAATACATCAAAAAATGAAAAGAATATTAGTAGCAGCGTTTTTTTTAGCAGGCTTTGGTTTTGCTTTTTCACAAGAAAAACAAGAAGAAGATAAAGATTTAAAAACTTGGTATCACAAAGATTTTTCTACCACCAAAGTTTATGGTGTGAACACAGAAAATGCCTATAAATTTTTTGAATCTAAAGGCTTGAAGCCAAAATCTGTAGTGGTAGGTGTTATAGACAGTGGTGTAGAAGTAGATCATCCTGGTTTGGTGAAAAATCTTTGGAAAAATGTGAACGAAGTTCCAGATAATGGTAAAGATGACGACGGAAACGGATATGTAGATGATGTTTACGGATGGAATTTTATTGGTGGGAAAAACGGAGATGTAGGCGTAGATAATACCGAAGTTGCTAGAGTAGTAAGACAGTATAAACCATTTTTTGAAGGCGATAATGCTGTAGAAAATAAAGAAAATCAAACCAAAATGTCTTCAGAATTTGATATGTATTTGAAGGCAAAAGAAATTTTCACTAAAAAAAGTACAGAAGCACAACAGCAGTTTCAGTTTTATTCTGGTTTTCAAAAAGAAATTCCAGGAATTGTAGCAACGCTTAATGGTAAAACACTTACTAAAGAAAATTTAGCTTCTATAAAACCTACAACGCAAGTAGAATATAGAAATTTGGCAATTTTGTCTAATGTTGCGCAAGACCCTGCTGCGCAAGGAAAAACGCCTGCAGAAGTGCAAACTTTTTTAGAAAAAGAAATAAAAGAAGCCTTAGAATATTTTGAACCTCAAGCTACCAAACAATACGATTTGAATTATGATACCAGAAGTATTGTAGGAGATAATTATAATGATATTAACGAAAAATATTACGGAAATAATCATTACGAAGGACCAGATGCTAAACACGGAACTCACGTTTCTGGTATTATTGCAGGTCTTCCTCAAGGTGGAGAAACGCAATATGGAGTTGCTTATAAAGTAGCAAAAATAATGACGGTAAGAGCTGTTCCTGATGGTGACGAAAGAGATAAAGATATTGCAAATGCAGTAAGATATGCGGTGGATAATGGTGCTAAAGTTATTAATATGAGTTTTGGAAAACCTGTTTCTCCAGGTAAAGAAAAAGTTTGGGAAGCTTTCAAATATGCTCAAGAGAAAGGTGTTGTATTAGTACATGCTGCAGGTAACGACAACGAAGATTTAGAATTGAATGATAATTTTCCTACCAATTTTAAATCACAAAAAGACGAAAAACCTTTCATTAATAATATGATTACCGTTGGTGCAAGTACTAATGATTCAGAAGCTTTAAAGGCTAGTTTTTCTAATTTTAATAAGAAAATGGTAGATGTTTTTGCTCCCGGAGATAAAATTTATTCTACTGTTACCGATGGAAAATACGAATATTTGCAAGGTACTTCTATGGCGAGTCCTGTAGTGGCAGGTGCAGCAGCGGTTTTAATGGCTTACATGCCAAATTTAACACCTGCTCAGGTAATTCAAAGTTTAAAAAATTCTGTAAATAAAAGTACAGCCAATGATTTTGGTAAATATTCTGAAGCAAGTGGAGTAATAGATGTGTACAAAGCGGCGCAATATGCTTATACTCATTTTAATACCATTAAAACAGTAAAGCCAGCAGTAAAAACTAAAAAAGTGGTTAAAAAGAAATAATATTTTTAAATATTATAACAACTATTAAAAAAGTCCTTTTCTGAGGGACTTTTTTGCTTTTAAAATTGTTTTTGGCACATTTTTTATAGAATAATTAATAACTTTACGAATACATAATATGTAAAAAACATTAGAATGAAAAAAGTATTATTAACAGGAATGATAGGAACTTTATTTGCAGTTTCTTGTTCCAGCGCTAATCAAGCTCAAAATGCAAGAGCTGATTTTATGAAATTAAAAGGATCTTGGGAAATTTCCAGTGTAGATTATGATAAGCAATATAAGATTAAACCATTTGATGAAGGAGCAGATGCGCAATGTTTTGTGAGTTCTCAATGGAATTTAATCCCAAATAACAACTCGGGTTCTTACGCTTTAGCTGGTGGTGGAGATTGTCCTACTGTAACTAGAGCTATTAAATTTGATGTGTCAAAAGATAAAGAATTTTCTTTTAAAGTAATTGATGCAGGGGTTAAAGCTAAAAATGTAACTGCTGGTTATGTTTTAGATTTTCAAAATCAAACGCCTACCTCTTTTACATTGGTTCAGAACGTACCTTTCGAAGGAAAAATTTTGAAAGTGTACTATAATTTTACTAAAAAATAATTTAAAAAATTAATTATGAAAATTTTCAATACAACAAATATAGCAGCTTTATTTATGTCATCAGCTTTGATGCTTACAAGTTGCGAATCTATTCAAAATGCTAATAATACGCAGAAAGGTGCTGCTATTGGTACCGCTTCTGGAGCTGTAATTGGTGGTATCTTAGGGAATAATATTGGCAAAGGTAAAAATGCTGCTCTTGGTGCTGTTTTAGGCGGAATTGTGGGTGGTGTTGCTGGTGGTGTTATCGGTAATAAAATGGATAAACAAGCCAAAGATATTAAAGAGGCACTTCCTGGTGCACAAGTAGAAAGAGTAAACGAAGGAATAAAAATTACTTTAAGCGAAAATACTGTGAATTTTGATTTTAATTCTGCTGCTTTAACTACAGTTTCTAAGTCTAATTTAGATAAATTGGCTGGTGTAATGGTTCAGTATCCAGATACTAATATTAATGTTTACGGACATACAGATAGCAAAGGTACAGACGAGTATAATCTTACTTTATCGCAGAGAAGGGCTAATTCTGTAATAGATTATTTGGTTTCTAAAGGTATTGCCAGAACCAGACTAAACGCAATGGGAATGGGCGAAAAAGACCCTATTGCTACTAATGAAACGGAAGCCGGAAGAGCTCAAAACCGTAGAGTGGAATTTGCAATTACAGCAAACGAAGAAATGATTAAAGATGCTCAACAAGGTCAGTAAAGATTAATTAAATATAATAATGACAATCGTCTCGTTTTTCGGGGCGATTTTTTATTTTTTTATTCTTAAATTTGTCTTTCATATAAACCTTGATGATTAAATATCTTAAACTACTTCGTGTTGAACAATGGGTAAAAAACTTTTTTGTTTTTATTCCTCTTTTCTTTTCGGGTAATGTTACGCATCCGCAATTTTTAATTAAAAGTATTTTTGCATTTGTAGCTTTTTCTCTTATTGCCAGTTCTATTTATATTCTAAATGATTATAAAGACATAGAAGCAGATAGAAAACATCCCGAAAAAAAGAACAGACCACTTGCAAACGGTTCTATTTCTAAAGGATTAGGTTTGTTTTTATTTGTTGTTTTAGTTTCAACGGTAGTCGTCTTTGTGATTTTAGGGCAAGAATATTTTCAAAAAAATCTCTGGAAATTTGCCGTAATTATCGGTTCATATTTTGTGATGAATTTGGCTTATACTTTCAAATTGAAACACGTAGCAATTGTAGATATTTTCATTATAGCAACTGGTTTTGTGCTGAGAGTTTTAGCTGGAGGATACGCCACAGGAATTAAAATTTCTCAGTGGGCAATCTTGTTAACCTTTGTTTTGGCGCTAGTTTTAGCAGTAGGGAAAAGACGAGGAGAACTCATCAATGCTGCCATTTCTGGGAAAACCAGAAAAGCTTTAGACGGATATAATGTTCAATTTGCAGATATAGTACTTTCTATTTCAGTAACATTAGCCATTATTTGCTATCTTATGTTTACCCTTACGCCAGAAGTACAAGATAAATTTGGAGTAAGAGTTTTTTACACTGTTTTGTTTGTAGTTTTCGCTTTTTTAAGATATTTACAGCAAACTTTGGTGTACAATAAGACAGAATCTCCTACAAAAATTGTTTACAAAGACCATTACATACAAATCACAATTGCTCTTTGGTTAATAACTTTCTTACTATTAATTTATAACAAATCATGAAACCTAGTTTTGAAAAATTGGTCACCAATTGGGGAAATTATCCCGTGGTAAAAAAAGAGTTCAAATCCGAAGAAGATTACCAAAAGATTAAAGAATTTGTGCTTCAACACAATGAGGTAATCGCTAGAGGAAACGGACGATGCTACGGAGATGCTGCATTAGGTGAAGCTATTTTTTCAACAACAAAACTTAATAAATTCATCAGTTTTGATAGATTGAATGGTATTATAGAATGCGAAGCTGGTGTTTTACTTTCCGAAATTCTAGAAGTTACCGTTCCTCAAGGTTATTTTTTGGGAGTTACTCCGGGTACTAAGTTTATTTCTTTAGGAGGAGCCATTGCTTCTGATGTTCATGGTAAAAATCATCACTCCGAAGGTTGCTTTGTAGAGTCTGTTGTTGAATTTAAATTAATGGACGAAAAAGGTGTGGTCATTACTTGTTCCAGAGAAAAAAACAGTGATAAATTTTGGGCTACCATTGGCGGAATGGGGCTTACAGGGATTATTCTTTCTGCAAAAATTAAACTCAAAAATATAGAAACAGCCTACATTCGTCAAGAAAGTATAAAAGCTGAAAATCTCCACGAAATTTTTCAACTTTTTGAAGAAAGTGAAGATTGGACTTATACCGTAGCCTGGATAGATTGTTTGCAAAAAGGTAAAAATATCGGGAGAAGTATCTTAATGAGAGGCGAACATGCTCTAAAAGTAGAACTTCCCTTTAAATATGCTGATAAACCTCTCAGGTTAAAGAAAAAATTTAGTCCTACAGTTCCTTTTTACTTTCCGAAGTTTGTTTTGAATAAATTTACTGTAAAAGCTTTTAATTTTTTATTCTTTAATAAACAAAGAAAAAAAGTAGTTAAAAATATTATAGACTACGAAACATTTTTTTATCCTTTAGACGCCATCAACGATTGGAATAAAATCTACGGCAGAAGTGGTTTTATACAATATCAAATGGTGATTCCTAAGGAAAAAGGCGAAGAAGGGATGAAAAAGATTCTGGAAACAATCGCAAGAAGCGGACAAGGTTCTTTTTTGGCAGTTCTAAAACTTTTTGGTAAAAATAATCCTTTGGCTTACAATTCTTTCCCTATAGAAGGTTATACTTTGGCTTTAGATTTTAAGCTAAATAGAGAATTGGTGCAATTGGTTAATAATTTAGATAAAATTGTTGAAGAATTTGGAGGCAGAATTTATCTTACAAAAGACAGTATGAGCAAATCTTCGCTTACCAATTATCTTAAAAATGTAGAAAGTTCTAAATTTACTTCTTTACAGAGCAAAAGAATTGCAAGAGGAGCTTAAACCAATGAAAAAGTAAGCTAAAATTAAGAAAACTAAAGATTAATAAACAACACAGATGATAATATTAGGTTCCACGTCAGAAGTTGCACAGGCATTTGTAGAAAAAGCCTTAAATGCTGGAGAAAAGTTTGAAAAAATCTATTTTTTTACTTCCAACAAGGAGATTACAGAGCGTTTTGCAAAACATATAGATGTAAAATATCTGCAACAATCTGAAGTAATAGAACTTGATATCACTAAGGAAATTAACTACAATGTTTTTGATAAAATAGACAGTAATTTACTTTTTTGTGCCACAGGTTATCTTGGCAAAGGCACCGAAGAAGGACTTTATGATAACGCAAATACCGAAAGAATTATTGATATTAATTTCGCTAAATTGGTGCCTGTAATTAATTATTTTGCTCAAAAATTTGAAGGAAAAAGAGAAGGTACAATTATCGGTTTGTCTTCAGTAGCAGGCGATAGAGGAAGACAAAGTAATTTTATCTACGGAAGTTCTAAAGCGGCTTTTACGGCGTATCTTAGCGGACTTAGAAATTATCTTTTCAGCAAGAAAGTTCATGTGATGACCGTAAAACCGGGTTTTATGGAAACAAAAATGACCGAAGGATTGCCTTTAAATCCAAAATTAACGGCGAAACCAAAACAAGCTGCAGAATGTATTTACAAAGCATATAAAAAACAAAAAAATGTAGTTTATGTTTTGCCAATTTGGAGAATTATAATGCTTATTATTCAGCATATTCCTGAATTTATTTTTAAAAAATTGAAACTTTAAAATATTTTTTAGTGAATAATTTTCAATCACTAAGGATCAATCGTCATTTATGAAAAAACTTTATCTTTTTGATTTTGATGGAACGCTTACCTATCAAGACACTATGTTTTTGTTCTTGAAGTATTATAACCCCGAAAAATATTTTTGGAGTTTTATGAAGCATATTCCAGTTTTTATCTTGGTAAAGTTGAAATTGATGGATGCAGAATTGGTGAAGAAAAGCTTTATTGCTTCAATTTTGAAAGGCGAAAGAGAAATAAAAATCAATAGAAAAGTGATTTCGTTTTTTGAAGAGTATTATCCTCAGATTATAAGAAAATCTGCTTTAGATTTTTTAGAAACAATCGATAGAAATCATACCACGTGCTATCTTGTAACTGCTTCTCTAGATATTTGGGTAAAGCCTTTTGCCAAGAAAATGGGTATGATTTTACTTTCCACCGAAGCAAAATTTATTGATGGAGTTTACACAGGAGACTTCAATACCAAAAATAATAATGGCGAAGAAAAGGTAAAACGCATAAAAGCACAGATTTCTAACGAAAAATTTGATAAAATTATCGCTTTTGGAGATACTTCTGGTGATAAACCAATGTTGAGCTTCGCTCATGAAGGTCATTTTCAATTTTTTAACTAATTTTGCACTTTGAATTTAAACTTTAATAATTAAGATTTTACAATAAGTCTTAATTAAAATTCTTTATAATGGAAAAAATATATTTAGATAATGCAGCTACAACGCCTATTTTAGACGAAGTAATAGATGCGATGGTAGCAGTGATGAAGACTAATTATGGCAATCCTTCTTCTACACACAGTTTGGGACAAGAAGCTAAAACAATTTTAGAAGAAAACAGAAGGTTAATCGCTAATGAATTACACGTTTCACCAGCCGAAATTATCTTTACGTCTTGCGGTACAGAATCTAATAATTTGATTATTAAATCTGCTGTGGAAAACTTAAGCGTTGAAAGGATAATTACTACAGAAATAGAACATAAATGTGTTTATGAGGCTGTTTTGGAAGTGAAAAACAGAAATGGAGTAGAAGTAGTTTATCTAAAATTAAATGAAAAGGGAGATGTAAATTTAGACGAGTTAGAAGCACTTTTGAAATCATCAGATAAAGTTACATTAGTTACATTAATGCACGCTAACAACGAAATTGGTAATATTCTAGATTTAGAGAAAACTGCCAAAATTTGTAAGGAAAACAATGCGTATTTACATTCGGATACTGTGCAGACAATGGCTCATGTAAAGCTTGATTTTTCTCAAATTCCGGTAGATTTTGCAAGTTGTAGTGCTCATAAATTTCATGGCCCAAAAGGTGCTGGATTTGCCTTTATAAGAAAATCAACGCACCTTAGAGCTCAAATTCATGGTGGTACGCAGGAAAGAAGTTTGAGAGCAGGAACTGAAAACGTGGTTGGGATTGCAGGTCTTGGTAAAGCTTTCGCTATTTCGGTAAATCATATGGAGCAATTTTCTGCTCAAATTCAAGAAGTAAAAGATTATGCAATTGCTCAACTTACAGAGAAAATTCCAGGTATTCTTTTTAATGGAAGATGTACAGAAAAGGAGAATAGTCTTTATACACTTTTAAGCCTTTCTTTACCTTCTATGAACCCGTTAATAGGGCTGCAATTAGATATTAAAGGAATTGCGGTGTCGCAAGGTAGTGCTTGTAGTTCTGGAGCTGCCAAACCGTCATCTGTTCTGTCAAAAATTCTTACAGAAGAGGTTCAGCAAAGCACAACACCACTTAGAGTTTCTTTCTCTCATCAAACTACAAAACAAGACATAAATGTGCTTGTAGAAGCCTTAGTAGAGATATTAGGATTATAGATAATCAATATATTTTGCATAGACAATAATTTTATGATTTTGGCAAGAATATTGTAAATTTGTACCGTAAAATAAGATTAAAAATTAAAAACAAATTAAAATATTATAAAAGTTATGGCAGTAGAAATAACAGACAGCAATTTTCAAGATTTAGTATTAAATTCAGATAAACCAGTATTGGTAGATTTTTGGGCAACATGGTGTGGTCCATGTAGAATGCTTGGTCCAATCATTGAAGAACTTCATGGTGATTATGACGGAAAAGCTTTAGTAGGTAAAGTAGATGTAGATAACAATCAACAAATCGCAATGCAATTTGGAATTAGAAATATCCCTACCGTTTTAATTTTTAAAAACGGAGAAGTGGTAGATAAATTTGTAGGAGTAGCACCTAAGGCAGCTATTGCTGAGAAATTAAATGCATTTTTGTAAAAAATATATATTGAAAATGAATGCTTTCCGCTTTGGGAAGCATTTTTTTTATGAAAATATTTGCAGGAATCAATAAAAGTTGTAATTTTGCAACCACGAAAAACGAACAACGTTCTTTAAAGAAAAATGATCCGGTAGTTCAGTTGGTTAGAATGCCGCCCTGTCACGGCGGAGGTCGCGGGTTCGAGTCCCGTCCGGATCGCATAAGTTTTATCAATTTACTTCAAAAAAATTGATCCGGTAGTTCAGTTGGTTAGAATGCCGCCCTGTCACGGCGGAGGTCGCGGGTTCGAGTCCCGTCCGGATCGCAAGCAGAAATGCAAATTATTACAAAACCCTTTAAATCCTGTGATTTGAAGGGTTTTTTTTTTGCACAAATTGCAGATTTCGGTAATAATTTTCAAAAAAAAGGGGTCAAATTAGGGGTCTCTAAATTTTTTGAAAAAAAGGGACACCTATTTTTTTAGAATTTTAGTCCGGATTTTAGGACCTTTTTTTGAAATGAAAAATCATACTCAAAAAAGAGGTGTTCCTAAATAAAAAGGACACCGAATTTTCAAAAAAAAGGGACACCAAATCTCTCTTAAAGCCATTCAATAGGGCGTTTATGAATTGAACATCTTGTAGGTAAAAAACAACACAATTATTTTTAACCTATAAGTCACCACTATGAACACAAAGCTTTCAATTCTCTTTTATATCAAAAGAGCAAAAACAACATCCCAAGGAAAATCCCCAATTTATTTGCGTGTAACTGTTGACAGCAAAAGAACAGAATTTAGTATCAAAAGATTTGTTGAAACTCATAAATGGAGTTCTGAACAAAACAAAATGAAAGGCAATTCTGAAGAATCAAGAACGCTTAATACCTATTTGGCTATACTCAAATCAAGAATCTACGAAATTCAGAAAGACCTCATCCATTCCGGTAAAGAGGTTAATGGAGAAACTATTAAAAATATACTTTTGGGAATTGATGATAGAAAGCGAATGCTTATTCCGATTTTCCAGGAGCATAATAACAGAATGGAGGCATTGATGGGAAAAGAATATGCGAAAGGAACTTTAACGAGATATAAAACCTGTCTGAGCCATACTAAAGAATTCCTAAAATGGAAGTTTAATATTTCGGATATCGAGATTACAGAAATAGACCACGCATTCATTTATGACTTTGAGTTTTTTCTGAGAACAGAAAAATCCTGTGCCAACAACTCTGCGGTTAAATATGTGAAAAATTTTGGTAAAATTATCAGAATATGTTTGGCAAATAAATGGATGCTTCACGACCCATTTTTAGGTTACAGTTCCAAATTTGTTGAGGTAAACAGAGGCTTTTTGGATGAAGAAGAATTATCACGCTTGCAAAACAAAGAACTGAAGATAGAGCGAATCGCTTTGGTTCGTGATGTCTTCCTTTTTAGTTGTTATACGGGGCTTTCGTTCATTGATGCTTGGAGTCTTACAAAAGACAATATCGGAATCGGAATCGACGGTAATAAATGGATTTTCACAGCTCGTCAGAAAACAAAAATAGCCTCTCATATACCTTTGCTTCCGATTGCTGAAGATATCATAAAGAAATATGAAAAACATCCGATATGTGTTATTTCAGGAAAACTACTTCCTGTCCTCAGCAATCAGAAAATGAATGCCTATCTAAAAGAAATCGCAGATTTATGTGAAATCACAAAAGAACTCACTTTCCATATTGCCAGGCATACTTTTGCCACTACTGTTACGCTCTCAAATGGAGTCCCTATTGAAAGCGTCAGCAAAATGCTCGGTCATAAAAGTATCAAAACAACACAGTATTACGCCAAAATTTTAGACAAAAAAGTGAGTGAAGATATGGCATTTTTGAAAGAAAGGCTTAAAATTAATGAGAAAATAAAACGATTAGGATAATATAAGAATCTTTTCCTTTCTTTTTATAAGCTTCCATTATCCACGCAATATTTTTGTCTAAGAATTTGGAATAATGAAAACGTATTTTTAGTGGTAGACATTTTATTGATGAGCTGTATTGTATTCTTATGAAAAATTTTCTGTAGCCGATTTCTTCTACCTATTTTGAAAACATCAGTTTTTACAAGGATACGATAGCAGACTCTTTACATACTTAAAATTTAATTATTTTATTATAGATAAAAAATTTATGTCTATATCATAGTCTTTATAATAAATTCTAATTTAAAACTTTCATTTAAACCGAATCTTTTTTAAATTCGCTGAAAGAATTTCAATATATATGAATGATTTCAAAATAGGTAAATTAAATTTTTTTTTATTTGTTTTCTTTATATTTTTTTCTTGTAAAAAAAACAATAATACAATTAATGTAAATGAGCAATTACTACATAGTTTGGATGAAAAAATAAAACTTAAAAATTTTTATGAAGAAAAAAAGAAGACTGGAATTCAAAAATTGAAAAATGAATTGTTATTAAATAAAAATAATGATAGTGCTATTTATAATCTAAATGATCTTATTATTGAAGAGTATCTCGGCTATCAGTGTGATTCAGCTTATATCTATTTAGATAGAAATAAAGAAATTGCAAAAAGAAATAATAACCAAACATGGCTTTATAAAAATTTATTACAAAGATCGGTATTGTTATCGACTACCGGACTTTTTGTAGAATCTAAAGAAATACTTGATAAGATTAATCCAGAGGTTCTTCCTACACAGCTTCGTTTTTCATATAATTCTGCCTATGAATGCCTTTATTCTAATTTGCTCGACTATAGTGGAAGTGGCAGTAAATATAGTCAAATTTATAAAAGTAAATTGGCAGCTTATTATAATTCTGCATATAGAGCGTTAAAACCAAGTGACCCATTTTATTATCTTTTTTTAAGCCATAAAAATAGGATTGATAATAATTGGAAGCTTTCAGGTCAAAATATTGACGAATTTTTGAAAACTACAAAACCAGGGACTAGATTACATGCGATAGGGAGCTTTTGTAAGGCTGTAATAGATGGTAAACTTGGTAATATAGATTCTCAGGAAAGGTGCTTGATATATTCTGCAATCTCTGATATAGAATCTTCTACTAAAGAAAATCGCTCTATGCAAGATTTAGCAAGTATTTTATATCAAAAAGGTGAGACTGATAGGGCATATAAATATATACAGTCTTCATTAGAAGATGCTAATTTTTATAATGCAAGGTTTAGAAATATTCAGATTAGTAAGGTTCAACCAATAATTGAAAAAACTTACTTGCTTACCATAAATAATCAAAATGAAAAATTAAGATGGTCTGTATTTTTAATTAGCGCTCTATTAGTTGGACTTGCCATAACTGTATATTTTATATATAAACAACTCAATACAATTGCTAAATCAAGAAATGAATTGTCTAGTAAGAATTTAATTTTAAAATCATTAAATATTAAATTAGATGAGGCTAATCATATTAAAGAAGAATATATTGCCTTCTTTATTAGGCAAAATTCAAACTATTTAGAAAAATTTGAAAGATATAAAAAATTAATTTCTATAAGATTATCTACAGGACAGTTAGACAAATTATCATCATTGATTAATGATAAGAAAAATGAAGAAATGGATTTAGATGAATTATATTATAATTTTGATCAAGCATTTTTAAGAATATACCCAAATTTTGTAAATGAAGTAAACAAGCTTTTGAAAAAAGAGGAAGTGTATAACTTAAAAGAGGGAACTCTTAACACAGAGCTTAGAATTTTTGCTCTTATAAGACTTGGAATAAAAGATACTAATCAAATATCAGAATTTTTGAGATACTCTTTAAGAACAATTTATAATTATAAGAGTAAGGTGAAAACAAAATCGGTGATTGAGAATGATGATTTTGAGACGAAAATTATGCAAATAGGTTCAATTTCATCTCATTAGTGTTTACTTTTTTATTAGTGCTTTTTTTATTTAACTTATTGGTATTTATATTTTTATGTTTTTAATTTATATAAAAATGTTTACTTAAATATTACATTGAACTTGATCTAACTTTTTTTCATAACAAACCGAAATATATTAGCAGTACGTAATTAACATTTCGTTAACATACGATTGGTTTAACATGCTAGATATTTCACATTATGAAAAAACATTATTTTTTTAAAATTGTTAGTTGTATAATTCTTATTTTATTTTCAGCAAATAATTTCTGTAAATCCCAAAATTCTTATAAGTCACCATTATATTGGAGCCCGTATGAATATCATATAACGAGAGAATTTGAAGGAGTAAGTGATAATTATTTAACAGAGCAGGCTCTGTCTGATAATATTAACTGGCTAGAACAAAACCTCAAATCTTATGGATATACAATGGTTTGTACAGACGGTTGGGGAGACGTAAGCCAAATCAATGAAAATGGTTACAGAAAAAGCCATTCTTCTAAATGGCAGCACGATTTTGCTTGGTGGTCTCAACATTTGCAAGGTAAAGGAATGACGCTTGGTATTTATGAGAATCCACTTTGGCTACATGTTGATGCTAATGATACAACAAAAAAAATTGTAGGTACTAATATTAATGTATCCTCTCTTCTAGATCCTAATGAAAATGCTATGTGGTTTAAATGGGTACAAGTAGATAGACCTGGTGCTGAAGAATATGTAAAAGGATATATTAAATACTATGCTGACATGGGAGTTAAGTATCTGCGTGTTGATTTTCTGTCTTGGTTTGAATCTGGTTATGACAGAAATCTAGGTACTGTAGGTCCGCAAAGGACGAGAGCCCAATACGAAAAAGCTTTGAGATGGATGCGAGAAGCGTGTGATGCCAGTGGTGTTTACCTTAGCTTAGTAATGCCAAATCTTTTCAATACGGCAGAACTAGAAAAACAATACGGCCACCTTTTCAGAATTAATTCTGATGCTTTAGAAGGAACTTGGAATAGATTCAGTGATGTTAATCGTGGTACCCATTTTACAACTTGGTCACAGTATGATTCTGCTTTTGATGGATTTATCTATTGGTCTCAAGTTACAGGAAACAATAAAGTGCAGTTAGATGGAGATTTTATCAGAATTAACACTTTTGCGAACGATACTGAAAAAAGAAGTGTTATCTCTCTTAATGTTTTAGCAGGTGGTCCTGTTACCATTGCAGATCAATATAATACTATAGGTAATGATCTTTGGTTATATCAGAATACAGAGTTATTAGATCTTAATACAGTAAAATTTATAGGGAAACCTTTAAGTAATGATCCTACCAATGTTAATAGTCAAACTTGGAGAGGACAGCTAAGTAACGGGGACTGGGTTATTGGTTTCTTTAACCGAGAAACTACACCACAAGTGCGTTCTATGAATTTTCTAAACCAACTTGGCATCACTGGTCAGGTGATGGTAAGAGACCTTTGGCAACACTCTAATTTGGGTAAGATGAGTAATATTTCTCTAACAGTGCCTCCGCACGGATGTGTTGTCTTAAAGTTAACAAAAAATTCTTCAGAATCATGTAATAGCCAAACAATTACTTTCCCAACAATTCAGAATAAAGATGCAAACGATTCTCCATTTTCTCCATCAGCTACATCTTCCGCTGGTCTGCCTATTATTTATGAAGTCAATGCGGGGCCGGCAAAAATTGTAAATAATCAAGTACAACTTACAGGGTACAATGGTACAGTCTATCTACAAGCAAAACAAAATGGAGGAGACGGTTTCTGTGCAGCTATACCACAGCTTCAAAGCTTTAATGTAACTGGTGGGCACAATACACAAATGTATGTTGGTGGTACTTATAACAACTGGAGCATGAAATCTATGATAATAGAAAATAATATTTGGAAACTCAAAAATCAAGTCTTTCTTGCTGGAAACTATGAATTAAAATTTGCGAACACAAACAACTTCACAGGTCAGGATTGGGGCAGTGCCAACGGACTTTCTAGTACAGCACAGCAAACAACAGGTGGCGGCTCTAATATTAATTTTACCATAACAACTCCAGGAACTTATACCATAGATTTTAATGATATTACCCTACAATATAATATCGCTTTTACACCAATACATCAGCAAAATATGAACGTGGCTGGCAGTTTTACCAATTGGGCACTCCAGCCAATGACTCTTCAAAATGATGAATGGACTAAAAATAATATTCATTTTTCAGTTGGGAATTACGAGCTAAAATTTGCTAATACATCTGATTGGTCAGGAAATGATTGGGGAGATGAAAATGGCCTTTCTGGTTTTGCAAAGTTAACTACTGGTGGTGGTGCAAATATCAAATTTAATATTGAAACTGCGGGTAACTATAATATTAAATTCAATGATATGACTTTGTATTATCAAATTTATGATGCTAATGCTCTTTCTGTCAATGATGTTTTGAAGAAAGGAATACAAATTTATCCTAATCCAGTAGAAAACAACTTTTTTATTTTGTCTGAAAAAGATGCAGTGAAAAGATACGAAATTTATGATATGAGCGGAAGGATGATAAAATCTGAAAATACAACTTGCAAGCAATGTGATATTAATATTTCGGGTATTGCAAAGGGTAATTATATACTGAATGTTTATTTAGGTAACCAAATCGTGGGTCAAAAATTAATTATAAAATAAAAATCTCTTATAAATGAAACCAAACTATTTGAGTAGTACAATTGCAATTGCTGCTTTATATCTTTCTGGAAGCCTATATGCACAGAAATCTGATACATTGAAAGAAAAGACAATAGAAGAGGTAGTAGTAATTGGCTATGGAAAAGCAAAAGCAAAAGATTTAACAGGATCAGTTTCTGTAATTAATCTTAACAAAACAGGGAATCAACCAGTTGCCGATATTGGGCAAGCAATTCAAGGACGGGCATCAGGAGTAACCGTTATCAATTCCGGAGAGCCCGGGAGTAATGTTACTTTCCGAATTCGTGGAACTGGAACTATCCAGAATAATAATCCATTAATTGTTGTAGATGGGATGCCTCTTAATGGGGGACTTAATCAGATTAACATGAGTGACGTAGAATCTATTAACATTCTTAAAGACGCTTCATCAACTGCTATCTATGGTTCTAGAGGAGCAAATGGTGTTGTAATGATTACTACAAAAAGAGGTACAAAAGGCGGAACTCTTAATTTTGATACTTTTACAGGAGTACAAAGTGTAAGTAATATGATTAAGGTTTTGGATGCTTCACAGTATGCACAACTTAATAATGAAATTCTTGCTAATGCAGGACTTACTACAAACCCAGAATTTTCTAATCCTTCAGTTCTTGGCTCTGGTACAGATTGGGTTAAAGCACTTTTTAGCCCTGCAATATTATCTAGCTACTCTCTTTCTTATGGCGATAGATCAGAGAAAAGTAATCTTTATGTATCTGCGAGTTATTTCAATCAAAAAGGTGTGGTTCTTAATACGGATTATGACAGATATATTGTTCAGCTTAATGGTGATACTAAAGTAAAACCGTTTCTTAAAATTGGAAATAGTGTAAAATTACAGCACGATATCAAAAAAAGTGGTGCTTATGATATCAAAGGAACTATTCTTTCTCTTCCAACAAGACCAATTTATGATACTAACGGTAATTGGGCAGGACCAGGAAGTAACCCATTATTGTACGGAGATATAGATAATCCTATTGGTAAGGCTACAATTGTTGAAAACTCTACCAAAGGTTATAATATCCAAGGAAATGTCTATGCTGAAGCAGAAGTTATTAAGGATTTGAAATTCAAAACTTTAGGAGGGGTTGAAGCTAATATCTGGTATAGTAGAACATGGTCTCCAAAATATAATTGGGGAGTAAAATCACAGGAAAATTCTTATCTTTATGAAGGTGATAATAGAAGTATAACACTGCTTTGGGATAATACTTTAACTTATGATAAAATTATAGGTAAGCACCATATTAATGCAGTAATAGGAAGTAGTGCTCAAAATAATAAATTTAATTATTTAAGTGCATCCGTACAGAAATTTGCTAGTGAAAATACACAACAAATAGATAACGGAATTCTTCAGCCTGTACAACATGGTAATATGTCAGAGTGGGCAATTATGTCTTATTTAGGACGTGTAAATTATAGCTTTGCAGAGAAATATTATCTTACAGCAACTATCCGTAGAGACGGTTCTTCAAGATTTGGTTTAGCGAATAGATGGGGATGGTTTCCTTCTGCAGCTTTGGCTTGGAGAATCTCTAATGAAGATTTTTTGAAAAACTCTACAGTTATCAATAACTTAAAACTTAGATTAGGATATGGTATTACGGGAAATCAAGAGATAGGTAATTACTCTTTTTCTTCTTCATATAATACGTACCTGTATAATTTTAATAACACTTATGTAAGTGCGGTTATCCCAACCGTATTGCCTAATCCAAATGTAAAATGGGAAGGGCAAGAACAATATAATGCAGGTTTTGATTTAGATATTTTCAATAGTAGAATTAGCTTAATTGTTGACGGGTATATTAAAAATACCAATGATATGCTTGTACCAATGTCTGTGCCTGTAACTTCTGGTTATTCAGATGTTTATGTTCCGTCTATTAACGCAGGTAAAATTCAGAATAAAGGCATTGAAGTTACTTTATCTACTAAGAATTTTGTAAAAAATAATTTTAGATGGTCTACAGATGCCGTTTTTTCTTATAATAAAAACAATGTTGAAAGTATTAATAGTGATACCCCTATTATTACAGCTAGCGGAGGATTGAATAGTGCAATTGGATTAATTCAGGCTGGTTATCCTGTTAATGTTTTTTATGGTTATATAACAGACGGGATATTTCAAAATCAATCACAAGTAGATGCTCATGCAGTTCAGATGCCAGGGTCTAATTCAGCAACAAGTACAGCGTCAGGAGATATTAGATTTAAAGATCTTAATAATGACGGTGTTATCAATGATAAAGATCGTACAGTAATTGGAAATCCTAACCCAAAATTTACCTTCTCTTTAAACAATACCTTTAATTATAAGAATTTTGATTTAACTATATTCTTACAAGGAAGTTATGGTAATGATATTTTCAATGCCAATAGAATGTACACAGAATCTATGTCAATTATTACCAATCAAAATGCCTCTGTTCTTACAAGATGGAATGGTGAGGGAACTAGCAATACTATGCCAAGAGCAATATATGGGGATCCTAATCAAAACTCAAGAGTGAGTGACAGATATATTGAGGATGGTTCTTACATAAAAATTAAAAATGTTAATTTAGGTTATACACTTCCTAAAGGTGTTTTTGGGCAAAATTTCAATCTTGTTAAAGTTTTTGTTTCTGCTCAAAATCTTATAACATGGACAAAGTATTCAGGCTTTGATCCAGAAGTACCAGTGAATGGTATTGATAATGGGACTTATCCTATCACCAGAACAGTTTCCCTAGGATTAAATGTTGGATTTTAAATTATAATCAAAATGAAAAAAATAAAAATTGTATTATATGCCTTTTTCACTCTTACAATGATAAATTGTAATGATGATTTTTTAGATAAAACACAGCCGGATACCATTAATACCGGAAATTATCCCAAAACTGCTGAAGAACTTTCAACATTGGTTAATGGTGCTTATCAGCCATTACAACGTCCCAAGCTTTATAATATGAGAATGTGGACAAGTGATATTTTCGCAGGTAACAGTATTGTAGGTGCTGGAGGTGGAGATGATGGTATTGAAACCACGCAACTCTCTAATTTTGTTACAAGTACAGATAATCAAGGAGTTTTAGACCTTTGGAGAGGTCCATGGCCGGGGATTCTTTCATCAAATATTATTATTAAAACAGCACCTACTTTAAATATTGATGATACCCTTAGAAATAGATCTTTGGGAGAAGCATATTTTTTAAGAGCGCATTATTATTTTATTTTGGTGAGATTTTTTGGTGATGTTCCTTTAGTTACAGAACCACAAGATGTAAATGGTGATTTATATCCTGCTAGAGCTCCAAAAGCAGAAATTTATAATTTGATTATTTCAGATTTGGAAAAAGCAATCCAGTTTTTACCAACAAAACAACAATATAGCAGTAATGACAAAGGAAGAGCAAGCAAAGGTGCTGCAATTGGTGCTTTAGCAAAAGTATATCTTACTTTGGGAAATTGGCAAAAAGTAGTAGAACTTACTACACAATTAGAAGGGATGGGCTATGCTCTTAATACAGACTATTCAGACAATTTTAATGTTAATACAGAAAATTCCGTAGAATCTCTTTTCGAAGTACAATATGCCTCTGATGGTGGTTATGATTTTTGGAGTAATGAAAATCAGGCTTCATGGGCTAGTACATTTATGGGACCTCGTGGTTCTAATTTCGTAGGTGGTGGATGGGGCTGGAATCAACCAACTCAGGAATTTGTAAATAGCTACGAAGTAGGAGACAAAAGAAAAGATAAAACTATTTTCTACCAAGGATGTCCATATTATGATGGTAAAGAATATAAAGCAAGTTATTCTCTTACAGGATATAATGTTAAAAAATTTTTAGTTCCCCTGTCTGCATTCCCATCCTATGACAATAGCCCGCTTAACTTTCCAATAATGCGCTATGCAGAGGTTTTATTAATGAAAGCAGAAGCTCTTAATGAATTAGGACAAACTTCTCTGGCGTTGGCTCCTCTTAATACTGTTAGAACCAGAGCCGGGTTGCCAAATGTTACCTCTGGACTTTCACAAGCTGCATTCCGAGAAAAAGTCTTGCACGAAAGAAGAATGGAGCTTGCTTTTGAAGGGCAAAGATGGTTTGATCTTATTCGTGTAAATAATGGACAATACGGGTTAGATTTTCTCCATTCTATCGGAAAAACTAATGCAGCAAACAAGCATCTTGTATTGCCTATTCCTCAAATAGAAAGAGATAGAAATCCTAATCTCACACAAAATCCTGGATATTAAAATAAATAATTATGAAATCAATTAAAATTATAAAAAACTGGAATAAGAAGTTTTTATGGATTATGTCTATGCTATTACTAGTAGCTATTGCATGTAGAGAGGAACTCAATCAGGAAAATTTTGAGACTAGTGAATTATCAATAAAAACATCTGAAATAAGCGAATTGCTTCCTAATATGTTCAACTCTAAATTTGCATTTACTTGGACACCAGCAAACAATCAAGGAACTAGTTCAGCAATTTCATATAAACTAGAGATTGATAAAAAAGAAAATAATTTTTCTAATGCTCAAACTTATGAAATTGGAAAAAATGTATATTCTTACGAAATTCCTATCGGTGATCTTAATACTATGCTGATTGAAAAATTTGGCGCTACGCCTGGTAATGCCATAAATATGCAGGTTCGTATTACTGCTACTTTTACTAATGAAACCATAAAACCTCAAGTTGCAATAACAGATTTTACCCTTACACCTTTTAAACCATTTACCAAAACATTATACATTCTTGGAGATGCAACACTAAATGGATGGGATATTACGAATGCCACAGAACTTACACAAAATGCAAACAACCCAACTGAATTTGTTTATTATGGACAACTGAAAGCTGGTAATTTTAAATTTACAGTAAGTAAAAACGATTGCTGGTGTCAAGATTTTTACAACAGAGATCCTAGTGACGATGGAAAGATTGTATATAATCAAGGCGGTAATGGTACAGATTTACAATGGACAATTGATATAGCGAGTTTGTATAAGGTTACAGTAAATGTTTTAGAAAATACTATTAAAATAGACAAAATGAATGGGCCTCAATTCTCTGATGTTTGGATTGTAGGTGATACATCACCAAGTGGTTGGGATGTTAATAATCCGGTCGCTCTGAAGCAAGATCTAAGTAACCCGTTTATTTTCACTATAGAATGTAGCCTCAAGGAAGGTAATTTCAAATTTCTTACCGGTACAAGAGGAGATTGGTGCGGACAATGGTATCGTCCACTTGTAAATAATCAAGATCTTGTAGCTACTGGTATGGTACAAAACTCTGGATGTACTGGTGATAATAGCTGGAAAGTAACCTCTGCAGATGCTGGGAGATATTTAATTACACTTAATACAGCAGATAATACCATAAAATTCGAACCAATTAATGTTTATTTAATTGGTGATGCTACTCCTAACGGCTGGAATATGGGAACTTTATCCCCAATGCAGAAAAACGGTAGTGTTTACACTTGGACAGGTAACCTTAAGGCTGGTGCTTTTAAATTTACCAAATTCAATACAACTTGGTGTGACGGAACCGAATTGGTAGCTGTTTCTCCGGATCAAAGTATTTCTAATGGCGCTTTTCAGGAAAGAGTGAAATGTGCTGGTGGAGATGCAACTGATTATAAATGGAAAGTTAATGCTGGAGATTCAGGGACACATACTATTACTTTAAATTTAGATACTAATTTGCTTGAAATTAAGTAGTTTTTCACATGTTGTCACATGGCTTTATAGCCATGTGATTTTTTATGTTCTTTAAAATTATTCTAATTTCTATAACTGAAAAATAAAAATAATGATAAAAAAATTGTGTTTTCTAATTATATCATTAATCTGTTCTACATCAATAATTTCAGCTAATGAATGCATTTCTTATTCAAAAAAAGGAAATCAGGTTATATTTAATTGCAAAGATGGCTCAAAGCTTTCGTTAACAATCAACAGCAGCTCTGTTGTGAAAGTTTGGTTCGACCAGTTAGGTAAGTTCTCTCGTCAGAATCCATCTTTTGCGATAGTTAATGATCAATTGGAAAATGTCAGCGATATATCAGTGAACGAAGAACCTTCTGCCTACGAGATCTTTACTTCAAAACTAAGAATCCGCGTCAACAAAAATCCTATGCAACTCCAGATTTTTGACAAATATCAGAAACTGGTTTTTAGCGATTATAACGACAAAGGAAATGTCCCAAACGGGATAGGTATAAAATCTTACAAAAACCTAAGAAGCGATGAGCAGTTTTTTGGTTTGGGCGAGAAAACAGGAACGCTCAACAGAAGAGGCAAAAATTACAAAATGTGGAACAGCGACAAACCTTGTTACTCTACCACAGAAGACCCGATTGCCAAGAGTATCCCGTTTTTTATGAGCAGTTATAATTATGGGATTTTCCTTGATAACACTTATAAAAGCGAGTTCAAATTCGGGACAGAATCAGATGATTATTATTCCTTCGAAGCTCCGAATGGCGCATTTGTCTATTATTTTATTTTCGGGAAAGATTATAAAGATATTCAGAAACAGTACATCACGTTGACAGGACAACCGATAATGCCTCCAAAATGGGCACTTGGTTTTGCACAAAGCCGTGGTTTGTACACCAGAGAAGATCAGGCGCTGGAAGTGGCGGCAGAATTCCGTAAACGCAAAATTCCGATTGATGTGATTTATCAGGATATTGGCTGGACGCAGAATCTTCAGGATTTCGAATGGAGAAAAGGCAATTACAAAGATCCGAAAGGAATGCTGAAAAAATTGAAATCCAATGGTTTCAAAATGATTGTCTCACAAGATCCCGTTATTTCAAAAAAAGATAATAGACAATACATAGAAGCCAACAAACTGGGTTATTTTGTAAAAGATGTCCGCACAGACAAAGCTTACGAAATGCCGTGGCCATGGGGTGGAAACTGTGGTGTTGTCGATTTTACACTTCCTGCCGTGGCAGATTGGTGGGGAAAATATCAGCAAAAACCATTGGATGATGGGGTCAGCGGCTTTTGGACAGATATGGGCGAGCCAGCTTGGAGCAATGAGGAAGATACCGATAGACTGAATATGAAACACCATCTTGGGATGCACGATGAGATTCACAATGTTTTTGGATTAACTTGGGACAAAGTGGTAAAAGAGCAGTTTGATAAGAGAAATCCTAATAAGCGTATTTTCCAGATGACGCGCTCGGCTTATGCCGGTTTGCAGCGTTACACATTTGGTTGGACTAACGACAGCGGAAACGGGAACGATGTTCTCGACGGTTGGTCACAAATGGAAAATCAGGTTGCTGTTGGTATTTCCGCAGGTTTGGGAGGAATCCCGTTCTGGACAACCGATATTTCTGGCTATTGCGGAGATATTACAGATTATCCAGCAATGGCAGAACTCTATACAAGATGGATGCAGTTTGGCGTGTTTTGTCCGCTTAGCCGTGCTCACCACGAAGGGGACAATGTAGTAGAACCTTGGAAATTTGGAGAAGTGGCAGAGAAAAATACCAAAGCCGCCATCGAACTGAAATACCAACTTTTTCCTTACTTATACACTTATTCCAGAAAAGCACACGATACGGGATTGCCGATTACAAGAGGTCTTTTTATGGAATATCCTAAAGATTTGGAAGCCGCAAAAATCGACAATCAGTTTATGTTCGGCGAAGAGATTCTTGTGGCACCAATTCTCAAAAAAGGGGAAAGGGTAAAACGGGTTTATTTCCCGGATGGCGAATGGATCGATTTTAACGATAAAAAAACCGAATATCTTGGAGGCGAAAAACTGCCTTACAAAGCACCGCTCAACACCATCCCGATTTTTGTAAAAAAAGGGTCAATTGTGCCGATGATGCCTATTATGCAATACATTGGTGAGAGAAAAGATTATCCCATAACCTTCCATGTTTTCCCGAATTATGAAGATGAGAAAGCAAGTTTCACATTGTATGAAGATGAGGGAGAAAATCAGGATTATCTCAAAGGTATTTTTTCATTGACAAACATCATTTGTACGACGGTTTCAATCGGTTATAACATTGATATTTCACCTGAAGATAAAGGGTTTCATCAGTCTGATAAAAGAAATTTTGTTCTCAGTATCTTGAGTGATAAAAAACCAACTTCGGTTTATATCAATGGAAGCGTAGCAACTTGGATTCCGTTGGAAAAATTAAATATTGATAATGATTTCTCGCAACAATGGAGCTGGGATGAAAATGGGAAAAAATTGCTGGTGAAAACACCAGATCAAAGAAAAAAAATAAATATTAAAATAAATAATTAATAGAAAATGAAGAAGTTATTATTGCTTATTGCATTAAATTTTGTAAGCCTTGTTTTTGCACAACAGCTCCAATCTCCAGACGGAAAAATTGTGATGAATTTTTCTATTCAGAATGGTGGTTTCCCTACCTATCAACTTAACTATAAGGGTAAAGAAATCATTAAACCGAGTAAATTGGGCTTTGAGCTGAAAACCAAAGATGCACCTGCAAATGATGCCCGTAATTTTTTGAACAACAATTTTGCAATCACTGGTTCAGAAACAGCCAAGTTTGATGAAACTTGGACGCCAGTTTGGGGTGAAACAAAAACCATCCGCAACCATTACAACGAGATTTTGATTCACCTAAAACAAAGCGGAACAGACCGCTTGGTAGATGTTCGTTTCCGTTTGTTTGATGACGGATTAGGTTTCCGTTACGAGTTTCCTCAACAAAAAAATCTGGTTTATTTCACCATAAAAGAAGAGAAAACTCAGTTTGCGATGACGGGCGATCATACAGCGTATTGGATTCCCGGCGATTATGATACGCAGGAGTACAACTATACAACATCAAAATTGTCAGAAGTCAGAGGGCTGATGTCTAAATCTTATGAAAAAGGAAATGTGTCTCAAACTTCATTTTCGCCAACTGGTGTTCAGACTTCTTTGATGATGAAAACAGCAGATGGTATTTATATCAACCTGCACGAAGCAGCTTTAATAGATTATTCTTGTATGCACCTTAATTTGGATGATAAAAACCTAGTGTTTGAATCTTGGTTAACACCGGATTCTCATGGGGATAAAGGTAAAATGCAGGCGCCACGCCACACACCTTGGAGAACCATTATCGTGAGCGACGATGCCAGAAATATCTTAGCATCCAAAATGACTTATAACCTGAATGATCCTAGCAAAATCACGGATACATCTTGGATCAAACCAACAAAATACGTGGGGGTTTGGTGGGAAATGATTTCTGGTAAGAGCAGTTGGTCTTACACCGATGAATTTCCCTCTGTACAGCTAGGCGTTACGGATTACAGCAAAGCAAAACCAAACGGAAAACACGGCGCCAACAATGCCAACGTAAGACGTTATATTGATTTTGCTGCGAAAAATGGTTTTGCTGCTGTTTTGATAGAAGGCTGGAATACCGGTTGGGAAGACTGGTTCGGGAACGATAAAGATTACGTTTTTGATTTCGTAACACCTTATCCGGATTTCGATATAAAAGCTTTGAACGATTATGCCCATTCCAAAGGCATTAAGCTGATTATGCACCATGAGACTTCGGGATCTATCAGAAACTACGAACGCCATATGGATGCAGCTTACAAACTGATGAACAAATACGGCTATGATGCGGTGAAAAGTGGTTATGTAGGAAACATCCTTCCTGTTGGTGAAACACATTACAGCCAATGGACAAACAACCATTACCAATATGCCATAGAAAAAGCAGCAGATTATAAAATTATGGTGAATGCACACGAGGCGGTTCGTCCGACAGGGATTGCCAGAACTTATCCTAACCTTATTGGTAACGAATCTGCAAGAGGTACAGAATATCAAGCATTCGGGAATGATAGAAACAATCCAAATCACGTTACATTGCTACCTTTCACCAGGCTAATTGGTGGCCCAATGGATTATACACCGGGAATTTTCCAAATGGATGTTACCAACGGGTCGCACGTTAATGCAACGATAGCCAACCAATTGGCGTTGTATGTTACAATGTACAGCCCTTTGCAAATGGCAGCTGACTTCCCAGAAAATTATGAAAAATTCTCAGATGCTTTCCAATTCATCAAAGATGTAGCAGTAGATTGGGATGACAGCAAGTATCTTGAAGCTGAACCCGGGCAATATATTACTGTAGCCAGAAAAGCAAAAGGTACTGACAAATGGTTTGTAGGAAATGTTTCTGGTTACAAGCCTTTCAAATCAAAAATTTCTTTTGATTTCTTGGATAAAGGCAAACAATACATTGCAACAATTTATTCTGATGCTAAAGATGCCGATTATCTTAAAAATACACAGGCTTACAACATCCGAAAAGTGTTGGTAACCAGCAAATCAAAATTAGAGCAACTTTCTGTTCCAGGCGGCGGTTATGCCATCAGCATTGTTCCGGTAAAAGATAAAGCAGAAATTAAAGATTTAAAATCATTGTAAACCTTTTATAATGCGTAAAAACAAATGCTGTAAAATAGTTTTGATCGCCCTATTATGTGTGACGACATTCCATGCGCAGCAGAAAAAATCACTCTGGACTATTGAGGCAACCAGCACCGACAACTATGTCGGTGCGCCCATAGCCAGCGGAAAAATAGGGATTCTTCCTTGGAAAGAGCCGTTTTCTGTGCAGCACGTGATGCTGAATCACGTATTTGATATTGGTGATGCTGGCGTAAATCAGGCTTTGCAGGGTATCAATCCGTTTCATCTGGAAATGGTGGTGAATCAGCAGAAAGTCGACTCCAAATCCATTACCAATTGGAAACAGTCGATTGATATGAAAAAAGCCATTCACAGCACCTCTTTTACCATTCCGGGTAAAGCGGAAATTAAATATCATATTGCAGCACTCAGGAATTTACCTTATTCCGGATTGATTGAAATTGAAGTCAAAGCTTTAGACAATATCAGCATTCAATGCCTTAACCAAATGAATATTCCTGGCGGCTATATCGATATTAAAAACCGTTTGGTAACAGCGAATGTTGGTCTGGATGGCGGTAAAGCAATGATTTTGGAAACCGAAGCGTCTTCTGTTAAAAAAGCCCATAATGTGGTAGCTTCGTCCGAATTTATTTTTGACAGAAATAAACTGACGGTCAGAAATGAAAATCAACAGAAAAATATCCTTGAAGGTCAAATCAAGAAAGGGGAGACCATTAAGTTTTCTTTGGTAGGTTCAGTTTGTACAACACGGGATTTCAACGATCCGAAAAGTGAAGCCGAACGAGAAGTGATTTATGTTTCGTTTTTAGGAACAGACCGAATCCTGAATGAACATTATGCGCTTTGGGACAAGCTTTGGAAAGGTGATATTGAGGTGGAAGGCGATGATGAAGCCCAATTGGTGGCAAGGTCAGCCTTGTTTAATCTCTATTCTAATGCCTTGGAAAATTCGAGGTTGAGCATTTCTCCAATGGGATTGTCCGGAACTTTTTACAGCGGACATATCTTTTGGGATTCCGAAATCTGGATGTACCCGCCGATGCTTTTTATGAATCAGGGCATTGCCAAATCTATGATTGATTACCGAACCGACCGTTTGCGAGCTGCAGAAAACCGCGCACTATCTTATGGTTACAAAGGCGCAATGTTTCCTTGGGAATCGGATGACAAAGGCGAAGAAGCAACGCCGATTAATGCGTTGACAGGACAGTTTGAACATCATATCACTGCCGATGTCGCTATTGCGTTCTGGAATTATTATCAGATGACGAAAGATAAAGATTGGTTGATGAAAGAAGGTTTTCCGGTGTTGCAGAAAATCGCTGAATTCTGGACGTCCAGAGCGGTAAAAAACTCTGACGGAACCTATTCTATCAATTATGTGATTGCGGCCGATGAATATGCAGAAGGCGTGGACGATAATGCTTTTACCAACGCAGTTGCCAAAAAAGCCATGGAATATGCTTCCCAAGCAGCTATTATTTGTGGTAAAAAAGCACCTGAAATTTGGAGGCAAATCAGTGAAAAGTTGGTCATTAACAAAATGTTGAACGGCATAACGTTGGAATACAAAGGCTATAATGGACAAATGATAAAGCAAGCTGATGCGAATCTATTGGCTTATCCTTTAGGAATTATTAATGACGATGGCCAGATAAAAAAAGATTTATCCTATTACTCTGGAAAAGTCGATGAAAACAATGGTCCGGCGATGACATTTTCGGTTTTTTCCGTTCAGTATGCCAGATTGGGAGATGCAGAAAAAGCATATTTCTATTTCAAAAAAGCATACCAACCGAACCAAAGACCACCTTTTGGCGTGTTAGCGGAAACCACGACTAGTTCCAATCCTTACTTTATGACAGGTGCTGGCGGAATTTTACAAACATTCATCAATGGATTTGGTGGTCTAGAAATTACAGAAAATGGAATTATTCAACACAAAACGGCCCTTCCTAAACATTGGAAAAAGCTGATGATAAAAGGCGTTGGTAAAGATAGAAAAGATTTTATTTTAACTAGACAGTAAAGTTTGTTTGTAATCAGAAAGGTATTGATTTTTTGTATGTATTATTCTCTATGTTATCATTGTTTTTTAGAGATTGTCTTAAAAGACAGTCTCTTTTTTAATTTAATTCTTTAGAAATTTTATTTTTTAATAAAGAATAATAGTTTTTTCACAATGCCTCTTTAATTTTTTTAGGTAATGAACAATTGGAGGAGGATTCGTTTATGATTTTTAACTTCACTTTTACTTGAGAAAATTGAGTTCAATATAATAATATCTGGTCTTTCGGGTTTATGTTCAAGACTTCGAACTTTTTGATTCTGTGTTTTGTTATTGAATGAATTAGAGAGTATTAGTCAATTATATATTTAGTTTTTGTGTTATATTAATTTCTTTTTAAGACAATTTTTTCAGGATAAAAAATTATGAAACAAAATTTTTTAATGGAGCTTAAGAAAATTAATGAACAACTTAATTTCATAGACCTTGAGATAGATGATGCTGTGCTAAAATGTGAAAAGTCTGTTGAGGTTATTATTACAACAATACAAAATGTAAAAAAGGAAATTTTGAGGACTGTTTTTAAATCTGTAAGTGAAGAAATTCATTTCTTTAAGGAAATAAAACCTCAGTTCACCTCTAAACGGATTTATTATAATTCAGTTTATAGGATAGAAACCAAAAAACCATCGGGTAGTACTAGAATATTAAATAAACCCGTTGTGCATTATGAATAAAAAGAATAAAGTTGTTCATTCGATTTAAAATCAGTAAATTGTTTTTACCACAAAACATTTACAATGAACAACTTGCAAGCAAATTACGAAAGAAACCAACGAAGTGGTTCGACGGAGTCAATTTTGGAAGTTTTAAGAAAAATATCCAGTGAAAATCTTCTATCTTATCAAAGACGAGTGCCAAAACTAAAAGATTTGGAATTGATTAGTCTCGTTCTAACTGCTGAATTTATGGGAATTGATAGTGAAAACCATCTTTTTCGCCATATCCCCGATACACTTGGGCAAAAAATAGATCGAAGTGTCTATAATCGACGGAAACGCAGATTAGCCAGTAAGATTAATGAAATAAGAATGAAACTGGCAAGAAGTTTTAACGAACATGAGAAGTTCTTTATCATTGATAGTATGCCTGTAGAAGTTTGCAAACTTTCCAGAAGTCACACCTCAAAAATTTGTAAAGATGCTTAATATTGTTATCCAAACAGAGGTTTTTGTGCCTCCCAACAAATGCATTTTTATGGTTACAAACTTCATGCGGTTTGTTCTATAAGTGGAATTTTCCAAAGTATCGATTTAAGTCCAGCCTCTGTTCACGACATTCACTATTTAAAAGATATTAAAGAACAATTGTCAGATTGTACATTACTTGGGGATAAAGGATATTTGTCATCTGAAATTCAAATTGATTTATTCAATTATGCAAATATAGAATTAGAAACGCCCAAAAGAGTGAATCAGAAAGATTACAGACCTCAATTTTATTTGTTCAAAAAACAGAGAAAGAGAATTGAGACACTGTTTTCGCAATTATGTGACCAATTTATGATTAGACGTAATTATGCAAAGAGTTTTGAGGGATTTAAAACCAGAATATTAGCTAAAATAACAGCTTTAACCGTTGTGCAATTCATCAATAAAGTCTATTTCAAGCGAAATATCAATAATTTAAAAGTCAATATTATCTAAAATGCACAACGGGTTAAAGAAGTATTACAATAATGAACTTGAAAAACTCAAAAGATACTTTGATGATAACCTCGATTTCTATAAATATTACAGAACCAAAAGTACATATCTTGATTATAAATATTTCGTAAGAAGTTCTTTTGACATTAAACAGAGTCTGGATAATTTCTACTATGAAGCCGACCTTAACTTTACCGCCTCCCACGATTTTAAAATAGCGAAGATTTTAGCTCACGATCTGCTGCAGCTTTATTTGGAAGATTGTATAAAACTTTTGGATAGGAAAAGCAATAAATTGATTACCCAACGCAACCCCAACGCAAAATTGATATGGACAGGCTCAAAAATAGCGTTAACAGAATTATTATATGCTCTTCAAACCGAAGGAGTTTTCAATAATGGCTCTGCAGACTTGAAAATGATAGCAGAATTTTTTGAGGATAATTTCAGTTTAGATCTTGGGTAATATCGCCGTAACTTCCTTGAAATAAGGGCAAGAAAAGAAAATCGGACTAAGTTTCTAGACACACTGAAAACCAATCTTCTTAAAAGAATGGACGATACAGATGAATCTTTTTGATAAAAATTCATACCCAACACGACCTCCGTTGTGAATTAGAATCATTCAAAACGCACAATTTTGCCATAGAAGGTTGAAAGAATCCATCAACAAACAAAAAATTAAAATTATGGCAGTCAGCATCATCACCAAAGAAGATCTTCATGAATTCAAAACCGAATTGCTGGAAGAAATTAAAAGTTTGTTTCATATCAAGACATCAGAGCAGAAATTATGGCTTCGTTCTTCAGAAGTCAAAGCACTCCTCAAGATTTCATCAGGAACTCTGCAAAACCTCCGTATAAATGGAACATTACGATACTCCAAAGTTGGTGGAACAATCTACTACAACTATCAGGATATAGAAAAGCTCTTCAACGAAAAATAATGTCATTGCGAGAAAGAGGAACGACGACGAAGCAATCTGTATAATTCCTAGGAACGAGGAATCTGTCACTCTGAGCCTGTCGATGAGTCTATCAACCATTAACCGACAACCATCAACTACTATGATACATCCGCCACCTCACAGGCTTCTACGACAAAATCCAACAGGATGAACGCCTGAACCCAACACATATCAGTTTGTATCTCGCACTATTTCAGTTTTGGAATATCAACCATTTCCAAACCCCAATCAGTATTTCCCGAAACGAAATGATGAGGTTAAGCAAAATCTCAGCTTTGGGAACATACCACAAATGTATCAAAGAACTGCAAAATTTTGGCTATATCGAATACATTCAGTCGTTTAATCCATATAAAGGCAGTTTGGTAAATCTCTACAACTTTGAAAATTCAGATGTTCAGCATTTGAACAAGAAGTATAGCAAAAAACAAACAACCTCCGAACAAGTATTGAACCAGCACTATATCAAAAACGATACAAGTAATAGACAAGCATTGATACCTTCTATAAACAATACAAACATAGTAAACAATAAAACTATTGTAACCCCACCCGAAACTGTCATTGCGAGAAATGAAGCAAAGCGAAATGACGAAGCAATCTCAGATTCACACGCTGTCACGCTGAGCGGAGTCGAAGCGTCTCTATCAACTAACAACCATCAACCGACAACCAATTTCCATCCACCTCACATTTCCGAAATCCAAATGTATTTCGCAGAAAAAGAAGCATCACAGGAAGAAGCTGAAAAATTTTTCAATCACTACGAAAGCAATGGCTGGTTAGTCGGTGGAAAATCCAAAATGAAAAATTGGCAGGCAGCTGCAAGAAATTGGTTGCTGAATTCCAAAAAATTTAATGTCATTGCGAGCGAAGCGAAGCAATCTGCCATTCAGAACTCAACAAAAAATCTCACCACAACTAAATCCAATCTCAATGCAACTACCGAGAAAAGTTATCGAGAGCCGTTATGATTACAACAAAATTATTCCCTGGTTCCGAAGAAAAGCGTCAAAATTCATCGGCAAAGAATATATTATTTCAGAATCCGAAAAAGGAATTGTTTTCGCTCTTGTAGCGTGGATGCTAAAAGATGATTTAGTAGCAAAAGAAATGAATTTTGACCTCAACAAAGGGATTTTGTTGTCTGGACCAATTGGTTGTGGAAAAACAACATTATTCAAAATTTTGCGATATTGTGATTTCCTGGCATCAAAATATGGTATTGTTTCAACCCGTCATATTGTGTCAGAGTTTATGCAATCCGGTTATGAAATTTTAGAAAAATATTCCAACGGCAACTTTAGTCACGACATCAGAACCCCAAAAGCCTATTGTTTTGATGATCTTGGCACAGAAACCACTTCCAAATACTTTGGCAACGACTGTAACGTGATGGCGGAAATCCTTCTTACAAGATATGACCTTTTTGTAGAAAAAGGAATCATTACCCACCTCACCACCAATCTCTCCGCTACCGAAATCGAGTCCCAATATGGCAATCGTCTTCGTTCCAAGATGAGAGAAATGTTTAATCTTTTTGGATATGACGAAAATTCTGGAGATAAACGAAAATGAACGAGGCTGCTTCGGAGTTACAAGGAACTTTTAACGAGTTTATTCTATTTGCGATATACTACGAAATGTGTAATAAATCGCAAACAGTATATTTTTTTTGTCCCAATTATGGTAAATTTTTGGGACAAACTTTTATTTGATGTAAGTGATATTAGAAGAGCTTTGATTTTGAAACATGGATAAAAGAATATTGAATAATTAAGAAATAATGGAGTGAAATAAACAATCTACATATGGCTTTACAATATTATTTCGGCATTTTTTGGTGTTTAACTTGTTCAGATAACTAGAAATATTAAAGCTAAAATGAAATAATTTATAGAAAATCTAAAAAAATGTATAGAATTATTGAAAATAAAGAATATATTTGAATAGCTAAAAATATTTGATGACAAATTTGGGAAAAATTTTTAAAGAAAAACTAGTAAATAAATCTGCTATATCAAGAATAACTGGAATAAGTTCAGCAAGATTAAGTGAACTTAGTAGAAATGAAAATACTGTAATGAAAGCTAAGGAGTTATACCTGATTGCTTTAGCTCTGGAAATTTCGGTTGAAGAAATTGCAGAAAAACTATATGGCCATTTGAAACTTGAAAAAATAAAATGAGTAAACTAAATTTTATAGATCTGTTTGCGGGTGCATCCGGAATGTCTGAAGGCTTTATTAATGCAGGATTTAATCCTATTGCTCATATTGAAATGAATGAAGAAGCCTGCTTTACAATAAAAACAAGAGCAGCTTATCATTATCTCAAATCAAAGAAAAAATTAGATGTATATTATAGATATATAAAGAAGGAAATAAACCGGGAAGAATTTTACAAAAATATACCGGATGAAATTTTAAATTCTGTTATAAATGTTGAAATAGACGATAATTCAATAAAAAGAATTTTCAAAAAGCTCAGCGAAGAAAGACAAAATATTGATTTAATAATTGGTGGTCCGCCTTGTCAGGCATATTCCCTGTTAGGAAGGCACCAGGATAATATAGAAAATGATCCGCGTAATAAATTATATATTCAATACGGGAGATTTCTAAAAGAATTTAGTCCTAAAGCATTCGTTTTTGAAAATGTTCCAGGAATTTTAAGTGCAAATAAAGGGCAGCATTTTAAAAACTTAAAAACATATTTCAGAAAGCTTGGTTATGAAGTGTATCACGCTACACTTGATGCATCAGATTATGGAGTTGTACAGGCTAGAAAGAGAATTATAATTATTGGATGGAAAAAAGAATCTGATTTTGGATTTCCCGATTTTGAAAAATCAGAAAAAAAATATACCGTAAATGAAGCATTTCAGGATTTACCGAAATTAAAACCTGGCGAGGGGTATCAGTATATAAGTTACAAAGAAAAAAAAAATAAGTATCTTGAAAAATTTAATCTGCGAAACGGAATTGATTTTGTCACCCAACATATTTCCCGACCTCACAACAAAAGGGATTTAGCTATTTACAAAACTGCTATTCACAAGTGGAATCACGAGCAGATAAGAATAAAATATCCGGACTTACCGGAGAAATTAAAAACACATAAAAATGAAGATTCATTTATTGATAGATTTAAAGTTGTCAATGGAACAGGAGTCTCACATACAGTTGTAGCGCACATAGCGAAAGACGGACATTATTACATACACCCTGATGAAGAGCAATGTCGTTCTATATCGGTGAGAGAAGCTGCCAGATTACAGTCTTTTCCTGATGATTTCTATTTCGAAGGTTCGCGTTCTGCCGCATTTAAACAGATAGGTAATGCCGTTCCACCGTTAATGGCATATGCTATTGCAAAAAAAATGAAAGATCTATTATGAGCGAAGAATTTAAAATTAAAGATGGTTTATATAAAATAAGACCTGCAGGAAGACATATCATTACAATTGGCAAAGATCTTATAAAAGATAAATATGCAGCAATTGTTGAGCTAGTTAAAAATGCTTATGATGCAGACTCTCCAGTATGTAAAGTTTCATTATTACCTTTTGAAAAGAAAATCTTTGAAGGAAATGAAGAAAAGATATTAAAAGGAATAAGAGTTATCATAAAAGATGAAGGTCACGGAATGTCTTTTGAAACTGTTACAGATAAGTGGATGGTTCCTTCTACTGATGATAAATTATATAGAAAACTTAGTCCGAAAAAAAGAATAATGCAAGGCAAAAAAGGAATTGGCCGTTATTCTGCATCTATAATTGGTGATGATTTGGTTTTGCAAACCATTGATGAATCTGGAGACTTAACTACTTTATATTTAATTTGGCAACATTTTGAGGATGCTAAATATCTAAGCGATGTTGATGTATTGATTGAAAATTTTAAAACTAATAGAACTAGTGGCACTGAAATAATTATAATGGGTGACGAAAATCACCTTTATGAATGGGATGCTAAACAATTAAAGAATTTAAAATCAGAATTAAAAAAACTTATTCCTCCAATAGAAAAAGATCTAAAAAATGAAGATGAGGATCAGTTCAAAATAATTCTTGAATTAGGAAACTTCCCTTTTGAAGGTTATTCAAATGTCACCGAAATAATAGAACCATATCCACTATTTGAGTTATTCGATTATAGAATAGCAGGAAGTGTATCCAAGGATGGCACTGCTAAGTTAAAGTTTGAAAACAATAGAATTAAAGGTTCTCCGATTGAAGAATTAAAGGAGTTCAAGATTTTACTTAATCAGGATTCAAATGAAAATAAGCAGAATTATTGTGATGAACTTAGGGTAGATTTTAGAGTATTCGATAGGGATCCTGCTTCTATTGACGGTCTAATAGAAAGAGGATTAAAGGATCCATTAACAGGTGAATATGTGGGAAGAAGAGAGGCTCGCATTATTCTGGATACATTTAATGGTGTCGGAGTTTACCGAAATGGTTTTAGAATAAGACCATTAGGGGATGCAGGATTTGATTGGTTATACTTAGACAACGAAAGAGTTCAAAATCCGTCGCTAAGAGTAGGCTGTGACCAAGTAATCGGATTTATTCATATACAATCAGAGGATTCCTCCGGACTAGTTGAAAAATCTGCGAGAGATGGTTTGAGAGAAAATGCAGAATATTTCGGTTTGAGAGAAATAGCAAAACAAGTTTTGAAAGAACTTGAAAACAGAAGATTTGCTTACAGACAAAGTGTAGGGTTAGGAAGAAGTAATAGAGATATAAATGAAAAAATAAAAGCTCTCTATAATTTTAAGGATCTCCAAGAAAAAATTGATAAAGAACTCGATGTTTTAGGTATCGAGAAAGATAAAAGGGATAAGATAAATAAAATAATTTCCGACAAAGAGGAGAAGAGTAATAAGATTGCAGATGAATTAAAACAAGTAATTGCTTTATATCAGGGACAAGCTACTGTTGGAAAAATTGTTAATGTAGTTTTGCACGAAGGACGAAAACCTCTGGGATATTTTAAAAATCAAATACCTTTAATTTATGATTGGTCAAAAGAATTGGAAAATAATTTTAGTCAGGAGCTGCTGGATAAAATAATTAATAGGTTATCAGTTGTAGAAGAACAAGGACAAATTTTCATTAATCTTTTTGGAAAATTAGATCCATTGTCCGCAAAAAAAAGAGATCGTAAAAAAGACTTTAATCTACTTGATACTATTAATAATGTTTTAGATGTATTTCTTCCATATTTAAAGGATATAGAAGTGAAAATTAATTGTGATACCAACCAAACAGTATATGGTTGGAAAGAAGATTTTTATATTGTTCTCACTAACCTGGTTGATA
Organism: Cloacibacterium sp.; assembly: GCF_047601505.1. Lineage (GTDB taxonomy): Bacteria > Bacteroidota > Bacteroidia > Flavobacteriales > Weeksellaceae > Cloacibacterium. The sequence continues at coordinate 1,498,544 of NZ_JASGJD010000001.1, forward strand.
ATAGTTTGTACTGGTTGCAGAGTAATGGAGATAAATCTAAAAAGATAAGTATAAATGTGTATGAAGAAGATGATTTACTTATTATTGAATATAGAGATTCAGGACCAGGTATAGAAAAACATTTAATTGAAAATGAAGTTATTTTTGAACCTGAATTTAGTAATAAAACTGGTGGAGGAACAGGACTTGGGCTTGCAATAGCTGGAGAAGCTATTGATAGAAATGATGGTGATTTAAAGGCTATATATTCTGAAGATGGTGCTTTTTTTAAAATAGAAGTAAAAATACAATAAAATAAAAAACTAAAAACTATGAAATTATTAATTGTAGAAGATGACAAAAGTCAGATTCAGCTTTATGAAGATGTAATTGACTCTTTTAACAAAAAAAACGACTTTCAAATTACAACTTTAGCCATTGATAATTTAGAAGATGCTAAGCAGGCATTGTTAAGTTCAGATTATGATGCAGCAATTGTGGATTTAAAATTATCTTCCAATTCAATCGAATTAGAAGGTATGGAATTGGTAAACGAAATTGTTGACAAACTGAGATTTCCCCTTTTTATTGTTTCTGGCAGTATCTCCCAAATTGAAAGAGAAGAAAATTTTCTTTTTAAAAAAAGATCAAGAGATGGAAATTTTCAAAATGTTCTTTCTGAATTAAAAGAGATTTATGATACAGGCATTATACAAATTTTAGGAAAGAAAGGTAAAATAGATGAATATCTAAATAAAATATTTTGGGAGCATTTATCATCTTCAATGGATATCTGGATTAATGATGATTCAAGAACTTCAGAACAAAAACATAAAGTATTATTAAGATATATTTTACTACATATACAAGAGTATTTAGAACTAACAACAGAATCAAATTTTGAGAATTATCATCCTGCAGAAATATACATTACGCCACCTATTAAAAATATATTATTCACAGGAGATGTATTAATTGAAAATGAATCTCAAAAAAGATTTATTATACTTACTCCGTCTTGTGATTTAGCTCACAAAGGTAAAACCGAAAATGTTTTATTGGTTGAAATAGAGCATAAAGAAAATGGACTGATTTCAGAATTAAAGTCAATCATTAAAGATGCTGAAATAGGTAAAGACAGAAAAAATAATGCTACATCTAAACTGAAAAATTTAATAAAAAATAATGTCCCTAAATATCATTTTTTACCTGACTATAAAGACATATCTGCTGGATTGATTGACTTTCAATTGTTGAAGTCAGTTCCTAAAAATGAAACTATTAATAATTACACAAGATTAACATCTGTAAATAATAGCTTTACTAAAGATATTGTTGCGCGATTTTCTTTTTATTATTCTAGGCAAGGATCTCCGGATTTTAACATAGACGAAATTTATGATTCTATTATAAAAGCTTAATTTATGGACGTCCATACCCCTGAGCAACGCTCAAAAAATATGCGGGCTATAAAAGCAACAGAAACTAAAGATGAAGTTCGTTTGGCAAAAGCATTATGGCATTTAGGGTATAGATATCGCAAGAATGATAAATCAGTTTTCGGAAAACCTGATTTAACTTTTAAAAATCATAAAGTAGCCATTTTTGTTGATAGTGAATTCTTTCACGGTAAAGATTGGGAAACACAAAAATTTAGGATAAAATCTAATCAGGAATTCTGGCACAAAAAAATTGGACGAAATATAGAACGGGATAAGGAAGTAAACGAATACCTGACTAATAATGGATGGACTATATTAAGATTTTGGAGTAAAGAAGTAAAGAATAACCTTTGGGAATGTATCAATAGAATAACAAGTGAAATTGAAAATTAATTTTTTATGCTCCTCCAGTACTGCTCAGACTTACATTTAGAATTTCTGGACAATAAAAATTTCCTAAAAGAAAACCCGATTCAGCCAAAAGCAGAAATACTACTTTTGGCAGGAGATATTATTCCATTTGCCGTTTTAGATCAACATCAGGACTTCATAACGTATTTGTCAAACCATTTCAAAAAGGTATTTTGGATTCCGGGTAATCACGAATATTATTACAGTGATATTAGCGAAAGAACCGGAAGCTTTGAGGAAAGAATTAGAGAGAATGTATTCCTTCTGAATAACAAAGTGAAAGAAATAGAAAATACAGAATTAATATTTTCAACACTTTGGTCGAAAGTTTCAGAGAAAAAACGTTTTATCATTCAGCAATCATTATCAGATTTTAGAGTAATTAAGAAAGGAAACCAATTATTTAATACGGAAGATTATAATGTATTATATCAGGAAAATTTAGATTTTCTGAAAAATGTGATTCCCTCTAAAAATGATAATAAGAAAATTGTTATCACGCATCACGTTCCAACCTTTCTTCATTATCCGGATCAATATAAAGATAGTATAATTAATGAAGCTTTTGCAGTAGAATTAGAAGATGTTATAAAAAGAACTGAAATAGATTATTGGATATATGGACATCATCATAGTAATACTAAAGATTTTACTATTGGACATACTAAACTAATTACTAATCAATTGGGATATGTTAAATATGGAGAAAATGTGGGTTTTAGAAATGATGCTGTTATAGATATTGCTAACGATAAAGTTATTGATAATTAATATAATAAACCTATATTTGCATAATAAACTTAATAGGTTTATTGTAAGTAAATAGGTTTATTATGCTACAGAAAGAACTAATAGAATACATAGATGAGGTAATCGGGCAGAAGGTGCTGTTGAAAGAACTAAATATAGAAGTGCTTAAACAGTTGCCATTTGTATTTAAGCATAATTACGAGTTTTATATTACACAACTTTATGGTCAGAAAGTAATATTAATGCTGGTAAAAGATGAAATACTAAATATAACACAGCTCACAAAACAGATAGATATAATACACGGAATAACAGAAGTACCAATAGCTGTTGTTGCTGAAAATATAAGTTTCTCAGTAAGAAAAAGATTGCTGGAAAATAAAATCAGTTTTATCATTCCTGGCAAACAATTATTTTTGGCTCCTTTATTAATCCATTTTCAGAATTTTAGCAATTATAAAAAGGCAGAAACATTACTGCCTTCTGCTCAGGTATTAATCCTATATCACATTTTACATAGAGAGGATAATTTGAGACAATATTCTTTCCGGGTATTATCAGAAAAGTTCCGATATACTCAGATGGGAATTACAAAAGCTGTGAAAAACCTGGAAGATTTGGAGTTCATAAATGTGGAAGGGAACAAGGAAAAGCGCATTGTTTTTATAGATGATATTCCGGAACTTTGGAAAAAAGCAGAAAACTATTTAGTAAATCCGGTATTTAGAGTTGAATATACAGATGAAAAACCAGAAAACTTTCTGGGAGCTGGTTATACAGCTTTGGAAGAATATACAGATATGAATCCGGGAAATCAGTATGGATGTGCGGTAGAAAGGAATGAATTCTATAAAATGAAAAAAAATAAAGAGTTTATGAATCTAAATAAAGAAGATGGAAATTATTTTATTCAGGTATGGAAATATGATCCTTTATTACTATCTGAAGGGATTACAAAAAAAAATAATGTAGATCCCCTATCTCTTTATTTAAGTATGAAAGATAATTTCATTGATGAAAGAACAGAAATGGCACTAGAACAGATTATTAATAAATATATATGGTAAGAGGACTGAATATTTTTAGAGAACATTTCAGAGATTTTGAGCAGAATTATGTAATAATCGGAGGAACGGCTTGTGATATAAATATTAATGAAATAGGATTAACACCAAGAGCAACAAAAGATATTGATATAATATTAATAGTGGAAGCACTCACACCGGAATTTGTAAAACATTTTTGGGAATTTATTAGTTTGGGAAATTATGGTGATAAAGAAAAAAGTACTGAGGATAGAAAGTATTACCGTTTTTTGAAACCCGAAAATGAAGAATATCCTTTTCAGATTGAGCTATTTTCCAGAATTCCGGATTTGTTAGATTCTTTGGAAGAAGAATCTCATCTGACGCCGATTCCTGTAGATACGGATATTTCAAGTCTATCCGCTATACTGATGAATGATGATTATTATAGTTTCACAATAGAACATAGTCAAATAGGAGAAAACATTCATAAAGCCAATACAGAAGTATTGATTTGTCTGAAAGCCCGTGCATATTTGGATTATAAAGCCAGAAAAGAAAATGGGGAAAAGGTAGAAGAAAAACAGTTAAAGAAACACAAAGGAGATGTTTTCAGATTAGCTCTTCTGTTAAATGATGAAAATAATTTTGATCTTCCGAAAAATATCAAAAATGATTTAGAAGAATTTATAACTATCGTTAAAGATGATTTACCGGATAAGAGTCTGTTTAAAGAAATGGGTGCCGGTAATATAGTTGTAAATGACTTATACAGCTTACTGATTAAATCTTTTGGGTTAAATGTCTCCGAATAAACTGATTTCCAGAAAGGAATTAAATGATTTAAAAATGTCATTTATACAAAAAATTGTAGATGAAATAACTTCGGATCCAAAAGCACCCGTCAAAGTTTCCGCTAAATTAAACAAACCTGATATTCTGATTACAAATACAGAAGAATACTATAAAAAAACTAAAAATGATATTTTTTATAGAGATGATAAAGTTTTTAAGCTTTCTATAAGTGTAACGGATAAAAATAAAAAAAGAGCATTCAGATTAATGGATGCTCTTATTAAATTATTGAGGTATAGAGGCTTCTCTTTTGAAAGAGAATATTACAGTACAAAAATGGTAATAGATGGAATCAAAATACCTTTTCGATTTAAGAGAGCATCATAAAAGAGTTCCAAGTGAAGAATCCAATTATCCTTCTTATAAATATGTTCCAACAGGTAATTTTATTTTGACAACGGACAGTACAGTGATAAAAAAGAATGGACAGAAACATCTAATATAAGATTGGAAGAAAAGATAGTCCTTATTGTTGCCTGGGTTGAAGTAAAAGTTAAGGAAGAAAAAGAATGGAGAGAAAAAGCGGAAATTGCAAGAGAAATTCAGGAAAAAGAGCAAAAAATTAAAGAAGAGCAGGAAACTAAAAGAAAAGCTGAGGAAGAAAAATTCAATAAACTTCGATTAGACTCTAAAAGGTTTGAAGAATATACTGTGATTCAAAAATATATTTTAGAAGTAGAAAAAAGAGCTATTGTAGAAAATAAACTTACGCAGGAATTAAAAGATTGGATAAATTGGGCGAATGATAAAATAGAAGAAATTAATCCTTTTGATAACTAAGATTTTATGGGAGCAAAAATTACTTATACAAACCTTACACAGCAACCCAAAGAAGAATTATAATCAGTTCGTAAGGCATTGAAACAGGAAGTTTATAAGGCAATGTCTGAGAAAGAGATGAAAAAAGCATTAAAAGACCCACTTAATCATTATATGAAAATAACTAATAATGGTGTATTTGCAGTAAATAAATTGAAATATAAAGGGGAAATTTTTACATTGTTAGAAGGGAATCCTGTAACATATTATTTTTCTATAGCCTATGATGTTTTGCCACAAATTGATGAAGCCAGAATGCTTCTTATGGATAGTTTAAAAGGAAAACAAAGTGAATTTAGATGGAAAAGCTCGACGGCCTTTAGCTATATTTTTAAAGTTGGTTCTATAGGAGTAATTTTTTCTTTTCTGGCACTCGAATCTTTTATGAATCAATGCTTGCCCGATTTTGCAAAAGTTGAATTTGAAGGTAAAAAAAATGATAAAAATACGATTCAGCGTAAACTTTCATTTGAGGATAAGTTTAAAACAATAATTCCTGCTGTTACTTCTAAAAATTTGATTGAAGATCATCCACGAAAAGCAAAAATAATTATTGATATTAAAAAATTGCGTGATGATTTGGTTCATCTGAAAGAAAATAGAATTGTTGGATTTGTGGCTTATGAAGAAATCAATAATAAAATCCTGAATCTTGATTTAAAGAAGATTGTAAACACAGTGAAATTTTATATTAATTACCACACTCCGAAAACAATTCAGAATTATAAACAAATTAGAAATACAGGGAAAGCCAGGATCATAAAACAGGAATTTGGCGAAGATGAAAGTAAACAGTATTTTAAAGAAGAAGTAAAAGAATTTATGGCTACAAAATTCAATAATGAAATAAAATAACATTTTTACCATCGCCTTTCCGCAGCAAGTAACATAATCAAAGTTATACGCACGGCAGCTGCAAAGCAGTTGCCCTCCACTCCGCAGGCTTCGTTACTGGCAAAATCCATAGGTGCCTATAACTTGGGATTATGTTAAATGCTTTCCTTGCAACGGGCAAAGCCCTTTTGCTCCATCTGTCACGTCCTAAAAAAAGTTTACATTTTTTATATTAATACTAAAATTCGTTTACAGTTCAAATATAATCCTAAAATAGATTTACAATCTCCTTTTTTTTGTAATAATTTTTCCATTTACAATCCCCCTTCTTAAGTTCATTTGAGTGAACTTTTTCTGGAGTTATATACCCGAGGTCTTTCATTGTTATAAATTCTAATTACAGCATCTAGTAATTCTTTTGCTTGACTATAGTTTTCAACCTCATAATTGTTTAAATATTCTTCTTTTAAAATTCCATTTACACGTTCTGCGATAGCATTTTCAAGAGGGTCTCCATTCTCCGTCATGCTAATTTGGATATTATAAGCCTGAAATAGGTTTACATATTTTTGACTACAATACTGTACTCCTCTGTCTGAATGATGCGTTATGGGCAAATGGCTCTCTGCCCCTTCAAAGGCAGAGAGAGCCATTTGTAATGCTTTTACACTATGCTCTGCTTCCAGTGTTTGAGACAAATAATGTCCAACTATTTTCCTGCTGTAAGCGTCTGTTACTAAATGAATATAAAGCACCTTATTTTTTGTTTTCCAATACGTTATGTCACTCACAAACAATTCACTAGGTCTAGAAGCAGAAAATCCTTTTATTAGATTTTAACCAATGATGAGATTACGTTGTTTTTATTAACCTTTTTCTGCGTCTAATCAACAAGTTATTCACAGATAATAAATTAAATAAGGCATCTCTTCCCATTTTGATTTGATGCTCATGCATAAAACATTCCAACATAACATAAAGCTTTCTAGTTCCTATTCTTGGATTCTGTCTTCTTATTTTAAAAACTTCTGTTATAATCAATTCATGTTCTAATTCTGTATCAATATTCCGCTCAAAATATTGGTAATATGCCTGTCTTGTTACACCAAACAATCGGCATATTTTGCTTAATCCTAAGTTAGGTTTACGCTCTTTCATTTTGAAGATGGTTTGGTATTGGACTTTTTTCTTATATTGATTTTTAGCTCTTTTTCAGCAACTTCAATCATCATTTCCAAAGCGGTAGCTCGTAATTCTGAATTAACCAATGCCTGTTCTAATTGCTTGATTTTTTCTTTCATTTGAAGCTCTTCTATAGTTTGTTTAGCCATAATATCAGTTTTATTTATAGCTAATTTACTGTATTTTGGGTCAGTTTCATAGCCTAATTGACGCATCCATCGTAATATCTGACCGTGTTCCTCTTTCTCGCCTGTATATTTTTCCCAAATATCTCGCTTTTTGCATTTTGTTGATAGGTACTCTTCAACTATTTGTTGCCGCTCAGATAAAGTAAATTCACTAGGTCTTTTTAATCCTAAAATAATTTGTCGTTTGTTCATTCTTTTACACTTTTTTGTGTAAAGCTATTTTAGGACAAGACAGTTTTTAAGGCGCAAGAAAATCAAAGATTTTCAATTTTAACTTTGTTGAAATTTCGCGTCTTAAAAACGTAATCATTGTCAATAAATTATCTGCTCCTTTGCGTTTAAATTTTTCATATAATGCACTAGAGGTTAATATAGAAAAAATATACTCACAAAAAATCGTTTGCATTTATTAGTAAAGGCAAAATTTTCAATAAAAATTAAAACTGTTTTAGAATAACGAAGTAAGAATCGTTAATTAAGAGTGTAATTTGAAACAACTAATCTTAAAATGAAGTCAACATAGAGTTGCTCTGCATTTTTTCTGTTGATTAATTTTCTTTTGTATTCGTAAGAATTTAATACTTTAGATAGTTTTTTATAACTTTCTAAGTTATCACCTTTTAATTTCACTCTTCCATTGTCTTCTTTCGTTTTGATGATAGTGTCGTCTAAAGTTCTAATTTTGAATATAACATCTTTCAAAGAAGATTTTGAACTCTTAGATATAGCATGTCTTTCTATTATATTGACTTTGAAAAAATCAAATATTATATTGTTGAAGATAATATTAGAGCCAGCTTCTTGTGTATTGAGTTCAAGTTTATAATTCATATATTCATTTTTTTCATTAGAGAAAAAATTCGAGGCAAAAATAATAATTCTTTAGCATTCTTAAAAGCATAATTAATAATTGATGTAAATTTTAATTAATTTTTTATCTTTATAGTAATCTTAGAATTCTAAAAAGTGTTGTTTAAACAAAAGGCTGCTCAATTAAGATGCAGCCTTTTTGTTTTTATTGGTTTGATTTTTATGGTGAATGTTATTAATTTTCTATTAAATAATTATTCTTTTTCGTAGATTTTATCTACCATTTTGGTAATTGCTTTTTTTATTTCTTGTTTGCCTTCTTCTTCACTTAAGTCAATTCCACAAAAGACGCTTCCGTTCTTTTTTGCATACATATTAAGATAATAAATGCCAGAGACCATAATTGCTGAGATTGCTCTAAATTCTCTAGATTTTTCACCAAAAAACTTATCTGTAATAGTGGCGAATATCATTTCTCCGTTTTTTTCTTGTGTTTCTATTAAATTTTTTAGAGATTTTCTTTCTTCAGACAAGCTCCAAAGCAATATTTTCTGTAATTTTTCATTTTTTTCTAAAAAATCGAATTGTGATGTGAACATTAGCTTTGTTAACTCTTTTCCTCCATCATTAATGACTTGTGGAATTTTTTCTGATGTTACATTTGCCCAAAAATCTTGACTTAAAATGTATTCGTCTAAAAGTTCTTCTGTCCCTCCAAAATATTTATAAATTAATTTTTTGTCTAATCCTGCTGTAGCTGCTATATTGTTTACTTTTAGCGAACTATAACCTTTTGTTGTTAACAATTCTCCTACTGCATTTATTAGGTCTTGTTTGCTTTTGTTTTTGTTTCGTTGTCTTGTTTTTCCTTTTTCATTTTCCATAGCTCTTAAGCTCTTCTCGATTAGAAAATTTATTGCAAATTTAACAAAATTTTTTAGTCACCAAATAGTGACTTGTTATATATTTGTTAAATGTTTAATAATTGTATTAAATTATAAGGTTTGTTGTCTTATTTTTTCAAGTTTATCATTTAAAAATTTAAAAAAGTGAAGATTTGATAAGTGCTTGTAAATTAATGCGTTTGTTACTTCGACCAATGAAAACAATTTTCTATTAAAATTTATTCAAAAATGAATGTAATTATTATAAAGATTATCTACTATGTTCTAAATTTACTAATGTCTTATAGTGCTTTTTCTGGAGAAGATTCTTTTTCGGCACAGAATTCTCAAAATAATTGCCAAAAAGAAACGAATGTTTCTGTTGCTAATTCTGATTTTATAAATGAGACGGATAGTTTAAAACTGAATTCTAAAGATGTTTTACAAGGTAATATGATGCTAAAATCGTAGATAATTTCCCTATTTTCAACTTTTATTGAGGAAAATGTATTTTACTTTTGAAGCAAATGAGATTTTGCTTTTAATTGAATTTATTTATTATTTTACTGAAATTCAATTTATTAACCTTACTACCCGTCGGGTAGTTGGCAAAACTACTCAATAACTACCCCAATTAAGCTAGGTTATTTGTAGTGGTAATATTATTTTTGTATAAAATTAGATTAAGACTTACTTTTATGATTGAATAAAAGATTTAATTTTTAACGGAAAACACAAATAATAGTTATATACTAACTAATTAAGAAGGCTCTTTTATAAGTAGCCTTCTTTATTTTTTTAGTTGAAATCTGTTTTCAATATCCAATATATTGTATATGATTTTTAGGTGATATTTTACGGTATTTTCAGAAATATAGAGTTCGGAAGCAATTTCTTTATTGGTTTTTCCTTTTTTTATAAGTTCTAAGATTTGTAATTGTCTGTCGCTAAGTTCTTGCTCTTTTAATTGTAAATTACTTTCATCGTTTTGTTTTTCTTTCATAACAAGTTGTAGTTCGCTCAAAACCCTTTGATTTTCTTGCTGTATAATAAATCTTTTCTTTTTATGATGTTTATAAAGGGAAAATAAATATAAAGTTAATAAAGTGAAAAAAATGAAAGTAACCGAAAATGTTACTAAAGCATATTTTTCTTTTTCTTTTTCTTTTTCAGCAAGTATTTTTAATTCAAGACGTTTTAACTTTTCACTTTCATTAAGGGATTTGTAAGAAGCAATAGCTGTTTTTGCAGATAAATTGAGGTAATATTCTATTAATTTAGGATTATGGTTTTCTCTGTAAAATTGAGCCATACTTTCGTATAACCCCTTTTCGTAAACTTTAACATTGTATTTTTTTGCGTAATAAAGTCCTTTATTGTAAGCATCAATAACCTTTTTTTTGTCTCCAATTGTTTTATAAACTTCAATTTTTTTTATGTAAACATTGGGTAAGTGTCTGGGATTGTTTTTTTTGAAAACGCCTATAGCTTGGTCTAAATATTTATCTGCTTTTTCGTAATTTTTATCTAAATTTTCAATTATCGCAAGTGTACAAAGGTAAAATCCTTGTGTATCAGGGTCTACTAATTTTAAATTTATTTTTTTTTGAGTTTCAGGGAGAATTTTTTTTACTTCGTCAAATTCTTGAATTTCAATTTTCATAAAGATATCTTCAATAGCTATTTTGCTTAGGCATTCTTCTTTTTTGTTGCTTAGAATACCTTCTTTTTTAGCTAGTTCTATGTTTTCCAATGCAGTAGTAAAGTCGGAAACTCTTTTATAAGTGTAGTATTTTTGTAAATAAGCATTGTATTTGTCGTAATGTGAAGCATCTGGATTGTCTAAAATTTCTTGAAGTTTCAGGATGCTTTTTTCATACAAATGTTTGTTGTTTAATGAAGATATTTCGTCGTCAAGTTTTTTAGGATTTATAGTTTGTCCAAATAAGAAATTTGAAGAAAACAGTATGATGAAAAAAGCGAATATACCTTGCTTCATTTTGAATTTTTGTAAATTTGATTTTTAGAGCCCAATCGTTATTATGCGAATTTATGAATTTCAATTTGAATAAGAAAATAAATTAAATTATTTAACTGTTAATCAGATTTTTATGATTATTATCTGTAATCTAATTGAGATATTTTTAAACTTTAGTTGAGTTCTTGATTTTCTTTAGTTTTAAATGAATAATAAACCAGTTTTGTCAAAATAATTCTGAAATCTTAATAAAAATGAAAAAAGATATTGAAAATAAATTGCTGCATAAAAATACCAAACCTACAAGCATGCGAATTTTGGTGTATGATTTTTTAAATCATCAAGAGGTTGCCGTTTCGCTTACAGAGATTGAAAATCATTTTGAGAATGCAGATAGATCTACCATTTACAGAACGCTGAAAACTTTCGAAGAAAAAGGTATTGTTCATGGTATTCAGGAGAATAATACGACGAAGTATCACCTTTGCGAAGATGGTTGTAACGAAAACACGCACAGAGATTGGCATCTTCATTTTTATTGTAAAATTTGCAAGCAGACCACCTGTAAAGAAGATATTTATTTCCCCGAAAATATAGCTGCAAATTTCAGAATAGACGAAGTTCGACTTTTTGCAAAAGGAATTTGTGAGAATTGTCTCAGCGAAACTTTGCAATAGTATTGCATTTGGTTTCCATGTAAATTTGCTTAAAAATTGTCAGTTATGGAACATTGTTGCTCAGATTCACATCATGAAACTAAAGAAATAAATCATTCAGAACATGATGAACATAATCATTCTTCTCAAGAAGGAAAAAGTATTCTAAATTTATTTTTACCTTTATTAATTTCCTTATTAATTCTTTTGTCTGCTATTTTTTTAGACTATTTTATAAAACCAGATTGGTTTTTGGGATGGTTTAGAGTAGTTTGGTATATTGTTGCTTATATCCCTGTAGGTATTCCTGTTCTTAAAGAATCTTTAGAAAGTATATTGAAAGGTGATATATTTTCGGAGTTTTTTTTAATGAGTATTGCCACGATTGGAGCTTTTGCAATAGGTGAGTTTCCAGAAGGTGTTGCCGTAATGCTTTTTTATTCTGTTGGAGAAGTTTTTCAATCTTTGGCAGTGAAAAGAGCTAAAGCTAATATAAAATCTTTGCTAGATGAAAGACCAGACCAGGTAACAATTATTAACGGAAATATCCCTCAAACCATTAAGGCTGAAAATGTAAAAATTGGAGATGTTATTCAACTAAAACCTGGCGAAAAATTAGCATTAGATGGAATTCTTATTTCTGATGGCAATTCTTTTAATACAGCTGCTTTAACTGGAGAAAGCAAGCCAGATACAAAAACAAAAGGAGATATTGTCTTAGCAGGAATGATTAATCTCAATACAGTTAGTCTTATTGAAGTGAATACACTTTATTCTGATAGCAAGCTTTCCAAGATTTTAGAATTGGTACAAAATGCAACTGCTCAGAAAGCTCCTACAGAGTTATTTATAAGAAAATTTGCTAAAATTTATACTCCAATTGTAGTTTTTTTGGCAATTGCGATATGTTTTTTGCCTTATTTTTTTGTTAGTGATTATATTTTTAGAGATTGGCTTTACAAAGCATTAATTTTTTTGGTAATTAGTTGTCCTTGTGCATTGGTAATTTCCATTCCTTTAGGTTATTTTGGAGGAATTGGAGCAGGAAGTAAAAACGGAATTTTATTTAAAGGAAGTAATTTTTTAGATACAATTGCCGAAATTAAGAATGTAGTGGTGGACAAAACCGGAACGATGACGGAAGGTGTTTTTACGGTGCAGGAAGTTCATTTTAAACCCGAATTTAATAAAGATGAAATTCTAAAATTAGTAAACGTTTTAGAAAATAATAGTACGCATCCTGTTGCAACGGCAATTCATCATTTTGTTGGAGAAATAGACCATCATTTGAAGCTCGAAAACATAGAAGAAATTGCAGGGAAAGGTTTAAAAGCTACTTACGAAGGGAAGCAGCTATTAGTAGGGAATTTTAAACTAATGGATAAATTTGGGATTTCTTACGATACAGATATTTCCAAAATCGTTTATACTGTAATTGCAGTAGCTTTTGATGGGAAATTTGTAGGATATTTAACGATTGCTGATACTATAAAAGCAGATGCTGAAAAAGCCATTAATCAATTGAAAATGATAGGCGTAAAAACAACAATGCTGAGTGGAGACAAAGATACGGTAGTGCAATATGTTGCCAAAAAACTAGGAATTAGAAATGCTTTTGGAGACCTTTTGCCAGAAGATAAAGTTGAAAAAGTAAAAGAAATAAAAGCCAGAAAAGAAAGTGTAGCTTTCGTAGGAGATGGCGTAAATGATGCGCCTGTAATTGCGATAAGTGATGCAGGAATTGCAATGGGTGGTTTAGGGAGCGATGCAACCATAGAAACTGCGGATATTGTTATTCAGGATGATAAGCCATCAAAAATCCCAATGGCAATTAAAATTGGTAAAGAAACAAAGAAAATAGTTTGGCAGAATATTATTTTGGCTTTCGGAGTAAAAGCAATTGTTCTTATTTTAGGAGCTGGAGGTCTTGCTACGATGTGGGAAGCTGTTTTTGCGGATGTAGGGGTTGCTCTTTTAGCAATTTTGAATGCTGTGAGAATTCAAAGAATGAAGTTTTAATTTTTTTGGAATGAAATTTCAGGTATTTAATTTCAATTTTAAAAAGAAATCAATTTAAATTGAAGTAAATTTGTATGAGAAGTTTTAATAATAATAAAAATTAAATTCATAAATAAGTAAAAAATGAAATACAATTATATAGGAAATACAGGATTGAGAGTTTCTGAACTTTGTTTTGGAACAATGACTTTTGGTGGTCAAGATGCAGGAGTTTGGTCTCAAATTGGAGATTTACAACAAGCTGAGGTTAATGCAATGATAGAAGAAGTAATAACTTCTGGAATTAATTTTATCGATACAGCAAATGTTTATTCTTTCGGACAGTCTGAACAATTGTTAGGACAAGCATTAAAAGATTTGAAAATAAGCAGAGATAAAGTAGTAATTGCTACAAAAGTTTTAGGCGTAATGAGTGATGATATTAATGATAAAGGCTTGTCTCGTTATCATATTTTTAATTCAGTAGAAGCTAGTTTAAAACGTCTTCAGATGGATTATATTGATATTTTATATGTTCACGGTGTTGATTCTAAAACGGCTTTAGAAGAGATTGTTCGTAGCTTGAATGATGTAGTGAATACGGGTAAAGTAAGATATGTAGCAATTTGTAACTGGCCAGCTTGGATGGTTGCCAAAGCCCAAATGATTGCTCATTATAACGGTTGGCACAAATTTATAGGTTTGCAATATTATTATTCAGCAGTTACAAGAGATATAGAGCACGAAATAGTACCAATGGCGAAAGACAATCATTTAGCAATTTTCCCTTGGAGTCCTTTAGCGGGAGGTTTTCTGTCTGGTAAATATTCTCGGGAAGAAACATCATCTGGTTCAAGAAGAGATACGTATGATTTTCCTCCAATTAATAAAGAAAAAGCCTATGATTTGGTAGATGTTTTAAGAGAAATTGCAAATTCTCATCAAGCAACAGTTGCTCAGGTTGCTTTGGCGTGGGTTCGTCAGCAATCTGGCATTACGAGTACCATCATTGGAGCGAAACGTATAGAACAATTGAAAGATAATATTGCTTCTCTTAAAGTTGTTTTGAGTGCAGAAGAATTGCAAAAAATAAATGAAGTGAGTCCTTTGGTAAAACAATATCCAGGTTGGATGGTAGAGCGTCAATCGGTTTATAGAAACCAAGAATAAATTCTTAAAAATTGCCTTCGAATTTTTTTTGAAAGTGATTTTTTTAAATTAAGATAATCAGTCAAATTTTTGGCTGATTTTTTATTTTAAATTTGTAAAATGAAACATGTACACATAAAAGAAATATTGATTACCAAAGAACATTTAGACCAAATGAATCACGTAAACAATGTGCAATACGTACATTGGGTAGAAGAAATGGCAAAAGAACATTGGGATATTCTGAGGCATAACACCAATTATGTGGATGATTTTTGGTTTTTGGCAGACCATCATATTCAGTACAAGAAACAAGTGTATGAAGGAGATATTCTTATGGTGAAAACATATCCTCAAAAACCAGATGGAATAAGACAACCGAGAAAAGTGGAATTTTATAAAAATGATGAATTGATGGTAGATTCTAAAACGCTTTGGGTTTTAATTGATAAAGACACGCAAAAGATAAAAAGAATTGAAAATGATTGGTTAGAGTTTTAAAATTTTATCAAAATTTTCATTTTGGCTTCATTTTTTCATATCATTGTAATAGATTCAAAAGCCAATAGATGTATTTTATTAGATTATCATTCTTTTTTTTCGTTTTGTTTTTATTAGTTCAGTGTGATAATAAATCTGCTGATGAGGTAAATGCTGTGCCAGAAAAATCTTCAGATTCTTTGAAAATTCTCGAAGAAAAGAAAAAAGAAGAAATTCCAGTTTCTTATCATCCTGAAATTATCAATCATCAAGATTCGGCACTTGCGGAGTTTCAAAATAAGTATTCTGAAGAAGAAATTCATGCTATTTTAGCAATTAACAGGCTCGATTTTAAAAACAGATGGAGAGCAGATACTTTGGTGGTTCCAGATAAGATTGTGAAAGATTTTAATGTGTACAGTCCTTTTCCTAAATACGTTTCTGAGGCAAAAAATATTAACAAATTGGCTCTTTTTAGTTATCCAATTCACGCTTATGCGCTATATGAAAATGGAAATCTCATAAAATGGGGACCAACGAGTATGGGTAAGAAATCTTCGCCAACTAAAACTGGACTTGGATTTACCAATTGGAAGAAAAAAATAGCAATTAGTACTTCAAATTCTGAATGGAAATTAAGATGGAATTTTAATGTTTTTAATTTTCATGGGATTGGTTGGCATCAATACGATTTGCCGGGTTATCACGCTTCTCATTCTTGTATGAGATTGTTAGAAGAAGATGCGCTTTGGATGTATTCTTGGGGAGAACAATGGATTTTAGATGAAAAAGGAATCAAGATTTTAGCCAAAGGAACTCCTGTAATTATTTTTGGAGAACCAGATTTTAAATCAAAACCTTGGAAAGAATTATTGAAGTCTCCAAAAGCAAATGATTATTCTGAAGCTCAGATTAATAATGAAATAAAACCTTTTTTAGAAGAAATTTTAAAGCAACAAGATATTAGAAAAGAATATTTGCAGAGCAAAAGAGATTCTTTGTAAAAAAAATCTTCCTGATTTCTATTAAATCAGGAAGAATGAATAATGGGTATGTTGAAATATCTCTAAAATAGAGTAGTAGCTATTTGAATTCTTGCAAATTTGCTTGTAGGATTCCACATAGTAGTCATAGAAACAGGTAGTTTTTTATTAAATACCGTGATGTTTTTGCTAGCGGTAACCCCTACGTTTACTACTTGGAAATTGTTTTCTCCGTTTCCGTATAGAGAGTAGTTTCCTTCTTTTCCGTTGAAGACAAATGCGCTTCCAACGAAACCATTTAAATTAACAGTTGAATTTTTAATGAATGGATAAGAAAGTTCTACATAAGTAGAGTATTTATTTTTATCATAGTCTCCATTGTCATTATAAAGAGCATCTGCACTACCATACAATAAAACGTCTGCTTCAATTTTTAATGGAAATTTTTCGGGGAGTTGATAAGATGTTCTAAGGTCTATAATGTGTTTGGTTCTGCTTTTTGCGTATCCATAAATATCGTTTGCTCCTAAATATGCTTCTCTTCTAGAGTTGTATAAATCCCAAACGCCGATAGATAAATTATTCTTTTCATATTTTAAGAAATAGTTAATTTCTTTATAGTGGGTTCCGTCTGCTTCGTTAGAGATAGAAGTTCCGCCCCATACGCCAAGTTTCAAAGATTTTTCTTTGTTAAGAGATAAACTTGCCATTGCAGAAACCATTGGTTTGTCTGAGATGATTAAACCTCTCCAAAGGTGATTGGTTTGTATACCAGCTGTAAATTCTAAAGGGCTTTGTTTTAAACTATCTGTCTGAGCGTAAGATATAAATGGAAGAACGAGTAATCCAATTTTTATAAATTTTTTCATTCTTTTTTGATTTAATAAAGTTGAATAAAACTATTGCAATGCAAGGTAAAGTAGTGCTGCTAATACTGCGCCTGTTAATGGTGCAATTACAGGAATCCATGCATATCCCCAATCGCTGTTGCCTTTTACAGGAAGAATAGAATGCATAATTCTAGGGCCTAAATCTCTTGCAGGGTTTATTGCGTAGCCAGTAGTTCCACCTAATGCTAAACCAATTACCCAAACGATAATAGAAACTGGTAATGCTCCTATAGTACCTAATCCTATTTTTGCGTCTCCTGTTACTTCTGTTGAAAAAGATGGACCTGCAATATAAAATACGGCAAATACTAAAACAAAAGTTCCTATAAGTTCTGAAATAAAATTAGAAAAAGTATTTCTGATGGCAGGACCTGTACTGAAACAAGCTAGTTTTCCTCCTTCATCTTCTGTAATTTTGAAATGGTCTTTGTAGAAAAGCCATACCAAAAATGCGCCTATCATTGCTCCAATCATTTCACCGGCTAAATAAGTAGGAACGCTTTCCCAAGGAAATAAACCGGCTGTTGCTAAGCCTATAGTAACTGCTGGGTTTAGGTGTGCTCCGCTAATTGGGCCAGCTATGGTAACGCCTGCAAAAACTGCAAATGCCCAAGCTGTGGTAATTACAATCCAACCAGAATTGTTTCCTTTTGTGTCTTTAAGTACTACGTTTGCTACTACGCCGTTTCCTAAAAGAATAAGAATTGCTGTGCCGATGATTTCGGCTATAAATGGTGTCATAAATATAGGTATTAAATTGTTATTTTTTGATTATTCTTCAATCCAATTTCTTGTTCTTTCCACCGCTTTATGCCAATAGTGCAATTCCTTTTCTACTTGTTCTTTATCTCTTTTTGGATAGAATTCTTTATCTACAATCCATTGATTTTGAATTTCTTCTATGTTTTTCCAGAAACCTACTGCTAAACCAGCAAGATAAGCTGCTCCCAATGCTGTAGTTTCTAATGTTTGAGGTCTAATAATTTTAAATCCGAATAAATCTGATTGAATTTGCATTAAAAGATTACTTGCAGAAGCTCCACCATCAACTCTTAATTCTACACTTTCTTCTTTTGCATCTGCTTCCATAGCTTTCACTACATCATATACTTGGAAAGCAATACCTTCTAATGTTGCTCTTGCGATGTGCGCATCTGTAGTTCCTCTGGTGATACCGATAATTGCACCTCTGGCATATTGATCCCAATATGGAGCTCCAAGTCCTGTAAGAGCTGGCACAAAATATACGCCTCCGTTATCTTTTACGGTATCTGCTAAAGAGTTAACTCCTGGAGCTGTTTTTACTACTCTAGCTCCGTCTCTTAGCCATTGAACTGCTGCTCCTCCTACAAAAACGCTTCCTTCTAATGCGTAAGTAGTTTCTCCGTTAATTTTCCAAGCTACAGTTGTAAGTAGATTATTTTCTGAGTAAACTGCTTTGTTTCCTGTATTCATTAATAAGAAACATCCTGTTCCGTAAGTATTTTTTACCATTCCTGGTTTTGTACACATTTGCCCGAATAATGCTGCTTGTTGGTCTCCTGCGATACCAGAAATTGGAATTTTTGTTGAAAATAGAGTAGTAGAGGTTTCTCCGTAGATTTCGCTACTTTGTTTTACTTCTGGTAAAATGGCTCTTGGGATGTCTAAAAGTTGTAATAATTCTTCGTCCCATTCCATTTTATGAATATTGAAAAGCATGGTTCTACTTGCATTAGAAACGTCTGTGATAAACATTTTTCCTCTGGTGAGTTTCCAAACAAGCCAAGTATCTATTGTGCCGAAGCAAAGTTTTCCTTCTTCAGCTAATTCTCTAGCTCCTTCTACGTTGTCTAAAATCCATTTCAGTTTTGTGCCAGAAAAATAAGCATCTAAAATTAAACCTGTTTTTTCTTTAATTAATTGAGCTTTACCTTCGCTTTTTAATTGGTCGCAATATTTTGCAGTACGTCTGTCTTGCCAAACGATAGCGTTGTATATAGGTTCGCTGGTTTCTCTGTTCCAAACTACGGTAGTTTCTCTTTGGTTGGTAATTCCAATAGCTGCAATTTCTTTTCCAGAAACACCAGTTTTGGCGATTACTTCTGCGGCAACGGAGATTTGAGAAGACCAAATTTCGTTAGGGTCGTGTTCTACCCAACCTGGTTGAGGAAAAATTTGTTCGAATGGTTTTTGAGATACTTCTATAATTTGACCGCTGTGGTCGAAAACGATAGCTCTAGAAGATGTGGTGCCTTGGTCTAAAGCTAGGATTAATTTGTCTTGCATGATGTTTATTTATTTTAGTAGTGTTACAATATTTCTAAATATGTGTATGGTATATTTCTGCAATATTTTTGAAACTTTCTATTTCGTTTTTTTGCCAAACTTCATCCTTTCCTAGTTCTTTAGCCATTACTTCGGCAACAATTGGAGCAATTCTTACAGCTTCTTTTTGGTCTAGAAGTAATAATCTTGTTCTTCTAGATAAAAAATCTTCAATGTTAATTGCCATTTCATTTTTTACAGCCCAAACAATTTGCGCTTTAATAATGTTTTGTTCTTTGCTAATTATCTCATTTCCATTTTCAATTTCTTTTGATAATTCTAATATTTTTTCTTTGTCTGTACCATAGTAATACATTGGGTCTTTGTAATCTATGTCTTTTCTGTATCCGTGAATTTTAAGATGTTCTGTATTGCTTTTTTTATGAGGAACTTTCATAATTTCTTCGGCTTTTTCTACTACGTCTTCGCCCATTTTACGATAAGTTGTCCATTTTCCTCCAATAATACTTACCAATCCAGATTCTGAAGTGATTACTTTGTGGCTTCTAGATACTTCTTTGGTTTTAGCGCCTTCTTTGGTTGCAGCTAAAGGTCTTAAACCTGCAAAAACACTCAAAATGTCTTTTCTAGTTGGTGCAGGATTCATATATCCTCTTGCTGTTTCTAAAATGAAA
Organism: Cloacibacterium sp.; assembly: GCF_047601505.1. Classification (GTDB taxonomy): domain Bacteria; phylum Bacteroidota; class Bacteroidia; order Flavobacteriales; family Weeksellaceae; genus Cloacibacterium. Next base: position 1,518,799 of record NZ_JASGJD010000001.1, read on the forward strand.
TTAATCTCTTGCTCTGTTGGTTTTGGCTCTAGAGATTCTTGTTTTACAGGAGTATCTGTAGTTCCTAAAATGATTTTATTGTGCCAAGGAACTGCAAAAAGAACTCTTCCGTCTGATGTTTTTGGAATCATGATTGCAGAATCTGTTGGACAGAATTTTTTATCAATCATAATATGTACACCTTGACTTGGGCTAATGGTTTTGTCATCAGTTCCGTGATCCATTTTGTTAATATCGTCTGCAAAAACTCCAGTTGCATTTACGATTGCTTTCGTTTTTGTTTCAAATTCTTTGCTTGTTTCGGTGTCTTGAAAGATTACTCCGTTTAATTTTCCGTTGGCATCTTTTTTAAGTTTAATAACTTTAGCGTAATTTAAAACTGTAGCGCCGTTTTCAATAGCGGTTTGAGCCATGTTTAGGGCAAGTCTAGAATCGTCGAATTGTCCGTCATGATAAAGGATTCCTCCTTTTAGTCCTTTTTTTTTGATGGTTGGTAATCTTTTTATTGTTTCTGATTTGCTAATCGGAACAGACTTACCTAAGCTGAGTTTACCAGCTAAAAGATCGTAAAATTTTAAACCAACTGTATATAATAGTTTGTCCCACCAAGTGTAAATTGGGATTACGAAGGAAAGGTTTTTGGTAAGATGCGGTGCGTTTTGAAGTAATAATCCTCTTTCTTTACATGCTTCTCTTACTAGGTCTACGTATCCTTGAGCTAAATATCTTACACCTCCGTGTACAAGTTTTGTACTTTTGCTAGATGTAGATTTTGCAAAATCGCTTTGTTCTAAAAGCAAAGTTTTATATCCTCTTGTTGCAGCTTCAATTGCTGTTCCTAAGCCTGTGGCTCCTCCTCCTATTATTACGAAGTCCCATGTTGTTTGGTTTTGGTCTTCGAAGTTCTTTAAAATTTCTGCTCGTAACATTTTATTAAATTTTCTTTTACAAATCTATAAAATGAAATAATACGAAACAATATGATCTTCGTTATATTTTGATTTTTTCTGAAAATTCTTTTGATTTGATTTTTTAAAATTATAAATATTTTATTTAAATAATTGATTTACAGTTTTTTAAATGTTTATTTTGCTTTGTTTTTGTTTTTGAAATAAAACGAAAGTTGATAAAAGTCATAATAATATGTAATGTTTCGATTGAGAAACTATTTAATTTGTTTTGCTTTGTTAAGTTTCCTATATTTGAATGAATATTATTTTAGCCATGAATATCACACAAAGACATCAGGAAATTCTAGCTGTAATAAAACAAGAGAAGCATATTACAGTATCCGAAATATCTAAGCTACTTGGTGTATCAGAAGTTACTATTCGAAAGGATTTTAATTATCTGGAAGAGAAAAATTTAATATATAGACATCACGGTGGAGCTAGCCTCAATAATCCTTATGTGGTAGATTTGCCTGTAAGTCAAAAACAAAACATTAAGATTGAAGAAAAGAACCGAATTGCTGAGAAAGCTGTGGGTTTTATAGAAGATAATGATGTAGTGATTTTGGGCTCTGGAACTACCATTTATAATATGGTGAACTATATTTCTAAAGAAAAAAATATCACAGTTATTACTTCATCTTTGTTAATTGCTGCAAGATTGTGCGAGTTTCATAATGTTACGATTATACAATTGGGCGGAAGTGTAAGATATTCTTCGCAATCTACAGTGGGACCAAATGCGCAAGAAATGATGATGCAATTTTCTGCAAATAAATTGTTCTTGGGAGTAGATGGTATTGATGAAGATTTTGGTGTTTCTACTTCTAATATTGAGGAAGCGTATCTAAATCAAATAATGATTAAAAATACTACAAAAACATTTTTGCTTTCTGATGAATCCAAATTTGGAAAAAAAGGTTTGGGTAGAATTTGCAGTCTGAAAGATGTAGATTGTCTTATTACCAATCAAAAAGTTGAAGAAAGTTTTGAAAGTGTTTTGAAAAAATTTGGAGTTAATATTATTGTTACAGATTGATAAATTCAAATTTTTATAAATCTTCAATTGTTTTTTCTGCAAAATCTCTTAGTTGTTCCATTTCAGATTTTGCCTTTATTTGTCCAATTTTTGTAGCAAAAAAGGAAATAAGTAAAAGGATTATAGCTAATATTGCAACATGAATTGCCCAAGGGAAATCTGTACTTTTTATTTGTTTGGTGACAAACCAAATCGTAATAAAAACCATAAAAGTAATACTGAAAATAAAATATAAAAACATAAAAAACGTCCAGACAGCAGCGCTTGGTCCAAAAACTCCTCTTATCACAGTTTGGTGATTTTCTTTTTCAATTCTAAGAGAAAGATAAGGTTTCCAGAATTCGTTATGCTCTGTTTTTATCCAAATATTGGCAACTTCATTATTGATGTTTCCTTGTAAATTCTCTTTGTGAAGAGCAAGCAAAGACTTAATTTTTTGAGCACAAATTTCAGTATCAAAATCTGTATAAATTTTGAATCTTGGTCTTGTTCTTAGTGAATTAAGTTTCTCTTCCATCAGTTTTCTTGAAAAGGGATTGGGTCTTTTAAAACAAATTCTTTCAATAAAGTTACAGAATTTCGCAATAGCTTTATTTTAATTTTTCTATTTTCCTCCGAAAGAAAAACTTCATTAATCTGTTGAAGTGTCATGTCAGAGGTTTTTTTACCATTAATTTCAAGCAATTTGTCTTCTTTTTTTATTTCTGCAAAATATGCTGGCGAATTTTCTCTTACACCAACCACTGAATATTCTGGTTTTAGAATGAATTTATACTGAAAATCACTTACAGCATTGTAAACATTGATGTCATTTTTGGAAGATTCTTTAGGTTTTGGTGTATCTACTTTTACCATATCACTTTCCCATTTCATGCCGTCGTGTTTTATGTCTAATCCACTCATATTGAATTTGAAAGGGTCTTTTACTGTTTTACTTTTTTTGATGTAAAGATTATTGTTTGGGTAATCAAAAACGATTGTAAATCTTTTTAAAATATCAGAACCAATAGAGCCAATTCTGCCTTTTGCAAAATTCATAGATTTTACAGATTCTTCGCTTGGCATAGAAACAATAGGTTCGTTTAGAGTGCTTTTCCCTAATTTTACAGCGTGTATTCGGCTTCTTTTTCCATAAATATCTCCGTTGAATCCTCTTCCCAAAAAATCGTCAATATTAGGTCTATTATAATTGAAATGAGGAATTCTGTTTGGAAAAAGCCAAAGAGCATCGCTATTTCCCAAATCTACAAGCATTTTTGCTGGGAAAAAATCTTTCGATTGCTGAACTTCTGTTACCAAATAAGGTTTTTGACCTTCAATAGAAATGGGTAATTTCTCGAATTTTTTTAGTTTCTTTTCATTGAAAAACTTTTCGTTGTAAACGGTTATAACATGTCTTTCGAAATCTATTTTAATTGGTTGGTTTTTAAAAAAATGATAACCGATAATGCCATTTACAGGAATACCTACGTGAGAAGAGAAGTTGAATTCTTCATCTAAAACAATATAAATAGTGTGGTCTTTGTCTATAAATTCTTTGTTGAGTTTTAGTGTGTTTTTAGTAGATTTAATACCTTCTACATAAGTGCTTCCTCCTAAGCCAGTGAAATTCACTTTTTCAACATTTTCGAAAGAAATATCTTTATTTTCTAGGCTGAAAAGTATGGTTTCGGCAACGCCTGTGTCTAATAAAAAAGTGAGATTTACTTCATTGATTTTCAAATCAATAAATGCCAAATTGTTAATCTGCTTAAACGGAATTTCAATTTTCTTTTTATTATCTAAAATTTGAAAACCTGTTTGAGCATTGATGAATACTACAGAAAATATCAATATGAATTTTATGAATTTCATTCATTTAAATTACGAAGAAATTGAATATCTCTGTAAAATAATTAACAAAATTCTATAAAATACGCACTAGCGTCTATGAAATGTTTAAGATTTGTATAATTTTTCAATTCTTTTATCCGGAATTAACCACATAAATGCTACAATTGCATAAAATAAAATCCCAAATTCTGAACGTATGAAAGAGAATGTTATTCCTAAAATGTAAAAAATTACAGAAAGTTTGCCTTTCAAATCGTTTCCAATTGCTTTTGCAAAATGAGAACTATTACCTTCGTTTTTAATAATTAATTTTACCAAAATCCAATAACTGACGGCGTTCATGAGAAGTACAAAACCATACAAAATTACAGGGTTTTGTTCGAAATTATGTTCTCCCATCCATGCAGTAGCAACGGGAATTAAAGAAAGCCAAAATAAGAGTCCTAAATTACTCCATAATATTGTTCCTGTTACTCCATTTTTTATTGCTTGAAACATGTGATGGTGGTTGTTCCAGTAAATTCCGACATAGATGAAACTAAGAATGTAACTTAAAAATTTGGGCAATAATTCTAATAATGAATGCCATTCTGTAGATTCTGGAGCTTTTATTTCTAAAATCATAATGGTGATGATGATTGCTAAAACTCCGTCCGAAAATGCCTCTAATCTAGATTTTGTCATCTTTGTTTTTTTCAAAAATAGTAAAAAACTTTGACAAATTTTCAAAATTTGTCAAAGAAAAAACTCCCGAAATTTTCGGATGTTATATTCTTTTTTCCATTTGCGAATTCTCCCTCTTGCATTGGTATAAGGCGAAGACGTGTTAAACAGAATCATTCTTCCTAAAGTCCATTTCTCATACCAGGAAACTTCATATAATACGGTATTAGATTTTTGCTCAATTAGATTAAGAATTTTAGAAACCGTTTCATCTAACTTACTGCACAATGTATTGAATTCAATGACTTCATAATCCTTGTAAAACTTCTGAGCTAACTTGCCTAGTTCATTCTATTTATACCTGGTTTCAGGAAAATCTACTGGTTCATTGTTATCTTTTTTTTGATTCCATTTAAGTACTAATTCTCCCCCATCCAATCAAATAAGAAATAAGATTATTGATACTCATTGTAGTATCTTTTGCGTGTCCTTCTAAATCTGTGACGGTAGTTAATTCAACAGGAATGGTCGATAATTCCTTTTTCAGCTTGTTGTAATTTGTTTCAATTGCCTTTTGTAATTCTTCTTTATTAACTGGTACTGCCATAATCGGGTGAAATAGATTTTACCAAATTTACAAAAGCTATTAAAGATTTTACTTAAAATAAGAAATGATCTGCTTCCCGTTTTTTGATCAGGTGCGGTTATGTGTCCTTTATATGGCTTACATTGTGCTTATATAGGTTAAACAAAAAGCTATCTTTTTAAATGTCTTGCAATATAAATACGTTTCAGTTCTGAAATCAAAAGTAATTGCTCATATATTGCACGCTCTTTTTGCTCTAAAGTTTTTACTTTCCGAATATCATTGGTAAATACTTGCTCTTTGCCTTGTATGTGTTTGATTTGTTCAAAAACGAAGTTTTTAAAATCGCCTATGCGGATGAATGGAATGATCGAACCAACTAATAGTTGATAAAAGGCTTTTGTTTTCTATAATCCAAACAATAAACTGCGGTAAACATCCAATTCCTATGCCGTACTGCAGGAAACAATGGTAGCTGTTGCACAACTCCACTTTTTAGAAAATAATCATTAAAAAAGATAAAATTCAACCTCTTTAGAAGCAATTTTAGAGAGGTTTATTTTTAATTAAGATTCAAAATGCGTAAAATTGGAGTGCTTAAAATTGAGTTATTAATACTTGGAATGACTGATTTGTAAAAGCAAAGTTCTTCCCTTGTTTTAGAGATAGTACTTGAGCTAAAATACTCGATTTTTTGGTGATAAAGCGCAAGTATTTTTTCAAGTTGTAAGTTAAACTTGCCATGAGTACATGTTTGTTCGCATTTTTGATGCCTCTTGTATTTACTCTTTTCATGTTGGTGAAGTTGACCAACGTTCCAATAACGGGTTCCACGGTTTTACTGCGTACTCTTACCATTTTCTTGGCATAATTTGCATTATGGGTAAGCTTTTGATGCATCCTATCGTAATGTTCTTTGTGGATGCTGTCGTCTATTTTTTTAAACTTGGTACTTTTGCCACAACAAGGCTCTCTTAGTGGGCAGTTTTTGCAATCACTCTCGCTGCTTCGGTACGTTCGTTTGGTGTAACCCTTACTATCCATTTTCTCGCCTTTGAAAAGGAGTTTGGCTTGCTTACCTTCGGGTTTTGTACATTGGTAATAGTTTTCTTCTTTGTGGTAGGTAAAACCCTCTCGCTCTGCTTTGTATTGTCCGAAATTTGGAATATAAGCATTGATGTTTTTTTTGTGTAAATATGCCAATGCTTCGCCACTGCTGTAACCGCCGTCTGCTAAGAGTTCTTCTAATTCTATTCCGTTTTCGTTTAAGTTTTCTTCGGTAAGTTCTACTATTTGTTCTAAACATTGGCTATCGCGTTTATCTGCAAAATCTGAACATGCGCCGGTGATGACATGATGTGCATCATCTACTGCAATTTGTCCAAAATAGTTGAGTTGTCTCGCTTTACATGGTTTTACGCTCACTCTGGCATCGCTATCTGTGGGAGAATAATGGGTGTGATTGGACAGATATTTCGGGCGGATTAGATTCCCGTTTTCGTCTAGCTTTTTACCATTGCTATTGCCGGGCATTCCTTTGTAGGTTTCTTTTTTCCATGCGTGGTGCTGTTCTACGAGTTTCTTTCTGGTACTGGTGGTTTTAAATTCGCTATTTTCTTCTAATTCGTTGACAAATGCACTTGCATCTTCCAAAACTTCCTTCTCTAACACTGGCGTTGGCTTTAATAAAAACGCTGTCCACAGCTTGGCGTTTTCCACGAACCATGCCTTTATCTACACACATTTTTAGTACTTGTTTAAATAAATTTAAAAAGACTTCTTCGCCATACAAACCTCGTGTTCTACTGATGGTGCTGTGCCAAGGTAATTGTTCGTGAATATCGTATCCTAAATACAAGCGTATAGACAAACTATCGCTACAAAAGGCTATCAACTGTCTATCTGAGTTGATATTGTTTAAATATCCTACCAACAAAATCTTGAAGAATACTACTGGATCTATACTCTCTTGACCTTCTTTACCGTAATATTTTTGAGTAGATTTATAAATGAAATGTAAATCGAGTTCCGTTAACAATTTTCTATAATAATTATCCTCCGGAACTAGCATATCTAGACTGAGTTCGTAGAACAGTTGTGGTGTAAAGTGTTTTCGTCCTTGCATATTTAAATTTACGAAAATTTTATATCATAAATAACAGTTTTTAACTATATTTGAGTTGTGCAACAGGTACAATGGCTTACCGCTATTTAAACCTTTGGATAAGGCATAAAACTCAAATTCTGATTTTTGATTTTTTGGATTACTGTTTTTGCTGTGTTCATTGGTATTACTGTACGCACTTTTTACCGTTGCTATTACTTCGCTGGCATCGTAACCGTAATCAGACAAAATGTATCCTGCCAAAGGAACGCCTTTTCGATTGAGATTATTTGCCAACAGATGTACAAAATTATTCCGATTGCCATTGATTTAACTTTCCTTCTTTTCGGTAAATCTTATGCAATGTTCATATATTGCTAAATAATCAGTGTTGATAGGTTCTGTTATGAAGACTTCCTTTGATTGCTCCATATAAGGTCGCAAATCTTCGGTTGAAATTACCGGATAGATTTCTGCATTTTCATTCAGATACAAACCGGTATCGTAAGAAACAAAGCACAACCTTGTAATGTCTTTTCCTGATTTATCAATCGGGAGTTGAAGCAATTCTTCATAGTATTTCTGTAATAACAAAAAAGCTTCTTTATGGTTATCCTGTGATGAATTGACTTTAACCAGAATCTTCAATCCATTGCCTGAAGGACTTATAAAGTAAGAAAAGGTATAAAGATTTTCTTTTGCCAATGCTTTAGCATTGTGTAATTGTTCTTTGGAAAGCTTGTCAATATCCAATATCAACAACGGGTTATAAGCGGTAAGATATTCAGGTTTTCATCCGCCTTTAAAAGTTGCTGAGGGGGGTGAAAGCAGGCAAGGATTTCTTTGCACGCTCATACGCTTCCATTTTGTTTTCGGCTAATGATTTTCGCAGGTAAGTAATCACATTGATGTATTTACCTGTTTGGATGTCATGGAGTACCTCAATGATTTTCTGGTTTTGCACCACTTCATTGAAGTTCTGAAAGATACTTGCTACCATAGTTCTGATGTTTTGAGGTTAACACTATTTTTTAGCAAAAACTTTGTTGTAGTGTTCATGCAAAAGCTTTTCTACATAAGATAGTTTATAGTAAATCTTGTTTCCCATCTATGAGAATGAAATACGCCCTTCATCAGATAAAATTACTGCTTCCATTTTCTAAAAATTTTATGGTTATGGAAGCAAAGGACTGCAACGATACAAAGTCAAAAAATCCCGAAATAGTCTTTCGGGACAATGTTTATTTACAGCAATTTATCAATATCTATCCGCTTATGTGGTTTGGGGTGTTTATCGGATTTGGAAGGTGTGATAACCGTTTTAATGGTTTCGGGACTTAATTCTTGTCCGTTTTTATCTACGAATGAGTTTACGATGACTGCGACAAAATCATTGATATTAACTTCCAGAATGGGTTTACCGTTTACAAATAACTCTCTGTGTAACTGGTAAAATATATCCACAAGCTATTGATGTTGCAATTTATTTTTAGTTTATTGAACGGAATGCCTTTGCATTTTTTCTCATTTGTTGTTTAGAAAATTCATCGGTTAGACGAATTAAATGCTGTATCTGGTCTATTTCCTTTTGACACTGATCTGAATAATTGGGTAATTTGGGATTGATGAAATCGATGCTTGCCTGTTCGTAATCAAACTTTTCATTGGTCAAAAACATTATTTTTTCGGTGTAATCTTCCATGCCGTTTACTGTACTTTTTACTTCTCTGAATGAAAAATACCGTTCCTCACATTCGGCATTGATATATTGCATTGGTGGCTTTCGTCTTGCATGACGATTACGTGTAATTCCTTTCGTTTGCTCTCTATGATGGTGTGACACTTCATCATTCGTCCACGCATTGTTCTACTCACAAACATTTCTTCATTTTCCGAAATCAGCTTCTCAAATTTGTTGAGCCATTTTATAGGGTCGGCAACAAAATCACAATGGTGCGTAAAGAAATCAGGTAACTTGGCATAAGGCAGTTTTAGGATTTTGTTTATCAGTTCCTGACAATACGCATTATTATCAATCACATTTTCCTGTAAAATATCAAACAAAGCATTATCAGACTGGTCTTTTGGAACATCCAATTGTTCGGGAAATTGAACCGTATGTTTTATTTGATAGTTACTTGGCATATTTTTTTATTTATTCTCATTCTAATAATAGCTATCGGGGTATATCCTTTGCCTGAAAATAGCCGTACCTACTCTTATAATGGTTGCTCCCTCAGCAATGGCGGTTTCTATATCGTTACTCATTCCCATTGATAACTCCTGCATTTCTACATTAGGGATATTTAGGGCAATGATTTGCTGTTGAATATCTTTAAGCAATCGGAAATACTTACGCACTTTTTCTGTTTCGGCACTAAACAGACCTATAGTCATCAAGCCTTTATTTTCAACATATCAAACTGTGCAACCTGTTTTATCATCGGGATTTACGCCAAATTTGCTTTCTTCAAATGATGTATTTACCTGTATCAGTACTTCTATGATTTTGTTCTCAAACTGTAATCGTTGGTGTAATTTTTCTGCCAAATCCAATCGGTCAAGTGATTGAATACAAGTAAATCATATTTTAGAATATCTTTTATTTTGTTGGTCTACAAATGCCTATAAAATGGTTGGTGTGCGGAATTTCTTTTAAGGATTCGTGTTTTTCTTTGAGTTCCTGCACTTTGTTTTCTGCTATCAATGTGTGTCCAGTTTGTAATGCTATTTTTATACGTTCTGCATCAACGGTTTTTGTGGCTAAAAGTAATTTTACATCATTTGGATTTTTCCCACTTTTTAAGCAAGCATTGTTGATGCGTTTTAGAATGAGATTTTTTTCTTTCATTATTATTTCAAATCTTCTACGTTATCCAATGCATAGCATTGTTCCCATTGTGTCATTCCAATTTTAGGATAATAGCCAATAGCTTTTGGGGCTGCCAATAAAATCAATTTTGCTTTTGGTGTATGTTTTTTTTGTTATTCGAATGAGTTCTTTGCTTATTTCCATTTTCATCTACAGCTAAATCTGAAAGATAGGTACAGTAAACAAAATCCGTTAATAACCTTGATACTCCAATCAATTTTTCGTTATCTCTTACGGTTGCGATTAGGTTTGCGTGTTTTAGCATTCTTACTATTCTTTCGGGTTTGTTTACAGGTCTTCTTTCTCCTAATGTAGAATTTAATAATACTTGCGTAAATTCTTCTTCCTCAATTTTTTCTTCAATTTGGTACGTTATCATATTTGCTATTTTTTTGAATTGTTGTTTTTAAAATATGCTGTCTTCGGGTGCTTGTTCTCTTTCTGTCATTCTGTAATCTCTGATTACTGTGGCTACACGCAATCTGTAATTTTCAAATACTGAATTTCGTCCTTTTTCTTGTGCGTTTCTGTGTAGTGTTGCATTTCGCCATTGTCTTACACTTTCTTCATTTTCCCAAAAAGAGAGTGAGAGAATTTTGTCAGGATTAACCAAACTTTGAAAGCGTTCGATAGAAATAAAAACCGAAATTTCACTCAATTCGGGTTTTAATTCTTATGCGATGTCTAAATATTTTTCTACTTTTCCGTTTATCGGATATACTTCAAATATTACAGCTATCATATTTTTCTTTATTTCCACCAATGATAATAGTTGTGTAATCCGTCATATTCAAATCCACAACGTGGATATAGTTTATTACCTATGTCGTTTGTTTTTTCGATTTCAAGCATTAATCCGGAAGCTCCTGTTTTTTCACGCCATTGTTTTGCTCTGTCTATCAATGCTACAGAAAGCCCTTTTCCTCTGTAATCTGGGTGGACAAACAAATCGCTCAACAACCATTGTTTCTCTAATTTAGCATAGTGAAATAATTTGTATAACTGTACAAATCCCACTGCTTTTCCTTTAATAGCTTCTTTGAGCTTTCTGGCTGAAACTGATTTCCTGGTTCTTTCGTGGTCTGCTATCTGTGCCTAGGCATCCGCTACCTTTTGAGCTAAGAAAGCATTCATTCTGGCACTGTTGGGGTAGTTCTTTTTTGAGTTTCTGTTTTGCTTCATCCCATTCACTAACTTTTGCTTTAACTCCGGTAGTGACAAACTTTGCTTTGTGATCCTTGATTAACCTTATGTAGATAGGGCTTTGTCCTGTTGCACCTTCCTGTTGTTGTACGTTGTACTAATTTTATTGAAGCCATTATAAAACAGTATTTGGATTGTTGTACTATTTATTTTATTGGTGTTTCAAAGTGATACTAAGATACAACTTTTAGTACAACAAAGCAAGTATTTACTTGCGTTTTTGTGCTTTAATATGCATAAGATTATTTTATAACTACTTAATTTACAGTATGATTAAGTGCAAATTGGTTTTTGTGATTTTATATTTCGTATAAACTATAAAATACACGCAATAATATTTTTGAAATAATTGATTATAAATAGTTTGTTAAATAAAATAAAGTAAAAAGATATTCAATTTGCACAATGATATTTCATGCTATTAATTTTCTACTAAATTAGAAAATAACTTTCAAAGAGAAATACGGGAAACCGTAAAATGCTAAAAATCATATAAATATTTGTAATATTTTTTAGAAAAGTTTTTTAACACCCCGTTATTAACAGGTTAATTACACCCCTCTAAAAGAGGGGAATCTACACGTGTTGTAATAATAAGATATTTGGGAACAAAAAAATCGCTGCATTGCTGCAACGATTTTATAATTTTTAATTTTTCACTCTTAATTTTCCATTAATTAGAGTAATTCATGAGTTCTTCTTTATCTGCATTGTAGATTTTAAATTCTAAATACTTGTAAGAATCTCTTGGGATAATGGTAACCCATCTTTTAAATTTTAAGAACCATTTCATTTGATGGCTCATTAATCCTTTGGTAAGGTATGCTTCTACAAACGGATGCGTGTGCAGGTACAATTTGCCCTTTTGCTTGGTAAGTAATGCGCTAATGTTTTCTTCCATACGTTCTACCACAAAAATAGGAGCTAAGATTTCGCCGTCTTTATTCGGGTTTTCTTCTTTGGTGTCTATTTTCTTTTCGGGTCTTACGCGTTGTCTGGTAATTTGTATTAAACCAAATTTACTAGGTGGAAGAATTTTGTGTTTTGCTTTATCGCGTTTCATTTCTTCGCGCAGATGTTCATAGAGTTCTTTCCTGTGGTCAGGATTTGGCATATCTATAAAATCTACTACAATAATGCCGCCCATATCTCTAAGGCGCAATTGTCTTGCAATTTCTGTAGCTGCCATTTTGTTCACGTTCAGTGCGTGTTCTTTGCTGGCAGAGGAAATGTTGTTTCCAGAGTTTACATCTACTACATGCAGAGCTTCGGTATGTTCTATCACCAGATAAGCGCCTTTGGAGCTTGGGATATTTACATGTTTCCCGAAGGATTGTTTCAGCTGTTTTTCTACGTTATAATATTCTAGCAATGGAATATGCGAATCATAGAATTGAACAATGTTTTTTCGTTCAGGAGCAATGGTTTCCAGATAGTTTTTCATATCGTTTACCATCTGTTCGTCGTCACAAATGATAGAAACAAAATCCTGATTAAAATTGTCTCGCAGAATAGCTGACGCTTTGTCTTCTTCGCTCAGAGCTTTGGCAGGAACCTTATTTTTTTGGATGTTTTTGAAGCAGACATTCCATTTATCTACCAAATGGTTCATGTCGTTGTGGAGTTCTGCTACTTTTTTTCCTTCTGCCACCGTTCTGATGATCACACCGAAGCCTTCAGGTTTTATGCTTTCGATAAGCGTTCTGAGTCTGGCTTTTTCTTCGGGGCTTTTAATTTTTTTTGAGATAGAAACCTTATTGTCAAAAGGAATGAGTACTAAAAATCTACCAGTAAGAGAAATCTGAGTAGAAATTCTTGGACCTTTTGTAGAAATAGGTTCTTTGGTAATTTGCAATAAAACTTCGTCTCCGGCTGCCATTATTTTGTCCACGGTACCGTGTTTGTCTATTTCTGGCTGAATTTGGAAGTTTTTAAGCGAAGAAGATTGTTGTTTTTTTGATGTAGTGTCGTACAGAAATTTTTTGTACGTGAGATATTGCGGACCTAAGTCCTGATAATGCAAAAAAGCGTCTTTTTCGTAACCAATGTTTACGAAAGCCGCATTAAGATTAGGAGCTAGTTTTTTAATTTTTCCCACGAAAATGTCACCCACCACAAAATCTGTGTTTTGTACAATCTCGTGTAGCTCGAATAATCTACCATCTTCAATAAGGGCAATTTTAGAAGCATCTTCTTCATAGGAAATCAAAAGTTCTTTCTTCATTTTTTCTAAAATTATTCTTTTTAAAGTTAACTAATCTAAACAAAAATATAGTTAGTGAAATTTACCGAGATAAAAACACCAACTATATTGTATTGTATTTTAACAGAGAAAATTATTTTTTCTTATGTCTGTTTGCTCTTCTTCTTTTCTTTCTTTTGTGGGTAGCCACCTTGTGTCTTTTTCTTTTCTTTCCGCTAGGCATAGTTAGAAATTTTTAATAGTTAATATTCTTAAATTATTTTACAGCAACTTTAGTTTTTACTTTCTCAACGAACGTTTTAGAAGGTTTGAAAGCAGGAATGTTATGAGCTGGGATTTCAATGGCAGTATTTTTAGAAATGTTTCTACCTGTTTTCGCCGCTCTAGTTTTGATGATGAAAGATCCGAAACCTCTTAAATATACGTTATCTCCGCTGTACATAGACGTTCTAATCTCTTGCATGAAAGCTTCGATAACTTTTTGAGTATCATTTTTTTCAATTCCTAGTTTGTTTGATATTGTGTTTACCAATTCTGCCTTTGTCATTTCCTTTTTTGTTTATAATTTTGGTGTGCAAATATAAAAAATATTTTTTGAATAAAACGAATACAAAAACTGATTTTCTAAACATAGGTTTAAAAATATTGAAATGGTACGGTTTGAATGCTAGAGAATTACCTTGGCGAAGTACCAAGAATCCTTATCTTATATGGATTTGCGAAATTGTGCTCCAACAAACCAGAGTAGAACAAGGCAAAAACCATTATCTGAACTTTGTACAGCGGTTTCCAGATGTGAAATCTCTTGTCGAAGCTAATATAGACGAGGTTTTGCTTTATTGGAAAGGTTTGGGATATTATTCCCGAGCCATCAATTTACATACGGCTGCAAAACAGGTAATGACAGATTTTGGAGGAGATTTCCCAAAACATTTTGATGAAATATTAAAATTAAAAGGAGTTGGTAAATATACAGCTGCTGCGGTGGCAAGTATTTGCTTTGATGAGAAAATTCCGGCTATTGATGGTAATTTTTATAGAGTGTTGAGCAGGATTTTTGCAGATGATTATGATGTTTCTTCGTCTAAGGCTTATCAATATTTCTATAATCTGGCGATGATGATTATGCCTGAAGAGAATTCTGGAGATTTTAATCAGGCCATTATGGATATTGGTTCGGAAGTTTGTAAACCGAAGAATCCTAATTGTGAAACTTGTCCGGTACAAGAAAATTGTTTGGCTTTTGGATTTGGAAAGGTGCAAAAATTCCCTGTAAAGTCTAAAAAAGTGAAGCCTCAAGATTTGAAATTGAAGTATTATCATATACTATATAAGGAGTATTTTCTTATCAAACAAAGAGACGACTCTTTTATTTGGAAGAAATTATATGATTTTCCAGAAGAAATTCCTGATGAATTTGAGCCATTTATAACAGAAGAAAAAACCATCAATCATAAACTAACGCATAAAAACTTGGAAATTAGTATTACTAAAGTTTCGATAGATGATAAAGCGGTTTTTGAAGAATTTGCGAGAGAAAATCAATTTATAATTACCGATTTTGAGAAATCTCATCAGAAATCTTTCCCGAAACCGTTAGAAAATTTCCTGAAAAAAGAATTTGAAGGGTTTTAGAATGCTTTTCCTTTAAAACAAAATCTGTTACATTTAATTTTCTTCATATAAAATTCATATTTTTGCAAAATGTTTAAAAACCTAGCTTTTATACTTTTAGCGTTCATTACCATTGGTTGTGCAGATGATGTAAAGCCAAAACCAAAAGGAGAATTGCGTTTAGAATATCCTCAGCCGAAATATTTGCCATTTAATAATAATTGCGCTTATACTTTTGAATATTCGGATTTTGCTAAAATCTACGATGCTAAAAAAGCCTGCTGGTACAATTTGGCTTATCCTAAGATGAAAGCCAACGTATTTATTACATATTTCCCTGTGAATAATGATTTTGACCTTCATGTGAAAGAAGTAGAAAAAATGGTTTACGAACATACCATTAAAGCTTCTGCAATAGAAACCAAATCTTTTTCTTATCCCGAGAACAAAGTTTATGGCAATCTATACGAATTGAAAGGCGAAAGTGCTTCTAATATTCAGATTTTTGTAACAGATAGCACCAAGCATTTTGTAACCGCTAATTTATATTTTAATACCAGACCAAAACCAGATTCTCTGGCACCTGCTGTTAATTATATAAAACAAGATTTAATGCACATGATAGAAACTTTCCGTTGGAAAAACTGATATGAAATTCTGAATTTTCAAAATTGAAACAAAAATAATTAACAAAATATAAAGCCGAAAGCTAATTGCTGAAAGCTGAAAGAAAAAAATAGAGTATTATGAAATTACTTGCAGTAGGAACTGTAGCATTTGATGCAATTGAAACACCGTTTGGTAAAACAGATAAAATTTTGGGTGGCGCTGCTACTTATATTGGTTTAGCAGCTTCTGTTATGAAAACAGACGTAAGCTTGGTATCTGTAATTGGAGGAGATTTTCCGCAAGAATATCTTGATATGATGACTGGTAAAGGAATCAATATTGATGGTGTGGAAATGATTAAAGAAGGAAAAACTTTCTTTTGGAGTGGCAAATATCACAACGATTTGAATTCTAGAGATACTTTAGTAACAGAATTGAATGTTTTAGAAAACTTTGACCCGAAAATTCCTGCTTCTGCGGCAGATGCAGAAGTTTTACTTTTAGGAAACCTTCACCCTGCAGTTCAATTGGCTGTTTTAGAAAGAATGAACACCAGACCAAAATTGGTAATTCTAGATACCATGAATTTTTGGATGGATCTTACATGGGATTTATTAATGGAAGTAATTGCTAAAACAGATGTTATTACCATTAATGACGAAGAAGCTCGCCAACTTTCAGGAGAATATTCTTTGGTAAAGGCTGCACAAAAAATTCATACCATGGGACCTAAGTATGTAATTATTAAAAAAGGAGAACACGGTGCATTGCTTTTCAACGATGGTAAAATATTCGCAATTCCTGCGCTTCCTTTAGAAGAAGTTTTTGATCCAACGGGTGCAGGAGATACTTTTGCGGGAGGTTTTGCAGCTCATATTGCTAAATCTGGTAAAATTTCTTTCGATAGTATGAAATCTGCAATTATCGTTGGTTCTGCAATGGCAAGTTTTACGGTAGAAGAATTCGGAACACAAAGACTAGGAAAAGTAAATCAAGCCGAATTGAAGAAAAGAATTAACACATTTAAAGAACTTACTACTTTTGAAGTAGAACTTTAATAAAACTTTAACTCCCTTTTAGATTTATTTTAAAAGGGATTTTTTATAGTTTTGAACAAAATTTTTAATACTTTTAAAGTTTAAAACTAAGAAAACGAAATACATAGATTTTTTAAATGAAAAAAGGTTTGGCAATTGTTCTTTTTCTTTCATTTTTGAGTTATAAATCTCAATATTTAATTGTAGGAAAAGACAGCGTTTCTGTAGATAAATTCAAAACAGAAAATAAATACGGTCTGGAAACAGCAGGAATTGATAATACTGTTAAAACGTACACCGATTTTAAATTACTTCAGCAGTTTGCATTAGACAAAAAAGCGGATACACTAAGCTATTTTAGAGCTAAAATGGCAGAAAAAGACCAACAACTTAGAGAAAGTTCTTTTTACCCGAAAGAAATTTTGCAATCTGCACTTAACAAATATCTTTCAGCCAATCAACTCGAAAATCAGATACAAGTTTTCTATGTTCAAAAAACAGAAGGCGATACCAACGATTATGCTAAAATTTATAACGATGTAAAATCTGGTGCTCTTAAGATTGAAGATGCTATCGTTAAGTATTCTAAATTAAAAGCAGAACCTTTCTACGTAAAAGCTGGTGTTATAGATTTAGAATTAGAAAAAGACCTTTTAACGCTACAGCCTGGCGGTTATACCAAATTAATTAATCTGCCGAATTTGGCAGCTTTTGCTAAATTAATTGGCAGAAGACCCTCTTTGGGTTATCTTACTTTTGGTACGATTTCTTATCCAAAAGCGGATGCCGAAAAAATGAAAAATCAAATTTATGAAGCGCTAAAATCTGGTAAGAAATTTGAAGAAGTAGCAAAATTGTACGGCTCTACAGATGCTGAGAAAAATAGTGCAGGTGTTGTAATGGGTTCGCCAGTGTTGCCAGATGCTGTATATGATGCTATAAAAGGAAAAAAAGAAGGAGAATATACAGAGCCTGTTTTGTTGGGAGACAAATTTTACGTTTTTAATGTTTATTCTTTAGTTCCGTATCAAAATTCTGAAAAACACAATGCTGTTTTTATTAAAGAAATGATGGATTCTCAGTATGCTGATGAAGCTTATGACGGATTAATTGCTTCTTTGATGAAATCTTCTAACTACCAAGAAACAGCAGATTTTGCAAAAGTGAAAAAATCTTATCAGGATTTTCTAAATTTTAAAAATCCTAAAGCTGTTTTGTATAAATATGGTAAAAATGAATTCACTTACGAGAGTTTAAAGAAAATGTTGGCAGAAAACTTCAAAAATGCCGATAAATTACCAAGCGACCAATGGAAATATTTTGTAGATTCTAAAAGAGATAATGATGTTTTCGTTTCTTATAGCAAAGATTTTTTAGAATTGCCAGAAATTCAAGCTGAATTGTTAAGAATGAAACAAAATCTATTGTCAGATTATATTTTCAGTTATTACATCGAAAATGAATTGAAAAATAAACCTCAACTTTTAGACGAGTATTACCAAAATCATAAAGATAAATTTATCTCAGAAAGCCGAGCAGATGGTAGAGTTGCCATTTTAACAGATATGTCTGCCGAAAAAGATATTACAAAAGAAATAGTTAATCCTAAAAATTGGGATGGTCTCAATAAAAAATATTATGGCAAACTGAATGATAAGCAACAACTCATTGTGCATTTCGAAAAAGGTGAAATGTCTGAAAATGCAGATGTCTTCAAAATAAACAAAGTTCCTTTCAAAAAAGGAGTTCACAAAGTGAAATTAGACAACAGATTGCTTATTATTGCTATTGATGATATTTTGCCACCTTCTCAAATGTCTAGAGAACAAGCGGAAGAGCAATTGAAAACTGATGTTACGGAAGAAATTTTAACAAAAACCATCCAAGAACAACGAAATAAAACGAAAATTACAATAGAACCTGCTTTTACAGCAGAACTCGAAAAGAATTTTAAGAAATAATTAGCAAAAAAAATGTTTGAAATCTCGTAGAGAATTCTAATTTTGCAACTTAATATAATTTTAATAATGATTAAAAATTTAAAATATATACTTACACTTAGTTTTTTGGTAAGTTTATTTTCCTTCAATGCAAATGCTCAGATTAAAAAAGGAGACTTAGTAGATGGTATTTCGGCGGTAGTTGGTAACGAAATTATTTTAGAATCCGATATTTTGGAGCAACAAAATTACGCTGCACAACAAGGAGCTGCTAAAACTGATAAATGCGAATTTATGGATGGGATTTTAGGAAATAAACTTCTTATCTATAAAGCTAAAAAAGATACCTTAATCCAAGACAGAACATCTGCCATCAAAGAAGGTGCTATAGATAAATATAATCAAATTGTAAGTCAGTTTCCATCAGAGAGAGCAATGTTAGATGCTTATAAATTCCGTACTTCTTACGAAATGAAAAATGCCATCGAAAAAATGGATATTGATGGATATTACTATCAACAGAAATATGGTTTAATTACCGAAAAAGTAGGGATTACTCCAAACGAAGTTACCGATTTTTATAATGCGTATAAATTTCAACTTCCGCAAGTGAAAGACGAAGTAGTACTTTCTAAAATAGCAATGTATCCAAAACTTACAGAAGCTCACAAAGACGAACTTATCAATAAGCTTAAAAAAATTAAGCAAGATATTCTTGCAGGAGAATCTTTCGAAAACAAAGCAAGAATTTATTCAGAAGACCCAGGTTCCGCAGCAAATGGAGGTTTATATACCAATATTAACAGAGGGAAAATGGTGAAAATTTTTGAAGCTACTGCTCTTAATCTTCAAGAAGGAGAAATTTCAGACCCTATAGAATCGGAATTTGGTTTCCATATCATTCAGTTGGTTAAAAAAAGTGGTAAATTGTATGATGCAAGACACATCCTTTTAAAAGCTGAACCAAATGCAGAAGAAATTGCTGCTGCAAAAGCGGAAATGGAAAAAATTAAAGAAGATATTAAAAGTGGTAAAATGACATTTAAAGAAGCTGCTTACAAATATTCTGATGATAAAAATACTAAATTTAATGCTGGTATTATTGCAGCTCAAGATGGTTCGGATAGATTAGAAAAAATTGGTCTTAATGCAAACATTGCTTATCAACTTGCAGGACTTAACAAAGGAGATTTGTCAGATGTTTTTGTAGATGATGTAAACCAAAGAAAAATGGTTACCTTAATGAAGGTTAACGACATTATTCCTCAGCATGCTTTAGATTTAGCTACAGACTTTGAAAGAATTAAAGGTTTTGCTCTAGAGAAAAAGAAAGGTGAAGCATTAGAAAAATGGGTAAAAGAAAATCTTCCAGATACTTTTATCTCGATTAATAACAGGTACAAAGATTGCCATTTCAATACCGATTGGAATAAAGCAGCAATCATTAAATAAATTATACAAACCTTCGAAACTTTCGAAGGTTTTTTGTTTTCAGTCTTTCAAAGTTTTAATATTTTTGAGAAAAGTTATCTTATGAACAAAATTACCCAACTTTTCAATATAAAATATCCAATTATTCAAGGCGGAATGATATGGCACAGCGGTTACAAATTAGCTTCTGCGGTTTCTAATTCTGGCGGTTTAGGGCTTATTGGTGCAGGAAGTATGTATCCTGATGTGTTGCGAGAGCATATCATTAAATGCAAGAATGCCACAGAAAAACCTTTCGGGGTAAATGTTCCTATGCTTTACCCGAATATTGAAGAAATTATTCAAATTATTATTGAAGAAAAAGTTCCTATCATTTTTACTTCTGCTGGAAATCCTAAAACTTATACCGAAATTCTAAAAAAAGAAGGCAGAAAAGTAGTGCACGTAGTTTCTAGTGTTAAATTTGCGGTAAAATGCCAAGAAGCAGGTGTAGATGCGGTGGTAGCAGAAGGTTTTGAAGCAGGCGGACATAACGGAAGAGAAGAAACTACTACACTTTCTCTAATCCCAGATGTAAGACGAAATATAGAAATTCCTCTTATTGCAGCGGGAGGAATTGCTGTAGGTTCTCAAATGAAAGCCGCGATGATTCTTGGAGCTGATGGTGTACAAATTGGGTCTAGATTTGCCGCAACTTTTGAGGCGAGTGCTCACGATAATTGGAAACAAAAAATTGTAGAAGCTAAAGAAGGTGATACTCAATTAACGTTGAAAGAATTAGCACCCGTAAGATTGGTGAAAAATAAATTTTTCTACGAAATAGAAGAAATCTACAAACAAGGAAAAGATAAAGATGTATTAATAGAAAAACTAGGAAAACGCCGTGCAAAACGAGGAATGTTCGAAGGAGATTTAGAAGATGGCGAATTAGAAATTGGGCAATCTTCTGCTTTAATTGACGAAATTCTTTCTGTGGAACAAGTTTTCCAAAAATTATTGAAAGAATTTAACGAGGCAGATTTCTCAAAATTTTAATATAAAGCAAAAGCTCATCGCATTGATGAGCTTTTTTAACAAAAAAATATGAACTTTTATTTTTACTTTACTTGTTCCAAAACTTCTTGTAATTCCATGTAGCCACCACCGTTGTAGATGTCGGTTAGTCCGTTTATTGTTAAAAACTGACAAGCTTGTCCGCTTCTACCTCCACTTCTACAAAAAATAATTTTAGGACCTTGTATTTCCTTTATTTCTTCTACTTTTAAAGGGACGGTAGCCAAAGGAATATTTACAGCGCCTTCTATTTTACCATCCATTTCTAGTTCTTCTGGTTGTCTCACATCTATCAAATGGTAGTTTCCTGATTTTAAAATTTCTTCGATTGTCATTTTTATTTTTTTTGAATTCTTATTTGTAAGGCAAAAGTATAAAAAAACTTACCTTCGCACTGTAATTTTTGTTACAATGATGAAGTCTTTTGCTGAAAAAGTATTTTTTTAAGGAAAATTTATGATTTTGAAGGAAAAATATAGTCAATTGATTAAAGAAAAAGCACTGAAATTTGGGTTTCAGTCTTGTGGAATTTCCAAAGCTGGTTTTTTGGAAGAAGAAGCTCCACATCTAGAAAATTGGCTCAAAAATAATTTTCATGGAGAGATGAAATACATGGAAAATCATTTCGATAAAAGATTAAATCCTACTTTATTGGTAGAAGGGGCAAAATCTGTAATTTCTCTTTCATATAACTATTTTCCTAAAGAAAAAATTGAAAGAATTGAGAATTTTAAAATTTCTAAATATGCTTATGGTGAAGATTACCACGAAGTAATTAAAGAGATTTTAAGAGCAATGGTTGCGGAGTTGCAACAAGAAATAGGAGAGTTTGGGTTTCGTGTTTTTGTAGATTCTGCGCCAGTTTTAGAAAAAGCTTGGGCTAAAAAATCTGGAATTGGCTGGGTTGGTAAAAATGCAAATCTAATTACCAAAAAACATGGTTCTTTTTATTTTTTGGCAGAAATTATTTGTGATGTAGAGCTAGAATATGATTTTGAAACTACAGACCATTGCGGAAGTTGCAGAAAATGTATCGATGCTTGCCCTACACAGGCTATTGTGTCTGATAAAATTGTAGATGGTAGCAAATGTATTTCTTATGCTACAATAGAGCTTAAAAACGAAATTCCAGATTATTTTGATGGTAAAATGGACGATTGGATATTCGGTTGTGATGTTTGTCAAGATGTTTGCCCTTGGAACAGGTTTTCTGCACCTAGTTTAGAAGAAAAATTTGCGCCTAATTTATCAAAAATGAATTTTAGAAAAAAAGAGTGGAAAGAATTAACTCAGGAAATTTTTTCTGAGATTTTTAGAAAGTCTGCCGTTAAGCGCACCAAATTTTCAGGTTTAATGAGAAATATAGAATTTCTTACAAAAGAAAACTGATTTTTCTAATTGAATTATTTCAATCAAAAAAATCAGCCATGTCTTTTTTGAACTCTTTTTGGTGCTACTTTTACTCTAATTGTAATTCTTTTTTGTGATTTTGGCTTTTTGTGCATAGAAATTAAATTTTCGTTATTAAATTTACAGCAAAATTTTTTAGTTTCTTTAATGTTAACAAAAATTAATCTTATCTAATAAAAACAAATAACTTTTTATGACTTTAAATAAAATCTTCTTCTTTTTGTTGAAATCTTTAGCTGTTTTGGTGGGTTTGGTGTTGGTGTATGCTCTTTGCGGCTATTTTATTCCTTTTATAGAGGTGCCAGCAAAGAAAACAGATGAGCCAAAAGTAATAGAAGCTTTTATTCTTACAAACGGTGTTCATACAGATTTGGTAGTTCCGGTAAAAAATGATGTGACGGATTGGGGCAAAGAACTTCCTTTTGATAATACTATTTCGAAGAGATACGATTTTAGTTATGTATCTTTTGGTTGGGGAGATAAAGGTTTTTATCTAGATACGCCAAGTTGGGCAGAGCTACAACCTTCTACAGCATTTGTTGCTGCTTTTGGATTGGGAGAATCTGCCATGCATTGCACTTATTATTTTGAGATGGAAGAAGGTGAAGATTGTAAGAAAATAATGCTTACAAAGAAGCAATATGAAGATTTGGTAAATTATATCAAAGATAAATTTGATAGAGATAGAAACGGAAAAGTAATTTTTATTGAAACAGATTCGGTTTACGGGATTAATGATGCTTTTTATGAAGCCAAAGGCAGATATAGTTTTCTGGAAACTTGCAATACTTGGGCTAATAACGGATTAAAAGTTGCTGGACAAAAAGCTGCTTATTGGACACCTACTGATGTAGGAATTTTTCAGCATTACCGTTAATTGTTTTGAATAATAAAAGATAAATCTAGTTCGTCTTTTACCACAATCATTCCTGCCATTTTCTTCGGTGGAGTAATACCGAAATCGCTAAATCTAACTTGTTGTTTCCCAGAAAGGGTTTTACCATTGTTGTAAAGCTCAATGTTGTAGGTTCTTACTTTGTTCATGAGTTTTACTTCTGCAGAAGAAATGTAATTCCCATTAGAGCTTTTTCTAAATTTACCAAAATTAATTTGTATTTGCGGAAATTTGTCTGCGCTAAGAGTTTTTCTGAAATCTTTAGTAATGTAATCGTATTTGCAATCAAAATCTGTAATGTTAAGAGAGATTTTGTTGTTTGCAGCATTTTCATTTCCAAATGTAGAAGGAGTGTTGAAACTTTTGTCTATGCATTTGAAGGTGTTCATGTTGGTTTTTCCAACAATTGTAAAGCTGTTTTCTTGCGCCATTACAAAATTAGAGAAGGCAAATAGACTATATTTTATTAAACTTTTCATATAATATTAAAACCAAAGATATTAAAAAAGGGGCAATGAAGCCCCTTTTTTGTATTATGTAATTCTTAAATTAGAATGATATTGCAGCTTCTATAACATAACCGTTAAATTTACCACCATCTAAGATGCTACCTGTAGGATATCCGCTATATTTTTGGTTCACATATTCTACTTTTGTAAGAATGTTTTTAGTCATGAACCAACCGCCACCAATGTTGTATCTTTTAACGTTGATTTTTTCTCCAGTTGTTAATTTTCCATCTACTTCATTGTATCTACCACCAATGTAAAGGTTCTCATTTTTTCCAAATCTGTAAAGTAATTCACCCACATATTGATTGTATGTTCTTCTATCTGTTTCAGTGAAATTTCTACCAGATGCGTTTTCATAAGTTCCAAAGAATTCTAAACCTTTGTATTTCACAAATGGGTTAATCATAAATGAAGTTAATTGGTTTTTGAAATCAGGAATTATTTGTCCAGATCTGAAGTTAGTTGACCCAGTTACATTTGTATATACTCCATTGCTTAAATATTTTGCAGGTTCCATTACGAAATAGTATCTTGAGCCAGCTCTGTCTCCGTCATAGAAATCTAATCTTTGAGTTTGAGCTGTGTTATAGAAAGATCCTGTTAAACGTACACGTAAGTCTTCGTTTAATTGTTTGTCGTAGCCTAATTTAGCATATACAGAAGGGCTTGTTCCTCCGCTTGGAGTTTGGTTTAGTCTTCCGTTTGTTACCCCAGCCATACCAATAAATCCATCTCTTCTATAATAAACTTCTGCAAAAACCATAGTTGCAAATCCATCCATTAGATAATTTCCAACAAAAGGGTTATTTGTTACAAAAGCATTATCGCTTCTTCTGAAGTGTGCATCACCGTAGTTAATTTCATCGTGACCAAATTTAATAGTTGCATATTTCATGAAATCTCCTAAGAAATCTTTTTTAATGAAATCTAACTTATTAATTTGTAAATAACCTCCTTTTACGTAAGTTTCATTATGGTGACGAGAAGATAAGAAAGTTCTTAAGTGTAAATTAACACCATCGTAAAGAGCTACATCAAGGTCTAAATTTGCTGTTGCTAAGTTGAAGTTGTTTCCAATAGCATATAATCTTGTTGCATCAACGTTTTGATTAGCGTTGCTTTCATGTTTAATTCCTTGGAATTGTAATGCAAAAGCTCCACCTACTCTTACTTTTAGTTTGTCAAAAGTACTTACAGTATCTTTCGGGTTTTCAAAAGCGTTAACGCTTCTTTGGTCGCGAGGATTTAAATTGTCTATTGGGAACTGCTGTGCTTGTGCAAATATCCCTAGAAATACAGTTGATAATACTGTTGCTTTAATCCATAAAGTTTTCATAATTTTCTTTATTTTGTTTGTTATTTTTATATAAGAGATTCATTTAGTTTGCTACTACATTTACTGTTACGGTTACAGCGTCACCTGTGTGTACACCTAAGAAACCTGGAGTTTCCATTCCGTAATCAGACATTTTTACAGTTTCTGAACCAGTAATGTTGTAAGAATTTCCGTTTTTAACAACGTTCACAGGAAGAGAGATAGCCTTGGTTACGCCGGCAATGGTAAGTCTTCCGCTAACATTGGTTTTTCCTACTGGTAATGAAGCAGCAGTAAAAGTGATGTTTGGTTGAGCGTCTGCTTTAAGAGCTTTGTAAGCTTTATTATTCATCATGCTTCCTTTTTCACTTTTTAAATTTTTAGCAGCGATCACTAATTTTACATTGCTAATTGCATTTCCGCTAACAGTTCCAACGAAGGTTGCTGCATTTGCTGTCATTGTCCAATCGTGTACTGAAGAAGTTCCGTTAACTGTAGTTTTTGAAGATTTTGCAGTAATTGTTTGTGCACTTACTAACCCAACTGTTAATAAAGTGATTAGAGCTAGAATTTGTTTCATTTTTTTGTTTAATGTTTCCATATTTTTAATTATTTATCATTTATTTTTCTATTGTTTCAATTTCTATGGGACAAATTTATAAACATTAATTTAATTATTTGTATTTTTTTTAATATTTTTTTTATGATTTAAATCAATATTTGTTCTAAATAGTGAATAATTAATAATTAGTAAGGGTTTTTAATTGGATGATGTAGTCGTAATTTAAAGAATGCGTTGTTAATTAATTAATAAATTTTGTTTTTGATTGAAAACTTGGTAATATTTATAATTTAATGGTAAAATTTATTAAGAGAAAATATAAAAAGTTGAGACTATATTTTAGTCTAAGCTTTTTTTAGTACCCGGAGTGGAATATTTTTTAATTTCATTTCCAACAATACATTAATATGAATTGTTTTATATGTCTTGATTGGAATTTTGGTATTCATTTGTATTCATTTCAACTTTTTGATTAAATAGACTTGTAAAATACTGTGGATATTGAAATCCTAATTTGTATGCAATTTTGAGAAAGGAATTAGATGGTAGAAACTAGATATTAACTATGTCGATTTGTTATACTTAGCACAGAGTTAATCCGAGTGTTACTATTGAAGCTGTTGTAATAAAGGTAAACAAATTAATTCAAGAGTCTGTGAAGTCAGAAATTTTGGTATGAGCGTTATCCTGCCTTTCTTCAATTAAGAGTAGGGAAGTAATCAAAAAAGAACTCAGTCATATAGATTTTTTTTGTTGTTATGGAAGTTATTTTTTTAATCTTGTCTTTATTTTAATATAGAATTTGAAATGAACTTTTCAGAAAGATAAAATGAGCTTCTCAGCAAAGTTTTTATTTTGTAAAAATCATATTTTTGTACAAATAATTATCAATGGATGTTCAAGAAAATATAAATTTTACCACGCTTAGTTATTCGGGGATATTTTTATCTTGCTTTACTGAAGAAAGTACAAAATGCATCCATTCTACACCAGAGCACGTTTTGGTCTATCTTTATTCAGGCGAACAAGTGATTGAAGACCGCGACAAAACAATCGTTTTGAAAGCTGGAGAATGTGCATTTGTTCGTAGAGATCACCGCTTGAAAATGTACAAAAACGGCGAAGGCAAAAATCTCTACAAAGGAATTTCTTTAACTTTTAAAAGGAATATATTGCGTGATTTTTATAGCAAAATGAATAAATCTGAAATTCCTCATGATGTGAAATTATTAGACGAAAATGTCTTTAAAATTGAACCAGATACAGCAATTACAAGTCTGTTTCTTTCGCTCACACCTTATTTCGACAGCAATATAAAACCTACAGAAAGTATTACAGAACTGAAATTATTGGAAGGAATTTATGCTTTGTTGAATACTAAAGAAGATTTTTACCCAATTCTTTTCGATTTTGCAGATCCGTGGAAAGTGGATATTTTAGAATTTCTGAATGATAATTATATGGACGATTTGTCGATGGAACAGATTGCGTCGTTTACGGGAAGAAGTTTGGCGACATTTAAAAGAGATTTCAAGAAAATCAGCAATCTCACACCTCAAAAATGGCTGATTAAAAAACGCCTCGAAATGGCTTATATTAAGCTAAAAGAAGAGAACAAAAAAGTGCACGATGTTTATTTTGAAGTCGGTTTCAAAAACCCGTCACATTTTTCTACTGCATTTAAAAAGCAATATGGTTTTTCGCCGACGGAAGTTTAGTTTATTGTTTTGATTTATCAGAATTCATTTCAATTTTAATTTTTTCACGATGCTGAATTCCCCATTTGGTCATCGCTTCCACAACTTCCTGCAAAGTCTCGCTGTAAGGCAATAGTTCATATTCGATAGTCACAGGATAACCTACTTCAACTTTTTTGATGAGAAATCCGTTCAGTTCCAAATCTTTCAATTCGCTGGATAAAACTCTTGCAGAGATACCTTTTACCTGTCTTTGGATTTCGGTAAAACGATTGTTTCCTCTTGCAATTGCAATAATAATCATCAATTTCCATTTACCTCCAATTACATAAATAAAGTCTGAAACCGCTGTTAAAATTGTATGGCATTCATTAGTGAATTCTTTGTTATTGGTTTGATTTTCATTGTTTTCCTTCATAAATATCATTTTAGTTAGTCAGTAACCTTAAGGTAATAACTAATATTTTGTAAGCAAATATACTATAGTTTTGTCGGGTAATAATGATTTAAATATCATTAAAAAATATTAATTAAAAATTTAAAATTATGACATTAGAAACTTTGAAAATTAAGGAAGAACTAAGAAATCTGATTGACGCTTACACAACATTGGGTGATGAGAAAAAAATTGCAGAACAGATGGAATTATTCACATCAGATGACAATTACACAGTTTATATGAATGGAGTTGTAGTTGCAAATACGACAGGAACCAACAAATTGGAAGAGGAATTTAATGGTCACGCCTCGTTAGTGAAAAAGTATTTTACCTTGAACGGACAACATTCAGTTGAAATTGACGGAGATAATGCAACCGGAATTTCTTTTTCACAAATCAAAATGATTAGAGAATCTGACGGAAAAGAAACCCTGACTGATTATAGCGTAAGATACGATGATACTTATGTTTTCGAAGACGGAAAATGGCTGATTAAAAACAGAGTTGGATATTTTTTAATGATTGAAAACAGAATCTTAGTTCCAATTTCATTCTAAAAAACTGAGCTTCTCAGCAAACAAATTTGAGCCTCGCAGAAACTCTTCTACGAGGCTTTCCTATTAATTTTGTAATCAGAAATCGAGAGTATGCAAGATGATATTTTTATAAGATTAAAGAATGGCGAAATAGTTTTACCAGATGATTCTCAGATTCATCTTTTGCGGGAAAAGTCTTACCAAACCAGAGAATTGCTTCTTCAATTAAATCAATCGAAAAATGTAGAAGAGATTCAAAATTATTTAAACCAGATCACTGGCGAAGAAAATAATTCAGTGGCAATTTTCACTCCAATTTATATCAATTATGGTAAGAATTTGAAAATAGGAAAAAACGTTTTTATCAATTTTGACTGCACTTTTCTAGACTTGGGCGGAATCACGATTGAAGACGATGTTTTTATCGGTCCGAAAGTCAGTCTGGTTACAGAAAATCATCCTTTAAATCCCGAACATAGAAAAGGCTTAATCTGCGAACCAATTCTTATCAAAAGAAATGCCTGGATTGGAGCAAACGCAACCATTTTAGCTGGAGTTACAATTGGCAAAAATGCCGTTGTTGCAGCGGGAGCAGTGGTTTCAAAAGACGTTCCCGATAATGCAGTTGTAGGCGGAGTTCCTGCGAAAATTATTAAAACAATCAAATAATATTAATTAATGGAAGAAAATAACAACACAACCAGAAGAAAATTCATTCAGCAGACCGCTTTGGCGAGTGCAGGATTGGTATTGGTCAATCCGCTGAATATTTTAGGACAGAATAACAATTTAAATAGTATGAGTAAAAATATTAAATCTAAAGGCTACGCAGCCAAAGATAATTCAGGGAAATTAAGTGCGTGGGAATTTGAAAGAAGACCTGTCGGCGACAATGATATTTTAATTGATATCAAATTTGCGAGCATTTGCCATTCCGATATTCATCAGATGAAAGGCGATTGGGGCGACCAACAATATCCGCAAGTTCCTGGGCACGAAATTGTCGGAATTGTTTCTGCAATCGGAAAAAATGTAACCAAATTCAAAGTGGGCGACAGAGCAGGAGTCGGTTGTATGGTCGACAGTTGTATGGAATGCGAAAGCTGTAATCACGGCGAAGAACATTTCTGCGACAACGGGAAAACGCTTTTCACTTACGGAAATCCCGATAAAACCTCGCCTTCAGGAATTACACAAGGCGGATATTCCAACAATATTGTGGTGAGAGACCATTTTGCGGTTCATATTCCCGAGCATATTTCTTTGCAGGAAGCAGCGCCGTTGTTGTGTGCAGGAATTACGACTTATTCGCCGATTATGAATGCGAATTTTAAAATCGGAGACAAAGTGGGTGTTGCGGGAATTGGCGGTTTGGGACATTTGGCAGTGAAAATTGCGGTTTCAAAAGGTGCGGAAGTTTACGCTTTCACAACTTCGAAAGATAAAGTGAATGATATTCTCGCTTTTGGAGCGAAAGAAGTGATTGTGGTTGATAATTTAGACAAATTGAAACCTTACAAAGGCAAACTGGATTATATGATTTCCACGATTCCAGCGCAGTTTGATTTGGCAACGTACAGTTCTGTCGTGAAACCTTACGGACATTTTACACAAGTCGGAATGCCGATTGGTTTTGAATTGACTTTAAGTAATATCGGTTTAGCGAATACGAGAGTCAATTTCAATGCGTCATTAATTGGCGGAATTCCCGAAACTCAGGAGGTTGTTCATTATTGTGCAGACAACAATGTTTTACCAAAAATTGAAGTTATTAAAGCAGAACAAATAAACGATGCTTGGACGAAAGTCTTGAGTAAACAAGCGCGTTACAGATACGTGATTGATGCATCAACTTTTTAAATAATTGAAATCATCGGGAGTAGAAATGCTCCCGTTTTTTATTCAATCAGTAAAAATGGTAAGCAATTCCGTAATCAATATAATAAAAATCTGACCGAATGGACAGAACTTTGTTTAATATTAAAAAGTATCAAAATGAAATATTTTTTAACAATAATTCTATTTGTGTTTGGGCAATTTGCTTTGGCGCAAAAGGCAAAAAATCAAAATAAAATGAATACAGACATTCCTAAAATAAGTGATTTTCCGACAGGTGAAGAAAACACTGGTTTTGCTCAGTACTTTACTGGTAAATCCTATTTGGCTCCATTGACGAGCAATAAAGATTTAAATGTTCCACTTTCAAATGTCACATTTGAACCGAGTTGCAGAAACAATTGGCACAGTCACACTGGCGGACAACTTTTGATTGTGGTTGGTGGCGAAGGTTTGTATCAGGAAAGAGGAAAGCCTGCCCGTCATTTGAAAGTTGGTGATATCGTAGAAATTGCTCCATATGTTGAACATTGGCACGGTGCAACTGCTACGAGTTGGTTTTCGCATTTAGCAACGAATGGTAATCCTCAAACCAATCAAAATACTTGGCTGGAAGCAGTTTCAGATGAAGTTTATAAAGAAGCTAATCTTCAAATTAAGCCTTAATGAGATTTAAAATTTTCACTTTACTATTTACCACATTCACATTACTTATGAATGCTCAAAATCAACAAAATCTTGATAAAAAACAATCGAGTCTTGTTTCAATTTCTTCATTGACTGCAATCGGAAATATCGAAGATTTAAAATTGGAATTAAATAAAGCATTAGATTCTGGTTTGGCCATAAATGAAATCAAAGAAGCTTTGGTACAATTGTATGCTTACTGCGGTTTTCCGAGAAGTTTGAATGCTATCAATACTTTTAAAACTGTTCTTGATGAAAGAAAAGCAAAAGGAATTAATGACATCGAAGGCAAAAAAATCATCGTCGAAAATAATGTTGAAGATAAATATGAGCAAGGCAGAAAAACTTTAGAAACATTATCAAAAACATCTCAATCGAAGCCTGCAAAAGGTTTTGGAGAATTTGCTCCTAGAATTGATACTTTTTTGAAGGAACATTTATTTGCCGATATTTTTGTGAGTGATGTTCTGACGTATCAGCAAAGAGAATTGGTTACGATTTCAGCTTTAGCTTCTTTAAATGGTGTTGAATCTCAATTGCAATCACATATCGGGATTGGAAAAAATACAGGAATTACGGATAAGCAATTAGAACAATTAGCAGATTTGATACAAGAATTTGTCAGTAAAACTCAAGCCAATACAGTTCGGAAAATCATTGGAAAACCCCTTGTCCCGATTATTGAAAACGATATGATGATTCGTATTTCGGAAATAGAAATTGTTCCCGAATTTTTGGAAGAATACAAATCGATTCTGAAAGAGGAAGCTTCAGCTTCAGTGAAATTAGAAAAAGGGGTCATTGCCATTTTTCCAATGTTTCAGCAGAAAAATCCGAATCAAATCAGAATTGTAGAAATGTATGCAGATAAAGAAGCATATCAATTCCATTTGCAGACGCCACATTTTCAACATTACAAAACATCGACTTTAAAGATGGTGAAATCTTTGGAATTGATTGATATGACTGTAATTGATTCGGAAACGATGCAGGATATTTTTAAAAAATTAAAATAAATATTAGACTTAATAAAAATGGAAACACAACAAGTAAAAGCATACGGAACTACGGCTGTAGAAGAGCCATTACATGAAATTACAATTACCAGAAGAACTGTTCAACCTCATGATGTGGAGTTCGAAATTTTATACTGCGGAATTTGCCATAGTGATTTACACCAAATTAAAGGTGATTTCGGAGCTTTTCCTCCTCCAATAGTTCCGGGACACGAGATTTTAGGACGTGTAACAGCTGTTGGAGCTCATGTTAAAAATTTTAAAATTGGAGATTTGGCAGGAGTTGGCTGTATTGTTGATAGCTGTGGACACTGCGAATATTGTGAAGACGGAATTGAACAATTTTGTGATGAAGGAGTAACTTTTTCTTTCAATAGTCCAGATAAAATATCTGGCGGACATACTTTCGGAGGATTTTCTAAAACATATGTTTGTAATGAAAGATATGTACTAAAAATGCCAGCTTTTGAAAATTTAGCAGCAGCAGCACCTTTGCTTTGTGCTGGAATTACGGTTTACTCTCCTTTGAAACATTGGGGAGCTGGTCCTGGCAAAAAAGTAGGAGTTTTAGGAATCGGCGGATTGGGACATATGGCGATTAAAATTGCAAAAGCAATGGGCGCTGAGGTGGTAGTTTTCACAACTTCTCCAAGTAAAGTTGAAGATGCAAAAAGATTAGGAGCAGACGAAGCTGTTTTGTCTTCTGATGCAGAAGCAATGGCAAAATATAACAGAAAATTACATTTTATTGTAGATACAGTTTCTGCAAAACACGATGTAAATGTTTATCTTAATCTGCTTCGTCACGACGGAACAGTAGTTTTGGTGGGGCTTCCTCCAGAGCCATTAGAAATTGGAGCTTTCAATGTGGTGAGCGGAAGAAGAAGTTTTGCTGGTTCTAATATTGGAGGTATTGCTGAAACTCAGGAAATGTTAGATTTTTGTTTTGAACATAACATTACAGCAGAAAGTGAAATTATTAACATTCAGGATATAAACAAAGCTTTTGAACGTTTAGAAAAAGGAGATGTAAAGTATCGTTTTGTTATTGATATGGCTTCGTTAGAAAAATAATTTAATAAAGTAGAATAAACAATGGTAATGAAAATTTTGCCATTACAAGCAGAAGTCTTTACTGTTGAATAATTGATAAAAAAGTAAATATTTGTTTCACATTTTATGTTTTTTATGATTTGACTAGTCCTAAAAAACAGATATAGATTATAGGACAAAAATAAATAGTCAAACCAAAGCAATCAAGTTTTTGCTTTGGTTTTTATTTTTTTACGGTTGTTTAAAGTTTGTAGGATTGTATTATTTTTATCTTGTCTTTTTGTTTATTTCGGAATGGTCACAGCTAAATGATATAGTATTTCTGAAAAAATGAAAAGCGAGATTAGAGCTACTTTTTTTGCGAAAATATTGTTTTATTGGAAGTTTTATTCTCCTTTTTTGAAAAACGCTGTTATTTTTTCTGTATAAATATCTTTTCTGGTTCTTAAATCATCCGATGTATCTGGCAAAACTCCTATGGTATGGAATCTGCCTCCGTTGGGATTAGTGACTTTAATTCCTATAAAAATTATGAAAAAATCTTGGTAAGAGGTAAAAAATATGATTTGGTTAATTTACAAAGAGAAACATCTAATTATAAAAATTTATTTAATATTTATACAGATTTAAAAAATTATAAAAAAACGTAATAAAAGAGCATATATTCCTAAAGCAATTCAATTGCAAATAACCAGAACGTTTCACATTAAGTTGATTAACCTTTTTTTAACCTATAGTTCCATAAGTTCAAAAAATTTAATTAAAACCTCTTTTATATTGCCACGGAATATTAGGATTTTCTTCTAATTCTAGTGCAGCATGAAGGGCAAAATAGGGGTTTCGAAGATATTCTCTTGCAATTACAACTGCATCTGCTTGTCCGTTTTCAATAATTTCATTTGCTTGTTTGGCATCAATAATCATCCCAACGGCTCCTACCGGAATCTCGATAGTTTCTTTAATGGCAGTGGCCAAAGGCAATTGATAACTTGGTTTTACAATGTTAGGATTTACATGCACAAATCCACCTCCAGAAGCCGTGACAAAATCTACACCATGAGCCTTCAAAATTGGAGCCAAACGAATACTGTCTTCTAGTAGCCAAGCATCGGGAGAATTACTGTAATCTATCGCCGAAAGCCTTAATAGCAATGGCATTTCAGAGGGTATAACAGTTCTTATGGCATCTACAACTTCTATCAACAAACGAATTCTGTTTTCAAAAGAACCGCCATATTCATCGGTACGTTTGTTAATCAAAGCAGAATAAAATTGATGTAACAAATAGCCATGTGCAGCGTGCAATTCTATGGTGTCAAAACCTGCTTCTACGGCATTTTTTGCCGATTGAGCAAAATCTTCTATAACTTTTTTTATATCTTCTAAAGTCATTGCTTTAGGCTGATGGTAGTTGATGGGTGTTGCAGAAGAACTTTTAGGTATCCAACCACCATTTTCTATTGACAAAGGAGTGAAACCATCATTGGGATGTGTTGTGCTTGCTTTTCCTCCTGCGTGCCATAGCTGAACACCAATTTTTGCATTTTGCTCGTGAACAAAATTAGTGATATTTTTCCAAGCGTTAATTTGGTCTTCGGTCCAAATACCAACATCATTCGGGGTACACATTGCTTCGGGAGAAATTGCAGTACATTCGGTTAAAATTAAGGCGGCTCCTCCTACCGCTCTACTGCCCAAAT
Source organism: Cloacibacterium sp. (assembly GCF_047601505.1). Taxonomy (GTDB): domain Bacteria; phylum Bacteroidota; class Bacteroidia; order Flavobacteriales; family Weeksellaceae; genus Cloacibacterium. Next base: position 1,553,594 of record NZ_JASGJD010000001.1, read on the forward strand.
GTACCAAATGCCATTTGCCAGGAATACCATCTAAAGCACTGTATTGCTGCATGGGAGAAAGAAAAATTCTGTTTTTTAAGGATAAGCTTCTCAGTTGAAGTGGACTAAATAATGTACTCATTTTTTATTATTTTAATTTAATGAAGCAAAATTATTTTACTCAGATATAATTAAAAATGAAGTAGATTAAAAAAATATATTGAACTGGATTAACTTTTTTTACCAATCCTCTGATTACGAATTTTAGAAAGAAATTCTGTACTCATTCCAAGAAATGAAGCGATGATGTATTGTGGAATTTCGTGAACAAATTTTGGGTAATTTTTCTCAAAAGCCTCATATCTTTGCTGAGCGCTTTGGGTATGTTGTGAGATAATACGACGTTGCTGAGCAGCTAATCCACGCTCGGCAATAATCCTAAAAAAGGTTTCAAAAAGAGGATTAGATGCTTTTAGTTTTTGTTCATCAGTAAAGCTCAATTGTAAAACAGTAGCATTAGAAATAGCTTCTACAAAAAGTGTAGCAGGCTGTTGGTAGATAAAACTATTATAATCGGTAATCCACCAATCTTCTACTGCCAAAGCAATAGTAATTTCTTGCCCAGAATCGGTAACAACAAAAGAACGCAAAGCTCCATCCAGCAAGTAATATCTGTGCTGTGCTATAAATCCTGGCTGAACAATAAGTTGTTTTTTGCGGAGTTTCTTTTCTTGAAAATAGGATACAAACTCTTGTATTTCTTCATTAGAAATACTTATTCTAGAGAGTAGATATTGTAGAAGTTTGTCTTTTCCTTCCATTGCAATTCAAAATTAGGAAAAAATATTGATTTGACTAGTCCTAAAAAATGGATACATATTATAGGACTAGTCATTTATTTATTCTTTTATTATTTTTTCAGAGAAAATACCTGTTTCTGTATTCACTTTAACTATGTAAATTCCTTTTTTCAAAGTTTGTATATCTATTTTAGATAGATTAGAATTTAGAATTAATTTTCCGCTAATATCAAAAATTTGCACTGTATTAATTTTGCTTTTAGATTTTATATTAACAAAATCAGATACAGGATTTGGGAATATTTTTAAAGTAATATCTTTTTCGTTAAGTGGCTTATCTACAGATAATGCAGTACTATTTGTAGCTTCTACAAGATAATTATCAAAAGCACTTATATATTCTGTAGTCAGTTGAGTGTTTGCAGATGGCATATATACCATATTGAATAGAGTAGGATAAGAGCTGGGAACAACTGTTGTACTGATATTGGTGAAAAAATTACCTTCAGGCGTTACCCAATTTACTTGTCCTGTATCTGCATTATAATAGTAGCTTACGGTAAACCAAGTGTTTTGAGGGTAAATAGTACTGCCTAATGCAAAATGATTAAGGCTATAATTGGTTCCGTTTTTCATAGTTGCATGACCATAGATTTTCCCATCTTTATAATTGTAATAGATACCTGCCAAAATACCCGTTGTGCTAGTTCCTGCCATAAAACCAGTAATATTACTTCTGAATTGGTCTTCTGTAGAAATGCTAGATGGACTACCGGTGTAGATGTCAACTTTTCCTCGGATAATGTTATTGCCATAAGTTCTTGTATTCCAAGAGAGGTTGGCTTGTGATACTTGTCTTACACTTGTAGAAGGACCATCTAAACCAGATTTTATTTGAAGTGATTTTTTGTGTGCTACATCAATTTCTACAATTTGATAGTCTGATGCAGTTCCACCACTTAGATAAAAATTGTCCTGGCCTGGAGTCCCGAATACAAAATTAGATCCCACATCTCCGTTTGTAAGGTCGTTCATATCGCCTGAAACTAAAGTTTGTGCTTTGGATAAGAGAATACATAATCCAAGGGCAAAGAAAAGAATTTTTTTCATCGAATTATTATTTGTTAAGTTAGTATATGGTTTTTAGTTAGATATAAGTTTTATTGTTAGTTTCCTGCTCTTTGTTTCAAGTCTTCTGCACCGCCTGTTTTTCTAAGTTGAGCAGATTTTCCAGAACCAAATTTGTACGTGTAAGAAAGAGTAATTACTCTAGAATCTCTTCTCACTACAAAGTTTTCTGCATAATTAGAATAGATATTTTTTGCTTCTGGATTATTGGTAAAGAAAATATCATTGAAAGAAAGTTTCAGGGTGCTATCATTTTTAAATTTCTTTTGTGCACCTATGTTTACAGACCAGATTGGTTTTAGATGCATATATGCATAGACTTGTTTTGCCTGATAGTTGGCAGATAATTCTAAAGAGAAATTGTTTTTAAGTTTAAATGAATGGATACTGTTAATGTTAAAAGTAAAGTTTCCTTCGTTTTTGATGTAAGTATCAGAAATGTTTCCGGTAAAAGTGGCGTAATAAAAATTAGCATTGTTATTTATTTCCCACCATTTGGTTACCTTAGCTGGCGCAATAATATTTAATCCAAAATTAGAAGCCGAAGCCAGGTTTTCTACTGCTTGTACCACTACAATGTTCCCATTATCCACAACAGGTTTCAGCACATCTGTAATGTTGTCTTTGGTTTTGCTATAGCTTAAGGTTGCAAAATACTTGTTGCTTAGACTATAGGTAAGCTCATAATTCATTGTAGTTTGTGGGTTTAGATACGGATTTCCTGTTTGATAAGTGGTAGGGTCAAGATAAAACTTGAAAGGATTCAACTGTCTGTAAGTGGGTCTGGTAATCCTTCTACTGAAATTGATTTCTATCGTATTTTTTTCATTCAAATTGTATGAAAAAACAGCACTAGGAAATAATTGGGTGTAATTTTTCTTGTCTACTTGATTGGTAGTGAGTTGGTTGCCAGTAACGTTGGTGTTTTCTACTCTTAAGCCAAAATTTACTTTAAATTTTTCCCAATTTTTGATGATATTTCCATACGCAGCATTGATGTTTTCTTCATAAATAAAATGATTGGTTTTAGAATTGTCTATGACAGGAGTTCCCGAACTAGAATTGAAATATTGTAAGTCGTTATCTGCCTTTACAAAACTTGTTTTGAAACCTATTTCTAGTTTTAAATTATTTTTAAAAACTTTGGTAAAGTCTGATTTTAGGGAATAAATGTTGAGGTTTCCTGCCAAATCACCATTTAAAATATAAGGATTGGGATTATCTGAAGTTGATGGAGAAAGGTTTCCATTAACATCAAAATTTCTTGTATTAAAGTTTTGGACTGATGTATTAGAATAATTTATAAAGTCTAAGTCTGTGCTCAATTCTGTTCCCAAAGAATCAATTTGATACTTGTGATTGATATTTACCGATAGGTTTTTCCAATGATCACTATTGTTACCTTTTGTATTAAAACTACCATCGGCTTGATAATTTTGGTTGAAAACTTCGGTAGTGTTATTGCTATTTGGACCAAAATTGTTGTTTACAAAACCTACAGATACCCCAAAAATATTTTTATCATTGGCATAATAATCCATACCAACTTTTGCAATATGGTTCCTAAAATTCATTTTGGTAAAATTGTCTTGTTCGTATGCTTTTTGGAAAATTCCATCGTCATAGAATTTTCTATCCAAGACAAGTTTGTTGTATAATTCTCTGTAAGAAAAACTGTAGTTGGCAAAAAGATTCACTTTTTTATTTCTGCGATTGATGCTGAAACTGTTGTTGTTCTTCACATATTTTCCTGTTCCCAGAGAGGTAGAGATATTTCCGTTGGTGCCTTTTCTCTGGTCTTTTTTTAGTTTTACATTAATAATTGCCGTTCCTGCAGCATCGTATTTTGAAGACGGATTGGTTATGAATTCTATTTTTTCAACCGTCGAAGACGGGATTCCTCTAAGGTAATTGGCAAGGTCGCTCCCTGTCATCGGTGTGTTTTTTCCATCGATTTGAACGAGCAGATTGGTTTTGCCACGCATACTGATATTGTCGTTACTGTCGATATTTATGCCGGGTGCTTTTTCCAAAACTTCGAAGGCCGAATTGCCTGTTGCGGCAATGCTGTTTTCTACATTCATAATCATTTTCCCGTCTTGTCGCTCAATGTAAGGTTTTGTTTTGGTAATGGTTACCTCTTCTATTGCTTTTTCATTGAGTGAAATAGAGGGAAGTGCGATGTTTTCATTCACGGAAACTTGTGATTGATAAACTTCTGTTCCACTTTTGTTGATTTTGAGATGGTAATTCCCCGACATCAAATCATTGAAACTGAATTTTCCATCTTGGTCGGCAACTTCGGTTTTTACCAATTTGTTTTCAGAATTGAATAAATTGATTTCTAATTGATTTGATTGGCTAGATTCAACCATTCCAGATATTGAAAAATTTTTTGCTTCTTGTGCAAATATTGGCGTAGATGATGCGATTATCCAAAATAAACAGATTAAAATTATTTTCGTCATTGTGTGTGTGTGTTAATGCAGTTTTTTGATATTCTTATTAATGTAGAATTCATTATTTCAAGTTGTATTTCTGAAATGCCTTCTAAGGCAATCTTTCTATTGTTTTCGATAAGATTTTGTACTTTTTCAATAATTTCTTTTCCAGATTTTGTTACTTCCAGATTTGTTTTTCTCCTGTCATCTGAATTAATTTCACGGTTTATATATTTTGATTTCACCAACAAATCAATAATTCTTGTAATTGAGGCATTGTCTTTGAAGGCTAAATCACCAATCTCATTTTGCGTAATTCCTGGGTTTTCTAGAATGGCTTTAATGATGAGCCATTGATCAATTGTAATTTTATAGCCGTTTGCTTTTAGTTGTCTTTGAGCATAATTCCTATACGTTTTAATTGCTTTTTCTATGTTGTAAAAAACAATAGAATCTAGTTTTTCCATATTTTTTAATTTAAAATGACTTGTCAATAATTGATATATCAACTAATTTGTTGCTAATGTTTTCTTTTTGTTACAAGAGATGTTTTTTTTTTTTGATTAATTACTCTTTGTGAGATTAAGAATAATGTGTAATTTTTAAGTATATCAATATGTTGTAATTATTTAATTTTCTTCTGTACTGTCTTAATCTTTCTATACATTTCCTCTTATTTCCAATGTTTTATGTCAAAATAATTGATGAAGTTGCTAATTATATCATTTACATCATCTCTGAGTTCTAAGAAATCAAAGTTTGAGCGTATGTTAAAAAATCTAAAAAGAATCTATCTAAAAATAGAATCATTCTCACGGGTATCAATTTTTTTATAGTATGTTATAGTGGTGTTTTTTTTATTCAATATTTTTTATTCAGCCTAAAATGATTATAAAGTTTGTCTAAAAGTGTTAATTTCATTCAATATTCATTTTCATATTTTCAGCATCAATGTAGAGCTGTTTTTTTTCAAAAATCTTATTTCCCAGCATTCCAGACATTCCAGAAAATTCCATCAGATAATATTGAGTTTTAGAATAACCTTCCACATAAGTAATTTCGTGAAGCATAATTTTAGTGTTGTTGAATTCAATCTTTTTATTTGTCTTAGCGGTGTAAGTGGTGAGAATATTATCCCAAGATTTTCCTTTTTCTGTATTTATTTTTGAGTTTTTCAGCTTTAATTTTGTCCAAATTTCTTTATTGGTAAGAAGTTCAAAACCACTCGCTCCAGAATCATATAAAAATTTTTCTTCCTTTGAATCTAATTCAGCAGGTATAATAATTTTTCGTTTTTTAAATTTGAAATCGAATGTTTTCCCTTTTAAATTTTCAGGTTCAGAGTTTAAATTGAAAACAACATAGTTTTCCTTAAAATTGATAATCGTTTTTCGGCTTTCAATAATGTCTGTTCCTATGGTTCCAATAATTTTGAGATTGTCTTTCTCTAAATTCTTACCAAAATCAATAATTTTAAACTGATTAGATTTCACTTCGCAATTTCCAATTTTGAAACTCGTTTTTGCAATGTTTTTGTTTACAGAAATTTGCCCGATTTTAGAAATTGACTTCTTGTAAAAAATGGTACTTGGACTTCCTGTGTCAAACTGCAAATAATAGGTTATGGTATCCGAACCAAAATGAATAGGCAAAAGCAATGCTTCTTTTTCCTTAGTTTCCCATTTCATTAGGACTTTTCCACTTTCATTATTTACTACCAGATAATTTTTTTCTGGAGAAAACTTTTTATCGAAATAAAAGTAACCGAAAACAACAGATAGCAAAACGACAATTGATAGCGCAAGTAGAATGTCCTTAAATAATTTCATGAGATTTTTTTTGCAATGTTCTGCTAAAACCTCGAAATATTCAGAAAAAATGATGCGACATTTTTACGACATTTTTGTGTTGTTATTTATAAAAAGGTGGTTTTTAGGTATATTAATAATCTGCGAGATTTATTCAAACTTCTACCATTCATTACAACGATAAGGAGTTTTGTAATGAAAAATAAAACCAATCCGTAGATGAAAAGTGGTTTTCGGATGTTGAATTCTTTTTGGAAAAATGGACAAGAAATTAAAAAAACAGATTGCAAAACAGCTAGGATAATTTGAATTTCTAATATTTTTTTTTCGAGTTTTTTGTTGTGAAAATCTTTTGTTTTTGAAGTTAAAATAAAAGGAAATATAACTCCACCAAACGGAATAATTAAACCTAAAAGTGCAGAAAGATTAATCAATTTTGCTCTTTCAATGTTTTCGGTTTTTTTTGCAAGTAGATTTTCAGGATTTGTTTCTAAAGCTTTTGCAATAGAATGAAGTGTAAAACCTTTTAGAGAGCTTCCTGCTTCAATTCTTTGGATTGTTCTAAGAGAAATTCCCGATTTTTCAGCAAGTTCATTTTGAGTAAAATTATTTTTTTCTCTCCAATATTTTACATTATTCATTATTATTTTGAACTTTTTTAAAATTAACAGGAATTGTTTAAATTGTTAAGAAAATTTTTTATAAATGTACATTAAAATAAAGATTTATCAATATTTATTTTGCAATTCGAACACAATATTCATATAATTTAAAATCAATAGCCTTTAAAATAAAAAAATAAGAAGATTTTCCTAGTCTTTTTTACGCAAAATCATACTTTCCATGAGCACGAATCGTAAACCTTAACAATTATTGAGCGATAAGTAATCTGACTAGTATTAAAAGCTACAACATTTGCCGAAGAATAGAACCCTGAACGAAGTAGAAGGGTTATCTTGTGTACTTCGGACAATACGAAAACTGAGCTATTAGCTATAGTCGCTTTATTTTCACAGTTTTAAATTCTGTTCATTGTTTCATTTATTTGCTTTTCTTTATATTCAGAATTGGAAACTTTTCCGAAATTATATTTTACTCCTACAGAAAAAACGGGAGTATTACCATAAAAAGTTCCTTTTGTAATAATTTTTTCATAACTAAATTGCTGAATAAAAACATTTTGCTTGAAGACATCGTTATAACGCAAAGTGAAATCAAAATTTGATACTGATTTTGTCAATCCCAAATTTACAAGAAGCATTTCATTGTATTCATAAAGTCCTTGTGTTCTTTTTGTTAGCCAAGAAGCATCTAACAGAAAATTGAATCCTTTCCCTAATTTTATTGTATTGTTTGTGTATAAATAAATATAAGGAGTTGATTTGTGTACAATTGCAAGGCTGTCCTCTGTCTTAGAGTAATTTAAAGACAAACTATTTTGAGAGGTTAATATTTTATATTCAAAAGGCACATCAACACCTAAACTTGCACCAATTTCTTTATCAAAGTTTTGAGTGGTAAATTTTGAAATATTTTTTGTTTCATCATAAAAAAGACCAAAACCAATAGGATTTTTGCTTTCATAAACAGAAGCGTTTAAAGACCATTTTTTAAGATTTGCACTTGCAGATATTGTATTTGTATAAGATGGCAAAAGATTGGGATTTCCTTCGTATTCAACATAAGGACTGCTGTATAAACCTCCCGAAGCCAAATCACCATAACTTGGTCGTGAAATACTGCGATTGAAGTTTAAAGTATATTCATAATCCTTATTTTGTTTGAAAGATATTTCAGCACTCGGAAACCAATCCACAGAATTTCTTTTGATATTGGTTTGATTTAAAACCTGGTTGAAACCATTTGCAGAAGCTGTTTCCATACGAAGTCCTGCTTTATAACTGAATTTTTCTTTTTCTCCTGATAATTCTGCATACGAAGCCCAATTTTCTTCTTTAAAAAGATATTTAAAGTATTCTGATGGATTTATAGCTCTATAATCTATAAAATTATTTGTTCTAGCGTCTGCTTTTGTAAAACTTACACCAATTCCTAATTGATAGTTTTCTTTTATTTTTTTCTCTATATCAATTCTACCCGAAAAAGCATTCACAGAATATTTTTGTTTTCTGAATTGGTTGAAAATATAGCCTGCGTTATCAATATTATTATAAAAGTCATAATCTACATTATTGCTTTCGCGAGTGAACTGCAATCCTGTAAAAATATTTGCATCAATAGATTTCAATTGCTTATTATAATTGAAAATAGAATTTATCGTGGCTCTTTTCCTATCTTGATGATTGAGCGTTAATATTTGAGATTTTAGACCATTTTCTTGATAATTGGTTATTGTATTGTTATCTCCTTTGTCTGGTCTTAAATTAGCATTAATGGCAAAAGTTAAATAATCTCCATCATTTAAATCTTGATATAAATTGGCTCCCAAAATTACTTGTGGACGATTGGTGATAGATTTTATTATATAATCCGAATTGATATTTTTGCTTGGCACAGAATACTCAAATCCGTTACTTTCCCAATGCTGAATTTGGTTGTAAGCGGTGTTAAATTTCCATTCCGTTTTATTTTTCTTTTGTTGAAAGTTCACTGAAAAATTATTGCTGAAACGCTTGTTGAATGTAGCGGTTTCATTAAGTGTAATTTTATATCCTTCTTTCTTGCTGTTTTTTAATATTACTTTTACAACAGCTTTTCCTTCTGCTTCATATTTTGCGGAAGGATTTCGGATAATTTCTACAGATTTTATTTCATTCACAGAAATAGAAGAAAAAGTATTGAAATCAACTTTCTGATTGTCTATGTATAAAAGCGGAGTTCCTTTTCCTATCATAGATAGGCCTTCTCCGTTTGCGTCAATCGTTATAAATGGCAATTTTGCTAATAAATCAGTAGAAGTTGCCACTTTGTTTAATGGAGAATTTGCTATGTCTATATTGATATTTCCATTTTGTACCTGAAAAGGTTTTCTTTTACCAGAAATTTTGATCTCTTCAATGTAAGAAACCTTTTCGGAAAGAACAATTTTAAAAGTTTTGTTTTCAGAAAGTTCAAAAATCGGCTCTTTTTGAGTAATGTTTTCAGATGTTATTAGCAGATAATATTGAGCGGGTTTTAGTTGTGAAAACTCAAAACTGCCATCTTGAGAAATTGTGGTTTTTATAAGCTCGTTTTGAGGATTGAAAAGATAAACTTCAGCCGTAGAAATTTTTTGTTTGTTGCTGTCGCTAATGTTTCCATTAATTTTTAAATTTCCTTGTTGACCAAAAATATTAATGCTAGAAAACAAAATGAATAGAAAAATTAATTGAATGTGTTTTGAGCTTATCGAATTGTCCATAATTATTTAATCTTTTAAATAAGACAATTCAATTTGCAAAATTGTTACATTTGATGGGCAGTTTTTTTGCAATTGTTAATAACGACTTTGCATAATTTTCACAGGAAGCATTACTTCCGTGGGAAAATTTTGCAAAAATACTTTTAAGTTAGCTCAGCGTTCGTTTTTTTGTTTTGTAAAGTTAATGGGAAACCAATCTGTCTTCGCAAAAAACTCTTCTCTCAGGCTCTTCTCTTTTTCTAAAATATTTTGTTGAAAAAAAAGCTACTGAAGCAACCTCGCCTAAGTAGTGAACCCTGAGCGAAGTCGAAGGGCTATCTCATGTCCTGCGGACAAGACGAAACTCTGGTTATTAGCAGAAGTAATTTCTTAAAGAATTAATCATAGTGAAATCGACACTTTGCAATCAAAATTTGACCTTCTTCATATTTGTAAATTAATCTGTGTTCATCGTCAATTCGACGAGACCAAAATCCAGAATATTTATGTTTTAACGGTTCCGGCTTTCCAATTCCGTCAAATGGACTTCTTGAAATGTCCTTCAGCAATTCATTGATTCTTTTCAATTTCTTTTTATCATTTTTTTGCCAATACAAATAATCTTCCCAAGATTCATCCACGAAAATATATCTCATCTTGATCTTCGATTAATTGTTTCTCAAAAGAATTTTCACTTTTTAATTTTTCGATTGCAGAATCAAGTCGCATTTCATTTTTTCGTGAAGAAAGTTCGTAATTTGTTGCCATTAGAGAATTGTATTCGTCGAGTGACATTATAACAATTCCATTTTCTTTTCCACGATTTATAATTAGAGTTTCAAAATTTTTTGCGACTCTATCCAAATATGATTTTATATCTTTTCTGAAATCAGAAACACTTGCAATTAACATAATTTTGTATTTTATTCTGTACAAATGTATGTACAAATTTTATACCATACAAATTTAACATTGTGTTTGTGAATTATTTCTGCATCGGAAAAAGTATTTACGAAGTGCAGGCAAAAAGTGAACTGAAACCTAACGAAGTGGTTCGACGGAGTCAAAGTTCAATTTCGAGCCAAACGAAGCCGATGCTTTTTCAATGAAGTAAACTTACAAAAAAAAACTACGGAATTGAAAAGCAGCGGCGACGAAAAGATGCAGAGAAGTCCAATCTAGACTTTAACCCCGCATTTTGCAAATACACTGTGCTTGTTGCACAACTCAAATATAGTTAAAAACTGTTATTTATGATATAAAATTTTCGTAAATTTAAATATGCAAGGACGAAAACACTTTACACCACAACTATTCTACGAACTCAGTCTAGATATGCTAGTTCCGGAGGATAATTATTATAGAAAATTGTTAACGGAACTCGATTTACATTTCATTTATAAATCTACTCAAAAATATTACGGTAATGGAAGTGTAAAAATTGACTTTGTTTTTTTATTACCAAAAAACCAAGTATTTTAGCTCAAGTTATAATAATTTTTTGCTAATTTCTTATGAATATAATTAACCTTAGTATTGGTGTTTTCTCTTATTAAGATAATATCATTGATTTTTATTTTAAAACTTCAAAAGTAGGTTTTACTAAATTTTTATGGCATTAAATCTGCTAGAATGTTATTTGTAAATAATTAAAAAAGGATAGTTTTATTTAATAATGAAATGTTTTTAATTGTAATGTAATCGTTTGCATTAATGAAAAAAATAACTAAATTTGTTTCTTGTTATCTATTTAGCAATTAAGAACATTAAGATTTTTATTTTTTTAAATTTAGTTTATTTAATATTCAAAACATGTTACAATGAAAAATTTATTTCTTGGGCTTTTTATTTTTTGTGCGTCTTTTATTAATGCTCAAAAGCATGATATTAATTATCACATTAAAAATGCTCCATTTAATTTTGGACAAATAATTTTGCCTACAATACCAGAAAAAACTTATAATATTAAAGATTTTGGAGGGGTAGGAGATGGTAAATTTATCAATACTGTGGCTTTTGAAAAAGCAATTTCTTCAATAAGTGAAAAAGGAGGAGGGAAACTCATTGTACCAACAGGAATTTGGTTAACAGGACCAATACAACTGAGAAGCAATATTGATTTTCATGTAGAAGAAGGCGCAATAGTTCAATTTAGTAATGATATTAATTTATTTCCATTAAGGGAAAGTCCATCAGGTAAAATAGATGTAACGCCGCCAATTTGGGGAGATAATCTTCATGATGTTTCTTTTACTGGTAAAGGAATTTTTGATGGAGCTGGTGAAGCTTGGAGACCTGTTAAGAAATCCAAAGTAAGCGATTTTGAGTGGAAAAAATTAATTGCTAAAGAGGGGAGCGTTTTAAGTGATGATGGCAAAATTTGGTGGCCAAGCTATGAAGCCAAAAATGGGGAGAGACTTTCTAAAACAATTACCAAAAATAAGAATGCTACAATAAAAGACTATGAAAAACTTCATCATTTTCTTAGACCAATGATGTTCACCCTTTCTAAAGTTACAAATCTTTTGATTGATGGTCCTACTTTTAGAAATTCTCCTAAGTTTATTTTGAATCCAAGGCAAATAACAAATTTGGTAATTCAAAATACCAATGTATATAATCCTAGTTGGGCGCAGAATGGTGATGGAATTGATATAAGTGCTTCTAAAAACGTAATTATTTACAATACTTTTGTAAATGCAGGAGATGATGGGATTTGCATGAAATCTAGTGGAGATTCTAAAGACGGAGAAGCTAAACTGCAAAATGTAATTATTGCAGACTGTACAGTTAATGATGCTCATGGAGGTTTTGTAATCGGAAGTAATACTGATGGAGGAATGAAAAATATTTATGTTACCAATTGTACTTTTGATGGTTCTGATAATGGCATTCGTGTGAAAAGTAATTCGGGTAGAGGAGGAGAAGTGAGTGATATTTATATTGATAATATTATTTTAAAAAATATAAAAGATAATGCATTTATTTTTGATACTTCTTATGCAGATGCTCCTGTAGGCAGTACAAAAGAAAGTGAAGATGCTCAAAAAACTGGTGATAAAATTCCCTATTTTCATCATTTTTACATAAGTAATGTGAATTGTAATGAAGTGGATAATGCATTTTTGTTTGTAGGAATGAAAGAAAAACCAATTCAAAATTTATTCTTCAAAAATATAATTGTTGAAAAAAGCAATTCTGAAGTTTCAGGAGAGTTTGCTGAAAAAATAAGCTTTGAAAATGTGAAAGTTAATGATAAGAAGGATCTGAAAATATCGAATAAACTAACTGGTGCGATATCTGTAAAATAGACATTTAGTTTTTTTATAAACTTATTTTAGGACTAGACAACTTAACAAAAAAAGCAACTTTTCAAATTTGAAAAGTTGCTTTTTTTATAGATTACAATTACAATTAGCGGATTTATTTTTCTTTGATGAATTTTGCTAATGGTAAATTTTGTTTCTTTATCTCAGCGATAAATATTTTAGCAATTTCTGTTGCGCCAAGAACCGAAAGATGCGTATCGTCTTTTTTACCATCAGGATAATAATCAATTTCTTTTGGTTCGTAGTGAAGATGAAGTTTTTTGGAACCTTCTTTGCCATATTTCATTTCTAAATTTTCAGTAAGATATTGCATGTCAATAAAAGGAACTTTCAATTCTTGAGCTACAAGCCTTGCAATAAGTGTATAATTTCCATGTGCGTCTAGTAAAGTGCTTTGTTCGTTAAATTTTCGTCTGGCGATAGAAGAAAGAATAATCGGGATTGCGCCTTTAGAGCGTGCCTCTTCTACGTATTGTATTAAATTATATCGATATGCTGTTTGTGGGTTGGTGTATCTGCTTGAGTCTGTTTCTTTAGCATCATTATGCCCGAATTGAATGAGAAGATAATCGCCTTTTTTTAAAGAATCTAAAACAGGTTTCCAAAGTCCGGTTTCTTTAAAGCTTTTGGTACTTCTACCATTTACAGCGTGATTTTTTATAATTACATCATCTTTGAAAAATCGACTTAAAACTTGCCCCCAACCTCTTTCTGGGTTTTTGTCTGGCTCTGGTTTATTTGCCATGGTAGAATCTCCAATAGTGTAAATGGTGGCGTGGTGATTTTTTTTAGAAATTTCTATACTGTTGCAACTCAATAATGCTAAAATGATGATGAGTGATGCTATTTTGTAATGATTAAAAAATTTCATACCAATTTATTTTTTTGTAATCTTTTAAAATATTGTTTTTGTTGTATTTTTTTACTTCTTTATTTGATAATTGATAACTCCATTTTACTCTTTTTTGATTTGAAGAACCTTTACCATAGTTTTTGAATTCGGCAAAGTAAGAATGCTTTTCTGCTACCTGTTTATCCCAATTGTGCCAACCTTCGGGCAGAATATTAGCTTCAAAATTACAATTGATGAAAGCTGTTTTGGCAAAAATTCTCCACGGTCTTCCTAGATAAATTTTAGATAATTTTTTTTCGGCTGTTATTTTACAATCTTTAAAAACAAATCCAAATTCCGCATTTTCTGGTGTGGAAGCTGCTGTAATGTAAGAATCTTTTTTGCTATGGATTTTGCAGTTTTCAAAATAAGAAGTTGCATTGCCGAAAATAAAATCTGTTGTACCTTCAATATAGCAATTTTTTAGAAATTGTTTTCCTTCTCCACTTAAGTATAAAGTGTCTTGATTACCCAAAATTTTACAATTTATTACAGACACACGAGTAGCTGTAATGCTTAGCGCAATTGCTTGTCCTATGTCTCCCGAAACATTTTCTATGGTTAAATTTTTCAAAACGGTATCATTGGCTTCAATAGATAAAGTGGAAGTGGAAAAAGTACTATTTCTTCCTTTGTTTATCTTGTCGAAATAATCATCAAACGTGATGATGGTTTTATCTTTTTCTTCACCAATTATAGACAGATTGGTATTCCATTCGTTAATTTTTACTTTCTCGTTGTAAATTCCATTTTTTATAAAAATGACCAATCTTTTGTAAGGAAAAGCTTTGGATTGATTAATTGCTTCTTGGATGCTTGTGAAATCTCCTTTGTCATTTTTAGAAACAATAATAGTGTCTTTTTCTTGAGAGAAAAAGTTGGCACAAATTAATAAATAAAATAATATTAAAATTCTTGAAATCATTATTTATTGAGTTCTAAAGCTGCTAAAATAAAAGGACCTGTCGCTTTTGGGTCGTTGTCTTTTTTTCTTTCGTTTACATAATATTCAAAAGAGCCATCTCTGTAAGGATTTCCTCCCAAACCTGCTACAGCACACGCTTGTGTAATGGTTATATAGCCTTCTGGCGAAATTTTTACTAAGTTTTTTATCAAACCATCAAATGCTTTATTTGCCAAATTTTTATAATTTCTTGGTAAATATCCTTTGTTAGCTCCTTTGGCAAAGGTATAAGCAAACATTGCAGAGCCTGAGGCTTCTAAATAATTACCGCCACGGTTTCCTTGGTCTGTAACCTGATACCAAAGTCCTGTAGAATCTTGATAATGAGCTAAAGAATTGCACAAATTATTAAGATAACCTATTAATTCTTGTCTCTTTGGGTGATTATTAGGAAACTCATCTAGAACATCTACCAAAGCCATGGCGTACCAACCAAGAGAACGAGACCAGAAATTAGGAGAAGTTCCGGTTTCTTTGTTTGCCCAATCCATTTTTTTGCTTTCGTCCCAGCCGTGGTATAGAAGTCCTGTTTTTTTATCTAATAAATGTTTTTGAATGAGTTCGAATTGCAAAGCAATATCGTTAAAATTTTTACCATTTTCGAAAGTAGAAGTATATTTAGCATAGAATGTTTCGCCCATGTATAAACCATCTAACCACATTTGATAAGGATAAGTTTTCTTATGCCAAAAACCACCTTCAGAAGTTCTTGGATGTGTGTCCAATTGGCTTCTCAATTTTTGTAAAGCTGCTAAATACCTTTTGTCATTTGTTTTTTGATAAAGATAAAACAAATGATTGCCTGCAATAAGCATGTCAATGTTATAATTTTCAAATTTATAAGAAGGGATATTTCCTAATGAGTCTATTGTTGCATCCGAGTAACTTTTTAGGTAATTGTAATACTCTTTTTTGTTAGTTTTTTTATATAATTCTTCAAAACCTGTCATTACCAGACCGTGAACATAATCCCATTTTGGCTGTTTGGCATCGTCTAATTGGTAGGCTTCAGGATATTTTTTCATTAAAGTAAGCGCCATTCTTTCAGACCATTTTAAATGGCTAGGAATTTCTTTTTTTGAATTTTCTTTTACTGATGTACAACTTGTAATATTTAGAAGTATTAAAGAAAACGCAAGATTTAAAATATATTTGACAAAATTTTGCATAGAGATTTTATTTAAAAAGGTAATGAATTTTAAGTTTTACAACTTATTGTTGCTGTTGAAAATATTCAATTTTTCATTAAGATAATTTACAAATTCTTCCTGAGTTTTTATGCCATTTGGTTCGTTTACCCATGCTGCAAGAAAGTAATATTGAATAGGTTTAGTAGTAGGTTTGAAAACAATAAGATGATCAAAAGGTCCATCGGCTAGATTTTCTACGGAAGAAATTTCATAAAAAACTGCCATTCCTAAATTGTCTTGAAACATAGATTGATCTCCGTAAGTGGCGATGTATGCCCACTTTTTGTTAGTACTTGTATTTTTTAAAAGTTCTAAAGGCTTCACTTTTACAATTCCTGTGCAAATGCCAGAGATGGCTTTAGAAGGGGTAACGGTAGCTTTTGTAAATCTTTCGTTAGGGAAAATTTCTAATTTTGTAGTCAAATCTATTTTGTCATTCAAAGTTTCCCAGCCTTTGTAGCTAATGTTTACCGTAGATTTTTTATTAGAGTTTTCTACTTTTACAGATGTATTTTCAACTTTATTGAAATAATACATCTGGTTATTAGTGTATCTAAGGATGGAGCCAATTCCTTGCCCTTTTCCTACCTTTAAGACGTCTGAGCCCCAATCTTGTTTTAAATGATAAGAATCAAAACCGTCTAATCCTACCAAAGGCAAAACCATTTTATCTGTAGTTTTACCGAAGATATCTATTGCGTTTCTCCAATCTAGATAAAGTCTGTAAGCAATTTTATTGCTTTCCCAACCTGGTCCTTCAAATCTTATATCAAAAGAATGGTCGGTATGACGAGGGTTTAAAGTTAATGTTTGTATATTTTTGAAAGTGCCACCTTCATATTTTCTATTGTTCCATTTTCCACCTTCTTTTACTGAAATTTCAGCATTTGTTTTTGGTTCTGATGAAGAAGATATGCCGTTTTGTTGTGAATTACAATTGATAAGTCCTAAGAATAAACTTATTACTATTGAGTTTTTTAAAATTTTCATATTTAATTATTTTTGTTTAAAGTTTGGTTTAAAAAGTCTGTAGTGTATTTTATTGTTGGTTGAAACCAAGGCTCAAAAAGCCAAAAAGTATGTGGGCTATTTTCTATTTTTTTAATTTCAGAATAAATACCAAATGTATTAAGTTTTGCAATCATGTCGTCTCTACCTGCATGAAATCTATCAAACTGACTGTTGATAAATAAGATTGGGGGTGAGTTTTTAGAAATATGATAAAGAGGTGATGCATCGTTCCATATTTTCGGGTTTTGGCTATAGCTACCTCCTAACCAAAGTTCAGCATATTTGCCTTCTTGTGATTCTGGGTGATGGAATGCTAAAATTCCGTCAATATTAATGATAGCTTTAATTTTTTTTGGATGCTTTTCTCCTACTAGTGTTGCCATTTGTGCTCCAGAAGAACAACCTAAAATTGCAATTTTAGAAGGATTTACTTCAAATTTTGATGCGTTTTTGATGATGAATTTCAGTGCGCTTTCTAAATCATTAATTCCTGCAGGATATTTAGCTTCGTCGGACAATCTATATTCTATCGTAAAAACTTGATATCCAAGATTAGAAATTTCTAGAGCCATAGATTTTTGCATTTCTTTATTTCCAGATTTCCAGCCGCCTCCGTGTATTATTATTAAAGCTGGTTTTGTTTTTTTAGTTATATTGATATAAGCGTCTAATTTTAGCGTTCTATCCTTAATTTTTTTATAAGTAATATTTGAGGTTTGTTTTACACTTCCTGAGTTTATAATGTTAGGTACTTTTATGAAAGGGTATTTTTTAATGTTTTTTTTGTATTCTGAATTTATTGTAAATGTGGTATCCTTTTGAATTTGGGTGAAATTCTTAATGTAAGTGAAACTGAAAAATAATAATAAAATAATTCTGAACATCTTATATTGTATTTTTAGACTCAGTTTTTGGTTTTTGAAACCGATTACACAAATCTACAATTTTTATTAAATTTGACAAAATATTTGTCATTTCTCTTCAAATATTTGTTTTTTAATTGATTTTAATTTTCGTTAAATGATTAATAATCAATATTTTAAATATTATTACGATTTTATGTATAGTAATTATTTTGAAAATATTTGCGTGGTTGCGATATTTAATTAAATTTGTGTAATCCATTGCATTAAACGTTACTCACTTTAAAATCAAACATAAATATGAGAAAATTTACCCTATTATTTACCCTTTTAGTATCATTTATTTTTATAAATGCACAGGTGATAAATATAACAAAAGAAGCAGGTTGGATAGAATCTGCTTATTTAACATGGACTCCAGAAGTAGGAGTTGATAGTTATAATGTCTATTACACAGGAATGGGCATTACTGATAGAAAAATTGATACACAGCTTATTAGGAGTTATGGAAGTTATTTCCGGGCAGATATTTTAGGCTTGGCAGCTGGTACTTACACAGTGAAAGTTGTCCCTGTGATTTCTGGTGTTGAAGGGACTCCATCGGTTTCAAATACGGTTAATGTTTTATCTCACGATAGAATGGGTTTTGCTTTTTATGGAGGGCGAGTTCCTGGCGCATATAAAGCTGATGGAACTTTAAAAGATAATGCTGTTGTATTGTATATTACACAAGATAATAAAAATACGGTATCCTTAAATGTTACTGGTGCTACAACAAATCCTTGTGTAGGTTTGCAAACTATTTTAGATGGTTTTAAAAAAGGAAAAGATTCTAGACCTTTGGCGGTAAGATTAATTGGTAACATTACAGACTTAAGTTATATGCTTGGAGGAGATATAGTTATTGAAAATAATAATAATGCAGCCAGTTTTATAACTTTTGAAGGAGTTGGTTCTGATGCTTATGCTAATGGCTGGGGATTAAGGATAAAAAATGCTTCAAATATAGAAGTTAGAAATCTTGGTTTTATGCTTACAGACGCTTCTGAAGGTGATAATGTAGGACTTCAGCAAAGTAATGACTATGTTTGGGTTCATCATAATGATTTATTTTATGGTTCTGCTGGTGGAGATGCAGATCAAGCAAAAGGTGATGGAGCTATGGATGCTAAGAAATCTAATTATGTTACCATGTCTTATAATCACTTTTGGGATACTGGGAAATCTAATCTTCTTGGTTTGAGCGAAGGTCCAAATCCGGGTTTTATAACTTATCATCACAATTGGTACGATCACTCAGACTCTAGGCATCCTAGGATAAGATACTTTACTGTTCATGTTTATAATAATTACTATGATGGTAATTCTAAATACGGAGTAGGTTCTACTTTAGGTTCTTCGGTTTTTGTAGAAGGTAATTATTTTAGAGCTTGTAAATATCCAATTTTAACTTCAATGCAAGGAAGTGATGTTTGGGATGATATTAAAAAAGTAAATGATTATAAAAATATGCCAATTTTCTCTGGTGAAGATGGCGGTAGTGTAAAAGCTTATAATAATTTTATGACTGGCGAAAAAAGATTTATTTCTTATGGGCAAGCAACTACTGAAGCATTTAATTCTACAATAGATTTTGATGCTTATGTTGCTTCTAGTAGATCAGAGCAGGTTCCTTCTTCTGTTGTTTCTTATAAAGGTACAAATGCTTATAATAATTTTGATACAAATGCAGCCTATTATGTTAATTCTTTAATCATTCAATCGCCAGAAGATGCTAAAAATACAGTAATGCAATATTCAGGAAGACTAGAAGGAGGAGATTTGAAGTGGACTTTTGATAATGCAGTTGATGACGCTTCTTATTCTGTAAATACAGGTTTGAAAAATATGCTCATAAATTATACATCGCCTTTGGTTTTTGTGCAAGGAGAAAGTTCTTCTGCAGCAAGTTCTCAGACTTTAAATGTAGCCTCTAATAATGATCAAACAGTAATGACGGGTGCTGCTATAGCACCGATGGTATTTACTTGGGGAGGAACAGCTACGGATGTAACGGTTGCCGGATTGCCAGCGTCGGGCATTGATTTCGTAAAGGATACTACAGCTAAAACAATTACAATCTCTGGGACTCCTTTAGCAGATGTAAGTTTTACGGTTACAACAGTGGGCGCATCAGGAACTCCGGTTTCTGGAAGTGGAAATATCACGGTTTCTTCTGATCCTGTGACGCCTGCGGGAGATCAAATTCATAATTTTACACTTTCAGAAAAATCCAGTACTTTTTATAATATAACAGGCAATATGAATAGTACTAATGGTTCGGTAACCTATGATGGCTTGTCTTTAACAAGAAGATTGAAAATAGAAACAGCTACAAGAATTGTTTATACTACAACATCGGAGTCTTCGCTTACTTTGGTTTTTGATAGTACTTTTAATGGTAGAATTAAATTAACAACGGGTACAGATATTACAGTTACGGCAAATACTCAAACTTATACAGCAGTAAATGGCGTTGTAACAATTCCAAATTTACCAGCAGCTACTTATACAATTAATAAAGGCGATACTGCAAATTTATTTTATATTAAAACAGAATTCGGAAGTCTAAGTACTACTAATTTTTCAAAAGAAAACTTAGTAATCTATCCAAATCCGGTGGTTAATAAACTTAATATATCTGTTCCAGATAGTTTGGTAGAAAAAGTGACAATATTTAATGTTTCAGGGCAAGTAGTAAAAGCTGTTAGCGGAAATGTAGATTCTGTGGATTTAAGTAGCTTAAATAGCGGATTATATCTTGTTCAGGTTAAAACTAAAAATGGAACTCTTAATAAAAAAGTCATTAAAAAATAAAGTAGTTTTTCAGGTTCATTAAGTTAAGTATTATTTGATACTTAATTATTCAACAAGGAAGCTGTCTCAATTTAGAGGCAGCTTTTTATTATGCTAAGAAGTAAATGATTACTCTTGAAGTTGATTTTTTTGTTGTAGAGTTAGTATGATTTCTTAATGATATGATAATTGAATATTATCCTTAGAATGTAGATTCACTTTTTTTAATAGGGTAGTATTGAAGTTCTCTATTGTAACTTTATTCTAGAAATGAGCCTTATAATCAACTCTTATGATTGTTAAATAAAAAAAGATTGTCCCTTTCGAGACAATCTTTTCATGAGAGTATAAAAATTATGATTGTTATTTGATGTAAACTTAATGCTCAGTCTTAATTTTCACTTTAATTAAACTTTTCATACTAAAAATTGAATTTTTTAAAATAATTTTCATGTATATGGAACTTAAGTTGCTGATATTTTAAATTTTGCATTTGTTTGTCTAAAAATACAAGAAATTATTTAATTAAAACTTTTACAGATTTTTCACCTGCTTCAGATTTAAGATTTACAAAATAAAGTCCTTTTGTATTTAACTCGAAGTTTGTATCTGTAGAGGTTTTAAGAGATTTTACTAATGCACCTGTTGAAGAATATACTTTTACTTCTGTGCTTTTTCCTGAAAGATTAGTAAGGTAAACTTTGTTTCCTGTAGAGTAGGCTTTAGCTGATAGTTTTTGTGAAAAATCTGATGTAGCCAATGTATTGGTTGGTGTGGTGCTAACGTTAGCACCTGCTACTTGTATTTGGTAAATATTAACAGCAGCGTCTCCGTAAAGATAAAATGTACCAGCTTTGGTAATGTTGGCTTTAAGAATACCACCATCTGTAGGCATTCCTGCATCTGTGGCAGTTGGAGTTGTGGCAGTAGTATAGTTTGAACTTTTTCCATATACCGTTGTACCGTCACTTGCAATCATATTTCTTATTATACCTCCAGAACCAGATTTAAACCAAACTTCTACAGTACAAGCTTTATCTACTTGTATATAAAAATATCTTTGGGTAGGAACCGCTTCATTAGCTCCCCCCGCATATCCGCCTCCATTAGTCTGTACACGTACTGTTCCGGAATATGCGTCTGCAGGAGATTTCCAAGTTGAAGCAGATTGTGTGTTCCAACCGGCAAAATTAGAATTGTCAATAATGCCAAATAAGCCTAGTCCTTTAGAGTCTATATATTTTCCTGGCTCAGTAGGAGCTGTTTTTGTACCTGTGCCAATTCCAGAAGATGTCCAAGTAGGATTGTTAGCTGTAAAATCCCATGTTGTAGTCTGAGCTTTTGTAGTGTTAAAAAACAAAAGTAAAGATGTGGTAATAAAAAGTACTGTTTTTTTCATAATGTAGTGGTTTATTAAGTTATTGATTTGTATTTGTTTGTGATTAGTTCAATCGATTACACAAATTTAAGTTTTTTTTAGGTAAGTTGTTGCTTTTTTTGAAAAATGATTTGATGAATTTTATTCCTTTATAAATTTACCAGAAGTATTATATTCATTATTCTTTAAACTGTACAGATAAATTCCTTTTTTAAGATTTTCTACATTTATCTTTATTGGATTGATGAAGTTGGATATTTTATTATAAGCAATAATTTTTTGACCACTTATAGCATAAATTTCTATGGAAGTATTACCTTCTGTTTTATTGTTAAAATCAAAGTTGATGTAATTTTTTGCTACAGTAGGGTAAACTCTAATATTTTTGTTACCATCAATTTCACTTATTGCTAAGTTGGAACAAGTTCCTTGTGTAATAATTCCAGTATTGGTAACTTGTAAGGTTGCACCTGCTCCGCAAGAAAAATCAGAAACTCTACCTGCAACTTCGGTTACTGGCATTATTGATGCAGAATACGATGGAGCAGCAACGGTGCCAGCATTCGATGGGATATTTCCTAGACAGTTGTCAAAATTAATACCTACTGTTCCTCCATCTGTAGAAACATAACTTCTGTATATGTTGCTAATTTGAGCAAAATGAGTATTTTGTACATAGCAAATAGAGTTATTAGTTCCACCTCCAAGACCAATAGCTAAAGAGCTAGAAACAGAAGTTTTATAGTAACAGTTTAAGATGTGTAATTGAGCATTTCTGGCTCTAGGCATTCTTTCTTTGCATCCTTCAGCCCAATAACAGTTTTGAAATGTTATACTAAAATTTCCATCTGCGGGATAATCTGTTGAGCTAGAACCTAGTAAATCTGAAAATCTATGGTCATTACTTCCTCCAGAACCACCTGCTAATGGAGGTTTTAAATAAGTGAATTTACACCAAGATACAGTTACATTATCAGATTGTCCTTTTATATCAAAATTTCCGTCTTGTCCGTCTTGAAATTCGCAATGATCTACCCAAAGATTAGTGCATCCATCTGAAGTTAGATTATCTTGCCCATCTATATCGTAAGCTCCTGGACCAACAAAGATTAAATTTCTTATAATTACATTATTAGAACCAGATTTTAGATAAATTATTCCAGCACCAGGATTAGATTGGTTTTCATTAATGAGTTTTGCACCAGGTAATCCAATGATAGATTTATTTTTAATAACAGCACTTATTGGTTGCCCAAAAGGAATTGTTATTTGTCCTGATACTAATATTACTCTGGCATCAGCCGCCGTAATGTTGTTTTTTAATTCTGTATAAGTAGATACAATAACAGGGCTTGCGTTGCTTCCTCCTGTAGTTGCTGCACCAAAGCCTTCGGGAGAGTTAAAAAAATAACTCTGCCCAAAGGTGGAGATGTTAAATAAAATTAAAAAAACTATATAAAAAAAATTTTTCATGAAATGTTATTTAATTAATATTTTAGAAGAAAATATACCTTCTGAAGATTGAGTATTTACAATCCAAACGCCCTTCGGTAAGTTGGTGCTAAATTCTTTATTAGTACTTACTGTTTTTAGTAAATTTCCTGCCATTGAGTAAATACTAACTTTTGTTTTGCTTTTTATATTAGAAATATAAATTTCATTACCAATTGCGTAAATTTTTACAGATGATTTCTGATTATTATTTTGAGTGCTCAATGTATCATTGTTGGCAAGTGCTGATATTGGGTCCCATCCATCATTTCCTTTTGTAAAATTGTAAGTTGTAATAGGTGTGCCATCATTTAAAATAGGATTAGTAAGGATAGTAGCCCAAGAAGCTCTGCTAGAAGAATTATTAATTCCAGAAATTTCCATAGTTCCAAATTCATACATTCCAGGAGAGGTGCCTCCAAGAGAGTTATTCCACCCTAAAGTTGTTATTAGAGACAAACCGCTATTTGACGGATTATTAGATGTTTCTATAGTTGTATTATAAAATACCACTTCGCTGGTATTAGCTTGCCAAGGTCTTCCGAAATATCCAGGGTTTGCTCTATAATTCGAATTGGTGCTGATACCAGAATTAGTAGAGGTAATGGTACATTCATACATAAGGAATCCTCGTCCTGAACTTTGTTGTGCAGCTGTGATATATGCCAAATCATTAGTAGCGTCTGAAACATTCATTACTAAATTTGTTTTGTAGAAAACAGCAGTCATGGCACCAAAAATGTAATCTACAGCTCCAAGTATATCTCCTTTGTAAATCACAACTCTGGAGTTAGTACCTCCGTAAAAAGTGTCTTGTCTGCCAATAACTTTGCATTTATTTAGAATAGCTTTATCTGTATTATTGGCAAATGCAATAGCAGCAGCTCTTTCTACAAGATTTCTTTGTTGCACGGTTACATCTCCAATTGCTGTAGGTCTTGCTCCTGGGCTTCCAGATGACCAAGGAACTACCACATCTTGAGATTCTTTAAGAGAAATATATTGATTAAATGAGTTTTCAAAAATAATGTTTTCTGCTTCAAAACCGTTTGCATTCACTACTACAGTTGCATTCCAGTAAGAGGCATTGGTAGTTCCTGCGCCAGTATTAACGTAAGAGTAATTTCCGTTTTGTTTGTTTACCTCTAATACTTCCTTATTCCATTTTTGGTTATTTGCCATGCTGTAATAATTGTAACCATGTCCGTAATATGAGGTAATTCTTACCGCATTTGGGTCTATATTTACTCCTTTGTTCGCTAAATTAGTATTAGGTGTAGATGAAGAATTTTTTAAAGTAACATTTGTTTGAGAGACTACTAACATTTCTTCATAATTGCCAGGGTCTATTTCTATAGTAACTCTTTCATTGTTAGGTCTTACCATGTTTGTAATTGCATCTAATGCAGCATTAATACTTTGGTGTTGTTTGTTATTACCTACAGTTATAGTAGGGGAGTAGGTTGCATTAGGAACCACCTTTATTTCGGTGAAATAACTGGTTCCTGAGCCACCTACAGTAATTGTTGCAAAACCATCTGTAGAACCATTGTAGATATATTGTGTACTTTCAATATTAGAAGTACTGCCAGAAGTTGTACTAATGGTAGCGCCTCCGTCAATTGAAAAATTTGCAGCGTAATAATAGTAAACTAACACTTTTTGCCCCACTGTAACAGGAACTAAAATTTTAGCTCCAGAATTTGCAGTTAAATCTCCTTGAGCTTGTCTCCCGGTAACAGTTCCATTTAACTGCATACCTTTGTAATAAGCTGTAGAAGTACTGCTAAATGCTTTATCATCAAAAGACCATTTGGTAACTGGTTGAAAAACAATTGTTTTAGAGGTTGATGAGCTGTTTATTATAAGATTAGAGGTAAGAGCCTGTTCTACAGAAAAATTATCTAACCCAAGAGCTTCTATTTTATAAGTGCCGCTTCTTAAATTGATATTGCTTACATCCGTAAAAGTATAACTGTAGCCAGTTTCATTAATATTGGTAAATTTTAACTGAAGACAGGCAAGCTGAGTGCTTGTTAAACCAGAGGTATTAATAGAAACTGGGTAAACAGGTTTTGCTATAAAAGATAAATCAGAAATTGTATTAGCAGATATATTTACAGTTGACGGCGAAATTTGATAATCATTAACACCACTTGCTGTGATGGTATATAGAACATTCTGGTCTAAATCTACAGAATATGTACTATTAGCTGTATTTATAACCGGAGTAGGAATATACACGCTACCACTTGCAGCATCTGGAGTAAACGTTAATCCTAGATTAGAAATAGAGGTTCCTAAATTTGAAATATTACCAGATAAATTTTGTAGAGTAACTTTTGTTATTGTAATGTCGTTCACAGATGTATTGCTTGCTCCAGTTGTATTTATAGAGCTTCCAGATGTTATAATATAGCCATTAGCATCTACTAAACTTAGATTGTAAGTGTAACCAATGGGAAGATTAATATTATAAGCGCCTGAATTTATGGGAGCAGACCAAGTTTTTCCTGCACTATTAGTAAAAACAATGGAGTAATTACTAGGTAAACCTATAGCATTTGTAGTATTAATATTACCAGAAAGTGAAGTGTAAACTGCGTGTTTTCTGTATATTCTGAAAAAACTAACTTTGGCAACACCATCATAAATCTTATAAGTTCCTGTTGTTTTAGCTACGAATTTTGCTGTAGTTACGGCTCCGGAAATTGATGTTGTAGTTATTGCATCTGATTGTAATGCGGGATTGCTTTCATTTATAAATTTCAAAGAACCATCTAAATCTCCTCTTGCAATTATGGTAACTTCATCATCTTCTTGCAATGTCATCTTCATATACCTAGAAGAACCATCACTTACAATGCCGTTTCCGTAAACCCTTCCTGTGTATGCGATTACACTGGCAATATTGTTGTCGTATCTTGTTAAATTAGTGTTAGTTGTTCTTAATCTGTCATTTGTAGTTCCAACCCAAGATAAAATACCAGACGTAAAATTAGGTAGTGTTTTACCTGTTGTTCCAGGTGTTACACCACTATACCAAGCATTAATAGCAGCTTCGTCCAGCATATTATTATAAGTGCTATTATCCAGTTGAGTTGCCCCAAAATCCCAGACATCAATTAACTGAGCTTGTTGTAAATTAAAAACTAAAAAGGAAAAAAGTAAAATTATTTTTTTCATAGTATCTAATATTTTGTGTTATTTTTTGGTGATGTTTTCTTACAGCTACTATATTTTTAAGCTGATTTCTTGAATTTTTCGGAAAAGAGATAAGGATTTCTATGGTTGTTCGAATCTTATCCAATCTATATTTGTATAGCCAGCATCATTTATAAAACCTTCTCTAAGTGCTAGAAATCCTATTTTTGCACCAATCCATTTTCCTTCTTTTATAGAGAATATTTCTCCTATTTTTCTATAGTTTTTTTGATCTTCACTATAAGAAAATATTGCACTTCCGTCTTCAGATATTTTTATTCTTAGGAAGAGGTCTTTATTTTTTATTTTGGTTCTGCTTAGTTCTTCTTCGTTAGTTTTTTTGTCTGCATTTAAGCAAACTATTTGAGATATATAAAATTTACCATCAATTCTTTTTATTCTGAGATAAGAATAATCTAATCCCATTATTACAAATCCAAATTCTTCGTTATTGTTTTTTAGAAAATTAGATGCCTTTACCGTAGCGGTAAAATTAGGAGCAGAGATTTTCTGTAAAAGTAGATTAGGAACATCAAAAAGGTTTTTGTAATTCTCTGGTTTGGGGATGCAGTTTAAAGTGAAGAATCCTAAGCTGCTAGGAAATCCCCATTGGATTTGAGGATTAGCATGCCACTGCCATTGTAAGCCAAGTTTTGGATTATTGAATTCATCAGAATCATTTGGAGATATTACAGGAAAGTCTTTGCCTACATCTGGTTTTTTATAAGTGGTTACAGGTTCTCCAATTCCATCATTGTCATCATCTACTCCTATTACAGGCCAATCGTTTTTCCATGTCATAGGTTGAAGATGTAGAATTCTACCAAAAGAGCCTTTGTCTTGAAAGTGAATGAACCAGTCTTCGCCATTTTTCGTGTTAATCCAAGCACCTTGATGAGGTCCGTTTATATTTGTTTTTCCTTGATGAAGAACTTTTTTCTTTTCGTAAGGTCCAAAAATGTTTTTAGAACGAAGAACGGTTTGCCATCCTGTAGAAACGCCACCAGCTGGAGCGAAAATATAATAATAGTCGTTTTTTTTATAGATTTTAGGCCCTTCAATTGTGGGTTCTTCTTGGTGTCCGTCTATAATTAATACATCATCATTATTTGCTTTGGTTCCCTCATTATTCATTGTGCAAGCTGCTAGAATACTTTTTATGCCAGCTCTGCTTCCCGCGAAAGCATAGAAGAGATAAGTCTTACCATCATCATCCCAAAGTGGGGTAGGGTCTATTAATCCTTTGCCTGATTTTATTAGAATTGGTTCGCTCCATAATCCTTTAGGATCGTTGGTTTTTATCATATAAATTCCATAATCTGGATCTGGATAAAAAATGTAGAAGGTATTGTTATGAAATCTTATGCAAGGTGCCCAAACACCGTTTCCATGTTGAGGGAGGTTGTATTTTTCTTCGGGAATATTTTTTGTTAATGCGTAGGATAC
Organism: Cloacibacterium sp.; assembly: GCF_047601505.1. Classification (GTDB taxonomy): domain Bacteria; phylum Bacteroidota; class Bacteroidia; order Flavobacteriales; family Weeksellaceae; genus Cloacibacterium. Next base: position 1,581,693 of record NZ_JASGJD010000001.1, read on the forward strand.
GAGTTTCCAATTTACTAAATCGTAAGATTCTAAAATGGGTAATCCTGGGATGCAATTAAACGAAGATGCCGTCATGTAAAATTTATCATCAATTCTTATTACATCTGGATCTGAGTAATCGCTGTATAAAATTGGGTTAGTATAAGTGCCGTTTCTATTGTCTGCACTATATAGAAATTTGTTTTGTAATTTTATATTTTGACTTTTTAGAATTACAAAAAAAATTGTAAGCAGAAATAGTAGGTACTTTTTCATCTTATTAATTGAATTTGAGTAAAAAAACTTGCCAATTAATTTAAAAAGTATTGACTCAAAAAATTAATGGCAAGTTTAGTTTATAAATAATTAATCCTAGTATCCGTAATCGTTTACAAGTTGTCCGTTGCTAGCATCTATAATTGCTTGCCAAATTGGCCAGAATTGTCTGGTATCTGGGTCTCTTTTATAGAGTGCATTTATTTTAGAATCAGTAAGAGAAGTCCAAGAAACTGAAGTATATGGATTTGTTTGGGTAGAAGGGTCGTTAAATTCACCTCTATTCAAACCATAGATGATAAGTGATATGTTATCAGTATTGTATTTGTAATAAAGCGTAGAAGGTACATCAGCGTATAAACCAGAACGATTTTTCAGGTCTGTCATTCTTTGTTTTGCTTCTGCAAGTTTAGCCCCGAGTAAGTTCCATCTAATTAAGGCTTGTTTACGTTCCATTTCTCCGGTAAATTCAAATTTCTGTTCATCTACAATTGCATTAAACATGGCTTGTTTAGAAGTGAGAGCATTTACATAATTTTCTACTTTTACAGGTCTGTCTGCAGGTGCAAAAGCTCTGTTTCTTAGTTGTTTTAAATAAGGCGCCGCCGCAGCAGGACCTTCTAATTCGTTAGCCGTTTCAGCAGCCATCAATAAAATTTCTGCATATCTCATGTAGATTTTGTTTACACCATCATCATTTTTGGATGTTACTAATCTTTTCATCCATTCGAATCTGTATTTTCCGAAATACCATTTGTTTTGTGTGCCAAGTTGTTGTTTTGCAATACCATTTACTGCAGTTCCCCATAAATAAGGTACACAGGTTACATCTCTTCTGGTATCTTTGGTGTCATAATCGTAATAAATATAAGGTAATGGGCCCGCTTGTCCCCCTTTTTTATCCCCCATTTGTTGATATTGGTCTGCTGAGGTATGGTATACTCCAAAAGTAAACATAACACGTCCTCTGCCTTCTCCGAATGGGATTTCCCAAAGAGATTCGCTACCAGCAGTAGTAATTTCATTATTATAATTTCTCCATAATCCTTCAAAAGTAGCTTCTAATTTTGCACTTCCACTATTGATGACGTCTCTGCATTCTTTTAGAGCTAGTGCATACATTTTATCTACAGATAAATCTGGGTCCGTGCTTCTTCTTACAGCATCTGGGTATTGTTGGAAGCCACTGGCTGCAAGTGCTAATCTTGCTCTAAGTCCTTTTACAAAAGCTTTGTTCACGGTTTCTACAGAAGTGTTGTAAGATTGTCCGGGCCAAGGTACCAATTCTTCAGCTTCTCCTAAATCTGCAATAATTTGTTTGTAGATAATATCTCTGCTAGATTTTGGAATGTATGCAGTTTCGTTGGTTATTGGTTCGAAACGAGCTGGAACATCTCCCCAACCTTTAAGTAAATCTGCATAGTAAATAGCTCTATAAGTAAGTGCTTCGCCAAGATAGTATCCTAATTCTGAACCCGGGGTAGGATTTCCGTATTTTTTTATACCTCTTATGGCCATATTTGCTCTTTCAATACCTTGATACATCATTGCAAAGGCATTTGGTGGTGTGGTGGAATTCATCTGAGAATTGGTGGGTTTTGCATCGTACACACACAAGTCTGCATTATCACTAGAAGTAGATTCTGAAGAGTTATACCATTCTACATCTGTATTCATTCCGTACCAAGGAGTCCATCTTCCTCTGTAAGAGTTTGTTTCAAACATCGGGAGTAGTATGCCGTCTATAGCTCCTTTTGCTAAACCCGGAGTAGAGAATATTGTTTCTTCGTCTGCAGAAGAGCCCGCATCTGGAGATAGAACATCATCTGCTATCATATTACAGGAAATGGTAGTGACCAAAAGCATTAATAGTCCTGAAATTTTTATGAATATTTTCATTTTTTTTATTTTTAAATTTTAATTAAATAATAATTCTAACGTCTGTTTTCTAATTAAAAGTTTAAGTTAAATCCGAAAACAATTTGTCTGCTTCTAGGGTAAGGAGAGCTATCTACACCTGGTGTAAGAGGTGTTTTTCTTCGGGTAGAAACTTCTGGGTCTGAACCAGAATAGTTGGTAAGTACAAATAAATTGTACCCAGTCGCAAATAATCTGATTTTGGATAATTTTAATTTTTTAACCAAAGAATCTGGAAGGGAGTATCCTAATGTTAATGTATTAAGTCTAAGGAATGAGCCATCTTCTATTGCCCAGCTGCTTACAACATATCTTGACATATACGGAGACCACATGGTGGTATTAGCATTAAGAGCTGCTAAAGCAGTAGGGTCTGTAACCAATGCACCAGAATTAGGATCTATATTTGTCCATCTGGAACCGTCTGCCATTACAGCACTTAAATTTCTGTATTGCCCATCCGGAGAAGTAGTAGCAGAGGTAAATTCTATTTTGTCTGCATTATACACATCATTACCAATACTCCAGTTGAATGCTGCTGAGATGTCAAAATTTTTAACTACACCGTTTATGGTAAATCCTCCTGTACTTTTTGGGTTGGTGTTTCCAATAACTGTTCTGTCTTTGTCATTCACTACGCCATCTCCGTTTAGGTCTTTTAGTTTCATACTTCCAGGTGCTAAGTAGCCTACTGTTGGATTAGAATTTGCAATACCTGCTTTTAAAGTGTATTTATCATTGTTATAATCAAAGTCAGATACTTCATATCTTCCATCGCTTACGTATCCATAGATAAGACCTAGAGGATTTCCTACTGAAATTAGATAATCATTACCAATAGCAGGAGAAGAGGTCCATGTACTAGATGTGGTAAAGTCATTCATTATACCAAGAGAAAGGATTTTATTTTTGTTCCAAGCAGAGTTGATGGCAAAGCTCAATTTGTAATCTTGTTTTTTAATGGCATCATAGTTTAAAGTTATTTCTAAACCTTTGTTCTGGTTGTCTCCCATGTTTCTGTATTGGGCATCGTACCCTGTACCAATGGTAGGGAAGAGAAGAAGTAAATCTGAGGTTTTGTTTTTGTACAAATCTATAGTACCAGAAAGTTTACCTTTGAATAATTCAAAATCTAATCCTACGTTCTGTGTGGTAGTGGTTTCCCATTTCAAATCTGGGTTTGCCATTATTTTGTAAGGCGCCCAATAGTTAGCTACATTATTAATCCAAGCACTTAAAGTGTTTTGATAAGTTTGTACCAATTGCCCAACAGGAATGTTGTTATTACCTGCTTTACCATAACTTGCTCTAAGTTTTAAGAATTTAATCCAATCTACATTTTCTAAAAAGCTTTCTGAACTTAGTTTCCAGCCAAGGGCTGCAGAAGGGAAGTATCCCCATTTGTTATTGTCTAAAAATTTACTAGAACCATCAGCACGCATTGTAGCTGTTAAGAGGTACTTGTCTTTATAATCGTAATTTACGCGTCCGAAGAATGAGAATAATCGATCATCTTGATAATTGAAATTGTCTGCGTTAGCATATTGAGCAGAGCTAGAGAAATTAACGGCATCTTCGAACGTAAATGTTTTAAAATAACCTTGCATAGTATTGGTAAGTACATTAGAGGTGTAATTAATATACTCTTGTCCTAATAATAATTTTACAGAATGATCTTCTCCGAGATAACTTTTAAAATCGTAATTTAAGGTATTTGCAATACGGAATCTGTTGTTTTCTTCGTCAATCATTATTAATGCTGGCTTATTCTGGTTGGTGCCTAGTGGCATTGTTCTGGCGTAATAAGTAGAAACACCATAGAAACGATTGTCTTTGTTTCTGTAGAAGTCTGTACCTATTTCACTGTGAAATTCTAAGTTTTTAATAATTTTCCAGTTGATGCTTCCTTGCATGCTATAGTTTCTCTTATCTTGGCTTCTGGCATTATCTCTATTGGCGACATAAGGATTAATTAAGTAATCGTCTTCGGTAGAGCTGCCTATATCCTCTGAGACTAATCCTGGGATGTTGATAGGAGAGTAGCCTACCATATTTCTTAATCTGGAGTCTGCCGAAGAAGCTTCTTTTTGTTCGTTGGTGCCACTACCGTCTATGGTGGTTTTAGAATATCTAAATTTTAATCCTATTTCTAGGTTTTTACTGGCTTTGTTTTTCAAACCTAAAGTAATATTATCTCTTTTGAAACCTGAACCCATCAATATGCCGTCTTCTTTGTAATGAGTAAGACCAAGGTTATAGCTTATTTTATCGCTACCGCCTCTTACGCCTAAATCAGTATTTTGAAAAGTACCTGTATTTCCCATTAACTTATCTTGCCAATCTAGTGCTTCGTAGTCTTTGAATTTGTTCATTTCATTAAATTGACCAAAATATTTTTCGTATGTGGTAGCATTTGCATTGCTAGGAGTAGGAGAGCTGGAGTCTAGCATCGCATATTCGTATTGCCATTTAGCATAATCGTAAGGTGATAATACTTTTATTTTTTTAGCTAAAAATTTATATCCCATAAAACTATTGAGAGATACACTTAGTTTGCCTTCTCTACCGCTTTTGGTAGTTATCAATACTACACCGTTTGCTCCTCTTGAACCATAAATTGCTGTTGAAGAAGCGTCTTTTAGTACGGAGATGTTTTCAATATCTGATGAAGAAATATCATTTAAACTGTTTACCGGGAAGCCATCTACAATAATAAGTGGAGAAGAATCTTGGCTAATAGAAGTTCCGCCACGTACTTTTAGATTGATGGTAGCATCTGGAGAACCTTCGGTACTTGTTACTGATAAGCCGGCAACTCTTCCAGTTAGTGCTTCTGCTACACTTGCTACAGGGACATTTTTTAAGTCTGCACCTTTTATTACAGCTACAGAACCTGTAAGATCACTTTTTTTAGCAGTACCATAACCAATCATTACTACTTCTTGAATAGTTTTTTCTTTTACAGTATCTCTTTTGGGTTTAGACTGAGCATCTAAATCTGGAAATGCAAATAGCGCAAGAACAGCAACACTATATTTTAGATTTGGAGTAATCAAATTTTTGTATTTCATGATTTACAAATTTTAATTTTGTGGTGTTATAATTTTTTTGTCTTTAATATAAGACTCAGTGATTTTTAAATTTTTGATATTATTTATTTTAAATTCATCTTTCACTTTATCTATCTTTATGTTTTTAAGAGTAATATTTTCAATTTTTGAATTTTCTAATCCATCTGCGAATATTACATACTTGCCAGCGTCTTTTACGGTAATATTTTCCATATAGATGTTTTTAATTTTAGGAATGAAATCTCCAGTTTGATTGCCATAAACGCTATATTTCATTGTAATATGTAGAAGAGCTTCCTTTACTTGTCCTACGATGATGTTTTTTACATAAAGTCCATCTACAAAACCACCTCTTTTGGTGTTTGTTTTAAGTCTTATGGCACGGTCTAGATTAGGGCTGTCCATATAACAATTGTAGGCAAATACGTTTTTAACACCTGCAGACATTTCGCTACCGATTACCACACCTCCGTGTCCGTCTATCATTTTACAATCTCTTACAATAATATTTTCTGTGGTGATTCCTATTCTTCTTCCTTCTGAATCTCTTCCTGCTTTTATTGCAATACAATCGTCGCCAGTATTGAAAATAGAATTTTTTATCAAAACGTTTTTAGAATATTCGGGATCACATCCATCATTATTTGGACCATGACTAGCGATATGTACTCCATCCACAATTACATTTTTACTTTTCATAGGATGAATAATCCAAAATGGTGCGTTAATGATTTTTATATCTTTTATCAAAACATTCTCACATTCGAAAGGTTCTATAAAGTTTGGTCTTAGATAATGTCCATCTCCAAAAATTCTTTTTTCTACAGGAACATTTTTTTCGGACATATCCATTAGTCTAGGTAGATTTTCTAAATCTTGTTGAGAAGGATTTCCTTTAGTATAGCCATATTCGTTACCTTCTGAAGTACTTCCTTTCCATGGCCACCAATTTTCATTATTACCTTGTCCATTCAGAATTCCTTTTCCTGTGATAGCAATGTTTTTTTTGTGATATGCATAGATTAATGGTGAGTAATTCATAAGTTCTATTCCTTCAAAAGAAGTGTGTACGATTGGGTAATCTTTAGGATTTGTACTGAAAATTATTTCTGCACCATCTTCTAAATGCAAGTTTACGTTGTCTTCTAAATGAATAGCACCTGTTAAATATTTACCAAAAGGTACAATTACTTTTCCTCCTCCGTTTTTGTTGCATTCTTCAATTGCTTTTTTAAAACTATCTGTGCATAATGTTATTCCATCTGGTTTTGCACCATAGTTTACAATGTTGTAAGTAGCATTTTTAAATTTTGGCTCTTGTATAGTTTTTTCTATCTTCATCATTTCACTGAGAGGAAAACTACCATCAGTATTCTTGCTAGCTGTACAAGAAAATGTTACATAAGTCACTAGTGTACTTATAGCCAATTTTAAAGTGTTATTTAAAGTTAAATTTTTAAGCATTATTTTAAGTAATTTGTTGTTCTTAATGCAATCGATTACAAATATAAACATTTCGTTGACATGTCCAAATAATTTTAATTAATAAGTCTTATTTATTTTTAATGCATTGTTTTTCAGTATTTTAATTTATTGTTTATGTCGCCGCTGATTTAAAACTAGTTTAATTTTTTTAAATTTCTTGAAGTTATTTTTAACTGTTTTTTATAGTTAGCTGTTAACTTTCTGTTAATATTGAATTAATTAGGCTTTTTTTTGATATTTAGAGTTATCTATTTCGTCTAATATTTTGCTTGTATTTTGAATGTTGCAAATTTCGTACAGTTGTTTAATATTTTCAAATTTCATTAAGTATTTGAAAGTTAGATGTTTAAAAATAATATCAAGCATTGTATTTTGAGTGTTTGAAATAAAACTTAATTATTAGTATTATTATTTATTTTAATTAGTAGATTTGCAACTTGTTACATAACTGAATTTTAAAGATTATTAAAAATAATCAAATGGCAAAAAAAGTTACCATATATGACATTGCAGAAAAACTTAATATTGCTGCTGCAACTGTTTCAAGAGCATTAAATGATAACCCTAAAATTAGTGATGCTACTAAAAAGCTAGTGATGGAAACTGCTGAAAAGATGAATTATAGGCAGAATAGATTAGCTATTGCATTGAAAAGCGGCAAAACAAATAATGTTGGTGTTATTGTACCCAGAGTGAATACTAATTTTTTTGGTTCGGTAATTAGAGGAATTGAAGATGAGTTGAATGCTAGTGGTTATCAGGTAATTATATGCCAAACACATAATGATGAAGAAAAAGAAGCAGACAATGTTGAGTCTCTTTTAAATTCTCAAGTTGATGCAATTTTTATGTCAACATCAAGTAGAAATACAGATACATTTGATAAAATATTGAAGAAAAAAATTCCCTTAATATTTTTTGATAGAAAGAAAACAATGGATAATGTAAGCTCAGTAACGATTGATGATTTTGCAGGGGGCTACATTGCTACAAAACACCTAATAGACCAAGGTTGTAAAAAAATTGCACATGTTTCTACGGGCGATTTGAATATTGAAATATTTAGAGAAAGGTTTGCAGGATATAAACAAGCGTTATATGATAACAATATACCATATAGTGAAGACTATGTTTTAACTACAAAAAGTAATATAGAAGATGGAAGAGAGGCTGTGAAAAAGCTTTTTAGTTTAAAAAATAAACCAGATGCTATATTTTCAGCTAGTGATTTTGTTGCACTTGGTGCAATAAAAGAATTGCAAGAAATGAAGATTAAAGTTCCTAAAGATGTTGCTATTGTGGGCTTTAGTAATGAACCATTTACTAATTTTCTTGAATTGTCTATTAGTACTGTAGATCAATTTCCATTAGAAATGGGAAGAATGACAGCAAGGGTATTTCTTGCTCAAACCGATATGACAGATTTGGATAAAATTCAGAAAAAAGTGGTAATTGAACCGAAACTTATTGTTAGAAAATCTTCTGATAGAAGAAGTTAATTTTTTGTTTTATCATATATTAAAAAAGCATTGATGTGAAGTTTTTGGCATCAATGCTTTTTTATTTTGATCTGAAAATGCTATTATTTTACTCTTTTTTTTCTTTAATATTTTAGAATTCATAACTAATAATATAAATGATTTATTGTTTCAATTCGTTGTTTTTTAATTCTTTATGTTTTTTAATTGCTAATTTTTTCTTTAAATTTTAATAGAATTATAAAAAAAATGTAATTTTTATTTCGGATTAAAAAAATTGTGTTACTTTTGTGTAATCGATTACAATATTTTTAATCATGACAAATTATTCATTTAGATATGCATCTCATCCTAATGATGCTAAAAATTATACTACAGAAAGAATTAGAGAAGAATTTCTTCTAGAAAATTTATTTACTAAAGATGAAGTTAATCTAGTGTACTCTATGTATGATAGATTAATAGTGGGAGGAGCAATGCCCATAAATAAATCTTTAAAATTAGAAACCATTCCTTATCTGAAATCTGAAAATTTCTTAGATAGAAGAGAGTTAGGAATTGTGAATGTTGGTGGCAAAGGAAGTGTATCTGTAGATGGAGAAATTTTCGAACTCAACAAAAAAGAAGCTCTTTATTTAGGTAAAGACACTAAAGAAGTGGTGTTTGCAAGTTTGGAAGAAACTCCAGCTTTGTTTTATTTTAATTCTGCACCTGCTCACAAGAAATTTCCAAACAAAAAAATAACAAAAGAAAATGCTATAGTTATTGAATTAGGCGAAGAAAAATATGCCAACAAAAGAATTCTCAATAAACTCATCGTTAACGAATTGGTTGAAACTTGCCAATTGCAGATGGGTCTTACAGAACTTCTCCCAGGAAATGTCTGGAATACCATGCCGGCTCATACCCACGAAAGAAGAATGGAAGCTTATTTCTATTTCGATTTGGAAGAAGGGCAAGTCATTTCTCATTTTATGGGGCAACCACAAGAAACAAGACATTTATTTTTACAAAATAATCAAGCGATTTTGTCGCCAGAATGGTCAATCCATTCAGGAGCTGGAACTTCTAACTATTCCTTTATTTGGGGAATGGGAGGCGAAAATTTAGATTATGGCGATATGGACGTTTGTTCACCTAAAGATTTAAAATAATGATGGAATTATTCAACCTAACAGGAAAAAATGCAATGATAACCGGAGGAACTCACGGTTTAGGGATGGCAATGGCAGATGCTTTAGCTCAGGCTGGTGCTCAACTTATTATCACAGGAACTACACCTTCTAAAATGGAGGATGCTTTAGCGTATTATCATGCTAAAGGTTATCAAGCAAAAGGTTATCTTTTTGATGTAACCAATGAAACAGATGCTGCAAAATATGTAGAATTGATAACAAAAGAAGTAGGCGGTATTCATATTTTGGTAAACAATGCCGGAATTATTAAAAGAGTTCCCGCAATTTCTATGCAAGTTTTAGAATTCCGTCAAGTGATAGATGTGGATTTGGTAGGGCCTTTTATAATGTCTCAACTCGTTGCAAAACAAATGATTGAATGTAAAGAAGGTAAAATAATAAACATTTGTTCTATGATGAGCGAGCTTGGCAGAAATACTGTTTCGGCTTATGCTGCGGCAAAAGGCGGATTGAAAATGCTGACTCGAAATTTAGCAACAGAATGGGCAAAATATAATATTCAGGTAAACGGAATTGGACCAGGATATTTTGCTACTTCTCAAACAGCGCCAATCAGAGTAGATGGGCATCCTTTCAATGATTTTATTATCAGCAGAACACCTGCAGCAAGATGGGGAAATCCTGAAGATTTGGCAGGAGCTACCATATTTTTGGCATCTAAAGCCAGTGATTTTGTAAACGGGCAAATAATATATGTAGATGGCGGAATTTTAGCTACCATCGGTAAACCTAATAATGAAGAATAGAATATAATATGACAACAAAATTTATCCACGAGAATTTTCTATTAGAAAATAAATATTCAGAAGAATTATATCATAATTACTCAAAGAATCAACCGATTATCGATTATCATAATCACTTATCGCCACAATTAATTTGTGAAGATTATGTATTTAATAATATATCAGAGGTTTGGATAAAGGGCGATCATTACAAATGGCGCGCGATGCGAACATTAGGAGTAAGCGAAAAATTTATTACGGGAGTAGCATCGGATAAGGAAAAATTTTTGCAATGGGGCAAAACGGTACCATACACATTACGAAATCCACTATACCATTGGACGCACTTAGAATTGGCGAGGTATTTTGATATTTACGAATTGTTAAACGAAAAAACAGCAGAAGGGATTTATGAAGAAACGTCAGCTAGATTAAATTCATCAGAATATTCATGTCAGAATTTGTTGAGAAAAGTAAATGTAAAAGTAGTTTGTACGACAGAAGATCCTACAGATACATTAGAATATCATCAGAAAATGAGAGCTAATGGCTTAGATATAAAGGTAAGTACATCATTTCGACCAGATAAATCAATATTAATAGGATTAGAAGGTTATAACGAATACATAGATGCATTAGGACAGTCAGCAGGAATAGAAATTCAGAGTTATGACGACTTATGCAATGCATTGCAGAAAAGAATCTCTTATTTTAACGATAATGGTTGTAAAGTTTCAGACCATGGTTTAGAACAAATCTATTTTGAAGAATTTACAGCATCAGAAATTCAAAATATCTTTATAAAGAAAAGATCAAATCAAGAACTTTCACAAGAAGAAATTTTAAAATTCCAAAGTTCAGTATTGCTTTTCTTATCCGAAACATATCACCAGTTTGGTTGGGTACAGCAGTTTCACTTAGGAGCTCTCAGAAATAACAATGCACGCATGCACCGCATTTTAGGACCAGACACTGGTTGGGATTCCATTGGCGATTTTTCTCAAGCCAGAAAACTTTCACAGTTTTTAAATGCGCTAGATACAAAAGATAAATTAACGAAAACCATTCTATATAATTTGAATCCCGCAGACAACGAGGTATTGGCAACAATGATAGGTAACTTTAATGATGGTAGTGTAAAAGGCAAAGTACAGTTTGGTTCTGGATGGTGGTTTTTAGACCAAAAAGATGGGATGACCAAACAGATGAATGCGTTATCTAATATGGGATTATTAAGTTGTTTTATAGGCATGTTAACAGATTCGAGAAGCTTTTTATCGTTTCCACGTCACGAATATTTTCGAAGAGTCCTATGTAATTTATTAGGCAAAGAAATAGAAAGCGGAGAATTGCCAAACGATATGGAATTGATAGGCAAAATGGTTTCAGACATCAGCTATCATAATGCTGAAGAATATTTTAATTTTTAGTATTGAATTATGTTTTTAGAAAGCACAGATTTTGTTTGGGAAAAAATTGATGAAAACTTAGAAAGAGCACTGATAGGTTTTGATGATTCGCTGATGCAGACCATCGTTCGATTCAAAAAAGGAGGAATCGGTTATTTGCACCATCATTTTCATTCTCAATGTGCCTTTATAGCAAAAGGTTCATTTGAAGTACAAATAGAAAACGAGAAAAAAATCTTATCAGCAGGAGATTCTTTTTTTGTTCCTTCGGAATTAGTGCACGGTGTTGTTTGCCTAGAAGATGGGATTTTAGTAGAAAGTTTTAGCCCAGCACGAAAAGATTTTTTAAGTTAAATATATGAGTAGAATAGCAACATTTGGAGAGATTTTATTGCGATTATCGCCACCAAGTCATCTTAGGCTCACGCAAGCCACATCATTTGATTTGTACTACGGTTGCGCAGAGGCTAATGTTGCTGCATCATTGGCAAAATTTGGTTTTCCAGTAAAATTTATTACCGCAGTTCCTCCCAACGAATTAGGAGAGTCTTCACTTAGTATGTTGCGTTCATTTGGGGTAGAGCCTATCGCCAAAATACAAGGAAAGCGTTTAGGAATTTATTATTTTGAACAAGGAGCATCAGAAAGACCTGGGAAAGTAGTTTACGACAGAGAAGATTCATCTTTTTCGATGCTTAGAAAAGGAATGATAGATTGGGAAACAATATTTGAGGATGTAGATTGGTTTCATTGGTCTGGTATTACACCTTCTCTTTCTTTAGAATTGGCAGAATTATGTGAAGAAGCATTAGAAGTAGCTTCCAGAAAAGGATTAACCATATCAGCAGATATGAACTATCGCCCAACTCTTTGGAATTATGGGAAAAAAGCCAACGAAATAATGCCAAATTTAATACAGTATTGCGATTTACTTTTAGGAGGAATCCATGAATCAGAAATTGTCTTAGGAATTGAGGTAAACCATCAAGATACCGAAGAAGAAATATTTCAAAAATGGATGAAAGCATTTCCAAAACTCAAAACTATTGTTACCACCAAAAGATTGCACGCCAATGCATCGTCTAACGGAGTAAGTGCAGAATTTTATAATGGTAAAGATTTATTAAAATCAAAAGAATACAACGTCTCTCACATTATAGACAGGATAGGAGCAGGTGATGCATTTATGGCAGGAATTATTTATGGAATGATTACTTGGCCAGAAAATCATCAAAAAGCTTTAGAATTTGCCGTAGCTGCAACTTGTCTTAAACATTCAATCTCTGGAGATATTAACTTATCAAGTGCAGAAGAAATTAAAGCTCTGATGTCTGGCAAAGGAGGAGGAAGAGTCTCACGTTAATTGAGAAAGAAGAGTCAAAAATGGATTTATAAAGATATTTTGCTTAAAGCATTTTTTCTAAAGCAAAATAAAAATAATTAAAACAATAGCCTAAAGCCTAAAGCAAAATAAAAAAAGCAAAAAAGATATGAAAAAACGAGTAGTAACGTTTGGCGAGATAATGCTGAGATTAGCACCGCAGGGATTTTTAAGATTTTCGCAAGCAGATAATTTTGATGTAGTTTACGGAGGCGGAGAATCCAATGTAGCCGTATCATTAGCCAATTTTGGTATTTCTGTAGATTTTGTAACACGATTACCAAAAAATGATATCGGACAATGTGCGATGATGGAAATGCGCAAAAGAGGCGTAGGAGTAGAAAATATCGTTTGGGGAGGCGATCGTTTAGGGATTTATTTTTTAGAAACCGGAGCCGTGAGCAGAGGCAGTAAAGTAGTTTACGATAGAGCACATTCATCAATGTCAGAAATCCAACCAGGAATGGTAGATTGGGAAACAGTTTTCGAAGGCGTAGAATGGTTCCATTGGACAGGTATAACTCCTGCCATTTCACAAAGTTCAGCAGATGTGTGTTTAGAAGCCGTAAAAGTAGCGAGTAAATTAGGAATTACCATTTCTACAGATTTAAATTATCGAGCAAAACTTTGGAAATACGGAGGCGACAGAGAAGCCATCATGACAGAACTTACCTCATATTGTGATATTATTTTAGGAAACGAAGAAGATGCCGAAATGCACTTTGGGATAAAACCAGAAGGAGCCGCTGTTCAAACTCATGGACATGATGTAAAAGCAGAAGCATTCCTATCTGTTTGCCAACAAATGATGGCTAAATTTCCAAGAGCAAAAAAAGTAATTACCACACTTAGAGGTTCTATCTCAGCATCTCATAATACATGGGCAGGCGTTTTGTATGATGGAAAAGAAATGCTTCAAACTCGCCAATATCAAATCACCGATATTGTAGATAGAGTAGGAGGAGGCGATTCTTTTATGGGAGGACTTATCTACGGATTGTTAACCTATCCAGATGATAATCAAAGAGCTTTAGACTTTGCAGTAGCCGCTTCATGTTTAAAACATACGATAAAAGGCGATGCTAACTTGGTAACCGTGGACGAAGTAACCAAATTAATGGGTGGTGATGCTTCTGGTAGAGTAGTGAGATAGACACAGGTAAAGTATAAGGTACAAACTACAAAGTACAAAACTACAAAGTACAATATAGATATAAAATCACATGTTTTCAACAATCTACAAATAAATTCTGATTTACATTATTGACCTATTCTTTTTAAATAATAGTTATTGGAATTAAATTTTAGAAATAAGAAAGCTACGAAGTAGCACCATCAATAGCATTGGGTAAAACTCAATGAAAATTAAAATTAACAAAGGTAATAGCCCTGCAAGGGCAAAATCAATTGAAATAAATAACGGATTAAAATTATTGTTAATCAATATTTTATAGTTTTCAATAAGAAACATAAGTCAAAAAAAATAAAATCATTATGATTGTAGATACTATAAATAATGCTTCACTTTACACTGGTTTGCATCCGCTTTTTGCTAAAGCATTTGAATATCTAAAAGACAACGATTTAAGTAAATTAGAAGATGGGACAACAGAAATAGAACCTGGTCTCAAAGCAATTGTAAGTACTAAAAAGGGGAAAACACCAGAAGAAAGTTTGACAAAATTCGAATGTCATGATAAAAATATAGACATCCAAGTTTGCATCAAAGGAGTAGAAAATATAGGATGGAAGCCCAGAGAAAAGTGTAAAACCATAAACGGAGATTACAATGCAGAGAAAGATGTTCAATTTTATCATGAAATACCAGATATGTATTTTCAGTTAACAGACCATCAGTTTGTAATTTTTTATCCTACAGATGTTCACGCACCAATGATAGGAAATGATGTGATAAAAAAAATAGTGTTTAAAGTGAAAATTTAATTGAAAAGTCGGAAGCTGAAGGTCAGAGGTCAGAAGATTTAAAATCAGTATTCTGGGCTCTCGGTTCTTGAATCTCGACTCTTATAAAAAAAAAAAATGAACAATTCACAAAAAGTTTCAGAAGCAATAGTAAAGCAAGGGATTTTGCCTTTGTATTTCAATGCAGACGAAATAGTAACCATAGACATCTTAAGAAGCATCTATAAAGCTGGTATTAGAGCTGTAGAATATACCAACCGAGGCGAAGCAGCGTTAAAAAATTTTTCCAAAATGGTAGAAATTCGTAATGCCGAGATGCCAGATTTACTTTTGGGAGTAGGTACTATTAAAAACCTTCAAAGTGCAAAAGATTTTGAATCTGCAGGAGCCGATTTTTATATCAGTCCGGGATTTGTACCAGAAGTAGCATCCTATTTAATTGCAAAAGATTTGTTTTATAGCCCAGGATGTATGACACCTACAGAAATTATAACCGCCGAAAATGCAGGAGTTATATTTATCAAACTTTTCCCAGGAAATATGCTAAAGCCCGATTTTTTAAGTGGTATAAAAGATATTTTTCCAAATTTAAGATTTATGCCCACAGGAGGAGTAGATACCACTAAAGAAAGTATAGAAAGTTGGTATAATGCAGGCGTTTCCGCAGTAGGAATGGGAAGCAAACTCATCAGCAAAAAACTAATGGCAGATAAAGATTATGCTACCATAGAATTAGAAACTAAAAAAGTATTAGATGTAATAGCAACGATAAAGAAATAATAACCACTAAAATTACCCACCAATAATGTCACCAACACCAAATCACAAACCCACAAATTTTAGATGGACAATAGTAGGATTGCTATTTTTCGCTACCACAGTTAATTATTTAGACAGGCAAGTGCTGTCTCTTACGTGGAAAGATTTTATAAGCCCCGAATTTCATTGGACGAATAATGACTATGGAAATATCACCGCCTTATTTTCGATATTTTATGCAATAAGTATGTTATTTGCGGGTAAATTCGTAGATTGGATGGATACCAAAAAAGGATTTTTATGGGCAATAGGAATATGGTCTTTAGGAGCAGTTTTACATGCCTTTTGCGGAATTGTAACCTCAGGAATTCTTACAGGAAACTGGTTTGTAGGATTTGAATTAGCAAAAGAGAATATAGCCAAGGTTCAAGATATTTCAAAAATCATTAATGTAAGCGTTACATTATTTGTATTTGCCCGATTGGTTTTGGCTATTGGAGAAGCAGGCAACTTTCCTGCAGCCATAAAAACTACAGCCGAATATTTTCCTAAGAAAGATAGGGCTTTGGCTACAAGTATTTTCAATGCAGGGGCAACAGTAGGCGCATTAGTAGCACCACTTAGTATTCCGTTTATAGCCAAAGCGATGGGCTGGGAAATGGCATTTATCATTATTGGAGCATTAGGTTTTGTATGGATGGGACTTTGGGTATTTTATTACAAGAAGCCACAATTGCATCCAAAAGTTAATCAACTAGAGTTAGATTATATTCATCAAGATGCAGAAGATTGTCCAAGAGAAACATCTCCAGATTTAGCAAAGAAATTTACATTAAAAGAATGTTTTGGATACAAGCAAACTTTGGCATTTGCATTTGGGAAATTTATGACCGATGGCGTTTGGTGGTTTTATCTTTTTTGGACACCAGCCTATTTAAGTTCTGTTTATAAAATGGATAGTACCCAAAGTGCTTTACCGCTGTTTGTGCTATACATTATTACCTTATTGTCAATTATTGGTGGTTGGTTACCTTCATTTTTTGTAGATAAAAAAGGCATGAACCCTTATTCGGGACGCATGCGAGCGATGCTTATTTTTGCATTTTTCCCACTATTAGCATTACTAGCACAGCCAGGAGGAAAAATTAGCTATTGGATTCCGGTAATTATCATAGGTATTGCAGGAGCAGCACATCAGGCTTGGTCTGCCAATATTTTTTCAACCGTAGGAGATATGTTCCCGAAAAGAGCCATCGCCACCATTACAGGAATTGGAGGTTTGGCAGGAGGTATAGGCTCTACTTTGATCAATAAAAGTTCTGGAGTGCTTTTTGATTATGCTCATAAAAATTGGACTACAGTAGATGGAATTCCTTTGTTAGAGAAATTTCCAAAATATACAACAGAACGTATCCCAGATGATTTTTTCAAGCAGTTAGAAACGTCAGGAGCACTAATTTCAGATGGGATAGAAAAAGGATATTTAATTGTTTTTTCGGTTTGTGCTGTAGCTTATCTCATTGCTTGGTTTGTGATGAAAGCTTTGGTGCCAAACTACAAAATCATAAAATAAAAAATTATAGAAATGGAAACAGATACAAAACAACTATTAAATAGAAAATTAGTTGGAAAAGAAATTAAAAAACCTATCAAAGTTCTTCAGTTTGGAGAAGGCAATTTCCTTAGAGCATTTGTTGATTATGCTTTTTACAGGCTCAATAAAGAATTAGATTTTAATGCAGGAGTTGCCATAGTACAGCCATTAGAAGGTGGTATGGTAGATATGATTGAAAAGCAAGACGGTCTCTACACTCTTTTTCTTAACGGAATTAAAAATGGAGAACCAGCACAAGATATTTATCTAATTGATGACATTGTAAAAACCGTAAATCCTTACAAAGATTTTCAGGATTATCTCGATATTGCCAAAGTAGATACCTTGGAATTTGTAATCTCTAATACCACAGAAGCTGGTATTGAATTTATTGATTCTGACACTCCAGAGATGAAGCCTCCAAAATCGTATCCAGCAAAATTAGCAGTTTTCTTGCTCGAAAGATACAAATATTTCAAAGGAGATAATTCTAAAGGATTAACGATAATCCCTTGCGAATTAATTAATTATAATGCAGATACTCTAAAAAAAGTATTATTGCAATATGCAGACTTTTGGAATATAGAAACAGGTTTTGTCAATTGGTTAAATGAAGCTTGTTCTTTTCATAATACTCTGGTTGATAGAATTGTACCAGGGTATCCTAGAAACGAAATAGAACAATACAACAGCAAAATAGACTATCAAGACAATATTTTGGTAACCGCAGAACCTTTCTTCCTCTGGGTAATTGAAGGCGATGAAAAACTGAAAGCTAAACTTCCTTTTGGTAAAATAGACCTCGATGTAAAGATTGTAAAAGATATGCAACCGTATAGATCCAGAAAGGTAAGAATCCTAAACGGAGCGCACACAGCTATGGTTCCAATGTCTATAATGTTCGGAAACGAAACTGTAAGAGAAACTTTAGAAAACAATTTTACCAAAGATTTTGTAACCAATGTAATTTTTGACGAAATTAATCCAGTTTTAGAATTGAATGAAGAAGAGAAAAAACATTTTGCTGATGCTGTTTTAGACCGTTTCAGAAATCCTTTTATTAGACACTTGCTTTCGGATATAGCCCTTAATTCTATCTCTAAATTTAAAGTAAGAGTGCTTCCAACAATGCTAGAATATGTGAAGATAAATCATAAATTACCACAGAATATTACTTTTTCTTTGGCTTGTCTTATTCGTTTTTATGGTAAAGAATGGAACGGAAAACAACTTCCAGTAAAAGATTCTCAAGATGTTACCGATTTCTTTGCAGACGTTTGGAAATCTAATGATACAGATGTTGTTGTGAACAAAGTTTTGTCTCATGTTGAGTTCTGGGGAGAAGATTTAACTAAAATAGAAGGATTAAATTCAGCAGTTACTAAAGCCATCATTGCAGTTGATTCCAAAGGAATTGAAGAAGGCTATAAAATTTTGTAAATCAATGATTTATAAGATGATAAGTGGCGAAATAATATAAAATCGGATAAAATTCGACGAATAAAAATGAATTTCATATAATTTTTGAGATTATGCAAAAAAAAGTATTAAAAGTAAACCCAAAAGATAACATTATTGTTGCATTGATGGATTTACATGCTGGAGAAATAGTGCATCTTGACGGTGCAGACTATACGGTTCTGAAAGATACGAAAGCAAAACATAAATTCGCGGCAGAAGATTTTGCGGTTGGCGACCATATCATTATGTATGGCGTAATCGTTGGAAAAGCGAATCACCCTATCCAAAAAGGCGAAGTTATCACGACTGAAAACGTAAAACACGAGAGCGAAGAAGTTTTCAAAAAAACAGGAAATCTTGGTTGGACGCCGCCAAATGTAGATAAATGGAAAGATAAAACCTTCAACGGTTATCATCGTGCAGACGGGCAAGTAGGTACTAAAAACGTCTGGTTATTTTTTCCTTTGGTATTTTGTGAAAATAAGAATATAGAGAAACTAAAAGATATTTTCGAAAACGAATTGTTACCGAAAAAAGAAGTTTCTTATAAGAATTTCCTTCGCTCTTTGATTGAAGAAAAAAGCGTGGAAGAAGTTGAAGATAAATCCAGAAACGAAAATCTTTTGGATAATATTGAGGTCAAATTTATCAATCATCAAGGTGGTTGTGGCGGTATTAGACAAGATTCGGAACTATTGGCAAAATTACTTGCGGGCTATGTTAACAATCCTAATGTGGCAGGTGCTACAGTTTTGAGCCTTGGATGTCAGAATCTTCAAGTGGATATTTTTCAAAATGCTTTGAAGGAAATTAATCCGAATAGCGATAAAGAAATTTTAATATTTGAACAGCAAAAAATTGGTACTACAGACCAGATGTTCCAGATGGTTATCAAAGATTCTTTTGAAGCGATAAAGAGAGCCAACAAAATAGAACGAAAACCGGCTCCTATTTCTAAACTTAGCATTGGTTTAGAATGTGGTGGTTCAGATGGTTTTTCGGGTATTTCTGCCAATCCAGCTTTAGGAGTGGTTTCAGATATTTTTGCGGCGTTGGGAGGAAAAACAATTTTAGCAGAATTTCCTGAATTGTGCGGTGTAGAGCAAGAATTAATGAACCGATGCGTGGATGATGAAAAAGCAGATAAGTTTTTATCCTTGATGAGAGCTTTTGAAAAATCGGTGGTAGATGCAGGCTCTGGATTTGATATGAATCCTTCTCCAGGAAACATCAAAGACGGCTTGATTACCGATGCAATGAAATCTGCTGGAGCGTCTAAAAAAGGAGGAACTGCTCCAATTGTAGATGTATTGGATTACGGCGAATATATTTCGAAACCAGGTTTGAATTTATTGAACACACCCGGAAACGACGCCGAATGTACAACTGGATTAGTTGGGGCTGGTGCAACTGTAGTTTTGTTTACAACAGGTTTAGGAAATCCTATGGGAAATCCAATTGCTCCAGTGGTGAAAATCTCTTCCAATACCACTACCAAAGAAAGAATGTCAGACATTATTGATGTGAATGCAGGAACCGTAATTACTGGTGAGAGGAGCATCCAAGAAGTGGGCGAAGAAATCGTGGATTATATTATTGAATTGGCAAGCGGAAACGTAGAAACAAAAGCAGATCAACTGAAACAGGATGTTTTTATCCCTTGGAAACGTGGAGTTTCTTTATAAATAGTTTGAAATAGCTTATAAAAAGTATTTGAATTTTAGTTTTGATTAAAATTTCTTTTTGGGATTATAAATTGTAGTAGTCATATTTTTTGTTTTTATTGATACGTTTATAAAACCGTATAATTTGGAATTTAAGAAGAGGCTGTTCTCAAAAGGGCAGTCTTTTTTATCTTATGTTTCAAGTGGAGAGTTAAAAATTATTTAAAAAAATAGAAATACTTTGTAATGAAAGAATGTTTTTTTATAATTTTTCCCCAACTTTTGAGTATGATCCGTAAAACATTGTTGCAGTACAAATAATTATACCAAGTACTGCGTCAATTTGTGCAATATTTATTCCCCATTTTTTTTCAAACCATAAGCCATAAGATACCATACCTTTTAAAATAAATAACAAGATTATAGAAATTCCTGCAATAGACTTAGGGTTTGTAGTGCTTATTCCATAAATAGATAAATCAATATTATCTGAAAAAGGAGCGAAAAGAAGTAGCAAAATTCCTATTCCGCCAAAGATAAAGAAAATCCAAATAAATACTTTAATCCAAATCGGTAATAGTTTTCTTCTTTGGTTTTTGGTGTTTACATAATCAAATTCTTCAAATTGTGATACTTCTTCCATGGTTATTATTTTTAATTTAAAATTTTACTTTAAAAATCTTTTTTTCTCCGTTTCTAATTATGGTAACGTCTCTTTCGTCTCCAGCATTTAGTTTTGCAAGGCATTCCATATAAGAGTAAACTTCTGTAATTTTACAATCTCCTATTTGAGTTAAAATGTCGCCAGATTCAATTCCTGCAATGGCAGCTGGTCTTCCTTCTGTAACACCATCAATGTGGAGTCCGTCTTTTGTATCGGCATAACTTGGCATAATTCCTAGTGTTACTTTGTATTTTGGAGCAGATTTAGTAGCTGTAGTTTTTGTTTTGGTGAAAGGAATTTCAGGTTTTAAGCTCAGTTCATTTGCAATTCCGAAAACATAATTGGTAATTGTTTTTACGCCTTCAAAATTTATTTTTTCGGTATCATCACTTGGTTTGTGGTAATCTTCGTGAGTTCCTGTAAAGAAAAATAGTACAGGGATGTCTTTTAGGTAAAAGCTGGTATGGTCGCTTGGTCCAGTTCCAGATTCATCTAAAGCGAGGTTGTAACCTGCTGGTTTGTACTTTTCTATAATTTCTTTAAAAATGGGGCTACTTCCTATTCCGCCAACATTCAAAACTTTATCATGATTTAGCCTTCCTATCATGTCCATGTTTATCATTGCTACTACATTTGGGAATTTGTTTTTAACATCTTCAGCAAATTTTTTAGAACCAATAAGTCCGTCTTCTTCTGCTGAGAAAAGCGCAAAAACATAGTTTACGGTTTCTTTGGTTTTATTTTGAGAAAAAATTCTCGCCAATTCCATTACGGCAGCAACTCCAGATGCATTATCATCTGCACCATTGTGAATTTGACCATCCGAATTCATCAAAGTAGAGTGGTGGTGTTCATTTAACCCTAAATGGTCGTAATGCGCTCCAATAATGATGGTTTTAGAGGCTTTGTTGTCCAAAAATCCAATAACATTTGTTCCTTTGCATGGTGTAGAAGAATTATCATCATGAGGATTTAATTTCACAGAATAATCAAATGGTTGAAGTTCTGTTTTTAAACCTAATTTATTGAAATTTTTCACAATGTAACCTGAGGCTTTTTTTTCTCCATCACTACCCGCTAATCTTCCTTTTAAATCATCTGAAGCTAAAAAAGAAAGGTTAGATTTTAAATTTTCTTCGTTTATATTTTCAGAGGGTTCATCATCTACCCAATCTGCGATAAAAACGTTGGTTTCTCTTGGCTTAGATTGATTTCTATTGCTGCTGAAAACTAATTTTTTGCCATCTTTAGAAAACATTGGGAAAGCATTGAATTCGCTAGCATAAGTAATTTGTTTTAAATTTTTACCATCTAAATCAATTGTATATAGTTGAAAATCATAACCTCTAGTTGAATGGTGATTGCTAGAAAAAATAATTTTCTTGTCATTTGGAGTAAAATATGGAGCCCAATTGGCCTTGCCAAGATGTGTAATTTGTTTTAAATCTGTTCCATCAGCATTGATGGTGTAGATTTCCATATTGGTAGGTGCTACAAGATTTTGAGCGAGATAATCTTTGTATTCTTTTATTTCTTCATCGGTTTTTGGTCTGGATGCTCGAAATACAATTTTCTTAGAATCGTGAGAGAAAAATGCACCGCCGTCATAACCTAAACCTGAGGTTAGTTGCTTCAAATTTTCACCATTAATATCCATTGTCCAAAGCTCTAAATCTCCACTTCTTGTAGATGTGAATACTATCTTTTTGCCATCTGGCGAAACTACAGCTTCAGCATCATATCCTGGAGAATTGGTAAGTTTTTTGGTAATTTTACCATTCAAATCTGCTACATAGATATCAAAATCCGAATAAATAGCCCAAAGATATTTTCCACTTTTCGAAATTGGAGGAGGAGGACAAGCCGATGAGCCTTCGTGTGTAGAAGCATATAAAACATGTTTGTTATCTGACATGAAGAAAGAGCAAGTGGTTTTTCCTTTTCCTGTGGAAATCATCTTTAGATTTGCAGATTTTTTATAAATATCTTTAGATAAATCATATAAAAAAATTTGGTCACATTCTGTTCCCAAATCTTTATTTGTAACCTGCA
The DNA here is from genome assembly GCF_047601505.1 of Cloacibacterium sp. Classification (GTDB taxonomy): domain Bacteria; phylum Bacteroidota; class Bacteroidia; order Flavobacteriales; family Weeksellaceae; genus Cloacibacterium. Next base: position 1,604,727 of record NZ_JASGJD010000001.1, read on the forward strand.
TGGTTAAGAATTTGCCATCTGGCGAAAAATATGCTTCAGCATTATCTCCGCCATCTGTAAGCATGGTTATGTTTTTAAGATTTTTTTCTTGTGAAAATAATATTGCACTACTTAATATTGTGAAAATGATATATTTATTCTTCATAAAGTAAAATATTTAGAAAGGATAACCTATAGAGAAATTGACTGCTGGTTTGAAGAGTTGAATCTTATCAGCAACCCATCTTTCGCCTTGTATGTTGTTTGGATCGTAGATTTTATAAGCTAAATCTAATCTTACGGTAATATAAGCAACATGGATTCTTAGCCCGAAACCACTACCTAATCCCATTTGAGAAATAAATTTTTTAAATTTGAATTCGTCTCCAATTCCAGTGTCTTTTAAGCTCCAAATATTTCCGGCATCTGTAAATAATGCACCTTCAAACATATCGTTTATTGGGAATCTGTACTCAATATTAGTAGTTAATTTCACATTTCCCATCATGTAAGCTCTTACTTTTTTATCAACTTGTGTATCTGCTGGTCCTAATCCTCCGAAGGCAATCCATGCTCTTACATCGTTGCTTCCACCACTAAAGTAAGACCTTACAAATGGCATGCTAGAAGAATTTCCGTAAGGAATTCCTAATCCGAAAACTTGTCTTACAATGAACTGACTTTTGTTGTTGAATGTAAAATATTTCCTAACATCTACGTCAAATTTTACAAATTGAGAAATAGGGATTCCGAAAATCTGTCGGCTATTTACACTAATGTTATTAGAGGTTTCGTATTTTTTACTTAATAAACCTAAAGCATTACCCGCAAGTTCTACTTTTCCATCGAAATAGAATGGGTTTTTAAAGCCTTTTTTTCCTATTTCGTTATAAGTGAAATTATAAATTAATGAGTTGATAATTACATTCTGTGTAATTCTTTCTTTTTTGTAGAGAACTTGTAAGAAGTTGATGTATAATTGAGAGTCTTGTCCTGTGCTAATGGTATTTATGAAGTCTGTGTCTGCGGTAATTAAGTTAGATACATCATCTTTAGTAAGAGTGCCGTTTCCGTTATCGTACATTGAACCAACTGCAGGGTTGTAAACAAAATATTTTTGAAAAATTTCGTCTCTTAAATTATCATCCGCAGGGAAATAATCGTAGTAAGCACTTTTGTTTTTGGTAATACTTAATTGGGTATTGAATACAGATAATTTGTGAGTAACTCTATCATTTACATTTACATAGTAATTTAATCCGGCATTAAAAAGCCTTCTGTCCATGCCAATGTTATTTTGTGCCGAAACACCTAGATTTATAGAAGAAACTGGCGAATATTTATTTGGAATAAATTTTTCTGTTTTGAAAGGGAGTAATAATCTTGGGAAATTTAAACCTAATTGCGCCGAAAATTCCGAAGCATTAAGAAAAGCATCAGGATTTTTTTGGGTATAAACAGTTCCGAAAGTTCCCGAAACGCTTGCAGTAAGGTTTTCTGCTCCTCTAAAAATATTTCTGGCAGTTAATTCTGCAGATGGAGAAAAACCAAAGTTTAAAATTTGAGAATAATGTAAATCTAAAGCACCTTTTATGCTATATGTAGGCAAAGGAATTAGTCTATATTTTACATTAATAACAGTGTCATTAGGATTTACAACTTCTCTGTAATCTGCAATAGAAAAGTTGTTGGTAGCAATAATGTTTCTCTTGGTAAGGTCTAGATTTTTTTGATTGTATATTTCTCCTTTTTTTATGGTAATAGGTCTCCAAAGAGTTTTTACTTTGAATTGTTTGTCTATTCTTTTAATGTTGATGCCTCTGTATTCTCTTTCTAGCGTAGTTTTATCTGTAATTTTGTTTACATATTCCACATCAATATCACCAATTGTATATTTTTTGTAAGGCGTGTTAGCAGAATCTTTTAGAATTTGCATGGTAAGCGGAACTTGCTTTCTACTGGTTAAAGTATCAGCAGTAAAATAAATTTCTCCACCATCTCTGTTGAAGGTGTAGAAACCGTTCTCTTGCATAAGGTCTGTAATTCTTTTTACTTCGTTTTCTAGATATACCTGATTTAGGATTTCTCCAGATTTTATATTACTTTCCTTTAAATTTCCTTCGTAGATACTCTTTATGTTTTCATAAGGAATTTTATAGGTGAAATCTTTAATAAAAGTAGGGTCTTTATAAGTGATTTTATAGTTTGCCTGAGCTTTTTTTGTGGCAGAATCTTTCTTGGTAGAATAATCTACATTAGAATCCCAATATCCTCTGTAAACCAAAAATTGTCTTATTTTTTCGGCGCTGTTGGCAGTTTTTCCTTCGTCTAAAATTACAGGAGGTTTTCCTAAAGTGTGATACAATCTGCTCCAGAAAATACTTTCGCCCACCAATTCAGGATGGTTATATTTTCTAAAAAGAGAATCCCTAAGTTTCTGAGTTCTCATATTGCTAGGAAACGTCATATATTCCGATACAATAGTGTCGTATTTCGGGTTTGCAAGATTGTACATCCAAAGACCTGTTGGGAAAAAAAATAGGTTTTTCTTATTAGGTTTTTGGTTTACATAATTAGGAATTTCGTCTTTATATTTATTATTGTCTAAATAATCAAAATGATTTTTTGTAAGCAAATACTTGCCTTCTGGTACCTTTTTGGTAGAATTGCAGGCATACAAAGCTAATAGCAAAATTGCGAAAGAAAAAAATATGTGGTATTTTTGAAAATATTTCAGAAAATGCTTACTGCTCATAAAATAAAAGTTTTTCAATCTTTAGATAAAAAGAAGTTCAGACAAAAATACAATTTGTTTTTGGTTGAAGGTAATAAAATCATCTCAGAACTCAAAAATTCTCCGTATAAAATTAAAGAAATTTTCAGTGTTGAACCTTCAGAATTGTCTTTTCTAAAATCTGAAACTCATCTTATTACAGAACGAGATTTAAAGAAAATTAGTTTTTTGCAAACTCCAAAAGATTCTGTAGCGGTGGTAGAAATACCAGAAACTAAGTTTTTACAGCATCCAAAAATTCAAATTATCTTAGACGGAATACAAGATCCAGGTAATCTGGGCACTATTATTAGGCTTTGCGATTGGTTTGGAATAGAGCAAATTATTTGCAGCCAAGATACTGTAGATTTGTACAATCCGAAAGTAATACAATCTACCAAAGGCTCTTTTACCAGAGTAAATGTTTTTTATACAGATTTAGAAGAATTTTTGCAGAAATCTGATGTTCCTAACATCGGTACAGATATGACGGGAGAAAATCTTTATCAATACCATTTTCCAGAGAAATTTAATCTTATTTTAGGAAACGAAGGAAAAGGAATGCGCCCAAATGTAGAAAAATTGGTTTCTCAAAACATTACCATTCCTCGTTTTGGAAATAATAAATCTACAGAAAGCCTCAATGTTTCTATGGCTACAGGAATTATTTTGGGGCAGATTTTTTCTAAATTTTAAATCGAATGATTTCAGAATAAGAAAATTATTATCTTTAGAGGCTTATCTAAATTTGTAACCTCCAAAAATAGTTTTCGATGCAGGAAATTGCTTTTTTTATCAATCCAAAAATCCGAAATTTTAGAAAAATTGAAATAGAATTGCAACATCATTTCATAGATTTTGATTATAAATTTTTTATTTCAGAATACCATGGTCATCTGCTTTCTCTTCCTCAAAAAGCCATTTCAGAAGGTTATAATTGTATGATTGCTGTTGGCGGAGATGGTACACTAAACGAAGTAGTTAACGGTGCAATTAATGCTTTTAATAATTTTGGAATTATAGATTGGGAAAAAATTTCAGACATTAAAATAGGCGTTTTTCCAGCTGGTAGTGGTAATGATTTTGTAAGAAATATTTATGATTCTAAAATTACAACACTCAAAAATCTTATTCAAAATAATAAATCTGAACCAATTGATGTAGGTTTTGCCAAATTTTCTGATGAAAAAGGAATTATTACCGAAAGATTTTTTATGAATATTGCAGATGTAGGAATTGGTGGTGAAGTAGTTATAAATAAAGAAAAATTGCCTGATTTTTTCTCGGCTAGATTTAATTATCTGGCGTCTATTCTTTATGTGATGGTTACTTATAGAAAAAAATTAGTGAAAGTAAAAACAGATACGTTTTCGTATAAAGGAAAAATTTTAAATTTTGTAATTGCCAACGGAAAATATTTTGGCAATGCCATAGGAATTGCACCACATGCTGAGATAAATGATGGTAAATTTTCTATTACCAACATAGGAAATGTAAGTTTACTAGATTATTTCTTAAACATAAGAGCTGCTAAAAAATGTGAAAAAATTAGTCATCCGCAAGTTACATATTCAGACGCGAATGAAGTTTATATTGAAAGTGTAGACCATAGAAAAATAACTATTGATATGGACGGAGAATTTGTAGGTTTTGCTCCGATTAAACTTATCTGCGAAAAAAACAGAATTAATTTTATTAAATAATTTATACAGTTGCGGGAGGAATTTGGATATTGCTAGATTTAATATAAGCCAGAACTTTTCTCAGTATTTCGGATCTTAAACTACCTCCAGGTGCTGTAACATCTGTGGTTTTGAACCAATAAGAGCATTTAATTTTTACCTTATCATTCTCAAAATCGGAAATAGAAACTGAGGCTTTAGGATTTTTTTCTACTTCTTCAAATCTATTAATAAGTTGTAGAATATCACTCATTATTTTTTCTACATTGTCTTCAATATTCAGCATCAAGATAAAATCACTTCTCAAAAGTTGATGATAAGTATAGTTTTCTAAAGGATTTTTGAGAATGATAGAATTCGGGATAAAAACATCTTTTCCGTCTAAAGTTTGGATGTTGGTTTCTCTTAAAGATAAATCTTTTACTTTGCCTCTAATTTTTTGAACCTCAATTAAATCTCCAATTTTGAAAGGTCTTCTGAATGCCATTAAAATACCAGCAAGAAAATTTTCGCCAATATCTTTTAGTGCAAAACCTACGATAAAAGTTGTGATGGCTGTACCTGCCAAAATTTTATCTGTAATATTGCCAAATCCTAAAATTCCTAAACTTATTGACGCCAAAAAAAGTGTAAGAATAATAGAGATAATATTAACTAAAAATGTAGTAACAATAGAGTCTTTGGCTTTTTCGTGGATGGTTTTTCTGGCATATTTTGAAGTAAGTTTTATTACAAAACCTCCAATTGCTAAAACTAAAAGTGCAAGAATAATTGCTGGGATTTTATGCAAAAAAAGAATCCAAGTGTTTTCTAATTGTTCTACAAATATCTTAATTTCTTCCTCCATTTTTTAGATCACTTTGTTCAGACTTTTAAGGGTTTCTTGTTTTTGATAATCGTCTAATTTTTCTCTTACAAATTTTAAAGCATGTGGTGCCAAATAAATTAAGGCAATGCCAAGAGCTTTTTTCTTCCAATCTGTATGGTTGAGATTTTTCTTAGCATAATTAGTAACAACAGCTGCTGCTCCTAGTTTTAGAGCATTTTCTGCAACGCTCACAAATAAATTTTGAGTATTGATTCCTAGTTTCTCTTCTCCCAATTCGTTAATTTCAGATTTTACAAAATTATCAGAAACTCCACCTGTTACAAAACTAAGAATTTCACCAGCTTTTAAAGAGATTTGATGATTGCCTTCTTGGTCTATTTTATCTGTCAGAAATTGGTCTGTAAGTCCGTTTGTAATTGCACTAAGGCTTTCTTTTGGGTTTTCAAAAGATAATTTTTCTTCAATATCGGCGATGTTTTGCTTTAGCAATTCTTTTCTTTTTTTTAAATCGGATAAATTTTTCATAGTATTCGTTTTTAGTCGTTAAAAAAAGCTTCAATTGCTTTGTTTGTAATGGCATCTTTAATTTGATGTCTGAATAAATACGCCAATATTATCATCAATAAATAGAATCCCGAAAGAATGAAAAATCCAAGAGCATAGCTTTCTATCCATTTTCCAATCATTAGTGCTAAACCAATATTGAGCAAAATAATGAAAAAACTTCCCATTACTGTCATTATCAAAAGCGGAACTGAGACTCCGATAATTTTGAGGGTTTTCTCTGTAGCATCTAGTCTTAGCAGTTCTACGTGATTTTCTATGTAATCTTTCAGTATTTTAATCATGGCTTTCTTAAAATTTGATTTAAAATTACAAAAAAAGGAACTTATACGCTAAGTTCCTTTGTAGGATTTTGTAAAAACTTTATTTATTTTAAAGCATCTAGTTCTGTTTCTACTTCGTGTGCAACTTCAGAAGCTTTGCTAGCCGCTGTAGTTTTGTACTTTTCGAAATTTTCTTTTACGCTAGAAACTACTTTGTCTATATTTTCTTTTGCTTTTTCCGAAAGGCTTCCGTATTCGGTTTTTACTTTTTCTGAAACTTTTTCGTATTCGTCTAAAGCTTGGTCTTTCAAATCTGTTGCTTTAGCTTTCAATTTTTTTCTGGTTTCTTTGCCTTCTTCTGGAGCGAAAAGCACTCCTAATACTAAACCTGCAGCTGCTCCAGCCAAAATTCCTGCTAATACGGCTGCTGTATTTTTTCCTTTTGCCATTTTTATATGATTTTAGTGTTAATATGAACGATTAGTTATGACACCACAACTGTCGCAAGTTCTGTACCAAATATAAGGAAAAAATCACAAATTTTTGTTAAATAATAATGAAATTAATGGTTTTTATTGAGCAAGGTAAGATAAGATAAGTTCTATTGTTTCTTGTTTGTTTAGATTGGTGTTGTCTATTAAAATAGCATCATCAGCTTGTTTTAGCGGTGCTACATCTCTTTCGCTGTCTATTTTATCTCTGGAAACAAGATTTTGATACACTTCTTCATAAGATGCTTCTATACCAAGATGTTGTAGCTCTAGAAACCTTCTTTTAGCTCTTTCTTCTGGGCTTGCGGTAACAAAAAATTTGAAATCTGCGTTGGGCAATATTACGGTTCCTATATCTCTTCCGTCCATTATTACACCACCTTTAGCAGCAAGATTTCTTTGGAAATCTAGCAAAAAATCTCTTACTTCTGGTTGTTTTGCAATAATGCTAACATTGTTAGAAACTCTAGGATCTCTAATTTCTTGGTTGATATTTTTACCGTTGAGAAATAATTCTAAAACGTTATTATTTGGGACAAATTCTAGGTTTATTTCATTTAATTTAGAAAAAAGTGACTTTATGTCAATTTCCTGTTGGTCATTTAGACAGTTTTCTAGCGCGAAGAAAGTTATTCCTCGGTATAAAGCACCGGTATCTATGTGAATTAATTCTAATTCTTTGGCAATTTCTTTAGAAATAGAACTTTTTCCGGTGGATGAGTATCCGTCAATCGCAATTACAGGTTTCTTTTTCATAAGGGCAAATTTCGCCAAATTATTTTGATTTTGAAAATTATTGGAAAAAGAAGTGAGAAGTTCAAAAAAAATCAGCAACAATCAAAAATCAATCAAAATTATCTTCTATATCCCGAAAGTTCTACCAAATCTAGTGTTAATCCTATTTGATTTACATTGGCAGCGTTGTGATACCTTACGTGCGAATAATCAAACCTGAAGGAAGATATTTTGATGCCCACGCCAAAACTTAAACCTGCAAAACTTCTTTGGTCTAACACTGCAAGTTCGTTGCCACGTTTTACATTGTAGCCCATTCTTAGATTAAATGCTTGCTCTGGGAAAAGCTCTACACCGCCAGAAAAATGGTCTAGAAGTTTTCTTCCCAAGCCTACTTCTTGTCCGTTTATATCATACGTTTGGGAAATATTAAATTGCTGCAAATCGTGATAAGTAATGGTGAAAGCTAATGGAAATTCGGATAAAATTTTTGTGTAACCAATGTCTGCTCTGAAAGGTAAATTTTCTTTCACACCATTATACGTTTGAAACTGATAACCAAAATTTCTAAAAACTAAAGCTAAAGTTTCTTTGGTTCTTTCGTTGTGATAGGTAACTCCGGCACTTGCAGAAATGGCTGCAGAATTATAAGTGTCAATTTTTGAAGTTACATAATTTACATTGCCACCAATGGTAAAATTTTCTTCAAATTGATAAGCGTATCCCAATCCTACAGAAGCATCCATTGCTGAGAATTCTCCGTTGGTTTGTCCGCTTTCGTCAGTTCTTGGGATTTTTCCAAAATCCATTACTCTTGCATTTACAGATAAAAAATGCCCTCTCGATAAATCTTTTACATAATTAATACTTCCAATATTAGAACCAGCAAGATATGAAGCGTAATTTAGCGCAATTCTGTTGTCCATATCAAGATTCATTAATGCGGGATTAATGGCTGCAAAATTAAGGTCGTAGTCTCTTACAGAAACTGCATCTCCGCCTAGAGCTGCTTGTCTGGCAGAAATAGGAATGTTAAGAAACGGATAAACATTAGTTCCTGTTTGGGCATTTGCCAAAAGCGACAACGAACATAAAATGGTGATTGCGAGTTTCTTCAAATTTTCTAAATTTCTATGCAAAAATAGAGATTTTAATCTTTTATAAAAATTAAATACTCTTGGTTAATTCTTTTAACGTAATTCTTCGCGATTCATTATATTTGCAAAAACAAAAATTTGAATAAATTTAAATATTCAAATTTTAAAGAAACCGAAATAATTTTTAATAATGAAATACAAAAGAGTTCTTCTTAAACTAAGCGGTGAAGCTTTGATGGGAAATAGACAGTATGGTATTGATAATGACAGACTTGTAGAGTATGCCAAAGAAGTGAAAAAAGTAGTAGATAGCGGTTGCGAATTGGCAATTGTAATAGGCGGAGGAAACATTTTTAGAGGTGTAGCAGGTGCGGCAAAAGGAATGGATAGAGTGCAAGGAGATTACATGGGAATGCTAGCAACTGTAATAAACGGTATGGCACTACAAGGAGCATTAGAAGACCAAGGTATAAAAACCAGACTTCAATCTGCACTTGAAATGGACAAAGTAGCAGAGCCATTTATTAAAAGAAGAGCTGTAAGACATCTTGAAAAAGGTAGAGTTGTAATTTTTGGAGCTGGCACTGGTAACCCTTATTTTACTACAGATACCGCAGCTACTCTTAGAGCTATAGAAATAGGTGCTGATGTAATTTTGAAAGGAACTAGAGTAGACGGAATCTACGATAGCGACCCAGAAAAAAATTCAGGTGCCGTGAAATTTAATTCGCTTTCTTACGATGAAATTTTCGAAAAAAATCTTAAAGTAATGGATATGACCGCTTTTACTTTGAGTAAAGAAAATAATTTGCCAATTATTGTGTTTGATATGAACAAAGAAGGCAATTTATTAAAAGTAGTAATGGGAGAGCAAGTAGGAACTCTTGTAAAAATTTAGAAATAAAGAAATTTCATAAGTTTAAGCTACATTGTTTTTACTTTTTGAATTTCAATTTTTTACTTATAAATGTGTAATTTATCAAATTTTCAATATACAATGGAAGAAATCAGTATGATTTTGGATATGGTGAAACAAGAGATGGATGCTGCCTTAAAACATCTTGATCACGCGTTCCAAAAAATTAGAGCAGGTAGAGCGTCTACTTCTATGGTGCAGGATGTAATGGTAGAATATTACGGAGCTATGACTCCAATTAATCAGGTTGCGAATGTTTCCATTCCTGATGCAATGACCATTTCTATACAGCCTTGGGATAGAACCGCCATCAATGCTATTGAAAAAGCTATTATTAATTCTAACTTAGGTTTTGCGCCTTCTAACAATGGTGAATATATTATCCTAAATGTACCACCTCTTACAGAAGAAAGACGTAGAGATTTAGCTAAACAAGCAAAAGGTGAATCTGAACAAACTAAAGTTACCGTTAGAAATGCAAGACAAGAAGGAATGAAAGAACTCAAAAAATTAGACGGAGTTTCGGAAGACCTTATTAAAGATGCAGAAGCAAAAATTCAGGATTTAACTGATAAATATGTGAAACTTTCTGATGAGCAACTTAAACTAAAAGAAGCAGACATCTTAAAAGTTTAAAAAAAAAAAGAATTGACAAAAACAAAAAACTTCAGAGCAATCTGAAGTTTTTTTCGTTTATGAATGTTTACGAATTTTAGGATTAAATAAAGTGTAAAGATAATTCTTCAATCAACCATCGACCATCAACCATCAACCATCAACCATCAACCATCTTACTGATACCTTTCGTGTTCGTTTTGTCTAATAAATTTACTCCAAATAGGTTTTGTAAGTGCTTTGTATTTTTCTACATCAAATACTTGTGAATCTGTAAGCGCTTTGTAAGTGAGCCAAGCTCCAAACGGGAATAATATCATATTTGGAAGCCAAGCCGCGATATAAGGGTCCATTTTGCCTTTCCAAGCTACGTTTTCTACAGAAAGATTCATTACATAGAAAATAATGAAAATAATAATAGCAATTACAACAGGTAATCCAACGCCTCCTTTTCTGATAATTGAGCCTAAACTTGCGCCAATTAAAAAGAAAATAATACAGGTAACAGAATATGCAATTATTCTTTGTTGGTACATAATTATTTTGTTGTGATATTTTATGATGTCATAAAGCTGAGTGTCTCTATTTTTCTTCTCATTTTCTACCATTTCAATTTTGTGGTAAGCGTCATTCAGAATTTTTAATCTTTTATCTTCTTTAATTTTATTCAGATTAAAAGGTTCTTCTATTTTGAGGTTTTTTGGTGCTTTTACCCTATCAATATATGTAACGTAATTGTTGGTTTGTCCTACCATTTCGGAGTTTAAAGTATTGATGGTAATCTCGTTATCTTTCTTTACTCGGTCTATGGTTTTATTAATCTGTCTATACGTTTGAAATTGATAATCGTCTGTAATTTTTTCGTCTTCAATTGCTTTGTTTATCACATCACTCACATCAAAATGAAGTACTAAAGTATCGTATTTTATAGATTGTCCTGGCTGGCGAAGCCTTTCCATGTAATTTTTATCTTGGATGTTGTCTTCGAAAATATAACCGCTATAAAGTACCAATTTTAAATAATTTTTGTTTTCTGCGGGTACAAATTTTCCTTTTTTTGCAATAATTGTTCTTTGGTCTTCATAAGAATTGGCAACTTTATGCACGAAAACACCTTCAAGATTTTCTCCATTTTTTCCATAAATTTTGTCAAATTTTACAGAAGCACCAGGAAGAGTGTTGATAAATTGCCCTGGTGTGAAATTGATGGCAGGTTTGGTTGCTGCAATATTGAACATCATGTTTTTTGCCTTTCTCTGGAAATCTGGAATAACATTATTTGAGAAAAAATACAACATAATAGAAAGTAAACTCACTACCGTAAAAAGTGGAAGCATTACTCTGGTAAGAGAAATTCCGGCAGATTTCATGGCGGCAAGTTCGTAGCGTTCTCCGAAATCTCCAAACGTCATGATAGAAGCCAAAAGTATGGTAAGCGGTAGTACCATTTTTACCACATTTACACTCATGTAAAAGAGAAATTTCATAATTTCAAAAGTGGTAAGACCTTTACCAGTGAATTGTGCCAATTGTATCCAAATGATGTTTACCATAAAGATGAAAAACAACACACTGAAGATAAAAAAGAATGGCCCAAAAAAGGTTTTTATAATATATTGATCTAGTTTCTTTAGCATTTGCCAAAATTATGAAAAAGTCACAAAAGGTTTAGCTTTCGTGACTTTAATTTTAACTTATTTTGTAAATATTTATTCAGATGGTGTGAAATTACAATTCTGTAATCAAATAGTTTTTGTATTTATTTTTATCAAAACTAAATGTAGAATTGCTAATTTTCTGGTTTTCTTTGTATTGAACTACTGTAATTACGGCTACATCATTGCCAGCAGAATTCTGTACAATTTTTGCAACTTGTTTCTTTGGAGAGTTAATGTATAGCAAAATATTTTTAATTCCGTTATCTTTTACAGGAACCATTTTTATGATGTCTAAAGCGCCGTTTTTGCCAGCGTATGTAACTGTATAACCACTTTTGTATTCGTCTATGTAATTAGTTGGCGAAAGTGCTTTTTCGCTTCCATTTGGTTTTGCAATAGTAACTTCTTGGTCTTCTTTAGAAATGTTATACACTTTTTTACCATCAAAAATTTGCTCATTTCCCATAATATTGAGCTTGTATTGAGAGGGAGTAGCATAAAAAATGCCAGTTTCAGTTTTCGTAACACTGCCTTTTCCTGTGCTGTAAGAAAATTTATAGTATGTGTTTTTTTTGGCTTTATAATTTGCAGAGACAGCATCTAAAATGGTTTTTGCCTTAGCATCTATTTTCTGGGCATAGCTGAATACAAAAGTTCCAACAACTAAAGTTCCTAAAAGTATTTTGTTAAAAAATTTCATTTCTATATTTTTTTGATTCTGATTATTCTTTTTCAAAAAGTGAGCCAAGTAATCTTAAAACTGTGTTAAACAATTTTTAAACTTCCTGCTTCTAGCTTCACACTTCCATCAAAATTACTTCCTTAATTCCTCCAAGAAATTTTCCAAAGCATTTAAATCTGAAATTTGAACTTCTCTGGCTTTTGCACCGTTGAAACCACCAACAATTCCTGCAGCTTCTAATTGATCCATAATTCTACCAGCTCTATTATAACCGAGTTTTAATTGTCTTTGCAACATAGAAGTAGAACCTTGCTGAGTTGAAACAATAATTCTGGCAGCTTCTTCAAAAAGTTGGTCTTTTTCATTCGGGTCAAAAGCTGCAACCGTAGAAGTAGCATCTTCACCAGAATATTCTGGCAACATAAATGCGGTAGAATAACCTTTTTGTTCACCAATAAATTCTGCAATTTTCTCCACTTCTGGCGTATCTACAAAGGCACATTGTAATCTCAAAATTTCATTACCGTTAAAATAGAGCATATCACCTTTTCCAATTAATTGGTCTGCACCAGGAGAATCTAAAATTGTTCTAGAATCTACACTAGAAATTACTCTAAAAGCAGCTCTCGCAGGGAAATTCGCTTTAATCATCCCTGTAATTACGTTTACAGAAGGTCTTTGTGTTGCTACAATTAAGTGAATCCCTACAGCTCTGGCTAATTGAGCTAATCTCGCAATTGGAAGTTCTACTTCTTTACCTGCCGTCATGATGAGGTCTGCAAATTCGTCCACAACTAGCACAATATAAGGCATGTATCGGTGTCCGTTTTCAGGATTGAGTTTTCTTTCTGTGAATTTTTTATTATATTCTTTAAGGTTTTTACAAAAAGCATTTTTAAGCAAATCATAACGCGTATCCATCTCAATACAAAGAGAATTCAGCGTGTTGATTACTTTGTGAGTATCAGTAATAATAGCGTCTTCGCCATCAGGAAGTTTTGCCAAATAATGTCTTTCAATTTTTGAGTAAAGAGAAAGTTCTACTTTTTTAGGATCAACCATCACAAATTTCAATTCTGAAGGATGTTTTTTGTAAAGTAAAGAGGTTAAAATTGCATTAATTCCTACAGATTTTCCTTGTCCGGTAGCTCCAGCCATCAATAAGTGAGGCATTTTGGCTAAATCGGCAACAAAAACTTCGTTTGAAATGGTTTTCCCAAAAACAACAGGCAAATCCATGTCAGAATTTTGAAATTTAGGAGAAGCAATTACACTTCTCATAGAAACCATAGAAGGATTTTTGCGTGGAACTTCAATTCCAATTGTTCCTTTTCCTGGCATTGGCGCAATAATTCTAATTCCAAGAGCAGATAAATTCAAAGCAATATCGTCTTGCAATTTTTTGATGGCAGCAACTCTAATTCCTGCTTCTGGAACAATTTCGTAGAGTGTAACTGTTGGTCCAATGGTTGCCTTAATTTCTGCAATTCCTACGTTGAAATTTTTGAGCAAACCAACTATTTTATTTTTATTTTCTTCTAATTCATCTTTGTTAATGGCAATTTCTTCGTTTCCATATTCTTTTAGTAAATCAATTTTTGGCATTTGAAAGTTTGCCAAATCTAATTTGTGGTCGTAAACACCGTGTTTATCAACTAATTCTTTCGCTTTTTTATCAAAATCGTCTAAATCTTCCTTTTGTTCTTCTATGCTAAATGCAATGTCTTCTTTTGGCTTTGACGGAATTTCTTCTTTTTGAAAGCTAAAGCCAACTTGTTCTAAATCTTTTTCTACAGGAATATTTACTGGAGTAGAAACTACGGGTTGAAGCGTTTCTACAACGGGTTTCGTATTGTCAAAACTTGTTTGATTGGGTGTTTTGATGGTTTCGAAAGTATCGTTTTTAGGAATTTCAACTTCCGAAGTTACTTGTAGGTTTTCAAAATCTACTTTTTCATTATTATTAAGATTTTGTAATTCTTTGTCTGCTTCAAAATCTTCATCAGCATCGTACTCTTCGGTAGAAAATTTGTCTTTTATGGCGTCGTATTTTGCTTGTATCGAACTTGGTCTTAGATTAAATTCAAGAATAAAATACAAAGCAATTGCAACGATTAGCGTAACCCAAAGCCCAAAATTTCCAATAATAGAAGCAAGATAATCTTGAATTTCGTTACCGAAAACTCCGCTCAGCGTTCCGTCTCCTTTAATAATTGCTCCCATAAAAATAGGTAACCAACAGATAAAGAAAAGAGAGTGAGAAAGGGTTTTCCACAGTTTGAAATATGGTTTTTTGAGAATTTGAAATCCTAAAACCAAAAATAAAAAAGCAACAATAAAAGCAGCGATACCAATACTATCAAAAATGAAAATTTTTCCTAGCCAATCTCCAAGTTTTCCAAAGAGATTAGAAGATTTTATTTCTTGGTCTAGCATTGCGCCAGCTTGGCTTTGGTTAGCTTTCCAATTCATTAGATATGAAGCAAATGAAATGGTGAGCAATGCCGAAAGGAATATAAATAATAATCCGAAAAAAATTCTTGGTTTAGAAAGCGTTTTGCTTTTTTCTACCTCTTGTCTATTGTTAGATGCTAGTTTTGCCATAATTGTGATAAACGCAAAGGTAATATTTTATATGAAAAATTGAAAATGAAAAGGCATTTTTTAAAATTGAAGATTAATGGCTTCAATAGATAAAATTAACGAATATTATGATGAAATTTAATTTCTAGAACTTATTTTTGCAAATCAAATTTTAAAATAAAAAAGAAGCATTTGCTTCAAAATCAACGAAAAATCTATGAACAAACTTCTAAATTTCTTGGTTTCTACCAGAACAATGGCTGTTTTACTTTTAGTGTATGCTTTTGCGATGGCTTATGCCACTTTTATAGAAAATGATTACGGTACTCCTACTGCTAAAGCTCTAATATATGAAGCTTTATGGTTTGAAACTGTAATGGTTCTTTTAATTATTAATTTTATTGGAAATATCAACAGATATAGACTTTGGAAAAGAGAAAAATGGCCTCTTTTGGTGTTTCACTTGGCGTTTGTTTTTATTTTTATTGGTGGCGCTATTACAAGATATATCAGTTATGAAGGGCAAATGCACATTAGAGAAGGGCAAACTTCTAACCAAGTAGTAACCGACAAAAATTTCTTCAAAATTCAGATTGAACAAGGTGGTGATAGATTGAGTTATAAAGAAATTCCTTATATGATGGCTTCGCAAAAACCATTAATTGCCAAATTGATGAATCATAATTTTGAAGCGAAATACGATTTTCGTGGGCAAATGGTTCAGGTAAAACAATTAGATTATATTCAAAGGAAAAAAGATAGTTTGCAAGCAGATAATGCAGGCAAAAATTATTTGCATTTGGTTTCAACTAATGATGCTGGTAGAGAAGATATTTACCTAGCTTCTGGAGATGTGAAAAATATCAACGGATTTTTAATTTCTTTTGATAGACCAATTGACGGAGCAGTAGAATTTAAAAACGAAAATGGTAATATCCTCATTAAAACTCCTGAAGATGCTAATTATATGACAATGGCAACTCAGGCAACAGGTGTTACCAAAAAAGATGAGTATCAACCTTTGGTTTACAGAAGTCTTTATACCATTAAAGATTTGAAAATTGTAGTTCCGGAAATGATGAAAAAGGGTAAGCTAATTTCTTATACT
Organism: Cloacibacterium sp.; assembly: GCF_047601505.1. GTDB lineage: Bacteria > Bacteroidota > Bacteroidia > Flavobacteriales > Weeksellaceae > Cloacibacterium. Next base: position 1,620,702 of record NZ_JASGJD010000001.1, read on the forward strand.
GGAGATAAAAAAAGAGACCAAAATGTTCCAGATATGCTTTTGGTAGAACTAAAAGGTCCAAAAACTTCTCAAAACGTAGAACTTTCTGTAGAAAAAGGAAATCCTGATGCGTACAAGCAAGTTACTATTGATGGTTTGAATATTATTTTAGGATTCGGGCCGAAAGTTTATCAGACACCTTTTGCATTAAAATTAGACGATTTCGTGATGGAAACTTACCCAGGAAGTACTTCTCCATCAGCTTATGAATCTCATGTTCAGATAATTGACGAAGGCAAGCAAACGCCGTACAAAATATTTATGAATCACGTATTGAATCACAAAGGATATAGATTTTTCCAAGCAAGTTTTGATCCTGATAGACAAGGCACAGTTTTATCTGTAAACCACGATTATTGGGGTACTCTTATCACTTATATTGGTTATGTTTTATTGTTTTTAGGATTATTTGTCACTTTATTTTGGAAGGGAACAAGATTCTGGAGTTTGCGTAATTCTCTAAAAGATATTGCGGCTAAGAAAATGCTTGTTTTATTATTGTTGATTTCATTTTTAGGCTTTAAAGCTCAAGAACATAATCATCAAACCGAAGAAGCTGTTAATAATGCTGCTTCTGCACAAATTCCTGCTCAACCAGCTGCTCATTTAGAAATTAGCAAAGAACACGCAGATAAATTTGCATATCTTTTGGTGCAAGGTTTTGATGGGAGAATTGAGCCAATAAATAGTCAAGCTTTAGACGTTTTGAGAAAAATGGCTAAAAAAGAAAGATGGGGAGATTTAGATGCAAACCAATGGTTTCTGTCTATCAACCTTAATCCTATGGCTTGGATGAATGATAAAATTATTAAAATTGGTTCTAGTGGCGGACAAGAATTGTTAACCAAAGCCAAAGCCGATGAAAATGGTTATACATCTATGATGAATCTTTTTGTTTCTGATGGACAAGGAATGCCTCGTTTTATTTTGGAAGACGATTTTAATACTGCTTTTAGAAAAAAACCAGCAGAACAAAGCAAATATGATTTAGAAGTAATTGCTGTGAACGAAAGGGTACAAATTTTCTACGGAATTCTTTCGGGGCAATATTTCAGAATTATTCCTATTCAAAACGACCCTAATCATACATGGAATTCTTGGTTAGACCAAGACCAAAAAGCAGACCCACAAGCTCAAAATGTTATTGCGCCGTATTTTCTTAGTGTGATAGATGCTTCTAAAAATAACAATTGGGCAAAAGCAGATGCGGAATTGACAAAAGTACAAGAATACCAAAAAATTTGGGGAAAAAGTGTTATTCCAGATGAATCAAAAATAAATGTTGAAGTTTTATTAAATACTTTAAATATAAATTTCTTTTTATTGATTTTTTATACTTTAGTAGGTGGTTTATTGATGGTTTTAGGCTTTGTAGAATTGTTTAAACCAAACAAAATTCTTCATAAAATTATTAAAACAATTATTTATATAGGAGTAATTGGTTATGTATTTCATTTCTTAGGATTAATTGCAAGATGGTACATTTCTGGACACGCACCTTGGAGTAATGGTTACGAAGCCATTGTATTTATCTCTTGGGTAGGAATTTCGGCAGGGCTTATGTTCTATTTCGGAATAGGAAAACCCAATTTATCTCAGAAATCAAAAGAAGAAAAATCTGTTTCAAAAGCAGAATCTAACGCTTTAATTCCTGCTGCAGGTTATATGGTAGCGGTAATTATGATGGGATTTGCGCACGGTACATCACAGCTAGACCCACAAATTACACCACTTGTTCCTGTGCTGAAATCGTATTGGTTAATTGTACACGTAGCGATTATTGTGAGCAGTTATGGTTTCTTTGCATTATCAATGATTATTGCTGTAATTTGTCTTTTATTTTACATTGTTGCTGATAAAAAATATCACGAAGAGCATAAAGATGTTTCGTTAAAAGAATTAACTATTGTTTCTGAAATGTCTTTAGCAATTGGGCTTTTTGCGCTTGTTGTAGGTGTTTTCTTAGGCGGAGTTTGGGCAAATGAATCTTGGGGAAGATATTGGAGCTGGGACCCGAAAGAAACTTGGGCATTTATTGCTACCATTATTTATGCATTTGTATTGCACATGAGATTGGTGCCAGGTTTACGTGGTAGATGGGCATTTCACGTGGCAGCAATGTTTGCATTTTGTAGTATGGTAATGACGTATTTTGGTGTAAATTACTATCTTTCTGGCTTGCATTCTTATGCGGCAGGAGATCCAGTACCAGTGCCAGCTTGGGTTTATATAAGTTTAGCAACAATGCTTATACTTTCTGTAGCTTCTTATTTTAAATTCAAAGTATTAACTAAGAAATAAATAATAAATTTAGATAAACAAAAAGCCTTTCAGTGAATCCTGAAAGGCTTTTTTATGTGATGGAATTGAGTTTTAGTTGGTTTTAAAATTCCAAATTTGTCCTATGGTTTCGCCACCTTTATTGTCTTTTACTACAACTTTCCAGTAATAAGTAGTTCCACTTTGTAAACCAGTTAATTGTGCAGTTTTTGTAGTTAAATTAGTCTTAGAACTGGTTAAACTAGAAGCGCTTGTTCCCCAATAAATATCGTAAGTTAATACATCAGAAGTATCAACATCCGAAGCACTCCATTCCAAATCTACAGTTGTAGCAACGCTAGCTTCTAAACTTGGTTTTACCAATTGAGGCATAAAAGGCAAGTGATTGCTTGTAGCTGTAGCTTCAGTATATAAACTGTTAACTGAAGAAAATTCACTTGAAGCATTTTTGCTATCAGTAGCTTTTACTCTCCAATAATAAGCTTTTCCTTTGTCTAAAGTAATGGTGAAAGAAGTATTTGAGGTATTGCTGGTGTTAACCATTTGTGTAAATTGGTTATCTGTTGCAATTTGAATTTGATAAGTAATAGCATCACTTTGCGAGTCTGTAGATTTATTCCAAGTGAATGTTAAAGCATTGCTAATGCACAAACTTTGATTGGTAGGAGATACCAATGAAGGTATAGTAGGAGCTGCATTGGGAGTAGAATCTCCGCTGTCTCCACCGCCGCAAGAAATGATAATGAGACTAGGTATGATAAGTTTTAAAATATTTTTCATCTTTTATTAATGTTTTTTGATGATTTTGATGTTAGTAGGATTTTTAGAAGATACTTTTGCAAAATATACTCCATCTTGAAGTTTAGATAAATCTACTTTTGCTTCTCCATTTACAATAGTATAGAATTGTTTTGAAACCAATTTTCCGTCTGCTGAGTAAATTTCAATTTCCACTTCTTTTTCGGCTGTAGGAATTGTAATTTTTACAAAATCTTTTGCTGGATTAGGATAAGCTGTTACAGTATTGTTAAGTGAAGCAATCTTTTGAGAAACCGTTCCTTCGCAAGCTACAGAAGTCTTTAATTCTATTAAATCTCCTTTTTTAGCTTCCAGAGAAATTGTAGTATCATTGGTTTCTAATTTTTGAATTCCGTTTACATAAACTTTGTATGGTGCTGTACCTTGTTCTACATTAATTTCGAAATTATTAGTAGCACTATTTGTAGACATTCTAGCAGCTGCAGTAACTCCTTTAGAAATGGTTACGTTAAAGCATTGTTCAAAATTTAAACTTGCCACGGTTACGCAAACATTATATGTTCCTGGAGCTAAGTCTGTAATATTTAATTTATTGTTAGTAAAAGTGTACGTATTTCCACCGTTTACTTTTGCAGTGTAATTAAATGTTTGATTTGCAGAAATGTTTATTTCTCCATTGTTTTTGCCAGAGCAAGTTTCAGATTTACTTTCAATATTGAAATTATTATAATCAATTTTAGGCTCAAGACCAGTTGTGATAAGAGCAAAATCTTGAGGAGCTGCCACTTTACTGTCATTAACCAAATTTCCTTTGTTAGAAACTTCTATTCTGTATTTTCTTCCAGCAACGGGATTATCAATAAGTACTTGTTCTACATTATCTACAAGATTATCACCTTTTGTAGCTGCAGCCATAGGATTGCTAATGTCTAATTTCCAAGGGTAATAGATGGTATTATTAGTAGTGTCTATTATTCTTAAATCAAGATCATTTACTAGCATTGAAGAATGATTGTTTTGTAAATCACTATCACTTGTAAATGGAGTTCCAGCAGGATCTACCCAAGAAATAGTAGCTTTTATTGGTTCGTTTGCTACGGCTGTAATTTCTTTTGTGAATTTTACTCCAGAAGTTAAAGAATTTCTCTCAAAAATTGCTTTACCATTATTTTTATCGATTACCAATTGAGCTGCTTTTTTTGCGTCTGCAAACCCCCATCCGTACCAAACATCTGGTCCAGGATTGCTTCCTGCTTCATTTGCGGTGTGAATAAGCAATGCTTTCATTTCATCTGCTTTATAGGTAAAAGTGGAATTACCAGTGATGGTTCTGTTAACCTGAGTTACAGCTCCTGCAATCCCAGAAATTACTGGTGCTGAGTAAGATGTTCCATCTCCTACGTAATAAGCATCATATGTTGTGTCATTACTATATCCCGGAATCACCATATTGCTTCCAACTGCTGAAATGTCGGGTTTTATAGCTCCATCTTTTCTTGGCCCTGCACTACTATAATCAGATTTTATAACATCTGATGAAGTGCTATAAAGATTATCTGTGGTAGTTAATTGATCCGTTGCTCCTACAATTATAACATTTTTAGCCAAAGAACCCCATCCAATACAATTATATCCTTGACTACAATTTGCAGGTGGAAGTTCATCAGTATCAGCAAAGGCTACATATTTATCAGTAGCATTATCGTATTTAAATTTTGGTTTTGTAGGGTCTTCACTAGGGTGAGTCCCATAATAGTTACCCGCAGATTTTATTACAATTTGATTTGGATTTTTATAAACAATTTTATCAAAATTTGCATCTTGGGTGTAGTAACTTCCAGAATAGGTATCTTGATGATTCAATTCGTAGTCTCCAATCCAATAATAACCAACTTGTGGATATGTTGTGCTTGTTTCAGAAACATAAGTCCATCCCAAATTAATACCATAAGAGTGATTGGAAATATTTGCACCAGAAGCTTCAAGTTTTTGATAATTTGTTCCAAGTGTTGTAGAGGCAAAAGCATAGCTATCAATTTTAACATCTGGCAGAACGCCTTTTGCGGCTGCAGTTCCGTATGGTGCTACAAGTTTTCCAACTCCCATTGCACCAATAATTCCGGACACATTGGTTGCGTGGTTTGAATAAGAAGTAGTGCCATTTTCTTTGTCAAAAATTCTTTGTACAGTAACTGTACCAGTTTCACTTGCTCCAAACTCTTTATGTTTTTCGAAAACTCTTCCACCATCCATTACCATGATATTGAGACCAGAGCCCGTTATAGCTTTTCCAGATAAAAGAGTGCCATCTTGAAGCGAAATAATATTGGCACTTTTATTCGCTCTATTATCATCACTTTCTAGAAATACAGGTATTTCACCGGCAAATCCGGCTAATTTACTTTTCATTTCAGAAACTTGTTTTTCTGATAAGCGAGAGTTTAAATTTTTAATATAAAGATCAAATTTCTTTTGGTTTTTCAGACTCTCATCACTGAAAGTTTTTTGAAGTTTTTCATTACTTTGCGCAAAGCTACAAAGCGAGGATAATCCCAAAACAAATATTAAAGTTTTTTTCATTTGTTAACAATTTATGCAAATATATTAATAACCTCGTAGAAAAAATAGATTTTAAGCGGGAATTTGAAAATGTAATTGTATTTTTATTTTAATTTTTTTCATTTAAATTTGAGGAAAATTTCTAGAGAATGTACTTGATTTTTGATACAGAAACCACGGGTTTACCACAAAATTTTAACGCACCTATTTCAGATTCAGATAATTGGCCCAGAATGGTTCAAATTGCTTGGCAATTGCATGATGATGAAGGCAAGTTAATCGAGAATCAGGATTATATCATAAAGCCAGAAGGTTATGATATCCCTTTTAACGCCACAAGAATTCACGGTATTTCAACAAAAATGGCGATTGAAGAAGGTAAAGATTTGACTTGGGTTTTAGAAGAATTTAAAAAAGTTCTGGAAAAAACAAAAGTTGGCGTTGGTCATAATATAGATTTTGACTATAAAATTGTTGGTGCGGAGTTCTTTAGAAAACAAATCGAGAATACACTCCAAGAAACTCCAAAAGCTGATACCATGGAACTTGGGACAGAATTTTGTGCCTTGCCTGGTGGTAGAGGAGGTAGATTCAAATCGCCAAAATTGGGAGAACTTTTCGAGAAATTATACGGTTACCAATTTGATGAAGCGCACAATGCAGCAGCAGACGTTAATGCAACTGCTCAAATTTTCTTCGAAATGGCAAGAAAAAACATTATTCCTGCCGAAAAAATGCTTTGGAGTGATGAGCAATTTCAAAATTTTCAAAAAGTCTGGAGCGAACCAATAAAACCTTTTGATATTGTTATCAGAAGACAGGTTGCAGATTCTAAAAAAAAGAAATCTAACGTAGATTTTGGAGATACTACCGAAATAGAAATTGGAGATTATTTTAATTTTCATAATCACACCATTTATTCTACACTTTCTGCAACTTCTCATTTCAGTGAGTTGATAAAAGTAGCTGCCGAAAACGATTATAAAGCTGTCGGAATGGTAGATTTAGGGAATTTAATGGGTGCTTTTAAATTTGTTTCTGAAGTTGAAAAATACAATGGTGATCTCAAGAAGAAAAAAGCTGAAGCCGAAGAAAAAGGTGAAGAATTTACCAAATCGCCGTTAATTCCGGTTCTCGGTTGTGAATTTTATATCTCCGAAAGACCAGAGCAAAAGCAATTTACCAAAGACGACCCAGATAGAAGAACAAATATGGTTCTTATCGCCAAAAATTTCAGAGGATATAAAAATCTGGCAAAACTTTCTAGCCTTGGATTTACCAACGGATATTACGCAGGTGTTCCGAGGATTTCTAAAAAGCAAATTGTTGAATTTAAAGAAGATTTAATAGCTGTAACTTCTGGTATTTATGGAGATATTCCTAATGCGATTCTTAATTTTGGTGAACAAAAAGGGGAAGAACTTTTCCTTTGGTGGAAAGAGCAATTTGGAGAAGATTTCTATGTTCAAATTCAAAACCATGATTTGCCAGACGAAGAACATTTGAATGAAGTTTTACTCGATTTGGCAGATAAACACGATGTAAAAATTCTAGCTCAAAATGAAACTTTTTATACCCAAAAAGACGATTCTAAAATTCAAGATATTATCACTTGTATCAAAGACGGAGAAAGAGTTTCTACGCCAATTGGTAAAGGTTTTGGGAAGAGAAAAGGTCTTGCAAATGACCATTATTATGTTCAAAATCCTGAAGAATTAAAAAGAACTTTCAGACAATATCCTGATGCTTTTGAAGCTTACTCAGAATTTGTACAAAAATTTGAACCTTACACGTTAAAAAGAGATGTTTTGCTTCCTGAATTTGATATTCCCGAGCAGTTTCAGCATGAAGAAGATTTAAAAGATGGAGGAAAACGTGGAGAAAATGCTTATTTGAGACATCTTACTTACGAAGGAGCAGCAAATAAATATGAAGAAATTACAGAAGATATTAGAGAGCGTTTAGATTTCGAACTCGAAGTTATTGCCAATACAGGTTATCCTGGTTACTTTTTAATTGTTCAGGATTTTTGTAACGAAGCCCGAAAAATGGGAGTTTCTGTTGGTCCTGGTCGTGGTTCTGCGGCAGGTTCTGCTGTTGCTTATTGTATTGGAATTACGAATGTTGACCCAATTAAATATGATTTGCTTTTTGAAAGATTTTTAAATCCAGAACGTATTTCGATGCCCGATATTGACATCGATTTTGATGATGAAGGTAGAGATGCGATTATAAAATGGGTAATTGGGAAATATGGGCAAATGAATGTGGCTCAGATTATTACATACTCTGTTCTCGGTGGGAAATCTGCCATTAAAGATGCAGGAAGAGTTTTGGATGTTTCGATTCCGGAAACTATTGCGATTGCGAAATTAATTCCGGAAACACCAGGAATGAACATTGCGAAAGTTCTTAATAAACCTGAAAAATTAAAACCAGAAGATAAACCTTTAGCTGAAGAAATGAAAGCTATTTTGGCAAATCCAAATGATTCTCGCCATCAAGTTTTGGCTTCGGCGCAAAAAATGGAAGGTTGCATTAGAAACACAGGGATTCACGCTTGTGGAGTGATTATTACGCCAGAAGATATTTCGAATTTAGTACCAATTACTATCGCTGCAAAAGATGCAGGAATTTTGGTCTCTCAGTTTGATAACTCCGTTGCGGAAAGTGCTGGTTTGCTGAAAATGGACTTTTTGGGTCTAAGAACTTTAACCATTATTAAAGATGCGGTAAAACTGATAAAACAACGTCATGGAATTTTAATTAATACCGATGAAATTCCGTTGGATGATAAAAAAACATACGAACTTTTTAAGGAAGGAAGAACTATTGGGGTTTTCCAATATGAAAGTGCGGGAATGCAAAAATATATGCGAGAACTAAAACCAACGGTTTTTGCAGATTTAATTGCAATGAATGCATTGTACAGACCAGGTCCAATAAAATACATCCCGAATTTCATTAATAGAAAACACGGTTTGGAAGAAATTGTTTACGATTTGCCAGAAACCGAAGAATATTTGAAGGAAACTTACGGTATTACCGTTTATCAGGAGCAGGTAATGTTGCTTTCTCAGAAATTAGCGAATTTTACCAAAGGTGAAGCTGATACGCTGAGAAAAGCAATGGGGAAAAAGCAGATTGATGTCCTTAATAAAATGTATCCTAAATTTATAGAAGGGGGTAAAAAGAACAACCTAAACGAAGAACGTTTAGAAAAAATCTGGAACGACTGGAAAGCCTTTGCGGAATATGCTTTCAACAAATCTCACTCTACTTGTTATGCTTTAATTGCGTATCACACAGCTTATCTTAAAGCCAATTTTCCGGCAGAATATATGGCAAGTGTAATGAGTAATAACATTAACAATACCAAGCAAATTACTCTTTTTATGGAAGATTGTAAAGCAATGGGAGTTGATGTTTTGGGACCAGATGTTAATGAATCTCAATATGAATTTGCGGTAAATGAAAAAGGACAAATTAGATTTGGGTTAGGAGCGATAAAAGGAATGGGAGAAGCACCTTCTGAAGCTATTTCTTTGGAAAGACAAAACGGAAGATTTAAAAATATTTATGATTTTTTCGAAAGAATGCCTTCGTCTCAAGTGAATAAAAGAGTAGTGGAAAGTTTGGTAATTGCTGGTGCTTTTGACGAATTAGATTCTTATCACAGAGCGCAATATTTTGATGTGGACAACGCAGGAAGAACCAATATTGAAAAACTTTTGCGTTACGGACAATCATTCCAAGATAATAAAAATTCTGTAGAAAATTCGCTTTTTGCAGATTTTGCAGATGAGGTTCAAATAGAAAGACCAAAACTTCTGCCATGTGCAGAATGGCAGAATATGCACAAATTGAATCGTGAGAAAGAAATTATTGGTTTCTATCTTTCGGCGCATCCTTTGGATGAGTACAAATTTCAGTATCAGTTTGTAAATGGAGAACTTTCTAGAGCTTATGTTTTGGACGACAGAAAAAAAGAAGATTTAACACAAAATAATGATTTGGCTTCAAAAATTTTAGATGAAGAACCAGATGAAGAAGAAAGTTTAGATATTTCTTTAGAAGCTGGCGAAGAAGAAGAATTAGTAGAAGAAACTTCTAAAAAAGCTGAGCCAAAAGGGAATTTTAATTTCTTAAATTTAGACGAAGTAGATGCTTTTAAAGAACAATTGTTTCCTGCGGGAAGTCTTTTCGAGCCTGCAAAAGATTGGAAAGAAAGACAAAAACAATTTGAAAACGCTAGAGAATATACCGTTTCGGGATTAATTTCTGATATGATTTTGAGAGATGGTAAAAATTCTGGAGAGAAAATTTGCTTCATTACTTTAGAAGATTATACAGGCAGTTATAGCTTTAGATTGGGAGATAGAGATTACATGAAACTGAGAGATAAAATAGCGAAAGACCGTTTTGTGATTATCAAAATGAAATTTACACAAGGTAGCGAAGGTAGAGTTTTTACTAACGTTACAGACATTTTAGAATTGAATGATGCTTTTGAAAAATTTGCAAAATCTCTTTCTTTAGTAATTCCTGTTAACGAAATAAATAAAACGGATTTAGAGTTTTTTAAGACTCAATTGTTGGCAGAAAAAGGCGAACATAAGTTGAATGTTTATCTTAGAAATCCTTTGGATAACAGTTTTATTGAGGCTAGAGCAATGCAACAAAGTATTAATATCAATTATCAACTCATCGAAAAAATACATGAATTTGGAAAATTTGAAATTTATTTGAACTAAATACAAACCGAGATTTTTCTCGGTTTTTTTGTTTCTAAACTGAAGTGATTTTTAGATATTTAAAATAAATAAACTAAAAAACTTGGAAACTTTTTTTGTTTTAAAGTTTTCTTTTGTATATTTGCACCCAATTATGGATGATAAAAAATGTTTTTTAGAAAAGTTGTTTGAGTTGTTTCATGTTTATGGAGCTAAAACTTTAACGATGGACGATATTGCAAAAGAGTTTTCTATCTCTAAGAAAACTTTGTATCAGAAATATAAACACAAAGAAGATTTAATTTGTGATGTTTTGGATTTTATATCAGATGAAGGGTTAGATGAGATAGAGAAAGTGAGAGAAGAGTACGATTGCCCTATAGAATCTCTTCTTGTTTCTGGTGCTAGAATGGACGAAATTACTTGTAAACAGAAAAATATTTTTGTAATACAATTATTAAAGTATTATCCAGATATTTTTCATTCTCATCAAGTTTCTGTTTCTGTTAGAATTATAAAAATTTTGAGAGAAGATTTTGAAAAAGGTATTAAGCTTGGGTATTTCAGAGAAGATATTCCGATAGATTTATATATTAAATTTTTAATCACATTATTTTTCTCCACAGATATTTCTCCAATTTTTACAGAAGAAACAGATAAGAAAAGTCTTTCTGTGGCTATGAAATTATTATACTTAGATGCAATAGTTACGGATGAAGGCAAACAAAGACTAAATGAATTAAAAGAAAAATATCAATACAATAATATTTAAATAATGAAGCAAGAGATTTATTAAGGAAGATTTTCGGAATCTTAAAAAAAATAGAAAAAAAATAAAGTAAAAATTGTAAACAAACGTCTAAAAAGTTAAAAATAAATTATGATATTTAAAATGATAAAGTGGAAAAAATTAGCTTTAGGTATTTTGACTGTTACGGGAACATTGGTTTATTCTCAGCAGACAGTAACCTTGAAACAAGCTATAGAATTTGCTTTGCAAAATAAAGCAGATGCCCTAAAAGCTAAGCTAGATATTACCAATGCAGATGCGAAAATTCTAGAAGCAAAAGCTGGCGCATTACCAAAAGTAACTGGGAATGCTAATATTACATATAATCCGATTATTCAGGAGGTTTCTCTTGCTGGGCAAACTTTCAAAATGGGACAGCCTTGGGTTGCTGTTGCGGGAGTTCAGTTACAACAAGCGCTTTTTAATCAACAGGTTTTTATTGGTTTAAAAGCTGCGAAATCTACCAAAGAATTTTATCAATTGAATGCAAATCTTACCGAAGAGCAAATTATTGAGAGGGTTTCTAATGCATATTTTCAGGTTTTTACAGCTCAAGAGCAAAAAAATACTTTAGAAAGCAGCTATAGCAGTACAGAGAAAGTAAGAAATGTAATTAAGAGTTTGTATGATAATGGTTTGTCAAAAAAAATAGATTTAGATAGAACTAATGTTAACCTTACCAATATAGAAACTAACATAAAACAAAGTAATAATGGAATTACGCAAGCCGAAAATGCTTTGAAATTCTACATGGGAATGCCTATTGAAACCAAAATACAATTGGTGCAAGAAGATATGGCAGTAACTCCACATCTTTTAGACGAAACTGTAAATACTGACGAAAGAACAGAAGTAAAGGTTTTGCTAAAAAATAAAGAACTTCTTGAATATCAGAAAAAAGCAACTATCGCAAATTATTATCCTACAGTTAATCTAACGGCTAACTATAATTGGCAAGGATTAGGAGAGAAGTTTCCTCTAACGAATGGCAGTTCAAAAGGAGTAATGTGGTCAGATTATTCTGCAATAGGATTGGGTATTAATATTCCTATTTTTAATGGATTTGCTACAAAAGCTAAAGTTCAGCAAAATCAAATTGATATTGATAAACTCGAAATAGATATTAAAGATACCAAACTTGGGCTAGACCAAGCTTATCAAAACGCAAAAGCTCAAATTGAAAATAGCCTTGCAACTTTAGAAAGCCAAAAAGCGAATGTGAAATTGGCAGAAGATGTTTTAGCGGATACAAAAAGTAATTATCAATACGGTTTGGCAACGCTTACAGATTTATTAGATGCCGAAAATTCTTTGGTACAAGCTAAAAATAATTATACCACTGCAATTCTAGATTATAAAATTGCCGAAGTACAATACTACAAATCAAAAGGAGAACTTAAAAATTATTTAAAATAAACTATAATGAAAAAAACTTTAATATATATTGTTATTGCAGCGGTTTTAGTAGGATTGGCTGCTTATAAAATCTCAAGTAATAAGAGTAAACAAGAGGCGGAAGTAGCGGAAGTAGCAAAAGAAGTTGATAAAATTAACGTAAATGTTGTTACCGTTCAATACGAAAGTATTAATACAGATTATACTGCAAACGGAACTTTTCTACCGAAGCAAGAAATGAATCAATCTTCTGAAATTTCTGGTAGAATTGTAAATGTTTTGGTAAAAGAAGGTTCTAGAGTAGGTGCTGGTCAAACTTTGGCAACCATCAAAAGAGATGCTATAGATGTAGATGTTTCTCAGGCTCAGAACAACTTGCAAAACGCTATTATAGACAATCAACGTTACGAAAATGCGTATAAAACTGGTGGTGTTACTAAGCAGCAATTAGATAATTCAAGATTGCAACTTAAAAATGCTCAGGCTGCTCTAAGAGCTCAAAGCGTTAGAATTAGCGATACCAGCATCAGAGCAGGAATTAGCGGAACTATTAATAAAAAAATGGTAGAACCTGGAACAGTGGTTTCTCCGGGAACTCCAATGTTTGAGATTGTAAATATCAACAGTTTGAAACTTTCTGTTTTAGTAGATGAAAGTCAGGTTGGGAAAATTCAATTAGGACAACAAGTTGCTATTAATGTAAATGTTTTGCCAGAAGATTCTTTCAGTGGTAGAATTACATTTATTGCACCAAAAAGTGATGCTTCGCTTAATTTCCCTGTAGAAATTGAAGTTCAAAACAGAGGAAACTTAAAAGCTGGGATGTATGCTACTGCAATTTTCCAAACGAATAATGGTGCCGAAACTCAAAATATGTTAACTGTACCAGCTACTGCATTCGTAAACGGAGTAAGTTCTGGGCAAATTTTTGTAGCTCAAAACGGAGTTGCTAAATTGATTAAAGTAACACCTGGAAAAGTGTATGGCGATAAAGTTCAAATCTTAAATGGTCTTAAAAATGGAGACCAAGTGATTACCAGTGGACAAATTAACCTAGATAATGGTTCTAAAATTAATATCATAAAGTAGTATGAAGTTAGCAGAAATATCGATTAAAAGACCATCGTTGGTTATTGTATTATTTACATTGCTAACGTTAGGAGGACTTTTGAGCTATTCTATGATGGGATACGAGCTCATTCCAAAATTTGAAACCAATATAGTAACTATTTCTACCGTTTATCCAGGAGCTTCTCCTAGTGAAGTAGAAACATCTGTTACCCGAAAAATTGAAGATGCGGTAGGTTCTTTAGAAAACGTAAAAAAAGTAGAATCTTCTTCGTACGAAAGTTTGTCTGTTATTATGGTTCAGCTTAATAATGGAGCAGATGTAGATTATGCGCTTAATGATGCTCAGCGTAAGGTAAATGCTATTTTGGCAGACCTTCCAGATGATGTTGATGCGCCTTCTCTTAATAAATTCTCTTTGGATGATATGCCTATTATCACCATGAGTATTTCGTCTGATAAGTTAAATAATAAAGAACTTTATGACCTTTTAGACAAAAAAATAGAACCTATTTTTTCTCGTGTAAATGGTGTGGCACAAGTTGACCTTGTTGGTGGACAAGAGAGAGAAATTCAGGTAAATATTGATGATAAAAAATTACAAGGTTACGGACTTTCTATTGGCGAAGTGCAACAAGCAATTCTTACTTCAAACTTAGATTTCCCTACTGGTAGTTTAAAAACTAGAGTTAATAAATCTACCATTAGATTATCTGGTAAATATAAATCTGTAGCAGAAATGAGTAATCTTGTGGTTTCTAACAAAGATGGAGCCCAAGTTCGTCTTTCTGATGTAGCAACCGTTTTTGATGCTCAAAAAGATGTTGAAAAATTAGCGAGATTCAACCAGTTTCCTACTATTTTAATGCAGGTTAAAAAACAATCTGATGCTAATGCTGTAGCGGTTTCAGAAAGCATTCAAGAAACAATAAAAACAGTAGAAGACGGATATAAACTGCAAGGTGTAAAATTAAAAGTAGTAAACGATACTACAGATTTTACATTAGAATCTGCAGACCACGTTATTTTCGATTTATTTTTAGCTATTGTTTTGGTGGCTATTGTAATGTTATTGTTCTTGCATAGTGTTAGGAATGCATTTATTGTAATGGTTTCTATTCCGGCTTCATTAATTGCAGCTTTTATTGGGATGTATCTCATGGGATATACCCTAAACTTGATGAGTTTATTAGGACTTTCTTTAGTTGTGGGGATTCTGGTAGATGACGCGATTGTGGTTCTGGAGAATATCTATCGTCACATGGAAATGGGAAAAAGCAAAATTAGAGCAGCGTATGATGGTGCTGCGGAAATTGGCTTTACCGTTGCTGCTATTACTTTGGTAATTGTGGTAGTATTTTTGCCAATTGCGATGAGTACAGGTCTTGTAGCTAATATCTTGGCACAATTCTGTGTAACCGTGGTTATTGCAACATTATTATCATTGTTGGCTTCTTTCACTATTATCCCTTGGTTGTCATCAAGATTTGGAAAATTACAACATCTTACTGGTAAAAATGCTTTTGAAAAATTCATTCTTTGGTTCGAAAAACAATTAGATAACTTTACACATTGGATTACAGGCTTGTTAGAATGGTCGCTTAGAACTACTTCTAGAAGAATATTTACCGTAGTAATTACTTTTGTTGTTTTGATTATGTCTTTCATGTTAGTGAAATTCGGTTATATTGGTGGAGAATTCTTCCCGAAAACAGACCGTGGACAGTTCTTGGTTCAAATGGAATTGCCAAAAGATGCAACCATCGAAAAAACAAACCAAATTACTTTAGAAGTTGAAAAATTCTTAAGAAAAGATAAAGATGTGGTAGATTTAATTACCACTGTTGGTCAACAATCTACTGGTTTTGGAGGTATACAAGCAACTACTTATCAATCTGAAGTTCAGGTAAATTTAACAGATAAATCTGAACGTTCTGAAAGCACAGATATTAAATCTGCAAAAGTAAAAAGAGCTTTAGAAGAAAAATTTACAGGAGTTGAATTTAAAACCGCTCCAATTGGTATAATGGGTGCGGAGAATGCTCCTATAGAAATGGTAGTTACAGCTCCAGATAATGCTTCGGCAGTAAAAGAAGCTACAAGAATTTTAGATTTATTGAAAAAAGTTCCTGGTGCGGTAGATGCGGAATTATCTACGGATACTGGTAATCCAGAAGTTCAGGTAAATTTAGATAGAGATAAAATGGCGTCTTTAGGCTTAAATCTTTCGAGTGTAGGACAAGCAATGCAAACAGCATTCAATGGTAATACAGACGGGAAATTTAAAGCTGGAGAATATGAATATGACATTAACATTCGTTTTGCTGATAATAGCAGAAAATCTATTGATGATGTTAAAAATTTAATTTTTACTAATTCTCAAGGTGAGCAAGTTCGTTTAAGTCAGTTTGCAGATGTTAAAATGGGTTCAGGACCAAGTTTACTAGAACGTAGAGACAAATCTCCGTCTGTAAAAGTGAAAGCTAAAGCGGTAGGAAGACCTGTAGGAGATGTTGCAAACGAATGGGCAAACCAATTTATGGATGGTAAAGATAAGCCTGCAGGAGTAGATTATATCTGGAGTGGTGATATGGAAAACCAACAAGAAGGTTTCGGTACATTAGGTATTGCTTTGTTAGCAGCTATTATCTTAGTTTATTTGGTAATGGTATCGTTGTACGACTCTTTTGTATATCCTTTTGTAGTATTGTTTTCAATTCCGTTGGCGATGATTGGAGTAATGCTAATTTTGGCACTTACAGGTAATTCATTGAATATTTTCACCATGTTGGGGATGATTATGTTAATTGGTTTGGTAGCGAAAAATGCAATTTTGATTGTTGACTTTACCAATGCAAGAAAAGCAGCAGGAGTTAGTACTCACGACGCTTTAATACAAGCAAATCACGCTCGTCTTCGTCCTATTTTGATGACTACAATTGCAATGATTTTCGGGATGTTACCAATTGCTTTAGCAAACGGAGCAGGAGCTGAGATGAACAAAGGTCTTGCTTGGGTAATTATTGGTGGTTTAACGTCATCATTATTCCTTACATTAATTATTGTACCAATTGTTTATTCATTGTTTGACTCTGTTTTAGTAAAAATGGGCAAAGATGAAAAAATAGATTATGAAGCTGAAATGAAAGCAGATTATGTACACAAAGAACTAAGTGAAGACGGTTATACTCCGAAACACTTAGATTAAAAAAAATCAAATTTTTGGAAATCAGAATCTAGCAATTATTGCGAAATTCTCTATTTCATAGTTTTGTTTTAATAGTTTATTTTGAAAATTCTCACTCTATTTTTTTAGAGTGGGATTTTTTTTGAAAAATTTTCACGAAATTTACCTACTTTTTACAGCTGTTTTTATGAAAAAACTTCAGTTTGTTTTTCTTTTTTGCGTACAATTCTTTTTTTCACAGATTAATATTGGTGTAAAGAATGATGGTTTTGTATATACCAATGCTTTGGTGAGCAATCCTTCTGCGTTTTTACAAAATTCTAATCCTTGGGAAGTAAATTTGGTTTCGGCTGATGTTTTTGTTAACAATAATTACAGTTTTATTTCTCAACAAAGTCTTTTAGGGCTTTCTGGCGCAGATAATTTAGTGGTAAATAATGGCAGTAATCAATCAGATTTACCTAAGAACACAATTGGATTTAGTGATTATAAAAAATTTAACGGATATTTTCAGGCAGATGTTTTAGGACCTGCTGTTGCGGTTAAATTCAAAATAAAAGAACATGAATTTGCAGCGGGTTTTTATACCAGATTAAGAACGTTTGGTAGCTTATTCAATCTTGATAATCAATATAAATACGAAAATTTTATAAATCAAACGGCTTTTAGTAGAGTTTTTCAGCCTTTTTCTGCAAGTGTGGCTACGCTTCAAGAAAATAATTTTTTTATTTCTAAATCTTTTCTTCAAAACAAAACTTCAGAACTCAATATTGGCGTTACTTTTAAGCAATCTAAAGTTTGGGACGCTGCAATTGTGAGAGAAAATAATGTCTATAATATTGATTATAACAAAATTACCAATACTTTATATTATGAAAATTATAGCGCAGAGGCAATGGTTACAAGCTCTTATAATTTTGATAAAAAGAAATACGAGCCAAAAAATAACGGAAGTTCTATTGGCGCAGATTTTGGCTTAACTTATGTAGATTACGGAAATTATGATAAAGAAAATGGAGAGTATTTTCAAAAATTAGCATTTTCTGTTACAGATATTGGTTTTATAAAAGTAAATGGAGAGAAGCATCTTTACGAAGGTTCACCTTTTGTGATTAATCAAAATATTGATTTTCAAAATGTGAATAATTATTCGGATTTTTTTAAAGAATTGAGTACTCATGTTTATGGTAATCCTGATGTTTCTTTGCAATCTACTACTTTTAAAGTAGCTTTGCCTACTGCAATTCATCTCTCATATAGTGGTAATTTATTGAAAAACAGATATGTTACTTTTGGGTTGACACAAAGAGTACCTTTAACTAAAAATTCATTCAAATCTCCTAATTTGTTTTATGTGAATTTGGCTAAAACAAATAGATATTTAACTTACGCAGCGCAATTTTCGATGTTCGAATACAAAAAATTACAGTTTGGAGGTTATCTAAGATTTGGGCCAATTTTTATAGGAAGTGATAATATTTTACCTGTATTTTTTAAACAAAAAAAGCTTGAAGCAGCAGATATTTATTTCGGAATAAAAATTTATCCATTTTGGGATAATGCCCTTTCTAGAAGGTCTAGACAGAAATGTGACTGTGAGAAATAAGGCTTTAATGGTCTAGTAAATTCGTTTTTTTTGAAAAATACGTAATTTGCATTATTGTCTTGATATTGTTGTGTTTGTACATTTGCCTCAAAACACAACGTTATGATGACTAAACTTTACACCCTATTAGTGGGGTTATTCTCTATTATTGGCATGAGCCAAGTAGGGATAAACACTTCAACCCCAGATGAATCTTCAGTATTGCATTTAAACTCTGATCATAAAGGTTTTCTTTTGCCATACTTTAATATTGCCGATTTAAATACTAAAGCGCCTGTAACTGCAACTACCGCAGCCGAAGGATTATTGGTTTATAATACAAATACAACCACAGGTAAAGGAATTTACTATTGGGATGGTACAAAATGGACTGGTTTAGGACAAGTTAATTTTACCAATATTTATAATAGTGTTATTAAACCAATGAATGCGCTTTTAAATGATGTAAATACTTACGTTTACAATTCGTCACCATTCAGTGCGCCAGGTTCTCCAAAATTGAAATTATTTGATTGTGACTATGGTAGTGGTGATGATATAATTGTCAATAATCCTCTATCTGCAGCACCTAATAATTTTGTAATCTGGGATAATGTTAACAAGAAAATTAATGTTCCTCAGCAATTATTAGGACAAACAATGACAATCAATATTTCTTTGAAATATCAAGAAACAACTTCTAATTCTGATGCTTCTCGTTTTGTTGCTTATACGGGTAATGCAGTATATAGTGCAAGTGCTGGAACTGTAACTGGAGGTACTAAAATAAAAGACTTAATGTTTAAAAAGACTAAAACAAGCGGTTTTACAACCGTAAGAGACGAATTGGTTTTATCACCAATTATCATTACTCAAGAAATAATAAATAATGGTATAAAACTATATTTAGGAAGTGGAGATACTTCTGCAATTAGTTTTTATGAACCAATTTTAACCATAGATTATGGAGTGGTTAATGTTACACTTTAATTTTAAAAATTTTAAAATCTTAGAATAGTTTTTTTAATCTTTGTGTTTACCGCCGTCAGTTTGAATACTTTCTTGATGAAAAAAGAGAAAAATATAAATGCCTACTATAGTTTTATTTGTTTATAGAAAATATTTTGAATTGACGGCAACTTTTTTTCATATTCTGGTATGATTTATAATAGCATAATTTATAATGCTTTAAATAGAGGATTTTGTAAATTTGCAACTGAAATTTTTAACCTATGAATATGGAATTGGATGATAAACCACTGATTGAAAAGTACAATGAACTTCTTTTAGACATAGGATCTACTCTAATGATTTCTGGTGCCAATTGTGGCAGGATTGATAGAAATATAACGCGTATTGCGGATGTTTTTGGAGTAGATATAGAGTCGTTTTTTTCATTTAACGGAATTATTTTAACCACTAAAATGAAAAATAATCCTTCGGAAAAAGCTACTCATTACAAAAGATTACCTTCTCATGGTGTTCATTTTGGTATTTTAACAGAAACCAGTCTGCTTTCTTGGAGAGCTGTAAGTGATGGGCTGAGTTATCAAGAAATTTTTGATGAATTCGAACAAATCAAAAAAATTAAACATCACAATAGATATCAAACACTTTTTTTAGTAGCTCTTGCTTGCTCTTGTCTTTGTCTTATTGCAGGTGGCAACTATGTTGATGCGTCTTTTTCTTTTGTAGCATCTTTCTTAGGTTTGTTTACCAGGCAAGAAATGATGAAAAGAAAGTTTAATCTGATGATTGCAATGAGCTTAGCTTCTTTTGTTACTTGTTTAATCTGTTCTATTAACGTTTTTACCTTTATGGGAGAGATGCCAGAAAAAGCTCTTGCAACTGGTGTTTTATATCTTATACCAGGAGTTCCTTTGGTAAATGGAGTGATAGATTTTATAGAAGGTTATGTTACAACTGGTATTGCCAGAGGTTTTCAAGCTGGTTTTGTGTTGTTATGTATTGCTGTAGGAATGGCAATTAGTATTTTAATTTTCGGAATTAATAATTTTTAATAAATAATGGAATTACTACTTCACTTTTTTAAGGATTTTTTCTTGGCTTTTTTCGTGGCAATAGGTTTTGCTAGTTTGTTTAATACTCCCAATAGAGTTTTGCTTATTGCAGGATTGCTAGGAAGTTTGGGACATTCTCTTAAATTTTTATTACACGATGGCTTTGGTTTAGGATTAATTACCTCTACACTTTCTGGTACAGTGCTTATTGGTTTGTTAGGAATTGTTTTGGCTCACCGAGTTCACACGCCGCCAGTAGTTTTTACAATGCCAGCTTGTATTACCATGATTCCTGGTTTGTATGCTTATAAAACAATGCTTGGTTTTATAAAATTGACCGATGAAACAGGTTTGTCTAGAACTCCTCAAGATTTAGAAAATACATTTCATTATTTTGTACTTACAGCATCATTGCTCTTTACTTTGGCAATAGGAATTTCTATTGGAGTTTTGCTTTTCCGTCAAGATAGTGTTAAAATGCTCAAATTTGCGAGTAGAAAAAACAAATCTTAAGATTTTTATAAAGTATAATTAGAAAAGGCTTCTTCTAAGTTTTGGAATTTGCCTTTGAAATTGGCAATATCTGTGTCTTGCACAATATTTCCGTTGTGAATAAGAATTACACGCGAGCAAAGTGCTTCTACTTCTTGCATAATGTGGGTAGAAAGAATTACCGTTTTTTCTTTTCCAATTTCTTTAATCACATTTCTAATTTCTACAATTTGATTAGGGTCTAAACCATTGGTTGGCTCATCCAAAATTAATAAGTTGGGTTCGTGCAAAATTGCTTGTGCTAATCCAACTCTTTGTTTATAGCCTTTAGAAAGTTGAGAAATTTTCTTATTTTTTTCGGGTGTTATTCCTACTAAATTTATAATTTCTTCTACTTTTTCGTTGGAAATACAATGAATATCTGCTACAAATTGCAAATATTCTTTCACATACATTTCTTGGTAAAGTGGGTTGTTTTCTGGCAAAAAACCAATATTTTTTTTAGAAAAAACTTCGTTTTCTGTAATATCTTTACCATCAAAGATAATTTTTCCTTCATCTATTTTTATTACTCCAACTACAGATTTCATTAGAGTAGATTTTCCTGCGCCGTTAGGACCAAGTAATCCTATAATTTCGTTTTTCTTAATTTCAATATTGATATTGTTAAGTGCAGTTTGTTCGCCAAATTTTTTGGTAAGATTGCTAATTTCTAAAGACATTTTTCTAAAGATAAAAGATGAATGTAAAGTGAAATAATTATTTTAACGCAAAAATAGAGATTATATTTCAAAAACAATCTTCGCCGAAGGATTAAAGGTAAAGCTAAATCTAAATTTTTTGCAATAAAAAATCCTAAAAAATTAATTTCTCAGGATTTTTGTGACCTCGACAGGATTCAAACCTGTAACCTTCTGAGCCGTAATCAGATGCGCTATTCAGTTGCGCCACGAGGCCGTTTTTAATTGGTTTGCAAATATAATACTTTTTTACTTTCTTTGAAGTATGAAAAAGCTTTTTTTTATTATTTTGAGTTTCTTTTTTGTATTTTCTTGTAAGAAAGAAACTTACCAACTAAAAACGGATGAAATCTCTATCTCAAAAAACGTTTACTTTAAAGAAAATGGAGATTTTTTAACACTTACCTCTGGGAAATTTTCATACAAAATCCCACATTCTAAATTACCTTTCAAGAAAATAATGTTACTAAATTCTAGTTTGGTAGGCTATATTGCAGAATTGGGTGCGGAAGAAAAAATTATTGGCGTTTCGAGCCCGGAATATATTTATTCGGATAAAATTCATCAACTCATCAAAGAAAATAAAATTCAAAATATTGGCAACGAGCAAAAGTACGATATAGAAAAAATTATTGCGTATAAACCAGATGTTATTTTTACCAATTATGTTGCAAGTTTCGAGAATACTTATGATGTTTTGAAAAAAAATGGTATTGAAATTATTTTTTTAGATGAATATTTAGAAGAGAATCCTTTAGAAAAAGCAGCTTACATTAAAGTTTTTGGTAAATTATTGGGAATGGATAAACCAGCAGCTTTAATTTATAGTGAAATTGAAAGTAATTATCATAAATTTAAAAATTTAGCTCTTAAATCACCTGTAAAACCAAAAGTTTTAACTAACGAAATGTATGGAAGTCAATGGTTTGTGGCTGGAGGAAGAACTCAAATTGCTCATTTTATACAAGATGCTAATGCTGAGTATATTTTTGGTGATAATAAAGAGACAATTTCTACTCCCAAAAGTTTTGAAGAGGTTTTTGTAAAAGCAAAAAATGCAAATTTTTGGGTAAATGTTGGCAATCATAAAGACAAAAAAGAATTATTGGCAATTAATCCTAATTATGCTAAGATGAATGTTTATAATTCTGGAGGAATTTATACTATTGCAGGCAAAGAAAAGGAACATGCTAATGATTATTTTGAAAGTGGAGTAGTGCGTGCAGATTTGGTTTTGAAAGATTATATTAAGATTTTTCATCCCGAAATTTTCACAAAAGATAGCTTAGTTTATATGAAAAGAATAAAATAGTTTTATTTTTGTACCTTTATTCATCAATAATTACTCATCATTTATTACTTATAGAAATATGTGGAAGTTCATCAAACGTGTTATTTATATTATAGTTATCATCAGTGTACTTTCTATCATTTGGGGAAGATTTTTTAATCCTATAATCACCATTATTCAGATTGAAGGTCTTGTAAAGTACCAAAAATTAGACAGAGATTACATTAGTTTTGATGAGATGGGGAAAAATATAAAACGTGCAGTAATTGCTAGTGAAGACCAAAATTTTTACAAACACAATGGTTTTGATTTTACTGCAATTCAGCAAGCTTACGCAGACAATCAGAAAAAGAAAAAAATAAGAGGAGGAAGTACTATTTCTCAGCAAACCGCCAAAAATTTATTCCTTTGGAACGGTGGCGGTTATTTCAGAAAAGGTTTAGAAGCAGTTTTTACGTTTACAATAGAAAAAGTTTGGAATAAAAATATTATTCTAGAAAGATACCTCAATTCTATAGAAATGGGACAAGGCGTTTTCGGGATAGAAGCCGCTTCGAAATATTATTTTGGCAAAAGTTCTAAAGACCTTACCAAATCTGAAGCTGCTTGGATTGCTGTGGTATTGCCAAGTCCGAAAAAATACGACCCAAAAAATCCTACCAGAGCAATGCTTAGGAAACATGCTAGGGTTTTGAAACAAATGAATTATATGACTTTAGAAGATTAATTGTTGGTGAATTTTAGAAAATTTTTAGATAAAGAAAGTACAATGGAGTTGCTTGATAGATATTTTTCTATCAAGAACGAAACGCGTGATTTGCAACCGCTTACTCATGTTTTCCAAACGCTTCAAAAAGAAAATGTAAAAGATTTTTTAGAGTTTTTAAAACAAAATCCAGAAATAAAAGAAAACTTTGTTTATTATTTACGAAATGTTTTCGCTGGTAGAGCCTTCAATTTGTCTCTTACAGAAGCCAATATTTTGTCGGAGAATGCCTTTTTCCCGGAATTAAGAAAGAGAGTTTTAGCTAAATTTTTACCACCTGTAGAAGAAGAAAATACCGTTTCTGAAGTGATTTCGGAGGTTTTCTTTCGAGATAAAGCAGATTTTAAATACATAAAAAATATTTCTAAAGAACTTTCTGATGAATTGTTCAAATTATTAGAAATAGACCAATTAATTGCAATTCCCAAGGTAAAAAAAGAACTTATCTTTTCTATGAATATTCTTGGTTGGAGAGTTGCAGGAAATGCATTAGAAGTAGATGTTTTGAAAATGGCGCCAGAATATAAAGATTTTGACAATCCATTTTTGGCACTTCAAAAAGAGTTAGAACTGTTTTTTCAAGATTTTAAAAAGGATAATAGCATTGTTCTCAATTCTAAAAATGTTCATTATAAGCAGATTAAAATTTATTTAGAACAAGGTTTCACTTTTGTGAATACGGCTTTTAAAAATTCTTCAAAATACGGAATTTCTAGTAAAATTAATCTCGCTTTGCTCAAAATAAGACAGCAATTACAGAGAATTTTAGAAATTTTAGATTTATTGGTCATTAATAAAGAATCTGATGTTATTATAAAGTCTAAAAAATTAGTTACCAGTATTTTAGAGTATAAATCTCACCGAAACAATATTAGAGATTTGGTGTATGATAGCACTACTTTAATGTCTCATCTTATTACTTCTCACACTGCAGAAACAGGTACAAATTATATTACTACTTCGCCAAAAGAATATATCATCATGTTGAAAAAAGCGAGTGGTGGCGGTATAATTGTTGGGGCTTTGTGTGTTATGAAAATGCTCTATGCATCTTTTCCTGGTAGTGAATTTTATCACGCGTTTTTGTATTCTTTCAATTATGCTTTGGGTTTTATTATGATATATTTAATGCACTTTACATTGGCTACAAAACAGCCAGCAATGACGGCTGCTACCATGGCAAAAGTGCTTTCGGATACTAGAAATACTCGAAAAAATTATACAGAATTTTCGCATTTGGTATCTAAATTGTTTAGAAGCCAGTTTATTGCTTTTATAGGAAATGTTTTCTGGAGTTTTCCTATAGCTTTGGCAATAATATATGGTTTGGATGTACTTTTCGGACAAAACTTTGCTGCAGGCGATAAAGCTACAAAACTCATTCACGATTTAGACCCTTTTCATTCTAAAGCATTGTTACATGCATCTTTAGCAGGTTTTTATTTGTTTATTTCGGGTGTTATAGCAGGAAATGTGGGCAACCGTTCGGTTTTTTATAAAATTCCTGAAAGAATTGAGAAAAATCCATATATCAAAAATATTTTTGGACAAAGTTTTGCTGAAGGTTTGTCTAAATATTATTCAAAAAATTGGAGCGGAATTTTATCTAATTTTTGGCTAGGTATTTTCTTAGGTTCTACGGCAACTATTGCGCATTTTTTCAATTTAGATTTTGATATTAGACACATTACTTTTGCAGGGGGAAACTTTGCATTAGGGCTTTATGGAAAAGATTTTTCTATTGACCAGTACACTTTTTGGGTTTCTTTTGTAACGGTATTTTTGATAGGATTTTGTAATTTTTTGGTGAGTTTTGGCTTGTCTATGTTTTTAGCTTTTAGGTCTAGAAAGTTGAAATTTGGAGAGGTTAGAACGCTCAATAAGCATATTTTTACCTATTTCTTAAAACATCCTTTAATTTTCTTTTTGCCAATTCGTTCCACTTTAGACGAAAGTTCTAAAAAACTAATGGAAGATTCTACAAAACATACAAATCATTAAAATTTTCTGCCCCAAATTCATCTTGAAATTTTTTAAGGAAGAAAGATTTTCTCATTCGGAAATCATTTCTAAGAAGTGCAGATTTTATTTTAATTTCGAGAATTTTTTCTTTTAAATTTACGCTCTCTATTTCTTTGAAAAGAGCATTGTCAAGATAATCTTCCAGAAAATCTTTTACTTGAATTGCCATTAATTTATCTTCAAAACCATAGATTTTGGCAAAACTTTTCACCAATTCAGAACTTTGATATTCTCTTTTCTTTTTCATGTCATTGCGAGCGCAGCGAAGCAATCTGTTGATTTATTGTCCTATAGATTTAGCAGGTTTTTATCAGCAAAATTTGCTCAATCAGCGAGAGTTTTATTTCTTAATTAGTTTTTCTATTTCTGATAAAACAAAATCAACTGCTTCTTTTTCAGTTCTAAAATATTTTAAATTTTCTCGATTGTTTCTTTCATAATAGAACCAAACAAATAAACTTCCAAATTTTTCTAAACCAAAACCGTCATTTCCATATTTTCCATAATTGCCAATTACAAAATAGTTTAATTCAGGATAGTTTTCTTCTAAAAATTTTTCTAATTCATTAATTGTCTTCATTTTAAATTTTTCAAACTTCAAAAATTCTACTTTCTTCATTAATTCTTTTTACCACATTTTCTGTTCGTTCTTTGTGTGTATCTGTGATAAAAATCTGCCCGAAATCTTGTTCATTTACCAATTCTATCAATTGTGAAACTCGGTTATCATCTAATTTATCAAAAATATCATCCAAAAGCAGAATCGGATTTTTGTTGGTAATTTCTTTAATTCTCTTTATTTGAGCCAATTTCAAAGCAATAAGAAAAGATTTTTGTTGCCCTTGACTGCCAAATTTTTTAATCAAATTACCATTCATTTCAAATCGCAAATCGTCTTTGTGAATTCCTTTGGAAGTATAAGTTAGAAGTCTGTCTTTTTCTAAATTTTCTTTTAATAAAATTTCAAAACTTCTATCATTTTTTGCGGAGTCGAAAACATTCAAATCACTTTCATAAGTTACAATAACGGTTTCGTTTCCTTTAGAAATAATTTTATAAAAATGCTGAATGGTTGGCAAAATGGATGCTACAAATCGTTGTCTTTTTTCAAAAATTTGAGTTCCAAATTTATTCAAAGGTTCGTTGTAAATTTCCAAAGAATCTAAATCGAAGGTTCTGTTTTTTTGAAAATATTTTAGCAACGCATTTCTCTGTTGAAGCGTTTTTTGATATTGTATAAGGCTAAAAAGA
Organism: Cloacibacterium sp.; assembly: GCF_047601505.1. Classification (GTDB taxonomy): domain Bacteria; phylum Bacteroidota; class Bacteroidia; order Flavobacteriales; family Weeksellaceae; genus Cloacibacterium. Next base: position 1,647,680 of record NZ_JASGJD010000001.1, read on the forward strand.
TACTCAGAATCTGTTTGAGAAATCATAGAATCTAGAAATTTTCTTCTGCTTTCGCCACCATCCGAAATAAGGTTTGCATCGTAAGGCGAAATAATTACGCTGGGCAAAAAACCAATGTGATCTGCCATTCTATCGTAAGTTTTTTCGTTCTTTTTGATGAGTTTTTTAGATTCTTTTTGAAGTAAAATTTTGATAATATCGTTTTTTTCTTCGCCTACAATTTCACTTTCTATTGAAAAAAAATCTTTACTTTTATTTTCGGTTTCAGAAGTTCTTATATTTTGAAAATCAGAAACTGCCAAGAAACTTTTTCCCATAGAAATATAATGCAGTGCATCTAAAATATTGGTTTTTCCGGCGCCATTATTTCCTACAAAACAATTAATATCCGAAGAAAAATCGAAAGTTTTTTCGGGATGATTTTTAAAATTGATGATTTTTAAATTTTTAACGAACATTTTAAACTCAGCATCTAGTTTGTCTTGCTAAGAAGCATTTATACCAAAAATGGGTATTTAGATTCCTTCGGAAGGACAAAGTTGTGGATAATTTTAATTTTTCAAATTTAAAATAAAATAAATTAAAAATGGCAAAGCGCTCAAACTTTCCAAGAAAAAAGAATAATACAAATCGTCTCTTTTTTTACCAGAAAAAATTGCTAAAATTATGCTTATAACTATTGTTATTCCTAAAGAAATGGCAAAATTTCTTTTTAAATAAATGAAAGCTAAAACTCCACTAAACAGAAGAAAAGTCACACTCAGTATTTTAGTATTTTTAATTCCTATTGCTTTTGGTAAAGTGGGAAATGGGTCTCTTCCTAAATCTCTAATTTCAAACGGAAAAGTAATGGCAGAGGTAAATAAAAAAATAATGAGAAACCATGCTAAATGAAAATTTTCTAACGGTAGCCAAACCAAACTCATTGCCCAAACCAAACCTACATAAAAGGTTTTTACCAACCAAAATTCTCTGATATTAATGTTGAAAATATTAGAATTGTAAAGTGTTCCTAATATTAATATAATCAGCCATTTAATGAAGAATTCTAGGTTTAAAAATTTTAAAATTAAAAAAATAATGAGAACAAATCCAACCAAATTGATGAAAATTGCATCTTTCTTTTTATGAAATACTGTGAAAATATAGCCGTTCCAAAAAGTAAGGAAAAGTATTTTTGCTACCATTTTTTGGTAAGATTCTTGCTCATATAGAACAAAAATTCCTAATAAAGTGGCACAAAAAGAAACATAGAATTGCGACTTTATGACTAGTTTTTTTAGTACATTTATAAAATTCATTTTCCAAAAATAAAGTTTATGAAAAACTTAACCAAAATCTTATTCATTTTTACACTAATTTGTTTTTTCTTGCCCATGAAAGCTCAAACTTATTATGACACGCAATGGAAAAAAATTGCCGAAAATTATTCCAAAGGTACTTATAAAAGCAATTTACCATTGATTTTGGAGATTCAAAATCGTGCAATTAAAGAAGACAATGCTATACAACTCATTAAATCTTTAAAGGCAGAATTTAGCATTGCAAATCTTACGAATGATGACACTAAAAACGATGTGGCTTCTCAATTTTTTAAAAAATTACAATCTTTTGACCAAAAGTTGAAAGGAGAAAATAAATTGGTTTATCAAGTTTTGTTAGGAGATTTTTTTAAAGATTATTATGAGCAAAATGATTGGGAAATTAACCAAAGAACCAATATTAACACTTCTTCTACAAGTACAGGACAAGATTTTTCTCAAATAGAAACTTGGAGTAAACTCGATTTTAAAAATTTCTTTAATCAGCATTTTTCTCAGTTGGAGAAACAAAATGCTGCACTTCAAAATATAAAAACTTCAAAATACGCCGAAATTTTCAATCAGACAGAAAATATCAATTATTTTCCCACTTTTTATGACTATAATGCTTTACAATTTATTCAATTTTTAAGCAACGAAAATTATTTCACCAAAAATGAATTGAAAGAAAATCAAGCAAAAGTTTTATCTGTTTTTGATGATGTAATTTCTAAAAATTCAGGCAATTCAAAGCTTTATTTTCAGCATCAAAAAATTACCGACGAATGTTCTTTTACCCATTGTAAAGACAAACAGTCGCAATTAATTGCGCTTTACAACTCTTCTACAGAAGGAAATTATAAGGTTATAATTGCTCAAGAAATTATTCAAAATTTACAAGCTCAACAAAAATTTGTAGAAGCTCTTTCTTGGATTGAAAAAGTGAAAAAATCTTACCCTAAATCTCCTTTTTTAGAGAATATTAAAAACCAAGAAAACCAGATTTTACAACCAACTTTAATGGTTCAATTTGAGCAAAATACAGTTTCTAACAAACCGATTCATTTGGTAGCAAGTCACAAAAATGCTTCAGAATTTTCGTTAAATATTTATGAAGTGAAAAGTGATTACCAAGGTTTTATGAAATATATTTCTAATTCTTGGCAAAAAGAAAATTTTGTAAATCTTAAGAAAACTTTGGTAAGAAAAGAAAGCTACAATTTACCAGCGACTAAAGATTATAAAATGCACAAAACTTCGGTAGAATTGAAACCACTTCCGTCTGGAATTTATGTTGGAGAATATTTGGTTGAAGGAAAAGTACAAGGAAATTTCTATTTTATCGCTAGTCAAAGTAGAATTATTTATCAAAACAAAAATGATAATCAGACTGTAAAAAATGAATTGAAATTGGTGAATAGAGATAACGGAAAAATTCTACCAAAAGAAGATTTAGAATTTTATGAATTTGTAAATGGTAAGATTTCACCAAAAATTTCTCTTACAACTAATGAAACAGCGGTTTTCAAAATTTCTGAAAGTTTAGATAAAGAATATTACCGTTCAATTTTGGTTCATCAGCCAAAAACCAATGATTTTAACATCATTAATGTTTACGGAAACAGATATTACAACGAGCGTACAAATGATTTTAAAAAGCAAGCTCAGATATTTTTAGACCGAGCGATTTATAGACCTGGACAAACGGTTTATTACAAAGTAATTGCAACCAATTTAGTAGAGCAAAAAGAAAAAGTTTTGCCTAATGAAACGATTGAAATTAAACTTTTTGATGTGAATGGCGAAGAAATTTATAAACAGGAAAAAACAACTAACGAATTTGGTTCTTTCAACGGAAGTTTCACTTTGCCTCAAGGTAAATTAAATGGTCAGTTTTCTTTAAGAATTGATGAATTTGATATAGATTCTTACAAGGATTTCCGTGTGGAAGAATACAAACGTCCGAAATTTGAAGTAGAATTTGAGACATTAAAAGAAGAATACAAATACGGACAAACCATAGAATTGAAAGGAAAAGCGACGATGTTTTCGAGAGTTCCATTGGGTAATTCTACGGTAAAATATGAAATAAAAAAGCAAAACATCCGATGGAAATATTTTTGGTGGTATCCTCGTGGAAACGACAACGAAAATTCTATTTTGGGTGAAGTAAAAACCAATGAAAAAGGTGAATTTACCATAAAACTAGACCTTAAAAAAGATGAAACTTTAGAAGGGATTCAGGTTGATAATTACTCCATCAATGCTTCGGTTACCGATATTAATGGCGAAACGCAATCTGCTGAAACCAATCTGAAAGTAGCTTCTGTGTCGCATTATATTGAAATTTCTGACACTTCGACTTCAGACAATACACGCATGCTGAGCGGAGTCGAAGTAAGTGATTATTTCACAGACCAAAATGTTAAATTTAAAGTAGAAACTAAAAATTATAACGACCAAGTTTTTAAGAAATCTTACACTGCAAAACTTTCAAAATTAGAAGAACCAAAACGCATTTTTAGAAATAGTTTTGAGAACGAAATTCAAGACCTTCCTGTTTTGAGCAAAGAAAATTTTGTTCAAAAATTCCCGAATGATTTTTTCGATAAATCTGAGAAAGAACAGAAAGTTGAAAAAGTTGTTTTTGAAAAGATACAAGAACCAAGAACCGAGAACCAAGAATCGAGTCTTGAATCTAGCATCTTGAATCTTGGCTCTTTACTAGCAGGAAAATACAAACTTGAACTCTTCAACATCGAAGGAAAAGATACCATTAAAACAGAGAAATTTTTTGAAATTTTTGATAAAACTAAACTTTCGGAAAACCAAAAACCGTTCTTAAAAGTTCTTGCTGAAAAAACTGAATATAACCGAACTGAAAAAGCAAAATTCTTCGTTTATTCTGCCATTTCAGATGCTTTGGTGAATATTTATGTTCAAAACGGTGATGGAAAAACGCAATTTGAGCAAATGCCAATTAAAAACGGAATTTTGGTTTACGAAACTTCACTTCCAAAAGATGAAAGCATTAATCAAGTGAATGTTCAGTTTCAGTTGGTGGCGTATAATGATGTACAAACAATTTCCAAAAATGTAACGATTTTATCAGACAAAAAACCTTTGAAAATAGAATTGGTAACGTTTAGAGATAAACTTCAACCGAATTCTAAAGAAAAATGGACGATTAAGTTATCTGGCGGTTCGACTTCGCTCACCAACCAAATAAATGCCGAAGTTCTTGCGAATATGTATGATAAATCTTTAGACCAATTTGAGGCAAATTCTTATTCTTGGCAAAAGATTTACAACAGACCTTTTTATGTTTCTCAATATTTTGTGAATGATGGTTTACAACAAATCAATTACAATAAAAGATTGAAATATTATGGATACAAAGGTGTAGAAATCCCTGAATTTAATTGGTTTGATGGTGGGATTTATGGCAAAAATATAGACGAAGTAGTCGTTGTAGGATATGGTAAACAAAAAAAATCTTATGAAGTTGCATCAGCTACAATGAAGTCGATGGATAGAGGTAAAATTGAAATTGTTCAAAACGTTGTTCCGGAACCTGTAAAAGCTCCAAAAATTGAAACACCACCACCACCAAATATTGATTTAAAAGAAGTTCAAGATGGACCTTTTGAAAGCGATAATTTAGACAAAATCCCAGTTCGCCAAAACCTTAACGAAACCGCATTTTTCTATCCAAATTTAATGACAGACAAAGACGGAAATGTATCGTTTGAATTTACTTCTCCGGAAGCATTAACACAATGGAAAATGATGTTTTTGGCGCATACCAAAGATGCACAATCTGCAACTTTAGAAAAAACGGTAGTTACTCAAAAAGAATTTTCGGTAACGCCTAATTATCCAAGATTTTTGAGAGAAGGTGATGAAATGATTTTCAAATCTAAATTGAGCAATTTAACAAATCAACAACTCAACGGTTTTGCGCAATTGCAAATTTTAGACGCTTTTACCAACGAAGATATTACCAAAAAATTTGGAATTAACCAGTTGAGTGCAGCTTCTGGTTACAATGTGGAACAAGCGTTTACACTCAATGCCAATGGAAGCACAACAGTTCAATGGAATATAAAAGTTCCGAACGGAGTTTCTTCAATTATCATTAAAAACGTAGCCACTTCACAGTCATTAAGTTATCAGAATCAAAAATTTTCTGATGGCGAACAAAAAGCAATAGCGGTTCTTCCAAATAGAATGTTAGTAACAGATGCTGTTCCTGTTTTTGTGAAAGAAGGTCAAACCAAAACTTTTGTTTTAGAAAATCTAAAAAATAATACTTCTAAAACGGCAACCAATGTTTCAAACACTTTAGAATTGACGACCAATCCGATTTGGGAAGTGATTTTTGCGTTGCCCAGTCTTAAAAATGATAACAATCTTTCTGCGGATGTGGTTTTCAATAAATGGTTTGCCGATGTTTTGGCGTCTGAAATTTTCAAAGCCAATCCGAAAATGAAAGCTGTTTTTGATGAATATCAATCTAAAGGTTTATTGAATTCAAATCTCGAAAAAAATCAAGAACTGAAACAATTATTGTTGGAAGAAACACCTTGGGTTTTAAATTCTAAAAACGAAACCGAACAAATGCAGAAACTTTCACGTTTATTTGATGCGAATACCATGCGTAATTCTGTCAACGACGATTGGAGCGAACTGAAAAAACTGCAAAATCCTGATGGCGGTTTCTCTTGGTATGCTGGTTATCCAAGTTCTTATTTTACTTCGCTGTATATTTTGAAAAATTTAGGCAGAATTAATGAATGGTTGAAAGGAAATTTGGCAGATTATCAATCTACCGAACAAAAAGAAATGGTTTCTCAATTGGTGAAATTTGTGGATAATGAAGTAAGCAGATATTTCGATATAAATGCGGTTGCAGAGCGTAGTCGAAGCAATGTTTGGAATAATTATGTGTTAGATTATTTGGATACTCGTCATTATTGGGAAAAAGAATTTCCATTGAAAGGTGATGGCAAAAAGATGAAAGATTTAGTAATTTCAAAAGCGAAAACTGCAAAAATTACCGATTTTACGTTCTTCGGTTTACACAGAGCTGCGTTACTTTTTGATGCGTATAATTTGAAAGACGTTTCTAAAAAATTAATGATTTATCTTAAAGAAACTTCCGTACAAAGCGAAACGCAAGGTGTGTATTGGAAACAAAATCTTAACGATTGGGGTTGGTATTCTTCTAAAACGGTGAATCAGGCTGGTGCTTTGGAAGCCTTTAATAAATTGACCTCTGATGTAAATTTTGTGGAAGAAATGAAAATTTGGCTCATCACTCAAAAAGAAGTTTCTAATTGGGACACTTCTAGAAGTACTGCCGAAGTGATTTACACGATTCTGAATTCTGGTAAATCTTGGACGTCCGCTGAATCTGATAAAGCCACCATAATTTGGGGCGGAAAAGAACTCGTAAATCCTGATACAAAAGCGACTGGTTATGTGAAATCTGTGGTGAATTCAGAAAAAATAGATAAAGATTTAGCAAGCGTAACCATTACAAAACCTGGTGCAGGAATTGTACAAGGTGGTTTATTTTGGCAATATTATGAAGATTTGGACAAAATTAAATCTTCTGAAACTTATATTTCCATCACCAAAGAATTGTACAAGAAAGTAAAAACAGTAAATGGCGAAGAATTGCAGAAAATTACAGAAAATTCACCTTTAAAAATTGGAGATAAAGTAACGGTAAGAATGATTTTAAACACCGATAGAAATATGGAATTCATTCATTTAAAAGATATGAGAGCTGCAGGTTTTGAACCAGTTGATGTTCTTTCTGGCTATCAGTGGAAGAATAATTTAGGATATTACCAAGTAACCAAAGATGCTTCCACCAATTTCTATATTGAATATATGCCGAAAGGAAAATACGTTTTCGAATACGATTATATTTGCAATGCTGCAGGAACTTTCAGCAACGGAATTACCACTTTGCAGAATTATTACGCTCCTCAAATGAATGCACACACACAAGGAACGAAAGTTTCAATAACTGAATAATTTGTAATTCTAAAAATATCAATAGAGTCGGGCTTTTTGCTCGACTTTTTTTTGAATAAAAATTAACTTTTTGACAAATGTCAAAGGAATTGATGTTGAATTGTTGGACATTTGTATCAACAAAACAGAACATCAAAAATGAAAACATTAAAAAAAATTGCAATCTCCGCAATTGTTGGTTTTCCTTTGGTTTTTCACGCACAATCTGCTCCTACGCTTAAGGAATTGATAGATGCAGCAATGACCAAAGATGCTACAATTGAACAACAAAATTTGGAGTCCAAATCCAATTTGTTAGACCAGCAAAAGTTGAAAGACATCTTTCTCCCAACTGTTGAAATTTCGGGAAAAGGTGGTTATCTTAATGCAACAGCAAGATTTATTTCTCCAGAAATTGCAATTCCAGCAATTCAACCCATTTTTCCGGGAGCTGTATTTCCCGAAGGAACTTTCAATAATAATTTTACTTTGTCTAGCTTCGAAGCTGCTGGTAAAGCAGAAGCTAAAATGTTGATTTATTCTGGTGGAAAAGTAAAATATTTAAAACAAGCTTTACAAGAAAAAGACAATGCTAACCAAGCTTTACAAGCGAAAAATCAAGACGATGTAGTAACACAGATTTCTAAAGCTTACGACCAGTTTGCTCTCGTTATAGAATCTAAAAAAGTGTTAGACGAAAGCAAAAAACGTCTCGATGCCAACAAAAAAACTGCCGAAAAAGCGCTTGGTTATGGATTAATTACACCTTACGATTACAAAAAAATAGAATTAGCACAGGCAACTTTAGATTCTAAAATGGTAGAATATGAAGGCAAAAAAGAACTTCTAATTACACAACTCAATATTTTAACAGGAATTGATAAAAACAGAATTGCGCTTATCGACCCAAAATTAGAAAAAATAGAGTATCTGGTTACCGATAAAAATATAGAAAATAGAGCAGAACTGAAAGCTTTAGATTATGGTTTAAAAGCAATTGATGCTAAAATTAAAGCCGAAAAAACATGGTGGATTCCCAAAGTGCAAGCTTCTACTTCGCTTTCTTACATGGGTTTTTATAACTCTCATCTTTCTTCTTCTAAAGAATTAATGCCCGGAACTGGTACTAAATTAGATTACGACCTTACCAATTTGAATCTTTTCCCAATTTTTCAGGCGGGAGTTGGTTTTAAATGGGACGTTTTTGATGGAAATGAAGGAAAACATCAAATAGAAAAAGCAAAAATTGATAGAGAAATTCTTGAAAGTAAAAAATCTGATGCCGAAAGAAAATTACAGTTGAATCTTTCTAACAATCAAACCAATTATGATATTGCCGATTCTCAAATCATGATGAAAGCAAAAGCAAGACAAATTGCCAGAAATGCTTTAACTCAAGCTGAAAAAGAATTTAGATATGGTTTGATAAAATCTACACAACTCATAGAAGCCGAAAATGACTTAGAAAATGCAGAATTAGAATATCAAACTGCTGTTTTTAATCAAAGAAGAGCTGCCGTAGAATTGATGAAATCTACTCAAAATTTATCCATCGAAAAACTTTAATTCTAACAAACAAAACATTGAAATAAAATGAAAACTTATATCGTAAAATCTTTATTTATTGCAAGTGCACTTTCTTTAGTTGCTTGTAAAAGTGATAACCCAGACCAATTAACCGAAGGAAAAACCAAGAAAGAAATTGTTTCTTTCGCCCCGAAAGTTACAGGTAGAATTTTGAAAATTTTTGTTCAAGAAGGTCAAACCGTAAAAGCTGGTGACACACTTGCCATGTTAGATGTACCAGAAGTTTCTGCAAAAATTGCTCAGGCAAAAGGCGCAACTGCTGCTGCAACTGCTCAGGCTCAAATGGCAAAAAATGGCGCTACTGCAGACCAACTTCGTCAGTTGAAAGCGAAACAAAAAGGTCTTGCAGAACAATTTGAATTTGCTCAAAAATCTTATAAAAGAGCAAGTAATATGTTTAAAGATAGCTTGATGTCTCCACAAAATTATGATGAAATTTTTGCAAAATATCAAGGTGCAAAAGCTCAATTAGACGCTGTGAATGCAGAATTGCACGATGTGGAAATTGGGACAAGAATTGAGAAAATAGAAATGGCTTTAGGACAAGAAGACCAAGCGAGAGGAGCTTTACAAGAAGCAAATGTTGCCTATTCTGAAAGATATATTATTGCAACCAACGATATGGAAATTGAAACCATTTCTCTAAATGTGGGCGAATTGGCTACTGCTGGTTATGCACTTTTCAACGGATATATCCCGAATACAACTTATTTTAGATTTACCATTCCGGAAAGTAAAATTTCTAAATACCAAAAAGGAATGACGGTAAATATGAAATCAACTTATGGAAATCAGGAGTTTTCTGGTAAAATAATTTCGATTAAACAACTGACAAAATATGCAGATATTACCACAGCTTTTCCAGATTATCAACCAGAAGATGCGGTTTATGAAATAAAAGTAATCCCCACAGATAGAGCTAAAGTGAATGGTTTATTGGTGAATTCTAGCGTTACTTTGAAATAATCTTGACTAAAATTTAATAAAATGAAACAGTTAAGATACCTTTTGAAACGAGAGTTTAAGTTGTTTTTTACCAATAAAACAATGCTTTCTGTATTTTTTATAGCACCGATATTTTATGCTCTTTTGATGGGATTTACCTACAAAAGTGGAAAGGTTACAGATATTCCTGTAATTGTGGTAAATCATGATAAAACGCCACTTTCTAACCAAGTGGTTGATATGTTAGAAGACAACAAAGCCATAAAAGTGCTTAATTATGTTGAGGAACCTGCAGTTGTAAAAGATGAGGTGATAAAAACTGAAGCTGGAGCAGTTGTGATAATTCCTGAGAGATTTGAGGCGAATATGTTGCAAAAAAAATATCCTGAAATTAATGTTTACGTTAATACTTCTAATGTTTTAACAGCCAATTTTGCCTCAAAAGCAATTCAGTTGACTTTAGGAACTTTTTCCGCAGGCGCAGAAATGAAGGCTTTACAAAAAAAAGGAATGAATTCTGAACAAGCAAAAACCAATATAGAGCCTTTTAAAGCAAATTATATTACACTTTTTAACACAACCAGTAATTATTTAATTTTTATGTGGCCGGCTTTGATGGCGGTGGTTTTGCAACAAGTGATTTTGTTGGCAATGGCGGTTACTTTTTCCGAAGAGTTTAAAAGAGATTCTTTTGTGAAAGATTTTGCAGGAAAACACAAATATGCCATTTTGGTAATGGCAATCAAATGTTTACCAGTTTGGATTTTCTCCAATTTTAATATCTTATTTTTCTATTTGTGCAGCATTTATTTTAAAATTCCTGCTCCAGAAAATGTGATGAATTTCTTCTTAATTACAGCCATTTTTGTGGTTGCAGCTACTAATTTGGGCGTTTTGGTAAGTATTTTGGTTCCAGATGCTTTAAAAGCTACTCAAATATTGATGGTAATTGCTTCTCCGGCATTTATTATCAGTGGTTTTACGTGGCCTACTTATGCAATGCCAGAGTTTATTTCAAATTTTACAAAAATTATCCCTTTAACACCGTATTTAGAAGCTCTTAAAATTATGGTGGTAGAAAAAGGTTCAGATTTTCTTACGTACAAATATTTTTGGTATTTATTCATTTTAGGATGGGTTTATTTTATCTTAGGATGGATTGCTTTGAAGATAAAAATCAAAATGTTATTCAAAGAGTATCATTTACAAGAAAATTATGATGACCAAGAAATTGGTGTGTCATAAAGTTTTCAATTTTTTGATGTTTGTTGTGAGCGTTTCAAAAAGGGTTTTTGGAGCGCTCATTTTTTGTATTTTTGTAAAAAATCAATAATATGAAAATTCTTCAAGAAGTAGAAAAACACGTGAAAATAGATGCCGAGATAGAAAAGTTTTTTTACGAAGAATGCAATACTTATACTTTTGAAAAAGGAAAACTAATAAGTGAGCAAAACCATTACAACAGGAATATATATTTTGTAGAAAAAGGTATGCTGAGAACTTTTTATTACGAAAACGGAAAAGACATTACCAGTAATTTTTATTCTGAAGGAAAAGTTACGGCAAATATAGATACACTTTTTAAAAACGAACCTTCCAAAAATAATATAGAAGCGATAGAAAAATCTGTAATTACGGTTTGTAACTATAATAAATTAGAAGAATTGTGTTCCGTTTCTCTTACGGCAGCTAATTTTAGCAGATATATTTTGGGAAATCTAATGCTCCAAATGTCTAGCAGGATTATATCGTTGCAACACATGTCTGCTAAAGAAAAATACATTCATTTATTGGAAGAAAATCCTAATATTATTCTTCGAGCTCCGTTAGGAATGATAGCTTCTTATCTCGGTATTTCTCAGGAAACATTGAGTAGAATTAGAAGTGAATTGTAAGCCTTGGTTTTCATCAAGGTTATTTTTTTAACGAAGTTTTAAGAAAGAATTCGATAAAGTATTGAAAAATAAATTTAAATTTATAATCTGTTAAAAACAAAGAAATGCAAAATATTTTTGACGCAAAAGATGTGCAGCAGTACATAGATAGAATAAATTTACTAACTCCCGAAGCACAACAAAAATGGGGAAAAATGAATGCAGAGCAAGTTTTGGCGCATTTAAATGTAGCTTATTCTATGGTTTTTGAACCAGAAAAACACAAGAAACCGAGTTTTATAGCTAAATTTCTCTTGTCAAATTTTGTAAAACCAAAATTAACCAACGAACTTCCTTACAAACAAAATTTGCCTACAAGTCCGGCTTTTATTATTTCTGATGAAAGAAATTTCGAGGAAGAAAAGAAAAAATTAATTGGCAATATCCAAAGAGTTCAGCAATTAGGTAGAATAGCTTTTGAAGGCAAAGAACATCTTAATTTTGGGAAAATTAATGCCCAAGGTTGGAACAATATGTTTGCAAAACATCTCAATCATCATTTGGAACAATTTGGCGTTTAGAAAACAACAACATCAAATCATAAAATTATGGCAACAGTAAACATTTACCTCACATTTGATGGAGAATGTGAAGCAGCTTTCAAATTCTACGAATCTGTTTTCGGTACAGAAATTCCCATGTGGAATAAATTTGGAGATATGCCTCCACAAGAGGGTATGCCACCATTTTCGGAAGAACATAAGAACAGAATAATGCACGTTACACTTCCTATTTCTAACGAAACTATGCTAATGGGAAGCGATACAATGCCTGGAATGAATGTTTGTACCAAAGGAAATAATTTTTCTATTTCTATCAATGCAAATTCTAGAGAAGAAGCAACAAAATTTTTTGACGGACTTTCGGAAGGCGGAAATGTTACCATGGAATTACAAGATACATTCTGGGGAGCTTTTTTCGGAATGTGGACGGATAAATTCGGGATTAATTGGATGGTGAATTATGATGACCCTGATAAAACTCAGCAACATTGATGTATTGATTTTTTGTAAATTTGATATTAACTAATTGTTAAACCTCTAAAAAATATAACACCATGCACGAAAATGTTAAAATCAGCGTAAAAGTAAATGCGCCAGTACACAAAGTTTGGAATGCATTAACTAACAAAGAGCAAATGAAAAATTGGTATTTTGATATACCAGATTTCGAACTAAAAGAAGGTAATGCATTCAATTTTTTTGAGTCGGGTGAAGAGAGAAAATTTCATCATCATTGTGAAATTGCAGAGGTAGTACCAAACGAAAAACTTAAACATTCTTGGACGTATCCAGATATAACCAAAGAAAAAACTTTAGTAAAATGGGAACTGAAACCAGAACAAGAAGGTACCATAGTTACATTAACACATAAGGGACTAGAGAATTTCCATCACTTAGGAGAAGATTTCTATCCTGAAAGTTTCAGAAAAGGTTGGGAAGATATTATAGGAAAATCCTTAAAAGAATTTGTAGAAAATTAATTTTTTTTAAAATATTGAAAAATAAGAGCATCATTTTTAGTAAATGGTGCTTTTTTTGTAGTTTTGGAGTAAATTTTTTAATTAGATGAAAAAATCAATATTTATAAGCTTTTTTGCACTTTTTATTTTAGCTTCTTGTAATAAAGATGAGAAAATTTTAGACTCACTTAATAATTACAATACTTCTATGGAAACCAAAGGTTACCATTTTGGCGATAAAATAGAATTTCCGAAAGAAGTTACAGAAAATGCAGAAAGCATCAGTATAAGTTTTGGTGATAAAGAAACTAGTGATTTGGTAATAGACCCTAAATTTTTTACGCTTGGCGATAATGCTGTAACCATCAATATTACCAGAGATGGCAAAGTATTGTCTCAAGATGCAACGATTAATGTTTTTGCAAAAAATCCTGAAAAAAATCTTATCTACGAAATTGTAGCAGAATATCCTCACAATACCGAAAATTTCACCGAAGGTTTCTATTTAGATGGCAATACCGTTTACGAAAGTGTTGGTTTGGATGGTAAATCTAAATTAATGAAATATACCTTAGGAAGTTCTACAAATTCTAAAGAAGTAAACCAGCCTCAAGATATTTTTTCTGAAGGAATTTCTTCTGTAGGTAATAAAATTTATCAATTGACTTATAAAGCAAAGAAAGGTTTTATCTACGATAAAAACACTTTTGAACAAATAGGAGAGTTCCCTTATCCGAACGTAATTGGCGAAGGCTGGGGAATGACTACAGATGGAAAAACCTTGATGGTTTCGGATGGTACTAAAAATATATATTTCCTTAGTCCTTCAGATCCTTCTAAAATGATAAAATATATTTCTGTAGCAGGTAATAAAGAGGTTTATGACCAAATAAATGAGTTAGAATATCACAACGGATTTATTTATTCAAATGTTTGGCAGAAACCTATAATTCTGAAAATTAATCCCAAAACTGGTGAAGTAGTTGGTAAGTTTGATTTTTCTGCCATTGCAAAAAAACATATTACTAATGAAGACAATGTACTAAACGGAATTGCCTTTAAAGGAGAAAATATGTTGATTACTGGTAAAAACTGGGATAAAATCTACGAAGTGAAGATTAAATAATTTTTGCTGAATTATAAAACAAAGCATCCAAATTTTGGGTGCTTTTATTTTTTACGAAAAATCAAAATCATTTCATTATTTTTACTGAAGTAAATTTCAAAAAAGATGTCTCAAGTTTTTCAATTCTTTTTTCTGTTTTTTTTCTCTGTGGTTTCGGCGCAGAGCAATTTAGAATTGAAAAATGTTAAAGATTTCTTAGCAGACGATTATGGCAATATCTACGCTTACCAAAATCAGGATTTTAGTTTTGTAAAATACGATTCTTTGGGCAAGCAAATAGGGAAGATGATGCTGGTTACGCCTTATAAAATTCAAAGTGTGCAGAATCCGCTCAATATTGTTCTTTTTTCGGAAAATGCACAAGAAATTAAGTTTATAGACCAAAATCTTAACGAAATTCAAACCTTAGATTTAAAAGAAAAATTTGGTTTTGTAAGAATGGCTTTTGCCGAAGATTTGCAAAAAGTCTGGTTATTAGACGAATCTAAAAATCAATTGATATATTATAATTTTAGAGAAGACAGATTGATGAATTCTTTCCCGATAAGGTTTAATCTTAATAATGTAATTGATATTTTAGTTTTTGAGTCAAAATTGTATTTATTGAGAGAAAATTCATTAGAAATTTATAATTTTAACTCAGAAAAGTTAGCCGAATTTAAGACCAATGACGCAAAAAGATTGAGTAGAGAAGGAGATGATATTTTTGTAATTTCGAAGCAAGAAATTTTTAAATTTTCTTTTTCAAATGGTTTTAAATCAGTCTTTAGCAATAAAGAAGCAAAAATTGTGGATAAAAACCATCTTCAATTTTTGGCTTTGATAGGAGACAAATTTTATCTTTACAAAATAAAATAAGAACTGAGAAACGAAATGTGAGAGCATTATCTTATCATTTTTCGACTTAGATTTATAAAATTAAATTTTGAAATTTTTATGCATATTGCAGTAACCGGAAACATAGGCGCAGGAAAAACAACGCTAACTACCATGTTAGCAAAACATTATAATTGGGACGCTCAGTTTGAAGACGTAGATCATAATCCTTATTTGGAAGATTTTTATGCTGATATGAACAAATGGAGTTTTGCACTTCAGATTTATTTCTTAGGCAGCAGATTCCGTCAGGTAAAAGAAATAAGAGAAAGTGGGAAAAATATTATTCAAGACAGAACAATATATGAAGACGCCTATATTTTTGCAGAAAATTTGTATGATATGAGCCTCTTGACAGAAAGAGATTTTAACAATTATACTTCTGTTTTTCATTTGATGAAATCTTTTGTTTCGGCTCCAGATTTGTTAATTTATTTAAAATCTGATGTGCCAAATTTGGTTAAAAAAATCTATAAAAGAGGTAGAGATTACGAAGCGAGCATTAGCATAGAATATCTTTCTAAATTGAATGAAAAATACGAAAAATGGATTTCTAATTATAACGAAGGCAAACTTTTGGTAATTGAAGTTGATGATTTGGATTTTGTAGAAAGACCAGAAGATTTTGGATTTATTCTGGAGAAAATAGAAGCAGAATTGCACGGACTTTTCTAAGTTTTTAAAGAATCTTGAAATCTAAATTTTTATAATTTTAATATGAAAATCGTCATTTTACACAACAACAGATGCGGAAAATCTAGAGCAGCATTGCAGCTTTTAGAAAGCAAAGGTTTGGATTATGAGACAAGATTATATTTAGAGAATCCTTTGTCTGAGACCGAAATTAAAGAACTTCTTGAGAAGTTAGATGTTTCGGTGAATGATATCATTAGAAAAAATGAAGAAATTTGGAAAGAAAATTTTTCTTCTACCACTTATTCGGAGCAAGGGTTAATTTCGATACTATCAAATTATCCTAAATTATTGCAAAGACCAATTGTAATAAAAGGAAACAAGGCAATTGTAGCAAGAGATTTAGAAAAGCTAGAGCAATTTCTTTCAGCATAAAAAAATCGGAACTTTTTATAAAGTTCCGATTTTTGTTTTATAATAAATTTTCGAATGTTTCGCTTAGCATAGGATGTTTAAATTCAAATCCTAGCGATTTTATTTTTTGATTGCTGGCTCTACTGCCTTCTAAAATAATGGTTGACATTTCTCCTAAAATTAATTGAATTAAATGCCTAGGAACAGGAATTGGAATAAATAATTTTTTCATTTTTTTTGCCAATTCTTTCATGAAATTTTTATTAGAAGGAATTTCGTCTGCTACAGCGTTGAAAGCGCCTTCCATTTCAGTATTTTCTATTGCAAAAACATACATTTCTACCAAATCATCAATATGTATCCAATTCATCCATTGGTCTCCGCTGCCAAGTGGCGAAGCTAAATTAAGATTGGTAACTTTCTTCAAAAGTTCTAAAGTGCCACCTTTCTGAGATAAAACAGGCGATGTTCTGAGGCAAACAACGCGCTCTGAAATTTCTGAAAATTGTAGCGCAGCTTCTTCCCAGTTTTTACACAAATTTGCTAAAAAATCTAGCTTTTTAATAGGTATTTCTTCTGTTAAAATTTCATTGCTTGTAAAAGTTCCGTAATAATTAATTCCCGAAGCAGAAATGAAGCTTTTTAGCTTTAATTCGTGTTTTTTTGCATAACTAAAGAGTAAATTTGCGGTTTCTACTCTAGAATCGTGAAGTTCTTTTTTATAATTTTTCGTCCATCTTTTGCCTATAGAAGCTCCAGAAAGATGGATAATGCTTTCTACATTTGTAAAAGCTTCATCTTCGATGAAATTTTCGGTTGTTTTCCACAAAAATTCATTAGGATTTTCTGTTTTATTTCTTACCAAAATATTTACAGAGTGTCCTTTTTCTTTCAGTCTGTTTACTAATCTTTTCCCGATTAAACCTGTAGCGCCTGTTATTAGAATTTTCATTTTTCTTTAATTTAACAATTAAAACAGTTTGAAACGGTTTTTACTTTCATCAAGAATGGCTTAAAGCATTATTACGCCTTCAATTTTTGCAACTTCTTTGTAGAGTCTAATTACTTGCTCGGCGTCTAAAACGAAGCATTGTATAGAGCAACTAATGTATTTTCCGTTGCTGCTTTCTCTTGTTGAAAAGGTATTTTTAGTGCCGTCAAAAACTTTATAAATTTCTGTTAATTTCTCTTTGTCGTTTAAAATGATGAATTTATAAAGATAATCTTCTGGAAAATTATGATTGTTTTCTAAATTTATCTTTAACGAAGCATAGAATTCTTCTTGTTCATCAAATTGTTTGTTGCCTGTAACTTCTATCATTACTTAATTTTTTACAAATTTAAATTCTTTATTTTCGATCTTTTTATAAAATAATGTTTTTACTTTATAAAATTCAATGGATTTTCTGGACTTGTGTTTTCGTGATTTTCGATGATGTTGAAAAGCCCATTTACCAATTGTTCTGAGGCTAATTTACTAAGACTGCTAGAAGCTGTAGTAGTTTGATTGCCTGTTAAAGCGCCTAAAAAGCTGTTTCCTTGTAAAGCAGTGTTAATGGTTTTTACAATGCCATATTCATTTAATTTAGCATCTACTTTAGGAGCAATAGCAGACATTAACTGAGTTGCTGCTTTTTCTCTAAGGTAAGCTGTAGCTGCGCCTTTTCCGCCGTTTGCAATTTTTTGAGCATCTTCCGAAGTCATATTTTGTACGGTATTCACCAATATTGGTTCTGCAATTGGAGCAATAAATGCAGCTGCATCTGCAATGTAGGATTTTTCTTTGGTTACCAAATTGTTTAATCCTATTTTTTCTAGTGTAGAATTAATGCTTTTTAATTGTTCTGGTAAAGCTTTATCTATTAAACCGTTTGCTAAGAAACTTTCTTTATTTTTGAATATTCCTAATCCTTTTGTAATTCCGCCAATAAGTATTTTTTTGATGATTGGTAATCCTACGGTTGTAGCTACAGCTACACAAGATTGAGTAGAGGTTACAATAAATCCTGTAGCTCCTAATGCTAAACCAGCCATCATTATGTATTTTTTCATAAAATTCTAATTTCTATTCTATTTTTCAAATATTGAGCCAAAGTTATTAAATTAATTTTTTATAAATTATTGATTTGTTTAATAGCTTGTAAATAAAAACCGCCCATCAATAAATTTGATGAGCGGTTCTTTTGATATGTTAATTTTAATTAAGCCTCTTCTGTTTTAGCTGCTTCAGCTACAGGAGCATCAGAAACTACATCAAATTCATATTCGAATTCTACGTTTCTGTGTGGTCTTACTTTAGCAGAGAATTTACCAGTTCTCTTAATAGTATTACCAAGAATTTTGATGTATTTTTTATCAACTTCTACACCAGCTTTAGCAAGAGCTTCAGCTAAGTTAGCGTTATTGATAGACCCGAAAAGTTTATCACCAGTACCTACTTTTGCTAAGATAGTAACAGGTGTAGCTTTTAGTTTTTCAATAATTGCAGTAGCAGCAGCTATTAATTTAGCTTCTTCTTCTTTTCTAGCTTCCAAAGTAGCTTCTAAAGTAGCTTTATTCTTAGGAGTAGCTAATAATGCAAAACCTTGAGGAATTAAGAAATTTCTTGCATAACCAGGTTTTACGTTTACTGTATCAAACTCAAGACCTAAGTTTTCTACATCTTTTTTTAGGATAATTTCCATTGTTGTTGTCCTTTTTTAATTTAAAAAGTTAGGTTTAGAATTCACTAAAACCAACAATTTATTTTGTTAAATAATTATTTTAATAAATCTGCTACGTAAGGCATTAAAGCTAAGTGTCTAGCTCTTTTGATAGCTGCAGAAACTTTTCTTTGATATTTAAGAGAAGTACCTGTATATCTTCTTGGTAAGATTTTACCTTGTTCGTTTACGAACTGTAATAAGAAGTCAGCATCTTTATAATCTACGTGCTTAATTCCGAATTTTTTGAATCTACAATATTTTTTTTCAGATTTTGTAGTAATATCTAGTGGAGTAAGAAATTTTACTTCAGATTCGCCACCTGCTGCGGCTTGTTGTGCCATTTCGTCGATTGCCATTTTTTTAAATTTTTAAGGGTTAGAAAATTAAGCTTTAGTAGCTTTTAACTTAGCTCTTCTAGTAACAGCGTAATCTACAGCGTGTTTGTCTAGCTTAGTTGTTAAATAACGGATCACTCTTTCGTCACGTTTGAAAGCAGTTTCAAGACCTGCAACTACAGTACCTTCACCTTTGAATTCGATCAAAGTGTAGAATCCATTCTTTTTTAATTGAATAGGATAAGCTAATTTTTTAAGACCCCAGTTTTCTCTGGTAACGATTTCGCAATTGTGCTCTTTCAAAAAGTCTTCGAATTTTTTTACTGCTTCCTCCACCTGTGCGTCAGATAGAACGGGAGTTAAAATGAAAACAGTTTCGTAATTGTTCATAATGTTAAAAATATTTGTTAATTATTTCGAGGTGCAAAAGTAATG
Organism: Cloacibacterium sp.; assembly: GCF_047601505.1. GTDB lineage: Bacteria > Bacteroidota > Bacteroidia > Flavobacteriales > Weeksellaceae > Cloacibacterium. The sequence continues at coordinate 1,667,460 of NZ_JASGJD010000001.1, forward strand.
AATCTTTTTAAAATACACAATATTAATATGATAATTTGTTGGATGTTAGATGCAGGAAGATGGAAGCATCTCATAATCCAAAAAAAAATTACTTTGCTAGATTTTCTATTCCTTGTCTATCTAAACGAAAGACTGTCCATTCGTCCATAGTTTTTGCACCGAGAGATTTGTAAAACTCTATAGAAGGTGTATTCCAATCTAGGACGCTCCATTCTAATCTGCCACAATTTCTTTCTTTGGCAATTTTGGCTAACTCTACCAAAAGTGCTTTTCCGTATCCTTTCCCACGATGTTCTATTTCTACAAAAAGGTCTTCGAGATAAATGCCAGGTTTACCAACAAACGTAGAAAAATTATGAAAATAAAGTGCAAAACCAATTGGTTTATCGTTTTCTTCGGCGATGAGAACTTCGGCGTAATTTTTCTCAAAAATATTGGTTTTGAGTTCTTCTACTGTTGTGATAACTTCGTTTTCTAACTTTTCATAAATAGCTAATTGAGTTATTAAATGTAAAATAGTTGGAGTGTCTTCTGGTGTTGCTTTTCTAATGTGGAAGTTGGGCATTGCTAGTTTAATTTATTAGGTCTTCTCTTTGTCATTCCGAAGGAATCTTAACAAAAATTATTCATTATGAAATTTAGATTCCTGCGGAATGACAAACTTTGTGGGAAAATTGTTATGAATATTTTTTTGTCAAAATTAGCAATTTTTGACGAAAATGTAACTAGCCCCGATTGAACGGCATGTTTGAGCTTTTTTTAAAATTTTTTGCGTTGAAAACCCTTTCAGAGTTTCAAACTCTGAAAGGGTTGAGCGTTGGCGAAAATTTAAAAAAAGCGAGTAGTGAAAGCGGGAAATAGCTACAAAAAACCTCCGAAAAATTTTTCGAAGGTTAAGTTTTATAAATGGATTGCTTCGTTCCTCGCAATGACGACGTAAAATTAAATTTCGGTGTCTAAGTCCCAATTTTCGAGATAATCGTGAACGTGTTTTAGGAACATTCCGCCCAAACTTCCATCTACAACTCTATGGTCGTAAGAATGGCTCATGAACATTTTTTGACGAACAGCTATTACATCTCCGTCTTTGGTTTCTAAAACCGCAGGTTTCTTTACAATGGCGCCAATTGCCAAAATAGCAACTTGTGGCTGTGGAATAATTGGTGTTCCCATTAAATTTCCGAAGCTGCCAATGTTAGAAATAGTGTAAGTAGCACCTTGTGTATCTTCTGGTTTCAGTTTTTTGTTTCTTGCTCTGTAAGCTAAATCGTTAATGGCTTTTGCTAAACCTGAAAGCGAAAGTTGGTCTGCATTTTTAATGACAGGAACGATAAGGTTTCCGTCTGGTAAAGCGGTAGCCATACCAATATTGATGTTTTTCTTTTTGATGATTTTGTCACCATCTACAGAAATATTAATTAAAGGAAAATCTTGAATCGCTTTTACGACAGCTTTTACGAAAATTGGCATAAAAGTAAGTTTTTGACCTTCTCTTTTTTCGAAAGCGTCTTTGTGTTTTGTTCTCCATTTTACAACGTTTGTTACGTCTGATTCTATGAAAGAAGTAACGTGTGGCGCTGTTTTTTTAGAGTTAATCATTGCATCAGCAATTAATTTTCTCACTCTATCCATTTGGATAATTTCGTCGCCGGTTGAGAGTGGTAGAGTAGGAGAATTAGAGATTTTTTGGACTGGAGTGGTTTCCTTTACCTTTTCCTCTGTTTTAATCTCATGGTTTCTTCTATTTGCTACAAAAGCTAAAATATCTTCTTTGGTAATTCTGCCTTCAAGACCAGTTCCTGAGATAGATTTTAATTCGTTTTCAGAAATGTTTTCTTGTTGAGCGATAGATTTTACTAATGGAGAAAGATAAATTTCACCAGAAAAATCTTGCGGAGTAGAAGAGGTTACTTGTAGAGGTTTTTCTAATTCTGCTACAATTTCTACTTCTGGAGTTGCTGCGATTTCTGTTTTTGGCTCTTCTGAAGTGATGTTTTCAGAGGTGTTTTCGCTAGCAATTTCTAGAATAGCAATAGGTTCACCTACTTTTGCTATCTCGTCTTTTTGAATTAAGATTTTAACAATTTTACCAGAAACAGGCGTTGGAACATCAGAATCTACTTTGTCTGTGGCAATTTCTACTACAGAATCATCTTCTTGTACGGTATCTCCTTCGTTGTATAACCAGTTGATAACAGTAGCTTCCATTACGCCTTCTCCCATAGATGGAAGTAATAATTTATATTCTGCCATTTTGTTTTTTTGAATTTTCACAAAGATATGAATTTTTTATAATTAAGAATTCATAAAAAACAGATACTTTTTTTATGAATTATCTAACATAGAATTTTTATACATTTGCATTAAATAGTAATTATAATCATGAATTTACACATAGTAGCATTATTTAGATTTAAAGAAAATCACCTTTTTGATGCGATAGAATTAATGAAAAAATTGGTGGTGGAAACCAGAAAAGAAGAAGGTTGCCTTCAATATGATTTGATAGAAGACCGAGAAAATATGGGAACTTTTTTCTTAATAGAACTTTGGGAAACCGAAGAACATCATCATTTGCATTCGGTAACAGAGCTCCTTTTGACTTTTAGACAAAACGCTGCACCAATGATGGAGTCACAAACCGAAGTGTACAAAGGCAAAAAGATTTTTTAAAAATAAAAAAAGCGAAACCTAAAAAGTTTCGCTTTTTTTGTGGAATTTATTAATGTAATTCCGCTTCAAAAACATCTTGAAAATGTTTCTTTATTTTTTCTTTTACTTCTTCTACATTTACTTCTCTTTCTAGTTCTCGTTTCAGAGAAGTTACGGCTTTGTCTTTAATTCCGCATGGGATAATGTATTCAAAATATCTTAAATCTGTATTTGCATTTAGCGCGAAACCATGCATGGTAACCCAACGAGAGGTTTTAACGCCCAAAGCACAAATTTTTCTGGCATACGGTTTACCTACATCTAGCCAAACTCCCGTTTCGCCAACACTTCTTTCCCCTTTTAAACCATATTCCGCAATTACTCTTATGATTACTTCTTCCAGATTTCTCATGTAAAGATGTATATCACTTTTGAAATTATCTAAATCTAAGATTGGGTAACCCACAATTTGTCCAAATCCATGGTAAGTAATATCTCCGCCTCGGTTGGTTTTTACAAATGTTGCGTCTATTTCCTTCAATTTATCTTCGTTAGCAAGCATATTGTGTTCGTCTCCAGATTTTCCTAAAGTGTAAACGTGAGGATGCTCTACAAAGAGTAAATAATTGGGTGTAATTTCGTGTTCTGCTTCTTCTGGTAAATCTCTGTTTTTGGTTTTAATTTCTATGATTTTGTCCATCAATCCTTGTTGATATTCAAAAGCATCCATATAATTTTTTAGACCAAGTTCTTCGAATTTTACTTTTTTATTTTTTAAAGACATTTGCTTTGAATTTAAGACTGCAAAAATAACGATTTTTACAAGAATTATGTTATGAATAGAATTTCAATTTCAATTTTTAAAAATAGATAAAAATTATCCTGCTACCGAAACGCCAATCCATTTCCCAATTCCGAAGGTGATAGAAGCCGCCAAAAGTCCAAAAACTACCATTCTAAATCCTGAATATAAAACACTTTTCCCCGTAAAAAGTGTAATTACAGAACCAATGAAAAATAATCCTATAACGCTAGCTCCTGCACTGATGTAAACGGCTAAGTTGCCTTCCCAAAAAACAAATGGAAAAACTGGTAAAATGGCGCCAATAGCAAACATAAAGAATGATGCAAAAGCGGCTTCAGAAGCAGAACCTTTCAATTCTTCCGAATTAATTCCTAGTTCTTCTTTTACTAGAAATTGATGAGCTTCTTTTTTGTCTTTCATTATTTTTTCTGCCATTTCTGTGGCTTCTTCTTTCGGGATTCCTTTGGCTTGATAGATGAGGATTATTTCTCTCTTTTCGCCTTCAGGATTTTCATTAAGTTCTTCCATTTCTATTTCCATTTGGTTTTCGTATAGTTCTTGCGAAGATTTTACGGAAATCCATTCTCCAAGAGCCATAGAAAGCGAACCTGCCAATAGTCCGGCAATTCCTGTTAATAGAACGGTTTGAGATTCTACAGCAGCACCAGCAACACCCATTACCAAAGAAAAAGTAGAAAGTAATCCATCATTTGCGCCCAAAACGGCAGCTCTAAGTGCATTGCCACCAACCGAACGATGCCTTTTCTCAAATCTGGAAAAACCAGAAGAAGGCGCTTTGTCTTCTTTATTTAATATATTTTGAAGAATTTGAACATGAGCAGTATCAGAAATTGAAACTTCGGTTTTTGTTTTTTTTCTGGCGTTGCTTATTCCTTTTGCTAAGTTTTTTTCTGTTTCTAAAAGGTTTCCCAAAATGAAATCGTAGCCTAAGATTTTTCCTAGTTTATTCATTATTCTGGCTCTTATCGAAGGTTTTGGTAAGTCTTTTTCGGTAAGACCTTTGTTTTTTAGAAAAGAGATAGCGTGTCCTCTTTCTATGTCGCTCATTTCCGTAAAAATAGATTTTACGGTTTCATCTTCTTCATTTTCTGCCAAAATTTGGTAGAGGTAAGAAGCATCCACTTCGGTTTGTACACTTTTTAGATTCATGGTTTTAGGTCAAAAGTTTAAGTTTAAAATTCAAAAATATGATGTATTATCCTTTTATTCCTCCACATTTTTCAATCCCATCAAAAGATTATAAGCACCTTTGGTAACAAATTTTTTATTTTTTAAATTTTGGTCTAAGTTATAAACTTCTGTTCTACCATTTTCAGAATTTCCAATTTTAATTTCTACCATTTTGTAAGTTTTTGGTTTTACTTCTTCAAAAATGTATTGTTTTTCTTCCCAACTTACCACGGCGTCGTCTGGTATGGTATTTCCAGTTTCGCTATTGGTTTCTACTTCGGCATTCATATACGTTCCGGGAATTAAATTTTTATCATAATCGATAAAATGACAATGAATTAAAACACTTCTATCTGCTTGAAAATCTTTCCCAATAAGAATAATTTTTGCAGCGTATTTTTTTTCAGGATTTTGATTGGTGTACGCAAAAACTCTTTGTCCTACGGAAATTCTATTCAAATCTTTTTCAAAAACGCTTAAAGCCAAATGCACATCATCGGTATTCACCACATCAAAAAGTTTATCGGTAGGAGAGACGTATTGCCCAATTTTTACATTTACGCTAGAAATGTAACCGGAAACTGGCGAAGAAACGGTAATGCTTCTTCTGATGTTTCCTGCGTTCAAATTCTCGGGATTAATGCCCATTGCACGAAGTTTTTCTGCCATTCCTCGCATCAAAATATTTTGATTTTGAGCTTCGGTTTGTGCTTGTTGCATTACTTTGTCAGAAGCAGCTTTGCTTTTGTTGAGGTCGTTTTGTCTCGTATAATCTTTTCTTGCATAGCTGAGATTAGATTTTGCCAAAAGATAATCTTGTTGCAACTGTACAATTTGTGGGTCTTCTAAAATTGCCAACATTTCGCCTTTGTTTACGTGCATTCCGGGCATAAATTTGGTGTATTTTACATAACCGCCACTTGGAGCAGAAACGCTTGCCAGATTTTGTGGCGGAACATCTACCATGCCATTAAGTGTTATTTTTTCAGAAATTTCTTCATTTCCTAATGTGCCAATTTCAATTCCTGCACTTTTAATTTGTGCGTCGTTTAGTATAATTTGGTCTTTTGCGGCGTTGGTTTCAAATTGTTCTTCCTGCGTTTCTTGTTTTTTGCTACAAGAAAAAAGGAAAATAGATAAGGTTAATATGATTAATTTTTTCATTATTTTAATTTTAAGTGAACTTTAATTGTACAAAAAAGTTTATTCGTTTTTTAAAGCATTCAGTTCTATAATATTATCATTAAGTTCTTTTAACTTGTCAACATATTTGTTTTCGATGTCAAAAGCTTGGGTTACCAAAAGTGTCCATTCCAAATAATTAATTTCTCCGTTAAAGTATTGATTATTTGCCGTTTTGAAAATACTTTCGCTATTGTTGAGTCCTGTTTTTTGATAATAATCTATTTCTTCATATAATTTTTGAAATTGACCATAATACTGCGAAAACTGATTTTTCAAATTCACCAGACCGAGTTGATAATTGTTTTCGGCGATTTGTTGGTTAATTTTTTGTGCTTCAATTACAGATTTTTGTGCCGAATTAAAAACAGGAATTCCAACGCCAATCATCCCAGAATGAAATCTTGTAGAATGGTTGTAGAACTTGTCGTCTGCGCCGTTTCCATACATACTTGTGTTGTTGTAAGCAAGGTTGAAACTTGGGATAAGTTTGGTTTTTTCGGTAGCAAGTTTCGCATTTTGAATGTTTTTTTCTTGTTCTAATTGTTTTAAAACAAGCGGATTTCCTGCATAATCTGTTGATAAAGATTCAAAATTTAAAATTTCGTATTTTCCTTTTTCGTTTTGATAAAAAGTACCATCATTAATTAAATAATTGAGTTTTTGTAACGCAATTTCTTTGTCTTTTTCTAAAGCTTTCAGTTGCATATTTGCCTGACTTTTCAGGTTTTCGGCGGTTGCTTTTTCCAAAAGATTGCTTTCTCCTTTTTTCAAACGAAGTTCTGCTCTGTTGTAATATTGTGTGAAAATACTATCGGCTTTTTTTAGCAGTTTTTTCTTTTCGTCTAAATATTTTAAATCATTGTAAACTAACGATATTTCTTTCTTTAATTGCCATTTTTGCAAGTTGAGATTCAGTAAAGAGCTTTTCCATTCTTCTAACAAAAGTGTTTTTTGAGCGTTGTAAAACTTTGGTAATCTGATGGTTTGATTAATAGAGAAACGATTGTCTGTATAAGCAGAATTTATTTGTCCTACTTCGGCAGAAATATTCAATGGGTCTATTGTAATGGCAGAACCTTTTAGTTTTTCCTGATAATTAATTTTCAGTTCGCCACTTTTGATGTTCAGATTATTACTAAAAGCTTTATTGATGGCGTTTTCTAGGGAAATTGGCGTTTGAGAAAATCCAAATCCAAAGGCTAGAAAAGCTGCTATTTTTAAAAAATTATTTTTCATTTTAATTCAATTAAATTTTACAATTCATAACCGTCTTCTTCGTCATTTAGTTCTTGTAATTTTCTTTTTCTGTGAGGGAAATTTTTCTCAAACCAAATGTACATTACTGGCAAAAGGAATAATGTAAGAAAAGTAGCTAACAGTAATCCGCCAATTACAACGGTTGCCAAAGGTCTTTGTACTTCTGCACCTTCGCCGTTGCTTAGAGCCATTGGTAAAAATCCTAGTGAAGCTACAAAAGCGGTCATTAAAACGGGTCTCAATCTGGTTTTTCCACCAATTTTTACTACGTCTTTCAGGTCTGTATGTTTTTCTTTTTGTCTGTTGAATTCGGCAATTAAAACAATTCCGTTAAGAACTGCTACCCCGAAAAGTGCGATAAAACCAACACCAGCAGAAATGCTGAAATTCATTCCTCGAAGCCAAAGAGACAGCACGCCGCCAATTGCCGAAAGCGGAATGGCAGAGAAAATTAATAACCCGTATTTTACAGAATTGAATGAAAAATACAACATTAATAAAATCAACAATAAACTGATAGGAACTGCGATGGATAAACGAGATTTCGCTTGTTGAAGATTTTCAAAAGTTCCGCCATATTTGATGGAGTATCCAGAAGGAAGTTTCAGGTTTTTATCTACCATTTTTTGCAAATCTTCTACGGTAGATTGTATGTCTCTGTTTCTAACGTTGAAACCTACAATAATTCTTCTTTGTGCATCTTCTCGCTGAATTTGGTTGATGCTTTCTTTGAGTTCTACATTAGCAACAGAACTAAGCGGTATATCAATTCCTGATGGTGTAGAAATAAGCAAACGATTTACATCTTCAATATTTTTTCTTTGGTCTCCGCTGAGCCTTACCACCAAGTCGAATCTTTTTTCGCCTTCATAAACAGCACCGGTAGATTGCCCTGCAAAAGCAGTATTTACAACGTTATTTACATCATTTACATTCAATCCGAATTGAGACATGGCTTCTCTTTTGTAAGAAATTACAATTTGAGGCATTCCCGAAACGTGTTCTACATAGATGTTTTGGGCGCCATTAATTTTTTTAGAAATTTCGCCTAATTTATCAGCATAAATTTTTAAAGTATCAATATTTTCACCAAAAATTTTACAAACTACGTCTTGTCTTGCACCTGTCATCAATTCGTTAAAGCGCATGGCAACAGGATATTGGAATGAATAAGTAACGCCAATTAAATTTTTCTTGAGTTCGGCAGACATTTTTTCTGAAAGTTCGTCGTAGGATTGTGCCGATGTCCATTCGGAGCGTGGTTTCAAGATAATCATCATGTCACTTGCATCTATTGGCATTGGGTCTGTTGGGATTTCAGAACTTCCTGTTTTTCCTACAATTTTTTCAATTTCTGGAAATTTTTTCAAAAGAATTTTCTGAGATTTCATTACCGCTTCTGTTGAAGTTTTCAAATTACTTCCTGGCAAAACTCTGGTGTCAACCGCAAAATCTCCTTCGGGAAGACTTGGGATAAATTCTCCGCCTAATCTCGACATTACGATTAATGCGATGAAAAATAAGCCTACAACACTGAAAAATATAAGATTAGGAATTTTTAAAACTTTGTTGAGTGAATAATGATAAAGAGATTCTGCTTTCTCCATCATTCTGTCCGAAAAATTCTGTTTTTTCTCTAAATTTTTGGATAAAAACAAAGAACTCATCATCGGGACATAAGTTAACGAAAGGATAAATGCGCCAAGAAGAGCAAAAATGACGGTTTGCGCCATTGGTTTAAACATTTTTCCTTCAATACCTTCTAATGTGAGAATTGGTAAATAAACGATAAGAATGATAATTTGCCCAAAAACCGCCGAATTCATCATTTTACTGGCAGAAGTATAAACTTCGTCGTCCATAAAAGATTGAGAAACGTTGTTTCTTTTAATATTTTTGAGGTGATGCAATCGGTGTAAAACGGCTTCTACAATTATGACGGCTCCGTCCACAATTAACCCGAAATCTAAAGCTCCCAAACTCATCAGATTTCCAGAAACACCGAAAATATTCATCATAATAATAGCGAAAAGCATTGCTAAAGGAATGACTGATGCTACCAAAAAGCCAGCACGAAGGTTTCCTAAAAACAATACCAATACGAAGATTACAATTAAAGCGCCTTCAATTAAGTTTTTTTCTACCGTTCCAATGGCGTTGTTTACCATTTTTGTTCGGTCTAGAAAAGCATCAATTTTTACACCTTCGGGTAAAGTTTTTTGTATTTCTTCTATTCTGGTTTTTACTTTGGCAATTACTTCGTTAGAATTTGCGCCTTTCATCATCATTACCACGGCTCCAGAAACTTCTCTTTCGCCATTGTAAGTCATAGCGCCATATCTTATTGCTTTTCCGTATTGTACAGTGCCGATGTTTTTAACAAGAATTGGAGTTCCGTCTGGTAGATTTTTAACAACCGTGTTTTCAATATCCGGAATTTTGCCCATCAAACCTTCGGTTCTAATGAAGAGAACGCTAGGTCCTTTTTCGATGTAAGCACCTCCCGTATTTTGGTTGTTTTTAGAAAGCGCATCGAAAACTTCATTCATCGTTACGTCCATAGATTTAAGCGTTGCGGGATTAATGGCAACTTCGTATTGTTTTAAATCTCCTCCAAAACTCGCTACATCAGCTACTCCTTCGGTTCCTAATAATTGTCTGCGAACAATCCAATCTTGGATGGTTCTTAGTTGCATTGCGTTGTAACGGTGTTCGTAGCCTTTTTTTGGACGAATAACGTATTGATAAATTTCTCCTAAACCTGTAGAAATAGGTGCCATCTGTGGAGTTCCTAAACTTGTGGGAATGTCTTTGGAAACCTGTTGAAGTCTTTCTGCAACTTGTTGGCGAGCCAAATACAAATCTACATTGTCATTAAAAACAATAGTAATTACAGAAAGTCCAAATCTGGAGAAACTTCTCATCTGTTTGATTCCCTGTATGTTGTAATTGGCTTGTTCTAGTGGAAAAGTAATAAATCTTTCCACATCTGGAGCACCCAAACTTGGAGAAACTGTAATGATTTGTACCTGATTGTCTGTGATGTCTGGTACCGCATCTATCGGTAGTTTTCTTACTTCGAAAATTCCATAAACGATTAATCCAAGCGTAAATAATATAATGATAAGCTTGTTTTTTATAGAAAATTCTATGATTTTATTTAACATTTTGTCTGATTTATAAATAATTAAACGTTCTCAAAATCTATTGATTAAGAGATGTATTTAATGCGAAAAAAGTAATCAGACTAATTCTGGAGGTTGAAATATTGAAAATTCACTGTAAGAAGAAAAGTGAAAAGCGTAATAATAATTTCTTTTAATTTCTTTGAAATGTTTTACTAAAGGAATATTAATTTCAAAAACTTTTGCCACATCTTGTATGCTAAGATTATATACGTGTGAGCAATCGTGTGTTTTGAAAGGCAGTTTCATGTCTTTAGCGTAATCTGCATCTTTTTGGCTTCCGTTTAGATAATGCAGCGTGACGAAACTTAATAAATTGATGTTATGGTTTACAGCTTTATGTTCTTTATAATGTTCTACAAAAGCAGGCAATTTCAAGAATTCTCTAATCTCTGTAAAAGAAAAGATGTAAAGTGAAACAAGAAATATGGCAAATGCTTTTTTCAAAAGAATTGATAAATTATACTACAAAATTAGTAAAAATATTGATAGAAGCTTTCTATCAACGAAATTTAGAATCGTTTCAATTAGATATGATATTTGGCAGTTTTTAGAATGAAAAAAAGATTATCTTTATCTTTGTTTACAAATAATAAAAACTTTTTTATGAGAAAATTATTGATGTTTTCGGTATTTGGAATGATATTTTTGGTGTCTTGTTCTAAAAATGAAGAGCCAAAAACAAATAGCGATGTAATGCTGAAAGAACCAACAAAACAAGAAGAAGTAACTGCTAAAACTCCAGAAGAAGAAGGTAAAATATTAATTGAAAATGCAAGTTGCCTTACTTGTCATAAAGAAAACGAAAAATTAATTGGACCTTCATATCAAGATGTTGCCGCAAAATATACAGATGCAGATATAGACCAATTGGCAGATAAAATCATCAACGGAGGAAGTGGAGTTTGGGGAGATGTAATGATGTCGCCACATCCAGGAATGGATAAAGAAAATGCTAAAAAAATGGTAAAATATATTTTATCACTTAAAAAATAAATACTTTTTTTAATTTTATAGAAAGCAATCTTTTTTGAGGTTGCTTTTTTTTGTATTTGAAATTGAATTTATTACAAATTAAGTTCGTAAAAATTCCTTATTTTTGCAAATTGAAAAAAATATTACAACAATGTCTTTAACAGAACAGGAAATCATTCGTAGAGAAAAACTACAGAAATTGACAGAAATGGGAATTGACGCATTCCCTGCAGAAGAATATAAAGTTACGGATACTACCAAAACCATAAAAGAAAACTTCGAAGAAGGGAAGAAGGTAAATCTTGCCGGAAGATTAATGTCTAGAAGAATTCAAGGGAAAGCTTCTTTTGCAGAATTGCAAGATTCTGAAGGTAAAATTCAAATATATTTCAATAGAGATGAAATCTGTACTGGCGAAGACAAAACGTTGTACAACGAAGTTTACAAACACCTTTTAGATATTGGTGATATTATTGGTATAGAAGGAGAATTGTTCAAAACTCAAGTGGGAGAAATGACAGTAATGGTGAAGAATTTTAAATTGTTAACCAAAGCTCTTCGTCCACTTCCTCTAGCTAAAACTGACGAAAATGGTGTGGTTCACGATGCTTTCAATGATCCTGAATTAAGATACAGACAACGTTATGTTGATTTAACGGTGAATCCTCACGTAAAAGAAATTTTTGTGAAAAGAACAAAATTGTTCAATGCTATGAGAACTTTCTTTAACGAAGCTGGATATTTTGAAGTAGAAACACCAATTCTTCAGGCAATTCCTGGTGGTGCAGCAGCAAGACCGTTCATTACACATCACAACGCTCTTGATATTCCTTTGTATATGAGAATTGCGAACGAATTGTATCTGAAAAGATTAATTGTTGGTGGTTTCGATGGTGTTTATGAATTTTCTAAAAATTTCCGTAACGAAGGAATGGACAGAACGCATAATCCAGAATTTACCGCAATGGAAATTTATGTTGCGTACAAAGATTACAATTGGATGATGGATTTTACTGAAAAATTGTTAGAATTCTGTGCAATACAAGTTAATGGAACCAGCAAGGCTACTTTTGGCGAACAAGAAATAGATTTCAAAGCGCCATATCCAAGAGTTTCTATGACGGAAGCCATTCTGAAATTTACAGGTTTTGATATTACAGGAAAATCTGAAAAAGAATTGTTCGATTTTGCAAAATCTATCGGAATTGAAGTAAACGAAACAATGGGCAAAGGAAAATTAATTGATGAAATTTTTGGCGAAAAATGCGAAGGAAATTTCATTCAGCCTACTTTCATTACAGATTATCCTGTGGAAATGTCTCCGCTTACCAAAAAACACAGAAGCAAAGAAGGACTTACAGAGCGTTTTGAATTGATGGTTTGTGGTAAAGAAATTGCCAATGCTTATTCAGAATTAAATGACCCAATTGACCAAAGAGAACGTTTTGAGTCTCAAATGGCACTTTCTGAACGTGGTGATGATGAAGCAATGTTTATAGACCAAGATTTCTTACGTGCTTTAGAATATGGTATGCCGCCAACTTCTGGTTTAGGAATTGGAATGGATAGATTAATTATGTTCCTTACTAATAATGCTTCAATTCAAGAAGTATTGTTTTTCCCACAAATGAGACCAGAGAAAAAAGTTCCAGCAATAGAATTGGGAGACGACGAAAAAGTGATTATAGAAATATTAAATTCGCAATCAGAAGCGATGAATTTGTCAATAGTTAAAGAAAAATCGCAATTATCTGGAAAAAAATGGGATAAGGCGACTAAAAATTTAACAAAAAATAATTTAATTAAAGTTGATAAAATTGATGAAAATTTGGTGATTACATTAATTTAATATTAAATCAATAAAAAAAATCTAAAAGCATTCCGAATTGGAGTGCTTTTTTTATTTAATCCTTGTATATTTGTAGATAAATTATTTTTATTAAGTTAAAAATTTTAAGGTGTATAGCGTTTATAATTTTAATTGTAAATGTTAATATGATTGAAAAAATTCACAAACTAAAATAATTGCTATGAAATATAATAAGTATTTTGTAGCATTGCTAAAAATTAATGGGGATGAAAAACGGTTTATATTTGCCACAGTTTGATTTTGATTCGTGTGGTGTTGGTTTTGTTGCCAACTTAAAAGGTGTGAAAAGCCATAAAATTGTTTCCGATGCAATTACCATGTTAGAAAATATGGAGCACCGAGGAGCAACGGGCTATGAGAAAAGTACTGGTGATGGTGCAGGAATTCAAATTCAGATTCCGCACGAATTTCTTTATGAGAAGGCTCTAGAGAATGGATTTTATTTGCCAGATTTAGGAGATTATGGATTAGGTATGTTGTACTTTCCTAAAGATGATGCGCTAAGAGACGAATGCAAAAGAATTATTTATAATTCTGCAGAAAAGCTGAATTATAATATTTTAGGCTTTCGTTCTGTGCCAGTAAATAATTTCGAAATTGGCGAAACTGCCAAGTCTGTAGAACCTGTAATGGAAATGATTTTTATTGAAAAACCATTTGATGTTCCTACAGATGATGATTTCGAAAGAAAATTGTTTATTTTTAGAAACTACATTTCTCACCAAATTGCCAATATTACCCAAAACGACCCAATTGGTTTTTATGTAGCTTCTATGTCTTGTAGAAAATTAATTTACAAAGGTCAGCTCAGAAGTGTGCAGATAAGAAATTATTTCAAAGACCTTACAGACCCTAAACTTACTTCCGCTTTTGGGATGGTGCATTCTAGATTTGCTACCAATACCAATCCTAATTGGACGTTGGCTCAGCCTTTCAGGTTTTTGGCTCACAATGGCGAAATTAATACCGTTCAAGGGAATTTAAACTGGCTTCGTTCGGGCGAAAAGAATTTAGAAAGTCCATATTTTACGCAACAAGAAATGGATATGCTATTGCCTTTAACTAAGCCAAATCAATCAGATTCTTCTTATTTAGATAATATGGTAGAATTGTTGGTTCACGCGGGTAGAAGTTTGCCTCATGTAATGATGATGTTGATTCCGGAAGCTTGGGACGGAGACAAACACATGGAAGCTTATAAAAAATATTTCTACGCTTTCCACGCTTGTGTAATGGAACCTTGGGATGGACCTGCTTCTATTTCTTTCACAGACGGAAAAGTAATTGGAGCAACTCTTGATAGAAACGGTCTTAGACCTTCCAGATATTGTGTAACAAGTGATGATACTATTGTTATGGCGTCAGAATCTGGTGCGCTTCCTGTAGATCCTGCCAAAGTGATTAAAAGAGGAAGATTGCAACCTGGTAAAATGTTTTTGGTAGATTTACAAAAGGGTAAAATTATTAATGATGACGAACTTAAAAAAGAAATTTGTACTTCTCAGCCTTATCAGGAATGGTTAGACGAAAATCAAATTAAGTTAGACGAATTACCAGAACCAAGAATGAGATTTACCAGAATTCAGGGGCAAGATGTTCTTAAATTCCAAAAAGCATTCGGTTATACCAGAGAAGATATAGAAAAAGTAATAAAAGTAATGGCAGAATCTGGCAAAGAACCAATTGGCTCTATGGGATTTGATTCGCCAATTGCGGTTTTGAGTGAAAAACCACAGCATTTAAGTTCTTATTTTAAGCAATTATTTGCGCAGGTTACCAATCCGCCTATAGATCCAATTCGTGAAAGATTGGTAATGTCTCTTACTACCATTATTGGCGGAAACGGAAATTTATTAAACGGAGACAAAAAATATGCTCACAGTGTAACGCTAGATAATCCAATTTTGGATAATCATCAATTAGAGAAATTAAGAAGTATTGATACAGGAGATTTCCAAGCGAAAACATTGCAAACGTATTTCAAAGCTGATGGTAAACCGGGAAGTTTGAAAAAAGGAATTGACAGACTTTGCCGTTATGCCATGGATGCTGTGCAAGATGGTTTTGATGTAATTATCCTTTCTGATAGGGCTATAGATTCTAATCACGCATCAATTCCGAGTTTGTTGGCTTGTTCTGCGGTGCATCATCATTTAATTAGAATGGGTGTTCGAAGAAAAGTAGGTTTGGTGGTAGAAGTGGGCGATGCTTGGGAAGTTCATCACTTTGCAACGTTACTTGGTTTTGGAGCTACTGCAATTAATCCTTATTTGGCGTTGGCAACCATCAGAGAAATGGTAAATGCTGGCGAAATTAAAGGTGAAGATTATCCTAAAGCGAAGAAAAATTATATTAAATCTGTTGGTGATGGTTTGTTGAAAATCTTCTCAAAAATGGGAATTTCAACGTTGATGTCTTATCAAGGAGCGCAGATTTTCGAAATTATAGGTTTGAATAAATTGGTGGTGAATACTTGTTTCACAGGTGCTATTTCCAGAATTGAAGGTCTTGGTTTTGATGATTTGGCGCAAGAAGCTTTGGTGAAACATTTTGATGCTTACGCTCCTAAATTTGAACAACCTGTCCTTAATGAAGGCGGAATTTACCAATGGAAAAGAAAAGGAGAGTACCACATGTACAATCCTCTAACGGTTGATTTATTGCAAAAAGCAACTAAAAATAACGATTACGAAACCTTTAAAAAATACTCCAGAGCAGCGAACAATTTAACCAATAATGCAGCAACTCTTAGAAGTTTATTAGAATTTAAAAACGATAGACCTGCTATTCCAATTGAAGAAGTAGAACCTATTGAAAATATTTTGAAACGTTTTGCGAGTGGTGCAATGTCTTTCGGTTCTATTTCTTACGAAGCGCATTCAACTTTAGCTATTGCGATGAACAGAATTGGTGCAAAAAGCAACACTGGAGAAGGTGGCGAAGACGAAATTCGTTATCAACTGAATGAGAAAGGAGAAAATCTTCGTTCGGCGATTAAACAAGTTGCTTCTGGTAGATTTGGCGTTACAGCAAGATATTTGTCTGAAGCATATGAAATTCAAATTAAAATGGCGCAAGGTGCAAAACCAGGAGAAGGAGGACAGTTGCCTGGCGACAAAGTAGATGCTTGGATTGGGAAAACCCGTCACTCAACACCGGGAGTTGGTTTAATTTCTCCGCCTCCACATCACGATATTTATTCCATCGAAGATTTAGCGCAATTGATTTTCGACCTTAAAAATGCCAATAGACACGCTAGAATTTCTGTAAAATTGGTGTCAAAAGCGGGAGTGGGAACCATTGCAGCAGGTGTTGCAAAAGCCAAAGCAGACCATATTTTGATTTCTGGTTATGATGGCGGAACTGGTGCATCACCGTTGAGTTCGGTGCGTCATGCTGGTTTGCCTTGGGAATTAGGATTGGTAGAAACACATCAAACTTTAATTAAACATAAATTAAGACAAAGAGTTACCGTACAAACAGACGGACAAATAAAAACTGGACGAGACATTGTAATGGCGACTTTAATGGGCGCTGAAGAATGGGGAGTTGCTACTTCTGCATTAATTGTTCAAGGGTGTATTTTGATGAGAAAATGTCACGAAAATACTTGTCCGGTTGGTGTAGCTACTCAAAATGGAGAATTAAGAAAAAAATTCACAGGTAGTGCAGATCATTTGGTAAATTATTTCACGTTCTTGGCTACAGAAACCAGAGAAATTATGGCTTCGCTAGGCTTTAGAACAATTGATGAAATGGTGGGGCAATACCAATGTTTAACCAAGAGAGAAGATTTAAAATTCTGGAAAGCTAAAACCGTAGATTTGGCTCCATTTTTACAAAAAATGGATACCGATTTACCACTTACCAAATCAGAACCTCAAGAAGATGAGTTGGTAGATTCGCTTTCTTGGAAATTGATAGAAGCGGCTCAAAATGCTATTGAAACCAATGGTAAATGCGAAGCAGAATTCAATATCATCAATACAGACAGAACTGTTGGAACCATTCTTTCTCACGAATTAACTAAAATTTATAAATCCGAAGGAATGCCAGAAGATGCTTTAAGGTTTAAATTCAAAGGAACAGCAGGGCAAAGTTTCGGAGCGTTCTGTAACAAAGGAATTACCATGAAATTAGAAGGCGATGGAAACGATTATTTCGGGAAAGGACTTTCTGGTGGTAAATTGGTGGTTCATCCTGATAAATCGTCCACGTTTAAAGCCAACGAAAACAGTATTATTGGTAACGTAGCATTGTATGGAGCAACCAGTGGAAAAGTCTTCATCAACGGAATGGCAGGAGAGCGTTTCTGCGTAAGAAACTCTGGAGCAACGGCAGTTGTAGAAGGTGTTGGAGCTCACGGTTGCGAATATATGACGGGCGGAACGGTAGTAGTTTTGGGCGGTGTTGGTAAAAATTTCGGAGCGGGAATGAGTGGCGGTATCGCTTACATTTGGGATGTGAACGAAACTTTGAAAGAAAATTTCAATCCTGATATGGCAGATTTGGAAGGCTTAACCGAGAAAGATAAAAACATTATTCTGAAATTGGTAGAAGAACACGTACAAGAAACCGATAGCGATTTAGGAAAATATCTATTGCAAGATTTTGAAGAAAATTTAAAATATTTCGTGAAGGTTTTCCCTAGAGATTACAAAAAAGTGTTGGAAAAACAAGGTGTTGAATTTTAAAAATTAAAGAAATGGGTAAAACAGACGGTTTTCTATTATATAAAAGAGAGTTACCAACTAAAGATGCAGTAGCAGAAAGGGTACAACACTACAAAGAATTTCAGCACTTGCCATCGTCAGAATTGTTAAATAAACAATCTGCAAGATGTATGAATTGCGGAATCCCTTTCTGCATGAGTGGTTGTCCGCTGGGGAATGTAATTCCAGAATTTAACGATGCGGTGTATAAAGAAGAGTGGAAAAAAGCTTATGATATATTAAGCACTACCAATCCTTTTCCGGAGTTTACGGGCAGGATTTGTCCTGCTCCTTGCGAAGGTTCTTGCGTTTTGGGAATTAACGAATTGCCAGTAACTATAGAAGAAGTAGAAAAAAATATCATCGAAATTGCTTATCAAAACGGATACGTAAAACCGAGACTTCCTTTGGTGAGTAAAGGCAAAAAAGTTGCCGTGGTAGGTTCTGGGCCTTCAGGTTTGGCGGCGGCAGAAAAGCTTAATCAATTGGGATATTCTGTTACGGTTTTCGAGAGAGAGTCAGAAGTAGGCGGTTTGTTGAGGTTCGGGATTCCAGATTTTAAATTAGATAAATCTGTGGTGAAAAGAAGAGCTGATTTAATGAAAGCAGAAGGTATTGAATTCAAAACCAATACTGTGGTAGGCAAAGATTATTCTGCGGAACAATTGAATAGAGAATTTCACGCTATTGTTTTGGCAATGGGTTCTACCGTTCCTAGAAACTTACCTATCCCAAATCGTGATGCTAAAGGCGTTTATTTTGCGATGGAATATCTTCGTCAAAACAACAAAAAAGTAAGCAATATCGCTTTTACGGAAGATAATATTGATGCTAAAGGCAAAAAAGTATTGGTAATTGGGGGTGGAGATACCGGTTCAGATTGCATTGGTACGGCAAATAGACAAGGCGCTACGGTGGTGCATCAAATTGAAATTATGCCAACTCCGCCTTCGCAAAGAGACGAAACCATGCCTTGGCCAATGTATCCTATGATTCTGAAAACTACCACTTCTCACGAAGAAGGTTGTACCAGACAATGGGCGATTAATGCCAAAGAATTTATAAAAGACGAAGCAGGAAACTTAAAAGGTCTTAAAGCCATAGAAATAGAATGGAGCAAAGACCCTGTAACCAAAAGATATACCACTTTTGTAGAAAAACAAGGTACAGAATTTACCATAGAATGCGATTTGGCATTTCTGGCAATGGGTTTCTTACACGTAGAGCAAAAAGGTATTGTGGAGGATTTGGAAGTAAATCTAGACCCTAGAGGAAACTTAATAGGCAAAGAAGGAGAATATACCACTAACCAAGAGAAAGTTTTCAGTTGTGGAGACGCCAGAAGAGGGCAATCTTTGGTGGTTTGGGCAATAAGCGAAGGTTTGCAGTGTGCCGAAAAAGTAGATGCATTTTTGAGTTAAATCCTAAATCAAATTATATTTTTTTAAGGGGAGGTTTTCTACGGAAAGCTTCCTCTTTTTATCTCTTTAAATTTTGTTGATTTATTGTTCAAAGTTGCAAAGTTTGTACACCTAGGAGTTTTCTTTTTTGGCTTTTTAAGCCCATCGAAAACTTAGCTATTACCAGCAGTTTTTATTTGTATAGTTCAATATTGTCTCTTCTAGCTAACCATAAAGTATGTTCTCTTGAGATTGCATTTTCTGTATCATCAACATATTTTTCTAGCTGTGTATTGTCCAATATGAATTTTGATTTTTCTTTAATAAGTTTTAGTTCAGTCGCAGTAATTCCATAGGCATCGGTTAATTCTTGAAATCTTTTAAGTTGTAACCAAGTCATAAAAACAGACGTCATTGTTATCAAAATTGACGTAAACGAAAAGTTTATAAATAAATTTTCTTCATAAATGAAGAAGAATATAGCTAATATTTGAAATCCAATTATTAAACTCAGTGCAATATTTTTATTTAAAGTATTTTGCTTCGTTTTAGTTAAATACCAATTGATCTGGTCTTGAATTCTATCTTCAACGTATTTCTTTTTCCTTTCTTCAAATGAAGAATTTCTAATTGAAATCATTTCATCTGAAATCATATTCTCGTCAGGATAATTTTGACCAATTAGAATATAGAAATCACGTCTTTGTCCGATTATTTTCTTAAGGTTTTCATTGAAAATTTGCTCAGCTTTTTCTTGCTTTAATGATATTTTAAAAGGTTTGGTATTAGTAATGAATTTCCAAGTTAATGTTTTCACACTTTCTGCAATTGCTCTTCCTTCATACCAACTTTTTTCGGGTCTAAAGAATAGTATATAAATATTAAAAAGTGTGGATAAAATCAGACATATAGTGCTAAAAGTTGTTATATTTTTAGGAACTGTTGTATATATAGATGATACAGATGATAAAATTAAAAGTAACAGAATAAACATATTTAATCGAATAAATATGTTTTGTGATTTTTTTGATTTATCATCTGCAATTTTAAATAGTAAAGGATAAAATTTTTCTTCCATAATTAAATTCCTAAATCATTATAAACGTTGTCATTCCAGTGGTAATCAGTGTTTAGTGTTTTGTCTCTTCGGTAATCATAAAATGATGGAAAATTATCTAAACTATACTTTATAGCATTTAGTTTGAAAGGTATATGTATTGCATTAGCATTTCTTAAAATTGGTGGACATAATAAATTGTCAATAGATTTCTTATTGTTTAAATTAACAACAATAATTGGTAGGTTTAATTCTTTTGCAAGTTCAATTTCCCATCTAACATATTTGTATAAATATTTTGTGCTTTCACCAACTAAAACTATAACTTGGTCAGTAGATTTCATTCTTTCTCTTAATCTACTTTTAATATACGCTTCATCTGAAGCAAGATATGTTAAGGGTTTTATATCGTGGGCATCTTTAAAATCAAAATTAATATTATCATTTTTTTTCCACCCTTTCATATAGGCATAAGCCCACATATCATTATCTCCATCAAATATTACATAAGTTGTGTCTTGGTAGCTCATTGTTGTTGTTTTAAATTTTTGCTAACTCAAAAATAAACGCAATTAAATTCTAAACTATATAAATAATTATAAGTATTTGATTTGCTTTAGATTTTGAGCGTTCATTAATTAGTTTCAAACAAATTTACAAAAGTTTTATGTTTCTAAAAATATATTTTATAATTTAATGTATTTCAATTAAGCGTTACTTTTGTTATGCTGTAAGCATCTCTACAAAAAAAGAGTTTAGATTCCTTCGGAATGACAAAGGTGTGAGTTTAGTAAAATGAATGTGAATTATTTAAAATCAATAATCATTATATTTCTACAACGCAAAAAATTATTTTAAGAAATTATTTTGTAGTGAGTAAAGTTAATTCCGTAAACGGACTAGATGAAGCGAACGCTTAAAAGTGAATTTATTCACTTGCTTTGCTCCCTTTAAATATAAATATAAAGCATTGAAAACCTTTGCGTTTAATAAAAGTATTGTAAATGAACAATTAGTAGTGCTGATGAATTTTTATTTTCTTGATTTTTTATGAAAAACTTTCCTAATTGGTGGTACTTTTTTTTTGGTATAATTATTGAATCTCTACGAGAAACTAAACCTATTCCCTATGAAAAAATACAACAATTTTCTAACTGTTATACTGTTGAGTGTAATAGCAATTTCTTGTGCCGTAAATTATACAACGCCTGGCGGTGATATTAAAATTTCAAATTTAGCCGATGAAGATATTTCTAAGATTCTTCAGAATAAACCTGCTATTGAGTTTCCTGCAAATATAGCTGTGGCGAGAATTCAGGCACCAAATTATACCAATTATGCATATCAGGCGAGGTATGCTAATCCTCAGTTGCAAAATGGTAATTTCAGTATGATTCTCACTAGAGATGCAGACGAAGAATCTTCTTTCTCCGAGATTGCCAAATTAGATGGAATTAAACAAATTGCACCATTTAATAAATTGCTTTTGCCTTACAATTATAATTCAATTAAAGATTTAAGATTGGCGGCAGCAAAGATGAAAGCGAATGTTTTGCTTGTTTACACTTTTGATAGTCAGTTTAGTATTGATAACAAAAATTACGGACCGCAAAATGTATTTTCTTTAGGGTATCTTAAAAACAAAAATGTAAAAGTGAGAACTACAGCTTCGGCAGCTTTATTTGATGTTCAAACAGAATATTTGTACGGATTGGCAGAGGCTACAGCAGAACAAAGCAAGACTTCTAACGCTTGGAAAAAACAAGACGAGGTAGATTATTTGAGAATAGAAACAGAAAAAGAATCTTTCAAAAAGCTTACTCCTCAGATTAAAGAAATGTGGAACGGAGTAATTGCAGAATATAAAAAGTAGTATTAAAAAGAAACTCTTTTGGATGATATTTATAGGGAAGTTTTCTGTGGAAAACTTCCTTTTTTTTGCTTTCGTATCTCGTTAATTTTTCAGATATTTGTAAGTCTTTGTAAAAAGGAAAAATTCGTAAAAAAATTATAAAAAATAAACTCGCTGAAAAGCAAAAAGCCATCAGCAGAAAGCATTTATTATGAGTCAAAAACAATATACAGCAAGTAGTATTCAGGCATTAGAAGGAATGGAGCACGTACGTATGCGTCCTTCAATGTACATTGGTGATGTGGGGCTAAGAGGTCTTCACCATTTGGTTTATGAGGTAGTAGATAACTCTATCGATGAAGCTTTGGCAGGATATTGTGATACTATTACAGTTGCTATTAAAGAAGGTAATGCTATTGAAGTTACAGATAACGGACGTGGTATTCCGGTAGATTTTCACGAAAAAGAACAAAAATCTGCCCTAGAGGTAGTAATGACCAAAATTGGAGCAGGTGGTAAATTCGATAAAGATTCTTACAAAGTTTCTGGTGGTCTTCACGGGGTTGGGGTTTCTTGTGTTAATGCACTTTCTAACGAGATGATTACTACCGTTTACAGAGATGGTAATGTTTATCAGCAAGTGTATGCAAGAGGTAAAGCTCAAACTGGTGTTGAAGAAATTGGTCACAGTGAGCATAGAGGTACAAAACAGTTCTTCCAGCCAGATGATACCATTTTTACAGAATTAGTTTATAATTATGATACGTTGGCAAACCGTCTAAGAGAACTTTCTTATCTTAACAAAGGGATTACCATTACCATTACAGACGAAAGAGAAAAATTAGAAGACGGAACTTTCAAAACCGAAACTTTCCATTCTGAAGGTGGTCTTAAAGAATTTGTAGAATATATCGATGGCAATCGAGAATCTATTATGGAGCACGTAATCTTTATGGAAGGAGAACGTGATGATATTCCGGTAGAAGTTGCAATGCGTTATAACACATCTTTCAACGAAAATCTTCACTCTTACGTTAATAACATCAATACTCACGAAGGTGGTACACACTTAGCAGGTTTTAGAAGAGCTCTTACAAGAACTCTTAAAAAATATGCAGACGAATTGGGTCTTCCAGCAAAAGAAAAAGTAGAAGTAACGGGTGATGACTTTAGAGAAGGTCTTACAGCAGTAATTTCTGTAAAAGTGATGGAACCTCAGTTTGAAGGACAAACCAAAACCAAATTAGGAAACTCCGAAGTTTCTGGTGCTGTAGATAAAATTGTTGGCGAAATGCTTTCTAATTTCTTAGAAGAAAATCCTAACGAAGCTAAACAAATTGTTCAGAAAGTTGTTTTGGCAGCAAAAGCAAGACAAGCGGCTAAAAAAGCAAGAGAAATGGTTCAGCGTAAATCTCCTTTGGGAGGTTCTGGATTGCCTGGTAAATTGGCAGATTGTTCTTCTAAAGACCCAGAAATTTCCGAAATATTCTTAGTGGAGGGAGATTCGGCAGGTGGTACTGCAAAACAAGGTAGAGATAGACATTTCCAAGCGATTCTTCCGTTAAGAGGTAAAATCTTGAATGTTGAAAAATCGATGCTTCATAAAGTGTATGATAACGACGAGATTAAAAACATCTATACTGCACTTGGTGTTTCTGTAGGAACCGAAGAAGATTCTAAAGCGCTTAATCTTTCTAAATTGAGATATCATAAAGTTGTAATTATGACGGATGCTGATATCGACGGTTCTCACATTTCTACACTTATTCTTACATTCTTCTTTAGATATATGAAAGAATTGATAGAGCATGGTTATGTTTATATTGCTCAACCGCCTTTATATTTGTTGAAAAAAGGTAAAAAAGAAATGTATGCCTACAACGAAAAAGAAAGAGAAACCATTACAGCAGAACTTTCAACTGAAGGAAAAGGAGTAGAGATTCAACGTTACAAAGGTCTTGGGGAAATGAATGCAGAACAACTTTGGGAAACAACTCTAAATCCTGAACATAGAATTCTGAAACAAGTAACCATAGAAAGTTTGGCAGATGCAGATAATGTATTCTCTATGCTGATGGGAGACGAAGTGCCTCCAAGAAGAGAGTTTATAGAGAAAAATGCAGTGTATGCAAAAATTGACGCTTAATTATTAAATAAATATCTATAAAAAAACCGAAGCATTTTAAAAATGCTTCGGTTTTTGTTTTTTAGAACCAACCTTTTTTTCCTACTTGGTAAGTATTGTAAAAATCTTCATCAGATTTTGTTAGGTAAATAATTCCTTCTATTAATCCAATAACAGCACCGATTCCACATGCAAATCCTAAGATAAGTTGAATAATGCCTTCTTTTGTGTAGCCTAAAATAAATTTATGTACACCTAAGCCTCCTAATAATATTGCTAAAACTCCAGCTAATACCTTTTTGTTTTCTTGTTTTTCCATTTTATCAATTTTTGTTTTGCCAAAAATAATAAAATTTTGAAAATATTTATATAAAATGGTAATTTTCATTGATTTTTTTATTAAAAGCGCTTATTTGTTTGTTTAAAAAAAACATTAATTTTGCACCCATGCAAAAAACAGCTTTTATCATCAATCCGTTTTCTTCTAAAGGAAACTATCAGCCACTTTTAGAGCAACTAGAAAAGAATATTGCTAAACCTTTGGTTTTTATTTCAGATTCTATCGAAGGAACTGATGATTTTATTAAAGAAAATTGGGACAATGTTGAGGTTTTTGTTGCAATTGGTGGTGATGGTACCATTTCTACAGTGGCAAAAAACATCATTAATAGTGATAAAATTTTGGGAATTATTCCTGCGGGCTCTGGTAATGGTTTTGCTAACGAAACTCACTTTAATATAGAGTTAGACCAACTTCTTCAGAAATTAGAAAGTAAAAATTTCAAAGAAATTGATACTTTTACGGTTAATGGTAAATTTTCTATCAACGTTGCTGGTGTTGGTTTTGACGGAGCTGTGGTAGAAGCTTTCGAGAAAACTTCCCGAGGATTTAAAAATTATATTAAAGCTTCTATTCAGACATTTTTTAAGTACAAACCTATTAAAATTTCTTTCGAAGAAAAATATAAAAAATACAATGGCAAATATCTAATGATGAATATTGCCAACACTCGTCAATTTGGAAACAATGCGTACATTGCGCCTCAAGCGAGTAAAAGTGATGGTTTGTTAGAAATTGCTTTGGTTAAAAAATTTCCTTTTACACACGCTGCAACTTTCGCTTACAGAATGTTTACCAAAAAATTGGTCGAAAATCAATATTTAAAATATATTTCCGTTCCAGAGATAGAGTTTTCTGTTAATTCTATCCTTTGGCATCTCGATGGAGAATTTAATGAAATAGAATCGCCAATTAAAGTGAAGGTTTTACCAAAAAGTTTAAGAATTTTAATTTAAAAAGATTCTTCATCTCCCAAGCCTTCTTTATACCTTTTTAAAGCTCTTTCTCTGGCAAATTTGTGTTCTATTATTGGCTTTGGATAAGCCGAAGTTCCAAATTCTTTTACCCATTTTTTAATATAAATAAATTTTGGGTCAAATTTTTTCTGCTGTTCTTCCGGATTAAAAACTCTGAAATACGGAGCAGCATCACAACCACTTCCTGCGCTCCATTGCCAGTTTCCATTGTTGGCAGAAAGGTCATAATCCATTAATTTTTCTGCAAAATAAGCTTCGCCAATTCTCCAATCGGTAAGCAAATGTTTGGTTAAAAAACTAGCGCAAACCATTCTTACTCTGTTGTGCATCAATCCTGTTTCATTCAATTCTCGCATTCCTGCGTCAACAATGGGATAACCAGTTTTTCCCTTGCACCATTTTTGGAAGAGTTCTTCATTATTTTCCCAACTTATTTTATCATATTTTTCTTTGAATGAATGATGAATGACTTTAGGGAAATGCCATAAAATTTGCATGAAAAATTCTCTCCAAATCAATTCTTTCAGGTAGGTTTTGTCTTTTAGTTCGTTGGCTATTTTTGCTAATTTTCTAATGCTGAATGTTCCAAATCTCAAATGAGTACTCATTTGTGAGGTTTCAAGAGTTGGGAAATTTCTCGTTTCCTGATATTTTTCTAAAATTTCGAGATTAATTTGTGGTGTTTCAAATAGATAATTGGTTTTCTTGAATCCGATATTTTCTAATGTAATGTTTTGTTTTTCAATATTTAATAAGTTTTCAAGTTTTTTCTCCGAAGCGAAAAATTCTAAATTAATGTCATTAAATTTTAAAAGCCATTGTTTAGAATAAGGCGTGTAAATGGTGTATGGTTTTCCGTCTGCTTTTGTAATTTCATCTTTTTGAAAGATAACTTGGTCTTTGTAAGTGTAGAAATTAATTCCTTTTTGGTTGAGGAAATCTATAATTTTTTGGTCTCTTTTTATGGTGTAAGGTTCATAATCTTCGTTGAAGAAAACACTTTCAATGTTATATTTTTCGGTTAATTTTTGGTAGATTTCTAATGGTTTTCCATAAAAAATTTGAATAGATTTATTAGATTTTTCCAGATATTCGTTGAGTTTTTCCAGTGCTTGAAATATAAAATCTACACGTTTGTCATCTTTATTTTCGAGTTGATTTAGGATTTCTGTGTCGAAAATAAAAATGGGTAAAACTTTGTTTTGGCAACTCAAAGCTTCAAATAAAGCTCGGTTATCAATTAATCTTAAATCTCTTCTAAACCAAAAAATATTGATTTTTGTTTCCATTGAAATTTTGTTTTTCTTTAAATTAATGAGTTTATTTCATCAATTTCTGCTGTTTTGTACTCTTGATAAATGTGAAAATGAAATTCGTTTAACTTTCTCAAAATTGCTAAAAGATTTTCTTTTTCTTCGTCTTCTAATTTTGCGGAAAGTACTCTAGATGTGGTGGTTACATCTTTTATAGATTCTAAAAACGTGTTTTTTCCTAATTCAGTAAGTTTTAATCGTGTTGTTCTCTTGTCGTTTTTATCTGGAAATTCTTCTACCAATTTATTTTTTACCAATCTTTTAATAATTTCCATGCCGGTTTGTTTTTCGTGAGCGT
The DNA here is from genome assembly GCF_047601505.1 of Cloacibacterium sp. GTDB lineage: Bacteria > Bacteroidota > Bacteroidia > Flavobacteriales > Weeksellaceae > Cloacibacterium. Next base: position 1,694,654 of record NZ_JASGJD010000001.1, read on the forward strand.
TTCGTTCTACCAATTGCATTTTGGTAAGCGTTTCTTCGTCCATTAATCTGTAGAGATAAGTAAATTCTTCATTGGCTAATTGAGGAAATTCTTTCAAACCTCTTCTTATCATTTGCTTGGTAAATCGCCCCAAAAGAATGACTTGTTTTGCTATTTCGTTTTCTAAATCAAATGCTTTTTGGTTTTCTTTTTTGAATAATTCTGTTGGATTTACCTTTTGATATGCCTTTTCGTTCATCCAAATTCTGAAATCTTCTATAGAGGAAGAATTCTTCTCTTGGTCGAATTGTTCGAGGTTTTCTATAACTTCTTTAAGTAATAGATAATTCATATTGAAATAATTTACACAAAAATAGTAAAATATTTTTTCAAATTAAAGAAAAAAGTATATTTTTGGACTAATTAATTCAACTATGAAAAACGTTATCATTATAGGTTCTGGATTTTCGGCTTTGGCTTCTGCTTGTTATATGGCAAAAGCTGGTTTTGCGGTTACTGTTTTAGAGAAAAATGAACAGATTGGCGGAAGAGCTTCTTTGCTAGAAATTGATGGTTTTAAATTCGATATGGGACCCAGTTGGTATTGGATGCCAGATATTTTTGAGCGATTTTTTGCAGATTTTGGTAAAAATGTTTCAGATTATTATGAATTGGTAAAGCTTTCTCCTGGTTACAGAGTTTATTTTGGAGAAAATGATTTTGTTGATATTTCTGATAAACCAGAAGAAATTATACAAACTTTCGAAGAAATAGAAAAGGGAAGTGGTGAGCATTTGAGGAAATTTATGAAGGATTCTAAAAAGAATTACGAAATAGCGATGCAAGATTTGGTTTATAATCCCGGAAAATCTTTGCTAGAACTCATCAGTTTGGAAACCGCAAAAAGACTAAATCTTTTTGTGCAAAATATTTCTCAAACGGTAAGAAAAAACATTAAAAATCCTAAGTTGAGAAGCATTTTGGAGTTTCCGGTTTTGTTCTTGGGAGCTAAACCTAATAATACGCCAGCTTTTTACAATTTTATGAATCATGCAGATTTTGGTTTGGGAACTTGGTATCCAAAAGGTGGTTTCAATGCTGTAGCAAAAGGAATAGAAAAATTAGCGAGAGAATTGGGTGTAGAATTTAGAGTAAATGAAGAGGTTGTAAAAATAGAAAATGACGGAGATACAGTTACGGATGTTATTACAAAAAACGGAATTTTTTCTGCAGATTTGGTAATTTCTGGAGCAGATTATGCGCACACAGAAAAATTAATTGATGCTAAAGCAAAAAATTATGCTGATGATTATTGGCAAAAGAAAGTTTTTGCGCCATCTTCTTTTCTTTATTATGTAGCTTTTGATAAAAAAGTGGAGAAATTATTACACCACAATTTATTTTTTGATACAGATTTCGAAAAACACGCCGAAGAGATTTATGATGAATCACAATTCCCTAAAAAACCTCTTTTTTATGCTAACTTTTCTTCTAAAACAGATAATACTTTAGCGCCAGAAGGTAAAGAAGTTGGTTTTTTTCTAATACCGGTTGCGGTAGATTTAGAAGATAATCAGGAAATTCATGATGAATATTTTGATTTGATAATGAATAGGATACAAAAAAATACGGGAATAGATTTGCGAGAACATTTAATTTTTAAAAAATCCTTCGGAGTGAAAGATTTTAAAGAAAGATATTATTCTTGCCGAGGAAATGCGTATGGATTGGCTAATACTTTGTTCCAAACCTCGATTCTAAGACCACAAATAAACAATGAAAAACTAAAAAATTTATTTTACACTGGGCAATTAACTATTCCCGGTCCCGGTGTTCCTCCTGCTCTTATTTCAGGAAAAGTTGTTACAGATTACATTTTGAAAAATAAACATAAAATTTTGAAATAAAATCCTGATATTTTATAAATCTTAAAAGTAAGAATAACCATAATTTAAACAACACCAAAAAAATATGACACAGAATTTACACAACCAAGTAAGTGATGATTGCAGTAAACTTGTTACAAAGGCTTACAGTTCATCTTTTTCCAGAGCAATATTGCTGTTTTCGCCAGAAATTAGGAAAGCTATTTATAATATTTATGGTTTTGTGAGATTTGCAGACGAAATTGTAGATACTTTTCATGATTATCCTAAAAAAGATTTGCTAAACGATTTTATGAATCAGTATTTTGATGCAAAGAAAAAGGGAATTTCTTTAAATCCTATTCTCAATTCTTTTGTGCAAACGGTAAAAAGATACGATATTAATCAAGATTTAATAGATGCTTTTATTTCTTCGATGTACAAAGATTTGGGCGAAATAAAATATGAAAATAAGGAAGAGTATGACGCTTACATTTATGGAAGTGCAGAAGTAGTAGGATTGATGTGTCTCACGGTTTTTGTAGATGGAAACAAAGAAGAATATCAAAAATTAGAACCTTATGCAAAAAGATTGGGAGCGGCTTTTCAGAAAATTAATTTTTTGAGAGATATTAGAGCAGATTTTTATGTTTTGAATAGAACTTATTTCCCAAAAGTTAATTTTTTACAATTTAGTGAAGAAGATAAAAAAGCAATAGAAGAAGATATTGCTGATGATTTCAGAGAAGCTTTAATTGGAATTAAAATGTTGCCTATTAAGAGCAGATTGGCGGTTTATATGGCTTACAAATACTACACTAATCTCTTTAAAAAAATTAAAAAATGCAGAGCAGAAGTTTTGATGACCAAAAGAATAAGAGTTTCCAATGCAAGAAAAGTTTATCTCTTTTTAGAAATGATTCTAAGTAAAAATATTAATTTAGTGAGATAATAATAAGCAATGAAAAAATATTCTATTGTATTTCTAATGTTATTTTCGGTTTTCGGTTTTTCTCAAAGTCTGAAAGAATTTAGAGCTTTGCTTCAAAAAGGTGAAAGTTCTGAAGTCTATTCTAAAACACTTTTAGAAAAATCTAAAAAAGAATTTGAACAAACGAACAAGCCAATTTATGAAGCTTTGTACGCTGTAGGTCATTTTTTTATGGCAAAACACGCTGGCAATCCTTTGTCTAAATATTCAAATTTTAATAAAGGTAAAAAACTACTCGAAAACGCGGTGAAAAGAGACCCTAAGAATCTGGAAATCAGATTTATGAGATATTTGTGTCAAGAAAAAACGCCAAAATTTTTAGGCTACAACAAAGATTTAGAAGCAGATAAGAAATTTGTTTTAACGGAATATAAAAATTGTACCGACGAAGATTTGGTAAGTTTTATTAAGAAATATTTCAAAATTTAAATTATGGAAGTATTGCAATATATAGCCATTACAGTTGCCGTTTTTGTATCTATGGAAGCAGTAACTTGGCTTACACATAAATATATTATGCACGGATTTGGTTGGTATTTTCACGAAGATCATCATCAGCTTGGTTATCCTCATGTTTTTGAAAAAAACGATTTTTTCTTTATCATTTTTGCCATTCCTAGTATATTATTCTTTTACTTCGGTTCTGTTGATGGTATCAATTGGCGATTTTTCATAGGATTAGGAATATTATTCTACGGAATGGCTTATTTTCTGGTTCATGATGTTCTTATTCATAGAAGATTTAAGTGGTTTGATAAAACCAATAATTGGTATTTCAGAGGCTTGAGAAAAGCCCACAAAATGCACCATAAACATTTAGATAAAGAAGATGGAGAATGTTTTGGGATGCTTTTTGTGCCTTTAAAGTATTTTAAAGAACAATTGAAACTAGAGAATTAAAAATTAAATTTTATTGATAATCCATTGCAAAATTATTATTACATAGCTTTAGATATTTGTAGTTTTTTAATTCCGTTTCTTTTCAGTTTTGAAAGGAGATGGATGAATTTCATTCGTTTTTGGAAACCTTTTTTCTCGGCAATTATTTTGGTAGGATTATTTTTTATCATTTGGGATATTTATTTTGCTTTTGAAAATGTTTGGGGTTTTAACAACGAATATTTAATTGGGATTAGATGGTTTAAATTACCTTTAGAAGAGTGGTTGTTTTTTCTTTTAATTCCTTATGCTAGTAATTTTATTCACTATTCTTTGGAGTATTTTTTTCCAAAATTAGAATTGAGCAAAAATATAACTCAAAGTATTACCATTGTTCTTTTTGTGGTGAGTTTGGGAGTTTTTACATGGAATTTAGATAAAATTTATACAGCAGCTAGTTTTGGGTTATTTGCTTTGTTGATGCTTTTTCAAATGCTTTTTCAATGGAAATATGCCAGAAGGTTTTACCTCAGTTTTATAGTTATTTATATTCCTTTCTTTTTTGTGAATTCGGCGCTTACGGGAAGCTATTCTGATAATCCAGTAGTGTTTTATAATGATGCCGAAAATTTAGGAATTAGGATAGGAACAATGCCTTTAGAAGACAGTTTTTATTGTTTTTCTATGTTGTACGGAAGCGTTTTGGTTTTCGAGTTTTTAAGAAAAAAATGGAATTATTCTCAAACTTTATCTTTCAATTAAAATGAAAATAAATTTTACCAAACAATCTGGAATTTATACACTCACTTCAGAGCAAATTCTCCCAATTTCTTTAGAAAATGCTTGGGATTTTTTTACCGTTCCTACCAATTTAGATAAAATTACGCCTAAAGAAATGGATTTTAAAATTACCAATAATCCGCCAGAAAAAACTTATTTAGGTCAAATTATCACATACAAAATTGGTATTCTTCCGTTTTTGAAAAGCAATTGGATTACAGAAATTACTCATTTTGAAAGTCCGCTTAAAAACGAAAATAGAAAAGGTTTTTTTGTAGATGAACAACGTTTTGGACCTTACGCAATGTGGCATCACGAACATCATTTCGAAGAGACTACAAATGGTAATGTAAAAATGACGGATATTGTCAATTTTAAACTTCCTTTTGGTATTTTAGGTGATTTATTGGCTGGTTTTTACGTTAAAAATAAAGTGCAATTTATTTTTGAAAGTCGTTTTAAAATTTTAGAAAATTTATTCAATCAATTCAAATAATAAAAAGATTATTCTACTGCTACAGAATCGTCTCCACGTCCATCTGCTACAGCAATTGCGTTTCCGTTTTCATCAAGAATAATCATTTCCGTTCTGCCAATAACATTTCTGTTTTCGAATTTATAATTTTTTTGTTCTAAAACTTTTATGGTATTTTGAGGGAAATTTTTCTCGGTGTAAATTACTTCTGGCAACCACTGATGATGGAATTTTGGTGCATTAATTACAAAATTCGGACTTAGTTTAAAATCAATAGCATTTACAATACTTTGAAACACTGAAGTTGGAATGGTAGTTCCGCCGGGAGTTCCTACTACAATGTAAGGTTTGCCGTTTTTAAGGACGATTGTTGGCGTCATAGAAGAAAGCATTCTTTTGTTAGGAACAATAGAATTGGCTTCTCCGCCTACAGCACCAAACATATTTGGAACGCCTGGTTTTATAGAAAAATCGTCCATTTCATTATTTAGAAAATATCCACCACCTTTTACAACTACTTTGCTTCCGTATAATCCGTTAAGCGTTGTTGTGATAGAAGCAGCATTCCCAAATTTATCAATGATAGAAATATGAGTAGTTTGCTCAGATTCTTTTGGCTGACTGATAATGTTGCCAACTTCTGCGCTTGGTGTTGCTTTTTCAAAACTAAAGTTTTTCCAACGATTTTTGAGATAATCATCAGAAATTAACATTTGTGTTTTGTCTTCTATAAAATCTGGATCTCCCATATATTCTGCTCGGTCTGCATAAGCTCTACGCTCTGCTTCTACCATAATTTGCAATGCTTCGGGAGAATTTTGTTCGTATTTTTCTAAATTTTCATAAGAAGCCATTTTTAACATTTGAGCTAAAAGAGGTCCACCACTTGAAGGGAGAGGCATAGAGATAATTTCGTTGCCTTTATAATCGAAAGAGAGAACTTTTCTTTCTCTGGTTTTGTAGTTTTTAAGGTCTTCGAGAGAAATAATTCCATTTCCTTTTTTCATTTCGTCAACAAGGAATTGAGCATTTTTACCTTCATAGAATCCTTTTTCTCCATTTTTTTGAATGGCTTTCAAGGTATTTGCCAACTCTTTTTGAATAAGCAAATCGCCTTGTTTCCATGGAATATCTTTGGTAAATGCCGTTTTGTGAGAATTATGTTTTAGAAAATCTTCTTTGGTAGAATTAAGAAGATTTGCTTCTCTTAATGTTACAGCAAATCCTTTTTCTGCTAAATCTATTGCTGGCTGAATAATCGCAGCCATAGGTAATTTTCCAAATTTTTTATGCGTATAAAACATCCCTGAAATAGAACCAGGAACACCAACGGCTAATCTTCCGTTTTGGGATAAATTTGTGTTAGCATTACCTTTTTCGTCAAGATACATGTCTCTAGAAGCTTTTAGGGGAGCTGTTTCTCTGTAATCTAGTGAAAATTTTTCGCCTTTATTGGTTGTTCCAACTAAAAAACCACCGCCTCCAATATTACCAGCTTGAGGATAAACTACGGCTAAAGCAAATTGAGTAGCAATAGCTGCATCAAAAGCGTTGCCTCCCATTTTTAAGATTTTTGCACCAGCTTCACTTGCGAGCGGATGAGCAGAAACCACCATTCCTTTGTCTTTGGAGTGGATTTCTTTTACGATATTAATATTGGTGAATTGTGCGAATGCTACATTAGAAATTACTAGAAATAGTAAAAAACCTCTTTTCATTAATCAAAATTTTGTGTAAAAATAAATATTTTTTTTAAAAATGATAAGTTTTGTTTCTATAATTTAAAAATATCATAATAAATAAATTTTAATAGTTTTTCAAAATTTTTAAATTTGTGAAAATCTAAAAGTGAAAATGGAAATTACAAAAGAAAAAATATTAGTAACGGGTGCTCTAGGACAAATTGGGACAGAACTCACTTCCAAATTAGTAGAAATCTATGGCAAAGAAAATGTTGTAGCCTCAGGAATTGAAAAATGGAGAGAAGGCAATACTGCTGCCGGTTGGTACGAAAGAATAGATGTTACTAATTTTAAATTATTAGAAGATTTTGTAAAAGAACAAAAAATTACTACGGTTTATCATTTGGCTTCTTTGCTTTCTGGTACTTCAGAAAAACAACCACTTTATGCTTGGAAACTCAATTTAGAGCCATTGTTACATCTTTGTGAATTGGCAAAAGACGGACATTTGAAAAAAATATTCTGGCCGAGTTCTATCGCTGTTTTCGGGAAAGGAATTCCTAAGCATAATGTAGAGCAAGATGTAGTCTTAAATCCTACTACCGTTTACGGAATTTCTAAAATGGCAGGTGAAAAATGGTGCGAATATTATTTTGATAAGTATGGAGTAGATGTTAGAAGTATTCGTTATCCTGGACTTATCTCTTGGAAAGCGCCAGCTGGCGGAGGTACCACAGATTATGCTGTAGAAATTTTTTATGAAGCTGTACAAAACGGAAAATATAAAAGTTTTATAGCTGAAAATACCGCAATGCCAATGTTGTATATGGACGATGCCATCTCTGCAACAATAAAACTAATGGAAGCAGATAAAGATGCTCTTACTGTGAGAAGTTCTTATAATTTGGGCGGAATGAGCTTTACGCCTGCAGAGTTAGCGGCAGAAATTAAGAAAGAAATGTCCGATTTCGAGATCTCTTATGAACCAGATTTTAGACAAGCAATTGCTGATTCTTGGCCCGCAAGTATCGAAGATGGGAGAGCCAAAGAAGATTGGGGCTTAAGTTACGATTTCGATATAACATCGATGACTAGGGAGATGTTGGCTAATTTGAAGCTGAAATTAAACAAGTAATTTGTATTTAAAAAATTTTCTTATCTTAGGAGCTCAATTTTAATAGATTTTTTATAATAAGTTTAAAATCTATTTATCATATTAATTCTATAATTTATAAACTTTGTCAATTTCGCAATTGGCAAAGTTTTTTATTTTTACAAAATGGTTTTATTAAGTTTTAATGTTTTAGCTCCAGAAATTCCTTTAGATAAAATAGATTTGGTTTCGGAAGAAGAGAAGCTGAAAATTATTTCTAATGGAACAGAAAGTATTATCAATATTTTAGAAAAACATTATGTTTTTTGTACTTTTTTTGTTGAAGTTTCTGTGGTAGAAAAATTGCCAGATTTACTTAAATTAATCACTAAAAAAGGTCATGAATTGGGAATTCTGAACAAACATTCTACAGAAGCAGAAATTGTGAAAGCAAAGCACTTTGCCGAAGAAGTTACAGGCAAATCTGTTATAGGAATTAGGCAGTTTCCCAAGTTTAAATTTAAGTCGGATGTGGTAAAAAAAATGAAATTTAGTTACCATTCTTCTATGTACTTTTCTAATATTTTTTGGCTGAATAAAGATTTTGAGAAAAAAACTGTTTACGAAGAAAACGAATTGGTAATTGTGCCAGACAGTTGGTCTCTATATTCTAAAATTCCGTATAATGACTTTACTTTTCAGATGATTCCTTTGTTTTTTTACAAAAATATGGTGAATAATTCTATGAAAGCCGATGACGAGTATATTGTAATTTACCTCAATTCTTGGCAATTTGTAGAACTTAATCATAGTAAATTTGGACTTCCTTTTTACCGAAAATACAATTTAGGAAAACAAATGGAGAAGAAATTGAGCCGTTTTTTACTGTTTTTAGAAGAAAGCGAATGGGCAATTAACCGAATGAAAGATTTCTTTTTCTAAGGATTTATGAAAGTTCAAAAACCGTAATTTCTGGTTTTACACCCACTCTTCCTGGGAACGCTAAAACACCAAAACCTCTGTTTACATACAAATATTTGCCAGCAGATTCATATAAATCTGCCCATTTTGGATATTTGAATTTTACAGGAGACCATTTAAAATTTTTCAAATCTATCCCGAATTGCATCCCGTGTGTATGACCAGAAAGTGTAAGTTGAACGTTGCTAGGATGATGTTTTACTACTTCATCAAAATGAGTAGGGTCGTGGCTCATTAAGATTTTTACTGCTTCGGTTGGGATTCCTTTTGCAGCTTTTTCTAAATCTCCATATTGAGGAAATGGCGGAATTCCCCAGTTTTCAACGCCCAAAATATAAATTTTTTCTCCGTTTTTTTCTATAGAAACGTGCTCGTTTCTAAGCATGGTAAAACCAGCTTGTTTTTCATAATTTTCTAAATTGGGGATATTCTGGGCTTTTTCTTCTTTAGATTTCCAAGAGCCATAGTCGCCGTAATCGTGGTTTCCTAAAACCGAAAATTTTCCGTCTTTGGCTTTTATGCTTTTAAATAAATTGATGAAAGGCAAAAATTCTTCAGCGTAATTATTGACCATATCTCCCGTAAAAAGCACCAAATCTGCATTTTGCTCATTAATTAAATCAATGGCTTGTTGTAATTTTTCGGGATGAAAAAAACTACCACTGTGAACATCAGAAATTTGTACAATTTTATAACCTTTGAAACTTTTTGGTAGATTTTTTAGTTTAAGTTTTACTTTTCTGGCAGTGTGTCTGTATTTTCCGAAGATAATTCCATCAATTATCAAAGCAGAAAAAATTCCGGCAGTTGCTAGAGCAGTAGTGCTGATGAATTTTCTTCTTTCGGGAAAATATTTTTGTTCTTGAGAGAAATATTTAAAACCGAATTCAAAAATTCTAGAAATATCTCCAATTAATAAAAATATCAATGCTATTAACTTTGGTAACATAAATATCATTACCAAAGAAAGCATTAATTGTACCTGATGTTGGTCTCTGGAAGCTCTATTGAAGGTTACCATTTGATAGAGCGTAAAACCATAAATAAATAAGGTAATAGCCCAATATCCGAACCTTAACCAATTGTTAGAAACAAGGTTTTTGAAAGCTTGATAAACGTAAAATTCTATCAGGAAAAGTATCCCAAAAATGATTAGAAATCTGTTTTGTACAGACATATTCTAAATTTTCTATGAAGGCATTTTATAAACGATGCAATTGATGTTCATCCCAGCACCTACAGAGCCAAAAACGATGTATCCACCTTTTTGGAAGCTGTGTCCTTTCATTTCTCCTTTTGCAATTATATCATACATTGTTGGTACAGTAGCAACAGAAGAGTTTCCAAATTTTTGAATAGTCATTGGAGATACACTTTCGTCGTACTCAGATTTTCCGTATAATTTAAAAATTCTGGAAACCATTGCGTGATCCATCTTTGCATTGGCTTGATGCAGTAATATTTTGTTTACATCTTCTATGCTTATTCCAGCATTGTCTATTGTTTCTTTGATGGCAGAAGGAACGTTTTTTAGAGCATATTCGTAAATTTTTCTTCCTTGCATTCTAATGTAAATTCTGTCTTGGTCTTCAGCATTAGGATTTAAGGTTTTAGAACATTCTAAGTAATTTAATTCGTCTGCATTATCGCAAATGGTATTAGTAGAGATAATTCCTACGTTTTCTTCTTCGGTTCTTTGTACAATTACAGCGCCAGCACCATCAGCAAAAATCATTTTGTTTCTGTCGTAAGGGTCCGTTACTCTGCTTAGCGTTTCTCCACCAATTACTAAAATGGTTTTTGCTTTTCCTAATTTTAGTAAATCATCAGCCAGAATCATACCTTCTACCCAACCTGGGCAACCGAAAATCATATCATAAGTAATACATTTTCTGTTTTTGATGCCTAATTTGTGTTTTACTCTTGCAGCCATATTCGGCATAAAATTCGGCATTCCATTTTTAGAAACTTCACCAAAATTACTTGCGAAGATTATATAATCTATTTCTTCTTGGTCTATGTTTGCATCATAAATTGCTTCTTTAGCAGCTTCGAAACCCAAATCTGAGTTCATTTTGTCATCACCGATATATCTTCTTTCTTCAATCTCTGTGATGTCAATAAATTTTCTGATGACTTCTTCGTTGGGTTTGTCTATTAGATCTCCAGCATCTGTATAGAAAGTAGAGTTGATAAAGTGTGAACCGTTTATTACTCTTTCCGGAATGCAACTTCCTGATCCAATTATAACTGAACTTGGCATATTTATTTTTAATTTTTATAAAACAGGGGACAAATTTATAAATTAAAATCTTATCTACCACAAATAAAATTATTATTAAATTTGCAAAAGTCTATTTTTTTAATTTATGAAAAAAAATGCGCCTTTAATTGGCTTTCTTTCTGCTATAGGAGTTATGGCTGTAGCTTTTGCTATCTATTTTTTGTTTTTGGCTAAGAAAAACGAATATTTAGTAGATAATCCTACCAGCAATACTTATTATTTTAAAATTAATAATGGGGAAGAAAATATTATTACTTCTGGGCAACATGTAAAAGTAGAGCTTAACAGAGGCGAAAAAAATGATATTAAAGTTTTTGATGCTCAAAAGAAACTTCTTTTTGATTCTGCTTTTAAAGTAACACAATACAGAGGTTTGCTCAATATTACCAATAGCGATTATTATGTGCACCGTCAGTTCTACGGTTATGTTCCTAATAAAGATTCTTTATTGGTTTCTCAAACTTTTGATTTAGACGGACAAAAGTTACCAGGACACGTTACCCATCATAAAAAATTATATATAGAAGATTTTTATTATAATGTAGATGAAGATTATGATAAAGTGATAAAAAATATTGATAAATTAGAGTCTAGAACCAAAATCTACAGAAAAGAAGATTTTAAAAATTTTTACAAAGAAAATTATCAGTAAAATAACGAAGAAAAAATAAATAATAATACTAAAATATAAAAATTAAATGCAAGTAACTCCTTACAATACAGACCAAAGTAAAAAAACACAAGTGGAAGATATGTTTGATAACATTGCGCCAAAATACGATTTGCTCAATCATGTTCTTTCTATGAAAATTGATGTTTTGTGGAGAAATAATTTGGTAAAATGGATGAAAAAAGATGCTCCACAGTTGGTTTTGGATGTAGCTACAGGAACAGGAGATTTGGCAATTACCGTACAAAAAGGTACTCAGGCAAATGTGGTAGGTTTAGACTTGTCTCAGCAAATGCTAAATGTAGGGATTGAGAAAATTAAAAAAATAAATCTTTCTGATAAAATCTCTATGCAAAAAGGAGATGCGGAAAATCTTGCTTTCGAGGATAATAAATTTGATGCTGTTTCCGTTGCATTTGGAGTAAGGAATTTTGAAAACCTAGAAAAAGGTTTAGCAGAACTTAGAAGAGTAGTAAAAGAAAACGGTAGCGTTTATATTTTAGAATTTTCAAAAGTGGAAGGCTTTTTAGGTCCATTCTACATGTTCTATTTCAAAAATGTTTTACCAAAAATTGGCAGATTAGTCTCTAAAGACAACAGAGCTTATACTTATCTTCCAGATTCGGTAAATGCTTTTCCTTTCGGAGAAAAAATGAAACAAATATTGCTGAATACAGGTTTCAAAAATGTAGAATACAAAAGGCAAAGTTTTGGTATCGCTACCATTTACAAAGCCACAAAATAAAACATAATGAAGAAATTATTTCTTAAAATCCTATTTGTAAGTTTATTGCAATCTTTTTTTGTGAGCAATGCGCAGATTTCGCAATTGTTTAGAAATAAAGATAGAGTAGAGCAAAGACAAGAACAAGACACCTATCCTTTTAGTTATGGTTTTTTTCTTAATTTGAATAACTTTGATTACAAAATGGTTCTCAATCCTAAATATGGGATGTATAACAATCAAAATTTGGTTCAATCTAAACTTACCTATAGTTTTGGAGCTGGTTTGATAGCCAAGATGCGCCTTAATAACAACTTTGATTTGAGATTAGAACCAGGTTTACAATTTGTAGATAGAGAACTTACATTTGATACTCAGGTTAATTCTCCGCAGCTTACTCTTACCAATGCAGATAGAATTAGAAAAGTAAAATCTACTTATGTTGATGTGCCTCTTTTGTTAGAATTTCACATGGATAGATGGTACAATTCTAGACCTTATGTAGCGGGTGGTTTTAATTATATGATGAATCTTCAATCTAATGCCAAATCAGCAGACGATAATCAGCAAGGTATTTTCAGATCTACTACACATAATTTTGGTTGGTCTGCCGAAATGGGGATTCAGTTCTATTTTTCGAGATTCAAATTAACACCAGGATTTAGAGGAACCTTTTTCTTCAACAACGAAATGGTGGCAGATAATGCAGGTACACCGCCTTATTGGACGGCTGCTATCAACACTATGCAAACCAGAGCATTTATGTTCGTTTTAAAGTTCGAATAAAGTATTTTAAAGTATTTTAAAGATATTTTTAGGAATTTTTTTAATAAATAAATTGCCTAAATGTTTGATTTAAAGAAGATTCTATAAGAGTCTTCTTTTTTATTTAAAGTAAAACTTTAAATTAACATTAAATTTCTGTTTAATTGAATGGTTTTTTTTATATTTTTGCAATAGTTAGAACAAACACCTGAATGCTTAAAGAATTAGAAACCAACTTTTCTTTACTTGAAAAAAAGATTGATGAGGTGAGATTAAATCACAAAAATCTTTCAGATAAGTATGCAATTTTGGCTGATGATTATGAAAAACTAAAAATCAAATACGAAGAAGAACATAAAAAGAATCAGGAGTTAGTAGAAGAGCAAAAAAAGATAAAATTAATTTCTGCAATATCTGGCAATCCGGATCATAATAGATTGATGAAAAATCACATCAATAGATTAGTAAAAGAGATAGATGCTTGTATTGCACAACTTCAAAATAGTGGTTTGTGATGGAGATGAGGAGAATTACTATAAACATTGCAGGGAGAAATTATCCTCTAAATGTGCCCGCTACAGAAGAAGAAACGCTTCGTAAAGTAGGCAAGCAAATAGAAATGATGATTAGGGAGTTTGAAGCCAATTTTGATGTTAAAGACAAACAAGATGCACTAGCAATGTGTGCCTTAAAATTAGGTGCTAATGCAGAAGTACATCAATTAAATAACGAGAAAATCGTACAAAATGCTAATGATAGATTAACGAAAGTAAATCTGTTATTAGACCAAATAGAAAAGTAGATTTTTCTTTTCTATAAAAATATTTCCTACAATAGTTCTAACACATTACAGGTAAACTCAACGCTAAACAATTACCGAACAAATGTCTTTGCAATGGCGTGCTGCATTTCGCAGATTACAAAGCATAGAAATCAGTTCAAATCGTGTTGATTAGGAGTTTACTCTATATCACTGAACTGTTGTAGGTTTTTTTATTTTTGATGTTGTGAGATGTAATGATGATGAATGTTGATTAAATTATTAAAAATTTTGGAAAAGAAGTTATTGCTTTAGATTGTAATCTTTTAGCATATAGCTTACAAATTCCAACAAAATATAGACTATTAAAACTCAATATATATGACACTTACCGCTATTATTATCAGCATTGTGTGCTTATTGATAGGAGGTGTAGCTGGTTTTTTATTATTCAAAAGCTCACTGAATTCTAAAGCAAAATTTATCGTAAAAGACGCTAAAAAAACTGCTGAAAACATTATAGAAAATGCAAACGTAAAGGCAGAAGCCATTAAAAAAGAAAAAGAAGCTCAAGCCAAAGTAAAGTTCTTAGAACTAAAGTCGCAGCACGACGAAAATATTCAGTCTCGTGAGAAAAAAATGCAAGATGCAGAAAAAAGAATCAGAGACAAAGAACAAAAACTTAATGACGAGCTTAGCAAAACTGGGAAACTAGAAAAAGACCTAGAAAGACAAGTTGCCGAATACAACAAAAAATACGAAATTGTTGTAAAGAAACAACAAGAATTAGACATCGCTACGGCTCAAAAAGTAGAAATGTTAGAGAAAATTTCTAACTATTCTGCCGAAGAAGCTAAAAATGAATTGGTAGAATCTATGAGAGCTGAAGCTAAAACCAAAGCTCAGGCTTATGTACAAAGTATTATGGAGGAAGCTCAGCTTAATGCTAAAAGCGATGCCAAAAAGATTGTTATCCAAACCATCCAAAGAATTGGTACAGAACAAGCGATAGAAAACTCTGTTTCTGTTTTCAATATTGAATCTGATGAGGTAAAAGGTAGAATTATCGGTAGAGAAGGTAGAAACATCCGTGCTTTAGAAGCTGCAACAGGTGTAGAAATTATCGTAGATGATACCCCAGAAGCAATTCTTCTTTCTTGTTTTGACCCTGTGAGAAGAGAAATTGCAAGACTTTCACTTCACAAATTGGTTACAGATGGTAGAATTCACCCTGCTAGAATTGAAGAGGTGGTAGAGAAAACCCGTAAACAAATTGAAGAAGAGATTATAGAAGTAGGTAAGAGAACAATTATTGATTTAGGAATCCACGGTTTGCATCCAGAATTGGTGAAAATTGTTGGTAGAATGAAATATCGTTCTTCTTACGGACAAAACTTGCTTCAGCACTCAAGAGAAGTAGCAAACATTGCTGCTACTATGGCTGCAGAACTTGGCTTAAATGTAAAATTAGCAAAAAGAGCTGGTTTATTACACGATATAGGTAAAGTTCCGGAGCAAGAATCTGAACTTCCTCACGCACTATTAGGAATGCAATGGGCAGAGAAATATGGCGAAAATCCAGAAGTAATCAACGCTATTGGTGCTCACCACGATGAAGTAGAGATGACGTCTTTGCTTTCTCCAATTATCCAAGTTGCAGATGGTATTTCGGGTGCGAGACCAGGGGCTAGAAGACAAGTTTTAGAATCTTATATTCAAAGATTAAAAGATTTAGAAGCAGCAGCACTTAGTTTTGAAGGTGTTTCTAGCGCTTACGCCATCCAGGCAGGTAGAGAATTGCGTGTAATGGTAGAAGCTACTAAAGTAAACGACGAGCAATCTTACCAACTTTCGTATGATATTTCAGAGAAAATTCAGAATGAATTAACATACCCTGGTCAAGTAAAAATTACTGTAATTAGAGAAACCAGAGCCGTAAATATCGCAAGATAATTTGCGTACTCATTAAAATAATAACTCCTTTCAGTTTTCTGGAAGGAGTTATTTATTGTTACTTTTCTCAAAAAATTCTTTTAATAATTTTAAAGTATTTTTGGTTCAAGCTTTCCCAAGTTGGGACGGAGAGAAACTGTTTTGGTTTGAACTTTCCCAAGTTGGGACGGAGAGAAACTGTTTTGGTTTAGAGTTTCCCAAATTGGGACGGAAAGAAACACTTTTGGTTTAAACTTTCCCAAATTGGGACGGAGAGAAACTATTTTGGTTTAGAGTTTCCCAAATTGGGACGAAGAGAAACACTTTTGGTTTAAACTTTCCCAAGTTGGGACGAGGAGTAACAGTTTTAAATCCTACAAGAAAGGTTTCATTTCATCTTCAATTTGTTTTCTGAGATCCATTAGTTTAATGGCATATTGTTCCATCTGTTTTTCTTGTTCGGTTTCGGGTTCAAATTTTGGGATTTCCACGGTATTTCCTTCGTCATCTACCGCAACAAAAACGATGATACAGTGTGTTTTTTTCTCAAAATCTTTGCGTTTTATATTTCTCGAAAATACATTTATAGCAATGTGCATACTGGTTTTACCGGTGTAGATTACTTCGGCTTCCACTTTTACAATATGCCCTATTTTAATAGGAGAGAAAAACCTAATCCCGCCCACATATACGGTAACGCAATAGCTAGAACTCCAAGAACTGGCGCAGGCGTATCCCGCTTGGTCTATCCATTTCATTACACTTCCGCCGTGTACATTGCCTCCATAATTAACATCTCCAGGTTCAGAAATAAACTGAAAAATCGTTTTGTTATTCATTCTATATCAAATTTTCAATAAAGATATTTAATAATTTCCGAAATGAAGAGATTAATATTATTTTTGAACTATGAAAAAGGTATTTTATTTAAAGACATGTAGTACGTGCAAAAGAATAATGTCTGAATTTGATTTGTCTGCTTGGCAACTCAGAGAATTGAAATCTGAAAATATTACGGAAGGCGAATTAGAAAATTTATATCAGTTTACCCATTCTTATGAAGCGTTATTTAGTAAAAAATCTACTCAAATTAAAGAAAGGAATATTGATGTGAAATCTTTAAAAGAGGAAGATTTTAAAAAATTAATTTTAGAAGATTATCGTTTTCTGAAAAGACCGGTTTTTGTAACAGACCAAGAAATTTTTGTGGGCAATGATAAAAGTACTGTTGAAAATCTAAGGAAATATTTTGGCTAAAACTTAAAAAAATGAATAAATTTCTATTTTTGATATTGTTTTTTACGCTTCATTTGAATGTGCAAAAGGTTTACAGAACACCTTCTGGCAGTAAATATCATTTGGCTTCTTGCAGAATGGTAAGAAATGTATCATCAGAAATTACATTAGAAAGTGCAGCCAAACAGGGATTGTCTCTTTGTAAAATATGCAAACCACCTACCAATTCGGTTTATGGTTTTTCTTCTGGTACAAAAAAAGCCAACGGAGTAAATGCTAAAAATAGATGCAAAGGCATTACCAGAGCGGGAACAAGATGCAAACATTATACAAGTATCGGAAACGATTATTGTTATCAGCATCAGCCATAATAAAAAACGTTCAAGAATTGCTCTTGAACGTTTTGTTATTTTGTAAAGTTTCGTTTTTTATACGAAAGGCAATTTTGCCACTTTAGCAGGAATGTTTTTATTTCTGATTTGAATAAAAATTTCACTTCCTAATTTGTGATTCGGAGCAGCTACATAAGCTAATCCAACGCCTACTTTTTTCATTGGACTCATTGTTCCAGAGGTTACTTTTCCTATTTCGTTTCCTGCTGCATCTACTACCAAATAATCGTGTCTTGGGATGGCTTTTTCTTGCATCTCGAAGCCAACTAATTTTCTGGTAATTCCTTCTTCTTTTTGTTTCAAAAGAAATTCTTTATCTACAAAATCTTTATCAAATTTAGTAATCCAGCCCAAGCCCGCTTCTAGCGGAGACGTGGTGTCGTCTATATCATTACCATAGAGGCAAAATCCTTTTTCTAGTCTCAAGGTGTCTCTAGCGGCCAATCCACAAGGGATAATACCGAATTCTTCGCCTGCAAGGGTTAAATCGTCCCACAATTTCTCTGCAAAACTATTGTCGAAATAAATTTCAAAACCGCCACTACCGGTATAACCTGTATTAGAGATAATAACGTTTTCTACGCCTGCTACAGTTCCTACAGTGAAATGATAATACGGAATATCTGAAAGGTTGGTATCGGTTAATTTTTGAAGAGTTTCTGTAGCTTTCGGCCCTTGAATGGCAATTAAAGAAGTTTCGTTGGAGATATTCGTCATTTTAGCTCCAAACTTTTCATTGAATTTAGAAATATGATTCCAATCTTTTTCAATGTTTGAAGCATTTACAACTACAAAATATTTGTCGTCTTCCATTTTATAGACAATTAAATCATCTACAATTCCGCCGTTTCCATTAGGAAGACAAGAGTATTGTGCTTTTCCGTTTTCTAGATTTTCTACATTATTGCTGGTAACAAATTGCAATAAATCTTTTGCTGTAGTGCCTTCTACGTAGAATTGTCCCATGTGAGAAACATCAAAAAGTCCCACTTTTTCTCTTACTGCAAAATGCTCTTCTGTAACACCAGAATATTGCACAGGCATTTCAAAACCTGCGAAAGGTACTATTTTGGCACCCAGAGAAACGTGTTTGTTATACAAAGCTGTTTTATTCATTTTTTACTATTTTTATATTGATGATTTATTATTAAAACTTCTAACTTTTGATTTTTAACTTTAAAAATGGTGTTTATATTCTTCTAAAATAATTTTGAACCACTCGGTGAAGTTTTCAGGATTGTTTTCAAGTTCAATATTTAAGTTTTCTAGAGAAATATAACGAACTTCTGCAACTTCTTCTTTATTTAAATTAAACTCTCCTTCGTAGTTTCCTACAAAAACGTGGTCTAATTCGTGTTCCCAAAGGTTTTGTCCTACGTCTGCTTTGTAGATAAACCAAAATTTTTCTTCCAATTCGCAATCTATTCCCAGTTCTTCTTTAATTCTGCGTTTTGCAGCTTGTTCGTAAGTTTCCTCCATTCTGGGATGAGAACAGCACGCATTAGTCCATTGATTGGGAGAGTGATATTTTTCGGCAGCTCTTTTTTGCAAGAGCATTTCGCCTTTAGAATTGTATAAAAATACTGAAAATGCACGATGCAAAATCCCATTTTCGTGGGCTTGCATTTTTTCCATAAGACCGAGAACTTCGTCTTTTTCTGTTACTAAAACAACTTTTTCTTCCATAGAAAATTAGAATTTCCAAATTTAATTATTATTAGTGAGATAGAGAATTCTTTTTGTTATTTCTATTTTATATAGCTTTTTTGGAGTTTTGTTAATAATTAATTAACATTTTGTGGTATTTGCTGATGAGTTATTTGTTCTTTTTTCTATAACTTTGAAGTCTCAAAATTTAAAAAAGAATAAAAATAAGTAAATAATGAAGATTTTAGCAAATGACGGATTAAATCAAGCGGGAGTTGATGCGTTGCAACAAAATGGATTTGAGGTGATTACAGACAAAGTTTCTCAAGATAACCTTATTGATTACATTAATGAAAATAACGTAACAGTACTTTTGGTGAGAAGTGCTACACAAGTTACCAAAGAAGTGATAGACAGTTGTTCTTCTATTAAAATTATTGGTAGAGGCGGTGTTGGTATGGATAATATAGAAGTAGAATATGCCAAAAGCAAAGGTATATTTGTAATTAATACACCTGCAGCTTCGTCTGGAAGTGTAGCAGAATTAGTTTTCTCTCATTTGTTTTCGGGGGTTAGGTTTTTGCAAGATTCTAACAGAAAAATGCCAGTTTCTGGTAATACAGAATTTGCCAAACTGAAAAAAGCTTACGAAAAAGGAATTGAACTTCGTGGTAAAACTATTGGTATTGTTGGTATTGGAAGAATAGGACAAGAAGTTGCTAAAATTGCTTTCGGATTAGGAATGAATGTAAAAGCAGCGGATGCTTTTATAGAAAATGTAGAAATTAAATTAGATTTTCCAAATAATCAATCGGTTAGTATTCCTGTGAAAACAGAACCTTTAGAAAATGTTTTGAATGAATCTGATTTTGTAACCTTGCACGTTCCTGCGCAAAAAGGAGGTGCTCTTTTAGGAAAAGAAGAATTTGCTAAAATGAAAGATGGTGTAGCTGTTGTAAATTGTGCTAGAGGTGGAGTAATAGACGAAGTAGCACTTATTGAAGCATTAAATTCTGGAAAAGTAGCTTTTGCAGGTTTAGATGTTTTTGTAAACGAGCCAACGCCTTCTTCTGAGATTTTGTCTCATCCTAAAATTTCTCTTACACCACATATTGGTGCAGCTACAGAAGAAGCTCAGGAGAGAATTGGAACTGAATTAGCAGCTCAGATTACTTCTATTTTTCAGAATGCTTAATTAGAAAATCCAAAATAGATATAATGAAAAAGCTCCGATTTTCGGAGCTTTTTTATTTGTTATTTATTTTTGAGTAAATCTCTTATTTCTGCCAAAAGTTCTTCTTGTGTTGGTCTAGCTGGTGCAGCAGGAGCAGGTTCTTCTTTCTTTTTCAGGCTGTTTATTCCTTTTACCAATAAAAAAATAACGAAAGAAATAATAAGAAAACTCAATACTGCAGCGAGAAAGTTACCATATAAAATTCCTCCACTTGTTTTTAGTTCTTGTATTTTTTCAAGATTCGCAGCTTTTAGAGCTGGTGTAAGCAATGCGGGAGTAATTACATCATCTACCAACGAACTAACTATTTTACCAAAAGCAGCACCAATGATTACTCCTACTGCTAGATCCATTGCATTTCCTTTAGCAATAAATTCTTTAAATTCTTTTAAAAGCCCCATTTTTATAGTGTTATTTTAACAAAAGTAAAAATAAATTCGATATAGAATTGTGTTTTTCTTTATTTTTTTTCTCAGAAACTTATCTTTTTATTTGCTGTTTTCATTTTTCAAATGGTTAAATTTGTATAAAATACACATCAATGAAAATTTTTACAGCTTCTCAAATTAAGGCTTGCGATGAGTTTACCATCAAAAACGAACCTATATCTTCGGTTTTTCTTATGGAAAGAGCATCAGAAAAATGTGTAGATTATTTAGCTAAGAAAATAGATTACCATCAGAAAATATATTTGTTTTGCGGAAATGGAAATAACGGTGGAGATGGTTTTGCTATCGCAAGATTGCTGTATTATTTGTGCTATGATGTAACGGTTTTTATAGACCAGTCAAACCAAGGTTTTTCTAATGATGCAACTGAAAATTTTAATCGATTAAAAGAAATTTCAGGAGTTGTAATTAAAGATTTTTCTGAAGTTTCAACGGTTTTATTTGAGCGAGATTCTGTAATTATTGATGCTCTTTTTGGAAGTGGACTCAATGGAAATATAGAAGGTAAATTAGCAATGCTTATTCATCAATTAAATCAAATAGAAGCGTATAAAATCTCTATAGATATTCCATCTGGAATTTTTGCAGATAAGATAATAGATAAAGATTCTACTGTTTTTAAAGCAAAGGAAACATTGAGTTTTCAATTTTATAAAAAAGCATTTCTTCATCCTGAGGTAGGAATTTTTTGTGGTGAAATTCATCTTTTAGATATTGGTTTGCATCCAGATTTTACAGAAAGTACTTTGGTTAAAGATTTTACAATTGATGAAGAAATTATTAAAACAATTTATCGTCCAAGAGAAGAGTTTTCTCACAAAGGAAACTTTGGTAAATCATATGTTATTGCGGGAAGTTATGGCAAAATTGGAGCAGCAGTTTTAGCTACCAAAGCGGCTTTGAAATCTGGAAGCGGACTCACGTTTTGTGTTTCAGCAGATTGCGGATATTCGGTTTTGCAAACTCATTGTGTAGAAGCAATGTTCATGAGTTTTGGTAATCATTTTTGTGAGAAAATTGAAATTAATGATGATGCAGCTTTTGGTATTGGACCAGGTTTTGGCACAGAAGAAATCTCCGAAAAAGCTTTGATAAATTTTCTAAAATCTAAAAAGCTTCCTTTAGTCTTAGATGCCGATGCTTTGAATTTGTTGTCTAAAAATACTGAAAACTTAAAATTTATACCAGAAAATTCTATTATCACACCACATCCTAAAGAGTTTGCAAGACTTTTTGGAGAGACTTCAAACTCTTTTGAACGTTTAAATTTAGCCAGAACTAAATCTAAAGAGCTGAATATTTACATTGTTTTAAAAGATCATCATACTCAAATAGTTACTCCGAATGGTGATGTTTTTTATAACGTTACAGGAAATTCTGGTTTGGCAAAAGGTGGTAGTGGAGATGTACTTTTGGGAATTATTACTTCTCTTTTAGCTCAGAATTACACTCCAGAAAATGCTGCAATCTTCGGTGTTTGGCTTCATGGTAGTGCTGCAGATTTTGCGGCGAAAAAATACTCGAAAGAAGCCATGCAACCCACAGATGTAATAGAAAGTTTAAGCGAAGTTTTTAAAAGTTTATCATAAAAAAAGGAAACCGATTTTGGTTTCCTTAATTTTTTATTTAATCTTCTGTTCTTTTTTCGTATTTCATTTTACTTGAAAGCAACATAATGACAAAGCCTGCAATCATAAACGGGATAGACAATGTTTGTCCGGTGTTTAAGCTTCCTAGTGTAAAGTATTCGTTTGGACCTTGTGGTTCTTTTAAGAACTCAACAAAGAATCTAATCGCCCAAAGAAGGATGAAAAATAAACCAAAAAGCCATCCTTGTTGATACTTTTTATTGGTGTATCGGTATAAAACCCAAAGCAGAATGAAAAGTAAGAAATAACCTCCAGCTTCAAATAATTGTGTAGGATATCTTGGCACTATTGCCCCGTATTCAGAGCTTTGCTGAGGGAATTTTATTGCCCAAAATGAATTTTCGGGAGCTGGTTTACCTACGATTTCAGAGTTGAAGAAGTTCCCAATTCTTACGAATGCTCCACCAAGAGCTACTACAATTCCTAATCTGTCATAAACCCAAAAAGGATTTTTCTTAATAATTTTGAAACTGTAATATAAAGTGGTAAGAATTAATGCGATGGCAGCGCCGTGACTTGCCAATCCTTGAAAACCTGTAAATTCAAAATGTGGTTTTGTTCTTATGGGAAGAAAAATACTCCAAAAATCTTCAGTAAAAAGTTCTCTTTGATAGAAGATAACATGTCCCAATCTAGCACCGAGGATTGTTCCTACCAAAGTCCAGGTGAAAAGAGGGTCTAGAAATTTTTCGTCTTCGTTGTCTATTTTAAATATTTTAGACATAATGTAATAGCCTAATCCAAAGGCTAATACAAACATTAAACTGTAATAATGTAAGGTGAAAGAACCTATTTCTATTCCTTTAGAAGGATCCCAAACGGAGTATAATAACGTTAACATGTATATTTTTCTTTTTTAGTATTTAAAATTAAAATTTGTTACAAAAATTTATTTCTTTGGAGGAACAGGGTCGTAGCCGCTTCCTCCCCAAGGATGGCAACTCAAAATTCTCTTTATCCCGAGATAAGAACCTTTAAAAAAACCATGTACCTTAAGTGCTTCCAAGGTGTAATGTGAACACGTGGGTTGGTATCTGCAATTTTTTCCTAGCCAAGGTGAAATTGCAAGTTGATAAAATTTTATCAAAACTACCAATGGAAATATGAGAATTCTGTTGAACATATCTATGCAAAAGTAATTCAAATTTTTAAAACAAATAAAAAATCCCAGAAAAAGAATTTTTCTAGGATTTATAGTAGGAAATTGATGAAGATTAATTGGAAATTTTATAAATATAAGCAGAACTGGAGCTAGAATTTAATAATGATAAACTAAGTCCTCCTGTATTGAGTGCAAAAACAATTTTGTCACCTGCTTGTAAAGAGTATATAGAATCTATACTGTTTTCGGTAAGATTTAAACTTGCTAAATATAAATTTACCCCTTGAAAGTCCCTAGAATCTAAAACAGAAATGGTATTTCCTGTAGTTTTTAAAATACCTAAGATAGGTTGAGTAGATAATAAGGTTGTTTGTATTCCGTCTCCATATCTAAAATAATAGCCTATTTTGTAAATTCCAGTGGAGGGAACCGTGTATATGGAATTGGCATAATTACTGGTGCTACCTAGTTGGATATCACTACTACTAAATTGAACAATTTTCCAATTGTTTGTAAGGTCAAAACTAAGATTTAGTAAATTCAAATTACCAGATTTTTTTACAGAAAGTGCGCTGGCATTGGTGGCGCTATTGGTAATGGTACTCGGGTCAACTCTTTGTACTACATTATCTGTGTTGCTCACAATCAAAACACTTTCGTTACCTGTAAAGTTTGAAACTTGATTGATGGTTCTAACTTTTAGCTCTCCGTTAATGTCTAATTCTTTTTGAGGATTTGAAATATTGATTCCTACATACTGTGCATTACTATCCGAACTGTGATACAAGAAAAATAGTAATAAAATTTTTGGGAAAAATGTTAATTTTCTCATGGCGTATATTGTTTTAAGGTTGTTAGTTATTTATAACTGACAATACACAGCCTCTGAAAATCAATACCATAAAGAAATTGCCAGTTCATAAAATGAAGCAGCAGTAATTCTCGTATAACAAATTTTCGGTTTCTTAGATATCACAAATATATATTTTTTTTCAATTAAAAGTAATATTTTTGTATAAATATTAAAAATATTGTAATTTATTGTGAATCAAAACATTCCTTTAGCCGAAAAATTAAGACCTAAAACCCTAGAAGAAGTTTTGGGGCAAGAGCATCTTACAGGTAAAAATGGTACCATTAGAAAAATGATTGAGAATGACACTCTGAAATCTCTTATTTTTTGGGGGCCTCCAGGAACGGGAAAAACTACTTTGGCGGAAATTATCTCTGAAAATTCGGGAAGGAAATTTTTTAAACTTTCTGCCGTTTCTAGCGGTGTAAAAGAGGTGAGAGAAGTGATTGAAGATGCAAAAAAACAAAATCTTTTCAGTGGTAAATCTCCCATTTTGTTTATTGATGAAATTCATAGGTTTAACAAGTCTCAACAAGATTCTTTGCTTCACGCGGTAGAAAAAGGTTGGATTGTTCTCATTGGTGCAACTACCGAAAATCCTAGTTTTGAAGTGGTTTCTGCATTGCTTTCGCGTTCGCAGGTTTATATTTTGAAATCTTTAAGCTACGAAAAATTAGAAGAATTGGCAGAAGTTTCTTTGAAAAAATTTAATGAAGAAGAAACTACTCAGTTCGAAATTGCAGACAAAGAAGCTTTTATTAAATATTCTGGTGGCGATGCCAGAAAACTGATTAATTCTATAGAATTGGTGTTGAGTCAGTTCAAAAATTCAAGAAAAAAGATAATTACCAACGAAGATGTGCTTTCGGTTTTGCAAGAAACAATGGCACTTTATGATAAAAACGGAGAGCAACATTACGATATTATTTCGGCTTTTATCAAATCTATGCGTGGTTCTGACCCAAATGGAGCAGTATATTGGCTCGCAAGAATGATTGCTGGTGGCGAAGATGTGAAATTTATTGCGCGTAGAATGCTTATTTTGGCTTCGGAAGATATTGGTTTGGCAAATCCAAATGCTTTAACTATTGCTAATAATTGTTTTCAAGCAGTAAATGTTATTGGAAACCCCGAATCTAGAATTATCCTCAGCGAAACGGCGGTTTATTTGGCTTGTTCGCCCAAGTCTAATTCTACGTATAAAGCAATTGATGCGGCTTTGGCGGTGGTGAAACAAACGGGTAATTTGCCTGTTCCTTTGCATCTCAGAAATGCACCAACTAAATTGATGAAAAATTTAGATTATGGAAAAGATTATCAATACGCACATTCTTACGATGGCAATTTTGTAAATCAGGAGTTTTTGCCCGAAGAAATTTCTGGCACTAAATTCTATGAACCAGGGAACAATTCTACCGAAAAGAAAATTAGAGAAGAAATAGAAAAAAAATGGAAAGGAAAGTATTCTTAGGTTGGATGCTACTTTTTTTTATTTCTGAAAATTAAAATTAAAGAAAATGCAATAATCAATATCGGAGCTAAAAATACAAATAGAAATTTTTCTAAAAAACTACTTATTGTTACATCTAAGAAATCTTTTAAAATTTGTTTTGGTTCCTTAAGAAATGTGTACAAAGCAAGAGCAACTAAAAAGTAGAATATTCCTCCAATAATAATTTGATATAGAATTGTTTTTTTCATTACATATTAATATTTTTTATTTCCTAATTGAATCAATCTGATTTTTCTGTACTCAAAAATTCTCGCTTTTTCTCTTTCTGCATCACCTTTTGGTGAAAAACCTTTTGGAACAGATTTATTTTCAGAAAAAACGCCAGTTGCTTCTACAATAAAAGGTAAACTTGAGCCATCCCAAAAATCTTCCGCATCTTGTGTCAATTTTTTTTCATCAATTAAATAAAATTTTTCTGTCGATTTTTTGTTGTTAAAATTAGTCCATTGTGCGCAAGGACAATGAATTGCGTTATAAATAAATTGTAAGGTTTGTTCTTTTTTTGAGAATTTTAAACTGTCTTTTTCGCCAAAATAATTTTTGTATTCATTTTCAATATCAATGTCAAATACTTTTTTGGGAAGTTTATTAGGTGAAAAAAGATAAGTACTTCCCAAATCTTTTATAGTATCTCTTAGAATTGTATAGTTTCCAAGGTCTGATTTAAAAATGATTACTTTTTCATTGTTAATACTGATGATTTTAACTTTCTTTTTACTAATAAATTCATAAGCTTCGTGGTGATACCAAGCATAATCATCTGCGCCAATATAAAAATTTTCTTCACCTATTTCTTTTTTTGTTTTTTCAATGTTTTTGTCTGTTGAAGTAATAAAGACAGCACATTTTTCTTTAATAAAAATAGTGTCGTTTTTGATTCTTTTTAATGTCTTTTTTTCAACTTTAGAATTTATTTTTTCTTCTTTTTGGCAAGAAAATAAACTTAAAAAAATGAGCAGATAGAATAGAACGTTTTTCATTGATTAAAAGCTTTTCTCAAAGTTACAAAAATCACTTTAATTGTATTTTAATTTCATTAAATTTGTCCATCTTAATAAAATGAGAATTGTAATTTCCATATTTCTATTATTGGTTTTGGCGCTCAGAACGGCAATGCCTATCTTAGATTATGCCGTAAATTATCAGTACATTTCTACTCAATTGTGTGAAAATAGAGACAAACCAGAGCTCCGTTGTAACGGAAAATGTTACGTAAAAAAGGAAATTCTGAAGTCTTCTGAAAACGAAAATACTAAAGAATCTAAAATACAAATTACATCAATTGATGCTTTTGTTCTGAATGAAATTTTAGATTTCAGTATAATAACTCAATTTCAAGATAAGGTTGAAAATAATTTCCAAAATCACTTTAATTCTGTTTTAAAGCCTTATCTTGGAAGTGTTTTTCATCCGCCAGTTTGTTGATTTTAACTTTATTCTATCCTTTATTAAATCGTAGTCTTGCGATTTCTTACATTTATTCAATAATTTAAAATTAAAAAAATGAAATATATTTTTTCAGTTGCTTTTGCAGCAATTTCTATCTTATCTTGTTCTCAACAAACGCCTGAAGTAAAGAAAGTAAATCATAAAAAATCTTCTACAACTCAAAAATTAACCGCCAAAGTTGTAAATACAGAAGACCCAATTTGCCACATGGAAATTCCTAAATACATGAAAGATACTGCGGTTTACAAAGGGAAAACGTATGGTTTTTGCAATTCTATGTGTAAAGACGAATTTAAAAAGAATCCTAAAAAATACGTGAAATAAATTTGGGATGAAGAATACAAAAAGTCCCTCAAAATTTGGGATGAACAAAATGCTGGTTTATCAATTAATTGGTTTGCTGGTTATTGTTTTGACTATTTTTATAGGAAATTCTTATTTCAAAAAGAGCCTTCACACTGTGATGAAAGCTCCAAAATTTGTTTTAACCGACCAAAATAATAAGCGAATTTCTAACAAAGATATGCTTGGGAAAGTGTATGTGGTAGAATTTTTCTATGCCAGATGTCCTACGATTTGTCCGGTAATGAATAGCAATCTGAAATTTGTAGATAAGGAGATAGACAATCCTGATTTTGGGATTATTTCCATCAGTATAGACCCAACTAACGATACGCCAGAATTTCTGAAAAATCATGCTAAAAAATTAGGTGTTACTAATCCGAATTGGCATTTTTTGACGGGAGATAGAGATTATATTGGCAAAGTTGCCGATGAGTTTGATATTTTTGTGGGAGATAAAGAAGATGAAGCGGAAAGTCTTAATCACAGTGGAATGTTGGCTTTGGTAGATAAACAAGGAAATGTAAGATGTAGATTTGATAAAAACGGAATGCCTATATTGTACTATTCTGGTCTCAATTACGAAGATGCAGAAGGTAAAAATGCAAAATTGGATGGAAAATTTCAGCCAGATAGAAAACTTTTGATTGAAGACATTAAAAAACTTTTAGAAGAGTAGGTAAAAAAGGAAAAATTCAAAAATAAAATATCAAAAAAGCGAGGCAGAAATTGTCTCGCTTTTTCGGTTAATATGAAAATTTTATGAAGAATGTATTATTTTATTTCTATGGTTTTTACGGCGTTTTCTTCCTTCATTTTTTTAGGAATCATAATTTTTAAAATACCGTCTGCATAATTTGCTGCAATATTTTCTGCATCTACCACTTGTGAAGGCAATGTGAAAGACCTGCTGAATGCACTATAATTAAATTCTCTTCGGGTATATTTTCCGTTTTGGTCTTTTTCTTCGGTTTCTGCTTTTTGTTCAGAAGAAATGGTAAGAATATTTCGGTCTAAAGAAATTTTGAAATCTTCTTTTTTCATGCCTGGAACAGCCAATTCAATGTCATAATTTTGCTGGTTTTCTTTTACGTTTACAGAGGGTAAAGTGTTTCCAAAATCTGCAAAGTTTTTGTCGTTCCAATTAAACATATCTTTTGCAAGAAAATCGTCGAAAAAATTAGCAAAAGCTGGTACGTTTGGGTTTCTTTTAATAAGTGTCATTTTGTGATATTTTTTTTGGATTAAACATTTATATATTAATTTGATGTATCCAAAAGTTCACAAAAAAAATGCCACTCAAAAAAAGCGACAAAATTTCATAACTATTTGATATTGAGCGGTAAAAATGACTTGTTTTTATTTTTTTGAATTGAAATTTATGACAAAATTTCAGTTTTTGTGTTGCTAATCTTCGTTTTTGTTTTTATCAATAAGTTCTTTCAATATTCCTCTTAATTTTTGATACATAAAAGAACTGGAAAGCAGAATGATTCCTAAGATAATGAAAGCAATAATTCTGGAAATATTATCCATTCTCCAAACGTCTATTGCGTAGAGTTTTATTGCCATTAAACCAATTAATGCGAACCCGAATTTTATGAAATCTGGAATTTGCTTTCTTAATCCAATAAATAAGAAGACAATTGCGCAAACTGTCCAAATCATTGGTAAATAGAAATTAATGTAATGGTTTTTCATATTTAAAATTTCGTTGATTTTGTTGGCGTTTGAAATAATATAAAGATGAGAAAGTTCAATAGAAATGATGTAAGTAAAGAAAATTGCAAGTATAAAATAGGCAAATTTTGTTGTTAAGTATTTGTGATTTAATAATTTCCAGATTATAAAGGCAATTGGGATAATGTATAATAAATAATAAGTATAAGCACCAATTTGAGAAATAAAATAAGCGTTAATTTCTGGTTTCGAAATTAATATAATCGTTAAAACTGGTATTGTGAAAAGTAAAACTTCTTCTTCTTTTTCTTTCAATATAAATTTCGAGAGAATAAGAAGTGCAAAAATATAAAAAATAGTAAATAGAAGTGCTGTAATGTAAAGAAAGTTTTCGTCAGAATTTTTATAATAATTCATTAATTCTAGTAGCAGAATGATATAAAAATTAGCAAAAGCTAGAAATTTAAAAAATGGCTGAAATTCAATTTCCAGATTGTTTTCTATTTTGTTTTTTCGGATAAAATAATAGTTAATTCCGAAAGTTATACTGATTAATAAACCTGTAAAAAATATTTTATTGAAGAGAAAATTAAAAAAAAGTGTGTCGTTATATTGAGACCAAGAAGTGCATTCTGCAATTAAAACTAAAGGAAGTAAATATAAAAATGCTTTTTTGAAAATATCTTGCTTGGTTTTGTACCAAATGAAAAGTAATAAAGTACCTTCTATTGCCCAAAGTGAAGTGAAAATATGAAGTTTGAATTGTAATGCTACTGCAATTGTAATTAAACTTAAAGTGATGCCAATAAAAACCGGATGATAAATTTTAGAATTGTTATTTTTTATTTCAATTGTCCAAAGAAGTGCATTAATTCCTGCAAAAATTAAAGGAAAAAGAATAATAGGTTCTAGGTTTAACTCTTTGAAAATGTAGGTAATAGCAATTAAACTAGAAATATTAATCATTACCAAAAGTAAAATGTCTGAAGGATTCCAGTTTTTATTTTTGATGTAATTTCTTATCGCAAAAGCATAAAAAATTATATAAAATAATGCGGAAAAATATATGGTTTTTTGGTCTAAAGAATCAGAAATCCAAACGCTTAAGTATAAATAACTGGTGAAAAAGGAAAACCAACCGATGCTTTTCCAATTTTTGAGATACGAAATAGCCAGCATTCCTAAATTTAATAAAGAAATATAGATGAAAAGGAACAGATAATTGCTATTTCCGTTGCTTACCATCAAAGGAGAAGCAAAACCGCCAATTAAAGCAAAGATAATAAGCACTTCGCTGTTGTAAAAATAAGCTGTAATTACTGCTAAAATGGTAATGAATACTAAAAATATAAAGGCAATATTTTGAAAAAAAAGATGATATTCTTGGAAAGCCAATGTTACACTAAGGTATAAAATTGCAATTCCGCCACCAGAAATAATTGAAGAAAATGTTTTGTAATTTTTTTGAATGAAATACCCAATTGCCATAATTCCAAAACCTGTAAAAATACCAATCGCAAATCTGGTGGTTTCGCCAATCCAATTTTTGTCAATAGCATATTTTACAAAATATCCAATTCCTATCACTAAAGTGAGAATCCCAATAATAGTGAGAACGTTTTGTTTTACAAAACCCAAAACCTCGTCAATCCAAGAGTTTTCTTTGTTCAGGTAATCTTGAATGATGTTATCAGAAATTATTTTTTCCGTTTTTCTATTATTGAATGTTAAATAAGATTCATGAAGAGGTTTTTCTTCTTGAACTTTAAGAGTAGAATCAATATTTTCTTCTTTAATTATATTTCTTTTTTTTAACGCTCTAATTTCGTTTTCTAAATTGTTTATTTTTCCATTTAAGTAAGAAAATACAATCAAAAGAAGAATGACTAAAGTAATATTGATTAACATTTGGTTATTGTTTTTTTTAGTTTTTAACTCTCAAGTAAATATTCTTCATAATGTCCTAGAAACTTCACTTTTACATTAATAGATTCTAGTTCTTCAATGGCATTTTTGTAAAGTACGCTTTCCCAATTTCCATCAATATTAATAAAGAAAAAATAATTTCCTAATCCAGTTTTTAGTGTTCGGCTTTCAATTTTGGTAAGGTTCATTTTGCGCCAAGCGAAAACAGAAAGCACTTGGTGAAGTCCACCAGCGTGATCTTCTGGCATTGTTAAAATTAACGAAGTTTTTTCTGCAGTTTTGTTTTTAGAAAGTTTTAGGCTTTCATCTTTTTTAGAAATCACAATAAATTTGGTGTGATTTTGTTCAAAATCCTGAATGTTAGAATGAAGAACCTTCAGGTTGTAGAATTTTGCAGCATATAAATTGGCAATTGCGGCATATTTTTTCTCTGGATTTTCTGCAACTCTTTTGGCTGCGGCTGCGGTAGAACCAAATTCTTGTTTAATGATTTCTTTGTATTCATTATTCAAAAAATGATAACATTGAGCCAATGCCTGAGGATGAGAATAAATCTTTTCAATCTCTGTATTTTCGGGATGAATCATCAAATGGTGAGTGATGGGCATTACTACTTCGGCTTCTATTCTGATGCCTTCGAATTCATATAAAAAATCTAAAGTGGTAGAAACGGTTCCTTCTATAGAATTTTCTAACGGAACCACTGCCTTGTCTATTTCGCCATTTTCCACTGCCTTGAAACAATCTAAAATAGTAGCTTTTGAAATGAGTTCTTCGTTTTCAAAAGTTTGTAATGCTACGATGTGTGTATTAGATGCTTCGCTCCCGAAATATGCTATCTTCATTTTGATAATTATAGTATTAAAGAAAATTCCTGAAAAAAAATTCAGGAATTGATTTTTATTAAAAGGTAAAATTAGGAAAAATTTTTCTCCAAATGATATATTTTACCGCTTTATCTGAATAAATCTTTGTTGATTTCCTTCTGTAAACTGTTGGTTTTAGCTAAAGCCGAAATTTCATACACTATTTTTCCGTCTTTGGTAGTGCTATTAACTTTTAAACCTGCAAATTCAAAATATTTGTTGTAATTAATTGGTTCTAAAGTGTAGATGTAAGAAAAAATCTCCGAAAGATCTTGTTTTGCAAATTCTTCGCATGCTTTTTTGACTTCATTTTCGGTGAAACCTTCTGTTTTCGCCTTTGTAATAGGTGTAATATAATTTTCTCATCACATCGTCCAAAGACTTTTTGTTTTGAGTGTTATGTCTTATGGTAAGGTCTAGAAGCATACCAACCAATGGTCCTTTTTCGTAGAAAGAGATGGTTTTTCCTTTAATTCCAAAAGGGCCGTATTCCCATGTGTGTGCGCTAGATTCGGCAAGAGTTTGGAAATGTTTTCCTTCGTTGCTTTCAAATCTATTAATCATTCCTGTCCATTCATTTAACATTTGTTCTCTAGATTTAAGACCAGCTCTGTTCATGATAATACCTTCGTAATATACGTTTAGTCCTTCTGAAACCCAAAGAGAATTGGTTCTGTTGATGCCAGAATAATTGAAAGGTCCTAGTTCTACTGGTCTAATTCTTTTTACATTAAAATGATGAAAATATTCGTGAGTGATAAAATTTAATAATTTTTGTTTTCCTTGTGGTGTATTATACAATTCACCATTGAAGGTAAGCGCTGTAGAATTGGTTTGCTCTATTCCTCCGTTTCCTTTTCCTATAGATATAAAACTGTAATCATCATAAGGAATATCTTGCATAATATCTGTAGCCGTTTCTACAATTTTTTTTACAGAAATGATGAAATCTTTGGTGTCAAAATCATCCAATTGTCTTCCAGAGAAATAGTGATTTTTGCCTTTTACTTGAAATGAATCTAATATATTGAGATTGCCAATTAAAATGGGAGAATCTAGCAAATCGTCTATGTTTACAGCGTTGTAAGAGTTGTTTATTTTTTTGAGAGAAGTAGTAATGTTTTTCCAAGGATTATTGATGAATTTTACTTTGCTAGAAACTTGTAAATCTGATGCAGGGAAAATAAAAACACCAGTTGGCCTTACAAAAGCAAATTCATTATCAATATAAGGTTTTGCAATGAAATTAGTTTTTGCATTTACTTCGTAAGTGATGGTAAGTTCTTCGCCTTTTGTAGTAGCAATTCTCCAAGTGTTATCGGTAAATTTTGTAATATCTTTTGCTTCGTTTTTAGAATTGTTACATTTTATATTGCTGATATTTTTGTCGAAATCTAAAACTTGATAATAGCCAGGTGTCCATTTAGAAATCATGAAATCTTCCACGCCAGTATGATTGCTTTTGTAATTCAGTTTTACTACAAAAGTGTTTTCTTTGGCTTTAGAAAGGTCTATTTGATAATTTAAAGAGTCTTGTTTTGCTTGTACAAAAAGAATAAGAAGCACAAAAAATAGTGAAATTCTGATTTTTAAATAGTTCATGATGTTTTTGGGTTGTAAATTTTGTGTAAATGTAACAAAAAATGAGGTTGTTTTTATTTTTGTGTCTTTAAAATTGGGGTATTGTTTAATTTTTTCTATAAAAAAAGTGTTTTGATGGGTGTTTTTTGAGCGAAAATTATTTATTTTGTATAAAATTCAATCAAATGAAGAAAATATTGATGCTTTTTACCATTTGTAGTTCTTTAATTTTTTATGCTCAAAAGAAGTATGTTGTTGTGATTCACGGCGGTGCTGGTACAATTCTGAAAAATGAAATGTCGCCCGAGCTAGAGCAGCAATACAGAGACAAATTGAAAGAAGCGTTAACGAGTGCTTATCAAAAAATAAAACAAGGCAAAAATTCTCTGGAAGCGGTAGAAGCAGCGATTGTGGTAATGGAAGACAGTCCGCTTTTTAACGCAGGGAAAGGAGCGGTTTTTACCAGCGATGGCAGAAATGAGCTAGATGCGTCTATAATGTATGGCAAAGATAAATCTGCAGGCGCAGTAGCGGGCATTACCGTAGTTAAAAATCCTATAAAAGCGGCTTTGGCGGTAATGCAAAAATCTGAACATGTAATGATGATTGGCAAAGGTGCAGAGCAATTCGCAAAAAAAGAAGGTTTAGAAATTGTGAATACTAAATATTTCTGGACGGAAAAAAGATGGAATGCTCTTCAAAAAGTGAAAAAAGCAGAATTGAAAACCAATCAACCCAATGCAATGAATAATCTACATTATCCTAGTAATTATTGGGTAGATAGAAAATTTGGAACGGTAGGTTGTGTAGCTTTAGATAAAGATGGAAACATCTCTGCAGGAACTTCTACTGGCGGAATGACCAATAAAAAATATGGTAGAGTAGGAGATTCTCCGATAATTGGAGCAGGAACTTACGCTGATAAAAATGTGGGAATTTCTGGTACAGGTTGGGGCGAGTTTTATATTAGAACTTCTGCTGCCAGAACGGTTGCTGCAAAATACGAATATCAGAATAAAGATGTAAAAACTGCTACTGAAGAAGTAATGCTAGAAATAGAAAAACTAGGCGGTGATGGCGGTATGATTGCCCTTGATAAAAATGGAAACGTTGCTATGACTTTCAATACAGAAGGAATGTACAGAGGAACTGTAACCGAAGATGGAGAAATAAATATTGAAATTTACAAATAACGAATTGTTAATACAGAATAAGTTATCTCTTTTTAGGATTAAATAAATAATTTGAAAAAGACTCTTAAGGGTATTATAGAAAAAAGCATTCTTAAAAAATAAGAATGCTTACTTTGGAAATTTTTCTAAAATTATCTACAGAATGTTAAAGTTCTGTATAATGATAATCAGGCTTTTTTTATCATTTGTGTTTTGTGATACAAAGATACTATGCTCTAGCTATTAATTCACAATAAATACACTAGATATATATCGAGGGGAATGTAGATATTTTTCTACAAAGTAATCATGTACGTCTTATGATTGATTTAGTGTACTGTTGATTTTTTATCATTATTTTGTTTTTGTTATTTTTTTTTTTTAAAATCCATATTTGTTTGTTGAAGTTTTGTTAAAATTAAATTTATTATTAATATTGTGAAAAATTAATTTGATATGAAAAAAAATGTACTAAAAGTATCTGTTGCTTCATTGTTTTTCATGGGTGTAGGAGTTTATGGTCAGAAAAAAGACACGGCTGCTACCGAAAGAAAAATAGATGAGGTGATAGTGGTAGGTTATGGAAAATCTACCAAAGCGAAACTTACAGACAATGTGGCGAAAATTAGTTCAGAGTCTATTAAGGAAGTTCCAAATGCCAATTTTCAAAATTCAATCGTTGGAAAAGCAGCTGGGGTAAGGGTTAATCAAACCAATGGTAAATTAGAATCTGGGTTTAATATTAATGTTCGTGGTACAGCAAGTATAAGTGCTGGTACCAGTCCTCTTTATGTAATTGATGGAATCCCGATGATTAATTCAGATGAATCTACTAACGGAGCGCCTGTAAACCCATTGGTTACGCTAAGTGCAACTGAAATAGAATCTATAGAAATCTTGAAAGATGCTTCATCTGCAGCAATTTATGGAGCAAGAGGAAGTAATGGAGTTGTGTTAATTACCACGAAAACCGGTAAAAAGGGAAAACCTAGATTAACCTTAAATTTGTCTCAGGGTTTTAGTGGACCTACTAATAAAGTAAAGTGGCTTAATGCAAAACAATATGTAGAATTGTTTTTAGAATCTGGTAGAAATAGCTCTTGGGCAGACCAAGCGTATGTAGAAAACAGATTAGATGGATATTCTAATAATACCGATTGGAGAAATGGCGTAATAGATACAGATTGGCAAGATTATATTTTCCAGAAAGGCTCTGTAAGAGATGCTGATTTCTCGGTTTCTGGCGGAGACGAAAGATATAACTATATGTTTACAGCCTCTAATAACGATACAAAAGGAATAATCAGAAGCAATGATTTGAACAGAAATACTGCCAGATTAAATGTGAGCGCAAGTCCAATAGAAAAAATAAAGTTAGGTTTAAATATTGGATTTTCCAGAACGAGCATAGATAGAGTTTCCAATGATAACGAATTTACTACTCCCATGCAAGCTGTGGCTTTAGCTCCTATTTCGCCTGCATTTGTAGATGGCGAACCGTTCGATGGAACTACCTATGCCAACTTTTTATTAGAAGACAAATATGCTAATTACAATACTTTAATAAAAAGAGTTACTGCTAAAGTTTTTGGAGAGTATAAAATCCTTAAAAATTTAGTTTTCCATACCGATTATGGATTTGATAATTACAATCAACAAGAAGTAAATTTTCGAGGTAAAAAAACGCCATTTATGTCCACCAATGGTTATGCTTATAACTCTTTTGTAGATACAGAAAATATTGTTTTTTCTAATTATTTGAATTATAATCTGGCATTAGGTTCTCATAGTTTTGAAGCTGTTGTGGGGACTGAATTTAATAAAAATAAAAGAAAATTTTCTAGTGTAACAGGTATTAAATTCCCATCAGACGATTTTCAAACAATAGATAGTGCCGGAGAAATTTCTGCAGGTAGAGGCAGCGTAGATGAATTTGCATTTAATTCTGTTTTTGCAAGAATTAATTATGATTATAATGGTAAATATCTTTTTAAAGCTTCTATTCGTAGAGATGGTTCATCAAGATTTGGAGATGAAAATAGATATGGAACCTTTAGAGCTCTTTCTGCAGGTTGGGTAATTTCTAAAGAAGATTTCTTGTCTTCGTCTAGTGTAATTTCTTTCTTAAAACTAAGAGCAAGCTGGGGAGAAACCGGAAATGCAGAAATTGGGAATTACGCATCAAAGGATCAGTGGGTAGCAAATTCTTACAAGCAAATACCAGGTTTATATCCTTTAAGAAAGGGTAATAATAAATTAGGCTGGGAAAAATCTACCCAAACAGATTTAGGAATAGATTTTGGTTTTTTTCAAAATAGAATTTCTGGAGAAATAGATTATTATAATAAGAAAACCGGTGGATTATTGGCAGACAAAAATTTACCGTACACTTCTGGTTACCCCAATATGTTTGGTAATGAAGGTGATATGAAGAACAATGGTTTTGAATTTGTTTTAAATACTAAAAACTTCAAATCGCAAGATTTTTCTTGGGAATCTAGTTTTAACATTGCCAATAACAATAACAAAATCTTAGCTTTGTCTGATAATAATGCTGATCAAGTTGGAGGAAACATCATCAGAAGAGTAGGAGAGCGATTAGATTCTTTCTATTTGGTAGAGTATGCAGGTGTAGATTCTGCAAACGGAGATGCTTTGTTTTATAAAAATACAATAAAAGCAGATGGTTCTTTAGATAAAAGCACTACTAACGATTATAGTGAGGCTCAAAGAATTGTTGCAGGAAACTCAACGCCTAATTGGATAGCTGGTTTTACCAATACTATCGATTACAAAAATTTTGATTTCTCTTTCACATTTCAGGGAGAATTTGGGGCAAGTATTTATAACGCAGGAGGTGTTTTTCAATCTGTAAACGCAGATTGGTTTGATAATCAAACTGTTGATCAAATGAACCGTTGGCAAAAACCAGGTGATATTACCATGGTGCCACAAGCAAGATTGGGAGATAGCAATGGTACACAAGCTTCTACCCGTTTCTTAGAAAAAGCAAACTTTGTAAGACTTAGAAATATTAGTCTGGGATATTCTTTAGATAAAAATCTTACCGCAAACTGGGGAATTAGTAAAATTAGATTCTATGTATCTGCAATTAATGCGCTTACCTTCACTAAATATAGCGGCTACGACCCGGAAGCCAGATCAGATACTTCCAGAGGTGGTGGTGGCTCTACATTCTACTCGGCGCCACCTGCTAAAACAGTGACTTTTGGTATTAATGTTAATTTCTAAATCTAAAAAAATGAAAAATATAAAATATATAATTTTAGCTTTATCTGGTTTTTATCTGGTTACCTCTTGCGATAGACAGTTAGATGTTACTCCAGAACAAAGTATTGTTACCGATAAGGTAATCTCTACCCCCGAAAACATCAATAATATTTTGATAGGAACCTATGCCATCACTGGCAGAGCAGATTTATTAGGTGGAGACGTTCAGATGTATGCAGATCTTCTGGGGAATTCTAATTATTTGTATTGGTATGGTACTTATGCCTCGCTTAGAAACATCTACACCAAAAGCATAGTTTCAGATAATGCTTATGTAAGGGATACTTGGCAATACGCTTACAAAGCAATTTATCAAACCAACGTAATATTGGATAACTTAAATGTAGTAACAGATGCAGACGATAAAAAGAGAATTGAAGGAGAAGCTAAATTTTTAAGAGCTATTAATTATTTTGAATTAGTAAGATTCTATGGCAAGCAATATATTGCAGGTACTAATAATACTCAATTAGGTGTTCCAATTATTTTAGATAGCAAAATAGATTTTAGTGGAGATTTATCTGTAGCCAGAAATACCGTAGAAGAAGTTTATGCTCAGGTTATAAAAGATTTAACCGAAGCTATTACAAAATTACCATCAGACAATTCTTACTACGCAGACGAATATTCTGCAAAAGCCCTTTTGGCAAGAGTTTATCTTCAAAAAGGAGATTATGTTAATGCAAGAGCTATGGCCAATGATGTAATAGAAAATAGCGGGAAAATTTTAACAGGAACCTACGATGCTGCTTTCAATACCGGCGAAAATACTTCAGAAGATTTATTTGCAATGCAGGTTACTTCTCAATCCGGAATTAATGATTTGAACACTTTCTATGCAGACGAAATCTACGGTGGTAGAGGTGGAGATATTGCTGTAAGAGACGAATATGTAGATCTTTTTGAAGCATCCGACGTAAGAGGAGATTTTTTCTATTATAACGGTTATGGAGACAGATTAACTACTAAATTCAAAAATCAGTTTGGTAATTTACATGTCATCAGATTAGCAGAGATGTATCTGATAAGAGCCGAAGCTAATTTAACACTAGGAACGTCTGTAGGAGCTACTCCGGAAGATGATGTAAATGAAATTAGAAACAGAGCTCACGCAAGTTCTCTTTCTGTAGTTACGCAAGCTGATATTATGGAAGAAAGAAGTAGAGAATTAGGTTTCGAAGGTTTCTTAATTCATGATATCAAACGTACAAAAGGAAGTGTAGGCTCTTTAAGTTGGAATAGCGATAAATTGGTTTTCCCAATTCCGCTTAGAGAAATGCAGGTAAATAATAAATTGGTTCAAAATCCTGGTTATAACTAAGATTTTTTAACTTTATAAAACCAAAGCCAGCGAAAAAATTCGCTGGTTTTTTTATGAATTATCCTAAATAAAAACCTCACCAAAATTAGTGAGGCTTTCAATCAAATTAAATTAACAAACTATAAGTTTAAATTCTTTCATTTTTAATTTCATCTACAATTTCTGGGTTTAGAAGGGTCGTGGTATCACCGAAATTACTAAAATCTCCTTCGGCAATTTTTCTCAAAATTCTACGCATAATTTTTCCAGAGCGTGTTTTTGGCAATCCCGATACAAATTGTATTTTATCTAACTTAGCAATAGGCCCAATAGTGTCCGAAATCAACATATTAATTTCTTTTCTTAAATTTTCTTTGTCTCTTTCTTCACCAGATTCTTTCAAAATTACAAAACCATACAGTGCATTTCCTTTAATGTCGTGAGGAAAACCTACTATTGCAGATTCTGCAACAGCCGGATGCAAGTTGATGCTGTCTTCAATAGGTGCAGTTCCTAAATTATGACCCGAAACAATTATTACATCGTCCATTCTACCTGTAATTCTGTAATAACCTACTTCGTCTCTCAAAGCGCCATCTCCCGTGAAATATTTACCTGGAAATGCAGAGAAATAAGTTTCTTTATAACGTTGATGGTCTCCCCAAATGCTTCGGGCGATTCCTGGCCAAGGAAATCTAATGCAAAGCGCTCCGTCCACTTGATTTCCAGTAATTTCGTTGCGTTTTTCATCCATTAAAACCGGTTGAATTCCCGGAAGTGGAAGTGTAGCATACGTAGGTTTAGTAGGGGTGACAAAAGGAAGTGGAGAAATCATAATTCCGCCAGTTTCGGTTTGCCACCAAGTATCTACAATTGGGCATTTTTTCTTGCCAACATGGTCGTTGTACCAATGCCAAGCCTCATCATTGATGGGTTCTCCTACCGAACCAATTACTCTAAGACTAGATAAATCATGTTTTTCTACCCAACCAGAAGATTCTTTAGCTAAAGAACGAATTGCAGTTGGTGCTGTATAAAATTGGTTAACTCTATGTTTCTCTATCACTTCCCAGAATCTGTCTGGTTCTGGATAAGTAGGTACACCTTCGAAAATTACGGTTGTAGCACCATTTAAAAGTGGTCCGTACAGAATATATGAGTGTCCTGTAATCCACCCAATATCTGCGGTACACCAATAGATATCGTTTTCTCTATAATTAAATACGTTTTTGAAGGTATATGCGGTGTAAACCATGTATCCTGCGGTAGTATGAAGCATTCCTTTTGGTTTTCCTGTAGAGCCAGAAGTGTAAAGAATGAATAAAGGGTCTTCGGCATCCATTATTTTAGTCACAAAATCT
Organism: Cloacibacterium sp.; assembly: GCF_047601505.1. Taxonomy (GTDB): domain Bacteria; phylum Bacteroidota; class Bacteroidia; order Flavobacteriales; family Weeksellaceae; genus Cloacibacterium. The sequence continues at coordinate 1,735,557 of NZ_JASGJD010000001.1, forward strand.
GCGGAAGCTTGAGGGTAATAATCGTCTAGCAAGAAATCTCTACCGTCTTTAATTTTGATTTCTGTATTGGTTCTTTTCACCACCAAAACTTTTTCAACTGTAGGGCATTTTTCTACTGCTTCGTCTATAATTCCTTTTAAATCAATAGCTTTGTTTCCTCTGTAGCTTCCATCAGAAGTAATAATCATTTTTGCTTCGCAGTCGTTAACTCTAGAAGTTACCGCAGATGCCGAAAATCCTGCAAAAATTACAGAATGTACTGCTCCCATTTTGGCGCAAGCCAACATTGCCACTGCTAATTCTGGAATCATTGGAAGATAAATACAAACTCTATCTCCTTTTTTGATGCCTAATTCTGTAAGAACGTTTGCCATTTTGCAAACTCTTTCGTGGAGGTCTTTGTAAGAGATGTGTTGCGCTTCTTCGTTAGGATTGTTGGGTTCCCAGATGATGGCGGTTTTATCTCCTCTTAAATTAAGATGCCTGTCTAAACAATTTTTGGTAATATTGAGTTTGGCATTTTTGAACCAAGTGATTTTTGCCTCTTCCATATCAAAATCTACCACTTTTGTCCATCTTTGGTACCAAACAAAATTTTCGTCTGCTACTTTATCCCAGAATTTTTTAGGGTTTTTGATGGATTTTTTGTACTGTTTGAAATAATCTGGCAGATTGTCTATTACATAATTCTTCATGATTGTTTCTATTTTTTTTAAATTCAAATTATTTTCGGTATTCTATAAATTTTTCTTCTAATTCTGCTATAATGGTTTCGTCGTCTATTGTAGAAGGAATTTGAAATTCTTTACCATCAAGCATTGTTCTAATCATTTTTCTTAAAATTTTTCCAGAACGTGTTTTTGGTAATCTTTTCACCACTACAATATTTCTGAGACAAGCTACAGCGCCTATTTTTTCTCTTACAATATTTATTACTTCTTTTTCTAAATTCTCTTCAGAAATGTCTACGCCAGATTTTAATACAGCTAAACCAAATGGAATTTGTCCTTTTAGTTCGTCTTCAATTCCTACCACGCAACATTCGGTAACATCTTTGTGTCCAGAAACGGCTTCTTCCATTTCGGCCGTAGAAAGTCTGTGTCCTGCAACATTTATAATGTCATCAACTCTTCCCGAGATAAAAATGTAATTTTCTTCGTCTTTAATTGCTCCATCGCCAGAGAAATAATAACCTGGGAATTTTGCTAAATATCCGTAATGAAATCTCTCGTAATCTCCCCAAATTCCTAATAAAGCACCTGGAGGAAGCGGAAGTTTTATCACTAAATAACCTTCGTGGTGAGGTTCTAATTCGTAGCCTTCTTCATCGAAAATTTTTATATCATATCCCGGAATTGGTTTTCCTGCGGAAGCTCTTTTTACTTCTGCTGCTTCTACACCAGGCATTAAGCTCAGCATTGGCCAGCCAGATTCTGTTTGCCACCAATGGTCTATTGGTGTAATTCCTACTTTTTCTTCGTACCAATCTAATGTAGCAACATCGCATCTTTCGCCTGCGAGAAACTGAGTTCTAAGGCTAGAAATGTCATGTTTTTTGATGAATTCGCCATTTGGGTCTTCTTTTTTAATAGCTCTAATTGCAGTAGGAGCAGTGAACATTACAGAAACTTTATATTCTTCAATTACACGCCAAGTAGTGCCTGCATCTGGTGTCATAATTGGTTTTCCTTCGTAGATAATAGAAGTATTTCTATTAAAAAGTGGACCGTAAATAATAAAACTATGTCCAACTACCCAACCAATGTCTGATGCAGCCCAAAAAACTTCTCCTTCATTGAGTCCATATATGTTTTTCATCGAAAATTTAAGAGCGGTAGCGTATCCTCCAGTATCTCTTACCACACCTTTTGGTTTGCCTGTAGTACCAGAAGTGTAAAGAATATATAATGGATGTGTAGATTCTACAGAAACACAATCTGCAGGCTCAGATTTTTCTAATAATTCTTGAAAATTAGTGAGTTGAGGTTCATTTTCCCAATCTACTTTGTTGCCCCAAAGTTGTCTGTCGAAAACCACAATATTTTCGGGTTTGTGAGCAGATAATTCGTAAGCTTCTTTTACAAACGGAAGATAAGGAACTCTTTTTTTAACTTCTACACCAGCACTTGCTGTGATGATTACTTTTGGGTTACAATCGTCTATTCTTATAGCTAATTCGTGTGGAGCAAAACCTCCAAAAACTACAGAATGCGTTATCCCAAGTCTTGCACAAGCAAGCATAGCATAAGCAGCCTGAGGAATCATTGGCATGTAAATAACTGCGGTATCTCCTTTTTTTAGACCAAGAGATTGCAAACCTCCTGCAAATTTTGAAACATTTTCTTGCAATTCTTTGAAGGAAATCTTCAGTTTAGTATCTGTTACCGGCGAATCGTAAATATAAGCAATCTGTTCTCCATAACCATCTTCTACATGTTTATCTACAGCAAGATAGCAAGCGTTCAGTTCGCCATCTGCATACCAGACAGGGTAGTTGTTTTCTCCTTCAGAGAGAATGTTTTGAGGTTTTTTAAACCATTGAATGTTTTCGGATTGTTGTGCCCAAAATTGTTCCTTGTTTTCAATACTATTGAGGAACATTTCATTCGCTTTCATTGTGTTGGTGTTTTTTAGGTTAATATGTATTTGTTTTTATGTTTCTAATAATTCATCTATTTGTTGAGTTAATTTTTTAATGGAATAAGGTTTTGTAACATAAGCATCTGCGCCCAATTTTAATCCTTTTTCAATATCCGCAGGATTGGTTTTGGCAGATAGAAAAACTACTTTGCAATTTTTCAGTTTTTCTTGTTTTCTTATTTCCTGTATTGTGGTATATCCATCTACATTTGGCATCATTACGTCTAATAAAATTACGTCTGGAATTTCTTCTTTTAGTAATTCTAAAACTTCTGAGCCATCTCTTGCAATAAATACTTCATATCCATTTTTTCTAAAAGTATATTCCAGCGTCATTACAATTTTGTGTTCGTCATCTGCAATTAAAATTTTTCTCATACAGCTTCATTTTTGTCATTATTCATTAATATATTTATTGTTACTCCAATCTCTTTGTTTTCGGCAAAAATTTTACCTTGATGTGCATTGATGATGTTTCTACAAATCGCCAATCCCAATCCTGTGCCAACAGGTTTTCTAATATTTTGATGTTTAGATTGATAAAATTTGTCGAAAATTAATTCAATATCTTCAATAGGAATGTTTTTTCCAGTGTTAAAAATTTCAATTTTTAAGAAATTGTCTTTTTCTTGAAATTTTGCTTGTATCATGCCTCCATCTTCCGTGAATTTATAAGCATTTCCGAGTATGTTTTGAAATACCTGAATAATTCTTGCCTCGTCATAAAAATATTCATTTTTATTCAATAAATTAATCTCAGAATGATGAATTTTTTTCTGTTGGATGAGATGATAAATAGGGTTTAAGGCTTTATGATAAGTATCTATAATGTTATTTTTTTGAATGTTTAATTTAATCGTTCCAGATTCTAATTTGTCTAAATACAGAATATCGTTGATGAGTTCGTTCAATCGGTCAGATTCTGTAATAATGTTGTTTAGGAAATCTTTTTTGATGTCTGTAGGAATTTCGTCGTCATCCAAAAGTATTTCTCCGGCAGCTTTTATTGCGGTAATTGGAGTTCGGAGTTCGTGCGTTACAGAATCCAAAAAATCGTCTTTTTGTTTATCTTTTTCTATTAAGCTGCTGTTTGCAGAGCGCAAATCGTCCGAAAGTCTTCTCAATTGTCTGGATTGTTCGGTTAGTTTTCGGTTTAAAGTGATGTTTTCTTTGCTTTCTTCTAAAATTTTGAGTACTTCGGGAAGAGAAATTTTGTCTTCTTTGGTTACACTTTCAATTAATATTTTTGCCGAAGCATTGCCAATTCTCCCCGAAAGTAAATTCTCCGAAAATTTTATAAATCTAGAATCTGCGGTGTCATTTTCATCATCGATATTGTATTTTAAATTGAAAATTTTAAGCGCTTGTCTGGTTTTTTTGTCTCCCAAAAATCTCACCAAAATTCTTCTAATATCCGAAACATTCGCTTTTCCTTTCCAGATGTAAGCTCCTTCGTGGTTTTTGATATATTTGTTAATATCCACATAAATTTCGGCGTAATTTCTTTCTCTGTAATTTCCTTTAGAACTCACCGAAATAATGCTAAAAAGTGCTGAATTTGCCAAAATACTCCAGAAAAATACTTGCGGAATGGTTTCTAAATAAGGAATTCTGAAAAAACTGAGAAATGATTGTTGATGTTCTGTAATATTTGGATTGATAGCTTGTAAATACTGTGGAATAATCAAGTTAAAATAACAAATAAAAACACCTGCAATTAATCCTACTAATGCGCCAGAATAGGTGCCTCTTCTCCAGAAAATTGCTCCGAAAAACGAAGGTCCAAGTTGTGCAATCAATACAAATGAAACCAAGCCAACGGAGAAAAGAGTAGATTCTAAAATTAAATATTTGTAGAAAATAAATGCGGTAACAATAAGCGAAAAAATGCTTATTTTTCTAATATTTACAATGTTTTTGTTGTTGAAAGTGTCGTTTTTTGTTTTAAAAGTATCAATCCATCCGTAAGGAATTATTACGTTGTTTGATAGCATTATCGATAGCGTGATGCTGGAGATAATAATCATGGAAATACTAGCACTCAAACCTCCCAAAAATACAATTACAGAGATTAAAACGTTTCCAAATTTCTGCGGAATGAGAATAGGAAAGAGCTCTGGATTTACATTTTGTCCGAAAAATAATATTTTGCCTCCCCAAGCTATCGGAAATACAAAAAAGTTAAAAAGCAATAAGTATAAAGGGAAAACCCAAATGGCAGTTTTTAAGAAATTTTCTTTTCTGTTTTCGATTATTGTAGTGTGGAATTGTCTCGGCAATAAAAAAATGGCAGACATAGAAAGCATAGAAGTTACCATCCAATTGAAACTTCCTTCTAAACCGTTGAAAGAGTTTCTTTTGGCGAAATCTGGAAGAAATTTTGCTTTTTCATAAATATCTTCAAAACCATTGAAAATTCCGTAAGTAACAAAAATTCCTAAGATGATGAAAAATACTAATTTTAGGAAACTTTCTACCGCTACTGCAGAAATTATTCCTAGTCTTTTTTCTGAAGCATCTACATATCTTGTTCCGTAGTACGAAGAAAAAATTGCAATAAGTAAAACCACGTAAGTTGCAGTATCTGTGAAAATATTATCTGGATTTTCGGTTTTTGTTACTAGGTGAAATGTATCGGAAATGGCTTTAATCTGAAGTCCGATATAGGGAATAATTGCCAAAATGCAAACTACCGCAATTATAGCTCCGAAAAATCTACTGTTTCCATATCTTAAAGAAATAAAATCTGCTATGGAAGAAATTTTGTTAACTCTGGAAATTCTTACAATTTTAGAATTTATCACAATCCACGCAGGAATTACGATTATTGGACCAATGTAAATCGTAAGATATTGCAAACCTTGGTTGGCTGCAACGCCAATACTTCCATAATACGTCCAAGCGGTGCAATAGACAGCTAAAGATAATGAATAAATGTAAGGATTATTAGCCCAGAAATTACTTTTTCTCTTCTCTGCCCAGAAAGCAATGAAGAAAAGAAGCGCTAAATAAAGCATAATAACCAGAAATAATTCTAAATTATTCATCAAATTTTTTAAAAATTATAAATGAAACAATTACGGAAATTAACCAAACTCCGAAAATGTAAACATAGATGATGGGAAGCCCGAAAAAGCTTTCAGATTTATTAAAAATGAGCAAAATTGGTGCGTTGAATAGTACAAAAAGTACTACACTCAAAATCACCAATTTTTGCTCGTGTCTCTTTTTCATAGTTGATAAATGATGATTACTAAATCTTTAGCAATTATCAAATTTTTAAAAATAGATGGCAAATAGTTGTTATGAAATATTTGCCATCAATAATCATTTATTTTTTGCAGAATATTCGCCTTTTAGCGCGTAAAATCCGAATACTCCTAAACCTCCTACTACAATTGGCATTAATATAAAAACGATGATAATGCCAAAAACAAGGTCTTCTTGTTTGCCTGAAGTGATTTTTGGAATTCCTAAAACGGTAAGTCCTAGATAGGCTACAAGTGCTGCTAAAGCTAACCAAATAATTCCTAATATTTTTTTAATTGCGTCCATTTTTTCTTTTTTTAAAGTTAGTGAAAATTTTTAAAATTTTGTTGGGTGATAGAAGTTGGGTGCAGGATGTTTTTTTAGTGTTAAATTTTCTACTTCAATTATTTAACATCCAACATCCAACATCCAACATCCAACATCCAACATCTGTCATTAATCTTCTACATTTCTGTCTTTTCCGTCTAAGTAAATTAAACCAATTATTAGACAGACTGCTGCTACGGCAATAGGATACCAGAGTCCTTCTAGATACCATTTTGGATGAGCAATTGCTTGTCCTGCTTTTTCTGCAACTGCGTTAGCATCTTTGGCGGTTGTTACCAAATAAGTTGCAACAGCAGGTAATAATCCTCCGAAAATACCATTACCAATGTGATAAGGAAGAGACATAGAAGTATATCTGATTCTGATTGGGAACATTTCTACCAAAAATGCTGCGATTGGTCCATATACCATTGTTACGAAAACTACTTGTATAAAAACCCAGAAAGCTAAAGTCCATTTTGTGTTGCTGTCTATTGTTTTGGTGATTTTGGTTTCTACACGGTCTTTGCCTTTGTCGTCTTTTAAAATTTGACCATTTTCTATATGTTTGGTTACCACTTCTTTTATGTGGCTTCCGTCTGCATAGAATTTTTGAGAAGTATAAATGGAATCTATTTTGGTACCTTCTAAGATTTTAACAGAAGCTTCTTTGGTTGCTTTATCGGTTATTTCTTGTTTTTTAGAAAAATCTCCCAATTGATACATTTTATCGTAAATTGGTCTGTACGAGATAATTGCGATAAACATTCCTATTAACATTATTGGTTTTCTGCCAACTTTGTCTGATAGCCAACCGAAAAGTACAAATAAAGGTGTTCCCACGAAAAGTGCAGATGCCATTAGAGAATCTACTTGTTCGGCATCAATATTCATTACTTTTTGCATGAAAGACATGGCGTAGAATTGCCCAGTGTACCAAATTACACCTTGTCCCATCACTGCTCCGAATAATGCCAATAAAACATATTTGAAATTATATTTATTCCCGAAAGACTCTTTAAGAGGATTGGTAGAAGTTTTTCCTTCTTTCTTAGCTTTTGCAAAAAGAGGAGATTCTTTCATGTTTTTACGGATGATGTAAGAAACGCCTACCATTAAAATAGAAACCCAAAAAGGAACTCTCCATCCCCAATTGTCGAATTCTTCTGAAGATAAAGAAGTTCTGGTTACCATAATCACAATTAATGAAACAAAAAGCCCAATGGTTGCGGTAGTTTGAATCCAAGAAGTCCAATATCCACGTCTGTTGTGTTCGGCATATTCTGCTACATAAGTTGCAGCGCCGCCGTATTCTCCACCAAGTGCTAAACCTTGTAATAAACGAAGAATTAATACTAAAACAGGTGCCATAAAACCAATGGTTTCGTAACTTGGGATACAACCAATTAAAAATGTAGAAAATCCCATAATTAATAAAGTGACAAGGAAGGTGTATTTTCTACCAATAATATCTCCTAATCTTCCGAAGAATAAAGCTCCGAAAGGTCTTACTACAAAACCTGCGGCAAAAGTAGCTAAGGTAGATAAAAATGCAGCTGTAGGATTGTCTGCTGGGAAAAATTTAGTAGATAAAATAACGGCTAAACTCCCGAAAATATAAAAATCGTACCATTCTATTAAGGTTCCTAAAGACGAAGCCATAATAATGCTCCATAGAGTGCTTTTCTTTTTGCGATCATCAACGTAAGCGTCGTGTTCTGCTTGTGAGTTAAATTCGTGGCTCATAATATTTTGTTTTTTTAGTATTGTTGAATTTTTTTTAGAATGAATAAGTTGCACTAACCAATGCTCGGAAATTTCCAACGTTTTCTTTTGCAGAAGTCACTTTTGCGGAAGTGTCCATTGTGCCCCAAGTTGCTGCTGTGTATTCTACTTCTGGAGTAAGTTTAAATTTATTTTCTTTAAAATCTACTCTCGCCGAAACTCTCCAAACATTATCTACAGCTCTTGTTGTTCCGTTCAAACCTCTCATGTAAAGAGCCTTGTATCCAGCATCAGAAAGTCCATTGTTTTTGGTATATCCAGCGAAAATTCCAGGTGCTATTTTTTGTTTGTTGCTTGCGATATCTAGCCAAAAAGCACTGGTTCTGGTTGGTTTATAAGAATCTATTCCGTTAGAATTGGCATAACTTCCATATCCTCCTAGCATGACAAGATGCGTGAGGTTTCCTCCAGATATTCCGTAGAATTTAGCAATAATATCATCATTCGAATATTTAAAATAGCCAAAAACGGTAGAAGAATTTAATTTTTCGTCTGAAACCAAACCTCCAGATTCGGTAACTGGTTTTAAAGATTGAAATTCTGCACCTACGCCCGCAACAATGTTTTTATTTTTGAATTGAAGTTGACCGTGTAAAGTAGGAATGGTAGAATTGAAAGAAGGAGTGTTTGGAGCAGTTCCAGTAACGGAAGAAGCAGTGAATTCTCTGTCTTTGTAGGCAACTAAATCTAAAGAAATTTTATTGGATAATTTTTGTTTAAATCTAATCTGAGAAGCCCATCCAAAAGGATTGAACATAATTCCTGTGTTGAAATTGGCAACACCAGGGAAAACTTCTGGTACAAAAGTAGGATACCACGTTTGTCCAAAGGTAAGTGATGTTTTCGTCCAGTCTAGTTTTATGGTAGCATGTCTCAGTCTGAAAAGGCCAATGCTTCCTGTGCCTGAAGTGTTGGCATTTACTTCGGTGTTTCCAAAGAAATCTCCTTCAATGTTTCCCGAAATTTTAGCTTTAAAAACATCTGGACCTTTAAATTTTACTCCAATTCTGGAAGTTACAGAAAGAAAATTGCTAGAACCTGTTGCGTTTTTGTCTTCGCCATTAGTGTCTTTTGCAACATCTAACGGATAAAGATTCAAATTATATTCTCTTACATAAGCAGATTTTCTAGAATCGAAAATGTAATCTGCTCTTGCAAAACCGTAGAGACTTACGTCCCATTCTTTTGGTTTTTCTTGTCCGAACAAAATGTTGCCGAATAATAATGCTACAACACCTGTAAGGATTGGTTGAGTTTTCTTCATAATTTTGAACATTTTTTTGTGATTTTAACACAGCTAAACTGATAATAAAAAAAACTCTGTAAAAATTTTGTATATATTTTTGTTAATTGGTATAGTTACTTTTTAAAACGCTCCCATTTAATGAGCATAAATTTATCTCCAAACTCTGTAATTATTAATCCGTTTCCTTTTAAATTTTCTTCTTTTTCGATGTATTCTGCAAGTTCTTTCTGCTTGAAAACCTTATAAGTAGCATGAAAATCTGTATGTGGTGGTTTTTTGATGTTGTACTCTTTAATCCAAGAGCTAATAGTAACGTGTGAAATACCCAAAATACGCTCTATTTCTCTTAAGCTTAGTCCTTCTAAATAGAGTTGTAGTGCTTTGGTAACATAGTAATCATCAATCTTTTTTCCTACTTTATTTACAGTGAAATAGTAGTTGCAGTTTCTACAAAAAAACCTTTGTTTTCCTTTTACAACGCCACTTTTAACAATTTCGGCGTTCTCGCATTTTGGGCAGCAAGAAATTTTCATATATACTTTTTTAGCAAAGATATACCAATTTTGCAATTAAAATGTTAAAGAAAAATAATTTTTTTAAAAAATTTTGGAAGATTTTACTTTATATGTATATTTGCAGCAATGAAACTTAACGGTTACATATCAATAGTCAATATCGGTTTTCAAACCGCAAGAATAATATTTTTTTAATCAAACGAAGTCGTATCGGCTTCGTTTTTTTTTATATTTTTTTTAAAGTTATGATAAAATTATCAAGATTAACCAAAGAAAACATTGTTGAAATTTTAGATGAAGGTTTAGATTTTGCCAATGGAAAAGTAATGAAAGCGAAAGGTGATGTTTTTGTTGCTAATTTGTTTTTTGAAGACAGTACCAGAACGAAAGTAAGTTTTGAAGTTGCTGAGAAAAAGTTAGGTTTACATCTTGTAGAATTTGATGAGAGAAAGAGCTCTATTAATAAAGGAGAAACTCTTCTCGATACCGTAAAAACTTTGGAGGCTATTGGTATTAATGTTACTGTAATAAGACATCAGCAAACCAGATATTATGATGAGCTGAAAAGTGTAGAAAAAGTAGCATTGGTAAATGCAGGAGATGGAGTGGGGCATCATCCAAGTCAGGCAATTCTAGATTTAATGACTATTAAGCAAGAATTTGGAGATTTCAAAGGCTTGAAAGTAGGAATTGTAGGAGATGTAAAACATAGTAGAGTAGCCAATTCTAATGCGGATGCGCTTAGAAGATTAGGTGCTAAGGTTTACTTTTCTGGTCCGGTAGATTGGTTTGATGAGGCAATGTTGGTAAATGGAACTTATTTACCATTCGAAGATTTAGTAAAAGAAGTGGACGTATTGATGTTGCTAAGAATTCAACACGAGAGACATCAAGAAAAAATGAAGCTTACGGCTTCAGAATATTTAAGAAAATATGGTCTTACCAAAGAGCGAGAGAAAAAAATGAAGCCAAATGCTATTATTATGCATCCTGCACCGGTAAATAGAGGTGTGGAAATAGATGCAGATTTGGTAGAATGCGAAAGGAGTAGGATTTTTAAGCAGATGAGCAATGGCGTTTTTGCAAGGATGGCCATTTTAAAATATGTATTAGAAAAGCAAGGTTTTGAATTTGTAGAAAAATAATCCAATGGATGAGAGCTCTCGGCTCTCATTTTTTTTGACAATTTTCAAATATTTATGTTGTTTTATTAAAAGTATAAAATAACTGCTAAAATTTAAAATAAAAGATTTTTTATCTTTAATTAATATTTTTTTTATAATTTTGTTCAAATTTTTTAAATAGATTAGATAAATCTTAAAAGTAAAAATGAAAAGTAAACTAGTTTTAGAATCAGGAGAAGTTTTTTTTGGCGAAAGTTTTGGAGCCAATCACGAAACAGAAGGCGAAGTGGTTTTTAATACAGGAATGACCGGCTATCAAGAACTCATGTCAGACCCTTCTTATTGTGGTCAAATTGTATGTATGACTTATCCTCTTATCGGAAATTATGGCGTAAACAGAGATGATTTTGAAAGTATTGAACCTGCAATAAAAGGTTTAATTGTAAAAGAACTTTGTGATTTTCCTTCAAACTTCCGTAGTCAAATGTCTCTAGATGAATTATTCAAAAAGAGAAATTTAGCAGGTATATCTGGTATTGATACCAGAAAACTTACCAGAATTATTAGAAACAAAGGCGTAGTAAAAGGAAAAATTGTAAATCTGGAAACAGAAACAGAAAGTGTAATTAATGATTTGAAATCTAAAAGTTTTCCTACCAATCAAGTAGAGCAAGTTTCTACAAAAACAGCATATTCTGCTCCAGGTAAAGGTTTTAAAGTAGTTTTGGTAGATTTTGGTTCTAAATTAGGAATTATAAGAGAGCTTTCTAAAAGGAATTGTGATTTGATAGTAGTTTCTCAAGATACTACTGCCGAAGAAATTCTTCTAATGGAACCAGATGGTATAATGCTTTCTAACGGGCCTGGTGATCCGCAAGACGTTCCTCATGCTTTAGAAATGATTAAAAATCTTTTAGGAAAAGTTCCAATTTTTGGTATTTGTTTGGGACATCAATTAATTGGTTTGGCTTGTGGAGCTAAAACTTATAAATTGAAATTCGGGCATAGAGGTGGTAATCATCCTGTTTTAGATTTAAAAACAAATAAAGTTGCCATTACCTCTCAAAACCACGGTTACGCAATAGACGAAGAATCTCTTAAAGATACAGATTTAGAAGTTACTCATATCGCCCTTAATGATAGGACAAATGAGGGAATAAGGCACAAAATTCATCCTTGTTTCTCTGTTCAGTACCATCCAGAAGCTAGTCCGGGTCCAGAAGATGCCAACTATCTTTTTGATGATTTTATTGAAATGATGGAGGATTTTAAAGCGAACAAAAACTAAAATTTTAATTCTTAGATAACTCTTAAATCTTCGAACTTCGGGATTTCCGATTTTCGACACCTATAATAAAATGAAAAGAAACGATATAAAAACCATTCTTGTTATTGGCTCGGGGCCAATCATCATCGGACAAGCTGCAGAATTTGATTATGCAGGTACGCAAGCGTGTCTTGCCTTGAAAGAAGAAGGATACAAGGTAATTCTCATCAATTCTAATCCGGCTACTATTATGACGGACAAAGAAATTGCAGACAAAGTTTATATAGAGCCTATTTCTTTACCTTTTGTAAGTCATATCATCAGAAAAGAAAGACCAGATGCGCTGTTGCCAACTCTTGGAGGGCAAACAGGGCTCAACATGGCGGTAGAATTACAAAATTCTGGAATTTTAGACGAATGTGGCGTGGAGGTTCTTGGTACTAAACTTTCTGCTATTAACCAAGCGGAAGACAGAGAGCTTTTCCGTGCTTTAATGAAAGAATTGAACGAACCTGTGCCAGATTCGGATATTGTACATGATGTAGATGGTGCTTTAAATTTTGCAGAAGAAATTGGTTATCCTGTAATTGTTCGTCCTGCATTTACCATGGGCGGAACAGGTGGTGGTATTGCCAATAATGAAACTGGATTAAAAGAAATTACAGCAAATGGTCTTAAATATAGTCCTGTTAATCAGTGTCTTATTGAGAAGTCAATTGCGGGTTTCAAAGAAATAGAATACGAAGTAATGCGTGATGCAAACGACAATGCTATTGTAGTTTGTAACATGGAAAACATAGACCCTGTAGGTGTTCACACGGGAGATTCAATTGTAGTAGCACCTTCTCAAACGCTTTCGGATAGAGAATATCAAATGTTGAGAAATGCTTCTCTTAAAATCATCAGAGCTTTAGGAATTGAAGGCGGTTGTAACGTTCAGTTGGCTTTAGACCCTCATTCTTTTGATTATTATATTATTGAAGTAAATCCTAGAGTTTCTCGTTCGTCTGCTTTAGCAAGTAAAGCTACAGGTTATCCAATTGCGAAATTAGCTGCTAAAATTGCAGTAGGTCTTACGCTAGACGAAATGCTAAACCCTGTAACAGGTAAAACTTATGCTTGTTTTGAACCAGCTTTAGATTATGTGGTTTCAAAAATTCCAAGATTCCCTTTTGATAAATTCGAACATGCTGATAGAAGACTTTCTACCCAGATGAAAGCTACTGGAGAAGTAATGGCAATTGGAAGAAATTTTGAAGAATCTTTGATGAAAGCTATTCGTTCTCTGGAAACGGGCATTCAGCATCTTGGTCTTAAATCTAAGCAAGCAGCAGCTTTAACTGAAGAAGAAATTGAAAGAAGAATTCGAGTTTGTGATGACGAAAGATTATTTATCATTGGTGATGCGCTAAGAAGAGGTTATGATTGGGAACAAATTGTAGAATGGAGCAAAATTGATAAATTCTTCATCTGGAAATTGAAAAAATTAGTAGATTTTGAAAAAACAATTTCTGAGAATAAATTTAATGCAGAAGTTCTAAAAGAAGCTAAAAAACTAGGTTTTTCAGATATTAATATTTCTCATCTTTGGGAAGTAACTCAGCGAGAAGTTTTCGATTTTAGAAAGAATAACGGAGTAATGCCAGTTTATAAAATGGTAGATACTTGTGCTGCAGAATTCGAAAGTGAAACACCATATTTTTATGGCTCATACGAAGAAGAAAACGAAAGCATTGTTAGTGATAAAGAAAAAGTAGTTGTTTTAGGTTCTGGGCCTATCAGAATTGGACAAGGTGTAGAATTTGATTACGCTACTGTTCATTCGGTTTGGGCAATTAAAGAAATGGGTTACGAAGCAATTATCATCAACAATAATCCTGAAACCGTTTCTACAGACTTCTCTATTTCAGATAAATTATACTTCGAACCTCTTACGGAAGAAGATGTAATGAATATTATTGAGCTGGAAAAACCAAAAGGTGTTGTAGTTCAGTTTGGCGGACAAACCGCAATTAATCTAGCGGATAAATTGGCTTCTCACGGTGTTCAAATTTTGGGTACTTCTTTAGAAGATTTAGACAGAGCCGAAAACAGAGATAAATTTGAAAAAGCTTTAAAAGAATTAGGAATTCCTCAGCCAAAAGGAAGCACTTGTTTTAATAAAGAAGATGCTTTGGTAATTGCCAGAGAAATAGGATTCCCAGTTTTGGTAAGACCAAGTTACGTATTAGGAGGAAGAGCAATGGAAATTGTATATGCCGAAGAAGAGCTTTCTAAATATATGGAAACTGCGGTAGATGTAAACCCAGAGCAACCGATTCTTATTGATAAATATATGATTGGTAAAGAACTAGAAGTGGATGCCATCTGTGATGGTGAAACGGTAGTAATCCCAGGAATTATGGAGCATATCGAAAGAGCGGGCGTACACTCTGGAGATAGTATTGCAATGTATCCTCCTCAAAATATTTCAGAAAAAGCCAATCAACAATTGATAGAATATACTGAAAGATTAGCAAGAGGTTTAAATGTAATTGGATTAATGAATATTCAATATGTACTTTTTGAAGATGAAGTATATGTAATTGAAGTAAATCCTCGTTCATCCAGAACAGTTCCTTTCTTATCCAAAATTACAGACGTTCCGATGGCAAATTTAGCCACAAAAGCAATTTTAGGAGCTAAATTAAAAGATTTAGGTTATGAAAATGGTTTAGTTCCAATTAAAGAAGGCGTTTATGTAAAAGTACCGGTTTTCTCTTTCTCAAAATTAACAAAAGTAGATATCACCTTAGGGCCAGAAATGAAATCTACCGGGGAAGTAATGGGCAAAGACCTTACCTTAGAAAAAGCTCTTTATAAAGGATTAATAGGTGCTGGTAGAAAAATGCCTTTACATGGTGCTTTCCTTTTCACAGTTTCTGATAAAGAAAAAGAAGAAGCTTCACATTTAGCAAAAAGATTGTTCGATATGGGCTTTAGAATTTGGGCAACCGAAGGAACGGCTAAATATTTTGAATCTAAAGGAATTACCACCAAAATTGGATATAAAATTCACGAAGGAGATGTTAATCTGATAGACTTAATTCAAAAAGGAAAAGTTCAGTATGTTGTAAATACCACAAAATCTGGTAAACAATCTGAAAGAGATGGTTTCCAAATTAGAAGAAGTTCTGTAGAAAACGGTGTGCCATGTTTCACTTCTATGGATACCGTAGCAGCTTTGGTAAAGGTAATAGAAAGCATGAATTTTAAAATGGAAGCAATGTAAATCTACTTTGTCAAAGTTTTTGCGAAGCAAAGAAATCTTTGACAAAGTTTTTATAATATAAAACCTTTAAGATGTAGAAATCTTAAAGGTTTTTTGTTTGAAAAATATTATCTTTAGCAAAAATTTAAAAATTAAAAACATGTTAAAAAGAATTTCACTTTTCGCATTTTTAAATATTGCATTGTTAGGATTTTCTCAGCAATACAACATTCCTGCTGTTAGTCCGAGACAAACAATAGACCAGCAATTTTCTATTACCAAAATTTCTGTAGATTACGGAAGACCAGCCGTAAAAGGAAGAAAAATCTTTGGTGAATTGGTGCCTTTCGGGCAAGTTTGGAGAGCTGGAGCTAATGAAGCTTCTAGAATTACTTTTGGGCAAGATGTAATTTTTGGCGGACAAAAAGTAAAAAAAGGAACCTATGCATTGTATGTAGTTCCTCAAGAAAAAGAATGGAAAGTAATTCTTAATAAAGGCGTAAACAATTGGGGAGCTTATACTTATGATGCCAAAGACGATGTGGTTTCAACTACAGTTCCTGTGAAATACGTAAACGATAAGATGGAACGTTTTACCATTAATTTTGAAGATATTACAGACGAAAAACTTAATTTGGTCTTTGAGTGGGATAAAACCAGAGCAGATGTTCCTGTGGAAATTCAAAACGTTGAGGAGACGCTTCAAATTATCAATCATTTGAAAGATATTAAAAAAGTAGAAGGCGAAATAAAAAAGAGGTTTGAAGCTAAGAAATAAATAACAGGCTGTCTCTTTCTGAGGCAGCTTTTTTCTTAAAAAAATACTTGTTCATTTTTCGGTTGTGCTTCAAAATTATAAAATCTAGTTTTGTAGCATTCAATTATCAATTATCATTTATGAACTTATCAAACAATATGATGTATAATGCTTCTTTCAATAAAGATGCAAGTTTCGAGGGTATTTTTTGGATGGGCGTTAAAACTACAGGGATTTTTTGCAGACCCACTTGTACTGCCAGAAAACCAAAACCAGAAAATGTAGAATTTTTCAGCAACACCAAAGATGCAATTTTGAAAGGTTATCGTCCGTGTAAAGTTTGTAAACCATTAGAAAAATTGAACGAAACACCAAAATATATTCAGGAAATTATTGATGAATTGGTAGAAAATCCTTCTTTAAAATTTAAAGATTACGATTTGGTAAAACGCGGAATAGAACCAGCTAAAATGAGACGTTGGTTTCTTAAAAATCATGGAATTACTTTCCAAGCGTATCAAAGAATGTTTAGAATTAACTCCGCTTTTAAGAAAATTCAAAAAGGTGAAAGTGTTACAGAAGCGGCTTTTAACAGTGGTTACGAAAGTTTAAGTGGTTTTGCAGAAAGTTTTAAAAATGTTTTCGGTGTTTCTCCTAAAAATTCTAAATATCAAAAAATTATAGATTTGAAACGCATCGGAACTCCACTCGGAACAATGTACGCTGCAGCTACGGAAAACGGAATTTGTATGCTGGAATTTACAGACCGAAAAATGCTGGAAACAGAACTGAAACATCTTTCTAAATCTTTAAATGCTAATATTGTACAAGGTGAAAATCCAAATTTTGTGATTTTAGAAAAACAACTTTCTGAGTATTTTGAAGGAAAAAGGAAAGAATTTACAGTTCCTCTTCATTTTGTGGGAAGTGATTTTCAAAAACAAGTTTGGGAGATTTTAATGAAAATTCCTTACGGACAAACTTGGAGTTATGCCAAACAAGCTGAAATTTTGGGAGATAAAAATAAAGTGAGAGCGGTTGCAAATGCCAACGGAATGAATAAAATTTCAATTTTAGTTCCTTGTCACAGAGTTATAGGTAGTGATGGAAATCTTACTGGTTACGGTGGCGGAATTTGGCGCAAACAAAAACTTTTAGAGCTAGAAAAAGCAATTTTGTTTTAAAAAAAAGGAGAAGAATAAAAATTCTTCTCCAATTTTGTGTTAAGTAAAAATATAATGACCATCAATTGTGTTTCGTTCTATAGATAGTTTTGTCTAATTGTCTATCTTGTCTTGCTATATTTGCTCTTTCTCTTGCGGTAACTTTTCCGTCTGCTAAAGCGTATCTTTTTGCTTGTTTTACATCTCTAGCTTGCCTTTTTATTGCTACAGCTTCTCGTGGTTTTATTTCGCCAGACTTTATGCCTTGGGCTGTTCTCTTTCTTTCGCCTCTTAAATTCCAATCTTCTCTTTGTTGAGCAAAACTTATTGTTGAGATTAAAACTGCGGTTGCTATAAATAAATTTTTCATATTAATATTTTTGTTGGTTTGTACTTCTTTGATTAAAAGAATCAACTAAAGTTAAATATTAAATTGAAAAAAGTAATTAACTATTTGTTAATCAATGATTAAATTTTTTAGATGCAACCTTTTAGAGCATTAGCTCCCCAAATAATGGCAATAAGTGAAATGGTTCCTTTTACCGAAAAAAATAAAATCCCTATCCAACCGTATTTTTTAAGAATGCTTTTCCATTTAGGAATTTTTTTCTCTTCTTGGTTCTCCATTTCCTAATTGTTTTTACAAAAATATTGAATTAATTATTTAACATAAAAATTTCTCGATTTATATTATCTATCGAAGAGAATGTTTAAAAATCTTCATTAATATGTCTGTCTCTAAATCCTAAAAAGTATAAAACGCCATCTAGGCCGATAGAGGATATAGATTGTCTTGCGTTTTCTTTTACCTTTGGTTTTGCATGGAAAGCAATTCCTAAACCAGCAATGTTAAGCATAGGCAAATCATTTGCGCCGTCTCCTACAGCTATTACTTGGTCTAATTCTATTTTTTCTACTTGAGCTAAAAATTTTAATAATTCAGCTTTTCTTTTTCCGTCAACAATGTCTCCTAGATGTTTCCCTGTAAGTTTTCCATCAATAATTTCGAGTTCGTTAGCATAAAGATAATCTGCTCCAAAACGTTTTTTGAGATAATTGCCAAAATAGGTAAAACCTCCAGAAAGAATTGCAATTTTATAACCGCATTTTTTCAACGTGTGCATTAGTCTATCAGCGCCGTCCATAATTGGTAAATTGTCTGCAATTTCTTGCATTACAGATTCGTCTAAACCTTTTAAAAGAGAAACTCTTTTTTTGAAACTCTCGCTAAAATCTAGTTCGCCACGCATTGCAGCTTCTGTAATTGCTCTTACTTCTTCGCCAGCGCCAGCTCTTTCTGCTAATTCGTCTATTACTTCGGTTTTAATAAGTGTTGAATCCATATCAAAACAGATTAATCTTCTGTTTCTACGGTAAATATTATCTTTTTGAAATGAAATATCAATATCTAATTCGCCACTCAAATTCACAAATTTTTCGTGAATTAAATTTAAGTTTTGAGGAGTACCACGTACTGAAAGTTCTATGCAAGACCTATTCTGAGAGTCGTCTTCACTGTCTAGCGAAATTCTTCCTGTTAAACGTTTTATGGTGTCTATGTTTAAGCCTTGTTCTGCTATAACTTTGGTAATTTGTGACAGTTGATTGGCTTCGATTTTTTGTCCTAAAACTGTAATTACAAAACTTTCTTTTCCTTGTCTTTCTACCCAAGCATCGTATTCTTCTCTTTTGATAGGTGTAAATTTTGCATTAACGCCCAATTCATAAGACTTGAAAAGCAAATCTTTCAAAATATTTCCCTGCATTTCTGGGTCTAATCTGAAAAGTATTCCTAATGATAAAGATTGATGTATGTTAGCTTGTCCAATGTCTAAAATAGTAGCATTATGTTTGCTAAGAATTTCTGTGAGAGAAGAAGTTACACCAGGCTTGTCTTCGCCGGTAATGCTCATTAATACAATTTCGTGTTTTGTCATTTTTATGAATTAGGAAATATTTTTATGCAAATGTATTATTTTAATCCCAAAAATAAGTGATATGTTAATGGAGTTTAAAATAGAAAGTAGATATTTTATTTTCCGTTGATGTGTTTTTTAAATAATTATTGTTGATTATTGAATTGAATTCAGTAAAAAGAATTTAAATGTTTGGTTTTTCGTTACTTTTTTTAGGGGTGTTGTTAAATATTTTTATATTTACCACATTACAAAATCAGTAAAATGTCGAAGAATAATAAAAATTTCGGAATAGAGAAAGTCCATAAAAATTTAGGAATAAAAAGTGAAAACAAAGGAACTTCTACAGGTGGAAAATGGTTTGCAACAGGAAAAATAATCGAAAGTTATTCTCCAGTTGACGGTAAGTTAATAGCCAAAGTAACTTCTTCCTCACCAAAAGATTACGAAAAAGTAATCTCCGAAGCCGAAAAAGCATTCAAAGAATTCAGGTTGATGCCTGCCCCAAAACGTGGTGAATTGGTAAGACAATTCGGCGAAAAATTAAGAAAAAATAAAGAAGATTTAGGAAAATTGGTTTCCTACGAAATGGGAAAATCTTTGCAAGAAGGACTTGGTGAAGTGCAGGAAATGATAGACATCTGCGATTTTGCAGTGGGTTTGTCTCGTCAGTTACACGGTTTTACCATGCATTCCGAAAGATTCGGGCACAGAATGTACGAGCAGTATCATCCTCTAGGAATTGTAGGAATTATTTCTGCTTTCAATTTTCCGGTAGCAGTTTGGAGCTGGAATACAGCGTTGGCTTGGATTTGTGGTGATGTTTGCATTTGGAAACCTTCAGAAAAAACGCCTCTTTGTGGAATTGCTTGTCAAAATATTATCTCAGAAGTTCTTAAAGAAAATAATTTACCTCAAGGAATTTCTAATTTAGTAATCGGGGATTCCGAAATTGGAGATTTAATGGCAAAAGATACCAGAATTCCTCTTATTTCTGCAACTGGTTCTACCAAAATGGGGAAAATTGTTGCTCAAAATGTTGCAGCGAGATTAGGGAAATCTCTTCTGGAATTAGGCGGTAACAATGCGATTATTGTAACGCCTGATGCAGATATTAAAATGACGATAATTGGAGCGGTTTTCGGAGCGGTAGGAACTGCAGGGCAACGTTGTACTTCTACCAGAAGGTTGATTATCCACGAAAGTATGTACGAAAAAGTGAAAGACGCTTTGGTTGCAGCTTACGGACAATTAAAAATAGGAAATCCTCTTGACGAAAGCAATCATGTTGGTCCTTTAATCGATAAAGAAGCTGTAAAAATGTACGAAAATGCACTAGAAAAAGTGGAAAAAGAAGGCGGAAAACTTATCGTAAAAGGTGGCGTTTTAAAAGGAAAAGATTATGAAAGTGGTTGTTACGTAAAACCTGCAATTGTAGAAGCGGAAAATCATTTTGAAATGGTACAACACGAAACTTTTGCGCCAATTTTATACTTGTTAAAATATTCTGGAGATGTAGAAAATGCTATCGAAATTCAGAATGGTGTTGCTCAGGGTTTATCTTCAGCAATTATGACGAATAATTTGCGTGAAGCCGAAAAATTCCTTTCTCACGCTGGTTCAGATTGCGGAATTGCCAATGTAAACATCGGAACTTCTGGTGCAGAAATTGGTGGCGCTTTTGGCGGAGAAAAAGAAACAGGCGGTGGAAGAGAATCTGGTTCTGATGCTTGGAAAGTGTATATGCGAAGACAAACCAACACCATTAATTATACCACTAATTTACCTTTAGCACAAGGAATTAAGTTTGATTTGTAGAGATTAAAAAAATGTTTACTGAAAGAAAGAAATACTATTCAACAAAAAAAGTAAATGAAATTATTGATTTACTTAAAAACAATACTTTAGATGAGTTTTTTTTCAATTTAATTCCAAATAAAAATCTTTTATTTGAAGGAAAAATTAATGAAAATAAATTCAGAATACAAGAAGTGTTACCAAGAAGGTATGGTTTAAAACCAAATATTTTTGGAACTCTTAAACAAGATAATGAAAATGCACACATAGAAATACTAATTAGACCAAGATATAGATCTTTCTTGTTTTTATTATTCTTATTAGTTTTCATTCTTACTTTTGAATATTTGATAATATTTGAAATAAAACAAGTTCAACTAATAATTGTTTTCTCAATAATTTCTATTTCTATTTTATTTATATCATATTATTCATATAAAGAGAAAGCAAAAGAAATAAAATTAAATTTTGAAAAAACTTTGGACTTAAAGCCTTAAACTCGAAACAAAAAAGATATGAACAAAACAATAGAACTCAGCCATGAAATTTCTGGCAACAAAGTAAAAGAAAGCTTAGGAAAACATCTTTTGGCAGATGGTTTTGATTTCGTGATGGATTACGAAAAATCTCACGGTTCTTGGATTGTAGATAGATTGACGGGTAACAAATTTCTGGATATGTTTTCTATGTTTGGTTCGGCTTCTGTTGGCTATAATCATCCTTATATTGTAGAAAAATCGGCTTGGTTGGGCAAAATGGCGGTTTACAAACCTACGATGTCAGATGTTTATTTGCAAGAATTTGCAGATTTTGTAGAAACTTTCGGTAGAGTGGCGATTCCAAAAGAATTGCAGTATTGTTTTTTTGTAGAAGGTGGCGCTTTGGCGGTAGAAAATGCTTTAAAAACTGCTTTTGATTGGAAAACTAGAAAAAATTGGCAAAAAGGAAGTAAAACTGAAGGTTCTGCGGCGATTCATTTCAAACAAGCTTTTCACGGAAGAAGTGGTTACACATTAAGCTTAACCAATACTTCAGACCCTAGAAAATATCAATATTTTCCACTTTTTGATTGGCCTAGAATCATCAATCCTAAGTTGCATTTTCCAATTACAGAAGAAAATTTACAAGAAACCGTCAAAAACGAACAATTGGCTTTAATTGAGATAGAACAAGCTATTTTAACGAATCCTGATAAAGTAGCGTGTATCATTATTGAAGTAATTCAGGCAGAAGGTGGCGACAATCATTTCCGAGATGAATTTTTTGTAGAATTAAGAAGAATTTGTGATGAAAATGATATTTTATTAATTTTTGATGAAGTACAAACAGGAATTGGGATTACCGGTAAAATGTGGGCTTTTCAGAATTTGAGTGTCGTTCCAGATGTGATTTCTTTTGGTAAAAAAGCTCAAGTTTGTGGCATTTTGGCAAGTAAAGAAAAATTGAACGAAGTGGAGCATCATGTTTTTGCAGAAAGCTCCAGAATCAATTCTACTTTTGGAGGTAATTTTATTGATATGCTGAGGTTTCAATTGGTTTTAGAAATCATTGAAAAAGAAAATTTACTTGAAAATGTACAAAAACAAGGCGAATTTCTATTAAATGGTTTACTAAAACTTCAAGAGAAATATTCAAATATGATCTCGAATGTGAGAGGGAAAGGCTTAATGTGTGCGTTTGATTTGCCAAATGGTGAAGCGAGAAAAGATTTTCAAGAAAAATTGTACGAAGAAAATGTTATTATTTTGATTTGTGGAGATTGTTCATTGCGTTTTCGTCCACATCTTAACGTTACACAAGAAGATTTGCAATATGTGTTAGAAAAAATAGAAAAAATTGTACAGAAATATTAATTAGGATTTTTTTTATAGAAAGTCGGGTTTTATTTATAAAATTCGGCTTTCTTTTTTTAAAATACCTATAAAAAATAGGGGGTATTGCAAAAAAAATACTATTTTAGCTCGAAATTTAACCTAATCTAAAAATCTATGAAGAAAATTTTTATTTCTTTAGGTTTGATTTTTTCGGGATTGTATTATGCGCAAGTTGGATATTGGCAAAATGATACTACCACAAAAGATCAAAGTCTATACGTAATCAAAAACATTACCTTGTATCAAGATTATAAAACAGTTATTAATGATGCTGTTTTGGTGGTTCAGAATGGTAAAATCCTAGAATCTGGAAAAGTATCCATTCCTAAAAATGCAGTAGTAATTGATGGTAAAGGTGCTTATGTTTATCCTTCTTTTATAGATTCTTATACCAATATAGGTGTAGAAAAGTCTGAAAATAAAGAATACAATAGCGGAAGTATTTATACTCCAAATACTGCTTCTTTTGCAGCTTATAATGATGCGGTGAAATCTTACACCAGAGCTGCCGATACTTTTACCAATCAATCTAAAGCTTACGAAGAATATTTAGCTCAAGGTTTTGGTACTGCTTTGGCATTCAATCAAGATGGAATTGTGCGTGGTTCTGCGGTTTTGGTTACTTTAGGACAAGGAAAACCTTCGGAAAAAATAGTGAAAGAAGATGCTGCTTTTCTTCTGTCTTTCGATAAAGGAAGCTCTAAACAATCTTATCCTACGTCTCTCACAGGTTCTATCGCTTTGCTAAGACAAGCTTATTTAGATGCAGATTGGTATGAAAAAGGTGGAAATTTAGAACAAAAAAATCTGAATTTAGAAGCTTTTAATAAATATAAAAAATTACCAACCATCATAGAAACTTCCGAAAAATGGGATGTTTTGAGAGCTGATAAAATTGGCGACGAAGCTGGTTTTCAGTTCACTTTTTTAGGTTCTGGTAACGAATATCAAAGAGCTAAAGAAATAAAAGCGACCAACGGTGCTTTAATTTTACCGTTAGAATATCCAAAAGCTTATCAGGTTAACGATGCTTTAGATGTAGATGCAGCTGATGTTGCAGTGCTTAAACATTGGGAAATGGCGCCTTACAATGCAGTTTTTCTCTCAAAAGAAGGTGTTCCGTTTTCTTTTACAATGAATAAAATGAAAGACAAATCTACTTTTTTTTCAAAATTGAGAGAATTGTATAAAAATGGTTTGTCTAAAGAAGAAATTATCGCTGCACTTACTGATAGACCTGCTAAAAATTTCAAAGTTGAGAATACTTTAGGAAATCTAAGAAAAGGTTCTATTGCAAATTTTGTGATTTTTTCGGACGACCTTTTCAATAAAGATGCAATGCTCTACGAAAACTGGGTAAACGGAAAAAGTTTTGTGGTAAATAAAATTCCAGAAGTGGATGTGAGAGGAGAATATTCTTTAAACATTAATAATCAAACGTATGATTTAAAAATTAAAGGAAAAATAAACAAACCTGAAGCTTCTGTTTCTAAAGATAAAAAAGACGGTAAAGCAAAACTGAATTTTACCGATTATAAAATGGCTCTGGAATTGGTTTTACCAAAAGATAGCGTTCAGAATTACAGAATTCTTTATCCTGTTGCCGATTTTAAAAATAAACAAGGCTTTGCTTTAAACAAAGAAGGAAAAGAAATTCCATATACTATATCCTTTGTTAAGGAATTAGCCAAAGAAGAAAAGAAAGAAGAAGATAAAAAATCTTCGGAAATAGGGGAAATTTGGTATCCTTTTTCAGCTTTCGGCAACGAATCTTTACCTGTTCAAAAAGATTATCTCATTAAAAATGCTACCGTTTGGACAAATACTGATAAAGGAATAGTAAAAAATTATGATGTTAAAATTTCTAAAGGAAAAATTGTAGAAGTTGGAACGAATTTAGCCAAAGGAAATGCTGAAGAAATAGATGGTACAAACCTGCATTTAACCAACGGAATTATTGATGAACACACGCATATTGGTCTAGCAAGAGGGGTAAACGAAGCGGGAAGCAATTCTTCTGCCGAAGTAAGAATGGCAGATGTTTTAAACCCAGATGATGTAAATTTCTATCGTCAACTTTCTGGCGGTGTTACTTCTGCGCAACAATTGCATGGTTCTGCAAATCCAATTGGAGGACAATCTTCTATCGTTAAATTTGAATGGGGAGAAAATGCCGACGGAATGAAATTTCCAGATGCACCAAAATTTATAAAATTTGCGCTCGGAGAAAATGTAAAACAGAGCAATTGGGGAAATAATCCTAATCGTTTTCCGCAATCTAGAGGTGGTGTAGAGCAAACATACGATTTTTGGTTTACCAGAGCTCTGGAATACGAAAAAGAAAAAGCAACCAACAAAAATTACAGAAAAGACCTTCGTTTAGAAACGCATTTAGAAATTTTGAAATCACAGCGTTTTATCACTTGTCATTCTTATGTTCAAAGTGAAATCAATATGTTTATGAAAATTGCAGAGAAATTCGGTTTCAAAGTGAATACTTTTACGCATATTTTAGAAGGTTATAAAGTTGCAGACATTATGAAAAAACATGGTGCAAATGCTTCTACTTTTTCAGATTGGTGGGCTTATAAAGAAGAAGTAAGAGAAGCAATTCCTTACAATGCTGCTTTATTAATGCAAGCTGGTGTTAATACTGCTATTAATTCTGATGATGCTGAAATGGCAAGAAGACTAAACCAAGAAGCTGGAAAATTAGTGAAATATGGAAATGTTTCTCAAGAAGATGCTTGGAAAACCGTTACACTAAATCCTGCTAAAATGTTGAAAATTGATAAAAAAGTAGGGAGTATAGAAGTGGGAAAAGATGCAGATTTGGTACTTTGGACAGATAATCCGTTGAGTATTTATGCTACGGTAAGCAAAACTTTTGTAGATGGGAAATTGCTTTTTGATGGGAAAGAACAAATTGCAAAAGACGAGAAAATAAAAGCAGAAAAAAACAGAATTGTTCAAAAAATGCTTTTCTCCGAAGATACTAAAAAAGGAAATACCCAACCTTTGAAAAAAGAAGAACCTAAGTTGTATCATTGTGATACTTTAGAAGAATCTGAAAATCATTCACATTAATTTTTTAGAAAATGAAAAAGTTTAAAACCATCATATTTTTAGGGATTTCGGTATTAGGTTTGGCTCAGAGACCAGCTCCTGCACCAGCTCAGAAAAATCCTATCGCGATTACCAATGCAACTATTCACACAGGTAATGGCAATGTACTTCAAAATGCTAGTATCGTTTTTGAAAACGGAAAAATTACTCAAGTTAATGGAGCAATTCCATCAAATGCAGAGATTATAAATGCTCAAAATAAACACGTTTATCCAGGGTTTATCTTGGTAAATAATACACTTGGCTTGGTAGAAATAGAAGCAACTAGAGCTACAGTTGATACACAAGAAGCGAATGATATTACGCCAGAAGTTCGTTCGTTAATTTCTTTTAATACAGACAGTCATGTAATTCCTACGGTTAGAACTAATGGGATTTTGCTTACTCAACCCGTTTTAAAAAGCGGAACAATTTCTTGTACTTCTTCAATTGTCAATTTGGATGGTTGGAATTGGGAAGACGCTGTAGAGGTAAAAGATAATGTTTTACACATGTCTTGGCCTACCATTTCTACTCGTTTTTTTGATGAAAAAAGAGAAGCGGAAAGAAAAGAAATGAGAGCAAAAAAATTAGAAGAATTGAAAAGTTTGTTCACCAGAGCTAAAGCTTATCAAAAAACCAACGTTAAAGACTATAAACTAGAAGCAATACAACCTGTTTTTAATAAAATGAAACTTTTTGTAGATGTTTCTAGCGCTAATGAAGCTTTAGAAGTTATAAAATTTGCAAAAGATTTAGACTTAAAAAATGTAGTTTTAATTGGAGATGCTAATCTTGAACCCGTTTTGGATGATATCAAAAATAGCAATTTTCCTTTAATTTTAACAAGAGTACATTCTCTTCCTACAGGCAATTCTATGTCGCCAAGATTGCCTTATCAGTTTGCAAAATTGGTTTCGGATAAAGGGATTTTATACGGATTAGATTATAGTGGTGATATGGAATATCAAGGTTCTAGAAATTTACCTTTCTTAGCCGGAACTACCGTTGCTTACGGAGTTGAAAAAGAGAAGGCTTTACAAAGTATTTCTTATAATATTGCTAAAATTTTAGGTATTGATAATAACTTTGGAAGTTTAGAAATTGGCAAAAGTGCTACACTTTTTATTTCGGAAGGTGATGCATTAGACCAATTGACTAATCAAGTAACTGAAGCCTTTATTGATGGAAGAAAAATTAACTTAAATAATCAACAAAAAGAACTTTACAACAGGTATAAAGCCAAATATTCTTCAATTAATAAATAAATTTTATTAATTTTATAGCCTAAAATTTCAAAATATGGGCGCGAAATTACCTAAAGTATCTGTTTTTGAAGCAGATGAAATGGTTTATATACAGATTGTTAAGAAAAAATTAGAAGATGCGGGCATTGCTTGTTCTGTTAGTACAAAGTACCTTAATACGATGCTTGCAACACCTACAGCTACTGCTTTGAAATTAGAAGTTAACATTAATGATGAACAAAAAGCTTTTGAAATTATTGATGAATATCTTCAATCTAAAGAAAATTAAATAAAAATGGGGGATTAGCTCATCTGGCTAGAGCGTTAGACTGGCAGTCTAAAGGTGGTCGGTTCGATCCCGATATCCTCCACTTTTTTAGCACTTATCTTCAATGGTAAGTGTTTTTTTTATTAAAATATTATATTAGCCAACCTTCAAAGGAACTGCCATTTTCGGTTTTTCTGTAAGTAAGATATCCGTTGTGTGCTTCCATAATGCTTTTGGCAAGAGTAAGCCCAATTCCAGAACCGTTTTGACGAGTTGTGAAAAAAGGTAAGAAAATTTTGTTGGCAATTTTTTCGTCTATTCCGCCGCCGTTGTCTTCTACTTTTATTAAGATTCTATTGTTAAATTCTTGTAATTCAATGCTTATTTTCTTTTGAGTTTGAAGATTTTCTAGCGCAAAAATAGAATTGGTAATCAGGTTTACCAGCACACGTTCTATCATTTTTTCGTCAGCTTTGATATGGAAATCTTTTAAATTTAAAACAATTTCGATGTTCTTGTTTTTAAATTCGGTATTGAAAATTTTCAAAACATTTTCTACACAATTTTTCAGATTAAAATGTGTTTTTTTCGGTTTTGGAAGCTCTGCAACTTGCCTATAACTGTCTATAAAATGCAATAACTGTTGAGATTTTGAATTGATGATTTTTAGGCTGTCTTTTATATCATCTTGGTCTTCTTTCGTTAATTCTTCTTGCTCTGTAATGTATTCAAGATTGTGAACCAAACTGTTTACCGGCGTTAAAGTGTTCAGTAATTCGTGCGAAATTACCTTCATAAGATTATTCCACGCTAATTTTTCTTTTTTATCAATAATTTTCTGGATAGATTCTAAAGAAATCACACAAAAATCGTTGTGTTGAGTTGTAATTCTAGATGTTCGAATCGAGTAAGATTGTTTGCTGCTTTCTTGTATGGAAACATCTATAAAATCTTGCGAATCTTGGTAAGAAGTCTTCTCAATTAAGTTATAAAATTCTGGAATTTTACTTTCATAAAAACTCCAATTGTTGTATTTCGGGATTTTCAGAATATTCATAAAACTGGGATTACAATAGAAAACCTGCCAGTTTTTTTCTTCTTTGTTTTTGCTTAGAATAATGAGTCCGATTTCTAATTTATTCAGAATGGTGTCGTATAAATTTTTGTAAGAATAAAGCTGGTTGTGCTCTTCTTTGCTTTGATAATAAAGTTTTACAGAAGCATTTTTAAGGTCATCAAAATGTTCTTTTTTAGGGAAAAGTGAAAAATCTTTTTGCAGAATAGAAGTGATGATTTTCTCTGTTTCTTTAATTTTTGCCGAGATGAGAACATAACAATATCCCATCAAAATGCAAGAAAACGACGCAAAAAGAAGAGTGCTGAAAAATAGTTTTTCAATCCAAAAATGATAGGCAATAATCCCGAATACAATGCCCAAAATGCTGAAAAATAACCACTGAAGAAAATAATGTTTTTTCATTTTTTAGTTCAAATTTTTCTTTTTTATATTCCAAATTTCTCCATTCTTCGATATAATGATGCTCTTGTTAAACCTAAAGCTTCAGCTGCCAAAGTAATATTTCCTTTGTGTTTTTTCAACGCATTTTTAATCATTTTTTCTTCCATTTCTTCTAAATTTAAAGAAGTGATTTGTTCTTCAGAAGCAGAATGAGAGAGAGAAAGTTTAATATTTTCGTTCTCAGACAAAATAATTTCTCGTTCTACAGAATGCTCTAATTCTCTTATATTTCCTGGGAAATGATAATTCTGCACTTCTTCCAAGTTTGTAATTTTGAGGTTGCTTTTCCCATATTTTTTTTCATATTTTTTGATGAAAAATTCGGTTAAAGAAGCAATATCTTCTTTTCTTTCTCGCAAAGGAGGCAATTCTACTTCTACAGTGTTGATTCGGAAATACAAATCTTCTCTGAAGGTGTTCTCCGAAATCATTTTTTTCAAATCAGCATTGGTAGCAAAAATAAAACGAACATCTGGAAAGCGTTCTTTGGTTTCTCCAATTCTAGAAAGTTTTTTGGTCTGAATTAGAGTCAATAATTTTTGTTGAAGTTGAGGAGTCAAATTTCCAATTTCGTCTAAGAAAACGGTTCCTCCATCAGCATTTTCAATTTTTCCTGCTTTGTCTGTTTTTGCATCGGTAAAAGCTCCTTTTGAATAACCAAAAAGTTCTGCTTCGAACAAGTTTTCCGAAATTGAACCCAAATCTATATGTACAAAAGGTTCGTTTTTTCTTTTGGAGTTTTGATGGATATATTCAGCCATAACATATTTTCCGGTTCCGTTTTCTCCCAAAAGCAAAAGATTTGCATCGGTAGCAGCCACTTTTTTGATGGTGTTGATGGCTTGCTGCATTTTCGGAGATTGCGTTTGCAATTCATAATTTTCTGCATTTTCTTGAAGATTTTCCCATTGTGAAAGTTTTTTATTTTTTCTAGAAATATCTACCGCAAGATTTACAGAAGCATAGAGTTTTTCGTTGTTCCAAGGTTTTAGAATAAAATCGGTTGCGCCATTTTTCAGAGCTTCTACTGCCAATTCTACTTCGCCGTAAGCCGTCATCAGAATAACAGGGACGTCTTTATCAATTTCTTTAATTTCAGAAAGCCAATACAAACCTTCTTTTCCGTCTTCAAAACCTCTTCGGAAATTCATATCCAAAAGAATAACATCAATTTGATGATTTTGAAGAGCCGTAATAATTTTATTAGGAGAATTAATGGTAACTACTTCTGTGAAAAATTTTTTGAGCCAAACTCTCGCCGAAAACAAAATGTCTTCGTCGTCATCTACAATTAAAATTCCTGCTTCTTTTTTTCGCATATTTTTATTTTATCAGAAATGATTTCAGTTGATTTTAGCAATTCAAACTTAAGAAAACAAAATTTTTAACTTTTCAATTGTTCATTTTCGAACGAAAAGTGTTCGAAATCGGACAGTTTTTATTTTGTTTTGATTTGAATTTCTTCTCATTATCAGTGTTTTATAACTTTTTAAATTTGTGGCATTCAGCTTGTGTAATATATTGTAAATCAATTCACTGTAATGGATACGAAATTAGAAAAAAAACAATCTAAACTCAAAATTATTTTAATTATTTCCGCAATTATTATTGCTGTAATTCTTTTTTCTGTTTATTTTTTGAAGCAGAAAAAAACGTATAATATTCCGTCAGACGAAATGCAAATTTCAGAAGTAACGTATGGTAAATTCGAAGATATGTTGATGATTACAGCTCAATCTCAATCTCTTCATTCTTCTTTGGTAAATGTTTTGGAAGGCGGAATGGTAAAAGAAATTTATGCAGAAGACGGACAAATGGTGCACAAAGGCGAACCGCTTGCTAGAATTTATAATCCAAATACAGAATTCAATTTCATGAATCAGGAAACGGGAATTATGCAGCAAATTAGCCAAATGAGAAGTTCACTTTTAGAACTAAAAAATCAGGAATTCAATCAAAATAAAGAATTATTGCAATCTCAGAACGATTACAACACGGCTTTGCAAACGTATAATCTTCAAAAAAGATTGTATGACGCTGAAATTGGAAGAAAAACAGAATTTGATTTGGCAAAACAAAATTTAGAATATCAGAAAAAACGAAAACAATTGACAGAACAAGGTATTCAAAATGAAAATAAATCTAGAAATCAACAAATTGCAGATGTTAATAAATCTATCGGGCAAATGCAGAAAAGTTTGGATGTTCTGAGAAATAACAAAAATAATTTCTTGATTTTGGCTCCTGAAACAGGCAGATTGTCTTCTTTCAATATTAATTTGGGCGAAAATCTTACTTCTGGACAAAGCATTGGAAAAATAGATTTGATGGACGGTTATAAATTGGTGGCAAAAATAGACGAATACTACATCAATAAACTTCAACCTGGGATTAAAGGAACTTTGGACAATATAGACCAATCGTATAAAGTAATCGTTACCAAGATTTTACCAGAAGTGAAAGACGGACAATTCTCTGCTGAACTTAATTTTTCAGACGAAAACAAACCTAAAGATTTAAGAATTGGGATGACTTTCGGAGTGAAATTAAAACTTTCTGCCGATACACAAAGCATGATGATTCCGAAAGGAAATTTCTTTAAAGATTCTAACGGGAAATGGGTTTTTGTTGTAAAAGGAAATAAAGCCGAAAAACGAAACGTAACTTTGGGAAGAGAAAATACATTGTATTATGAAGTGGTTTCGGGATTGAAAAACGGCGAAAAAGTAATCACTTCAGATTATACAGATTATAAAAATTATGAAATTTTAGAAATTAAAAAATAAATGAAAATGGTTTTGAAAAAGAAAATTTTAGGAGTTTGTGTTTTTTTTGCTTCGGTTTTTGGTTTTTCGCAAGAAAAATTGATTCCTAAAGTTGATGAAAGAGTAGAAGCGGTAAGTATTGTTTTTAGACTTGCAGGCGCAGAAGAATACAGCAGAAATGACAATGAAAAATATGCAGAAGACATCAGGACTTATTTTGAACCTTTTAAAAATTCAGAAATTATAGAATTTATTAAAGAAAATAGAAACCAAAATGGTTTGGGAAATGATGCTGTAATGTCTATGGCGACTCATATTTCTTTCGAAAAAAATAAATTCAAGTTGATAACAGAAAAAGAAAATACTTTAGACAAAAGATGGGCAAAAGTAGATATTAAGAAGTTTGTTTCACTGTTGAATGAATTCTATAAAAAAACAAATTTTCAGGAATTTTTTAACAATCACGCTCAGGATTATGCAAAAGCAGAGAAAGAATATGAGAAAGTTGTTCTGAGTGATTTTAACCAAAATTGGTATTCTAAATTCTATGGAAAAACGCCTAATGAAGAGTATAAAATTATTTTAGGCTTTGGAAACGGTGGCGGGAATTATGGCATAAAAGTAAATCCTAAAAATGGCAAAACTATCGTAAATGCAATAGTTGGAGTTTGGAATTTTGATGAAAACGGAGAGGCGAAATTTGATAAAAATGAGTTTCAAGCATTGTTAATTCACGAATTCAATCATTCTTTTATCAATTATATTTTAGAGATGAAAGATTATCATGCTCAATTGCAAAATTCATCTGAAAAAATCTACAAATTGGTTGAAAAAGAGATGAAATCTCAAGCTTACGGAAACTGGGAAACAATGATTAACGAAAGTTTGGTGAGAGCTTCTGTCATTCGATATATGATAGATAATAATTACTCTCAAAAAGAAATTAATGAAGAAATTTTGATACAAAGAGGGCGTAAATTTCTTTGGATTAAAGAATTGGTAGATTTGCTTGGAAACTACGAACAAAACAGACAAAAATATCCAACTTTAGAAAGCTTTTATCCAGAAATTATAGCGTTTTATAATAATTTAGAACCTAATTTGAAAACCTTAATTAACCATCAACCGAAAGTAGTTTCTGTATCGCCAGACATTTGGAATAAAGAAGATGTAGATGCAA
Organism: Cloacibacterium sp.; assembly: GCF_047601505.1. Lineage (GTDB taxonomy): Bacteria > Bacteroidota > Bacteroidia > Flavobacteriales > Weeksellaceae > Cloacibacterium. The sequence goes on from NZ_JASGJD010000001.1 coordinate 1,768,551, forward strand.
GTATTACAGAAATTACCGTCAATTTTAGTACAAAACTTTCTTCGGAAAGAATGAACGTGAAGGTTGGCAATTTGGGAATGGAGCATTTTCCGTTGAAGCAAAGTTTAGGTTTTGAGAATGAAAATAAATCGATAAAATTTAAAGTAGAACTAAAACCAAATACAGAATACGAATTTATTCTCGGAAACAGATTTAGAGACCAAGCAGGATTTCCATTAGAAGAAACCACGATAAAATTCAAAACAAAATAAAAATTATGAAAAATATTTTAACATTATTCATTGGAGCGGTGATGCTACAATCTTGCATCATTATAAGAACAGATAGAGACGGCGTTTACAGAAATTATGACAACTCAGAAAAAGTACAAGATTTTGCAGGAAAACCAATGGAAAGCAGAGATTTTGAGGTGAAAAAATTCTCAGAAATTAAAGCGAATTCTGCTATGAAAGTTTACATAAAAAAAGCAGCTCAACAAAAAGTTGTGGTAAACTCTAACGCAATTAATTACATCGTAGTTTCGTCTGAAAACGGAATTTTAAAAGTAGAATATAACAATCAAAATAATTCTATAAACAATGTAAATGCAGAAGTTACGGTTTATACGCCAGATTTTGAGAGACTTTCTGCTTCTAGCGCAGGACAAATCTTCATTAATGATGATTTTCAATTGAATAAATTAAAAATAAATCTTGACAGTGCAGGAAAAGTAACGGGAAATATTTTTGCGGAAAAATTATTTGTAAATGTTTCCAGTGCCGCATTTTTAGAGTCTAAAGTTCAATCTAAAATCATTGAAATTGATGCGAGTTCTGCTTCTAAAGTAAATTTGAGCGGAAGTACGGAAGAAATTAAAATAAATGCTACTAGCGTTGCAAAAATTAATCTTGAAAATTTGAAATACAAAAATATTCAGCAAGAAAGCAGTTCTTTAGCTAAAATTTATGTGAAATAATTCAAAAAAATCATCAACCAACAACTATAAAATTATGATTACAACAAGCAATTTATCAAAAATCTATAAAACGGAAGACGTACAAACTACAGCGCTTAACAAAGTGAGCCTCAATATAAAACCTGGAGAATTTGTAGCAATAATGGGACCTTCAGGTTGTGGGAAATCTACTTTGTTGAATATTCTCGGGCTTTTGGATGCGGCTTCAGAAGGTTCTTATCTTTTTGAAACTACAGAAACTGTAGGAACTTCTGAGAAGAAAAAATCTGATATCAGAAAGAAAAATATTGGGTTTATTTTTCAGAACTTTAATTTGATTGATGAATTAACTGTTTATGAAAACATAGAACTTCCATTAATCTACAACGGTGTTTCTTCCTCAGAAAGAAAAAAACGTGTAGAAGAAATTATGGAGAAAATTAACATTGCACATCGTGCAAAACATTATCCACAGCAACTTTCTGGCGGTCAACAGCAACGTGCTGCTGTTGCCAGAGCTTTGGTAACGAGACCAAAATTAATTCTTGCCGACGAACCAACTGGAAATCTTGATAGTTCTAACGGAAACGAAGTAATGAATCTTTTGGCAGAACTTCACCGCGAAGGTTCTACCATCGTAATGGTAACACACTCTTCTTATGATGCTGGTTTTGCATCAAGAATTGTGAATATGAAAGATGGCGAAATCTACAGTGAAGAACATGCAACACAAAGAAAAGATGTTTTCGAAAAAGCTGATGCTAAGGATTTTGAATAAAAAGTCAGAAGATGGAAGACGGAAGTCCGAAGTTGCATACTACTTAAATTTTAATTTTTAATCATCCGACATCCAGCTTCGGACATCGGACAAAATGAACAATTATGCTTAAAAACTGGCTCAAAATAGCATTTATCAATTATAAAAAGAACTGGCTTTCTACGTTTATCAATTTATTTGGATTAACGGTAGGTTTAACTGGTTTTATGCTCATTCTCATGCATTGGAATGACGAAGAATCTTACGAAAAATGGAATCCCAAAAAGGATAATATCTACTATTTTCAAACGTATAATAAAAAGGAAAATACTTATGGAGCTGCTATTTCTGTTCCGTTAGCAGAAAATGCAAAGAAAAGAATCTCAGAAGTTGAGGATTTTGTTTTAATGACGAATACAGGGAGTGCTTACAAGATGACGACTAAGTATAAATCTGTTTACCAAGAAAATGGTTTTGCTTTTTCGGAGAACTTTTTTAATTTTTTTCCTTTCAAACTAATTTCTGGAAGTTATAAAAATGCTTTGAAAAATGATACTGATATTATTATTTCAAAACAAACAGCACTGAATCTTTTTGGTAAAATAGATGTGATAGGAGAAACCATTAAAATTAACACCACTAATTTTATTGTAACCGCAGTTTACGAATTGCCAGAAGGAAATAGCCAGATAAACCCAAATTTTGTTATAAAACCAGCCGACCAATTAAAAAATGATAAAGAACAATGGGGAAATTTCAATTATGGTTGTTTTTTTATGTTGAAAAAAGGTGCAGACCCAAGAACTTTTGAGAAAAAATTTCTAGATATTATTATGCTCAGAGCAAAGTTGCAATCTAAAGGTTCTGGCATTACGCCTCAGCAATATATTGATATGTATGGTCCTACAGATTCTTTGCTTACTCCTTTAGATAAAATAAAATTGCACGCAAAATCTACTTGGTTTGGAATGCCAGATTTTAAAACGTTATTAATTCTGTTTACACTATCTGTTCTTATTGTAATTCTTTCGGCGATTAATTTTATTAATCTGAAAACCGCTCAATCATCGCAACGTGCTAAAGAAGTGGGGGTAAGAAAAGCCATTGGAAGCAGTAAATTTTCATTAATTTTTCAATTTTTACTAGAAACATTTATCATTTGTATCATGTCGTATTTTCTTTCACTCGTTTTAACGGAAATTTTGTTGCCAAGTTTCAACAAATTCTTTAACAAAGAAATTACAATGAACGATTGGCGAATTTATTTCTATTCTTTATTGATGGTTTTGGTAGTGACTTTAATTTCTGGGATTATTCCTGCAATTTATTTGTCAAATTTCAAAGCAATTGAAACTTTGAAAGGCAATTTTTCGAGAAGCAAACATGGGATTTGGCTTAGAAACGGAATTCTTTCTATTCAATTGGTTATTTCATCTTTTTTCATTATTGGTGGTTTAATTGTTCACAGCCAAGTAAAATATATGATGAATAAAGATTTGGGTTATGACGGCAAACAAGTTTATCAAATTAATTTTAATGAATACGGACAAAAACCTTGGCTAAAATATGAAAGATTGAAAGCGGAAATGTCTAAAATTTCTGGTGTTGAAAGCATTTCTTATTCCGAAGTTCCTCCAGGAACATATAATTTTAGCAATTCTAACATGGATTATATGGATACAAGCATCCAAGCGCAACACGGTTCTATGGATTATGATTATCTTCAGTTTATTGGAGTTAAACTTCTAAAAGGGCGTTGGCTAAATCCGAAATTGGCATCAGATACCATTAATACAGTGTTAGTAAATGAAGCTTTTGTGAGAAAATTTGGTTGGACAAACGACCAAGCTATGAAGAGAGAAATTAAACCAGGATTTGACTATAAACCGTATAAAATTGTAGGAATTGTAAAAGATTTCAACATCCGAAGTTTGAAAAGCGAAGTAGAACCTATAATTTTTTTCCACTACAGAGAAACAGAATGGAAGCGTTTTAATATGAATAATATTCAGTTTAAAATAAAAGCAAATGATATTGACGGGACGGTAAACAGGATTAAAGATTATTGGACAAGCAAAGTAGAGCAAGGATATCCTTTTAATGGCTATTTCATCAATAAACAATTTGCAAAATCTTTCGAAAAATATCAAAAACAACAAACGCTTTTTACGATTCTCAATGCTATGGTTTTAATGGTAGCTTTATTAGGATTATTTGCTTTGTCATCATTAATGATCGAGCAAAAACTGAAAGATGTAGCCATAAGAAAAACTTTAGGAGCTTCGGAAAGTACTTTGGTTTTTGGACTTACCAAACAATTCTTGTGGATTACAGCAATGGCAGTTTTTGTCAGCATTCCGATAAGTTTTTATCTGATGAATGAATGGTTGAAAGATTTCGCTTACAGAATAGATATGCCGGTTTTCCCGTATATATTTAGTTTAGTGATTTTACTTCTCTTAACTTTTGCAGTAGTAAGCATCAAAGCATACAGAGCTACAAAAGTAAACCTTGTGAAATATTTGAAATACGAATAAGTTGGAAGACGGAAGTCCGAAGTTGCAAATTCCTTAAATTTTAATTTTTAATCATCCGACTTCCAGCTTCGGACATCGGACAAAATAAACAACTATGATAAAAAATTGGCTCAAAATAGCATTCATCAATTATAAAAAAAGCTGGCTTTCTACAATTATTAATTTATTGGGATTGAGTTTAGGTTTGTGTATTTTTCTAATGGTTTTCATTCATTGGCAAGACGAAAAATCTTATGAACAATGGATTCCGAATAAAGAAAATATTTATTTGGTGGAGAATTCTAACCCAATTTTTGGAACTATGGTAGTTTCTAGTTATCCCGAACTTTCGGTTTCAAAAGAAGAGTTTCCAGAGATTGAAGATTTTGTTATTGCAAACAGTTGGAAAGATGAACAAGTAATGTTATTGGCAGATGGCAAAACTGCTTATGTAAATCCGTGTAGAGCTACGAGTAATTTTTTTGAGTTTTTTCCTTTCAAAATTATTTCAGGAAGTTATAAAAATGTTTTAAACGGAGTAGAAAAAATAGCAATTTCTGAAGAAACAGCCAAATTATTATTTGGTAAAGAATATAATAACAGCATAGGAAAAACCTTTCGTATTGATGGCTCTGAAAAGAATTATGTTGTAACAATGGTTTATCAGTTGCCCAAAGAAAATACAATTTTTCGTCCAGGATTTGTGATGGTAAGTCCAAGTTTTATAGAAAATAAAGATGGCTTAAAACAATGGCTTAATTCTAGTTTTGTAGGTTATTTTAAATTAAAAAAAGGAACTGATATTCAGAATTTAGAGAAAAAAATTACAGATTTATATAACAAACACGAGAAAATAGAAACCCTTGCTTGGGGAGAAAAGTATGACGAGAAAGATAAATCCAAAGTTTATCTTACACCTATCACAAAAATGAAATTAGAAGCCAAAAGCGAAGGTATAGACAAAGGAGACAAAAAATCTATTATGATTTTGCTGGGTCTTTCTGCTTTAATTTTGCTTTTATCAGGAATTAATTTAATTAATTTGAAAACAGCACAAGCTTCTCAACGTGCCAAAGAAGTGGGCGTAAGAAAAGCGATTGGAAGTTCAAAATCTAAAATAATTGCTCAGTTTTTATTAGAAAATTTAATTATTTGTGTTGCGGCTTATATTATTGCATTTGCTTCCATAGAATTGTTGTTGCCTTCTTATAACAAATTTTTAGGAAAACAAATTCAACTCAATGATTATCGAATTTTTATCTATTCCGGAGTTTTATTGTTGGTTTTTGCATTGGTATCGGGATTCATTCCAGCGATGTATTTGTCTAATTTTAAACCAATTAATACTTTGAAAGGGAATTTTGCAAGAAGTAAAAGTGGCGTTTGGCTCAGAAATACTATTTTGAGTTTACAATTAATTATTTCTTCGTTTTTCATTATTTGTTCTTTAATTATTCATACTCAGGTAAAATATATGATGAATAAAGATTTGGGTTTCAAAGGAGACCAAGTTATTCATATTCATTTCAAAAAAACAGATTGGAGGGATCATTATAATTCAAAAAAATATTTAAGACTCAAAAACGAAGTTTCAAAAATTGCTGGCGTAAAAGACATTACAGGTTCTGTTTTTCAAATTGGCGTGGGAATGTTCAATACTTCTTCGGTAAGAAAAGCTGAGGATACAGCAAAAATTCTGAATAATGTTGGCGTTGGAGGTATAGAATACAACTATTTTAAATTCTACAAAATGAAATTTGTTTCGGGGCGAGATATAGATTTACGTTTGGCTTCTGATACCATTTCTGGAGCTATTGCTAACGAAGCGTTTATCAGGAAAATGGGTTGGAATAAAAGCGATGCTCTTGGAAAAGAAGTTCTTCCGGGTTGGGAAGACAAGAAAAAATACAAAATTATTGGCGTTCTCAAAGATTTTTATATTAGTGGTGTTGATAAACCTGTAGAACCAATGATGTATTTCAATTATGATAGAAATTGGTCTAAAGATAATATGACAAATCTGCAAATAAAACTTTCTGGCGACGATATTGATGGAACTTTAGAACGAATTAAACAATTTTGGCTCACCAAAGCAGAACCTGGCTATCCTTTTGAATATGAATTTGTGGATAAACAATTTGCCAAAACTTTTGAGAAATTCCAAAAGCAACAAACACTTTTTACCATTTTAAATATCGTGGTTTTGTTGGTAGCATTGCTTGGTTTATTCGCCTTGTCTTCTCTTTTAATTGAACAAAAATTGAAAGATGTAGCCATCAAAAAAACGTTGGGAGCAGACGAAAGAACAATTGTTTGGGATTTAACCAAAAGATTTTTAATTATTGCCTCAATTGCTGTAATCATCAGTATTCCATTTGGTTACTATGCCATGAACGAGTGGTTGAAAGATTTCGCTTACAGAATCGAAATGCCAATTTGGCCATACATTTTGAGTTTTGCAATGCTGTTGCTGTTAACATTTGCTGTGGTAAGCATCAAAGCATACAGAGCTACAAAAGTGAATCTTGTGAAATATTTGAAATACGAATAAGTTGGAAGATGGAAGACGGAAGTCCGAAGTTGCAAACTACTTATATTTTAATTTTTAATCATCCGACTTCCAGCTTCGGACATCGGACAAAATAAACAACAATGAAAAAACTCTTCTTCATATTGCTGATTAATTTTTTGCCGGCTCAGCAAAAATGGAACTTGCAACAATGTCTGGATTATGCCATGAAAAACAGTCCGGATGTGCAACAAAGCATTATTAATGTCAATAAAAACCAAAGACAAATCAACGCAGCTAAAGGAAATTTGCTTCCTGCGGCAAGTATCGGGATGAATCATAATTACAGTTTTGGAAACGGAATTAATACGCAGAACAACCAAAGAGAAGCGATTAATACGCAAACGGACAATTTCTATGCGTTGGCAAGTACAGAATTATTCAACTGGAAAAATTATCTCAATATTTCTCTTTCAAAAATAAATAAAGAAAGTTCAGAATACCGATTGAAAACCGTTCAAAACGATGTTAAACTCAGCATTATTGGTTTGTTTTTTCAATATATGAAAGACAAATCCTGGTTTGAAGTGCTGGAACCTCAAATTTCTGGTATGAAAGAACAAATTGCCAGAACCGAAAAAGAAGTAGAAATTGGGAATCGTGCAAAAAGTGATGTTTACGACATAAAAGCCAACTTTGGAACCATACAAGAACAGTGGATTTCGGCGCAAAACCAAATGAATATTTCTAAAATTAATCTTTTGGCAGCACTCAATATTAATAAAGACAGCATCGATTTTGTTTCGGATGAAAATTCAGAAATAACGCCAAATTTTATCAATTCAAAAGAAATGATTGACAATTTGGTTCAAAAAAATCCAATTTTTATTGAAAATCAAAAAGAATTGGAAGCTGCAAAAATGAAGATTAAAGCTGCAAAATCAGATTATTTGTCTACCATTTCGGCACAATATCAATGGTCTTCTTTTTTTAACAAAAATCTGAAAGAAGATTTAACAACTAATTTTTCAACACAATTTAATCAAAACAAAAATTCTCAGGTTTCTATAGGGCTGAATGTTCCTTTATTTCAAAAGTTTCAGGTGAAAAATGCTGTAGAAACTGCAAAATTAGATCAACAATACATAGTTTTTGAAAACCAAAAGAAACTTAATGATTTGTACAAAACCCTCAATGTAATCGCAGAACAATATGACAATGCCATTGAAAAAAATAAAATTTTACAACAAAATTTCGAAAATCAAAAGTTATCTTTCGAGCGTTCTGAAGAAAAATATAAAGAAGGATTGATGGATGCTTATACATTTTTTGTGGTAAGAAACAGTTGGCTTCAGGCAAATTACAACCTCAATTCCAGCAAGTTCGATGTGATGCAACAACAAGCATTGATTAACGTTTTCGAAAATAATAACTAAAAGAATGACCTCTAGTTCATTATATAAAAAATTAAACGCTAAGACGCAAATGATTTTTTTTCAAATGATTACGTTTTTAAGACGCAAAGTTTTAACTCTGTTAAAATTGAAAATCATTGATTTTCTTGCGCCTTAAAAACAGTTTCAATAAAAATTTTAATTGCGCCTTTGCGTATTTTACTTTTAATGAATAATCTCAATGAATTTTGATAATGCTTTACGGGTAGAATACTATTTTTTCACATCAACTAAATTTAATTTTACTGTTCTAATTTTTAGAGCAGTTTTTTATTTTGTACATTTATGTTTCAAAAGTTTATAAAAAATTGCAAATTTGCACCCCATTTAGAATTTGAAAATGAAACTTTGTATTGCAGAAAAACCAAGTGTAGCGCGAGATATTGCCAAAGTTTTAGGAGCTACAACTCCTAAAAGCGGTTATATGGAAGGAAACGGTTATTGTGTAACGTGGACTTTCGGGCATCTTTGTACCTTGAAAGAACCTCACGATTACGCCCCAGAATACAAAGCTTGGAATCTTTTTTTGTTGCCAATTATTCCTAAAAATTTTGGAATTAAACTCATCAATAATAATGGCGTTGAAAAACAATTTAAAGTTATAGAAACTTTGGTGAAAGACTGTGATGAGGTAATAAATTGCGGTGATGCTGGGCAAGAAGGAGAACTTATTCAGCGTTGGGTTTTGCAAAAAGCAAAATGCAATAAACCGATGAAACGACTTTGGATTTCGTCTCTTACAGAAGATTCTATAAAAGAAGGTTTTGAAAATTTAAAACCTGCCGAAGATTACAAAAATCTCTATTTAGCGGGTAATGCCAGAGCTATTGGAGATTGGCTTTTAGGAATTAATGCCACCCGACTTTTCACCAAAAAATTTGGACAAAATAAAGCAGTTTTGTCTATCGGTAGAGTGCAAACTCCTACTTTGGCAATGTTGGTGAAGCGTCAGAAGGAAATTGATGCCTTTGTGCAAGAAGATTATTGGGAGCTGAAAACAAAATACAGAGAAGTAGTTTTTAATGCGACAATAGACAGATTAAAATCTCTAGACCGTGCCGAAAAAGGTTTGGATTATCTCAAGCAAAATCTTTTCGAGATTATTTCTTTCGAAATTAAAGAAGGAAAGGAAAAAAATCCTAGATTATTTGATTTGACAGGACTTCAGGTAGAAGCCAACAAAAGATATGGTTTTTCGGCAGAAAATACACTTAATTATATTCAAAGTCTTTACGAAAAAAAGCACACTACTTATCCTAGAGTAGATACTACTTACCTTTCGGAAAATTTATATCCTAAAATTTCGGGAATTCTTAGAAGTATGAATTTTTATTCAGAATTAATTGCTCCGCTTTTGGAAGCGCCAATTCCTAAGAACAAGGCCGTTTTTGATGATTCTAAAGTTACAGACCATCATGCGATAATTCCTACAGAAATTTCGCCTTCTAGCAATTTAAGCAGAGAAGAAAAACTGATTTATGATTTGGTGGCAAAGCGTTTTATTGCTGTTTTTTATCCAGAATGTAAAATTTCTAATACTTTGGTTGAAGGACAAGTAGGAACAATCAATTTCAAAGCTTCGGGGAAACAAATTTTAGAACCTGGTTGGCGAGCTGTTTATGCTAAAGACCAAAAAGATAATTCGGAAAAAGACGAAAAAGACGAAGAACAGCTGATTCCAGAATTTACAGTTGGCGAAAAAGGCGAACACGAACCTTTTATTCATCAAGGAAGAACTTCTCCGCCAAAACCATACACCGAAGCAACTCTTTTGCGTGCAATGGAAACCGCAGGAAGGCAAGTGGAAGACGAAGAACTGAGAGAACTTTTGAAAAATAACGGTATTGGAAGACCTTCTACCAGAGCTAATATTATTGAAACGCTTTTCAAAAGAAAATATATCGAAAAAAAGAGGAAAAACCTAATTGCTACACAAACAGGAATTGATTTAATTGATACTATTGAAGACGAATTACTGAAAAGTGCAGAGCTAACAGGTGAATGGGAACAGAAACTCAGAAAAATTGAAAAAGGAGAGTACGAAGCTCAGGATTTTAAAGATGAATTGATTGAAATGGTCTCTCAACTTACCAAAAAAGTTATTGATAGCAAAGGAAAAGCGATAGCTTGGCAAGAAGAAAAACCTAAGAAAAAAGAAACGAAAGAAAAAAAAGAAACCAAAAAATCTGAATTTAATTGGGAAGAAACGATTTGCCCTAAATGTAAAACCAATCATTTGATGAAAGGAAAAACAGCAATTGGTTGTAAAGAATTCAAAGAATGTGGTTTTAAAATTCCTTTTCAGATTTTTGGAAAAAAACTTTCAGAAAAACAAATTCAAGACTTAATTGTGAAAGGGAAAACTTCTAAACTGAAAGGTTTTACAGAACATCCAGTGAAAATAGAGGACGGAGTTCTGGTTTTAAAAGAAGATTATAGTATTGAATTAAAATGATTTAAGTCCTTTTCTTCTAAATATTAGGACTTTTTTTAAATATTACGATTAAAATCTCAAAGTGAGACAATAAATTTGTATATTTGCTTGAAATAAAAAATTACATCCAACAATGTATCGCAAAATAATTTACCTAACAATGTTTGCTTTTTCTATGATGACAAATGCTCAGCAAACAAAACCGATTTATCTAGATGATTCAAAACCTATAGAGCAACGTGTAGAAGATGCACTGTCTAAGCTTACTTTAGACGAAAAAATTGCAATGATTCACGCGCAGTCTAAATTTAGTTCGCCAGGTGTTCCAAGATTGGGAATTCCAGAATTTTGGACTACAGATGGACCTCACGGAGTTCGCCCAGAAGTGAAATGGGACGAATGGGATCAAGCTGGTTGGACTAACGATTCCATTATTGCTTATCCCGCTCTTACAGCACTTTCTGCAACGTGGAACAGAAATTTATCAAAAGCTTACGGTGTTTCTTTAGGTGAAGAAGCTCGATACAGAAGAAAAGATATTTTGCTAGGGCCTGGTGTTAATATTTACAGAACACCACTTAATGGTAGAAATTTCGAATATATGGGAGAAGACCCTTTTTTAACTTCTCAAATGGTAGTTCCTTACATCAAAGGTTTGCAATCTAACGGTGTAGCCGCTTGTGTAAAGCATTATGCATTAAATAATCAAGAAACTTATAGACATACAAGTAATGTTATTGTAGATGATAGAGCTTTGTACGAAATTTATCTTCCTCCTTTTAAAGCTGCTGTACAAGATGGTGATAGCTGGACGATAATGGGAGCTTATGATTTGTATAAAGGACAGTATGCAACTCATAATCAATACTTAATTAATGATATTTTAAAAGGAGAATGGGGGTATAAAGGTGTTGTAGTTTCAGATTGGGGAGCAACATCAGATACCAAACAAGCTATTTATAACGGTTTAGATTTAGAATTTGGAACTTGGACTGATGGCTTAGCAGCAGGAACTAAGAATGCTTATGACAATTATTATCTTGCAAATCCTTATAAAGAGTTAATTCTTTCTGGCAAAGTAGGAACTAAAGAGTTAGATGATAAAGTAAGAAGATTATTGAGATTAGCTTTCCATACAACGCTTAATAAAAACAGACCTTTAGGTTCTGTAGCTTCTTCGGAGCATATAGATGCCGCAAGAAAAATAGGAGAGGAAGGAATTGTTTTATTGCAAAATCAAAATTCCACTTTGCCAATTAATTTAGCTAAAACTAAAAAAATTGCTGTAATTGGTGAAAATGCTATTAAAATGATGACTGTAGGAGGAGGAAGTTCTTCTCTTAAAGTAAAATACGAAACTTTACCTTTAGACGGAATTAAAAAACGTTTTGGAAAAGATGCAGAAATTGTTTATGCAAGAGGTTATGTAGGTGATCCAGGAGGTGAATATAACGGTGTAGTTACTGGACAAAATTTAAAAGATAATCGTTCTGAAAAAGAATTAATAGACGAAGCTGTAAATGTAGCAAAATCTGCAGATTTTGTAGTTTTTGTAGGAGGTCTTAACAAAAGTGAATTTCAAGATAGTGAAGGTGCAGACAGAAAGAGTCTTTCTTTACCGTACAATCAAGATTTATTAATCTCTTCTTTGGCTAGAGCAAACAAAAATTTAGCTGTTGTCTTAATCACTGGAAACGCCGTTTCTATGCCTTGGGTAAAAGAAGTTCCTTCTGTTCTTCAAACATGGTATTTGGGTTCCGAAGCAGGTAATGCATTGGCTTCAGTTTTGGCAGGTGATGCAAATCCTTCTGGTAAATTACCATTTTCTTTCCCTGTAAAATTAGAAGATAATGGCGCTCATAAATTAGGAGAATTCCCGGGTAATAAAGAAGAAATTGCTGCTGGAAAAGGAAAAGACAAAAATAATCCTATAAATATTAAATACAACGAAGGTATTTTTGTAGGATACAGATGGTTCGATACAAAAAATATTAAACCTTTATTTAGCTTTGGGCACGGTTTAAGTTATACAACTTTTGAAATCGGAAAAGTAAAAGCAGATAAAACTAAAATTTCTGCTGACGATAAAATTACTTTTACAGTTTCTGTTAAAAATACAGGCAGTAGAGAAGGTTCAGAAGTGGTTCAATTATACATTAGTGATTTAAAATCTTCTTTACCAAGACCAACTAAAGAATTAAAAGGTTTCGAAAAAGTAAGTCTAAAACCTGGCGAAACAAAAGAAGTAAGTCTTACAATAGACAAAGCTGCATTAAGTTTCTTCGACCCTGTAAAACATGAATGGGTTGCAGAACCAGGAGATTTTGAAGCTTTAATAGGAAATTCTTCTTCTAATATTAAATCTAAAATCAAATTTTCTCTTCAATAAAATCAATTAATTTGATACATTTTTTCATACACAAGGCTGTCTCAAAATAGAGACAGCTTTTTTAATTTTAAAAAGGAAAGTCTGAGCTTTCTTAATAGTAGCAAATTTTGTAATTTGCTGTGTGTTAACTAAGTCAAAAGGAGTCTTCAAAGATTATAATCCCAAACAAAATCTGCTTTTTCCTCCGAATTTGTCGGAGTTGATTGATGAAAAGTATCCAGTGAAAATAGTTTCAAGCATTATTGATGGCTTGGATATTAAAAATTTAATCAAAAGCTACAAACCAGGCGGAACATCTTGTTATCACCCGAAAATGCTTTTGAAAGTTTTGATTTAGGGCTATTTGAATAATATTTATTCAAGTAGAAAATTGGAACAAGCATTGAAAGAAAATAAACCTTTATGTAAAATACAATTACTTCAGAAAAGATCAAAAATTGGGACAAATAACCACTTCACAAAACAATCCCAGACTGGCAAAAATAAGAGAAAGAGGTTCTTAATACCAGGAAAGGCATTCAACTTTGAAAACAGCGATGTTATGATTTTGAACCTGTGTTTGCTGAGCTCAAACACAACAAAAATTTTAAACGATTCATGCTTTGAGGAAAAACCAAAAATCGAGGTAGAAATTGGCATTTTTGCCATTGCTCACAATCTTAAAAAAATGTAAAAAGTAGCCTGAAAAACACTACTTTTATCGGCTTTTACAACTATATTCTTCAAGTTTTTTGAAAAAATACATCATTTCAAAAAAAACTAAAAAAGTATTTTTTCAACTTAGCACGAAAAAAGACTATCCTTTTGAGACAGCCTCTTTTTTTTACTTAATAGATTGAATAAAGGTATTTGCTTTTTCTTTCCAATCGTTATTTTCTAGAAGAATTTTAACAAAAGCAGTTCCAATAATTCCGCCTTGTGATTTTTCTGTAACTTGTTCAAAATCGGTTTTATTTTTAATTCCAAAACCTATCATTACATCGTTTTTCAAGTTTAAAGAAGCTAATTTATTTAAATATTCTTCGTTTTTAACTTCTTTTTTTTCGTTTCCTGTAGTAGAAGAACTAGAAACAGCATACAAAAATCCCGAACTTAAAGAATCTAAATATTTGATACGTTCTTCGGAGGTTTCTGGTGTTACGAGAAATGTGAAATTCAGTCCGTTTTTATCTAAAATAGGTTTATAATTTTTTTCAAATTCAATAGGAGGCAAATCTGGAATAATTAATCCCGAAACTCCAGAATTGGCACACTCTTCACAGAATTTTTCAAATCCAAAACTCAAAACAGGATTGATGTATCCCATCAAAATTACCGGAATGTTGATTTCATTTTTCACCGATTTTAGTTGAGGAAAAAGTTTTGCAATGGTCATTCCGTTTCTCAGAGCCAATTCGTGTGCTTCCTGAATTACAGGTCCATCAGCAACAGGGTCAGAATAAGGCATCCCAATTTCCATCATGTTTGCACCAGCATTTTGAATGGTTTTCATTATTTCTGCGGTATCTTCTAATGTAGGAATTCCGGCAGTAAAGTATATGTTAAGTTTTTTCATTTTATGATTTTTTAGTCTATAAATATTTCGCCAATTAAATACGCTTTGCAACTTCCACTAATGAGAATTCTGTCGTTTTTTAGTTCGCATTCTAAAACTCCGCCACGTTCTGAAATTTGTTTTGCTTTCAGTTTAGTTTTTTCTAATTTCTCAGCCCAAAAAGGAGTAAGAGTAGTATGTGCAGAGCCTGTTACAGGGTCTTCTTCAACGCCACAGTTTGGTCCAAAAAATCTAGAAACAAAGTCGTAATTTTCAGATTTTGAACTTACAATAATTCCTCTTGCATTAATTTTTGCAATTTCTGAAAAGTTAGGTTTTATGTTTACAATTTGGCTTTCATTTTCAAAAATAAGCAGATAATCTGTTTTTCCTTGGTAAGCTTCTATTGGTTGATGAGCAAAACAATTTTTAAATTGACTTAAATTTTCAACTTTTTGTAACGAATCTGAAGGGAAATTTAAGGTGAATAAATCTCCATTTTTAGTTACAGTAAGAGTTCCGCTATTTTTAGAAAAGAAATTGATTTTATCTTCTGTAAATCCTTCAAAATTTATCAAAACAAACGCCGAAGCAAGCGTTGCATGACCGCATAAATCAACTTCTATAGTCGGAGTAAACCATCTAATTTCGAAACCATTTTCTACAGGAACAGTAAAAGCGGTTTCTGCTAAATTGTTTTCGGCGGTAATTTTTTGCATGGTTTCATCGTCTATCCATTTTTCTAACGGACAAACTGCTGCAGGATTTCCCGCGAAAAGTTTTTCTGCAAAGGCATCTATTTGATATATTTTTTGACTCATTGTAAAATTTTTTGAAGAATGGTTAAAGATTTTCAGTTTCTAATTTTTTCAGATACGTTTCCATGTCTTTATCTCCACGTCCACTCAAACAAATAACCACCACATCGTCTTTTTGAAAATTTTTCTTCTTTAAAATATTCAACGCATGAGAACTTTCCAAAGCAGGAATAATTCCCTCTAATTTAGTTAATTCAAAGGCAGATTCTAGCGCTTCATCATCATTAATACTGAAAAATTCTGCACGATTATTTTTGAATAAATTCGCATGGAAAGGCCCAATTCCAGGATAATCTAACCCCGCAGAAATAGAGTGTGGTTCTATAACTTGTCCGTCTTCAGTTTGCATCACAATACTTTTGCTACCATGCAAAACGCCAGTTGTTCCTAAGAAAGTTGTAGCAGCAGATTTTCCAGAATTTACACCAAAACCACCAGCTTCGGCAGCAATTATTTTTACGGAAGGTTCATCTACAAAATGGTAAAAAGTTCCTGCAGCATTACTTCCGCCACCAACACAAGCAATAACGTAGTCTGGGTTTTCTCTGCCAATCTTCTCTTTTAATTGCCATTTAATTTCTTCAGAAATTACACTTTGAAATCTTGCTACCAAATCTGGAAAAGGATGAGGTCCAACTACACTTCCGATGATGTAATGCGTTTTGGTAGCATTGTTAATCCAATCTCTTAACGCTTCATTTACAGCGTCTTTTAATGTTTTTGAGCCAGAGGTTGCAGGTACAACTTTTGCGCCGAGCATTTTCATTCTGGCAACATTTGGAGCTTGTCTTGCGATATCCACTTCGCCCATGTAAACGATGCATTCAAGATTCATCAAAGCGCAAGCTGTAGCCGTTGCTACACCGTGTTGTCCAGCTCCTGTTTCGGCAATAATTCTCTTTTTTCCTAGTTTTTTGGCAAGGAGAACTTGTCCGAGAGCATTGTTGATTTTATGAGCACCAGTATGATTGAGGTCTTCTCTTTTTAGGTAAACATTTGTACCATATTTTTCGCTTAAATTTTTCGCAAAATAAAGTGGAGTAGCTCTTCCTACATAGTTTTTCAACAAATCATTAAGTTCTGTTTTGAATTCTTTAGATTCTATAATTTCTATATAATTTTGTTGGAGTTCTTCCACGTTTGGATAGAGCATTTCTGGAACAAATGCGCCTCCAAATTCTCCGTAATATCCGTTTTCGTCGGGGTTTCTATATGTCATTTCAATAATGATTTTAATGTTTTTATTTTCTCAATATTTTTAATTCCTGCTTCAATTTCAAATTTAGAATTGATGTCTAAAACCGCAGGTTGTTGGTTGATGGTTGATAGTTGAAGAATGTTTTCTAAAGAAATTCCACCACTTAAATAATAAGGTTTTGGAATTTTAATTTCATTGAGAATTTTCCAATCAAAAGTTTTACCTGTTCCGCCAAAAGCTTTGCTGTCTGTGTCAAATAAAAGATAGTTGATAGTTGTTGGTTGATAGTTGATGGTCTTTTTCAATTCTTTTTTCTTTTGATTACCAATCCTAATTACCTTTATGATTTCTACCTTTTCACTTAAACTCTGCCTTAATCTTTTTATAAAATCTTCATCTTCATCACCATGTAATTGGATGAAATTGAGTTTTGCTTTCTCTGAAATTTCTACAATTTTTTCAACCGTTTCATTCACAAAAACGCCAACTTTTGCTTGATGATTAAATTCGGAAATTTGTTCTAAACTCAAATGATTTAGAACAAATCTAGGTGATTTTTCGTAAAAAATAAATCCCAGAAAATCAACTTTTAACTCAATCAATTCTTGAATCTGATTGAACTTTGTTAATCCGCAGACTTTTATTTTTGGTTTAATCATAATATTAATTTCCAAGTTGTCATTCCGAGGAACGAGGAATCTCATAGATTCTTCACTTCGTTTCTCTCCGTTCAGAATGACAACACGGTTGTTGTTTTAAATTATTACATTAGAAACAAACTTTCCAAATTTCTCTCCCGGATTTTCGTTTTTCATAAAATATTCTCCCATTAAGAAAGTATCAAATCCTTTTTCTTTCAAAAATTTGAAATCTTCCACATTGTAAATTCCACTTTCGGCAACAGATAAAGTGCCTTTTGGTAGAAGATTTTTTAAATTGACAGAATGTTGTAAATCTACTTTGAAATCTTTTAAGTTTCGGTTGTTAATTCCCACTAAATCTATTTCAGAATTAAAATGTTTCAGTTCTTCTTCGGTGTGAATTTCTAACAAAACCTCCAAATTCAGTTGATGAGCCAATTCAGTAAATTCCTGAACTTGACTTGGAGAAAGACACGCTGCAATTAACAAAATAACATCTGCTCCGATGGATTTAGCTTCATAAAATTGATATTCATCTATCATAAAGTCTTTCCTTAAAATCGGAATGTTTACAGAATTTCTAACGCTTAAAATATCCTCGAAACTGCCTCCAAAAAAATCTTTATCCGTCAAAATCGAAATTCCACTTGCTCCAAATTCTTCGTATTTCGTTACAATTTCTAAAGGCAAAACTTTATTGTTGATAATTCCTTTTGAAGGCGATTGTCTTTTAAATTCGGCAATAATTCCGTTTCTGGATTTTACCGATTCTTTCAAAGAAAAAGTTTTTCTTCCGAAAAATTCTGAATCTTTCAGCTGCTCTACAGAAATTTTACTTTTTGAAAGAGCAATTTCTTCTTTTTTTCGAGCTATTATTTTGTCTAATATATTCATTTCATTAATTTGTAAAATGTATTAAGTACAAAGTATAATGTATTTTTTTATTTGAAATACATTGTACATTTTACACTGTACTTTGTACAAGTTTATTCAAACATTCTAGCGCTTTTCCACTTTCTAAACTATCTTTTGTGGCAGCCAAACTTGTTTCATAATTTTCAAATTTCCCTGTGTTTTGTAATGCTTTTGCAGCATTAGCAAGAACTACAGCTTTTTGTTCGTACGTTCCTTTTCCTTCTAAAATATTTCTGAAAGTTTTTGCAGCTTCTTCTTTGGTGCTACCTCCGAAAATGGTTTCAGGGGCAATATTTCTGAATCCTAATTCTTCGGCAGAGAAAATTTCTTCACCATTTTTATTGAAAATTTTAGAATCGCTTGTCAAAGAAATTTCGTCGTAACCGTCTAAAGCGTGAACTAACATGAAATCTTCGTTATTTTTTTGCAAAATATATTGATACAATCTCGCAATTTCTAAACTGTAAACTCCAATCATCGAAAATTTTGGTTTTGCAGGATTTACCAACGGACCTAAAAGATTGAAAAATGTTCTTAATCCCAAACCTTTTCTCAACGGAGCAACAGATTTCAACGCGGGATGAAAAAGCGGAGCATGAAGAAAACAGATATTGGCTTTTTCTAAATCTTTCTTTAAATCTTCTTGATTATTTTTGAATTGATAACCCAATTCTTCCAAAACATTAGAAGAACCAGAAATTGCCGAAACACCATAATTGCCGTGTTTAGCTACTTTTTGTCCGGTTCCAGCCACGATAAAACTCGCCAAAGTAGAAATATTAAAGGTGTTTTTTCCATCGCCACCAGTTCCTACAATGTCCACCAAATCGTGCGTTCCTAAATCTACTTTCACCGCCAAATCTAGCAATGCCTCTCGGAAGCCTTGCATTTCTTCTAGCGTAATGCTACGCATCATAAAAACGGTGATAAATGCTGAAACTTCTGTTTCGTTGAATTTATTTTGTGCAATTTCAATCATAATAGCCTTTGCTTCTGCTTTGGTTAAAGTTTGATGATTGAAAAGGTATTGTAATATTTGTTTCATATTTTGTTGTCCGAAGTCAGATGTCCGAAGTCGGAAGCTTTTTTTGGTTATATTTATTCTTCTGACTTCTGACTTCCGTCTTCCGACTTTAAGAAATTTTCTAAAATCTGTCTTCCATTTGGTGTTAAAATACTTTCAGGGTGATATTGAACAGCGTGAACATCGTATTCTTTATGTTTCAAACTCATTATCATTCCAGAATTATCAACCGAGGTAATTTCTAGTTCTTCAGGGAAATCTTCGGGATTTACTGCCCAAGAATGATAACGCCCAACTTCTAAAATTTCGGGTAAATTTTCTAGAATTTTATGAGGTTTTACTTGTTTAGCTTCGGTAGCAACACCGTGATAAATTTCAGAAAGATTGATTAAACTTCCACCAAAAGCTTCGGCAATCGCTTGTTGACCAAGACAAACTCCGAAAATTGATTTTGTAGGTGCGTATTTTTTAATGACTTCTAACAAAATTCCTGCTTCTTCGGGAATTCCTGGTCCTGGAGAAAGAATGATTTTATCATATTGATTGATGTCTTCCAAAGGAATTTCATCATTTCTAAAAACATCTACTTTTTCCCCTAAAATTTGTTCTACAATTTGAACAAGATTGTAGGTAAAACTATCGTAATTATCGAAGACCAGTACTTTAGTTGATGGTTGATGGTTGATAGTTGATGGTTCTTTTATATTATTTTTCATTATTTATTTTTGTAATAATTTATAAATCCGTTTAATAATTTTTTGCAAAGTATAACTTGAGATAGAATATTTTCAAACTCTTCTTTTTTAATGTAATTTTGATCAAGTGATAAATAAAGTTGAGTTTCTAATTCATAAATGGAACCTCTTGAAATAAATAGAAAATGTATCGTTTCTTTAGAAGTGTTTCTTCCGCAGCCTTCTGCAATGTTAGAAGGAATAGAAACTGCACATCTTCTAATTTGGTTTGTTAATCCAAAAATCTCTTCTTTTGGATAATTTTTAGTTAAATCATAAACAAGTTTTGTAAGTTTTCTTGCTTCAATCCAAACATCAAGGTTTACATATTCCATTTTTGTGTTTTTTATTTCTATCAACCAACAACTATCAACCAACAACTAAATTTTTGTTGCTTTTTTTACTGCCATTTTCAAGGCATTTAATTTGTTATTTACTTCTTGCAACTCGCTTTCTGCGGAAGATTTGGCTACAATTCCAGCGCCAGCTTGATAGAAAAGAGTGTTGTTTTTGCTTAAAAATGTTCTAATCATAATCGCTTGATTGCAACTTCCGTCAAAACCTACAAAACCGATGCAACCACCGTAATAACCACGAGAAGATTTTTCGTAAGCGTCTATTAATTCTAGCGCTTTGTATTTTGGAGCGCCACTTAAAGTGCCTTGAGGAAATGTGGTAGCAATCATTTCATAAGGATTGGTGGTTTTTTCTAATTCTGCGGTAACTTCTGAAACCATGTGAATTACGTGCGAAAACAACTGGATTTCTTTGAGTTTAGAAACGGTTACATTTTTTCCTAATTTGCTCAAATCATTTCTTGCTAAATCTACCAACATGGTATGTTCGGCGTTTTCTTTTGGGTCTTTTTTTAAAGTTTCTACCGATTGTAAATCTTTTTCGGTGTCGCCAGTTCTGCGGAAAGTTCCTGCAATTGGATGAATTACAGCTTTTTGATTTTGAATAATCAACTGACTTTCTGGACTTGAACCCATTAATTTGTAATCTCCGTAATCAAAGAAAAATAGGTAAGGAGAAGGGTTGATGTTTCGCAAAGCTCTGTAAACATTGAATTCGTCGCCTTTGAACTTTTGCTCGAATCTTCTGCTGAGAACCAATTGGAAAACATCGCCACGGAAACAGTGTTTTTTTGCCAATTCTACCAAATTTCTGTATTCTTCATCAGTTAAATTTGACGATTCTTCGTCTATTTTTTCGAAAGGATAGAGTGCAACATCTTTGTTTTGAATCATATTTTCAATTTCTGAAATTTCAGATTTCAAACCCTCGATTTTATTTTCGATAAGAAACATTTCATCGTTAAAATGATTGATGGCAACCACGTATTGATACAATCTGTAACGTAAAAAAGGAATTTCTACTTCTTTGCTTTGAGGTTTAAATTTGATGGTTTCGAAGAACTGAACTGCATCAAAACTGGTATATCCAAATAAACCTTGTGCCATTTTTTCAACTGGATTTTTCGCTGTTTCGCATTCAAAACTTTTAGAAAAATTCTCTAAATATTCTGTAATGCTAAAGTTTTCTGGGATTGCAGATTTTTCGGGTGCTGTTAATGGAAATTTTACTTCCATTTCTTGTAGATTTTTAATTTCTACACCTGCAATTGCATTAATGGCGATGTAAGAAAAACTATTGTTATTTACGTTATGGTCTGCACTTTCCAAAAGAATGGTATCTCTGAATTTATCTCTTAATTTCAAGTAAATTCCCATTGCGGTATGAAGGTCTCCCATCAAAGACTTGGAAGAAGTTTTTATTTTTAGTTTTGAGTTTTGCATTTTTTTAATAATCAAATTTTTTATAATATTAGGTTTGCTTCGCTATGCTCGCAATGACAAAAAAAAGACTTCAACGGATAAATCGCTGAAGTCTTCTTTTATGAAATTAATTTACGTAGAACGTTTCCATAGCAGTTTAGCTTAGACTCAGCGAAGAGTATAAGTGCCACCACCAGTTTTTGTTCATTGTTGATTTCATTGGTACAAATATATAAAGTATTTTAATTCTTGCAAATATTTTTAAGCATTTTCTGAATTTAATTTGCTGTGTTTTTTTCCGTAGAAGAAATAAATTCCTAGTCCGATGATAAACCACAGACCAAACCAAAACCAGTTGTTATGCGTCATTCCGGTTAAAAGATAAAGACAAGAACTCAATCCTAGAAGCGGAATTAAAGATAAATTTTTAAGGTAAGAAATTACTACCAAAATTAAATTAATAATGATGTAAATAATGATAGAAAGTCTGAATTCGCCTTGTTTTTCATCTGAAATATTCCATAAATCGTGGAAAAATTGAGGTTGCCAAAAGTGAAAACCTATTAATCCTCCGATAAACAAAACAGGGAAAATGTATTTTGAATTGATGTATGGAAGATGGAAATTTCCTTTTACTTTTTCTCTTGCTGGCATCAATAATATTCCTCCGTTTACCAATACAAATGCGAAAATAGTTCCGATACTTGTAAAATCTAAAATGAAAGATTTATCGGTAAATAAAATTGGTAAACCTACTGCTACACCTGTAATGATGGTAGAGAAACTTGGGGTTTTGTATTTTGGGTGAACTTCTGCGAATTTTTTAGGTAAGAGACCGTCTCTACTCATGCTCATCCAAATCCTTGGCTGTCCCATTTGGAATACTAAAAGTACTGTTGTAATGGCAATAATTGCAGTTACGGAAACGATAAATTCCATCCAAGGGATATTTCCGTTTTGAGGTGCAAAAATAAATGAAAGAGGGTCTCCAACGCCTTCAAATTTTCTATAATCTACAATTCCGGTTAATACCAATGTTAAAACCATATAAACCGCTGTACTTAATACCAAAGAAAGAATCATTCCTTTTGGAAGTGTTTTTTCTGGATTTTTGGTCTCTTCTGCGAGAACACTTATGGCATCAAAACCAATATAAGCGAAGAAAACACCGCTTACAGCAGCCATTACTCCTGCAAAACCATTTGGCATTATAGATTTTACTCCTTCATTATTAGTAGGAACCCAATTGTCTGAATTAATATAGAAAACTCCAACGGCAATAATTAACAGAATTACAGCTAATTTCATTATAACTAAAATATTGTTGAAATTTCTACTTTCTTTAATACCTATGTAAACCAACCATGTAATTAATGCATTAATAACCAAAGCAGGAATATCTATAATAAATTTAAAGCCAGCAATAATGGGAGCTGTTTTCCAAGCGGTTATTAATTCTTTATTTTCTGAACTAGAAAGAAAAGCTTTTTTGGCTTCTGTATAACTTGTGGTAAGAAAATCTGGTATGTCAAAACCTATTCTTTCTATAAATGAGGTAAAATAATCACTCCAAGAAAAGGCAACATAGATATTCCCAAAACTGTATTCCATAATGAGAGCCCATCCAATAATCCAAGCGATAATTTCTCCGAAACTAGCATAAGCATAAGTATATGCACTACCTGCAGTAGGAATTCTGGTTGCAAATTCGGCGTAAGACATTGCGGTAAATCCACAAGCTATACCACAGATAATGTAAAGAGTAATAACACCAGGTCCGCCTCTAAAAATTGCTTCGCCTAAGCTACTGAAACTTCCAGCTCCAATAATTGCGGCTAATCCAAAAAATACAATATCCCAAAGTCCTAAAGCTCTTATTAACCCAGAATCTTTTTTGTTAGTGAAAGTTTTCTTTCTAAAAAGTTGGCTCATTAATTAAGTTTTTTGTCAATCAAAGTCACAAATGTAATCATTTTTGTGCTTAAGTGCTGTTTTAAATGGGGGTAAATGTTTAAATTTTTATTTTCAAGAAGAATTTTAGTTCTAGTTGTATTTCCAAATAAATTATTACAAGTCTAAAAACTTGTTTCTACAATAAGTTTTTGTTATTTTCGTTCTAAATAAAGCATTTTAATTCATCCTCAACCAATGAATAGTACACAAAAATTTATATTGCTTTCTGCAATTTCAGTTTGTGGCGTTTCTGCCGCCCAACAATCTCAATTTTTCGCAGACCAAGAACTTTATCGATATAATTTAGCTGAAAATCTTTATCAAAATAAAATTTATGCAGCATCACAATACGAATATTCCAGACAGTATTTTTTTAATCAAAATCTGGAAAATTCTAAGAAAGAAGCCGCGTTGTTTTTCAGTAATGTTATAGGCGTAATTCTTGGGCGAAATCATGCAGAAGAAGGTTTAGATGCCTTTATTAAAGAATATCCAAAATCTGCACTTTTTGCACAGGCAAATTTACCTTTGGCAGATTATTATTTGGCAAAAAAAGATTTTCCTAAAGCGTTGGAAACCCTGCAGAAAGTTAATCAGTATCAACTCGATAAAGAAGAAAATACGCAGTATATCTTAAAATTGGGTTATGCCAAGTTTATGACGGGAGATTCTAATGGAGCTATTGAAGCGCTGGAAGAAGCGTACAAAACCGCCGAAGATAAAGGTGATATTGCGTATATGCTCGGACATTTGTATTATGCAAACCAACAAAGTGATAAGGCTTTTCAGTATTTTGATGAAATTAAAAATCAAGAAAAATATGCCAAATTGGTAAAACCTTATTACGTGCAATTGTATTTTAACCAGAAGCAATATTCACAGGCAATTTCTGAAGGAAACGACTTATTAAACGAAGATATTTCGGCAGATTATAAAGCCGAGGTTCATAAGATTATTGGCGAAAGTTATTTTATGCAAAAACAATATTCTGAAGCATATCCTCATTTGAAAGAATATTTGCAAACTCAACAAAATCCTTCTGAAAGTGATTTATATGAAATGGGTTTTGTAGCTGCAAATCTTCAAAAGTTTGATGAAGCTATTTCTTACTTCAATCAATTGCTAAATTCTCAATCTGCATTGGCGCAAAATGCTTATTATCAGTTAGGTAATGCTTATTTGGAAGTTGGTAAAAAGCAAGAAGCTTTGGCGGCGTTTCGTTCGGCGAAAGAAATGACTTATGATAAAAATGTCTCAAAACTAGCACACGAACAATATGCAAAATTGAGTTACGATATTGGTAATCCTTTTGAAAGTCCGCAAATTGCCATCAAATCTTACCTCGAAAAATATGGTTATTCTAAAGAATTAGAACAACTTTTGGTAAAATCTTACTTGTATTCTGGCGATTACAAAGGTACGATAAAAGCGATTGAAGAATTAACTGGCGTTGATTCTCAAACGGAAAAAATCTACCAAGAAGTGTTGTTTTTATACGGAACGGAGCTTTTTAACAAAGGCGAATTAGATGCTGCGGAACAAAATTTCAAGAAAAGTTTAAAATATAATCTTAATAGAACGTTCAACTTAAGAGCTCAATATTGGTTGGCGCAAACGTATTATCAAAAAGGAGATTATGCTACTGCAATTTATGGTTTTGAAAAGTTGGATAGAAATGCAGAAGAATTTCCAGAGAAGCAACAATTGAGTTATGATTTGGGTTACGCTTATTTCAAATCGAAAAATTTTGTAAAAGCTAAAGAATATTTTAAAGAATATCTTAAAAATCCAAAATCTGAATTTAAAAACGATGCAGAATTGCGTTTGGCAGATACCTATTACGCGGGTAATGAATTGAATGAAGCTATTGCAATTTACAATAAAACAGAAGGTGCAAACGATTATACTCAGTTTCAAAAAGCAATGGCAATTGGTTTCAAAGGAGATACAGAAGCAAAAATTGTAGAATTAAAGAAATTGATTTCCAATTTTAAAAATTCTGAATATCAAGATGATGCGTATTATGAATTGGGAACGGCTTATGCTTCGATAGACCAATATCAAAATTCTAGCGATGCTTTTTCTCAAGTAATCAAATTGAGTACGGATAAAGATTTGGTTGCCAATGCTGAAATCTACAGAGCGCAGAATTATGAAGATTTAAACCAACCTGAAAAAGCTTTATCTGAGTTGAAATCTCTCGGAAATAAATATAAAAATACGGCGTATGCAGAGAAAATTGTTGCTGCTGCAAAGCCTATTTATCTAAAAAATGGCGATTCGGTTGGGTATCAAAATTTTGCCAGAAATTTAGAAATCAATATTTCTCAAACAGATTTAGATGAAATTAATCTTTCTTTGGCTCAACAACAATTTGCAAAGAAAGAATACGCAAAAGCAATACCGAATTACGAGAAGTTTTTAACTCAAAATCCTACAGGAGAAAAATTCTACCAAGCGCAATATGAATTAGGCGAAAGTTATTATCAAACCAAAAATTTAACGAAAGCGAAATTGGTTTTGAATGAAGTTGCTAATGCTCAAAACGATTATCAGGAAGATGCTCAAGTGAGGATTTCTCAGATTTTGTTGAGTGAAAATAACACTTCGGAAGCTAAAATTTATTTGGAAGGACTTGCAAATTCTTCGAATGTAAATATTAAGAATTTTGCTAGTTTGGAATTGATGAAGATTTATGCTGAAGAAAAGAATTTCTCTCAAGCAGAAAAATTTGCGAACGAAGTTTTGAAAAATTCTAAAAATTCTGCTGCGGTTTTAGAACAAGCGAAAGTGATAAAAGCCAGAAGTTTGATGAATCAAGGTAAAGATAAAGACGCGCAAACGGCTTATTCTGCATTAGAAAAATCTGCAAATACAGAAGTTGCAGCAGAAGCACTTTATGCAAAAGCTTTTTATCAAAACAAAGGAAAAGCCTTCAAATCTTCTAACGAAACGATTTTTAAACTCGCAAATAATTATGCTTCGGAAGAGTTTTGGGGCGCAAAAGCTTTGGTGTTGATGGCTAGAAATTATTTGGCGCTGAAAGACAATTATCAGGCAAGTTATACTTGTGACCAAATTATAGAAAACTACCAAGATTTTCCAGAAATTGTTTCAGAAGCGAAGGAGGTGAAGAAGTTGATTAAATAATCCTGTTGGATGATTGATGAAGGATGCTGGAAGTTTGAAAATTTTGCTCCGTAGGAGCAAAAGGTTTGTAGAAATCATTTTGTAATATTAAAAAAAGCTCCGTAGGAGCGAAACTCTCGTAACACAAAAAAAATGAACAAAAACATAAAAATATTATCTCTCGTTTTAGTAGGAATTTCGCAGTTTTCTTTCTCTCAAATTAAAGAAGAAAGACTGATTTTGGATAGAAAACGCGAACCTGAAGTAAAGAAAATCGAAAAGAAAAAAACTTCTGTTGAAACAGAGAAAAATTATCCACCAAAAGAAAAATCTCAAGAACCTGTAGAGTACAAAATTACCAATGTTCCTGCGGTTTCAGATTTCAAAACTTCTACCATTCAAGGAGAAGATATCTCTCCGAAATTCAATAATGACAGTCAGAGGAACTATTTTCAGGCGGGTTTTGGTAATTATTCTAAATTTTTAGCAGATGCCAATATCTCTTATGAAATAGATGATAAAACGGAAGTTGGTGTAGATTTGCATGGCTTAACAACCAATGGTTTAACTAAAGATTTTTCTTGGAATTCTAAAAGAAGCGATTTCAATGCTGCTGCGTTTTTAAATTCGTTTTCGGATAAAGGAAAATTGAATATTACCGCAGATTGGGGCAATCATAATTATAATTATTACGGAATTTATGCTTTGCAACCGTCTTCTGATATTGATTTGAAGCAAAGCTATAACCAATTGAAAATTAATGGTTTTTATGATTTTTACAACAATGATATTTTCAATAATGTAAAATTCAAATCATCGTTACTAACAGACCATTTCGATGCGAGAGAAAATCTAGGTTCGGCAGAACTTAACCTTTCAAAATACGATTTGCCGTTTTTTTCGGCTAAAGACATGAAAATAAATGCTGATTTAGGCGTTAATTTAAGCACTCAAGATTCTAAATTTTCTTTGTTAAATGAAAATCAATCTAACTTTTTATTAACGAGTTTAAAACCGAAAATTTCTTTCTACAAAGGCAATTCTTATTTAGCAATTGGTTCAGATTTTTCTTTTGTAAATGCTAAAATTTGGGACAAGAATACGCCAGAAGCCAAAACGAATGATTTCAAGTGGTTTCCTTTTGCGGAAGTGCTTTTTGAAGCTACAGAACAATACAAATTCTATGCAGGAATTGATGGCGGTGTACAGTTGAATTCTTATGCCGATTTGTTGCAACAAAATCCTTATTTGGTTTCGGATGTTATGTTGAAACCTACAGAAACTAAATATCATTTTTATTTTGGTTTGAAAGGAGATATAGACCAAGAGTTGAAATATGATGTAAAAGCTGGTTTTAGCGATTTGAAAAATGCACAATTTTTCCGAGCGAATGATTTGTTTGATTATAATAACACGTTGAATCGTTCTGCGTACAATTTTGCCAATACTTTTTCTGCGATTTATGATGACGGAACTTTGAGTGAAGTAAAAGGAAGTTTGCAGTATTTTCCGTTGCAGAATTTGGTAATTGATGCGGAACTTCACTATATGAAATTCAATTTGAAAAACTTGAACGAAGTGTATTATAAACCCGTTTTACAATCTACTTTCGGGGCGAAATATTCTTTATTAGACAGAAAGTTAAATCTAGGTTTTAAAGGAATTTTTGTTGCTGAAAGAAAGACTAATGCTTATCAAATTGATATAGATGGAGTAGTGCCAAATCAATTTACTTCTACTGAAAATGCCAAAAAATCTCTTCCAGCATATTTGGATTTAAACCTTAATACAGATTATAAAATCAATAAAAACTTTACGGTTTTTGTGATGGGAAATAATCTTTTGAACAAAAAATACGAACATTATTTAGGCTACAAAGTTTTGGGAGCTCAGGTTTTAGGTGGTATTAGAATTGCTTTTTAAAAGGAAACCATTATTTTTGTAATCTAAAATTTAAAATCATAAATCGTAAATCAAAAATAAAACAGGCTGTATAGTTTAACGGATAGAACTACGGATTTCGGCTCCGTCAGTGAGGGTTCGAATCCTTCTGCGGTCACAAAGCTTCCTTCTTGGAAGCTTTTTTTTGTTTATAATTTTAATTTTTAAAGGGGTTTTGGTTGAAAAAATAACTTTTTTATTAAAATTATTTAAAAATATAGGGGTTGTGTTTTAAAAATTATTACTTTTATTTAAAATTACCTATTTTTTAATAGGGTTTAAAACATAAGTGTATGATTTTTGAAGATTTTAATAGAGCTTATTGCAGGTCTGAAAACGTTTGGGATGAAATGTTTTCGCAAGAAGGGGTAAGAGAGCATTACGCACTTTTTCTTAATGGTTTAAAACAGATGGGAAAAGAAGAATTGGCAAATCGAAATGAATTGGCTAAGAAACTCTTTATGACCCAAGGAATTACTTTTACTGTTTATGATAATGGAGAAGGTATAGAAAAGATATTTCCGTTTGATGTAATTCCCAGAATCATTCAGCAAAGAGAATGGAAAACTATTGAAGAAGGTATAAAACAAAGACTTAAAGCGCTTAATATATTTTTAAAAGACGTATATCACGGGCAATTTATTATAAAAGATGGCATTATTCCTGCGGAATTGGTGTATTCGTGTCCTTATTTTCTCAAGCAAATGGTAGGAGTAGATGTTCCTTACAATGTTTATACTCACATTGCAGGTGTAGATTTAATAAGGTCTAGCGATGGGCAATATTATGTTTTGGAAGACAATCTCAGAACGCCTTCAGGTGTTTCTTATATGCTGGAGAATAGAAATATTAGCAATAGAATATTTCCTAATGCTTTGAGGAATAATAAAGTGCAACCGGTAAGAAATTATCCGGATTTGTTGCTCAAGAATTTACTAGAACTTTCTAATCTTCAAACCAGTAAGCCAGAAGTGGTTTTGCTTACACCAGGAATTTACAATTCTGCATATTTTGAGCATTCTACTCTTGCAAAATTAATGGGAATAGAATTGGTAGAAGGTAGAGATTTGGTGGTAGATAATCTGAAAGTGTACAAAAAAACAACCAAAGGTTTGGTGCAAGTAGATGTAATTTACAGAAGGGTAGATGATGAGTTTTTAGACCCATTGGTTTTCCGTCCAGACAGTCAGTTGGGAGTTGCAGGTTTGTATTGGGCATATAGAGCGGGAAATGTAAATATTGTAAATGCAATAGGGAACGGTGTTTCAGATGATAAAGCAATTTATGCTTACGTTCCAGATATGATTAGATATTACCTTAATGAGACACCTATTCTTAATAATGTGCCAACATATCACATGGAAAACGAAGACTACAGAGAAATGGTTTTTGGTAAAATGAACAACATGGTGATTAAACGTACCAACGGAAGTGGAGGTTATGGAATGTTGATAGGAAATAGTGCTACAGATAAACAAATTGATGATTTTAAAAAAGCAATTACAGAAGCACCAAGAGATTTTATCGCACAGCCAATTATTAATCTTTCTTCTTCGCCTTGTTTTATTAATGATGAGCTTTCGCCTCGTAGAGTAGATTTGAGACCTTTTGCGCTGTACGGTCCGAGAGGAATTGATATTGTACCTGGAGGATTAACCAGAGTTGCTCTAAAAGAAGGTTCCTTGGTGGTGAATTCTTCACAAGGTGGCGGCAGTAAAGATACTTGGGTTTTGAGTGATTAAAAAAATGCAAAGTACAAAGTATAAAGTACAAAATACAAAGTAACAATTATCAAATCATTAATTAGATTTAAACTAAAAATATGTTAAGTAGAGTAGCAGATTCTATTTTTTGGATGTCCAGATATATGGAACGTACCAAATCCGAAATAAAATTATTGCAAACCAATTATGTAGCATTGCAAGATAATGCCATAAAAGACAATTGGAAATTTATTGTAGAACAATACGGTAGCAAAGATGTTTTAAAAAATGATGAATTAAACGATTGGACATATTCTGATGCTTTAATTTATCTCATTACAGACAAAAATAATCCTTCGTCTATCATTAATAATATTTTCTACGCCAGAGAAAATGCCAGAGCTACGCAAGACCACATAACCAAAGAAATGTGGCAAACGCTTAATAATTTTTATCATTTTGTTCGGAATGATAAAATTAACAGGCAATTGAAGTATCAAGATTCTGTAGAAGTGATGGATGCCATTATGCAACAATCTGTTCTGTATATCGGGATGATTAGTACTACAATGGATAGAGGCGTTGGTTATTCTTTTATGAGTATTGGCAGGCATATAGAACAAGCTTTGCAAACCTTGAAAATCCTTTCGGTTAAAATTAAAGAAATAGATTACAACATTACCAACGAACACGAAGTCAATTCCTTTAGATATCTTTTGTATTCGCTTTCTGGTTATGAATTGTACAATAAAACTTACCGAGGCGAACTCACTTTGCAGAATATCATTCATTACGTTTTGTTCAATCCTATTTTTACAAATTCGGTGTATTATGCACTCAACAGAATTAAAACAAGATTAGAGCGAATAAGAGAAGATTCTACCGCCGAAGCCTTCAATACCGTTCAGTTTGAAGTAGGTAAAATTTTAAGCAAGTTTCAGTATTCTAAACCAGACTTGCAAGATGGCAGAAAGTTGCTTCTTTATCTGGAAGATATAGAAAAAGACATCAGTTATTTATCCAATTTATTTTCTAAATTCTATTTCGGTTATTTATAAGTTATGGCAAAGTACAAAATAAAACACATCACACATTATTTTTATAATTCTCCGGTTTACGAATCTATCAATCAAATTATGCTTTATCCGATACAAGATTTGCATCAGACTTTGCATTTTCAGTCTATAAGAATTACAGATTCGCCAAGTATAGAAGTTTTTAAAGACCATTATTTTAATCAGTTGGGGATTTTTAATATTCTAAAACCTCATTCAGAATTAAGCATACAATCTAATATTGTGGTAGAAGTAGTTCCTATAGAAATTCCAAATCTTGAGATTTCCATAGCACAACAGTGGGAAGAAATAGAATTGTTGAAGAAAGATTTTACCTTGAAAGATTTCCTCGAATTAGAAGAATTTAAAGCTAAAGAAGAGATTTCTAACGTTGTAAAATCTCTTATTGATAAAGAAAAATCTGTTTTTGAGAACGCTTTTAACGTTTCTAAATTTATTTTTGAAAATTTCACGTATAAACAAGGGGTTACCACCATAGAATCTGATATTGATGAAGTTTGGAGTTTGAAAGCAGGCGTTTGTCAGGATTTTGCACATTTGCTGTTAGAGATGCTTCAGATTGCAGAGTTGCCATCAAGATACGTAAGTGGTTACATTTGCCCGAAAAATCACGATTTAAGAGGCGAAGGCGCTACGCACGCTTGGGTGGAAGTTTTCTTGCCAACCTACGGTTGGATAGGCATAGACCCTACTAATAATTGCCTTGTTTCAGATAGGCATGTAAGATTGGCAGTTGGTAAAGATTTTCACGATTGTACCCCTGTTAAAGGGATTTATAAAGGAAGTTTAGAACACAGATTAGAAGTTACCGTGGTAGTAGAAAATACAGACAGTCATATTTCTACACTTTATAATGATTTTTTCAATGATAGAGTAGAAAAGCCGTCTTTTGTAAGCATTAATGAGATTCCTGAAGATGTAGAAAGTAACAATTCTTATTGGCGAAATATGCAAATGCAACAGCAACAACAGCAATAGAGCGGTTTTTTCTGTTTTTTATGGAGTGATAATTTTCATGTTTACACTAATGAAATAATTCGTTAACTTTAATGTATTAAACAATTTAAAATTTTAAAGTCATGGAAAATCACACTATTACTCAAGAATTTCCTGAATATGCTGATAAAATCTCAGAGCTAAAAATTTCAGATGCACAGTTTTTAAAATTATTTGTTAATTATGAAGAAGTGAATGCTTTGATTTTGCATTACGAAGACGGAGAACAAAGCCATACCACAGATGAACATCTGACGGATTTAAGGAAAAAAAGAGTACATCTAAAAGACGAAATTTATCAGTATCTACATCTTAATTAGTTAATTTATAGTACAATAATACCAAAAGCGACCGATGAGGTTGCTTTTTTTTATGGGTTTGTATTTTATTATTTTTTTATTAATAATTAATTATCCTTGTTTAATTTATAATAATGATTATCTTTGAATAAAGCTAGAATCATTTACTATAAATATATATCATGAGATTAAAAATTATTTTCTTTGCCTTTGTCGCAAATATTTCGGCGATAAAAGCACAAGAATCTGTTAATCCTTCTGGAGGAAATTATTCAGGATCTTCTGGAGGAGTTACCTATTCTATAGGGCAGGTTTTTTATGAGACACTTTCGTCTCCCAATAATGCAAGTATATTGCAAGGGGTACAGCATTCTTACGAGATTTCAGAAACTTTGGGGAGTAATGCTTTTGAGATAAGTTTAAACTTAAAAGTGTATCCAAATCCTACTACAGACGAATTGAACTTAAATCTAGATTTAAGCGATTTCGCAAAATACAGCTATGAGTTGTATACTAATTCTGGGAAGCTTTTAAGCGCTAAAAAAATCAATTCTAAGATAACCAGTATTAATATGGTTTCTTATCCGGCATCTATTTATCTATTAAAGGTAATTAAGGATAACGGACGTGTTAAAGTATTTAAAATTTTGAAAAAATAATTAAAAAACAATGAAAAAAATCTATTTTCTATTCAGTATTCTATTTTCAATGGTGCTATTAGCTCAAACTCCAGAGGCTTTTAGCTATCAGGCAATTATTAGAAATTCAAGCGGTGAGCTTGTTAAAAACCAAAACGTAGGCTTTAAATTTTCTATTTTAAAAGGCTCTGTTAGCGGTGCAGTTGTTTATTCTGAATCTCAAAATAAACTTACAGATGTTAATGGATTAATTACTCTAATGATAGGGGCGGGAAGTCCTATATCAGGTTCTATGTCTTCAATAGATTGGAGTACCGATATTTATTTTATGAAATCTGAAGTTGATGTAGCAGGAGGTACATCTTATACAATTAATGGCACATCTCAAATGCTTAGTGTACCTTATGCATTATATGCTAAAACATCGGGAAGTTCTATTCCTGGTCCAATGGGGCCTCAAGGTGTTACAGGTGCTACTGGGCCTCAAGGAGTTGGTTTTAGTAACGGAACATCAGGAGGGCAAGTTTACCTCACGTCTTCAGTGTCTCCATTTTCTCCTCAAGCACCTCAGAATTTAACTGGGGATTTTAGTATTAGCAGTTCAGCAGTAGCTAGCTTAAGTGCTAATTCTGCCGCTACGGGTAATAATATTGTTTCAGCTATAAATTCTACAAATGGAGCTAACACAGGGGTTGTTAAACCTGCTCGTTTAGGAACTGGCACAGCATCTTCATCTACATTTTTAAGAGGTGATGGTACTTGGGCAACTCCAGCATCAGGAAGTAGTGGTTCTCAAAAAATTCAAATTTTAACGCTTTCTGAAAATGTAATTTCTGATTTATCTGTGAGAACAATCCTTTTTAATCTTAATGGGAATTCTCCAACAGCAAGAAGTATAACAATTCCATCATCATCAAGTTATGAGGCAGGAACAATTTTATATTTTAGTATATATAATTTTACAGGATCAGCTTCTACTTGGATTATCACTTCACCTAATTCAACCTTATACTCTGGAAACGCATCTACTAGTAATGGAGTTTCTATGTCAAGTGGAGCTCCGTTAGGTAATGCTCTTTCTGGATTTAGATTATTAGCAGATGGCAATGGTAATTGGATAAGGTTATTATAAATGTTATTAGATAACCTGTAGTGCATTATCAAAATTCATTCAGATGATTCATTAAAAGTAAAATACGCAAAGGCGCAATTAAAATTTTCATTGAAACTGTCTTTAAGGCGCAAGAAAATCAAAGATTATCAATTTTAACAAAGTTAAAACTTTGCGCTTTAAAGACAGTTTCAATGAAAATTTTAATTGCGCCTTTGCGTTTAATTTTTTATATAATGCACTAGAGGTTAAGATATTACTAATATAGACAAGTTTCCCAAAAAGGAACTTGTTTTTATGTGTAAAATCTTCATTCTCAACCTCAACCTTAACCTCAATCTCATCCTCTACCTTAAAGAATCATCGTCAATTGTATTCTTTTTCTCTGCTCATCTATTTCCAGCACTTTTACCTGAACGTGTTGGTGTAGTTTTACCACTTCGTTTACATCAGACACAAAACCGTCTTTCAGTTGAGAAATATGCACCAAACCACTTTCTTTAATCCCTACATCTACAAAACAGCCAAAAGCGGTAATGTTATTCACAATTCCTGGTAGAATCATGCCGATGTACAAATCTTTGATGGTTTTTACATTTCGGTCAAATTCAAAAACTTTGGCAGATTTTCTAGGGTCTAATCCAGGTTTTAAAAGCTCTTTTAAAATGTCTTTAATTCCCAGAATTCCAATATCTTCGGTAATGTATTTTTCCGGATTAAGTAGGTTTATTTTTTCTTTATTGGCAATCAATTCTTCGGTTTTCAATCCCAAATCTTTTGCCATTTTTTCTACTGTTTTGTAAGCTTCAGGATGCACCGCCGAATTATCTAGCGGATTTTTTGCATTTTTTATCCTTACAAAAGCTGCTGCTTGTTGATAGGCTTTTTCTTCTAATCTGGGTATTTTTTTCAAATCTTTTCTCGAGGTGAAAGCTCCATTTTCAGCTCTGTAATTCACAATGTTTTCTGCCATTTTTTCGCCAATTCCAGAAACGTAACTTAGCAAAGATTTACTGGCGGTATTCAGGTTAATTCCTACAGAATTTACACATCTTATTACCGTGTGGTCTAATTCTTCTTTCAGTTTGGTTTGGTCTACATCGTGCTGATATTGTCCTACACCAATAGATTTAGGGTCTATTTTTACCAATTCAGCCAAAGGATCCGAAAGTCTTCTTCCGATAGAAACCGCACCACGAACCGTCACATCATAATTCGGGAATTCTTCTCTTGCAATTTTACTCGCCGAATACACCGATGCGCCCGCTTCGGAAACCACAAAAACTTGTAAATCTCTATCGAAACCAATTTTCTTGATGAACTGCTCCGTTTCTCGGCTCGCTGTTCCGTTTCCGATGGAAATGGCTTCTATATTGCAAGAATTCACCAAAGATTTTATCTTCTTCATGGCCATACCTGTTTCGTTTTGAGGAGCGTGCGGAAAAATAGTTTCATTGTGAAGTAAATCTCCTTTTTCGTCTATGCAAACTACTTTACAACCCGTTCTATAACCTGGGTCTATTGCCAAAATCCTCTTTTCGCCGAGAGGTGCTGCCAATAATAATTGTTGAAGATTTTCTGCAAAAACTTCTATTGCTTTTTGGTCGGCTTTTTCTTTGGCTTCCTGCAATGCTTCGTTAGAAATGGCAGGCTCTAACAATCTTTTGTAAGCATCTGCAATGGCTAATTTTATCTGTTTAGCACAATCGTTATTGCTTTTTAGGGTTGCATTTTCTATAATTTCTAAAGCTTCTTCTTTGTCTATATCTACCGAAACTTTTATAAAACCTTCGTTTTCGGCTCTCAGCATGGCGAAAAGTCTGTGAGAAGGTGCTCTGTTCAAGGGTTCTTGCCAATCAAAATATTGAGAGAATTTTTGGGCTTCTTCCTCATTTTTTTTAGCTTTTACCACTTTTGTAGAAATCACCGCTTTCCTTTGGAATGTTCTTCTAAGATTTTTTCTGATGTAAAGATTTTCGTTCAGCCATTCTGCAATAATATCTCTTGCCCCTTGCAAAGCTTCGTCGTCATCGGCAACATCTTTGTTCAAATATTTTGAAGCGAGATATTCTATATCGTCTGACTTTTGAGACATAATAATTTTTGCTAGCGGTTCTAAACCTTTTTCTCTTGCAGCATCTGCTTTGGTTTTCTTGCGTTTCTTGTACGGAAGATAAAGGTCTTCTAGCTCTTGCAAATCAAAACTTTGAGTAATTTTATTTTGAAGTTCTGGCGTTAAAGCATTCTGTTCTTCAATAGATTTTAAAATGCTTTCTTTGCGCTTAACAATTTCGTCAAAGTTTTTGTTGAGTTTATAAATTTGTTCTATGGCTACTTCGTCCAGATTGCCAGTTTTGTCTTTTCTGTATCTTGCGATAAAAGGGATGGTGCAATCTTCAGATAGAAGCTGTAGTGTGCTTTCTATGCTTTTGCTAGGGATTTGTAAACGTTCTTGGATGTATTGTTCTACGGTCATTATCTCAATTTTCTGACTGCTAAAATACGAGGGATTTATGGAATAATCAATTTTAGGTTTTTATTTATGTTTTTAATTATATTTGAGAAGAATTAGTGGCTTGCGCAAAGTCTCCTGACTTTGCGTAGCGGGGTGTCAATTCACTGTTGTTTCCCAACAACTTTTCAAAAAAAATATGTTTTTCCATATTTCTATATAAATCATATTTATTACATTTGTTTTAAACTAATGTATGAATACTCAAAATAAATTGCAAATCAAGCACTTACAGATGTTTACAAACGGTTTATTTGTTTATAACCAATGTTTAAGTACTTCATTTCGTCTATTTGGGTGTTGCCTACAATTCATAAACTTACGTCACAAAATGAAAAATGAAGTTTCAAAACTTTTTGCATCAATAATCTTAGCTGTCATTATTGTAGGTATAGGGTATTTCATTCTTATGGGTATTTCAAATTATGTTGGTTGGTATGGTTATGAAAAATGGAAGTATAGAGTTGGAACAGATAGTATAGAGAACTCTAAAAAAAGAAATGTCTTCGTTAAAGAATTAAATTATAAAATTATTGATGGAAAAAATCTGAACGACTTTAAATTTACACCTTATATCGAAAGAGCATTTCGATATGGAAAACATTCGAGTAGAGAAACGGTTATAGATAAATACACTAAATTTCCATATAATCTAAGTTACGAGCGGAATAAAAACGACTCTATTGCTCTTGATATTATTAACAAAGAAAAACTTGATAGTTCAAATGTTGTTTGGGGATACTTGAAAAATCCAAGTTTAAAAGATACAATAATTATCAAAATTGAGGGAGCTAAGGATAAAAACAATGAAGAAAAAAGTGGAATTATTAAAATATGGTAAAAGAACTGCCCCTGCTGGCGCGAGCGTCACGCTCGTGCCCATAATAATAAAAAATGAGTAGAAAGTATAAACTTTTAAAATTAATGAAAATTAGTAATGTGGACACGAGCAAGATGCTCGCGCCAGCCTTTAGATTTGCATAACAAATAAAATACTTAGTTTTAATAAAAACAACCAGACCAACAAAGTGCCCCCTGCTGGTGCGAGCGTCTCGCTCGTACCCATAACAATAAAATATGAGCAGAAAATATAAATTTCACGAAAAAGATGGTGCTTATTTTATAAGCTTTGCTACCGTATTTTGGATAGACCTTTTTACGAGGATGGAGTATTTTGATATAGTAATAGCATCTTTAGATTATTGTAGAAAAAATAAAGGAATGATAATTTTCGGATATTGTATTATGCCGAGTCATATTCATTTAATATTTCGTTCGGCTGATGGAAAACCATCTGAACTGATAAGAGATTTTAAAGGCTTTACTTCCCGAAAGCTTATAGAAGCAATAAAAGAGAACAACCAAGAAAGCCGAAAGGAATGGTTATTATGGATGTTGAAAAAAGCTGGAGAAAGAAATTCTAACATAAAAAATTATCAGTTATGGCAACAAAATAATAAACCAATTGAAATATGGTCATTAAAAGTATTTGAACAAAAATTAGACTATGTACATCAAAACCCCGTAGAAAGTGGATTTGTGATAGAACCTTGGGAATGGAAGTATAGCAGTGCAAGAAATTATTGTGATGATTATGAAGAAATTTTACAAATCGATGTTAATAGGTAGAGCGGACACGAGCAAGATGCTCGCGCCAGCGAGGGGCGAGCGTCCCCCGCTGCGCAAAGTTTGCAACTTTGAGCAATGCTAAAATATAAAAACTAATAACCAAGAAAATTTAAGTAAAAATAAGACCCGCTACACAAAGTTTGCAACTTTGAGCAATGATAATATTAAAACCAATAACAAAATAAATTTATATGGATATAGAATTTTTAAAAGTATTACAGAATAATCCAAATTTAGAAATTAATAACTCCGCTACGCAAATTTTGCAACCTTCATCAATGTTAAAAAGTAACCTTTTAAATTTTGTACACAGCGCAATACCCCAAGTACATTATACCTTTAACACTCAAAAAAATACTGTCAAAAATCATTAGAAGAACTTCATAAAAACAAATTATAAACTAAAACATAATGGTAAATTTGAAAAATTTTAAAAATAGAAATTTTACAATTAATAAAGTTTATAAAACATAAAAGAAATTGATATTAACATGAAAAGAGTATTAGTAGCAACAGGGGGTGGAGATTGCCCAGGATTGAATGCCGTAATGAGAGGGGTAGTAAAAAGAGCTTCTCAAGAAAAAGATTGGGAAGTAGTAGGCAGTATCAATGCATTCGATGGAGTTTTGAAAGAACCCACAGAGATTATGGTCTTGGACGATAAAACCGTTGCCGGAATTCATAAAGACGGTGGCACAATTATAGGAACTACCAACAAAGGAGGCCCTTTTGCTTGGCCTTATAAAAATAAAGACGGAATTTGGGAAGCTGTAGATAGATCAGATGAAATGGTTCGCAAATTACAATATCTAGGCGTAGATGCCGTAATTAGTATTGGTGGTGATGGTTCGCAAAGAATTTCTCAACAATTATACGAAAAAGGACTCAACATTATCGGCGTTCCAAAAACCATTGATAACGATTTATCAGCTACCGATTTTACCTTTGGTTTCCAAACAGCTGTACAAATTGCTACAGAAGCTGTAGATAGATTGGTAACTACCGCAGCAAGTCACAACAGAGTGTTGGTGCTAGAAGTAATGGGTAGATATGCCGGATGGATTGCTCTTCACGCTGCCATTGCTGGTGGTGCAGAGGTTTGTTTGATTCCAGAGATTCCTTACGATATAGAAAAAGTGGTGAAAAAACTCAACAGCAGATTCAACAAAGGAAAAGGAAACGCCATTGTGGTAATAGCAGAAGGCGCAATTCCGAAAGGTGGTAGTCTGCTTTCTGAAGTAAGCGATGAAGTAGGATATGAAAATTTAAGACTAGGAGGCGTAGCTCACAAATTGGTTCACGATTTAAAATCTATTGGCTTTGAAGCAGATATGCGCGAAACAGTTCTAGGGCATTTGCAAAGAGGAGGTACACCTACAGCTTATGATAGAATATTAGCAACTCAATTTGGGGTAAAAGCATTCGAGATGGTGTTGAATGAACAATATGGAGAAATGGTAGCTTATCGCCACCCTAATATTATTTCTGTACCATTTAAAGAAGCGATAGACCGTCCTAATTTTGTAGACCCTAATTGCGATATGGTAAAAACCGCAAAAGGTGTAGGCATTAGCTTTGGCGATTAAATTGCCTCAGAAATCTTTGGTTTTTTATACCAATAAACCCATAAAAGCCAACTTCATTGTTTTGAAGTTGGCTTTATTTTTTTGATAAGATGATGCAAGATAGATAATTTTTTTGTGTTTTATTTTTCCGCCAGTAGTTACACAAAGGTATTTATAATGTATTTATAATGTATTTATAATGTATTTTAATTTAACAACGATTGTACAAAATATAGCCTTTAAAAGAATTACTCAACAGTAATTTAACTTCGTTTTGTTCTTCTGGTTTTAGGTTTTCTTTGGCTCTAAGTTGCAATCCCACAGCTTCGAATCTATCCAAAACAAATAAATTTAGGGAATAGAGTAATTAGGGTAAGTAATTGGGCTTAAGGTCAGGGCATTTTTTGCAAAGGGAGTGATAAACAATAATAAATTTATAGAAAAATAGAATGATTAGTTTGACCAGAAATGATCACGATTGACCAGATTTGACCATGTTTGTCTACGTTTGTCCACGTTTGACCACATTTGACCACCCTTGTATTAGAATCCTTCGGGTCTTCTTCGATACTTCTTCGGGTCTTCTTTGAGAAAAGAGGTATTTTTCCGAAGAACCCCCGAATAAGACCAAAAGAAAAGCAAGAGAATTTTTTGTTTTTTAGGTGAGAAAAATCAATACAATGAAAAATAGTTGCATAGCCATCTTTTCTTTGCCGTTTTTTTATTATTTTTATCAAAAAGTAGAATTCGTAAGATTCAATATTCGAATAGATAAACGTAAAAAATATCCAATGTATTATTTATTATTAAATGTTAATTAACAATGTATTACATCCTTAAATCTAGTGTTTTTATATGATAAATAGGAATGCCAATCTGCAAATTGATGTTAATAGATAATGTGGACACGTGCAAGATGCTCGCACCAACCGATGGGGAAAATGCGTACATTTATCCTCAAGTTTTAATTCTCCAATATTGGAAATATTAGACCATTTTAATTTCGCATATACCAATGTACCACACATTAAAAATGAAAATAATTTTCAAAACCCGCCTTATGAAAGACAGTTGTATTATCCACAATTGGATGCTTATGACTATATGTCTCACTAGTTTATTCATGCTTTTTTCTTGTCAAAAAACAAAATTTCAATGGGAACCAGGTATTTCTGCCCCCAAATATTACCTTGTAGGAGATGTGAAAATTGATTTTGGTAATGCTGGGCATGGAAGTTTAACTAATTTTGATCCAGGTTGGGGAAATATTTATGGAGCGGTTTCTTCAGGTGATATATACAAAGAAGCTCCTAAAGAAGTTTTGATACATTATGCCAGTTGTGCAGAGAACTATACTTATGAAGGGAAAGTACTACTTCCGCAAGAAAGAATAAGGAGTTTATTTGAAAAATATAATTTAGATAAAAAAGGAAACAGTGGTAATTTAGTGGTAGGTATGGCGCCAGGCGGTTGGATACGGGTATGGTTTCACACTCTAGATGAAAAAGCAAATGATTTAGTAAATATAGAAGTAGCAAAAGCACAATTGAAAGGGAGCTATGATGATACCGCAAATGAACGCTACAAAGTAAAGAATTTTGAGAATTGGGGGAAATATTATACTTATTGGCAACACCACGGCATACCTTATGAAGCATGGGCAAATAATGAAAAAGAGTATGATATGTATTTTGATTTTAATAAACCTAATAAGCGTGAAATACAATTCAGTTATATCTCTTCTGATGGTACTTTTTATCAAGGTGAGCAAGGTGATGTAGAAATAAAAGTACATCAAAAACTTCCTGTTCAGATTGAGCAAATGCCTTGGTTAGCTAAATCAGGGAGCTCTTATTGTTGTAAAGTTCCTTTTCCTAAAAATTTTAAAAAATATATTGAACAAAAAAAATTAAGAGAAATAAAATTTCGATTGGAAATAGAAAAAGATGATGAGCATGCTATAATGTATCTGATTACAAAAGGCACCAAAGAAAAAATAGTAAGATTTAAGAATAAGCAACCAACTCAAAAAGAAATTGAAGAAGTTGATTATGATTATGCTACAGAAGTAGAATATTTTATAAAGTAAACTTCAAAGGATGAGAAATAAGCTGAAGCAATCGTTTCGCTTGTGCTTACAAAAATAAAAGATGAGCAGAAATTGGTAATGTGGACACGAGCAAGATGCTCGCGCCAGCGATAAACTGAAATTGGTTTACACTGTCGGAACCTCCGACGAAGAAGATTGAAATTGGTTTGTACTGTCGGAACTCCCGACGAAGAGAACTGAACCTGGTTTGCGCTGTCGGAACTCCCGACGAGGAGAAATTATTCTTAGCTAAGGTTTTTCTTTTCAGAAAATAAAGCCCCTGAGGTTTGCTTTGTGTTGATTTTAATATATGCTACAAAAGAATTTTATAAGAATAACCCGTACTGAATTATTATAATTCATTCAGATTATTCATTAAAAGTAAAATACGCAAAGGCACAAGAAGTTTAAAGATTTTCAAC
This sequence comes from Cloacibacterium sp., assembly GCF_047601505.1. Lineage (GTDB taxonomy): Bacteria > Bacteroidota > Bacteroidia > Flavobacteriales > Weeksellaceae > Cloacibacterium. The sequence goes on from NZ_JASGJD010000001.1 coordinate 1,811,249, forward strand.
TTTAACAAAGTTAAAACTTCGCGCCTTAAAAACGTAATCATTTGACAAAGCATCATTTGCGCCTTTGCGTTTAATTTTTTATATAATGCACTAGATGTAAGAATAATTTAACAAGCATTCCGTATTTATTTTCTTAATTTTGTATCTACAATTTTAAAACGAGTATTATGAATTTAAAAGGTAAAAATGCACTGGTAACAGGTGGTGGAAGAGGTCTTGGGAAAGCAGTAGCTGTAGCTTTGGCAAATGAAGGGGTAAATGTAGGGATTACAGGCAGAAATGAAGAGAGCCTAAAAACTACGGTTGCCGAACTAGAAAAATTAGGCGTTAAAGCAGCGTATTCTGTTTTTGATGTGGAAGAAATGGCTCAGGTAGAGCAAGGGGTAGCTTCTATCGCTTCTCAGTTGGGTTCTATAGATATCTTAATTAATAATGCTGGAGTAGGAGACTTTGGAAGTTTCGAAGAGATGCCTGTAGAAACTTGGGAAAAAGTAATGAAGGTAAATCTTTTCGGGGTGTATTATGTAGCGAAAGCGGTGTTGCCTTATTTGAAACAAAATAAAGAAGGAGATATTGTAAATGTAGCTTCTACAGCTGGTTTGAAAGGTGCGCCTAATATGTCTGCGTATTGTGCTTCTAAAGCTGCGGTAATTTCTCTCTCTCAGTCTTTGATGGCAGAACTTAGAAAATTCAATATTAGAGTAATTACTTTAACGCCAAGTACCATTGCAACAGATATGAGCATTGAAGGAGGATTAACCGATGGTAACCCAGAAAAAGTGCTTCAGCCAGAAGATTTTGCAGAGTGGGTGAGAGATATTTTGAAAATGAACAGAAGAGCAATGATTGCTAATGGCTCTATTTTCTCTACCAATCCTTAATAGCTATTTGCCAATACATATTATTAAAAACCATCTTTCTGAGGTGGTTTTTTTGTTTAAGGAAACAGTGAAATGGATTAAATTTCAAGATTGTTTGTAAATAGTTGCGTATTTTAGTAAAGTCTTCGACTCCGCTCAGACTGACATTTCTGTATGAACTATTCATAATTAACTACCCGTAGTGCATTATAAAATTCATTCGGATAATTGATTAACAGTAAAATACGCAAAGGCGCAATTCAAATTTTCATTGAAACTGTTTTAAGGCGCAAGAAAATCAAAGATTTTCAATTTTAACAAAGTTAAAACTTCGCGCCTTAAAAACGTAATCATTAGACAAAAACATCATTTGCGCCTTTGCGTATTTTTATTAAAGTCTTCGACTCCGCTCAGACTGACATTTCTGTATGAACTATTCATAATTAACTACCCGTAGTGCATTATAAAATCTATTCGGATAATTGATTAACAGTAAAATACGCAAAGGCGCAATTCAAATTATCATTGAAACTGTTTTTAAGGCGCAAGAAAATCAATGATTTTCAATTTTAACAGAGTTAAAACTTCGCGTCTTAAAAACGTAATCATTAGACAAAACATCATTTGCGCCTTTGCGTTTAATTTTTTATATAATGCACTAGAGGTTACATTTAATAAATAACAACTTATTTGTTATAAATTTTAGGCAAAAGGATTGTGCTAGGAAGATTATCGTAGTTTGTAGATTTTCAAGGCACGAATGTATTTCTCAAAACAAATTCAGAATCAATATTTTAACGATTTGTTAAACTTCTGACTACATGCTTCCAACTTCCAACTTTTTTCCCTACTTTTGCACCTTCAAAAAATATATATGCAAAATATCAGAAACATCGCAATTATTGCTCACGTAGACCACGGTAAGACTACTTTGGTTGATAAAATTATCCATGCTACGCATGTTTTCAGAGACAACCAAGAATCTGGAGATTTGATTATGGATAACAACGATTTGGAAAGAGAAAGAGGAATTACTATTCTTTCTAAAAACATTTCGGTGACGTATAAGGATACTAAAATTAACGTAATAGATACTCCTGGGCACGCCGATTTCGGTGGCGAAGTAGAGCGTGTGCTTAAGATGGCAGATGGTGTTATTTTGTTGGTAGATGCTTTTGAAGGGCCTATGCCACAAACACGTTTTGTTTTGCATAAAGCTTTAGAATTAGGTCTTAAACCAATTGTGGTAATTAATAAAGTAGATAAAGAAAACTGCCGTCCTGAAGAAGTTCACGATAAAGTTTTTGATTTGTTCTTCGCTTTAGATGCTACAGAAGAGCAATTAGATTTCCCTACGTTCTATGGTTCGTCTAAGCAAGGTTGGTTCAATACATCTTTAGAGCCTACAGATAGTATTTTGCCAATTTTAGATGGTGTTTTACAATATGTACCAGAACCAAAAGTAGAAGAAGGTAATCTTCAAATGCAGGTTACGTCTCTAGATTATTCTTCTTTCTTAGGAAGAATTGCTGTAGGAAAAGTAACCAGAGGTTCTATTAAAGAATCTCAATGGATTGGTTTGGCGCAAGAAGATGGTAAGATTTTAAAAGGAAAAGTAAAAGAATTATACGTTTTTGAAGGACTAGGTAAGAAAAAAGTTGCCGAAGTACAAGCAGGAGATATTTGTGCAGTGGTAGGATTTGATGCTTTCCAAATTGGAGATACTTTCGTAGATTTAGAAAATCCAGAACCATTAACAAGATTGTCTATTGATGAGCCTACATTAAATATGACATTCTCTATCAACAATTCGCCTTTCTTTGGTAAAGATGGTAAATATGTTACTTCTAATCACCTTAAAGAAAGATTAGAAAAAGAATTAGAGAAAAACTTAGCTTTAAGAGTAGAACAAACCGAAGATGCTAACACTTTCTTGGTTTTTGGTAGAGGTATTCTTCACTTATCTGTTCTTATTGAAACCATGAGAAGAGAAGGTTACGAAATGACGATTGGTCAGCCACAAGTAATTCTTCACGAAGTAGATGGAGAAAACCACGAACCTTACGAAAGTTTGGTAGTAGATGTTCCAGACGAATTTGCTTCTAGAGTAATAGACTTGGCAACCCAAAGAAAAGGAGACCTTCATATTATGGAAACCAAAGGAGAAATGCAACACTTAGAGTTCGAAATTCCTTCAAGAGGCTTAATAGGTTTGCGTTCTCAGATGTTGACGGCTACTGCTGGTGAAGCAATTATGGCGCACCGTTTTACAGATTATAAACCTTTTAAAGGTGCAATTCCGGGAAGAAATAATGGAGTATTGGTTTCTAAAACTCAAGGTCCATGTACAGAATATTCTATCGCGAAATTACAAGATAGAGGTAAGTTTTTTGTAGACCCAGGTGAAGAGATTTATGCAGGAATGATTATTGGTGAGCAAAACAAACCAGGAGACCTAGTGGTAAATATTGTTGAAGCAAAACAATTGAACAACATGCGTGCTGCTGGTAAAGATAAAGATGGTAGCATTGCTCCAAAAATCTTATTAACTTTGGAAGAATGTATGGAATACATCCAAGGAGACGAGTGTATTGAAGTAACACCAAACTTTATCAGAATGCGTAAAAAAATACTTTCTGAAGAAGAAAGAAAACGTTCTGAAAGACAAGCAAAATAAATATAAGAAAGGCGATTCTCTGTGAAGAATCGCCTTTCTTATTTAAAAACTAATACCAAAAAATACATTCTTTTTTTATTGGTAAATATCTGTTTATTTTTTGTTAGAAATAAGTAACTTTGTGTTATTCAGAAATCAAAAAACAATATGAACTATAGAAAACTATCCCTTTTTATTCTCCTTTTCTCTTTTTATAGCGGTTTTTCGCAAGTTTACGAACCAATTGATACAGCAGATTATTCTCTAAGAAATAATTATCTAAAAATTGCTAAAGACAAAAACAATATCCTTATTAAAGGGTTTAAAAATAAATACCAAGGCAAAGTTGGCAATAAACTAGAAAAATACTACACCGAATTCTTCTCTGAGTTTGAAAAAGATGTAAAGAACAAAGATTATACTTTTAAATCTGAATTTGATAAAGAAATAGACCAGATTATTGCTGAACTCAAGAAAAATAATTCGCAAATACCACAGAATTTAAAAGTTCTTATTGCTAAAGATAATATGCCCAACGCTTTTTGCCTGCCAGACGGAACTTTTATCATCAATATGGGATTGTTCAATTGGTTAGACAATAAAGACCAAGTGGCGAGTGTTATTTGCCACGAAATAGCACATAATATTTTAGAACACTCTCTAAATTTGTTGGTAGAACAGATACAAGAAGATACTTCTGATAAAACTACTTTAGAAACCCTTAAGTCTGTTACCGTAAATAAATCTAATACTGCGTTTGAGATTTTTAAAAATAGAGTTTACAAAAAAGGAATAGAAAAAAGACAACAAGAAGTAAAAGCAGATTCTTTAGGGTACGTTTTTTTTAAAAATTCGGGATTTAAGAAGATAGAATTTATAAATGCTCTTAATAATCTCAAAGACTTCGATTCTATATCTCCAAGAGAAATAAAAGTAGAAACGTATAAATTGCTTTTTGATGTTCCCAATCATCCTTTTAAAGAAAAATGGATGAAAACAGAAGATTTTTCTCTTTATAATTATGATTTTTACAAAGAAAAATTAGATAAAGATTCTTTGGCTTCTCATCCCGAAATCTCAAAAAGAATAGAGATTCTTCAAAAAAACTTTACAGAACTCAATACTTCGGAAGCGGCTCTAAAGCCAGATGTTAATTTTGAAAGTTTACAAAAAATTGCAAGAATGGAGATTCTTCCGAACTTGTTTCACTCCGAAGATTATGGTTTAGGAGTTTATGTTTCTATGCAGTTCTTACAAGATAAAGAAAACGAAGAATATTATAAGATGTGGCTCGGAAGGCTTTTTGATAAAATATATGAAGCCCGAAAAAACTATAATCTCAATAGATATTTAGATAGAGTAGAACCTAAAAAACAGAGCAAAAGCTATCAGCAATTTCTCAATTTTATGTGGAATCTAAGCATGGATGATATTAAGAATATTGCAGATTATTATAATAAAAAAGGAACTTCTTAGAAGCTCCTTTTTTTATGTGTTCGTTAGTAATTCAATCTTTCTAATCTAATTTTATTGAATTTTTCTTTTTCGTTGTATTCTCTTAAAAGGATGTATCCTTCTTTAGCAACGTAAGGGATAACAGTGAAATTGTCCTTCTCTGAGATTTGTACTTTTTCTTGATTAAACTGTCCGTTTATTAAAGTGTTAATAAAAAGATTCCAGTTTTTTTCTTTTGTTTTGTCATCTTTTTGTAAATCTCGATAAAAGAAAACTACATCTTTCCCGCTATTTAAATATTGAGAAAAAAGATAGTCTGCATTAATAGCCCATTTTGTTTTATCTTTTTTGAAAACTTTTGCTCCACTCAGTTTGAAATCTTTGTCGGTATAAGCATATACTAAATCGGTGGTTTTTGGAGCATTGTATTGTCCTTCTGGTTTAAATTTTTCCATTAAAATGCCTATGCTTCCGTCTTCTAAGAAATAAAAATCTCTAATATCTAGGTAATAGCCACTTTCTACATATCCGTTCTCATCAATTTCTGGGATGGCAGTTTTTAAATCAGAATAATTAAGCGTCTGGAAGTTGAAATCTAAGCTGTTTTTGTCTAAAATAAATCTCACAAAGCCAGTGTGTTTAAAATAATTAGAATAATTTTTAGAAACCATTACTATTTTATCATCAAAAGTTTTGTCATTATTTACAGTTTTGTAGTAAGAATATACAGAGGTCATTCTTTCCAAAGTTTCTTTAGAGAATCCTGTAATTGGTTTTTGAGAAACTACTTTGCCAGTTTTCATATCAATAATTTGCAAGAAAAAAGATTTGTCTCTTTTTACTTCTTTGGTAAGAATGGTGTAGATATATTTGTCGTCTTTTTCGAAAATCCTCATCGATTCAGAGTTCTTTTTGTCGCCTTCTGTATTGTATTTAAAAGTCCACAAAAGGTTTTTATTTTCGTCAAATCTTAACAGATTTTCGTTGTTGGTATAGCTTCCATAGTCGTTGTATTCAAAAACCAACAAGCCGCCTTCTTTTATTTCATACACTACAGAAACATAATTGTAACCTTTGAGTTTTTTTTCTGCTTTATCTTCTTTTTTAGAATCTCTTACATTCTTAGGCTCTGTTTCTTCGGTGAATTTTCCATCTTTATAATCGTAATAGATTTTGTTTTTGATAGAATTGTCGGAAAGGTTTATTTCTTTGGAACGAGGGTAGAAAAATTCTCTCCCTTTTACGGTATAATAATCTGGTGTAGGATACAAAACAAGCTTTTTTCTGAAATCAATATACCCAAAATAGTCTTGTGCCGTAGCATCTCCTTCAAATTCTTTGTTGGCGACAGGATTTAGGTTCTTGTCTAAAATTACATATTCAAATTTTTTGGTTTTGTCTCCAGATTTTCCATATCCGTACATTGCAACATAGCCATAGAGATTGCTATTGTCATCAAAAAGAGCATTAAATCCTAGGTAATCTCCTTTTGCTAGTGAATAAAGGTCTTGAGTTTGAGCAAAAATAAAAGCGCTGGAAAGCACTACTAAAAAAGATAAAATTTTTTTCATGGTTTTGATTAAAAGTATGTTCTCAAAGATATGAAGATTTAACGGTAAATTAAATAAAAACTACGGCTCTTTTTCTTTAATGAATGCTTTTTTACTAAATTTGAAATGCCAAGACATAAAAAAGAAGAAAAAATTAAAGATGGTGAGCTTTATTTCTTTGAAAATTAAATAGATATATAAATAATCAAATGCAAAAACATATCCTAAGAATCGCTTGTTCGGACGAGAAAGGTTTAATTTACAGAATTTCGAATGTGCTTTTTGAAAACAATTTTAATATTGATAGAAACGACGAATTTGTAGATTCTGAAAAGAATCTTTTCTTTATGAGAACCGAATTTTCTGGCGATTGTGATGTGCAAAATTTGAAGAATATATTGCAAGAAATTCTCCCCGAAGATGCTAAAATAAACCTTACGCAGAATAAGGTGAAAAACGTAGTGATTTTGGTAACCAAAGAACATCATTGTCTTTCGGATTTATTGATTAGGAATGAATTTAATGAGATGAATTTCAATGTTTTATCCGTAATTGGGAATTATGATATTTTAAAAGATTTAACAGGAAAATTCGATATTCCGTTTCATTATATACCTGCAGAAAATATTTCCAGAGAAGAACATCAACAAAAAATTGCAGAAATTCTAGAGCAATACGATTTTGATTATCTGGTTTTGGCTAAGTTTATGAGGATTCTTACACCAGAATTTGTAAAAAAGTTTAAACACAAAATCATCAATATTCATCACTCTTTTTTGCCTGCTTTTATTGGAGCAAATCCTTACAAACAAGCCCACGAAAGAGGCGTTAAAATGATTGGTGCTACTTCTCATTTCGTAACAGACGATTTGGATGACGGACCTATTATCTATCAAGATATTATCAAAGTAAATCATGCTCAAAATGCTAAAGATTTAGCCAAACTAGGCAAAGAAGTAGAGAAAAAAGTACTTGCCGAAGCTTTAAAATTGGTTTTCAACGACAAGGTTTTTATTGATGACAATAAGACGGTGATTTTTGAGTAAATATTTTATTGTAAATTAAAGATTTATAGAGGTAGAATTAACGATTTGAATATAATATTCAATTTAAAACGTTATCTTTGCAAACCTTCAAATTATTGGTTCAGAAAAACTTTGAACCTTGAACCTTAAACTTTGTACCTTATATATGAAATGTGGAATTGTAGGTTTACCAAACGTAGGTAAATCAACCTTATTTAACTGTCTAAGTAACGCCAAAGCGCAATCTGCCAACTATCCGTTTTGTACGATTGAGCCTAACTTGGGAACGGTTTCTGTTCCTGATAAAAGACTTTTTGAATTAGAAAAATTGGTAAATCCAGAACGTGTTTTGCCAGCTGTGGTAGAAATTGTTGACATTGCAGGTTTGGTAAAAGGAGCTTCTAAAGGAGAAGGTCTTGGGAACCAGTTTTTGGCAAATATTAGAGAATGTGAAGCGATAATTCATGTTTTAAGATGTTTTGATAATGGAAATATCGTTCACGTAGAAGGTTCTGTAGATCCTTTGAGAGATAAAGAAATTATTGATATTGAACTTCAATTAAAAGACCTTGAAACTCTTGGGAAAGCTGTTGATAAAGCTAAAAAATTCATTAAATCTGGTAAAAAAGAAGACATTCTAACTTATGAAACGCTTCAGAATTTGCAAAAATTTGTAGAAGATGGTAAAAATGTAAGAGAATTTCCAACAGACGATTTTACACAATCTATAATTGACGAAGTTCATTTGTTAACCAAAAAGCCAGTGCTTTACGTTTGTAACGTTGATGAAAATTCCATCAAAAACGGTAACGATTGGATTGCTAAAATTGAAGAAATGGCAAAAAATGAAAATGCTGAAGTGGTGGTTTTGGCAGCTCAAATTGAAGCTGATATTAATGAACTAGAAACTTTCGAAGAAAGAGAAATGTTTTTAGAAGAACTTGGTCTTGAAGAGCCTGGTGTAAACAGATTAATTAGAAAAGCTTATGATTTGTTGCATCTTCAAACCTATTTTACCGCTGGTGTAAAAGAAGTAAGAGCTTGGACAATAGGTAAAGGCTGGACGGCTCCTCAAGCTGCAGGAGTTATTCACACCGATTTTGAAAAAGGTTTTATTAGAGCTGAGGTAATTGGTTATGACGATTTTGTAAATTTCGGTTCTGAGGCCAAAGTAAAAGAAGCAGGTAAAATGAGAGTTGAAGGCAAAGAATACATCGTGAAAGATGGTGATATAATGCACTTTAGATTTAATGTGTAGAACATTAATTTTTAGATACAAAAAACGCTTCCAATTTCTGGAAGCGTTTTTGTTTTTGTTACTGTTGATTCAAAAGATTTTTTAAATCTTGTTTGGTTTTATTAATGTTGTCTGTAGTTGTTTTTTTAGCATCTTCTGCGGCCTTTTTTAGATTTTCATTGGTCTGCTTAATGCTTGTTTTGGTGTCTTCAATAGCAGTGTTTACTTTTGCTTTTTCTGTAGCCACTTTTGCATCTACTTTTTCAATAGTACTGCTTACTTTTTCTGAAGTTTCAGCAACGGTAGAACTTCCTAGGTTAGTAGCGGTTTCTTTAGTTTTTTCTAAAGTTTCTTTAGAAGAGGTAAGAATATTTTCATATTCAGTTTTTGCTTCACCACCATTAGTAACATAAGTATTTTTAGCAGTTTCGTATTTGGTTTGAGCTTCTTCTAATTGTTTTTTTGCAGCTTCAATTTTTACAGGGTCGTTAGACGCCAATGCTTCGGCGTAATTTTTTTGTGCGCTTGCAAGAGCAGAGGCAGCGTCTTCATAAGATTTTGTAAAATCTATTTTTGTGGTAGAAGTTTCGTTTTTGTTGCAACTTAGCGTAGTTGCTATTAAGCCAAATAAAGATAGGGCTAAGATAATTTTTTTCATCGGTTTTATTTATTGTTAACTATTTGTTGAGTGAGTTTTTCTAGAGCTGCATTTTCTTCTTTTTCAGACATTTGGTCGTTTAATCTTTGGATTTCAAGATTGTTAACTTGTTTTGCAAAGCCTAGATATTTTAAATATTTCTCCATGATAACTACTTTTCTTTCCGAAGTTTGGTTGGCAGCATTTGCGTTTTTAACAAAAGTATCCATGTTGTCACTACACAAAATGTATGCCTGAAAAGCGTTAGACGAAAAATAATCGCTAATTAATGCATTAGATTCTAGATTAGAATATAATTTTGGCAATTCTACAGGAGCATAAGTAATAATTTCGCTAATGTCTGTTCCTTTTTGAGCCGGAATAAGATACATACCTTTAGTTTTCATTTCGCTATTTTCTATAGCAAGATTGGTAGCGGTAAGGATTTTTACTAAATTTTTCTTCTGGTTTACTTCTCCTAAAACCGTATTTAAGCTTACTGCAATGAAAAAACCTATAAAAGTGGAAATTAATGAAATGAAAAATTCAAATGTTCTTTGGTTTTTACCTCTAAATTTATCAAATAAAGAAGAATTGATTAAAAATAAGGTGATAGCAATTAAAAAGAATGCTATTATGGAATATATCATCATAATGTAAAGTTTTCTGCAAAATTATGAATTTATAAAACCATCACAAATATTATAGACAAATGATTTGTTTTTATAGATAGATAATTTTTTTTGAATTTTTACTGTAACTAATTTTAAATTTCAAAAACTAATTGTGAAAACATAATTACAATGCAAAATCACGAAATAGATTACAAAATTCACGGAGAAGAGCTACAATGTGTAGAAATAGAATTAGACCCACAAGAAGCAGTAATCTCAGAACCTGGAAGTTTTATGATGATGACAGATGGTGTACAGATGCAAACTCTTTTTGGTGATGGTACAGAAACTGGCGGATTGATGGGGAAATTATTTTCCGCAGGGAAAAGATTATTAACTGGAGAAAATCTTTTTATGACGGTTTATACCAATGTTTCTAGTCAGAAAAGACAAATTACCTTTGCTGCGCCCTATTCGGGAAAAATTATTCCTTTGGATTTGTCAAAATTAGGAGGCAGAGTAATCTGCCAGAAAGATAGTTTTCTTTGTGCTGCAAAAGGAGTTTCTGTAGGAATTGAGTTTCAGAAAAAACTAGGAACCGGACTTTTCGGAGGTGAGGGTTTCATTATGCAAAAATTAGAAGGAGACGGAATGGCTTTTGTGCACAGTGGTGGTTATGTAGTGGAAAAAGAATTGCAACACGGCGAAATTTTAAAAATAGATACAGGTTGTATTGTTGCGTTTACCAACACGGTTTCTTATGATATTCAATTTGTTGGCGGAATTAAAAATACTATTTTCGGAGGCGAAGGATTGTTTTTTGCTCAATTGCAAGGTCCAGGGAAAGTTTGGGTTCAGACTCTTCCTATAAGCAGATTGGCGAGCAGAATTTTGCAATACGCAAGACCTGGCGGAAGAAAAGAAGAAGGCAGTTTGCTTGGCGGAATTGGAAATTTTTTAGACGGGGATGGATTTTAAGAAAGTCAATATTTAAAAATTGTAATTCAAAAGTATTATTTGAATGTTATAAAGCGGACGAAAGTCCGTTTTTTTTGTGGTATGTTTAGACTTGTGGTTCGAAATCTAAAAACTAAGTGCTGTTATTTCTCAAAACTTTTTTTATTTTTGTTAAAAACTGTTTGTGAGAAAAAACTATGAAGTAGCAATCATCGGAACTGGGCCTTCTGGTGCATTTGCGGCGTACAATCTAGCTCAAAAAGGAATTCCTACTGTAATTATCGATAAAGAAACATTGCCAAGGTATAAAATCTGTGGTGGTGGTTTGGTGTACAGAGGAAGAAAAATGCTCGATTTTGATATTGATGAAATTTTAGAAGGAGAATTCAGTCAAGTTGATATTTTTGTAAAAGACAAAGACGTACATTTTACACCATCAAGAGATTTTCCTGTGATTAGCATGGTAATGCGAGATACTTTTGATGAGCTTTTGGTGAAGAAAGCTCAAGAGTTAGGCGCAGAACTTTTACAGAATTCCGAAGTGAAATCTATAGAAAATGGTGTTCTGAAATTTGTAAATTCTGAAGACGAAATAGAAGCTAAAATTATTGTAATTGCTGATGGAGCTTTAAGTCCGGTTTCTAAATTAGCGGGTTTTGAAGATGATAGATTGCTTATTCCTGCAATAGAATACGAAATAGAAGTTCCCGAAGAAGATTTCAAAAGATTGTCAAAATCTGTTCGTTTTGATATTGATGCAGCACCTTTTGGCTATGGATGGTGTTTTCCAAAAAATAATCATCTTTCGGTAGGAGTTGGTGTTTTGAAAACCAAAGCAAAGGTTAAACTAAAAGATTATTGTGCAAGTTACATGAAAGATTTAGGAATAAATACAATAATTTCTGAAACTTCACATGGTTTTGTAATTCCGATAACGCCAAGAAATGAGCTGGTAAAAGGAAATTGTTTTGTGATAGGAGATGCAGCTGGTTTTGCAGACCCAATTGTTGCAGAAGGAATTTCTAATGCATTATTAAGTGGTAAAATAATTGCTGAAGCTATTTCTGATGGAAATTTAGAGGTAGAAAAAACCAAAGAAAAGTATATAGAAAAAGTAAACGAAAAACTAATTCCTGAGCTTAAAATAGGAATTAAATTGGCTAAGTTTTTCTACGAAAATACAACCATTAGAAATCTTTTTGTGAAAAAATTTGGTGCTTTAGCAGCCGAAAGATTAACAGATGTTTTCTTGGGAAAATCTACATACCCTTCAGATTACAAGAAAAAACTTCAAGAAAAACTAAAAATATCATTGTCTTGGATGTAATTCCTTATTATTTTTCCACAAAATTTTTTATATAAGTTTTGTTTCGTTAAATTTGTGAGTTATTGGTTTTTTAATCATTTAAGCCCAAAAGAAGGAATATGAGTGAGAATCTACAGGTAAACTACTCCGAAGATAATATACGTACGCTAGATTGGCAAGAGCACATTAGGCTTCGTCCTGGTATGTACATTGGTAAATTAGGCGACGGCTCTTCGGCAGACGACGGTATTTATATTTTATTAAAAGAAATCATCGATAACTCTATTGATGAATTTCGTATGAAATCTGGTAAAAGAATCGAAATAAAAGTAGATGAAGGCAAAGTTACCATTCGAGATTTCGGACGAGGAATTCCGTTAGGGAAAGTGGTAGATGCAGTTTCTAAAATGAATACTGGTGGTAAATATGATTCTAAAGCCTTCAAAAAATCTGTAGGTCTTAACGGAGTTGGTACCAAAGCAGTAAATGCGCTTTCAGATTATTTTAAGGTTCGTTCTTTCCGAGATGGAAAAATGAAAGCTGCAGAATTTTCTAAAGGTGTTATCCAAGAAAATCATACAGACGTTGACAGTTCAGACAGAAACGGAACGGAGATTTCTTTCGTGCCAGACCAAAGTATATTTTTGAATTTTAAATTCAGAAAAGAGTATATCGAGCGTATGCTTAGAAATTATACTTACCTTAATCCGGGTTTGAAAATTATCTTTAACGGAGAAACTTTTATTTCCGAAAACGGCTTAAAAGATTTATTGAATGAAGAGCTAGAAGGCGAAATTTTGTATCCTATTGTTCACATCAAAGAAGAGGACATAGAAGTTGCCATTACACATTCGGATAAATCTCAAACCGAAACGTATTTTTCTTTCGTTAACGGACAAAATACTACACAAGGTGGTACTCACCTCAATGCTTTTAGAGAAGCATACGTAAAAACGATTAGAGAATTTTTTAATAAAAATTTTGAAGCGGCAGATGTTAGAAAATCTATTATTGCTGCGGTTTCCATCAATGTAGAAGAACCTGTTTTTGAGTCTCAAACCAAAACAAAATTGGGTTCTAATGATATTGGCCCAAATGGTCCTACGGTAAGGACGTTTATTATTGACTTTTTAAAGAAAAAATTAGACGATTTCTTACACAAAAATCCAGAAGTTGCAGAAGCTATTCAAAGAAAAATTATCATTTCTGAAAGAGAAAGAAAAGAACTTTCGGGCATACAGAAATTAGCGAGAGAAAGAGCGAAAAAAGTTTCTCTTCACAATAAAAAATTAAGAGATTGCAGACAGCATTATAACGACCAAAAAGCGGTAAGAAAAGCTGAAACTCAGATTTTTATCACCGAAGGAGATTCTGCTTCTGGTTCTATTACCAAATCTAGAGATGTAGAAACGCAAGCTGTGTTTTCATTGAGAGGTAAACCGCTTAATTGCTATGGTCTTACCAAAAGAGTAGTTTATGAAAACGAAGAATTTAACTTTCTTCAAGCGGCTCTTAATATTGAAGATTCTATGGAAGATTTGCGTTATAACCAAGTAATTATTGCAACTGATGCCGATGTGGATGGAATGCACATCAGACTTTTGATGATTACTTTTTTCTTGCAATTTTTCCCAGATTTAATTAAAAACGGACACCTTTATATTTTGCAAACGCCTCTTTTCAGAGTGAGAAACAAAAAAGAAACTCGATACTGTTATAGCGATGCAGAAAGACTTAAAGCATTGGATGAATTGGGCAAAAATCCAGAAATTACAAGGTTTAAAGGTTTGGGAGAAATTTCTCCTGATGAATTTAAACATTTTATTGGAAAAGATATTAGATTAGAACCTGTTGTGCTAGGAAAAGACCAAACGATTGAGAATTTGCTAGAATTTTATATGGGTAAAAATACACCAGACAGACAAATGTTTATTCTAGAAAATCTAGTAGTAGAAGAAGCTAATTTTGATAAAAAAGAAGATATTCTGTAGATTAAAATTTTATTATGAGACTTAGTAACCGAAACAAAGCGCCTTTTTATAATTTTGTGTTGACACTCCTTAATGTAATTTTTATATTGGGAGTTTTCGCATATATTTTAGAAAAAACAAGGTTGGCAATGTTTGGTAATGAAGAACTTCTTTTCATTGTTATTCCAATTCTTTTGTTGTTTCTTTTTTTTATCAGAGGCAGACAAATTTTTGAATATGATAGTGATGGAGAAGCTGTAAATTTTAAGAATAGACATATTCTTCCTTTTATTGGAAAAGAAGCTAGAGATGAGTTTCCAAAATATAAAATTATTTCTTTTGAAATTGTAAATGCTTTAATTTTTAGAAAATTATATGTGAAAATTAAAAGTAAAAAAGATCATTCAGCAATTATTTTGAAGTACGATATTTCGTATCTCTCGGGCAGAGAAATAAAAGATTTGAAGATGTCTCTCAAAAAAATAGTGAAAGCAAATATAGAAGCAAAAATAGAAGGTAAAACGCAAGAACAATAATGGAAGAAAACGGACACAGAGAAGAATCATTAAAAAAAGTTTCAGGTTTATACAAAGACTGGTTTTTAGATTATGCTTCGTATGTAATTTTAGACAGAGCTATTCCGTCAATTTTCGATGGTTTTAAACCTGTGCAACGTAGAATTATGCATTCTATGCGAGAATTGGAAGATGGTAGATACAACAAAGTTGCCAATATTGTTGGGAATACCATGAAATATCACCCTCATGGTGACGCTTCTATTACCGATGCAATGGTGCAAATTGGTCAAAAAGAACTTTTGATAGATACCCAAGGAAACTGGGGAAATATCTATACAGGAGATTCTGCCGCTGCTGCCCGTTATATTGAAGCCAGACTTACTCCTTTTGCGCTAGAAGTGGTTTTCAACCCAAAAACTACAGATTGGGCTAAATCTTATGATGGAAGAAATAACGAACCGATAGACCTTCCCGTTAAATTTCCATTGCTTTTGGCTCAAGGTGTTGAAGGGATTGGAGTTGGACTTTCTACCAAAATTCTTCCACATAATTTTAATGAATTAATAGACGCTTCTATTAAATATCTTAAAGGCAAACCTTTTGAAATTTATCCAGATTTTCAAACTGCCGGAATGTTAGATATTACCAATTATAACGATGGTCATCGTGGTGGTAAAGTACGTGCCAGAGCCAGAATTATTCAAAAAGATAAACACACGCTTTGCATTAACGAACTTCCTTTTTCTAAAAATACAGGCGAATTGATAGACAGCATCATCAAAGCCAACGAAAAAGGGAAAATTAAAATTAAAAAAATTGAAGACAATACATCAGACAAAGTAGAAATTAATATTCTATTAAATAATGATGTTTCTCCAGATAAAACCATAGATGCGCTGTATGCTTTTACAGACTGCGAAGTTTCTATTTCTCCCAATGCCTGCGTAATTGTTGGAGATAAACCAGAGTTTCTTAATGTGTCTGAAATTTTGAGAAGAAATACAGACCATACGGTTTCTCTACTAAAAAAAGAGTTGGAAATAGAACTCAACGAATTAGAAGAAAAATGGCATTTTGCTTCCTTAGAAAGAATTTTTATTGAAAACGAAATCTACCAAGAAATTAAAGGTAAAAACTCTAAAGAAGAAGTTTACGCTTCGATAGACAAAGCGCTGAAACCTTTTACCAAAAACTTAATGAGAGAAGTTACGGTAGAAGATATTATTCGTCTTACAGAGCTTCCTTTCATGAGAATTTCTCGATACGATAGAGATAAAGCCGAAGAAAATATCTTGTCTCTAGAAGGTAAAATGGAGCAAGTGAAGCATCATTTGGCAAACTTAGTTGCTTATGCTATTGATTATTTTATCAATATTCAGAAAAAATTCGGAAAAGACAAAGAACGTAAAACCGAACTTAGAATTTTCGATACCATAGATGCTACAAAAGTGGTTCTAGCCAACGAAAAATTCTACATCAACAGAGCCGAAGGTTTCATAGGAACTTCCCTCAAAAAAGACGAATATGTTTTTGATTGTTCGGATATTGATGACATTATTACCTTTAGAAAAGATGGTACAATGACGGTAACCAAAGTAGAATCTAAAACTTTTGTGGGGAAAGATATTCTACACGTTGGCATTTGGAAGAAAAACGACAAACGTACCGTTTACAACTTAATTTATAGAGAAGGAAAAGACGGGCCGTATTACATGAAACGTTTCTCGGTAACTGGTGTCATCAGAAACAACGAATATAAATTAGCTTCAGATAAAAAAGGTTCAGAAGTGTTATATTTCTCAGCAAATCCTAATGGCGAAGCAGAAACGGTAACTGTTTTATTGAAACCGAATTCTAGAGTTAGAAAAACAAAAATAGATATAGATTTCTCTGAATTGGCGATAAAAGGACGAGATTCCAGAGGGAATTTAGTAACCAAATATGCCGTGAAAAAGGTAGATATGAAAGAAGAAGGCGTTTCTACTTTGGCACCAAGAAAAATTTGGTTTGATGAAGCGGTTCGTCGTCTCAATGCAGACGGAAGAGGTACTTTGCTCGGTAGCTTCAAAGGAGATGATAAGATTCTTACCATCAATCAAAACGGTGAAGCCAAATTGGTTTCTTTTGACCTGAGCAACAGATTTGATGATGAGTATTTAATTCTTGAAAAATGGAATCCAGAACAAGCGGTTTCTTGTATCTATTTTGATGGAGAAAAAGGCATTTATTTCATCAAACGTTTCTTGCTAGAAAATAATGTGAACGTTCAGACTTTTATGCCAAGCGAACATTCGAAATCTTTTATAGAATTTGTAGGAACTGCTGACAATTGTACAGCCGAAATTGTTTTTGCAAAAGATAAATCGGGCAAAGAAAAGGAAAATGAAATCATTAATATTGATGAATTTATTACCATTAAAGGTATCAAAGCGATGGGAAATCAGTTTGCTAAAGACAAAGTGAAAACCATTAATATTACCATTCCAGAGCCAGTAGAAGAGATTGAAGAAGAGCCAGAAATAGAAGAAATGGAATCAGACGGAGAAATTCCTGAAGAAGGAAAGATTGAAGATTTATTTTCGAGTGAAGAATAAAATGATTTACAATTTACGATTTTGGATTTACGAATTTATGCTTTATAGACAAAGAATTAAAATTTTTGCTTCAAACATCTAACATCTAACATCTAACATCCAACAAATAAAATATGCATCCAGTTTTAATAGCAGTTATAGCCATTACCGTAATCATTAGTTTAGCAGGTTTTCAAAACGCTGAAGTTTTTGAAAAATATAAATTTAATGTAAGCGCCATCAAATACAAAAAAGAATACATTAGACTGCTTTCTGCAGGTTTTTTACACGCAGATTGGGGACATTTATTTTTCAATATGTTTACATTGTATTTCTTTGGACCAATTGTTTTAGAAGCTTTTGATATAATAGGTTTTATTTTAATTTATCTAGGTTCTATCATACTGGGTAATTTATTTTCATTATATCTTTATCAAAAGCAAGGTTGGTATTCTGCTATTGGAGCAAGTGGTGGTGTTTCAGGGATTTTATTTGCTGCAATAGCTGTTTATCCAATGATTGGAATAGGAATTTTATTTATTCCAATACCTATTAAAGGTTATGTTTTTGGTTTATTGTATTTTTCTTACTCTGTTTATATGATGCTTAATCCTAAACCTCATGATAATATTGGTCACGCTGCGCATTTGGGTGGTGCAGCTTTTGGTTTGGTTTATGCGGTTGTAGTAGAGCCAGAAGTTGCTTTTAGCAATATTTATTTTTTAGGAGTAATGTCTTTGCCTTTGTTGTATATGGCATATCAGGTTTTTGTGAAGAAGAGAATTGGATAGACTTAGCCAAATAAATAGTTAACAATAATAAAAATATCCTGTAAAAACTATTGCAGGATATTTTTTTACTCTTCCTAATATGTTTTTAACTCCTCTGGATATATTTTTTACTTATCTCGGCCTTCAAATTACTATTCTGGATAGGTTAAGAAATACGCTGGATAGGTCTCGAAGTATTTCGTTGGGGTTCTATAACCTATAATTTGAGGTTCAGAACCCCAAAATTAGAGTCTAAAACCCTAAATTATGAGTTAAGGAACGTATATTTTTGGTTAAAGAACCTCACGAGATGAGTAAAAGACCTCAAAAGATGAGTTCAGAACCATATAATATGATTTCAAGACCAGAACGGTGGGGTTTAAGGCGTATATTTTACGGTTTTTCGTCCGTTAGTTCAAATCCCCAATCTTTGCCTTTTAGCGTAGAAGGAATCCCTCTGGTCATCCAAACTGGTGCTTTGGCATCTTTTAAATAATAATCAAAAAACTGTTGTTCACGAATTTGAATATCTTTTTTGTTTTGTCTTTTGGTCAGGTTATGGTCATCGTTATTGTAATTTAATAACCAAACTTTTTTGTCTAATCTGCGCAGTGCGGTAAACATTTCTATCCCTTGATACCACGGCACAGCACCATCTTTGTCGTTACTCATAATTACCACTGGCGTAGTTACTTTATCCAAATGGAAAAGTGGAGAATTTTCTAAATACAATTCCGGAGCTTCCCAAAGTGTTTTCCCAATTCTGCTCTGACTTTTCTCGTACTGAAACTGACGATTCATACCTGTTGACCAACGGATTCCGCCATACGCTGAAGTCATATTTACCACAGGAGCGCCTGCCCAAGCTGCAGCATACATGTTGTTTTGAGTGATGAGGTAAGAAACTTGGTAACCACCCCAACTTTGCCCTTGTATTCCTATTTTATCTCCGTTTACCCAAGAATTTTTCTTTAAAGATTCAACTCCAGAATTAATGAATTCTACAGCAGATTTGCCAGGATGTCCGTCTTCATAAGAAATATCTGGTGTGAAAACCAAATAACCATTGCTTACAAAAAACGGAATGTTTAACCTTGATGGAGTAGGTGATGGCGCAATGTATCGGTTTAATCCGTCTGAAAGTTTTTCGTAGAAATATACAATCATTGGATATTTTTTATTGGGGTCAAAATCTTCTGGTTTGTACAAAATTCCTTTAGATTGATAACCTTTTGGCGTTGTCCAAGAGATAAGTTCTGTAGTTCCCCAGTTGTATTGGTTTTGTTGAGCGTTGATGTTAGAAATTTTATTTTCAGTTTTGAAATTGTCTGAAACATAAACATTTGGTGCTTCCTGATAGGTTTCTTTGGTATAAGAATACACTTCTGCATTTTTGGCTTTCACTAAGTTTCTATAGCCGTAGAAATCGCCCAATTGCAATTGTTCAGGATTTTTGGCAGTAGCAATCTTTGTCTTGAAAATTCCAGATTGTTTATTGTCTTCATTAAAAGCAAAAAGATACATTTCTGCATTTCTATTGAAACTTCTAATGTCTTTATCGAGTTGATACGTGTCAAACGAAATCTTATTTTTCCTTCCGAAACCATTGGTAATGTTTTTCGGAGCAGTTTTTCCATCTAAATAGAATTCCCAAAAGTCGTATCTGTCTTTAATAATTACCGAAAAATCTTTGTCTGTAAATCCTTCCAAGCCATAAGAATTTGGATAATCTGGCATATCAAATTCTTCGTCTGTGAATTTTACTGCTAAACCTTTATTAAGTTGAGTGGTAGATTTTTTATCAACATTGTAAGCGTACCAATTGCCATCTTCTCTGTTAAAATAAACCATAAATTTCCCCAATGGCGAAGGGTAAATTCTTCCGTTCAGGTTTTTTAGAAATTCTGTAGCTTCTCCCGTTAAATTATTTACGATATAATAGTTTTTCTTTTCAGCACCTGTCCATTGTGATTCTGCTCTGGAAGCATTGTTCGAAATTCCTAAAGAAAAGAGTTCATTTCCTTCATTAATTATGGCAATAGAATCCATTTCTGGGCGAGAAAGAGCGGTAAATGTTTCTGGTTTTTCTGTTTGAAGAACGGCATCGTAAGATTTTTTCAAATCTTTATTCAGATTTTTAAGCTGAATGGTTTTTAGATAATCATCTTTGTAGCTCCAAACATCTAAAATAGCGTGGTCGTTTGCAATAAGAGCGGTGTCTTTTGCGATTGGTTTTGGCGTAACACCGAAATAAAGTTGCTTTCCGTTTTTGCTGAAATTAGGTGCTTGATTTTCAGAAATCACCCAATCTTTCGGCATTTTGGGCGATTTTTGATTGAGAACGGCTTTCTTATTTTTAGAAAAATAGTATAAATTATAATCTTTTACCAAATCGTTTTCGGCAGAAGTAGTACCAGTTAACGCAAATTGAGTGGCAGATTTATCAAACGTTAATTGAGCAAAATCTCCTTCTTCTTCCAATAATTTATTGACAGCAAAATTTTCTAAATTCACCAAATTAACACTTTGAAGTGCATATTTTTTTGGTTTAGATTTATCTTTTGGTTTGTCTTTTTCCTTGTCTTTTGGGTCTTTCTTTTCTTCTGGTTTTTGAGTTACAAAAGCCAATTGTTTACCGTTTTCGCTGAATTGATATTTTACTACATTTTGGAAACTTTGTTTCTGTCCGGTTGTTAAATTTATCACTACCAATTCAGATGGTTTTGCATTTTTGTCGTCATCATCTTTTGCATCATCTTTGTCATCATCTTTTGGAGAATCTGTAGATTTTTCTTTAAGATTTTCTAAGAGATATGCCACGAAAGAACCTCCTTTAAAAGGTGCTTTGTACGATTTTATATTGGCAATTTTTTCTATTTTGTTGTTCGAAAGATTTACCAAATAGAGAGAATCTTTAGCGAGTTTATCTTTTTTAAGTTTTTTATCTTTTACCGCTTTTATGTCTTTGTAGAAAGGTTTTACCGTAAAAATTGCAAATTTAGAATCGCTGGTTAAGAACAATTTGCTAGCTCTAGGAAATTTTTGTTGAGTTTTATTAATGGTAGAATATAAATAGAGATTTCCGTCTCCTTCTTGCGCATCTACATAATAACCAAGCCATTTTCCGTCATTAGAAATTAATCTGCTTCCTACAGATTCCCAAGCATCATAAACGCTGTGGTCTAAAGATTTTTTTTGAGCAGAAAAAAAATTAATAATGAGTAAAAAGGTACATAAAATAAGGGGTTTAAACTTCAGCATAATACTATTTTTGAAAGATTATGCTATAAAAATAGGGAAAACTTATCTAAAATGATTAAAAAATTAATTATTTCTTCGCGAAAACAAATCTGTCGTTTCCAGATAAATCTTTTATCAAACGAGATTCTGAATAATTACTGAAAAGTTCTAGCGTTTCTTTTCCTAATTTTTGATTGATTTCTAAGAAAATCATTCCGTTTTCTTTTAAATATTTTTCTCCGTCTTTTGCAATTTTTTTATAGAAAATAAGTGCGTCAGAAGTAGGAGAGAAAAGAGCGATATTCGGTTCAAAACCTTTTACAGAATCTTCAATTTCTATGTTTTCTTCAATACCAATGTAAGGCGGATTAGAAATGATGATGTCGTAATTTTCTTCTAATTTTGTATTAAGATAATCTTGTTGAATAAATTGAATATTTGCTTGATGAAATTCTGCATTTTTTTTGGCAATTCCCAAAGCTTTTTCAGAAATATCAATTGCTGAAATTTCCGCATTTGGAAAAAATCTCTTCAAAGTAATTGGGATAATTCCCGAGCCAGTTCCAACATCAAGAATTTTAAAATCTGGAATCTCGAATCTGGAATCTGGAATCTTATTAATTGCCAATTCTACCAATTCTTCGGTTTCTGGTCTTGGAATTAAGACATTTTCATCTACAAAAAACTTTTTCCCGTAGAATTCTGTATGTCCTAAAATTTGTTGGTAAGGTTTGCCCGTTTTTAGTTCTTCGATAATTTCGTTCAATTCTTTTTCGTCACTTATCAATAGCTCTTGGCTGGCAAATCTGCGTTGCTGAAAATTATCAAAACCAGTTTTTTCATACAAGAAAATAGAGTAGAGTTGGGCGCTTTCAGCATCATTGTAAATTCCCGAAAGTTCTTTTTTGAAATGTCTTTTAAATTCTAAAATCGTCATTTAATAAATTGAAAATTGTTTAAAATTACCTTACAAAAACCAATTTGTTTTCGGTAGATTTTTCTTCGTTTATTAAGTATCCTTCCAGATTGAAAGCTTTTACATCATTTAATGTTTTGGCTTGAGTTTCGGCGCAAAATCTTGCAACCAAACCTCTTGCGTGTTTGGTGTAAACAACAATGGTTTTTAGCTTTCCATCGGGCTGCATTTGGTAAAAATCAAAATCGATGATAGGATTGTTGAGTTTTTTTCGATTAATTACTTTTCCGTATTCGTTGCTGGCAAGATTAAGGATAATCTCATTTTTTTTCAATTCAGAGTTGAGTTGTTCTGTTACTTTGTCTTTCCAAAATTCGTAAAGATTTTTATAATTTTCAAATTCAAAATTTCTTCCCATTTCCAAGCGATAGAGCATTACTTTATCAGACGGTTTCAATAGACCATACAAGCCAGAAAGTATTCTGTGATTTTTTTGTAGATAATCTATTGCATTTTTATCAAGCGTTTTGGCATCAATTCCACGGTAAACTTCTCCTGTAAACGCAAAAAGTGCTGGACAAGATTCTTTGGCAGTTGGTTTAGGTTTCCACGCTTGGTTTCTTTGCCAGTTTTCGTCTGCCAATTTTGCAGAGATTTCCATGAGTTCTGATAAATATTTTGGAGATTTTTCTTTGAGGTAAGATTGTATAAAAGTTGCTTCTTGTATGAATTTTGGAGTGGTAGATTTCAATAATTCTGTAGAATTTTCTACATTCATCAATTTAGCAGGCGAAGTAATGATTTTCATGAAAATTTTAAATTATAAATTATAAATTTTAGATTTTGAAAGTTCAAAAATAAGACAAATTTTGATTTTTGTCGACTATTTCTATGATAGACGGAACTTGCGCCCCGAGTTGAGTGGAACTCTTTTTGCGAAATGTAATGGAGCAAAAAAGTGGGAACGGAACGAAGAAATTGGCGCCAAAGTTTTCGATTGTGTTCAGTCTGTTTTTACAAAATTCCTTTTCCTTCACGTAAAATTTCGGGTTCGCCACTTGTTAAATCTACAATGGTAGAAGCAACGTTGTCTCCGTAGCCAGAATCGATAACCAAATCTACCAAATGGTCGTATTTTTCGGCGATTAATTCGGGGTCTGTAGAATATTCTATAATTTCGTCGTCATCTTTAATAGACGTAGAAGCGATAGGATGACCTAGTTTCTCTACAATTAATTGCGGAATTGGATGGTCTGGAACTCTAATTCCTACGGTTTTTTTGCCTTTGTAAGCCAAAGGAAGATTTTTGTTGGCATCTAAAATAAATGTAAAAGGCCCTGGTATTTTAGATTTTAGCAATCTAAAAGTTGAAGTTTCTATAGGTCTGGTAAATTCGGAAAGGTGGCTGAGATTGTTACAAATTATAGAAAATTGTGCTTTTTCTAGAGTTGTATGTTTTAATCTGGCGAGTTTTTCCATGGCTTTGATGTTGTTGATGTCGCAGCCCAAAGCATATACCGTATCTGATGGATAGATAATTAATCCGCCATCTTCAAGAGTTCTAATAACCTCGCTTATGTAGTTTTCTTGAGGGTTTTCGGGGTATATTCTTAGAATTTTTGCCATATCTCAAATTTAGTGATTTTTAAATTTATTTAAGTGAAATTTGTTAAAATTTATTCTAAAGCTATTTTAAGAATTTCTTCAGGCTGATGAATAATATATTTTGGATGGCAAGATTTTAATTCTTCTTCGGAACGGAATCCCCATGTAACGCCTACAGCATCAATTTCTGCATTTTTTGCAGTGTTCATATCAACTGAAGTGTCGCCAATGTATAAAACCTCTTTTTTATCTGTGATGTTGCAAATTTTAAGAATATCCAAAACTATTGTAGCGTCAGGTTTTGGCAGATAGCCTTCTCGGTGTCCAAAAACCACGTCGAATTCTATTTCTGGGAAATAACTTTTTACAACTTCTAGTGTTGCTTCGTGATATTTATTAGATGCTACGGCAATTTTTATATTATTTTTCTTTAAATTTTTTAGAACATCTATAATTCCATTATAAGGAGCAGTAAAATCTTTGTTGTGGTCGTTATAATAAGGAACAAAAATTTCTCTCACTTTTTTCACATATTCTGGAGTTTTATATTGCTCTGGTAATGCTCTTAGAAATAGTTTATCAATACCATTTCCTACAAAAATTTTATAGGCATCTTCTGGGTGAGTAGGGAAGTTTAATTTTTCTAAAGCTAGATTGGTTGCATTTGCTAAGTCTGTAATGGTGTTTAAAAGAGTGCCGTCTAAATCAAAAATTACCAATTTTTTTGTCATTTTCTTTGTTTTTTGAAATAAAAAAGGAGAATTATGTTTTGTTCACTTTTTATTTTGATGTGAGAATATATTTGAGTTTTAAATTTATATTTTATCTTTTTTAGTAATTGAAAATCAGTTGTTTTTGTTTTATTTGTTTGATTTTCAATCTTTTAAAATTAATTGAAATACTCTTTAAAGTTGATGCAATAATACGTAATTCTTTTCTAATGAAAATTTGTAATCTTTACAAAGTAAAGTTTTATTAGTAATTTGAAAGGGAGTTTAGATTACATAAATGTTAATAATTTTTTATATTTCTTAATTTTCTGTCTCTTACATCGTGATAATGGTAATTTTTATAATCGTTTTTCTTTATGAAAATTAACAATTCTGAGTTGTTTTCTCTGTTTTTTAAGATACTATATTGTCAATTTACGATACTATATTATCTTAATTTGTTAATTTTTTCTAAATTTTTGGTTTTTCTTTACTTTAATTTTAACATTTTTTCAAATTTTCAAATTTTCAAATTTTCAAATTCTATATGGCGCTGTTTTACAGTGTTTTATTGTAGTTATTACTTATGGTTTTGTTGGTTCTTATTTTTGACTTATCATAATTTTTACCATAACTATTAATGATTCAATAAAATGTTTGACTGCTAATTATCATTTTTTAGAAATAGAAATTTTATTTACTATTGAAGTACAAATTATCATAAAAGATAAGATAAGTCTAAAGGGTATTAAAAAGGACTTTTTTTTCTATAATAATTTGAAAATATTTTGATTTAAGATGCCTCGATTTGATTTATGTTATATAAGAGAATCAAAATAAAAACTTAATAATTTATTCATTTATAAAAGATGAATAATAATCATGGAACCAATTATTAACCAATATATTAAAATCATGGAAAGAAAATATTGTAAACCTACAATTCTTCCCTTTTGGATGGCATTATCTTTCAGCTTATTTGTGCAGCAAAATGGTTACGCACAAAAAAAAGATACCCTTTCTGCTGAAGGAAAAGAGAGAAAAGAGACCGTCGATATCAAAGAAGTAGTTCTTATTGGATATGGCACTCAGAAAAAGAAAGTTTCTACGGCTGCTACGTCTGTAGTTGGTGGCAAAGATATTCAAAACGTAAGCAGTTTGGATGTTGTAAATGCTATACAAGGACAAAGTACTGGTGTTTCTATCACTTCCTCTTCTGGTCAGCCAGGAGCTGGTATGGTAGTAAATATTCGTGGTGTAGGAACCGCCGGAAATAGTGCTCCGCTATATGTAGTAGATGGAGTAGTGATTGATAACGGTATAGGATATCTAGACCCTTCTTCAATTGAGAGAATTGATATTTTGAAAGATGCTGCTTCTGCTGCAATTTATGGTGCTAGAGCTGCTAATGGTGTTGTGCTAGTGACAACTAAAAAAGGAAAAGAAGGTAAAATGAATTTATCTTTTAATTCTTTTACAGGTTTTCAACAGATTGCAAAACGCCTAGATTTGTTAAGTACTAGAGAATATACCACAATTATTAACGAAGCAAGAATAAATTCTGGTATGTCTCCTTTATATAGTGCACAACAAATTGCTGCATTTCCTAATACAGATTGGCAAGACCAATTGTTTAAACAAGGAGCTATAAAACAAAGTCACTCTTTAATGATTACAGGAGGTAGCAAACGTTCTACTATAGCAACAGGTCTTTCTTACTTTGGTCAAGAAGGTCTTATTGGAAGCAGAACAGACCAGTCTGATTATAAACGTTTCACTTTTAATGTGAATTCTACATCAGAAGTAATTGAAGATGTTTTGAAAATTGGAGAAAATTTCTCTTATGCAAACATCAAAGGTTCTGGTATTTCAGACGAAGGTATTTATAACAATAGTATAAGATCATTCCTTAATGCAGCTCCAATAGATGCCGTTTATGATGCAAATGGAGATTTTGCACATTCTGTTATTTCTTCTGATATTAGTAACCCACTTGGTTCTTTATATTACAACAACTTTAAAGAAAATAAAATTGATAGAATTGTTGGAAACGTTTTTGCTGAAGCTAAATTTTTGAAAAACTTTATTTTCAGAACAAGTTTTGGTGTAGATATTACCAATAGTAATTACCGTTCTTTTGCGCCAATTTATAGTTTGTCTTCTAATACAAATAACACAATTGGTAAAGTTACTCAATCTGCAAACAAAGGAACTGGTTGGATTTTTGAAAATACTTTACAATACAAAGGTTCTCTTGGAGATTCTCATCATTTTGATGTTTTGGTTGGTACATCTGCCAAAAAGAATAATTCAGATTATATGATGGCTTTAGGACAAGGGCTAAAAAGTAACGAATTTAAATACGCTTATCTAAGCAATGCTACTAAAACTACTCTAAGCACTGTTGCTGGTACAAGATCAGAATATGCAATGCAGTCTTATTTCGGTCGTTTTATGTATGATTATCAAAACAAGTATTTATTATCTGCAAGTATTCGTAGAGACGGTTCTTCTAACTTTGGACCAAATAATAAATACGCAGTTTTCCCTTCTTTCTCTTTAGGATGGAATGTTGATAAAGAAAGTTTCTTCCCAGAAAATAACGTATTGAAAACTTTAAAAGTAAGAGCAAGCTGGGGACAAAATGGTAACGACCAATTCCCACAAAGTTTTGTTTACATGTCTAGAATTAATACATACGACAAAAATTACCACTTTGGAACAGACGGAGAACTTGTTGTGGGTGCTAGTCCAGACGAATTAGCAAATCCAGATGCAAAATGGGAAACTTCAGAACAAACAGACTTTGGTATTGATGCTACTTTATTTTCTTCTGTAACCCTATCATTAGATTATTATAACAAAACTACCAAAGACTGGTTAGTAAGAGCGCCTGTTCCAGATATTGCTGGTGCTACAGCTCCTTATATTAATGGTGGTGATGTAAATAACAAAGGGGTAGAATTATCTTTAGGATATAAAACAACATTCGGGGATGGTTGGAGTTTTTCTGTAAACGCTAACGGTTCTTACAATAAAAATGAAGTTACAAGAATTGCAAACTCAGAAGGTATTATACACGGAGATTCTAACTTATTATTCCAAGGGATTGATGAGTTAAACAGAGTACAAGTAGGAATGCCAATAGGATATTTCTATGGTCTTAAAACTGCAGGAATTTTCCAAAATGCAACAGAAGTAGCAGCAGGGGTACAACCAAATGCTAAACCTGGTGATGTAAGATTTGTAGATTTAAACGGTGATGGAAAAATTGATGCCAACGACAAAACTAAAATTGGAGACCCAAATCCAGATTTTATGTATGGTTTTAATGTAGATTTATCTTACAAAGCTTTTGATTTGTCTATCTATACTTATGGTACAGCTGGCGGACAAAATATTTTTGGTTCTCATGATTATACACGTGCTTACAATAACTATACTACGGAAATTTTGAATAGATGGACAACAGAAGGAACTTCTAACAAAATACCAAGAGTTACTTACGGTACAGATGCAAACGGAAATTATACTCATTTCTCAGATTTGTATATTCAAGATTCAGATTTCTTTAGAATTAAAGCAATAACTATCGGTTGTGATATTTCAAAATTAACAGATAGATTAAAACCTTTTAATAAATTTAGAATCTACGCATCTGCAAACAACCTATTTACATTTACAAAATACAAAGGTATGGACCCAGAAATTGGTTTTGGTAATACCAACCAATCTTGGGCAAGAGGTATAGATGTAGGATATTATCCTCAGCCTAGAACTTATATGTTAGGTCTTAACGTTAATTTTTAATACTTAAAATCATGAAAAAATATATATATCTTACAGCAGTATCAAGTTTGTTTGTATTAGGAGCTTGTGCTGATGATTTCTTAGAAACCGAACCATATACAGAACAAGTAATCGAAAATTTTTATAAAACTCCAGAAGATGCTTATCAAGGTTTGGTAGCTACTTATGATATTTTACAAAGAGAAGCTTATGGAACAAACTTACTGATAAGCGAACAAGCTTCTGATGATTGCTTTGGAGGTTACGGAATTGCTGACGGACAAGCAGACTTAGAGTGGGATCGTTTTCAATATGTTACAGATAAAGACATGAATTCTTTAGTTTGGAAAACAGGCTACCAAGGTATCTACAGAGCTAATGTTTTGCTAGAAAATTTAGACAAAGTAAACTGGGGAACCAATACAGCTCTTAAAACTAAATATGAAGCTGAGGCACGTTTCCTTAGAGCGCATTATCATTTTCAAATGGCAAAAATGTTTGGAGATATTGTAGCATTAGACCATACTATTACTTCTGCGGAGTATTTGTCTCCTAGAAGTTCTGCCGAAACTACATACAAATTAATTGCAGAAGATTTAAAATTTGCTGCTGATAATTTAGGAAACGATAATTATTCGCAAAAAGGAAATGCAAATTTTGGAAGAATCACAAAATGGGCTGCAGAAGCTTATTTAGCACGTGTTTTCTTATTCTATACAGGTGTTTATAGCAAATCAGATTTGGCTGGTGTAGTTACAAAAGCTCAAGCTACTACTTATATTAATGATGCCGTAAACAATAGCGGACATAATCTAGTATCAGATTACAAAAACCTTTGGAGAGCAGCTACTACATCTACAGATTTTGCCGGCGAAGACAATACAGAGATGGTTTTTTCAGTTCGTTTTAATGGCTCTGGTAATGGAGATTGGAATTTACACGAAGGAAACCGTTTTCAAGTAGATATAGCACCTCGTGGTAGTAGTATTGGAAATTACTCTTCAGGTTGGGGCGGCGCAACTGTAAATCCTAAATTGGTAAATGCTTATCAATCTGAAGATACAAGAAAAACGGCTTCTTTTATAGATTTCGTTGGCGAAGGATTGGTTTATGATGCTGTAAAAAGAGAACAAAGACAATACACAGGTTATACATGGAAAAAATATTGCCCTGTTTTAGGAGAAGAAGCTACAGGAAATTTCCAAATAGATAATGTACAAGATTATGCAATCATCCGTTTTGCTGATGTTTTATTAATGGCTGCCGAATTAAATTTAGATTCAAACTCTGGTTTTGCTCAGACATGTCTAGACAGAGTAAGAGATAGAGCTTTTAAAGATACAGCTCACCGTGTAACTGTAACTAAAGCCACCGTTATGAACGAACGTAGATTAGAGTTAGCTTTAGAAGGTCTTCGTTATTTTGATTTACTGAGACAAGGTTTAGATGTTACAAAATCTGCAATAGATAATACAGATACTAATTCTGAGTTCAATGTTACTTTTAGAAAAGAAACATTAGGTTGGTTCCCATTACCACAATCTCAAATTATACTTTCAAACGGAGCTATTACACAAAATCCGGGTTGGTAATTAATAATTATTAAAATTTTAAATCATGAAAAGAATATTTCACATATTAATAACTTTGATGGTTTTGGGCTCATTTTTTTCTTGCGAACCTATAGAAAATAGAGATAGCCTACCAGAAATTAATAAGACGGCATCAAATTTAAATTTTTCAGTATCCATAGATGCTACCAATAAAAACAAAGTAATCTTGGTAAATAACGATTCGGATGTAATCCCTTATTGGAGCTATACAGATGCTCTAGGAAACGAAATAGCACATTATAATTCAAATAAAGTTGAATTTACAGTTCCTTTTGCAGGTACATACTATGTTCATTATACTGGTTATACTCGTGGAGGAGCTGTAGAAGCAGAAGCTAAAAAAGTGATAATTACTCAAAACGATTTATCTCTTTTTAATGATTCAAGATGGGATAAACTAGCTAATGGAACTAAAGGAAAAACTTGGGTTTTAAATATGGTAGCTCCTCTAGAATTTATAGGTGGTAACCGTGTTGATTATGTTAACAGAGCTGTTAGCGGACCTGGTTGGTGGCCTAATTTGTCAGATATTTCTTGGGCTGGTTTAGAAAATAAAGATTGGGGAGAAATTACTTTTGACTTAAATGGAGGTTATAATGTAACTGTTAATCAAACTAATCCTTTATTAGGAAGTACTATAAAAACAAAAAAAACTGGGACATTTAATTTTGCTCTTACAAACGGAGAAATAGATGATAAGATTACATTTAATGGAGGAACAGAAATGTTGCATCCTAATGAACCAAGTTATTTTAGCTCTTCGTTTAGTTTTACCAGTGTTAAAATTGTAGAGTTAACAGAAAATAGCTTATGTTTTATTGCTATAAGAGCTGATAATGATTATTTAATTTATCATTTGATTCCGAAATCATAATTCTCTTATTTATAATTTTCTCAGCTGTAATGTGTAAAAATTGCAGCTGAGATTTACTATATAGTATTAGTATTATAGCTGTTTTTCCCTTATTTTTAAATAAAAATCAAAAATATGATGCATGTAAAAAAAGCATTGATAAATAATTATTTATTATTTGCTATTTCAAGTGTTCTAACATTAAATTCTTGCGGAATAAGCAACGAAATTTATAATGAAAGAAAGATTTCTATTAATTCTGATTGGAATTTTCATTTAAATGACAGCATTAAAGACAGAGATACAATATCTGCCGCTACACAATGGCGAAAACTAGATTTACCTCACGATTGGAGTATAGAAGGACGATTTGACGAGAAAAGTAAAGCTGGTGTTGGAGGTGGAGCTCTAAACGGTGGATTAGGCTGGTATAAGAAAAATTTCAAAATAGAAGCCGAAGACAGCAATAAAATTACATCCGTAGTCTTTGATGGAGTTTATAGAAATAGTCAAGTTTGGATTAATGGCCATTACCTTGGCAAGCGCCCGAATGGATACATCACTTTTCAGTATAATCTTTCTCCATATTTGAATTATGGAAACAAAGAAAACGAGATTATTGTAAAAGTTGATAATTCTAAACAACCCAATTCTAGATGGTATTCTGGCTCAGGAATTTTTAGAAATGTATGGCTAGAAACTACAGATAAATTACACGTAGCACCTTGGGGAACCTATATTACAACTCCTGTTGTAAATAATGATAAAGCGAGCATTCTAATAGAAACTACAATTCAAAACCAAAATTCAACTTCTAAGCAAGCAACAGTTAACACTATTATTTTTAAAGGAAAGAAAAAAATTACTTCATTTTCTCAAAATATAACTGTTGAAGCTAATACCAACAAAGAAATAAAACAAGAAACATCTATAGAAAATCCAATTTTATGGTCTATTGAATCTCCAGAATTGTACACTGCAGTTACTGAAATTACCATAGACAATAAGATTGTAGACCAATATAAAACACCTTTTGGTATTAGAAGTTTTACATTTGATTATGACAAAGGTTTTATCCTAAATAACAAACAAGTAAAAATAAAAGGAGTTTGTTTGCATCACGATTTAGGAGCTTTGGGTTCTGCTATCAACACAAGAGCCATAGAACGCCAATTGCAAATAATGAAAGATATGGGAGTTAATGGTATCCGTACTTCTCACAATCCTCCCGCTCCAGAATTATTAGATTTATGCGATAAAATGGGCTTCATTGTGATGGATGAAGCTTTCGATATGTGGAAACTTAATAAATCTAAATACGATTATGGTAGCGATTGGGATCAATGGCACAAAAAAGATTTAGAAGACCAATTGCTTAGAGATAGAAACCACCCAAGTATTTTTATTTGGAGCATTGGCAACGAAATCTACGAACAATGGAAAGACGAAAGTGTAAAAATGTCTAAAGAATTAGCAGATATTGTTAAGAACTTAGACAAAACCAGACCAATTACAGCCGCAATGAATCCGCCTGTAAATATGAATATTGATGAGGTAACTCTTCAATTCGAGAAATCTAAAATTTACATTAATCCTTTGGCTGGTTCTGGTAATTTAGACCTAATTGGGTACAACTATGCACATCAAACTTTCGAACACCACAAAACTAATTTTCCTAAAACGCCTTTCATTGCTACAGAAACTACTTCTGCATTAGCAACAAGAGGTTATTATGATAAAGTTTCAGACACTATTATTAATTGGCCAATAAAATGGGATATTAAATTTACTGGTGGAAACCCAGGAAATACCGTTTCGGCTTACGACCACGTTAAAACACCTTGGGGTTCTACTCACGAAGCAACTTGGAAAATCATCAAAAAACACGATTTTTTATCAGGAATGTACATCTGGACTGGTTTCGATTATATTGGCGAACCAACTCCTTACGAATGGCCTTCTATCAGTTCTTATTTCGGAATTGTAGATTTGGCAGGCTTCCCAAAAGATGTTTATTATATGTATCAAAGCGAATGGACAGACAAAACTGTTCTTCATCTTTTCCCTCATTGGAATTGGAAAGTTGGAGATAATGTTGATGTTTGGGCTTATTACAATAATGCTGATGAGGTAGAACTTTTCCTTAATGGCAAATCTCAAGGGATAAAGTCTAAAAAAGGTGATGATTTACACATTATGTGGAGAATTCCTTATCAACCAGGTACACTAAAAGCAGTTTCTAGAAAAAATGGAAAAATTGTTGCCGAAAAAACCATTAAAACAGCAGGAGAACCAGCAACATTACAATTAACACCAGACCGAAGTACCATAAAAGCCGATGGAAATGATTTATCTTTTGTAACGGTAGATATTATGGACGAAAACGGAATTTTTGTGGCTACTGCCAATAACGAAATTCATTTTTCTGTAAAAGGAAATGGTAAAATTGTTGGCGTTACCAGCGGAGACCCAGTAAGTCACGAATCTATGAAAGGAAACAAACATACTGCTCTTAGCGGTAAATGTTTAGTCATTATACAGTCAGCTAAAAATGCAGGCGAAATAGAACTTACCGCCAGTGCAGAAGGGCTTAGAAGTCGTTCTGTAATTATAAATGCTAAGTAAGTTTATTGTTTACGAATAATTAGACGATTTTAAAATCAATAACAATGAAAAAAAGAATATTATTATCCATCTGTTTGTTTATAACAGGTAGTATTTTTTTACCCAATAAATCTCATGCTCAAATTCAAAATGCAGACGTTTTGAATGCGCCAATAGATATTAGTAAAGATTTCAACAATTATCTTAATACTTTCTATTTTGCCGATGAGTTAACAAGTTTTGACCCGGCAACAGGAAAAGGAACGATTAAATACATCCGAAATAATTACCAAACGCGTCAGGCGTTCAACAATATGATGATGAAACCTGCGCCAGTTCCCGCTAACGAATTTCCTACTACAGAGTATGATGCTTCGCCAGAATTACCTTTCCAAATTCAATTTGTTTCAGATAGAACAATTAGAATCAAAACCACTTCTGGTCCGCAATTTCATCCTGAAAAAGAATCTTTAATGTTGATTGATGGCACTGCACCCAATCATCCAGAATTATGGAAATATTCTAAAATTGATGGCGGTTATAAATTTACCAGCAAACAAGGTTCTGTAGAAATTCAAGTAAAACCTTGGCATGTAAAAATCTACGATGCTAAAGGAAAATTACTTACAGGAACACTTCACGATACCGATTTTAAAAATACTTATACGCCTACTTTGCCTTTCTCTTATGTGAGAAGAAATAGCGATTATTCTAGAAGTATGGGAGCTGCTTTCAGCTTAGAACCAGACGAAAAAATCTTCGGTTGTGGCGAATCTTTTACTCAATTCAACAAACGCGGACAAAAAGTAGTGCTTTGGACAGACGATGCCAACGGAATTCAAAATGAAACCATGTATAAGCCAATTCCTTTTTATATGAGTAGCCGTGGTTATGGCGTTTTTATGCACCATTCTACACCTATTACAGTAGATTTTGGTAAATATTATGCCAGTGCAAACGAAATGTATATTGGTGATGACGAAGCAGATTTGTTCTTCTTTATTGGTGAGCCAAAAGAGGTTTTAGACGAATATACCAACCTTACCGGCAAAGCTGCAATGCCTCCGCTTTGGTCTTTTGGTTTTTGGATGAGCAGAATTACGTATTTCACCGAAAAAGAAGGTAGAGAAGTTGCCAAAAATTTAAGAGCCTATAAAATCCCTACAGATGTAATTCATTATGATACAGGTTGGTTTGATATAGATTGGAGAAATAATTATGAATTTGCAAAAACTCGTTTCGAAGACCCTACCAAAATGATGGCTGACCTTAAAAAAGATGGTTTCAATATTTGCTTATGGCAATTGCCTTATTTTACTCCAAAAAATACATTATTTAAAGAAATTGTAGATAAAAATCTTGCTGTAAAAGACCGAAAAGGAAATCTTCCTTATGAAGATGCAGTTTTAGATTTTTCAAATCCTGAAACAGTAACTTGGTATCAAGGGAAACTTAAAAAACTTTTTGACCAAGGTGTGAGTGTTTTCAAAGTAGATTTTGGCGAAGCTGCACCTCCAGATGGAATTTATCACTCTGGTAGAACTGGTTTCTACGAACATAATTTGTATCCTTTACGTTATAACAAAGCAGTTGCAGAGATTACTCAAAAAGAAAAAGGTTACACGCTTATTTGGGCAAGAAGTACTTGGGCAGGAAGCCAAAGATACCCTTTACATTGGGGTGGCGATGCAGAAACTACCAACGGAGCAATGGCTGCTGAATTAAGAGGAGGATTATCTCTAGGTCTTAGTGGTTTCAGTTTTTGGAGTCATGATGTTGGTGGTTTTGCTACAAAATCTCCAGAAAATATTTACAGAAGATGGACGCCATTTGGGATGTTTACTTCGCACGTTAGAAGCCATGGTGAGCCGCCAAGAGAACCTTGGTTATATAGCAAAGAATTTTTAGAAGGTTTCCGAAAAGCAGATAATATGCGCTACGAATTAATGCCTTATATCTACGCTCAGGCAAAAGAAAGTTCTCAAAAAGGTTTACCAATGTTAAGAGCTTTATTTGTAGAATTCCCGAATGACCCAGGTTCTTGGTTGGTAGATAACGAATATTTATTTGGGTCTAGCATGTTGGTAGCGCCACTTTTAGAAGAAGTTACCGAAAGAGATGTTTACTTGCCAGAAGGAACTTGGATAGATTATCAAACCAAAAAAGTATATAAAGGTGGTTGGCACAAAATTAAAGCGGGCGAAGTTCCAATTGTAGTTTTGGTAAAAGATGGTACTGCAATTCCGCATATCGCTTTGGCACAATCTACAAAAGATATGGATTGGAGCAAATTAACGCTTAAAGTTTTCGCCGCAGATACTACCAATACTGCAGATGCAAAAGTTTATTTGCCAGATACTGCCGAAGTACAAAATATTAATGTTTCTAAAAAAGGAAATGCTTTTGAAGTAAAATCTAACCCTTTAAGTGGTAAAACTACCTTTAAAGTAGAATGGGCAAAATAATAATGAAGTAAATGTTTTTGATGAACATTTTAGATAACAAAAATTAACTGTAAAGAATGAAAAATATAGTATTACTAGCATGTTTAGCGGTTTCGGGAATGTTTTTTTCTCAGAATAAAACCTACGAATTATCTTCTCCGAAAGGAAAAAATAAAATTAAATTCGAATTGGTGAATAACGCTCCAAAATATGCAGTCTCTCATGGCAAAACTCAAGTGATTTCTCCATCTGATATGGGTTTTCTGTTAAAAAATAACGAAGATTTAAGTCAGAATTTTGAAATTTTAAAAGTCGAAAATTCTACTTTTGATGAAACTTGGGACCAAGTTTGGGGCGAAAAGAAAAAAATACGAAACCACTACAATCAAATGGTGGTAAAACTTCAACAAAAAAATCAAAACAAAAGAAAATTAGATATTCAATTTCGTGCTTATGATGATGGAGTAGCTTTCAGATATGTATATCCGAATCAAAATGATAAAGACAGCATCTTCATTATGGACGAAAAAACGACATTCAACCTAAAAGAAGACGGGCAAGCTTGGTGGATACCTGCTTACAGAGAAAACAGATACGAATATTTGTACCAAAAATCTCCTGTTAGCAAGCTAGATACCGTGCACACTCCTTTAACTATTGAAAGCAATAGTGGTTTAAAATTAAGTTTCCACGAAGCCAATTTAATCGATTTTGCGAGCATGACTTTGGTGAATACCACAGGAACGCAATTGAAATCTGACCTCGTTCCTTGGGCTGATGGCGTAAAAGTGAGAGTGAAAGACAGTTTTACTTCTTCTTGGCGAACTATTCAGATTGGAGAGAAAGCTGGCGATTTAATAGATTCTTATCTCATTCTTAATTTGAATGAACCTAATAAATTAGGAAATCCAACGTATTTTAAACCTTATAAATATACTGGAATTTGGTGGGGAATGCACATTGGGAAATATACTTTCTGGGAAAGCGAAAAACAAGGTGCTACTACTAAAAATGCTTTCGATTATATCGATTTTACAGCAAAAGAAGGTTTCCATCACATGCTTATTGAAGGTTGGAACAAAGGCTGGACTCCACAATGGTACGAAAACCACATGCACATGTTTAGTTTTACCAAAACAGCAGACAATTTTGATATAGAAAAAGTAGTAGATTATGGTAACAAAAAAGGTGTTGAATTGATTGGTTACCACGAAACTGGTTCTAATTTAATCAATTATTTAAAAGAAATTGATGCAGGTTTTGCACTTTACCAAAAATTAGGAATTCACACCGTTAAAATTGGTCATGTTGGTTCTAAATTGAATATGAAAGAATGGCATCATGGTCAGTTTGGAGTTAATTATTTTAGATATGTGTTACAAAAAGCAGCACAATATAATTTAGCTGTTTTCTATCACGAACCTATAAAAGATACTGGCGAACGCAGAACGTATCCTAATATGTTGGCAAGAGAAGCTGCACGTGGACAAGAATATAACGCTTGGAGCGAAGGCAATCCGCCAAGTCATGTTGTAATTTTACCTTTTACAAGAATGCTTTCAGGACCTATGGATTATACACCAGGAGTTTTGGATGTAGAAATTAAACAAGGTTATCCAGGTAAAAGAATTCACGGAACTACTGCTCAGCAATTGGCAATGTATGTAGTTTTTTATTCTCCAATTCAAATGCTAGCAGATTTACCAGAAAATTATACAGGAAAACCAGAATTGCAATTCTTGAAAGATGTTCCTACAGATTGGGACAATACAATAGTTTTGAATGGCGAAATTGGCGAATACATTACAACAGTAAGAAAAGACAGAAATTCTAACGATTGGTTTCTTGGAAGTATGACCAACGAAAAATCTAGAGATTTATCTGTATCTCTTTCTTTCTTAGATAAAAATGCTCGTTACGAAGCTCAGATTTATGCTGATGCAAAAGGAACTAGCGAAACAGTAAACCCAACTGCTGTTGCTATTTCTAAAAAAATAGTAAAATCTACAGATGTGCTTCAGTTGCATTTAGGAGGTTCTGGAGGTACCGCTATCAGATTCAAAAAATTATAAATTTTGATTTGAAAGTTAAATAGAAGAAATTTTAGTCTTTAGTTATTAAAATGAAAAAGTATTTAATATATCTGTTCTTTTTTGTAATGATTGCACCCATTTATGCTCAGCAAAAGAGTAATAAGGTATACCCATTTCAAAATTCTAAACTTTCTACGGAAAAGCGAATTGATAATCTATTGTCTTTAATGACTTTAGATGAAAAAATTACAGTATTAAGTACTAATCCTTCAGTTCCAAGATTAGGAGTAGTAGGTACAGGTCATGTTGAAGGTCTGCATGGTTTAGCTCTTGGTGGACCAGGAGAATGGGGTGGAAAAGGCAAACAAGCACTTACCACTACTACTTTTCCTCAATCTTATGGGTTAGGAGAAACTTGGGATGTTAATTTAATTCAAAAAGTTGCCAATGTTGAAGGCTATGAAGCGCGATTTGCTTTACAGAAATACAATCGTGGAGGATTGGTAATTAGAGCTCCAAATGCAGATATAGCAAGAGATCCAAGATGGGGAAGAACCGAAGAAAGTTTTGGGGAAGATGCTTTTTTTAATGGAACGATGTCTGTTGCTTTTATAAAAGGTTTACAAGGCAATCATTCTAAATATTGGCAAACAGCATCGCTGATGAAACATTTTCTTGCTAATAGTAATGAAGATGGGAGAACTTATACATCATCTGATTTTGATGAACGCTTGTGGAGAGAATATTATTCTGTTCCTTTTAGAATGGGGATAGAAGAAGGTGGCTCACGTGCTTATATGGCAGCATATAATAAAATTAATGGAATTCCGGCGATGGTTCATCCAATGCTTAAAGAGATTACTCAAAAAGAATGGGGACAAAATGGAATTATCTGTACAGATGGAGGTGCTTTTAAATTATTACTTTCAGACCATAAATTTTATAAAGATCAATATTTAGGAGCTGCAGCAACTGTAAAAGCAGGTGTTAATCAGTTTTTAGATGATTATAAAGAGGCCGTAGAAGGTGCTATAGCAAAAGGATTTTTAACAGAGAAAGATATTGATGATGTTATACGAGGAAATTTTAGAGTAATGATAAAACTAGGAATGTTAGATAATTCTATAGAAAACCCATATTCTAAAATTGGTTTAGAAAATGATGCTGTTGATCCTTGGAAAACCGAAGAACATAAAAGAATAGCATTAGAAGCAACTCAAAAATCAATTGTTTTGTTAAAAAATGATTCAGATATATTGCCTTTGCAAAAAGAAAAAATAAAAACTTTTGCAATTATTGGAAATCGAGCAGATCAAGTTCTTTTAGATTGGTACAGCGGTACGCCTCCCTACACCGTTACTCCTTTGCAAGGAATCAAAAATAAATTGGGCGAAAAAGTAGAAATCTTATTTGCT
The DNA here is from genome assembly GCF_047601505.1 of Cloacibacterium sp. Taxonomy (GTDB): domain Bacteria; phylum Bacteroidota; class Bacteroidia; order Flavobacteriales; family Weeksellaceae; genus Cloacibacterium. Next base: position 1,850,599 of record NZ_JASGJD010000001.1, read on the forward strand.
AAAAATAATGCAGATGGTAAAGCTGCCGAAATTGCAAAAAAAGCTGATGCTGTTATCATAATTGTAGGCAATCATCCTGTTTGTGATGCAGGTTGGGCTAATTGCCCAATACCGAGCGAAGGAAAAGAATCTGTGGATAGACAATCTTTAACACTTGAGCAAGAAGATTTGGTTAAAATTGCATTTAAAGCCAATCCTAAAACTGCGGTAGTTTTAATGAGTAGTTTTCCGTATGCGATTAATTGGACTCAAGAACACGTACCTGCAATTGTTCATCTTACAAATAATAGTCAAGAATTAGGAAATGCACTTGCGGATGTATTGTTCGGAGACTACAATCCTGCAGGTAGATTAATACAAACTTGGGTTAGAGAAATTACTGATTTACCAGATTTAATGGATTATAATATCAGAAACGGAAGATCATATCAATATTTCAAAGGAAATCCTTTATATGCTTTTGGACACGGTTTAAGTTATACAAAATTCAATTATAACTCAGTTAAAACCAATTCTGAAACTTTAACTAATAATGGGGAAATACAAGTTTCAGTTTCCATTACAAATTCTGGAGATAAAGATGGAGATGAGGTAGTGCAATTATACGTTAAACATCTCAATTCTAAAGTAACTCGTCCGATAAAAGAACTGAAAGCCTTTCAAAGAGTGTTTTTTAAAGCAGGAGAAACCAAAGATGTTTTACTTACGCTTAAAGCTAAAGATTTACAATTTTGGGATGTAGAAAATCAAAAATTTGAATTGGAAAAAGATACTGTGGAATTACAAATAGGTTCATCTTCTGATGCTATAAAACTTAAAAAATTGCTTAATATAAATTAAAAGAAAATGAAAAGATTTACATCAATATTAGTAGTTTTATTCTGTATTAGCCATATTTCTATATTTGGACAAAGCACATCAAATATTCGTGAAATTACAATTGATTATAATGCTTCTGTTGGTAAATTTAATACCATGTTCAAAGAGAGTGTTGGCGCAGGTAGAGCTAATGAAGGGCTTCGTGCAGATTGGCAGCAGCAATTGGCGATGGTAAAAAAAGAATGCGATTTTAAATATATTAGAATGCATGGTTTGTTAACTGATGATATGGCTGTTTACAAAGAAGATGCTAAAGGAAACCCCGAATATAATTACCAATATATTGATGCTTTGTACGATTTTTTATTGAGTATCAAAGTAAAACCTTTTGTTGAATTAGGTTTTATGCCATCAGCTTTAGCAAGTGGAAATCAAACGATTTTCTGGTGGAGAGGAAATGTAACGCCACCAAAAGATTATAAAAAATGGGAAGATTTAATTCGTAATCTTACCCAACATTTTACAGAAAGATATGGAGTAGAAGAAGTGAAAACTTGGTATTTCGAAGTTTGGAACGAACCTAATCTTTCCCCAGGTTTTTGGACAGGAACTCAGCAAGATTATTTTAAATTATATCAACACACAGCAAAAGCTGTAAAAAGTGTAAATTCAGAATACAAAGTGGGAGGTCCTGCAACGGCAGGAGCAGCTTGGGTGCCAGAAACGATAGCATTTTGTGCGGAAAATAATGTGCCAATAGATTTTATTTCTACGCATTCTTATGGTGTGAAACAAGGTTTTTTAGATGAATTTGGTACTACAGGAACTATTCTTAACAAAGATGAATTCAGTGTGAGCGAAGATGTAATGAATTCTAGAAAACAAATTTCCGAATCTAAAATTCCTAATCTGGAACTTCACTATACAGAATGGAGTTCGTCTTACACTCCTGCAGACCCGTTTCACGATAGTTATCATTCGGCTTCATATATTCTTCAAAAACTTAAACAAGTTGGCTCAGCTGCCAATTCTATGTCTTATTGGGTTTTTACAGATATTTTTGAAGAAGCTGGACCAAGATTTACGCCTTTTCATGGTGGTTTTGGGTTGCTTAATACTCAAGGAATTAAAAAGCCAGCGTATTTTTCTTATGCTTTTTTAAATAAACTCGGAGAGACAGAACTGAAAAATTCAGACAAAAAATCTTGGGCTACAAAAGCTAAAGATGGTAGTGTGCAAGTTTTGTTTTGGGATTTTACCAATACGCTTCCAGACGATATTAACAATCAACAATACTATATAAAAGATTTGCCATCGAAATTTAAAGAAAAAACAAAAATCGAAATTAATGGTTTAGCAAAAGGCAATTACAATTTGGAAGTTTATAAAGTTGGGTACAAACAGAATGATGTTTTTACAGATTATATAGCCATGAATAAACCCAATCAATTAACAAAAGAACAAGTAAAAACTTTGAAACAGAAAAATAATGGCGAACCATTTTTCAAAGGAAAAATTAGCATAGATGCAAAAGGAAAATTCACCAAAAATTTTGACGTGAACGAAAATGATGTATTCCTTTTGGTAATTTCTAAGCAATAATTCAATATTAAAAATTATGAAAAAATTCTTAATAACAATAATTTTACTAACATTTCAAAATGTCTTTTCACAGAGCAATACCACCGAAATTGAGGTTTTGAAAAGTGATAAAACTACAGAAATTAATAAAAATATTTATGGGCATTTTGCCGAGCATCTCGGCAGATGTATCTATGACGGGATTTATGTAGGAGACAAAAGTCCTATTGCCAATACCAATGGTGTAAGAAACGATATTATAAAAGCTTTACAAGAACTTAAAGTTCCCAATCTTCGTTGGCCGGGAGGTTGTTTTGCAGATACTTATCATTGGAAAGATGGTATTGGAGCTAAAAACGAAAGACCAAGCATTGTAAATCGTTGGTGGGGAGGAACTACTGAAAATAATAGTTTCGGGACTCACGAATTTTTAGATTTATGCGAAATTTTAGGAACAGAACCATATTTGGCAGGGAATGTAGGAAGTGGCACTCCAAGAGAATTAGACGAATGGGTACAATATGTAAACTACAAACCCGGAAGTCCTATGGCGGATTTGAGAGTTAAAAACGGTAGAAAATCTCCTTGGAATGTTTCTATTTGGGGAGTTGGAAACGAAATGTGGGGCTGTGGAGGCAATATGACAGCAGAATATTATGTCAATTTATACAAACAATACGCCACTTTTATGCCTAGTGGAGATTCTAAACTTTTCAGAATTGCTTCTGGCGCAAATGGCGACGATTATCATTGGACAGAAGTTCTCATGAGAGACATCCCAAAATCTCTTATCGAAGGTGTTGCGATGCATTGGTACACGGTTATAGATTGGGCAAAAAAAGGTCATTCTACAAATTTTGACGAATCTGTTTACTTCGAATCTATGAAACAAGCGCTTAGAATGGAAGAATTGGTGACCAAACATTCTGAAATTATGGATAAATACGACCCTGAGAAAAAAGTTGCTTTAATAGTTGATGAATGGGGCGGCTGGTACGAACCAGATGATACTGCAAAATGGGGCGTGCTATATCAACAAAATACCATTAGAGATGCCATGATTGCAGGAGTTACACTCAATATTTTTAATAATCATGCAGACCGAGTGCGTGGTGCTAATTTGGCACAAGTTGTAAATGTTTTGCAATCTGTGATTTTAACAGATAAAGAAAAAATGCTTCTTACGCCTACTTATTATGTCATGAAAATGTATAATGTACACCAAGGCGCACAACTTATTCCTCTTAAAATAGAATCTCCAAAGTATGTTTTAGACAACAACGAATTGCCAGCCGTTTCGGTTTCAGCTTCAAAAGATAAAAACAATTTGGTTCATATTTCTTTGGTTAACATAGATTCTCAGAAACAAAATAAAGTTAAAATAAATGTACAACAATTGGGTCTTAAAAATATTTCTGGACAGATTTTAACATCACCAAAAATTACAGATTATAATTCTTTTGAAAACTCAGACAAAATAAAACCTGCCGTTTTTAAATCATTTACCATTAAAAATAATCAACTGGAAATTACTTTACCGCCTCATTCTGTGGTGGTTTTAGAAGGGAAATAGAAAAATATCAATCATTATGAACAAAGCAATATACTTCGCAGCAGCATTTGCATTTTTAACAAATGTACCTTTAAAAGCACAAAATCAATATAAATCAAACATTTCAAAAATGTATCAAGGAAAAGAAATCAATAATAAGTTCGATAAGGAAATTGCCAGATTATTGGTGCAAATGACTTTAGAAGAAAAAATAGGAATGCTCCACGGTAACAGCATGTTTACAACGGGAGGTGTAGAACGATTGGGAATTCCAGAGCTTAAAATGGCTGATGGACCTTTGGGTGTAAGAGAAGAAATTTCTAGAGACAGTTGGGCTCCTGCAGGTCTTACCAATGATTTTGCTACTTATTATCCAGCTGCTGGAGCTTTAGCAGCCACTTGGAATCCTAATTTGGCTTATACCTTCGGGAATAGCGTAGGACAAGAACTAAGAGCCAGAGACAAAGATATGTTGCTTTCTCCTGCCATCAATATTGTAAGAACTCCACTTGGAGGAAGAACTTATGAATACATGACCGAAGATCCATTTTTGAATAAAAAAATGACCGTTCCTATGGTTGTTGGTCTTCAAGATAATGATGTAATGGCTTGTGTAAAACACTTTGCAGCGAATAATCAAGAAACCAATAGAGATTTTGTAGATGTTCAAATTGATGAACGTACCCTTAGAGAAATTTATCTTCCTGCTTTTGAAGCAGCCGTAAAAGAAGGTAAAGCGTACAGTATTATGGGTGCTTACAATAAATTTAGAGGAGAATATTTGTGTGAAAACGATTATATGCTCAATAAGGTTTTAAGAGACGAATGGGGTTTCAAAGGTGTTGTGGTTTCAGATTGGGCTGCAGTACATACCACTGTAAAATCTTTAAAAAGTGGTTTAGATATAGAAATGGGAACTCCAAAACCATTTAATGAGTTTTTCTTGGCAGATAAATTACTAGCTGCCGTAAAAGCTGGAGAAATTTCAGAAAAAGAAATAGACCTTCATGTAGAAAGAATTTTGCGCACTTTATTCCAAGTAAAAGCAATGGGAGCAAATGATAGAGTGAAGGGAAGTATTGCCACAGAAGCTCATTACCAAGATGCTTATAAAATTGCAGCAGAATCTGTGGTTTTATTGAAAAATGACAACAATGCATTGCCTTTAAACCTAAATGGTATTAAATCTATTGCAGTAATTGGAAATAATGCTACTAAAAAAAATGCGCTTGGAGGTTTTGGTGCAGGGGTTAAAACAAAGAGAGAAGTTACGCCGTTAGAAGGTCTTAAAAACAGACTTCCTTCTTCTGTTAAAATTAATTATGCCGAAGGTTATTTAGAACGTTACGAAGAAAAAAATACGGGCAAATTAGGTGATATTACTTTGAATGGACCTGTAACCATAGATAAATTAGACGATGCTAAAGTGCAAGAAGCGGTAGAAGCAGCTAAAAATTCAGATATAGCCATTGTTTTCGCAGGTTCTAATCGTGATTATGAAACAGAAGCTTCAGACAGAAGAAGTCTTAAATTGCCTTTTGCACAAGAAGAATTAATTAAAAAAGTAGTTGAAGTTAATCCTAAAACTATTTTGGTAATGGTAGCAGGAGCTCCTTTTGATATTAAAGATATTAGTACAAAAACCAATGCTTTAGTTTGGAGTTGGTTCAATGGTTCTGAAGGAGGTAATGCCTTGGCAGACGTAATTTTAGGAAATGTAAATCCTTCTGGTAAATTACCTTGGACAATGCCAGTTGATATTAAAGATTCTCCGGCTCACGCTACCAATAGTTTCCCTGGCGATAAAACAGTAGAATACAAAGAAGGAATTTTGGTAGGTTACCGTTGGTTCGATACCAAAAAAGTAGAACCTCTTTATCCTTTTGGTTATGGTTTGTCTTATACCACTTTTAGTTTTGAAAAACCAACTACAGATAAAAAAGTATATCAAGAAAACGAAATGATTTCTGTGTCTGTATCAATTAAAAATACGGGTAAATTAGATGGTAAAGAAGTGGTGCAAGTATATGCTTCTAAACCAGATTCTAAAGTTTCTCGTGCAGCACAAGAACTGAAAGGTTTCCAAAAAGTATTGGCAAAAGCGGGTAAATCTGAATTGGTAACGATTAAAATTCCGGTAAAAGATTTAGCATTTTATAATGTTGATACTAAAAAATGGGAAGTAGAAAAAGGAAAATATATTTTGCATGTTGGTAATTCTTCTAGAAATAATAATCAGCAAATTTCAATAAATATTCATTAAAACTAAACAATACTATGAAAAATCATTTAATAAAAGTATTAGGATTTTTTACTCTTATCATCGCAATTTTTTCTTGCAGTAGTGATAGAGATTCTACAGAAACCCCAACGGTAGAAAATAAAGCAATTACAGCAAGTGAAACTTCTGTTTCAATTCCAGAAGCAGGAGGAACTTCTACTGTTAAAATTACCATGACGGGAAAAGAATGGGTAGCTGTTTCTAGCCAAGATTGGTGCAAACTTTCTGTTACCAATTCTTCTTCGGAATCTCAAGATGTAACGATTACGGTTCCTGCAAATCCAGATTTAATAGCAAGAGAAGCAACTCTTACTTTTGTGGCTGACGGAAGTTCGCAAAAATCTGTTAAAATTACGGTTTCTCAAGCGGGAAGAACAACTTTATATCCTAGTTACAATACCAATCCTATTGCTGCGGATGCTAGCGGAATGTCTAGCGATGCAATTACTTTAGCTTCAAAAATTAAATTAGGTTGGAATATTGGCAATGCTCTTGAAGCAACAGGTGGAGAAACTGCTTGGGGAAATCCTAAAACAACTAAAGCTCTTATTGATGTAGTAAAAGCAAATGGATTTAATGCGATAAGAATTCCTTGTTCTTGGAATCAATATTTAGAAAATTCTGCCAATGCTCAAATTAAAACCGAATGGTTAAACAGAGTAAAAGAAGTTGTAAAATATTGTGTTGATAATGATATGTACGTTATCCTGAATATCCATTGGGATGGCGGTTGGTTAGAAAACAATTGTACCGAAGCTAAAAAAGTAGAAAATAACGCCAAACAAAAAGCTTTTTGGGAACAAATTGCTACCAATCTTAGAGATTTTGACGAGCATCTTCTTTTTGCAAGTGCCAACGAACCAAATGTAGATGATGCTACACAAATGGCAGTTCTTAATTCTTACCATCAAACTTTTATTGATGCTGTGCGTTCTACTGGTGGTAAAAATGCTTACAGAAATTTAATTATTCAAGGTCCTGCTACAGATATTGAAAAAACCAATAAATTGATGACGACTTTGCCTACAGATAAATTAGCCAACAGATTAATGGTAGAAGTTCATTATTACACTCCATACCAATTCTGTTTGATGGAAAAAGATGCAGATTGGGGCAAAATGTTCTATTATTGGGGAGCTGGTTTTCACTCTACCACAGACACCGCACATAATGCAACTTGGGGCGAAGAAGCAGATGTAGATAAATTCTTCAAATCTATGAAAACTCAATTCGTGGATAAAGGAATTCCTGTAGTTTTAGGAGAATTTGGTGCTATAAGAAGAACTTCTTTAACAGGAGATGATCTTACTTTACACCTTAATTCTAGAGCTCATTATTTGAATTACGTAGTAAAACAAGCCAAAGCAAACGGTATGCTTCCATTTTATTGGGACGCTGGCGGAATGGGAGACAATGGTTCTGCTTTGTTCAATAGAAATAACAATACTGTTTTTGATTCTCAGGCTCTTACAGCTCTTGTAAATGGCTTAAAATAAATACTAAATACTCATAATATGATTAAAAGATGGTTTCTGTAAGTGGTTTTACTATTTTATATGAAATCATCTTTTTTAATTTATTAAATCAATGCTAAAATGAAAAAGCAGTTTACATTTTTATCAATTTTTTTGTTCTTGTTAGGATTTTCTAATGTTAAATTACCACTAATTTTTTCTGATGGAATGGTGTTTCAACGCAACAAAAAAATTCCGGTTTGGGGTTGGGCAGAAGCCAACGAAAAGATAGATTTACATTTCAATAAACAGCATAAAACCGTAATTACAGATGCCAACGGAAAATGGATGGTAAATTTAGACCCCGAAAATGCAGGCGGACCTTTTCAACTTACCGTTTCTGGTAAAAATAAAATCACCATTCAAGATATTTTGGTAGGCGAAGTTTGGATTTGCTCTGGGCAATCTAATATGGAGTTTCAAATGTATAAACTGCCAAATTTCAAAGCATTAAAAGAAAAAATTAATAATTCTGAGATTAGACAATTTGGTGTAGCTCAAGATTTAAGTGGTTCTCCAAAAGAACAATTAAAACAAGGAAAATGGCAATTGGCTAACAAAGAGAATTTAGCAGATTTTACCGCTGTTGGTTACTTTTTTGCCGAAAAATTAAACAAAGAACTTCATGTTCCTATTGGGATTATCAATACTTCTTGGGGCGGAACTTGCGTAGAAACGTGGACGAGTAGAGAAGCTTTCCAAAAAAGTGATGAATTCAAAGAAATGATTGCTCAGGTTCCTGTGGTAGATATGGATGCAATTTTCGAAAAATATAAAAAATCTGTTCTCGATAATATCCAAAAAATACAAGGTTTTGATGTTTCTAAAGCAAATGAAGAGCAATTTCATTTGGAAAATTTTGACGATTCTAAATGGCCAGAGATTAAGGTGCCTTCGCTTTGGGAAAATCAACAAATCGGAAATATTGATGGTGAAGTTTGGATGAGAAAATCCTTCGAAATATCTCCCGAACAAGCCAATAAAGAAGCAGTATTGTATCTTTCTAAAGTAGATGACGAAGATATAACTTACATTAACGGAGTGAAAATTGGAAGCATGAACCTTTGGGATTCTAAGAGAATTTATAAAATTCCTGCGGGAGTTTTGAAACAAGGTAGAAATACCATTGCCGTAAAAGTGATAGATTATACTGGTGGCGGAGGAATTTATGGAGATTCTGGAGATTTAAAAATTGAATTTAAAGATTCTAATATTCCTCTTTCAGGGCTTTGGAAATTTAATGTAGTGAAAGTGAAACTAGAAATTTCACCAAATAGTTATCCTTCGTTGTTGTACAATGCAATGATTCATCCTTTAATTCCTTATGCTTTCAATGGAGTTTTGTGGTATCAAGGCGAAGCCAATGTAACAAGAGCTAATCAATATAAAATTGCATTTCCACAGATGATTAACGATTGGAGAAACCAATGGAAACAAGGCGATTTTCCTTTTTATTTTGTGCAATTGGCAACCTACAATGAAAATAATGGAAATAGCAACTTTGGTAGCAAATGGGCAGAATTAAGAGAAGCTCAATCTGAAGCTTTGAAACTTAAAAACACAGGAATGTCTATTACCACAGATATTGGCGACCCAAAAGATATACATCCTACCAATAAATTAGATGTTGGCTTGAGATTAGCTGCAATTGCTTTAAACAAAACTTATGGTATTAAAACCGTTCCGTATTCAGGACCTGTTTACAAATCTAGTGAAGTGAAAGGTAATACAATAGTTTTAACTTTTGATTTCGTAGGAAAAGGTTTACAGCCCGAAAATCAATTAAAAGGTTTCGAAATTGCTGGCGAAGACAAAGTTTTTTATCCTGCTGTTGCGGTAATTCAAAATAATAAAGTAATAGTAAATAGCGATAAAGTGGCAAAACCTGTTTCCGTAAGATACAATTGGGCAGACGATGCTAGTGCTGGTAATCTTTATAATTTAGATAAATTGCCTGCAGCGCCTTTCAGAACAGATAATTGGGAACTTACAACTGCCAAAGAAAAATATACCATTAGCAAATAAGAAAAGTTGTAATCTTCTGTATTAATATTGAAAAAAGTTTAATATGAATTTTTCAAAAAGAATAATCTTACTATTATTAATTTTTGCAGGCTCGTTTTCAAAGATTTTGGCTCAATCTACTCATGTTTTATCTTACAATCAACCTGCAGAATTTTTTGAAGAAAGTTTGCTTTTGGGAAATGGGAAAATGGGAGCCACGATTTTTGGTGGAGTAGGTTTAGAAAAAATTTATTTGAATGACATTACCCTTTGGTCTGGCGAACCGGTTAATGCGAACATGAATTCTGAAGCTTACAAAAATATTTCTGCAATTAGAGAAGCTTTAAAAAACGAAAATTATCAACTAGCAGAAGAACTCAATAAGAAAATTCAAGGCAAAAATTCCGAATCTTATGCCCCTTTAGGAACGTTAGAAATTCATCATCAAAATTCAGAAAAATTTGAAAAATATTACAGAGAATTAGATGTTTCTACTGCAGTTTCAAAGGTAAATTATACAGTAAATGGAGTAAATTTTACTAGAGAATATTTTGTGTCAGCTCCTGATAAAATTTTGGTCATAAAGTTAACTTCAAGCAAAAAAGGAGCTTTAAATTTTACGTTAAATACCAATAGTTTGTTGAATTTTAAAACTGTAGTTGATGGTAATGTGTTCAAAATGAAAGGACGAGCGCCAATACATGAAAATGCAGGTTACGAAGTTCCTTCAGAATATTTAAAACAAAAGGAAAGAGGTACAAGATTTACTTCTTTGGTCAAAATTAAGAATGCAGACGGTTCTATAATTTCTGAAGCGGATAAAATTGGAGTGAAAAATGCTACAGAAGCAATAATATTTGTGTCTGTTGCCACCAGTTTTAATGGTTTTGATAAAAATCCTGAAACAGAAGGTTTGAATGATGAAAATATTGCAGAAGTTAATCTTAACAATGCTTTTAAAAAATCTTATCAAACTTTGAAAGCTTCTCATATCAAAGATTATCAGAAATTTTATAACAGAGTAAGTCTTAATTTTGGTGAAAGTACAGCTCCGAATTTGCCTACAGACGAGCGTTTGCTGAGGTATGCAGAAGGTAAAGAAGACAAAAATTTAGAAATTCTATATTTCAATTTTGGTAGATATTTGCTCATCAGCAGTTCTAGAACTTTAGGAGTTCCTGCCAATTTACAAGGTCTTTGGAATCATTATCTTTCGCCACCTTGGAGCAGTAATTATACCATGAATATTAACTTGGAAGAAAATTATTGGCTTGCCGAAAATACCAATCTTTCCGAATTGCATTTGCCATTATTGAGTTTCATTAAAAACCTTTCTGTAACAGGAAAAGTAACTGCGAAAACATTTTACGGAGTTGACAAAGGTTGGGCTGCAGCGCATAATTCTGATATTTGGGCAATGACGAATCCTGTTGGTCAATTTGGGAAAGAAGAACCAATGTGGGCTTGTTGGCCAATGGCAGGAGCGTGGCTCAGTACACATATTTGGGAGCATTATAGTTTTACTCAAAACAAAAAATTTTTAGAAAATGAAGGTTATCCTTTGATGAAAGGTGCCGCCGAATTTTGCATGAATTGGTTGGTGAAAGACAAAAAAGGTTTTTATATCACTTCGCCATCTACGTCTCCAGAAAATCAATATATTACACCAAATGGTTTTGTGGGAGCTACAACTTACGGCGGAACAGCAGATTTAGCCATGATAAGAGAATGTTTTGATAAAACCATCAAAGCAGCAAAGATTTTAAATAAAGACGAAGATTTTGTACAGCAGTTAGAATCTTATTTACAGAAATTATATCCTTATCAAATTGGTAAAAAAGGAAATCTACAAGAATGGTATTTTGATTGGGAAGACAAAGACCCAAAACACCGCCATCAGTCTCATTTATTCGGACTTTTTCCTGGTAATCATATCACACCAGATAAAACTCCAGATTTAGCAAAAGCTTCAAAAACAACTTTAGAAATAAAAGGCGACGAAACTACGGGCTGGTCTAAAGGTTGGCGCATCAATCTTTGGGCAAGATTGTGGGAAGGAAATAGAGCCTACAAAATGTACAGAGAATTGCTAAGATATGTAGTTCCTGATAACAAAAAAACTGAAAATCCCAGACGTGGAGGTGGTACTTATCCTAATTTATTAGATGCGCATCCGCCATTTCAAATTGATGGAAATTTTGGTGGAACAGCAGCGGTTGCTGAGATGTTGTTGCAGTCTGATGGAGATGAAATAAGACTTTTACCAGCGTTGCCAGATGCGTGGAGTAGTGGTTCTGTAAAAGGATTGTGTGCAAGAGGTGGTTTTGAAATTTCTATGACTTGGAAAGATAAAAAATTGCAAAAACTAACCATTTTATCCAAAAATGGAGGGGAAACAACTTTAATAAGCGGTGAAAAAAGCAAAAAAATAGCTTTAAAAAAAGGAAAACAGATTGAGATTGTTTGGTAAATCTAATTGATGTTGGAAGGTAGCTACTTTAATAATTTTGTTTTTTTAGAAGTTTTAGGTGATAAAAATGGGTGTTTTTTAACTGTAAAACATGATACTTTTTTAACATTTTGGGATATTATTTTACAAATTTTTGTATTTAAAAAGAAAAAAAAGAATAAATATTTTATGTAAGCAATTTTGCTTATCATTATTTTGGAGATAACCTATTGTTTTATGCATAATTAACAAATAATAGAAGTGTTTAAGAATCAATAGTTTTTATATTTTAATTTTTATTTATTAGATAGCTTATCATAAAATTTATGTAATGCTAATCATTGAAAAATGATAACTAAAGTGTTGATATGCAGTAAGTCATGATAGAAATATTTTTTTATTTCGTTTAGATTTTTATATTTGTTGTATTACTTATTTTTAATAAAGAGATGAATTCTAATTTTATACATACCTATATGTCTGTTGACTGTGTGGTGTTCGGTTTTGATTATGATAACAGACTCAATATTTTGTTGGTAAAGAGACGTTTGAACGACGACTCAGAAGAAAAACAAAGCAAATTACCGGGCAGTTTAATATTTAGTAATGAAGACGTAGATGAATCAGCACAGCGAGTTCTGTTTGAATTAACCGGAATTAAAAAGATGGTGCTGAAACAGTTTAGATGTTTTGCAGACCCCAATAGAGCAAGTAATCCTGATGATATAAAATGGATGAGCAAAGAGTACAAGCCAGATATTGATAGGATTATCACCGTAGCCTATTTGTCTTTGTGTAAAATAGACCATAAAATTAATAGTTTGAAATACGTAACGGGAGATTGGTGCCCCATAGATAAAATTCCTGCTTTGCCTTTTGACCATAATAAAATTATTAATGAGTCTTTAATAGAAATCAGAAAATGGATAGAATCAGACTTTTCAATCGTATTTGAATTGCTGCCAAAAAAATTTACCATCAGACAATTATATCAACTGTATAGCGCATTGAGTGAGAAGAGAATTGATAAGAAAAATTTTCATAAAAAGATTTCATCATTCAATTATATCGTTCCATTAGAAGAAATAGAGTCTAATGTAGCCCATAGAGCAGCAAGATATTACAAATTTGACAGTAAAATATTCAAGAAAAGTAATAATAAATTATTAAAATAAACAGACAATATATGTATTTGCTAGGATATGACATAGGAAGTTCTTCAGTAAAAGTATGTTTGATAGAGGCATCAAGCGGTAAAATAATCGCGTCCGATTATTCGCCAAAGAAGGAGATGAAGATAATTGCAGAAAATGTAGGCTGGGCAGAGCAAAACCCAACAGATTGGTGGATAAATTTAAAATTAGCCCACGAATCAGTATTAAATAAATCAGGAATCAACCCCGAAGACATAAAAGCCATAGGTATTACATGGCAAATGCACGGATTAATCTTGGTAGATAAAGACCAGAATTTGTTGAGACCATCAATAATATGGTGCGACAGCCGAGCCGTACCTTTTGGCGAAAAAGCATTGCAATCGATTGGAGAAAAAAAGTGTCTTTCGTATCTTTTGAACTCACCAGGTAATTTTACCGCATCAAAATTAGCATGGGTAAAAGAAAACGAGCCAGAAATTTTCGAGAAAATTGATAAAATCATGCTTCCCGGCGATTACATAGCCATGAAGCTAAGTGGCGAGACAGGCATAACAATAGAAGGTTTATCCGAAGGGATTTTTTGGGATTTTAAAAACAATTGCATCTCAGAAGACGTATTAAATTATTTTGGCATTCCGAAAAGCTTTTTCCCAGAGATTGTACCGACGTTTGGAATTCAGGCAACCGTTTCAGTAAGTGCAGCCGCAGAATTAGGATTAAAAGAAGGCACTCCAATTTCATATAGAGCAGGCGATCAACCCAATAATGCGCTTTCACTTAATGTTTTCAATCCCGGAGAAATAGCATCAACAGCAGGAACTTCAGGCGTTGTGTATGGCGTTTTAGACCAGTTAGATTATGACGAAAAATCTAGAGTCAACACTTTTGCACACGTTAATCATACGTTAGAACAAACCAGATTAGGCGTTTTATTGTGCATCAACGGAACAGGAATTTTAAATTCTTGGCTTAAAAATAATTTTGCCACCTCACTTTCCTCTTATGGAGATATGAATGAATTGGCATCACTTTCCCCTATAGGTTCAAAAGGCTTGAGTATCATTCCATTTGGAAATGGCGCCGAAAGAGTTTTAGAAAATAAGGAAGTAGATTGTTCCTTAAACGGAATCAATTTTAATATTCACACCAAAGGAGACGTTTTGCGTGCCGCCCAAGAAGGAATCGTCTTTTCTTACGAATACGGAATGAATATTATGAGAAACATGGGCATGAATATTCAAGTGATAAGAGCAGGCAATGCCAATATGTTTTTGAGTTCAATCTTCAGACAAACCTTATCGAGCATAAGCAACGCCGTGATAGAATTATACGATACAGACGGAGCAGCCGGAGCAGCAAGAGCCGCAGGATTGGGAGTGGGCTTTTATGCCAATACCAACGAAGCCTTTTCAGCATTAGAAAAAATAGCCATAATAGAACCAGAAGTTGATAAGAAAGAGCAATATCAAGAAGCCTACAACAGATGGACCAATTATCTCGAGAAGATGCTTTAGTTAAAAAAAGGACAAAGCAATTAATGAGAATTAAACAATAAAAAAATAAACAAAAAAATATAATTAAATCCACAGAATCATGGAAGTTTTAAAAGGAACAAAAGAGTTTTTTCCTAGTGTACAGGAAATAAAATTTGAAGGAAAAGAAAGCACCAATCCTTTAGCATTTAGATATTATGAAGCCAACAGAATCGTAATGGGCAAACCAATGAAAGAATGGTTAAGATTCGCAATGGCATGGTGGCATACCTTGTGTGCAAATGGAAGTGATCCATTCGGAGGAGCTACCATTCATCATCCATGGGATATGGGTTCAGATGCAGTATCAAGAGCTAAATATAAATTAGATGCAGGATTTGAATTTATGAAAAAAGTAGGATTTGAATACTATTGTTTTCATGATGTAGATTTAGTAGATGCAGGAAAAAGTTGGGCAGAATACGAATCAAATTTACAAGGAGCTGTAGAATATGCCAAAGAAAAACAAGCCGAAACAGGAATTAAACTCCTTTGGGGCACTGCCAATGTTTTTACACACGAAAGATACATGAACGGCGCATCTACCAATCCAAATTTTGATGTGTTGGCATGCGCAGGAACTCAGGTTAAAAACGCAATAGATGCTACCATTGCATTAGGAGGAGAAAACTACGTATTCTGGGGAGGAAGAGAAGGTTATATGAGCCTATTAAATACCAATATGAAACGCGAAAAAGAGCATTTGGCTAAGTTTTTAACGATGGCAAGAGATTATGCACGTTCACAAGGATTCAAAGGAACTTTCCTTATCGAACCAAAACCAATGGAACCAACCAAACACCAGTACGATTACGATACAGAAACCGTAATTGGATTTATTAAAAATTATGGATTAGAAAATGATTTTAAAGTAAATATAGAAGTAAACCACGCCACATTAGCAGGACATACTTTCGAACACGAATTACAAGTAGCTGTAGATGCAGGTTTATTAGGAAGCATAGATGCCAACAGAGGAGATAGCCAAAACGGTTGGGATACAGACCAATTCCCGATAGATTATTATGATTTAGCGCAAGCATGGTTGGTAATTCTACAAGGTGGAGGTTTAAAAACAGGTGGAGTAAATTTCGATGCAAAAATCAGAAGAAACTCTACCGATGCAGAAGATTTATTCATTGCACATGTATCAGGAATGGATGTATTCGCGAAAGGGCTATTGGTAGCAGCAGATATTTTAGAAAAATCAGATTACAAAAAACTAAGAACCGAGAGATATGCATCATTTGATGCAGGCAACGGAAAAGCTTTTGAAGAAGGAAAACTAACTTTAGAAGATTTAAGAAAAATCGCCCACGAATCAAGAGAACCAGTAGCGAAAAGTGGTAAGCAAGAACTCTTTGAAGCGATTGTAAACATGTACATATAAGCTTTCTGAAAGCTCAAATAATATGAATCAATTATAATTTATTACCCATTTAATAATTTCACATAATAATTCTAAATCTTTTATTTCGATTAATTTTTTAGAATAACTATTTTGTTTTTAGTGTTTATAGAAATAAGATAATTATGTGAAATTATTTAAAAAAAACAACTAAGGCTATGGAAAAACAAGCTAATAAAGCTTATATATTTGGCATAACGCTTATTGCAACATTAGGCGGATTGCTTTTTGGATACGATACGGCAGTAATTTCAGGGACTGTAGAATCACTAAGACACTTTTTTATAGAACCACTTCATTTGTCTCTAAACGAAGCCAATGCCATGGAAGGTTTTGTAGTGAGTAGCGCACTTATAGGATGTGTAATAGGAGCTGCTGTAGCAGGATGGATTAGCCAAAAATTTGGAAGAAAAAAGACTTTATTTGTTGCAGCCTTATTGTTTTTATTTGCAGCAATAGGTTCAGCATGGCCAGAAATGGGATTTCACATGCCAGATTCTAAAGACCACACTTTTGTTTATTTCTTTGTTTTTTACAGAGTTATCGGCGGAATAGGAGTAGGAATAGCATCAATGGTTTCGCCAATGTATATTGCAGAAATTGCGCCACCATCAAAGAGAGGAAGTTTGGTGGCACTTAATCAGTTTGCCATTATTTTTGGGATGTTGGTGGTATATTTTGTGAATTATTTCATCGCAAAACAAGGAGATGCAGAATGGCTTCATCAGACTGGTTGGAGATGGATGTTTGCTTCTTTGGCTATACCTTCAGGGTTATTTTTCATTCTGTTGTTTTTCGCACCAGAAACGCCAAGATGGTTGGTAATGAAAGGCAGAAAAAGCGAAGCTTCATTAATTTTAGAAAAATTAGTAGGAACTTCAGAATCTCAAAAAGAACTTACCGAGATAGAAAAAAGTTTCAGCAACGAAGGAGAAGCTTCTATGAAACCATATTATCGTTTTATGTTAACATGGCTCATTCTTTTTGCTGTTGGAGTTTTAGGTTTATCAATTTCGGGAGTTTCTAGTGCGTTAGAAATTTCAATGATTGTTAGTTTTTTAATTGCATTGTACGTTCCGATAAAATCTTACGGTTTTGGAATCATCATTACCGGAGTTTTACTTTCTGCATTCCAGCAATTTGTAGGGATAAATGTAGTATTGTATTACGCTCCGGAAATTTTCAAAAGCATGGGTTCTGGTACAGATTCCGCATTGTTACAAACCATTGTAGTAGGTTTTGTAAACCTTGCTTTCACGGTATTGGCAATACTTACTGTTGACCGTTTTGGAAGAAAACCTTTATTAATTATTGGTGCATTGGTAATGGCTGTTTCTATGATGATTTTAGGAACATCTTTTTCACAAAATCTATCAGGAACGTTAAAACTTATTTGTATGCTAGCTTACACGGCTGGTTTTGCAATGTCTTGGGGACCAGTTTGCTGGGTAATGTTGGCAGAGGTTTTTCCAAATTCTGTGCGTTCTGTGGTAATGTCTGTAGCTGTAGCAGCACAATGGGTTTCTAATTTCCTTATTTCGTGGACTTTCCCAATCATGGATAAAAATGAAACTTTAGTAAGTAACTTCAATCACGGATTTGCGTATTGGGTTTATGGAATTTTAGCATTTATAGCTGCCATTTTTGTATGGAAGAAAGTTCCCGAAACAAAGGGAAAATCCTTAGAAGACATGGAAAAAATCTGGAAAAAGTAAATTTAAAAATTGAAAATCTTTTTCAGAATATCAAATAGAATAAATTTCTATTAAAATTATTGAATTGTTTCCTTTATATAAAGGTTTTTAGATGATTTTCTGCTTTTGAGTAATCTGAAAGTCAGTTTTTTGACGATTAATTATTCTCAACTATGTTAAAATGAAATTGTAGAAAATCCTTAAACTCTGGTGTTAGCATCAGAGTTTTTTTAATATTATTTATAAAAAAAACGATTCAAATAATTTTGAATCGTTTCGCTTTGTAGCGAGAACAGGACTCGAACCTGTGACCTTCGGGTTATGAGCCCGACGAGCTACCTACTGCTCCATCTCGCGTTATTGTGGTGCAAATATACGATAATATTTTTTAAATACAAATCTATTTGAAAAAGTAGCCTAAAAACATCAATCTATAAATAAAAAAAACGATTCAAATAATTTTGAATCGTTTCGCTTAGTAGCGAGAACAGGACTCGAACCTGTGACCTTCGGGTTATGAGCCCGACGAGCTACCTACTGCTCCATCTCGCGTTATTGTGGTGCAAAGGTACGGCGATATTTTTACTTTGCAAATCTTTTGGTAATATTTATTTTAATTTGTCTTTAGAATATTGAATTTTAGTAAAATAAAATTTTAACAATATTTTAACTAAAGTTTTAGTGATAGATTAAAATTTTCACTAAATTTGTATCACTAAATAATTAGTTATGATTTCTTTTTTATTAACTTTGATGTTAGAAGTTATTAATTATCTAATTTCAATAATGATTTAAAATATGGCGGCAAAAAACCTTACAAAGGCAGAAGAGCAAGTAATGCAATATCTATGGGAGATAGAAAGTGGTTTCTTAAAAGATGTTTTGGAACTTTTCCCAGAACCGAAACCTCATACCAACACTGTTTCTACCATTTTGAAAATTCTAATGGAAAAAGAATTTGTTGGTTTCAAAGTTCATGGCAGGCAACATGAGTATTTTCCTCTTATTTCTAAAGAAACATATAGTGGAAAATCTATGAAAAGTTTGGTTAAAAATTATTTCGAAGGTTCTTACAGAAATGCAGTTTCTTTTTTAATCGAAAAAAACGAAATGAGTGTGGAAGACTTAGAAATGCTTTTGAAAGAACTTAAAAAGTAACAAAAACTCCATCACAAAAAAACTACTATGGAAACAATATTTATTTATTTTGGTAAAATGATTGTTTGCTCGGCTGTAATGTCTGCTTACTATCTTATTTTCCTTAGAGATAAAACTTTTCACCATTATAATAGGTTTTATTTGCTATTTACGGTAATTGTAAGTCTGTTTTTGCCACTTTTGAAGGTAGAATATTTTACTATAGAAACTGACAGCAGAATTTTACTTTTATTGAATCAATTTCAAGGGAAAACCGCTTCTGCTGAAAAATCTTTCGATTTTTGGAGTTTGGGAATTTCTATTTTGGCAATAGTTTCATTTTTTCTATTGGTTAAAATTTTACTAGGATTGTTTAAAATTAAACAGTTGAAAGGAGAATTTCCGAAGGAAACAGTAGAAGGAATTACTTTTTACAATACCAATCTTCACGATGCACCTTTTTCATTTTTTAGAAACCTTTTTTGGAAAAATTCTATTCTAATAAATTCTGATTTAGGAAAACAAATCCTGAAACACGAAATGGTTCATATTGAACAAAAACATAGTATTGATAAGCTTTTTATACAAATTATTCAATCTGTATTTTGGTTCAATCCTATATTTTATTTCATAAAAAAAGAAATCAACCTTATCCACGAATATTTAGCAGATCACAAAGCTGTTAAACATAGCGATACTCGGGCATTTGCGCAGATGCTGTTGGCTAGTAATTTTTCCGGAAACATTTTACCAGCCACGAGTCCGTTTTTATCTTCTAATCTTAAAAAACGACTAAAAATGCTCACTACACAGAAAACAAAATTCAGTTATGCGCGAAGAATCTTGGCTTTGCCAATACTTTTCGGAGTTTCATTTGCCCTTTTGGTAAATGCAAAAAACAAGGAAATTAAAGAAACCAACAAGGCGATTGCTATCGCAGTAAAAACTTTGAAAAAAGATACTGTAACGAAGAAAATATCAGTTGATAGTTTGGTAAAATTTCATCAAGAAAAAATTAAATCGGCTTCGGAAAAACTTAAAAAAGAAAACGAAAAAATTGCGACTTTAAGCGAACAAACCAGAAAAAAATCTGACGAATTGCAAAAAATTGCCAAAGAAAAAGGCAACGATAGTTATGAATTTGAACTAAAAGCCAAAGAATTGGATAATTTGGGCAAAGAAATAGACAAAATTGCTACTTCAGACGATTATGTAAACAATGTGAAAGTGCTGGAATGGAATGGTAAAGAATTGAATGATGTTTTTAATTCGGATGAATTCAAAAATCAATTCAAATTTGATGAAAAACGACTAAAAGACCTTGAAAAATTAGGAAAAATAAAAGTTTTAACGGATGATAAAACCTTAGGAAATGTTTACATAATGCCACCAATGTCTAGAAATGGGTATAATTATAATCTTGATAATCTAAGATTGGAAAAAGCGAAAGCTAATTTGTCTAAAGCTGAAAAGAAAAAATTAGAAAAACTAATTAAAGAAAGAAAAGAAATTGCAGAAAAGCAGGCAGAATTGGCTAGAAAACAAGCTGAAATTTCGAGACAGCAAGCCGAAATTACAGGCGAAAAAGGCAAAGCTTTCTATTATGCAACAAGTACTTATACTGAAAATCCTAGTAATTCATTTAGCTTTAAATCAATAGATGACAAAGCTTTTAAAAACGGAATAACTATCAAAGGCATTGGGAGTATAAAATCTGATTCGTTAAGTAAAGATGCGAATTATTATATCAATGGAGTTAAAGTAACTCAAGAAGAATTTAAAAAATTAAGTCCAAATGATATTAAATCTGTAAATATTTATAAAAAAGATACAGACGGGAAAAAAGAATCTGAAATTCGTGTCGAAACCAAAAAATAATACATTGTTTTACTTTATTAGATTTTAAGTTGTAATAAAGTATTCTCCTTTAATCCTTCAAGAATTCTTATTTCTTGAAGGATTTTCTTAAAGAATTTGTCTAAATTGCATAAAATATAAAATAATGAAAAAATTAATAGCCTTTTTTGTCTTCGCAGCAATATTCGTTAATGCGCAGAATAACAGATTTATCTACGAATATAAATTTGTATCAGATTCAACAAAAAAAGATGTTGTAGCCTCAGAAATGATGTTTTTGGATATTACTAAAAACAGTTCTAAATACTACAGCAGAGAGGTTTATGTTCAAGATTCCATAATGAGAGCAGATTTGGAGAAACAAATGAAAGCTGGTGTTTCAAACTTCAATATCAAGAGAAATGATGCAAAAGGTAAAGTAAGGTATAAAGTAACCAAAGATTATCAAAAAAATAAAACTTATTTGAATGTTAGAATTGGTTCGGATTCTTATAAAGTTTTGGAAGATAGAGTTTTAGATTGGAAAATTCTTCCAGAAAAAGAAAAAATAGGAAACTGGGAAGCACAAAAAGCAACCACGGAATTTGGTGGCAGAAAATGGACAGCTTGGTTTTGCGAAGAAATTCCTTTAAGTGATGGACCATATAAGTTTAAAGGTTTGCCTGGTTTAATTGTGAAAATCTCAGATGCTGATAACTCTCATGTGATGGAATTGAAAGGAAGTACTAAATTTGCAAGTCCTACGGAAGAGAATATGGAAAGCGCTGTCACTACAAAAAATGGTGCAATAACGAAAACTGTAGTAGTAGGAGATGGTTTCGGAAGTAGCAAAGACGAGATAGAGATAAATAGAGAAAAGTATGTGAAACTTTTTTGGGAAGACAGAGAAGATCCTGCTAAATCTATTAAAATGATGCAAGGTAGAGAAGGTGTGGTAATGAAATTTAAAGACCAAAGTGGTAATGATATGTCTATGTCTGATATGATAAAACGAAGAGAAGATGCCCAAAAAGAAGCCAATAAAAGAAATAATAACCTAATAGAAATAGACCTATTAAATAAATCAAAATAATGAATAAAAATTTCTCTGTTCTTTTGTTTTTGATGATGATAAGCTATTTATCAGCGCAAAATCAAAGATTTATGTACGAATACAAATTTGTTTCAGATTCTACCAATAAAGCAGATATAAAAACAGAATTAATGAATCTTGATACAACGCTAAAAGGTTCAAAATTCTACAGTTATACTTCATATAAAAGTGATTCTTTGATGCGTGTAGATTTAGAAAAACAACTTAAAGCTACAGGTTCTATCAATGTTAAAATGGATCAAAGAAAAGGTTTTGTAAGATATACTGTTGCTAAAAATTATCAAAATGGGAACGTAGATTTTAGAAATAGAATAGGGATGGATGCTTTTAAAGTAACCGAAGACCGAAAAATTGCTTGGAAAATTCTTCCAAATAAACAAAAAATAGGAAATTGGGAAACTCAAAAAGCGACTACAGAATTTGGAGGCAGAAAATGGACAGCTTGGTTTTGTAATGATATTCCCATTCAGGATGGTCCTTATAAATTCTCTGGTTTGCCAGGAATTATTGTTAAGCTAGAAGACCAAACTCAATCTCATGTTTTTAATTTAGTTGGAATTAAAAACCTCGGAACTTTAGAACCAGAAATTTACGCTTTCGAAATTACCAAAGAAATACCTTTGAAAAGTTCAGAATACAAGAAATTACTTTTAGAAAATAGAAGCGACCCAGCAAAAGGATTGAGACAAATTAGCATGGATAATGGCGTTGTGCTTAATATGAACAACAGCGCAGAAACCAATAAATTTATGAAAGAAAGAGAAGAACGTCTGAAAGAACAAGTAAAAAAAGACAATAATATTATAGAAATAGACCTTTTGAAATAAAACAAAAAATCCTGAAAATTTAAATTTTCAGGATTTTTTTTATTCTTCCGACATCTAACTTGCGTCTTCTGACTTTATTACATCATCTTTTTAGAATCTGCAATAAATTGAGCCAAACCGTTATCTGTTAAAGGATGTTTTAGTAAAGATAAAATCGGAGGAAGCGGAGAAGTAATTACATCTGCACCAATTTTAGCACAATTGATAATATGCATAGAATGACGGATAGAAGCTGCTAGAATCTCAGTTTTGTAACCATAGTTATCAAAAATTAATCTAATCTCTTCAATTAAAGCCAATCCATCAGTAGAAATATCATCTAATCTTCCTAAGAAAGGTGAAACGTAACTAGCGCCAGCTTTTGCCGCTAAAAGAGCTTGCCCTGCAGAAAAAATCAAAGTACAGTTGGTTTTAATTCCTTTATCTGTAAAGTATTTTAAAGTCTTAATTCCGTCTTTAATCATCGGGATTTTTACTACAATATTTGGGTGAATTGCAGCCAATTCTTCACCTTCTTTTATCATTTCTTCGTAAGTTGTAGAAAGTACTTCCGCAGAAATGTCGCCATCTACAATCTCGCAAATTGTTTTATAATGATTTTTAATTGCTTCGGCACCAGAAATTCCTTCTTTTGCCATTAGACTTGGGTTAGTAGTAACACCGTCTAAAATTCCTAAATCTTGCGCTTCTCTAATTTGGTCTAGATTAGCTGTATCAATAAAAAATTTCATGTTTTAAATATTTTCTACAAAGATAATAATTTAAGACTCAAGTGAAAAGTAAAAGTGATAGAGAAACAGAATAATAGCAAGTCGTAAAATCGTTGATTTGTATATTTATTAAATCGTGAAATCGTAAAGTTGAATAAACTAAATATACTAGAGTCTTGAATTTTAAATTTTGAATTTTTTTCATTGAAAAAAATAGTTCTACAATAATTTGAGCAAAGGAAAAGTGTTAATCTGAAGCTCAATTTTCGTTAAAAATAACTAATTTTGCAAAGTAATTGGATAATTTACAGTTTTACATTTTAAAGATTTCGCAAGTTTTAGGATTATGCGATTTCAGAACTTATTAACTTCAAAAAATGAACGTTTTATTAGCATCCACCTCTTCGCTTTTCGGTGGGAAATATTTAGAATACATCAAAAACGAAATCTCAGAATTGTTTTCAGGAATAGACGAAATTGTTTTCGTCCCTTTTGCCAGACCTAGTGGTATTTCGCATGAAGAATATACAGAAATGGCAAAAAATTTCTTTGCTCAAATTAATATCAAAGTAAAAGGACTTCATGAATTTGAAGATAAAATTACTGCAATTAATCAGGCAAAAGGATATTTTACAGGTGGTGGAAATACTTTTCTTTTGGTAAAAACACTTCACGAAGAAAATCTAATGAAAGTTCTTGCAGAAAATGTAAAATCTGGCAAACCATATTTGGGAACTTCCGCAGGAAGCAATATTGCAGGACTCAATATGAAAACTACCAATGATATGCCTATTGTATATCCGCCAAGTTTTGATTGTATGGGCTTGGTTCCGTTTAATATTAATCCGCATTATCTTGATGCAAATCCTTTGATTAAGCACAACGGAGAAACCAGAGAAACCCGAATTAAAGAATTTCTTACCCAAAATGATATAAAAGTAGTGGGATTAAGAGAAGGCAATTGGATTAGAAGAATTGGAGATAAAATTACCACAGAAGGAACTCAACTCACCAGAATTTTCGAAAAAGGAAAAGAAACTTATGAATTGGAGAGTGGGAGTGAGTTGTAGATTTGTAGAGTGGGAGAATTGTAGAGAAATAGAGTGAGAGAGTTTTTATGCAATTTGAAACTATTTAATCATGAAAAAATGATTTATTGAATTTTCATTATGTTGTGAAACATTGCTTTCAAAAATGGAAGAAAGCAATGCTTCAATTAAAATTATTCATCGCATAATTTTAATAAATTTTACAACTGAATAAAATTTTCTAGCATCAATTTTTAGTGAAAAATAAAATTTCAATTTTATTTTATGATTTTTATCAGTTGTTTGTGTTTTTAATATACCTTATCATTCTTTTTTCCAATTTTTTTCGATGAGTTCCATTAAAAAATCGGGACATTTAGACACTTTGTTGGTAGTTGCATCCAAAAAGAAAAGGGTAACTGTGGCTTCAGAAATTTTTTGTTTAGATTGATTATAAATTTCGTATTCAAATTCAATTCTTACTCCCGGAATTTTTTTCACATAAGTGTGAATTTCTAAAATTTCATCATAAAATGCTGGCTTCAAATACTTAATTTTGTACTCTGAAACAGGTAGCCAAATGCCACGTTTTTCGATTTCATCGTATGAAATTCCTAGTGTACGAAAGAGTTCTACTCTTGCAACTTCTAGGTACTCTGCATAGTTGCCGTAATAGACATATTTCATTGCGTCTGTTTCTCCGTAACGTACTCTTAGTGAGTGAGTTGTGTGTATCATTTTTAGATTTTGATTATACATACAAATATATTTTTAAAAAAGCAATACCCCAAAAATTTTTTTAAGAAAAAATTATTTTTCATATTTGTCTTTCCGATAAAAATTAAATAATCAGAGAAAATCACGTAGGCAAAAAATGGATCAAAATTTAGGATTGATTTGGGATAGGTGTCTCAAGTTTATGAGAGACAATCTCAGCGCAGCAGAGAATGAAGATGTTAAGAAATTAGAACACTCTTTTGATCTTTTATTCGACAAAGTACAACCACTTTCATTGGTAAACCACAATCTTACATTGCTGGTACCATCAGACTTCTATAAAGAATATATAGAAGAGAATTATCTTGCCTTATTATCATCTGCTCTTAAAAAAAATATCGGAAAAGGAGTTAAGTTGTGGTATTCTGTAATGGAAAACAAACCGCAAGGAAAAGAAAAACCTGCTACTCAAAATTATAAAGGAATTTCTGTACAAGCTCCAAAAGTACAAGAAGTAAGACCTGCATCGTTCTCTGGGAATGTAGTAAATCCTTTTGTGGTTCCTGGGATTAAAAAAGTAAATATAGATTCTAATCTTAACCCGAATCTTAATTTTGATAATTTTGTAGAAGGCGAAAGCAATAAATTTGCTTCTACCGTTGCAAAAACAATTGCAAAAAGACCTGGTGCTACATCATTCAATCCATTGTTTATCCATGGTGGTGTAGGAGTTGGTAAGACCCACTTGGCTCACGCTATTGGTTTAGATGTTAAAACTAATTTTCCAGATAAAGTAGTTCTTTATTTATCTTCAGAGAAATTTATTCAGCAGTTTGTTTCTGCTGCTAAAGCTCAGAATAAAGCAGATTTTGGTAATTTTTACCAAATGGTAGATGTTTTAATTATAGACGATATTCAGTTTTTGTCTGGTAAAGCAGCTACACAAGATATGTTTTTCCATATTTTCGACCATCTTCATCAGACAGGTAAACAAATTATCCTTACTTCGGATAAGGCTCCTGCTGATATTCAAGATATTCAAGAAAGAATAGTTTCTAGATTTAAATGGGGACTTTCGGCAGAGGTGAAATCTCCAGATTTTGATACCAGAAAGAAAATTATTACCGATAAACTTCACAGAGACGGCATTGAATTGAAAGATGATATGGTGGATTTCTTAGCGGGTGAAGTGAAATCTAACGTAAGAGAACTTATTGGTGTTATCAACTCTGTAATTGCTCATTCTATGATTTCTAAATCAGATTTAAGTCTAGATTTATTAAAAGAAACCATCAATAAGATTGCAGCTAATCAAAAGAAAACCATCAATATTCCATACATTCAAGAAGTGGTTTGCGAATATTTTGGCATTAAAAGAGAACAATTGCTTTCTAAAACCCGTAAAAGAGAAATTGCATTGCCAAGACAATTAGCGATGTATTTTGCAAAAGAATATACCAATTCTACTTTTACAAAAATTGGTGAAGAAATGGGAGGTAAAGACCATTCTACGGTAATGTACGCTTGCGAAACCATTAGAGATGTTTCTAAAATAGATAAAGAATTAAAGAAATATCTAAAAGAGATTAAAGAGAAAATATTTGAATAAAATAAAAGAAAACTATTGTTAATTTTGAAAGGGAATTTTTTTAATATTTATATTTAAGAAATTCCTTTTTCGTTTTGAGAAACTAAAAGAGATTGCTTATGAAAATATTAATGGTTTGTTTGGGAAATATATGCAGAAGCCCTTTGGCAGAAGGTATTCTTCGTTCTAAAATTTCTAAAGAACATACGGTGGCAAGTGCTGGTACAATTTCCTTCCACGAAGGAGAACTTCCAGACAAACGTTCTATAAACACAGCTAAAGAACACGGTGTAGATATTTCGAAGCAAAAAGCTCAGTATTTTGAAAAAAAGTTTTTTGATAAATTCGACAAAATCTTTTGTATGGATGTAAAAAACTATCAAGATGTGTTGTCTCTTGCAGAATCTGAAGCGCAAAAAAATAAAGTTTCGATGATTTTAGACGAAGCTGGCAATCACGGTAGAGCAGAAGTTCCAGACCCTTATTATGGAACTCAGCAAGACTTCGAAAATGTTTTCCAAATGCTAAACAATGCTTGTGATATAATTGCAGAAAAGTATCAATTAAGATAAGTTTCGTTTATTTTTGTATTAAATTTATTCAAGATGTTATTTTTAATTCCAGCCTATTTATCCGAAGAATCTCCCATAGATTTTTTTGCTCCTTCAATTAAAGAATATATTCTAAAAACAGATTATTTTTTTGTTGAAAACGAAAAAACAGCAAGAAAAGTCATCAAATTTTTTGCTCCCGAAAAAAAACAAAGTGATTTAAAACTTTTTTTGCTCGATAAATATTCTGAAAGTGCAGATTTGAAAGACGCTCAGAAATTAATGAAATCTGGGCAAGATTTTGGATTGCTTTCCGAAGCAGGTTTGCCTTGCATTGCAGACCCAGGAAATCTGATGGTAAAATGGAGCCACGAAAACAATATAAAAGTAATTCCTATTAACGGACCAAGTTCTATTATTTTAGCCTTAATTTCGAGTGGTTTTAACGGACAAGAATTTACTTTCAATGGTTATTTACCTATTGATAGAGAGCAAAAGAAAAAACAGATTCAGTTTTTAGAAAATCAGGTTCAGAAAACAGGATATTCTCAGATTTTCATGGAAACACCGTACAGAAATAATCAATTATTAGAAGATTTAATTAAATTTCTAAACCCGAATACTAAACTTTGTATTGCTGCCAACATCAATCATCCAACAGAAGAATTTATCAAAACCTTAAAAATTTCGGATTGGAAAAATAAAAAACCGGAACTTCATAAAATTCCGGCGGTGTTTGTTTTGGGAAAATAAAATTATTGTTTTTTTAATTTTCTTTTTCTCCATTTTTTCCAAAAAAAGATAAGGATTGGAAGAATGAATAGGAATGGCCAAAGTGATACGATTTGTAATAGAAAATTAACGAAAATATTCCAACCATTAGCTACAGAATCTACAAATCTATTGCCAAAACCAATTTTAGAAGTAACAGTGTTTCTAGGCTTTTCTTTGAGTAATGTAAGCTCTAAAGTACTGTAATTTACTTGGTCGTCTATATATCGCAATCTGCCTTCGGAAGACTCTATTTCTTCTTCTAAACCGCGTATTTTTTCCTGAATTTCTAATAAATCTTTAGTAGAAGCACTGCGTTTTAACAAATCTCTATATTTTTCTAGATAAACGAGTTTGTTTTTTAACCTTATAGAAACATCTGTGTATTCTTCGGTTACGTCTTCTACTCTGATATTTTTTTGTGTGATAGAACCAATTCCGTCCGAAAAAGAATTCACCAATCTGTCAAAATTTTCATTAGGAATTCTAATTTCCATAGAAAGTGTGGTTTGAGTTTCAGTGTTATAAAATTTTTCGTTTTGAATGTAAGCTTTGTTGTTTTTTACAGAATTTTGAATCTTTTCTTGTGCTGTTTTTATGTCTGATACATCAATGGTTATGTCGCCACTTTTGATGATTTTTTTTAAATTAAAAATTTTATTATTTGATTTTGCTTCAGAATCAGACATTTTCATTTTTGGTGATGAAGCAGCTTCAAAGGCTTTGTCGCTTATTTCTGTTTCTGGAAGAACTTCCATAAGGTCTGCACTAACTTCAGTAATTTCTGCTTTTTTACATGCAAATAATGATAAAATAGCAAGGGAATAAAAAAATGTTTTCATAGATATTAATTTTATTAAAAATTTTATATCAACAATTATGCAAAACTTTTTTTTAATGAAAAATCCTTGAAAAATATTCAAGGATATATGATTAAAATCATTAAGTTAATATTTAATTCCTAATTTTTTTAAAACGAAATGAAGGAGCCAAATTGGACCAATCAATAGAAACTGTAAATCTTTTAGGAAGCTTGGCTTTTTGCCTTCAATTTTATGTCCGACAAATTGAAAAATCCATGTAATTACGAAGATTGAAAGAAAAACAATCCAAGAATTACTATTAAAATGAATGTTAATGGCGTATGCTAAATGTTCCATCAGAAACATTATAAATAACATAATGATAGAAATTCTCCAAGACAAACTAAAATAAAAAATACTTACCAAAACAAGTGCTACAATACTCGCAATACTGATACAGCCGTAATAAGAAGCACAAAAATGTGGCGCAGGAATTAAACTGATAAACCCTACAATGGTAAAGAAAATTAAAGGAACACAAATCCAATGAATTAATTTATTAGTTTGGTTTTGGTGGCTTTCGGCATATTCTGCAAAAAGTTGGTCTATTTTTCTCATTGTTTTAATTTTTTCTAAAAATAACAAATCATTTTTAAATTGAGAATATTTTTCAAAATTTAAAATTATGTGCTTCGTAATAAGTATTTTTGTAGCATGAAAGACTTAATGGGATGCGCAATTTGGGATTATTATTATCAAGAAAATCCTAAAGATTTACAGACTGAAACTTCTATCTCAGAATTGGATGATTTGCCAGTTTCTTACCTTTTTAGAAATTACAAAGAAATGAATGCTTTAGAAAAAAAAGCTTTAGAATTGGCTTCTGGGAAGGTTTTAGATGTTGGTGCAGGTGCAGGTTCGCACAGTCTTTATCTTCAAAATGATAAAAAATTAGAGGTTACAGCTATAGATATTTCCCCGAAATCTATAGAAATTTGTAAAGAAAGAGGTATAAAAAATGCAATTTGTGAAGATTTTCTTCAATATTCTGAAAAAGATTTCAATACTATTTTATTGTTGATGAATGGAACTGGGATTTTCCAGAGTTTAGAACAAATAGATGAATATTTGCAAAAACTGAAAAATTTAATCTCAGAGAACGGACAAATTTTGATAGACAGCACAGATATTCTGTATATGTACGACCAAGACGAAGATGGCGGAGTTTTGGTTCCTGCTGATGGTTATTACGGCGAATTAGATTATTATGTACATTACAAAGGTGAATCTGAAAAACCAATGAAATGGTTGTATTTAGATTTTAATACTTTGAAAAACGCTGCCGTTGCCAATGGTTTTAAGATTCAAAAAGTTAAACAATTAGAAGATTCTTATTTGGCGCA
The DNA here is from genome assembly GCF_047601505.1 of Cloacibacterium sp. Taxonomy (GTDB): domain Bacteria; phylum Bacteroidota; class Bacteroidia; order Flavobacteriales; family Weeksellaceae; genus Cloacibacterium. Next base: position 1,881,075 of record NZ_JASGJD010000001.1, read on the forward strand.
ACTTACGTTAAAGTAAGGTTTATTCTGCATTCCAAAGTAGAAAATTGATGATGTCTATTCTTTTTCTTTGGTTTTCATCAAATAAATCTTGAAAAATTTCAAAACGATAAGGAACCGTTAATGCAAATTTATCACGATTGATTTCGTCTGTAATTTTTGAAAGTTCTATATAAGTTTCGTTCGGAATTTGTTTGGTAATTTCTAGAAAAAGTTCGTTGTATTTTTGTTTTTCTTCGTCAGTAATTTTTGCGTCTGATAAAAGATTTCCTCTGTTGAAGAAAACTGCGTTAAAGTCAGGAAATGATTGTGATAAATATGTAGAATAAAGAATTTTGAAAAAATTTTCAGAATTACTTTTTTTTAAAAATATTGGTGCATTAATTTCATCGATTGCATTCAATTTTTCTGAATATAATTGCTCTAATTCTAAAAATTTGCTTGATTGAATTCTCACTCTTTTATTTGAAAATTTCTCTTTAAGTGTCTTGTCAAATTTTTTCAAAAACATAATCTTTAAAGAGTCGTTAAAATTTAAAGATTGCGCTTTAAAATTTCCCAATCCAAAAAATAAAAAGCAGAGTAGAAGTGATTTTAGAAAATTCATATCGTTATATTTATAAACTTTGTCAAAGATTCTTTTGCTTCGTAAAAACTTTGACAAAGTGTGAAATCCAAAAATAAAAAAGATTTCGGAAATATCTCCGAAATCTTTAATTATTTAATTGATTAATTTTTTTATTATCCTATCTCAATTCCGTTTTCCACGGTTTCGTCTGGTGTTACAAAAGATAATTTGCCATCAGCTTTTGTTGTAAGAAGCAACATACCTTGAGATTCAATTCCTCTTATTTTTCTTGGAGCAAGATTTAATAAAATCATCACTTGTTTCCCAATGATTTCTTCTGGCGAAAAACTCTCTGCAATCCCCGAAACTACGGTTCTTACATCAACTCCAGTATCTACTTTTAGTTTTAACAATTTATCTGCTTTTTCTACTTTTTCAGCTTCTAAAATGGTAGCAGTTCTAAGGTCTATTTTTGTAAAATCGTCAAAAGTGATTTCTTCTTTCATAGGATTAGCGTTAGGATTTGTTTTTGCGTTAGATATTTTAGTGTTTTCTAATTTTTGAATTTGAAAATCTATGGTTTCGTCTTCAATTTTTGAGAAAAGAAGAGAAGCTTCGTTGATTTGATGTCCTGTTTTTACTAGAACTTGAACGTTTTCAACTTCTTGCCAAGAAATTTTTTCAGTACCAAACATTTTTAATAATTTTTCCGAAGAAAAAGGCATAAATGGCTCACACAATTGAGCCAAAGCAACTGCAATTTGAGCTCCTACAAAAAGAGAATTTGCCGCTTTTTCAGGATTGTCTTTAATGGTTTTCCAAGGTTCTTCGGTTTGAAGATATTGGTTTCCAAAACGTGCTAAATTCATTAATGCAGACAATGCATTTCTGAATTCGTATTTGGTTAGATATTCATTAATTTCTTTTGCAGTTTTAGAAATTTCAGAAAGTTCTTCTACATTTTCGTTTCCAGCAGGAATTACACCATTGTAATATTTATGAATAAGAACCGCAACTCTATTGATAAAATTACCAAAAATCCCAACCAATTCAGAATTGTTTTTGGTTTGGAAATCTTTCCAAGTAAAGTTATTATCTTTAGTTTCTGGAGCCGAAGAAAGCAGTGCATATCTCAAAACATCTTGTTGACCAGGAAATTCTTCTACATATTCGTGTGCCCAAACTGCCCAATTTCTAGAAGTAGAAATTTTATCGTTTTCAAGATTCAAAAATTCAAAAGCTGGTACATTAGTTGGCATAATATAATCTCCGTGAGCCTTCATCATTGCTGGAAAAATAATGCAGTGAAATACAATATTATCTTTACCAATAAAGTGAATTAAATCCGAATCTTCACTTTGCCAATAATCCTTCCAATTTTTGCCATTTTTTTCTGCCCATTCTTTAGTGAAAGAAATATATCCAATTGGTGCATCAAACCAAACATACAACACTTTTCCTTCTGCATCTGGAAGCGGAACTTGTACGCCCCAGTTTAAATCTCTGGTCATTGCACGAGGTTTCAAGCCATCATTGAGCCAAGATTTTACTTGTCCGTAAACGTTTGGTTTCCAGTCGTCTTTGTGCCCTTCGATAATCCATTTATTTAAAAAAACTTCATATTCATTTAATGGAAGATACCAATTTTTTGTTTCTTTAAGAACAGGGATATTTCCACTTAAAGCAGATTTAGGATTGATGAGCTCTGATGGAGAAAGGGTAGAACCACATTTTTCGCATTGGTCTCCATAGGCGTTTTCGTTGCCGCAATTAGGGCAAGTGCCAACAATATATCGGTCTGCTAAAAATTCGCCAGCTTGTTCGTCATAATATTGCTCTGAAACTTCTTCTGTAAATTTTCCTTTTTCATACATTTTTAGGAAAAAATCTTGTGAAGTTTTTTTATGATTTTCCGAAGAAGTTCTAGAATATTCATCAAAAGAAATTCCCAAATCTGAGAATGATTTTTTGATAATTGTATGGTATTTATCTACAATATCTTGAGGTGTAACTCCTTCTTTTTTAGCTCTAATGGTGATAGGAATACCGTGTTCGTCGCTTCCACAAATAAAGGCAACATCATTTCCTAATCTTCTTTGGAATCTAGCGAAAACATCTGCAGGAACGTAAACTCCGGCTAAGTGTCCGATATGTATTGGTCCGTTTGCATAAGGCAAGGCAGCGGTAATCATTTTTCTCTTCTGCATGGAAATATTTTTTGCAAAGATAAGGTTTTGTTTGCCTTTTTGAAAATTTAACGAAATTGAATACAATTTTGGGGATTTTTTAGACTAATTAACATATCGTTAATATGCATTTTTGCTAAACATTTATTCAAAATGATGTAAAATTCATTATTGTCTCATTGCTGAGAAAATATTTTTTAATTTATTGTTAATCAGTATTTTGTGTTTAAATTTAAATAAAATTGACTGATTGTTGTCATGGATAATTAACAAATATTATTTATTTTTTATAAATATTTAAAAATTTTATAAATTGGCAGAGTAAATTAATTTAAGATTTACAATTGTGTAAAAAAAAATATTAATCCTAAATTTTATTTTTTGTGAGAAACTATAGTACAGTATTAAAAATTGCTCCAGCATTTCTTTTGGCAGGAACAATTTTACTAGAAGCTCAACAGAAAGATTCAATTAAACAAAAAGAAATTGAACAAGTTGTGCTAATTGGTTATGGTAAGCAAAAGAAAACAGATCTTACTGGTTCTATTGCTTCTGTTACAGCCAAAGATTTTAACGGAGGATCTACATCTGCAGATCAATTAATCCAAGGTAAAGCACCTGGTGTAACTGTTACTGGTAATGGTGGTAACCCAGGATCTGGTTCTACGATTCGTATTAGAGGAGGGGCTTCTTTATCTTCTACTAACGATCCATTAATTGTTATTGATGGTATCCCAATGGATTTTAGTGGAATCTCTGGAGCAGCTAATGCTTTAGCATTAATTAACCCAAATGATATCGAATCTTTTGATGTACTAAAAGATGCCTCTGCGGCGGCAATCTATGGTAACAGAGCATCCAACGGTGTTATCTTAATTACGACTAAAAAAGGATCGGCAGGTAAGCTTAAGGTAAACTTCTCTACTGTGAGTTCTGTTTCTACAAAAATGGGTAATATGGATGTTTTGTCGGCTGATGCGTTTAGAAAATATGTGACAGAAAACGCAACGCAACAAAAGTATATCGATATGCTAGGAACTGCTAATACCAATTGGCAAGACCAGATTTATCAAGCCGCTTGGGGAACAGATAATAACGTGTCTATTTCTGGTGGAATCAAGAATTTGCCATATCGTTTATCACTAGGATATACAGAACAAAATGGTATTGTTAAAACTAATGAGTTTAGAAGAACATCTTTTGGATTGAATCTAACACCTAAGTTTTTCGACAATCATTTGAGTGTTACCGCCAACTTAAAAGGAACGATGACAGAAAATAGATTCCCTGCGGGTGTAATCGCTGCGGCTCAGTTTTTTGATCCTACCAAGCCTGTTCATGATTATAGCTCACAAGGTAATCTTGTTAACAATTATTGGGAGTGGTTTTTATATAATCAAAATGGGGAAAGAACTAATAACATTAATGTAAATTCAACCCAAAACCCATTAGCTTCTTTATATGGTAGAAGAGATGTTTCTACCGTGTTCAGAGCTATTGGTAATTTGCAATTAGATTATAAATTCCATTTCTTGCCAGATTTACATTTTAATATGAACGGTGGTTTTGATTATCAAAAAGGGACTGGTGCGGTTACGGAATATCCAGGGTATGCACAAATGTTGGAGACAGGTAATGTAAGTACTAGAAGAGATTATAGACAAGAGAGAGTAAATAGGTTGTTAGAAACCTATTTAAGTTATACCAAAGATATTGATGCTATTGATACGAAAGTAGATTTGATGGCAGGATATTCTTACCAACAATTCAAAAATTTCACACCAATTTCAACTACCTATTATGGAGACCCTACCAAGCCACCAACATCAAGTAATAGATTTGAAGGCAAATTGACATTGTTAAGTTTCTATGGTAGAGGTATTTTTACTATTGCGGATAAATATATTTTAACAGGATCTATCAGAAGAGATGGTACTTCTAGATTTTACAATGGTACAGATGATACAGGTAATATGTGGGGTACTTTCGTAGCAGCTTCTGGTGCTTGGAAAATTAAAAATGAAAATTTTCTTAAAGATGTTAATGTAATTTCAGATTTGAAACTAAGAGGTGGTTGGGGACAGACTGGTCAACAAGAGATTGGTGGTTGGTATAATTCATTTCCTTCATATAATGTTTCTGAGCAAACAGCTCAATATGGTTTTGCGGAACAGTATTATCTGATGTATCGTCCTACTCAGTATAATCCAAATCTGACTTGGGAGACTACGGAAACTGTAAATGCAGGATTGGATTTTGGAATTTTAAATAACAGGATTACAGGTTCATTTGATTGGTTCAAGAAGAAAACCAAAGATTTATTGGCTTATGTAGAAGTTCCAGCGGGAGAATTCAGCAATTTCAATAATAAAAATATTGGTGATATGGATACCAATGGAATAGAATTCTTACTCAATGTAAAAGCAATTAAAAAAGAAAATTTCGCTTGGGATTTTAGTTTTAATGTGGCTCATTATGATCCAAAAATTAAAAAATTTAATGACGTTGCTGATGGATATTATATTCAGGTTGGAGATATTGCTGGAGGGACTAATAACCGTGTTCAGGCTCATATGGTTGGGTATAATCCGTTCAGTTTCTTTGTTTACCAACAGGCTTATGATTCTAATGGAAAAGCTTTGGAGGGAGTATATGTTGATAGAAATGGTGATGGTAAAATAGATGTAAATGATAAATATTTGTATAAATCTACTACACCAGATGCAACATTAGGTTTTTCAACCAATTTCAAATACAAAAATTGGGATTTGTCAACAACGCTTAGAGCAGTTATCGGAAATTATGTATATAATAATTTTGCATCACAATCTAATGCACAGAACATTGCTACCAATGATTATATCCAAAATATCTCTACTGTAGCAGCAAATTATGGTTTCAAAAACGTACAATATTGGAGTGATATTTTTGTAGAAGATGCATCTTTCCTTAGAATGGATAATTTGACATTAGGTTATACATTCAAAGATATTTTTACAAAAGGAAGTAGTCTGAGAGTTTATGGAATGGCTCAGAATGTATTTGTAATAACAGATTATTCAGGTGTTGACCCAGAAATATTTGGAAATATAGATAATGGCTTTTACCAAAGACCAAAAATATATTCTTTAGGTCTTAATTTTAATTTTTAATAAATTACGATAATGAAAAATTTCAAAATAAAAAATATATCATTGGCTATATTATTGTTAGGGGCTTCTTTTACAATACAATCTTGTACAGACGATCTCAAACAAGAGCCAATTACCGAAATAACATCAGCTAGTTTGTATAAAAACTTTGATAATTATAAAAATATTTTGGCAAAATTATATGGTGGTCTTGCTGTAGGTGGGCAATCTTCTGGTGATGGGAATGGTGATGTCGCTGGGATAGATGGCGGTTTTTCTAACTATATGCGTCTATTATTTACGTTAAACGAGATTACTACGGATGAAGCCGTTATAGGATGGAATGATGGTACATTACACGAATTCCATAAAATGACATGGACTCCTGCTAATGAATTCAATAATGCAATGTATTATAGATTATATACAGAAATAGCATATTGTAATGAATTTATTAAAAACACTTCAGATGCAATGTTATCCTCAAATGGAATAACAGGAACAAATGCAGATGAAGCTAAAGCAATGAGAGCAGAAGCTAGATTCCTAAGAGCTCAGGCTTACTTTCATTTGTTAGATATGTATGGTAATGTTCCTTTCGTAGATGAAACCACATTTGGAACAGTGCCAAAACAAATAAATCGTGCAGAGCTGTTCACTTATGTAGAAAATGAATTAATAGCAGCAGAAACAGATCTAAAAGCCCCTAAAACAAATGAATATGGAAGATTAGACAAAGCTGCAGCCTGGACATTATTGGCAAGATTATACCTTAATGCACAAGTTTATACAGGAACACAAAGAAATAGCGATGTTATTACTTATTGTGATAAAGTAATTGCAGCTGGTTATTCATTAAATACAAAATATGAAAACCTATTCTTAACAGATAATAATGTTAATAATCCAGAAAATATATTTTCAGTAGTTTATGATGGGCTACACACACAAACTAACGGTGGTACAACCTATCTTGTACATGCTGCTATTGGTGGATCTATGGATCCTAAAGATTTTGGTGTAAATGGAGGCTGGGGAGGTCTTAGAACAACCAAAGCTTTTGTAAACAAATTTGAAAGTAGTGATTTAAGAGGTCGTTTCTATAAAGATGGACAAACATTAGAAATTAATGATTTAGGAAACTTCAATGATGGTTACGCATTTATCAAATACAAAAATATTAGCAGTACAGGAGCAGATGGATCTCACGAAAATTGGGTCGATACAGATTTGCCAGTATATAGACTAGCAGATGTTTATCTGATGTATGCAGAAGCTGTTGTAAGAGGCGGTGGTGGTAATATGAGCACGGCTTTAGGTTATGTTAATGCTATTAGAACTAGAGCAAACGCTTCCTCTATCTCTACACTTAGTCTAGACTTTATTCTTGACGAAAGATCTAGAGAATTATCATGGGAGATGACAAGAAGATCAGACCTTATTCGTTTTGGAAAATTTACAACCTCAGCATACCTTTGGCCTTGGAAAGGTAATGTGAAAGATGGTACTGCTGTAGGAGAATATAGAAATTTATTTCCAATTCCAAATAATGATTTAGCTGTTAATCCAAATCTTAAGCAAAATCCTGGGTACTAATTAAAAATTTTGTTAAAAAATGAAAAAGTATAATTTTATAAAATTCATCTTAGGAGTTTTTGTATTTCTTGGTTTAACTTCTTGTGATGATAGAGAATTGATTACTATCGATAGTAAATCAGCTCCAATTTTAATTGACTTATCATCAGATAATTTGATTTTAGATTCAAAATTTCCTACAAATCAAGCGTTAACTATTACTTGGAGCGCTGCAACATATAGCGTGCCAGTAGAGGTGAAATATGTAGTAGAAATTAGTTCTACTGAAGATTTTTCTAACCCAGTTAGATTAGGAGCAACTACTCAGTCTCAAAATTATGTAAGCTACAGCACAGTTGAAATTAATGAAGCTGTAAAGAAAATAGGATTAGTTCCTGATGTATCGCAGAATATGTATTTTAGAGTTACTTCTTATTTAGGAGATGATTCTTTATATCAAGTTTCTAATGTGACACATCTAAAAATTACACCTTATTTGGCAAGTCCTACATATGAGTTTACTGATTTATATCTTATTGGTAATGCTGCAATTGGAAATTGGGATAATCAGGCTAGTAATGCATCTCTTGTGCCATTACTTAAGACTTCGGATACAAGCAAATATACTTTCACAGGATTATTTAAATCAGGAACAGATATTGGTTTTAAAATTATCAAAAATAAAGGTGATTGGGGAGTTCAATATGGACTAGGCGCCTCCGCTGGTTTATTAAGTAATGATGGAGGTTCTGGTAATATCACTGTACCTTCTGAAGGATATTATAAATTTACAATAGATATTACAGCTCTTACATACACATTAGAAAAAATTAGTGATCCAGTAGCTACTTATAATAATGTTTCTATGTATGGAACATCTACAGGAAGTAACGATATTCAATTGACGCAATCTTCTTTTGATTCACATTTATGGATTGGTACTAATATTCATTTGAATAGTGGAGTTTTCAAATTTAGAGCAAATAATGCTTGGGATGTAAATTGGGGAACTAATGCTGAATTTTATGGCATAGGTGTTTCTGGTGGCGCAGATATTCCTTTAACTGCTGAATGGGATTATAATATCTATTTCAATGATTTAACAGGTGCTTATACTGTAATTCCTGTAAAGTAATTTTTAAATTTTAAAAATCTATGAAAAATATATTTAAATTATTTCTTGCTTCATTACTTGTAACATTATCTTTTGTTTCTTGTGAAAATGATGCAGATAGAGACTGGTCAATGCCAGAAGCTAGTTTTAAGTTATATGATACTTCATTAGGAAGTAATGTCCTTTATGTTTCTATGAAAGATAACCCTTTTGTTTTAACATGGGATAAATTAGCAGATGCGTCAGGGGAATACAGTGTTGTAGTTTCAGCTACAGACGATTTTTCTAAGAAAGTAGAGCTAGGAAAATCTTCAACTAATACTTTGAAAACAACAATTGGAGCCTTAAATTCTGCCGTTTTACAAGCGGGATTGTCTCCATATAGTCCAGTAAAAGTATATGTAAGAATCGAAAATGGAACTAAGGTTTCAAATGCTATTTCATTTATTGTAACGGCTTATCCTTCTTCAGCTCCTGTAATTACAGTTCCCGCAACTGGAGAAAGTATCATTTTGAATATTGATTTGCCTAATGATATTGCTAAAACTATTACTTGGTCAGATTATAATACATATGGTGTTGATGTTACCTATTTAATAGAGGTATCTAAATCTGGGGATAATAATTTTGTTACTCTAGGAAGTGTTGTAAATGCTAAATTGTTAGAGGTATCTAATAAAGTATTCAATGATGCGGTACTTAAAGCTGGTTTAATTGCTGAAGTTCAGCAAAATTTAGATATTAGAGTAACTGCAACTACAAAATCTACAGGAGGAACTATTGAAAAAGTTTCTAATATTGTTACTTTTAAAGTAACACCTTATGTTGCTTTCAAAAATCTTTTTCTTGTAGGAGATGCTACAGCAGCAGGTTGGAGTACAAACAATAATAATCAAGCAGTTTTCAGAGATCCAGTTAATGTTAATAAATTTTATTTTACTGGTAAATTTGGAACAAGTATGTTTAAATTAATAGAAACATTAGGAGTTGACACTTGGCAACCTCAATGGGGACTGAAATCTGGTTCTGTAGCAAATAGTGATGGAGGAGAACCAAATCCATTTACTATTTCTTCCTCTGGATATTACAGTTTTGAAATTGATATACTAGCTAAAACATATTCTTTAACATCTTACGCAGATTTCATGACAAATTATTCTACAATTGGATTAATTGGAGGATTTAATGGTTGGGGTGGTGATTTAGCACTTAGTCAATCAAGTTTTGATAGTCACCAATGGTCTCTTAAAGGAGTTGCTTTTCCAGCAGGTGAAGTTAAATTTAGAGCAGAAGGTAGTTGGTCTGTAAGTTGGGGCCCAACTGCAGCTTTACAATCTGTTTCTACTCTTTCTGGTGTTGGTGTAAAACAGGATGGTCAAAACATTAATTTAGAAGCTGGTACTTATGATGTTTATTTCAATGATATTGATGGTAGATATCAATTTATTAAAAAATAAATTTTAAATATTCCAATATTTTTGGAGTAATATAAAGTTAAGCCAAAGTTGAATTTTTAACTTTGGCTTTTTCTTTTTTTATTCGTTTAGAGTAAAACTATAACTTATAATGCTCAGTAGAAAGGTTTCTCAATATTTCTGCACTTTGTTCGGCAGTTAAATCTCTTTGCGCTTCAGCTAAAAGTTCATAGCCTACCATAAACTTTTTAACCGTAGCACTTCTTAATAATGGTGGATAAAAGTGCATGTGGAAATGCCATTCATCATGTGGTAAACCATCCGTTGGTGCTTGGTGAATTCCGGCAGAATATGGGAAAGAAGTTTTAAATAAATTATCATATTTTACGGTGATGATATGGATCATCTCTGCATAAGATTTTATTTCTTCTTCTGTTATTTTTACAATATTAGAGAAATGTCTTTTGCTGATAATCATGGTTTCATAAGGCCAAGTTGCCCAAAAAGGAACCAAGAGTACAAAATGTTCGTTTTCAGCAATAATTCTCTCTTTTTTCTGAAGTTCATTATCAACATAGTCTTTTAAAAGACTTTTCCCTGTTTTTTGATAATATTTCAGAAGATTGTCCTGTGTTTTCTTTACTTGTGTTGGCAAGGAAGATTGCGCCCAAATTTGTCCGTGAGGATGCGGATTGCTACAACCCATTACACTTCCTTTGTTTTCGAAAATTTGTACATGGTTGATGTAATCTATAGCACCTAATTCTAGATATTGCTCTTTCCAAACTTTTATAACGTTCTCAATTTCTGGGATTTGCATTTCTGCCAATGTAACGTTGTGTTTTGGAGAGAAGCAAATTACTCTGTTTATTCCTCTTTCTGGGTTTATTTTGAATAAATCTTCTTGCTGTAAATCAAAAGAAACTTCGTCTTTTAATAGCGCAGGGAAATCATTATCAAAAACATAGCAACTCTCGTATTTAGGATTTGTTCCGCCATTAATTCTTTCGTTTCCAGGGCATAGGTAGCAGTTTTCGTCGTATTCTGGTTTTTTTTCATCAGAAATTACTTCGTTTTGTCCTTGCCAAGGTCTTTTTGCACGTTGAGGAGATACCAAAATCCATTCGTCTAAAAGTGGATTATATCTGCGGTGTGGATGGTCTGTTAAAACAAAATTTTCCATAATTTTTTAATCGGTAAAATGAGTTCCTTCTGAAACTGAAACTTGATAGGGAGTTAATTCTATCTCGAATTTTTCTAAATAAGCTTTAGAAAGTTTTTCTATAATTTTTTTTACTTCGCTCTTTTTAAGAAGATTGATGGTGCAGCCTCCAAAACCGCCTCCCATTACTCTTGCGCCAAGTACGCCTTCTTCTTTCAAAACATTATCTACCAAGAAATCTAATTCTTCGCAACTTACTTCGTAATCTTTAGATAATCCGTAATGAGTTGATGTCATTAATTTTCCTACATTTTCAAAATTGTTATCTTTAAGAGATTTTACCAATTCTTGAATTCTGGAAATTTCGCCAACTACAAATCTGCTTCTTCTGTACACTACATCGCCCATTTCGTCTTTCAAATCTTCTACCATTTCCATTGTAGCTTCTCTAAAATTTTGAACTTCTGGATATTTATTTTTAATGATAGAAATCCCAGCTTCGCACTCTTTTCTTCTGTTGTTATATTCGGAAGTTTGAAGGTTGTGTTTTACATTGGTGTTCAATAATAATAAAGTATAATCTCCGAAATCTGCAGGCGCATATTGATAATCTAGAGTATCACAATCTAAGAAAATTACACTGTTTTCTTTTCCGAAAACTGAGGCAAATTGGTCCATAATTCCACAGTTTACACCTGCGAAAGTATGTTCTGCTTTTTGTCCCATTTTAGCAATTTGTCTTTTGTCTAAACCTAAAGCGAAGAAATAATTTAAACCATATAAAAAGCCACATTCTAAAGCTGCAGAAGAAGATAAACCTGCACCAATAGGAACGGTAGAACTGAAAACGATATTAAAACCACTGTCTATTTTGTCTTGTACTTGGTTGAAAACGCCTAAGAAATAGTTTACCCAATTTTGTTCAACAGGTTCTATTTTATCTTTGATGTTGAATTTGTATTCGTCTTTTAAATCAAGAGAGATAATGTGGCAATCTTGAGTGTTGTTTTTAGAAATAGCAAAACAAATGTATTTGTCTATAGCAGCGGGAAGTACAAAACCGTGGTTATAATCTATGTGTTCGCCAATAATATTGATTCTTCCGGGTGATAAAACAACTTTTTGAGGATTTTCTCCGAATGCGTTGTTAAATTGTTCTTTGCAATTAGCAACTAGTTCTTGTGTGCTCATATTATTTAGTTTTTATTTAAATGAAATTATTTTTGATTGATAAATTGAAAAGTGGTATTTTGATGATAAGTTTCTCCTTTTCTTAAGATTGCATTTGGGAAATCTTCGTGGTTTGGAGCATCGGGAAACACTTGTGTCTCGAAACAAATTCCGCTTTCTGTGTGATATTCTACCAAATTTTTATTTTGAAGTTCTTCAGAAGTTTTTCCGCCAACGTAGATTTGTACTGCGGGTTGGTCTGTAAAAACTTTCATGGTTAATCCGTTGGTTTCACTTTCTAAGATTGCAGCAGGTTCGTTGTTGTTTTTTAAGACAAAACAATGGTCAACTCCAGCTACTACATTTTTAGAATTTCTAAAGTCAAAAGCATGATTTTCCATTGCTATAAAATTTCCTGTAGGAATGTTTTCTGAGTCTAATTCTAAGAATTTTTCGGCATTTACTTGAAGTTTTTGGTTCAAAGTGTTGCCAGAAATACCATCTAAATTAAAATAAGCATGATTGGTAAGATTTAGAAGAGTATCTTCTGTAGTGTTAGCTTTGTATTTTATGTTCAGTTCGTTATTTTCTGTTAAAGTATAAGTCACTTCAATGTTTACATCTCCAGGATAATATTCGTTTGCTTTGCTTAGATAAGAAAAAGTGATGGCGTTTTCGTCTTCGTTGTAATTTTCAAAATTCCAAGCAACGTTGCTCAATTGGTATTTTCCGCCGTGTAGATGGTGTTTTCCGTGATTTTGGTCTAATTGAATAATTTTTCCGTTTAATGAGAATTGAGAATTTTTAATTCTTCCTGCAAATCTTCCTACAATTGCATTAAAGTAAGGCGATGCGCCAATTTCAAAAGCTTTGATGTATTCGTCTATGGTGTTGAATCCCAAAACTACATCTGTTTTACCATTTTTGGTGGGTATATACAACGAAAACAAGGTCGCTCCAAAATTAGTAATGTTGGCTTCTATGCCATTATTGTTTCTAAGGGTGTAGATAGAAATCTCGTTGCTATGCTTGTTTACGCTAAATTTTTCTTCTTTAGTTTCTGTGTTTGGTTGTGAATTATTTGTTGCCATGAATGTTAATTTTATGTTTCTCAAATTTAAATAATTTTTGTAATTTTACCATACTAGTACCTACCAGTTTTTTTTATTTTACCACCAGTTCATTTTAATAAATATTTTAGATGAAATTTATAAAAGTCTCTGAAGATAATGCTTTCCCGAAGTATCAACAAATTATTAATTCTGTAGAAAAATCTATAGCCAATCAACTTTTGAAAAAAAATGATAAACTTCCGTCTATTAACAAAATATGTTTAGAGTTCGGGATTTCTAGAGATACGGTCTTGTATGCCTTCGAAGAATTGAAAAAAAAAGGTTTGGTTTATTCTATTTTGGGAAAAGGGTATTATGTAAAAAGTATTGATTGGTCTTTTGAGGAAAGGATTTTTCTACTTTTTGACGAATTGAATGCTTTTAAAGAAAATTTGTACAATTCTTTTATCGAAGCGGTGAATAACAAAGCAAAAGTAGATGTGTTTTTTCATTATTTCAATATAGAAGTTTTTAGAAAATTGATAGAAGAAAACAACGGCAGTTATACAAAATACATTATTATGCCAGGAAATATGAACGGAACCGCGCCAATAATAAAAACTTTGCCCAAAAATGATGTGTATATTTTAGACCAAACTAATTCAGATTTAAAAGAATACGCTTCTGTTTACCAGAATTTTTCTAAAGATATGTTTAGCTGTCTTAGTAAAGCAAAATCTTATCTAGAGCTTTATAACAGGCTGGTTCTTATCTTTCCTGGTAATAAAGAACCAATCGGTATGGTAAAAGGTTTTTTAGATTTTTGCGAAAAATACAAACTCAATCATTCTATAATCAGTGATTTTAATAAAGACGAAATAAAAATAGGAGATGTTTTTATCATTATAGACGATAGACATTTGGTAAATGTAATTTTGCAATCTAAAAAGCAAAAATTCAAAATAAGAAGAGATTTTGGTATTATTTCGTATAACGAAACTCCTCTTAAAAGCGTTGTAGAAAGTGGAATTACAACTATTTCTACAGATTTTTCCGAAATGGGAAGAACGCTTGCCGAGATGGTTCTCAATTCTACCAACAAGAGAATAGAAAATCCTTCAGATTTAATTTTGAGAAATTCTCTTTAATAATCAACTATAACAAAAAAAAGCAAACAAGCTAAAACTTATCAAAGAAGTTTTTATGAGATAAAACATAGAATTTTAACACTTTAACTGTTGCCTAATTGGGCTAGTTTTCTTTACTTTATTTTTTTTAAGAATTTAAATTAATTAATCCTAAATAATTATTATTCAAACAATTAAAGTATGAAACTCGTGAAAACAAGTGCGTTTTTGGCGCTACTTTCTGTAGCTACACTTAATGCGCAAACACTTAAATCTCCCGATGGTAAATTCGAAATGAATTTTAATCTGAAAAACGGGATTCCTTATTACAACTTAAAATACAACGGAAACGTTGTGGTAGAAGATTCTAAACTAGGTCTTAGACTGTTTAAAGACACTTCTATTAAATTTGCTTCCGAAATTGCAAAACCATCAGATGCGGCTAATGATTTGAATTACGGATTCGAGAAAACAGACGAAAAAAGAGATTCTAAAAATGAAACTTGGCAACCCGTTCTTGGTGAAAAGAAAAACTACATCAATCACTACAATGAACTTGCGGTAACCCTCAATCAAACATCTACAGACAGAAGTATTGTTGTTAAATTCAGATTATTTAATGACGGTTTAGGTTTCCGTTACGAATTTCCTCAACAGAAAAATTTAAACTATTTCGTTATTAGAGAAGAAGATTCTGAAATAGATTTTCCTACAGACATGAAATCTTGGTGGATTGTTGCAGACTACGATTCTCAGGAATATCTTTATCAAGAAACTAAAATTTCTGAAATTCCGGCAAGATGGCCAAAAGCTGCTGATGCTAATGCTTCTCAAACGCTTATCAAAAATGCAATTCAGTCTCCTGTAATGTTGAAAAAAGAAGGAAAAAATCCTTTGTACGTTAACGTAGCAGAAGCTGCTGTTTTAGATTATCCTGCTTCTCACTTAGAAGTTGATGCAACTAATTTTAAATTCAAAACACATCTTACAGCAGATAGACAAGGCGCAAAAGGCTACATTCAAACGCCATCTGTAACACCTTGGAGAACAATTATAGTTTCTCCAAAAGCTGAAGAAGTTTTAGATTCTAAAATGATCTTTAATCTTAACGAACCTACAAAATATACTGATACTTCTTACATTCATCCTACAAAATATATGGGTGTTTGGTGGGAAATGATTATTGGAAAATCCACTTGGGCTTATGGTCAACCAGAATCTAATGTTCGTATTGGTGAAACAGATTTTTCTAAATTAACGCCAAACGGTAAACATGCTGCTAACAATACCAAAGTAAAAGAATATATAGATTTTGCAGCGGCTAATGGTTTCCAAGGTTTATTAATAGAAGGTTGGAATGTTGGTTGGGAAGATTGGTTCGGTCATTCTAAAGAATTCGTTTTTGATTTTATTACTCCTTATCCAGATTTTGACATTAAAATGCTGAATGATTATGCTCATTCTAAAGGAATTAAATTAATTATGCACCACGAAACTTCTGGTTCTGCTACTAATTACGAAAGATGGGCAGATAAAGCATTTAAATTGATGAATGAAAATGGTTATGATGCTGTAAAAACTGGTTATGTAGGAGATATTATCCCAAGAGGTGAGCATCATTATTCTCAATGGACAATTAACCATTTTTATAGAATTGCAGAGAAAGCTAATGAATATAAAATCATGGTAAATTCTCACGAATCTGTTCGTCCTACGGGAGAAAGCAGAACGTATCCAAATTATATTTCTGCTGAAGCAGCTCGAGGAACTGAGTATGAAGCTTTCGGAGGTAACAATCCAGACCATCAAACTATTTTACCATTTACAAGATGGATGGGCGGACCAATGGATTATACGCCAGGTATTTTCCAAACTAAATTAGATTATTATTTCCCTGGTGATACACGTTTTGTAAAAACTACTTTGGCTAAGCAATTAGCACTTTATGTAGTGATGTATATGCCTCTACAAATGGCAGCCGATTTGCCAGAAAATTATGCAAAACACATGGATGCTTTCCAATTTATTAAAGATGTTGCTGCAGATTGGGACGAAACAAAAATTCTTTCTGCAGAACCTGGAGATTACATTCATACTGCCAGAAAAGCTAAAGGAACGGATAATTGGTTTGTTGGTGGGATTACGGACGAAAACGCTAGAGATTTCACTGTAGATTTTTCTTTCTTAGATAAAGGCAAAAAATATGAAGCTACGATCTACGAAGATGGTAAAGATGCAGATTATATTAACAATCCTCAGTCTTATCATATTTATAAAAAAACGGTTGATAGCAAAACGAAATTGCCAGTTCACTTAGTAAGAAGTGGAGGTTATGCAATTTCTGTAAAACCGGTAAAATAAAATTTTTAGCTTATTTTCGATTTGGGGTTAAGAGCAAAGCTTAATTTTTCTAATAAATTGGCTTTCACTATAGTTGGAGCAAGAAAATAAGCCTCAATAATAAAACTTTGTCAGGGTTTTCGGATTTTGACAAAGTTTTTCCATAAATTCAAAAACAATGAAAAAAATAACAACTTTATTATTACTTCTATTTTTTTCGGTGTTTTTTTCACAAATTCAAAAAGTAGAACCCGCTTTTTGGTGGAAAGGAATGAAAAATCCTGAGCTCCAAATTTTACTTTATGGGAAAAATATCGCCAATTCACAAATAGAATTGTCAGACAATATTCAGATTAAAAACATTCAAAAGGTAGAAAATCCAAACTATGTTTTCATTACCATCAATACGAATGAAATTAATACTGAAAAGTTTAAAATCAATCAGAAAATTAAAAATAAGATTGTCGCTTCCTACAATTACGAACTTAAAAACAGAAAACAAAATTCGGCAGATAGAGATTCTTACACTTCAAAAGATGTAATGTATCTTATTATGCCAGACCGCTTTGCGAACAGTGATACGTCTAATGATTCTGTTCCTCAACTTACGGAAAAAGCGAACAGAAATGATAGAAACGGAAGACATGGCGGAGATTTAAAAGGAATTATCAATAACCTCGATTATTTGCAAAATCTTGGTGCTACCACACTTTGGCTTACTCCGGTTTGCGAGGACAATGAGCCGAAAACAACTTATCATGGCTATGCACAAACAGATTTGTACAAAATTGATGCGAGATACGGAACAAATGATGATTATCTGGAACTTTCTCGTCAATTGAAAAAAAGAAACATGAAATTGGTGATGGATTATGTTACCAATCATTGGGGAGCATCTCATTGGTTGATAAAAGATTTACCAACAAAAGATTGGATTCATTGGTTCGAAGGAGAGCCGAATGGTTTCAAACGTTCTAATTACAAAACTACTAGTCAGTTTGATACTAATACTTCGGAAATTGATGAAAAGTTAGCTTTAGACGGTTGGTTTGATACGTCAATGCCAGATATTAATCAAAGTAATCCTTTGGTTTTGAAATATTTAACTCAAAATGCAATTTGGTGGATTGAATTTGCCGAATTAGACGGTTTTCGTGTAGATACTTATCCGTATAACAACAAAGAAGCTATGGCAACTTGGGCGAAAGCCATTACAGACGAATATCCAAAATTCAATATAGTAGGAGAGTCTTGGCTGTATTCTGCGGCGCAAATTTCTGCTTGGCAGAAAGATTCTAAAGTAGGAGAAGCGGCTCATTATAATTCTAATTTGCCTTCGGTGATGGATTTTATGTTGTATTCTGAAATTCCAAAAGCTTTGAAAGAAAAAGACGGTTGGGATTCTGGAATGACGCGTCTTTACAATGTTTTTACCAGCGATTTTTTATATCCAGATATTAATAATCTGTTGGTTTTCTTCGAAAATCACGATACCGATAGATTTAATGAAATTTTTAATGGAAATCCTGCAGAATATAAATTAGCATTGAGTTTAATTTCTAGCGTTAGAGGAATTCCGCAGATTTATTATGGCTCAGAAATTGGGATGATGGGAGATAAACCCAAATTAGGTGATGGAGATATTAGAAGAGATTTTCCTGGCGGATGGAAAAATGATTCTCAAAATGCTTTCAATCCTGATACTCAAACCAAAGAGCAAAAAGAATTTTATGGATTTACTCAAAAAATCTTAAATTGGAGAAAAAATAATGAGGTTATTCATACAGGTAAAACCACGCATTATTTACCAGAAAATGGAGTGTATGTTTATTTCAGATTTAATGAAAAAGGTTCTGTAATGGTGGTTCTTAATAATAATGAAAAAGAACAAACTCTTCAGTTAAAAAGATTTGAAGAGAATTTAAAAAGTTATACAAAAGGAAAAGATATTATCTCTGGAAACGAAATTTCGTTGAGTGAAACGCTTACAATTCCTGCAAAATCACCTTTGATTTTGGAGTTAAAATAATTTAAAGAAATATTAAATGGATAATTTACAAAAAAAGCCACATTTAAGTTTTTGGCAAATCTGGAATATGAGTTTCGGATTTTTAGGAGTGCAAATAGGTTATGATTTGCAGAATGCTAATATTAGTAGTATTTTCTTAGCAAATGGTGCGGATCCTCACAATATAAATTGGTTTTGGCTTGCAGCTCCATTAGCTGGTTTTATTGTACAACCAATTGTGGGTTTATCAAGTGATAAAACTTGGACAAAATTGGGACGCCGAATTCCATTTATATTATTAGGTGCTATAATCTCAGCTTTGGCTATGTTTTTTATGCCAAATTCAGAGAATTTTGCGGCATATTTACCTCCATTATTTTTTGGAGCCTCAATGTTTTTATTGATGGATATGTCATTCAATGTTACAATGCAACCATTTAGAGGTCTTGTAAGTGATATGGTATCAGATTCGCAAAGAAATATTGGCTATGGGATTCAAAGTTTTCTTATTTCTTTAGGAGCGGTATTAGGGGGGGTATTACCTTATTTACTTGATTTATTAGGAGTGCCGAATCATCCTTTAAATGGAGGTAAAGTAGCACCAACGGTAATTTGGTCATTTTATATTGGTGGAGCAGTATTGATTATGAGTGTACTTTGGACAGCTTTTAGAACAAAAGAATATCCTCCAGAAGAATATGCCAGATATAATAATATTAGTGAAGATGAAAAGACTAAGAAGGATAGTTTTTTTGATCTTTTAAAAAATACACCTAAAATAATGTTAAGGTTATCTATAACTCAATTTTTTTCATGGTTTGCACTAATTCTTATGTGGACATATACTACACAAGGTATTGCAAATAGTGTTTGGAATTGTTCAATTGATGATTTTAAATCTGAAGCATTTAATGATGCTCGAAATTGGACTGGAGTAATGGGAGCAACAAGAAATATATTTGCTGCACTTTTTGCTTTGGCAATACCGTTTTTAGCAGATAAATTTGGAAGAAGAAATGTATATTCATTTGCCTTAGTTGCTGGTGGTTTAGGATTGTTTTCTATGCTGTTTTGTAATGATAAAATTACTCTTATTCTTACTACTTTAGGGGTTGGTATTGCTTGGGCTGCTATTTTAGCACTACCTTACGCTATACTTTCAAAATCTTTACCGGCAAAACAAACTGGAGCTTACATGGGAATTTTTAATTTTACTATTACTGTTCCTCAAATTATTGCTGCTGCTACAGGAGGATTTTTCTTAAAAAATATGTTTAATGGAAGTCCAATTCATATGCTGGCTTTAGCAGGAGTTTCTATGATAATAGCGGGTATTTGTGCTAAACTATTTATTGCGAGTAAAGAAAATTAATAGAACAGAGAATATCATAATTGAAAATCCGTCAATAAATGACGGATTTTTTATTTAAAATTGAGTGTAATTTTGATTTTTAACAAAAATATAGTGAATTTAATAGTCTTTAATTTACAATTTTATTAATTTAATAATAAAAGCGAAAAAAGTTTGTTTACTTAAGAAAAAGTATATACATTTGTCTCATCAAAAATCAGACATGAAAAACATTATCAACATTATTATCGTCCTTGTTATTGTCATTATTGGTCTACAGTAGTGAGTGGTGGTATGTTGAATTTTGTGAAAAATTATAAAAATTTAAAAACCATCCTCAAAACAAGGGTGGTTTTTTTTATGCTTAAAAGATGAAATATGTAAACCTGAAATGAAACTCTAGAAATTGTTAATTCTATTAGAATTATGTAAATTATTAATTATTGTTAAAGTAAAAATACCCTATAAAAACATTTAAAATGTCTCAAGAATTAAATAAATATTCAAAAACACTTACTCAAGATCCTACGCAACCTGCTACACAAGCACAGTATTATGGGATTGGCTTCACCGAAGAAGATTTCAGCAAAGCTCAAATTGGTATCGCAAGTATGGGTTATGATGGAAATACTTGTAATATGCACCTTAATGGTTTAGCCGAAATTGTAAAAGATGGTGTTAAAAAAGAAAATTTAGTTGGTCTAATGTTTCATACCATTGGAATTAGTGACGGAATGACCAACGGAACAGACGGAATGCGTTATTCACTTGTAAGTAGAGATATTATTGCAGATTCTATCGAAGCCGTCTGTGCAGGACAATATTATGATGGTGTAATTACCGTTCCTGGTTGTGATAAAAATATGCCGGGTTCTCTTATCGCCATGGCTCGTCTCAATCGTCCGTCTATTATGGTTTACGGAGGAAGCATAGAAGCAGGTCATTACAAAGGTGAAGATTTGAATATTGTTTCAGCATTTGAAGCTCTAGGAAATAAAATTGCAGGTAAACTTTCAGATGAAGATTATAAAGGAATTATTCAGCACGCTTGTCCTAGTGCAGGAGCTTGCGGCGGAATGTACACGGCAAATACAATGGCTTCAGCAATTGAAGCTTTAGGGATGAGTTTGCCTTATTCTTCGTCTTATCCTGCATTAAGCAAAGAGAAAAAAGACGAATGTTTCTACGCAGGGCATTATATTAAAATTTTATTAGAAAAAGACATCAAACCTTCTGATATTATGACGCAAAAAGCATTCGAAAATGCTTTAAGAATCATTATTGTTTTAGGAGGAAGTACTAATGCCGTACTTCACTTTTTAGCAATTGCTAAAAGTATCGGCGTTGATTTAACCATTGATGATTTCCAAAAAATGAGCGACGAAACGCCTCTTTTGGCAGACCTTAAACCAAGTGGTAAATATCTGATGCCAGATTTACATAAAGTTGGCGGAGTTCCTGCGGTGATGAAATATCTTTTAGATTTAGGTTTACTTCACGGCGATTGTCTTACAGTTACAGGGAAAACAATTTCAGAAAATTTAGCATTAGTAACTTCAATTATAGATAGAGACCAAGATATTATTAGAGATATTAAAAATCCTATTAAAGAAACTGGGCATATCAGAATTATGTACGGAAATCTTGCTGAAAAAGGTTGCGTAGCAAAGATTACAGGTAAAGAAGGAAGTTTTTTCCGTGGTACAGCAGTGGTTTTTGATGGAGAAAAACAATTTATCAAAGGAATTGAAGATGAAAAAATAAAAGCAGGAAACGTAGTTGTTATTAAAAATGAAGGTCCGAAAGGAGCACCAGGAATGCCAGAAATGTTGAAACCAACTTCGGCTTTGATGGGTTCTGGTTTAGGAAAAGAAGTAGCTTTAATTACAGACGGAAGATTCTCTGGCGGAACTCACGGTTTTGTGGTCGGACACATCACTCCCGAAGCTTTTTTAGGCGGATTAATTGGTTTGGTGAAAGAAGGTGATGTTATCGAAATTGATGCCGAAAAAAATACCATCAATTTAATGGTTTCAGAAGAAGAAATTGCAGAGAGAAAAGCAGCTTTTGTGCAACCAGATTATAAAGTGAAATTTGGAGTATTGTACAAATATGCCAAAACTGTGGAAGATGCTTCTCACGGTTGCGTTACCGATTTATAAAACATAAAAATTTCAAAATAAAATAAAAATGAACACACTGGAATTAAAAGGAAATAAAGAGCCTGATGAGCAGAAGTCTTCGGTAGAAATTTCCGGTTCTCAAGCGGTTTTAGATGCAATGATTTCCGAAGGAGTAGATACTATTTTTGGTTATCCTGGCGGTGCAATTATGCCAATTTATGATGCATTGTACGATTATAACGACAGATTGAAGCATATTTTGGTTCGTCATGAGCAAGGCGCAATACATGCAGCACAAGGTTATGCAAGAAGTTCGGGTAAAACGGGAGTTGTCTTTGCAACGAGTGGTCCTGGAGCTACCAATTTGGTTACAGGTTTAGCAGATGCTATGATAGACAGTAATCCTATTGTTTGTATTACAGGGCAAGTTTTTGCATCACTTTTGGGTACAGATGCTTTTCAGGAGACAGATGTTGTAAATATTACTACGCCAGTTACAAAATGGAATTATCAGGTTACAGATGCTTCAGAAATTCCAGAAGCGATAGCCAAAGCTTTTCATATTGCAAGCACAGGTCGTCCTGGTCCAGTTCTTATAGATATTACTAAAAACGCTCAGTTACAATTATTCGAATATTCTGGGTATCAAAAATGCAATCATATTCGTAGTTATCGTCCAGAACCCGAAATCAGAACAGAATATTTGGAGAAAGCAGCTCAAATAATCAATGAAGCTAAAAAACCATTTGTACTTTTTGGGCAAGGTGTAATTTTGGGTAAAGCGGAAGAAGAATTCAAAAAATTTATTGAAAAAGCAAATATTCCTTCTGCTGCTACAGTAATGGGTTTAAGTGCGCTTCCTTCAGACCACAAATTACATGTAGGGATGCTTGGGATGCACGGAAACTATGCACCAAATGTAATGACGAACGAATGTGATGTTCTCATTGCAGTGGGGATGCGTTTTGATGACCGTGTTACTGGTCGTTTAGATAAATATGCAAAACAAGCTAAGGTTATTCATTTAGATATAGACCCAGCAGAAATTGATAAAAATGTGAAAACTACAGTTCCTGTTTGGGGAAATTGTAAAAAAACATTGCCTTTGCTTACAGAATTGGTGAAAGAAGCAGACCATAGCGATTGGCTTAATAAATTCCGTGAGTTAGAAAAAGAAGAAATTAAGGAAGTTATTCAAGATGAATTAAATCCAAAGGGAGATATCATGACGATGGGAGAAGTTATTAAAACTTTGAACGAACTTACCAATGGTGATGCAATTATTACTACAGATGTTGGCCAGCATCAGATGGTTGCGTGTAGATATGCGAAGTTTAATAATTCAAAATCTAGCGTTACTTCTGGAGGTTTAGGAACAATGGGATTTGGTCTTCCCGCAGCTATTGGAGCTTGGTACGGAGCGCCAGAAAAAACTGTTGTAGCCATCATTGGAGATGGAGGTTTCCAGATGACATTGCAAGAATTAGGAACCATTATGCAGTTTGGTGCAAAAGTGAAAATTTTAATTCTTAATAATGAATTTTTAGGAATGGTTCGTCAGTGGCAGCAATTATTCCATGACAAGAGATATTCTTTCGTTAATATTACCAGTCCGGATTTTGTAGCATTAGCAAAAGCATATTATATAGACGGACAAAAAATTTCTGAAAGAAAAGATTTAAAATCAGCTTTAGAAACCATGATTAATCACGATGGAGCTTACCTTTTGGAGGTAATGGTAGGAAAAGAAAATAACGTTTTCCCAATGGTAACTCAAGGTTCATCAGTTTCTGAAATCAGACTTAAATAATAATCAAAATGGAAAGAAAAGAATACACCATCACTTTATATACAGAAAATTCAATTGGTTTAATTGGAAGAATTTCAGGTATTTTTTCAAGAAGAAAAATCAATATTGAAAGTCTTAACACATCGCCTTCAGAAGCAGAAGGAATTCATCGTTTTACAATTGTGATTACAGAAACAGAAGATGTTTTAAGTAAATTGTGCAGACAATTAGAAAAACAAGTAGATGTTTTGAAAGCTTATTTTAATACAGACGACGAAATTGTTTGGCAAGAACAAGCACTTTACAAAGTTCCTACAAGCGTAGTAGCAGAAAAGGTTTATGTAGAGAGATTGCTGCGTCAGTACGGTGCTTCTACTGTGGTGATTAGAGAAGATTATATCGTTTTTGAAACCGCTGGTCATCGCGAAGAAATAGACAGACTTACAGATGAACTCAATAAATATGGTTTGATAGAATTTGTGCGAGGAGCAAGAATTGCCATCATCAAAAAAAGCGAAGGTTTCCACAAAAAATTATTAGAATTCGATAATAGAGAACCTTCTAGAGCTATTGTAGAAAACGAATATCTAGACCAAAGAGACGACGTTTTTACAATGTAAATTAAAAGTACAAATTACAAAGTACAAAGTACAAACTATAAATTATAAGTAACTAAAATTTAATCAATTCATAAACGAAGTCAATAGTCCTTTTAAATTTTGACTTCTAACTTTTAACTTAAAAAAAATGGGAAATTATTTCAATACACTTTCACTTCGTGAACAATTATTACAATTAGGGCAGGCAGAATTTTTAGACGGAACTGAATTTTCTGATGGTGTAGAAGCGCTAAAAGGTAAAAAAATCGTAATTGTAGGTTGCGGAGCGCAAGGTCTTAATCAAGGTCTTAATCTTAGAGACAGCGGTTTAGATGTGTCTTATGCTTTGCGTAAAGAAGCGATTGAAGAAAAAAGAAGCTCTTGGAAAAACGCTACAGATAATAATTTCAACGTAGGAACTTATGAAGAACTCATTCCAACGGCCGATTTGGTTATTAATTTAACACCAGACAAACAACATACTTCTGTAGTTAATGCAGTGCAACCTTTGATGAAACAAGGTGCTACGTTATCTTATTCTCACGGTTTCAATATTGTAGAAGAAGGAATGCAGATTCGTAAAGATTTAACCGTAATTATGGTAGCGCCTAAATCTCCAGGTTCTGAGGTTAGAGCAGAATATGTAAGAGGTTTTGGTGTGCCAACTCTTATCGCTGTTCACCCAGAAAATGACCCTCAAGGAAAAGGTTGGGCTGAAGCAAAAGCATATTGCGCAGGAACTGGCGGCCACAAAGCAGGAGTTCTTAAATCTTCTTTCGTTGCAGAAGTAAAATCAGATTTAATGGGAGAACAAACCATTCTTTGCGGACTTCTTCAAACTGGTTCTATTCTTTCTTTCGATAAAATGGTAGAAAAAGGAATTGATGCTGGTTATGCTTCAAAATTGGTTCAGTATGGTGTTGAGGTAATTACAGAAGCCTTAAAACACGGTGGTGTAAGCGGAATGTTCGATAGATTGAGCAATCCTGCAAAACTAAAAGCTTTTGAAATTTCAGAAGAATTAAAAGATATTATGCGTCCGCTTTTCCAAAAACACCAAGACGATATTATGTCTGGCGAATTTTCTAAAACAATGATGGAAGATTGGGCTAATGGTGATGCAAACCTTCTAAAATGGAGAGCAGAAACTGGAGAAACAGCTTTCGAAAAAACTCCTGCAGGAGACTTTAAAATTGCAGAACAAGAATATTTTGATAATTATACATTAATGGTTGCGTTTGTAAGAGCAGGTGTAGAATTGGCTTTCGAAACAATGGTAGATGCAGGTATTAAACCAGAATCTGCTTACTACGAATCTCTTCACGAAACTCCACTTATTGCTAACACCATTGCTCGTAAAAAATTATTCGAAATGAACAGAGTAATTTCTGATACAGCAGAATACGGTTGTTATTTGTTCGACCAAGCTTGTAAACCATTGTTAGGAGATTTTATGAAAACTGTGGAAACAGATTTAGTGGGTAAAAACTTCAACGAAGGAAAAGACGGTTCTGTAGATAATGTTACTTTGGTTGAGGTAAACGAAGTGCTAAGAAATCATCCTGTAGAAGTAGTAGGTAAAAAATTGCGTAAAGCAATGACAGCTATGAAATCTATTAAAACGGTTTAAAACTATCAATTGGAACTGGCTTTAACTCGTTTCAAAAATAAAAATATTGTCACTCTGAGCGATGTCGAAGAGGAGTCAAAACTTAAAATTGAATGTTAACCACAATTTTAGAAATCCAAAACTTAAGTTTTCAATACGGTAGCAATATCGTATTGAAAAATTTAAATTGGAAAATAAATAAAGGCGAAAATTGGCAAATTGGAGGTACAAGCGGAACAGGAAAAACCACTTTAGCCAAAATAATATCCGGAGAAATTAAAAATTTTGAAGGAAATATTGAGTTTAATTTTGATGAAAATTCGGAACTCCCAAAGAAAGTTTTGTATGTTTCTAATTGGTATCAATTCACGAATTTGGAAGGCGATAAAAATTTTTATTATCAACAACGTTATAACAAATTTGCAAAAAACGAAACACTTACTGTTTTTGCAGAACTGAAACATTTCGCCAAAAAAGAACATCTCAATTTTCAAAATGTTGAAAAATATCTTCAGATTTTTGGTTTCGAAAATTTTAAAGAACAACAGTTAATAGAACTTTCGAGTGGCGAACATAAAAAACTTCAGTTGGTAAAAGCGCTTTGGCTGAAACCTCAGATTTTGATTATAGACCAGCCTTATACAGGTTTGGATGTGAAATCCAGAGCTAATTTGAATGCCATTTTTGAAGATTTAACCCAAGATGGAATGTCGCTTTTAATTATCAATAATGATGATGATGTACCGAATTGTATCACTCATTTTGCGGAAATTAAAAATGGCGAATTAAAAGAAGTTTCTCATTATTCTGAAATGAGTAAAGGCGAAGAAAGAATTCCAAAAGAGTTGCCTTATTTTCTTCAAAAATCACCAAAAACTGCTTCAAAAGTAATGGTGAAAATGGAGAATGTAAATGTTTCTTATGGTGATAAGCAAGTTCTAAAAAATATCAATTGGCAACTTAATGAAGGAGAAAAATGGTTGTTGCAAGGTCCAAATGGTTCGGGGAAATCTACTTTACTCAGTTTGTTAAACGGAGATCATCCTCAAGCTTATGCTAACGAAATTCATCTTTTTGGTAAGAAAAGAGGTTCTGGCGAAAGCATTTGGGATATTAAAGAAAAAATAGGAATTATTTCTCCAGAATTACATTGGTATTACGATTTGAACGCTAATGTAGGACAAACCATTGCTTCAGGTTTTTTTGATTCGATGAGTTTGTATAAAAAGTTGAGTTTTGACCAACAACAAAAATTAGAACAAATTCTTCATTTTTTTGATTTAAAAGAAGATAAAAATAAAAAAATGAACACGCTTTCTCTTGGTAAACAAAGATTGGCGCTGTTGGCAAGAACAATTGTCAAAAACCCAGAATTATTGGTTCTGGATGAACCTTGTCAGGGTTTAGATGTTCAGCAGACGAAATATTTCAATAGAGTAGTAGATGATTTATGCAAACGCGGACAAACCTTAATTTATGTTGGGCATTTCGAAAGTCAGCTCCCGAAATGTATTTCGCATAAATTGATTTTAGAAAACGGAGAAATTAAAACGATGGAAGTTGCGATGGCGCAATAAAACTAATAAAAATAATTTTGAATTTTATTTAGAATTCAACAAAGAAATGAGAAGATTATGATGAAAGAACAAACATCTTATTTAACCATAGATTCTATAAACACAGCACGAGAAAAAATTTCTACAGCAGCTAAAGTTACTCCTCTTCAGGAGAATTTTCGCCTTGCTAAGATTTTTGATGCAAAAGTTTTTTTGAAAAGAGAAGATTTGCAACCCGTTCGTTCGTACAAATTAAGAGGAGCTTATCATAAGATTAAAAGTCTTTTCGAAGAAGGGAAAACAAATGGAGGAGTAGTTTGTGCAAGTGCAGGAAATCACGCTCAAGGTGTAGCTTTTGCATGCAACGAACTGAAAATAAATGGAGTAATTTTTATGCCAATTACTACGCCAAAACAAAAATTAGAACAAGTAGAAATGTTTGGTGGCGATTTTGTGAAAGTAAAGTTGGTAGGAGATACTTTCGATGCTTCAAAATTGGCAGCAATAGATTATAGCGAAGCCAAAGGAGCGGCTTTTATTCATCCTTTTGATGACCTTCAGATTATAGAAGGGCAAGCAACTCTTGCCATGGAAATTCTAGAACAAACCAACGAAAAAATAGACTATGTTTTTGTTCCGATTGGTGGAGGTGGTTTAATTTCGGGTATTGTTACTGTTTTTTCTATTCTTTCTCCTAATACTAAAATTATTGGTGTAGAACCCAAAGGTGCAGCTTCTATGAAAGCTTCCATCACTGCTGGTCATAATGTGGAATTAACGCATATTGATAAATTTGTAGATGGTGCAGCGGTGCAAAAAGTAGGAGATTTAACCTTTGAAATTTGTAAAGATTATCTTAGCGATTGTATTACTGTTGACGAAGGAAAAATTTGTGTTACCATTTTAGAAATGTACAACAAAGATGCAATAGTGTTAGAACCTGCTGGCGCTTTGGCGATTTCGGCTTTGGAGCAATATCAAGATAAGATTAAAGGTAAAAATGTTGTTTGCATCGTTAGTGGAAGCAATAATGACATTACCAGAATGGAAGAAATTAAAGAAAGAGCTTTGCTTTATAAAGGTGTTAAACATTATTTCTTGGTTAAGTTTCCGCAAAGACCAGGTTCTCTAAAAGAATTTGTTTTGGATGTTTTGGGCGAGAATGATGACATTGCTTTCTTTGAATATACCAAAAAAAACTCCAGAGAAACGGCTCTAGCAACTGTGGGGATAGAACTGGCAGACGCTTCAGATTTTGAAGGACTCCAGCAGAGGATGAAAGAGCGAGGTTATTTTGAAGCTTACCTCAATGATAGTCCTAATATTTTGAATTTGTTAGTATAAAAATATCAACCTTTTAGAAATTTCTGAAAGGTTTTTTATTTGTAAGATTGAAGCTATTTAAAAATTTTTAATTTCAATTTGTCATTACAAAGAACTAATGTATTTCTTACCTTACATCAATGGTATTCATAGGGTTGTAGAATTATCTTTGCATCTGTAAATCAGAAGAATTGTAATTCTTTAAAATAGACAAAAAGATGAAAACAATATTACATACAGCAGACAGCAGAGGTTTCCAAAATCATGGTTGGTTAGTTGCTAATCATAGTTTTAGCTTTGCAAATTATTACAATCCAGAAAGAGTTCACTTTGGTGTTCTAAGAGTTCTAAATGATGATTTTGTAGTAGGAGGAATGGGCTTTGGTACGCATCCGCACTCTAATATGGAAATTGTTACCATTCCGCTAAGTGGAGAATTGCATCACCGAGATTCTATGGGGAATTTTGGTGCAATTAAAAAAGGAGAAATACAAGTGATGAGCGCCGGAACGGGCATTCAACACAGCGAATTTAATGGGAATAAAGACATTCCTGTTACGTTGTTGCAAATTTGGGTTATCCCAAGAGAAAATGATGTAGAACCAAGATACGACCAAATAAAAATCTCTGATAATGCGGTAGATAACGAATTTCAACAAATTGTATCGCCTAATCCAGATGATGCCGGAGTATGGATTCATCAGGATGCTTGGTTTCATTTGGGAAGTTTTTCTCAAAAAAGCAATAGAACATATCAATTGAAAAAAGAAGGAAACGGCGTTTATGTTTTCGTAATTTCGGGGTCTTTAAAAATTGGAGATACCGTTTTAAACCAAAGAGACGCTCTAGAAATTACAGAAACAGACCATTTTGATATGGAAATTGAAGAAAACTCAGAAGTTCTTTTAATAGAAGTTCCGATGAGTTTATCAAGAGTAAAATAATTAATTAAATAAAATATAATGAAAATAGTAGCATTTGCAGGAAGCAGTTCTAAGGAATCTATCAACAAAAAATTAGTAACTTATGTAGCAGAACAATTTCCGAACGTAGAAAAAGAAATTTTAGACCTTAATGATTATGAAATGCCAATTTTTAGCGTAGATAGAGAAAAACACGAAGGAATTCCTACACTTGCTCTAGAATTTGCAGAAAAAATAGATTCTGCAGATTTGTTATTAATTGCTTTGGCAGAACACAACAGTACATACACCGCAGCGTTCAAAAATATTTTTGATTGGATTTCTAGAATAAAAGACAGAAAACACTTTGGAGGTAAAAATGTATTTTTATTAGCAACAGCTCCTGGTCCTGCTGGTGGTAGACACGTAGTAGGTGCTTTTGAAGCCAGAGCTCCTTACAGTGGTGCAGAGATTATTCAAACTTTTGTATTGCCAAAATACAGCGAGAATTTTGATGAAAAACAAGGCATTACGAATGCAGAATTGAAAAAAGAATTTGAAGAAAAATTAGAAAAAATAAAAAAAGAATATTTTTCTTAAATTTTAACTTGCTTTTTATCATTAAAAAATATTAATTTTGCAAAAGTAAAAATAAGAAACTTGAACAAGAATTTGCAACTTTTTGGCTCACTAAATATCCAAATACTTGGTAAGCAAAAATGCGCAGCTAAATAATCAAAGCCGATAATCAGAAAGATTGTCGGCTTTTTTATTGAAGTTTTTTTCTGTGAAAGTTTGGAGTAAATCTATTAAAAGTGAATATCTTGCAGGTGTAAAAGCCTGCAAGGTTTCTTTAAAAAAAATGAAAACAATGAGCAATACTTACAAATCTGCTGGTGTAGATAAAGAAGAAGGTTACAAAACCGTTGACAAAATAAAAGCTGCTGTAGCAGAAACGCACAACAAAAATGTACTCAACGGAATTGGTAGCTTCGGAGCGTTTTACGAAATTGGAGGTTATAAAAATCCTGTTTTGGTAAGCGGAACAGACGGAGTAGGTACCAAACTGAAAATTGCTTTAGATACCAAAAAATACGATTCTATCGGTATAGATTGCTTTGCAATGTGTGCTAATGATATTCTTTGTCATGGTGCAAAACCTTTATTTTTCTTAGATTATTTGGCTTGTGGCAAATTAGATTCTGATGTTGCTGCAGAAATAGTTCTTGGGATGGTAAATGCTTGTAAAGACAACAACTGTGCTCTTATTGGTGGCGAAACCGCAGAAATGCCAGGAATGTACCAACCAGGAGATTACGATGTGGCAGGTTTTTGTGTAGGTATTGTAGAAAAAGACCAAATTATAGACGGTTCTAAAATAAAAAAAGGAAATAAAATTATTGCGCTTCCAAGTTCTGGTTTTCATAGCAATGGTTTCTCTTTGGTGAGAAAAATATTTCCAGATTTCCACGAAGAGTTCGAAGGAAAACCAATTTTCGAAACTTTATTAGTGCCTACTCGTTTGTATTATCAACCGATTCACAAATTAATGGAAGTGGTAGATATTCACGGTATTGCACATATCACAGGTGGTGGTTTGATAGAAAATGTACCGAGAATTATTCCTAACGGATTGTGTGCAAGTATAGATATTTCTAAAGTTCAAATTCCAAGCATTATGCTAGAAATTGAGAAAAGAGGAAATATCGCAAGAACAGAAATGTTCGGAACTTTCAACATGGGAGTTGGGATGGTAGTAGTAGTAGCCGAAGAAAATGTTCAAAAAGTTTTAGAAACGCTTCCAGATGCTTACGAAATAGGTGAGATTACCGAAAATTCTGAGAAAATAAATTTATTGTAAAATGTAAAAAGTATAATGTAAAGGTAAGTTAAGTTGCTTTTTACATTAAACATTGTACAAAAATGAAAAATATAGTCATTCTTGCATCAGGTTCTGGTAGTAATTTACAAAGAATTATCAATTGTATTGATAATGGAGAAATTTCTGGCGCAAAAGTAAGCTTGGTGGTTGCCGATAGAGATTGCTATGCTTTAGAAAGAGCCAAAAATCACAACATACCTTATCAACTCCTCAAAAGAGGAAAAGATTTCTCTGAAAATTTAGAAAAAATACTTCCCGAAAATACAGATTTAATAGTTTTGGCAGGTTTTCTTTCTATTTTGAAAAAAGAGTTTTGTGAAAAATTCAACGGGAAAATCATCAATATTCATCCTTCACTTTTGCCAAAATTTGGTGGAAAAGGAATGTGGGGACATCACGTTCACGAAGCAGTAATTGAGGCTAAAGAAAAAGAAAGTGGCGCAACTGTTCATTTTGTTACTTCAGGAATTGATGAAGGCGAAATTATTCTTCAAGGAAAATTCAATATTGATGAAAATGATACTCCTGAAATCTTAGCAGAAAAAGTTCACAAAATAGAGTATGATATTTTCCCCAAAGCGATAAATAAAGTTTTAAATTAAAAAAAAATAATTATGAAAAAGTTTTTTTTATTGTTTTTATTAGCAATTTTAAGTTGTAGTAGGGATGATATTCAATCTGAAAATATATCTATTATTGGTACTTGGAAGCTTATTAAAAGTGAGAAAAAGGTTTTATCCACAGGTGTGGTTCAAACGAATACGCCAATTGGATGTAGTTTACAAGATACACACGAATTTCAGGTAAATAAAGTAATATCAACACATTATCATCTTGTAAATAATAGTTGTGTTGGTAACGAGGTAGTTACAAGAAACTATACTTTGGATCTAAAAAATAGTAAATTCTGGTATGAAGGAGAAGAAAATTATCCTTATCTCATAAACAAGTTAACAGAGACTGAATTAGTTATTGATGATAAATATGGAGATAGCGATGATGATGGTGTAGCCGATTATTATATTACATTCTATTTTCAAAAATAATAAATATATGTAATTTAAATTTATTTAAGATAAATCTATAAAAAAGTAATAAATAAAATGAAAAAAAGAGCATTAATCAGCGTATCAGACAAAAACGGTCTTACTGAATTTGCACAATTTTTAGAACAAAACAACTACGAACTTATCTCTACTGGTGGTACTTTCAAGCATCTTAAAGAAGCTGGTCTTAATCCAATTCAGATTGACGAAGTTACCAATTTCCCAGAAATGTTAGACGGAAGAGTTAAGACACTTCACCCAAAAGTTCACGGCGGACTTCTTGCGGTTCGTGATAACGAAGAACACATGAAAACCGTTGCAGAACACGAAATAGGACTGATTGATATGGTGATTGTGAATCTTTACCCATTCTTCGAAAACGTAAATAAAAATATTTCTTTAGACGAAAAAGTAGAATTTATCGATATTGGTGGACCTTCAATGCTTCGTTCTGCTGCTAAAAATTTCAAATCTGTTGCAGTAATTACAGATGTTGAAGATTATGCTTTGGTTCAACAAGAAATCTCAGAGAACGGAGATTCAACCATAGAAACCCGCAAAAAATTGGCAGGAAAAGTGTTCAATCTTACTTCGGCTTACGATGCGGCAATTTCCAAAATGTTGCTAGACGAAGAATATCCAACTTACCTTTCTGCTTCTTACAAAAAAGTTTCAGATTTGCGTTACGGCGAAAATCCTCACCAATCTGCAGCTTATTACGTTTCAACTTTTGAAAACGGAGCCATGAAAGATTTTGAAATTCTGGGAGGCAAAGAATTGTCTTTCAATAATTTAAGAGATATGGATTTGTGTTGGAAAGTTGTTAATGAATTTAAAGACGAAATGGCTTGTTGTGCTGTGAAACACTCTACACCTTGTGGCGTTGCCATAGGAACTACAGCTCTTGAAACATATGCCAAAACTTTCGAATGCGACCCAGTTTCTATTTTTGGAGGAATTATAGGGATGAATTATAAAGTAGATGCTGCAACTGCCGAAGAATTGAATAAAACTTTCCTCGAAATTGTAATGGCAATAGATTTTGATGAAGAGGCGCTAGAAATTCTAAGAAAGAAAAAGAATTTAAGAATTATAAAAATTAAAAATCCAGTTTCTGACAAACAAACTTGGGTGAAAATAGATGGCGGAATTTTAATTCAAGATGTGGATAATCAATTTTCAGACGATTTTAAAATAGTTACCGAAACTCAACCTACAGAAGAGCAGAAAAAAGCATTATTATTCTCTCAAAGAGTAGTAAAATATGTAAAATCTAATGCAATTGTGGTTTCAAACGGAGTTCAGGCTTTCGGAATTGGTGGCGGACAAGTCAACAGAATTTGGGCTACAGAACAAGCTATTTCTAGAGCTAAAGAAAAATTTAGCGGAGATTTAGTTCTCGCTTCAGATGCTTTTTTCCCTTTCAGAGATGTGGTAGATTTTTGTGCTAAAGAAGGCATTACGGCAATTGTACAACCTGGTGGTTCTGTAAAAGATGCAGATTCTATTGCTGCAGCTAACGAACACGGCATCCCAATGATGTTTACAGGAATGAGACATTTCTTGCACTAAAAATTATAGAAATTATGTAACAAATCGTTCATACAATTTCTTAAATTTGTAATATATCAAAATAAACATCAAAATGAAAGTATTAATTATAGGTAATGGCGGTAGAGAGTCTGCTGTTGCCAAAAAACTAGCCGAAGATAAAAGAATATCTAAATTATATTTCGCAAAAGGAAATGCGACCACCGAACTTTTAGGTGAAAATCTACCTTTCGATAGCGTTTCAGAATTAAGAGATTTTGCGATTAAAGAACAGATAGATTTCACTTTTGTAGGTCCAGAATTACCTTTGGTAAAAGGAATTGTAGATGAATTCCAAAAACACGACCTTAAAATTTTTGGCCCTACCAAAAGAGCTGCCGATTTAGAAGGAAGCAAAGCTTTTTCTAAAAAATTTATGGTAGAAAATGGAGTGAGAACTGCCAAAGCAGAAATTTTTGATTCTTATGTTTTGGCTAAAGAATATGTTCAAACTCAAAAATATCCACTTGTAGTTAAAGCAAGCGGTTTGGCTGCTGGTAAAGGAGTGGTAATTTGCGAAGATGTAGAACAGGCCGAAGCTACTTTGCGCCAATTTATGATTGATAAAATCTTTGGCGATGCGGGTATAAAAGTAGTAATAGAACAGTTTTTGAAAGGTTTTGAAGCTTCTGTAATAGCTTTTTGGAATGGTAAACAAGCATTTTCTTGTGTTTCTGCGAAAGATTATAAGAAAATTGGAAATGGCGATACTGGTCTTAACACTGGCGGAATGGGAACTGTAGCTCCAAGCCCGGAGTTTACAGCAGAGCATTTTGCAGATTTCGAAAAAAATATCTTAGAACCTACCGTTAAAGGTATTAAAGAAAGCAATCTTAATTTTGTAGGATTTATTTTCTTTGGAGTTTTGGTAGAAAACAACGAATGTTATCTTTTAGAATACAACATGAGACTAGGAGATCCTGAAACACAGGTTATTATGGCGCTTCTAGAGTCTAATCTTTTAGATGTTCTTACAGATTGTTTAGAAGGTAAAGAAATAAATTTAAGTTTTGCCGATAAAAAAGCAGTTTGTTTGGTAATGACTTCTGGTGGCTATCCAGGGAATTACGAAACTGGTTACGAAATTACAGGTATAGACAAGGTAAAAGACAGCGAAGTACTTTTTGCAGGTGCAGAAATAGAACATGGCAAAATTGTTACCACAGGAGGTAGAGTTCTTAACATTGTAGCAACAGGAGATACTTATCAGGAAGCTAGGAAAAAAGTCTATCAGGACGCACTTTCTGTAAGATTCGATTATGCTTATTATAGAGAAGATATCGGTAATTTCTAAAATTTTTAGAAGCTATTCCCGCTTTCCGCTCATACTCCTCGCTCCAACACATTTGCCAAAGCTTGCTGCGGGGTAACCGCTGCAATCGGGGCTGGTTACGTTTAGAAATAAAAATAAAATTTGTAAAAAATTGAGTTTAATTCTCAATTTTCAACTTTCAATTAAATAAATATGAACAACGGTATCATTATTTTAGACTTCGGTTCTCAGTACAACCAGCTCATCGCAAGAAGAGTTCGTGAATTGGGAGTTTATTCTGAAGTTTTACCATTTAATACACCATTAGCAGAAATTTTAGATAAAAAACCAGTGGGGATTATCCTTTCTGGAGGTCCAAGTTCTGTAAATGCAGAAGATGCTCATTTGGTAGAAAAATCTCTTTTCGAAGCGAAGATTCCAGTTCTTGGAATTTGCTACGGAATGCAATTAACCACTCACGTTTTGGGTGGAAAAGTTAAAAAAGGAGTAAAAGGAGAGTACGGAAAAGCCAATCTTCATATTGATAAAACTTCTAAACTTTTTGAAGGCGTTTCTACAGATTCTATCGTTTGGATGAGCCATTTTGACGAAGTAGAAGTAGTGCCAGAAGGTTTTGAAATTAATGCTAAAACAGATGTAATTTCTGCAATTTCTAATGAATCTCAGAATATCTATTGTGTTCAGTTTCATCCAGAAGTTTCTCATTCTGAAGAAGGTGCTAAAATGTTAGAAAATTTCGTTTTCGGGATTTGTAAAGCAGAAAAAAACTGGAAACTAACCAATTATATCGAAAAAACAGTTGCCGAAATTCGCGAAAAAGTAGGAAAAGATAAAGTAATTCTTGGTCTTTCTGGCGGTGTAGATTCTTCTGTTGCAGCGGTTTTAATTCACAAAGCAATTGGAGACCAACTCACTTGTATTTTTGTAGATACCGGACTTCTAAGAAAAGACGAAGGCAAAAAAGTAATGGAAAATTACGGAGAGCATTTTAACATGAATATTAAAATGGTAGATGCATCCGAAAGATTTTTGTCAAAATTAGAAGGAGTTTCAGCCCCAGAACAAAAAAGAAAAACCATCGGTAATGAGTTTGTTTATGTTTTTGATGAAGAATCTCATCAAATTGAAGGTGCAAAATTCTTAGCTCAAGGTACTATTTATCCGGATGTTATTGAGTCTCAATCGGTAAAAGGACCTTCTGCAGTAATAAAATCTCATCACAATGTTGGAGGTTTACCAGAAGAAATGAAAATGGAATTGCTAGAACCTCTTAGAGAATTATTTAAAGATGAAGTAAGAAAAGTAGGCGAAGAATTGGGCATTCCGCATCATTTGGTGTACAGACATCCTTTCCCTGGTCCTGGTCTTGGAATTAGAATTTTGGGTGAAGTAGATGCCGAAAAAGTAAAAATTCTACAAGAAGCAGACGATATTTTTATTGAAGAATTGTATAAAAATGATTTGTACGAAAAAGTTTCTCAGGCTTTTGTAGTACTACTTCCGGTGAAATCTGTTGGTGTAATGGGAGACGAAAGAACTTATGAATACACTGCGGTTGTGCGTTCTGCCAATACTATTGATTTTATGACGGCAACTTGGAGCAAACTTCCTTATGAATTTTTAGAATTGGTTTCTAACAGAATCATCAACGAAGTGAGAGGTATCAATCGTGTAACTTACGATATCTCTAGTAAACCACCTGCAACGATAGAGTGGGAATAAAAAAATAAAAGCTGTTTCAATTCTCTGAAACAGCTTTATTTTTATAGATTATTTGCTTCCGCCACTATCTTTTTCTACGTTCGTTTTAGAATTTTCTTTTACTTTTTGGTTTCCAAAACGCTTCACTATACTTAGCGTAATTCCTCTGTTATCCCAAGTACTAGAGTTTCTGAATTTTCCAATTTCAGAGAACGTTGTGTTGTCATAATTAGGATTCATAAAAATGTTATTAAGCCTTACAGAAGCTTCAAGTTGTAATTTTGAGAAAATCTTGGTAGCAGAAATACTGTGATATACCATTGCTTTATTGGCATAACTATTTCCATTATTCTGATTGTAAATTCCAACCCATGCATTCACATTTATATTTTTGTTGAATAAATTGGTGTAAGAAAAATTGGTAGAACCTCCAATGTTGCTAAAGTAATTCTTAGCATTTGTAATTTTATTTTTTGTATTAAAATCACTATTGTCAGTATAACTATACATCAAGCTAAAATTAACGTTCATTTTATTTTTGAAAAACGTTTGATTGGTATTGAAATTGATGTTATATTTCTTTACGCTACCGTTAAAATTGGTTGGTATGCTTACCGTTTTACCATCAATTTCATAAAAAGAATCCCAATAATCTTGATTGGAAAACCAATAAGAAGTAGAAATAAAATATTTTTTGTAAAAACCAAATTTTAAACCAAGTCTATTGCTAGGATTGGGTTGTAAATCCATATTTCCTTGGCTGTAAGTTTTGTCTGTATTTGGCATTAAAAAAGGATTAAATTCCGCGTAATAAGGCCTCCAAATGTTTCGATTGTAAAAAGTACTCAAATTAAAATTTTCGGTGAAAGAATATTTTAATAAAACATCTGGCAACCAAGTTCCATAAGAATTGTTTTTTTCAATATTTCCAACGTCTTGTTTTACTTTAAAGTCGATGTATTCGTATCTTAAACCTATTCTTGTTTCTAGTTTTTTGAAAAAAGTTTTGCTTACATTAACATAAGCCGAATTTAAATTTTCGATGTATTGAAAGCGGTTACTTTTATTGTTATCTCTTTTCCAAGAATTATTTTCTAGATTAAAATATTCGCTCGGAATGATATTGTTTTTAAAATCTATTTTACCTCCAAATTCCAGATTAATTCCAGATTTTTCGAATGGTTGCGTATAATCTGCTTTTAGATAATATTCTCTGTTTTGGTTTTCTCCTGAAATTTTTGTTCCCGAAATTGTAGGTTCTATAATTTCATTATCATTATTAACTCCGTAATAATTGATGCCCATATTTACATCAAGTATTTTATTTTTTACTTTATCATAATATTTGTAAAACAAATTACTCCCAATATTTTTATTATTTCCGTTGCTATATTGGTTTTGAGTGTACGAATTATTGAAAACATTATCAAGGTAATTCTCGCCATTTGCAACAGAATTGCTATTATAATTGTATTGATAATATTCGAAAATAAGTCCCAAATTATTTTTGCTGTCTAATTCTAATTCAGAAGTGGAAGAGATAGATGGTGATGAGTTTTGGCTATAGTCTTCGGTTTTTATATCCGT
The DNA here is from genome assembly GCF_047601505.1 of Cloacibacterium sp. GTDB lineage: Bacteria > Bacteroidota > Bacteroidia > Flavobacteriales > Weeksellaceae > Cloacibacterium. Next base: position 1,920,251 of record NZ_JASGJD010000001.1, read on the forward strand.
TAAAGATTTAGTAGAATAGATGAAGTTTTCTTTATTCCTTTTATTGAGAAAGGTAGAATTGTTGTAACCTCCAGAGAAAGTTTGAGTGAAGTTTTTTTTGTGATAATTGAGATTAAAATTAGAATATTGTGAGTTTTTTCTGCTTTGAGAATTACTTACCGATAAACTTCCTTTTACACCCTCGTTTTCTAGTTTTTTCAGTACAATATTAATTACAGAGCCGGCACTTTCGTATCTTGCTGAAGGATTGGTAATTACTTCAATTTTTAATAAATTATCAGCAGGAATTGTTTTTAGATATTCTTTTAATTCTTTTCCTGTGAAAACAGATTTTCTGTCGTTAATATAAACGGTTACGTTTTCGCCTTCTGCTTTTAGAGTATCATTACTGTCAATGCTTATTAGAGGTGTCATGCCAAGGATTTCCCAAGTAGTGTTTCCTGCAAGTATAGAGCTGTTAGAAACATTAAAAACGGTACGGTCAACTTTGGTTTCCACCGTTGGTTTCTTGCCAACTAGAACAACTTCATTAATGTTTTTTTGTTGGGTGCTGTCTTTTTTCGTTTGTGCATAAGAGATAAAGGAACATAACATTCCAATAGAGATAATTGTTTTTCTCATTATAAATTTGGTTTCTGATTTACTTAGTTTAGTAGTCAAAAATAAAGGTTTGTAACAAGAAGGTTTGTAATTATAGTGTATTTTAATCTTTTTTAACTTAAATGTAAAAATTAGGGTGTTTTTTTTAACAGCTTTTAAGAGATGGTATTGCTATTTTCAATATTTTTGAAAGAATTAAATCACACAATTATGAAAAAAATATTAATAACCAGTTTCCTGTTGGTTTCGATGTTTTCTTTTGCTCAAAATGAATCTTCTAAAGGAGTTTTAGGAGATTACAATGGAGACGGTAAAAAAGAATATGCTTATTCTAAAGTTTCAGATTGCTCCGAAGATTGTTCTGGTAAATGCGAAACAACAGTTTATTTTAGTGATAAAAAACTGAAACCTTTTACAATTAAAAATTCTAAAAACGGAGATTTATACAATCTGAAAGATTTAAACAATGACGGCAAAGACGAAATTGGGTTTTATCCTAATTGGTGTACAAGTTGTTGGCAATCTTTTTATGTTTTTACATTAAGAAAAGATGGTTTTAAATACTTGGTAAAACCAATTCTTACACATTGCATTCAATGGAATGATGATAAGAAACTGCCGATAGAAAAAGTGAAGAATAAAAAAGGTTTCGTGAAAATTACAAGCAGCATAACCGAAAAAGAAGAAATAAAAACCGTTTCTAAAATTGTGAAAATAAAATAAGGCTGCCCTACTTTTAAGACAGCCTTATTTTGATTGATATAAATAAATGGATTCTAATTTTTTATAAATTTCTTAGAAATATTTTCTTTATTGTTTTTAATTTGTAGAAAATATACTCCTTTTGGAAGTTTTTCTACAGATATTTTTTGAGATGATTTTGTTATTTTTCCTGTTAGTAATATTTTCCCGTTAGAATCGAAGATACTGTATTCGCTGTCTAAATCCGAAATAGTTTTATCTAGATCTACTGTAATTGTATTTTTTGCAGGGATAGGATAAATACTAAGTTTTTTAGCGGTATTGTTTTCAGTAGTACTTAAAAAAGAGTCGGCTATTTTATAAGCAACGCTAGGATTAAAATTCCAATTAGATGTATTGTAAATATTTGCTAAATCGGTTGTTTTGTCTCCCGTTAACACAACAGAAGATTTTAAAACGCCATTTCCGCCAACTTGTCCCCATAGAAAAGAATTGCCGGGGGCAGATAAAGCAGAAGGTTGTACACATGCTGTTGGATCATATTGACAATTTGTTAATAATGTAGTCCAAGTACTATTTAATCTAATTGCAGAAATTAAAGTAGGACTTGCTAATGTACCTTGATAGGCTATTATAGATTCTCCAGCTGTAGTTATATTTACATAATAACTTGAAGAATTATAAGTGGCAGTAGTTCCTATTATAGTACCTTTATTTACAGAAGGAGTTGATTTTACATTCATGTGTATTATTGTGCCATAAGGAAGAGCTGTGTTAGCCGTCCATGTTACCACCCCATCTGATACAGCACCAGTACTAGCACCACAAGGATTGGCAGATTGAAAAGCAGGGCTATCTGAGCGCCAACCAAAATCTGTAAAAGAAATTTGTGTTCCGCTACTAATGTTTTTTAATAATACAAATGAAACATTGTCGTCATTACTCGCTGAGTTTAATGAGTTGTCGGTTGCATTAACCATTACAAATGCTATGTCTCCGGCTGTTAATGTAGTTTGAGCGTTAAACGTGTTGAAAGCCAGAGTACATAATGCAAAAAAAGATAATTTTTTAATCATAGTTATAGTATTTAAATTAGTTTTTATTAATAAATAAATTTTTATTAAAAATAATTAAAATTTTATAGGTTTTATTAATTAGTATGTTAAATTATTAATAAGTTACATTAGGTGAAATTTTTAATTTGAGATAATAATTTCAGAAATCGTACTTTTGCAAGATGGAAAAACCAACCTTTATAGATTTTGATTTACCAAAACAACTCAATTCAGCTTTAGAAAAACTAGGAATTTCTGAGCCAACGCCTATTCAGCTTAAATCTTTTTCGCCAATTATGTCTGGAAAAGATGTTATGGGAATTGCACAAACTGGTACCGGAAAAACATTAGCCTATCTTTTGCCTGTTCTTAAAACTTGGAAATTCAATAAAAACGGAAGCCCAACTGTTTTAGTTTTAGTGCCAACTCGTGAATTGGTAGTACAAGTTGCAGAAGTGTTAGAAAAATTAACAGAAGAAACCTCTGCTAGAGTTCTGGGAGTTTATGGTGGTGTAAACATCAATACTCAAAAACTTTTGGTATATGAAGGTGTAGATATTTTGGTGGGAACTCCGGGTAGAGTGATGGATCTAATGAAAGATGCCGTTTTGAATCTTAAAGATTTGAAAAAACTAATCATTGATGAATTTGATGAGATGCTTTCTCTTGGTTTTAGAAGACAATTGGAAGATATTTTTACCATGATGAGCGAGCGCAGACAAAATATACTTTTCTCTGCAACCATGACGGATGAAGTAGATGCGATGTTGGAAGAATATTTTAAAAATCCGCAAGAAATTTCTTTGGCAAGAAGCGGAACTCCATTAGAAAAAATTGCGCAATCTGCCATTCCGGTAAAGAATTTTAATACCAAGTTGAATTTGCTAGTTCATCTTTTAAAAACAGATTCAGAGTATGAAAAAATTCTGATTTTTGCCAATAATAAAAAACACGCCGATTTAATTTTTAATAAGATAGAAGAAGAATTCGCCGGAGAATTTGGTGTAATTCACTCTAATAAATCTCAAAATTTCAGATTAAGAACCATGAAATCTTTCTCTGATAATGAATTGAGAGGAATTATTACTACCGATGTAATGGCGAGAGGTTTGGATATTCCAGATGTGTCTCACGTATTTAATTTTGAAATTCCTGAAGTTCAAGAACAATACATTCACAGAATAGGGAGAACGGGTAGAGCAGATAAAGAAGGTATTGCAATTTCTTTTTACACGCCAAAAGAAGAAGAACGTTTCATTGCTTTAGAAATGTTTATGAACAAAGAAGTGAATAGAATAGAGTTCCCTTCTGAAGTAAAAGAATCTGATGTGAAAATTGCTGCCGAAAAAGAAGTGGTAAAGATGAAAAACCCTGTTCAATACAAAAAAATTGAAGCTGGTTCTGCTTTTCACGAGAAAAAAGATAAAAATAAAAAGATAAATCTTGGTGGCCCAAGCAAACGTAAACCACCAAAAACCAAACCTGCAAATAGAGCGCAAGCCAAAGCAAAATCTATTGCCAAAAGAAAGAAAAAATAACAAATATTCAAAAGCTATTTCAAAATGTATTGAAATAGCTTTTTTGTATGAGAATCTATTCTTTATTTCAATTGAAAATTAGAGTAAAAATCCCGAAAAATCTATAAATTTGCTTGGGTTTTCATAGAATTACTTTTTGAGAATCCAATATTTTCTTACTTACTTTTACCTAATAATAAAAAAATGAATGATTTTATTGCAGCGAGAGGACAGATGGCGCTTTCATTGGGTTTTCATATTATTTTCTCTTGCGTAGGAATGGTGATGCCTTTTTTAATGGCTTTTTCACATTACAAATACCTTACCACCAAAGACGAAATTTATAAAGGTCTTACCAAAGCTTGGAGCAAAGGTGTAGCCATTTTGTTTGCAACAGGTGCTGTTTCTGGTACCATGTTGTCTTTTGAATTGGGATTATTGTTCCCAAAATTTATGAAACATGCAGGTCCTATTTTTGGGATGCCATTTTCTTTAGAAGGTACCGCTTTTTTTATAGAAGCTATTGCATTGGGTTTCTTTTTGTATGGTTGGGACAAATTCAATAAATGGTTTCATTGGTTTTGTGGTTTTTTAGTTGGGATTAGTGGTTTAGCTTCCGGGATTTTGGTGGTAGCAGCTAATGCTTGGATGAACAGCCCTTCTGGTTTTGATTACGAAAACGGAAGATACCTCAATATAGACCCGATAAAAGCAATGTTTAACGAAGCTTGGTTTTCTCAATCTTTGCACATGTCTGTTGCTGCATTTTGCGCTACTGGATTTGCTGTTGCAGGTTTACACGCTTATTTTTTATTGAAAGGTAAAAATAGAGAATTTCACAATAAAGCATTTAGAATTTCAGTAATTTTTGGAATTTTCGGAGCCGTTTTAGCGCCTCTTTCTGGTGATATAGCCGCAAAATCTGTTGCGAAAAGACAACCGATAAAATTGGCAGCTATGGAAGCTCATTTCGAAACCGAAAAAGGTGCATCATTTTTAATTGGAGGAATTCCTGATGAGAAAGAAGAAGTAGTAAAATATGGAGTTAAAATTCCTAAATTATTGAGCTTTTTGGTTGATGGTAATCCAAATTCTGAAGTAAAAGGTTTGAAAGATTTTCCTAAAGAACATTGGCCACCAATTGCTGTTACTCACTTTGCTTTCCAAATTATGATTTTCTTTGGAAGTGTAATGATGGTGATTTCTTTGTTGTATCTTTTTGCTTTATTTTTCAAGAAAAAATGGTTAGATAAACATTGGCTTTTAAAATTATTTATTATTTCTACACCTTTTGGATATATTGCTTTGGAAGCAGGCTGGACGGTGACAGAAGTAGGAAGACAACCGTGGATTATCTACGGAATTATGAAAACGGCGGAAGCAGTAACTCCAATGCCAGGAATTCAATATTCTTTTTATTTGTTTACGCTTATTTTTATCTCTTTGTCGCTTATTATTGTTTTCTTGTTGAGAAGACAAATAAAAATGGTGCCTTATCAATACGATTATACCGACCCTCTGTTTCAATCTAAAAAATAATTAAGATGTTGTACGTAGTAATAGCTTTTCTTTTTCTATCAGTAGTTTTATATGTTTTGTTGGGTGGAGCAGATTTTGGAGCAGGTATTGTAGAACTTTTTACAGGAAAAAAAGCAAGAAACCGAACTCAAAATTTAATGTACGAATCTATTGCGCCGGTTTGGGAAGCCAATCACATGTGGTTAATTATAGCGATAGTTGTGATATTTGTAGGATTTCCAGATATTTATGTTATTCTTACAGTGTATCTTCATATTCCTTTGGTTTTAATGCTTATTGGGATTATTGCCAGAGGTACCGCTTTTACTTTTAGAAATTACGACGCCATAGAAGACGGTTGGCAAAATGTTTACCGAGAAATTTTTTATTATTCTAGTTTAGTTACTCCATTTTTTATAGGATGTATCGCTGCGGCTACTATTTCTGGAAGTATTAATCCTGATGCTAAAGATTTTTTGTCTTTGTATGTTTTCAGTTGGTTTAATCCTTTTGGAATTGCAGTAGGAATTTTTACGATTGTTATTTGTGGTTATCTGGCTTCTATTTATTCTTTAAGAGAAGTAGATTCTAAAAAAGATTTGAAACAAATGCTAAAGAAAACCAGAGATATGATGTTGGCGGTTTTTGTTGCTGGAGGTTTGGTTTTTTTAGTGGCTTATTTTTCTGGGATTCCTTTGTTAGAATGGGTTTTTACCGGATGGATAGGGATTACATCTGTAGTTTTGGCAACAGCTTCTTTAGGTATTTTATTATGGTGTATTAACAATAATTTTTTGTTGCCGGTAAGAACTTTAGGTGCTTTCCAGATCATTATGATAATGGCGGCAGCAACTTACAGACACATTCCAAATATTATAGTTTTAGGAAACGGAAAAACCATTTCTTTAATAGAAAACGCAGCACCAGAAAGCACTTTGACTATTTTAGGATGGGCTTTGCTTATTGGTTGTATATTTATTTTACCGTTTTTGTTTTATCTGATGTTTTCTTTTACTAAAGCAAAAAAAAGTTAATAAAGAGTTAAAAATTACATATAAAGGCCAACGCTACAAAAATTTTTGTAGCGTTGGCTTTATTAATTAGCATTTATATTATTAGCTTTTAAAATTTCGAAAAACTTATCTTCTTTGCCTTGTTTTTTGAGTTCGGCATAATTGAGTTTAATGATGTGTTCAGCATCTGATCTGTATGGTGAGTTTGCTTTAATGTAAAGATTAAAAGCTTTGCATACATAGTCTAAACTTTTTTCATATTCTTTTAAATATTGATAATAAATTTGTCCGATGCCATAATAAGTTTCAGGGTTATTTTCATCTAATTTTCTTAGCAGTTCGAAAGTATCAATTGCTTTTTGGTATTCTTTTTTGTAAGAATAAGCTATAGCTAAATTTTGAATTGGAAAAGCATGGTTGGGGTCTAAAGAAATAGATTTTTTGTATGCTTCAATAGCTTCGTCGTATTTTCCTAATTGTCTGTAGCAAAAGCCTAAATTGTCCCAAGCGAAAGGAAAGTTTTCGTCTTCTTTTACAGATAATAAATAGTATTTTAAAGCTTTTTCGTAATTTTTGTTATTAGATTCGTTAACCCCTTTGGTATAATATTCTCTAGCTTTTTTGTTTTGAGAAAAAGAGTTTTCATTTTCTTTATCATTGCTAGCTAAAACAAATTTAATAGAAGGGCAATTGTTCATTAGATAATCTTCTAAATTTCTTTTTGCTTGTACATATTCGGCAGAATTTTCGTCTAAATTAACATTTATATCACTGCTTTTTGTGGGGTCTATTGCTAATAATTTTTTGCCAAGTATAAATGCGCCAACATATTCTTTGGTGCAATTATTAATTCCATCAATATTTTCTTTTCTTTTTCTATTGATGATTTCATCTTTTACAGAATCAATACATTTACAGGCATTATCTGCAAGTTCTTTTTTCAGGTTGTCAATCTTTTTAGTTGCATCTTCTTGTGAAAAAGAAAAAGATGAAACAAAAGCGAAAATAATAATGATAATTTTTTTCATGGCTACAGATTTAGTTTTTTGTATCTAGGCAAATTTAACTAAAAAAGAGATTAAAAACACTTTTAATCTCTTTTTTAGTTACTTGTTTTATCTATTTAAGATAAGGGTACATTATTTTTGACCAAATTTTATAACCTTCTGGTTTCATGTGGAGCATGTCTTCTAGGTAAAGGTCTGTTCTTACTTTGCCATTTTCGTCGTTCATGGCTTTGGTAATGTCTATGTAATTGGTGTTTTTTTGTTTTTTAAGATATTTCTCAATTTTAAGGTTTAGTTTTTTCATTTCTCCCCAAAATTGTTCTCTGCTTGGCGAAAATTTCACAGAAATGTATGCAATATTAGCTTTAGGATAATGAGCTCTTACGGTGCTATAGAACTTTTTGAATCTCTCGAAAACTACTTCAGCAGAAGGCTTGTCTTGGTTTGAGATATCGTTGTCGCCACAATAGATAACTACTTGTTTTGGTTGGTAAGGATTTAATAAATCTTCGGCGTAGTAATTTAAATTTACAAATCTGGAACCACCAAATCCTCTGTTGATGATGGTTTTATCTGGGAAATAATCTGCAACATCTGTCCATTTGGTAAAGGTAGAGCTTCCAATGAAAAGGATGGCATCTTTAGGAGGAGCAGTTTCGGAGTCTAATTTTTTGAAATGCTGAATGTCATCATAATAATCCGGCTTTTGCTGAGCAGAAAGCACTGTAAACGAAAACGCTAGGAAAAGCGAAAAAATTTTGAAAATGTTTTTCATTATAAAAAGGTTTTAAGGGAGACTTATGGTATTTTGGTCTCCATAATTTCTTCAAATTTAAAGAAAAAAGAGTAGTATTGAAAGGCTTCTAAGGAAATATGTGTGGTGACGTTTATCATTTTATAGTAGGGAAAGCGATAAGTGGCGGATGTTGTGATTGATTCAGTGATAGTTTTTGAAGTTGTGAAAAATATAAGGGTTAATATTTTTTAATTATTGGTATTATAAAAGGATTTTTGTCATTTTTGTATCTGTAAAGTTTGATACTATTACCATTTATTATACCAAAATTAAATTGAAACTTATTTTTGTTGAAGTTTTTAAAATAGATTGAATCATTCTTTATTATATAATTGCCTTTTGTTTTTTCCATTCCAAAACAAATGCTTTCATATATAAATTTATTTGTTTTTTTTAGTTTTAAAGTTGAAGTGCAATTTGCGACACCTTCTGCTTGTGCAAAATATACATTTTCGCCTTCAAGTTTTTCGAAATTTATTATTCCTCTTGGTTTTATGAAAATTAAAGTTAAAATGATAAACATAAATGTTAGCAAGTAGTTTCTACGTTTTTCAGTAAATTTATCTCTTATTGAGATATAGATTTGTCTAATAAGTTCGAGAAGCAAAAGGAAAAATAAAATAAAAAGTATAATAAAGATTGGAATAGTAAAAATGCCGAATTCTCCCTCCCAAAAATAACTCGTATTCATTATTAAAAATAGAATTAGAGTTAAAGTAAATTGCAACGGATAATTTTTTATCATAGCGTTTTATATTAATGATAATAGTTTGAGTTTTTTCAATTTGTAATTATTTAGGCTTTTTCCAAGTCATCATCACTCAAAATTACAAAAGTTTTTGAGTTGGGCAATTGGTTTTAAGAACAAAAAAAATCACAGAAAATTCTGTGATTTTGTTAAAGTTGTATTTTGTGAATTACTTATTAAACTTAGTTACTTTTCGTAAACTTCGTTTGCTTAGCTTTTGTAATTAGTAAGACATTTCTACAATTTTTTTAGCGTCTTCGGGTTTTACTATACCTCTTTCGCCAAGGGCTAACCATTTTCTATCTAAGAAAGTTTTTTCTACCAATTCGGCAGTTCCTTTGTAGTTTTCGGTATAATCTGAAAGTTTAGTTTTAATGCCAAGACTTTGGAAAAATTCTTCCATTTTAGCAATACCTTGGTTTGCTTTTTCTTCTACAGAACCTTCGGTAATGTTCCAAACTCTTTCGGCGTATTGCGCTAATTTTTCTTTTTTAGCCTCGAAATTATAACGGTAATGAGAAGGCGCAATAATTGCCAACGTTCTGGCATGGTCTATCCCAAATTGTGCTGTAAGTTCGTGTCCAATGCCGTGTACCGCCCAATCTGAAACTACACCTTTCTGAATTAAACCATTAAGCGCCATGGTACAACTCCACATAAAATTGGCTGCAGCGTCATAATTAAATTCTTCTGCCATCATTTTAGGTGCTATTTCTTGTAAAGTTTGTAGAATGCTTTCGGCAAATCTGTCTTGAAGTGTTGCTGAAGTTTTTACGGTCATGTATTGCTCTAAAACGTGCGTGTAAGCATCTGTGATGCCGTTTGCAATTTGTTTTTTAGGAATAGAACGAATAACTTCTGGGTCTAAAACTGAGAACACAGGGAAAAGACCAGCGCCACCCATTCCAAGTTTTTGTTTGGTAGCTCTTCTGGAAATTACAGAACCCGAATTCATTTCAGAACCTGTTGCCGGCAATGTAAGTACAGAACCGAAAGGTAATCCTTTTCCTTCTTCTGTTCTTATTCCTTTTTCTAAAATATCCCACGGTTCGCCATCGAATTTAGCTGCCGCAGAAAGGAATTTAGTTCCGTCAATTACAGAACCACCACCTACAGCAAGCATATAAGTAATGTTTTTTTCTTTAATTACTTTTAGGGCTTCTAGCAATACTTCGTATTCTGGATTGGCAGGGATACCGCCAAATTCTTCCCAATCGTAGCCTTCGAGAGCTGCTTTTACTTGGTCGTAAACACCATTAGATTTGATGCTTCCGCCACCGTAAAGAACCAATATTTTTTCTGTTTTCGGGATTTCTCTAGAGATTTTAGCAATTTCGCCTTTTCCGAAAATTATTTTTGTAGGGTTTTTAAATTCAAAGTTTAACATATTCTTAAAATTTTCTGCAAAATTACTAATTTTGATGGCGTCTATATTACTAATAAATAAAAACTTCACATCGAAAATTTCAATAATGATGTGTGAGTGTATATAATTTTATAAATTTGTTCAATGATTAATGAAGCCCGTTTAGAAAAATTTCGTCAGGTTGTAGAAAATAAATTTCAGATTTATAACAGCCTTTTCATGAGTCTTCCGTATGATAAAATGACCAACATTGGTATGCTACTTCCATTTTTATATGAAGAGAGCCGAGATGGTTATGAAGAAGGGAAATCTCCCGAAGAAATAGTGGAAGAGTTTTTTAAGAAACACACAGAGCTTGTTACTGAAGAGCAAAAGCTAGAACTTTTGTTTAAAATTATTCAGTATATCGAAAGACAAGTTGTTCTTTTCGATAGTATAGAAGATGCAGCTTTTTCTCAGCTTCACTCCGAGAGTGATGCCGGTACAGTGATGCAACTTCATGAAAGAGCTGTACAAGAGCATAAATTCTCTAAGGTACAGACTAAGTTAGAAGATTTTGGGATAAAAGTAGTTTTTACGGCGCACCCTACACAGTTTTATCCTAATGCGGTACAAAGAATTTTGCACGATTTGCGTACAGCAATTCTAAAAGATGATATTTCTGAGATAGATTTGTTGCTGCAACAATTGGGTAAAACTCCTTTCGTAAATAAGGAAAGACCTACACCTTTAGACGAGGCTTTGAGTATTATTTTCTACTTGAGACACGTGTATTATGATGCTTTCGGGGAGCTTTACAAAAAGCTGAAAGAATCTTTTGCTGCTAATAATTTTGAAATTCATCAAGATGTGATACAGCTTGGTTTCTGGCCAGGTGGCGATAGAGATGGGAATCCTTTTGTAACAGCTGATGTAACCTTGAAAGTAGCAGAAGAATTAAGAATTTCGATTCTTAAAAACTACTACAATCATTTGAAAAGTTTAAGAAGAAGATTAAGTTTCAGAGGTGTTTCAGAAATTTTAGAAAAACTAAGTAACGAATTGTACTTAAATATTTTTAAAAATGATAAAACCATTTCGGCTTCTCAAATTTTAGAATATTTAGACGAAACGATTCATATTTTAGAAACTCAACATAACGGACTTTTTAAAAATCTGATTGAAGATTACAAAGATAGAGTGAAGATTTTCGGAACTCACTTTGCCACTTTAGATATTAGACAAGATAGCCGAATTCATCAAAAAGTAATTGATGATTTGGTGAATAAATATTCGGATAAAGATGCTTCAACATTGAAGAATTCAGAAAAAGTAGAAATTTTAATGAGCGGTAATATTATTGCCAATCCTAATGATTTTGAAGACGAAATTACCAGCGAAACCATTAAAAGTGTTTTCAATGTAAAAAGAATTCAACAAAGCAACGGAGAAAGAGGTATGCACAGATATATTATTTCAAATTCTGATACTGTAGAAGATGTGATGAATGTATTTGCGCTTTTTAAAGTTTGCGGTTACCAAGACGAAGAAATAAATGTAGATATTGTTCCACTTTTTGAAACGATGGAAGGTCTTGCTGATGCAGAAGAAGTAATGAGAAATCTTTATAATTTTCCAGTTTATGAGAAACATTTGGCGAAGAGAAATAACGTTCAAACCATCATGTTGGGCTTTTCAGATGGTACAAAAGATGGAGGTTATCTAAAAGCTAACTGGGAGATTTACAATACGAAAGAAAAACTGAGCAAAGTATCCGAAGAAAATGATGTGAAAGTAATTTTCTTTGATGGTAGAGGAGGTCCACCAGCAAGAGGAGGCGGTAAAACTCACCAATTCTATGCAAGTCAAGGAAAAACTATTGCGAATAATAAGATTGAATTAACCATACAAGGACAAACCATTACTTCGGTTTTTGGGAATAAAGACCAAGCGAAATATAATTTTGAACAATTATTAACTGCAGGTATTGAAAATGAAGTTTTTAAAAATCATAAAAAAGATATTACGCCAGAAGAAAGAGCTTTGATAGAGGAACTTTCGGGGTATAGTTATGAGAAATATTCGGCTCTAAAACAGCATCCGCTTTTTGTGCCATATTTACAAGAGATTAGTACGCTTCAGTATTACGGGAAAACAAATATTGGAAGTCGACCAAGCAAACGCGGCGCTGGAAACGAACTGAAATTTGAAGACCTTAGAGCTATTCCTTTTGTAGGAAGTTGGAGTCAACTGAAACAAAATGTACCTGGATTTTTCGGCTTCGGAACTGCACTTGCTAAGTTGAAAGAAGAAGGCAGAATAAACGAGGTGAAAGATTTATTTAAAAATTCGGATTTCTTTAAAACTTTGGTTTTAAACTCTATGATGGCTATGAATAAGTCTTATTTTCCGCTAACTTATTACATGAAAAATCATCCTAAATTTGGAGAATTTTGGAAGGTTTTATTTGAAGAATATAATCTTTCTAAAGAAATGATGTTCGAGATTACTGGTTTTGAAATGTTGATGCAAGAAGAACCTGTTACCAGAAAATCTGTAAAAATTAGAGAAAAAATTGTGTTGCCATTGCTCAGCATACAGCAATATGCGCTTATAAAACTTCAAAAGAATGAAGGCAATAAAGAAGCTTTAGAAAAGCTTGTCACAAGGTCTTTATTTGGAAATATTAACGCGAGTAGAAACTCAGCATAAATAAAAAAATCTTCAGAATTTCTGAAGATTTTTTTTTGCTTTTACTCTTTTATAATTTTCTCAACCGAGGAAGATTTTTCTGTTTGAATTTTTAAGTAATAGATTCCTTTACTTAGATTTTCAAGATTTATAGTATTGCTATTGGAAATATTTTTCACTTTTCTTCCTATTTCGTCATAAAGCTCTACAGTCTTAATTTTTTCATCAGTTTTAATATTCAAAATACTTTTCACTGGATTTGGATAGATGTTGATTGTAGTTTTTTTAATATTTTCAACCCCCATTGTGGTATTGATTGCTGTAAGAGCATTGCTGAAATTTAAAATGCCATAGCCTAATCTATCATTTGGATTACTAGAAAGCGATGCTGTTTCTCTTAATTTGTTTTTGATGGTTTCTCTGTTTGTATTGGTAGGAATTGCTTGCAAAACACAAGCAACACCGCCCGCAGATAAAGGAGTAGCATAAGATGTGCCACTACCATAGTAAGAAGAGTTGTTGTAAACATAATATGTATTAGTACCTCTAGCTGCGGCATCTGGTTTTATGTGATTATTAGCATTAGGTCCATACGATGTAGAAGCATACGGATTTCCAGTAGAATCAACACCGCCAATGCTAAACGCTTTTTCGCTGTCTGCAGGAGTGGTAAGGTAATGCCAAGTGCTACTAGCATAGCCTTCGTTACCATTAGCAATCATTACAATAATTCCTTTATCTGATGCAATATTTACTCCTCTTGCAATAAAAGATTTTTGCCCCGCCATATCGCTGTATTGATAATTATATCTAGAATCATCAAATGTAGTGTAGCCTAAAGAAGTAGTAATTATATCCACACCTTGTCTGTCTGCTTCTTCGGCAGCTTCTATCCAATAGAGTTCTTCTTCGGGAATTTCTAAAGCTGCATTTTCGGATGCATAAAGATAAAAATCTGCATCAGGAGCAGAGCCTACAAAAGTTCCGTCTATGTAACCACCAATAATTCCTAGGCAATTGGTACCATGAGAATTGAGTGAAGTATTATAAATGTCTATAGATTTATTCACAAAATTGTATCCACCTTTTATTTGTTTGTTGCTTACTAATCTGGCAAATGCAGAACCACTATTTACCGTTGGGAAACCTGTGTCTATTACCGCAATGCTTATTCCGGCACCATTATAACCACTTACATGTAAAGCTCTAAGGTTAATTTGGTCTATCTGAGCTGTAGAATTACCGTAATTAAAATCAGTTTGAGTATTTAAAAATTTATTGGTTTTAGCAATTTTACTGCTTTTATTAACGATTGAATTTTTAACAAAACTTTCAACATTGCTTACATAATTCAAAGCCTTTAAATCGTTTATTTGAGAAGTTGTAGCATATACTGCAACACCGTTCAGCCATTTGGATTTATCGGTAACGGTATAACCCAAGTTTTGAATATTTTGAATATATGTTGGTTCTATTGGTGCATCTTGTTCCGTAATTGCAATACCAAGATTACTTCTTCTGTTAATAGATTTTTGAGTAAGTTCTGAGGTAGGATTGTTAATAAAAGCCGAAGCATTAGGTTTATCTTTGAAATAAACAAACACCAGTTCCGTCTGCGAAAACAACATTAAACCAATAAATAAGGATAATAATGATAAAGTTTTTTTCATTTCTTTCTGATTTTTAGCGAATTTATATAAAATATTCTGTTTTAAGAAATAATTTTTAAGCCTAAGATATTGGTGGTTATTTTTCTCAGAATCTTTTAAAATCCGTATTTTTACAAAAAAAATTCGCATGAAAAAAATTCAAATGGTCGACTTACAAAGTCAGTATCAAAAAATAAAAAATGAAGTAGATGAAAAGGTTCTTAATGTGATGGGTTCTGCTCAGTTTATTAATGGACCAGAGGTTCAGAATTTTCAAAAAGAATTAGAACAATATCTTGATGTAAAAAATGTAATTCCGTGTGCTAACGGTACAGATGCACTACAAATTGCTTTGATGGCATTGCATCTGGAACCGGGAGATGAGGTTATTACGGCAGATTTCACTTTCGCAGCTACAGTAGAAGTAGTTCATTTGTTAAAATTGAAAGCTGTTTTGGTAGATGTAGATTATGATACATTTAATATTGATGTAGAAAAATTAAAATCTGCGATAACGCCAAAAACCAAAGCGATTATTCCAGTGCATTTGTTTGGGCAATGTGCCAATATGGAAGCTGTTTTGGAAGTAGCTAAAGAACATAATCTGTATGTAATTGAAGACAATTGCCAAGGAATTGGAGCAGATTATACTTTCTCTGATGGAACTACCAAAAAATCTGGAACAATGGGAACTTTAGGAGTTACTTCTTTCTTCCCGTCTAAAAATCTTGGTTGCTATGGCGATGGAGGTGCTATTTTTACAAATGATGATGATTTGGCTTATAAAATTAGAGGAATTGTAAACCACGGGATGTACAAACGTTATTACCACGACGAAGTAGGGGTGAATTCTAGATTAGACAGTGTACAAGCTGCTGTTCTTAGAGTGAAACTTCCGCTTTTAGATTCTTATAATGCAGCAAGAAGAAGTGCTGCAGATTATTATGACAAAGCTTTTGCAAATAATCCTAATATTTTGACACCAAAAAGAGCAGAAAATTCCACACAAGTTTTTCACCAATATACTTTGAGAATTTTGAATGGAAAACGCAACGAATTGCAAGCATTTTTGGCAGAAAAAGAAATTCCTGCAATGATTTATTATCCAGTTGCTCTTAGAAAACAAAAAGCATATTTCCAAGAATCTAATGATGCAGATTTTGTAAATACAGATAAGCTTTTAGACCAAGTAATCTCTTTACCAATGCATACCGAATTAGACGAAGAACAATTGAAACACATTACAGATTCTGTTTTGGAGTTTATGAATAATTAAATACTTTGTCAAAGTTTTAAATCTTTGACAAAGTTTAGCATTATGAAAATAAGAGAAGAAGAAATAGAATCTGGCAAGTATTATCACATTTTTAATCGTGGTATAAATTCAAAAAATGTTTTTTTGAATCAGAATAATTATTCATTTTTTCTTTTGAAAGTCGAAAAATATATATTGCCCTATTTTGATATTATTTCTTATTGCTTAATGCCTAATCATTTTCATTTCATATTAAGAGCAAAAATAAAATTAGATATACAAAAAATAGAATTTAAAGAAAAAGGTTTACATTCTGAAGATGCTATTTTTAGTAAATCCATTGCTAAATTAATAAGCAGTTATACGCAATCTTTTAATAAAGTTTACCAAAGAAGTGGAGCGTTATTTGAATCTCCATTTAAAAGAATAAATATTGATTCAGAAGAATATTTGAGAAATTTAATTTTATATATCCATCAAAATCCAGATAATTTTGAACGGTATAAATTTTCTTCTTATAAATCTATAATTTCACAAGCTGAGACTAAAATTGAAAGACAAATAGTTTTAGATGTTTTTGGTGGTAAAGATAATTTTATACTTACGCATAGAAATATTAAATCAGATATTTTGTAAATTTGATAATAAACTTTGACAAAGATTTCTTTGCTTCGCAAAAACTTTGTCAAAGTAATAAAATAAAAAAACAATGGCAATACTTGTAACAGGCGGTTTAGGATACATTGGTTCTCACACGGTGGTAGAACTTCTTAATAACAATTTTGAAGTGGTAATTATTGATGATTTATCCAATACCGAAAAATTTATCTTAGAAAACATAGAAGAAGTTTCTGGTAAAAAACCAATTTTCTATCCTTTTGATTTGAAAAGAAAAGAACTTCTAAAACAAGTTTTTGATGCTCATAATATTGAAGGTTGCATCCATTTTGCAGCTTTTAAAGCGGTAGGAGAATCTCAGGTAAAACCTATTGAATATTACGAAAACAATCTGTTTTCTTTAATCAATCTTTTGCAAGAATTTAGAGAAAGAAATATTTCTAATTTTATCTTCAGTTCTAGTTGTACGGTTTACGGACAGGCAGATAAAATGCCAATTGATGAAGAAACAGAATTAAAACTTCCAGAATCTTCTTATGGCAAAACCAAACAAATGGGTGAAGAAATTTTGAGAGATTTTGCTGCTGCTTACAAAAAAAGAGTAACTTTACTAAGATATTTCAATCCAATTGGTGCGCATCCTTCTGCAAAATTAGGAGAATTACCAATCGGAATTCCTAATAATTTGATTCCATTTGTCATGCAAACAGCAGCTGGAATTAGAGAAAAACTTTCTATTTGGGGAGATGATTATCCAACTGTAGATGGAACTGCGGTAAGAGATTATATTTATGTGGTAGACCTAGCAAAGGCTCACGTAAAGGCATTGCAGAAGTTGATAAATTCTACCGAAGAAAAAGTAATAGATATTTATAACTTAGGCACGGGAAAAGGAAGTTCAGTTTTAGAAGTAGTACACGCATTTGAAAAAGCAAATGATGTAAAAGTACCTTACGAAATAAAAGACAGAAGAGCAGGTGATATTACCATTGCTTATGCCAATGCAGACAAAGCAGAGAAAGAACTCGGCTGGAAATCTGAAACTTCTCTAGAAGAAGCGCTAAGAACCGTTTGGCAATGGCAAAAATATTTGGAAACAAGGATTAATTAAACCATATATGATTATGAAAACTCAGAGAATAGGTATTACATTTTCATCTTTTGATTTGCTTCATGCAGGGCATATTAAAATGCTAGAAGAAGCAAAAACAATTTGTGATTATCTGATAGTAGGGTTACAGATAGACCCTTCTTACGACAGGCCAACAAAGAATAAACCTACACAAACCATCGTAGAAAGGTATATTCAGCTCAAAGGTGTAAAAGAAGTTGATGAAATTATTCCGTATTATTCGGAAGAAGATTTGATGGATATTCTTAAATCTTTTGTTATTGATGTAAGAATTATTGGAGACGATTACAAAGACAAAGATTTTACAGGAAAAGCATATTGCGAAGAAAAAGGAATTGAAATTTTTTATAACAAAAGAGACCATCGTTTTTCTACTTCGGATCTTAGAAAAAGAATTTACGAAGCAGAACAAGCAAAAGCTTTATTATAATTAATTAACTATTTCTAAAAAACAAAAATTCCCGAGAAATTTTCTCGGGAATTTTTTGTTGTATGTTGTTTTTACATTGGTGGCATATCATCGCCACCTTGGTCGTTGCTATTAACGTCTTTCTTTTTCTTAGGTTGTTCTATTTTTTCTCCTTGTTTAAATCTGTATGTAAAAGAAAGTGCAAATTGTCTTGGTTGCCATTGCATATAGCTGTCTCTGCTGAAACCATCTCCATAACTTGTAGATCTCATAGTTCTTGTATTGAAGATGTCTTGGATATTAAACGTAATAGTTCCGCTTCCTTTTAAGACTGTTTTGGATGCTCCAAAATTAACAGCGTACATATCTTTTCTGTCTTGGCTGGCGGTTTTCTGTCCACCTCTGTAATTTCCTTGAAATTGAAAATTAAAAGTTTTATCAATTTTGAAGGTTGAAGTTAACCTCGCTCTAGAAGAAAACCCACTTCCTTCAAAAGATAATGGATTGCTTACATATTCAGTATCAGAGAAAATTCCTTTCGTATTATATCCAAAGAAATCTACATTTCCCATGAATCTTAGCCATTTTGTAGCTTCCCAATTAAAATTAATTTCCAAACCATAGCTGTCATTACTTCCTAAATTAATAGGTTTTGTGTGGAATACAGTTTGTGTTTCTCCGTTAGAATTGGTAGGGTCTACTAATTCTGTTTTATTATAAACTACCATTTTTACATCATCTTTTTGATGTCTGTAATATAATGTAGGATTTATGGTTAATTTCTTTTTAGAAATACTGTATCCAAATTCATAAGAATCTACATAAGAAGGATTAAGGTTTATATTTCCATCAAAAATATTTTGATTATCATTATAATTTGGGTTAGGTATCATGAAGAAAGAACGAGGTCTGTCTATTCTTTTAGAATAATTAACCAATAACTGATTGTCTTTTCCTAAATCATAACTTAAGAAAACACTTGGGAATAAATTGTTGTAATTTTTAGTGGTGTTTACTGCAGTTCCCTCTAGGCTAAGGTAATCAATATTAACATTAGAATATTCGTTTCTTAAACCAATTTGATAGCCAAGATTTCCTAGTTTACTTTTGAATTGTGCATAAAAAGCATTAAATACTTCTTTGTATGTTGCATCATAAGTGTATTTTGGTAAAAATCCGAATGCTGTATCATCTGCAAGTTTTTGTCTTACATCATTATTATAATCATTATTGTTTACATCTAATCTGTAGCCTGCTTCAAATTTTGATTTTTCGCCAATAGGCAATTCATAATCTGCTTTACCAATAATTGATTTATTGATGGTTTCTTGGTTAATGATGTTTTCTAAATCAAAACTATTATTAGAAGTTTGTTCAATATCTGTATCGTTAAAAGATCTATTTCTTTGTAAGCTTAATGATAATGCAATGTTTTGACCTTTGTCGTCAAATTTATGGTCTAAACCAAAATCTCCCTGAAAAGCTAGATTGTTATTTTTACCATTTGTTGTTCTTAATCTATCTAAACTTGTAGAATCAAAATATAGATAATTGTAATTTACATTTCCATTACTATTATTATCGAAAGTTCTAACGGTTCCTGATGCGTTAATGGAAGTTCTATCAGAAAAATCATACACAAAACCTGTACTTGCATTATAATTTCTACCTTGACTTTCTGTAATAGATTCTTGGTGTTGCTCTAAAGTTGGGCTATCTGTTGTAGGATTTGTAAAATAAGCGTTTGTTCTATTGGTATTTTTAGACTCTCTATATCCTAAACCTCCATTTAGAAACCATGTAAGATTTCCTTTTCTTAGATTAAGGCTTGCATTAAGATTTGTTTGTGGTAAATATCCTAAAGTTCCTGTTACGCTACCATTAAGACCTAGTTTTTTATCTTTTTTGAGAATAATATTCAATATTCCGGCAGTACCACTTGCTTCAAATTTAGAAGAAGGATTGGTAATTACCTCAATTCTATCTATTTGGTCTGCAGGGATGCTTTGTAGCGCATTAGCTCCATCATCTATTCCTAGTAGAGCAGAAGGTTTACCATTTATTAAAAATTTTACATTAGAACTCCCTCTCATAGAAACAGTTCCGTCTGTATCTACAGAAATGGAAGGTACATTTGCCAGTACATCTTGTAAATTACCTCCTTTGCTTATAATGTCTTGGTTTACATCATAAGTTCTTTTGTCCAATTCTATTTTATAAGGTTTTGTAGCTACAGTAAGCGTTACACCTTCTATATCTTTAGTTTTAGTATTGGTAACTGTAGTTTCGTTTTCTAAAGTGAAATTTTCTAAGCTAGATGCTCCAGGAATATTTTTTGTGATTACCGTTTTCTTGAAATCTATTGCTTCTATGGTAATTTCGTAACTTCCAGGAACTAAACTTAATGAGTAATGTCCTTTGTCATCTGTAAGAGTAGCATCGCTAAATAATGCTGCATTTTCTTTTACTGTTTTGTTTTTAAAAGTTACTGAAGCGTATGGAATGGGATTTTTTTGCGAATCTAAAACTTTCCCAGAAATCTGCTGTTTCTCCTGTCCGAAAGCCATTGCAGCAGCAGTTAACACAATCGTTAAGCCTAAAGTTCTCCTTCTTAATTGTGTAATGTTTTCAATGTTAATCATTATTTTCTTTTTTGCGAAGCAAAATTACGAGTTGCTTCGTGGTTGGATATTTATAATTTAGCGAAATGTTTATACAATTTTCACCTTGTTTCGTTCTATTAGACGAAACTTTTGTTAGATTGTTAAATCTGAAAAACGTTAAAAGATGTTAAATTTATTTAATTTGTCTAGAGTTTAGCCAATCTTGATATTCTTTGGCATTTTTTGCGTGTTCCGCATCGTTGTCTGTAAATTTATGAAAACCCATTCTTTTCGGGTCTGCACACATAAAAATGTAATGGTGTTTTTCTGCATTTAGCACTGCATCTACAGAACTTTTATCAACTATACAAATAGGGCCAGGAGGAATGCCAGCATTTTTGTACGTGTTGTAAGGAGATTGCACAGAAAGATGTTTGTATAAAACTCTTTTTATATCACTTTTGAAATTATCTTCTTTGTTAATTGCATAAATTACCGTTGGGTCGCTTTGAAGTTTCATTTCTTTTTTGAAACGATTGATATACAAACCTGCAATGGTTTTTTGTTCGTCTGCTTTGCCTCCAGATTCTTTGTAAACAATTGATGCTAACGCATAAACCTGATTTTTTGTAAGTCCAGAATTTTTAAGTTTACTTTCTCTTTCGGGAGTCCAAAATTCTTGATAATCTTTTTCAAATTTTTTGAAAAAATCTTCTGGTTTTACTGTCCAATAAAATTCATAAGTATCCGAAAAGAAGTAGTTTTTTAAATCTTCAGCATTTTTTAAACCTTTTTCTTGAGCTATTTTGTTGAAAGCATTTACAAAACTTAAAGAATCTGCTTCTGTTTTTCTAGAAACTCTGCCAATCATTTGATATACTGTACCGAAATCTCCAATTCTAAAAGAGTTTGGCGTTTGGTTTCCAGCTTTAATCATATTTACCAACTGGTTGTTTCCAGCGCCAGATTCAATTTTATATCGTCCTGGTTTTATTTTCTTGTCAAGATTTTTTTGAAGTGCAACTTCTTTAAAACTTTCTTTATTTTTAAGAAAAGGAGAAATAGAATCTAAAACCTGTGCAAAATGAGCTCCTGTAGGTACCAAAATATAACCTTCTTTTTCTACGTTTCCGAGTTTATATTTTTTGAAAAATTTAAAAGCAAAAAAGCCTCCAATTAAAAATAAAACCAATGCTATTATTGCAATGACAGAATAAATCTTGTTTTTCATAAATAATGATAAATAAATGATAATTGATTAATTTTTTAATCTTTTGACTTTCAACTAAATGTTAATTTTTCCTTTAAAAACTTGCTTTGCTGGACCTTCTAGCCAAACGTTATCAAAACCTTTATCGTTTTCTTGGGCATAAACTTTTAGGTTTCCTCCTAATACTTTTACATCCACTTTATTGGTTTTGTTATTTTTCATATAAGTAATTGCGCAAGCGGTAACGCCTGTTCCACAGCTATATGTTTCGTCTTCTACACCACGTTCGTAAGTTCTTACAAAGATTTTGTTGGGTTCTAGCTCTTCTACAAAATTCACATTGATGCCTTCTTTAGCATATCTTTCAGAATTTCTAATGTTGTAACCGTTTTGGTAAACATCATAATTTTCTACATTTTCTACATATTTTACAAAATGAGGAGAACCGGTATTCAATTCGAAGTTTTCATCAATATTTTTAATGGTTTCAATGTCAATCATTTTTAGTTTTACGATACCGTTTTTAATTTCGGCTTCGTGCAAACCATCAATCGCATTAAAAGTGCATTTTTCTTCGAAGACATCTAAGAAATGGGCAAATGCAACAAGGCATCTTCCTCCATTTCCGCACATGGTAGATTCGTTTCCGTCAGAATTGTAGTAAACCATGTTAAAATCTACATGGTCTCCGTTTTCTAGCAAAATAAGTCCGTCGCCACCAATTCCGAAGCGTCTGTCGCAAAGATTTTTAATGATTTCTGTGTCTTTTGGGAAACTAAGGTCACGATTGTCTATCATTACAAAATCGTTTCCTGTACCTTGATATTTATAGAATTCTATTGTTTTCATTTTTGATAAATAATTGCAAAAATAAGTAAAAGGTTTCTAATCTTTTGGTTGAATTTTTAGATTTCTATAATTGAAGAATTAATTAGAGTTTCTGAATGAATTTTTCCATTCAAAATAACCTTTAAAAGCCATAATAGAGAAGATAATATATTGAACAGAAGTAATGCCTAAACCTTTGTAAATCATCATAGGAACACAAATGATGTCGCCAATAATCCAAAAAATCCAGTTTTCTACTTTGCGTTTTGCCATTTGCCACATTCCAACTAAAAAGATAGAAGTTGTAAATACATCTAGCCAATTTGCCCAATCCAAATGTCCGAAACCGAGCGCTTTTTTAATTTCAAAAGTCATTTGAAATTGATTGTCTATGAATGGTTTGTAATAATAAATAACACTTACTAAACCTAAACTTAGAACGAAT
Organism: Cloacibacterium sp.; assembly: GCF_047601505.1. Classification (GTDB taxonomy): domain Bacteria; phylum Bacteroidota; class Bacteroidia; order Flavobacteriales; family Weeksellaceae; genus Cloacibacterium. The sequence goes on from NZ_JASGJD010000001.1 coordinate 1,943,392, forward strand.
AAAAAAGTTGAAAACAACCAATCTTTTTTATTAGCCCAAGAAACTTCTACATGAATATTGTCTTCGGAACTTTTAGACCAAAGAATCCAACCATAGATACTCATTATAGTGTAATAAATGTTAATCATACAATCTCCCAAAAGCCCGAAAACAAAAAGAATGTAAACATATAATGCAGTAGAGATAATGCCAGTTGGATATACCCAAATATTTTTTTTGATAGAAAAATAAACACTTAAGATGCCAAAAGTTGAAGCAATAGCTTCTAAAATAATCTGAATGGTGGTGTAGCTTTCGTATGGTTTTAAGAAAAGGTCGTATAGGTTCATGGTTCAAAAATACAGTTTTTGGAGAGAAAAGTCTTTAAAAAGTTGGTTTTTTCTTTAATGGTGGTGGTTTTTTAGGGGGTGTTTCAAAATAATTGAAATAAAATCGATTTATAAGTGTTAATAATTCATAATTTTTTATACTTTTGAAAGCACAAAATTAACAAACGAAAAATTATGTCGAATATTTGGATTAAAAAACCGATGAGTGCCTATGAAGCGGACATTAAGAAGAGCCAGCTGAAGAGAGTACTAGGGAAATGGAGCCTTACAGCTATTGGTATTGGGGCAATTATCGGAGGTGGAATTTTTGTTCTTACAGGAACAGGAGCTTATTATCATGCAGGTCCTGCACTTGCATTGTCATTTGTAATAGCAGGTATTGCGTGTGTTTTTGCCGCGCTTTGTTATTCGGAGTTTGCTTCTATATTACCTGTTGAAGGTTCTGCTTATGCTTATGCTTATGGAACAATTGGAGAAATTTTTGCTTGGATTATTGGATGGGGACTCATTTTAGAATATGCAATGGGGTCTATGACGGTGGCCGTAGCTTGGTCTGGTTATTTTAATAAATTATTGAAAATGTTTGGCTTGCATTTGCCAGATTTTCTCACTTCAGACCCTTTTAGTTATGCTGGTGAAGGTTTTTCTATGAATCTGCCCGCTTTGTTAATTGTATTATTTGTAATTTCTATATTAGTAAAAGGTACAGAAGGTGCTTCCAAAGCTAATAATTTTATAGTAATGCTTAAAGTTTCTGCCGTTATATTTGTAATTATCGCAGGAGCTTTTTTTATTTTACCAGAAAACTGGACTCCTTTTATTCCAGCTCCAGAAATGGTAAAAGATGGAGATGTTTTAAAAGAAGCCTATGGATGGAAAGGTATTATTTCTGGTGCCGCAGCAATCTTTTTTGCTTATGTAGGATTTGATGCGGTTTCTACTCAGGCTGGTGAAGCAATTAACCCTAAAAAAGATGTTCCTTTTGCTATTGTAGCATCTTTGTTAATTTGTACTATTTTGTACATATTGGTTTCTTTGGTTCTTACGGGGATGATGCATTATTCAGATTTTAATCCTCAAGGTGCTTATCCAGATGCAATTAAAGCGCCAGTTGCTTATGCTTTTGAAATCGCTAGTAAGTCTCAAACAGGTATATCTCATGCAATCACGAGTGGTGCAGGTTACATTATTACCATAGCTGCTACAGTAGGTCTTATTTCTGTATTAATGGTTATGATTATGGGGCAATCTAGAATATTCTTAGGAATGTCTAAAGACGGTTTAATTCCTAAAACTTTTTCTATTGTTGACCCTAAAGCTGGTGTTCCTAGAAAAAATCTTTTTATTTTAGGAGGTGTTATATCAGTAGTTGCTGCTTTTACGCCAATTAATAAACTAGCAGATATGACAAGTTTCGGAACTCTTTTTGCCTTTACGATGGTTTGTGTAGCAGTATGGATTTTAAGAAAAAGAGAACCAAATTTGCAAAGAAATTTTAAAGTTCCTGCTTTGCCAGTAATTGCAACTTGTGGAATATTAATTAATACTTATTTAATTATTAATTTAAGTTGGGAAGCTCAGACTTTATCTTTCAGTTGGTTAATTATTGGGATGTTTGTTTACTTCTTATACAGTAAAAGAAACTCTAAACTTCAAAACGGAGGTTTTGGAGAAACCTTCAAGGCAGAACAAGAGCCATTACAAGAAGTTGATATTGATTTAGAAGACAAGGATTAAAAAAAATAATCATATTTTAAATTCCGCACATGTTGCGGAATTTTTTTTTATTTTTGAATTTATGAGAAAAGTAGTTTTATTATTGGTTTTGTGTTTTCAGATTTTTAATGCTCAGAAACTAGATTTTAGTCTTTTATTTAAGGATAAAATTAGCATTAGAGCCATACAAATTGTAGATGGAAAAGTATTTTATGCTGGTACAGATTCTAAATTTGGATTTGTTCACATGCAAGATACCATCTGGAAAAGACAAATTAGGCTGTCTAACGAAAAATTGGAATTTAGAACGTTAGCACATTTCGACCAATTGTTATACACCGTAAATATAGAAAGTCCGGCTTATTTTTATAAAATTGATAAAAGAGATTTGTCTTATGAAATTTTTTATAAAGATACCCTTAGAACGGCTTTTTATGACGCATTTTCTTATGATAAAAAGGGAAGAGGAATTGCTATAAGCGATCCTACAAACAAAGGAAAAGCAACTTTTAGATTATTTACTAAGAAAAATTATAAACAAGACGACGGTATTATCCCTTTGTACAACGAAGGCGAAGCTCATTTTGCAGCGAGCAATACCAATATTGCAACCGTTGGAAATTCCGTTTGGATTGCGACTGGTGGTAAAACTTCCAGAATTTTTAAATTTACTTGGGATAAGCCTTTTCATTGGGATGTTTTCGGGACGCCTTTTGTGAGTGGAGTTTCTTCTTCGGGAATTTATTCCATAGATTTTTACAACGAAAAGTTAGGAATTGCTGTAGGTGGAGATTACACCAAGCAAAAAGAAAATGTAAATAATATTGCCGTAACTTCTGATGGAGGAGAAACTTGGCAAAGTGTAGCATCAGGTAAAAATTCTGGTTATAAAACTTGTGTAAAATACCGTCCTGATTCTGGCGGTAAAGAAATTATAGCAGTAGGAGACGGAGATATTTCTTATTCTGATGATTTCGGGAAGACTTGGAAGGTGATTTCCGAAGAAAAAAACCTTTTTGTTGTAGAATGGGTAGATAAAGATACTCTTGTATTTGCCGGGAAGAATAGAATATTAAAAGCTAAGTTTTCTAATTAATTAACATTGTTCTAGTATTTGATTGCTGTCTCATAAATTATAAGATTTTTGTTTGTTTTGAAAAGAACCAGGCAAGAATATAACTCCACAACTTAAAAATATAAAACCACATCGTAAGAAAATAAAACCACAACGCTAAAATATAACTCCGTAACTCAAGAATATAAAACTGCAACTTAAGAATGTAAAACCGCAACTCTAAAATATAATTCCGCAAAGCAAGAATATAAAACCGTAACGTGAGAATATAAAACCTTCTAGGTAGAATATTAATTTGGGATGAGAGAATGTTGCGTTAGAAGAGTATGTTTTATTCGATTTTATTTATTTTTCCAAATTGAACTTGATTTTCCTCAATTTTTTCATATAAATATTCGTTTCCATTAATTTTAAGTATTCTTACCATGTAGTTTGGGATGTCACCAAGCATCATTTTGGTTTTTTCGGTAGGGATTATTGTGTAATCTCCATTTTTTAACCAATTTATTTTACCACTATAAGTTTGTCCCGAATAAGTTTCGTATTGAATATCTTCTTTTCTTTCAAAATTATATGATTGAAACTCTCCTAAAATCTGCAAAGTAAATTTTCCAGATTTGAATTTTTCAGGATTTAACTTCGGGTCAAAATCGATACATTTTTCTGCATATAATTTTTTTGAGAGATTGCTATTGTAATATATTGCTTCAATTAAATTTTCGCAGCCTTTATTTTTTTCTCCAATAATAATTTGTAAATATCCTTTGAAATATAATGAACTAGGATTGTTTGGAGAAAATTTCAGTGATAAATCTAAATTTTTTATAGCACTTTCATAATCTTGATTTTCAATATCATTCATTGCTGTTTTCATAGTTGATGCCCAATCTTCTTTTTGTTGACAAAAAATATTAATTGAGAAAAATAAGAATAAGAAATATTTCATTTATAAGTAGGTTATTGTAAGGTTTTATCATTCAAATATACAAAAGATTAAAGTATCGAGATGGAAAGTTTTTGTTTTTGAGAATAATTTGTTTAGGATTTGGGAGATAGTTTTAACTTTGATAAAAAATAAGTTATGGATTTTTCTAAAATTATTGTTGGAGTGATGCGATGGGGAATTTGGGGTGCTAATCATTCTGAAAGTGACGTTCAAAAGTTAATTGAAACTTCTTTGGAAGAAGGTTTATCTACTTTTGACCATGCGGATATTTATGGTGGTTATACTACAGAAGAATTGTTTGGAAATGCTTTTTCTGAGATGAAAATTGAACGTGAAAAAATTCAGTTGATTACCAAATGTGGAATTTGTATGCCTTCGGAGAAGAAGAATTTTCCGTTGAAATATTACAATTATTCTAAAGAATATATCCTTAATCAGGTAGATGAAAGTTTGGAAAACCTGAAAACAGATTATATAGATTTGTTGTTGCTTCATCGTCCGTCTCCGCTCATGAATCCTGAGGAAATAGCTGCTGCATTTGGCGTTTTGAGGAGTTCGGGGAAAGTGAGATATTTTGGGGTGAGCAATTTTTCTGTGACTCAGTTTGATTTGCTTTCCAAATGTTTTCCTCAGTTGGTTACCAATCAGGTAGAAATTTCTTTGACGGAGACCAAAGCTTTTTATGATGGTACGATAGACCAAATGATGACGAAGAAATTGCACCCAACTGCCTGGAGTGTAATGGGAACTTATTTTAATGAAGATTCTGAGAAAACAGCAAGAATAAAATCTTTGTTAGCAGATTTAACGGTGAAATATAATGCAGACGAAGCACAACTGTTGTTGGCGTTTTTGCTAAAACATCCTGCCAAAATATTACCCATTATAGGAACTTCTAAAGCCGAAAGTATAAAATCTCTGAAAAAATCTTTAGAAATAAATCTGGAAATAGAAGATTGGTTTGGTCTATTGGCAGCGAGCCAAGGGCATAAAGTGCCATAAAATCTTAATTTAGTTGATATATAGTATGTTAGAAATATGAATTTTGTATGAAATTTTAATACTTCTAATTTTTTATTGATAAGTTATTAAAATAAAAGTGTATCTTGCGGAAGATTTCTTATAAATGCACTTCAATTAATGTTCATTCGTTTTTGACTTTCCTTTATAACACATCAAAATTTTTTTATTAATTTAATTTTTTTTTTAACAATGAACATTTTTGTTTCAAACATCAATTACACAACTAAGGATTATCAATTAAACGAGTTGTTTTCAGAATTTGGAGAAGTGCAATCTTGCAAAATCATCACAGACAGAGAAACCGGTAAATCTAGAGGTTTCGGATTTGTAGAAATGAGTGCAGAAGATGGAGCTCAAGCTATTGAAGGACTAAACGGTAAAGAATTTAACGGAAAAGAAATAAATGTTTCTGAAGCTAAACCAAGAGAAGAAAAACCTCGTAGAAGTTTCGATAACAACCGTGGCGGTGGTTATGGTAACAACAGAGGCGGTGGTTACGGAAACAGAGGCGGAAACGATAGAGGTGGAAGCCGTTGGTAAAAAACAAGAAAGCGACTCAGTGATGAGTCGCTTTTTTTTTGTGTCTTTTTGTGATGTTTTTATTTTTTTTTGAGGAGAATTATAACGTCGTTCGAGATGTAATAAGTGTCTCTTTCTCCTTGGTATTGGTTCTTGCTGATGCCTTCTAACAGAAATTTCAATTCGTAATTGCCAACTTGTTTCACAAAAGAAATTTGGTCTGTGTAAACTTCTCCTTGCTGATTTTTGTGAGTGTTGATAATTTTTTGAACTTCTGGCGACAAATCAATTGCATTTCCATTAAAATATAAAGTGAGATCACCATTGAAACCTTTTAGAGAAAAAGTATTTCCTTCGTAAGAAAAATTTTCGTTGTCGTAATTGTAAATCTTAATAATTTGGTCGTAGCCTTTTATACTATAATTAAAACTATTCGCTCTAATATTTAATTGAGTATATTTTTCGCCATTCTTGATGTCTTTGCTATATTTTACGTTTTTGAAACTTGAATTTATTTTAGAATAAATAAAATACTTTTCAGTTTTGAATATTTTTTCAATCTCAGGAGTTGATTTAGGAGAAATGTAGCTTAATAAAAATTGACTTTCTTTTCTTTCGTATAAAAACTGAAATTTTTGTGCAATTTCTGTAGCTACAGAATCTTGAACTGTTTTTTCAAAATTAATTTTACCGTTTTCTAGTAAATTGTTTTTAACTAAAATTTCTTGTAATTCTATTTTCTGACTGTTTTTTGCCACAGAAAAGGAGTTGAAATAAGGGAAAATTAAAGAAAATAAACCGAAAGCAAAAAGAGAAACTGGGATGAATTTAATATTTGCTTTTTTCCAAAAACTAAAGTATAAAACCACAACGGTAAGCCAAATTGCCAAAAGCAAGACGTAATATCTGTTTTCGGTGAAACCATATTCTAAAATTCTGGTGAAAATTGCCACAAAAAGCAATACCAAAAGCGGAAGCAATGCAAAATAAAAAATCTTAGAAAATCCTTTTACCCAAGATTTTGCTGCAATTTCTTTAAGCGGAAAAACCAATAGCAATGCTAAAATGCCTACCAAACTATATGCTAAAATAAGGTAAGAAACCCAACCTCTTGGCAAATCCCATTTGAAAAGGATTTTTGCGCCATACATGTATAAAATTATGGCATAGATAATAAGCAAAGGAATAAGTACAAATTGCACGAAAAATTTTAAAATATCGGGATAATTTCCGTCTTTTTCTAAAGCTTTTAGTCCATCTTCGTTAAATAGTAAAAAGATAAAACAGCTCCCAAAAATTGCCAGCATTACGAAAGTTCTGGGATATATTTTGTTGTCTAGATCCAAATCAAAAAGATTATCTACAGCTGTAATAGCAAGCATAATCCCGCCAACCAAAACCGCCGTGAAAATCCCTGTAAGAACTACATTAATGAATAAATTTTTGTTGTATTGCCAAAATTGGTTTTCGTTGTTTTTTTCAAAAAAAGCTAAAAAAGAGACCAAAAGATGAGACAGAATAAAACTCAAAACCAAAATTACAACTTCTACTGTACCAAAATCATCATTGTGATGAGGTAGAAAAAATTGAAAATAAAGAGCCAGAAAAACAAGTCCTGAAATGTTGAGAAGGAATTTTTTTCCAATTCTTTCTGAAAAAATATTTAAAGAAAAAAGCAAAGAAATGCCAAGCAAAGAACAAAGTCCAAATCTTGTAAAAATATTTTTACTTTCTTCGGTTAGAGAGTTGTTATCTACCAAAATAGTAAAGGAAATGGCTGCTAAAAGTGCTATTAATAATACAAAAGCATAATTTTGCACCACATTAGTAGCGCTGCTAAGAATTTCTCTTAATTTTGATTTCATGGTATTGTGAGGTGTATGAAATTAGAATTTTTGAATTTTTTTATCTGAAATTTAGCAACGTTATTTTTTCTTTTTCTTTTTTTTCTTTTTGTCTTTGTCTATATTTTTGTCTTTTACTTTGGTTTTATCTTGCTCTAAAAATTGTTCAAATTTTCTAGGTTCTACATTGTCTGAAACAAAAAGTTCTACCATTCCTTCTTGTAATAAATCTGTCAGCAATTCGTCTGCATCGCCTTTGTAGAAGTCTTGGATAAGATTTCTAATTAAGAATAACTTGTAATCTTTTTCTGAAACAGAGGCTTCGTAACGGAAAATTCTTCCTTCAGGATTTGTTTTTAAATAATTTTTTTCGACTAAATTTTTAAGAAAAGTAGAAATGGTGTTTTGATGAGGTTTTGGCTCTGGATACGCTGTCATAATTTCTTTTAGGTAAAAAGAATTAGAATTCCAGATAACTTTCATTAGGTTTTCTTCGCCAGAAGTAAGAGTTTTTAAATGTTCCATGTTTTGTATTTTTAATGGTTATTAATGTCGAAATAAAGGTAAACAAAAGAAATGAATGTCGCAATAATAAATCCCATAATTACTTCTTTTACAGTGTGTCTCTTCAAAATTACTCTAGAAATAGCTACCAAAATAGTTAGGAAAAACCAAACAAAACCATAAATTGGATGTAATGTAAAAAATAGAGCACTTACAAAAATATTGAAACTGGTGTGCATAGAACTTTTAATAAAAAAATTGCTGATAAACATTACCACCAGCAAAACCAGTAAAAAAAGGATGATAAGTATGTAATGAAAATTTTGTTTGGTGTAAAAAAGAGCCGCAATATATATGGAAATAATAATAAAATTAAAAAGGTAAAGACTGTTTCTTTGTTTTCTGTTAGAAACATCCATATTGGTGTAGTTTCCTTTTTTAACATTCCAGAAAATCCATCCAAAAATTGGGATAATTACAATGACAATTGGCAATAAAAAATTGATGATATTGAAGTCTCCATTGCTGTTGTAATAACTATAAAAGGCAAAAAATATTAATAAAGAAAATAGAGGATTCAATACATTAGAAATAATGTTAGAGAATTTAATTAAAAAAGGAGATTGTTTTTCTGGCGTCATTTTTATAAATTGAAATTCAAAAATACGTTTTTTTGATTGATAAAAACATTCGTCATTATTTATTACATAAGTTTCTTCATAAAACAAAGAAATTTACTATTTTTGCACAGTATTTTACAAAAGCTAATGAATACGTTAGCATTTAATCTGAAAAAAAATATAACTAACAGATGAAAGAGTTTTCTAAAGAAGTCTATCTACAGTGGTATGCAGATATGACAATGTGGCGAAGATTTGAAGATAAGTGTCGTTCACTTTACTTAAAGCAAAAAATTAGAGGTTTTTTACATTTATACAATGGTCAAGAAGCTATTCCTGCTGGTTTTACCCATGCAATGGATTTAACTAAAGACTCTATGATTACGGCTTACCGTTGCCACGTACATCCAATGGCGATGGGAGTAGATCCTAAAAGAATCTTAGCAGAACTTTGTGGTAAAGCAACGGGAACTTCACATGGTATGGGAGGTTCTATGCACATTTTCAGCAAAGAACACAGATTTTATGGTGGACATGGTATTGTAGGTGGGCAAATTCCTTTAGGAGCTGGTATTGCTTTCGCTGATAAATATTTTGAAAGAAATGCAGTAAATATTTGTTTCTTCGGAGACGGAGCTGTAAGACAAGGTTCTCTTCACGAGACTTTCAATATGGCAATGAACTGGAAACTTCCTGTAGTATTTGTGGTAGAAAATAACCAATACGCAATGGGAACATCAGTAAAAAGAACTGCAAACCACGAAGATATTTATAAACTAGGTCTTGGTTACGAAATGCCTTGTATGCCTGTAGATGCTATGGATCCAGAAAAAGTAGCAGAAGTTGCTTACGAAGCTATTGAAAGAGCAAGAAGAGGAGATGGACCTACTTTTATTGAAGCTAGAACTTACAGATTTAGAGGTCACTCTATGTCTGATGCAGAACCATATAGAACAAAAGAAGAAGTAGCAGTAAAAAAAGAAGAAGATCCAATTGTTTTAATTAAAAACAGAATTTTAGAAAACAAATGGGCTACAGAAGAAGAATTAGATGCTATTGAATTAAAATCTAGAGAATTTGTAGAAGAATGTGAAGCTTTCGCAGAAGAATCTCCATATCCAACTGCAGATAAAGTTTACGAATATGTATATTCTGAACCAGATTATCCATTCTTAGATAAATTAGAAAACTAAATTTTAAATTAATTTGAAGTTTGAAATTTGAAGTTTAAAATTCATCGAGTTTTAAATCTCTAATATCAAATCTCGAATCTCGAATCAATATAATAATTATGGCTGAAGTAATTACAATGCCGAGACTTTCTGATACAATGACGGAAGGGAAAGTATCAAAATGGCACAAAAAAGTAGGAGATTCCGTAAAAGAAGGCGATGTTTTAGCCGAAATAGAAACAGATAAAGCAGTTCAAGATTTCGAATCAGAATTCAATGGAACTCTATTATATATTGGTGTTGATGAAGGAGGTAATGCTCCTGTAGATAGCATCTTAGCAGTAATTGGTAATGCAGGCGAAGATGTTTCTGCTCTAATTGGTGGTGCTGCGGCTCCAGCTGTAGAAGCTGCTCCTGTAGCTCAAGAAGCAGCTGTAGAAACGGCTACTGCTTCTGTAGAAATTCCAGCAGGCGTTGAAGTAATCACCATGCCAAGACTTTCTGATACCATGACGGAAGGGAAAGTTGCTAAATGGCACAAAAATGTTGGAGATACTGTAAAAGAAGGTGATATTCTTGCAGAAATTGAAACTGATAAAGCAGTTCAAGATTTCGAATCAGAGTTCAATGGAACTTTATTATATGCTGGTGTTGCAGAAGGTAGTTCTACTAATGTAGATGATGTTTTGGCAATTATTGGCCTTGCAGGTACAGATGTTTCTGCTATTGTTGCTGGAGGTGGTAAAGTTGCTGCTCCTGCTGCTACAGATGCTCCTAAAGCTGCTCCTGCCGCTGCTGCAACTCCTGTTGTTGCTAGCACAACTTCTGGTGGTAGAGTTAATATTTCTCCTTTAGCTAAAAAAATGGCTTCAGAAAAAGGAATTGATATTGCTACAGTACAAGGAAGTGGAGATAACGGAAGAATCGTTAAAAAAGATATTGAAAATTATAAACCAAGTGCTGCTGCACAAACTGCTTCTACTGTGGTTTCTGCTCCTGCTGCACAAGTGGCGGTTAATTTTGTAGCTGGCGAAACTACAGAAACTCCAAATTCTCAAATGAGAAATGTAATTGCGAAGAGATTGGCCGAAAGTAAATTCACAGCTCCTCACTATTACTTAATGGTAGAAATTAATATGGACAAAGCTATTGAAGCTAGAAAAGAGCTTAATAGTTTGCCAGATACCAAAGTTTCTTTCAATGATATGGTGATTAAAGCAACTGCTTTAGCACTTAGAAAACATCCTCAAATTAATTCTTCTTGGGCTGGTGACAAAATCATCCACCACGGAAATATTAATGTAGGTGTTGCTGTAGCGGTTCCAGATGGTTTAGTAGTTCCTGTACTTAAAAATACAGACTTTATGACTTACAACCAGATTTCTGCTTCTGTAAAAGATATGGCTTCTAGAGCTAAAACAAAAGCTTTGAAAGCTAACGAAATGGAAGGTTCTACTTTCTCTATTTCTAACTTGGGTATGTTCGGTATTGAAACATTTACTTCAATTATCAATCAACCAAATTCTTGTATCCTTTCTGTAGGTGCAATTATTGAAAAACCGGTGGTTAAAAACGGACAAATTGTAGTAGGAAATACCATGAAATTGTCTCTAGCTTGCGACCATAGAGTAGTAGATGGTGCTACTGGTGCTCAGTTCTTACAAACTTTAAGAACTTACCTAGAAAGTCCATTAACAATGTTACTTTAATACGTTAAAGAATATTTTAAATTTATAAACTTAAATCCTTCCTTTTTGGGAGGATTTTTTTGTGAGACTAATGTTAATCTCTTAAATTTATGATTTACTTAAAAAAGATTATTTTTAGTCACTATTTTCCAGTAAATCATAAAAATAATTCCAAATCTCAAATCAATTTATTATTTTTGAACTATGATTAAAGCGAAAAATATTCATAAATCTTACGGAAGTTTAGAAGTGCTAAAAGGAGTAGATTTAAAAATTAAAACCGGTGAAATTGTTTCTATTGTTGGCGAATCTGGCGCTGGTAAATCTACTTTGCTTCAGATTTTAGGTACTTTAGACTTGCCCTCAAATCTTGATAAATTCAATACTTTGTTAACGATTGGCGACCAGTCTTTCCTTAAAATGAATGATAGAGAAATCTCAAAATTCAGAAACCAAAATATAGGATTTGTTTTTCAGCATCATCAATTATTACCCGAGTTTACAGCGCTCGAAAATGTGCTTTTACCAACAAGAATTTCGAGTAAAAACGAAAAAGAATCTTTGGATAAAGCCTTTCAGTTGTTTGAAGAATTGCATATTGCACACCGAGTAGATCATAAACCTAAAGAACTTTCTGGTGGCGAAGCGCAACGTGTAGCTGTGGCTAGGGCTTTAATTAATTCGCCAAAGATTATCTTTGCAGACGAACCTACAGGGAATTTAGATTCTAAAAATGCAGATTCTCTTCATCAATTATTTTTTGATTTGAGAAGTAAATATAATCAGACATTTGTAATTGTGACGCACAATAAAGAATTGGCAGAAAGTACAGATAGAAAACTGGTGATGAAAGATGGAATGATTCTTTAGAAGTGAAATTTCAAAAATGAAAATTCAGAAAAAATAAACTAATTCCAAAATGAGTATAAAATTTCTTGCAGAAGATGATAGACCAAGAGAAAAATTTCTTTTGAAAGGGAAAACTTCTCTTTCAGACTCAGAGCTTTTGGCAATTATTCTCGGAAGCGGAAACAACGAAGACTCAGCGTTAGAATTGGCAAGAAAAATTTTGGCAAGTGTAGGAAATAATTGGCAAAATCTTAGTAAACTTTCTATAAAAGATTTAATGAAATTTAAAGGAATTGGAGAAGCTAAAGCAATTTCTGTGGCAGCAACTTTGGAAATTGGCAGAAGAAAAGCTTCACAAGAAACGCCCGAAAAAACTAGCATTTCGAGTGCTAAGGATTCATATAATATCTTTTCACAACATCTTTCAGATTTAAGAACCGAAGAGTTTTGGGCAATTTTTTTGAATCAAAAAAATCAAATTGTCTATAAAACACAAATTTCAAAAGGCGGAATTTCTGGAACTTTGGTAGATGTAAGAGTGCTCTTTAGAATTGCTATAGAGCATTTTGCTACTTCTTTAATCGTAGCTCATAATCATCCTTCGGGAAGTTTGAAGCCTAGTCTAGAAGATATTCAAATTACAAAAAGTATTAAGAATGCTGGCGAAATTCTTAATGTGACACTTTTAGACCATTTAATTATTGGAGATAATTCTTTTTTTAGTTTTGCAGAAGAAGGTTTGTTATGATTAGAAAATTAAAATACAAAGAAATAGATTTTGCAAAATATCAAGAATGTATAAAGAATTCCGAACAAAGAAAATATTCTGCAGAAAAACATTTTTTAGATGTTGTTGCCGGTGAAAATTGGGACGTTTTAGTTTTTGGCGATTATGAAGCGGTAATGCCAATTCCTTATGTGAAGAAAATTGGAATTAAATATGTTGTAAATCCTTTTCTTACGCAACAGTTAGGCATTTTTTCAAAAAAAGATGATGTTCATTTGAATGAAAAATTTCTAGAGTTTTTAAATGAAAATTATATTGTAAAATATTATACATTTAACGATACTAATTCATTCAAAACATTTCTTAAAACTCGGAAAAATTTTTTATTAGAACCTGATTCTTACGAAATAGTAAGACAAAGATATTCTCCAAAACGCAAGAGAAAACTTAGACTTAATCCTGGAGTTATAGAATTTTCGGCGATGAGAAATGATTTAAAGTTTGAAGAAGTAGAATCTTTTATTTCTGAAAATATGATAGGGATTAAAAAGTTGAAAAATAAAATTTTTGTTTTAAACAATTTGAAAGATTTTTATCATCAAAATTTAATCCAGTTTTATGGTTTTTTTTTCAAAGGAGAACTAACTAATTTAATTGCGATATACCAAGAAACTTACAGTTCTGTGTTGCTAGGTACATACAATATTAGAGAATTGGTAAAGCAAAACGGAGCTTCAAATTTAATAGATTTTGCCATTCAAGAAAATGTAGAAACTAAAATTTTTGATTTTGAAGGAGGAGATTTAACAAATATGGACGAATATTTTAGAGGTTTTAGAGCCGAAATGAAGCCTTATCCTATCATACAAAACTCAAAAAAGGAATTGGTAAAGAAGATTTTTTTCTAAGAGACATTAAAGCCAAAATTAATTAATAGGTTCTAGTAAATATTCTAAAATTTTAAAAATGAATTCATGAAATCAACAATAAAAATTTTACTGTTTTTTTATGTGAGCATAATGGCTTATTTTTTGTCAACGCATCAATTTTATAATGCAGATATTGAGGCTTATATGGGGATTGTCTATAAAATTTCAAATCCAAATATGAGTATAGAAGAAATTCATGATAAAGTGTATGATGAATTAATAGAGAAAAAGCCAGAAAAGTTTAATTTTAAAATTGAGGAAGATGTAGATGCAATAGGAGATAGCAAGTACTATAAAATACTTTCGGAAAATCCTAAAATATATGATGAAGAATTACAATTATTTACAGTAAAACCATTTTATAATTATGTAAATTCTATATTTTTTAGATTAGGTTTTAGTGCTTCTTCTTCTACATTTATAATAACAATTATTTCTTACGTTTTGATTGTTTTGCTTATTTTTATTTTCCTATCAAAAATAATAAGCAACAACTGGATTGTGTTATTTTTAACAATTCTTATTTCGTTATTTAAGCCTTTGTTAGACGCTTCTAGGCATGCAACGCCAGATGTATTGTCTTGTTTGCTACTCTTGTTAAGTGTTTATTTTTTATTAATGAAAAAGGATTTGTTGTGGACTTCAATTTTTGGTGTTTTGTGTATTTTGACAAGACCAGATTATATTGTTTTTTATTGTTTAACTTCTGTTTTGGCTTATTTTTTTAGAAGCGAGATGAATTTAAAATCAAGAGGAATATTTGTCAGCTTTTTCTCATTTTTAATCTCATTTATTATTCTACAGAGTTTTAATAAAATTTCTTGGTCAGTATTGCTTATGAATCAATTTGTAAAGATTCAATGGTATCCTATTTCTAATCCTAATGCGCTTAACTATATTGATTATTTTAATCTAATTAAGAGAAAATTGCTATTTGAGTTTAATTCGTCATACTTTATTCTTTTATTGATTTTTATTGTTATTATTTATAGTAAAACTTTTTCATGGAAGAATTTACAACAAAGATTGTCTTTGTTTTTTTTGATAATCATCTATTTAACAGTATTTGTAAGGTTTTTTATTTTTCCTTCTTTGGTTAATAGAATGATGGTAGGGTATTATTTACTCATAATTTTTACTCTTATATATTATTTGAATCCTATTTACAAGAAGATTTTTATTAAAAGCTAATTATTACTACCTTTGCAAAACTATTCTAAATTAATGATGGATTTCGAAAATTTAATGCCGTATGCATTTGCTCTTATTATTGCACTTCCGATTATAGTGCTTTTGAGACAATTTGTGTATAATTATATTAGATTGAAAAACAAAGAGTTAAAATTACTCGCAGTAAAATCTAATGGAGATTTAAAACTACAGGCTTACGAAAGGATGACATTATTTTTAGATAGAATAAAGCCTTCAAATCTTGTTGTAAAATTTGATAAAAATTTAGAAGTTCACGAATTTATTTTTCTTTTAGAAAAAAGTATCTCAGAAGAGTTTGAATATAATTCGTCTCAGCAATTGTATATTTCTAAAAATTCTTGGGAAAATATTGTAGCTTCTAAAAATAACATTTTGCAATTGATGAGAAAAACTTACGAAAATCTTAATACTAATGCTAGTTTACAAGATTTTAAAACTGTTTTTTTGATGAATTTTGTAAGTGGTGGAGATTATATTTCAGACACCATAGAAGAACTTAGAAGAGAAGCATTGTTATTAAACTAAATGAATTAAAATAAAATTAAAAAAAATTATGATTCCAAATTTTAAAGCGCATCCTTGGCACGGAATCTCTGCTGGCGAAGATGCTCCTAATGTCGTAAATACATTTATAGAAATAGTTCCTTCTGATACGATAAAATATGAGGTTGATAAGAAAAGTGGTTATTTGAAAGTAGATAGACCTCAGAAATTTTCTAACATTATTCCTGCACTTTACGGTTTTATTCCAAGAACTTATTGCCACGAAGAAGTGAAAAAATTAGCAATAAGAGAAGGCGCTGTAGATGTAAGCGAAGGAGATCATGACCCTCTTGATATTTTGGTTTTATGTAGCCATAATATTCACTCTGGAGGTCTTTTGATGGATGCTATTCCAATCGGAGGTTTCAAAATGATAGATAAAGGTGAAGCTGATGATAAAATTGTAGCTGTAATGGTAGGAGACCAAGTTTATGGGCACATGAGAGATATTTCAGAATTGCCTCAAGCTGAAGTTTTCAGACTAAAACACTACTTTTTAACTTACAAAAATCTTCCTTACGAAGAAGCAAATTGTAGAATCGAAGAAATCTACGGTGCAGAACATGCCAAAGAAGTAATTAATGCTTCTCTTAAAGATTATTCAGATAAATTTGGTGGAGAGCTTTAATAAGCACAAAATCAATCAAAGTTAGTAAAAGCCGGACAATTTGTTCGGCTTTTTGCTTTTTATTTCGTTTTTTCAAGATTAAAATCATTTTTCTTAACATGATAATTGTCATTTTATTTTTCATTTACAGGATTTTATTATATTAGACCTATTAAATGTTAATAAAAATTAATATATGAATACACTATTTTATCTAGTTCCTGTCTTTGGTGTTGTAGCGCTATTCTACACATTTATTAAAAGTTCTTGGGTAAGCAAACAGCCCGCAGGAAACGAAAAAATGCAAACTATTAGCGGACATATTGCAGATGGAGCAATGGCTTTTTTGAAAGCTGAGTATCGTATTTTGACATATTTTGTAATTGTAGTTGCTGTTTTATTAGGAATTATGGGGTATAGCAATGCTAATTCTCATTGGAGTATTGGGATAGCTTTTGTATTTGGAGCAGTTTTTAGTGCGACAGCTGGTTTTATTGGGATGAAAATCGCCACAAAATCTAATGTAAGAACCGCAGAAGCTGCTAAGACTTCTCTTGCAAAAGCTCTCAAGGTTTCATTTACAGGAGGTTCTGTAATGGGAATGGGAGTTGCTGGTTTGGCAGTTTTAGGTTTAGGAGCTTTGTTTTTAATTATTAAACAAATTTTTGCTTCTGGTGCTGAAGTTAATTCTTTAGAAATGGAAAGAACGATAGAAATTCTTACAGGTTTTTCTCTTGGTGCAGAATCTATTGCTCTTTTTGCCAGAGTTGGTGGCGGAATTTATACCAAAGCTGCAGATGTAGGAGCGGATTTAGTAGGAAAAGTGGAAGCGGGTATTCCAGAAGATGACCCTAGAAATCCGGCAACAATTGCAGATAATGTTGGAGATAATGTTGGAGATGTTGCGGGTATGGGAGCAGACCTTTTTGGTTCTTATGTAGCCACGGTTTTAGCAACAATGGTTTTGGGTAGAGAAACTCAATCTATTGATAATTACGGTGGTTTTGCGCCTATTCTTTTGCCAATGCTTATTGCTGGTTTAGGTATTCTATTTTCTATTTTTGGAACTCTTTTTGTTAAAATTTCGGATGTAGGAGAAGATACTACTTCGAAAGTTCAAAAAGCGCTTAATCTAGGAAATTGGGGAAGCATTATTCTTACTGCCGTTTCATCTTATTTTTTAGTGAATTTTCTTTTGCCCGAAAATATGAGTTTAAGAGGTGTTGAATTTACAAAATTGGGTGTTTTCGGAGCAATAATGGTGGGTTTGGTAGTAGGAACTTTAATGAGTTTTATTACAGAGTATTACACGGCAATGGGCAAAAGACCTGTTAGAAGTATCATTAATCAATCTTCAACGGGGCACGCTACTAATATTATTGGCGGAATTTCTGTTGGTATGGAATCTACGTTATTTCCGATGATGGTTTTAGCTGCGGGAATTTGGGGTTCATATCTTTGTGCTGGTTTGTATGGCGTTGCTATTGCAGCCGCAGGAATGATGGCTACTACAGCGATGCAATTGGCGATAGATGCTTTCGGCCCTATTGCAGATAACGCTGGCGGAATTGCAGAAATGAGCGAATTGCCAAAAGAAGTAAGAGAAAGAACAGATATTTTAGATGCTGTAGGAAATACAACAGCTGCTACAGGAAAAGGTTTTGCAATTGCATCTGCTGCACTTACAGCTTTGGCATTATTTGCGGCATTTGTAGGTATTGCTGGTATCGACGGAATAGATATTTACAAAGCAGATGTGCTTTCAGGATTGTTTATTGGTGCAATGATTCCATTTATTTTTTCATCATTAGCCATTAAAGCTGTCGGAAAAGCAGCAATGGCAATGGTAGAAGAAGTGAGAAGACAATTTAGAGAAATTCCGGGAATTCTAGAAGGAACAGGGAAGCCAGAATATGACAAATGTGTGGCTATTTCTACAGATGCTTCTATTAGAAAAATGTTACTTCCAGGTTCTATTGCAATTGTGACGCCATTGTTAGTTGGTTTTATTTGGGGACCAGAAGTTTTAGGAGGTTTCTTGGCAGGAGCTACTGCAAGTGGCGTTTTACTGGGAATGTTTCAAAATAATGCAGGTGGAGCTTGGGATAATGCTAAAAAATCTTTCGAAAAAGGAGCTGTAATTCATGGCGAGACTTTCTATAAAGGTTCAGACCAGCATAAAGCTTCCGTTACGGGAGACACCGTTGGAGACCCTTTCAAAGATACATCAGGGCCTTCTATGAATATTTTAATTAAGCTGATGTCTATTGTTTCTTTGGTAATTGCGCCAACTTTAGCTAAAATTTATTCTGAAAAAATTCAGGAAGACAGAAAAGAAAAAATAGAAATTTTGCAAAAAGCAATGTCTAAAAATGAAGCTAATATTCAAGGTGTTACCTGTACAAAAGAATGTATGGAAGAATGCAAAGAAGAAGGAATGAATTGTGAGGAAAATAGTTTTGAATGTTGTAAATAAATGATAGACCGTCGCTATAAAGTGGCGGTTTTTGTTGAAAACTTTTCACGTTAAATTTTTAAAATATCATTTATTTCCCTATTTTTGACCAATGGAAAATTTTATTGTATCTGCCAGGAAATACCGTCCACAAGAGTTTGACACTGTTGTAGGGCAATCTCACGTTACAGATACTTTAGAACATGCCATAGATAACAGTCAATTGGCTCAGGCTCTGCTTTTTTGCGGACCAAGAGGAGTTGGTAAAACTACTTGCGCCAGAATTTTGGCAAGAAAAATCAACGAAAAATCGGGAGCGTCAGACGATAGTGGTTTCGCTTTTAATATTTATGAATTAGATGCCGCTTCTAATAACTCAGTTGATGATATTAGAGAATTAATAGACCAAGTTCGATTTGCTCCACAAGTAGGAAAATTCAAAGTTTATATTATAGACGAGGTTCACATGCTTTCGGCAGCAGCTTTCAATGCATTTCTTAAAACTTTGGAAGAACCACCTGCGCACGCCATTTTTATCTTGGCAACCACCGAAAAGCATAAGATTATTCCTACTATTTTGTCCAGATGTCAGATTTATGATTTCAAAAGAATTACGATTGAAGACATCCAAGAACATTTAAGGAAAATTGCAGACAAAGAAGGTGTAACCTACGAAGATGATGCTTTGTTTCTTATTGCTCAAAAAGCTGATGGAGCTTTGAGAGACGCTTTGTCTATTTTTGATAGGCTTACCACTTTTACACAAAAAAATATCACTCTTGCTAAAGCTGCAGAAGTTCTCAATATTTTAGATTACGACCAATATTTGAATATTGTAGATTTAGCGAAAGAAAATAATATACCTTCTATTTTAGCTGCATTTAACGAAATCGTAAAAAAAGGTTTTGATCCACATATTTTTATTGCAGGTTTAGGAAGTCATTTCAGAGATTTAATGATGGCACAAAATGCTTCTACATTAGCTTTAATTGAAGTTGGTGAGAAAACGAAAGCCAAATATGCCGAACAATCTCAAAAATGGAATGCTCAACAATTAATAGATGCTATAGAAATCTGTAATCATGCAGATATTAATTATAAAAATTCTAAAAATCCGAGATTAACGGTAGAAATCGCACTAATGCAATTGGCAAGTCTAACGGCAAATGGTGCTGATACTAAAAAAAAAAGTTTCTGATTTTAGCTCCGCTTCTTAAAGGTAAAACTTCAGAAAATAAAGCAGTTGCAGAAAAAACTTCAGAAAATAAAACCGAAATTCCTGCGGAAATTCCCACAAAAACGGTTAAGAAAATCTCCGAACCTATTGCTAAAAAGGTAATTAATTCTGAATTCAGCATTCATGCTGCTCTCAATAAAAAAGAAGAGGAAGAAGAAGTGCATTTGGTTGTTAAAAAAGAAGAAGATTTGCCAGAACATCATTTTTCTGATGTTGATTTACAAAGAGAGTGGAAGATTTTTTTAGATGATTTACAACAAAAAAACACAGTGCTTTTCTATGCCGTAAACACACTGAAAGTTTACAAAAAAGACGAAAATATAATCAATATTCTTTATCCTTCAGATTCTGTAAAGTCTGAATTCGAGAAAGTACAAGGAGAATTTTTTAATCATTTCAAAAGAAAAGTTAACAATTATAAAATAGAAGTAGAGTACAGCAATGATGTAACTCTGAAAAAAGAGATTGTAACCAAACGCTCAATTTTTGAAAAATTTGTAGAAATTAATCCCGTTTTGAAAGATTTAGACGATTTATTAAAATTAGATTTAAGTTAACGAACTTGTAAAATAGCTCTAATTGCCAATTTATAGTTATTTTTTCTTATAAAATAGAGAAAATATCTAAAATCTATCAAAAATTTAAATGAGTTTTAACATTAATTTCTATATTTGAACAAAATTTCAAAATGATTTTTAAAAACGCATCTTTTGCGTTTTTATTTTTAATACTAAGAAGAGATAAGTAGAATGGACTTAAAAGAATTAGAAAGCAATTGGATTAAAGAATTCCCAACTCCGTTGGTAATTGCAGGTCCTTGTAGCGCAGAGTCTGAAGCGCAGATGCTAGAAACAGCGCAAAGGTTGAAGGAAAGTGGAGCAGATGTTCCTGTCTTTAGAGCAGGAATTTGGAAGCCTAGAACTAAACCATTTGGTTTTGAGGGGGTTGGAGTTATTGGTCTTAACTGGCTGAAAAAAGTAAAAGACGAATTTGGTTTTAAAACTGCAACAGAAGTAGCTAATGCACACCACGTTTATGCAGCTTTAGAAGCAGATGTAGATATTCTTTGGATTGGCGCACGTTCTACAGTTAATCCTTTTACTGTTCAAGAAATTGCAGTAGCACTTAAAGGAACAGATAAGCCTGTTTTGGTGAAAAATCCGGTAAATCCAGATTTAGCACTTTGGGTAGGAGCTTTAGAAAGACTTTTGGGACAAGATGTTAAAAACCTTGGAGCAATTCACAGAGGTTTTTCTTCTTACCAAAAAACAAAATATAGAAACGTTCCGAACTGGCAAATTGCTTTAGATTTTAAAAATCAATATCCAAATATCCCAATGTTTGTAGATCCTTCTCACATCTGTGGTAGAAGAGATTTATTGAAAGATATTACCCAAGAAGCTTTCAATGTAGGTTATGAAGGGGCAATGATAGAGTCTCATCCAAATCCTGATGCAGCTTGGAGTGATGCGGCACAACAAATTACGCCAGAAGTTTTGGCAGATATGTTGGGAAGTATCCAAATTAGAAATTCTGATATTTCTGGTTTTGATGAAGAAATGGGCAAACACAGAGCTTTAATTTCTGATATTGATTTTCAATTAATCAACTTGCTTTCTAGCAGAATGAAAATTTCTGAGAAAATTGGTACATTAAAAAAACAAAACAATATTGCTATTTTCCAACCAGACAGATGGAAAGTAATTACTGAATATGCAAACCAAAAAGCTACTGAAACAGGTATGTCTCAAGAGTTTATAGAAAAAGTTTTCAAAGCAATACACGAAGAATCTATTGAGGTTCAAAATAATATTATGATTGATTAATTTTTGTCAAAATATATCATGAGAACGCACCTTTTTGGTGCGTTCTTTTTTTAAGTAGATTTTTGTAAATTGCGTTATATGAATCATTTTTTAATGAAGTATAAAAAAATATTAATTTTGGCTATTGTGTGGATTGTTTTAGTTTTGATGAATTACTATTACACTCCGTATTTTATTCTTCCATTTGTTTGGTTATTAAATATTTTAATTTTTTTAGTTATTGTTTTACTTCAACTAATAAAAATTTTTAAAGAAAGAAATAATATTTCTAGGCAAAGAATTATAATTTTCATTTCAGTTTTATTCCTAACATTTTTATCTTTTTATAATTTTTACGGAATTCCAAATTTATTTATAGAAAAACTAGATTGGATTATTTTAAAAGAGAAGCGTAAAGATATTGTTTCTGATGTAAAAAGGGGAATTTTAAAATCTAACGTTAGTTGGAATAATGTAGTTTGTGAACTTCCTTTTGAGTTTCCTTTTGTTTCTAACGGAGGAAACGATATTTGGATTTTTAAAAATGAAACCAATCAAAAATACACAGTGAAATTTTGGGTTTTTAGAAATTTTTTTGATTCACCTTCTACGTGTTTTATTTATACTGAAGATGAAAAAAATATAAAATATTATAATGAAAAAATAAAAAATGACCCAGAAAGAAACTGGAAAATTGATAATAATTGGTATAGGATTTTTGGAGATTAAAGTTTATTGAACACTCTGAAAAGCGTGTTTTTTTATTGCGAGAAGATTTCGTAAATTGCACAAAAGAATAAAGTTTTGAAAGGACTCATCACAAAATCTACAGGAAGTTGGTATCAAGTTTTAGATTTGGAAACCCAAAAAGTTTTCGAAGCCAGAATTCGTGGGAAATTTAAATTGATAAAAACCAGACTTACCAATCCTTTGGCGGTAGGAGATTTTGTAGAATTTCAACTCGAAAAAGATGACATTGCGTGGATTACCAAAATAGAACCTCGTAAGAATTATCTCATCAGAAAATCAGTAAATTTATCTAAAGAAGCACACATTATTGCGAGTAATTTAGATTTGGCATGTATTATTTTTACTTTGCAATCTCCCGAAACTTCGCTTGGTTTTTTAGACCGATTTTTGGCGTGCTGCGAAGCGTATAATATTCCGGTTTTGATACTTTTTAACAAAATTGATTTGCTCAATTTTGAAGAAGTAGAATTGGTAGAAGAATTGCAAACGATGTACGAGAATTTAGGTTATCAAACGTTACAAACTTCTTCTGAGAATAATTTGAACTTAGATAAACTTCAAGAAATTTTAAAAGATAAAACGTGTGTTTTCTTTGGACATTCTGGTGCAGGAAAATCTACTTTGGCAAATGCACTGCAACCAGATTTGAACCTGAAAACTAATGAAATTTCGGATGTTCATAACAAAGGCAAACATACCACTACTTTTGCCCAAATGCATTTTTGGAGCTTTGGTGGCGCTGTAATAGACACACCTGGAGTTCGAGAATTTGCAATGATAGATGTAGAAAAAGAAGAAATACAACATTATTTTCCCGAAATTTTTGAAAAAGGAAGAGAATGTAAATTTCATAATTGTAAACACATCAACGAACCAAAATGCGCTGTTTTAGAGGCTTTAGAAACTGGCGAAATTTTGGAAAGTAGATATATTACTTATCTTAAATTGATGGAAGAAGCGGAAGAACAGAATCAATTGTAGGTTATTTTGTTAGATTTCAATTGAAATTCAGTATATTTACATTGAAGTTATATTTTTTGTATCTTTGCATCACCAAACATAGTATTGATTAATGACCAATCCATTATTTTACGCTAAAATAATTCTTTTCGGGGAGTATGGCATGATTGAAAACTCCCAAGGTCTTGTTGTACCTTTTAGTTTTTATAAAGGAACCCTTAAATTTTCTGATTCTAATTCTGATTTTGAGAAAAATTCTAATCAACATCTTAAAAAATACGCAGATTTTTTGAGTGATTTAAAACTTTCGCAGAATTTTAAATTAGATATTGATCAATTTAAACAAGATATTGCAAACGGAATGTTTTTCGATTCTAATATTCCTCAAGGATATGGTGTAGGAAGTTCTGGCGCTTTGGTTGCTGCAATTTTCGAGAGATATTCTTTTTCTAAACACAATCCTGAAAATATTTCAAAAGAAGATTTAAAAAATATAAAATCTGTTTTTGGTGAGATGGAAAGCTATTTTCATGGCAAAAGTTCTGGCATGGATCCGCTTATTTGCTACATGAATTTACCAATTCTTATCGAAAATAAAGACAATCTGGATAAAGTTTCTATTCCAAAAGAAGAAGTAGGAAAAGGTGCAATTTTTTTAATTGACTCTGGGAGCGTTGGCGAAACTGGACCAATGATACAAATTTTCTTTGAGAAATTAAAAAACGAAGGTTTTAGAAAAACTTTAAAAGAAGAATTCATTAAGTATAACAATGCGTGCATTGATACTTTCCTTAATAAAGAAATGACTCCATTTTTCAAACACCTGAAAAATCTATCAAAATGGGCTTATGTGCATTTCAAACCGATGATTCCAGAGAATATTTATAACGCTTGGAAAAAAGGTCTGGATAGCAATGTATATTATCTAAAACTTTGCGGTAGTGGAGGTGGAGGCTACATCTTGGGCTTTACAAAAGATTACGAAAAAGCTGATAAAATGCTAGAAGGTTTCAATAAAGAAGTGATTTATAGATTTTAAAATTTGCGAAATCGTTTATTTATAAATTTGTGAGACTTTTTTAAAAAGCATTTTGAAACTCAGTTTTTTTACAATTTTATAATTACTTAAAATAGAATCTTAACGATTTCTCAGCTTTACATTTTAACAGTTTTTCCCTTTTTAACGGTTTCACGATTTTACAAAAAAATGAAGAACAATCCTATACTTTATCGACTGTCTCAATTGATGAGTTTGCTTTTGGGAGCTAGGATTTTCGTACTTTTACTTTTTACTTTTGCGTTGTATGTTTCTACATTTTTTCTGTTCAATCAAGAAGAAAGTCTTAGAAAATTTGTTTTCGATTATAAAGTTCATGGGATTATTTTTTGTTCTATTCTTAGTATTGCAGCTGGCGGAATTATCAATAGATTTTATGATAATGAGAAAGATATGCTTGCAAGACCGTTTAGAACCAGATTGCAGAGTTTTCTAAAGGAGCGATATTTTTTATATTCTTACATTACGCTTAATTTGGTTAGCATAATTATTTCGGCATTGCTTTCGCCAAGAATTTTGTTTTTTTTCTTAATTTATCAGTTTTTTATTTGGTTTTATAGTCATAAACTGAGCAAAATTTTCATTATTAATAATTTTACGTACGTAAGTTTGTCGCTTTATCCTTTTTTTGGGATGTTGGTGTATTATCAGCACTTTTCGTATAAAATTTTTTTAATGGCAATTTTTCTTTTTTTATTGATGCTAAGTATAGATTTAATTAAAGATGTTTTGACACGAAATGTAGATAAAGTATTCGGATATAATACTATAGCGAATGTTTTTAGCAAGAAATTTTCTTATAATAATATTGCTGTTGTTATTTTTTTCAACATCTTAATTTCAATAATAATTGTAATTACTTACCATCAATTCAATATATTTTCTTGGTATTTTATATTGAGTATTTTCTTTTTTCTTTTTTTACTTTTCCCGGTTTTAACTTATCAAAAAAATAAAATGTTTTGGGTAATTAATTTACTTAGAATTTGGGTTTTTATTGGGGTTCTTTTTATGCTTTTTAATGGAATTTATTCTTAAAAATCTATTTTATATCTTCCAAAACATCAAATAAATAACATCCGAGAAAATTCCCTATCTTTGCAGAAATTTAAATTTATATGAGCAGAGAAAGAAATTCAGGTAAAAGCAATAATAGAAATTCTGATAGGAGACCTTCGTCGCCTAAAAGCTCAAAACCTTCTTTCGATAAACCAAAAAGAGCCAGAGGTACAGACACCCCAAAAAGAGGTGGCGAAAGAACTTTTGATTCTAGAGAAAAATACGAAAAAGGAGACCTTAAATTTGGAAAAAAACCTTTCAAAAAATTTGATAAAGATGACGATAGAGCAAAATCTTTCGTTCAAAAAAGACGTTTAGATAAATTGTCAAAATCTGATAACAAAGAAACCATTCGTCTTAATAAATATATTGCTAATTCTGGTATTTGTAGCAGAAGAGAAGCAGATGATTTAATTACACAAGGTTTGGTAGAAGTAAATGGTAAAGTAGTTACAGAAATGGGCTACCAAGTTCAGAAAACTGATAGAGTGGTTTTTGATGGACAAGGAATTACGCCAGAAAAACCTGTTTATGTGCTTCTAAACAAACCAAAAGGTTATATTTCTACTACAAAAGACGAAAAAATGCGTAAAACTGTAATGGAATTGGTAGCCAATGCTTCGCCTTACAGATTATTTCCTGTTGGTAGATTAGACAGAAGTACAACTGGTGTTATTTTACTTACCAATGATGGACATTTAACCAAAAAGTTAACGCATCCATCTTTCGATATGAAGAAAATCTATCATGTTACTTTAGATAGAAAATTAGATAGAGCAGACCTTAATGCAATAGCAGAAGGAATTAGATTAGAAGAAGGTGTTGCAGAAGTAGATGCCATTTCTTACATTGATGGAAAACCTAAAAACGAAATCGGGATTGAATTGCATATTGGCTGGAACAGAGTAGTACGTAGAATTTTCCAAAAAATGGGCTACGAAGTAGAAGCACTAGACCGAGTAATGTTTGCAGGTCTTACCAAGAAAAATATCAAACGAGGACACTGGAGAATTCTTACAGAACTAGAAGTAAATAACTTGAAAATGTTATAAAATAACAAGAGCGCAATTTAAGCGCTCTTTTTTATTTTTTAATTCTGTTTTTTGAATTAATTTTGAAAAAAATTAAAATATGAGTTTTTTTGGTTCTTCCTCAAAAAGTATTTCGGAAATTTGGCACAAAATAGAATCTGAAAACGATTTAAATGCCGCTATAGAAAATTCAAATACTAAGAATGTTGTTATTTTTAAACATTCTACAAGATGTATCATTAGCAAAACTGTTTTGAAGAATTTTGAAAATGAAGCAGAAAATTCTAACACCGAAAATATAGACTTTTATTATCTGGATTTGCTTAATTATAGAAATATTTCTAATGAAATAGCTGAGCAATTTAACATTACACACCAGAGCCCACAAGTGATTTTGATTAAAAATGAAGAAGCCATTTATAATGCATCACATGACGGGATTTCACAGGAAACAATAAAACAACATCTTATATAAATAATGGAAAACTTTCAATTACAAATTTCTGCATTGTTAGACATTCCTATGTCAACAGTAGAATATTGCAGCGAAAAAATTAAAGTTAAAAAAGTGCCAAAAGGAGGCGTTTTGCTTAGGGAAGGCGAAGTTTGTAAAGATACATTTTTTGTAAACAGTGGTTTATTAAGAATGTACAGCATTGATAAAAATGGGAAAGAACATATTTTGCATTTTGCACCAGAAAATTGGATTTTGGTAGATAGATCTAGTTTGTATCTCAATCATCCCTCAGATTATTATATTGACGCGATAGAAGAAACAGAAGTTTTAATTCTTTCTCCAGAATATTTTGATTTTATTGGAGAAAAACAACCGTCTGTATTTTCCAGACAAAATGTTCTGTTGCACAATCATATCAGCAGTTTGCAAAAAAGAATTAATCAATTACTAGGTGCAACAGCCGAAGAAAGATATCTAGATTTTCTAAAAACATATCCTAGTATTTTCGAAAGAGTACCGCAATGGATGGTAGCTTCTTATCTTGGCATTACACCAGAAAGCTTGAGCAGAGTAAGAAAAGAATTGGTGAAGAAAAAATAATTTTAATGAAAAGATTAGTAATATTTTGTTTTATAGCAATATCTTTTTTTGCAAAATCTCAATCGTTTGACGTCGTTCCTTTGGGGATTTATGGTGGCGAAAAAGAAGATAATTTGTCTTCTTATTTGGTTTCGGTTGCTGGGAAGAACAATTTCCTTTGTTTAGATGCAGGAACTATTAATTCGGGCATTCAAAAAGCAATAGAAAATAAAACTTTTGCAACAGACGAAGCTACAGTTCTAAAAGATTATATTAAAGCGTATTTTGTTTCTCACGGACATTTGGACCACGTTTCTGGTTTGGTTATCAATTCACCGGCAGACAGTAAAAAGAATATTTACGCCATTCCGTTTGTTAAAAATATTTTACTTCAAAAGTATTTTAGTAATGATGTTTGGGCAAATTTTAGTGATGAAGGAGCTAATGCAATTGGGAAGTATCACATCAATGCAATAGAACCTCAAAAGAATTTTAATATCCCTGAAACTGATTTTGAAGCGCAATTGTTTGAGCTAAGTCATACCAAAACGCATTTGAGTTCTGCTATTTTAATTCAACATCAATCAGATTATTTACTGTATTTGGGAGATATTGGTGCAGATAGAGTAGAGCAAAGCAATAAACTAGAAAATCTTTGGAAAAATATATCTCCTTTGATTAAAAATAAATCTCTAAAAGCCATTTTAATAGAAGTTTCTTTTCCGAATGCTCAGAAAGAAAATCTGTTATTCGGACATTTAACACCAAAATTGTTAAACGAAGAACTATCAAAATTAGCAAATTTTGTAGGAAAAGAGAATTTGAAAGGTTTAAATATTGTAATTACACATAGAAAACCAACAGGAAAAAATCCTGAAATTATTGCTGAAGAATTGAGGAATGATAATCCTTTTCAGGTCAATTTAGTCTTTCCTGAACAAGGCAAAAAGTTGAGTTTTTAAATTCAAAATATGATTTTTTTAATAATTTGAAAATAATTATTGCATGGTGTTATTTTTTGCTATAACTTTGATTAGTAGCAAACTATAAAAGACACAGTGATGGAATTTAAAGAAATAATTAAAGGATTTGAGTTGTTCGACTCTGGTGATAAGATTGGTCACATAGAATTTTCTGAAAGAGAAGGTGTTTTGAAAATTACTCACACAGAAGTTCATGATAAATACCACGGTAAAGACCTTGTGAAAAAATTAGTAATGGCTGTTGTAGAGCACGCCAAAAAACATAATTTTAAGATAAGACCATTGTGTTCTACAGCACATCAGGTTCTCAGAAATGATGAATTTTCTGATGTCTTAGCTTAAATAATTAATAAATTAAAGGAATTTCGTAAGAGATTCCTTTTTTGTTTAAAAACTCATTTCTGGTACGTTTTCATCAATGATTAATTTTCCTGCTGTTGCTTTTTTTATGTCTTCTACTGAAATTCCCGGAGCTCTTTCAATGCAATGAAATGCACCATTTTTTACTTCGTAAACTCCTAATTCGGTTACAATTTTTTTAATACATTTTACACCAGTTAGTGGTAATGTACAATTGTGTAAAAGTTTGCTTTCTCCTAATTTATTAACTTGTTGCATGGCTACAATTATATTTTTTGCCGAAGCCACCAAATCCATTGCTCCTCCCATTCCTTTTACCATTTTCCCTGGGATTTTCCAATTGGCAATGTCTCCATTTTCAGAAACTTCCATAGCGCCTAGAATCGTTAAATCTACTTTTTGAGCTCTAATCATTCCAAAACTTGTAGCGCCATCAAAAATGGAAGCACCTTTAAGTAAAGTTACGGTTTGTTTTCCGGCGTTAATTAAATCTGCATCTTCTTCGCCTTTGTAAGGGAAAGGTCCCATTCCCAAGATTCCGTTTTCAGATTGTAAAACTACATTAAAACCTTCTGGGATGTAATTCGCAACCAATGTAGGAATCCCGATTCCTAAATTTACATAGGTGTTATTTTGTATCTCTTTTGCAATGCGCATCGCAATTTGTTCTTTTGTAAGTCCCATTTTTTTAATTTTTCAAATTAGCATATTTTCAAATTTTATCGCGAACTGTTCTTTTTTCGATGCGTTTTTCGTAGTTTTTACCTTCAAAAATTCTGTGAACGTAAATTCCCGGTGTGTGAATTTGGTCTGGCTCCAATTCGCCAGCTTCTACCAATTCTTCCACTTCTGCAATGGTAATTTTACCAGCCATTGCCATCATGGGATTAAAATTTCTGGCAGTAGATTTGTAGATAAGATTTCCTGCGGTGTCGCCTTTCCAAGCTTTTACAATGGCAAAATCCGAATCAAAAGCATATTCCAGAAGATAATCTTTTCCGTTAAAATTTCTAATTTCTTTTCCTTCGGCTACTTCCGTTCCTACTCCAGCTGGTGTAAAAATGGCAGGCATACCATAACCTGTTGCCATACATCTTGTGGCAAGAGTTCCTTGCGGAATGAGCTCTACTTCTAATTCTCCAGAAAGCAATTGGCGCTCGAATTCTGCGTTTTCGCCAACGTAAGAAGAAATCATTTTTTTGATTTGTTTTTGATGGAGAAGTAATCCCAATCCGAAGTTGTCAACACCAGCATTATTGGAAATGCAAGTAAGATTTTTAACATTCATTTTTACCAATTCAGCAATGCAATTTTCGGGAATTCCGCATAAACCAAAACCGCCAAACATAATGGTTGCGCCGTCTCTAATGTCTGCACAAGCTTCTGAAACGTTTTTTACTGTTTTGTTAATCATGAGATTTCATTTTGCCTAAAATACAAATTTTTTGGATTGACAAAGTGATTGATTGAAAATTTTGAACAAAAGACAATTAGACTGCTTATATATATAAACTTTTTCTGAGTTTTTCGAACAGCTAAAGAGGTTGTAATTTGTGTTTTCAAAAGTATATTTTAAAAAATTGGTGTTGTGGAACAGCTACCAATGTTTTTCGCTGTTTTTCTTATGAAGTATAACATTTATCGGTTTTGTAGTATATTCCGTTGCTTTTATACTCAATCTCTTGAGTTTTTCTATTAATTTTAATTATAAAGGATTCACGACTTACTTGGCAACTGCTAAATTTTACTTAATATAAATACACAAAATTATTTTCCATTTTGTAAGAACCTCCATTTTTTTCTTTCTTATCAAACCAAAAGTCATAAGTCTTAGCAATCAAAAGAGCTTCTGGTATATTATCTATAAAGCCAATAAAATCTCTCAATTATTTTTCATTGGGGATAATAAATTTATAAATTCTACCCGTTGTGCATTTTAGATAATATTGACTTTTAAATTATTGATATTTCGCTTGAAATAGACTTTATTGATGAATTGCACAACGGTTAAAGCTGTTATTTTAGCTAATATTCTGGTTTTAAATCCCTCAAAACTCTTTGCATAATTACGTCTAATCATAAATTGGTCACATAATTGCGAAAACAGTGTCTCAATTCTCTTTCTCTGTTTTTTGAACAAATAAAATTGAGGTCTGTAATCTTTCTGATTCACTCTTTTGGGCGTTTCTAATTCTATATTTGCATAATTGAATAAATCAATTTGAATTTCAGATGACAAATATCCTTTATCCCCAAGTAATGTACAATCTGACAATTGTTCTTTAATATCTTTTAAATAGTGAATGTCGTGAACAGAGGCTGGACTTAAATCGATACTTTGGAAAATTCCACTTATAGAACAAACCGCATGAAGTTTGTAACCATAAAAATGCATTTGTTGGGAGGCACAAAAACCTCTGTTTGGATAACAATATTAAGCATCTTTACAAATTTTTGAGGTGTGACTTCTGGAAAGTTTGCAAACTTCTACAGGCATACTATCAATGATAAAGAACTTCTCATGTTCGTTAAAACTTCTTGCCAGTTTCATTCTTATTTCATTAATCTTACTGGCTAATCTGCGTTTCCGTCGATTATATACACTTCGATCTATTTTTTGCCCAAGTGTATCGGGGATATGGCGAAAAAGATGGTTTTCACTATCAATTCCCATAAATTCAACAGTTAGAACGAGACTAATCAATTCCAAATCTTTTAGTTTTGGCACTCGTCTTTGGTAAGATAGAAGATTTTCACTGGATATTTTTCTTAAAACTTCCAAAATTGACTCCGTCGAACCACTTCGTTAGGTTTCTTTCGTAATTTGCTTGCAAGTTGTTCATTGTAAATGTTTTGTGGTAAAAACAATTTACTGATTTTAAATCGAATGAACAACTTTATTCTTTTTATTCATAATGCACAACGGGTTAAATTCTATATCTATAGAAAAGACAGTAAGGATTTTTTTATAATCATCTCCAACTATTATTTGAGAAAATAAAAGTTTTTAAAACATCAATATAATTATAAAGATTATTTTTTGGAACGTATTTTTTATAAAATTCTGACTAACGAAAAAATATTTGCGAAGGCAGGCGAAAAGAGAACTACAAGTTCAATTTAGAGCCAAACGAAGCCGAAGTTTTTCCATGAACTAAGTTAATAAAAAATGTGATTGGAAATAAGAGGATACATGAAAATATTTAGACTTTATCTCGTCATTTAGCAAATATATAATGCTTGTTGTTTTTATAGAATTATAAAAAAACTCTCCAGTATCTGTTTTCTGAGTGTACAGAAGAACTAAAGTGCTAGGATTTATATTTTAAATGAATATTTTTTTAAATTAGGGTTTTGTAATGATTTTCAAAGTCGTAAGCCTTTTCATTTTGTAGGTTTTCCAAAGTATTGAGGTAAATATTTGTTAAACAAATTTATAAATGGATAACATATTATCAATGAAATTAAACAATATAGAGTTGAATTAATGGATAAATCAAACCAAGAATTATGAGTAAAATTTATTGTTAAATTAGAGATGTCTTTGTTTAAAAAATGAAAAAAAAATCCATTTAATCCTAAAAGTATTAAAGTATTTTTACCATAAAATGATAATATTTTATTTGATGGAATAACCATTCCCAAAATAATAATGGTTATTGATCCTAAAATTGCATGAATGATAAAAGGAAAAAATTTACCATGCGAAGAGTTTACCATAGAATTAATATCATTTTTGATAAAATAATATGAAAACATAAATAGTAAGCAGGATATTATTAATAAAAAGATTTTTAAATTTTTTTGATTGTTTAATTTTTTTAAATAATCAAAAATAACATAACCTAAATATAAAAAACCCGATGCAATAATTCCTTCATGAATGTACCAAAAGTTTTTTCCTATTTTAGTGTAATTTTGAATTAAATTTATATTATTGGTTATAAAATATCCTGCAGATAGCAATAAAATAGATGTTATTATATTCTTATATAAATTTTCTTGTAATCCAATTATAAGAGTGAAAATTTTTGCAGAAAAAAGACAAAACAAAAACCAAGTTGTTATATTTAAAGGTGCGCTGCCTCCTATATAATATAGTGCTTTTGTTAAAATTTCTTTTAGGCTGATATCATTGTAAAAATACCAAAACGGCACAGTTAAAATTGCGAACGAAATTATTGGAATAATAATCTGTTTAAATAGATGTTTTATTATTTTTATATCAAATTGATTTTTCTTTAAAAAGAAACCTGAAATAATAAAAAAAAGAGGCATATGAAATGAATATATTAATCTAAACTGATGTCTAGCGATGTTATACTCTTCTTGCCTTCCGAAAAATTCAATATAATGTCCATAAAATACTAAAAAAATGCCAATTGCCTTAGCATTGTCAATCCAGTTAATTCTGTTGTTTAATCTCATACGTTCTTAGCATTTAGTTTTTAATATTTTATACATTGTTAATTTGGTCAAAAATAAAAATTAAATCAAACGATGTATTTCGACGTTGTCAAAGTTCAATTATCAACTATAAGAAGCCTATTTTTTCCATAAGCTAAATTATGAAAAAAAATGTGGATGATAATTCACCAATTTCTAACAAAGTAGAGTAGTTTTATCTAGACTTTAGCCCCTCATTTCATAAATACACTGCGTTTGTAGTTTTCCCTTTCTCACAATCACTATTTCAGAAAAAAAAAGAGACCCACGCCGTTGTATATACTGCTAGAGTATTTAGTGAGTGTTCAATACCTCACCTTACGGGTGTACAAGCACCCTCGTTATGCTGCTTGCTGCTATCCTATAATCAATTCAATACCTGCTTTTTCAGCTTTGTATTTTATTTTGGCTTGCAATTCATAATAACTCCAATTGCGAAGCACAAATTTCTGTTCTTTGGCAATCCCTATTTTGTCCTCCTGATTTTTAAGAATAAGAGTCGCTGCCTGTTGTTCAATACAAAAATTAATAAGTTGTTTGCTGTACAAATGAAGTCGATGATTCACATACCTACTTTCAATATTTTCTCTATTGTAAAGAGCTTTTTTTTGCGTTTTGCCCCTTTTCCAGAACGGGCAGAAGCAATACCATTTTGAATCCTTTTCAGGCTAGCCTGTAAAGCAAGTCTTCGGTAGAGAAACTCCTCCTTTGTGCCAATATTGATGCGCACATTATTCGCTTTTGCTACAATAGGATGTTCCAGAGACAAAGAAGCTTCAGCAATGATTTCGGGTTTTAAATGATGCTCCTCTTTTTCAAATTCAAATACAGCAAGCCAATAGATTTTCTTGTCTTTCAATTGAATCTGCGAGGTACAAAGTTTTATTTCATCTCTTAAAAGGCGTTCCATAATCAAACGCTTATCCGTAAAGTCTTTTCCCAAATACGTTTTTACAGGAATAGCAAATGCATTAAAACAAAATGCCTTCGTTTCCTCTTCATATCTCATTTTGCTGATACATTTAACAGGAAGCGGAATAGGAATATCTTTTCTAAAGTTCCTCAAAGATTTTAAACCTCGCCAATAGTCAGATTTTTCTTTTGAAAAAACAGATTGAATCGTATTATTCAAACTTCCCAATATATCAGTAGGGATTTCCCCTTTGAATTTATCAAACACCATTCGTGCTGTAGTATTGGTTTTTGAGCGGTTAAACATTCCCATTTCATCTTTATTGATGTCCGCCAACTTGTATTGAATGTCTTCTGTAAAATAAAAGAAATCCTTCATCATTTCCTGAACATACAAATGAGATACAATAAAATTAGCAGCTCTATAACACCTGTTCTGATAGCGATACAGTTTTTCCCACATCGCTTTTTTCTCATCACTAGAAACATCTAGGAGCAACTGAATTCTTCGGGTAAGAGTAATTGTAGATTTTTCCATTTCAAAGAATTGTTTCAGTGTTGTTTTTTTTACTTTGTAGAAATTGATACGCAAATAGAAATTCCCGATGAACATCCTTTTCAGATAAATTGAGTTCTTGAGCAATCACCGAGAAAGACGATTTATGCTCAAACCTTCTTTTCAAAATCTCAAGTTGTCGACTGCTGAGTTTATTGGGTTGTTTTTCATGTTCAGAGACTTTTATTTTAGGTTGTTCAAAAGCACTTCCTTTAATAATGTCCCGAAGGTCATTGATGGCTCTGTTCACTTCATTGCTAATGTCTTTTACACTGCTTCCCATAGCTTCTGCAATAGGTTTGTACTGAAAGCCATATTCAAGACAAAGTTCTATGAGGTGTTTCCTTTTAGAATCCAAAACATTTAAAACCTTCTTCACTTCATCTAAATTTTTCTGTTCAGATTCCTGAAGGAGGAGAAGTTCCTTGTCTTGAGCAGGGTCGTAACCAGCCAAATAATCCTGATAGTTCTCGTAACGTTCTAAGGAGTTAATAAGGCGAGTGAATTTATTTCTTGGAGAACTGTAATAAGTGAGGCAATCTCTTTTTAAAACAAAACGTAAAAACCCCAAAATATGATTGGGTGTTTCAATAGAATCACGTTGCAACCAAAGTTTGAGAAAAACATCCTGAACAAGCGTTTCCACCACAAAATCATCCTCCACTATTTGTTTTCCTATCCAGAAAAGAAGTCTTTTGTAACGCAAATAAATATGTTCTAAAGAATTTGGGTCGCCTTTTTTCAGCAGTTCATAGAGCTGAGCATCTTTCAGTATCCGAGGCAAAGAGTCTGTTCTTTTCATAAGCAGTGTGTTTTAGCTGGAAGAAACTGCTTCGATCTTTAAGATGAATTCTTTTGTACCATTCAACACACATACTCACTGCATTTTGCCCAATAGAAAAGGCGTGGAACTCAACTTATTGACTAGAGGTACTGGTATACCCGTGTACGATAAGTGAGCCCACGCCGCGGTCGTGAGCACATTTACTTATCTTCTCGTACACATAAAATTACCAGTTTTCTAGTCGAGAATCTAAGCAATAGCTTCTATATTTCTTTGAACTATTGCAAAATTACATATACATTGTAATTTTTACAAATATAAACAAAATAATTTAATTACGGTCGTTCGACCGTAATTTTTTATTCATAAAGCATTTCTTTTGTTATATGATTGACATAAACGAGAAAATCTGTACTTATATAACTAAAAACTGGTTAATTCCATGGCTTAAAGAAAATAAGTCACAGAACTCATTTGCTAAAAATCATGATATTGAAGAAAGTACTGTAAGAAAGATTAAAAGTGATACTACTTATAGAATTCCAGTTGAAACTCTTTATAAAATCTGTAAGGCAAGAAAAATTACTCTTGAACAGTTTTTTAAACTTATAAATGAATAAAACACCGACGAAAATTGGTTTTTTATTCATTTATTTTTCTCTTGTTTTTTGACATAGAATATGTTAGCTGTAGTTTTTATTTTCCACGCCAATACCATATTTCTCGATTAGTTTTGATAAATTCTTTTGCAGTTTTATCTACTTCTTTTTTAGGAGTACCATTCTTTTTCAAAATACGTTTAATATAATCTAATTGGACAGAATCCCATGTTGAACCAAAAGATGTCCTTGGTACTTCAATTAAAATTTGACCGCTTTCAGAAGTCATAAATTTATGTCCGTATTCTCCAGTATCTAGGTATAGTGCTTGAGAAATTAAAATTCCATCAATTAGTTCATGATGCTTATCTATGTCAAACCTTATACCGAAAGTTAATTCTTGTGGGATTGTGAATCTTAGTTTTAATGTAAATTCTTTGGTTTTAAAAATTGACATTTTTTTTGTCCAGGTTGTTTCAATGTCTCCGGGTGGTGTTTCCATATGAATTTCGATTAATTCAACAACCTCTAAGGCACTATTGTGTATGGTAACAAAAGGGATGAACCTTGATTCTCCTGTTATAGGAGATGAATATTTTCCATGAGAGATTATCTCGTATGATTTATATGTGTCATTATCAAATTTCATCTGGTAATTTCTTTAAGATTATAGAAGTAACGCTTTGAGAATAATTGTGAGGGTCTATGAAATTTAATTCATATTTGTCTATTATCGCTCCTTCAAGTTTACTTGGAATTTCAAAAATCAACCACTTTGTGGTTGTTTCTTTTTCAGACACTGTTATGTTTGTTTCGTAGAACGTATATTCTAAGTTTTTTACTTTAGTCAGAGTTTGTCTATCATAAGGAATTTTTACTTTTGATAATGAATCGCTAAAACTATATGTTATTTCAAGAGTGGCAATGAATGAATTTTTTGTTTCTGACTTATTTAAAATTGTAACATTAAAAAGCGTATATTTTTTATCATCCTTTATGTATGCGTAGCTATTGTTTAAATATAGGCTAAACATAGATTGTCTGTTCAAAAATTGTTTTTCTGAAATCTTTCTATTCAGTTTTACATTGAAATAATTCAAAATGGAAACAATTAATGCTAACAGAGAAATAAATATTGCAATTATTGGTAGGAAATCCTTCAATGTGTCCATTTCGTTTTCGTTGGGGAAAAATTACAGCTAACGGAAAAAGTATTTGCGAAGTGCGGGCTTTTGAAGAACTTTAGTTCAAGGAAGTCTGAACTGAGCATATGTTTTTTCAATGGAACTAAATTACAAAAACTTGTGGAATTGAAAAGCATATGCGGCAAAATATTTCTGCTTTTCAATTCAGGACTTTAATTCCACATTTTGCAAATACAATGTGCCTGTTGCACAACCCCTGCTCTCCGAAGTTTGTAACTTCGGAGCGTGATAATAAAAATGTTCAACATATCAAAACTCTCTAAATTCCCCTCTTTCAGAGGGGTGGCATTCCTATGAAATAGGAATGACGGGGTGTTTAAAACAAAAAAAATCCAACACCGAATGAATCTTAAAAAAAACAAATATCCTAAAAATCGAAGAAGAGAGCCCAAAGCAAAGTCGAAGGGCAACCAGAGTTTCGTTTCGTGTCCTGCGGATAAGACGAAACTCTGGTTGTTATCTGCTGTTTTTTTTCTTAACAATTATGAATACTATAAAGAATACGAATAGAATTGAAATCGAATAAAGAATGACTTTAAGTAAGTTATTTTCGCTCTTCAGTGAATCAATATCACGCTTTTGTCTCTCAATTTGTTTATTTGGAATATTTCCTTCGTAATTTAAATCTACAGTAATTTCATCATTTTTCTTTGCTTTTTCAATTTCTATTTGGTGCTCTTTTTTGAGTTTCTCTAATTCTTCAAAGTCAGATTTTGTTATTTGATTTAGTGGTTTGGTTTTAAAGCAATATTCAGAATAAATAAATCCTGTATCTGGTTCAATATATCCAAATATTAAGTATTCTTTGTTATCGTCAAAAATAATATCACAAGATCTTAACTGAGATGAAAATATTGTTGCAAAAGTATTTTCAAGATACAATTCATCGTAATAATCAAGTTTATAAATCTTTT
Source organism: Cloacibacterium sp. (assembly GCF_047601505.1). Lineage (GTDB taxonomy): Bacteria > Bacteroidota > Bacteroidia > Flavobacteriales > Weeksellaceae > Cloacibacterium. The sequence goes on from NZ_JASGJD010000001.1 coordinate 1,981,844, forward strand.
CGATTTTTACATTACTCAATTGATTTTGGAGCGTTTTAAAACCAGAAGATACTTTTTTAATACCATTTAATTTTCCAACAAATACAATTTCTGCATATTTAAAAGATTCTTTTAAATCTAAATCTTCACATTTACATCCGAAAATATTAATTGAAATAAATACAAAACAGAATGAAATTTTTAGGGCAATCGTTTTCATAAAATGGCAGATAATGGTTTATGGCTTTGCGAAGTGGTGTATTATTATAACGTATGTTTTATTATATAAATTAAGTTTTATATCATAATAAAAGAGTTAATATTTGTAATAAATCAAACCATTTTGCAAAACCTATGTGCCTGTTGCACAACTCAAATATAGTTAAAAACTGTTATTTATGATATAAAATTTTCGTAAATTTAAATATGCAAGGACGAAAACACTTTACACCACAACTATTCTACGAACTCAGTCTAGATATGCTAGTTCCGGAGGATAATTATTATAGAAAATTGTTAATGTGGACACGAGCATGATGCTCGCGCCAGCAACGGGCGAGCGCAATGTCATTAAGTTAAGCAAAAATCACAACGTATTTTAGCTCAAGTACTATCTCTAAAACAAGGGAAGAACTTTGCTTTTATAAAATCAGTCTTTCCAAGCATCAATAACTCAATTTTAAGCACCCCCAATTTTTAGCATTATGAATCTTAATAAATAATCAACCTCTCTAAAATTGCTTCTAAAGAGGTTGATTTTTATCTTTTTTAATGATTATTTTCTAAAAAGTGGAGTTGTGCAACAGCTACCGTTAGCAGAAGTTATAATCTTTCTTTTATTTCTTCGATGTATTCTGCAATACTTATTTTTTCAATATAATTCTTTGCTAACTTTTCACTTCCTAATTCAGCTAATTTTTGCTCAAAAAGACTTGCATTAAAGTCTATGAAATCATAAAACGTTTTTAAAGGGGGATTTTGTTTTTTTATTTTTAAAGTTTCACTTCCCCAAGTATACAAGCATTCAAGAATTTTTTCAGTATCATTTCCATGAACTTTAATATCAAAACCATTAATACCCTGCTCTCCGAAGTTTGTAACTTCGGAGCGTGATAATAAAAATGTTCAACGTAATTTCAAATTTCTTAAAACCTTAATTCAAAACTCTCTAAATTCCCCTCTCTCAGAGGGGTGGCATTCCAATGAAATAGGAATGACGGGGTGTTTAAAACAAAAAATTTTCAACACCGAATGAATCTTAAAAAAAACAAATATCCTAAAAATCGAAGAAGAGAACCCTGAGCGAAGTCGAAGGAAACAGGAGTTTCATCTCATGTCCTGCGGACAAGACGAAACTCTGGTTATTAGGCGACGTTTTTTTCTTTATCTTTTCTAATTCGAGTAATTCTTTTTACTTCATTTGATTTTTCAGACAATTCCTTTTCAATATCATAATCATCTTGAAGTCCTAGCCAAAATTTTGCAGAATTTCCAAAATAAGCACTAAGTCTTACTGCCGTATCTGCAGAAATTCTTCGATTACCTTTTATGATTTCCGAAACTCTTGTTTGTGGAATTTCTAAATCTTTTGATAATCTATATTGTGAAATTTCAAGAGGAATTAAAAATTCTTCTAATAAAATTTCTCCTGGAGTTATGTTTCTTAATTTTTCCATTTTTTTAATTTTAATGATAATCCATAATTTCAACGTCAAAAGCATTGCCATTTTTCCATTTGAAAATAATTCTCCACTGATTATTAATTCTTATGCTATAGAATTCTTTTAAATCTCCTATCAATTTTTCAAGTCTATTTGCTGGAGGAATTCTTAAATCAGTTACATCAATCGAATTATTTATCATTCTCAACTTTCGTTTTGCAACTTCCTGAATTTCTCGTGGAAGTTTTTTGGAAACAATTCCGTTCCATATTTTTTCGGTCTCTTTATTTCCAAAATTAACAATCATACTTTTAACGTTACTAACGTCAAAGATAAGTAAAATATTTCAAATTTTGATTTTAATGTAGAATTTTTGTAAAATGTCGCTTAACGTCAGACTGTGAAAAAACCTCACAATCTTTCTAAACAAAAATAGGGAAAAAAGCCGATGAAACGGAATAAAATTCGTAAATTTATTAATGCAATTTATCCAGGGAATCCCACGCAATCAGCTGCAAATCGTAAGTTTAGAAGATAAGATCAGTAATGATAATCCGGTGCGTTTTATCGAAGCTTTTGTCCGGTATATCGATTTAGAAAAGTTAGGCTTTCGTTTAAAAGTTTTAAAATCAGAAGGCAGGCCATGTTTTCGAACCGAGGTTTTTCTAAAATTGTATTTATATGGCTATTTAAATGGCGTTCGGAGTTTGCGCCGACTAGAAAAAGAAAGCCAAAGAAATATAGAAGTTCAATGGTTATTAGAGTGTGTTTGCCCAAATTATCACAGCATAGCAGATTTTAGAAAAGAAAATCCTAAAGCTTTAAAGCAATTGTTCAAATTGTTTGTTTTGTTTTTAAAAGATGCCGATTTGGTATCAGGAGAAACCTTGGCGATAGATGGCACAAAATCTAGAGCGCATAACGGAAAAAAGTCTAACTACAATCAAAAGAAAATCGACAAACATAAAGCTTACATCGAAGAAAAAACCCAGGAGTATCTAGAAGCATTAGAAGAAAATGATGCGAGAGAAAACCCAGTGAAAATTGCTCAGATCCAACAAAAGATAGAACGCTTACAACAGAACAAAATTAAATACGAAGTTTTAGAAGAACAACTAAAAGAAAGCGGCGAACCTCAAGTAAGCACTACCGATCCAGACTCTAGAGCCCTTCTGGTACAAGGGCAAGTAGTAGAGGTAAGTTACAACATACAAGCAGCCGTAGATAGCAAACACAATTTGGTGGTAGCTACCCATACCATCAATCGGAACGATAAAAATGCACTTTCATCCATTGCATTAGAGGCCAAAGAAAATCTAGGCTTGGAAACATTCACCGTTTTGGTAGATAAAGGCTATCATAATGGCAGAGAACTCGAAAGCTGTAAAAACAACAACATCACCACCATCGTAGCGGTTCCTGATCAAGGGAAAAGTAACGAAAACGGCACCCAACCCGAGTATTTGGTATCGAAGTTTACGTATGATAAAGAAAGTAACTCCTATACTTGTCCACAAAACAAAATATTAGCCACCAGTGGAAGTTGGCACAAGAAAAGCGGTCGCACCGAAGAAAGTGGTTATATGTACCAAAAATACCGAACGCCAGCTTGTAAAACCTGTCCTGCAAAAGACCAGTGCACCAGCAGAAAAGGCGGCAGGGAGGTCGATAGAAGCCAGTATGCCGATGCAGTTGAAGAGAACCACCAACGTTACAAAGACAATGCTAAATTGTACCGAAAGCGACAGGAGATCAACGAACATATCTTCGGTACAATCAAAAGAAAATGGGGCTACAATTACACCGATTTGATAGGATTAGAAAAAGTAAATGGCGAACATAGTTTGATAATGCTGGTGTACAACATCAAACGGAGTATCAAAATACTGGGCGTTAGAGATTTGATAGCCAAACTCCAGAAATGGAACAGTCCTTACAAGAGAAAAGGATTGTTTTTACTGAAAGTGACTTATTTAAAGCTGAATATAGGCATTGTTTTTAGTAAAACTCTATATGCTGCCTAAAAAAACAGCCTTCTGTAAAAGGCTTTATTGGGCTTGTAATCAAAGAAAATTTATCAAATTTTTTGTAAAAAAGAGATTTTTTCACAGCCTGACGTTCCCCGGCTTAGCGAAGTGCGGGCATTCGGGGCTGTGTCCGCCCGTTAAGGTACAGAAGCCAAATAGAATTACCAAAGCCGAGTTTAAGTACTGTTCGCCCGCATTTTGCTAAACCGGCGTTGTATGCCGTTTTTTATATTTCATACAATTCGATTGGCAATTTATCTGGGTCTTCAAAAAAAGTGAAGCGTTTTTGGGTAAACTCGTCTATTCGTATCGGTTCAGTCTTTATATTGTAAGTTTCAAGTCTTTTTATTGCTGTTTCTAAACTTAATACTTCAAAAGCTAAATGTCTCATTCCACAAGTTTCAGGTCTTGAAACTCTTGCTGGTGGATTGGGAAACGAAAATAATTCAATAACATAAACATCATTTAATGCTAAATCAAGCTTGTAAGACAGTCTTTCTTTTCTATAAACTTCTCTTATGATTTCCAGCCCTAAAATTTCAGTATAAAAATGTTTCGACTTTTGATAGTCAGAACAAATAATAGCTATGTGATGAATTCTTTTTAGCATAACTTACTTTAATAAAAAATGAGGCAACTTAGTCTGTTGCCTCAAATGTATTTTGAAAATACTTATAGTTTTTGAAGTTCTTTTAGAACAGCTTCACCAACACCATGAGCTGATTGTGGATTTTGACCTGTTACTACTCTTTGGTCAACTGTTACATGTGGCTGCCATAATCCAGATTTTTCAAATTTTGCACCACGTTCAATTAGTTTTGTTTCCAAACTAAATGGTACAACGTTTTCAAGTTTTACCGCAATTTCCTCTTCATTTGTAAAGGCATTGATTTTTTTGCCGTCAACTAAGTACTTGCCATTACTTAATTTGATATTTACCAAACCGGCTGGTCCGTGACAAACAGCACTTACAATACCATTATTTTCATAAATCTTTTGTGCGATTAATGCCAGCTCAGTATTATCTGCAAAATCCCACATTGTACCATGTCCACCAGCATATAAAATAGCTGTGTAGCTAGATGGATTTACTTCTGATGGTTTCATTGTGTTTTGAATTTTAGCTTGATATTCCTTATCGGCTAAAAATCTTTGATTAATCGGGTCTTCATTGTTCGCTCCATAATAGGGTGGATTACCTCCTTTAGGGCTTACAAAATCAATTTCATAACCTGCATCAACCAATACAGCCCAAGGATGCGTTACTTCACCCAAATAATAACCAGTTGCTTCGCCTGTTTCTCCCAATTTGTTGTGGCTTGTTACCACAAATAAAATTTTCTTACTCATTTTTTTTGAATTTAAAATTTGTGCAGTTGCTTGATTTAATCCAAGAAAAATGGTGCAACCTGCAATTACCATTATTCCTGCCAAGATGTTTTTAAATACTTTGTTCATTGCTTCATTCATTTAATTTGATGATGCAAAATTCGGAACATTGTCAATCTTGGCACAGGAGGTAAATCACAAGTTTGATGTGACGTACATCACACTAAGATGAGAGTCGGCTAAGGGTTTCTCGTGAAACACCTAAATAAGAGGCTATTAATGTTTTGGGAACTCTTTGAAAAAGCGTTGGATATTGTTGAAGAAGCTGCTCATATCGTTCTTTTGCATTGCTATTGAGTAAAGAAAGGATTCTACGTTGTAATGCTACATAACCTGAATTTGATTTCTTTCTGAAAAAATGCTCTATCTTGTGCATATCTGCACAAAGTTTCTCCCGATTGTACAGAGATAAACATAGTACTTCAGTTGCTTCAATGCAGTCGATATTCAACGAAGCCTTTGTTTCATTAAAATAGGCTTGATAATCCGTTATCCACCAATCCTCCATTGCAAACTGCATGATATGCTCTTTGCCCTCCTCATTTACATAGTATGCTTTCAAAAGACCTTTGATTACGAAATAGTCATTTTGAACGAAATCACTTTCTTGTATTAGGAATTGATGTTTCTTTAATTTTTTTGTAGTAAAGTGGGAGAGAATGTAATCAAATTCCTTGTCCGTCAATGGAGTGATTTTTTCTATTTGTTGTTTAAGTATTTCACTCATCTTATTTTGTAGTCTGTCTCTTAAAATGGCATACAACGGAAAAAGTATTTGCGAAGTGCGGGCTAAAAATGAACTTCAGTTCAATTTTCGACCAAACGTAGCATATGCTTTTTCAATGAAACTAAATTACAAAAAAAAGTGGAATTGAAAAGCGTATGCGGCTAAATATTTCTGCTTTTCAATTCAAGACTTCATCCCGCATTTCGCCAATACATTGTGCCTGTTGCACAACTCAAATATAGTTAAAAACTGTTATTTATGATATAAAATTTTCGTAAATTTAAATATGCAAGGACGAAAACACTTTACACCACAACTGTTCTACGAACTCAGTCTAGATATGCTAGTTCCGGAGGATAATTATTATAGAAAATTGTTAACGGAACTCGATTTACATTTCATTTATAAATCTACTCAAAAATATTACGGTAAAGAAGGTCAAGAGAGTATAGATCCAGTGAACTTCGTTCGCAATCTTCGTAGAAAGCTATGCTTTCTTCTCACTTGTCTTCAAGATTTTGTTGGTAGGATATTTAAACAATATCAACTCAGATAGACAGTTGATAGCCTTTTGTAGCGATAGTTTGTCTATACGCTTGTATTTAGGATACGATATTCATGAACAATTACCTTGGCACAGTACCATCAGTAGAACACGAGGTTTGTATGGCGAAAAAGTCTTTTTAAATTTATTTAAACAAGTACTAAAAATGTGTGTAAATAAAGGCATGGTTCGTGGAAAACGCCAAGCTGTGGACAGCATTTTTATCAAAGCCAACGCCAGTATGGATAGTTTGGTAGAGAAGGAAGTTTTGGAAGATGCAAGTGCATTTGTCAACGAATTAGAAGAAAATAGCGAATTTAAAACCACCAGTACCAGAAAGAAACTCGTAGAACAGCACCACGCATGGAAAAAAGAAACCTACAAAGGAATGCCCGGCAATAGCAATGGTAAAAAGCTAGACGAAAACAGGAATCTAATCCGCCCGAAATATCTGTCCAATCACACCCATTATTCTCCTACAGATAGCGATGCCAGAGTGAGCGTAAAACCAGGTAAAGCTAGACAACTCAACTATTTTGGACAAATTGCAGTAGATGATGCGCATCATGTCATCACCGGCGCATGTTCAGATTTTGCAGATAAACGCGATAGCCAATGTTTAGAACAAATAGTAGAACTTACCGAAGAAAACTTAAACGAAAACGGAATAGAATTAGAAGAACTCTTAGCAGACGGCGGTTACAGCAGTGGCGAAGCATTGGCATATTTACATGAAAAGAAAATCGATGCCTATGTCCCTAACTTTGGACAATACAAAGCAGAGCGAGAAGGTTTTACCTACCACAAAGAAGAAAACTATTACCAATGTACAAAACCCGAAGGTAAGCAAGCCAAACTCCTTTTCAAAGGCGAAAAAATGGATAGTAAGGGTTACACCAAACGAACGTACCGAAGCAGTGAGAGTGATTGCAAAAACTGCCCACTAAGAGAGCCTTGTTGTGGCAAAAGTACCAAGTTTAAAAAAATAGACGACAGCATCCACAAAGAACATTACGATAGGATGCATCAAAAGCTTACCCATAATGCAAATTATGCCAAGAAAATGGTAAGAGTACGCAGTAAAACCGTGGAACCCGTTATTGGAACGTTGGTCAACTTCACCAACATGAAAAGAGTAAATACAAGAGGCATCAAAAATGCGAACAAACATGTACTCATGGCAAGTTTAACTTACAACTTGAAAAAATACTTGCGCTTTATCACCAAAAAATCGAGTATTTTAGCTCAAGTACTATCTCTAAAACAAGGGAAGAACTATGCTTTTACAAATCAGTCATTCCAAGCATTAATAACTCAATTTTAAGCACTCCAATTTTAAGCATTTTGAATCTTAATTAAAAAACAAACCTCTCTAAAATTGCTTCTAAAGAGGTTAATTTTTATCTTTTTTAATGATTATTTTCTAAAAAGTGGAGTTGTGCAACAGCTACCCATGTTAGCTGTAGTCGTAATTCTTCAAGATTTTTCAATTTTTCTTTTTTTTAAGTTTAGAATTAAATAAAGAATTATGAATGTTATAATTTCAGCTATAAAAATGTATAAAATGTAATGTAAATTTTCTATTTCATAAAATGGTTTCCCATATTTAATTTTATTATCTGATTCTAAAATTACAGTTTTTGTAAATGGTATTTGGGTTATAAATATTAATAATCTTGTTCTTAGGATTAATGCAATAATGGAAGAAATTATAAAAGCCAAAATTATATAAAATCTATTTTTAGATTTCTCAATTTTGAATTTGTGCCATAAAATGTAACTTAGAAATGGAATAATTGAAATAGTTAGTCCAAAATAAATAGGTTGAAATATTTGAGTACTTAATTTTCTATACTGTATTTCAACTTCGGGAATAAAACTTAACAAATAATATTGTAAATTTTGGTAAAAATAAAATCCTACAAAGAAAAGTATTAATGAAATTATTCCAATTAAAATTTTAGTTTTCAATTTGTTGCGTTTTTATTTTATACGATTACAGCTAACGACTCGGCGGCTTTGCGAAGTTTTCACAGGAAGCAAGGCTTCCATGAGGAAATTTTGCAAAAGCGCATGATGTGCGAAGTCTGCGAAGCGGAGAGCACATCAGGCGGTGTGAGCCGCCGAGTCGATGTGGTCGGAAGTAGCGGAGCGGATTTCGACCACATCGGGAAACGCATTGGTGAAGTGGCGGATAAATTGGACTAAAAGTTCAATTTAACACGACTGCGAGCCGATGTGTTTCCACATCGCTAACTTACAATTTTTTTGCGAATGTGGAACACATTCGGCGGGAAAAATAGAGTAGAAGTTAAACTTTGCACTTAACCCGCCATTTTGCCAATGCGATGTTATCTGTAGTTTCTCTTTTATTTTAAGGATTCAATATAATGAATAAATTCATCACTAAATATATAACCGTTTTCTTTTTTTGCAGCTTCATTATATGTTTTAATAAATTCAGTTGGGGAATAAAAATTATTAATCATTTCATTTTTTAAACCTGCCTTTTCGATTAATCTTGCCATAAAATATCCATTGGGATGTCCTCCAGAGAGGAAGAAGTTGTTTACCTTAGATTCCATTTGTTCTTGACTTATTTCTTTACTAAGAAAAGAATTTACGATATTATCAAATTCTTTCAATATATCCGAAGTATTTTGAAATGCTTCGTAATATTGCTTCACAAAAATTTCAGGAAGACCTTTATTATTTATGGATTCGAGTAAGTTTTCTTTTTTGTCTATTAAATCAGCAATTCCTTCATCTTGTAACTTATCAATTTCTCTCAGGACAGCATTAGATTCTATTAATTTAGTATTTATAAAATTACGTCTGTATTTATGAAATGTTTCGTGGGCTATAAAATCTATTCTTTCAGATGGATTTTGTTTATAAAACAAGTTAAAATCTACAACAATTCCTTTTTCTTTACTTTGAGCATCTGGTTCATAACAAAGAAAATTAATAGTTGGAACCTTGATAAGAGAATCTACCGGATTTATTAGAAAGTTTTTTAATTTAATTTTTGAATATTCAGGGATAGCTTTAAAATCATATTCACTTCTAAAACGTTTCAAATTCTTTTCATTTTTTGAATAATCAATAAAATTTGAAAGTGTCATATTACATAATAATGCATAAGGATTTTTCAAATTTTCTTCGATTGAAATATTAAGAATACTGTCTTTTTTCAATTTAAAATTGGGATTATAAGCTGCAATCATCATTTCTTTTATAATCTTTTTTCTCATAGAAGATGTTGCTGATATTTTATATCCGTTTGTGTTAAATAGAGTTTTCCAATCATCCTCAGTAATACTTTTTCCCAAAGAGATTTTATCTTTGATTGTGAAAAAATAATCAACGGAAGATAAATTGACTTTTTGAATACTTGGGCTTTGGGCAAAATTGTTTAGTGTAAAAATTGTAGAGAAAATTAATGTCAAAATTTTTTTGTTCATATTCTGTTTTTTTGTGAAATTACAGATAACGACTCGGCGGCTTTGTGAAGTTTTCACAGGAAGCAAGGCTTCCATGAGAAAATTTTGCAAAAGCGCATGATGTGCGAAGTCTGCGAAGCGGAGAGCACATCAGGCGGTGTGAGCCGCCGAGTCGATGTGGTCGGAAGTAGCGGAGCGGATTTCGACCACATCGGTTTGGGTATTGCCGAAGGCGGGGATTTTTAGCACAAAAGTTCAATCGAAGAACGAATGTTGAACCTTGCACAAATGTCCAATCGAAGCCGTTTCGCCCCGCTTTTGGCAATACCTTGTTATCGGCTGGCGTTTTTGTCAGGCGTTATGTCCATAGTTTTATTACTGCTAAAATACTCATTATTAAAGTCAGTCCACCAATTACCCAAACAGAAATCTTAATTGTCTTTTGGTTGTCTGTAAGTAACTGTGTCTGCTTGTTGGTTTCTGCTTCAATAACTTGTCTTAATTCTTTTGTGTTTTTTGCAAACTCAATTTCAAAAATTTGTTTGATTTGATTTCGCTCGCTCTCAATTAGCTTTTTTATTTCTGATTTATTGTCGTCAAGTTTTATTTTGATTGTACTTTCAAGGTCTTTGTAAAAATCCTTGTTTTCTTTTCGGATTTGGTCAGTTTTCTCCTCAATAAGTTTTGCAAGCTCGGTTTTATTCTGCTTGTTAGAGTTTTCAAGTTCAACTAAACTTTGAGCAACTTTTTCTTGCTGTGCTTTTTGAAGCTCATTTATTTTGTCAAGCGTTTTGCTGTTTTCGTCAAATTGCTTGCTTATTTCGTTATATGTTTCTGTTAGTTTTTGTAGCTTTTTATAAGCATCTGAAACGGCTTTAAGCTGTCCAACTTCTTGATTGAACTCTTCAAGCGTTTCATTAAATTTCTGCAAGTTGCTCATATAATGTCTTATTTAGTTTTTTTAGTTCTTGTAATTTTTGTGCATAAACATCATTGAGCAAATATGCCAAATCGTAATATTCTGCAAGCTCTTCCAACATTTCAGGATAGTATTCTGAAATAGATTGGCTCAATTCCATTTTTTGTTCTTCGGTCAAGTGTTTGCCTAAAACTTTCAAGCGATATAAAAAATCGCTTTGTTCTTCTTCCGTAAAAGTTTGTTTGATGCTTGACAAAGCACTTTCAAAACGTTCTTTTCCGTCACTATCTTCATAGTCATTCAATGCTAAGCGAACAAAACCGCTTAAAAAATTTAGACCGACATTATTACGATAACTTTCTAAAAATCGGCTGATGCTATCTTTTAATTTTTCAAATTCAATCTTGTTTGGGAATTGGTTGTTAGATGTCAGAACTTCAAACCATTTTTCATATTCCTTTGGATTTTCAGCAATATGTTGAAGTACAAATGTTGTTTCAGAAAATATAAAATAACTGTCAATTCTTTGCTTGAAACTTTCGCTGTCTTCAAACTCCGAACACCAATCTGAAAGTGTTTTTAAAGATTGTTTACGACCATAAGCAATATTTTCAAAAGTCCAATTCAGTAAATACCAAACTGATTTTTCTAAAATTGAATTTTGAGGAATTTTCTCAATTTCGGTTTTTACATCTGTGTTTGGTTCATACTTTGTAATGTAATCCGAAACGCTTTTAATAATGTGATTTTCTTCAAGAGTTTTGAACTGAACTTCAAAATGGTCAATAAAATTTGTTGTCCAATCGGAAACAATTCCTAAAAGACTTAAACGATAAATTGCTTTTTGTAAAGTGTCGCTATTGATGTGTAAATTGTTACGAGCATCATTCCAAAATATCCGAAGTTTTGCATTTTCTCGGAAGTATTTTGTGATTACACCTAAAATGATTTCAAAGTCTTTTTCAATATCATTTTGCCCTTGTGTAAAGAGAAAAACTTGTTTAAAAATATCTCTTCCGTTCCATCTTACTTCATCGCTTATTTCTTTCATTTCGGCAAAAGTTGTGTCTTTATGAAACAATCTTTGCACTCGTTCTTCATCGTGAGTTTCGGGCGAATAAAGCACAAAACATTTTCCTATTTTATTTTTGTTTTCCTTTTTTCGTTTGTCCCAACGTCCTGCTCTTCCTGCTTCTTGATATAATGCTTCAACCGAACTGGGCAAACCGTAATGAAAAGTGTAATGAATATTTTGTTTGTCAATACCCATTCCGAAAGCTTTGGTCGCAACTAAAAGCTGATATTTATTTTCTTTAAAATCCTTTTGAATTTTTTGCTTGTATTTATTAAATTCATCTCTTGCCATTACTGGCTCTGTTCCAATTTTTCTTCCTGTATTTTCGTCTATAATATCACGTTTTGGAATATCTCCCGAAAACCAACCTACTTTGTTTTGATAAATAGTATTTAATGTGTTTGAAACTTGATAACAACCATAAGCACCGTTTACGTTGGGTGTAAATACCAAACCTGCTTTTTCTGTTGTTTCAATAAAGCTTTCCGTATCTTTTAAATCTTCAAGAATTTCTCGGATTTTTTGGCTTTTATTTCCGTTGTCGTTGATAACATTAAATTGTAATTCCTTTCTGCTATAATCCAAAAGCGATTTAATATTTTCATCTTCCAAACATTGCTTTTGTCTTGAAAATTCAATTTTGATGTCTTTTAAAACATTTACGGAAGCGGTTGCAGTTAAACCAATAAATTTTATTTTACCTTCTCCGTTTTCATCTTTCGGGCTTAATTTGTCGATTGTTTTGGCTAAATTCAAATACGAAGTTCTAAAATCGTGTCCCCATTCTGAAAGGCAATGCACTTCGTCTACAACTGCGTAAGCTATTGAGAAATTTGCAACAATAGCACTTATCTTTTCTCGGAAGGTTGGGATTTGGAATTTTTCAGGCGAAATCCAAACAAATAAATATCGTCCTTGCTCAAAATTTCTTTCAATATCTCGTCTTTCGTCTGCTTCCAAATCGCTGGTAATAAAACTCACATTGGTTACAAGAGTTTTTACCAAATTATCGTTTTGGTCGTACATCAAAGATTTGATAGGGCAAACAACAAAATTGATACTTGGTTGAAGCAAACAAGGAAGTTGATAGCACAAAGATTTTCCGCCACCTGTCGGTAAAAGTCCGATTGTGTCTTTTCTGTTCAATACATTGGAAACTATTGGGAATTGTCCTTCTCTAAAATTTGTTTTGTCGAAAATATTATCAAGGAAAAACTCCAAAGTAGTTTTGTCTTCATCAGTTACATTATAATTGATTGGTTCAGTTGTGCTAACTCTGAAATAGTTTTTGTCTTTTACAATGTCAAAATAATCTGTGCGGACAAAAATCACATCTTCGCTGATTTTGTTTTCGTCTGTGTAGCGTTTGAATAACGAAAAGTCAATATTTACTGCTTTTGTTGTTGGTTGAAATTTCTTTTTGTCGTTTGTAATTTCAATTTTGAAATTTGGCTTTTTTAGTTCTTGTTTATTTTTAAGTTGCCAAAGTTTATCAATCCAAATGAGCAAATCGTTTATAGCCAATTCAGCAAAATCGGGTAAATTTTCGTGAGCTAAAATATTGAAATTCCAATCTTCATCAAATGTCAAATATTTGTGAGTAAGCAACTCAATGAGCAAAACTTGAAAACGGATTATTGCCGTAGGCAATAATTTCGTTTTAATTTCTTCTTCACTCATTTGGTTTTCTTCTATTTTCTCACAAGCATTTTTGTAGTAGGATAGAAGTTTCTCAAATCTTTCAAGATGATTTAAAATAGTTTCAACTTTTGAAACATAAGAACCGTTTCGCAATTCTCTAGTGTCAATTCTTACGGTTGTAATTCCTTTGTTGGATAAAAAGTTGTCTCTTGTACTGTCAGAAAATCGGGTTACTTCATCAAGTTTGTGTTGTTGTCCGTCAATTTCAATTACAAGTTTGGCTTGTGGTAAATAGAAATCAACTTGTTGGTTGATGAAGTTTTTATCATCTTCTCCAATAATTTCATTGATTTGAATTTCGGGAATTAGCAACGATTGAATAAAAGAATATTCGCCAAATTCATTTGGAATAATTCTTTCAAAAAAATCTTTTGCTGGGTAATAGTTATTGTCTTTGTCGCCTTTTATTGTGTCGTTCCAAATTGGTGTTTGGTTTGTCGCAAACAAAAAACGCTCTTCAAAGTTGTCAAGTTTATGAATTTCTCCTAATTCAGATTGTAGATATTTTGAAAGAGTTGTCGGAAAGCCACGTTGCAATATATTCTTTGTCACATACAAAATTGGCAACAAGTCAGCATTTGTCTGATTTGTTACGAGGTTCTGAATTACAAAATTTGGATTAGTATATGTGTAGTTTGCCGTGTATTTCTTCATTCAATATTTCTGTCGTTTGGTTTTGTCGGTGCGGTCGGATACGCTTGCCGATAACGACTCGGCGGCTTTGTGAAGTTTTCACAGGAAGCAAGGCTTCCATGAGAAAATTTTGCAAAAGCGCATGATGTGCGAAGTCTGCGAAGCGGAGAGCACATCAGGCGGTGTGAGCCGCCGAGTCGATGTGGTCGGAAGTAGCGGAGCGGATTTCGACCACATCGGAAAAAGTATTGGCGAAGTGCGGGCGAAAATGAACGAAAAGTTCAGTTTCAACCAATCGTAGCCGATATTTTTTTCGTGGAACTAAGTTATAAAAAATTGTGGAATGAAAAAATAGCGGCGGCAAAAAAAGTAGAGTAGTTCAACTTAGACTTTAACCCCGCATTTTGCCAATACAATGTTAGCTGTAGTGGCAATTATAAACTTTCTAAAGTATCAAACAAGTCAAATTCGTGTACAATAATTAAATTAACTCCATTTTTTCTATGTTTCATTGCTTGTTCAATTTTCTTTCCATAACAAGTGAAAGCCCAACAAGTATTTTTTTCGTCACAAACAATTAAATAATCTAATTTTGAACTTACAGAGTTAACTACAAAACCACCATAAAGTTCAATTTTTTCGGCAATTTCTCTGCGTTTATAAGTTTGAGAAACACCTGTAATACAAAATGTCTTTTCTTGAATTTTTATTTCTGGATCAATTTGATAAAATCCCATTTTTAATGTTTCGATTAAAGAATTGTTTGAACTATTTTCGGAATCTCCAGTAATACTTTTACAGAAATCTAAAATTGTCTTGTGTTCATCTTCTGTAATTTTCTTATCAAGAATTATATTTAAAGTTAGATTATAAATTTCGTCATAAGGATAAGTATTTTTTAAATATTCATTATCGTCTAACCAATCTTTTAGATAGCGTAATTCTTCAATATTAATTTCGTTGTCAATTGAGATTCCCATTAAAATTCCAATCAACCTTTGTATTCCAGCTGTGATTGCTGTGTAATAACCTTTTTTATCAATGTATTGATTACAAAACCAAATAATATTTTCACATTCTTCTTCTGTTAATACTTCATCAGATAAACTTTCTCTTAAAAGTTTTATGACTTCTTGATATGGATTTCTATTTTCATATTCACGAGCTGAATTTATCCATTTTTGAATTTCAGATTTCTCAAGTTCGGTAATTTTGTTATCGCTTTTTATTCCGCTAATAATTCCAACCAGAGTTTGTAAATCTTTTTCAATAATTGCTGGATTTAAAAACTGTTTATGTTCTTGATTATCGAATTTGTCAAAATTTGCGGTATTCATTTCTATTATTGGTTTTGCGGTATTTTTGTGCCATTACAGCTAACGACTCGGCGGCTTTGTGAAGTTTTCACAGGAAGCAAGGCTTCCATGAGAAAATTTTGCAAAAGCGCATGATGTGCGAAGTCTGCGAAGCGGAGAGCACATCAGGCGGTGTGAGCCGCCGAGTCGATGTGGTCGGAAGTAGCGGAGCGGATTTCGACCACATCACTCAAATATAAACAATATTCTTGCAAAAGCTTATAAATAGGGTAGTTTTTTATATTTTTATACGATTAGGTTCAACATAAGTACAACATTTCAGAAATGCTCTACAAAACAATAGATTTTCTTCTTTTGTACTTATGCTAAGTTACAAATATCTTGGTAATAAGACAAATGCGAGCAAAAAAAAGAATTTTGAACTTTTTTAAATTTATTACTAAAAGTTACTCTTTTATACTTTTTTTGGAAAGTAGGTTAGTATAAACGAGCTTACGTTTCAAAAAAATTATGCCATTTTCTGTAATTGTTAATGAAATATGATTTAGATTTTTTTCATTTACCTCAAAGCTGAATGTCAAAAGAAATATAATTAATACAGCTTGCTTAATTCAATAGAATTAGTTTTGAAGTATCATAATATGTAAAAAGGACAAGCAACTAATGCTCATCCTGTATATTAATGTTTAAAAAACAATTTGTCTAATTATCTCTTCAAAAAAGCTTTGTTGTAATTTTCGTTCAAAAATTTTTCAACATCCGAGAGTTTGTAGTAAATTTTATTGCCAACCTGCGAAAAGGAAATACGCCCTTCATCACGCCAAGTTTGTGCAGTACGTTTGGATATTTTCATGAGTGTTTGAAATTCCTGATTATCCATAAATTTGTCTTTTGTAGATTCATTCTTATTATCCAAACGTTTGGTAATATCATCTAAACGGTTTATTAATTCCATATACTGTTCTTTGGATATAATATATACTTCCATCTGTAATTTTTTTTAGATTATACCTGTAAAATTGAAACTTAAAAGCTTTAAGAGCAATAGCAACAAAGGGACTTGGGTTAAATAAAAACAATCTGGATAAAGCAGAAATTGATAAAGATTAAAAAATAATAAATTGGAATAATCTAAAAAATTAAATTCGATTTGTTGAGAAAAGAAAAGCTAGTTCCGCAGCTTTTCCTCCCTTTTTGAAAAAAAGGCAAGAAGGTCTTTGAGCCAAAATTTTGCAAAAATTTGTGGGTACAAAGACACATCTTGCCAAAATAAATGTCAATGGATTTCACGCCTTTAAAAAATATCGTAAAATGCTAATTATAAACGATTTGGAATTAATTTCTTTGGGAATAAAAAAAACTCAAAAGAAATGGATATCTAGCCTGTACCTATTTTACGCAGGTTTGTGATTAGGCTGTATTTCAAATACGCAGGTTTGTGATTAACCTGCATTTATTTTACACAGATTGTAGCTCAACCTGTATCTTTTTTACTCACCCTTCACGGTTTGGATGTATCAAATAAACACAGGTATAAAGCGAGTTTTTTAGGGAAAGCCTATGAAAAAGTTCCCTTACATAGTCTTTTATACCATTTACGAAAATTTAAAAATTATCTTCATAAAAGCCGTCTTTAACACCAACCAAGATGACCAAAAATACACCAACATAAAATAAACAAAAAACGCTAACCTCTTACAGTTAGCGTTTTCTTTTATTTATGGCTCAAAGTTGCAAACTTTGCAGTAGCGGGGGATCATTATTCTTTTTTAAGATAAAATTTTTTATTTACAATTCCATTTTTTATAGGAAATAATTTTTTATTCTGTATTTTAAAGCTTAAGGTGTCAGCAGGAAAACCTGTTTCAGATGAATCTAAATAGCAAATTATTTTGTCATTTTCTTTTTTCCATTTACCCTTTGAAAAAATGCTAATCGTATGTATTTCTTTTTTTTCAACAGTATTATCAGTATTAAGTATTATTTGAAAAAAAACACTCTTATCTTTTGAATATTTAGTGTTATATACACCATAAATATTTTTATTACAAGATAATAATAACACTAAAAAAATAATTGTTAAAAAAGACTTCATTTTATTGTGGTTTATATGTTGTTCCATTTATTCTAAAAGCAGCATTATATTTATTAGAAATTGATTGAGGATTTTGTTGAATTTTTGTAGCATCAGGATGATTAGCCGCATTTATTGGACCTGAAGGGATCCTTGAATCATATATTCCCTTTGTTAAAACATCCGCAACAGAAGTTATATTCTCTCTTTGCCCAAATAACGCACCTCTTTTATAAGCATCAACTTCGTCCGATAAATCATAAAACAACATATTTCCACCTTTTAAATACGAACCTCCTTGGTTTTTAGTTAATCCTAAAGAAGTTTGTCCCGTTTCAAATTGATACATATGTTTTAGTTCGTGAGCAAAAAGACCTAAATCAGTTCCTGAAGAAGTTGTTAACTGAACCCTATTATTATCACTATTAAAGGTAGTTTGATTTGTAGTTGTAGAATTACCTAATACATCTCTCTCTGTTCCACCACTATCTGAAACAACATCATAAACCTGACTAGAAGCAGCCAAAGTCGCCGTTTCGCCTCTCGTTGTTTCTAATTCTGCATTATTTGCCTGTAATCTGGCAATTGCATTTCTTGCAGTTTTTTCCGAACCCAAAAATCCATATTTTCCTGATTTTATTTGAGCCTCGTATTTAGCAATGTCTTTATTGTTGCTTGCCTGTCTAGAATTTATATCGGCTATTAGTTTGTTAACCCATTTCCAAGCATCCTCTGTAAATTCATTTCCATCAACATCTAAATACATAATCGGGTTATTTCCTGCATAATGGTAAGGAGACAATGAAAAATATTTTTCAGATTTTCCGTCAATCACGCCCCATCTACCAATATCAGGCATATAGAACCTTGCGCCATAATCATACATTCCTGTCTCAGTCTGGAGTTCTTTGCCGTTGTACTTGTAGTTATAACTCTGGTTTCCAGCTAGATTATTGTATCCTTCGTGTTTTAAACCAAAGGGATAGTAGTTGTTTTCTTCAATGATCTCTGTGCTCGGGTCTATTACACCATTTTTATTGCTGTCTGCATAACTCAATCTTACATTTCCTAAATGGTCTGTGTAATTGTATGTGTATCTATTATTTGCAAAGTCATAATAACCTTCAGCGGTTGGCATAAACTGCAATACAGCATTCTCATACTGAAAACCATCTAAATAGTCAGTTACTTTTGTTCCATATGTTTTCTTTACTTTTACGCCGTCTGCTCTGTAAAGATAACTGGTACTGCTTGTTGTCTGCGTAATTGCATTGGGTAAATTTAAAAAATTATATGATATGGCAGAAATATTTTTATCTAAATTTTTGGACATATTACCATTGGCATCATACGTTATCAGATTGGGCGTAGCAAAATACGGATAGCCACTTGCATTACCTGTAGCATCTACTACTTTGGAGAGTTGGTTACCCGTGTAGTTGTAAGAGAGTTGGTCTATTTTTAGTGCCGTAGTTCCAGATGAAGGTCTGCCATATCTTTGTAAGCTAGTAATGTTACCATTTACATCATAAGTGAGAGATTCATTATAAAAATCAGTTTCCGGATTAGAAGCTAATGGTGTTCTAAAGTTGGCAGATTTTAATCTATTGAGGGCATCATAATCATAGAGGTAGTTTCTCTGTACACCATCTTTAGTTGATTTCCAAAATATTTCTGCTATGTTACCATTGTATTTAGCGGGTGCAAGAGTGAGGTTAGATGATGTGGTGTAATTTATTTTATACCCAAATAAGTCTGTCCCAAGTGTAGCTGGGTCATTAATCTGTGTCATCCAACCACGTATATTGTATGTATAATCTACAGTTTGCAGTGGTGTAGTAGAAGTATTGCCAACTTTTTTATTTTTTAATTGCCCTAGCTCATTGTACTCATTAAATGTAAGGAGTTCGTCATTAGCTGCATTGTTTACGTTGTGCCAATGTTTTACCAATCTATTCTGACCATCATATTCAAATCTTTCTTTGATAACAATTTCTGTATCAGTAGAGAGGCGTTTGTGATAGGTGTAGGTTTTCTGAGGTACACCTGCAAAATCTAACTCTGTCTCTGTTTTGGTATAACCTCCCAGGTAATTATAACTGTGTGTTCCCACCGGTCTTGCCTTTAAATCATAGAAGGTGTAGCTCTTTGTCCAGTTATCAGTATCTATGTTCTTTACAAAACTTGCCAGTGGTAATGATTTAGTACTTCTTTGCTCAGTTGTTTGAAAGGCAGCAGATAAAAGAGTTTCACCTTGGATACTGGTTGGAACAGTGACTAAATCTGCGGGGTATTGATCGTAATAATTAACCGAAAGAAGTGTTGTGAAAGACATAGGATAAGATGTTCCTCCTGTTGGCTCTCCATAATATACTCCCAATCCATTTTGAGTAAAACTAACTGAAGTTTTTCTTTCTACATAATTAAGTGTTGCCGTATTTGCATTTGATTGTTCTAATGTTCTATCTCCTCCTGTAGCAATACCTGTATAAGCAACTCTTCCTAATTTATCATATTTGGTAAATAACCATTGATTATTTGCTCTCATATTAGCATCCTGAGTGGCTACTAATCTATTTTGCTTATCATACACCATATATTCCCAGCCTTTTCCAGGAAGTTTTTTTTCTATCAATCTGTTTTCTCCATCATATTTATATTGATAACATAGATTATTTAAATCTGTAGCGTTTGTGGAACTTATTATTGTTCCCTCACTCAAATTTTTAAAACTTTCAGCTGCTAAAGGTGAGATCACATACGCCAAAAGATTGTAATCATTATATATATAATAAGTATCTATATCGTTTGTTCCATCATTTTTTCTTACTAAAATAGTCTGTCCTAGTCCATTTTTAAATTCTGTAGAAATATTGCCATCTTCATCTGTTACTTTGTTTTTGTATAACAGATTGGATTTGTAATAACCATTGCTTGCATTAATGTCTGTCGTTGGTGCTATAGAAAGACTCCCTGTAAAAGTGCCATAATTAAAACTAGCAATATATTTTCTGACTTCATTATCCTCATTTGCGGTATATTCAAATTTCTGAGTATGAGATGTCCCAATATTCCAATCCGTTCCAGGATGCCCAATTTCAAGCAATCTATCTAGAGGTGATAACTCTAGTTTTTTTTCAGAATATAGTCTAGCTCCAGAAAAATCATTAGTGTAGTAAATAATCTCAGGAGAATTAATGAGTTCTCCATTACTTGATGAAGACTGTGGTAAGGGTAAATAATCTTTTACTTGTCTACCAAAATTATCATATTCTATCGGAGTTACCAAATCGTTACCTAGTGGAGTAGTCTTAATTGCAATGTTTTGTTTTGGTCTTCCCAGACCATCAAAATACTGGATTGTCTTCATCTGTTTTTTGGTATCATCTGAAGTTAAAGTGGGTTCTAAATAAGTTCGGCTATATATATAATTCTCACTAGAACTTATAGTACCTGTTGATCCACTACTCGCTGAAACAATTGAAAAACTCATTTTATAATTGTTCCCATAGTTTCCTACATAGTAAGTAGTTTCACATCCATTACCAGTATTTATAGACCCATTAAAAGAAATGTATACTTCTAAAATGTAATTTGCAGGAGAAAGATTACTTAGATCAATATTTTGAGCTGATTCACTCCATTTTTGATCTCTTGGGTTACTACATTGACCTCCTGAAGGATAACTACTTCCTGAACAATTCTCCTTCCATGGTAATACAATTTGACTAAATACAGGGGATAAAGGTCTTTCATTCTCCTTGTAAATTGTATAATACAAAGTTGCTCCACAAACATTCGCAGAATATTCTTTCCAAGTTTTAATATTGGCTCCTTTTATAGAAAGTTTACCACTATTTTGTGTAAAAGTACCTAAGTTTCCTGTAAAGGAGCTATTTCCAATTAGATTAGAACCGCTTCCTGATAAATTATAATAATTGTCAATTGCGTCTTTTTGTATAAGCACTGCTGATCCAAATTCACCAAATTGAGCATTCATAATTACTACAATAATAAATGTCAATATAAAGCTTAATATTTTTTTGAACTGATTTCTCATATCTTATGTATCTCAAAATTAATTAACAAAATTTAGTTTATAGGGAAAACCAAAGGATAATTAAAAATTGTATTATTAGGAAGGACTCCACTGTGTGATCTTAAAATAATATCACCGTTAGTTTTGATGGTGTAATATATTTGTCCATTATAAGAATTATAATCTGTTAAAGGTGTACATGTTCCCTGTATATTTGCAACTAAAACTCCAGTAGTCCAAGGCAAGTTATTTGAATTCGAGCCTGTATCGAATGAAAGAGTAACTTTATAATAATTATTATTTTGGACGGTAACATATCCTCCTCCAGAAAAATAAAAAGAAATAGGACAATTAAATGGTGTACATATGCTATTAGCATTTGCAGTATTTTGTCCATTATTATCTAATTCATTCTGTGCCATTTGATCCGCAGCTGCTTGACTGGAATAAGAAATATATTTCCCATCAGGAACAATGTAGGTATAAACTCCTCCTATGGCACTAGATCCACAATTATTTCTTGTAAATGTTTGTTTTTTTTGTGTACTCAAGAAAATATCTGACACGGTTAAAGAACTGTAATTATAATCCCATTCCTTGACAATTTTATTATTAGAATCAAGAATTTTTTGTAATCTATTTCTATTGTCATAAACGTAGTTCTCTTTTTGACCAGATGGATGTATTATTGTTTTAAGACCAATTCCTCCTTTAAAATAGGTATATGCTGTAATTTGAAAATCTTTTAAATTGGAATTAGTTCGAAAATCATTAAGTTTAGAAATTAAATCATCATTGTTATAATTTGAAGTTATCATTGCATCATTAGATGTATTAACAATTTCTGAAATATAAGATTTGATTTGACTATAAGTAGCACCTTCAATCTTAGCAATTACACGTGTTTTGTTATATCCCCACACTAATGATACAGGTATATTAGATTGTGTTGTATACTGTAAAATATTTCCAACATCATCATATAAGTCATAACTAACCTTATTAAATTCTTCATTTGAATTTAAATTTATCTGATTATTTTGTGAAGAAGCCAAAATGGTTGTTGATTGATTTAAAATGGGCTTAAAGTCATAACTAGATATCTCTCTGGCTATATTTTTTGCGTTCAAATAAGTGTCTTTTTGTATTACTGAAAGATAACGCTTATCCAATAATGATGTATATATTGAACCACTTTTTTGAAAAGGATAAATAAATGACTCTTTTACAACTTTATCTGATGTAGAAATTGTTTTTGAAGTTAAAAAATTATCCCCAAAATTGTCATTTTTAGCATATTCATAACTTTCAGTTTCTTCGACACTTTTGTTGCCAGAAAAATAATTTGTAACTTTTTTGCTAATGACATCAAAGTCAGAAAAATATATATTATAAGAAGATCCATTAATAATTGGAGCATTAGTAGCGCCAGAACAAGGAGCAATAGAAGTATAACTAAATCCTCTAACGTTTTGGTTATTATTATCTTGATAACTGTAATCCTCTTGTCTAATTTTATTTCCTAGATTGTCAAAATATTGCTTTTGTTTAATTTTACCTCGTTTATATCCATATTCTGTATGAGGATCAAATTTATTTCTATCTTGTGCTATATATGTGTCATTTTTAAAATCTGGATAATCATTAAATGAAGAGTAATGATTAACTATAGTTCCTTTACCATCATCTTCTATTACTGTAGGATATTCAATAGTACTTCCCATTAAATTTGATAAATAAACAATTGGAGAAATATTAAAATATGTTTGATATATAGTTGTACCTCCTACTGTAGTAGGCATTTTATAGTCTGGCATAAAATAATTATTTTTTTGAAGCAAAATACCAGAAGATTTATTTGTCTGCAAATCAGTTACATAATAGAATTTTTTAATTTCAGGTGCACCAACTCCATCATAATTAATTATTGATTTTATTCTAACCCCTCCTATTACTCCGTTTTCTTGTTTAAGCATTAAATCATTCCCAACATACTGAGAGTATGTATGTGGTTCATAAAGAAATTTAGTATATCCTTTTGTGGGATAAGTTATTTTTGATAATGTTCCATATGCTACTGTATTGGGATCAGTTGCTCTAGATGCTTCATGAATTGAAGGATTGTTATAATCTAAAACAAAAGGAGTTGACTTATAGTAACCAAAATGATCAATGTTATTACTCGTGAACAAAGGTAAGGAGTCAAAATTATTGTAATCAAACGAATAAGCCTGTTTATTTTTGCTATCAAAATTATTAATCGTAATTTTATCCAAACGTAATCTAGCATTTACATTGTCATTATAATCAAATGTTGCGGAAAACAATGCGCTTTGATCTGAACTTAAAATATTAATTCCCGTTAATTTTCTCCATTTCAATGCTTCTAAGTATGGATATATATGTAAGTTCCCCCCTGTTACTGATGGTAAAACATTTAAATTTTGGTCTCTCCTTATATAATAAAAATAACTATCATCTAATGAATTCCATAAATGAGATTGTGAACCACTTTGCATATCTTGTCTAAATTTATCGTAAGTCTGAATAATTGGAGTATCATTTGCACCATATTTTAAGGAGTTATTAGTTGTTGAATTAAATAAGATTTGTTTAGATGAATAAGTAGTAATTTTTTTCAAATAGGATGGAATAATTAAATTACCATTGGCATATACATTATTACCATCTGTACTCCCATAAGAACATCCCCCTCCAGCATAATAACCTGTTGTTAAACTCAATTGCTGGAAACCGTTTCTATTATAAAAAGAAGCTAAATAATCTCCTCTTTCATAGTTTAAGTCGTAAACTAATTGATTATATTTATTGTAAACTTTTGTTAAATACCATGCACTAGCGACAATTGGTGTATCAATCTGATTAAAAAAATTTTGAAAAGTCAATTCGATAGAATTTTGATTTACTAAATCTCCAAAAATAAATCTATTACCCTGATCATCAATCATAGTAATTTTTCCCAATACTTTTGGGAAAGGCATATTATTATAATTACCATAAGCTACATAATAATAATTATTTGGTTGTATCTTATCATTAATATCAATAATTACTTTTAGGTTATTAGATGAAGATACCTTCCATTCGCCATCTTGTCCTAAAAAGAATTTACCACTATATCCCATAAAATTAAATGTAAAAACATCTGGCTCATAATCTGGATAAGAGGTTGCATACGTTGCCAAACTTTCTAAATAAGATTTTGAATTCCAATTAGAATTATTTAATGCATCTTTATAATAATAATAACCTTTCCAATCATTTGTATATCCATAGCTAGATGAGTTCCAATTTAATTCATCAGATGCTTTACCTCTTACGGATCTTGTTACAACTCCTCCTGCTTGTAAAGCCCAATTTTGCCCTACCCATCCTGGAACATCATTAACTCTTACTCCTCCAGTATCATAAGACATAGAAATAACCATTGGAATTCCCCCTTCCTCTAATTGATATAAAGGAACACTTACATTTGCCCTTCCTGTATTTAAATCCATTGATAAATCTCCATATTTACCTAATGACGAAGCATTTGGAGACTGTATATTAATTGGCAATTCTCTATTTTGTGCTAGAAACAAAATACTTGTAAAAAATGTCATTAATGTATAAGTGATCTTTCTCATCATTTCTTCACAATTTTATTGGTTATAGATTTGTTTTCTGTTTTGGCGGTTACTACGTACATTCCTTGGGGTAGGTTTGCTGTGTTAAGCTTCGTAACGCTATTCTTCGTTTTCGTCTGATAGGCTAACTTACCTGTCATATCATACACACTTATCGTGGCTTCTTTAAATTCTACGCCTATCTCTACATAGCAATAATCTTCCACTGGATTCGGGTAAATTCTTATCTCTTGCTTTTCTATCAGCTTTTCCAGTTCTTTATCTCCCAGTTTTACTACCTTCCAGTTTTCTTTGCCCAGTTCTTCGGCGCTGGTACCTGCTAATATGTACGTACCATCATTGTTAAGCTTGGCATCTACCAATCGCTCTTCCTGTTTCTTCTCTTTACCTTCTACATATTTCCTCCAAATTTCTTCACCTTTATTATCAATATACAGCATCCAAAACGTTTCGTCTTCTTTTTGAACCTTGCCTTCTGCTTGGGTGTAACCGCCTAATAAGTAACCTTTGGTTTTATTACCTGTAACGTCATTTATTGTATTAAGACTCATCAATACATCTCTATTCTTAAAGTTGTAGCCCTTTTGCCATAATTCATTGCCATTCTCATCTAAAGAGATTACCCATAAATCTGTTCCTTCTTTGATATTGGATTTTTTGTTCCCCGAATTTCCACTTCTGCTTTCACCTGCTATAATATAACCTGCATCTGTGTTGGCTAAAGTTCTGATGTGGTCATCATCTTTACCTCCATAGTTCTTTTGCCATTCTACCTTGCCTTCTTTGTTCAGTTTCACTACCCAAAAATCACCTTCTCCATAGTTTTCTGTCGTTTTAGGTTGGTAGGTGGTAGGAATTAGGTTGGAGGGATTTGATTCTTTAGTTGTTAGTTTTTGGTTATTGGTTGATGATTGGTTATTGGCTAGATTAGTTTCTTCTTTTAGGTCTTCATCAGGACTTGTCTTATTTTCAATTTTCAACTCTCCATTTTCAATTGAAGCGCTTCTGGAATAGATTCCGACTATTGCGCCGCCATCTTTCGTTGGAATAATCTTCTCTACTTCATCTAAGCCTTTACCACCTAAATAAAGTTGATTCAAAACTTTTCCTGTTTTATCGAGTTTAACTAACCATACATCTTTTGAACCAAAACCTTCAGAATTTTGAGTTTGTTTAATCTGTGCATTTCCTGCGATGAAATATCCTAAATCAGTGGTTTGGATTACGGATTTGGCTTCTTCATCTACATTTGTTCCCAATGTCTTTTGCCATTCTTCTTCTCCGCTTTCATTTACTTTAATCACCCAAATATCTGAACCTCCTTTTTGTTTGCCTTTTTTCTGTAAGCCTAATGTAGAATAGCTCGTACCTGCCAATAAAAATCCTCCTTCTTGTGTGGAGGTAGTGGCTGTTAAAAAGTCGTGGTTATTGCCTCCAAAGTATTTGTCCCAAACAATTTGTCCTTGTTGGTTGAGTTTTACAATATGATAATCATAACCATTGTTTTGAACATTGGCAGATGACTGACCGTTGCTGGAGGTTGATTTTGGAGTTTGAATGGTACTTCCTGATAGAAGGTGTTGTCCATCAATTGTAGTAGTGAGCTGGCTTAGAAAATCCTGCGATGCCGACTTGATGTCTTTTTGCCAACGTACTTCTACTTCTTGGGCGCATGCAAGGATTCCTACCAAACCTAGTAGGCTCATGTAGAGTTTCTTCATAGAATATTGTTTATATAGGTAACTTGAGAATTACAAAATAACAGACGTTACTTTAGAACTCCTCATGCTTAATTATTACATTAGTTGATAATGCGTATTTGCGTTTTATGGTTAAAAATATAGTAAAGCAAATGTATCATTTTTTTTAACTCCTGCAAAATTAATTGTTTGTGAATTTTATAAAAAAATTGTTTTTATTACTGAGCTCATCATATTAATCCTGAATATCATTATACTCAGCAATAGGAAGAGGATTTATTACATTTACTCAGAATAGAATAGGGGATAAATTTCACCTATCTAGCAGAAAACCTCGGTAATAGGGTAGTGCAAAAAGTACCCAAAGTTTACAATAAGCGTAGCCGCTAATTGCAAAATTGGGATTTTTGATTTCTTCCTATCGTCAGAAATATCTTGAAAAACTTTTTAAGGACAAATTGAAATTCAATTAAAAACTAAATGCACACAAATTTGTGAAAAGAATTTGTGAGCAAAACTGTCGAAGCAAATGAAAAGAAAGAGGATGGTGAAAAGAGAAAAAAACACATCAATTTTAAAAAAAATCTCCGTAAGATTAACCAAAAAGAATTGAAGATTAATGAATTTATAACCGAAGATTGATAAGATTGTATTTTTTATTTTTTCACCTTGTTACCTCAGGAGAAAGACCTTGTAGAGTCATTGTACCGACGGAAGTTCTCTTAGCACTGTTCTAGATTCTAAAACCAAGGCTCAGATATTTAATTTTTCAAGTAATAATTCCACCAATTCATTACCTGAAAAGTATATTCCAGTTGGTTATTTTTTCTTAGAAGCCCATGTCCATCTTTTGGAAAAAGCAATAGTTTCACTTCTTTTTTTAAACTTGCCAGAGCAAGATACATGGCAACACTTTGATTCCAATTCACATGGTAATCTTCTTTTCCTGCCCAAATCAATAAAGGAGTTTGAATTTTTTCAGCATTGAATACAGGGTTATTTTCATAAAAAACATTTTTCATTTCATAGAAATTACCTGTTAATCTAAAACTTTGGTCTGTCAATCTCCATATATTTGGACGCAAAAAATTGATGTTGTAAGAAAAATAAAAACTTGTTATATCTCCAATAGACACTCCACTTACAGCTGTTTTAAATCTATTGGTTTTTGTGATGATATAATTCGTTTCAAAACCTCCAAAAGATTCTCCTGCTATACCCATTTTGCTTTTATCAATACTGTAATATTTTCCAACTTCTTCTATAGCTTCTTCTACAGCTCTTAAAGCAGATGCCCCAGGCTCATTTTGGGTATAGATAATTCTAGGTAAAATAACAATATAGCCATTCTCTGCCAAAAGACTTCTATTTATCCCTTGCTGATTGTACCAAGATGGATAAACAAAATCTTTATATTCTCTGGCTTTATTCTCGTAAATATGAACAATTGTGGGATATTTTTTTTGAGGATTGTAATGTGGCGGAAGGATAACGGCAGCGTAGTTTTTAAAGTTTTCTTTATCAGAGATTGCTTTATTCCATGTTAAAACTATGGTCTTCGGAAAATTTTCAAAGTGAAAATTTTCTTGATTAGACTGATATAAAATTTCTGCGGTTGCTTTTTTTTGTTTTAAATCACTAGATATCCATTGATATTTTTTTATTTGAAAAGGAGTATTTCCATTTTCAAAAGTATAGCTCATGCCTGTTTCAGACATTGCTATTGTTTCAAAAGAACTTCCTTGAAGAGGCTCTACGCTTTTAAGTTTTCCTTGTGTATAAACCATGAGTCCCTCTTTTAATTCATCTGTCGTTTTTACTCTTAATACTATTTCTTGTTGTGGTAATGTAGGCAAATCATACCATTGGAGCATCTCCACTTTAGAGCTGCCAAACTTCTGTATTTTATATTGAAGATTAGGGTCTTTGTTTTGGGTTATGTTCAGCAATTTCTTTTTTTTAAGGTCATATTCCCATACATTATGAACTCCCGTAAAATAAATTTTTTGTCTATTTTTAGAAAACAAAGGCTTATCTACAGGATATATATTTTTCTTACTTTGTCTGCTGAAAAAATAGAAAGGTTCCTCTGCTTTTTCTGTTATGTTAGAAGTCTTTTGGGTAATACAATGATAGCTCCACCAATGTCCTTGGTCAAAATAATAGATGGTGTTTTCATTTTCTAATACATAAAAATCAGTAGTCTTTTCTATTGCCCATTCTATATTTTGGGTTTTCAAATTTCTAAGTTGTATTTTAGGCATCAAGTGTTCATCTGTAAAATCTTCATTTGCTAAATCTAAAACTTCTAATGTATAGTTATTATTAAAAACAATATATCTTCTGGTTATCCCTTCACCTGCCTTGCTTTCTTTTATCTCTTCATTGCTATAATCATACAAAAGGGCATTAACCTGTGATTTTTTATACCTTTCTATAAGTGGCTTTAGCCCTTTGTCATTGCTATTCCATTCTTCTACTTGCAATGTAGCATCTTCTGAATTAGAAATTGATGCTAGGTCTTTATAAGCCAACTGGGTTGCAAGAAGAGTATGAGGTTTTAAAAATTTAAAACGATTAAAGTTTTTTAGCTTTTCAGTAATATTTTTATTTACTATTTTTTCTCCCGAAGCATTATAGATTTGCAGGATATATTCCTGTCCTTTTTTCCATAAAAATAGACTGTGAATTTCATTTTCAATCTTTTGCTCCCCTTTTGCGAGTAACTGTCCTTGTTGTGTGTGGTTTAATGTTACTTCTTCTTTTTGGGTTTTAAGGTTTACTAGTAGGAGTTGTTCTTTCTGGTGAATCATAAATCTATCTTCAGTATTTAGGCTTTCCAGTTCTTTTATATTTGCATATTTTTTGAAGAGGTGATTCTTTTCATCTAACCAATATAACTCATCCCCTTTTAGTATTAGAAGTGTTTTATTCCCCTTGTGGTATATGTATTTTTTGACGTGAGTTTCTTTCCATTCTTGGCTATTGGACAAATTTCTTACGGTGAGATTTCCAGATGGGTCTCTTAGTATAAAATGTTGATTGTCTAAATAGGCATCAGCAGGATTTGGAAAAACAGCAATAGCTTTATTCATTGTATTTTGCAACAGTCCCTCTGTTCTTCCATCATCATATTTTTTGATAAAATAACTCCACTTCCCATCAGGACTTAAACTTACATTTATCAATTTATGCCAATTTCTATAGGGGAAGGCTTTCTTTTGAAGCTCTTCGGTAGTTACTTTAGTTTGCTCTTGTTGAGCTTTTTGAGCTTTTTGAGCTTGTTGTTCTTGAGCTGTTATTTTTGTCTGTAGAAAAAGGCTCATCAAAACATATACAATATTTCTAATACCCATTATTTTGAGGTTTTAGATTTGGATTGGCTAATAATTCACGTTCGGGTAATGGCAATACTGCCATATAGGTTTTCCAATTGGACTTTAAAGCGCCCATCACGTTATCTAGCTGTCCACTTCTTTTTAAATCAAAAAAACGGTGTCCAAATTCTGTAAAAAACTCATGTCGCCTCTCGTTAAAAATTGCAACTCGTATATCATTTTGCAATGTAGAGCTATATACATTAAGTCCTGCTTTAGTTCTGATGATGTTTAAATTTGCCAACGCTTCAAAGGTGTTCCCGAGTTCATTGTTGCTTTCTGCTAGAATGAGGTAGGCTTCTTCTACTCTTAGTACAATGCTGTATTCTTGTGAGGTAGTGGTTTTATTATTGAGTTTGTATTTGTAGGCATGGCTATAGCTGTTTTGACTATTGCTAAGTGTTTTTATCCATTTTTGTTTCCTTTGGTCGTTAGATTCAAAAGAATTGAGCAAAGATGAACTCAAGGCTACATTTGCCGGAGGAATTGTTGTAAAAGTAAAATATTGTCCTTCCAAAGTATTGATGCCTACATCTGCTGGCATCCACTGTAGAATAGCACTTTTACTGTCTTTTAGAAATGTTTTACTGAGGTCTTGCTCCATTAAATAGAGGGAGTTATTGACCACTTTTGTAGCATATTCTTTGGCATTAGACCAATCTTTTTGATAGAGATAAACTCTTGACAACAATAGCTGTGCGGCGGCTTGGTTGGCTCTTACTCTACTGCTGGAGGGATAGTTTGCTGGAAGCTGTTGTTCTGCTTGCTTGAGGTCGGATATAACTTTGGTGTACACTTCTGTGATGGGTATTCTTTCTGCAAGTTGATTATCTTGGTAATGGGTGGTTTCTATATATGGAATTTCTCCATAGAGATTTACCAAATAAAAATGTAAAAGAGCTCTTATAAAATAAGCTTCGCCACTGATTTGATTAGAGGTGTTTTCATCTAAATAATCATGGCTTTCTTCTATACCTTCTATAATATTGTTTACTGCATAAATCTGTTTATAGGCATTAACCCACATTGCATCTACAACACTGGTGTTTTGTTGTACATTGAGTTCATAAAAAGTTCTATAATCTAACGCTTGATTGGTATATGATGTAATTTCGTCAGTATAGCATCCCAACAGGTTATTAATACCATATAAGTCACCTTTCAGCATGCCATTGGCTCGCAAGTTGGTATAGACATCTAATAAAGCTGAAAGGGCTAGTTTTTTATCTTTAAATACGGTTGTTTGAGAGATTTGGTTGGTAGGTTCACTTACTTCTAAAAATTTCTCACAACTCTGCGGCAAGATGCTAAGGTGTGCCAAAAGCATTCCTGCGGCAATAATAGGCAATCTTTGTTTAAAAGAATAAGGATTTTTTATTTCATTTTCTGTATTGATTCTTTTCATGGTTTTAAAATTTAAGGATGGCTGTGATGGAATATGTTTTCATGGAAGGCAGATATACTCCCACTCCTTCGGGGTCTATCCCTTTATAAGAGGTTATCGTTGCGAGGTTTTGACCTTGCCCTATTAATGTGAGACTTTCTATCCCTTTTGTTTTTAAGGGGATTTTATAACTCAATTGTACATTATTGAGTCTTATAAAAGAAGCATCTACAATTACGGCATCACTGGAGGTATATCTCGAAAAAGCGGTTAATGCTGCTGAGTTTCCTCCAGTGGTGGGTCTCTGGTAGCGAGCATCTGTATGCTCAGGAGTCCAATAGTCGAGCATATAGGTGGGGATATTTCTTTGTATGCCAAGTAATGAAAGGTTATAATCCATGCTGTATTGTCTTTGTTTTACCCATTGAACTAGAAAACTGAAGCTAAGATTACGATAACGGAACTGGTTGCTAATGCCTCCAAAATGTTTTACCCCTATTTCTGCTACTTTCTGGCGGTCATTGGTATCCAATTTACCATCTCCATTCATGTCACTAAACTGATAAACTCCTGTTACAGGATCAACTCCTTTATATTCATATACTTTTTTAATATTCATGGGCTGTCCTACCACATAGGTATTGGCATAGGAACTACTGCTGAGATTGTAATATTCTAGAAGTTTGCTTTTGGGAAGAGAAAAGTTGGCACTTAACTCCCATTTAAAAGAGGTATTTTTATAAATGGATGCACTCATCTCTGCCTCTATTCCTGTGTTTTGTACTTTTGCTGGAAAGTTACTCTGTAAGGTTAAAAAGCCTGTAGTGGCAGCTAAAGGTACGCCTACCAATTGATTGCTTGAACGATTTCTATACCATGAAAAATTAATGTTTATTCTTTCTTTTAAAAGTCCCAATTCTATGGCTGCTTCTAGCTTGGTTGTTTTCTCCCAACTGAAATTTGGATTATAGAGTCGTGATGGATACATCCCTACAACGCCATCATACAATAAGGTTGCTGTGGTGTAGGTGTCTAAATATTGATAGTCTCCAATTAAATCACTTCCTGCGGTTCCTATACTTGCTCTGAGTTTTCCAAAGCTTAATAGTTTTTTTAATGTTTCGTTGTTTTGGATGATATTTTCTTTGCTAAATATCCATGCTGCGCCTATGGCTCCGAAATTGGCAAATCTATTGTTCGCACCAAATCTACTCGAACCATCTCGCCTTGCTGTAAGGTTGATGAGATATTTTCCTGAATAGTCATAATTAAATCTTCCATAGAAGGCTGAATAACGGTATTGTACTCTTGTATCTTCATTTACTTTTTGAACTTTGGCATTGGAAATATTTTGAAGCAAATCATTTGACGCAAAATCACTGCCTTGCAATCTTAATAGATGGTCTTTCTTTTCTTCTAGGGTGAGCCCTATTAAGGTATTGACGTGGTGTTTTTGCCATTCTTTATTCCATGTGATTTGTGGCTCGGCAATCCAACTATTTCTTTGAACATTCCCTAAGTAAATAATGCTATTGGTACTGGTATAATTCAGGCTTGGATTATAGGCTGTTGAAGGATTGGTTCGCTCTTCTTCCTGAAGGGTTTGGGTATATCCGGCATTAAGTTTTAGGGATATACTAGGAAATAATTGATAATAGGTATTTACTTGCGCGGATAAGGTTTTTAGCTCTGAGTTGTATTGATTTTCTAATTTAGAAATGGGATTGTCAAAAGTGTTATTTTCCCAGTTGACGGCTCCTGTACTTGTATATAATGCTGGTGCATTAGGACTCAGAATAATTTGGGTGCTAAGGTCTCTTTCTATAAGGTTATTGTCTTGTAAAGTATAATAAATCGTTGGGCTGATGCTAAATTTTTGGTCTGCACTATGATGTACCATATTCAAATTAAACCCTTTTCTCTCATAGCCATAGTCTTTTCCATAGGGGGTAGCTTGTTCTTGACGGTGGATACTCATATACCATTGCGTTTGTTCACTTCCTGAGGAAAGAGAGAGTTGCTGTTGCATATTCAGATAGGGCTTGCCTATGAGGGTTTTAAACCAATTGGTATTTCTTTGGCTGTCCCATTTTCCATTTACATCGTATGCTGTAGCGGGATAATTGGTAATATTATCTAATCGATAAGCATCTTGTCGCATCTGTAAATATTGTGGCGTATCTGCAAACGTGATAAACTGATTGGATTTTGAAACTGAAGTATTTAGCAATAACTCAGCACTAAGGCGTTGACTTTTTCCTCTTTTCGTGGTGATGAGAACTACACCATTTGCTCCTCTGCTTCCATAGATGGCGGTAGCATCGGCATCTTTTAATACTTCAAAGCTTTCTATATCATTTGGATTGATGCTGTTTAGTGGGGAACTTTCTCCTTTGGATAGCATTCCCGAAGATAATGTGCTGATTGAGTTGTTTTGAGCATTTAAGGGGATGCCATCTACTATTATTAAGGGATAGCTTCCATCTGACCTTAGGCTGTTCTTTCCTCTAATCTGAATGTCAAAACCGCCTCCTGGTGCTCCACTATTTTGAACAATGCTTACTCCTGAGATTCTTCCCTGTGCTGCACTCAGCACATTGATTACAGGTTGATTTTCGAGTTGCTTATTGCTAAGTTTTGCTATATTTCCGGTTCTTTCTTTGTCTTTCACTTGGTAGTAACCGGCATTCAATATCACCTCATCTATTTGCTTTTCTTTTTGTAAGTGGATATTGAGGATATTTTGCTCTCCTACTTCTACTCTTGTCTCAGAATAATCGGGGTGTTTAAAAATTAAAATGGCGTTATTGCCTGTGATTTTAAATTGATATTGTCCTGATGAATTGGTGGTGGTTACGCTGTTATTTCCTTCTTGTGATACTACTACTCCTGCTATTGGTTTTTGGTTTGTGGTTACCGTTCCTTTGATGGTTCTTTCTTGCCCTTGGGCTGAACCATACAACACCATAGTGGCAACCAGGCTTACTTTGAGAAAGCCCAATTCCATTTGGTTTTTTTTCATAATTTTGTTTCAGTTTTTTTATTAAACTAGCCGCTCTTCCTTGCTCCTGTCGCCAAACTTTGCAGGAAGGGCTTTTTCTTTTTACATTCTCATATTCTATCAAATAAGTTCACGAAGCCTGTCAGACTAAGCACAGACCGAAGGTCTGCGAACAAAGTTCACGAAAACTGTCAGGCTGAGCACTAACCGAAGGTCTGCGAACGAAGTTCACGAAGCCCACTTTGTACTTCTAACTTCTAAATTTTTACTTTTTACTTCCTTAGGTTGGGAGACATTATATTACATCTCCCTTTCCTAAAGGTCAATAATAAAATTTGATATGAATGTTGAATGTATGTTTCCCGTGTAAGCCCGAAAGCCGCAATGGT
This sequence comes from Cloacibacterium sp., assembly GCF_047601505.1. GTDB lineage: Bacteria > Bacteroidota > Bacteroidia > Flavobacteriales > Weeksellaceae > Cloacibacterium. Next base: position 2,016,869 of record NZ_JASGJD010000001.1, read on the forward strand.
GCGCTGCCATTGTATCCGTCTATTTGATACTGTATTTTGAAAAGCAGCTTAGAAAAATGTAAAGAATGCAGACAGCATAAAAAAGAAAACGGCATGGAACTCTACAAATCAGCTTTTGAGGCACTGGTATACCATGAGACAGATAAGAGAGCCCACGCCTAGGTCGTGAGCTTCAAGCTTATCATCTTGTCTCTATTTAAAAATTACCAGTTTTCAAAAGCAAGATTCTAAGCAATAGCTTCTTTTATTTCTTTGAAGTATCGCAAAATTACATCATTGGATGTAATGTTTTTACAAATATAACAAAATTTTATTATTGCGCACAGAAAACCGCATTATTTTTTTACTATTTCAATTAATTTGCTATGATGAATGAAGATAAGGATGTAATTATAGCTATTTGCAAGTATATTTATGTAAACTGGATTTCCAAGGCAAAATCACAGCGAGAATTTGCGTCCAAATGTGATATAGAAGAAAGTACTGTTAGAAAAATTAAAAATATTGCATTAGGAACATCAAAGACAGAGTACAATATGTCCTTAAAAACCTTAGTGAAAATTTGCAGAAAAAAAGAAATTACGATAGAAGAATTTTTTAGAAATATAAAAAAATAAAAATTCTTATGAGAGTTGGGATTTTTTGTTTGTAAACACTTGAAATAATTATTTAAAAAGAAATTAGATTTGTACAACAACTACCAATATTAGCTACTGTTTTTATTTATAGCGATTATCAACTTTTTTTTCACTTGTTTTCCGAAATGGAAAATCATCAGTTAATAGTTTTTCTAATTCTTCATCAAAACTCCAAACTTCATCTGCAAACTGCCAAAAGAATTCATAATGTTCAGTCTTATCTTTATACACAACAACTCCAACGCATTTTGTAGCTTTCATGTCATATTTATGAGCCATTGTGAAATTATGTAATGCTGTCATTGCATGTTGTGATTTACTTGAATGTAACGGAATAAATACAAAAGCGCAATCTGTCCTTTGTATATAAATGCGATAAGGAATTATTACTTCAAATTTTTCACATTTTTCAATTGATAGTGATATTCTTTTTTTAAATTCAGTTAATTCAGTTCTGTTCAATTTTGCAATTTCTTTAATTATCGGATAATACTCAGTTTGGTGAGAAATCAATTTTATACTTTTATTAAAATTTTCAATAATTAGTGAAACATCAAATTCCGATTTCCTCTCATATTGATCTGTCAAATTCGATATATATTTAGCATTAAAATGATCTGCATTTGGTGTTTCAAAAAAATGCCCCATAAGATATTGTTCAGGTAACTCATTAATCATTTTTTCGTTATAATAATAAAAATCTTCTCTAAAATATAGGTATTCAAGTATTTCGACAGGAGTTATTAAATATTTGCAAATCCAATAATAATCTTCTGAATGAAAGAGATGAATTAAACCAATGTCTGTACTTTTATAAAACTTGAGTCTTCTTAAATCTTCTGGAAAATCATCATTTGGATGAAAAATTATTATTTTTTTTATATCAGAATTCTCACGAGCTTCTTTTATATTAAGCTTGTGCCCTTTTTCATTTTCGACTATTATTTCAGAAAATTCATCAAAGTATTTTAATGTATTTTTGATTTGCTTGACTGCTTTGTTTTTAACCTTATTCTTATACCAAGACTCATTATTAGTTGAGTTCTTTTCCATTTCCTTTATTTGATAAATAAATAAAATGTCATCTAACCAGATAATATTATCAGCGAATTCTAATTCTTGGTTTGTCATGGCATCTTTAAAATCATTTTTACTGAATGAAAATTCTTTAAAAAAGACATTTGAATTGATTTCGGAAATTATATTTTCGGAATTAGTTTTAGGCATAATCTTCTATAATATTTACGCTAACTCATAAATGTATGCAATACAAAACTAAATTATTGATTACTTAAAAAGTATTCATTTTTAAACAATTGTAAGTAATTTATTGGCTATAGATTTTAGTTTATGCTTATTTGTTTTGTACAAATATAATAAAATCAGTTGATTATAAAATGCATACCTCTGCTTTTTTATCAATAATTTAAATTATTAAAGTAAAGTTAAATTAAAAAAATATTTCTCGTTTACGGAAAACTGTAATGTGACATAAAAAAGACGTATGCTTTGATTTTTATTATGCAATTTTAATATTAAAAATCTAAATCACAAATTCATCAACCGCCTTATCAAGTTCCTCGTCAATAATCTTGGCATAAATTTGCGTGGTAGATATTTTGGCGTGATCCATAAGTTTTGAGACGTGCTCGATACGCATCCCTTTGTTCAGAGCCATTGTCGCAAAAGTGTGACGACTCAAATGAAACGAAAGTGTAAAAGGCAATTCAAGTTCTTTCCCTATTTTTCGCAAATGGAATCCGCAAATGTTGTTGCAACTGTTCATAATTTTTTTCTTATCTTTTTCAGAAAGCAGAAAAAAGTTTTTCTCGGAAATTGCAGGGAAAACAAAATCTTCTGGAACTGGATTCTGAGGGAGGTATTTTGAAAGAATCCCTAATGCCGTTTGCCCAAATTTCAAACGGTGTGTTCTCTTGGTCTTTTTAACCTCTTTTCTTATGGTGCGCTCCTCCAAATTCACATCCTGCCAACGAAGTGTTACCACATCCGAAAAACGAAGTCCTCCTGCGGAAACTGCAAAAACGAAAAGGTCTCTGTAAAGTTTTGCCTTGCCTCGTTGTGTTGTTTCATGAAGCTGCAATTCCTCAAATTGTTCTGCAGAAAGAAATTGTCTTTTGCTTGGTGCCACTTTTAACTTAAGTTTGTTGAAAGGGTAGAGTGTTTCGGGAATGAGCTCTTCTTCCTGTGCATGTTTGAACATCACCGAAAGTACAATTGTACTCAATTTTTGTGAAGTTTCGTTATTTTTGAGTGTATGAGCTAAATAAATCAGGTAATCTTTCAATAATGAAACCGTAATGTCGTCAAACATCAGTTCATCATCTTTTACAAATTTTTTAAACTTGTCCAACTGCATCTTGTAGATAGCATAAGTATTCTCGGAATAGTTGGGACGGACTTTCTCTAATTTGTTATAAGAATAGTTAAAGAAATTCAAAGCGTCCTTTCCTTTGATTGCCTCTTTTAATTTTCTTGCTGTAATGTGTTTAGACTTTCTTTCAGTATCTGCAATCATTCCAGAAGCATCGGCAATTTTCTGAGCAAGGATGGCGTTCATCCTCGCACTGTTAGAATGATTTTTTTTTACTTTCTGTTTTTCTTCGTCCCATTCATTAGAATTCAGTTTTATTCCGGTAGTGATAAATTTTGCTTTGCGGTCTTTAATAATCCTGATGTAGAGAGGACAAAGTCCCTGCTTATCCTGCTGGTTGTTTCGTAGAATTAATTTAATTGAAGCCATAATAATAATTTTTTAGTTGAAAATTGTTATTAATGCAAAACAAAGAAAACAAATGAAAGCTTATTAAAAGGCAGATTTTCAAAGTAGTGCAACCTAAAACAAAGGTACAACATTTGGTTTAACAAATGCCATATTTTCTTGCATTTTTCTGCACTTGTTTATATTGAAGAAATATAGAAACCCTTTAATAATGGGCAATTAGGAGAAATTTAATACCTCAAAAGAATAAATTAGTATAACACTCAAATATACGAAAGTTTTGTGAAACCACAAATATTTTTATTATTTATTGTAAATGTTTATTTTATATATGTTTTTTACGTATTTTTGGTTTCGTATTTTGTATAGAATTAGTAAGTTGTCTGTCTTGTTCTATTTTTTAATCTATATAAAATGCGAAGTTAAATTGCTATGTTATGGATATAAATTTGTATCGTTTCGAAATGGGGCAGCACCATCATAAAAATGTAATTTGGATAAAGTTTAATAAAGATTTTGAGTTGATTAAAAAACTTAGAGAAGCTTTTCCTTCTGCTAAATGGAGTGCTTCTCAAAAAGCATGGTACCTCCCAGATTTACCCGCTGTTCGTTCTGCTCTTCAGTTGCCACAAAAAGAAACAGGAGCAGATTTGTTGGCTCTTATTCATCCTAATAATCATCTGGCTTTTCAGCGTTTTATTAATCAATTAAAGTTAAAGGCTTATAGCAAAAATACCATCAGAACTTATGTTACAGAATTTGCTCATTTGCTCAAAACGATTAAAAAAATTAATGTTGATAGCCTTACAGAAAATCGACTGAAAGACTATTTTCTCTATTGTGTGAAAACAGATAAAATTAAAGAAAATCATCTCAATAGCAGAATTAATGCAATTAAATTTTATTTTGAACAAGTGCTTCACAAGCCTAAAATGTTTTTCGATATTCCCAGACCCAAAACGCCGAAACAATTGCCCAAAATGCTATCAAAAGCAGAAATTAAGAAAGTTTTTAAAGCTACCGAAAATTCCAAACACTTGCTAATGCTTCAATTGTGCTACGGTATGGGATTGCGTGTAAGCGAAATTGTGGCGCTGAAAATTGAACATATAAATTCTGAAGCAATGCTGGTAATGATAGAAGGAGCTAAAGGCAAAAAAGACCGATATACCAATTTGCCAGAGTCTGTTTTACCGTTATTGAGAAATTATTACAAAGAATATATTCCTAAAAATTACCTTTTCGAAGGACAATACGGAGGTGCTTACTCTACCAGAAGCGTTCAGCTTGTCTTTAAAAATGCAATGAAAAAAGCCAAAATAAATAAAACAATTGGGATACATGGTTTGAGGCACAGCTATGCAACGCATCTTATAGAAAGTGGTGCAGATATTAGATTGTTGCAAGAACTTTTGGGGCATAATTCCGTTAAAACTACTCAAATTTATACGCATATTACAGATGTTTCTAAATCTAAAGTGAAAAGTCCGTTAGATTTTTTATGAAGATTAAATCAAATAAAATTTTCAATTTGTCCATCGGTCAGTAATCATTAACTAGTTTTCCTCTAATGTCTAATTTTTCGCATTTTATAGATAAATTAAAAGCTTACATGATGCCTATAGCAATGTTGCTAGGAGTGTGTTTTCATAAGCAAGTTGCTTACTTCTCTTTTTTGGTGCCTTATCTTATTTTTTCGATGCTTTTATTCACTTATATGAGGATTTCTTGGCGTGGAATGAATTTTACGCTAATGCACCTTAAATTACTTGTCATTCAAATTTTAGGAAGTGTATTGGTTTTTGCTATTCTATTTCCATTTGATAAAATTTTGGCACAAGGCATTATGATTTGTATGCTTGCGCCTACAGCTACTTCAGCTCCCGTAATTGCAGGAATGTTAAAAGGAAATGTTACCAGCCTTATAAGTTATTCTTTGGTGAGTAATTTTACGGTAGTAATTGTAGCTCCTATATTTTTTTCGTGGATTGGTTTTCATCAACTTCCTTTCTATACCTCGGCAATGCAGATTTCTCAAAAAGTAATACTCCTTCTAATTGGTCCACTTTTCTTAGCAATGCTATTCAATAAATTTCTACCGAAGGTTTCTGAAGTTTTTCAAAAAAAAGCACAAATTTCTTTCTATTTGTGGAGTTTGGCTTTGGTTGTTGTTTCGGGCAGAACAATAGAATTTATTATTTCTCAAGACAAGTCAAATTATACAATCGAAATTTTACTAGCCATATTCTCCTTTTTCGTTTGTGTTTTACAATTTTGGTTAGGCAGAAAAATTGGCAGGAAACACCAAGATACAGTAGCGGGCGGACAAGGTCTCGGACAAAAAAATACCATTCTCGCAATTTGGATGGCGCAAGTATATCTCAATCCCATTGCATCAATAGGTCCTGGCGCTTATGTACTTTGGCAAAATATCATCAATTCTTGGCAAGTTTGGCGCAATAGGAAAAGCTTGCAATAAAATGGGGTAATAGCTCTTTCTAATTTTTTTTATCGATTGTCAGCTTTTCGTATTGCTTAAAATAACATTAAGTACTTAGCTAAGAGCAAAGGCTTTGCAAAACTTAAAAACAGCGAATTGTTAAAAAATTTTTGAGGACATCTATTAATCTAATCCAAACATTAAGAAAGTCAGTTTTTTTTATGAAGCGCAATCTTCAAAGTGAATTTATTCACAAAACTTATTACGCTAAGCACAAAAACGGAGGCTAATTACTAACGCTGAGGCGAGTACATGTGCGGTGGCAGAGAATAGACTTGGCGAATTCTGTGGTTGAGCATAAGTGTGGTGGTTGAGCGGAGTCGAAACCACCATCCGCAAACGAAGTTCACGAAATGGTGGCTGAGTACAGACCTAAGGTCTGCGAACGAAGTTTAAGGAACGGTGGCTGAGCGGAGCCGAAGCCATCCGTAATCGAAGCCCACGAAATGGTGGTTGAGCGGAGTCGAAACCCTGTCCTATGAAACCGCAAGCGTAAAGAAAAACAATATTTTTTTTGTTAAAAAAAATCCGTTGTTTGAAGAGCGAGTAAATCCGACAAAGAAAAGAGAAATCAAACAATCACTCAAGTTCTGGAATTTTTAGAAAAAAAGATAGTTTTTTAGCTGAGGATTTCTCGACTTGATCTTTTGGTTCTTTTGCATCAAGGCAAAAGAACGGGATATCAATAATTTCACTTTTCTGACTTTAGATATTCTTAATATATACAAAAATTCCACAATTGAAGCTCACCATCCATCTTCCGACTTTTAACTTTCACAATTTCACACTTTTACGATTTCGCACTTTTACACTTTTACAATTTTGTCAATCTGAGCTTTGTCGTGCGAACTTAGTATATATCCGTTGGCTAATTACTTACATGGTGGCTGAGCATAAGTGCGGTGGTTGAGCGGAGCCGAAACCACCATCCGCAAACGAAGTTCCCGAAACGGTGGCTGAGCACATAAACGGTGGCTGAGCGGAGTCGAAGCCAAAATTCCCCTCTTTTAGAGGGGTGCCCGTAGGGCGGGGTGTTAAAAAAAACTTTTACTTCTCGTCACAAACAAACCCCATTGCCAAAATGTCTTTTCCCTTTGTAAGAGCTACAAAATACAGAATATCGTCACTATCAAAATATTTTTCAAAAGAAAATTCAAGAGTACTATTAATAGGAAGAATTTCTTCGTTTTTTTCAAAAGTATATTGTTGATAATTAGGTTTTATAGAAATAAGGTGAATTTGTTCTGCTTCAGTTGTAACGTTGATTTTTAACGAAATTTTTTCATCAATTAAAAAAGATTGCAGAGAATATTTTATAGAATTTACATTTCCAAAACCAAATTCATGGAGCATTTTTTTTCCTTCAATAGTTCTTAGACCTACTTCCACCGTTCTTTTTCCTCTATCCGAAAAATGGTCACAATCCTTTATTTTGGTCATCAATTTAGCAAAACTTTGATATAGAAATTTGTCTCCACTTTTATTAGAAAAAGTGAAAGTAGCTCGCCTTAGCATTTTCCCCACTTTAGAACAATGCCCAAACTCGGTGCTATTTTCTCTCACACGTGCATAATTGTCTTTGGTTTTAAAATCTTTTTTATTAAAACCGCTCTTTTTTCTCACCACAGGTATGCCGTTTAGTTTATAAAAAACCAAACCATCTAGCGAGCCAGTAAGTTGTAAAATGCTCTTATAACGTGCCATAATATTCTAAAGAAAGTCAAAGGTAAGCAATAGGTTACACATATACAAGTTTGATGTATAGTTAAAATATAGTTGTAGTATAGTTGAAGTATAGAAAATTAATCTTATATTTGTATTAAAGTCTTACCTAAGAAAAGTGATAGGGTAGAAAAAAGATAGGTATGTTAATGCTCTTTTCAACAGTTCTTCGTTTACACTTATGAGAAGTATTGGTTAAGATTTTACAGTAAAACAGCTAATTTACAACACCAAAATAGTAGAAGAGAAAATGAAGTACTTAGAAAAAATAATGTTCCTTGCCATGATGTCATTATTGTTATGGTCTTGTGGTGCTTCTAAGCCTGCATATACCAAAACAACTTCTAAGTCTTCAGCGTCTTCTAATCTTAGAAATCTCAAATCATCCTCATTCGGGAATGTTTCTTATAAAGTAAAAAAAATCCTCAACGATGCCGAAGATTACTTAGGGACGCCTTACAAATTCGGTGGTACTACCAAGAAAGGACTAGATTGTAGTGGTTTGGTAATTACTGTTTTCTCAGAAAATGATTACAAATTACCAAGACGTTCTGAAGAGCAAGCCAAAGAAGGAACTAGAGTAGAAGTACAATCTGTAAAACCTGGAGATTTACTTTTCTTTGCTACTTCTGGTGGTTCTAAAGTAACGCACGTAGGTATTGTTAATGAGATTTCTTTCCGTGGAGATATTACTTTTATTCATGCTTCTACCAGCAAAGGAGTTGTTATTTCTTCTCTCAATGATGCTTATTGGAATAAAGCTTTCTTGTTTGCTAGGAGAGTACTATAATTTTCTTATTTTTGCATAAATTATTAATAAATTAAAGTAAAAGCATTTTATTATCGAGCTTTTAACTTTTTAACTTTTAACTTATTCAAATGTCACTACAACAAACCATCGAACAAATCTGGGATAACAGAGAATTATTACAAAATCAAGAATCACAAGATGCAATAAGAGAAGTTGTAAAACAACTAGACTTAGGACAGTTGCGTGTTGCAGAGCCTACAGATAATGGCTGGCAAGTGAACGAATGGGTAAAGAAAGCTGTGGTAATGTATTTTCCTATTCAAAAAATGGAAACCATAGAAGTGGGGCCATTTGAGTTTCATGATAAAATTCCTTTGAAGAAAAATTATGCAGAAAAAGGAGTTCGTGTTGTTCCTCATGCTGTTGCCAGAGAAGGTGCTTATGTTGCGCCAGGTGTTATTATGATGCCTTCTTATGTTAATATTGGTGCTTATGTAGATTCTGGTACTATGGTAGATACTTGGGCTACAGTTGGTAGTTGTGCTCAAATTGGTAAAGATGTACACTTGAGTGGTGGAGTTGGTATTGGTGGCGTTTTAGAACCATTGCAAGCTGCTCCTGTAATTATAGAAGATAATGTTTTTGTAGGCTCTAGATGTATTGTTGTAGAAGGAGTACACGTAGAAAAAGAAGCTGTTTTAGGCGCTAATGTTGTATTAACAGGTTCTACCAAAATTATTGATGTAACTGGTGATACTCCTGTAGAATATAAAAGCAGAGTACCTGCACGTTCTGTTGTAATTCCGGGTTCTTATACCAAAAAATTCCCAGCTGGAGAATACCAAGTTCCTTGTGCTATAATTATTGGAAAACGTAAAGAATCTACCGATAAGAAAACTTCTCTAAACGATGCCCTTAGAGAAAATAACGTGGCGGTGTAATGAAAAAAATAGTAGTTTATACAGCTATTTTTGGTGATTATAGCGCTTTGATAGAGCAACCAAAATTTGAAAATGTAGATTATGTTTGTTTTTCAGACAAGTTTATTGAGTCTAAATCATGGAAAATAATAGTGGTTAAAGATTTTCCAATGGGTGATGATAATACTAGAAACAATAGGTATTATAAAATTTTGCCTCATATTCAATTTGATGACTATGAATATAGTGTTTATATTGATGGTAATTTTCTGTTAAAGAAGAATCCTAATGTATTGGTTGAAGATTTTTTAAAAAATAATTATTCAATGGCATGCTTTGACCATAATCAAACAGTATTAGACAAAAGAAATTGTATATACAAAGAGTACGAGGCAATATTGGAATTAGGTAATAAGAATGGAAACTATAAAGATAGTTTGGAGACGATGAAAAACTATATAGATTTTATAAAATCTGAGAAATATCCTGAAGAAAATGGCTTAATTAAAGGGAGTGTTTTAGTAAGAAAGCATCATGAAAGTGGATTGGTGAAAATTATGGAAGAGTGGTGGTATTTTGTGAAAAATCATTCTCGTAGATATCAATTAAGTTTTAATTATGTAGCTTGGAAAAATAATTTTAAATACAATACAATTCCTGGAGATATTAGAAGAAAAAACAAATATGTTTATTATTTGGGAAAGCATAAGCAAAATATAAATTTCGATTTATTAAAGTATAAAATAAGAAAAATATTTTTTTTAGATTAAAAGTAAAAATCTTTTTGGTCATTAATTTTATATTTTAAAACTTTAAAATTAAGAAAAACCACACAGATTTGTGTGGTTTTATATATTTAATTAGAATTTAAACTCTAGATTTTTTATTTTCTTACAAAAGCAGTTACATCATCAGAAGTTACAGGATTATTACCAAGAATAATAAGTCTTTCTACAACGTTTCTGAGTTCTCTAATGTTACCAGTCCAACTGAAATTTTGAAGTGCTTCAATTGCTTTTTTATCAAATATTTTTGCAGAATTGCCTTGCTCATCTGCAATAGATTGAGAAAAATATTCAATCAAAAGTGGAATGTCTTCTTTTCTTTCGTCTAATGCTGGAACGTAAATTTCGATTACTGATAAACGGTGATACAAATCTTCACGGAATTTGCCTTGCTCAATTTCTTTTTTTAAATCTTTATTGGTAGCAGCAATTACTCTTACGTCAACTTTTATTTCTTTATCACTACCAACCGGAGAAACTCGACTTTCTTGCAAAGCTCTTAGCACTTTTGCTTGAGCTACCAAACTCATATCACCAATTTCGTCTAAAAAAATGGTGCCTCCATTGGCTTGTTCAAATTTTCCTTGTTTGTCTTTAATAGCACCAGTAAAAGAACCTTTTACGTGTCCGAAAAGTTCACTTTCTATTAATTCTGAAGGAATTGCGGCACAGTTTACTTCAATCATAGGACCTCTGCTTCTTTCACTTTGTGCATGGATTGCATGGGCTACGAGTTCTTTTCCGGCTCCATTTGGTCCTGTAATCAAAACTCTGGCATCAGAAGGAGCTACTTTTTCTATCATGTCCTGAATTTTCGAAAGTGCAGCAGAATTACCAATCATTTGATATTTTTTGCTTACTTTTTTCTTCAGTTGACTGTTTTCTTTTTGTAAAGTATTCGCTTTTTGAACTAAATTTTTGCGGTCTAATGCATTTCTAACACTCGTGATAAGTCTGTTAATATCAATAGGTTTCGAGATGAAATCATACGCTCCATCTTTAAGAGCAGTAACAGCGGTGTCTATATCAGCGTGCCCAGAAATCATTACAAAAGTAGTTTCTGGCTTTAGTTGAAGTGCTTGTTTTAAGAGTTCGGTTCCTGATAATTTTGGCATTTTTATATCAGAAATAATTAATGCGAAATCTTCTTTTTCTAATAATTTATAAGCTTCTAGACCATCTTCGGCTACCAATATTTCATAATCTGTAAGTTCGTCTGAAAGAATGCTGTGAAGGACACCAGAAATGGCTTTTTCGTCTTCTACTATTAATACTTTTTGCATAAGGCAAATTTAGTTAAATTTATAAGCTGTTATTTATAGAATTTTGATGTTTTTTTTCAAAAAAATGTGATTTTGAATTCTATTTCCGTTAGGTAACCAAAAATAATACCAAAAAATTAGTAATTTCTAACTCCGAAAATTGCCGAACCTATTCTCACAGAGTTAGCACCACATTCTATCGCGATTTTGAAATCATCACTCATTCCCATCGAAAGTTTTTCCAAATGTTTGAATTTAGAAAGCTCGTCAAATAGAGATTTTAAGATAAGAAATTCAGATTTTACTTGATTTTTGTTATCGGTAAAAGTCGCCATTCCCATCAATCCGGTAATTGTTATGTTTGGATATTTGTTTTCCAGATAATTACTGAATATTTCTTTAGCTTCTTGTACTTCTAAGCCATATTTACTGTCTTCTTCGGCGATTTTTACTTGAAGCAAAACATTAATTTTTTTATTGATTTTGGCTGCTTCTTTGTCTATTTCTAATAATAATTTTTCAGAATCTACACTTTGAATAGTATCTATAAAAGGAACAATAAATTTTACTTTATTGGTTTGAAGATGCCCAATTAAATGCCATTTTATATCATTTGGGAGTTCGTTTACTTTAGATAAAAGTTCCTGAACTTTATTTTCGCCAAAAACTCTTTGTCCGCAACCGTAAACTTCTTTTATTTTTTCTACAGGATGAAATTTAGAAACAGCAACTAATTCTACAGGCTCTGGAATTTGAGATTTTATTACTTGGAAATTGTTAGAAATGCTCATATATCAAATTAAAGTTCAAATTTAGGAATAAATATTTTGTTTTTAAAATTAATATCGTAATATTGCAATATGAAAATATAAATAATTTTCAGTTTTCAACTTTTAAATTTTTAATTAATTATGGGAGTTACAAAAACCGAACATTTTACGGAAGAGCAAAATGAAGTTGCCAAATTAATGAAAGCTCTTGCTCATCCTGCCAGAATTGCAATTGTAGAATATTTACTTTCGGTAGATACTTGCATTTGTAATGATATTGTAGATGAAATAAAATTGGCTCAACCAACGGTTTCTCAACATTTAAAAGAATTAAAAAACGCCGGAATTATACAAGGCGAAATAGACGGAAAAGCAATTTGCTACTGCATTAATCCTGAAACTTTGAAGAAAATGGAGCATTTTATCTCCGAAATTTTTATCAAAATAGCTAAACAAAAGTCTTGTTGTTAATTTTTTATTATGGAAAATGTATTGTTTAGAAATATGATTGAAGAAGATTATCCTTCAGTTAAAAAAATATATTTAGAAGGTATTGCAACAGGAAATGCTACTTTTCAAACAGATGCTCCAAATTGGAAAGATTGGGATTTTTCTCATTTAAAACATTCTAGAATAATTGCAGAAATAAATGGTGAAATTGCTGGTTGGGCTGCTTTATCAGCTGTTTCTGGAAGATGTGTCTATGCTGGAGTTGCAGAAGTAAGCGTTTATATAAATTCAAAATTCAGAGGAAAAAACTTAGGGACTAAAATTTTAGAAAAATTGATAGAATCTAGCGAAGAAAATGGAATTTGGACTTTAACAGCAGGTATTTTTCCAGAAAATGTAAGTAGTGTTAAAATTCACGAAAAAAATGATTTCAGAATTCAAGGTTTTAGAGAGAAAATAGGAAAATTGAATGGAGTTTGGAGAGATACACTTCTGTTAGAAAAAAGAAGTAAAATAATAGGAATCAATTAAAAAATATAATTATGAACACCAACGAAGAAATTAAAGAAATGGTAAAGCAAAAATATGCCGAAATTGCTTTGCAAAATCAAGAAACTAATGCGTCATCTTGCTGTGGAAGTGGCGGTTGTAGCACAGAAGTGTATAATATTATGACAGATGATTATGACCATCTTGAAGGCTATAATCCTGATGCTGATTTGAAATTAGGTTGCGGTTTGCCAACAGAATTTGCCAAAATAAAAAAAGGAGATTATGTAGTAGATTTGGGAAGTGGTGCAGGAAATGATTGTTTTGTAGCACGTGCAGAAACTGGCGAAACTGGCAAAGTGGTTGGGATAGATTTTACACCAGAAATGATAGAAAAAGCGAGAAATAATGCAGAAAAACTAGGTTTTAATAATGTTGAATTCAGACAAGGTGATATAGAAAATATTCCGTTGACGAGCAATGTTGCAGATGTGGTGGTAAGCAATTGTGTGATGAATTTGGTGCCGAATAAACCTAAAGCATTCTCAGAAGTTCACAGAATTTTAAAAATTGGTGGTCATTTTTCAATTTCAGACATTGTTTTAGAGGGAGACTTACCAGAAAAAATAAAAACGGCTGCCGAAATGTATGCTGGTTGTGTGGCTTCGGCAATTCAAAAAGAAGAATATTTGCAAATTATTAAAAATTCTGGCTTCAAAAATATTACTTTACAAAAGCAAAAACCAATTATTGTTCCGGATGATATTTTGAAAAATTATCTTACTGAAGAAGAAATTCAAACGTATAAAAATTCATCTACAAGAATATATAGCATTATCGTTTTTGCACAAAAACAAGATGCTTGTTGTGGACCAAATTGTTGTAATTAGAATAAATAGGAGCGGGCTTTAGCCCGTTTCTTTCTTGAAATTTCATTAGACTTTAGTCAAAATCTAAACGTATGAATCTTAAAATTAAAGAAATTATTGCTCAACTTTCAACAGAAAATATATCCGAAGAAAGAAGAAATATTCTTCAACCTTTGGTGGAATTTATTCAAAATAAAATTTCTAAAAATGAAGAAATAAGATTGAATTTTATTTGTACACATAATTCCCGAAGAAGTCATCTTTCGCAGATTTGGGCACAAACAATGGCACGTTTTTTTGGAGTGAAAAACGTTTTTTGCTATTCTGGCGGAACAGAAGCTACAGCAATGTTCCCGAAAGTTGCAGAAACTTTACAAAATCAAGGTTTTGAGATTTTAAAATTATCCGAAACAGAAAATCCCGTTTATGCTGTGAAATTTGCTGAAAACGAACACGCTATCATTTGTTTTTCTAAAAAATATAATGATGATTTTAATCCTAAATCTAATTTTGCAGCGATTTTAACTTGTGATTCTGCTGATGAAAATTGTCCAATTGTTTACGGTGCAGAAGCTAGAATTCCAATAAAATATAAAGACCCAAAATCTTCTGACGGAACTCTCGAAATGAACGAAACTTATTTTAATAGAAGTCTTGAAATCGCAACTGAACTTAAATTTGTTTTTGAAAATATTAAAATTTAAAAATCATGCAACCCAAATTAAAATTCCTCGACAGATATTTAACTTTATGGATTTTTTTGGCAATGATTTTTGGAGTTTTGCTCGGGAAATTTATTCCAGCGATTCCAGAAATCATCAATCAATTTTCTAGTGGAACTACCAATATTCCATTAGCAATTGGATTAATTTTGATGATGTTTCCGCCTTTAGCAAAAGTAGATTATAGTCTTTTACCAATCGCTTTTAAAGACCGTAAAACCATGAGTATTTCTTTACTTCTCAATTGGATTATAGGGCCTGTTTTGATGTTTGTTTTAGCCATTATTTTCCTAAAAGACGAACCCAATTATATGGTTGGCTTAATTTTGATTGGCTTGGCAAGATGTATTGCAATGGTAATTGTTTGGAATGATTTGGCTTCTGGAAATAGAGAATATGCAGCAATGTTGGTAGCGCTTAACAGTATTTTTCAGGTTTTTACGTATAGTTTTTACGCTTGGCTTTTCATTAATTTTTTACCAAAATATTTTGGATTTGGAGATTTTTCTATTTCTGTTCCAATGAAAGATGTGGCAATTAGTGTTGCAATTTATTTAGGAATTCCTTTTGTTGCAGGTTTTTTGACGAGATTTTTCTTGGTTCGTTTTAAAGGAAAAGAATGGTACAACAGAAAATTTGTTCCCAAAATTTCTCCAATTACTTTGTATGCCTTGCTTTTTACAATTGTGGTAATGTTTAGTTTAAAAGGTGATAAAATCTTAGAACTACCATTTGATGTTATAAAAATTGCTGTACCATTAGTGATTTATTTTGTTTTGATGTTTTTCTCTAGTTTCTACATAAATCATAAATTAGGTATTGAATATGATAAAAACGCTTCAGTTTCTTTTACCGCTACAGGAAATAATTTCGAATTGGCGATAGCTGTTGCCATTGCCGTTTTTGGTATTCATTCTAAAGAAGCTTTTGCTGGAGTAATTGGTCCATTAATTGAAGTTCCTGTGCTTATTTTATTGGTGAAAGCAAGTCTTTGGTTAAAGAAAAAGTGGTATTAATTCTTTAATTTTTTAATTCTATCTTAATAACTTTTCTCTTAAAATCTTCATTCCTTCGGTAGCAGAAGTTTTCAAGAAATTTTCATGTTTTGTAAATTGATTTTCAAGATATGGGTCTATTATAAAAATTTCACAATTTTTTGGAACATAATGTATTAAACCAGCAGCTGGATACACTTGCATAGAAGTTCCAATAACGATAAAAATATCAGCTTTAGAAGCTATTTCTGCTGCGTTATCCATTTCTGGAACCATTTCTCCAAACCAAACAATATGTGGACGAAGTTGGTTTCCGAATTCATCACAATCTCCCAAATTACAATCTTTTTCCCAATCGTAAATTTTGGTTGAATTTTTTACAGAACGTACTTTTTTTAATTCTCCATGAAGGTGAATCACTTTTGTAGAACCCGCTCTTTCGTGTAAATCGTCAACATTTTGAGTGATAATGTGCACGTCAAAATGTTGTTCTAAATCTGCAAGAATTTCGTGAGCAAGATTGGGTTTTACCTCTTTTAGTTGTCTTCTTCTTAAATTATAAAAATCTAAAACCAATTTAGGATTTCTAGCAAAACCTTCTGGCGAAGCCACATCTTCAATTTTGTGATTTTCCCATAATCCGTTAGAATCTCTAAACGTAGAAATCCCGCTTTCTGCCGAAATTCCTGCTCCTGATAAAACAACGAGTTTCTTTTTCATTATTCAATATTTTTCTTGCCAAACATTTTTCGAAATTCTAACTTTTGAAGTTGTCTTTCAATGATGAGTTTTGCGATGGTTTTTCCAGAACTATTCAATTTATCTTCGTTCTGTAACGCTAATTTAAGCTTTTCTTCGCTAATGTCAATTCTGTATAACAGATTTACCAATCGATTAAAATCTTTATCAATCAGTTCATTAATATAAACTGCCAATTTGTTTTCTAAATCTTGGTCACAATAATTTTCGAATACTTTTGGGAAATTATTGCTCACCAACAGATTCATTAAATCTTCAGAAGTTATTTTTTGAATATCTGTCATGGTTTTGAAATTTAAATTTTCAGTTTTATACTATTCAATCTCAAAGAATTTGCAATTACCGAAACTGATGAAAAACTCATCGCAGCTGCTGCAAACATTGGTGATAATAAAACTCCGAAAATAGGGTAGAGTAATCCTGCCGCAATCGGAATTCCGAGCGTATTGTAAGCAAAAGCAAAAAATAGGTTTTCTTTTACATTTTTCATCATTTTTTCACTTAAAATTTTAGATTTTGCCACTCCAGAAATATCTCCTTTTAGTAAAGTGATTTCCGCAGAATTCATTGCAATATCTGTTCCTGTTCCCATTGCAATTCCTACATTGGCTTGTGCAAGAGCTGGAGCGTCATTAATTCCATCGCCAGTCATGGCAACTATTTTCCCTTGTTTTTGCAATTTTTTTACTTCATTAATTTTGTCTTGAGGAAGACAATTGGCAAAGTAATTTTTAATGCCAAGGCTTTCTGCTACGTGTTTTGCGGTAGCTTCGTTGTCGCCCGTCATCATTATTACTTCTATGCCTTTTTGATGAAGAAAATCAATAGCAGATTTTGCATTTTCTTTAATTTGATCTTTAAATCCAAAAACGGCAACTGCTTTTCCGTTAATTGTTAAGTAAGAAATAGTATTGGCTTCGTTTTCTAAGATTTGAGCTTTTTGAAGGATGTTTTCAGAAATCTCGAAATTATTTTCTTTGAGATAATGAATGTTTCCTAAAAATATTTTTTTACCTTCAATTTCTCCCAAAATTCCTCTCCCGGAAATGTTTTCAAAGTTTTTAACTTCTTTTAAGTTGTCATTCTGAGCGGAGTCGAAGAATTTAGCTTTATTTAAAACCGCTTGAGAAAGTGGATGTTCAGAATTTTTATTGAGAGCTGCTGCAAATTGTAACGCTTCGTTTTCAGCTATATTTTCTGCGAAAATTTGAGTTAAAGACGGTTTTCCTTCGGTTAAAGTTCCGGTTTTATCGGTAATAATTACGTTTACTTTTTGCATTTCTTCCAAAGCTTCGGCATTTTTAATCAAAATTCCGTTTTTGGCGCCTTTTCCAATTCCTACCATTACAGACATTGGCGTTGCTAAACCAAGAGCACACGGACAAGCCACAATAAGAACGGCTAAAGCATTCACCAAAGCAAAAATGGCTCGGTTTTCTCCTCCCAAAAAGTACCAAAGAACAAAGGTAAGAACCGAAATGGCAATTACAACTGGAACAAAAATTTTAGAAACTTTGTCTGTTAATTTTTGAATAGGCGCTTTACTTCTGCTGGCAGAATTCACCATTTCTATAATTTGAGAAAGTAATGTGTCTGAACCAATTTTTTCTGTTTTCATGAGGAAAACTTGGTTTCCGTTGATGGTTCCGGAGGTTACTTTGTCTCCTAATTTTTTCTCCGCAGGTATCGGTTCTCCCGTAATCATGCTTTCGTCAATTGTGGTGTTTCCTTCAGTAATTTCTCCGTCCACGGGAATTTTTTCTCCAGGTTTTACTCGCAAAATATCACCGATTTTTACCTCGGCAATCGGTATGTTTTTTTCAGAATTATTGATGATAAGATGTGCTTCTTTTGGCGAAAGATTCATCAATTCTTTAATGGCACTTCCTGTTCTTTGATGGGCTTTTGCTTCCAACATTTGACCGAAAATTACCAACGTTAAAATTATAGCTACTGCTTCAAAATATAATGGAACTTCGTGGTGATTTTGCATGAATTCGTGAGGAATTAAACTCGGGAAAAACAATGCAAAAATACTATAAACGAAAGCAGCACTCGCTCCCAAACCTATTAATGAAAACATGTTGAGATTCCAAGTTTTAAATGAAATCCAAGCTCTTTTGAATAAAAACCAACCTGTGAAAAATACTACAGGAAGCGTGAAAAGCAATTGTAAAAAACCTGAAATTTTAGAACTGAAAGGAAACTCAAAAAACATTCCTCCCATTGATAAAATTAAAATAGGAACCGTGAAAACCACAGAAATCCAAAGTTTTTTTCTAAGATTTTTGTAAGTGTCATCTTCAGAATCGTCGTCGGTGCCAGTTATTTTTACCAAATCCATTCCACAAACGGGACAACCTACATTTTCGGGATAAGTTTTGTCTCCTTCGCAAAACATCGGACAATAATATCTTCCTTGGTTATTAGTTGATAGTTGATAGTTGATGGTTTTATGTTTGCTATCAACTGACAACTGATAACTATCAACTAATTTTTTTTCCTCAATCGGAACACAGTACATATTACAAACTGGGCAACGTTTGCCTTGTGTAAAGTACACTTTGTCTCCTTCGCATTCCATTGGGCAATAGTAAACAGAACTTGGCGAAACCCTGTCTTGTGGCGGAATAAAAGTTGTAGATTTTGGTTTTTCTGGGTCTTCTAAAACGTAATTTCCTGCATTTTTGAGTTCAGAATTGAGTTTTTCTAAGTCTATTTTAGAATCTGAAGAGATTTCTACTGAACTTTCTGCTAAATTTATTTCAGCTTTTATTCCTTCAATATTGTTTAAAGCAGTTGATATTTTTTTCTGACAGCCTTCGCAAGACATTCCGAGAACGTTATATTTTTTGGTATTCATCTTCTTTTATTTTGATACAAATTTCAAAATTAATGAATTAAAAACCATTATCAAATCTTGGGAGAATGTTATGGAATTTAGATTTTTTGGATTGAAGGAAAATGAATTTTAAATAAAATCAATAGGAAGTCTCTTTTTCTCTTTAAGTTCTTGAAATTGAGAGGGCGAAAAACCTGTTGTTTTTTTGAATTGTTGAGACAGATGCTGAACGGTTTTATAACCCAATTTGTCGGCGATTTGAGAAAGCGTAAGTTCTTTGTAAGCGAGCATTTCTTTTACTTTTTCTGTTTTTTGGAGAATAAAATATTGCTCTAAAGTAATGTTTTCGGTTTGAGAAAATGCTTTAGAAATACTGCTGTATTCTTTGTTGAGTTGCTCTGAAAGGAATTTAGAAAGCAAGAAATCTTCATCAATGTCTAAGTTTTGAACTTTTTCTAGGATGAGTTTTTTAATACTTTCGATAAGTTTAAGAGAAGCGTCTTCCAAAATTTCGAAACCAATTTTTTGTAGATTTTCATTGAGTTTTTCTACATCTTTTTTAGAAAGGGGAGTGTTGGTTTCTACCCAACCCAATTGCACCGAAAAATCTTTAATTCCGAAATTTTGTAAAACGTTTTCCACTGCAGAGATGCAGCGGTTACAAACCATATTTTTGATGAAAATTTGCATTTAACCTTTGCCCAATCTTTCTTCTACGTACTCAATTTTAGTTTTTCCGTGTGCTTTAGGATGACCGTTTTCGTCCAAAGATACAAAAACAATTTTGTCTATGGTAATGATGGTTTGGTGTGTCATTTTGTTTCTTACTTCGCAGCTTAAGGTGAGAGAAGTTCTCCCAAAATTTACTACTTCTATACCAATTTCTATAATGTCTCCTTGTTTTGCGGAATTTACAAAATTAATTTCGGACATGTATTTGGTAACGGTTTTAGGATTTTCGAGCTGTATAATAGAGTATAGTGCAGCTTCTTCGTCTATCCATTGTAATAATTTGCCTCCAAAAAGAGTGTGGTTGGCGTTAAGGTCTTCTGGTTTTATCCATTTTCTAGTGTGATAGTTCATCTTCATTAATTTTTCTGGCAACAAAATTAGGTTATTAAGATGAACAGAGTGTTAATTTAAGATACTTTATTTTCATTAATTTTATTGAGGAAAACTATTATGGAGCGGCGGTTTGATAGAAATTTTTTGTTTTAGAATGTCTTGGAAATTTAGTTTTAAGTTTAGCAACGCAAGAATATATAACCGCAACGCTAAAATATAACTCCACAACATAAAAATATAAAACCGCAATGCAAGAATATAACTCCACAGCGTAAGAATATAAAACTACAATGCGAGAATATAACTTTGTAATGTAAGAATATAAAACTGCAACGCTAAAATATAACTCCGCAACGCAAGAATATAAAACCTTGTAGGTAGAATGTTATTTCAACTTATATCCAATCACTGTTTTATATAGAGTAGGTATTATTAATAATTTTTTATTGACAATATATTCAATGTCTGCTGAAATAATTTTTTCTTTTCCTAAATCAAGAATTAATTTTTTGTTTCCATTCGAGTCTATGTGAAATATCTGTCCCTGCCAAGCTCCTGACACAAAAAAACCGTTGTTGCCATCACTAACAATACCATCTAAATTATCAATTCCGCTAAAAATTATGTTATATTTTTTGGTAGATTTATTTATAGTATAAGCGGTTTTGTTATTCATATTGAGCAATAAGAGATTATCTTTTGAACAATATAATCCATTTGGAGCTGAAAGGAAATTCTCATCTAGCCATACTTCAATTTTCCCATCGGATATTTTATAAATTTTATTTCCAAAGCAATCTGAAATGTATATATCGCCGTTTGAATCGGATGCGATATCGTTAAAAAACTTTGCGTCTTCAACTATAAATATATTCTCAATTTTAGAAGTTGTTGTATTAATCTGAATAATTCTATTAATGTCTGCTATGTATAATTTATTCTTGTATAGACCCATACCTTGTGGGTTATCTAATCCTTCAATCCATTTTAAGGTTTCTATTTTGCCATTTGTTTTGATTTTGGAAATAAATCCATTTCCATCCTTTGCAAGATATTCACCGTTAATATTGGAGATGTAAACTATATTTTTTGAAGGGTCATAAAGTGCTGATTCAGGTTTAAGAAATAGTGAATCTGAAACCCATGCTTTGGAAAGGTTCTGACTAAAACAAATTGTAGAACTTATTGTAAGTAAAGCTAATTGTATTATTTTTTTCATTTAAATTGTGAAAAATGTTTCTTGCAAAATTGCATGTAGCAGAGTAGATTTAACTATGTTATTCAAATATACAAAAGATTCAAACACCTACAAAAAAGAGAATCTCTCTGTAGAAAAGGTGTTTTAAAAAAGGTTTTAAAGAAACAAGTGATGAAGAAAAATGTATAGTTTTTATAAAATTTAAAACTAATTCCTAAAAACTAAAACCTAATTCCTAATTTTGCAAAATGAATTCACTTATTAATAAATACAATATTCCTGGTCCTAGATATACATCTTATCCTACTGTTCCGTATTGGGAAAACGAAAGTTTTACTTCGGAAAAATGGCAAAATACAGTGGTAAGAGCTTTCAATGAAAGCAATGCAGACGAAGGAATTTCTATCTATATTCACCTTCCTTTTTGTGAAAATCTTTGTACTTTTTGTGCATGTCATAAACGTATTACCAAACAACATTCTGTAGAAACTCCTTATTTAGAAAGTGTTCTTAAAGAATGGAATTTGTACTTGGAATTATTTAAACAACAAAAAGTCTTCGACTACGCTCAGACTGACAATTCTGAATTAAGCAATGTCACACTGAGCGAAGTCGAAGTGCCCAAACTAAAGGAATTACATCTTGGTGGAGGAACTCCCACTTTTTTCTCTGCTGAGAATTTGAGAATTTTGTTGGAAGGAATTTTTGCAACGGTAGAAATTGCAGAAAACCCAGAATTTTCTTTCGAAGGACATCCTAATAATACCACTAAAGAACATTTGCAGACTTTGTACGATTTGGGGTTTAGAAGATGCAGTTTTGGCGTGCAAGATTATGATTTGAAAGTTCAAAAAGCCATCAATAGAATTCAACCTTTCGAAAATGTAAAAAATGTTACCGATTGGGCTAGAGAAATTGGTTATAGAAGTGTTTCTCACGATTTGGTTTTCGGTTTACCGCATCAATCTTGGGAAGCGATGGAATTTACAATTAGAAAAACCATGGAATTGAAACCTGATAGATTGGCGTTTTATTCTTACGCGCACGTGCCTTGGATAAAAGGAGTTGGACAAAGAGGTTTTGACGAAAATGATTTGCCAAGTGGCGAAGAAAAACGAAAACTCTACGAAAATGGTAAAAAATTGCTAGAAGATTTAGGTTATATAGAAGTTGGGATGGATCATTTTTCTTTAGAAAGTGACGATTTGTATCAATCTTTAATTCATAAAAAATTACACCGAAATTTCATGGGTTACACTTCTAGTAATACCCAATTGATGGTAGGTTTGGGCATGTCTGCAATCTCAGATTCTTGGTATGGCTTTGCTCAAAACGAAAAAACGGTAGAAGAATATCAAAAAAGAGTAGAAGAGGGCAAAATTCCGGTTTTCCGTGGACATATTTTGAATGAAGAAGATTTAATTATCAGAAGGCATATTCTTAATATTATGTGTCAGTTAGAAACTACTTTTACAGATAAAAATACTTTTGCAGAATTGCCGGAAGCATTAGAAAAACTAAAGGAAATGCAAGAAGATGGCTTGGTAGAATTGTCTGAAAATTATGTAAAAATCACCGAAAAAGGAAGAGTTTTTACCAGAAATGTGGCAATGGCATTTGACCTTAGAATGATGAGGAAAATGCCAGAAACAAGATTGTTTTCAATGACGGTTTAATTTTTAGTGGGAGAGTTTTAGAGTGTTAGATTGGGAGGTAAATTTTATATTATGAAATCATTTTTAATAAATTTTGTTTCTCTAGTTTTGTTAGTTTCTTGTAATAAAATAGAAACTAATAATACATTGAATAATTCTGATATTGCTTTAATTCAGAGTTTAAAACTTTTAGATAAAAATAAAAGATTATTAAGTTCTATTCAGAATATAGAAAAGAAAATGCAGGGAATTTTTTCACTAATAAGAGAGTTGCAAAATATTGGATTGACAAAAGAGATGAAACTAAAAGTGTAACTAATAATGCCTATTATAAAGATATAAAATTCATTTATACAGTTTATAATGCAGGTGTTACTTATTGTCCTTATTTAACGATAAACAAAACAGATGGAACTTCTTTTAAAGTAAGTGTAGAAGGTAGTAAAACTGAAGTGAAATCTTTTTTCGAAGACTTACTTTTAGAATGGCATAAAAACAAGAAATAATATTTAATTTATTTTATTTGATTATCATATATTTAAATCTTTGATTCTTCAAAGATTTTTTATTTTGCTATTTATCAAAAAATCATATCGGCAAAATTCTTATTTCAACTGAAAATCATTATATTTGCCGACTATAATTTAAAATGTTGTAAACTATTAACAATGCAAGGAAAAGGACTTATTACGATTGTAGCAATTGTTCTTGGGCTTATTTGTATCAATGAATTACTGCCAACTTGGTACACAAGTAAGATTGAAAACGAAGCTAAAGCGGTTGCTGGAGATGATGATGCTAAATATCTAAAAGAAATAGCACGTCTTTCTAAAGATACCTTAAACTTAGGTTTTACTAAACTAAATTACCCTGAAGCTAAGCAAAAAGAAATGAAGCTTGGTTTGGACTTAAAAGGGGGGATTAACGTTTTACTAGAAATTAATCAAAGAGATTTGGTGAATGATTTAACCAATTATTCTACCAATCCTATTGTGATTGAAGCGCTAGATAAAACAGATTTAGTTCAGAGACACTCTTCAAAACCTTATATAGAAGATTTCTTTACAGAATTTGAAAAACTAAACCAAGAAAAAGGAGCTAATTTAAGATTGGCAAGCCCAGAGGTTTTTGGAACTCAAAAATTGAGTGCAGAAATTAAATTCAATACTCCTGATGATAAAGTAAAATCTATTATTAGAAATAAAATTGATGCTTCTGTAGGTACTGCTTTTGAAGTAATAAGAACCAGAATTGATAAAATGGGAGCGGTACAACCAAACGTACAACGTGTTCCTGGTACTGGTAGAATTGCGGTAGAAATGCCGGGGATTAAAGATAAAGATAAAGTGAAAAAAATGCTTTCTACTTCTGCTAAATTGCAGTTCTGGGAAGTACAACAAATTCAGGAAATTTATCCTTATTTAGAACAATTGTCTAAAATTGTTCCTCTTAAAGCAGATTCTATTGGTGTTCCTAAAAATACCAACTTGGTAAATCTTTTACAATTAGACAAAAGAACTTCTTCTGCAATCGGAAATATTAAACTTTCTGATACAGCTACTATTAATAAAATTTTCAACAGTTCTATTGCTGTGAAATTAAGACCTGCTAATCTTAAATTTACTAAATTTATGTGGGGGTATAAGCCACAAGCCGAATCTCCAGACAATTTAGAGTTTTATGCAATTAGAGGTAATATTAATGGTAAAGCTCCTGTAGATGGTGCCGTAGATAAAGCAAACATCAACTATGATAACCTTGGTAGAATTGTAGTAGATATGCAAATGGATACCGAAGGTGCAAGATCTTGGGCTACTCTTACAGAAAAAAATGTAGGAAAACCTGTTGCCGTTACACTAGATAATATTGTTTATACTGCGCCTAACGTAAATCAAAAAATTACTGGAGGTAGATCTCAGATTTCTGGTAATTTTACTCAAGAGGAAGCTAAAGATTTAACAGACGTTCTTGGTGCTGGTAAATTGCCAGCTTCTGCTAAAGTAGTTCAGTCTGATGTAGTAGGGCCTTCTCTAGGGCAAGAATCTATTAATGCAGGTTTAATGTCTTTCGGTATAGCATTTTTAATTATTGTAGTTTACATTATTTTCTATTACGGTGGAGCAGGTGTTTATGCAATTATTGCGATGATATTCAACTTATTCTACCTTTTTGGTATAATGGATTCCATCAATGCTACGCTTACATTGCCGGGTATAGCAGGTATTGTACTTACAATGGCAATTGCGGTAGATACCAACGTAATTATCTACGAAAGAACCAAAGAAGAATTATTTGCTGGTAAATCTATAAAACAAGCATATACAGATGGTTTCAAACATGCTTTGAATGCAATTATAGATGGTCACCTTACTTCATTACTTACAGCATTAGTATTGTTTATTTTTGGTACTGGACCTATTAAAGGTTTTGCTGTAACTACAGGTATTGGTCTTATTATGACTTTCTTTACTTCAGTATTATTGTCTAGAGTAATGATATTCCATAGATTAAACAAAGGCAAATCTCTTTCTGTTTGGACTCCAGTTACTAAAAATTGGTTCAGAAATTTATGGATTGACTTTATTGGTAAAAGAAGATATGCTTATATATTCTCAGCAGTACTTACTACAGCTTGTATTATTTCTATGGTTAAGTTAGGATTTAAGACAGGGGTAGATTTCAAAGGAGGTAGAAGTTACGTTGTAAGATTCGATAAAAACATTGAATCTACAAAAGCTCATGAATCTTTAGTGAAATTATTTGTAATAAACGGAGAACAACAAGCGGTAGATGTTAAGACTTTTGGTAACGAAGACCAATTGAAAATTACTACAGACTACAAAATTAATGACGAATCTATTGCTGCTGACCAAGATATAGAACAAAAATTATATCAAGGTTTAGTTCAATATTTACCAGCTGGTACTTCTTTAGATGATTTTAAAGATGCTCACAAAGGTGAAGTAGGAATCGTTTCTTCTACTAAAGTAGGCCCAACGGTAGCTGATGATATTCAAAAGGGTGGTACTTTGGCAGTATTAGCATCACTATTAGGAATCTTTATTTATATCTTATTCAGATTTGATAAATGGCAATTCTCTTTAGGTGCTGTAGCTGCATTGGCTCACGATGCTATTATCATCCTAGGCTTCTTCTCTTTCTTTAAAAATATATTGCCATTCAATATGGAGGTAAATCAAGATTTTATTGCGGCTATTCTTACTGTGGTTGGTTATTCTATTAATGACACGGTAATTGTATTCGACAGAATTAGAGAATACCTTAAAGAGAAAAAATCTCTTACATTGGCAGGATTGTTTGATGATTCTATTTCTAGTACATTAGGTAGAACATTCAATACATCTTTCACTATTATCTTAGTAATTTTGGCAATCTTCTTCTTCGGAGGTGATAATCTTAAAGGATTTATGTTTGCCTTATTCTTAGGTATATTCTTCGGAACTTATTCTTCGGTATTCGTAGCATCAGCTATTGCTTATGATTTCTTGAAGACGGGCAAAGAAGAAGCACCGCACGAAAAAACAACAACAGATAAATAAATATTGAAAGCGCTCTTCGGAGCGCTTTTTTATTGCAAAAATTTAACAATTGATATTTCCAAAAATTATCTATCTTCGTTTTTATTATGAAAACATCTCAGAAAAAAGCGGCAATTGGATTTATATTTATCACCATGTTGATAGATATTACTGGTTGGGGAATTATTATTCCTGTAGTTCCAGATTTAATTAAAGAATTAATTCATGCAGACATCGGCGAAGCCGCAAAATATGGCGGTTGGTTAGGTTTTGCTTACGCCTTTACTCAATTTATTTTTTCGCCCGTTGTTGGCAATCTGAGTGATAAATATGGCAGAAGACCTATTATTCTAATTTCTCTGTTTGGCTTTACCATAGATTATATCTTTTTAGCGCTTTCGCCTAATATTTATTGGCTTTTTATCGGTAGAATTATCGCAGGAATTACAGGTGCTAGTATTACCACAGCAAGTGCTTATATTGCAGATATTTCAACCAATGAAGATAGAGCTAAAAATTTCGGATTAATAGGAGCTGCATTTGGTGTAGGTTTTATTATAGGGCCTGTAATTGGAGGTTTGTTGGGGCATTATGGCTCTAGAGTTCCTTTTTATGCAGCAGCAGTTTTGTGTTTAATCAATTTTCTTTATGGTTATTTTATATTGCCCGAAAGTTTAGACCAAGACCACAGAAGACCTTTCGATTGGAAAAGAGCAAATCCTATTGGTTCTTTAAAATTTCTTGGGAAACATCCCGAAATCTCTACCATGGTTATTTCTTTAATTCTGATTTATATTGCAGGTCATGCTGTACAAAGTAACTGGAATTATTTTACCATGTATCTCTTTAATTGGGATGTGAAAATGGTAGGTATTTCTTTAGGTATAATTGGTTTTTTGGTAGGTTTGGTACAAGGATTATTAATCCGATGGATTAATCCTAAAATCGGCAACGAAAGAAGCATTTATTACGGTTTACTTTTGTATGCAATTGGGATGTTACTTTTTGCTTTCGCTACAGAATCTTGGATGATGTTTGTCTTTCTTATTCCGTATTGTTTGGGCGGAATTTGTGGCCCCGCGCTTCAATCTGTAATTACACAAAATATTCCTTCTAACCAACAAGGAGAATTGCAAGGCGCATTAACCAGTTTAATAAGTGCTACCTCAATTGTTGGGCCGCCATTAATGACGAATTTGTTTTATTATTTTACTCATAAGTCAGCACCGTTTCAATTTCCAGGTGCGCCATTCTTTTTAGGATTTATTTTAATGTTAACGAGTGCATTTTTTGTATATTTTGCTTTTCAGAAGAAAAAATAGAATAAATTTGTAGCTTCAAAAAAATATTTGAGGTATGGAACTAAGTTTTGGAGAAATGATGGTGATTGTTTTGGCAATCGTAGTTTTATTCGGTCCTGATAAAATCCCAGAAATTGCACGTGGATTGGGGCAAGGCATCAGAAAAATGAAAGGCGCTATGGAAGACGTAAAGTCCGAAATTATGAAAGATACAGACAATCCAGTCTCTGATATTAAGAAAGAAATAGATAAGGTAAAGAAAGCAGCTCAGGAATACGACCCTACTGAAAAAATAAAACAAGAATTAGACCTTAGAAAACAGCTAGAACTCAATTCTTCTGAACCTAAAAAAGAAACAGAAGAAAAAATAGACCAACTAAGAGATGATTATAACGGGCCTGTTAGCAGATAATGGAAGAATTAATTTTAGAAGATAAAAAAGCAATGATTTTCCTAAATAATTTAGGAAATCCTTCTTTCGACCAATTTTGGATTCTAATCTCAGAAAAATGGTTTTGGATTCCTCTTTACGTTATATTTCTTTATTTTTTATTCAAAAATTTTAATAAAAAATCTTTTTTCTACATAATTCTTTTTGTAGCATTAGGAGTTACCGTTTCAGACCAAATTGCTAATATTTTTAAATTGGGTTTTGAAAGGTTAAGACCTTGTCACGACCCTTCCTTAAAAGGATTAATAAGAGAAGTACAATGCGGTGGACAGTTTGGCTTTTATTCGGCGCATTCTTCCAATGCATTTTTTCTTACTGCTTACCTCACCATCTTATTGAGAAGTAAAATAAAATGGTTGCCTTATTTTCTAATTATTTGGGCTTCTACCGTTGCTTATAGCAGAGTATATCTTGGGATGCATTTTCCGGGAGATATTTTAGCAGGAGCTGTAATGGGAATTTTACTGGGTAGTTTTTTCGGTATTTTGGCACTTAAAGTGGTTAATAAACCCGAAACCAAAGAATAATAAATGATTCATATAAATACAAACAAAAGCCATCAATTTGATGGCTTTTGCTATTAAGAATTCTGATATTCAGCTTTTACCTCGTCTATCTTTTCCTCGGCTTTTTCTTTTAAATCTGCCATTTTTGTTTCTGCATCAGATTTATACTCATTGTATTTAGATTCAGCCTGAGATTTCAATTCTTCAGCTTTATTTTTTAATTCATCACTGAATTTACTGATGTTATCTTTTGCATTGTTGATAAAATCATTTACTTTCTGTTTTTCTTCTGGAGTTGCTTTTTTGTATCTCCAAAAAGCTAATGCACCTAGACCAGCTAGCAAACCTAATATTTTTACTCCTTTTTTCATGACGTTTAATTTTTTGTGTTAATATGAAGTGATTGATATTGACAAAGTTACTGCTTTAGTACTCTATAAAGTTACAAAATTTATTATTATCATTATAGAATTTAAAGAATAAATTTATCTTTGCTCTAAATGACAATCAAAATGCTTAATTATCTAGAAATCAATAGAAAATGTTAATATAAGAAAGTAGAGTATCACCTCATTTCTGAGTTCTATTTCCTTGTCTTAAATTGGCTTTAGTTTTCATAAAATCCCCTTTATAAACATCCTAAAAGTCTAAAAAATAGGTTAACTTATTGTTATGATGGGTTAAAGAATTCAATTTTATTTTTACAATATCAAAAAAATACTTATATTTGGGATATAATCTGAGTTTGATTATAAAAATACAATGAAAAAATGTTCCTCTCGTGAAAGCGAGAGGAATTTTTGTTTTCAAAGAAAAACCACCACTCAAAATGTTGAGTGGTGGTTTGTTTTTATCTTATATTTTTAAGTTGATTAACCTAAAAATGGGTATTTGTAATCTGTAGGAGACACAAAGTTTTCTTTAATACTTCTTGCAGAAACCCAACGAAGAAGATTCATTTTAGAACCCGCTTTGTCATTAGTTCCAGATGCTCTAGCACCACCAAATGGTTGCTGACCAACTACTGCACCTGTTGGTTTATCATTAATGTAGAAATTACCTGCTGCGTTTTCTAATGCTTTGGTAGCCTCGTTAATGGCATAGCGGTCTTGTGCGAAAATTGCTCCTGTTAATGCATACGGAGAAGTTTCATCTACTAATTTTAAAGTTTCTTTCCAATTTTTGTCTTCATATACGAAAAGAGTAAGCATAGGGCCGAAGATTTCTTCTTCCATACTTTCATAATGAGGATTGGTAGTTTCTATAACGGTAGGCTCTACAAACCATCCTTTTTTGTCATCACATCCACCACCGAAAACTATTTTAGCTTCTTTAGATTTTTTAGCTCTTTCAATATAACCTTTGCATTTTTCGAAAGAATTTTTATCAATTACAGCATTTACAAAATTGCTAGGATCTTCTGGGCTTCCCATTTTAATATCTGCTAATTGTTCGCCCATTATTTTTTTCACTTCTTTCCAAAGAGATTTTGGTACATAAGCTCTGGAAGCTGCAGAACATTTTTGACCTTGATATTCGAAAGAACCTCTTACCAAAGCAGTAGCTACTTGCGCTGCATTAGAAGAAGGGTGTGCTAAAACAAAGTCTTTTCCACCTGTTTCTCCTACAATTCTAGGATAAGTTTTGTATTGGTGAATGTTTTCTCCAATTTGCTTCCAAAGGCTTTGGAAAACACTTGTAGAACCTGTAAAATGGATTCCTGAGAAATCTGGATGAGATAATATTTGTTTTGAAGTTTCTGCTCCATCAGCAAAAACCATATTGATAACTCCCGCAGGCAAACCAGCTTCGGTTAATACTTCCATAATTACTTTTGCCGAATAAATTTGCTTGTCAGATGGTTTCCAAACCACTACATTTCCCATCATTGCCATAGAAACAGGTAAGTTAAGAGAAATTGCAGTAAAATTGAATGGAGTAATAGCATAAGTAAAACCTTCTAAAGGTCTGTATTCTGCACGATTCCAAATGCCAGCATCAGAAATAGGTTGTTCTGAGTACAATTCGGTCATAAATTGTACATTAAATCTAAGGAAATCTATTGCTTCACAAGCACTGTCTATTTCTGCTTGAAAAACATTTTTCCCTTGCCCAATCATGGTAGCAGCATTTATTTTGTCTCTATAAGGTCCAGCTAATAAATCAGCAGCTTTCAAGAAAATTGAAGCTCTTTGTTCCCATGGTAAATTTGCCCATTCTGTTCTTGCCTCAAGACAAGAATTAATAGCTTCCGTTACTTGTTTTTTTCCTCCTTTATAGTAGAAACCTAAGTTATGCTGATGGTCTTGTGGCGAATTTATTGTAACTTTTTCGTCAGTTTTTACTTCTTTACCATTAATAATCATAAAAACTTCTACTTTTTCTTTCCACATTTTTTTGTAGGTAGAAATTAGAGATTTTACCTCTTTAGAACCTGGTGCGTAACTTCTTACCGGTTCGTTTTTAGGTGCAGGAACTTGCGAAATTGCGAATGACATATTTATTAGATTT
The DNA here is from genome assembly GCF_047601505.1 of Cloacibacterium sp. Classification (GTDB taxonomy): domain Bacteria; phylum Bacteroidota; class Bacteroidia; order Flavobacteriales; family Weeksellaceae; genus Cloacibacterium. Next base: position 2,048,309 of record NZ_JASGJD010000001.1, read on the forward strand.
AAATTTTTAAAATTAATTCATTTATAATTCACAAATTTACAATTAATACAAGAGTCCTACAAATTAGACGGGGTATATTGTATTTTTTTAACTGAAAATTATGAAACCTTTATATTTAGATTTGTAAGAATACTATTCAAAATACTTTTTTAATTTGTAAAAAAAGAACATGAAAAAAAATAGAATACTATTAGGATTAGGAATTGCTTTTTTAGCATTTAGCATTATTCAATCTTGTGCAGATATACCAGATGGTGTAAAAGCTGTACAGAATTTTCAAAAAGAAAAATACCTGGGAAAATGGTACGAAATAGGAAGGTTTGATTCTCGTTTTGAAAAAAATATAGACAATGCTACGGCTTTTTATGCTCTAAATTCAGACGGAACAATTAAAGTAGTAAACAAAGGTTTTGATTATAAAATATGAAAAAAATAGGCTGTCTAAATTTTAGGCAGCCTATTTTTTTAAATTAAATCCGTAATCAAATTGACCTGCTCTATTTCTAGTTCATAATATAAAGGCAATCTCAATAAACAATCTGTGAATTTGTCTGAATTATTTAATATTCTACCATCATGTTTATCTTTATAAAATTCGCTTTTATGAAGAGAAAGATAATGGAAAACAGATAAAATGTTATGCTCTTTAAGTTTAGAAATAACAGCGGTTCTATTCTCTATATTATCAAAAGTAAGGTAAAACATATGTCCGTTATTAGTAGCATAATCAGGTATAACTGGTAAGCTAAAATTAGGATTCTTCTTTTTGCTTAAATTATTGTAATAAGTTTCCCAAAGAAGTTTTCTTTTGGCTTGAATTTTTTCTAAATTTTCTAATTGAGCCCATAGAAACGCAGAAATAATCTCACTTGGTAAAAATGAAGAACCAGTATCTACCCAACCATATTTATTTACTTCACCTCTAAAAAAAGAAGCTCTATTGGTTCCCTTTTCCCAAATAATTTCGGCTCTATGAACTAATTTTTTATCATTTATCACTAGCATTCCGCCTTCTCCAGATATAATATTTTTAGTTTCATGAAATGAGAATGTAGCCAAATGTCCTATGCTTCCGAGGTTTTTTTTTTCTCCAATTTTATTGATATAAAAACTGTCAATAGCTTGTGCAGCGTCTTCTATAACAATAAGATTATATTTATTCGCCAAGCTCATCACTTCGTCCATATCACAAGCGATACCGGCGTAATGTACGACTACGATTGCTTTGGTTTTTGGCGTAATTAATTTTTCGATTTTAGAGATATCTAAGTTAGGATTGTCTTTATAAGAGTCGGTAAAAACTATTTTTGCGCCTTGTCTTACAAAGGCTAATGCACTAGAAACAAAAGTGTAGCTTGGTACTATTACTTCATCTTCAACGCTAATATTTGCTAAAATAGCACACATTTCTAAAGCATCTGTACAAGAGGTGGTGAGCAAAGTTTTCTTAAAACCGTAAGTAGTTTCAAAAAAATCTTGACATTTTTTAGTGAAAATACCGTTGCCCGAAATCTTTCCAGAATTTACAGCTTCTTCTATATATTTGGTTTCGTTACCTGTGAGATATGGTTTGTTAAATGGAATCATTGTAGTTTAGTTTAATAGATACAATATTATCTTTTATTTATTTATTTATTTATTTATTTATTTATTTATTTATTTTTTCCAAAAATGTTTGATGATTATTTTTCCAGAAATTTCGTAACCTAATTTTGTGTAAAAATTGCAAGCAGTGATATTTTCTAATTGTGTTGGTATATGAAGTGTTTTTACATTATTTTCGAGACAGAAATTTTCTACCTTTTTTAATAATTTTTTACCAAAACCTTTTCCTTGAGAATTTGACGAAACTGCTATTAAACCAATTTGTGCTTCTTTTTGTTTTATTTTAAAAGTTACAAATCCTAGCATTATATCATTTTCTTTGATGTAATAAATTTTGTCTGCAAAGTTTTTGTTGATACTATTTTTTATCCAAAGTTGATAAAGTTCTTTAAATTTGGTTTCAGAGATATTATGGTCTTGTTTATATCTACTGTATTTTCCGCTTTCATATGCCAAATCATAAAGTAAATTTTCTTCTAAAGGTGCTTCTTCAAAATCAATAATTTCAATATCTATATCAGAAATTTTAGTTATATTTTTGCTAAAAATGATTTTTACTTCCGAGTAAGATAATGAATGGGTTTCAGAAATGATATTTATAAGATACTTGCTATTAATTTGTATTAAAGTATAAATGTCAGAATTTAGAATTTTTGAAAAATTAGAAGATGGTTCTTTGTTAATAAAAATGTATCCTATAGGAAATCCGAAAAAATGAGAATCCCAGTCTAGTTTTCTAATTTCCATACCTTATTTTATTTTTGCATAAAATTTTCTTTAATTAAAGATTTAAGTCTTTCAAGATTATATAATTTTAGAATTATATCTCTATTGTGAATTCTTGATTTTATATCTAATGGCGCATCTATTTCTTCTTGATTAATAGATTCTAATTCAAATAAAATTAAACTAAGTTTTTTTGCCCAAAAAAAGACAGGGTTATTTCTAGGAATGAAAACTTTTGCACCAAGATATAGTGAGATTAAAATGTTGCCTACAGCTTCTTGACGGAAATTTCCATATATAGCAATACCAAAACTCAACATTAATCTATTATATTCTTCCAAAGGGAGAAAATCTTCTAATGCAATGAATTTATCTCCAAAATATTCTAAGCCTTTATTTTTTACAGATTCTTTATATTCTTTTGTACCAGAGTAACTTAACGGAATATATATATATTTATTATCCAGATTAAGTTTAGATAGAGGTCTCATTGCATATTCATGATTATTAGTAATAGAAGCAGAATTACCTATTTGTATATTATTGCGATCTACCCATTTTTGCATTAATTTTTCACTTAAAACAGAATCAATTGGATAATAAAAAAATTCTTTCCAAGGTATATTTTTAAGTTTTGGGTAATATTTTAATAGCATTTCATGGTCATTTTCTGTAGTATCTGTTACAATGTAACTGATGCGTTTAGAAATGAATTTTTCTATTTTAATGGTTTTAAAATTATTAATTATTTTATTAAAAGCTTTACTGAAATATGATTTTTTGTTATTTTTATAATAGTCGCTTTGTTTATCATATAACTCAAAACCTTTAGGAGAAAGCAATTTGTTATATAAATCATTTCCCCAAATTATCCAATAAATAGGAAGATTTTTATCAATGTATTTATTAATAAATCTAATTTTTCTAGAGTTTAGGAAATGAACAATTACTGAAGAAAAGTCCTTACTAGAATATTTTTTTTCAAAATCTTTAAAAAGAATTACATTTTCTTGTTTATTTACATACTTTAGTTGATGTCTTGTAAATACAACAAATATATTTTGATGCGGATTTACTTCTTCAAAAATAGCAATAGTTCTATTGATAATTTTTTCGTCGTGTACTAAATGTAAAATCATTGTGAAATTTTAAAATGAAAATTAATTAGAATCTATTCCTTTTTCCGTCCAAACTACTTTTTTATCTCTAGTATTTTTTCTGATGGCGTTATTTTTAGCCCAAGTTTCTGGGGTTACATATCCTCTTGCATGATCCAGATGAACACAGATTGCGCTGTATCTTATCTGTTTTCCTCTAATTCCTGTATTTTCTAATCTTTCTCCCAATTCTCTGTCTTGTCCGCCATATTGCATTTCTTGGTTGAAACCATTGATTTTCACCAAATCTTTTTTCCAACCAGAAGCGTTATGTCCGTTCCATGAAGGTTTTGTAGGAGTAAGAAAATTAAGAAATTTAGCTTTAAAACCTTTAGAAGTAAGTTTATTATTTTTAAATGATTTTTTCAAACCATTTTTTAAAAGCCAATCTACACTGAAACAATTTTGTTCTATCACATCATTTTGATTAATGAGCTTCGAAATATTCATCGGCAGTATAAAATAACCACCAGAAAGAAATCTTCCTTTCTCTCGATATTGAAGATGTGTTTCTACAAAATCTTTTCTCGGGATACAATCTCCATCAGAAAAAATAAGATAATCTGTAGTAGAAGCGAGTATTGCTTTATTTAAAATTTGAGATTTCTGAAAACCATTATCTTCTTGCCAAACATGAATTATAGGGAAATCTACTAATTTTTGATATTTTTCGATAAGATTTTTGGTAGCTTCTTTAGAGCCATCATCAGCAATTATAATTTCAAAATCTTTTGTAGTTTGCACGCTATAACCCCAAATTACTTTCTCTAGCCATTCTTCAGAATTATAGGTGCTGAATATTACTGATGCTTTCATATAATTTATTTCTCACAAAATTAGTAATTTTGTGAATAAAGAAAAAATTTATGTTTAAACACTATATTATTACTCGTTTTAATCTTAAAGCAAAAGAATGGACTGTCACTAAAAATAAAACTAAAGTTTTAGATAATAATTGGCTTAAAAATAGATTTGAACTCTTCGAAAAATATTGTTTACCATCTATTATTTCGCAGACTAATAAAAATTTTGAATGGGTTATATTTTTTGATACAGATACTCCTCAGTTCTTTAAAGATAAAATTGAAGGTTATAAAAACCAATTTTCTAATTTGGTTCCTATATATGCAGAAAATATGGAACTTTTTTTGCCGTCTATTCAAGAATACATTAAAGATAATAATGAACAATATGTTATTACAACAAGATTAGATAATGACGATTGTGTAAGTAAATTCTTTGTACAAGAAATTCAAAATAATTTTAATAAACAAGATTACGAAGCTCTAGATTTCATAGATGGATATTCACTTCAAATAAGTCCAGAATACAAATTGGGTAATAAAAAACATCTTTATAACCCATTTATATCGTTAATTGAGAAGAACGAAAATCCCACATCTGTTTGGAGTAGAAGTCATACGATTTGGAAAAAAGAAAAAAGAATAAAGAGAATTACAAATAATAAAATTTGGTTAGTTATAATCCATAATGAAAACAAAGTAAATGAATTTGACGGTTATGGAAAAGTAGATATAGAAGCCGTTTTAAATGATTTTATCATAAATGACGATATTAAAAATGATGTTCTAGCAAAAAATATTCCTATGGAAAAGTGGTATTTTGAAAGCCTAAAAAATCAAATTTTTACTGAAGTGAATATATTTTTTAAAGATTTAAAGAAAAAATTAAATTTTTATAATAATTAGATATTTATTTAGATTTTTTTATATATTTGCATCATAATTCAATCAAAAATGAACAATATTAACTTAATTCATCACCATCATCATCTCATCTAAAGGCGAGTTGATAATGTGTTATGTTTCTTAAGTTATAAAAATATTAACAATCCGCCTTGAGTTTTTCAGGCGGATTTTTATTTAAGATTACTGCAAAAACTCAAGGTTAACAAAAAATAAAACCAAAAATGAGAACACTCAGAATTGCAGTTCAAAAAAGCGGAAGACTTTTCGAAGATTCTATCAAACTTCTTAAAGATTGCGGAATTACTTACGACAACGGAAAAGACCAATTAAAAGTACAAGTAGAGAATTTTCCAATAGAAATTTTCTTTCTTAGAAATTCGGATATTCCTCAGTATGTGGAAGATGGAGTGGTAGATGTTGCCATTGTTGGAGAAAATTTACTCATCGAAAAACAAAAAGACATCGAAACTGTTCTGAAATTAGGGTTCTCAAAATGTAGAGTTTCTTTGGCTGTTCCAAAAGACGTTGACATCAATGATTTACAGTACTTTCAAGGGAAAAAAATTGCAACTTCTTATCCAAATACCGTTAAAACTTTTCTTTCCGAAAATAATATTGAAGCAGATATTCACGTGATTTCTGGTTCGGTAGAAATTGCTCCAAACATTGGTTTAGCAGATGGAATTTGTGATATTGTAAGTTCTGGAAGTACGCTTTTCAAAAACGGATTGAGAGAAACGGTTACCATTCTGAAATCTGAAGCTGTTTTAGCAAAAAATAAAAACCTTTCTGCTGAGAAATTAGAAATTTTAGATAGACTTTTGTTTAGAATTCAAGCGGTATTAAAATCTAAAAATACCAAATACATTTTGATGAACGTTCCTAACGATAAAATTCAAGAAGTTTCAGATATTTTACCCGTTTTAAAAAGTCCAACTATTGTTCCTTTGGTAGAAGAAGGTTGGAGCAGTTTGCACTCTGTAATCGAAGAAAAAAGATTTTGGGAAGTGATAGACCAACTCAAAAAAGCTGGTGCAGAAGGTATTCTTATCATCCCAATCGAAAAAATGATTTTGTAATTTATACTTTCACATTTTTGCGGATTAACGATTTTACGAATAAACAATGAAAACAATAGAATTTCCACCTAAAAATACTTTCAGCAGCCTTACCAAAAGACCTGTTTTTGAGAAAAATGACATCGAAAATTTGATTAAAGGAATATTTGAAAAAGTTGAAAAAGAAGGCGATGAAGCGCTTCAGTTTTACGCTGAAAAATTTGACAATCAATCTTTAGAATCTATCGAGGTTTCTCAAGAAGAAATTACCGAAGCGATAAATTTGGTTGATGAAGAACTAAAAACTGCCATCAATACAGCTAAAAGTAATATTGAAAACTTTCACCAATCTCAGAAAGAAATTTCAAAAAAAATAGAAACAACAGAAGGCGTTGTTTGTTGGCGAGAAAGCAGAGCAATTGATAAAGTTGGTTTGTACATTCCTGGCGGTACGGCGCCGCTTTTTTCCACAGTTCTTATGTTGGCAGTTCCCGCTCAGATTGCGGGTTGTAAAGAGATTGTTCTTTGTTCGCCACCTCAAAAAAATGGTAAAATAAATCCTATTATTTTATATGTTGCCAACCTATGTAGAGTTTCTAAAATTTTTAAAATTGGTGGAGCTCAAGCGATTGCTGCAATGAGTTTAAGCACAGAAACAGTTCCTAAAGTGTATAAAATTTTCGGGCCGGGAAATCAATTTGTTACAGAAGCTAAAATTTTTGCCCAAAAATTAGGAATTGCCATCGATATGCCAGCTGGTCCGAGTGAAGTTTTGGTTATCGCAGATAATACTGCAAACCCAAGTTTTGTAGCGTCAGATTTACTTTCTCAGGCAGAACACGGCGTTGATTCTCAAGTGATTTTTCTTACCACTTCTAAAGAAATTTTAGAAAAAGTAAAAACCGAAACCATTGCTCAATTAAATGAGCTTCCAAGAAAAGAAATTGCTGAAAAAGCTTTAGAAAACAGCAGTTTTATTTTGTTGAATTCCCTTCAAGAATGTATTGAATTTAGCAACAAATATGCTCCGGAACACTTAATTCTTTCTATAGAAAATCCTGAAAATATTTTACCTGAAATTACCAATGCGGGTTCTATTTTTTTAGGAAATTACACGCCAGAAAGTGCAGGAGATTACGCCAGCGGAACCAATCATACGTTGCCAACCAACGGAAATGCAAGAGCTTACAGTGGAGTTTCTTTAGATAGTTTTGTGAAGAAAATTACCATTCAAAGAATTTCTGAAAAAGGAATTCAGAATTTGGGAAAAACCATTGAAAAAATGGCAGCAGAAGAAGGACTTTTCGCTCATAAAAATGCAGTTACTCTTCGTTTGAAAAATTTAAAATAATTGTGAAATTGTAAAAGCGTGAAACTGTAAAGTTGTAAATTAAATACCAATCAACCATCAATCATCAATCAAAAAATGAATATACAAAATTTAGTAAGAGAAAACATCAAAAATCTCACGCCATATTCTAGTGCTAGAGACGAATTTTTTGCAGATGCAGGCGTTTTTCTCGATGCCAACGAAAATCCTTTTGGAGATTTTAATCGTTATCCAGACCCGTATCAAAAAACTTTAAAAACCGAAATTTCTAAAATTAAAAATATTGAAACCAACAAAATTTTTCTAGGAAATGGTAGCGATGAAGTTATCGATTTGTTGATGAGAATTTTCGCAGAACCTAAAAAAGATAAGATTTTGGTGTTCAATCCAACTTACGGAATGTACGAGGTTTCTGCCAATATTAATGATGTAGAAGTGGTTTCTTATCCTTTGAATGAAGATTTTCAAATTGAATTCACCAAAGATTTGGAAGAAATTTTAAAGGATGAAAATTTGAAATTGGTTTTCGTTTGCTCTCCAAATAATCCTTCTGGGAATTTAATTGCGAGAAAATCTGTTTTAGAAATTTTACAAAAATTCAAAGGAATTGTAGTGGTAGATGAAGCGTATGAAGATTTCAGTAATGAGCAATCTTGGATTTCAGAAATTGATAATTTTCCACAATTGGTGGTAATGCAAACCTTTAGCAAAGCTTGGGGAATGGCTGGTTTACGAGTTGGGATGGCTTTTGCTCAACCCGAAATTTTAGATTTGATGAACAAGGTAAAACCGCCTTATAATATTAGTATTCTCAACCAAAAAGAGGTGTATAATTCACTTCAAAATATAGAAAAATTTAGAGAAAATTTGAATGAAATTCTGGAACAAAGAAGTTTTATAGAAAATGAGCTCTTAAAATTTAACTTTGTGAAGAAAATTTATCCTTCGGATGCCAATTTTCTATTGATTAAAGTGGAAAATGCAGACCAATTGTACAATTATTTAGTTGACGAAAAAATTATTATCAGAAACCGAAATAAAGTGGTAGAAAATTGTGTGAGAATTACGATTGGAAATCAAGAAGAAAACCAAAAACTATTGCAATCACTCAAAAATTATCAATAAAAACGTTGTCACTCTGAACGAAGTAGAAGAGCAGCGCTTAAAAACTAAAATATTATGAAAAAGAAAGTATTATTTATCGATAGAGACGGAACTTTAATCTTAGAACCACCAATTGATTTTCAGGTTGATTCGCTAGAAAAACTAGAATTTTATCCAAGAGTTTTTCAAAATTTAGCCAAAATCGCTAAAGAATTAGATTACGAATTGGTGATGGTAACCAACCAAGACGGTTTGGGAACCGAGAGTTTTCCGTATGAAGATTTCATCAAACCTCAAGAAAAAACGATGAAAGCTTTTGAAAATGAAGGAATTTTTTTCAGTGAAGTTTGTGTAGATGACAGTTTCGAATACGAAAATTCTCCAAACAGAAAACCAAGAACAGGAATGCTTCAAAAGTATATTTTTGGGAATTATGATTTAGAAAATTCTTTTGTGATTGGAGACAGAAAAACCGATGTGGAATTGGCGAAAAATTTAGGTTCAAAATCGATTTTTATTTCAGAAGAAAGCATTGATGATGCAACTTTTGTAACAAAAAGTTGGGACGAAATTTATCAATTTCTCAAACAAATTCCAAGAAAAGCAAAAGTAAAAAGAACAACGAAAGAAACGGATATTTTGGTTGAATTAAACCTTGACGGAAGTGGAAAATCTAGTATTGATACAGGTTTGAAGTTTTTTGATCACATGCTTGAACAGATTTCAAAACACGGAAATTTTGATTTGTTGGTAAAAGTTGATGGAGATTTAGAAGTGGATGAACATCACACCATTGAAGATACCGCAATTGTTTTGGGAGATTGTTTTTTACAAGCTTTGGGAAGCAAAAAAGGCATCGAAAGATATGCTTTTGTCTTGCCGATGGACGATTGTTTGGCGCAGGTTGCGATTGATTTTGGAGGAAGACCTTGGATAGTTTGGAACGCAGAATTTAAGCGTGAAAAAATTGGAGAATTGCCTACAGAAATGTTTTATCACTTCTTCAAATCATTTTCAGATAGCGCAAAATGCAACTTAAATATTTCTGTGGATGGCGAAAATGAACATCACAAAATTGAAAGTATTTTCAAAGCTTTTGCTAAAGTTTTGAGAAATGCTGTTGCTCAAACCGACCAAAATTTTAATCTTCCAAGTACAAAAGGAACTCTTTAAATTAGTTGATAGTTGTTAGTTTTCAGTTGATAGAATTTTTATTTTTAAGTTATTTTATATTGAAATTTTTACCATTAACAAACAACCATCAACCATCAACAAAACAATATGATTGCAATAATAGACTACGATGCAGGAAATGTGAAATCTGTTCAAAATGCCCTGAAGAAATTGGGTTTTGATGCAGAAATTACTTCCGATATTGAAACGATAAAAAATGCTGAAAAAGTGATTTTCCCTGGTGTGGGAGAAGCTTCTTCGGCGATGAAAAAACTTCATGAAAGAGGTTTAGATGCAGTAATTCCGAATTTGAAACAACCCGTTTTGGGAATTTGCCTCGGAATGCAGTTGATGTGCAATTCTTCGGAAGAAGGCAATACAAATGCACTGGGGATTTTTGATTGTGAAGTAAAATTGTTCCCCAATTCGGACATTGTTCCACACATGGGCTGGAATAACGTTTCTGAAATTAAAGGAAAATTGTTAAAAAATATTTCGGAAACGGATAATTTTTATTTCGTTCACAGTTTTTATGCAACGATTTGCAAAAACACAAGTTCTGTTTGTGATTATATTACGCCATTCAGTGCAACTTTAGAGAAAGATAATTTTTTCGCAGCTCAATTTCACCCAGAAAAATCTGGAGATGTTGGTTTTAAATTATTAAAAAACTTTTTAAATTTAAGATTTAAGATTTCCGATTTTAGATTAAAAAAATCAAATCGTGATTCATAAATCGTACTTCGTAAATAAAAAATATGAAAATTATTCCTGCAATAGACATCATCGACGGAAAGTGTGTAAGGCTTTCTAAAGGTGATTATGATACCAAAAAAATATACAACGAAAATCCTGTTGAAGTAGCTAAAGAATTTGAAGATTTCGGGATTCAATATTTGCATTTGGTAGATTTAGATGGTGCAAAAGCCAAGAAAATTATTAACCAAAAAGTAATTGAAAATATTGCTAAAAATACAAATCTTATCATCGATTTTGGAGGAGGAATTCGTTCTGAAGAAGATTTGAAAATAGCTTTTGATAGTGGTGCAAAAAAGGTAACTTTAGGAAGTATTGCTGTCGTAAATCCAGAAATGTGTTTGGCTTGGTTAGAGCAATTTGGAACTGAAAAATTGATTTTAGGGGCAGATTGTTTGGATAGAAAAATTAAAACTTCGGGTTGGTTAGAAAATTCTGAAACAGATGTGGTAGATTTTATTAAAGAATATCAGAAAAAAGGCTTCAAAGAAGTGGTTTGTACCGATATTTCAAAAGACGGAATGTTACAAGGTCCGTCCACTGCATTGTATCAAGAAATTATAGAAAATTCAAGTATTGAACTCATTGCAAGTGGTGGAATTTCGAACATTGAAGATGTACAAAAAATGAAAGAAATTGGTTGCGCTGGAACCATCATTGGAAAAGCGATTTATGAAGGACGAATTTCTTTAGAACAACTTTCAAAAATTTAAAAAATGCTCAAGAAAAGAATCATTCCTTGTTTGGATATAAAAGACGGAAGAACCGTAAAAGGCGTTAATTTTGTTGGATTGATTGATGCGGGAAATCCTGTAGAATTGGCAAAAAGATATGTAGAAGAAGGCGCGGATGAATTGGTTTTTCTCGATATTACGGCAACTCATGAAAACCGAAAAACTTTGGTTCAATTGGTGGAGAAAATTGCTGAAGAAATCAATATTCCTTTTACTGTTGGTGGCGGAATTTCAGAAATTTCTGATGTTGACAATCTTCTAAAAGCTGGAGCTGATAAAATCAGTATCAACTCTTCGGCTGTTAAAAATCCTGATTTAATTAAAACTTTTGCAGATAAATTCGGGAGTCAATGTGTGGTTGTGGCGATAGATTCAAAACAATTTGGAGACGAAGATTATGTTTTTGTAAACGGAGGAAGAATAAAAACCGACTATAAAACACACGATTGGGCAAAAAAAGTGGAAGAATTGGGAGCTGGCGAAATATTGCTCACTTCTATGGATTTTGATGGGACCAAACAAGGCTTCGATGTGAGATTGCTGAATGAGATTTCTAATTTGGTTAATATTCCGATTATCGCTTCTGGAGGTGCAGGAAAAATTGAAGATTTTACAGAAGTTTTTTCTGAAACCAAAGCTACAGGAGCTTTAGCTGCAAGTATTTTCCATTTCGGAGAAATTAAAATCAACGATTTAAAACAAGTTTTAAAACAAAAAAATATAGCGATAAGATAAAGAGAAAAGTACAAAAATTCAAACAACATCAAATTTGTCACACTGAGCGAAGTTGAAGTGTAAAACCATGTTAAAAAACAAATATTATGATAAATTTTGAAAAAGGAAACGGATTAGTTCCTGCCATTATACAAGACGAAACCACATTGCAAGTGCTAATGCTCGGTTTTATGAACGAAGAAGCTTTAAAATTAACAGAAGAAACAGGGAAAGTTCACTTTTTTAGCAGAACCAAAGATAGAATTTGGCTTAAAGGTGAATCTTCTGAAAATTATTTATACGTGAAAAGTATCAAAAAAGACTGTGATGATGATACTTTATTGATTAAAGTAAAACCTACAAATGTGGTTTGTCACACCGGAAGTTTTAGCTGTTTCGGAGAAAAAGATACCAAGGGTTTTCTGTATGAATTAGAAAGCGTTATTAGCCAGAGAATCGACGAAAATGTTGAAGGTTCTTATACTTCAAAACTTTATCAAAGAGGCATCAATAAAGTGGCTCAAAAAGTAGGAGAGGAAGCTGTAGAACTCGTAATTGAGGCAAAAGATAATAATGATGATTTATTCAAAAATGAAGCAGCAGACTTGCTATATCACTTTTTAATTCTATTGAAAGCTAAAAATTTTAAACTAGAAGATATTGAAGAAGTCTTGAGAAGCAGACATTAAAAATAAAAAATCCCGAGAATTTCTCGGGATTTTCTATATTGATAACAAAAATTGTTTTACATTATTTTACTTGATCTACAACAGCTTTGAAAGCTTCAGGGTGATTCATTGCAAGGTCTGCAAGAACTTTTCTGTTAAGCTCGATGTTGTTTTTCTTAAGAGCTCCCATAAATTGAGAGTAAGACATTCCGTATTCTCTAGTTCCAGCGTTAATTCTGGTAATCCAAAGAGCTCTGAAATTTCTTTTCTTCTCTTTTCTACCACGGTAAGCATATTGCATTGCTTTTTCAACCGCGTTTTTAGCAACAGTCCAAACATTTTTTCTTCTACCGAAAAAACCTTTAGCTTGTTTTAAAACTTTTTTTCTGCGCGCTCTAGACGCTACAGCGTTTACTGATCTTGGCATAATTAATTAATTTTGTTTTTTTGAAAAGGGCGGAATTGCGTTTAAAATTCTCTTTTTTGCTCCGTTTCAGGGTTAAACTTTTTTAGTTGAATTTTTTAGAATTCTTATAAACCGATATTGATTTATAAAAACTACTTAATTGCTAATTGGCGAAGAACGCTTTTCTCGTCCACAGTAGCAACATAAGAAGTTTGCGTAAGATTTCTCTTTTGCTTAGTTTCTTTTTTAGTTAAGATGTGGCTTTTGTAAGCATTTTTTCTTTTGATTTTACCAGTTCCGGTAAGAGCAAAACGCTTTTTAGCACCTGATTTAGTTTTTAATTTTGGCATTTTTTTGCTTCTTTTATATTTTGTTATCAATATTCTTGTTAAAAAAATGTGTTCTACACATTCAAGTGTGCAAAATTACAAAAAAATATAATACAAAAAGAGATTTCGAAAAAGAAATCTCTAATTTTATATCTCGTTGAATAAGAATAATTATTTCACCACTTTTTTAGGGCTCATCATCATAATCATTCTTTTGCCTTCTAATTTTGGCAATTGGTCTACTTTTCCTACATGTTCTAGCTCTTGCGCTAATTTTAGTAATAAAATTTCGCCTTGGTCTTTAAAAATGATAGAACGACCTTTAAAGAATACATAAGTCTTCAATTTAGAACCTTCTTCTAAGAACTTTTCTGCATGTTTTTTCTTAAACTCGTAATCGTGGTCATCTGTTTGAGGTCCAAATCTGATTTCTTTAATTACTACTTTTACTTGCTTAGCTTTCAGTTCTTTCTGCTTTTTCTTTTGCTCATAAAGGAACTTTTTGTAATCTAAAACTCTACAGATATAAGGTTCTGCTTTGTCTGAAATTACTACCAAATCTAGTTCTTGCTCTTCTGCAATTTGCAAAGCTTTAGATAAAGGATAAACTCCTGGTTCTACATTGTCTCCAACCAAACGAACTTCCTTTGAACGGATTTTTTCGTTTATTTGATGTAAATCTTCCTGAACAGGGCGGCGCATTGGGCCTCTTCCTCTGTTGTTAAATTTCTGTGCTATAGTATTAAATTTTAAAGTTATCTTATAATTTTAATTTTTGATTCGAATTAAGCTTTAAATTCAAATCCTGTTTCAGATGCTTTTTTGAAATAAGAAACAAAATCTTCCAATTTCATTACACCTAAATCTCCTTCTCCACGTCTTCTTACAGATATTGTGCCATCTTTTTCTTCATTTTCTCCTACTACTAGCATAAATGGTAATTTTTTCAATTCTGCATCACGGATTTTTTTACCCGTTTTTTCGTTTCTGTCGTCAATTAATCCGCTAATATCGTGATTTTCTAATAATTGTGAAACTTTTTTTGCATAATCCACATATTTTTCAGAAATCGGCAAGATGATAAATTGTTCTGGACTTAACCAAAGTGGGAAATCTCCAGCTGTATTTTCAATCAGAATCGCAATGAAACGTTCCATAGAACCAAAAGGTGCTCTGTGAATCATCACTGGTCTGTGTTTTTCATTATCGTTACCTGTGTACCAAAGATCGAATCTTTCTGGTAAGTTGTAATCTACTTGTATGGTTCCTAATTGCCAACTTCTTCCTAAAGCATCTTTTACCATAAAATCTAATTTAGGGCCATAGAAAGCTGCTTCTCCGTATTCAGTAATGGTTTTTAATCCTTTTTCTGTAGCTGCTGTTACAATAGCGTTTTCTGCTTTTTCCCAGTTTTCATCAGTTCCGATGTATTTTTCTCTATTTTCTGGGTCTCTTAATGAAATTTGAGCCGTAAAATCTGCAAATCCTAAAGAACCGAAAACATATAATACCAAATCAATAGTTTTTTTGAACTCGTCCATCAATTGATCTGGTGTACAGAAAAGGTGAGCGTCATCTTGAGTGAAACCTCGTACACGTGTTAAACCGTGTAATTCTCCAGATTGTTCATATCTGTAAACGGTACCGAATTCTGCATATCTTTTTGGCAAATCTCTGTAGCTCCATTGCGATGTTTTGTAAATTTCGCAGTGGTGAGGGCAGTTCATTGGTTTTAATAGAAACTCTTCACCTTCGTTTGGCGTTTTTATCGGTTGAAAGCTATCAGCTCCGTATTTGTCCCAGTGACCAGAAGTTACATACAATTCTTTAGCACCAATATGCGGAGACATTACGAATTCGTAACCTGCTTTTTTCTGAGCTTTAGAAAGAAATTCTTCTAATTTTCTTCTCAATTTTGTTCCATTAGGTAACCAAAGTGGCAAACCAGCACCTACTTTTTCAGAAAAAGCGAAAATACCTAATTCTTTACCTAATTTTCTGTGGTCTCTTCTTTTAGCTTCTTCTAATCTTTCGAGATATTCTGTTAAATCTTTTTGTTTAGGGAAAGAAATACCATAAACTCTAGTTAACTGAGGATTTTTCTCGTTTCCTCTCCAATATGCGCCAGCTGCATTAAGAATTTTAACAGCTTTTACAATTCCTGTTGATGGGATATGCCCGCCTCTACAAAGGTCTGTAAAGTTGTCGTGAGTACAGAAGGTAATTTCTCCATCTTGCAGATTTTCAATTAATTCTGTTTTGTAAGGATTGTCAGCATATTCATTTAGTGCGTCTGCTTTTGTTACCGGATAAAGTTTAAAAGTAGCATCTTTTCTAGCGTTTTCCAGCATTTTTTTCTCAATCTTTTCAAAATCTTTTTCAGAAAGAGAATCTTCACCGAAATCTACATCATAATAGAACCCACTTTCGATGGCAGGACCAATGGTTAATTTAGCGTGAGGATAAAATTCTAAAATCGCTTGCGCTAAAAGGTGCGCCGAAGAGTGCCAAAAAGCTTTTTTTCCTAAATCATCATTCCATGTAAGAAGCGTAACCGTGGCATCTTGCGTTATTGGTGTGGTAACTTCTACTTGTTTACCGTCCACTAATGCAGAAATGGTGTTTCTAGCCAAACCTTCTGAGATTGACTTAGCTACTTCTAAAGGCGAAACTGCGCCTTCGAATTCACGGATGCTTCCATCTGGAAGAGTAATTTTAATCATTATGCTTAAACTTTTTTTTGATTTGCAAAAATAGTAAACTTTTAGGAAAGAAACGTAATTTGTTTTGAAGTTGTTTCAATAGATTAAAAATGGTTTGATTTTAGAAATTCTCCGTTACAACTTCCAATTTTTATCCTTTCTTCACTTTTCCTTTAATAATTTCTACCACATCTACATTTTTTACTTTAGATTTTGCCCAGCCGCGTATATCTATGTAGAGTAGAGTACGTTTGTAATATTCGTTTTCTGAAAATGTATCGAGTTGATTTTCAAAGTTTTTGAATAATATTTGTTGCTCTGAAGAAAGTGCGCCATCAAGATTTTTGAAAAATTCTATAATTACTTGATGAATTTCATCCGAATATTTCATCTTCTGAACAAATTTCTGTGTTGCTTTTACAAATTCATCATAATCTTCATCTATTCCAGATTCAAATTTTGCCATCAAAACCAAAATCCTAGTATGGAAGAGCAAATCTTCTTGCACATTTCCTTTAGAATTGATGATTTTCATTGAATACGAAATACATTCCTGATATTTTTTAGAACCAAATAACAGCGCAGCCATTTTTAGATAAAGAATCAGATAATGGTGTTCGTCTATTTTGTCTTTAAATTTCTCCATTTTTAACTCTACTTCAGGGATTAATTTTGTGCCAGTAAAAAATTTGCCTTTCACAAAATGAATATTCATTAAAGTGTTGTAGTGTGTTAAAAAAATTAAAGATTGAAGATTGTCGTTTTGTATAAAATTTTCAGAATTTATTGTTTTCAAGAAATGATTAAACGTTTCCTCTAATTTATCAATATGTCCGTACAAAAAAAGAACTTTCATTAGATAAGTACTTCCTTTGATGTACCAGACAGGATGGCTGATAATCATTTCGGGTTTTTGGTGGAAAAGTTCTACCCAATTATAAGCGTATTTTAATGTGTATTTATAATCTTGAAGCAATTGGTTTTTCCAAACGTGAGCTTTGTAATACCATAATTTTTCGGTGAAATTTAATTTTTCAAGCTTTATTTTTTTGATTTGTGGTTCAAAAATTTGCATTATTTTCTTTCGGTCTTCATCGTTTTTTACATATCCATGAGTAAGCATTTCGCTGTACAATTTCAACGAAAGATTAGAAAGTTGAGTTGCATATTGATTTTGGATGTTTATTTCGGTAGATTCTTTAATTAATTCGTCTGCACGTCCGTCAATACTTCGGGTAATAAATTGAGATTCAATTACTTTTTCGAGTTCTATGATTTCTGATGCGATGGTTTTTTCGTCTAATTCTAAAGCAGATTGCTTAGATTTGTCCAAAATTTTCAAAGCTTGCTTATACAATCCTTTTTGATAAAGAATATTGGCAAAATCTAATTGTTCTCTCAATTGAATTCTATTGTTTTGATGAATAGGATTCATCCTGAGACTTACCAAAATTTGCTTGTAAAGATGTGCTTTGAGGTTAGAAAGTTGTTGTTTTGTAGAAATTTTTTTCTGAATGATAATTTCTTCCTGATATTCATTCATTTTATCTAATTCATTAAAAAGGAGCAGAAATTTTGCATCTACATTAATTCCGAGACGGTTTACATACAACTTAAATTGTCGTTTTTCTGATGTAGAAAGCGATTTTATAAGAACAAATAAAAAGTCTTTTTGTAATTCTGCCATTGTAAATTTTAATGATTTAAAAATTTGTAAATCAATTATTTAATTGCTAAATTAAATGCTTGAGTATTGTAATTTTTAAGGTTTTGTTGTTACGAATAATCTAATCAAATCTTAGTTTTGACCAAAATTAGTTAAAAAAGTTGATTATGAATCCCGAAAAGATTGAAATTTTTGATACAACATTGCGAGATGGGGAGCAAGTCCCGGGATGCAAATTAAATACCGAGCAAAAATTAGTCATTGCCGAAAAGCTAGACGAATTGGGCGTAGATATTATTGAAGCTGGTTTCCCAATTTCTAGTCCGGGAGATTTTTATTCGGTTACCGAAATTTCTAAAATTGTAAGAAATGCAACGGTTTGTGGTTTAACCAGAGCCAACAAAAAAGATATAGAAACTGCCGCTGAAGCTCTAAAATTTGCTAAAAAACCAAGAATCCATACAGGAATTGGTACTTCTGATAATCATATTAAATTCAAATTTAATTCTACCAGAGAAGCCGTTTTAGAAAGAGCAGTAGAAGCAGTGAAATATGCTAAAACTTTTGTAGAAGATGTAGAATTTTATGCAGAAGATGCTGGAAGAACAGACAATGAATTTTTAGCAAAAGTCTGCGAAGAAGTCATAAAAGCAGGCGCTACAGTTCTTAACATTCCTGATACCACAGGATATTGTTTGCCAGAGCAATACGGCGCAAAAATGAAATATTTACGAGAAAACGTAAAAGGTATTGAAAAAGCGGTGCTTTCTTGTCATTGTCATAATGATTTAGGTTTAGCAACCGCTAATTCTATTTCTGGGGTAATTAATGGAGCTCGCCAAATAGAATGTACAATCAATGGTTTAGGAGAAAGAGCTGGAAACACAGCTTTAGAAGAAGTGGTAATGGTTTTGAAACAACACAAAGATTTAGATTTATATACAGACATTAATTCTAAAATGTTGAACGAAATGAGCCTTTTGGTTTCAGAATTAATGGGAATGCCTGTTCAACCGAACAAAGCAATTGTAGGTTCTAACGCATTTGCGCACAGTTCTGGTATCCACCAAGATGGAGTGATTAAAAACCGTGAAACTTACGAAATTATAGACCCCGCAGAAGTAGGCGTTAACGAATCTTCTATTGTTTTAACAGCAAGAAGCGGACGTTCTGCTTTAGCGTATCGATTTAAAAATATAGGTTTTGATGTTACTAAAAATGAATTGGATTATTTATACCAAGAATTTTTGAAAATTGCTGATACAAAAAAAGAAGTCATCAACGAAGATTTACACATTATGATGGCTGCTTTTAGTCAGAAAATCTAATTTTTTTGAATTTTAACTATTGAATTTTAATTTAGAATGAAAACATTATTTGATAAAGTTTGGGATGCTCACGTTGTAGATACTGTTCCAAACGGACCGCAAATTATTTATATCGACAAACATTTGATTCACGAGGTTACAAGTCCGCAAGCTTTTGCAGAATTGGAATCTAGAAATCTAGAAATTTTTAGAACAAAACAAATTGTTGCAACAGCAGACCACAATGTGCCTACATTACAACAAGAATTGCCCATTCGTGACGAATTATCTAGAACGCAAGTTCAGCAATTAACCGAAAATTGTAAAAAAAATAATATTGAATTATATGGTTTAGGGCATCAATATCAAGGGATTGTACACATTATTGCGCCAGAATTAGGCGTTACACAACCCGGAATGAGCATTGTTTGTGGAGATAGTCATACTTCTACGCACGGTGCTTTTGGTAGTATTGCTTTCGGTATTGGTACAAGTCAGGTTGCGCAGGTTTTTGCAAGCCAATGTTTGCTTTTGAACAAACCAAAATCAATGAGAGTTACCGTGAATGGAAAACTTAATCCAGAAGTTCAGCCAAAAGATGTAATTCTTTATATTATTTCTAAAACCGGAACAGATGCAGGAACAGGTTATTTCTGTGAATATGCTGGTGAAGTTTTCGAAAATATGTCAATGGAAGGTAGAATGACGGTATGCAATATGAGCATAGAAATGGGAGCTAGAGGTGGAATGATTGCACCAGATGAAACCACTTTTAATTATGTAAAAGGAAGACAATTCGCACCAAGAGGGGAAGAATGGGAAGAGAAATTAGCCTATTGGAAAACTTTGAAAACCGATGAAGGTGCTATTTTTGATGCGGAATTTACTTTTGATGCAGCTGATATTCAACCGATGATTACTTACGGAACAAACCCGGGAATGGGAATTTCTGTAAACGATTCAGTTCCAACTCCACAAAACGAATCTGAGGAAAAAGCTTTGAAATATATGGGCTTGAATGCAGGGCAATCACCGTCTGAAATTAAAGTGAATTATGTTTTTATCGGAAGTTGTACCAATGCAAGAATTGAAGATTTTCGTTCTGCTGCAGATTATGTTAAAGGAAAGAAAAAAGCGGAAAATATTACAGCTTGGTTGGTTCCTGGGTCGCAACAAGTTGCAAAACAGATTTACAAAGAAGGTTTGGATAAAATATTTAATGAAGCAGGTTTTCAAATTCGTCAACCGGGATGTTCGGCTTGTTTGGCGATGAATGACGATAAAATTCCAGAAGGTGAATATTGTGTTTCTACCTCAAACAGAAATTTTGAAGGAAGACAAGGGCAAGGTGCCAGAACCATTTTGGCAAGTCCGTTAACTGCTGCAAAAGTAGCTGTAGAAGGTAAAATAACGGGTTATCATCATTTGAATTAAAATGATTGTAGAAGATATTAAAAGACAATTTAACGCAGTTTCTGAAGTTTATGATAGACAAAGAAGAGAATTAATTCCTTGTTTTGATGAATTTTACAAAGTTTCTGTTGAGATTTCTAAACAAGTTAAAAATCATAAGAAGATTTTAGATTTAGGAGCTGGAACGGGACTAATGAGTGCTTTTTTCTTTGAAACATATCCAGAAGCTGAGTTTACGCTAGTAGATTTGTCAGAAGAAATGTTAAAAAAAGCCAAAGATAGATTTGTTAATTTCTCGAATTTCAATTATAAAGTAGAAGATTTTTCTGAGTTAAATTTTGAAACAGAAACTTTTGATTTGATTATTTCTGGTTTAGCAATTCATCATTTGGATGATAGTTTAAAGAAAAAATTATTTCAAAAAGTTGAGAAATTTTTAAAAAAAGATGGATGGTTTATTAATGCAGACCAAGTTTTGGGGAAAAATCAAATTTCAGAAAAAATATACACAGAAACTTGGAAAAATAAAGTCTTAGAAAATAAAAATTTAACAAAAGAAGAAAAAGAATCTGCTTTTGAAAGAATTAAGTTAGATAAAATGTCGAGCTTAGAAAATCAACTTAAGTGGTTAGAAGAAACAGGATTGCAATCTCCTAATTGTTATTATCAATATTACAATTTTGTAGTGTTTGCAGCAAAAAAATAAAAATAAAATAGGATGGAAAAACTGATAAAATTAGCAACTACAGCTGTACCATTGCCTGCGGAAAATATAGATACAGACCAAATAATCCCAGCAAGATTTCTAAAAAGCATCAACAAAGAAGGCTTTGGAGATAATCTTTTTAGAGATTGGAGATATAATGTTCATACGAATGAACCGAATCCAGATTTTGTATTGAATAATCCAAAATACAGTGGAGAAATCTTAGTTGCGGGTAATAATTTCGGATGTGGAAGTAGTAGAGAACACGCCGCTTGGTCTTTAACAGATTATGGTTTTAAAGTGGTAGTTTCGAGTTATTTTGCAGATATTTTTAGAGGAAATGCGCTTAATAATGGTTTGCTTCCTGTAAAAGTTTCTGATGAATTTTTGAAAGATTTAATGGCTGCAATTACTGCAAATCCAGAAACTGAGGTGAGTGTAGATGTAGAAAATCAAAGCATAAGTTATAACGGGAAATCTGAAAATTTTGAATTAGATGCTAACAAAAAAATCTGTCTGATGAATGGTTATGACGATATAGATTTCCTTATCAGTAAGAAAGCAGAAATAGAAAAATTTGAACAAAAAACACAAAAAGTATATGAGCAATAGTTATAAAATTGCGGTACTTCCTGGTGACGGAATTGGTCCGGAAGTTACAGCAGAAAGTGTAAAAGTTTTGAATGTAATTGCACAAGCATTTCAGTATAAATTTGAATTTGAATATGCTAAAATGGGAGCTGAAGCTATTTTTGAAACAGGAAATCCTTTGCCAGAAGAAACCTTAACTGTTTGTAAAAATGCTGATGCTGTACTTTTTGGAGCAATTGGCGACCCTTATTTCGATAATAATCCTGATGCGAAAGTAAGACCAGAGCAAGGTTTGTTGAAATTGAGAAAAGAATTGGGACTTTTTGCTAATATTCGTCCGATTAAAACATATTCTTCTTTAATTAAAAAGAGTCCGCTAAAACAAGAAATTGTAGATGGAACAGATATTCAAATCTATAGAGAATTGATTAGTGGAATTTACTTCGGAGAAAAATTTACAGACGAAAACGGAGAATATGCTTATGATATTTGTAAATACAACAAAGACGAAATTGTTCAGATTGCACATTTAGCTTTTCAAGATGCACAAAAAAGAAGAAAAAAAGTGACTTTGGTAGATAAAGCTAATGTTTTGGATACTTCTAGACTTTGGAGAAAAGTGGTGCAAGATATTGCCAAAAATTATCCAGATGTTACATTAGAATTTTTGTTTGTAGATAATGCTGCAATGCAAATGATTCTTAATCCTAAACAATTTGACGTAATTCTTACCGAAAATATGTTTGGAGATATTATTTCTGATGAAGCTAGCGTAATTGGAGGTTCTATTGGTTTGCTTCCATCTGCTTCAATTGGCGATGATAATGCGCTTTTCGAGCCAATTCATGGTTCTTATCCTCAGGCAAAAGGAAAAGGCATTGCTAATCCTATTGCATCTATTTTGAGTGCTGCAATGTTGCTAGATTATTTAAAATTAGACGCAGCTGCTAATAAATTGAGAGAAGCGGTAGAACACGCTTTAGATCACAGATACGTAACCGAGGATCTTAATAAAGAACAAAATTATTCTACTAGCGAAGTAGGAGATTTTATAGGAGATTTTATCAAGTTTTCGGGAGAGTCTTATTATAATTCTGAAAACGTAAAACTTGGTAAATCTACGATTGTCTAGATTAAAATAGACATAGAATTATTGTTATTTGTACTACTTTAGAAGCGGAGAGTTTATTTCTTCGCTTTTGTTTTTTAATTCTAAAAAAAGAAAAAAAGACGCTTTTTTGAAGCGCCTTTGTATTATAATTTTGAGAAATCAAAACTGTTTGTTTCGTCTATAATGTCGTAATGAAGAGCTTTTGCCAGTACAAAAATTTCATTTAGATTTTTCATCAGTTGTTTTCTTCCTTCGTTTCTTAGTTTGGGTTGGTCTATATTTTTTTCTGCATTTTTCTTAGCATTAGTCGTAATTCTTTTAAAATCTTCTTGAGAAAATCTGTTAAAAAAAGAATCGTCTAGCGAAGAAATTTCAGCATCTGAAAATATTTTGATTTCAGCATTTGGTAATTCTTTAATAATAAGTTTTTTGTTTGTAGAATCTACCTCTATTTTCATTTTGTGCAAATCATAAGAAACCTGTGCTTTTGCTTTGGTAAAGATTACAATTTCTTTTTCCGAAACGGGCAATGCGTCTAATCCTAATAATTTATTGGTAATTTTAGTTTTCTGCATGTTAGAGAAATCTTGCTCTAAAACCACCATTTTATTCATTTTAGAAATCTGATTGGTTAAGATGTAATAATCTGTATTAGCATCGTCATTGCCAACGTTTCTGAAAAAATAAACGGTAAGCAATGTAATAATCACACCAAGAGAAAATCCGATAATTTGTTTTATATAATTCATAATTAAAATATATTATGAACCATGCCGGAATTTATTTTTTAATGATTTGTAGCAAATCTTTTTCAATGTATCCGCTTTCTGGTTCTTCGGTTATTCTACCAATTTCCTTGCCATACTTTTGTACGATAATAGTTGGTACTTTGGTAATGTTGTATTTTACCTCTTCACCATTTGGAGATTGTTTTTTTCTGTTAACCGCAATAATGTGCAATTTACTTTCCGGGAATTTTGTTTCGTCTAGAATTTTCATTAATCTAGGGAAGTTTTTGTGGCTATCTCCGCACCAAGTTCCTAAGAAAACAGTGATGTTATAAGAATTTATTTTTGCTTTTTTTAATTCTGAAATCGTAGGTTTATCTGTAGGATAGATGTTGTAACTTTCGTTGTACCAAGGTTTGTAGGGTTCTTTTTTAAATTGATTTAAAGATTGTGCTCCAAGAAGCATTTTTCCATATTCTGTAGTATCTACTTCTCTGTTTATTACTACTTTTTCGGCGCAAGAATTAAGTGTCATAACTAAAACGATTAAAGCGATTATTTTTTTCATATTTTATTAAAAGTGTTTATTTTTCTATAATATTTTTCAAATTGGCGGCAGAATAGTATTTGTTTTTAAGAACTTTATTATCCGAAATTCGGTGAACATTAAATTTGTCGCCAGATTTTTCGTAATGAGCTTCTTCGCCTTTTGTTTTGTAGTGTTCTACTGTTTCTTGTGCTTGTTCTTCGGTTTCGCAAGCTTTAGACATGTTAGAACGTTGCACTTCGTTAAATAATTCTACAAATTTTTCGCCTAAACCAAATTCTAAAACCGCTCCACTCAATACATATTGTAAATCGCAAAGAGCATCTGCAATTTCAACAATGTTATTGTCTTCAATGGCTTGTTTCAACTCATTGAGTTCTTCTTGAAGCAGAGAAACTCTTAGTTCGCATCTTTCTTTAGAAGGGATTGTTGGCGTGTTAAGAATTGGCGCATTGAAGGTTTTATGAAATTCTGCAACTTGATTTAGACTATCTATCTTTTCCATTAAATTTTATTTGAATTCAAAATATATAACAAAAATAGAGTTTTAAAGTTGATATAGAAACAAAAGCAGCCAAAAATTTGACTGCTTTTATTATTTTGTGATAATTTAAAATTTATAGATTATTCTCTAGAAATTTCTCTGCCAATTACTAATCTTTGAATTTCAGAGGTGCCTTCTCCAATAGTACAAAGTTTAGAGTCTCTGTAATATTTTTCGGCAGGAAAATCTTTTGTATAACCATATCCTCCAAAAATTTGAAGTGCATTATTGGCAATTCTTACACATGCTTCGGATGCGTATAATTTTGCCATTGCGCCTTCTTTGGTTAGTTTTTGTTTATTATTTTTTAGTTCACAAGCTCTTTTAATTAGTAATTCTGCGGCATCTATTTCTGTTGCCATATCTGCCAACATAAAATTAATTGCCTGAAAATTTGCAATTGCTTTCCCAAATTGATGTCTTTCTTTTGCATATTTTAGAGCAGCATTGTAAGCTCCTTTTGCAATACCAAGAGATAAAGCGGCGATAGAAATTCTTCCACCATCCAAAATTTTCATAGCTTGTTTGAAACCATCACCAACTTCGCCTAATCTGTGAGTGTCTGGAACTCTTACATTATCAAAAATTAATTCTGCAGTTTCAGAAGCGCGCATTCCTAATTTATTTTCTTTTTTACCCGAAGAAAAACCATTCATTCCCTTTTCCAGAACAAAAGCGGTGGAATTGTTAGGTGTTCCTTTTTCTCCTGTTCTCGTCATTACAACCGCTATATCGCCAGAAATTGCATGTGTAATAAAGTTTTTAGCACCGTTTATAATCCAATATTCTCCATCTTTTATGGCTGTAGTACTCATTCCTCCTGCATCCGAACCGGTATTGTGTTCGGTAAGTCCCCAAGCTCCAATTGTTTTTCCTGTAGCTAACTTTGGGAGCCATTTTTTGCGTTGTTCTTCATTTCCAAATTCATAAATATGATTGGTACAAAGAGAATTGTGTGCAGCAATAGAAAGCCCAATTGAAGGGTCAACTTGAGATATTTCGTCTAAAATTGTAACATATTCGTTGTAGCCAAGTCCAGAACCACCGTATTCTTCTGGTATAATAATTCCCATAAAGCCCATATCTCCCATTTGATGGAAAAGTTCTTTCGGAAAGGTTTGGCTTTCGTCCCATTCCATGATGTGTGGACGTATGTTGATTTCTGCAAAATCTCTTGCTGTTTCTGCAATCATTTTAAAATTATCCATAGTTTCTGTTTGCATTTGAAATAGTTTTTTCAAATATAAATAAAAGAAAATAATTCTCAATTTTTTAAAAATTCATTAGTTTAGGAAGTATTAAATAAAATTCATAATAAAACTTTCAATAATTTGAAATTTATAATGGATAGTATTATTTTTAATTTATAATTTTGCTTCAAGACTTACTATAAATGAAGAAATTACTATTTTTTGCAATTTTGCCATTGGTAAATTTTGCACAAATTCCCTCAGGTTATTATGATGGAACTACCGGTTTAACGGGGTACGCTCTTAAATCTAAAGTTCACGATATTATATCAAAAAAAGTGTATTCTTATACTTATGACGACCTAAAAACGTTACACGGAATTACAGATTTGGATAAATATTATGAAAATGATAATACATTATTAGATATTTATTCTGAAAAACCAAATGCAGCAGATGCTTATAACTATGATTTGTCTAATATTATAAGTTCTGCTTCCGCAGAAGGGCTTGGATGGAATAGAGAACATGGGATGCCTCAAAGTACTTTTTATGGTATATATCCAATGTATTCGGATATGCATTGTATTATCCCTGCTGATGCAAGAATCAATCAATTAAGAAGTAATTATCCTTACGCAAGAAATAATGGAGCTGCTAATGATTGTAATAGTCCTAATACAACTCCTTGTACTGCAACCAATGGAAGTAAATTGGGTAAATCTACCACTCCAGGTTATACCACTCCAGTTTATGAGCCATTAGACGAATTTAAAGGAGATGTTGCAAGATATCTTTTGTATTATGTGGTGAGATATGAAGGACATCTGGGGAATAATAATTATTTATTAGCTACTTCGCCTTTAGATGGAAACGAGGAAAGAGGATTTGAAGATTGGTATATCAATTTATTCGAAGAGAATACCTCGAGGTCAATGAGGAAAAGTTTGAAAAACGGATGGTTTTTCATAGCACTATGAAAAAAAAATCAGTGAAATTTGTATGAAAGTAAAAAGTATAACAGCGAAGGAAATATTTAGGAGATTTCCTGAAGTCAAGTTAAAATTATGGGGTGGGAATTTTTGGACAAGTGGTTATTATGCAAATACGGTTGGACAATATGGAAACAAAGATGTTATCAAGAAATACATTGAGAATCAAGGAAAAGAAGTGAAATATCAAAAAGTGTACGATGGACAACTTACACTTTTTGACGACTAATACTTCGGGGCTCTGCCCCGGGGTAGTTTATTACAAATTCTCCGCCACTTACTTATACGGGAAGTCAATATGTAGAATTGGCTTACGGACAAAAATATTTAAAAACAATTTCTACTAATAATTATGATATGGGCTTTGAAACGGTAGATGGTGTTGGTTTACCCGATGTGAGTAATTCTAATGGAAATATGTCTTTATATAGAAATACCAATGTTAAAGACCCTAATTTAAGTTTTACCATGACAGAGTGGACTGGCTATCCTTCTAATTACACAATAGGTTTAGGAACTTTTTTAGCGACAAGCGAATCAATTGTTAAAGGATTAAATTTATCTATATATCCTAATCCTACATCTAATTTGATATATGTGAAAGGAGAAAATTTAAATAGAATTTCAAAAGCAGAAGTTTACGATTTTACAGGTAAATTAATTATGAAATTAGATAAGCCTTTTACTGTTGATAATTACATAGATGTTTCTTCATTGAGCTACGGTAATTATATTTTGAAAGTAGACGAAGAATCTTTTAAATTTATTAAGAAATAATTTAAATATATAATTTCTATTTATATATTTGTATTAAATTGAATTTAAAATACGTAATATTGCGTATTGAAATAGAAAAGAAAATTTTAGAAATTTGGTTAAATAATTAAACTCAAATTATTTAATTGTAAAATATACATCTTTATTTCTTTACATTTAAAAGAGAATAGAAGATTGTTTTTATTGGTTTTGATTTTGAATAGCTGCTTTTCGCAGCTATTCTTTTTATTTATTAAATTACGTAAAAATACGTATTGTGTTACAAAATAAAAATTTTGTACCTTTGTGGCAAGATTTTTGATTAAGTCTTAAAAACACAAAAAAACACACAAATGATGAATAAACTATACTCTGGTATAGCAAGTCTTGTATTTGCTATGTCAAGTGCACAACATGTTGGTATAGGAGCACAAATTTTTGATGATTCAGAAGTTTTAAAAGTTGCTTCTAACGACAAAGGAGTATTAATTCCTAATATTGATATTCCAAATCTAAATGCAGGTACTCCTGTTAATTCTCCTGCTAATTCTCTTTTAGTTTATAATACTAATGTTTCTTCTGGAAAAGGCTTTTATTATTGGAAAGATAATAAATGGAATCCTTTGGTAGATTCTTCTAATATTTACAAGTTACTCGGTATTACACGTTCGGAAAGTGTAGTTTCTACAAGTGGTATTACGGATAATTCATATAATGGAGCTCAAACTTATTCTATAGGAGAAAGCCCTTCTTCACATGATTGGCAATTAATACCAGGTCTTACAAAATCATTTAATATTTCATCAGCAAACAATAGCGTAAGTGTTGCTTCTAGTGGAATTTTGCAAGTGAATTCTTCTGGAAATTCTCTTACCTATATTTCTTATTCTATAGGAGTGTTTTTGGATGGTAAACTTGCTGGGCAAAAAAATTTCATCATTAATGGTACTGCAAATTGTCTGTTTAATGATTATAATGTTTTCTTAACACTTACAAATCTTAGTTCTGGTGATCATACAATAGCAGTTTATGAAACCAGTAGAGTAAATTTTGGTAGCTCTTCCGAAACGATTACTTATGGTGGAAAGGTTTCTAGTTGCAGTAATATTAGCAACAGTATGGATAAGTCTATTCTTAACATTCAAATAACTGAAAAATAGTAAAGTGTTATGAAAAAGCAATTTTTTTTATTGATGATATTCTTTACTGTTAGTTATTTTTCTCAAGTAGGAATTAATACAGATTCGCCGCATTCTTCCGCAGCTTTGGAAGTATATAGTGATGATATGGGCGTTACATTTCCTAATGTAAGTTTGTCAGATTATACAGATGTATCTACCATTCATAATCCTAAAGAATCTCTTATTGTTTACAATACAAATAATAACTTATATGGCAAGAAAGGTTACTATTTTTGGAATGGTACAAAATGGGATTATTTTATAAATGAAGTTAATCAATCGAATATAACAAACCACACTAGATATTATTCTGGTTTATCTCAAGAGAAATTTACTTTTTATAAATCTTCAAATCAATTTTATGGAGAAGTAAATCATTCAATAGGAGAGGTTATTACAGCAAATCCTACTTGGACAGTAGTTTCTGGTCTTACGAAGAATATTACAATTGATAGAGCTAACAATCAGTCTCTTGTTACAATTACTGGGATGATTCAAGCTAACAATTCTAATGCAAGTGGAAGATTAACAACTAGTTTTGGTTTTTTTGTTGATGATAAACTCGTAGATATAAAGCCTGTTTTTATGGATTTTGACCAGGCGTGTGCTTTTAGAGAATTTACCATTTATGCAATTGTGAACAATCTTTCGGTTGGGAACCATGTTGTTAAATTCGCTATTAGAAATAGAGCTTTAACTTCATCTCAAAATGATTTGAGCGTTACTTTCGGAGGAAAGAATCCTTCTTCTTCTTGTTCTAACGTTTCAGATGATGAAGCTAAGCTAAGTTCGACAATTTATATTAATCAACCTTATCAATTCTAAACACAATGAAAACTAAAATTTCTATATTATTAACAAGTATTTTATTTAACTTATCAATAGCTCAGGTATTAATTACTACCAATGCAGAGTTGTATAATAAACCAGATGATTCTTCAATATTACAGATTGCGGATAATAATAAAGGTTTTTTGTTGCCAAGATTAACATCAAGTTCTAAAATCTCTTCACCTGTAGAAAGTGTAGTTTTTTATAATCTTGCTTCCGGAAAATTTAATTTTTGGTCTCAAAGCAATTGGAATAGAATGTTTGAAACACAAGATGCTGCAAGTATAATAGATGTTACCAGAAATTTTGTGGGCAAATCTAATTCTAAAACTACTATTACAAGCTTTCCTAATACAATGCCAAGCTTTACTTTAGGCTCTGGAACAACTGGCTGGACGGACCTTAATGTTTCTACAACTATAACGGTTAATAAAACTTCAAATACTAATTTGGTAACTGTAGAAGGAATGTCTCAAATTAATAACACCGAAAATGCTTCGTCATTTCAGTTTGCAATAGGGATTTTTGTTGATAATGAATTAAAAGTTGTTAGAAAATTTAATTCTTTTTCATCTAATTCAACTTGTGTTTGGAAGAAATTTAACGTTTCAGGAGTTTTTGAAAACCTTTCTGTAGGAAATCATTCGGTGAAGGTTTATGCTTACAATTTACCTAAAATGTCGAATAATTATTCCAATATTACATACGGAGGAGCAGCCTCAAATAGTTGTGATAATCTGAACGAAGACATGGCAAGAATATTCATTACGGCTCAAGTTGCAGAAACGGGTAATTAATAATTTTGGAGATAAAGCTTCATTTTAGCTTCATCTTCAGGTTTAGCTTTAAGTTTTTTGAAAATTTCTTTCTCACTAGGAAAAGAAACTCTTAAAAATAAAATTTTATTGGCGTAGTATTTAAAATAGGGGTGGTTTTTTAACCATTCCTCCGAAACATTCAAAAGGTTGTATTTGTGAATGTTATCATTAGTTAGCGGAGAGGTTGTAATCAATTTTTCCGCTATATTTTTGTCTATATTATACGTTTCTAAAATCTGATTTTTGTTAACAAAACCTCCTAATTTATTTCTAAAACCAATATAACTTGCTGCCGCTTTTTCGTCAAAGCCAAATTCAATTAATTGTGCAAAAGTAATTTTGTTGAGGTCTGTTTTGCTAAAATCAGTTTTTGAAATTGCTGTTTTTGTTGAATTTGAAGATGTATTTTGTATATTATTTTGAGGAATTATAAGTTTAATATAAGGTTTCAGTTCATTGAATTTTTCAGCAGAAATCACAAAACATTTTTCAATGTCTTCTAAAGATTTGAAGCTTCCTTTCAAGTTTTTGTCTCTATAATTAACAATTACATTTGCTTGTTTTTCGCTGAAGCCTAGTTTTTGCCAACCAATAGCATTTAATTCATTTGGATTGAACTCAAAATAATTTATTTTTGTTTTTTCTGAAACAAATTTTCTTTTATTTTCTTCAAAATTTTCAGGAGTTTTTTCGGGTAAAATAAGGTAAGAATGCAATTTTGAATAGTTTTCGTCACTTATAATGAAGCATTCTTTAAATTTTTCTTTGCTTACGAAGCTTCCGCCCAAATAGTTTTTGTATTTTACAATTGCAGCAGCTTGTTTTTCAGAAAATCCCATGTTTTGCCAATCGGATTCTGAGTATAAATCAGCGATTGAATTTTCTGGAAATTTTAAGTTCTTTTTTCTCAAATTTCGAATAATAATTGTCAGAAAAACCTTTTCGAGATGAGGTTTCTGGTAATAGAATGTAGGATTCTATTTGTTCGAATTTTTCTTCTGAAATTGCATAGCACTTTCTAAGTTGTTCTTTAGATTCAAAGTTTCCGCCAACAATATTTTTGTACTTTAAAATGGTTTTTACTTGTTTTTCAGAAAAACCTAATTTTTGCCATTGTTTTGCATCTAATTCGTTTGGATTGAATTCTGATAAGAGTACAGAATTTTCTGTAGGCGAAGTAAATTCTAATTTTGGGAAATCATTTACTTTTTTAGACTTGTAAAGGTCATAAAATATTTGAAAAATTATTACAAAACCAGCAAATAGAGCTAAGGAAATGTATTGTCTTTTTCTAATTTGGTGAGGAAGTTTTGGTTTCATTTGGTTATAGTTTTATAACCAAAAATACAAATTTTTAGGAATATTGAATCAAAAATCTAAAGAAATTATGCTTCTTCTTTATCTGTTAATGAATTTTTAAGCTTAATTAACTCCGATTTTACGTATTCTAAACGGTCTATCATTTCTACCGCTTCATTTATTTTTTTGTTGGTAGTAAGAGCAATTCTGGCACCATCTAAAGTGTAACCTTTCTCTTTTACCAAGTGATAAATCATTTTTAGGTTTTTGATGTCTTCAGGCGTAAAGTATCGGTTCCCTTTTTTGTTTTTTTTAGGTTTGATAATAGGGAATTCTTGTTCCCAATATCTTATTAATGAAGCATTTACATCAAATGCTTTAGAAACTTCTCCAATAGAATAATAAAGTTTGTCTGGTAAGTTGAGTTTCATTGTGAAATAAAATAGAAATTCAAAGATAAAAAATTTTTTGTTCTTTTGGTCAAATCGTAACTTGCCAAAAAAATTTTATGATGTTTGACAAAATTAAAATCCTATTATTTTCTTCACTTTTAGTGATGAGTTGCACTTCTCAAAAATCGGTTAAATCTCAATCTATAGTAAGTAATAGTGCTGAAATACAGTTGGTTTCAGATAAATTTTCTTTTACAGAAGGTCCAGCTGCAGATAGTTATGGAAATGTGTATTTTACAGACCAACCTAATGATAAAATTTATTTTTGGAATTGGAAAACGAATAAAGTTGAAGAATTTTTAGAAAAAACAGGACGTGCAAACGGAACTTACTTTGACGAAAAAGACAATCTAATTACTTGTTCTGACGAAAGTGGAGAAATCTGGAAAATTAATGAAAACGGTGTTGCAGAAATTCTTACCACAAATTTTGAAGGTAAAAGATTAAACGGTCCAAATGATCTTTGGCTAGATAATGAAGGTGGAATTTATTTTACAGACCCTTTGTATGTGAGAGATTATTGGAAAAATTTTAAGCAAGAAATTTTTGATAAAAATCTATATTACAGAGATTCTGAAGGCAAAATTACAAAATTAGATACTTTTACTCAGCCAAACGGAATTGTAGGAAGTTTGAAATTCAAAAAACTGTATGTTTCTGATATTGATGCCAATAAAACCTTTGTTTATGACATTTTAGGTGAAGGAAAATTGGGAAATAAAAAGCTATTTTGTAATTTGGGTTCAGACGGAATGACGCTAGATAATATTGGTAATCTTTATATTACAGGAAATGGGGTGACGGTTTTTAATAGCAAAGGAGAACAAATTCATCATATTGCTGTGCCTGAAAAATGGACAGCAAATGTAACTTTTGGAGGAGAAAATTTTTCTACTTTATTTATAACCGCTTCAAAATCTGTTTATACTTTGAAAATGAATGTTTCTAAAGTGAAATAAAACTAAAAAGTGCCAAAGAAATTAATCTTTGGCATTTGTTTTAATAAGCGATTTCCATTTTTATTTTCTTGCCTTTTAGTTTTTCGTTGGCGAGTTTTTTCAGGACATCTTTCACTTTATTTCGGGCAACCGCTACGTAAGAAGTATTGTCTTTTACTTCAATAATACCAACGTCTTCTTTGGTTAATTCCCCTTTTTTTATGAGATAACCAACAATGTCAACCTTGTTTACTTTGTCTTTTTTTCCCGCGCTTATATAAATCGTTTGGAAAGGCGTTTTAGCTGGAATTCTATATTTTTCTGTAATGTTTTCTTCAGGAGTATTGCTTTTGATGAAAGGAAAGTTTTCTTCCTCAGTCAAAATTAAATAGGCAAAACCTTTGGCATGCATTCTGGCGGTTCGTCCGTTTCTGTGGATAAAAGCATCTTCTTTTGGTGGCAATTGATAATGTACAATAGATTCTACTTCTGGAATGTCTAAACCTCTGGAAGCCAAATCTGTAGTTATAAGAATTCTAGTAGAATCATTTCTGAATTTTAGCAAAGCACGTTCTCTTTCATCTTGTTCCATACCACCGTGAAAGGTTTCTCTATCAATTCCTTTTTCCTTTAAAAGTTCAGAAATTCTATCTACAGCATCTCTGTGATTGCAAAAAATAAGCGTTCTTTTGTTACCGATTTTGCAGACAAGGTTGAAAAGTGTATCCAATTTTTCTTCGGGAATTGTCATCACTTTTTTTAGTTGAATATTAGGTTTTGCTTCGCCTAATTTTAAAAAATTGATGGTTTTTTCGTTGTCTAATCCTACAAATTTTGGGATATTATCCATTGCAGTAGCAGAAGTAAGGAAACGCTGCGAAATATTTTTTAAAGAATTGATAATGTAGCTCATATCTTCTTCAAATCCTAATTCTAAAGCTTTGTCGAATTCATCTAAAACCAAAGTTTTGATGGTTTTTGTATCGAAATTATTATTTTTGAGATGATAAGCAACTCTTCCTGGTGTTCCTATTAAAACTGCTGGAGCTTGAGTAAGATTATTGATTTCAATTTTTTTATCGTGTCCACCGTAGCAGATAGTTACCTTGAAATCGGTTCCCATATTTTTGAAAACTTGTTCTATTTGTAACGCCAATTCTCTAGCCGGTACTAGAATAATGGCTTGAATGCCAGAAACTTCTTTTTGTAAATTTCTAAGTACAGGAAACAGAAAAGCAAGAGTTTTTCCAGAGCCTGTTGGAGAAAGTAAGATGATATCTTGTTCGTTTTCAGAAGCTTGGTAAGTAGATTTCTGCATTTGATTCATTTCCTGAATTTGCAGTTTTTCGTAGATTGGTTGTAATTCCATTTTGCAAATTTAAGCTAAAGGATTGAGGTAATCTAAAGTGTATTCATTTTAGATGGTAAGAATTGCTGCTATCTTGTTAATTTTAAGCCAATTAATTATTATAAAATAAGAAAAATAATCTATTGTTTATTTAATAAAATTTTGTAATTTTGCACCACTTTTTGTGGGAGTAATTTTGGCGAAGTAAAACATTAATAATTAACATCTTCCGTATTTTTTAGAGTCCACATAATGCCAAAGCTAAAAAAGAAGGAATACAAATTTTATTTTTATGTCTGAATTGACAAACCAAGAAGCGTTATATAACGCAAACGTAGCACCAGAACAATTTGATTGGGATTCTTTCGAATCAGGTCTTGACGCTGATGCAAGAAAAGAAAAATCTGATTTAGAAGAAATCTACAAAGGTTCTCTTAATGATCTTGCAGAATCTGACGTAATCGTTGGTAAAGTAGTAAGATTAACTGATAAAGAAGCGATTGTAGATATCAATTTCAAATCAGAAGGTGTTATTTCTCTTAACGAATTCCGTTACAACCAAGGTCTTAAAGTAGGTGATGAAGTAGAAGTAATGGTTGATAGAAGAGAAGACAAAACTGGTCAATTACAATTATCTCACAAAAAAGCAAGAACGCTTAAAGCTTGGGATAGAGTAAATGAATACCACGAGTCTGGAGAAATCGTTAATGGTTTCGTAAAATCTAGAACTAAAGGTGGTATGATTGTAGATGTTTTCGGTATCGAAGCATTTTTACCAGGTTCTCAAATTGATGTTAAACCAATCAAAGATTACGATCAATTCGTAGGTAAAACTATGGAATTCAAAGTTGTGAAAATCAACCCTGAGTTCAAAAACGTAGTAGTATCTCACAAAGCGTTAATCGAAGCTGATATTGAAGGTCAGAAAAAAGAAATCATCGCTCAATTAGAGAAAGGTCAAGTTCTTGAAGGTACTGTTAAGAATATTACTTCTTACGGTGTATTTATCGATCTTGGTGGTGTAGATGGTCTTATCCACATTACAGATCTTTCTTGGTCTAGAGTTAACCATCCATCTGAAATCTTAGCAGACGGACAAACTGTAAAAGTGGTTATCCTTGATTTTGATGATGAAAAAACTAGAATTCAATTAGGTATGAAGCAATTAGAAGCACACCCTTGGGATGCTCTAGATGCTAACCTAAAAGTAGGTGATAAAGTAAAAGGTAAAGTAGTAGTTCTTGCTGATTATGGTGCATTTGTAGAAGTAGCTCCAGGTGTAGAAGGACTTATCCACGTATCTGAAATGTCTTGGTCTACTCACTTAAGAAGTGCTGGTGATTTCGTTAAAATTGGTGACGAAGTAGAAGCTGTAGTACTTACTTTAGATAGAGAAGAAAGAAAAATTTCTTTAGGAATTAAGCAATTAACTCCAGATCCATGGGCTGATATCCAAACTAAATACCCTGTTGGTTCTCAACACGTTGGTACTGTAAGAAACTTCACTAACTTTGGTGTTTTCGTAGAACTAGAAGAAGGAATTGATGGTCTTATCTACATTTCTGATCTTTCTTGGACTAAGAAAATCAAACATCCATCAGAATTCTG
Source organism: Cloacibacterium sp. (assembly GCF_047601505.1). GTDB lineage: Bacteria > Bacteroidota > Bacteroidia > Flavobacteriales > Weeksellaceae > Cloacibacterium. The sequence goes on from NZ_JASGJD010000001.1 coordinate 2,084,506, forward strand.
TAACGTAGGTGATAAACTAGACGTTGTAGTATTAGAATTGGATACTGAAGCGAGAAGACTTTCTTTAGGTCACAAACAATTAACTGAAAACCCTTGGGATAAATTCGAAACTAAATATGCTGAAGGTACTGTTCACTCAGGAAAAGCTACAGACGTTTTCGATAAAGGTGCTCAAGTTCAGTTCGAAGATGCAGAAGTAGAAGCTTTCGCTCCTTCAAGATTATTAGAAAAAGAAGATGGTTCTAAAATCAAAAAAGGTGAAACTGCAGATTTCAAAGTAATTGAATTTAACAAAGAATTCAAAAGAGTAGTAGTATCTCACACTGGTATCTTCAGGGACGAAGAGAAAAAAGCTGCAAAAGAAGCTAAACCAGCTGCTAGTTCTTCAAACGAAGAAAAATCTACACTTGGTGATATCGATGCTTTAGCAGAACTTAAGAAAAGAATGGAAGAAGGTAAATAATCTTCCGAAATTTTCATAAATTTAAGCCGTTTTGTATTTTACAAAACGGTTTTTATTTGAATTTATATTTAATTATTATGAAAAAGATTCTTGTTTTATTCTTTAACTTACTGATTTTTATGGTTTTATCTCAAGAAAAACTGAAAAACCTAGATGCTACTTTGTCTAATTACGAATATCCTTTTGAAGTGAAATATTTTAATTTTAAGTCTCAAAATCAAGATTTAAAAATGGCTTATATGGATATTTTACCACAAAAAAGCAATGGTAAAAATGTACTTCTTTTACACGGGAAAAACTTTAATGGCGCTTATTGGAAACAAACGGCTACAGAACTTTCAAAATTAGGCTACAGAGTTATTATTCCAGACCAGATTGGCTTCGGAAAGTCTTCTAAACCTTCTCAATATCAATATTCTTTTCATCAATTAGCACAGAATACCAAACAGATTTTAGATGAGCTTAAAATCGATAAAATTAATGTTTTAGGACATTCTATGGGCGGGATGTTGGCGACAAAATTTGCATTGATGTATCCTGAAACTACAGAAAAATTGATTCTAGAAAATCCAATTGGTTTAGAAGATTATAAAACGCTAACTCCTTATGTTTCTGTTGATAAAATGTATCAAAATGAATTGAAGCAAACTGCTGAAGATATTAAAAATTATCAATTAAAATTCTATTATGATAACAAATGGAAACCCGAATATGATGAATGGATGTATCTTCTTGCTGGTTGGACGGTGAATAAAGATTATCCTTTAGTTGCTTGGAATGTTGCACTTACTTATGATATGATTTTTACTCAACCTGTAGTTTATGAATTTCCAAAATTGAAAGTTCCTACTTTGCTCATCATCGGGACAAGAGATAGAACAGCTCTAGGCAAAGCCAATGCTTCTGCGGAAGTACAGAGCAAGATGGGATTGTATCAAAATCTTGGGAAAGAAACTCAGAAGAAAATTCCAAATTCTCAATTGGTAGAAATTGAAAATATAGGACATCTTCCTCATATTGAAGCATTTGACAAATTTATAAAACCTTTAGTTGAGTTTTTGAAATAGTCAAATTTCTGTAAAAGATATTTGTTTGTTTCGAAGAAAATTAATAATTTTACAGCCTGTTAATCAACCTCTGACGAAAGGCGTGTACGTTGTTTAGCTTTGAACATTTTTTTTTAAATTAAACGATGGATTTAATTAAGTACGTACAAGACAAGTACATTACAAAAAAAGAATTCCCTGAATTCAACACTGGTGATACCATTACTGTGTATTACGAAATTAAAGAAGGTAACAAAACTAGAACACAGTTCTTCAAAGGAGTTGTGATTCAGTTGAGAGGAGCTGGAGCTACTAAAACTTTCACTATCCGTAAAATGAGTGGTGATGTAGGTGTAGAAAGAGTTTTCCCAATCAACATGCCAGCTTTACAAAAAATTGAAGTTGATAGAAGAGGTAAAGTTAGAAGATCTAGAATTTTCTACTTCAGAGATCTTAGAGGTAAAAAAGCGAGAATTAAAGACGCTGCTTACAAAAAGTAATCTCTTCTTAAGAAGAAAAAATAAAAGCATTCCAAATTTATTTTTGGAATGCTTTTTTATTTTATAGAATCAAAGAATTTTGATTCTCGAAATATCACACATGAGAAAATCAGCAAATTGTTACATCATCAAATCAATTAAGGTTCAAAAGCTTCAAATTTTCCATTTTCGTAGAAAAAAACAATTCTTTTAATTTTGTTTTCGGTTTCTTTTGGTTTAAGCTCTTCATTTACAGATTGTTGAGTCTTTGAAATGTCGTTGAAAATTTCTAATCGCTGAGAATCGCTTGAAATTTCTTTTCTAGGACTTGGGAAAGAATTATTCAACTCTCGTAAAGTTTCATTTTGAATGTTATCTTGAACAAAAACTTCATTTTTATAATCTTCATCAATTAATGTAAAAAGGTCTGGCGAAGAATTTTCTTCTTTTTCAGAAAATGGCAAAGGAGTAGAACTTTCTTTCATTTCGCCAGTTCCTAAGATTATCCAATTCCAACTCAGTTCTGGAAATTTAGTTTTAACTTTTGTTACAAATTCTAGGGAAGGTTTATTTCTCCCAGACATAATGTGAGAAATGCTAGAACGCTGTACATCTATTTCGTCTGCAAATTCTGAAGCCGACAAACCAGAATATTCTAATATTTTTGTAATTCTTTCATTGATTTCCATAATTACAAATGTAATAAAATTAATTTACAAAAGTAAATACAGATGTAAATTTAAAATTAGCTTTGCATTTTACAAAAGTAAACATTGTATATAAGGTACTATAAATAAACACTTTTATGTATTTACAAACTTAAATTAAATGATAATTTACATCAAAAATAATTGTTTATAAAAGTAAATTCAAAAAAAATACTCTCAAAATAGAGAGTATTGGTATAAATTTATTACAGAATTAATTTAATAATTATCGTCGTCTTCGTTTAGTTTAATAGTTGGCTTTCTATCTTTCTTTTTCTCAGGAAATAGTAAAGATGTAAATATACTTAGCCCTAAAATGCTAATGATGATAATAAGAGAATCTGTGGTTGTAAAGCCCCATTCTTCAAGATAAATATGGAAAAGCATTTTGAGACCGATAAAGGTTAATAATGCTGCTAAACCTATTTTTAAGAATCTAAATTTATCGATAATTCCTGCTAATAAGAAGAACATAGACCTAAGCCCGATAATGGCAAATATATTTGAGAAAAATACCACATAAGCATCTTTAGTTACCGAAAATATTGCCGGGATGCTATCTACAGCAAAAATTAAATCGGTAAATTCTATAATAATAAGTACTAAAAATAGAGGTGTAATCTTCTTAATACCATCAATTGTTATAAAAAATTTATTTCCTACGAAGCTATGATGTACATTAAAGTACTTATTGGCAAATTTTACTACAGGATGGTTTTTGGAGTCAATTTCTTCTTCTTCGTTTCTATTCCAGAACATCTTAATTCCGGTAAAAACCAAAAATCCACCGAATACATACATGATCCAACTGAATTTAGCAATTAATGCAGCTCCTACAAATATAAATACGAATCGCATCAATATAGCTCCTAAAATACCCCAAAAAAGAACTCTGTGATAATTTCTTGGCGCAACACCAAACGCTGTGAAAACCAACACTATTACAAATATATTATCTACAGAAAGTGCATATTCTACTAAATAACCAGTAAGATATTCTAACCCCAGATTATGATTATATAAGGCTATACTACTTTCTAAATCACCTGGAATGATTTTAACTGGATGATGGTGAGCATTGATTACTTTTTGAAGTTTTTCGATACTATCAATGCCGTGGAGTAGGTGACCGTATGAAGTTAATATAAAGTAAAAACCTATAGCCAAACTGACTACAAAAAAGCTCATTAGCCCTGCTTGTTTTAAAGAAATTTTGTCAGATTTTTTGTGTAAAAGACCTAAATCTAAAGCTAAAATAAAACAAATGAAAATTAAAAAAGATAGCAGAAATATTAGTTCGTTGCTCATGATAAAAATTAAAAATTATTCTTCAAAGATAGCCAAAATAATAAAAATTGAAGAATTTACATTTGTTTCACTATTAATTTAAATTTTAGTTATTCACAATCTCAATGTTTAACGGAATAACTTTACAATTGAGAAATAGCACCATTTTTTCACTTAAAGTCAAATTAAAAATATAGTTTAATTAAATTACATAAATTACTCATTTTAAATAATTTATAAATTTTAATTTAATTATATGTAATTAACAATTTTTTCCACAGACAAAATGTCTTTTTCTTGAGTTTAATTAGTTTACAAATGTCAATTAGGTGATTATTTCTTTTTATCGTATTTTTGAATAATTAAATTTATCCACATAATGAATTCTAGTTTTCAATATCAGAAAAACCCTAATTTTCCCAATCGTTATATTTCGCCCGAAAGTCTTTATAATTTTATTTGTGAGAATCTCAGCGATTACGTTTCAGAAATTGGTAAGTCAACTTTAGGGCTTCCTATTTATAAATTTTCCTACGGAACTGGTAGTATTAATATATTAGCTTGGTCTCAAATGCATGGCAATGAGAGTAATTCTACGCATTGTATGCTAGATTTATGGTACTCTTTAGAGTCTCAACCAGAACTTAAAGAAGAAGTTTTTAGTAAAATTTCTCTTGATTTTATATTTATGCTCAATCCAGATGGTTCTAAAGTTTGGACGAGAAGAAATGCGTTGGATGTGGATATGAACAGAGATTATTTGCAAGGTGCAAGTTGTGAAATGCAACTTTTAAAAGAAATAGCTTTTTCTAAAAAGTATGATTATGGCTTTAATCTTCATGAGCAAAGAACACTTTTTTCAACTGATGGTAAGAATCCAGCAACTTTGTCTTTTTTAGCGCCTTCTCAAGATTTCGATAGAACAGTTACAGAAACCAGAAAAAAAAGTATGGCGGTTATTTCTGAAATTTATGAAGCTTTAAAAACTCAAATTCCTAATCAAATTGCAAGATATTCTGATGAATTTTATCCTACTTCTACAGGAGATAATTTAATGAAAGCTGGTATTCCTGTGGTTTTGTTTGAAGGAGGGCATTTTCCTAATGATTATCAAAGATTTGGAACTAGAAAATATTATACTATTGCATTATATACTGCGCTTTCTACGATAGGTAAGTTAGAAAATGATACGCTTGGTTTCGAAAGATCTTTGAAATTCCAGAAAATAAAGAATCTCATTTTGACATTATCTATAGAAATTTAAAACTAAATACCGATTTTGAATGTATTTTAGATGTTGCTGTTCAGTTTAAAGAAGAAATTAGAGAAGGAAATAAAGAAATTTCTTTTGTTCCAATTGTGGTGGAAGTTGGAGATTTACATCGAAAAAAAGGTTGGAAAGAAATAGACTGTACAGGAAAAAGATTTGTTTCTCAGAATAAATTTCCAAAATTAGACGCTGTTCAAAATTTCACAATAGAATAGTAGATTTTTGTAATAAATTTTAAAATATATTTTTAGACCTGACTTTTTTTTGAAAATTAGTCAGGTTTTTTTATAACCAAAAATAATCAATTGATTAATCTTATTATTGATATTAATCATAAAAGTTTACAAATATTTTAATTTAAAATATTGTAATTCAAATATTTAAGTAATTTTATTTATTGAAAAGTTTACAAAAAATAAATTTTGATGTAAAAATTAATATATAGTAATTGTATTTTTATTTATTTTTGATAAGTAAAAAATTAAATTAAAATTATGGAGAAGATAACTAATAATTATGCTTATGAAGAAACTTTAAAATATTTCAAAGGAGACGATTTGGCTGCTAGAGTTTGGGTGACAAAATATGCCTTAAAAGATTCTGATGGAAATATTTATGAAAAAACGCCGGATGATATGCATCACAGAATTGCCTCCGAAATTGCAAGAGTTGAGCAGAAGTATCCAAATCCATTATCTGAAAACGAGATTTTTGATTTAATAAAAAACTTTAAATATATTATTCCGCAAGGAAGCCCAATGACGGGAATTGGGAATAATTTCCAGATTGCTTCACTTTCAAATTGCTTTGTAATTGGCAACGGAACGGATAGTGATTCCTACGGAAGTATAATGAAAATAGACGAAGAACAAGTTCAGCTGATGAAACGAAGAGGCGGAGTTGGGCATGATTTGTCTTATATTCGTCCAAAAGGCTCTGCTGTGAAGAATTCAGCGCTTACTTCAACAGGTTTAGCGCCATTTATGGAGCGTTACTCTAATTCTACAAGAGAGGTGGCGCAAGATGGAAGAAGAGGCGCTTTAATGTTGTCGGTTTCAATTAATCATCCAGATGCTGAAGATTTTATCAATGCCAAATTAGAGCAAGGAAAAGTTACTGGAGCTAATATTTCGGTGAGAATTGATGACGAATTTATGAAAGCTGTAAAATCTGATTCGGAATATGTTCAGAAATATCCTGTTTTTAGCAAAAATCCAAAATTTACCAAAATAATTTATGCTGAAGAACTCTGGAAAAAAATTGTTTATAATGCTTGGAAATCTGCAGAACCGGGAATTTTATTTTGGGATACTATTATCAAAGAATCTTTGCCAGATTGTTATTCAGATTTAGGTTTTGAGACCATTTCTACCAATCCTTGTGGCGAAATTCCGCTTTGTCCTTACGATTCTTGTAGATTAATTGCGATAAATCTTTATTCTTACGTAGAAAATCCATTTACCAAAAAAGCTAAATTCAATTTTGAATTATTTAGAAAACACGCTGCTTATGCGCAAAGGATGATGGATGACATTATTGATTTGGAGATGGAAAAAATTGATGCAATTCTTGCTAAAATTGAAAAAGACCCAGAAAATGAAGAAATAAAACATACCGAAAAACATCTTTGGGAGAAAATTCGTAAAAAAACATTAGAAGGACGTAGAACAGGTGTTGGAATTACTGCAGAAGGCGATATGTTGGCTGCATTAAATTTAACCTATGGAAGCAAAGAAGCAAATGAATTTTCGGTGGAAGTTCACAAAAATTTGGCACTTTCTGCGTATCATTCTTCGGTGGAAATGGCGAAAGAAAGAGGTGCTTTTGAAGTTTATGATGCGGAAAGAGAGAAAAATAATCCTTTTGTTTTGAGGATTAAAGAAGCTGATGAAGATTTGTATCAAGAAATGGTAAAATATGGTAGAAGAAATATTGCGTTATTGACAATTGCACCAACTGGAAGCACAAGTTTAATGTCTCAGACTACATCGGGAATTGAACCTGTATTTTTACCGGTTTACAAGCGCAGAAGAAAAGTAAATCCGAATGATAAAGATGTAAAAGTTGATTTTGTGGACGAAGTTGGCGATTCTTGGGAAGAGTATATTGTTTTTCATCATCATTTTAAAACTTGGATGGAAGCAAATGGTTTTGATACTTCTAAAGATTATTCAAATGAAGAAATTCAGGAATTAATTGCAAAATCTCCTTACTATAAAGCAACTTCTAACGATATTGATTGGCTAAGTAAAGTAGAAATGCAAGGCGCAATTCAAAAATGGGTAGATCATTCTATTTCGGTAACTATTAACATTCCGAATGAAGCAACCGTTGAATTGGTGAATGAATTGTATATCAAAGCTTGGGAAGTTGGTTGTAAAGGTGTTACAGTTTACAGAGATGGTTCTAGAAGTGGAGTTTTGGTAGCTGCGGATGATAAAAAAGAGGAAGAAACTGAAGAAGCACATCAAAATCTTGAAGCTTTTCCTACGAAAAGACCTCAAATTCTAGAAGCTGATGTGGTGAGATTTCAAAATAATAAAGAAAAATGGATTGCTTTTGTTGGATTGATTGACGAAAGACCTTACGAAATTTTTACAGGTTTGGCAGATGACGAAGAGGGAATTATGCTTCCACGTTGGGTAAATGAAGGTTTAATTATCAAAAACAGAGACGAAAGTGGTGTTTCTCGATACGATTTCCAATTTAAGAATTTGAGAGGTTATAAAACCACGATTGAAGGACTTTCTCATAAATTTAATCCAGAATTTTGGAATTATGCTAAATTGATTTCAGGAACTTTAAGACACGGAATGCCAATTGAAAATGTGGTGGAATTAATCAACAGATTAGAATTAGATTCAGAATCTATCAATACATGGAAAGCAGGTGTTGCAAGAGCTTTGAAACGATATATTGCAGACGGAACTGAAGCAGACGGACAAAAATGTAGCAATTGCGGTTCAGACCAAGTAGTTTACCAAGAAGGTTGCTTAATTTGTAAAAATTGTGGAAGCTCGAAATGTGGGTAAAATTTTGGATGTTTACAAAGCAATTGTTCATTTTGATTTTCTATAGGAAGCTAAATGATTTTATATAATTTATAAACAATGAGCCACAGTTTTTTGTGGCTTTTTAATTTTATAATATCTTTGATAGTTTTAAAATTCTAAAAATTTTGAATTTTAACTTTTGAATTAATTAAACTATGAATAAAAAACTAAAACTTTGGGACGCAACCATGTTGGTGATGGGGTCTATGATTGGAAGTGGGATTTTTATTGTCTCCGCAGATATTATGAGAAATCTCGGTTCTGGATATTGGCTCATCGCAGTTTGGGTAATTACAGGAATTATGACGGTGGCAGCAGCTCTCAGTTATGGCGAACTTTCTGCGATGTTTCCAAAAGCGGGCGGACAATACACTTATATCACCGAAATTTTCGGAAAAAAGTTGGGATTTTTGTACGGTTGGGGAATGTTTACCGTAATTCAAACCGGAACAATTGCTGCTGTTGCGGTAGCTTTTGGTAAATTTTCGGCATATCTTTTTCCTGCCCTCAATGATGCGGCGCCAATTTTTCAAAGTGGTGAATTTAAAATTACTTGGATTCAAATACTTGGTATTGCGGTGATTTTATTGCTTACTTACATTAATACTAGAGGTGTAGAAAGTGGAAAATTATTGCAAAATTTATTCACTGGGTCTAAAATTATAGCACTTTTCGGACTGATTTTTTTAGGATTTATTCTGGTTAAAGATTCATTTTTGAGTGATAATTTAAGTTTCGGATGGGATGCTTTTAATAATATTGCTAAAGATGCCAAAGGTAATTTTCTTCAATTAGGTTGGAAAGAAATCTCTGGAGCTACCGTTTTTGGCGGAATTGCAGCAGCAATGGTTGGTTCGGTTTTTAGTTCTGTAGCTTGGGAAAACGTAACTTTTGTTTCTGGAGAAATAGAAAATCCACAAAAAAATGTGGTAAAAGCAATGGTTTTGGGAACCATTTCTGTGATGGTTTTATATTTATTGGTGAATTTTGTTTATCTGAATGCTCTTGACAGAGATTCTATTGCTTTTGCAGCAAATGATAGAGTAGCAGTTGCTGCTTCGGAAAAAATGTTTGGAAGTGTGGGAACGATTATTATGGCAGTTTTGGTGATGATTTCCACTTTTGGTTGTGTGAACGGAATTGTTTTGGCAGGAGCTAGAGTTTTTCAAACGATGGCAAAAGACGGACTTTTCTTAAAATCTGCTATTGAAAACAACAAAAATGGCGTTCCCGAAAAATCTCTTTGGATGCAAGGAATTTGGGCTTCTCTTCTCGCTTTGAGCGGACAATACGGCGATTTATTAGATATGATTTCTTTTGTAATTGTCTTATTTTACATGATTACCGTTTTTGGCGTAATCTACATGAGAATTAAAAAACCAGACGTAGAAAGAAGTTACAAAACGTGGTTGTATCCTGTTACACCCATTATTTATCTGTTGATTGGAACAGCTTTTTGTGTGCTTTTATTTATTTACAAACCGAATTACACTTGGCCAGGATTACTACTTATTTTAATTGGTTTACCAGTGTATTACGTGATTAATAAAAGGAATTCTGATTAGAAAATAAAGAAATTATTGAAAAGAGTCGGGCTTTTGTCCGACTTTTTTATTGGGGAATTTCATTTGGTTCAAGCTGTTTTTTTGCTTTTGGAATCACATCTTCAAAATATTTTGGTAAAAACTTTCACGATTTAGTAAAAAAACATACAAAAATATAAATGAAAAAATTTTTGCACGTATTTTTTATAATTTGAGGGTATTCATTCAATTTTGCAGTTTTAGGTTTAGACTTTTTATTTTCGTATGTATTCTTTTCCTATAATTTTCTTTAGGTTGCTGAAAGTTTCAGCATCGTTTAAATTCTGCCAATGCTTTTCAAATGTTGGTTTGAAACGATTGAAATTATTATCTATTTCTTTGTAAATAATAATCCTGTCTTTGTCGCAAATAGCAAATATTGTTGCTCTCATCATTCTCGCATATGATAAGGCTTGGTTATATGATTTCATTCTTTCTATACTAGAGCTCATGTCATATTTTGCTTCTATCACTAATGGAGCATTTTGAAAATGAATTTCTCCTTTTGGGAAAAAGACAAAATCTGGAATTGCTTTTTCTTTTCTTCCTGCCTTTTGTGATAATTGACGAGTCCAATCATTTTCTGAATATTCTAATTTTGAAAGTAAAGGTATTAGTAAAAATTCTTCTACATCTTTTTCATTTTTAATATTCAATTCAATTTCAAGATTAGGATTATAAAGTTGAGGAAGACATGAAGTATTAAATCCCTTTGATATTAAGATGCGCTGTAGTTCCATATAATCTTTTGCGGAAAATTTGACTCCATTTACACCTTGAAAATTTTTACGAACAATTGGTAAATTTTTGAAATATTCATCATTTCTTAATTCATTAATTGTTATTTCAGGTATAATTACTCCATTTGTTACTTTCGTTCTGCTATTGTAATAATTGAAAGGTGTAAAAACTCCATCAGTATTTGCTCTCCAAATTGATTGAATACAGCTATAAGGAGATAAAACATACATAACTATTATGTCTCCTCGTTTTGTTTTTTCATTACAAGTCCAAACAGATTGAGCATTTTCAGATGGATTTTTTAAAAAAGTTTCATAATCAGACTTGCTTCCACCAGTTAACCAAATATTTGTTGGTTCAGGTAAATCAGAAATATTTTCCAAGTCTTCTGCAAGTAACATTTTAGCAAAATCATAAATGCAAGCGCAGGTTTCAGCTGGTGTTAATTCATTTGTTTTGGCAAAATTGATAATATTTTCGCAGAGATTATTATAAAACATTAACCTTCCTCTTTTATCAATTGTAGTTGGTAATTGTGGAAATTCAATGTTTAACACATCTAATAAATTCATTAATTTATCAAATCTTTCAGAAAAAAGAATTGGTAAAAATGATTCAGGATATTGGAAATATAGAAATAAGGAAATTTCAGTAGTTATAGAACACAAACTTTTATAGTCTTTTTGTTTTATAAATGGTTTCTCACTTAGAACTTTAAATAAGTCTCCAGATTCATTTTCTTCGATTACTGCAATTTCAAAATTGTCAATAAACCTCTCAAAAAAAGAATTTATTTTTTCATTTTCTTTTAAAGACAATTGACTAACAGAAATATTTTCATAAACGCTAAACAGGGTATTTATGAAATCTTCTTTTTCCGAAATATCTCCCATGAATTCACTACAAAAATCATAAATTTTTGTAGTTTTATCAAATAAATCATCATCTTCATTAAAATTAAAAATCTCTATTGCATTTTGACCTCTTTCAGAGTCCTTGTAAAGGCTCCAAATATTTCTATTCATAATCAGTTTTTAGTATTAGTTTTAATAAGTTTGAACGTCAAACAAATATACACAACCAACAACAATTTTCTCAAAAAAAATCCCGAAATTAGCTCAAAATTTCTTTCATGTCGCATTCTCACGATCACAGTCATAGTCACGTTCCAGCATTGGATTTAAACTCTAAAAAACTAAGAAACGCTTTTTACATTGGGATTTTCCTTAATTCAGCTTTTGTGATTATAGAAGCAGGAGTTGGTTGGTCTCAGAATTCATTGGCTTTGCTTTCGGATGCGGGGCATAATCTTAGCGATGTGATAAGTTTGGTTTTATCTTTAATTGCCTTTAAGTTAATGTATTCAAAAGCTACACAATCATATACTTACGGATATAAAAAAGTAACGGTTTTGGTGGCTTTGTTCAATGCTTTACTTCTTTTTGCAGCAGTAGGCGGAATTATCTACGAAGCAATTTTTAGATTTTATAATCCTCAACCTTTACAAGGAAAAACAATGGCAATTGTAGCGTTTGTTGGTATTATTATCAATTCTCTTACTGCTTACTTTTTTATGAAAGACAAAGATGCAGATTTAAACGTGAAAGGTGCTTATCTTCACATGGCAGCAGATGCTTTGGTGAGTTTGGGAGTTGTAATTGCAGGTGTGGTGATTATTTTTACCAATTGGTTTTGGCTAGATGCAGTAATGAGTATTGTAATTGCTTTGGTAATTCTCTATGGAACTTGGAGTTTGTTTACCCAAAGTTTGAAATTGGCTCTTGATGGAGTTCCGGAAGGAGTAGATTTCAATAAATTGAAAGAAGAAATTTTAGGAATTGACGGTGTAAAAGATTTTAAACATTTACATATTTGGGCTTTAAGTACCACTGAAAATGCTCTTACGGCACATCTTCAAGTCGAAAAAAGTCTTTCTCTTGATGAGATTGAAACGTTGAAAGATAAAGTAAAACACGAACTTGAACATTTTAACGTTCAGCATATTACATTAGAAATTTATTTTAACGATAGAGAATTCAAAGAAGAGGAAATGCTGTAAAAGTTATAAATTATAAGTTTTGATTTAATCATAAAAAACTCCTGTTCAGATTCTGAACAGGAGTTTTGTTTTTATAGTTTATGAATTTTACAGATTTTTAATCTCAGAAATTAAGTCTTGCAAAACTTTCTTTGCATCTCCGAAAAGCATTGAGGTTTTTGGTCTATAGAACAATTCGTTTTCAATTCCTGCGTAACCAGGTTTCATGCTTCGTTTGTTTACGATAACATTTTTTGCCAATTCAACTTCCAAGATTGGCATTCCGTAGATAGGAGAAGATGTGCTTTCTTTTGCTGCCGGATTTACTACATCATTTGCACCTAAAATCAACACCACATCAGCCGTTGAAAACTCTTCGTTGGCTTGTTCCATTTCCATTAATTTTTCGTAAGGAACATCGGTTTCAGCTAAGAGTACATTCATGTGTCCGGGCATTCTACCAGCAACGGGATGTATCGCGTAGAAAACATCTACACCTTTGCTTTCTAATAATTTTTCTAATTCGTGACAAGAGTGTTGAGCTTGTGCAACAGCCAATCCGTAACCTGGTACAATCATTACTTTGTTGGCATAAGTCATTAAAACAGCGGTGTCACTCAATGTAACTTCTTTTACTGTTCCTCCGCTTGAAGAAGTTGCGCCTTCCGTTTTTTTATTTCCACCAAAAGAACCAATCAATACATTCAATAAAGAGCGATTCATGGCATTACACATCAAAATGGTTAATAAAGTTCCTGCTGCGCCCACTAAAATTCCTCCGGTTAACATTACTTTGTTGTCATACAAAAATCCTCCACAAGCTGCTGCAACTCCTGTAAATGAATTTAACAAAGAAATTACAACGGGCATATCTGCGCCGCCAATCGGGAATACAAAAAGTAATCCGTAAAGTAGTGATAATATGAAAATTATAAAAAATAAGTTTGAATTTTCTGGAGAGAAATTCAATACTAAAAATATTGATAATCCCAGAATTGCAAGTAAAATTCCGATGTTGACGAATTGTTGTCCCAGAAAAGAGAAATCTTTCTTAATATTTCCGTTCAATTTTCCCCAAGCAATCATGCTTCCGGAAAATGATACAGAACCAATTATTAATCCTAAAAGAATAATTGAAAGCATTCCTAAATTTACAGAACTTTCTGAATTGTGAACCAAATGATTGAATTCAACTAAAGAAATAAGAGCTGCACAAGCGCCACCCATTCCGTTGAAAATACTTACCATTTGTGGCATTGCCGTCATTTTTACTTTTTTGGCTGCGAAAGATCCAATTATTGTTCCGATGAAAATTCCTCCAAAAATCCAAGCATAATTTCCTAATTTTTTGCCTTCATCGTCCTGATAAAGAAAAATTGTTCCTAATATAGCGATGGTCATTCCGGCTGCTGCAATTAAGTTTCCTTTTCTTGCAGTTTTGGGATTCGAAAGCATTTTTAGTCCTAGAATAAAGGTAATAGAACCTATTAAGTAGAGTATTGTAAGTAATTCCATGATTTTGACTTTATTGATTGATGCTGGATGCTGGGAGTGGGATGTAATTTTGAAACACCCATCATCAAGCATCATACATCCTGCATATTATTTTTTCTTTTTACTAAACATTTCTAGCATTCGGTCTGTTACCACAAAGCCTCCAACTACGTTTAATGTTCCTAAAATCACTCCCAAAAAACCTAAAATTAATGCCAGATAATTGTCTGGTTCGGCTTTTCCCATTACAATAATAGCTCCAATTATTACCACACCGTGAATGGCGTTTGCACCACTCATTAATGGTGTGTGTAAAACACTTGGTACGTGTCCTATCACTTCAATTCCTACAAAAATCATCAAAATTACAATGTAAATAATTTGTTGATATTGAGAAATCCACTCTATAATATTCATAAAAATTAAATTTAATTATTCATTGAAGGAGAGAGTATAGATTTTACTCTGTCGTTAGTAATTTCGCCGTTGTGTGTAATGCAAGCGCCTTTTACCAAATCGTCTTCCCAATTTAGATTGAGATTTGCGTCTTTATCAATAATAAGTTGAAGAAAATTGGTAATATTTTTTCCGTACAATTTACTTGCGTCTGAAGGCATTGTAGATTGTAAAGAAGAATTTCCTATAATAGAAACACCGTTATGATTTACGGTTTCATTGTTTTTAGTAAATGGAGTATTTCCACCTGTAGAAGCTGCTAAATCTATAATTACAGAACCGTTTTTCATAGAATTGAGCATTTCTTCTGTTATCAATATTGGTGCTTTTCTCCCAGGAATCTGTGCCGTAGTGATAATAATGTCAGATTTTGCAACACTTTCAGCGATACGTTGTTGTTGCTTTTGTTTGTACTCTTCGGTTTGTTCTACGGCATAACCACCGGCTGTGCTTGCGTCTGCAGCGCCTTCTACTTCTACAAATTTAGCTCCAAGGCTCATTACTTCTTCTTTTACAGCAGGTCTTGTATCAAAAACTTCTACTACAGCTCCTAACCTTTTTGCGGTAGCAATTGCTTGTAAACCAGCTACTCCGGCACCTAAAATAAGAACTTTGGCAGGAGCAATACTTCCCGCAGCCGTCATAAACATCGGGAAATATTTTCCGTAAGAATTGGCGGCCAATAAAACGGCTTTGTAACCTGCAATATTAGCTTGAGAGCTCAAAACATCCATTGCTTGAGCTCTGGTAGTTCTTGGGAGCATATCTAAAGAAAAAGTAGTAATTTTTCTTTCAATAGATTTTATAATATTTTCTCCGTTTGAAAGAGGTTGATAAACGCCCAATAAAATTTTAGAATTTATTTTTGAGAAATCTTCATCAGAAATAGGGTTTATAGAAAGTAAAATTTCTGCTTGTGCTAGAACTTCGTTTCTGGATTTTATTTCGGCACCAGCTTTTTCGTATTCTTGGTTGCTGTTGAATGCTTTTTTTCCAGCGTCTGATTCTACAATTACAGAATTTCCTTTTTTGATGAGTGCAGCCACAGATTCGGCAAGAATTGAAACTCTGGTTTCAAAATTCGGTTCTTTTAAAACACCAATAATCATTTCTTTATATTTTTAATGATACTCAAATTTATGGTAACATTCTGATATAAAAAATATGATTTTGATTATGTTTTAAGGCTCTTTATTTTTGGTTTTTGAATAAAAGTATTTTTAAATTGAAAATAATATAATTCTAGTTGCATAAATTTTAATGTAACTATTTACGATAAGTAAAATGAAATTTAAATACTAAAATCTGATTTGATATTGCAATAGTAATAAGTTAGAACTGTATTGTGTGCTGTTTGCAACATCTTTGTTATAGTCTGAAATTACACCAACTAAAGAAATTTTAGATGTATAATCTTCTCCCATTACATAGCTTAACATTGGAGTGTAAAATCTTCCTACATTCCCGTTTTTGTTTACATCTTCTAGATATTCGTATCGGCAAGTAAATTCAATGAAACTTTTATTACTTTCATTAATTGCTCTGGAAATAAATGGAATAATATAAAAACCTGTCATTTTATAATCTGAAACGTCTTTTCCTGCGAGAGTAGCAGCGCTGAAAGCATAAATATTAGTTCCGTATTTGAATTCTGTATTAAAACCGGCTTTCCAAAGTTTAGAAAGATTAGCGTTGTACGAAATATCTGCTCCAAACATACTTGCATTTTGATTATCAATTTTTGTAAGTGCTTTGTTTACGCCTAATTGTAATTTAGGCAAAAGGTCGTATTCTAATCTTAAAGCGTGGTTTTTAGCATCGTCGTTATCTTGCACTTGGTTTTTACCATTTCCGTTATAGAAAGTATAATAATATCTTAATGGAATTTTTTTCTTGCTCAAAGAACCAGAAACAGCAGCACCAATTTGGAAACTTTCCCAGTTGCTTTTTCCTAAAAGAGAGTATTGATTAGACCAAGCATAAGATTTCATTATTTCTGCAGGATACATATCTTCCAAACCAAAATAAGGTCTAAATTGTCCTACTTGTACATTAAAATAAGTACTTGGAGTCCATTTTAAAGCAGCAATTTCTAAAACTTTGTTTTTTGGGTCGTTTTTGAAATCAGCAAAGTTTACTAAAATCTGTGCAGAAAGTTTATCATTAATAGCGAATTTTCCGTTTACTCTGAAATACACCAAGTAAAAACCATTGTCTGAAGCTGTAGGATTGTGCTTCCCGTTCATATCAACATCTTTGGTAAGAGAATTGGCATAATCGCCCACCAATAATGCACCAATAGTTGCTTTTTTGTTGAAAATTTTAAATTCTTTTGGTTTGGGAGCTTCAGATTTTAAGGAATCTTTTTTTTCTTGTGCGTTTGCTACTGAAACAGAATTCAATGCAATGAAACTAAATAATAAAGGTTTCCACATATTTTTCATACCTACATTTTTTACACTTGCAAAGGTACTCAAGTCTCTATTTTAAACGCTTTTGATAAGGTATGAATAAAATCATTTTCTTGTAAATTTTATTTATTCTCTATAATAATCCGAAGAGGTAATAAAGAGTTTTTTCGTCTTAATAATCATGATTTCAATTAAAAATTGGTCAATAATCGTTATCTTTACGCAAAATTTTTTTCTATGAATATTGATTGGCAAACCGTAAAAGAATACGAAGATATTACCTATAAAAAATGCAATGGCGTTGCCAGAATTGCAATTAACAGACCCGAAGTAAGAAATGCTTTTCGTCCAAAAACTACTTCAGAATTATACGACGCATTTTACCACGTTTCAGAAGACCCTTCTGTAGGGGTAGTTTTGTTAACAGGTGAAGGACCAAGCCCTAAAGATGGCGGACATGCTTTCTGTAGTGGTGGAGACCAAAAAGCACGTGGACAAAAAGGGTACGTAGGAGAAGACGGAAGACATAGACTTAATATTTTAGAAGTTCAACGTCTTATCAGATTTATGCCAAAAGTGGTGATTGCTATGGTAAACGGTTGGGCTGTTGGTGGTGGGCATTCGCTTCACGTGGTTTGCGATTTAACTTTGGCGAGCGAAGAGCACGCGATTTTCAAACAAACTGATGCTGATGTTACCAGTTTTGACGGTGGTTATGGTTCTGCTTATTTAGCTAAAATGGTGGGGCAGAAAAAAGCCAGAGAAATTTTCTTTTTAGGAAGAAATTATTCGGCTAAAGAAGCGGCAGATATGGGAATGGTAAATGCAGTAATTCCTCATGCAGAGTTAGAAGAAACTTCTTACCAATGGGCGCAAGAAATTTTGGCAAAATCTCCAATGTCTATCAGAATGCTGAAATTTGCAATGAATCTTACAGACGACGGAATGGTTGGCCAACAAGTTTTTGCGGGAGAAGCTACCAGATTGGCTTATATGACGGAAGAAGCTAAAGAAGGAAGAAACGCATTTTTAGAAAAACGTAAACCAGATTTCGGAGAAAATCAGTGGATTTCTTAACTTGGTTGATGGTTGTTTGTTGATAGTTGACAGTCTTATGAAATTATTTACCAACAACCAACAACTGATAACTAACAACTAAAATGATTGATTGGATAAAAGCAGCTAGGCTGCGTACTTTACCGCTTTCTGTAAGCGGAATTATTATGGGCTCTTTCATCGCAAGATGGAAACTCTTAGAACAAGGAAAAACTTGGGATTGGACTATTTTTGCTTTGGCACTTTTGGTAACTTTGTTGTATCAGGTTTTATCAAATTTTGCTAACGATTACGGAGATGGCGTAAAAGGAACCGACCAAAATAGAATAGGAGAGGCAGAGCAACGTGCTGTAGCTTCTGGTAAAATTACTGCCCAGCAAATGCGAAATGCTGTTATTTTGTTTTCTGTTTTGTCTTTAGTTGCAACTTTGGGATTGCTTTACAAAGCATTTTTTCCAAATTTTATTAATGAATTTTATACTTTTATTGGTTTAGGTGTTGCTTGTATTTTGGCGGCAATAGGCTATACTGTTGGCAAAAAACCTTATGGCTATCTAGGTTTAGGAGATATAATGGTTTTTATATTTTTCGGGTTGGTGTCTGTATGCGGAAGTTATTTTCTTTTTACAAAATCTTTTGATTGGGATATTCTTTTGCCAGCTTCTGCCATAGGATTGCTAAGCGCAGGTGTGCTAAACCTCAACAATATGAGAGATATAGAAAACGACGAAAAATCTGGTAAAAAAACTTTAGCATTAAGATTAGGTTTCAAAAATGCGATGATTTATGAAATGGTAATTCTAATGTTGCCACCAATTTTGGTTTTAATTTATATGATGATAAATCATTTGCAAGAACAAGGGAAATATTATGCGTTTATCTTTTTTGTAACCATATTTCCATTAACTTCTTTAAGGAGAAAAATAATTGCCGTAAAAGAGCCAAAAGAACTAGACCCGTTTTTGAAACAAGTAGGCATTATAACGCTTTTGATGAGTGTTTTGGTAGCCGTTGGTTTGAATTATTTCAACTAATTTTATTTGAAATAACATTTAGATTAAACTAAAAGCAATTGAATTTTATTTAAAACAAGGTTGATTGTAATCTCCTGCAGTTGCATTTCATTTAAAACAGGGTTGTTTGTAATCTCCTGCAGTTGCATTTCATTTAAAACAGGGTTGTTTGTAATCTCCTGCAGTTGCATTTTATTTAAAACAAGGCTGTTTGTAATCTCCTGCAATTGCATTTCATTTAAAACAAGGTTGATTATAATCTGGCGAATAATACAACAAAAAAAGAGAAGCAATATTGCTTCTCTTTTTTAATAATCTGAGTTTGATTAATTTAATAATCCATAAACCTGACGAGCAATTTCTAGCTCTTCATTGGTTGGAACTACTAATATTTTGGTATTGGAATTGTCTCTGTGGATGGCTCTTATTTCTTTAGATCTAAGGCTGTTTTTCTCTTCATCTATTTCAATTCCGAAGAATTCCATGTCTTTACAAACAAGGTTTCTAAGGTAAGCAGAATTTTCTCCAACTCCCGCAGTGAAAACAATTGCATCTAATCCTCCCATTGCAGCGGTGTAAGCCCCAATGAATTTTCTAATTCTGTATGCATTCATTGCAAGGGCAAGTAGGCAATCTTTGTTTCCTTCTTCAGCTAATCTTTCAATATCTCTTAAATCGCTATAACCGGTAAGTCCTAGCATTCCGCTTTTCTTTTGAAGTAAATCACTAATTTCTTTTACAGAAAAACCAAGGTCATTTAAATAAAATACTACAGAATGGTCTATATCTCCACTTCTTGTACCCATTATTAATCCGTTTGCAGGACTGAATCCCATGGAGTGGTCTATACTTTTGCCGTCTTTTACAGCAGTGATGCTACAGCCATTACCAAGGTGAATGGTGATGATTTTAGATTCTTTAACTCCTAAAAACTCAATTGCTCTTTCTGATACAAATTTGTGACTTGTACCGTGGAAACCGTATTGTCTGATGTGATATTTCTCTGCAATGTCATTAGGAATTGCATATTTGTGAGCTACTTCTGGGATGGTTTGAAAGAAAGCGGTATCAAAAACTGCGATATGTTCTGCATCAGAAAAAATTTCTTCTGCTACATTAATACCTTGTAAGTGTGCAGGATTGTGAAGAGGAGCAAGTAAGAATAAATCTTTAATTTTTTCTTTTACTTTTTCGGTGATTTTCATTGGGTCCGAAAATCTTTCTCCGTGTACTACTCTGTGTCCTACAGCTGCTATTTCGGAAGTATCTTTAATTACTCCAATTTTTGGGTCAATTAATAGTTCAGATATTTTTTTTAATCCTGCTTCGTGATTGTCTATATCTAAAACTTCTTGAACTTTAGTATTTTGGGTTTCGTAAACTAGATTAGAACTTCCCAATCCAATTCTATCTACCAAACCAGAGCAAATTACCTTTTGGTCTGGCATAGCAAGCATTTGGAATTTAATAGAAGAACTTCCTGTATTGATGATAATAATATTCATATAAATTATAATTTTTGAGCTTGAATTGCAGTAATAATTACTGTATTAATAATGTCGTCTATGGTGCAACCTCTACTAAGGTCGTTTACAGGTTTGTTAAGACCTTGTAACATTGGGCCTATTGCTACAGCACCAGTTTCTCTTTGTACAGCTTTGTAAGTATTGTTACCTGTGTTAAGGTCTGGGAAGATTAATACACTAGCTTGCCCAGCAACTTCAGAGTTTGGTAATTTGCTTTTTCCTACGGTCATATCTACAGCTGCATCATATTGAATTGGACCTTCAATTTTTAAATCAGGACGTTTTTGACGAACAATTTCAGTGGCATTTCTCACTTTATCTACATCGTCACCTTTGCCAGAGTTACCAGAAGAGTAAGATAGCATTGCAATTTTTGGCTCGATACCGAAAGCAACACTAGAGTCTGCAGAAGAAATTGCAATTTCTGCCAATTGTTCTGCTGTAGGATTTGGATTGATGGCACAATCTCCGAAAATAGAAACTCTGTTTTCTAAACACATAAAGAAGATTGAAGAAACGATTTTGCATTCGGGTCTTGTTTTTACAAATTGTAAAGCTGGTAAAATGGTGTGTTGTGTAGTATGTGCAGCGCCAGAAACCATACCATCTGCATGACCTTTGTAAACCATCATTGTACCATAATAAGAAACGTCTTCCATTAAATCTTGTGCCATTGCAAGCGTTACGTTTTTCTGTTTTCTAAGCTCGTAATAAGTCTCAGAATAGCTTTGGTAATTAGGAGATTCGTGTGGAGATACAATATTAAGTTTAGAATAATCGATGTGAATATTAAGCTCCGTAGCTCTTTTTTCGATTTCTTTTTTCGAACCAATTACAGTAAGATCTACTACGTCCATTTCTTGCAATCTGGAAATTGCAATCAGAATTCTATCGTCATTACCTTCTGGTAAAACAATGTGTTTTCTTTCTTTTTTAGCTTGTTTCAATAAGTTGTATTGGAACATACGCGGTGTAATACCATCTACTTCGAAGGTTACTAATTTCTCTGAAAGTTCTTCTAGATTTACATATTTTTGGAAAACTTGGATAGAAGTTTCAATTTTTTGAATGTTATCTGCGTAGATTTTAGATTTTATCGCTCCAATTCTGTTGGCAATTAAATAAGTTCCATCTTCTACAGAAGCTACAGGAACAATATCTGAAGAACCTTCTATCAATTTCATAATAGTATCTTCAGGAACGATTCCTCCTGTTAAAATAATTCCAGAAACAGAAGGGTAGTTGGCAGATTGATTGGCTAATAATGCACCAAGGATAATATCTGCACGGTCTCCCGGAGTGATTACCAAACCTTTTTCGGTGATGTGTTGAAGATAATTTCTAAGTTGCATTGCTCCAACGCTGAAACTCTCAACAGGGTTATTTACGTTTTTTTCTCCGAAAAGTAATTTTCCATCTAATTCTTTTACAATTTCCATGAAAGTAGGGCTGTCTAAACCTTTTACTACAGGAATTTCGAATTTAAGAATATCTTCTGAGAACGTATTTTTAAGTTTTATATTGATTAAATCTTTGTCTTCGGCAAGTACTTTATTGGCGATAATAGAGATAACTTCTACGTCTTTTTCTTTGAAGGTATTATAGGTAAGATTAAGTGTATCTACCAATTCTTCAATGCTTTTGTTCTCTCCAGAACCTACAATTGTTACTGGGATACCAAGATTTTTAGCAATTAATACATTTATATCTAATTCAATAGCTGTTCCTTCGCCAGAGAAGCTGGTTCCTTCTACCAATACAAAATCAAACTTATCTTCTAGAGCTTTGTATTTTTCTATGATGAGGTCTATAACCGAATCTATATTACCGCTGTTTTTCTCTTTTATCAACTTACTTTTTGTAATGGCATAAGCGTCTTCGTAAGGAATATTAAGCTTAAAATAATCTATAACCGTTTGTATGTGGCTGTCTATTTTGTCGTCTTCGGTATCTTCTATAATCGGACGAAAATAGCCCACTTTAGTTGCTTTACCAATCAACATACTCATCATACCGAGTGTAACGGTAGATTTTCCACTGTGAGGTTCGTTTGTGGTGATATAAATTGCTTTACTCATTGGATAATTTTTACTTTTTGTATTGTCTTTTTAAAGAATTAATGGAGGCAATACTTTTAATTGTTTCTAATCTAAATTTATATTGGCAAAATTACGAATATTAAAAATAATTTCCCATTGAGATATATCACAATTAATATTAAAACCAAATTATTAATAAAAATAATAAAATATTAAATTTTAAAAATCTTCTTTATAAAATTAATATAATGCATTGAATAATAAACAACTAAAGTAATTGCTGTATAAATATCTACTTAAACCTCAATGGATAAAAGTACATTGCAAATTATTTTAAATGAGATAAATCATAATTTTTTAGATTGAAAAAATTGCATTTTTCACATTTAATTGATGTTTTTGTGTAAAAAAAGTTAATTAAATTAACATTTACTTGTTTGGCATTTTATAAAATAAAAGCCTCATCAGCTAATGACGAGGCAGATAAAGTATAAAAATTAGTGTTTCACCCTTAAAATTTATACCCTGCAAATCTAATAAAAATGTTTTTTCACTTGCAAATAAATTCTATTGATATTGGTCTCCTTTTACGATTTGTTAATTTTCAGTTTATTGAAAAAATACTTATTTTTACAAAAAAAACATAGCCAAGTTCTGATATATAATTTTCATCTTCTTTACATCATTATTTTTTTTCTGTTAGAAAATAAATTAATCAATAAAAAAAGAGTATTTATAATCATTTATTAGGTTATAATTATGCTTGTATAATGTGTTTATAATAAGAGATTTACAAATTTATTTTTATTATTTATTTACATAGAAGTATTGTTTTTTTTTTGAGAGAATTTATTAAGGTGTTATAATTGAAGATATTATTATTTTATGAAAAAACTTTACTATTTAATTTTATTAGTTTTTGGTATTTATTATTCTCAAAATGTTACTAATGAGGGGAATAGATTGTATGATGATGTTAATGGTAAAATTATTACTAACCCAAATATCATAAAACAGATAGAAAGTAATAAGAGCAAGGAAAGAGCAAGTCTTAAGCAGGGTAATAACAGAATTTCTGCAGATCAAAAAGCTGTTGAAATGTGTTCTAATAGTGGGTTCGAGCAATATGAAACATCAGGAGGTAATACTTTTCTTAAAAATTTTCTTTATACAATTGGCGATCAAATGGGACCAACACAGTGTAAAGCAATATCTAATAAGGCAAACGAAAATATTAAAATTTACGATCCTTCTGCTACAGATGTTATGGCTTCTACTGTACCTGCTAATTATATTGATAAATATATTGGTGATATTAAAGCGTTTGACCAATATGCTCTGAAAATAAATTACGAGTATTCTAATACTACAAGTTCTTCTGTACAAGCTAAAAGGTATAAGAGCAATAATGAAAATTTTGTAAAATTCAATTACAAAGCTGTTTTGCAAACAGTTTATGATAATGGACATAAAGATAATCAACCGTTTTTTAAAGCAAGAATTATTAATAAAAATGGAGATGTTGTAAGTGAGTTTTGTATGATAGGGGACGAAAAGAATTGTATTTTTAGTAAAGTTCCTTCAGGTTGGGCATATGCGGTTACTCTTTATACTGCTAATTGGCAATCTGGCATGTTAGATATATCTTCGATACCAAATAATGAAGAATTTACAATAGAATTTATTGGTTCTAGATGTGGTTTTGGGGCTCATTTTGGTTATGCTTTTATAGATGATTTATGTATTTTGCATTCTGATGAAAATATACAAGGAACGGTAGATTTAGACCCAATTAATGCATTGTGCCCAACGTTACCAATTTCGGTTTGTGGTAGTTATACTATTCCTAATTCTGGTGGTCAATCTGCAATTGTAAAAAGTATTACTTTAAATGTTTATGACACTTCTAATAAAATAATATACACAACTAGCAGTCCTACATCTCAGGATAATACTAAAAAAAGGTTTTGTTTTAATTTAGATTCTAAAGTATTTCCAAATATAACCAATGCTAATTATAATGTTGGTGTAAAAATAGATTATGACATTTCTGGGACAAGTTGTAGCGGTACTAGTTTTGCATCTGCAACGGATAATGATGCTAATTCTGGTTGGGATATTTCGTTTATGAATTGTACTTCAGATTGTGATATTGATTTGCAAACAGCAAAGTTAACTATCTGTGATTCTGATTATAATGGAAGTGAAGATTTTAATTTAACAGATTTGAATTCTAAATTAGTTTCTAATACTTCGGGATATACTTTTAGTTATTTTAAAGATTATAACGATGCATTATCTAATACTAATAGCATAACTAATATTACAAAATACAATAGTCCTTCTGCTACGATATATGTAAGAGTAAGCAAAAGTACTACTTGTTTCAAAATTATTCATGCTACATTAGAGCTTAAAAATCCTACAGCTAATATTTCTGGAATTTTAAATGTCTGTTCCGGGAGTACAGTTCTCACTGCTTCTTCTGGAGCATCTTATAAATGGAGTCCAAATGGAGAAACTACGCAAAGTATTACTGCCACTTCTATAGGTACTTATAGTGTTACTATAACAGATTCTTATGGCTGTATAAGTACAGCAAGTGTAAATATAGAAGCTTCTCAAACAGCTGTTTTGCCCACTTTAGAAGTTACGCAACCTTCTTGTAATTCTTCTTCGGGAGGTATAAAAGTAACATCTCCTGCAAGTGAGTATAGTTTTGATAATGGAGTAACTTGGGTTAAAAATAATACATTAAACAATCTATATCCTGGAACTTATAAAGTAAAAATAAAAACAGTAAATGGTTGTATATCTTACGCACAAGTTGTAGAAATAGTTGCACCAGCTTCTACATATCCTTCTTACAGCTATACAGTGCCGAAATATTGTGGAGATAAGGGGAGTATTACAATTACAACAGAATCTGCATATTACAGTTTTGATGGAGGAGTAACTTGGCAAACAAGTAATTATTTAGACAATCTTTCTCCTGGAATTTATAAGATTAGAACAAAAGATATAAAAGGATGTGAATCTTATATTGACAATGTTTATTTAAATGGAGTTTCTCTTGGTAATCCAAACTATTCTTTAATACTCCCAGCGTGTGATGTTGATGGTTCTATTACCATAGGAGATAAATCAGATTTTTATACTTTTGATGGAGGTACCACATGGGTTACAAGTAATGTTTTGACTAATGTTAAAAAGGGGAATTATTCTATAGGATTTAAAAATAAATTAGGATGTACTTCTTATTTCTTAAATATTTATGTAAATAGTTTAGAACAATCTTATCCTGACTATAGTACAATTCAGCCTTCATGTGGAGTTAATGGTTATATTTATATTTCAACAATAGGAGATCAATATAGTTTTGATGGAGGTAAAACATGGGGTACTAGTAATATCAAAGATGATTTGCCAGCTGGAATTTATTTAATTCAAGTAAAAGATAAAAATGGCTGTGTTTCGCTTCAAAACTCAGTATATTTATATGAACCTCATTTAGATTCTCCAATTTTTACTGTAGAACAGCCAACTTGTGGAAACAATGGAACTATTACAATAAATACTCTTAGTGATTATTATAGTTTTGATAATGGAGTAACTTGGACAACGCTTAATAAAAAAAGTTTTCCGGCTGGATATTATTCTATAAAAATTAAGAATAAGATTGGTTGCGAATCTTACTCTAATTATGTTTATCTAAATAATCCAGAAATTCCATTAACAGATTATAAAGTTATTCAGCCTACTTGTGATGCGCAAGGAAGCATTACAATTAATACAGTAGCTGATTATTATAGTTTTGATGGAGGTAATACTTGGGGTACTAGTAATACAATAACAAATTTAACGCAGAATTACTACAATGTTAGAATTAAAAATAAAGAGGGGTGTATGTCACAAAGTTATTCTGTTTATATTTATTCGAGTCGTCTAGATAAACCAGATTATGAAGCCATATCGCCAAGTTGTGGTAATATTGGGAGTATTACTTTTAAAACAAAAGCAGATTTTTATAGTATAGACAACGGTTATACTTGGAGTACTAATCCTGTCTTTACTCCTCTTAAAAGTGGATACTATACACTTGTTATAAAAAATAGTAAACAATGTATTTCAGAATACATTAGTATTTATTTGGATGATAAGAAATTATTTACTCCTAATGTTACTACTACACAACCAACGTGTACTACAAAAGGAAGTATTGTAATTAATACAAAATCAGATTATTATAGTATTGATGATGGCTATACTTGGAGTACTAGCAATACATTTAGTAATCTTACGCCTAGTCATTATTACGTTTTAATTAAAGATAAAAATGGTTGTATTTCTAATGTAAACTATGTACAAATAAAAGAATACTATTTAGATAAGCCAAATTATACATTTACAGACCCTACTTGTGATAATGGAGGAACCATTACTTTTAATACTGTTTCAGATTTTTATAGTATTGATAATGGCACTACTTGGTCTACTAGCAATACTTTTACAAACTTAAAAAAAGGATATTATTATATCAGAATAAAAAATAATTTAGGATGTACATCAGATCCTTATGGTATATCTGTTTACCTTAAAGATTATTACCTTCCAACACCAGATTATACATACGAACAACCAACTTGTGGCAAGCTTGGTAGTATTACAATTGCCACTGTTGCAGATAAATATAGTTTTGATGGAGGTAACACATGGACGACAAATTCTACACTTTCTGGCATTACTTCGGGATATTATAATCTCATGGTAAAAAATTCTAAAGGATGTACTTCTATCCCATATGTTATTAGTATTAGTATAAATAAATATTATATACCAACTCCGATTGTAAAAATTGTAAACCCTAGTTGTGGTATTGATGGTAGTATTAGTGTTCTTTCATCTGCTTCTGAATATAGTTTTGATGGAGGTACAACTTGGGGAACTAATCCAATTATTACCAAACCAATACCTAATAAAACATATTCAATAGTAGTAAAAAATAGTCAAGGATGTACATCTTATCCTTATTATGCAAATGTTAGTACTTATAATTTACCATCTCCTAATGTTAGTACTGTACAGCCTACATGTTCTGAGCCATACGGAACAATATATATTAATACTTATTCAGACCAATATAGTTTTGATGGAGGAAAAACCTGGAGTACAGATTCTGTAAAATCTAATTTATCATCAGGAACTTACTATGTAATGATAAAGAATTCTTTGGGGTGTATTTCTCAATATCAGTATGTTTATATAAGTTCTCCGCCATCAATTCCTGCAGCGCCATTAGTTACTGTAAAACAACCTTCAGCATGCGGAGTAACAGATGGAAGTATAGTTATCAATACATCAGCAGCAAGTTATAGTTTTAATGATGGCGCAAGTTGGACTACTAGTAACTCCAAAATAAATCTTGGAGCTGGAACATATATGATAAAAATAAAACAAAATTCTTATAGTTGTGAGTCTCTTACTACAGTAGTTAATCTTTCTTCGGGAAGTACCATTGCAGCACCAGATGTTAAAGTTACGCAACCAACTTGTAGCATTTCTACAGGTAGTATAAACATTACTTCTGATGGTGATAGTTATAGTTTTGATAATGGGCTAAGTTTTGTTTTTTCTAATACTAAATCAGATTTACCACCAGGAACTTATAATATTAAATATAGAAATAAAATTGGCTGTGTATCGGATGCTATAACGGTTGTTATTAATAAACAATCAGATTTACCAGCGCCAGAATATATTGTTAATCAACCAGATTGTGATACTAAAACAGGAAGCATTACATTTAAGACTAAAGCAGCACTTTATAGTTTTGATAAGGGTATAACTTTTAGTACCAGTGATTCTCTTAACAATTTACTTCCAGGTACTTATGATTTGATGATAAAAGATAGTTCAGGATGTATTTCTTTGGTATCTTCTGTAACGATTTCTCCACCTCCAGTAGTTCCAGATGCTCCAATTTATTCGGTAACACATCCATCTGGTTGTAGTTCTAATATTGGTGTAATAAAAATTAACACATTTGCAGATGAATATAGTTTTGATGATGGAAAAACATGGGGAACAAATCCTGTTGCTAATTTACCAACTGGTACATATTATCTTAAAGTAAGAAAATTAAATGGTTGTGCTTCTGTTCAATCTGTTGCAGTAATTAATGCTCCAGCCAATGCTCCAAGTTTACCAGTGGTTAATGTTATTCAGCCATTAAGTTGTACTAATCCTTTTGGTAGTATTTCTATCACCAGTTCTGCCTACGAATATAGTTTTGATAATGGGAAAACGTATTCTACCAATTCTGCTTCAAATAATTTAGCACCAGGTGAATATTATTTAAAAGTTAGGAATAATTTAGGATGCGAATCTACTGCATTGAAGGTTACAATTAATATACCTACAGACTATCCGCCAACTCCAATTGTAAATATTGAACAAATAGATTGTTTGCACTCTTCGGCAACTATTACGATTACAAATTTAGCAGCTTTTTATAGTATTGACGGAGGTAAAAGCTGGCAGGCAAGTAATGTTTTTAATGGTTTAAATCCGAGTAAATATTACATTTTAATTAAAAATAATTTAGGATGTATTTCGGAGGTTAAAGAAGCAATTGTAGATGTTTTTGTAAATCCAACTCCAAAACCTACAGCCAATAATTTGCAAAGTTTTTGTATCCAAGAGAATGCTAAAATTTCTGATTTATCCATTTCTGGAAGTAATATAAAATGGTACGATTCTGCTACAGGAGGTAATCTTATTTCTTCGAGCCAAATATTAGCAGATGGAAGTACTTATTTTGCCTCTCAAACAATTGGAAACTGCGAAGGAGAGAGAATTTCTGTAAAAGTGAGTGTTTCTGCAACAGTTCCGCCTATTGCTAATTCTTTACAAGTTTTTTGTATCAATCAAAAAGCTACTTTATCTTCAATTTCAATAAATGGAAATAATATAAAATGGTATGACAGTGCTATTGGTGGTAATTTAATGCTTGCTTCTACATTGTTAAAAGACGGCGTTACTTATTATGCTACTCAAACATCTAATAATTGCGAAAGTGTTGGTAGAGCTCCAGTTAAAGTAAGTTTGGTAACAACTACTATCGTTGCTAATGATTATTCGGATAAGTTATGCGATGATAAAAACGATAATAAAGAAATTGTTAATTTAAAAAATTATAATTCTAATATTATTTCTAATCCTAGTGCATATAATTTTATTTACTATGATGAACAGATGAAGGTTATTAATAACCCAACTTATTATAATATTTCAATTGGTAATAATAAAATATATGTAAACATTAATTCCACTCAAGGATGTGATAAAATGGTAACCTTAGATTTAGTACTTAATAATATTCCTAATGTTGATTTACCGCCTTCAATAGAGTATTGTATAGACAATCCTATTACTTTAGACGCTGGTGTAGGTTTTTCTTACGAATGGAAACTTAATGGCGTTTTTTATAGTGACAAGCAAGTTATTTATCCTACTCAAATAGGAACTTATTCCTTATTGGTTACTAATTCTTCTAATTGTTCTACATCTACTTCTACAGAGGTGGTTTCTCCTGTTCTTCCTATTATAAAAAATATTGAAATTAATAATTCTACTGCAATTATTTTAATGGCTATGTCTGGTAATTATGAATTTTCTTTAGACATGGTTAATTGGCAATCTTCTAATACATTTACTAATCTTAAAAATGAAATTTATAACATCTATGTGAGAATAAAAGACAAAAAATGTAGTCTCACTTCTTCCCAGTTTACAATATTCGACATTCCAAATACGTTTACACCTAATGGAGACGGACAAAATGATAAATGGAAAATACAAGGTTTAGAATTTTATAACGGTTCTCAAATTAAGGTTTTAGACAGATATGGAGTAGTAGTATTAGATAAAACTATTAATGGATCTTTTGAATGGAATGGTCTTTATAACGGACGTGTTTTGCCAACAGCTACTTATTATTATATTTTAAAATTGTCTGACGGAAGAATTTTAACAGGATATTTGTTAATTAAAAACAGAAATTAATAATGAAAACAATAGAACTTCAAAATATTTTAGATAAGCAGCCTTCGGTTTCTGGTAATACTTTTTTTATATTTTTGGTTTGGGGAATTTCTTGGCTTTTAGCCGTTTTCTTTTTTGTTCTAGGAATAGGGCTTTTGCTAGAAAGTCTTCTGCATTACAAAATATTTTTAGATTTTGTTTCTAGGCAAATTCATTTGATATTAGACGAACAACAGCGCTGGAAAATTTCTACCAGTTTTGGTCTTATTTCTTTCGTTTTATGTTTTATATTTGTTGGGATGATTTTTATTTGTAAAATGGTTTTAGTAAGAAATCACTTTATTATACAAATAGAAGATTGGCTTATTTCGGAGGTTAAAGAAATAAAATTAAAACCCCGAAAATCTAGAAAATGATAAATTGCAAATATTATGAAAACAATTATTAAACTTCTCATTACAGCTTTGGTAGCATATTTTTTACCAAGAATTCTAAGTGGAGTACATGTAGCAGATTTCACTTCTGCGATTATCTTCGCGATAGTTTTAGGATTGCTAAATCTAATTGTAAAACCTATTTTACAGTTATTTTCGTTGCCTATTACAATTATTACTTTAGGACTTTTTTCTTTAGTAATTAATGCTTTAATCACCTTATTAGCAGCACGTTTTACAGATGGAATTCATGTTGATGGATTTTGGTGGGCGTTTATTTTTAGTATAGCACTTTCCATTATTACATCAATTTTAGAGAGTATTTTTATAAGCAAAGAAGATTAATTTTTTAATAAAAAATATCTATTTTAGATTGAAAAAAGAAACCGCCTCAATGGAGACGGTTTTTTCTGTTTATGCTCTGTCGTATAATTTATCATAAAGCTTTATAAAAGCTTCTTTAATTATTTTTCTTTTCAGTTTCATGGTTGGGGTTAATAAACCATCTTCAATAGACCATACTTTTGGGGTAAGTTCTATTTTCTTAATTTGTTCCCATTTTCCAAGATTGTTATTAAGTACAGCAATATCTTTTTCTATTCTTGCTTTCAATTCAGGCGAATTGGCAATTTTTTCTGGTGTTGTTCCTATTTTTATATGTTTTCTATTTGCCCAAAGTTGTGCAAATGCAAAATCTGGCTGAATAAGAGCACATGGCATTTTTTCGCCATCACCTACTACCATTATTTGTTCTATAAATTTAGAAGCTTTGGCAAGGTTTTCTATTGCTTGTGGCGCAACATATTTACCACCAGAAGTTTTGAACATTTCTTTTTTACGGTCTGTAATATGCAAGAAACCTTCGTTGTCGATATGTCCAATATCACCCGTTTTGAAATAACCATCTTCTGTAAAAGCTTCTTTGGTTTTTTCGTCGTCGTTATAGTAACCTTGCGTAATAGAAGGTCCTTTTACGGTAATTTCTCCATCTTCTTGAATTTTTACATCCAAATTATTAAGAACATGACCAACCGTTCCTATTTTCATGTGTTGGAAACTGTTTACAGCAATTACTGGCGAAGTTTCGGTAAGTCCATAT
The DNA here is from genome assembly GCF_047601505.1 of Cloacibacterium sp. Lineage (GTDB taxonomy): Bacteria > Bacteroidota > Bacteroidia > Flavobacteriales > Weeksellaceae > Cloacibacterium. The sequence goes on from NZ_JASGJD010000001.1 coordinate 2,116,744, forward strand.
CCTTCTAAAATAGGAATTCCTGCTCCTTGGAAGATTCTGTTTAATCTTTGAGATAACGCTGCAGAACCCGAAACTAAGGTGGCAATATTTCCTCCTAAGCCTTCTCTCCATTTCTTGAAAACAATTTTGTCTGCAATAATATGTTTTAGAGATTTTGGTTTTTTGGGGTCGTAATTTTCAACTAATGAAAGAGCCCAGAAGAAAATTTTAGATTTTAAACCTCCAGATTCGGCTCCTTTATCTACAATTTTGTCGTACACTTTTTCAATCAAACGTGGTACAACCGTCATAATCTGAGGCTTTACTTCTTTTAAATTATCGCCAACTTTATCAATACTTTCTGCAAAATAAATAGAAAAACCATGGCTCACATAAAGATAATAGAGCATTCTTTCAAAAATATGACAAATAGGCAAGAAGCTTAAACTTTTCAGTTCGTCTAAACCTTTGGTAACATCTGTTATTATAGGTGCACAAGCTGTAACGTTTGCTACAATATTTTTATGAGTAAGCATTACTCCTTTTGGTCTTCCAGTTGTTCCGGAAGTATAAATAAGTGTTGCTAAATCTTCTGTATTAATTGTTTTCGAAATATCTTCAACTTCTTGCTGATTTTCGTTGTTTTCGCCTAAATCTAATATTTCTTGCCAATTGGGTGCTCCAGGAATGTTATCAAAAGTGAAAATTCCTGTCAAACTAGGAACATCATTTTTTACTTGTAATAGTTTTTCGTACAAATCTTTATCCGAAACAAAACAATACTTAATTTCTGCATTATTAAAGATATAAATATAATCTTCTACTGAAATTGTAGGATAAACAGGAACGTTTATAGCTCCAATTTGAGAAATACCAAGATCCATCACACACCATTCAGTACGATTGTTGCTAGAGATAAGCGCAATTTTGTCTCCGGGCTTTATTCCTATTCTTAATAACCCTCTGGAAACTTTATTTCCTTTGTTTACGAACTCTTGCGTGGAAGTTTTGGTCCAAACTCCGTTGTATTTTGTTACTAATAAGTCTTCTTTAGGATGTTGATTTGCAGCTTCATGGGCGAAATCAAACAATCTGGTTGCAGTCATATTTTTAAAATTTCAACTTTTTGTAAAAATAAGATTTTTTTGGAATTAACAAACGGTTAACATTAATTTTTAGCAAATGTCTAAAAAATGTATATTTACGAGCATAAAAATTATAAACTAAAATGGATTTTAATTTAACAGAAGAACAACTGATGATTCAGCAAGCAGCGAGAGATTTTGCGCAAACTGAACTTTTACCTGGCGTTATAGAAAGAGACGAACACCAGAAATTTCCATACGAACAAGTAAAGAAAATGGGAGAATTAGGTTTCCTAGGAATGTTTGTAGATCCTAAATACGGTGGCTCTGGGATGGATTATGTTTCTTATGTAATTGCAATGGAAGAAATTGCTAAAGTAGATGCTTCTGCGGCGGTGGTAATGTCGGTTAATAATTCTTTGGTATGTGCTGGTTTAGAAAAATTTGCCAGCGAAGAACAAAAACAAAAATATTTAGTTCCTCTAGCAAAAGGAGAGGTAATTGGTGCTTTTTGTCTTTCGGAACCAGAAGCTGGTTCTGATGCTACTTCCCAAAAAACTACTGCAGTAGATATGGGAGATTATTATCTACTTAATGGTACTAAAAACTGGATTACCAATGGTGGAAATGCACAATATTATATCGTAATAGCACAAACTTATCCCGAAAAAAAACACAAAGGAATTAATGCATTTATTGTAGAAAAAGGTTGGGAAGGTTTTGCAATTGGTAAAAAAGAAGAAAAACTAGGAATTAGAGGTTCTGATACGCATTCTCTAATGTTTACAGATGTTAAAGTTCCTAAAGAAAATAGAATTGGAGAAGATGGTTTTGGATTTAATTTTGCAATGGCTGTTTTAAACGGTGGAAGAATCGGTATTGCTTCTCAGGCGTTAGGAATTGCTTCTGGTGCTTATGAACTGGCACTAAAATATGCTAAAGAAAGGAAATCTTTCGGTACAGAAATTATTAATCACCAAGCAATTGCTTTCAAATTGGCAGATATGCACGTTAATATTACGGCTGCAAGAATGCTTTGCTACAAAGCTGCTGCAGAAAAAGCTGCTGGTTTAGATATTTCAGAATCTGGTGCAATGGCAAAATTATACGCTTCGCAAGTTGCGATGGATACTACAATAGAAGCGGTGCAAGTGCACGGCGGTTATGGTTATGTAAAAGAATATCATGTAGAGCGTATGATGAGAGACGCTAAAATTACTCAGATTTACGAAGGAACTTCAGAAATCCAGAAAATTGTAATCTCCAGAAGTATTGCCAAGAAATAATTCAATTTAAGATACACGATTTTAGAATTACGATTTCTGTAAATCAATTAACTACCAAAGCTCAGATTTTTCTGAGCTTTTTTCATTTTAAAATATCTTAAATCAAAAATTTCAAATCGTAAATTGAGAATTTTTGTCACAAATTGGTTTTTTGGATAGATTTTTGTCTTTATTTTTGAAATTCAAATCTAAAAATTATGAAAAAAGCGCTGATTGTAGTAGATGTTCAAAATGATTTTTGCGAAGGTGGAGCATTAGCCGTTCCAGAAGCTAATAGCATCATTCCTTATGTAAATCTTTTGATGGAAGATACTACGTATGACGAAATAATCCTTACCCAAGATTGGCATCCTGCAAATCATAAAAGTTTTGCTTCAAACAATGGCAGAAAAGTAGGAGAGGTTATCAATCTGAACGGTTTGCCTCAATTTATGTGGCCAGACCATTGTGTACAAGGAACTTCGGGTGCTGAATTTCATCCAGATTTGAATATAAAAAATGTAACTCACATTGTTCAAAAAGGTAAAAATACAGAAGTTGACAGCTATAGCGGATTTCAGGATAACAACCATTTTATGAAAACTGATTTGGAAGATTATTTGAAATTCAAAGACATAGAAATTGTAGAAATTGTAGGTTTGGCATTAGATTATTGTGTGAAATATACTTGCCTTGATGCTGCAAATGCAGGTTTTATTACTTGTCTGCATTTTAAAGGAACAAAAGCCGTAAATGCACAACCCGGAAACGATAAAGATGCAATTTTTCAACTTTTAGAAAATAATGTGACGATTTTGTCATAGAATTTATAAACACTCAATCATTTTAAATACTTCCTGCTCAGTTTTTTGGGCGGGATTTTTTATATTTATACAAAATTTGAATAAATGAAGAAATTTTCTGTGTTTTTAATTTTGATTTCGATGGGTTTTTCTGCTCAAATTCCTACACTTACCGAAGAAATTGCAACGAGCTTATCCGAAAAACCTTTGCATTGCATCAACCAAGAATATCCTAATAAAACTGCACATGTTATTAATAATGAGATAGATGTGAAACTTACGCCAAAAGAATTGCACCCAAGTTTTTATGGCTGTTTCGATTGGCATTCGTCGGTTCATGGACATTGGATGCTTGTAAAATTACTGAAAGACAAACCTTTCTTAAAAAATAAAGAAGAAATTATTAATATTTTGGATGGTTCTTTTCAACCCGAAAAAATAAAAACAGAAGCAGAATATTTTAATAAATATCAAGTAGCGAAAGGCTTTGAGAGAACTTATGGTTGGGCATGGCTGCTGCAATTAGATGCAGAATTGGTAACTTGGGACAATCCAAAAGCGAAAATTTGGCACAAAAATTTAAAACCTTTAACAGATGAAATTCTTACGCTTTGGAAAGATTATTTGCCTAAACAAACCTATCCTAATAGAACTGGAGTACATCCTAATACAGCATTTGCACTTAGTTTTGCCATAGATTGGGCGAGAGCAACTGGAGAAAAAGATTTTGAAAATCAACTGATAGAAAAAGCAAAATATTTTTACTTAAAAGACGAAAAAACGCCTGCTTATTTAGAACCAGATGGAAGCGATTTTTTCTCACCAAGTTTAGAAATTGCAGATTTAATGACGAGAATTTTACCTCAAAAAGAATACGTAAAATGGTTTAATAAATTCTATGAAAAGCGAAGTTTAGAAAATATTTCTCAACTCCCAATAATTTCGGATATTAATGATTATCAAACCGTTCATTTGGTTGGTTTAAGTTTTACTAGAAGTTGGTGTATGAAAAATATTGCCAAAGTTTTACCAGAAAATCACCGATACAAAAAACATTTTGAAGAAACTTCTGCCAAGTTTTTAGAAAATGCATTGCCTTTAGTTTTTAAAGGAAATTATGGCGGCGACCATTGGTTGGCGAGTTTTGCGGTGTATGCTTTGAGTAAGTAATAATATTTCAATTATAACAAAAGAGTTTATAATATTAAGCCTTATCTCATTAACAACTTTTGCTGTAGCAATTTATTTTATTAATAAAGATGTCAAAAAATTAAAAGGAAAATCTAAAGAAGAAATTCAACAATATATTGATAAAAAACTTGATAATGCATCAACAGGAACTATTTTGAAGAATATTTTAAAATTTTTTAGTGATTTATTTTTCTAGAAAAAATCCTTCAGAAAATTCTGAAGGATTTGAATTTTTTAGATATTATAATTCTTTAATTTTTCATTACTCTTTCGGAAGATATTTAGAAATATCATCGTCGTTTTTTTGTTCTTCTGTAGTTGGTTTTTCTACGTTTTCTTGGGTTTTAATTTCTTGATTTTCTGATTTTTCTGTGCTTTTCAGCTTTTCTTTTTCTATTGCCAATTGTCTTTGGAACTCTTCTTCGCGTTTTTTCTTATTCTTTTTCGCTACAAAATACCAAACAATTCCTGCAATTAAGAATATTGGCCAGAATGGTAATAATGCCAAAAATAAACTTCCTATGACACCAAATCCTTTCATAAATGCACCTTCAGATTTGTCTCCAAAAGTTTCATCTTTCTTTTCGTCTCCGTTTACGATGTTCAAATCTTCTGCGGGAGTTACAGAAGAATTAGAAATAGAATGATCTACCAGTGTAATTTCTACATCACACATTTGATTAGAGTCATAATCTTTTCCTCTAGAATCGGTAGTTTTGGTTTCTACGGCTCCTAAATTTGCTAAATTATTAACCAAATTATTAAAATTGTACAAAGGAACTTTTGCAGTAATATATTCTTTTGCAATGCCTTCGTTTTCAGAATAACTTTCGGTAACTAAATCTCCGTTGGTATTTCTAAGTTCTTGTTGGAGCATTTCTTTTGCCCCCGAAATATCTTCCACCAAGATGTTTAATCTAGCGGTTTTTACTATAGGAACAATTTCTGTTTTTTGTGATGAAATTTTTACATCATTTTGAGAAATTTTTGGTGCAGAAGGTTGAGAATTCTCGTTAGAATGTTTCAGAATTTTATTGGCAGATTCTAAAAGATTTTTAACTTTTGTATTTTCAGGATTGGCTTCAGCAACGGAAGCTACAGAATCTATCGCTTTTTTTATTTCTTCGTTTTGTTGAGCTTTTGCCTTTATTTTATCAAATTCTCTTTGAACAGAATCTATACTGATATTTCCTTTTTTAATGGCATCTTCTATAATTTCTTTATGTTTATCTATTTCTGGAATAATTACTTTTCCAATGGTGCTGTTAGAATCTTTTACAGCTTTCGAAATAGAATCTAAAGTATTGTAGCCTTCTTTAGCTTCTTGGAAAAGACTATCCGCATTTTTGATGGTGTCAGATGCTTGTTTCATGTCAGATTTATTACAAGCTACCAATAGGATAGAAGCGGTGAAAATGCTAAAAATTAATTTTTTCATAATTTTATTTTGTTAGTGCCAAACTTAATACAAAAAATATTCCCTAAAAATAGGTAAAAAATCGTATTTGTATTACAGATTTGAAAATCAGTGAATTGTAAAATAATTTACGAAGTTTTTACAAAAAAAATCTCCAAGTTTCCTTGAAGATTCATTTAAAATTTATAATTATTTTGCATTATTCCATTCACTTATGAAATGTAATTTCACATTCGGGAATTTTTCTTGCGTCATGTGAATCGTAAACGCCGAATCTGCCAAGAAAACCATTTGTCCGTGGTTGTCTCTCGCCATAAAACGTTGTTTCAATCTTGCAAATTCTTTAAATTCTTCAGATTTTTCATCGGCTTCAATCCAACAAGCTTTGTGAATTCCTATTGGTTCATAGGTGCATTTTGCGCCATATTCGTGCTCTAATCTGTACTGAATTACTTCGTACTGAAGTGCGCCCACAGTTCCAATAATTTTTCTGCCATTCATTTCTAGAGTAAACAATTGCGCTACACCTTCGTCCATTAATTGGTCTATACCTTTTGCCAATTGTTTTGCCTTCAAAGGATCATCATTGTTAATATAACGGAAATGTTCTGGTGAAAAACTAGGAATTCCTTTAAATAGAATTTTTTCTCCAGCTGTTAAAGTATCTCCAATTCTGAAACTTCCGGTATCGTGAAGCCCAACAATATCTCCCGGGAAACTCTCATCTACCACTTCTTTTTTATCTGCAAAGAAAGCATTGGGAGAAGAAAATTTCATTTTTTTGCCTTCTCTCACCAAAAGATAATTTTCGTTTCTTTTGAAAGTTCCAGATACAATTTTCACGAAAGCCAATCTGTCACGGTGTTTCGGATCCATATTAGCATGAATTTTAAACACAAATCCTGTAAAATTCTTTTCTTCGGGGTTTACAAGTCTCTCATCAGATTCTTTAGGCTGAGGCATTGGTGCAATTTCTACAAACGCATCTAGCAACTCTCTAACTCCAAAATTATTAAGAGCAGAACCGAAAAACACCGGTTGTTGTTCGCCAGTAAGGTATTGTTCTCTGTCGAATTCTGGGTAAACAGATTCTATCAGTTCCATTTCTTCTCGAAGAGTAGAAGCGGCTTTTTCGCCGATAATTTCGTCGATAGAAGCATCGTTAATATCTTTAATCACAATACTTTCTCCAACTTTTTGCTTTTTTTCTTCTAAAAATAACTGAATGTTTTTTTCCCAAATATTATAAATTCCTTGGAAATCACTTCCCATACCAATCGGAAGCGAAAGCGGAACCACTTTTAAACCTAATTTTTGCTCTACTTCGTCTAATAAATCAAACGCATCTTTTCCTTCTCTATCGAGTTTATTAATGAAAACCAACATTGGAATTTTTCGCATTCTACATACTTCTACCAATTTTTCAGTTTGCTCTTCCACACCTTTTGCAACGTCTATCACTACAATTACAGAATCTACTGCCGTAAGTGTTCTGTAAGTATCTTCTGCAAAATCTTTGTGACCTGGTGTGTCTAAAATATTGATTTTCTTTCCTTTATATTCAAAAGCTAAAACCGAAGTTGCCACGGAGATTCCTCTCTGTCTTTCAATTTCCATGAAATCGGAAGTTGCTCCTTTTTTAATTTTATTGGATTTTACAGCACCCGCTTCTTGAATTGCACCTCCGAAAAGAAGTAATTTCTCTGTCAAAGTAGTTTTACCAGCATCTGGGTGAGAGATAATCCCGAAGGTTTTACGTTTTGATATTTCGTCTAATAAGCTCATTTCTAAATTTTGAAAGTGCAAAAATCGTGATTTTTAACGAGAAATGAAAATTTTAAAAATTTTGACAGCGTAGTAATACAATATATTTTTTAAAAACTTCCGACTTCTGACTTCCAGCTAAATATTTATCTTTGATGAAAATTTCAGTGATTTCAAAAACGTCTCTTATTCTCAAACGGATATTTCTATGAAATTTTAAAATTCTTCTAATCCAGAATACCAATAATCTGTGAAAAGAATCGTTTCTTTGCTGGGAAAATAGGTTTAGATTTCAGTTTATTATTTTTTTACTTTAAATTTTATGAATAATTCGAAATATAGAAATTACATTTTAGACAGTTACGGTGCAATAGTGATGATTCTTGCATTGGTTTTCTCGTCTTCTCTTATTGGAGTTATCGTGAAATTGTCTTTTGATTATTTTCGAGTAGATATTAGATACAATGAAGCATTTAATATTTTGAGTTATTTATTTACTTTTTTACCTGTAATTTGGGCTTTTGATTATTTTGTAATGAGAAGAAAAGGAAAAGTTCTCAATTTTAATATGCAAACAAGACCTTTTCATGTTTATTTACTCATTTTCCCAATGATGTTTGGGATGATGCTTATTGCAGAATTTACCACTTCACTTATTCCAATTTCTGGACCTGTTTTTGGAGAATGGTATCAGCTTTTTTCGGAACAGATGGAAGCAATTTCAGATAATACTTTTATGGTTTTTCTATTGGTGAGCTTTTTTGCACCAATTATAGAAGAAATTATTTTCCGAGGAATTATCCAAAAAGGAATGATTAATAACGGCGTAAAACCTAGAAATGCAATTCTTGTTTCTGCCCTTATTTTTGGTATTGTTCATTTCAATCCTTGGCAATTTATTGGTGCTTTTCTTCTGGGAATTGTTTTGGGAGTGGTTTATTTCAGAACGAAATCTTTATTAATGTCTATTTTTCTACATTTTTTTAATAATACAATTGCTGCAATAATGATGAAGTTTTATGATACAGACAGTTTTGCAGAGTTGTTACAAATTCCTAATTATCTTATTTTATTTATTGGAATTGTTATTTTTGCCGTTTTTTACTACTTATTTATGTATAAAAATAGAGTATATTATCGAGAATGAATTTTAGGGCAGCTATTTCCGCAAGAGTTTATCCTGAGCATGTCGAAGGATTCCCAATCTTTTTTTGCCAAAGCTTTGCCAAAACAAAAAAAAGGATTTTCACTCAGGTCGGGCTGCAAAAAATGAACATATTTAAAATTATGAGACTTTATAAAATTACAAATTTCAATCAATCATCAACCATCAATTATAAAAAATGGAAATCTTAGTTGCAACACACAATTTACACAAGAAAGAAGAAATTCAACAAATTCTTGGCGAAAAATATAAAATCACTTCTCTTACAGATTATAACATCCACGACGAAATTATAGAAGACGGAAATTCCTTCCACGAAAACGCTTTAATTAAAGCCAAGTTTTGCTTCGAAAAAACAGGAAAACCAAGTTTGGGAGACGATTCTGGTTTGGTGGTTCCGGCGCTAGACGGGAGACCCGGAATTTTTTCTGCTCGTTACGCAGGAGACCACGATTTTGATAAAAACATTGAAAAAGTTTTAGAAGAAATGCAAAATGAAGAAAGCCGAGAAGCTTATTTTATTACCGTTTTGTGTTTGCACGATGAAAATTCAACTCATTATTTCGAAGGAAGAGTTTATGGAAATCTAAGCAAAGAAAGAAGTGGCAAAAAGGTTTCGGCTACGACCCGATTTTTATTCCAGAAAATTATGAAATTTCTTTTGCAGATATGCCTTCAGAAGAAAAAAACGCCATCAGCCACAGAAAAAATGCATTGGATAAATTTTTGCAATTTTTAGAAAAATAAATCTTTAGAAAATTCAAAAATGTATTTTCTAAAACAATTTTTTTATTTTTCGTGAATTCGTGGCAAAAGTCATAAATTTGCAAAACACCAAACACCTATCATCAACACCCAATATTCAACAATTTGAGTACTTATTTAACGATTCTCGGCTTTAATTCTGCAATTCCAACAGTGAAATCTGCTCCCACCTCACAGTTTCTTGAAATGGAAGAACGTTGTTTTCTTATTGATTGTGGCGAAGGAACGCAGGTGCAGCTAAGAAGAGCTAAAGCAAAATTCTCAAAAATTAATCATATTTTTATTTCTCATCTTCATGGCGACCACGTTTTTGGTTTGCCAGGTTTAATTTCTAGTTTCAGACTTTTAGGAAGAGACACGCCGCTTAATGTTTACGGGCCAAAAGGAATTAAAGCAATGATGGAAACTATTTTTAAATATACCGAAACGTATCAAGGTTTTAAAGTAATTTTCCATGAACTTTCTTCTAAAAAATCTGAGAAAATTTTCGAAGACAATAGAGTAGAAGTTTATACCATTCCGCTAGACCACAGAATCTATTGCAACGGTTATCTTTTTAAAGAAAAACCAAAAGAAAGACATCTTGATATGAAAGAAATTTCTAAATATCCAGAAATAGAAATTTGTGATTATCATAATCTTAAACGAGGAAAAGATTTTATTTTGAGTGATGGTTATGTCTTGAAAAACGAAACACTTACAAAACCCGCAGAAATGCCCGTTTCTTACGCTTTTTGTAGTGATACCAGATATTCTGAAAGTATTGTTCCGATTATTAAAAATGTAGATTTGTTGTATCATGAAGCTACTTTTTTGCACGATTTGAAAGAAATGGCAGAATATACAGGACATACAACAGCGCTAGAAGCTGCCAAAATTGCCAGAAAAGCCAAAGCTAAAAAATTGATTTTAGGACATTTTTCTAACAGATATGCAGATTACAATGTTTTTCTAAAAGAGGCTTGTGAGATTTTTCCAGAAACGTACCTTCCAAAGCAATTAGAACCTGTAAAGATTTAGGATTTACAATTTTTGATTTTATTTGTATTGATTAAAATCAAATATCATCCATTAATAGTCAATTATAATCAATGAACGAACAAGAAATCTTTGATTTTTTGAACCAAAAAGCAGAACAATACAATCATTTGGATTTTATTGAGCTAGACCCAATTTCTATTCCTCACCAGTTTTCATTGAAGCAAGATATAGAAATTTCGGCGTTTTTTTCGGCTACAATAGCTTGGGGAAATAGAAAATCTATCATTACTTCGGCTCAAAAAATCATCAATTTTATGGGGAATTCTCCTTATGATTTTGTGATGAATGCTTCTGAAAAGGATTTAGAAAAATTAGATAATAAAGCCGTTCATAGAACATTTTCTGGTGAAGATTTTAAACAATTTCTTCTCAATTTAAAAAGAATTTATACAGAATCTGAAAGTCTCGAAAATCTATTTTTACTTCAAGAAAACGAAGAAAATTACTATCATTCCATCGAAAGATTTAGAAATCATTTTTTAGGTGAAACGCTTCACAGAAGTCATAAACACGTAAGTTCGCCTTATAAAAATTCGGCTTCAAAAAGATTGGTAATGTTTCTGAGATGGATGGTTCGTCAAGATAAAAAAGGAGTAGATTTTGGGATTTGGAAAAATGTACCTCAAAAATATTTATCAATTCCGCTTGATGTTCACACGGCGAATATTTCCAGAAAATTAGGAATTCTCAGCCGAACTCAAAATGATTGGAAAGCAGTGGAAGAATTAGACAAAATGATTAGAAAATACAATTCCAAAGATCCTGCAATTTATGATTTTGCACTTTTCGGAATTGGTGTTTCTAAAGAGTTTTAATTCTTATTTAAAAACGTAAAATGATTTTTTAAAACCATTTTTTCTTTAAAAATACCCAAACTCCAACAATCGAAAGAATAATAGAACCGAAAAGAATTAAATAAATTCCGTTTGGATTATTTTCTAGATGATTGGTAACGTTCATTCCGTAAATACTGGCGATAAGTGTAGGAATCATCAAAATAATAGAGATAGAAGTTAATCTCTTCATTATTACGTTCAGATTATTAGAAATAACAGAAGCATAAGCGTCCATCATTCCGCTAAGGATATCACTAACGATATGAGAAGAATCAATGGCTTGTTTTAGCTCAATTTCTACGTCTTCTAGAAGTTCTTCGTCTAAAATATTTTTAATTTTTCTTTGATTTTTGAATCTGTAAAGCAAAATTTCGTTACTTCTAAGTGATGTACTGAAATAAACTAAAGACTTTTCTATATTAAATAGCGTTTGCAAATCTTCATTTTTGATAGAACGTTCCAAATCGTTTTCTGCATTTTTAATTTGGATGTTGATTTGTTTCAAATATTTCAAAAACCAAACACTTGCGCTAAGATGAAATCTCAAAATAAGGTTTAGATTATCTGTTTCTACTATAGATTTTCTGGTAGAATAGTAGTTTACAAAATCTTGTAACAAATCTGTCTTATAAAAAGTAATGGTTACAAAATAATCATCATTGTAAACAATACCTAAAGGAATGGTTATAAAGGGAGATTTTTCGTTGGTTGTTTTATAAGGAATACGAAGCAGAACAAAAGTCCAATCGTCTTCCACTTCAATTCTTGGGCGTTCGTCTATATCTTCAATATCATTATAGAAAGCAGCAGGAATTTTTAATTCGTCTAAAAGAAAATTTTTGTCTTCGGTAGAAGGTTCTTCTATACTTATCCAGGCTCTTTTTCTTAGTTCGTTTTCTTTATTTATCTTTTTTTCTATGTAATAAATGTTTTTCATTTCTAGATTTTTTTTGGAATTAAAGATTAAACTTAACTAGAACCTTGCACTTTTGGTAGCCCAAATTTCATTCAGAGAATTGATTTTTTGCATCTTATAAATGTGCCGAAATCAAAATCTTTGCAAATTTACGAAAATTAGTACTGAAAACCCATTGTGAATTTTTATTAATACAATTTTAAAGAAATTTTAATTGTAAATTTGTAAAAAATTAGAAAATGAAATCAAAAGATTTGAAGATAAAAAAAATACCAACAATTATTGATAAATTTTCGGATAAAGCTATTGTATGGATTGGTTCTATACAATCTTTAATAGCACATACTTTTGGATTTATTATATCATTTTCACTTTCTGTTTTTGGTTTGGTAGAGTTTGATAAGATGTTGCTGGTTCTTACCACTGTTGTTTCTTTAGAAGCTATTTATTTGTCTATTTTTATTCAAATGTCTGTAAATAAAAGTCATGAGCATATCGAAGATTTGAAAGAAGATGTTACTGAAATTCAAGAAGATATAGAATATATTCAAGAAGATATTGAAGAAATTAGCGAAGATATTGATGAAATTCAAGAAGATATAGACGAAATTCAAGAAGATATAGATGAAATTGCTGATGATGACGATGATGATGATGACGAGCACAAGGAAAAAGCCAAAAAAGTAATCCTAAAAAGCAATGTTTCTAGCAATACCAGCGAAATAAAATCTTTGAAAAATAGAATCAACGAATTACAAGCTCAGCTAAAAGAATTGATAGAAGACGACGAAAATTAATTTGCAGATTTCCACTCTTTTGTAAAATTAATAAAATCTTCTACGCTTAATTCTTCAGCGCGTTTGTCCATAAAAGTGTGATTTTTTAAGCTTTCTGGGATGTTAAGAGGTTTTAGAGCGTTGCTCAATTTTTTTCTTCTTTGATTAAAGCCAGTTTTCACAATTTGTTTAAAAAGTTCTTCGTTTCCTTCTAAGCCTTCTTTTCTGTTTCTGGTCAATTTTATAACGCCAGATTTTACTTTTGGAGGCGGATTGAAAACGTTTTCGTGAACCGTAAAAAGATATTTTACATCATAATAAGCCTGCACCAAAACGGTGAGAATTCCATAATCTTTGGTTCTTGGTACAGCAGCAGTTCTCTCGGCAACTTCTTTTTGGAACATACCCGCCATTTCTGGAATTTGTTGGTAATTATCAATAATTTTAAAAAGAATTTGCGACGAAATATTATAAGGAAAATTCCCAATTACAGCCACTTCATTATCAAAAATATTACTTAAATTAATTTTTAGGAAATCACCTGTAAAGTGTTTGTTTTCAAGTTTTTGATAATTTATTTTTAGATATTCTATAGATTCTGTATCAATTTCTGCAACGTAAGTTTCGGTAGGTTTTTCTAATAAATATTTGGTAAGAACTCCTGTGCCAGGACCAACTTCTAATACATATTTGTACTCTTGAAAATCAAGACTATCTACAATTTTTTTAGCGATATTTTCGTCTGTAAGGAAATGTTGACCGAGGTGTTTTTTGGCTTTTACGTTCAAGATTTTAAAATTTTTGTAAAGATATGAATTTTGTCTTTAACATAAATTTAGATTCCAATTCAACGTTATTTTTTTATTCTGAATTAGTTTTTTTTGATAAGAATGATGTTGTTGGTTTTGTTTTCTGCGTGAGTGCGAAGCGATGTGTTTGAGCTCTTTATATTTTTTTGAATGGGTTTGGAGCGTTGGAAAAAATATAAAAGCGAGTGAGCGAAGAACGACCTTTTTTGTAGAGGAGAAGCTTGGCAAAAAAGGGCACGCCCAAATAAGTTTTAAGATTTTTTAACACAGTTTAAGACTTCTACAAAGGCGAGTTTCGGAGTTTTTTTTCTATTTTAGCAGAAAATTTTTTATTGATGGCAAAATTAGCAGACGATTTAAACAAAAAACGACTTCGTTCTAGTAACATTACAGTATCAATAAGTATTGCATTAGTTTTATTTTTGGTAGGACTTTTCGGGCTTATCCTTATTAATGCTCAGAGATATTCTGATTATATTAAAGAGCAATTGGTGGTAGAAGCGTACTTTGATGAACATCTTGACCCAAAAGATTCTGCAAAAGCAGATGAATTGAATAAAATTACTTACGAAAGAATAAAACTTCTTCCTTTTGTTAAAAAAGCGAAATTTATCTCTCAAGAAGAAGCTACTTCTATTGCTAAAACTCAATTGGGAATAGATTCTGAAGCTCTTTTTGAAGGAAATATTTTTCCACCATCTGTAGAAGTTACCTTAAAACCAGAATTTGTAGACCCAGCTAAAATTGATGCTGTAGTAAAACAAATTAGCGATGTAGAAGGTATAAAAGAAGTAAAAAATGATAGTAAACTTACCATTGAAGTATATAATAATCTGAATAGAATTCTTACTTGGATTTTAGGTTTTTCGGTCTTATTTTTAATTGTTGCAATGGTTTTAATTAATAATTCTATAAGACTTAAAATTTTCTCTAAACGATTCATTATCAAGACTATGCAATTGGTAGGAGCAAAGAGAAGGTTTATCTTAAAACCGTTTATAAAAGAAGCGATAATCTTAGGAATTGTAGGTGCTGCAATTGGTCTTACGGCATTATTTACAGGTTGGTACTTCTTTACCAGTGAAATAGGAACTCCTTTTGTTCAAGATACCAATAAATATGTTTGGTTGGTATTTATTGTAGTAGGAATTGGAATTCTAATAACTACTATTAGTACAATATTTGCAACTTGGAGATTCTTAGCTTCTAGTGTAGATGATCTTTATTATTCATAGAAATTGATATAGAAAATGTCTAAAAATAAAACTTCAGTTCAAACTGAAAACAAAGAAAAAAGTCCTTTTTATTTTGGTAAAAAAAATTATCAATTAATGATTATTGGTTTGGTGCTTATTGCATTGGGATTTGTTTTGATGATGGGAGCAGACGCCAATACTGTAGATGGAAAATTTGATCCAAATGTTTGGAATGACGATATTTTCTCTATTAGAAGAATCAGAATTGCACCTCTTTTGGTAATTTCTGGATTTGTGGTAGAAATTTTCGCCATTTTAAAGAGAAATAAATAATTGAAATCAAAATAATTAACTTTGTCAAAGATTAAAACTTTGACAAAGTTTTTTTTATAACTATAATAAAGCTAAATGCAGATTGCAGAAAGCTGAAACCAATAAAAATATGGATTTAATACAAGCAATTATTATTGCAATAATAGAAGGACTTACAGAATATTTGCCCGTTTCATCTACGGCTCACATGATTTTTACCAGCTCAATTTTTGGTATTCAGGAAGACGAATTTGTAAAAATGTTTCAAGTGTCTATTCAGTTTGGAGCTATTCTAGCGGTGGTATTTCTGTATTGGAAAAAGTTCTTCGATTTTAAAAATTTTAATTTTTACATTAAATTAGCTTTTGCAGTACTTCCTGCATTGGTTTTAGGGAAATTATTTGATGATAAAATAGATGCAATCTTAGGAAATCCTATTCCAATTGCTATAGTTTTGGTTTTGGGCGGAGTTGTTTTATTGTTTATTGATAAGGTTTTTAAAGTTCATACTGTACACAACGAAAAAGAAATTTCTATAAAAAAAGCAATAATGATCGGGTTTTGGCAATGTTTAGCAATGATGCCAGGAACCAGTAGAAGTGCCGCTTCAATTATTGGAGGTATGCAACAAAAACTCACCAGAGAAGCTGCTGCAGAATTTTCTTTCTTTTTGGCTGTTCCTACCATGTTGGCTGTTACTGTTTATTCTATTTTCTTGAAGAAATTCAATTATCAAGGGATTGAACAAAAAGGTTATGAAATGCTAATGCAAGGCGACAATTTGAAATTGTTTTTGTTAGGAAATGTTATAGCGTTTGTAGTTGCTGTAATTGCGATTAAATTCTTTATTGGAGTGATTAAAAAATACGGCTTCAAACCTTGGGGTTGGTACAGAATAATCGTTGGTATAGCGCTTTTGGTATATTTTACTTGGTTTAAATAAATGGAAAAAAGAGTTTTTAGAAATAAGATTATTTATTGGATTTCGATAATTTATTTTTTAACAATATTATATAGTATTTTTAAATATTTAACTCAATTTTTTTTAATAATAGATAAAGAACATATCAGATATTATATTAATGTTTTTAATTTTATTATAATAATTGTAATCTTAATTTTTCTAATAGACAAAAATTCTAAATCTGTATTTTTAATTAATTTTTTAATTGGATTTATAGTGCTTTTAGCGGTTTTTAAAATTTTTAACGCTTATTTTTATTTTGGATTTTTTCAAGAACAAACTAAAGGAGAATTATTTTTAATATTCTTGAATTTGCTTTACCTTTTTTTAGTTAACTTCTTTAAAGTAAATCAGAAAGATATATTAAAATCCGAAGAAATAGACCAAATTGGAAATGAAAATATTGAATCTTAAATAAATGACAGCAGAAGATTTTTTAAACGGACAAATACTATTAGTAGACAAACCTTTGGATTGGACTAGTTTTCAGGCTGTTAATAAGTTAAAATACAAACTGAAAAGAGAATTTAATTTACCTAAAAAATTTAAAATTGGGCATGCCGGTACTTTAGACCCTAGAGCTACAGGTTTGCTGATTGTTTGTACGGGTAAATTCACCAAAAAAATTCCCGAAATTCAAGATGCTCCAAAAGAATATTGGGCAGAAATAAAAATTGGTGTTCAAACAGAATCTTACGACACAGAAAAACCCGAAATTCTACCAAAAGATTTTTCTCACATTACGGAAGATTTTATCATTGAAACTTTAGAAAAATTTGTAGGAGAAATAGAGCAAATACCGCCTGTGTTTTCTGCAATAAAAATTGACGGAGACAGAGCTTATGATTTAGCCAGAAAAGGAATAGATGTAGAAATGAAATCTAGAAAAACTACAATTCATTACCTCAATAATGTGGAAATTAATTTGCCTTTTATTAGTTTTACAGTAGGTTGTAGCAAAGGAACTTATATTAGAAGTTTGGCTCACGATATTGGACAGAGTTTAGAAGTTGGCGCCTATCTTACGCAACTCAGAAGAACAAAAATAGGAGAGTACACTGTAGAAAATGCTCAATCTAATATTTTGGAAAATGAGTTTAGATTTGAAAATATTGAATTATGAAAAAGTTTTATTTTTTATTAATTTTAGTTTCAATATTTGGGTTTTCTCAACAAAATAGAAATCAAAACCAAGGAATTTATTGGAGTACAGATGCTCAATTTGCTTATGGTTTAGGAAAAGCTGTTGCAGATATTATCAACGAAGATAATAATGTAGATTTCAATGCGAATGTAGGTTTAACTTCAGTTGTTGGTTTTCAGCCAATAAACAGAATTGGATTGGGAGCCGGTTTTAGATATAATTATATTTACGATAATATCAATAATTTTTATTTTATATTTCAACCCAAAATTTATTTTGGAGATGTTTCAGATTCTGGATTTTTGTATTTTAATGCAGGTTTTGCCCTTACAAAAAGTGATGTGAGAAATGCAAGATTATATACTTTAGGAATTGGTGATCAAAATTCTATCAACGTAAGAATGAAGTATTATTATTCACTTTTTTTGGAAAATCACAGCATGAGTTTCGGAAACGGACTTAAAAATAATTTGTACATTGGTTTAAACTTTGGGATAACATTTCATTCTAATAAAGTAAGAGAAAAATAATTATTTGTAGCTCATTACTAATTACTTAAAAAATGCAAGAAACACGTATCAATAAATATTTATCAGAAGTAGGTTTTTGTTCTAGAAGAGAAGCAGACAGACTTTTGGAGCAAGGCAGAATTACCATTAATGGCAAAAAACCAGAATTAGGAACCAAAGTTTCTGATGCTGATGAAATCTTTGTTGATGGTAAAAACATCAAAAAAACTGAAGAAAAACACGTTTACATTGCATTTAATAAACCTGTTGGCATTGTTTGTACTACCGATACGAAACGCGAAAAAAACAATATTGTAGATTACATTAATCACCCGAAAAGAATTTTCCCTATTGGAAGATTAGACAAACCGAGCGAAGGACTTATTTTATTGACTTCAGATGGTGATATTGTGAATAAAATTTTGCGCGCAAGAAACAATCACGAAAAAGAATATATTGTAAGAGTTGATAAACCTATTTCTCCAAAATTTTTAGAAAAAATGCGCAACGGAGTACCAATTTTAGATACAGTTACCCGAAAATGCGAAGTAGAACAAATTGATACGCTACAGTTCAGAATTGTTCTTACACAAGGTCTCAACAGACAAATCCGTAGAATGTGCGAATATCTTGGCTATGAAGTAAAGAAACTGAAGCGCATCAGAATTATGAACATAAAACTAGATTTGCCCATTGGAAAATGGAGAGATTTAACAGATGTAGAAATGCAACAACTAGATTTACTCCTCGAAAACTCTAGCAAAACGATTGATTAATTTTTTTCTAAAATTTCTGCCATATAATTTAGTAATTCCTTTTTCATTTTGAAATAAGAACCACTTAAAGCTTCTTTATATTTGTTTAAAGCACCGTCTAAAGCTGTTATTTCATCATTGTTGTACTTATTGTGTTCAAAATACATGTAAACAGCATCAACGTAATCGTTCAAGATTTTTTTATCTTCAATTTGCATATATTTTTCAAAATTTGAGGATAAAAGCTCTTTAATTTTTTCTTTAAAAACTTTTTCTTTTGTGAGTAAAGTATATCTGTTTTTAGAAATAGTTTCAAAATCTAAACGCTGAGACATAAATTCTAAATATGGAACAAAATTTTGAAAAGCATTAAAATATTCATCAAAATCTTTATCTGCTTTGAAGAAGTTTTCTGCCATTTCAGAAAATTTTATTTTTTCTTCTTCAGTTGCTTTTTGGTAGATGGTTTGATAGATTTTATTATCATTTTTTTTAATTTCTTCATCTACAAAAGACATTCTATTTTTTAGAAGTCTTAAAGCTTTAGGAGTTTGACTTCTGGTGTATTTTATCCCGTCATAATCAAAAATTTTAAGTTTGTAATTCCCTTTTTCAATCATTTCTAGAACATTCGAATCATTTTCTAATGCACTTTTCTCGAAAACAAGACTCACTTTTTCGTCGGAAAATAGATTTTCAGAATTTAATAAAGAATTTTCAGAATGGAGTAGTTCTGAATTTTCAAAAAGAGGATTTTTAGAATCATAATAAGAATTGAAAATTTTGTTGAATGTTTTCTCATTAATTAGACCTTTGTATTTCTCTTCAAACTCTTCATCTGTAAGGTAATTTTCGGTGTGAGAAATCATATTGTACTCAAAAAGTTTGTTGGTGAATTTTTCTGCATAGTTTTCAAATTGTTTCACAATGCTTTTTGCGAGTCTATTATCTACATTCTCAGATGGAATATTTAGTTTTTTTATTGCTTCAATTCTTTGTTTTGTAGTAGGATGAGAAGCCCATTGGTTTTCAATTTTAAGTTTAGATTTATTGTATCTATCTAATTCATTTTCATTAATATAAGGTAACTCATTTTTTACATCATGGTTGTTTTCTTTTGCCAGATAATGTAGCAAAATAGTTTGGTTTTGATAGATATTTTTGGTGTCCGAATTAATTTTTTTGTCTAAATAGAAATTTAAAGAATTGCCAAGAGCAGCATCAGAAAGGTCCAGTCTCAATAAAGAAGCAGATTTTACATCAGAACCAACAACATAAGTTGCGATAGCATCTGCATTGAATTCCATTTGTCTGCTCAAAGACATGTGTTTTAAATACAAAAAATCATAAAATTTTGCCAAAATCCATTGAATTCCATTAATAAACCAAACCGAAATTTTTGTAAATATTCCAATAATGATGTGTGTATTTGCAAAACTATCCATAGATTCATTAAAATTTTTATTGTTGTAAAGCATATCATAAATCATTTTATTTGCTTGATTTACGTAGCTTCCAACTTTCATACTTCTTTGCGAAAAGTGACCAAATTCGTGTGCAAGTATTGCTTTCAATTCGCTTACAGTAGTAGTATTGATTAATCCCATTCCTATTGTGAGATTTTTCTTTACGGGTAAAAACATGCTCCAAAATGTAGAATTGTAATTTACAAAAGCGTTTACATCATTAGATAGAAATACTTTTTTGGGTTGCTCTGTTCCAACTTCGTTTACAACTTCATCTATCAATTTGAATAATTCTGGCTCTTTATTTCTATTAATTTCTATAAATGCGCTAGTGTCATTATTTTGAAAACTAAAAATGAATTTTACCAAAAATATTAAGATAAAAGCTGCCATTCCTAATAATCCGCCACAAATAAGAATTACAAGGTAATTGAATTTTAAATTTATTATTATTTGAGTTACCAAATATCCTATTGCGGCGACTAAAGCCAAAGCTAAAGCTATTAGAATAAGATAAATTAAGAAAAATAAAAATATAAATAATATAGAATTTGTTACTTGTTTTTTGTATTCTTTAGAAATTGGAGGTAGAGTTTTCGGCATTGGTTTTAGTATTTTTCGATGAGATATTGATACGCTTTCAAATATTTATTGAGGCGTTTTAAGTCTTTTTCGGTTAAAGGTCTGTTAATTCTTCTCAAATCCATATTATCTCGCAAATCATTTAATTTAACGGCAATAGCAAGAGGAGATTTTTCTGTTCTTTTGATAAATTCGTCGTAATCTTCATTTGGCGGATTTTTGGTAAGACATTCTATAGCAAAAATTTGAGCTTCGGAGAAACCTTGTTTTCTTAGAAAATCATATGAATAATCTGGGCAATCTTCAATCAAATCGTGCAAAACGCCTACAATTTTTTCGTCTAGCGTTTTTCCGTATTCCATCACTCTCATTACGTGTTTTATATAAGGAGCGCCATATTTGTCAACTTGTTTTCTGTGTCCTTTTTCGGCAATTTTTATGGCTTTGTTTAGTAAAAGTTCTTTACTCATTTTTCGGTTTTGCAATTAGAATTTTTTCTAAATTTTCTTTAGGTTTTGCTACTAAAATTTTATACAAATCGGCGTTTCTGCTTTTTGCAATCGGTATATTATAAGGAGCTGGAGATTTTGTAGCACTAAATTTTTTATAATCTAAAACATTTGTTTTTATTGACAAATCTATTGTAGGAAGCTCTATTTTTGGCATCTCCACTTTTGGTATTTCTACATTTGGAAGAGTGAAATTTTTAATTTGAGAAAATCCTAGAAACGGTAATACAAACATTGTAAGAGTAAATAATTTTTTCATGATATTAATTTTTTTAATCTTAGGATTTTTATCAAAAATTTTCTAAGATTTCATGGTTTGTAATTTTATTATGTAAAAATAGTAAATTTTTGTACACAAAATACAGAAACAAAAAAAGACTGATGGCAAAACTTCTTTTCTTTTTCAAGTTAAGATGTTATTGTCATCAGCTCGGATTAGCCGATTCTCTGTTTTGGATAAAAGCATTTTTTGAAACTATTTCAGTTGCATTTTCCAAAAAATTTACCTTTCGGTATTATTTAGAATTTTGCTAAGTTTCGCTTATTTTCCTCACAATTAATGAGTTTCAGCTTATGTTTGTCTTTAATTTTTAGTTTCTATGAAATTACTTTGCGTTTTTCAATTTTTTGAAACTAAATTTTTCAGACTGTTTTTTTTGTCATCACCTAAGTTTAAAGTTTAATTGCTTAAACTAATAAACTTAAGTGTTTGACAGTTTTTGTCTTTGCTTATTGCTTTTTCTTAAATTTTCATTCTAAAAAAAATATAGCTACAATAAGCATTTAGACGGTTTTTGTCATTGCTTTCAGTTTTGATTCTTAGATATTTCATCCTTGAAATTGTCAACTTTCCACTTCTGACGGTTTTTTAGTCTTTCACTAAGCGTAAAATGTAAAATAAGACCATTATAATTCATTTTTTATCTTAATTAAGACTGCTTCTTGTGTCTTCCTCTTATTAGCTTAGAAAAGCCTTTCGATTTTCAAAACATTTGAATATAAGTATCAGACGGTTTTTGTCTTAACCTCTCATTCAAATTTCAGAAAAAACTTTAAATTCTTTCAAAACTTTGAAGTTGATTGTTTTTAGACAATTTTTAAGTCGCTTTTAGAAATATAAAAGATTTTTTGCTTAATAATTTTAGTTTCGGCTTAGCAATTACGCATCCACTTCAAAACAAATTTCAAGTAAAAATTTTATTTTATATCCTTGTTAAGACCTTAATCTTTGGCTCTTTCAACTTTAGACTTCGGGTTTCAACTCAAAAGCTTGACTTGATTGTTGATGTAAAGATAATATTATAAAATCCTGATTTGCAAATAATTCTATTTGTTTTTCTTCACTTGTTTTCAAATAGTTATTCACTTTTTTAAATGAGAAAAACCCTTTTGTTTTAAAGGAAAATTAAAATTACTAACAATTTATTAAATTAAGGTTAATGAGTTATTTTAGTGAAAATTCAATTATTTTTATTCTCCCATTTTTGATGATATATACAATAAAAGTGAAAAATATTTCAATTATTCGAAGTATTTTAAAATATTTATTCCATTCTTTTTATAGGTTCTAGGTTTTTTAATTCGTCTTCCGAAAATAATTTGTAGTCTATTTTGAAAGTTTTTCCTAATGGTGTTTCTAGAGAAAAGCCACCAGGTCCGAAACCATCTACTACATCTAATGTAAAGTGAGAAAATTTCCAATATTCGAATAAATCACGGTCTAGCCAAAATTCAAAACCATCTACCAAACCAATCATCACATCGTTTGTTCTTACGTAGAAGCCTCCTTTTTCGAAACATTGTGGCTGTGTTCCTTCGCAGCATCCGCCAGCTTGGTAAAACATTAGGTCACCATGTTTTTCTTTTAAAGTTTTTATTACTTCCAAAGCTTTTTGAGTTACGTCTATTCTTTTTACCATAATTTTTAATTTTAATAAAGATAAAAAAAGGAATGCTGATGAACAACATTCCTTCGGTTTTTGATAAAAACAAATTTTAGAAAAATCCTAACTTGTTTTTATTGTAAGAAATTAACATATTTTTAGTTTGTCTGTAATGGTCTAGCATCATTTTGTGGTTTTCTCTTCCAATTCCAGATTGTTTGTAGCCTCCAAATGGAGCTCCCGCAGGATATGCGTGGTATTGATTTACCCAAACTCTACCTGCTTGTATTGCTCTTGGAACTCTGTATAATTCGTGAGCATCTCTTGTCCAGACTCCCGCTCCTAAACCATACATGGTATCATTTGCTAATTCTATAGCTTCTTTGGTTGTTTTGAAAGTGGTAACAGCTAATACAGGCCCGAAAATTTCTTCTTGGAAAATTCTCATTTTATTGTGTCCTTTGAAAATAGTTGGCTGAATATAATATCCACCTTCTAAATCTCCACCAAGATGATTAACATCACCACCGCAAAGAACTTCAGCACCTTCTTCTTTTCCTAATTTAATATATGAAAGGATTTTATCTTTCTGAATTTGTGAAGCTTGAGCTCCCATCATTACAGTAGAATCTAAAGGATGTCCAGTTTTAATAGCTTTAGTTCTTTCTACCACTTTTTCTAGAAATTTGTCTGCGATAGATTCGTGAACCAGTAATCTTGAAGGACAAGTACAAATTTCACCTTGGTTAAGCGCAAAAAGTACAGCACCTTCAACAGCTTTGTCTAGAAATTCGTCATCTGCATCCATCACAGAAGGGAAGAAAACGTTTGGAGATTTACCTCCTAATTCTAAAGTTACTGGGATAATATTTTCTGTAGCGTATTGCATAACCATTCTACCTGTTGCTGTAGAACCTGTAAAAGCGGCTTTAGAAACTTTAGGATTGGTAACTAAAGTTCTACCCAATTCTGCTCCGAAACCATTCACAATATTAATAACACCAGCTGGTAATAAATCTTCTATAACTTCCATTAAAACCATAATAGAAATAGGAGTACTTTCTGCAGGTTTCAATACTACGCAGTTACCAGCAGCAAGGGCAGGAGCCAATTTCCAAACAGCCATCAATAGCGGGAAATTCCAAGGGATAATTTGTGCAATCACTCCAATAGGTTCGTGCACAATTATAGAAACGGTATCTTTGTCTAATTCTGAAATAGAACCTTCTTCTGCTCTTATTACGCTTGCAAAATATCTGAAATGATCTACCGCTAAAGGCAAATCCGCAGCCATAGTTTCTCTAATCGCTTTTCCGTTGTCTACGGTTTCTACAGCGGCAAGAAAAGGAAGATTTTCTTCAATTCTATCTGCAATTTTATTGAGGATAATACTACGTTCTGTGGCAGATGTTTCACTCCAAGTTTTAAATGCTTCTGATGCTGCATCTACAGCTGCTTCAATGTCTTGTTTAGCAGAATGTGCTGCTTTAGACATTATTTTACCATCTAACGGAGATAGTACTTCAAAATACTGCCCAGTGGAAGGAGCAGTCCATTTTCCATTAATAAAATTGTCGTATTTTTCTTTTAATACAGGACGGTTGATAATTGTTGACATATAAATAGTTTTTAAATTTTTATGTTGCCAAAGTATTCAGAATATGATAAATGTCATAGTATAATCGTCTAAATTGATAGTAAAATAATATTTGGGTACTATATGTGATGAATAGATAATATAATTCTTGGTTGGTTGAAAAAAAATGATATATTTAGACCATATACCTATTTTATTAAAAAATTACCCAATAAATATATATGAATAATGGTAAAAATTTGCTCTATACTCCTGATTTGACGGCAAATGAGCAACTCGATAGCATCATTGAAAATAAGACTACGTTTACCCTAAATAACTGTGAGTTTTCTCTCTTCGAAACTCATAAGCGAGCTGCTGATGTTAAACTACGGTTTAATGATTTAACTTTTACAGCCATGTTAAGAGGAAAAAAAACAATGAAATTAGAAGATAAAACAGATTATTTTGATTATTTCCCTGGAGAAACGGTTTTGGTTTCGCCGGGAGAGACAATGGTTATTGATTTTCCAGAAGCAGATGAAACTCCTTCGCAATGTATTGCGCTTAGCTTTAGTCCAGATTTTGTAGAAAATTCTCTCAATTATTTCAATACAAAACTTCGCAAAATAGATGATGATAGTTCTTGGCGAATTTCTAATGAACAATTTTATTTGTTCAACAGTTTGCCATTGGCTTCGGCTACTAATAACTTGATGAGAATAGCCATGGAAGATAATATGAATAAAGATATTATGGCAGATTTGGCTTTAAAAGAACTTTTAATACGATTGATGCAGACGCAAGCAAGTAAATTGATAGAAAGTGATTATAAAAAGCTAAAAAACACCAGCAGATTAGCATTTATAATTGATTATATTAAGAATAATCTTCACCAAAAATTAAGCGTAGAACACTTGGCAAGATTGGCATTGGTAAGTAAATCTAATTTTTTCAAACTTTTTAAATACGAAATAGGCATTGCTCCCAACGAATTTATTTTAATCGAAAGAATAAAACGTTCTAAAGAGCTTTTAAAAGAAGACCAAAGCATAAAAGAAGTAGCTTTTGCCACAGGTTTTTCGGATACAAATCATTTTATAAAAACCTTTAAAACTTTTGAAGGAATTACACCCAAAAACTATCAAAGAAGTCTTTTTTCAGACTATAAAATAGTTTCTTAAACCAAAAAAAAACGCTCCAACATTGGAGCGTTTTAGATTTATGATTGAACAAAATTTAGTAAGAATTTTTCTCTACAAAATGTTTCGCAATTTTTTCAGTTAACGCAATTACGTTTGGCTGATTGGTGTATTTTGTAAATCTTCTTAAGCCAGAAAGCATCATACGTTGTTCATCTCCTTCAGCAAAAGAAACAATTCCTTCTTTAGCCGCAGCAATAATTTTTTCTATTGCTTTGTAAAGATTCAGTTGAGCCATTGCAGCTTCTACAGAATCTGGAGCAAAATGTTTTTCAACTCTTAAAATAGCAGATTCTGCCATATAAATTTGATTTAAAATCTCTGAAGCATTAATCAATAAATGTTGTTGCTTCTCAATTTCCATCATATATTTTTGAAGTGCAGCACCAGAAACCATCAAGAAAACTTTCTTAAGATTAGCGATAATTGCTTTTTCTTCGCTCATAAATTCAGAATAATCTGGCGTTTCGAAACTTGGGATGCCCATTAATTCTTTACCAACTGCCATTGCAGGAGACATTAAATCTATTTCTCCTTTGAAGGCTCTCTTAATCAACATTCCTACAGAAAGAAGTCTGTTGATTTCGTTGGTTCCTTCATAAATTCTAGAAATTCTGGCATCTCTCCAAGCTGCTTCCATTGGTGTATCTTCAGAGAAGCCCATTCCTCCAAAAATTTGAATTCCTTCATCTGCTGAATTTTGAGCTGTATCAGAAACAAAAACTTTTAAGATAGAACATTCTACAGCATATTCTTCCACACCTTTTAATTCAGCTTCTTGATGATTCATTCCGCCTTCTACCAAAGCATCAATTTTATTTTGAACATCTTGAGCAGCTCTGTAAGAACCTGCTTCTGAAACGAAAGTAGCCGTAGCCATTTCTGCTAATTTTTTTCTAATTGCCCCAAAAGTTGCAATAGGAGTGTTGAATTGTTTTCTTTCGTTTGAATATTGAACAGAATGATTAAAAATTCTTCTTTGAGCATCTAAACAAGCTGCTGCTAATTTAATTCTACCAACATTCAAAGCATTTAAAGCGATTTTGAAACCATTGTTTCTTTCGCCCAAAAGACATTCAACAGGAACTTTCATATCATTGAAGAAAACCTGGCGAGTAGAAGAGGCTCTAATCCCCAATTTATGTTCTTCTTCCCCGAAAGTAAGGCTATCAGGATTTTCTAATTCA
This sequence comes from Cloacibacterium sp., assembly GCF_047601505.1. Classification (GTDB taxonomy): domain Bacteria; phylum Bacteroidota; class Bacteroidia; order Flavobacteriales; family Weeksellaceae; genus Cloacibacterium. The sequence continues at coordinate 2,143,841 of NZ_JASGJD010000001.1, forward strand.
CTTCTGTTGACTACGAAACCTGTGATATTTTTATCATCATCAATTTTTGCGAAGAACGTGAAGGTATCAGCAAAACCTGCGTTAGAAATCCACATTTTTTGTCCGTTGATGATGTAGTGTTTTCCGTCTTCCGAAAGTTTGGCTTTGGTTTTTCCAGAATTTGCATCAGAACCAGCATCAGGTTCAGTAAGACAATACGCTCCGAATTTAGTTCCAGCTGCTAAATCTGGTAAATATTTTTGTTTTTGAGCTTCAGTTCCGTACAATAGGATAGGAAGCGTTCCAATACCAGTGTGAGCGCCATAAGCGGTTGCTAACGAACCTGTTGCGCCAGAAAGATAATCACAAGAAATCATGGTAGAAACGAAACCAAGACCTAAACCGCCGTAATTTTCTGGAACTGCAATTCCTAAGAATCCCATTTCCCCAATTTGTTTCATACATTCTTCAGTGAATGCGTAGTCTTTTTTCTCGAAATCTTTCTTTGTTTGGAACTACAACTTTGTCTATAAATTCTTTGGCAGAGTCGCGAAGCATTTTTTGTTCCTCCGAAAAATCTTCCATAGTGAAGATATTCTTAGCTTCTATTTCTTTTATAAGGAATTCTCCTCCTTTTAGTGTGCTCATATTAATTTATTTGTATTTATGTACGATGTACAAAGTACAAAGTACTTTTTGTTAATATTTTTTTTGAAATTTTAAAAGATACATTGTACATAGTACATTGTACTTTTTATGATTTAAAGAAGTTCAATTATACTCGCAGCGCCTTGTCCTGTTCCTACACACATCGAAACCATACCATATTTTACGCCTCTTAATTTCATTTCGTCAAGAAGCTGAACGGTTAGTTTAGTTCCTGTACAACCAAGAGGATGACCAAGAGCGATTGCGCCACCGTTTACATTCAAAATTTCTGGATTTAAATCCAATTCTTTTTTAATCGCAACTGACTGAGAAGCAAATGCTTCGTTCAATTCAATTAAACCAATATCTTGAAGAGAAAGCCCAGCTTGTTTTAACGCTTTTGGAATAGCGTAAATTGGACCGACTCCCATAATTCTTGGTTCAAGACCAACAGCGGAATAAGAAACTAATCTTGCAATAGGTTCTAAATTTAGTTCTTTAACCATTTCTTCTGACATTACTACCACAAAAGCAGCTCCATCAGACATTTGAGACGAATTACCTGCAGTTACAGATCCTCCAGCTGCAAAAACAGGTCTTAGTTTTGCCAAACCTTCAATAGAAGTATCTGCTCTAGGACCTTCATCTACAGAAAAATCAAATTTTTTGGTTTGAACTTTTTGATTTTCGTCTAAGAAATTATATTCTACTGGAATCGGAACGATTTGTTTTGCAAATTTACCTTCAGAAAGTGCTTTCAAAGCTTTTTGATGAGATTCAAAAGCGAATTGATCTTGCTCTTCTCTAGAAATATTATATTGTTTTGCTACCTCTTCAGCAGTGTAGCCCATTCCCCAATAATAATCTGGGTTAGATTTTGCAATATGACTTTCAGGAACTGGTTTGTAGCCTCCCATCGGAATAAAAGACATACTTTCTGCACCTCCTGCAATGATACAATCTGCCATCCCTGCCTGAATTTTTGCAGAAGCTATAGCAATTGCTTCTGAACCTGAAGCACAATATCTGTTTACGGTAACACCAGGAACTTTATCGGTATTCATTCCCATTAAAGAAATGAGACGAGCCACGTTAAGACCTTGTTCGGCTTCTGGCATAGCATTTCCAACGATTAGGTCGTCAACTCTGTTTTTATCTAACTGTGGCAAATCTGCCATCAATTTTTCTATAACTTTTGCAGCCATTACATCTGGACGAGTAAAACGAAGAGAACCTTTCGGAGCTTTTCCTACTGCCGTTCTGTAGCCTGCTACTATATATGCTTGTTTCATAATTTTTTGTATTATGTACAATGTACAATGTACAATGTACTTTTATTAAGATTTGTAATTGTTGATTAATTTTATCAGCATATTTTGAATATGTCTCAGTTCATTGAAAACTAAATCATAATTTTCATTTGAAATGTATTCTAAATTTTTTGCAACAATTAGTTGTGTTTCAAACTCAAAAGAAGAAGCTAAAGCAATAGATAAAAACTGAACAAATTGTTTGTCGGTATCTCTACCAGCGCCTTCTGCTATATTTGAAGATATTGAAACCAAACTTCTTCGAGATTGAGAAGTTAACCCAAAGAGTTCATCTTTTGGGAAAGTTTTTGAAAATTTATAGTAAAGCGTTGTTAAATCAATCGCTTTTTTCCAAACCTCTAACTCTCTAAAATTGTGCATAATTTAAAATTAATTCAAAATACTTTTTACTTTGTACATTTTACTTTGTACAAATTAATTACGAAGCGGTTTACCATTCTGTAACATATACTGAATTCTTTCTAGAGTTTTTCTTTCTCCACACAATTGTAAGAAAGCTTCTCTTTCTAGGTTCAATAAGTATTGTTCTGTAACTTCAGTTGGTTCAGATAAACTACCACCAACCATTACATAAGCCAATTTATCAGCAATTTTCTTATCGTGGTCAGAGATGAAATTACCGGTTACCATTTGGTCGGTTCCTACGTAGAACATTCCCAAAGCACCTTGACCGAGAACTTTTACTTTTTGTTGAACAGGTTGAGTATAACCTTGTTCAGCCATCAATAATGCTACTTTTTTAGCTTCAGCAATTTGTCTGTTTTTGTTAACCACAACAATATCTTTATGTTTCTGAAGAATTCCCATATCAAAAGCTTCGTGAGCAGAAGTAGCCACTTTTGCCATTGCAATATTCATGAAGGCTTCTCTAAGGCGGTTGTTTTTAACATCATCTGCAACCACGTCATTCATGGTTCTAACAGCAAATTCTTTAGAACCACCACCACCAGGAATTACACCAACTCCGAATTCTACCAAACCGATATATGTTTCTGCTGCGGCAACCACTTTATCTGCGTGCATTGTCATTTCGCAACCACCGCCAAGAGTCATTCCGTGAGGAGCAACAACAACAGGAATAGAAGAGTAGCGAACTCTCATCATCGATTTTTGGAAATAAGCAATAGCCATGTTCAAATCGTCCCAATCTTGTTCTATTGCCATCATGAGAATCATTGCTAAATTAGCACCAACAGAGAAATTAGCACCTTGATTTCCAATTACTAAACCTTCGTATTCTTTTTCAGCTAAATCAATAGCTTTGTTGAGTCCGTCAAGAACTTCACCTCCCAAAGAATTCATTTTAGAACGAATTTCAAAATTGATAATACCGTCTCCTAAATATTGAATAGCAGAACCTGAGTTTTTCCAAAGCGTTTTGGTAGGTCTGATGTTATCAAGAATAATGAAATTATTTTGACCAGGAATTTCAGCAAATTCAGAAGCTTGTTGGTTGAAGAATGTTTTTGTTCCATCTTCTTTTACTTGATAGAAAGAATTTCCTTTTTCTGCGAAAGATTTTGCCCAATCAGAAACCGTAAAACCAGCTTCTGAAGCCAATTCAATTCCTTTTTGAACGCCTACAGCATCCCAAATTTCGAAAGGCCCATTTTCCCAACCGAAACCTGCTTTCATGGCGTCGTCTATTTTGTAGATTTCGTCAGAAATTTCAGGGACTTTATGAGAAACGTAAGCGAAAAGTGCTCCAAAAGATTTTCTGTACAATTCGCCAGCTTTGTCTTTACCACCAATTAAAACTTTGAATCTATCAAGAGGTTTATCAATAGATTTGGTTAATTCTAAAGTCGCAAAATTTGCTTTTCCTTGTAGTTCGTATTGTAAAGTATCTAAATTTAACCCTTGAATTTCAGATTTTCCGGCTGCATTTTTCACTTTTTTGTAGAAACCGCCATCTGTTTTAGAGCCTAACCATTTGTTTTCCATCATGGTATTGATATAATCTGGAAGAACAAAAGTGTCTTTAAATTGCTCGCTTTCAGCACCAGAATTATGAACGCCATTTGCAACAAGTACTAAAGTATCTAAACCAACAACATCAGCCGTTCTGAAAGTTGCAGATTTTGGTCTTCCAATTACTGGACCTGTTAATTTATCTACTTCAGTAACGTTTAAACCGATAGATTTAACATTGTGAAGTAAATTCATAATAGAAAAAACTCCAATTCTATTGGCAACAAAAGCAGGTGTATCTTTTGCCAAAACCATGGTTTTACCTAAGAATTTTTCGCCATATTCCATGTAGAATTTTATAATTTCTGGGTCTGTGTCTGGCGTTGGAATAATCTCTAAAAGAGGTAAATATCTTACAGGATTAAAGAAATGTGTCCCTGCGAAATATTTTTTAAAATCGTTGCTTCTACCTTCTGTAAGCAAATGAATAGGAATACCAGAAGTGTTAGAAGATACCAAAGTCCCTGGTTTACGATATTGTTCTATTTTTTCGTAAACAGATTTTTTGATGTCTAATCTTTCTACTACTACTTCGATAATCCAATCTGTATTTTTGATTTTTTGCAAATCGTCGTCAAAATTTCCTACAGAAATTCTGTTTGCGAATTCTTTTTTGTAAAGAAGTGCAGGACTAGATTTTACTAATTTTGCCAAGCTTTCAGTTGCAATTCTGTTGCGTACTGTTTTGTCTTCTTTTGTAAGACCTTTTTTTGTTTCAGTATCTGTAAGTTCAAAAGGAACAATGTCTAAAAGCAAAACTTCAACGCCAATGTTTGCAAAGTGCGCTGCAATGCCGCTTCCCATAATTCCCGAGCCGAGAACTGTAACGTGTTTTATTCGTCTTTTCATTTTAATATATTGAGTTTTATACTATTTTTTTGTATTGATTTCGTTTGCGATTTTCAGTATGTCAGACATTACTTCTTTAAAGATTGCAAATTTTTCTGCATCAATTCTATCCACCACTTTTTGATTGAAATTTACTACAACTTCTTTAGACAAGTTTCTAGATTTCAGTCCTTTATCTGTTAATTTTATAATAACTTCTCTTTTGTCTGTAGTTGTTTTTTCTTTATAGATGTATCCGTTATCTTCCAGAAGTTTAATAATTCTGGTAAGAGAAGTAGGTTCTATAGCCATTTTGGGACCAAGATTTGTACTTCTTGTACCTTCTTTAGGGTCAATTTTTAACAATGTTAATGCTTGTACTGCGGTAGAATTGTATAATGAAGCCTGCTCTGTGTACATTTTAGAGACTGCTAACCAAACAGACTTCAATAATAAATCTACACTTTCTACTTTTCCTTTGTTCTTAGTTTCCATTTTGTAAAAATGTTATGCGTGCATAGCAAATATAAAAAAAATACTATGCGTGCATAATATATTTTCATAAAAAATATTAATTAACTGAATTTCAATTAATTAATTACTAAGCAAAGCATAATATTGAAAATATTGAAGAAGAGTAGAATTCTAGAAAACCCCTTTATTGAAGGTGCTTTTTAATGATTTTGAGAATTTCTTCTAAAGTATGACATTTATCAGTAAAATGGAGATAATTTACCTCCCAAAATTTATCCTGAAAATTGATTTTAATACCGGATAGGTCTTTTTTAAAATTTTTCTGTAAAGCGGAGTAAAGCATCTCTTTTTCTAAAAAAGGAGCATTAATTTCTGGCGAAACAAAATTTTCGTTGATGATGAATAGTCTGGGATTGGTTAATAAATCATTATCTAAAAGAATATCTTCGGCAAGACCTTCTTGAAGTATTCCGTTGTTTACAAACCAAATTTTATCTGCAAATTCTTTGGCTAATCGCCAATCGTGAGAAGAGAAGAGTATAATTTTGTTGTGTTTTTTTGCTAAATCTCTTAATAATTTTAGAATAATTATTTTATTGTCTTCATCTAAGTGAGTGGTTGGTTCGTCTAAAATAATCATAGGAGAATTTTGTGCTAAAGCTCTTCCAATAAAGGCTTTTTGGAGATTTCCGTCTGATAATTTTTGCAGTAAAGTATTTTTGTATTCGTCTAATTTTAGTTGAGAAATAATGTGGTTGACTTCTTGTGTATCTTCTTTTTCTAACTGATAATAATAGGGAAGATGTATGAATTTACCGAGTGAAATTAAATCTTCTGTAGTATAGTTTGCAGGAATTTGAGATTTTGAAAATACAACCGCAATTTGTTCTGCAATTTCTTTATTAGAAAGTTGATTATTTTGTTTTTTATTGATTAAAATTTCACCATTTATAAGAGAAATTTGATTAAGAATGCTTTTGATTAAAGTAGTTTTACCGACACCATTGTTCCCAATCAAAAGGCAAATATCTCCAAAATCCAAAGAAGCATTAACCTCTGAAATGAGAGGTTTCTGATAACCGATTGTTGTATTTTTTATTTCTAAAAACATATTAATTTAACGCAAAGGCACAAATTTTTATTTGTAATGTTTACTTTTTTAAGGTGCAAGAAAATCAAAGATTTTCATTTTTACACCATTGAATTAATGTCATCTTTGATGACTAGCGTCTTAAATTAGATTACTATTATTTCATTAATTAGCGTCTTTTCGTTAAATTATAAATTCTTTTCTTAAATTAACCGCAAAGGCGCAATTCAATTTTTTTATAAGTGTTACATTGTTAAAGGCGCAAGAAAATCAAAGATTTTCATTTTTATAATCCATTAACAACCCTTTTTACTCCATTTTTAAAAATATCTATTCTGAAATTAAGGAGCAATCCTAATTTACAATTTGTCATTTTTAAATAGGTTAAAAGTTGAGCTTTATGAACATCATTAATAAAATCTACAGTTTTTATTTCTAAAATAAGTTTATCTTCAATAATTAAATCAATTCTAAAAGCATTTTCAATTCTTAATTCTTCATAAAGTATTGGAAGTGTTTTTTGTTTTTCTACTTTTAACCCTGCTTTTTTTAATTCATAAAATAAACATTCTTCATATACACTTTCAAATAAACCTGCTCCAAATTTTTTATGAATTTTTAAGCCTAAATCAAAAACAACTTTTGATAATTCATTTTCTGTCATATTTTTAATTAATAGTTTTTTAATAAATAATCATCTTTGATGACTTGCATCTTAAAAACATAAAGTGAATATTACTTATACTGCGCCTTTGCGTTTTATTTTATTTCTTCTTCAAAATCATCATCAGAATTACAGGCACTCCAAATAAACTGGTAATTACATTGATAGGAAATTGTGAAAGTTCTGAAATTACAGAAAAAAACTCCATAATGAAAACTCCCAATATCATATTTAAAATCCATTGTTGCCACAATTTTGCAGGCGAATAAATCATTCTACTGAAATGCGGAACAACAATTCCTATAAATAAAATTGGACCTAAAAATGCCGTAACAGAAGCAGAAAGTAGGGAAGAAGCAATGATTACGAAATATTTCAATTGCTCTAAATTTACACCTAAACTTTTGGCGTATTGATTTCCTAAACTGTTCCCAATTAATGGTTTTATGCTTCTAAAACTTAAAAATAGACCTATTAAGACGATAATGAACAAAACCAAAAGTTGATTTCTCGTCACTTGATTATTGGCTCCAAAACTCCATAAAATATAATTTTTAAGACTTTGATTTTCTGCGTACAATTGCAAAATGGAAACCACTGCTCCCGCCAATGCTGAAACCAAAAATCCGAAAATAATTAAGTAAGACTTATCTTGAAATTTTCTTGAAAAAATAAGTAAAACGCTCATCATTAATATGCTTCCTAAAATGGCAGAAATACTAATGAAACCGTTTTGTAAAAACTCTGGAAGAATAAAGTCTTGCGAAAAAAATATATAAAAAGCTACACACAAGCTCGCCACAGAAGTGATACCTAAAACAGAAGGTCCTGCCAATGGATTCTGAAAATATTCTTGCAAAAGAAAACCAGAAGTGGGCACAGAAATTCCTGCTAAAAACATCGCTAAAACACGATTTATTCTAATTGAAGCAATTTGAGAGTTCTGAGAATTTTGATAAAAAAAATCTTCAAAACCAAGTTTCATAAATCCTATATTCAAATTAATGACCACCGAAATGATTACCAAAATGACTAAGATGAGAAGAATGGTTTTGAAGCTTTTGTTTTCCACAGATTATATTTAAAAACATTACAAATTTAATTTAAAAAAATCGATGAAAAAAATATTAAAAATTAAGCGCATATTTAGTAGATTTAATTAACATTTTTTCTTAAAAATGCATAATAATCTATAAATTACATTGTTTCGGGCTGATTTATTGTTCCTACAGAATAATCGTCATCTAACTTTATGGTTTTATCTTTTTTTTAAAAAAGAATTTAATTTAGCATCCAAATCTTCTTTGCTCAGCATTCCCACCGTTTCTATTTCTTTGTCTCCTTTTTTAATTACTGTAAAAGGTATAGAACCGCCATCCCAAGTTTTGGTAATTTTAGCGAAAAAATCTGGCGAAATAGCAGAAGCATCAAATAAAACGATATTTTTCTTTAATTCGTATTCGTCTGCAAAATCGCTCACAGCGGTGTTCCAGTCGTCTTTTGCATCTACACTTACGAAGGTAAATTTCACAGGTTTTCCTTTTAATTGTTGCATTTTTTTAACAAAATGAGGAATTTCCTTCATACAAGGTCCGCACCAGGTTGCAAAAAAATTGGTAACATATACTGTGTCGTTTTTTTTAGGAGCAATTAAATTGGTGACTTCTGTAGTGTTTGCTACTTTCATGTCTGCAACCAAAGTTTCAGTGGTTTGTTTTGTAGTGGTGCTGTCTATTTTTTTGACAGTTGAATCTTCTTGAGCAAGATGCTCCGCTGTTTCATTTTTTTTACAGGAAAAAATTGCTGCTAATATAAGTGTGGAAAAGAATAGTTTTTTCATAAATTTGAAATGTTTATTTTTGTTTAATAAATGATGTTTATAAAAGTTGAAAGTATTTGTAAAAAGGCAAATTTATAGAATTTCGATTTTTAAAAATGATATAAAAGTTACATTTTAACTTATTTTTTTATTTTGAGAAGAATTAGATACATATTTAGATTTACTTTTTTAATCTTAGAAACAGTGATTTTGCTAATGATATTGGCAAATTTCTGGGTATATTCTGTTACCGAAGGAAAAACGTATTCTAGAATTTCTAAAATCCCGCCAAGAGAAGTTGCTCTGGTATTGGGAACTTCTCCTAAAATGAAATCTGGTGTTGCAAATCCGTATTTTACTTATAGAATGGATGCTACAGCATTGTTGTATCATCATGGTAAAATAAAAAAAATTATTGTAAGTGGCGAAAAAAGCAAAGGTTATGACGAACCAGAAGCCATGAAAAAATTTTTAATCTATCAAGGTGGGATTCCCGAAGATATTATCATAAAAGACCCAAAAGGTTTTAAAACAAGAGAAAGTATCTTGAGATGTAAAAACGAATTCAAACAAAAAAATGTAATTATTGTTTCGCAAGGATTTCACAATCTTAGAGCACTTTTTTTTGCCAGAAATATCGGGATGAATGCTTTAGGTTTTGATGCTCATGATGTTACCAAAAACGAAAGTTATTACCGCAATCATACCAGAGAATTTTTTGCAAGAGTACAAGCCGTAATTTATTATATTTTCGGAATTTCAAACGATTAATTCTATTCAAAAAAATTACTTAAATTTACAAAAGACAAATGTCTAATAGAAGAATTTCTATAACTTTGTAAAAAATAAAATTTAATGCTTGTAATAGGTATAGCAGGTGGCACAGGTTCTGGTAAAACCACCGTTGTTAACAACATTCTTCAGCAACTTAATGCAGAAGGAGTAAACGTTCTTTCTCAGGATAATTATTATCACGACAATCATCATCTTTCGCTTCAGGAAAGAGAAGCGCTTAATTATGACCATCCAAAATCTATAGATTTTGAATTGTTAACAAAACATGTAAAAACTCTTAAAAATGGAGAAAATATAGAGCAACCGTTATATTCTTTCGTTACGCACTCCAGAACGGGAGATTATGTAACTGTAGAGCCCAAAAATGTATTGATAGTAGAAGGAATTTTGGTGCTTACCAATCCAGAACTTTTAAAAGAATTTGATTTGAAAGTTTTTGTTCATGCAGATTCAGACGAAAGATTAATTAGAAGAATTAAAAGAGATACACAAGAAAGAGGAAGAGATTTACACGAAGTTCTTCACCGCTATCAAACTACCTTGAAGCCAATGCATCAAGAATTTATAGAGCCTTCTAAAAATGAAGCAGACCTTATTGTACCTAATATGAGAAGAAATTCTGTAGCGATAGATTTCTTGTCAACCGTAATTAATAATTCTCTTAAAAAATCTCATTAATGCAAGATTTGATTAAAGAAATAAAGAAAAAAAGTCCAACACTTCAATTCATTAGAAAATTCTTTTTGAACAAGTATTTTATTACTGTTTTTCTATTTTTGATTTGGATGATTTTCTTTGATCAGACTTCTTGGCTGGTGGTAAAAGAATTGAATAGAGACATTGCCAATTATGAAAAAGAATTAGACTACTATAAATCTGAATACGAAAAAAATGATGCTTTCTATAAAAAGCTAATGAATAATAAATCTGAAAGAGAAAAATTCGCGAGAGAAAACTATTTTATGAAAAAGAAAAATGAAGAAATCTTCATTGTTGTGGTAGATAGTTCTGCGGTTAAAAAGCCAAACGAAAAGTAAGAAGTAGAGGTAAAAGGCACAGATTACTAAACTAAATACTAAATACCAATATAAAATGTTCGCTCAAATTACCCTTCAAGATTGGGAAAACCTAGTCAAAAAACAGCTTAAAACAGATGATATTTATACCATTTTAAGCAAAGAAAATTTAGAAGGAATTTCTGTAAAACCTTATTACGAAAAGTCTTCAGAAAATTTAAAAAATCTACCAAAAGTAGAAGAATCTACTCATTTGGTTGCCAAATATCAAGAAGGATTAGAAGAAGATGCTTATGCATTTTTGCTTGATAAAAATGTAGAAAACCTTTCGGAGAAAACAATTTTTATCAACAATAGAGAATTAGCAGAGCAAATAAAAACAGACGAAAGCAATCGTTATTTTTCTTTGATTGATGTTTTTGAAAAAAATCAAATTAACCAGAAATTAGGAAAAGAACTTTTATCTAAAGGTTTTGAAAAAAACATTTGTGTTGATGCAAGTTTGTATCAAAATGCAGGAGCTTCCATTTCTCAGCAATTGGCTTTTGCTTTGGACAAAGCTAAAGATTTAGCCGAAATTTTCGGGTCAGAGATTTTATCAAAATTGGTTTTCAAATTTGCTATTGGAAGCAATTATTTTTTTGAAATTGCAAAAATTAGAGCTTTTAAACTGCTTTTTAATGAACTTTCAAAAGAATTTAGTTTAGACGAAATTCCTTATATTTTTGCAGAAACTTCACTTAGAAATAAAGCCAAAAACGACGAAGAAAATAATCTTATTCGTTCTACTTTAGAAATTGCAGCTGCCATGATTGCAGGTTCTGATGCTGTTTTTGCGAATGATTTTAAAATAGAAAACTCTACTGAACTTTCGGCAGAAATTTCATTTAAGCAACAAGTAGTTTTGGCCTACGAAAGTATTATTAATGTTTTTGATGATGCTGCCAACGGAAGTTATTACGTAGAAGATATTACTTATCAATTTGCAAAAAAAGCGTGGGAATTATTTTTAGAAATTGAAAATTCTGGAGGTTTTTTAGAAAATTTGAATTCAGGTAGAATATCAGAACTAATTTACAATCAAGCAATTGCGGAACAAAATTGGGTAGAAGAAGGTAAAATTAAATTAATTGGCGTAAATCTTTACCCAAAATTAGAAAAAACAAAATCTGTAGAACAACTTTATAATCCTCTGGAAATAAAACCAGTGAGATGGGCAGAAATGTTTGAGTAAAGGCGGAAGTCAAAAGCCGGAGGTCAGAAGTTTTGTGAAGTTATTATTTATACTTTTTGATTTTGATTTTCAATATTTGCCATAAAGTTTGTCATTCCGTAGGAATCTAAACAAGACTTATTGAATGCAAAATTGAGATTGCTAAGGAATGATAAATTTGCTTTTAAAATTTTTTGAAATTGAGAATAAATAAAGAAATACAACAATACATCAATGCAAATCTAAACACAGATTTGCATTCTTTGTTATTGAAAAAATCTCCTTTTCCAGATGTTTCTATGCAAGAATTGGTGCAACAAATTAAAGGCAGAAAAGTTGCTGAGAAAAAATTCCCTTTTTTGAATAATGATGACATTATTTTCCCACCAAATCTAAATTTAGAACAGGCTTCTTCACAAGATACAGCCGAGTATAAAGCTCAGTTTTTCCAAGGTGAAAAATTCATTGATTTAACTTGCGGTTTTGGAATTGACGCTTTTTTTCTTTCTCAAAATTTTTCAGAAATTACTTTGATAGAGCAGAATTCAGAACTTTTAGAAATTGTAAAACACAATTGGGAAGTTTTAGGGAAAGAAGCCAATTTCATCAATCAAAAATTAGAATATTTTCTTGAAAATAATACCGAAAGATTCAATTTAATTTACCTCGATCCTGCGAGAAGAGATAATCACAACAGAAAAGTCTTTCTTTTGGAAGATTTATCGCCAAATCTCATTGAAATTCAAGAACAATTGAGTGAAATTTCAGATGAAATTTTAATAAAACTTTCTCCTTTAATAGATTTGCAACATTTGGTTTCTTCGCTGCAAAATATTTCTAAGATTTGGATTATTGCAATAAAAAATGAAGTGAAAGAAGTTTTAGTTCATGTCAAAAAATCGGAAATAGAAGTAGAAATTTCTTGTGTAAATCTTCAATCTAAAGAAAGTGAATTTAACTTTAAATTAAATGATGAAAAGAATTGTAAATCAGAATTTTATGAGCCAAAAAAATATATTTACATTCCGAATAATTCGGTATTGAAATCTGGTGCATTTAATTTGATTTCAGAAAAATTTCAATTGAAAAAATTGCATCCCAATTCTCATCTTTATACTTCAGAGAATTTAATAAATGAATTTCCTGGGAGAATTTTTGAAGCTACGGAAATTAATCCTAAAGAAATAAAAAAAGGAGAAAAATACAATATTATCACTAAAAATTACCCTTTGAAACCAGAAGAAATTAAGAAAAAATACAAAATAAAAGATGGCGGAGAAAACTATCTAATTTTTTCTCAATCTCAAAGAAACAAACATATTCTCAAAGCAAAATTATTATAAAATCTTAGAAATGAGATATTTTTATAAAAATTGATAAAAAACTTTGTTACAATTTGTAATATTTCATATTTTTGAAAAAATTTAAAAAACGAAAAAATTTATATATGAAAAAAATAGTTTTTGCTATTGCAGCAGTGTCATTATTAGTTTCTTGTGAACTTCCGGCAGGTGGTAACAAAGGTGCATTGAAAAAAACTGACGATGTAGTAAGATACGATGACGAAAACGCTGAAGCGCCAACTTATAAAGAAAAAACAGATACTACTACTGCTAAAACAGTTACTCCAGTAGCCGCAAAAGTAGATAGTACTGCTCATAAATAATACAAAATCAACCAAATAATATAAATGTCTTGCAGTAGCGAGACATTTTTTATATTCACTAAAATTTATAGAAATGTCTGATACCCAAAATTACATTCAACAAAACAAAGAAAGATTTTTAGAAGAACTTAAAGATTTACTAAGAATAGCTTCTATTTCTGCCGACCCAGCTTATAAAAATGATGTACTAAATTGTGCAGATGCTGTAGCAAAGCACCTTAAAAATGCAGGTGCAGACAATGTAGAAATCTGCGAAACCAAAGGTTATCCTGTTGTTTTTGGAGAAAAAATTGTAGATAAAAATTTACCAACAGTTCTCGTTTATGGTCATTATGATGTTCAGCCAGCAGATCCTTTAGAATTGTGGGAAAGTGGACCATTTGAACCAGTGGTAAAAACTACAGAACTACATCCTGATGGTGCAATCTTCGCAAGAGGAAGTGCAGACGATAAAGGTCAGTTTTTTATGCACGTAAAAGCTTTTGAAGCCATGATGAAAACCAATTCTTTGCCTTGTAATATTAAATTCATTATTGAAGGAGAAGAAGAAGTTGGCTCTGTAAGTTTGGCAGGTTTTTTAGAAGAAAACAAAGAAAAATTAGCTTGCGATGTTATTTTAATTTCGGATACTCATATTTATTCTAACGAACAACCAACCGTAACAACTGGTTTGCGTGGTTTGAGTTATCTGGAAGTTGAAGTAGAAGGTCCGAACAGAGATTTACATTCTGGTTTATACGGAGGTGCGGTTCCTAATCCTATCAATATTTTAGCGGAAATGATTGCTAAACTTCACGATAAAGACGGGAAAATTACCATTGACGGATTTTATGATAATGTAGAAATTGTTTCAGCGGAAGATAGAGCTGAAATGAATAAATTAAAAGACAATCCAGAAGAATTTAAAAAATCTATCGGCTTGAATGGAGTAGAAGGCGAAACGGGTTATACTACTTTAGAAAGAACTTCGATAAGACCAACGTTAGATTGCAACGGAATTTGGGGCGGATACATTGGTGAAGGCGCAAAAACGGTAATCCCAAGTAAAGCTTCGGCTAAAATTTCTATGAGACTGGTGCCTTATCAAACAGATGAAGAAATTACAGAAAAATTTACTAAATATTTTGAAAAAATAGCTCCAGCTTCTGTTAAAGTAAAAGTTACGCCTCATCACGGTGGTATGCCTTACGTTTTGCCGAGCGATACTAAAGAATTTTTGGCAGCGAAAAAAGCGATGGAAAAAGCTTTTGGCAAAGAAGTTTTACCATATAGAAGTGGTGGTAGCATCCCAATTACATCTTTATTTGAGAAAATATTAGGAGCAAAATCTGTTTTGATGGGATTTGGATTAGATTCTGACGCTATACATTCTCCAAATGAACATTACGGTCTTTTCAATTTTTATAAAGGCATAGAAAGTATTCCTTATTTCTTTGAATATTATGTACAATAAAATTGAAATTATTTTAAAAGATATAAAGTCCTAGTTTTTATTAGGACTTTTTTTGTGTTTTGATTTCACTTTTTTAAAAAAATGAATTTAGATAAAAATTTTAGTGAATTATTTGTAATTAATTTTAAGATAAAACGAGTCCGAAAAACCTAATTTTTATCATGTCAGTATTAAAAAAGTCTTTATTAATGGACTTTATTTGTAT
Source organism: Cloacibacterium sp. (assembly GCF_047601505.1). Taxonomy (GTDB): domain Bacteria; phylum Bacteroidota; class Bacteroidia; order Flavobacteriales; family Weeksellaceae; genus Cloacibacterium. The sequence goes on from NZ_JASGJD010000001.1 coordinate 2,158,993, forward strand.
ATTTATGCATTGAATATAAATTGTTTTTTAATATTATGCATGCATAGTATTTTTTTATTTATATTAGCAACCAACAGATAAAAATCTCAATACTTATGAAAATATTAGTTTGTATTAGTAGTGTACCAGATACTACTTCTAAAATTAACTTTACTGCAGATAAATCTGCTTTTGACAAAAACGGAATTCAATGGGTTATAAATCCTTTAGATGAATTTGCGCTTACAAAAGCTGTTAAATTACAAGAATCTCAAGGTGCTACTGTAACCATTGTAACCGTAGGAGATGCAGCCGCTGAAGCTGTAATGAGAAAAGCATTGGCAATTGGCGCAAACGATGCTGTTAGAATTAATGCAGAACCAAAAGATAGCTTAACGGTAGCAAAAGAAATTGCAAAAGTAGCTCAAGAAGGTGGTTATGACTTAATCCTTTGTGGAAAAGAATCTTTAGATTATAATGGAGGTGCTGTTCCTGGTATGGTAGCTCAATTATTGAATCAACCTTTTGTTAATGCTTCTGTAGGATTAGAAATTAATGGTTCTGATGCTACTGTTGTAAGAGAAATAGAAGGTGGAAAAGAAACGGTTTCTGTAAAACTTCCTGCTGTAATTGCCGGACAAAAAGGTTTGGTAGAAGAAAAAGACCTTATCATCCCGAACATGAGAGGAATTATGACTGCCAGAACAAAACCTCTTACTGTGAAAGAACCTACGGAAACAGACGTAAAAGTAAAAGCTGTTTCTTTTGATAGTGTGCCAGCAAGAGCGCAAGTAAAATTGGTTTCTGCGGATAATCTAGACGAATTGGTAAGACTACTTCACGAAGAAGCAAAAGTTATTTAATCTAAAATTTAAAACTTAAAATCTCGAAATTATGTCAATTTTTGTATATACAGAAAATATAAACGGTAATTATAAGAAAGCAGCTTTCGAAGCGGTTTCTTATGCTAAAGCTATTGCTGATAAATCTGGAACAGACGTTGTAGCAGTAAGCATTAATCCTGCTGATAGTGCAGATTCTTTATATAAATATGGAGCTTCTAAAGTAATTTCTCTTAAAAGTGAAGCACTTAAAAATTTCAACGCAAAAGCGTATGCAGAAGCTTTGTCTTCGGTGGTAGAAGGAGTTGTGGTTTTGCCACATTCTACAGAAGCTAGTTCTGTTGCGCCAATGTTGGCTGTTGTAAAAAATGCAGCTTTAATTACGAATGCTGTTGCAGCTCCAGAAAGCGTATCACCATTACAAGTGAAGAGAAAAGCATTCTCTGGAAAAGCATTTATGATTGCCGAAGCTACTGGAGAAAACGTAATTATTACTGTTGCTCAAAATTCTTTTGGAGTAAAAGAAAATCCTGTCTCTGGAACCGAAGAAACCAAAGAAGTTTCTGTTTCTGCAGATGGAATTACCGTTGTAAATCAAGAAAAAGCTTCGGGGAAATTAGATTTGAAAGAAGCTGAAATTGTAGTTTCTGCGGGTAGAGGAATGAAAGGCCCAGAAAACTGGGGAATGATTGAAGATTTAGCCAATACACTTGGTGCAGCTACAGCTTGTTCTAAACCAGTTTCGGATATTGGATGGAGACCTCACAGCGAACACGTGGGGCAAACAGGTAAAGCTATTGCTCCAAATTTATATGTAGCAGTTGGTATTTCTGGTGCAATTCAGCATTTGGCTGGTGTTAATTCTTCTAAAACCATTGTTGTAATTAATAATGATGCGGAAGCGCCATTCTTCAAATCTGCAGATTATGGAGTAGTAGGAGATGCTTTCCAAATAATTCCTGCTTTAACAGAAAAGATTAAAGCATTGAAAGGACATTAGTAAATTGTTTTAAATAATTAAAAATCTGGGAACATTTTTCTCAGATTTTTTTGTTTTAAGCAGAATATTTCAAAAATTAGTTGAATTTTTCTTTTCAGAAAGTATTCATACGGAAAAATTCTTGTGAAATAAATCAATTTTAATTAAGAAAATTTCAAATTTCAAATTTCAAATATTAAATTTGATTTATATTTGTAGTCATGGATTATAAAAAATTAATCATACGCGGAATTTCTTACAGTCAGACTCAATCTGGAGCTTACGCACTGTTATTAGAACATGAAGAAACATCGGTTAAATTGCCTGTAGTAATAGGAAATTTTGAAGCACAATCTATTTCTCTTGGTTTAGAAAAAGATTTGAAACCTCCAAGACCTCTCACTCACGATTTATTTTCAAAATTTGTAACTTCTACTCATTATACTTTAGAATCTGTAATTATTTATCAGATAATTGATGGCGTTTTCTTTTCGAATATCAATTTTAAACATACAGAAAATGGCGAAGAATTAATTCTTGATGCCAGAACTTCTGATGCGGTGGCAATGGCAGTAAGATTTGATGCGCCCATTTATACAACCGAACAAGTACTAAATGAAGCTGGAATTTTATTAGAAATTGAAAATAATAATGAAACCTCTTCAACTTCTGAAGAAAATTATAGCACTGAAGAAACTTCAGATTTAAAAAAAATGACCTCCGAAGATTTGCAATCTCTTCTAAACGATGCTGTGAAAGACGAAGATTACGATTTGGCAATGGAAATTCAAGAAGAATTGAAACGTAGAAATAAAAAAATAGACTAATTTTTTTGGAATTTAGTCAAAATCAAAAAATCAAATATGAATATTAAATTAAGATTGACTGCGCTAAGCTTTTTCCAGTTTTTTGTTTGGGGAGCTTGGCTTATTACCATTGCTAATTATTGGTTCGGAACTAAACATTGGGATGGAACAAAATTTGGGGCAGTTTTTAGCACTATGGGTATTGCTTCTGTTTTTATGCCCACACTTGTAGGAATTATTGCAGATAGATGGATTAATGCAGAAAAAATTTATGGTATTTTGCATATTCTTTATGCCGCTGTACTTTTTTATTTGCCACAAGTAACAACTCCAGAAACATTTTTTGCAGTAATGTTGTTAGCAATGATTTTTTATATGCCAACTATAGCATTAGCAAATTCAATTTCATATACTTTACTCAAAGACCATCATTATGATGTAGTGAAAGATTTTCCGCCAATTAGAGTTTGGGGAACTGTAGGATTTATCGTTGCAATGTGGATTACTAATTTATCTGGTAATAAAGCTTCTGAATATCAATTTTATATCGCTGGAGCTGCTGCTGTAGTTTTAGGTTTATATTCTTTTGCTTTACCAGCTTGTAAGCCGCAGAAATTAATTTCGAAAGATGCTTCGTTGGTTGAAGTTTTAGGTTTAAATGCTTTTAAACTCTTTGGAAACTATAAAATGGCTCTTTTCTTCATTTTTTCGATGTTTTTGGGTGGAGCTTTACAGTTAACAAATGCTTATGGAGATGTTTTTTTAAGCGAATTTGAAAATTTTCCAAAATATGCAGATTCTTTCGTTGTTAAATATTCTACCATTATTATGTCTATTTCTCAGGTTTCTGAAACATTGTTCATATTGGCAATTCCTTTCTTTTTGAAAAAATACGGAATTAAACAAGTGATGTTAATGAGTATGTTTGCTTGGGTTTTAAGGTTTGGATTATTTAGTTTTGGTAATCCTACTTCTGGACTTTGGATGATTATTCTTTCATGTATAATCTATGGTATGGCATTCGATTTCTTTAATATTTCTGGTTCTCTTTTTGTAGAAACAAACACCAATTCTAAAATTAGATCATCAGCTCAAGGTTTATTTATGATGATGACGAACGGTTTTGGCGCAATTATCGGAAGTGTAACTGCAGGTTGGGCAATTGATAAATTTTTTACTCATAAATTTTCGACTACAGAAGGCTTAGCAGGATTTTTAGATACAACTACTAATAATTCTAAATTCTTAGAGTTTGTTTCAAAACAAGGAGCAACTATTGTTAATGGTAGTCTTTCACAAGAAATTGCAATGAAAGATTGGCCACAAATATGGTTAGCGTTTTCGGCTTATGCTTTAGTTATAGCAATCTTTTTTGCATTAATGTTTAAGCACAAGCACAATCCAAAAGCTATTGGAGAAGTTGGTCATTAATTCACAAAAATTATTATACAAAACACACTTTTTTCGAGTGTGTTTTTTTTGTATTTTGGCACAAGAATAATCAATTATTTTATAAAAATGATAACCGTTTGGTTATAAGTAAATAAAAATATTACCTATGAAAGAAGTATATATCGTTTCGGCTGTTAGAACACCTATCGGTAGTTTTTTGGGAAGTTTATCTTCAGTTCCTGCTCCCAAATTAGGTGCAACAGCAATAAAAGGAGCGTTAGAAAAAATTAATTTAGACCCAAAACTCGTTCAGGAAGTTTATATGGGAAATGTTTTGCAAGCAGGAGAAGGGCAAGCGCCAGCTCGTCAGGCAGCACTTTTTGCAGGATTGTCTAACGAAACATCTTCTACCACTGTAAATAAAGTCTGTGCTTCTGGAATGAAAGCAGTAATGCTAGCCGCACAATCTATAAAAGCGGGAGACCAAGAAATTATTGTAGCAGGTGGAATGGAAAATATGAGCGCTGTTCCGCATTATTATAATGCTAGAAATGCTGTGAAACTTGGAGATGTAAAAATGCAAGACGGAATGCTTGTTGATGGACTTACAGATGTTTATAACAAAGTTCACATGGGAGTTTGCGCGGAAAAATGTGCCGCAGAATATCAATTTTCAAGAGAAGACCAAGATCAATTTGCAATTCAATCTTATAAAAGAAGTGCGGAAGCTTGGGCTAATGGTAAATTTAAAGATGAAATTGTACCTGTTGAAATTCCTCAAAGAAAAGGAGAACCAATAATTTTTTCGGAAGACGAAGAATATAAAAATGTAAATTTTGATAGAATTTCTACATTACCAACAGTTTTTCAAAAAGAAAATGGAACAGTAACTGCCGCTAATGCTTCTACTCTTAATGATGGAGCATCGGCTTTGGTTCTTATGTCTAAAGAAAAAATGGAAGAGTTAGGCTTAAAACCTTTGGCGAAAATTGTTTCTTATGCAGATGCTGCTCATGAGCCAGAATGGTTTACTACAGCGCCAGCAAAAGCTTTACCAATTGCGCTTAAAAAAGCAAATTTAGATATTTCAGAAATTGATTTTTTTGAATTTAACGAAGCATTCTCAGTAGTTGGTTTAGCAAATAATAAAATTTTAGGTTTAGACGATTCTAAAGTAAATGTAAATGGTGGAGCAGTTTCTATTGGGCATCCACTGGGAAGTTCTGGCTCTAGAATTATTGTTACACTTATCAATGTATTAAAACAAAATAATGCTAAATATGGCGCAGCTGCAATTTGTAACGGAGGAGGCGGTGCAAGTGCAATTGTGATTGAAAATTTATAATTTTTTGTTTAGAGTTTCAAGTTTCAAGTTTCAAGTTTTTTTAATTTGATTTTTAAGTTGTATTATTGTCAAAAAATTAAGACTAATGGCAACAATAAAAAAATTTGAAGATTTAGAAATTTGGCAAAATGCTAGAAGTCTTTGTAAAGAAATATTCATTTTATCTAAAAAAAATAATTTTGAAAATGATTATAAATTTAAGAACCAAATATTTTCTTCTTCAGGATCTGTGATGGATAATATTGCAGAAGGATTTGAAAGAGATGGAAATAACGAATTCAAACAGTTTTTATCAATTGCTAAAGGTTCTTGTGGTGAGACGAGATCTCAATTATACAGAGCAGCAGATTTTGAATATATTTCAAAAGAAGAATCTGCCTTGTTAATTGATGAATATTCAAAACTAGGCGGTAAATTAAAAAATTTCATAAGCTATTTACAAAATTCAGATTTAAAAGGAAATAAGTTTAAATAATATTTTAAAACATGGAACATGAAACCCGAAACTTGAAAAATTCAATAAAAAACAACCCTAAAATAATGAAAGCTTGGGCTTTCTACGATTGGGCAAACTCTGTTTATTCTTTGGTAATTACTTCTACCATTTTTCCTATTTATTATTCAATTATTACTACAGCTTACGAAAAAAATGAATTTGTGGCTGAAACAGGTAAATGGATTAAAGTTCCGGTAAGAAATGTAATTAATCTGTTTGGGAAAGAATTTCAACCAGATGCAATTTATGGATATTCACTTACTATTTCATTTTTAATAGTGGTTTTATTATCGCCAATTTTATCTTCGCTAGCAGATACCATTGGGAACAAAAAATCTTTTTTACAGTTTTTCTGTTATTTGGGAGCTACTTCATGTATGGGATTGGCAATGTTTGTTAGCATGAATACTGTATTTTTAGGATTGTTATTTAGTATTACAGCAAGTGTTGGCTTCTGGGGAAGTTTAGTTTTTTATAACTCGTTTTTGCCAGATATTGCAACGCCAGATAAGCAAGATACACTTTCTGCAAAAGGATATGTTTACGGTTATATTGGTTCTGTAATTTTGGTGCTTATTTGTTTGGCGCTCATTATGTTTGTGGCTCAAACTCCGAAAGAAGCTTTAATTTTAACCAGAGTGAGCTTTTTATTAACGGGAGCTTGGTGGTTTGGATTTTCTCAATATACTTTTAAGCATTTACCAAAATTTGGTGAAGTTAAAGACCAATTACCAAAAGATTTAGTACTTTTAAATCTTAAAAATATTTTCAAAAGTCATAAATGTAATGGTGGTTTTTTTGAGGTTTTGAAAGACAATGTTATTTTTTATAAAGAGATTACGAAAGAAAGTTTTAGAGAGTTATTTAAGATTGGAAATGAATTGTTTAGGACAGATAATTTAAAGTATTTTTTAATTAGTTTTTTCTTTTACAGTGTTGGAATGCAAACTATTTTTTTAATGGCAACTTTATTTGGAAAAAGCGAAATTAATTTACCTCAAGACAAATTAATTATGACACTTCTTCTCATTCAAATTGAAGCCATAATAGGAGCAATTTTCTTTTCTAAATTATCTAAAAAAATTGGTAACAAAAACGTTATAAGTATCACAATTGTTCTTTGGATATTTGCGTGTCTTTCTGCGTATTTCTTAAAAAGCGAAAACCCGAATGTAGAGTATCAATTTTATGGAGTTGCATCTGTAATTGGGCTTGTAATGGGAGGAATACAATCTATGTCTCGTTCTACATACAGTAAATTATTGCCAAATAATTCTATGGACAACACCACTTATTTTAGTTTTTATGATGTTTTAGAAAAGCTTGCAATCATCTTAGGAACCTTCATTTTTGCAGTACTAATAGATAATTATAGTGCAATTAGAGAATTCTTTTTAAATGATTTTTCCGTAAAATTACCTACAACTTCTGGGATGAGATTTGCCTCACTTTCAATGGCAATTTTCTTTGCTCTAGGCTTAATTTTCATTAGATTTTTGAAAGAAAAAAAGATAGAATCTAAACAAGATCATTAGAATTTTTTTTCAAATTTATATAAGAGAGTTTTGTTTTGCGAGACTCTTTTTTTTATAATGAATTCATGTATTCATAAAGTTTTTCAAAGAATAATTCCGTATTTTTGTAAGTCTTGAATTTTTCACTTTGTCAAAGTTATAAATCTTTGACAAAGTTTATTTTAATTAATGAAAATGAGTACAGAAAAAGAATACATCGAAATATACGGAGCCAGAGAACACAACTTGAAAAACATAAGTGTTAAAATTCCTAGAAATGAATTGGTTACGATTACTGGTTTGTCTGGTTCGGGGAAATCTTCTCTTGCTTTTGATACTATTTTTGCAGAAGGACAAAGACGTTATATCGAAACATTTTCGGCGTATGCTCGTCAGTTTTTAGGTGGTTTAGAACGTCCCGATGTTGATAAAATTGAAGGACTTTCTCCTGTAATTGCTATCGAACAAAAAACCACCAACAAAAATCCTCGTTCTACCGTTGGTACCGTTACAGAATTATATGATTTTCTTCGTTTACTTTTTGCCAGAGTTTCAGATGCTTATTCCTTAGAAACTGGCGAAAAAATGGTAAGTTATACCGAAGAACAAATTCTGGAAACCATTAAAGAAAATTATATTGGTGAGAAAGTTTTGCTTTTAGCTCCTATTATTCGTTCTAGAAAAGGACATTATCACGAACTTTTTGTACAATTATCAAAAAAAGGTTATTCGCAAGCCAGAATTGATGGAGAATTACAAGATATTGAATACGATTTAAAACTCGACCGTTATAAAACTCACGATATAGAAGTAGTTATAGACCGTTGGATTATCGGCGAGAATGCTACCGAAAATAGAATGGCAAAATCTCTTAAAACAGCTTTGCAAATGGGAGATGGAGTAGTGATGGTGCAGAAATTAGGAGATAAAAATTATCAATATTTCTCTAAAAATTTAATGGATGCGGAAACAGGAAATGCTTTGCCAATTCCAGAGCCAAATACTTTTTCCTTCAATTCACCGAAAGGAAGTTGTCCTCTTTGTAAAGGATTGGGAACTATTAAGAAAATTAATGAAGAATATTTAGTAGATAATCCTAATTTTTCTATTAATCAAGGTGCTTTGTTGCCGTTAGAAACTTTAAAAGGAAATAAATGGTTGCTAACTCAGATTAAAAATATTTTAGAAATTTTTGGTTTGGGATTATCAACGCCTTTTAACGAAATTCCTCGAGAAGCTATTGATTATCTGTATTATGGCTGTCAAAAAGAATTTACCGCAGATTTAAAATATGCTGGAATTTCAAAGAAAATAAAAATCAATTTTGAAGGATTGGTTCCTTATTTAAGTCAGATTATCGAAGATAAAGAAAACTACGATGCAGTAGTTCTTGAAAGGCAATTTACCACAGAGGAAACTTGTCCAGAATGTAATGGAGCAAGACTTCAAAAAAGCAGTTTGGCTTTTAAAATTGATGGTAAAAATATTGCTGAAATCAATGCTTTAAGTTTGTTGGATTTAAAAGATTGGATTAAAGAAGTTAAAGAAAAATTCAGCGAAAAAAATAAAATCATTGCCAACGAAATTTTGAAAGAAATAGAAACCAGATTGCAGTTTCTATTGGATGTTGGTTTAGATTATTTGAGTTTGAGCAGAAGCTCTAAAACGCTTTCTGGTGGAGAGTCTCAGCGAATTCGTCTTGCAACTCAAATTGGTTCTCAATTGGTAAATGTGTTGTATATTTTAGACGAACCTTCTATTGGTTTGCACCAAAGAGACAACGAAAGATTGATTGCGTCTCTCAAAAATCTTCGAGATATTGGCAATTCTGTTCTCGTGGTAGAACATGATAAAGATATGATTTTAGACGCAGATTATGTTCTAGATATTGGCCCAAAAGCTGGGAAATTTGGTGGTGAAATTCTTTGGCAAGGCAAACCAAAAGATTTGGTAAAAGCCAATACCATTACCGCAGATTACATTACAGGAAAACGAAAAATTGAAATTCCGAAAGAAAGAAGAAAAGGAAATGGCAAATTTCTAAAACTGAAAGGCGCTACAGGTAATAATCTTAAAAATGTAAACCTTGAAATTCCGCTTGGAAAATTGGTAGTTGTTACAGGAATTTCAGGAAGCGGAAAATCTTCTCTAATTAACGGAACACTTTATCCTATTCTCAATAGACATTTTTACAGAGCTGTACAAGAACCTTTGCCGTACAAAAAATTTGAAGGAATAGAAAATATCGACAAAATTGTAGATGTGGACCAAGCTCCAATTGGCAGAACGCCACGTTCTAATCCTGCTACTTATACCGGAATGTTTACCGATATTAGAAATCTTTTTGCAGAATTGCCAGAATCAAAAATCCGTGGTTACAAAGCCGGAAGATTCTCTTTCAATGTAAAAGGTGGAAGATGTGAAACTTGTCAGGGTGGTGGTTTAAAAGTGATTGAGATGAACTTTTTACCAGATGTTTACGTGCATTGCGAAACCTGCAACGGAAAACGATTTAACCGTGAAACTTTGGAAGTTCGCTACAAAGGAAAATCTATTTCTGATGTTCTGGAAATGACGATTGATGAAGCCGTAGATTTCTTCCAACCGATTCCTAAAATTTATGCAAAAGTAAAAACGCTGCAAGATGTTGGTTTAGGTTATATTACATTGGGGCAACAATCTACCACTTTAAGCGGTGGTGAAGCGCAACGTATAAAATTGGCAACCGAATTGGCTAAAAGACAAACCGGAAACACGCTTTATATCTTAGACGAACCAACTACAGGTTTGCATTTTGAAGATGTAAAAATCTTAATGGATGCCATTAATCAGTTGGTAGAATTGGGCAATTCTTTTATCATTATTGAGCACAATTTAGATGTCATAAAATTGGCAGACCACATTATAGACGTAGGTTTAGAAGGCGGAAAACACGGTGGCGAAATCATTGCAACAGGAACTCCCGAAGAATTGATAAAAAATAAAAAATCTTTAACAGCGAAGTTTTTAAAGAAGGAAATGGAATAATAGCTCAATTTTTTTTTCATAAAAGTATCTATACATGAAATATTTTCCAATACATATAATTATAAAAGACTGTTCATTTTTGTTTATTTATTTTTTTATTATGAAATATAATTTAACAAATGAAACATTCTTGCCATCTATGATTAGTAATTTTCCTAGTGCTACAAAAGTTTCATTTTTTAATATGATTTTAGGAAGTCTTTTATATAGTTTACCCGCATTATTATTAAGTCTTATTATTTATTTTCCTATTTTTTGGGTTTTTAATAAAGTTATCAAAAATCAAATTATAAGATTAATTGTTACAGGTTTTGTATTAACTTTAACCACTCCTTTACTATATATTTTTTATAATGGATATGAACAAAAGTTGAATCATTTCTATAACGCTGAAATAATTTCCTGGTTAATTACCTTTTGTTTTTCTATGTATTTTTATTATACTGTAAATTTTATTAAAAATTAGCTCATGCCACATCTTTTTTCCTACGGAACATTACAATTAGAACAAGTGCAAATAGAAACTTTTGGCAGATTGCTGAAAGGTGAAAAAGACATTTTAGAAGGTTATAAATTAACTATGATAGAAATTACAGATGCTGAAGTTTTAAGGAAAAGCAATCAGCAATTTCATCCGATAATTAGTTTTTCTGGTGATAAAAATGATAAAGTAGAAGGCGTACTTTTTGAAGTTACAGAAGACGAAATTCTACAAGCAGACCGTTACGAAGTAGATGATTATAAAAGAGTAGAAGTAACTTTCAAATCTGGAAAAAAAGGATATATCTATATTGGAAAATAGAAAAGTCGGGAATAATTTTCCCGACTTTTTTAGTGATGTATTTTATCAAACTGAACTCTTTGATTGCTGTTCAGAACTTTTCTAACTTGTTGTTTATACTGAGTTTCAGATAATCCTTTTTTCTGACTTTTCATTTTTGGAAATTTTGAAATTCTTCTTTGGTGAAGTTCACTAATTTTATTTTTTTGTGAGTTTGTAAGTTGCATTCCTTTAAAATCATTCCAATAATTGTCTTCATTTTTATCTTTCTGAGAAACCGAATTTTTTTCGTACTGTTGTTCAGATTGATGTTTTTGAGGATATTTTTCCTGCGCTTCAACATTCAAAGAAAATAATGATACTAAGCTTAAAGCTAAAAATAATTTTTTCATTTTTTTAATTTTTATGGGTTAATTATATTTTATATGTTTCAATATTAGTACCATAAAAACGCCAAAATAAGTTTAATAGATGAATTACTAAATTATATAGACGAATTGAGTTTTTCTATATATTTACAATTAATTTTCACTAAATTTAATTTTTCATTTTAATATATGAATCCCTTTTTAGATATTACTTTACGTTCGCTTGCGGTCTATTTTTTTATGATTTTAGGCTTAAAACTTTTTGGAAAAAACCAATTGTCTCAATTAAATGCCGGAGATATCATATTGCTTTTATTGATTTCGAATGCTGTTCAGAATGCAATGGTAGGTCAAAATACTTCTTTACAAGGTGGTTTGTTGGCTGCTTTAGTTTTGTTTTTAGCAAATTTTGGATTGAAAAAATTGATGTTTAAAAATCCTAAAATCAAAGATTTTGTAGAATCAGAACCTGTTATTTTGATAAAAGATGGCGCAATAGACGAAATAGCACTTAAAAAGTCTGAAATTACTTTTGATGAATTAGAAGAAACGGTAAGAGAACACGGTGTGGAGAAGTCTGATGATGTGAAATTAGCGGTTTTAGAAGTTGATGGTAATATTAGTGTAATTTCCTTTGATACCAATAAACAAACGCATTTTACAAGACATAAAAAAAAGAAAAATTTCAGAAGAAAACTTTAAATGTATGAGTTACGAATTAAGAGATATGCAACCAGAAGATGGCGTTGCAGTTTTAAAAATTTTTGAAGAAGGAATTGCTGGAGGAAACGCAACGTTCGATAAAGAAATTCCTACTTGGGAATATTGGGACAAAAATCATTTTAAGGTTTGTAGATTTGTTGCCGAAGACGAAAATAATAATGTGGTAGCTTGGGCAGCGTTGAAACCAATTAGCAATAGAGATTGTTTCAGTGGAGTAGCAGAAGTAAGCATTTACCTTGCTAATTCTGCGCAAGGAAAAGGTTTGGGGAAAGTTTTGCTTCAAAAATTAATCATCGAAAGTGAAGAAAAAGGTTTTTGGATGCTACAATCTGGTATTTTTCCAGAAAATATTGCAAGTATAAAAATTCATGAAAAATTAGGATTTAGAACCGTTGGTTATCGAGAAAAAATAGGGCAAATGAACGGCGTTTGGAGAGATATTATCTTGATGGAAAGAAGAAGCAAAACGGTATAAATTTTTCTAAAAAATCGGTTAAATTAAATATTCGTATTTTTGCAAAAAATTTAAGTTATGCCTTTAAAAGCCGTATTGTTTGACATGGATGGAGTAATTGTAGATACGGAACCACTTCACCGAAAAGCATATTTCAACACTTTCAAAGATTTAAACATTGCTGTTTCAGAAGAATTTTATACTTCTCTTACAGGTACATCTACCAAAAAATCTACTCAGATGATTAAAGATGAGTTTAATTTAGATGTTTTGCCAGAAGAAATTGCTGCTTCTAAAAGAAAATATTTCAAACATTATTTTGATACAGACCCAGAATTTGATTTGCTTCCTGGTGTTAGAGAATTAATCGTTCATTATTTTGAAAACGGAATTAAATTGGTTTTGGCTTCATCTGCAAGTATGAACACTATTAATTGGGTTTTCGAAAAATTTGATTTGGAAAAATATTTCATGGGAAAAATTAGCGGTGCTGATTTGGAAGAGTCTAAACCAAACCCCGAAATTTTTATTAAAGCTTCTCAAATTGCCGATGAATCCAGAGAAAGTTGTATGGTAATAGAAGATTCTACCAACGGAATTATTGCTTCTCATAGAGCTAATATTTTCTGTGCAGCTTATAAAAGTGAGCATTCTAAATTGCAGAAATACGATTTAGCGAATATTGTGGTGAGTGATTTTTCTGATTTAGAAATTTCAAAAATTCAACAATATTTTATATAATTTTCATTTTAATTAAGAATAATTTTTTTTGGCAAACCTTTTGAATGGTTAAGTTTATTAATCAAGAAAAAAGTGTAAAATGAAAAATTTATTCAAAATATTAGGAATTGTAGGTTTAGGAATTGTTGTAGTTTCTTGTAATTCTGGCGCGAGTATATATGCAAGCACAGGAAGGGTTTACAGACCGACAAGAGTTGTGGTGGTAGAACAAAATAATCTTCCGCCAGGGCAAGCAAAGAAAATATATGGTGATAAATCTGCTAAATATTACGCTCCAGGTCATAATAAATATAAAAAACATAGACACTAAATAAAAAAAAGCCTCACAATGAGGCTTTTTCTATTTCTGTACGTTTCTATTAAGGTAATTAGAATAATCTGGTGCTTCCACTTGGTAATTAGTTCCCATAAATGGTGACGAAATTATAAAATCTGCGGTAGAAGAATCACATGCCATTACAGTATTCCAAACTACGCAAAGTCTAAGAAAAGCTTTCACATCGCTGTCATGTGGTTGCGCTTCCATAGGATCCCAGAAGAAAATAACTATGTCTATTTCGCCTTCTGCAATCATTGCTCCTAGTTGTTGGTCGCCACCCAGAGGTCCGCTCATTACTCTTTTTACTTCAACACCAAGGTGATTTTCTATTAATTTACCAGTAGTTCCGGTTGCAATTAACTTATGTTGAGAGAGTATATCTTTATGTTTTTTTACCCAAGTTATGAGTTCATCTTTTTTGTGGTCGTGTGCAACTAAAGCAATAGTTTTTGTAGTTTCTAATGTTTTTCCTTTCATAAATAAGTTTTAATCAAAAATAATAAAAAAGCAGAACTAATAAATAGCTCTGCCGTATGATTTTTGTTTGAAAACAAAAGATTAGTTCTTATTGAAATATTCTGCTACACCAGCTCTGTCTGCGTGCATTGCAGTTTTTCCTTCTTGCCAGTTTGCAGGACAAACTTCTCCGTATTTTTGTACGTGTGTGTAAGCATCTATTAATCTTAAATATTCATCTACATTTCTACCTAGAGGCATATCGTTAACACTTTCGTGGAATATTTTACCTTCTTCGTCAACTAAATATGTAGCTCTATAAGTTACATTAGAACCTGTGAAAACTTCATTTCCTTCTTCATCATATTCAAATTCTTGGTCTACAATTCCTAAGATATTAGCCAATTGTCTGTGTGTATCAGCTAAAATAGGATAAGTAACCCCTTCAATACCTCCTTGTTTTTTTGGAGTATTTAACCATGCAAAATGAACTTCGTTAGTATCACAAGATGCTCCAATTACAATAGTATTTCTCTTTTTAAATTCTTCTAATGCTGCTTGAAAAGCGTGCAATTCTGTAGGACAAACAAATGTGAAATCTTTTGGATACCAAAACAAAAGTACTTTTGCTTGTTTGTTTACTGCTTCATCTAAAATGTTAATTCTAAGGTTTTCTCCACTCTTAGAAATCGCGTCCACTGTTACGCTAGGGAATTTTTTTCCAACCAATGCCATATTTCTTTCTTTAAAATTTAACCACTGCAAAATTACAAAATTTAAGATTTTTGCTTTGTTTAATATGATTTATTCTATCTATTGCCGCAAAAAAAGAATCTTTGGAAAGCTCCAAAGATTCTATGTTTATCTTATAAATTTCAAATTAAATTATTGAAATTTTTCTAATAATTCTTTTATTCTTCTCATCGCTTCTCTCAATTCTTCTTCAGATGCAGCATAAGAGAATCTGATACAGTTTTTGTCTCCAAAACTTACACCTCCTACAGAAGCTACGTGTGCTTTTTCTAATAAAAACATAGAGAAATCATCAGAATCTTTAATTTCTACACCATCTAAAGTTTTTCCTAAGTAATAAGAAATATCTGGGAAGAAATAGAAAGCAGCTTTTGGTAAATTTACTTTAAATCCTAGTATTTCTTTTAGTAATTCATATACTAAATTTCTTCTTTTTTCGAAACTTTCTACCATATAATGATAATCTTTCGGGTCGGTTTCTAATCCTACGATAGAAGCTCTTTGTGCCACAGTATTTGCACCACTGGTAACTTGACCTTGCAATTTGTCACAAGCTGCAGCTAACCATTCTGGGCAAGCTGAGTAGCCAATTCTCCAACCTGTCATTGCAAATGCTTTAGACATTCCGTTAATTACAGCAGTTTGATTGAATACTTGCGGGAATTCTGCAATAGAAACGTGCTCTCCATCATAATTAATAAATTCGTAGATTTCATCAGAAATAATAACAACATCTGGATATTTCGCCATCACATTTGCTATTTTTTCTAATTCTTCTCTTGTATAATAACTTCCAGAAGGATTACAAGGCGAACTGTACAATACAGCTTTTGTTTTTGGAGTAATAGCAGCTTCTAATTGTTCAGCTGTCATTTTAAACTCAGTATCAATATTCGTTTCGATAAAAACAGAAACACCTCCATTTATTTTTACCATTTCATCATAAGAAACCCAATATGGAGCTGGTAAAATTACTTCGTCACCTTCGTTAACTAATGCGGCCAAAACATTAAAAATATTTTGTTTAGCTCCATTTGCTACACAGATTTGCGTTGGTTTATAGTCTAAATTGTTATCTCTTTTTAGTTTGCTAACAATTGCTTTTCTAAGTTCTAAAAAACCAGGAACAGGAGAGTAGTGGCTATAATTTTCGTTAATAGCATCAAACGCGGCCTTCTTAATATTATCTGGCACGTCAAAATCTGGTTCTCCTAATGTAAGAGAAATTACATCTATTCCTGCTGCTTTCATGTCTCTCGCTTTGTTGCTCATTACAAAAGTCTGAGAGTAGCTCAATCTGTTTAATCTGTCCGAAACTTTACTCATAATCATTATTTAATTGCTACAAATATAGACTATTTAACTAAATTTTCTAAAGAAAACAGATTAAAAATCCTTAATTTTGCAGAAATTTTGTAAAATGTCAGTTCAAATAGTAAATAAATACTTTCCAAATTTATCAGAAGAACAAAAAACTCAGTTTCAGCAACTTGAAACCTTATATAAAGAATGGAACGAAAAAATAAATGTAATTTCTAGAAAAGATATCGACGAATTCTACGAAAGACACGTTCTTCATTCTCTTGGTATTGCAAAAATTATGGAATTTGCAGAGGGTACAAAAGTATTAGATATTGGTACTGGTGGCGGTTTTCCGGGGATTCCTTTGGCGATTTTATTTCCAAATGTAGAATTTACTTTGGTAGATTCTATTGGTAAAAAAATTACTGTAGTAAAAGGAGTTTCAGAAAGTCTAGGTCTTAAAAATGTAAAAGCTTACCACGAAAGAGCCGAAAAAATTAAAGATAAATTTCATTTTGTAGTGAGCAGAGCAGTTACTCAAATGCCTGTTTTCTTAAGATGGCTGAAAGGAAAATTCGAAAAAGAACAATTTAATCCAAAACATAATGGCGTTCTTTATTTAAAAGGTGGAGATTTGGGCGAAGAATTGGCAGGAATAAAATGTGAGATTTTTGAACTTAAAAATCATTTTGAAGAAGAATTTTTTGACACTAAAAAAGTTGTATATTTATCAAAAGGAAATTTTAATAGTTAAAAGTCTTGAGACAAAAATTTTTACAGAAAGTAATATCAAATATACTCGAAAAATCTTCGGATTTATCGAGTTTTTCTTTTATTCTTCCAGGGAAAAGACCTGTAGTTTTTATCAAAGAAATTCTTAAAGAAAGAAATTATAATGGCATTTTACCTGAGTTTTTTACCATTGATGAGTACATAAAAATTATTGCTGATAAACAAGAAATAAAAGGAATTGCACTTTGGTTAATTGCATTTCAAACCTATTCTGAAATATATTCCGACGAAGATTTGTTTGGCTTTTTAAAATGGTTCCCAACGGTACAAAAAGATTGGGACGACATGAAAAAATTCCATGGAAACGACAGAGAAATCCTAGAATGGATGTTGGCTGAAGAACGCATCAAAAACTGGGGAGAAAACTTAGGAGACGAAGACGGAGCAAGAAGGAAAAACCTAAATTTTTGGCGAAAAATGAATGTTTTCTTTCCTAAATTGGAAGAAAATTTAAATCAACAAAGTTTTGCTACAGCAGGAATGCTACACCAAATTGCTGAAAAAAATCTAGAAAATTTTTGCAAAAATTCTAAAAATAGATTCGAGTTTATTGGGTTTAACGCCTTTACGCCTGTAGAAGAAAAATTGGTGAGAACACTTTTGCAGTGGGACAAAGCTGATGTTTTTTTTCAGGGAGACGAGTATTATTACAAAGACGAAAGGCAAGAAGCGGGTAAATTTCTTAGAGAGTACAAAACTTGGAAAGAATTTAACGAATCTAGAAGTTTCAACTGGATTGAAAACGAGTTTTCTGAGTCTAAAAGCATAAAAGTGTATGAAGTTTCGGGAAATATAGCTCAAACTAAAGTTTTACCTGAAATTTTAAAGGAAATTAAACTTAAAAGCCAACAAACTGACGCGATTAATTGCGTCTCTACAAAAGATACTGCCATTGTTTTATTAGACGAAAATCTTTTGCCAGCAACGTTAGATTCGCTTTCTTCTACAGATAAGTTGAATATTACAATGGGATTCCCCTTGAAAAATTTGGCTTTTTCTAATGCCATGAAGAAACTTTTTAATCTTCAAAAACAATTAGAAAAAAATGCTTCTTCATATTATTACAATGATGTTTTACCAATTTTAGAAGAATTACCCAAAAATAAAGAAGATGAAATATTAATTAAAATTTTTATTTCTACATTGGAAGAAAGAAACATGGTTTATCTTTCTAAGAAACAAATTGACGAACTTTTGGGCGGAATTTCTTTTTATAATTTGTTCAAAAAGCAGAATGCTAAAGATTTATTAGATACTTTAATTGAATTTTGTAAAGAATTAAAATACAGAGAAATAGATGATGTGCAATTTGAAAATATTTCTCACTTCGAGAAGAGTTTTGTCATCATCAAAAATCAATTAGAACCTTATCAATACGAGGTAAAAATAGAGACTTTAGAAGTTCTTATCAATCAGCTTATCAACTCTGAAAGTATAGATTTTGTAGGAGAACCTTTAGAAGGTTTACAATTGATGGGACTTTTAGAAACCCGACTTTTGAACTTCAAAAATGTTATTTTGCTTTCGGCAAATGAAGGAAAATTGCCTCTCGGAAATTCACAAAACACTTATCTTCCTTTTGATGTAAGAAAACAGTTCAATTTGCATACTTTTCTAGAAAATGATGGAATTTATGCCTATCATTTTTACAGATTTTTACAAAATTCAGAGAATATCTACTTGCTTTACAATGCTTTAGGTTCAGGAGTGAATACGGGCGAAAAAACCAGATTTATCACTCAAATTGAGATGGAATCTCAGCATAAAATTGAGCATATTATCATCGAAAATACTTCTGAACCCATCAATCAGGAACCGATGTCTATTGCAAAAACCGAAAGTGTTGTAGAAAAATTACAAGAATGGAAACAGCGGGTTTCGGCTTCTCATTTGGTAACATATCTTTATAATCCGATTGATTTTTACTTAGAAAAAGTTTTATCAGCCAAAGAAACTTCAGAAATTGAAGAGGAACTTTCGCAGAGAAATTACGGAACTTTAGTGCATTATGCTTTAGAATATTTGTATGAGAAAATTATTGGTAAAAAATTAATTATCAATGATTTAGAAAATTTACTTCAACAAATAGACGAATCTTTAAATTATGCAATTGAAAAGTTAAAACATCAACCAGAATTCTATGAAAAAGGAATGAATTTTGTGCACAAGCAAATTGCAAAAAGAGTAGTAGAGTCTATTTTGAGATATGATTTGGATTTGTTAAAATCTGGAAATTCTTTAGAAATCATTGGTTTAGAAAAGAAAATTGAGGACATTAAATTCTATCTTAATGAAGAAAAAAAAGATTTTATTACTTTTTATGGTTTTATAGATAGAGTAGATTTGCTTAACGGTAATCTTAGGATTATTGATTATAAAACGGCAAAGGCAAAAGATTTAAGAATTAGTGTAAAAGACGACAAAAAAGAGAATCTTTTCTTTAATGACAAATATAAACAAGCGCTCCAATTGTGTATTTATCAATATTGTGTAGAAAATATGCAAGAATTTAAAAACTTCGACATAGAAACTGGAATTTGGAGTTTTGCTGAAGTAAAAAACGGAGTACAAAATGTTGAAATAAAAGACGGAAATCTAGACGATGCACTTCAATCTATCCGAAATTTAATCTTAGAAATTCTCAATCCTGAAATTCCTTTTACAGAGAAAGTTCACGAAAAATTTAATTAAAACTTTGTCAAAGATTTTTAAACTTTGACAAAGTAATTATTGTTTAACCAAACGCATTAATCCCAGTAATATCCATTCCTGTGATAAGAAGATGCACATCGTGAGTTCCTTCGTAAGTGATTACAGATTCTAGGTTTGCAGCGTGTCTCATCATTGGGAAATCTCCTACAATGCCCATTCCGCCAAGGATTTGCCTAGATTCTCTGGCAATGTCAATCGCCATTTTTACGTTATTTCTTTTCGCCATAGAAATTTGAGCAGGTGTAGCTTTGTGTTCATTTTTCAGAACGCCTAATTTCCATGAAAGGAGTTGAGCTTTGGTAATTTCTGTTAAAAATTCTGTTAATTTTTTCTGTTGTAATTGAAAACTTGCAATAGGTTTACCAAACTGAATTCTTTCTTTAGAATACTGAACAGCAGTACAATAGCAATCTATAGCTGCACCAATTACACCCCAAGAAATTCCATATCTAGCTGAATTAAGGCAGGAGAGTGGCCCTTTTAATCCTTCTACATTTGGTAAAAGATTTTCTTTAGGAATTTTCACGTTATTAAATACCAATTCACCGGTTTTGGAAGCTCTCAGGCTCCATTTATTAATAGTTTCGGGAGTTGTAAAACCTTCAAAACTGCGTTCTACAATCATTCCTCTTACTTTTCCGTCTTCGCCTTTTGCCCAAACTACAGCAATATCACAAAGTGGAGCATTGGTAATCCACATTTTAGCACCATTCAGCAAAAGATAATCTCCCATGTCTTTGTAATTAGTTTCCATTGAGGCAGGATTAGAACCATGATTAGGCTCTGTAAGACCAAACGCACCAATCATCTCCCCAGAAGCTAATTTTGGTAAAAATTTATGTTTTTGTTCTTCCGAACCATATTCAAAAATAGGGAACATTACTAAAGAACTCTGTACAGATGCGGCAGAACGAACAGCAGAATCTCCACGTTCTAATTCTTGCATAATTAAGCCATAAGAAATTTGATCTAAACCAGCTCCGCCATATTCTACAGGAATATAAGGACCGAGAGCACCAATTGCTCCCAATTCTTTCATCAAATTAGGAATATCTTTATGATGTTGAGCAGCTTCATCAATTTGAGGCATTATAAAACTTTGAACCCAATCTCTAACAGATTGACGGATAAGTTTGTGCTCGTCTGAAAGCAAATCATCTATTCCAAAATAATCTGGAATGCTTTGTAATGGATAATAAGACATATTGAATTATTTGTTTTAAAAATAAGGCGAATATAATTGTCTTGCAAATTTTTATAGAATATTGATAGTTGTCTTAGATTCAATTAATTAGTTGAGTGTAAATTCAAAATTTAAATTTTTTTGGATGTAGTTTTGATACAGAGAAGATACTTTGATTTGAGTAAATATTGTATTGTAAACGATTAATCAATGCAAATGAAAGTGTCATCAATAAAACACTATTTAACATAATATAAATTATGGGATATTATTTATGAAGATTTAATATACTCTAGAATTTTTTATTAATTATCCCGAATGCTAATTCATTGTTTCGTTTCTAAAAAAACTAATGAACAAAAAAAATCTACAGTTTGAGATTTCCTCAATTGTAGATTTTATAGAAATTAAAAAATATAGCCAATTCTCAGCGATTATAATTTTACCAGAATATTGATAAGAAAAATCATCACAATATCAAGTAATTTTTCTTTTGGTAGTAATTTAACTAATTTGAATCTTCAATTTCTTTTTAGAAAATTATAATTACATCATTTTTATATTTCTCTTTTATCAATTTAACATAATATAAAGAGTGAAAATATTTTTAAATTGTTTTAGATTATCCAAAAATTGTATTAGTATATTTTTGCATCTGTTCTAAAGTTCCAATACTAATTCTAGTCCATTTTCCTTTTTCTTCGTAGGTTTTACCGCCAAGAATTTTAGCCTCTTTCAATTTTTTAAAATAATCTCCTTTATAATTATCTAAAGAAAAATAGATGAAATTTGAATTCGAAGGAATTACTTTAATCCCATTTTTTTCAAATTCACTAATTGTATGTTCTTTTGCTAACTTATTGTTATTCTTAACTTTACTAATAAAATCTACATCATCTAAAGCTACAATTCCACCAGCTAAAGTAACAATACTAATCTCTCCTCCACTCCAACTTTGTAACTTTTCTAGGTTTTTAAGCAAATCTGGATGCGCCATAGCATAGCCTAATCTTGCGCCAGCAAAACCGTAAAGTTTTGAAAACGTTCTGGTTACGATGATATTTTTATATTGATTAACTAAATTAGAAAAAGAAGGTTGATTGGTAAATTCAATATAAGCTTCGTCAATCAAAACAACTACATTTTCCGGAATTTTACTAATGAAACTTTCTACTTCTGTCCTTGATAAAAGATCGCCTGTAGGATTGTTAGGATTGCAGAGATATACCAATTTGGTATCAGATTTTATGGCTTTTAGCATTCCTTCTAAGTCTATTTTTTTGTTATCTTGTAAAGGAATAATAGTTTTTGACATCCCAAGAAACTCGGCAATTGGCGCAAAAATAGTAAACGAAGGCTCTGGAAAAACCATGTGTCCTTTATTTATAGATACATATTTTGCAATTAATTCTAAAAGAAAAGATGAGCCTGCAGAAACTAAGATATTTTCTTTGGACAACTGATTTTTTTCTGCTAATTTACTTTTCAGAACATCAGCATATTTAAAATCATATTTAGAAGCATCTACCATACTTTTTTGCATTGCTTCTATTGCTTTTGGTGAAACCCCGAAAGGATTTTCGTTGAAACAAAGTCTGATGGCTTCTCCATCATTATTCAGTTCTTTGTAGTTTGGCGTTTGTTTTGCCAAAATTTCTAAAGGAGAAAAAGCCAATGCAGCTCCTCCTAAGAAGGCTGTTTTCAGCCAATCTCTTCTGTTAATTCCCATATCAAAATCAAATTTTTTATAAATTTAATGAAATATTTACTAAATATTAAATTCAATGAAGAAAATTAAAGTTTAATTAATATTTATTGGATTTATTATAAAAAAAAGACGCTTTTTAGCGCCTTTTTAATTATTTTTTCAAACATTTTTCTAAAAATTGGTCTTGTTCCCAAAGTAAATGTAAAATATTTTCCTTGGCTACATAACCATGAGCTTCTTTAGGAAGAATTACCATTCTGGCTGGTGCTCCTAAGTTTTTCAAGGCTTGGAAATAACGTTCTGTTTGTAAAGTAAACGTTCCTGGATTATTATCTGCTTCACCATGAACTAAAAGAATTGGTTTTTTCATTTTGTTGGCATTCATAAATGGCGACATTTCGCTATATACATTCGGAACATCCCAATAATTTCTTTGCTCACTTTGGAAGCCAAAAGGAGTTAGTGTTCTGTTATAAGCTCCACTTCTAGCAATTCCACAGGCAAAATCGTTAGAATGAGTTAACAGGTTTGCCGTCATAAATGCACCATAAGAATGACCTCCAACTGCAACTTTAGTTCTATCAATATATCCTAATTTATCTACAGCATCTATTGCAGCTCTACCATTTGCCACCAATTGCGGTATAAAAGTATCATTCGGTTCTGTAGTTCCTTCACCAATTATAGGGAAACTAGCATCATCTAAAACCGCATAACCTTTGGTAACCCAATAAATAAACGAGCCATAGCTTGGGAAGGTAAATTCATTAGGATTGGCAGTGTTTTGTCCGGCAGTTGCTTTGTCTTTAAATTCTTCAGGATAAGCCCAAACTAAAAGTGGTAATTTTTGTTTTTTCTTAAAATCGTAATTTGCTGGTAAATAAAGCGTTCCTTTTAGCTCTACTCCATCGTTTCTTTTGTATTTTATAACTTCTTTATAAACATTTGCAATGCTCGCAAAAGGGTTTGCAAATTGAGTTACTGCTTCTACTTTATTCGATTTAATATTTCTTAAATAATAATTAGGATATTGATTTTTAGACTGCTGAGTTACCAAAACCATTCCTTTTACTGGATCTACAATATCTATAATATCTTCTTTAATATTAGGAGTTTTAGAGGTGTAAACTCTTTTCTTTTGTAAAGATTTAAAATCAAATTCGTCTATAAATGGAAACTGACCATCTTTGGTAAAACCATCTCCTATTAAATGAGCTTTTCCGCTTTTTATTGTAATTACATATTGTCCGAATTCATTTTTATCTGTCTGAAAATTTCCTGGGTCGTTGTAAACATCTTGAAAATTTCTATCTGAAATTTCTTTATTTTCTCCCGTTTTTGGATTTAAAATATAGGTTTTTTGAGAACGAGTATCGTACCAAGAATCCATTACCACAGCATTTTCGTCATTCCCGAATTGTATGCCCGCAAATCTTTGTTTGGTTTTCATAAGAGAAGTAGGTGCATCAGAAAAAGGAGCATCCCAAGAAAAAACTTCGTCTCTATAATCTGCTTTTTTGCTTTGGTCTCCTCCATCTAAAGCTTCTACAAAATACAAACTTGCAGGTTTATCTGCTCTCCAAGACATATTTCTTTTTCCTGTTCTGGTAGAAGAAAATCCTTTTGGCATAATTTCGTTTAGCGGAACTTCGTTTACGGTTTTTACAAGATTTCCTTTTGTATCGAAAATTTCTGTTGTCATTGGAAATCTTTGTAAAGGAACAATATAAGAAAAAGGTCTTTTAATGGTTGTAATCATTAAATAATTACCATCTGGCGAAAATTGCAATCCTGCATAGATGTCAGCAGATTTAAAAGGAGTTTCAGTTCCGTTAAGGCTCACTTTTGCCAATTCAGCTTTAGTAAGAGTTTCAAAATTAGCTTCGTCCATTGGATTTTTTAATAAATCTTGATACGTTCTGTTTTGAGAAACTTTTCCATCAGCATTAGAAACGATAGGACCTGTAGGAAGATTTTTCTTTTCATTTAACAAAGCTGGTCTATCTGCTGGAAGCTTTCTAATTAGTAAATCTTGAGAATTTCTAAACCAAACATAAGGCGAACCTAAATTGGCATTAAGATTATCTGAAGTTATTTTTTTTGCTGTTCTGGTTTCTACATCTAAAATCCAGAGTTCTAAACCTTTTTCTGTAGTATTGGTAAACGCTATTTTTTTCTCATCTGGAGACCAAGAAATGTTAGAAATTTTAGGATTGCTAGGCAAACCAATTACTTGGGTTTCTTGTTTCTCGTTAAATTTTCTAATTTTTAAATTATTAATATAAGTAGTAGTGCTAGAAATATTGGTGATAGGATTAACACGTAAACCTGCCAATTTCATTTCTTCTTGGTTAAGGTCGTCTAAAGATTTATAAGTAGGTCTGTATGAAAAAAGAAGCCAATCTTTTTTACTATTCATAGATACAGCAGGCGTTCTGGTATAATCTGCTAACTGCAAAATTTCGGCAGAAGGCTTTTGATAAGTTAAATTTTCTTGCGAAAACCCAAAAACAGATAATGCAAGAAATAAAACAGAAATTTTAATAGATCTCATATAATAAATTTTAGATTTAAAGTTGATTTTTTACTTTTTAGTTTTGAATTTACAAATTAGTGGTTTTATTTTTTTGAAAGTTACAATTTTTATAGAATTTTATTTCAATTTCTATAATTTAACCTTTGTTTTAAAAAATGAAATAAAAAAATATCGGACAATATTAAAAAATGTTCGATATTTATTTTTACGAAAAAGAACAAAAAAAAGACGCCAAAAAGCGTCTTGTATTTATTTTCTGTTAATCATTCTGTCAATAGAAATACTTCCTGGTCCTGCTACAAAAATAAGGATGTAGTGAAATAGATATAGAAGAGCCATTTCTTGCTTCGCAAAAGCATCGTTTCCATGTACAATAAATACTGCAACCAACATGGTAACAATAAGCGGAATAACGGTAAATCTGGTGAAAAGCCCCATTAAAACAAAAAGTGAACAAAGAACTTCTGCCAAAACAGCCAATATAAGAGAGGTTTTTACTCCTATACCAAAGAAACTCATAAATTCTATTTTGCCAGAAAGCAACATCATTAATTTTGGAAAACCATGAGTAAGCATACCAATTCCTACAAAAATACGAAGAGCAAGCAAAGCCCAATCTAACAGTGTTTTGTTATAACCTGTTGAATTAAAATTATTCATTCTCAAATTTTAGACTCTCAAAAATAAAAAATATATTTTAAATTTTGAGTATATAAAACTGCATTTTATCAATTTGAGATTATAATTTTTTGATTATGAATAAAAAAACTCAACATTTCGTTGAGTTTTAATCTATCTATAACCAAAATTTTTGAGGTCTCTTTCATTTTTTCGCCAATCTTTTTTCACTTTCACAAAAAGATTGATGTGTATTTTCTTATCGAAGAATTTTTCTAAATCTATTCTGGCCTCAGTTCCTACTTTTTTTATGGCTTCACCTTTATGTCCAATTAAGATTCCTTTTTGGGTATCTCTTTCTACGTAAATAATAGAATCTATAAAAATAATGCCTTCTTTTTCTTTGAAAAGTTCTGTTACTACTTCTACAGAATAAGGAATTTCTTTGTCATAATTCAATAAGATTTTTTCTCTAATGGTTTCGTTTACAAAGAAACGTTCAGACTTATCTGTAAACTGTTCTTTGTCGTAATAAGGAGGATTTTCGGGCAAAAGTGATTTTAATTTAGGTAAAATTAATTCGGTGTTAAAACCTTCTAATGCCGAAATTGGTAAAATCTCTGCTTTTTCTATTTTTTTGTGCCAATACTCTACTTTTTCTACCAAAACTTCTTGGTTAGAAACATCCATTTTATTGAGCAATAGCAGCACCGGAACCGGGATTTTATTGAGTTTATCTACCAAAAATTCATTAGGTTCTTCTTTGTCTGTAACATCTACAATAAATAGAAAAATGTCTGCATCTTGCAAAGAATCCTTTACAAAATCCATCATTTTTTCTTGTAATTCGTATTTAGGTTCTAGAACACCTGGCGTGTCAGAAAATACAATTTGTACCTCTTCTTCGTTATAAATCCCGAAAATTCTGTGGCGAGTAGTTTGTGCTTTTTGGGTAACAATTGCAAGCTTCTCTCCCATCAATTGATTAAGAAGAGTAGATTTTCCTGCATTTGGTTTTCCTACTATATTTACAAATCCTGCTTTGTGCATTATATAAAATTCAAAAAAGTTAAAATTTAAAAATCAAAATATAAAATGAGTATTATTGATTTTTTGCAAAGGTACGGAAAATAGCTTTGTGAACAGAGATTTATTATTTTTGAAATTAATAAACAATTTTATAGTAATTTGCAAATTGAAATTTTTATAAAAAATTGATTATTATAATTTTAACACGATAAACATTTTTAATATGAAAAATAAATTATTCAAGTTGCCTCATACAATTTTTATTTTAGCAATATTATCTTTTCTTAGTTTTACTTTTTCTAAAAAAATATCGGTAGATGGAGCTTGGACTATTGTAGAAGTACAAACCATTAAATCTGACGGTAGTTCTTCAAAAGTTTTCCCAATAGAAAGTCATGCTTTTTTTATGAATAAAAATTATAGCTTTTGTTGGACAACTCAAGTTTCAAAATCTAGAAATTGGGCAATGACGGACAGTTTGAAATTAGCAAGATTTAATCAATCTATTGTGAATAGCGGAACTTACGAATTGAAAGATTCTATCCTTACTACTAAAGCTAAATTTGCAATGAATCCTATGTTTACCAATGGAATAGCAACTTTCAAATGTTCTATGAAAGGAGATACTTTAATTCTGAAAGGAATGGGTGTAATGTCTTCGGATAATATTTCTCATCCTGCTTACAAAAATGGTTCTTATTTTGTGAGTAAATTGGTAAGATCTAAAAACTAATGTTGATAATGAAAAAATTTTAGAATTAGAAGAAGTTTTTAACAAAAGAGTTAATAAAATTGGTTTTTAAAATATAAAACTACTTCCTTACGACAGGCAAAATTTCATTTCTATTTAAAGCAAATTTTTTGATGTCTGCATCACTGAATTTTTGAGAATAAAAATTAGCTTCTGCATCAAAACCAACAGATTTTAATCTATCAAAATAATCCATTCCGTACCAACGAACATGGTCGTACTGTCCGAAATGTTTTTGTCTTTCTTTTGGGTCTGTAATTGTGAAATCTTCGTACGTTTTTTCGAGAGAATTTTTCATGGGAACTTGTAAAATTCCCCAACCTCCTTTTTTCATTACTCTGTAAAGTTCGCTCATTGCTTTCCTATCGTCTTCAATGTGTTCTAAAACGTGGTTGCAAATTACTACATCAAAAGTTTCATCTCCGAAAGGCAAGTCCAAAATATCTGCTTTTACATCTACAATTGGCGAAAACAAATCTGCAGAAGTATAATCTAGATTTTTCATTTTCTTGAATTTTCTCAAGAATTCTTGCTCTGGAGCAATATGGAGAACTTTATAATTTTTAGTAAAAAAATCGGTTTCGTTTTGTAGAAACAACCACATTTGACGGTGACGTTCTAAACTGAGAGTTCCTGGCGAAAGTGCGTTTTCGCGTTGTTTTCCGTAGCCGTAGGGTAGAAATTTTCGGTAAGATTTTCCGTCTATTGGGTCTGTAAAATTATTTCCTTTAAAGAATTGATAAATAAGTGGGCGAAGAAAAATGCTTAGATTGATAAGCATTGGTCTTGGTATTTTGTTGAGTAAAAATGAGGCGAGTTTCTTCATTGAATTTAAACTTCAAATTTAAAAATTTATTTTTCAATTCTTGAAATAAATTTTGCTTAAAAATCAAATAATATATTCCTAAAAAAAACGGGCAAAAGCCCGCTTATATCTATGTTTATGATTTTAAAATTTTTAAAAATCCATTGTAAAAGGATCTTCTTCATTACTTTTAATTCCTAAAGCTTCGTAGATGTATTTAAAAGTAGAAAGCAAGACTGG
This sequence comes from Cloacibacterium sp., assembly GCF_047601505.1. GTDB lineage: Bacteria > Bacteroidota > Bacteroidia > Flavobacteriales > Weeksellaceae > Cloacibacterium. The sequence goes on from NZ_JASGJD010000001.1 coordinate 2,187,644, forward strand.
TTTTCCGTTGATAATGGTAACATCGTGCTCGAAATGCGCCGAAGGTTTATTGTCTAGCGTAGTTACAGTCCAGCCATCATTATGAAATTTTACTTTCTCTGTGCCTAAATTTATCATAGGTTCTATAGCCAAAACAATACCGTCTTTAAGTACTTTTCCGCTTCCTTTTCTACCATAATTAGGAACTTGAGGGTCTTCGTGCATATTTTTACCAACGCCATGTCCTACCAATTCTCTTACCACTCCGTAGCCTTCTTTTTCGCAATAATTTTGGATAGCAAAAGAGATATCTCCTACTCTTTTTCCTCTAACGCATTGTTCTATGCCTTTGTAAAGAGATTCTTTGGTGATTTTTAATAATTTTTTGGTTTCTGGAGCTACTTCGCCCACTTCAAAAGAGTAAGCGTGGTCTCCATAATAGCCGTTCATAAAAACGCCACAATCTACAGATAAAATGTCGCCTTCTTTAAGCGGTTTTTCATTCGGAATACCGTGTACAACTTCTTCGTTAGGAGAAATGCAAAGAGAATTAGGGAAACCATACATTCCTAAAAAACCAGGATAACCGCCGTGGTCTCTAATATAGTCGTGAGCTAATTTGTCTAAATAAAGCGTGGTAACTCCGGGTTTTATTTCCTTTGCCAACATTCCTAATGTTTTGGAAACCAATTGTGCACTTTCGCGCATAATGCGGAGTTCTTCTATTGTTTTTAAAATAATCATTTTAAATGTAAAAATTTATCAATGAACAATTTAAAAATTGTTACATGATTAGATTTATAATTAAGTAAATTGAAAGGTTACCAAAACAAACCTTTCTTTTTTGTTTTTTTGAGTTTAGAATAGGCTTGTACTTCACCATTGGTAATGCCAAATTCTATTTTCTGTTTTATAATTTCATACACTTCTCCCCAACCTGGGAAACCGCCAAGATTTCTATCATCTACAAATAAATCTACATCTAATTTTCTTGATTGAGATGCTGGGTCAAAATCTTCTCCTTCGTAGCTTGCATTAATTGCATAAAATTCTAATCCGTTTTTTCTGCAAAATTCTACAGCTTCTTCTAGAGATTTACCACTTCTGTAGGTCCATAAAATAAGTCTATACCCTTCAGATTGCAATTTTTTTAGAGTTTCAAAAGCGAAAGTTTTAGGCTTTCCAATTGCTGGATATGCATCCTCTACAATGGTTCCATCAAAATCTATAGCCAATTTTTTGTTAATAAGCATTTGGTTGATTAATTAATTGTGCAAATATACAAAATAAAAAAAAGCGACTGTATATCTACAGTCACTTCATATACAAATAGAATGGGAGGATAAAAAAATTAAATCCATTTATTTTTATATGCCAAATTCATGATTTGACTTCTAGAATTCAAATGAAGTTTTTTATAAATATTATTAACATGAGTTCTAACGGTGTTTGGGCTAATGAAGAGTTTTTCTGCAATTTCTTGATGGTTGTACCCTTTTACAACTTCTTTTAAAATTTCCATTTCTCTGTCGCTTAATTGGCTTTCGGTTGGATTGTTTTGAACCGGCACAACAGGTTTTGGAGCTTCTCTTAGCAATTCCATGGCTCTTCTAGCAATTGCAGGGCTCATAGGAATTCCATCAAACTCTACAACATTAGAGATGGCTTCTACAATATTTATCGCTTTGTCTTCTTTTAATAGATAACCACTTGCACCAGCTTTAATGGCTTCAAAAATTTTATCATCATCAGCATAAATGGTAAGTACAATGTGTTTTATTTCGGGATATTTAATAGATGCCGAAGAAATGGTAGCTATACCGTCTAAAACAGGCATTTCTATATCCATTAGTACTACTTGAGGCAAATCTGCTTTCGGGATATATTTTAATTTGTCAAAAAATTCTTCACCGTTACTCGCTTCGAATACTAAATGAATATCTTGATATGGCAATAATTTTTCTTTTATTGTTTTCCTATTTATTTGATTGTCATCTACTATTGCTACTTTAATCATATTTAGTTTTTTATTTTATAAAAATACTTTTAGTAAAACTAAGGTTCAATACATCAAATTACGTATTTTAAATTTCGTATAATTCTATAATTGTACCTGTATTGTCCGAATATATATTGAATTTGAAACCTACTTCTAATGCTCTTTCTTTCATGTTTTGAAGACCATATCCAAATTTCAATTCTTCTTTTTTAAATCCTTTTCCATTGTCTTTTATAAAGATGATTATCTTGTCTTTAGAGATTACATTAATTTCAACTTTAGTTGCACTAGCGTGTTTGTGTATATTTTGTAACGCTTCTTGCATTATTCTATACAAACTGCTACTTGTAGTTGGGTCTAATTTTCTATTGTTTTCTGCATTTTCTTCAAAAATAATTTTGATATTATCTGTCTGGAAGAATTTCTGCGCATAGGTTTTAAAATTATCATACAGTGCAATAATTGTAGTTTCTTTGTTTGCCAAAATAAAAATGGTTTGTCTTAAAAGTGCCAAAATATGCTCTGCATCTAGTCTTACATCGTTACAATTTTCGTCTGTTATATTATTAGCGTCAGTTTTTAGTAAATCTATTTTAGAAATTAAACGAGTAACATAAGCACCAATATTATCATGTAAATCTCTACTAATTCTGCGTCTTTCGTTTTCTACCTGATGTTTCACTCTAAGCAAGTTGAGTCTTTTTACATATTTCTTTTTGTTTTGTTCGTTTACATAATTGTAGATTAATATACTTGCAAGAATGCCAGTAAGCATAATAAACCACCATCTAATATAAAAAGGCCCTATTACTTTAAATTTTATAGGATTTTTCAAATAACCTTCATATCCATCTTCATTAATCACTTTAATTGATAAGGTATAATTACCTCGTTCTAAAGGAGAAAACTTGAGTGATCTTGGCTGATTAAAAGGTCTCCAACTATCTTTATTTATTTTATAATATAATTTTGATTGGGTAAGAATCTCTTTATCTACCGATTTGAAAATGAAATAGATATCTTTATCACTATCAGTAAAAACAATTTTGTCTTTTAAATTTAAATTTTCATTATTAGCGATTATCTTTTCTAAAACAACAGGATTTGTATGTTTATTAGGGATTACTTTATTTAATTTAATGATAGAAAACTTATTTTTTGTCACCAAAAACAATTGATTTTCTTTAACCGAATATTGTCCTTGTATTATTCGGTCTTTGTTGTCGTCTATCAATCTTAGAGAGCCTAGCGGTTTTACAGTATATCCCGATTTTTTATAGATATTTTTATCTGTAAGTATCCAAATTTGTTTTTTGTTGTCTCTAAATATACTTTTTATTGCATCGTCGTGAAAATCTTTTTTAGAAGTAAATTTTTGTATTGTTTTGTTTTTGTAATAAGTTGTTAATCCTTTTTTAGTGCCAATATAAATGGTGTCATTATCAGAAAAAGCACATGTTACAAAATTGCTTTCTAAGCCATTGTTTTTATTAAGATGTGCCATAGGTTGGAATTTTTTATCTAAAATAATTGCTCCATAATCATAAGAAGTTGCAGCATAACCAGATGTTATATTGAAAAGGTTTTCGATATTATTGAAGTAAATATTTTCAAAATTTTCTGTTTTACCATTTTCTAGTACAAAAATACCCTCGCCATAGGTCGAAAAAATTACTTTTTTGCCTTCTTTATATATTTTAGAAATACCTGTAGTGATAGGGAAAGTTTTAATAAGAACTGGTTTGGGAGTTAATTTGTAAAAATGTAATCCTTCAAAACTACCAACTAACAGTTCATCACCATAAACATTAAAGCTTAGAATGTCTTTTCTTAAAAAATATTTATTTTCAATTCTATTTTTGTTTATCACATAAAGTGAACCATCAGAAATCACATATTTTTTTTCGTTAGAACATATGATATCTCTTACATTGATGTTTTTGTTAAGAAAAGAGATTTTAGAATTGTTTTTCTTTAAAATAGAAATTCCTCCACCCAAAGTGGTAACATAAACGTCTCCATTATTTTTCTTGATGATATCACTTATGAAATTACTAGCAAGTCCATTTTCTTCAGTAAGTGTATCTACTATTTTGTTGTTTTCTTTCCTTATAATGCCAAGTGGATTTTGCTCTAAAGTGAAATTTTCAAACTCAATTTTCTCAGGATTTTCAAAAATTGATAAGTCGGAGATTATTTTACCGTTAGTAAGACTCAATAATTTTTCTTTACCATTATTGATGATTTTTAAGGGAAGTAATTTTTTGATATTGTTTCTATCAAAAGCGTAAAAAGAACTTTGGTGTCCTGTTGAAGAAATAACATGAACAATTATTAAATTTTTATCTTTTGTCGCTTTTTTTATTTTCAAACTATTCCAAGTACCAATTTCGTTATATTTTTTTAGAAGAGTTTTTGTATTGGTGTTGAAGTAATAAAGACCTTTGTCTAAAATATATACTAAGAGCCCATTTTTTTCATCAGAAACCAAACTGCTTATATAATTGCCCGGCATTCCGTTATCTATATCAAGAGTTAACCATTTTCCATCTTGATAAGTTACTAAACCTTTGTCTGTACCAAACCAAATGACATGATTATGGTCTTCTGCAGCATTGAAAATATAGTTACTGGGCAAATCTTCATTTTCTGATATGTTATCGAAATAGGAAGCTTTTTGAGAATAATAACTATTTGAAATTAGGAAACAAAAAATGCTGACTAGAAATTTAAGTCTGCTTTTATGATTGATAATATGTAAAAAAATAGCCAACATAACAATCGTTAGTTGGCTAAAGTTAAATATTTTTTTGATATAAAAATCTAAAACTTCAATATTTATAAGAAATACTGAAATTAAATTAATTTCTAAGATACTAATACATTTCCGGTCATGATTTCTGGAATTTCTACTCCCATTACTTTTAAAATAGAAGGAGCTACATCACCAAGTTTACCAGGTGTAAGATTCCAAGTATGTTCTTTGTCCATCACCACTAGCGGAACTAAATTAGTAGAGTGTTGTGTATTAGGAGTTCCGTCTGCGTTTATCATTACATCAGAGTTACCGTGGTCTGCTAAGATGAAAACGGCATAACCATGTTCATAAGCTGTAGTAGCTACCGCTTCAATACATTTATCTACTGCTTCACAAGCTTTTACAGCTGCTTCAAAAACACCTGTGTGTCCTACCATATCTGCATTTGCAAAATTTAAACAAATAAAATCTGCAGATTCTTTTTCTAATTCTGGTACAATTGCATCTCTAATATCAAAAGCAGACATTTCTGGTTTTAAATCGTAAGTTGGAACGTCTTTCGGGCTAGGGCAAAGCAATCTTCTCTCTCCTACAAATTCTTTTTCTCTACCACCAGAGAAGAAGAACGTAACGTGAGGATATTTTTCTGTTTCAGCAATTCTGATTTGAGTTTTGCCTGCGCCTTCTAATACTTCTCCCATTGTTTGAGATAAAACTTCTTTATCAAAAATTACTTTTACATTTTGGAAAGTTTCGTCATAATTAGTAAGTGTAACATAGTACAAATCTAATTTGTGCATATCAAAATCTGGGAAATCTTTTTGAGAAAGTACTTCTGTAATCTCTCTACCTCTATCTGTACGGAAATTAAAACAAAATACAACATCTCCGTTTTCTATTTTCGAAACAGGAAGATGGTTGTTTTCTGAAATAATAATAGGTTTTAAAAATTCGTCTGTAACACCACTTTCGTAAGATTTTTCAATAGCTTCAATTGGAGATTTAGTAATTTCTCCTACTCCATTTACCATTGCATCATAAGCTAGTTTTACTCTTTCCCATCTTTTATCTCTGTCCATTGCAAAATATCTTCCTACAATAGAAGCTAATTTACCAGTTGTAGATTTCATGTGATTTAATAAATCTTCCATAAAACCTTTACCAGACATTGGGTCGCAGTCTCTACCATCTGTAAAAGCGTGTACAAAAACGTTTTCGTCCAAGCCATATTCTTTAGCTGCAGTTAAAAGACCTTTTAAGTGGTTGATATGTGAGTGTACACCTCCATTAGAAACTAATCCAATAAAATGTACTTTTTTGTTGTTTTCTTTAGCATATTCGAATGCTGCTACGATACCTTTTTCGTTACCTAAGCTGCCATTTTCTACTGCCATATTTAGTTTTACCAAATTTTGATAAACTACTCTACCAGCACCCAAGTTCATGTGTCCTACTTCAGAGTTTCCCATTTGCCCAGCTGGTAAGCCTACTGCTAAGCCAGAAGCTTCTAATGTGGTATTAGGAAAGTTTTTAAGACAAGAGTCCATAAAAGGTGTATTCGCTTTATAAATAGCAGAAATATTATTGTTTGTACCCAAACCCCATCCGTCTAGAATTGCTAGAATTGCCTTTTTAGCCATTTTTGTTCATTTTTTATTACTGCAAATTTACAAAATTTATATGCTAAACATTTTTAAATGAATGAGATTTTTGTCATAATTAACAAAACATTATTCTTTAGTACTTCAACTATTTGATTTAAATTTTCTCTTTCGTGTAGGTTTATTATTTATTTCCTATGATACACAGATGATATGAATCTTATATTAACTTAACTACTCTTTAGTATACTATAACTATATATTAACTATAGTTTAGAATAAAGTAATACTATCTTTTCATTAACCTCTAAGCATCCTCATTGTACAAGGGCTATTAATGTAAATTAAGATTAAGGTAAAGGTTTGTTTGTTAATTGGATAGATAGGTTACAAAATGAAAAAATTCAAAAAATGTTTGATAGTGTAATTCTATAGGGTAAAAGTGAAGTTTCATGAATTGAAAATGGACTTTTACATGTTAAAAATACCTGATGGTGTACAAAATAATGAATGATAAAAATTTAATTGATATTTTTGCAAACTTTAATTTTTAAATTAAATTTGAACTAAATATTTAATCAAATAACATGATTCCAAAAAAAAATACAATAAATTTCATTAAATTTAATTATTCTAAATTTGTGCTAAATTGATTCAATTCAGGATAGTATTGAGGTGTAATTTTGTTAATATATATAAATAACGGTATATTTGTAAAAAACTAAGGGTAAAAACTAATGTCGACTTTTTTTCTAAAAAAAATAAAAATATTCTTTATTGTTTGTGATTATCTGAGCATCAGTCTTATATGTTATTATCTAGGCTATAAATATTTTCATTTTGATGTGATGCCATTCAAAAACCTGCATTATCTATATACGATTTTTATGATTAATGGTTTGTGGTTTTTAATTTCAAAATATAGTAATTTATATGGAAGTTTTTTTAATGAAGATTCGATAATTCATTTTAGAAACCTTTCTAAAGCTTATTTACTTTTCATAATTTCAGTAGGTGTTTTTTATAAAAGTCTTCCTATTAACAGTGTTAATTATTTTAAATTTTTAATATTCTTTTCTATAAGTTTATACTTGTACTTATTCTTAATAAGACTTGTTCTTTTTGGTATTAGGAAAAAATTCAGGAGTAAGTTTTTGAATCCTGTTAATACTATTTTAATTGGGAAAAATAATTTCACCAATTTTATATTATCAAATTCTCATATTACTGAAAGTATGGGGATAAAAGGTTATTATAATTTTGATGAAAAAGAGAATGAGAATTTTTACATAGGAAATCTCGATTTGCTTTTTGATGATTTAAAATTTAAGAAAATTGATAATATTGTATTGTGTGATGATAGTTTACATCATGATTTATATGAAGAGATTATGCGTATTGCCAATAAAAAAATGATTAGGACTTACTTAATACCAGATTTTAAACATTTTTCTTATAACGTAGATTCTTTAGATTTGAGACATGGCATTCCTATTATTAAATCTATGCCAGAACCACTTGAAAACTATGAAAACCAATTAATTAAAAGAACCTTTGATGTTGTTTTTTCTAGTTTAGTGATTATTTTCTTATTATCTTGGCTTATACCCCTATTAGGTATATTGATAAAATTAGACAGTAAAGGGCCTATTTTCTTTGCTCAGAAGAGATCTGGTTTGAAAAATGAACATTTTTATTGTTTAAAGTTTAGAAGCATGAAGGTGAACAAATTGGCGAATCAAAAAATGGCCACTAAAAATGATGATAGAATAACGAAACTTGGTTTATTTCTAAGAAAAACAAGTATTGATGAACTTCCGCAATTTTTAAATGTTTTTGTAGGTAATATGTCTATTGTAGGGCCAAGACCTCACATGGTATCTCAAACCAAAAAATATTCAAAAATATTAGACCAGTATATGGTAAGACACCTTATAAAGCCAGGTATTACCGGTTGGGCGCAAGTAATGGGTGCGAGAGGAGAAATCTATAAAGACGAGGATATGAATAAGAGAATTAAGAAAGATATATGGTACATTCAAAATTGGTCTTTGTTTTTAGATTTTAAAATCATATTTTTGACCGTTTTTAATGTAATAAAAGGAGATAAACAAGCATATTAAGATTATGGGCAGAAACAAAAATTTACAAGAAGCAGAAAATTTAGAATGGATAGATGATTCTGATTCTTTTGATTTTGTGAAATTATATTTAACTATAAAGAGACTACTTCCTTGGATAGTTCTATGTGGTATTATTGGTTTAGCAGGATCTTTTCTTTTTTTAAAATTTACTAAGCCAGTGTATCAAGTAAAAGCAAAATTGCTTATTAAAGAGAATGACTCTAAAATGGGAGGCATGGGAAAAGGTACAGATATGCTTCAAAGTTTAGGGATAATGTCTGGAGCTAATTCAGTAGATAATGAATTAGAAATTATTACTACCTATTCTGTTTTGGATAAAGTAGTGAAAGATCTTCAATTAAATATTAGCTATACTAAAAAAGATATTTTTGGAAAAACAACTGAAGCATCTATTGATATGCCATGGGAAACCGTAGTACTTAATTATAATGAAGAAGGATTTTTAAAAAATCATGAATATATTTTTGTAGCTTCAAATAAAGCACCCCAAATTATTATAGATGGAGAAACAACACTTATAGGATGGAACCAAGCGGTAAAATTACCTCTAGGTACATTTATATTTCGTCCTAAAGTTGATAGAGTTATAGGAAATAATGAATGGGAAATGATGGTTGAAAAACCTACAATAACAACTGAAAATTACACCAAAGACATTGCCGTTGAAATCCCAAATAAGAAAGCAAGTATTATTAATCTTGCCATGGAGTCTTCAAACCCTAAAATGGGAAGAAAAATCATTAATAAAGTTATAGATACTTATATTTCAGATAACTTAAAAGATAATAATAGCATTAATGATAGCACCATGATGTTTATTAATGATCGATTGGTAGAAGTGACTAAAGAATTAAATGATGTAGAAAAAGCGGTACAAAATTTTAAACAAAGAAATAATGTTACCGATATTGTAGAGCAGACAAAAGTATTGCTAGAAGCGACTAAAGAAAACAATAAAGATTTAATACAGTCTGAAATACAATTAAATGTAGTAAGTTCGTTAGAAAATTATCTTAAAAATAACAAAACACATATAATCCCCTCTAATCTTCTTACAGCAGACCCATCACTGGCTGTTTTGGTAAATCAATATAATGCATTAATTGTTCAGAAGCAAAAGCTTTCTAAAAATGCAACATCAGAAAACCCAACCGTAATAAGTGTTAATAGTCAGATTAACTCTGTAAAAGAAGAATTATTGAGTAGTATTCAAAGTGCTAAAAATTCTTATTCTATTGTTGCTAATCAATTAAGAGGGCAGTCTAACGAAAATATAGGTATGATTAAAAAAATACCTGAACAAGAAAGACAGTTTCTTGATATTAGCAGACAACAAGCTATAAAACAAGAACTCTATTTGTTTTTGCTAAAGAAAAGAGAAGAAACCGCTATAGGAAGGTCTTCTACTCTATCTAATATTAGAGTGGTAGATTATGCAAGAATTGTAGATACTCCTATTAGCCCTAAGAAGAATATGATTCGATTGGTAGGATTGCTTATTGGTATTATTATTCCTATTGCAGTATATTATATTAGAAAGATTTTCAATATTAAGATTGAAACAAGAAATGATATTACTGAAAGAACTACCATCCCCATTATTGGTGAAATAAGTCATCAAGACGAACCAAGTAATTTTGAAGTAAAAGATAACCCTAGAAGTCCGCTTGCTGAACAATTTAGAATCTTAAGAACTAACCTTCATTTCTATCAGCAAAAAGAAAGTGCATTTACCGTTATGCTAACTTCTTCTATGCCTGGAGAAGGTAAAACATTTATTTCTTTAAACTTGGCTTCTACATTAGCTGCTAATATAGGTTCTAAAATATTGATTATTGGTTTAGATTTAAGAAAACCACAAATGGCAAAAGAGCTAGGGATGCAAAGAAAGAAAGGGTTTTCGGAATGTGTTATTGGGGACGCAACATTAGATGAAGTAATTTATCCTGTTGAAGGATTTAAAAATCTTTGGGCATTGCCTAGTGGAAGTATCCCTCCAAATCCGTCAGAATTGTTGATGACAAAAGAGACAGAGGAGTTGTTTGCCGAAGTGAAGAAAAGATTTGATTATGTAATTGTTGATTGCCCTCCAATTATTGTAACAGATTCTAGTATTATTGGCAAATATGTAGATTTAACCTTATATGTATCTAGAATTGGACATACCGAAAAGAAACAAATTGAAGTAGCCAATAATTTGTATCTTGAAGAGAAAATGCCAAAAATGAATTTGGTGGTTAATGATTTTAACCCAGAAAAATATGACCATTATAATAGTAATTACTACAATCAGTATGGTTATTATGAAAATGCAGAAGAGAGAAAACCTCTTTGGAAAAGGTGGTTTAAATTATAAAATAAATCCAAAAAGAGATGGATAAAAAAACTAAAATTTACATAGCAGGACACAAAGGAATGGTGGGAGCTGCTATTTGGAGACAACTAGAGAAAGCAGGCTATACCCATTTAATTGGTAAAACCAGTAAAGAATTAGACTTAAGAAATCAAGATTCGGTACATCGTTTTTTTGAAGTAGAAAAACCAGAAGTGGTAATAGACGCCGCTGCAAGAGTTGGAGGAATTTTAGCCAATAATACCTATCCATATCAATTTTTAATGGATAACATGACGATTCAAAATAATCTTATTGATGCTGCATTGAATCATGAAGTAGAGAAATTTATTTTTCTAGGTTCTTCTTGTATTTATCCAAAATTAGCACCACAGCCTCTAAAAGAAGAATATCTATTAACAGGAACTTTAGAACCAACCAACGAATGGTATGCTGTTGCTAAAATTACAGGTATTAAAGCTTGTGAAGCGATAAGAAAGCAATATGGTAAAGACTATGTAAGCCTAATGCCTACCAATTTATACGGGACTCACGATAATTTTGATTTAAATACTTCCCATGTTTTACCAGCAATGATTCGTAAGTTTCATGAAGCTAAAGAAAATGGTAATGTATCCGTAACTCTTTGGGGAAGTGGTACTCCTTTGAGGGAGTTTCTTTTTGTAGATGATATGGCGAATTCTGTAGTTTTTGCTTTGGAAAATGTTTTGCCAGAACATCTTTATAATGTAGGAACAGGAGAAGATTTAACCATTAAAGAATTGGCTTTAATGATTCAAAAAGTTATAGGACATACAGGAGAACTCATTTGGGATTCTTCAAAACCAGATGGTACCCCAAGAAAATTGATGGATATTTCAAAAATGCATTCTTTGGGCTGGAAACATAAAGTAGAATTAGAGGAAGGCATCCAAAAAACTTATCAATGGTTTTTAGAAAATATTCATCATTTTAAAGAGGTAAAAATGGGGTAAAATGATAGGGTTGATTTTTTTTACACCCCGTCATTCCGATAAATCGGAATGACACCCCTCTTTCAAGAGGGGAATTTTGGAGATTAGAAAAAATTACATAAGTTTTACGCCTTAGCGGACTTAAAAACATTAAATAAGGAAAAAAAACTTAGCGAGCTTTTCGTGAAAAAAATAGAAATTAAAAACAAAAACGATGAAAGTTGCATTAATAACGGGAATTACAGGACAAGATGGTTCATATTTAGCTGAATTATTATTAGAAAAAGGATATATGGTACATGGTATTAAAAGAAGATCTTCTTCTTTCAATACTCAAAGAATTGACCATCTTTATATAGACCAGCACGAAAATCATGTAAATTTTAAATTGCACTATGGCGATTTAACAGATTCTACTAACTTAATTAGAATTATTCAAGAAATTCAGCCAGACGAAATTTACAATCTTGGTGCGATGTCTCATGTAAAAGTTTCTTTTGATTCTCCGGAATATGTTGCCAATGTAGATGGTATTGGAACCTTGAGAATTTTGGAAGCTGTAAGAATTTTAGGATTAGAGAAAAAGACAAGAATATACCAAGCATCCACTTCAGAATTGTATGGAGGATTAGAAGAAAACAAAAATGCTGAAGGTTTTTATGATGAAAACTCTCCCTTCTACCCTCGTTCGCCTTATGGTGTAGCAAAAATTTATGGTTTCTGGATAACAAAAAATTACAGAGAAGCTTACAATATGTATGCTTGTAACGGAATTTTATTTAATCACGAATCGCCAAGAAGAGGAGAAACATTCGTAACCCGAAAAATTACCATGGCTACAGCAGCTATAGCATTAGGAAAACAAGATTGTTTATATCTTGGAAATCTAAATGCACAAAGAGACTGGGGACATGCTAAGGATTATGTGGAAGCTATGTGGAGAATTCTACAACAAGATGTAGCCGAAGATTATGTAATCGCAACAGGTGTTACCACTTATATTCGTGATTTTGTAAAAATGTCTTTTGCCGAAGTAGGTATTGAATTATCTTTTGAAGGAGAAGCCGAAAACGAAGTGGCAAAAGTTGTAGCATGCAACAATCCTCGATATCAATTAGAACTCGGAAAAGTAGTTGTAAGAATAGACCCTAAATATTACCGTCCTACAGAAGTAGATTTATTAATTGGAGACCCTACCAAATCTAAAACACAATTAGGTTGGGAACCAAAATATGATGTAGCTGCTCTTTGCTCTGAAATGGTACAATCTGATTTGGAGTTTGTAAAGAGAAATTATAATGGACAATTAGAAAATATTATTGGATAAAAATTGAATATTCTCTTTTTGTTTTATGAAATAAATAAATTAAAAATATTTTTTAGTTATTTTTCTTTCATATGTAAATTTTAAAAACAATAATTTCAATTGAATCCTAAAAACATATTTTCTAAGATTAAAAATCATCAACATTTTGACAAAATATTAAAATGGGTTAAATTATTTAGTATAACAGGTTTTGTTCAAATTTTGATACAAGTAATTGGTTTTATTGCTGGTATTTTAATTATCAGGTTATTGTCTGTTGAAGAATATGCATTATATACATTAGCAAATACAATGTTGGGTACAATGACTGTATTAGCAAATGGTGGATTATCTACTGGTGTAATGGCATTAGGAGGAAAAAATTGGGATAACCGGGAGAAATTAAGTAAAATTATAAGTACAGGTATGATTTTACGAAAAAAATTTGGAATTTTAAGTTTATTAATTTCGTTACCGATTCTTATTTACTTATTAAGAGAACACCAAGTAAGTTGGTTTATTTCTTTATTAATTTCAGCATCAATAATTCCTGCATTTTATGCATCTTTATCAGATTCATTATTGGAGACTATTCCTAAACTTAAACAAGATATAATCCCACTTCAAAAAAACCAACTTCAAGTAGCTATATTTAGAGCTTTTCTTAATGCTATATTACTCTTTATTTTTCCTATTACATCAATTGCATTAATTGCAAATGGACTACCAAGAATTTATGGTAATATAAAACTTAAAAAACTTATTTCCAAACATGTTGATATTATTAAAAAAATATCACCAGAAGTAGAAAAGGAATTAACTATAATTGTAAAAAGAGTTATCCCAGGTGCATTTTATTTTGCTTTTTCATCACAAATAACAGTTTGGATTATATCACTTTATGGTAAGACTTCTTCAATTGCTGAAATAGGAGCATTAAGTAGATTTGGTATGTTATTCACATTTATAACAAGTTTAACTTCACTTTTAATAATACCACGTTTTGCAAGGTTAAATAACAATAAGCAAATTTTATTAAAAAAAACTATACAAGTTTTATTTTTATATTTAATACTTGGATTGTTTATTATCTTTTTAACGATTATTTTTAGTGATCAATTATTGTGGATTTTAGGAAACAATTATAAAAATTTAAATAATGAATTGTTATTAAGCATAATAGCAAGTATAATAAATCTTTTTATTGGTTTATTTGCATCTTTTACTTATTCAAAAGGTTGGATTGTAAACCCTATTTTAGAAATTAGTATAAGTATTTTAAGTATTTTTTTAGGTATTTTTCTTTTCGAGATAAATACCTTAAAAGGTGTTTTATTATTTACTATTTTTATTAATATTATAAAAGCAATTTTGTTTTTTAATTACTTATTAATAAAAATATTTCAAATTAAAAATTAAATTTTAGATGAACATTAAAATTATTTTCTCAGAACTCAGAATATATATATGTAATCATATCATATCACATATCCCAAGCCATACCATTAGGCTTCTTTTTTACAAAAAAATAATGAAATTTGAAATAGGTAAAGGAAGCACTATATTTATGAATTGTAAAATGGATTGTGCTAAAAATTTAAAATTGGGTGAAAATTCTATTATTAATTCAAATTGTAGATTAGACCCTAGAGGAAAATTAAAAATTGGAAATAATGTATCAGTTTCAGAAGAAGTTATTTTTTTAACAGCAGACCATAATGAAGATTTAATTGGTGTAAAAGGAAGAAATAAAGAAATTATTGTTGAAGATTATGTTTGGATCGGTACAAGAGCCATGATATTACCAGGTGTTCATATTGGAAAAGGTGCAGTAATTGCAGCTGGTTCAGTTGTATCAAGAGATGTAGAAGAAAGAGCGATTGTAGCTGGTGTTCCTGCAAAACAAATTAATACAAGACCCGAACTTTACAATTATAGTGCCTCATATAAAAGATTATTTCAATGAGTATATTTGCTAGAATTATTTTTAACGTAAGAATTAAGAAATTTAAATTTTTTAATTCAATTTTTCGTACCTATTATTTTAAAATCATAGGTATGCAGATTGGTAATAATACTTTTTTGCCAAAAATAATAGTCACATGGCCTCATCAAGTATCAATAGGAAGTAATTGTGTATTAGAAGATTTAATTTTTTTTAAATTTGATGGAATTTATGGAAAAGGCTCTTCAATAAAAATAGATAACAATGTATTTATAGGAAGGGGATGTGAATTTAATTCTAATTGTAATATCACAATAAGAGAATTTTCTAATATAGCATCAGGATGTAAATTTATAGACCATGATCATGGTATAAAAATAAATGAAAGAATAGGAGTACAAGAGTCCAATAAAGCAGCAATTTTAATTGAAGAAGATGTTTGGTTAGGTGTAAATGTAGTTGTTTTAAAAGGTGTAAATATAGGTAAAGGTGCTGTTGTTGGTGCTGGATCAGTTGTCACAAAAAATATACCTTCAAATGAAATATGGGCTGGTGTTCCTGCAAAAAAAATAGGTATTAGAAAATAACTTATGAAAAATATTATACATGTTTCTGAGATTGATATATCTCAAAATGGTGGAATGGCAAGAGTTGAATATTATTTAAAAAAGAGTTTTGAACAACTTGGTTATAATTTTATTCACATAGGTCCAAAAGAAGTTGGAGAGATTAAACATAAAGGATTATTTCCTTATTTAGCTTATATGCATTTTAAAAAATTAAATGTAAAACCGTATTTATTTATAGTGCATGAACCTGCAGCTGGTCAATTTATTAATAAAGGAGTCCCATGTTTTGTTGAAAGTCATGGTATAGAAAGAAGAATATGGAATATAAATAAAAAAAATGAAAGTTTTAAAACTAAAATGTTATTTCCAATTTGGAGACTTTATAATTGTGATAGAGGAATTAAAAATTCAAAAAAAATTTTAGTTTTAAACTCTACAGATAAAAAATATGTAATAGATTTTTATAAAAGAAATGAAAATGATATTTTTATTTATAAAAATGGAGTATTTTCTATTGATGAAAGTATAGAAACTTCTAAAAATGATGATTTTTTCACAATATTATTTAATGGTTCTTGGATAGAAAGGAAAGGAATTTATACTTTGATAAAAGCAGCTGATAAAATATATAATGCAGGCATTTTTGATGTTCAATATTTATTAATTGGAACAGGAAAAACTGAAGAAGAAGTAATTAATTATTGGCCATATCATTTAAAATCTTTTTTAAAAATCATTCCAAAATTTGAAAGCAACCAAGAAATAGATTTATTAAAACAATCAAATATATTTATTTTGCCCAGTATAAGTGAAGGCCAACCTTTAAGTTTGTTACAAGCAATGGCAGTAGGTAAATGTTGTATTACAACTAATGCAGATGGCCAAAAAGATATTATTACAAATGGACAAAATGGTTATTTATTTAATGTTGGAAACTACGATGAACTCTCAGAGTTAATAATTAAATGTTATAGTAATAGAAATTTATGTAATAAAATTGGGGAAAAAGCAAAAGAAAGTGTAACTAATCGTACATGGGAAAAAACATCATTAGAATTAGTAAAATATATTATAGACAACATTTAAAATTAGTTTCATGAAATTTGTATTTATATGTGGTTCTTTGGAAACTGGTAAAGATGGAGTTGGTGACTATAGTAGACGCTTGGCAGGTGAATTGATCAGAAAAGGACATCAAGCTTCAATTATTGCAATCAATGATCGAAACATCAATGTTTTTGTAAAAGAAATGCAAATGGATGAAGGGACAGCTGTAAATACCATAAGAATACCCTCAGACCTCACATGGAAAGAAAAAATAAAACATACACAAGAATGGGTTAACAATGAAAAACCCAATTGGGTTAGTTTGCAGTATGTACCACATTCTTTTGATTTAAAAGGTTTACCATTTGCTTTTATTTATGCTGTTTCTAAATTAAAAGGTAATTTTAATTGGCACATTATGTTTCATGAATTATGGGTTCAAGAAAAGAATCTTAAGAGATTTATTTTAAGAAAAAATCAACAAGCTATAATATTATTGATAAACAAATTAATTAATATAAAATTAAAACATACACATTTGCCTATATATCAAAAAAGATTAAAAAAATTAAATATCATATCATACCCTCTTCCATTATTTTCTAATATTGAATGTGTGGATGATAATTTCATACCAAATGACAAATATTTTACGATAGGATTTTTTAGTCAAATCGAAGAAAAAATTGAAATTATCAATACAATTAACAAAATACAAAATATTATTAAAGAAAAAATAAAAATTTTATTAATTGGTGGAAATCCAAGTAAAATGTCTAGTTTTAAAAATTATATTTTAAAAAACTTTAAAAATATAGAAATTGAAACTACAAGTTTTCTTTTAAACAAAGATATTTCTAAATATATTAAATTATGTAATATTGCAATAACACCCGTTGAAAAACATTTACTTGGAAAGAGCGGAACAGTTGCTGCATTTTTAACTCATAACGTACCTATAATTGCTCCGATTGAACAAAAAAAATACAATACTATAAATGGTTTTTTTAATGAAAAAATCAATGATATGATAATTGATATTTATAAAATAAGTTTAAATAATAAAAATAATAATAATTATTCAATATTGCTTAGTTCAGTTTGTGAAAAATTTATAAATGATTTAAATGAATAAAAAAATAGTCATATCCCATCCCAATGGTAATCCCAATCTTAGAGGAGTCTTAAAAGGGTTTGATAAATTAAATTCTTTGGAAAGTTTTCATACGACCGTAGCAACTTTTCCTGAGAATACTTATGATTTTCTTTCTCGTTTACCCGGATTAAAAGAATTTCAAAAAAGAGCTTATGATCAAAATATATCTACAAAAACGATATGTTATCCTTACCGAGAATTAGGAAGAATGATTGCTCAAAAATTAAATATACATTCTTTATTAAAACATGAAAAAGGATTGTTTTGCATAGATCAAGTATATCAAAGTATAGACAAACATGTTGCTCAATATTTAAAAAACAATCATACTGTTGATGCAATATACGCCTATGAAGATGGGGCATTACATTCATTTCAACAAGCAAAAAAACAAAATATAAAATGTTTGTATGATCTTCCAATCGGATATTGGAGAACTATGCACAAGTTATTGAAAGAAGAAAAAGATAAACTTCCTGAATGGGCCATTACCTTAGGAGGTTTTAATGATTCATTTGAAAAATTAGAACGAAAAGATGAAGAACTTCGTTTGGCCGATCAAATTTTTGTAGCAAGTTCTTTTACAAAAAAGACTTTAGAAGATTTTCCTCAAAAACTAGAGAATATACATGTAATTCCCTATGGTTTTTCAACACCTAATGAAAGCAGGGTTTACGAGACTTATAAAAATAGAAAAATTAAATTGCTTTTTGTTGGCGGTTTATCTCAAAGAAAAGGTATTGCCTATTTGTTTGAAGCAGTAAAAGGACTTGAGAATTATATTGAATTAACCATTGTAGGAAAAGGTAAAATTGATGAGTGTGCAATTCTTAAAAAGGAATTATCAAAGCATCATTATATTCCATCACTACCCCATGATGAAATTTTAAAATTAATGTCACATCAAGATGTCTTTGTTTTCCCTTCTCTATTTGAAGGCTTTGGATTGGTAATAACAGAAGCCATGTCACAAGGTACCCCCGTTATAACCACTGATAGAACTTGTGGAAAGGATATCATTCAAAATAATGAAAATGGTTGGATTATCAATGCAGGAGAAGCTGTATCTCTAAGAAAAAAAATCATTGAAATTATAGACCAACCCGAAATTTTAGAATATGTAGGAAAAAATGCAATGAAAACTTCAGCCAATAGACCATGGGTAAATTATAGTAATGAATTAGCCCTAGAAGTACAAAAATACATATCTCAATAAAAAAATGAACTTGAGCAATACCCAAACCTATAAAAAAGCGATTTGGCTTTATGTTATTCTTTTAATTTTTGAAGGAGCATTAAGAAAGTGGATTTTACCTTTTTTAGATACCCCATTGTTATTAGTAAGAGAACCTATTGTTTTATGGCTTTTTTGGGAAGGATTAAAAAGAGGATGGTTAAAAAATTGGTTATCCATCTCTATCATGTCCATTTCTACCTTATCTTTTTTATTATCACTCCCTGCTTTACATCAAACAATCCCAACAGCAATGTTTGGTTGGAGAATTTATTTTGTTCATATCCCATTTATTTTTATTGCAGCAAAAATATTGCAAAGAGATGATGTTTTAAAAATTGGTAGATTTTTACTATATCTTCTTATTCCAATGACTCTATTGATGGTTCTACAATTTTACTCACCACAATCTGCATGGGTTAATCGAGGTGTTGGGAATAATATTGAAGGTGCTGGATTTGATGGGTTAATGGGTTTTTTTAGACCACCTGGTACCTTTTCATTTACCTCAGGTTTAATTTTGTATTTGCAAATCTCGGGTAGTTTTTTATTCTATTTTTTAATCAATAACAAAAACTTAATAAAAAATTTACAAATAAAACCTATTTTACTATATACTATGTTAGGATGTTATGCTATAACCATTCCTACATCTATCTCTAGAACCCATTTATTTCAAACATTGATACTAATTTTGTTTTTGTTTATAGGAGTTATTTTTTCTCAAAATAAAAAAATAATTAAGCAATTTAGTGCGTTTTTACCCATTTCCTTAATATTGTTGATTGGTTTATTAGTAAGTGGTTTAGCTAATGAAAGTATTGAAGTCTTAACAACTCGATTTGAAAATGCATCAGATGCTGAAGGAGGGTTAAAGGGAACACTTGGAGAAAGGTATTTTGGAAGTTTTATAAGGGCCTTTTCTGATCCTGACATTCCATTATTTGGTAATGGTTTAGGACTAGGCACTAACATTGGGGCAAAGCTTGCAGGTGGAACAGATGGTATGTTTTCATTTTTTAATGGTGAAGAAGAATGGGTAAGAATAACTAATGAATCTGGAATTATTCTCGGGGTTTTTATTATTTTGTATAGATTGCTTGTAGCCATTAAGTTTAGTTTTGCGGGATTTAGAAAATTAATCTATCAACATGATCTATTACCATGGATGTTAATCCCTGCTTTTGCTTTAAATTTTATTAATGGCTCTTTGGGTATCCCAACGAATTTAGGTTTCATTGTCTTAGCTGCATTTCTTTATTTGGCATCATTAAAAAAATAAATATTTTCATGAAGATAAACTACTTTCATAGAAATAAAGCATTGGGTTTTTCGATACAAAAAGTATTTCGTATTGTTATCGATGAACTCAAAAAAAAGAATGAAATTACAGAATTTTATACACCAACTTTAAATTCTATGCCCTGGGATATTTTAAAAAATTCATTCTATGTTTTTAAAAATAAGAAAAAAGGAGAAATTCATCATATTACAGGACACATTCATGATAGTATTCTTGGCCTTATCGGTTGCAAATCTGTACTAACCATACACGATTTGGTATTTCTTGATCATGTGAAAAACCCTATAAAAAAATTCTATAAATGGCTATTTTGGCTTTACTTACCTATTAAAATTGCAAAAAAAGTTACCTGTATATCAGAACATACAAAAAAAAATATTCTTAAATATTTACCTACAGACAAACTTACAGTTATATATAATGCCGTAGATCCTAAATATCAGTTTAGCCCCAAAGAATTTAATGTAGAAAAACCTGTAATTCTTCATATTGGTACCGGTTGGAATAAAAATTTAGAAAGAACAATTGAAGCATTGCATGGCATTAATTGTCATTTAAGAATCGTTGGAAAAATAAAACAAGAAATGATTGATAAATTGCTTTTCTATAATATTGACTACTCACAAACTGAAGGGATAAATGATGAAGAAATAATAAAAGAATACTGTAATTGTGATATTATTAATTTCCCATCAGAATATGAAGGTTTTGGTATGCCCATCATAGAAGGGCAAGCAATAGGAAGAATTGTTTTAACATCAAATATAGACCCAATGACTGAAGTTGGTTTAGATACAGTATATTATGTAAACCCTTTTGATATTAACTCTATGCATGAAGGGTATTTGAGTATAATTTCACAACCAGAATTAAGAGAAAAATTAATTAAAAAAGGGTTAGAAAATATAAAACGATTCGGTGTTGATAAAATTGCTCAAGATTATATAAACCTCTATCAATCTATCTTATAAAAAAATGAAAATATTACATATAATACCAAGCCTTAATCCCAAATTAGGAGGTGTATGCAAAGCTGTAAGAGATATTATTTATGGCTTAGAAAAAGGTAATTCTAATTTTACTAATGAGGTTTTATGTCTAGACAATCCAAATGAAAAGTATATAAAAAATGAACAATTTAAGATACACGCATTAGGGGATTCTAAAACATCATGGAGTTATTCTAAAACCTTATTGAAATGGCTTTATAATTTCTCTGGTAATTATGATCAAATTATAATACATGGTTTATGGCAATATCAATCTTATGCTGTTTATAAAGCTTGGCAAAAATATCAATTCAAATATTATGTTATGCCTCATGGTATGCTTGATCCCTATTTTCAGAAAGCACCAGAAAGAAAATTTAAAGCAATCAGGAATATTTTTTTTTGGAAATATTTAGAAAAAAAACTCATCAATAATTCTTATGCAATCTTGTTCACTTGTAATTTAGAAAAAGAATTGGCAAGAACAACTTTTAATGGCTATAATGCCAAAAAAGAATTTGTTATAGGTTTAGGTGTTGCTCCTCCTCCTCAATATAACCAACAATCTATTATAAATTTTAATAATAAATTTAAAATAGATGATAAATATTTATTATTTCTAAGCAGAATTGATCATAAAAAAGGTATTGATATTTTATTAAAAGCATATCAAATGAATATAGATAAAATTCCTTATAAATTAATAGTTGCAGGACCATTGGATTCTTTATATGCTCAAAATTTAATAAAAACTTATCAATCAGAAAATATTATTTTTACTGGCATGCTACAAGGTGATGAAAAATGGGCAGCAATTTATGGAGCTAATTTATTTATTTTACCTAGTCACCAAGAAAATTTTGGAATCGCAATTGTAGAAGCTATGGCGTGTGGAAAACCAGTAGCTATTACAAGACAGGTAAACATATACGATGTAATTGAAAATTGTAATGCTGGATTTGTTTTTGATGACACATATGAGTCTATTTGTGAAGTCTTAAAAAAAATTAGTGATACATCTTTAGAGGATATGAATAAAAAAGGTAATAGTGCAAAAGATGCTTATTTAAAAAACTATTTACCAGAAATATTTGTTGAAAATTTAATTAAATACCTAGATCCTAATGATTGAAACACGTTTAGAAAATTTTGACTCATCAGTTTTTGATAAGGAAGCTAGTAAAATTAAAATTTTAACTTGGTTTTTTGTTAATGCTTTAATTGTAAAAGCATCATGGAATCCATTTATGAAGATTAAAATATTTTTTTTAAGATTATTTGGTGCTAAAATTGGAAAAAGTTTAATCATTAAAAATAATGTTAATATTAAATTTCCATGGAAATTAAAAATTGGTGATAATGTATGGTTGGGGGAAAACTCTTGGATTGATAATTTAGACCATGTAACAATAGGCAATAATGTTTGTATTTCGCAAGGAGCTTTGTTACTTACAGGAAATCATGATTATACACTACCTACGTTTGATTATAGAAATGCGCCAATTATTTTAGAAGATGGAGTTTGGATTGGTGCAAAAGCAATCGTCTGTCCTGGAGTCACATGTAAAACACATTCAATTCTTTGTGTAGGAAGTATTGCTTCAAAAAATTTGGAAGCATTCAAAATTTATCAAGGCAATCCAGCGATTAATCTAAGAGATAGAAAGTTAATAAAATAAGATGAAAATATCAATAATAACAATTGTATACAATAATTCAGAATGTATAGAGGATTGTATTAATTCTGTTTTGAAACAAGTGTATCCCAATGTAGAATATATAATTATAGATGGTGGATCTAAAGATAATACAGTGGAAATTATTAATAAATATAAAGATAAAATTTCTTATTTTATATCAGAAAAAGACAATGGTCTATATGATGCGTTGAATAAAGGTATTAAAGCAGCGACGGGAGATATAATAGGAATACTTCATTCAGATGATCTATTTTTTTATGATGATACTTTATCAAATATTGTTTCAGTTTTTGAAAAAAGTAACGCCGACTTAGTTTACGCAAAAGGACAATATGTAGATAGAACCAATATAAATCTTGTAAAACGTATATATCCTTCAAAGCCATTTAAAAAAATATATTTATATTTTGGATGGATTCCGTTACATACTACAATTTATGTTAAGAAAGAAATTTTTGATAATTATGGGAAATACCAAACTAATTATAAAATAGCCAGTGATTATGAAATATCTTTAAGATGGTTTTTTAATGATAAAATTAAAAAAATATTTTTAAATAATTGGGTAGTGAAAATGAGACTTGGAGGAAAAAGCACAACAATTTCTTTACAAAAATTAAAATCTAATGAAGATTTAAAAATAATTTCAAAATACAATCTTTTAGGATATTTTACGTTATTTTGTAAAATTGCAAGAAAGATTCCTCAATACCTTATACCTAAAATTTTCAGAATAAATTCTTAAATTTACAAACTAATAAAACAATCTTTTAAAATAAAAACAAAAATTTTTCAAATGAAAAATCTTATTTCAAAAACACTTTTTCTTTTTATTACTTTAATATTTATTCATTCTTGCAAGCCCAAAGCAGAGCTTAATTATATGAAAAATATAGACGAGCTTACTACAGAAGCTTCGATAGCCAATGCACATGCTTCATCTACCATACAACCAGGAGACCAATTGGGAATTTTAATTTCTGCTGATGATATGGATGTTGTTGCACCATTTAATCAAAATGCAATGCCCACAGAATCTAGTGTTAATACAGTGCCCAGTAGCAATATTCAAATGAGAGGAAGTTCTTCTAGTATGCCTGTTTATACAGTAAAAGCAGACGGAACGATAGATTTTCCTATTCTAGGTAGTTTAGACACCAAAGAAAAAACCGTTGAGCAGTTTTCAAACTACTTAAAGCAAAGAATGACGAAATATGTTATAAAACCTGTAGTAGTAAATGTAAATACTCTTAATTATAAAATTACCGTATTGGGACAAGTAAACAGACCTGGTACTTATACCATCAACGATGGTAATGCAACTTTGTTATCTGCGTTAGGTTTGGCGGGAGACCTCACCAATTATGGCATTAGAGATAATGTATTGGTGGTAAGAAACGAAAACGGACAAATTACTAAAACAAGAATAGATCTTACAAAAGCCGACTATCTCAATTTTCAGATGAAACAGAACGATGTAATCTATGTAAGTGGTAACGAAACTGTATCTAAAACCTCTAGATTAGACCCTAATGCCGGAATTTATATTTCTGTAGCGTCTATTGTTGTTACGATTTTGGCTTTGGTATTTAAAAAATAATTTCTTTTATGGATTTAAGAGACCAATTAAAAAATCTTTTCCCAGAGCATGAGGAACAAGATTTTGAAATGCCAGAAGAACAATTCGAGCAAAAGAATCCCTTAATTTGTAAATACGAAAAAAAAGGCAGAAATGGGAAACCTGTAACTCTAGTTGAAGGTTTTGAAGGAAACGATGAAGAACTGAAAAAAATCTCAAAAAAAATAAAAACCACCTTAGGAATTGGGGGTTCTGAGAAAGATGGAATAATTATTATACAAGGAGATAACCGAGATAAAATAATGCAAATTCTAAAAAATTTGGGCTACAAAACCAAAAGAGTTGGCGGATAAATTAACTCTAACTCTTTGAATTCAAAATATATAAAAAGCGAAAATTTATTTTTTCGCTTTTTCTTTTTTGTTGAAATTTATTCATTCAAAAAAAATTTCTTGTTTAGATAAAAACTTCTTAAATTTACTACCCTTTTTATAAAAATTATATATTATGCTAAATAAACTTGCAGCTTCTGAATTGGTACTTAATCCAGATGGAAGCGTTTATCATTTAAATTTAAAACCAGAAGATATCGCAGAAAAAATTCTTTTGGTGGGTGACCCAGATAGAGTACCGAAAGTATCTCAATATTTTGATAAAGTAGAGATAAAAAAGAATAAAAGAGAATTCTATACTCATACCGGTACTCTTCGCGGTGAAAGAATTACGGTAATGTCAACTGGTATTGGCACAGAAAATATTGATATTGTAATGAATGAGCTAGATGCTTTGGTAAATATCGATTTAGAAAAAAAAGAATTCAAAACAGAACATTCTGCACTACAATTGTTCCGTTTAGGAACTTGCGGAAGTGTAAATCCTGATGTGGAAGTGGATAATATGCTGGTTTCTGAAAATGTGGTAGGATTAGATGGTCTTTTGCATTTTTATGTAGATTATGAATTTGAGAATGAATTTTCTAAAAACTTTTTAGAAAAATTCCCTTACGAAAAAATAAAACCACTCCTCTATTTTGCAGATTGGACAGAATCTCAGTACGATTATTTCAAAGATGCTAAATATGTAGGAAATACGGCTACTTTCCCAGGATTTTATGCTCCACAAGGAAGACAGCTTCGTCTAAAATCTACAGACGACCAATTTTTAGAGGTTTTGAATGATTTGGGAGTTACCAACTTCGAAATGGAAACTTCTGCCATTTATGGGCTATCAAAATTGTTAGGACACAAAGCTATTACTATTAATAATGTAATTGCAAACAGAAGACGTGGCGAATTTGCTGCAGACCATCATCAATCTGAAAAAATGATGATTGAATGGGTTTTGGAAAGAGTAATAAAATAGGCTCTTAGTAGAAAAAGATTTCTCTTTATAAACAAAAAGGTGCTAGTAAAAATACTAACACCTTTTTTCATTTAGTTTAAATTAAAATGAGAAAACTTATTTGGAAAAATAAAACCAGTTAAAAATCTAACTGGCTTTGTTTTTTATCATTTGTGTTTTCCCTTTGTTTTGATGGTGCAAATATCATGATTTTTGATGTTTAAGCAAAAAAAACAAATACTCATTACCTACTCATATTTTCATCTTACTGCAAAAAAGTAGCTTACTCTATACTAAATAATGTTGAAAAATACATTAGTATCTGTTGTATTTGGAATGTTTAACTTAGAGCGTAGTCTATATTTTTTATTTTGAACGGTTCTAACAGATATAAAAGTATAATTTGCAATTTCCTTTGAAGAGAAATTGAGCTTAAGTAAAGCACAAAATTCTAATTCTGACTTTGTAAGTTTAGGAGAAATTTCTAATAACTTTTGTTCGAAGTCTGGGTATAAATCTAAAAAACGTGGATAGAATTTTTCACTATTTTCTTTTGCCAAATTCATTACTTCGTGTAACAAATCGCTTACTTTAGTTTCCAGATTTTCTAATTGTTTTTCTTTGTCTATAAGTTCTTTTTCAATTTCTTCTTTTTCCAATTGTTTTCTGCGGAAATTTCGCTGAAAATTGAGAAATAAAATGACAGATAAACTGGTTAGTATTGCGAAACTTATAATTAAATATGTTTTTTTTCTATTGTCATCAATTACATCTTGAGATTCTTTTTTAACTTCGTTTACAAGAGTATTTACCCCATTTAGTTTTTCTTCGTTTTCTTTTTGTAAATTTTCTAAATAGAGTAATTTGTATTTGCTATAACCGGTTTTATCACCTGTTTTTTTATAAGAATCTTGCATGAGTTCATAAATTGCGGTCATGTAAAAACCATCTTGAACTACATTATTAATATTTTCGGCTTTTTTTAAATATTCTATTGCTTTTTGGTGCTCTCCTTTTTTGTTATAAACTTCTCCAAGCCCTACATAATTGGAAACATTATAGTTTTTAATTTCAATAGTATCTTGTAAAGCGAGAGATTTGTTAAAATAATATGCCGCAGAATCTAAATTTAGGTCTAGATATTTTAAGCCAATATTGCCATAACCTTTTACAATTTGCTTTTTCCTCTCTTTAGGATTTTCTATTTTTTCGTATTCTGGAAGTGTTTTTTTTATATAATAAATTGCCTGATGCCTATTTTCTATATTGGAATATAAATCTGATAAAAACTGAAAATTATTGGCTTTAATCAAATTTTTATTTTCAAAATTATTTTTTTCAATATATTTTTTTGATTGAAGCAATTTATTTTCGGATTCGCTATAAGCTCCCAGAAAGTTTAGTGTAATCCCTACTCTATTCATCGCAATAGCTGTAAGCCTTATGTCTTTAGTTTTAGAAGCTTTTTTTTCTAGCTGTCTTGCATATTTATACGCTTTATCGTATTGAGCTTGTGTAAAGTAATAGAATGCTTTATTATTAAGTACTTCAAGTTTTGCTTTAATATTATTTTCTTTGTTGGCTTGTTTTTCTAAAGGTAAAAGTTCTTTATAACCTTTATCCATATCACTTTTCATAAGAGTTTGGTTGTCTCTAATTTTTTGAACCAATATATTTTCCTTTTGTCCAAAAACAAACGAATAAAATAATACCATCAATAAAAAATATCTCCTCATTAAATCCCGATTTTCATAGTCAAAGTAGCGTTTTCGGTTGCAAATTAGTAATATAAAACTAAATAAAAGAGTTTTTGCCCTATAATTTATCTATTAAATTCATTTTGTAAAGCAATCATTTACATGGTCATTCACCATTCCTGTTGCTTGCATGTGAGCATAAACCACAGTAGAACCCATGAACTTGAATCCTCTTTTCTTTAAATCTTTAGCTAATTTATCAGAAATTTCTGTGGTAGCCGGAACTTCTTTTAGAGTATTCGGTTGATTTATAATAGGTTTACCGTCAACAAAAGCCCAAATGTAATTAGAAAAACTTCCAAATTCTTTTTGTACTTCCATAAATTTTTGAGCATTGGTAATGGTGGCTAAAATCTTGAGTTTGTTTCTCACAATTCCGCTGTTTTGCATTAATTCTTCAATCTTATCATCAGAATATTTAGCTATTTTTTTATAATTAAAGTTATCGAAAGCTTTCTTAAAATTTTCTCTTTTTCTAAGAATTGTAATCCAGCTTAATCCTGCTTGGAAACTTTCTAAGATTAAAAACTCAAAAATTGTATCGTCATCATATACGGGTTTCCCCCATTCTTCATCATGATATTTTTGGTAAAGTTCGTCGTTTCCGCACCATGTGCATCTTATTTTATCCATATTATCTATTACTTTAATTATTTATTTTAATTAACTGATTTTTAAATATTTAAACTTTAATAAAACTTTATGAAATGCTTAACATTTTCTTTGCAATTCAAGGTTTAATTTTGTATTAGTTAAAAGTACAATATTTTTAACCAATGATTATTACCTTCCTAATAATAGTTATTCATAAAATCAAATTTTGTTTAGAAGAACCGAGAAATCGGTTCTTTTTTTATGCGATAAGCAATAATTATTTTAAATTTGCCAAAAATAAATTATTATGTACGGATTACTTAAAGGTAAAAAAGGAATTATTTTCGGTGCACTAAACGATCAATCTATCGCTTGGAAAGTAGCAGAACGTTGCCACGAAGAAGGTGCTGAATTTATCCTTTCTAACGCTCCTATCGCTATGAGAATGGGCGAAATAAATGCTTTAGCAGAAAAAACAGGTTCTGAAGTTATTGCTGCAGACGCTACTTCTATGGAAGATTTAGGAAATCTTTTTGATGCTGCTATTGCAAAATTCGGAAAAATTGATTTTATCTTACATTCTATCGGGATGTCTGTAAACGTAAGAAAAGGAAAACATTACACAGATATTAATTATGATTGGTTAGAAAAAGGTTGGGATGTATCTGCCGTTTCTTTCCACAAAGTAATGAAAACAGCTTGGGAAAAAGATTGTATGAATGAATGGGGTTCTATCCTTGCACTTACATATATCGCTGCACAGCGTACTTTCCCGGATTATAACGATATGGGAGATAACAAATCTTACCTAGAATCTATCGCAAGATCTTTCGGTTATTATTGGGGAGAGAAAAAAGTAAGAGTAAATACAATTTCTCAATCTCCTACCGTAACTACTGCTGGTTCTGGAGTAAAAGGTTTTGGTGGTTTTATGGGCTTTGCAGAAGATATGTCTCCTCTAGGAAACGCTTCGGCTTTGGATTGCGCCAACTATTGTATTGCTATGTTCTCAGATTTAACAAAGAAAGTTACCATGCAGAATTTATTTAACGATGGTGGTTTCAGCAATACCGGAGTTTCTCAAAAAGTGGTAGATAAATATAATGGAGAATAATTTTCCTCAAAATATATAAACCAAAAACCATTCAAGAAAATTGAATGGTTTTTTTATGTTTTTATTTGACGCTAGGAATTACGATAAGGCTTTCGTTTCCTGAGCTGTTTACCGCTTGTACTGCAAAGAAATAATTATCTTTAGAATAAGGCAGTTTTATAGCATTTTCTTGGGTGAAAAATTTTTTTTGCCAAGTAGAAGAATCTGTTTCTCTCATTAAGACATAATAACCAGCAACGCTGCCATTTTTTGGTTTTTCCCAATGAATTGTGGTGAAATTGGTTAATTCTTTTACCTCCATCTTTACATTTTCGGGTTTTGATGGCGCTTTAGCTAAATTTGCTAAAACCGAAACGTTAACTCCGACATTTTTCTTGAAATATTCAAAATCCATAAATTCTGGTAAATCTCCAAACTGCTTGCCATTTTCTTTTCGGATGTCTTGATGTTGGTGGTCGTAATTTTCATTAAATTCGGTTAATCTAACCGCCGCAAAACCTTGATTTACAAACGAAGTGTGGTCGCCACCTCGTAGAAATCTATCATTTCTATAGATTAATTTCACTTCTAAATTATCTACATATCGTTCTCCTATTTCTTTAATATATCTTGCCAATTGTCTGGCTTCGCCATCATTTTCTAAACCTAAATTTCTAATGCTTTGTGCCTTTTTGTCTAATTCAAATTGCGGTAAACCTTCGGAAAAAACTCTTAATTGATTGGCATTGATTAAATTGGTTTCACTGGTTAAATTATTCCCAATCATATCATTATTCAGCAAAGCTTCTAACTGCCAATTTTCCGTTTTTGCTTTTTCGGCAAGCATTTTTGCACCTAGTAAACTTTGTTCTTCTCCCGAAAATGCTACAAAAACAATTGTTGCAGGAAATTTTGACTTACTTAAAATTCTGGCAGATTCTATTACTGCACCTACTCCGCTTCCGTCATCATTAGCTCCAGGTGCGAAATCTTTAGCATTCATAACATCCGAAACTCTGGAATCAAGATGTCCGCCAATCATAAAAATTCTTTTATCATTAGGGTCTGTGCCTTTTAAAATAGCAATTGCATTTCCTAAATCTGTTGGATGACTGATTCTTTTTCCGTCTGGTTGAATGGTTTGATTTTGAAGAAAAACTTCCATTCTTCCATCTGCATTTTTAGCATAATTTCTAAATTTTGAAAGCACCCAATTTCTGGCAGCTCCAACTCCTTTTTTAGCATCTGTAGTAGAACTCATGGTATGACGAGTGCCAAAACTTATCAATTTATTGATGTGAGATTTTAATGAATCAGAACTTATTTCAGAAACATAATTTGCAATTTCGGCGTCTCTAGAAACGGTTTGTTGCGCAAAGAAACTCGCTGGAATTAGTAATAAGGTGAATAGTAATTTTTTCATATCAAATTTTATGTTGGTGATTTTTATTTCAATTTCAATATTTCATTACAAAAATTTTCGACTACGGCGTTGTAGGTAGCCCAAGAAGTGATGATTCTGATGGCAGATTTCTCATCATTTATTTTCTTCCAAATGTAGAAATCAAAATGTTCTGAAAGTTTCTCAATTTTAGAATTTTCAAGAATTGGAAAAATTTGATTGGTATCTGTTTCTGCAAGAAATTCGGCCTCTATTTCTTTGAAAGCTTCTTTTATTTTCATGGCTTGTGTATTGGCATGTTTAGCCAAATCCCAGTATAAATCATCTTTTAATAACTCTTGAAACTGAATTCCCAGCAATCTTCCTTTTGCTAACATTGCTCCTTTTTGCTTGAGATGAAACCCAAATTCTTCTTGCAAAACTTTATTATTAATTACGATGGCTTCACCTAATAAAGCACCGTTTTTGGTTCCGCCGAGATAATACACATCAGTTAATTTTGCAATATCTTCCCAAGTGATATTATTACTTTGTGCAGTGAGCGCGTGTCCTAATCTGGCTCCGTCCATAAAAAGGTAAAGATTTTTTTCTTTACAAAATTGAGATAATTCTTCTAGCTCCTTTTTGGTGTAAATTGTTCCAACTTCTGTAGAATTGGAGATATAAACCAACTTTTGCTTCACCTGATGCGGAATATTGGTATGAACATCTAAAATGCTTTGAATATCTTTTGGTCTTAACTTTCCGTCTAACGTTTCTACACCATGAACTTTGTGTCCTGTTGCTTCTATTGCGCCTGTTTCGTTGGTGAAAATGTGACCAGTATGCGCAGAAATTACACTTTCGTGAGGCTTTAGAATACTCGAAATTATGATTAAATTGGCTTGAGTTCCGCCATTTACAAAATGAACTTTAGAATCTGGCGAATTAGATTTTTCTTTGATAATATTTGCTGCGTTTTCAGAGTAAATATCTAATCCATAACCGTTTTGTTGGTCTAAATTATATTTTGATAAAGCTTCTAAAATTTTGGGGTGACAACCTTCGGAATAATCATTTTTAAAAGAAAATTTCATTTTTTACGTTTCAATAAAGATTTATAAAATTAGTACTAAACAAAGGTAGAAATTATTAATTAAAAAAAATATTATAGAATTTTTAAATCAATTGTAACCTTTTAATATAAAAAATCGTATAATAATATAGAACTCTAGATAGAGAGTTAGAATAGAATATGAGACAGCTTAAAATAACAAAACAAGTTACCAATAGAGAAACTGCTTCTCTAGACAAGTACTTACAAGAAATTGGTAAAGTAGAACTCATCACCGCAGATGAAGAAGTAGATTTAGCTCAAAGAATCCGAAACGGAGACAGAGCAGCTCTAGAAAAATTAATTAAAGCCAATCTGCGTTTCGTGGTTTCAGTTTCTAAACAATACCAAAATCAAGGTTTATCTCTTCCGGATTTAATTAATGAAGGAAACTTAGGACTCATGAAAGCTGCTAAAAGGTATGATGAAACCAGAGGTTTCAAATTTATTTCGTACGCAGTTTGGTGGATTAGACAATCTATTTTGCAAGCTTTGGCAGAACAATCTAGAATTGTAAGATTACCGTTGAACAAAATTGGTTCTATCAACAAAATTAACAAAGCTTATGCTCACTTAGAACAAGAAAACGAAAGACCACCTTCACCAGAAGAATTGGCAGAAGTTCTAGACATGAGCGAAGAAGACATTAAAGAATCTATGAAAAACTCTGGTCGTCATTTATCAATGGATGCACCATTAGTTGAAGGAGAAGATTCTAACTTGTACGACGTATTACGTTCTGGAGAATCACCAAGTCCAGATAAAGATTTAATGCTAGAATCTCTTCAAATTGAGATTGAAAGAGCATTGCAAACGCTTACTCCAAGAGAAGCAGATTTGGTAAGATTATATTTCGGATTAAACGGAAAACATCCTATGACTCTTGAAGAAATCGGCGAAACATTTGATTTAACAAGAGAAAGAGTAAGACAAATTAAAGAAAAAGCAATTAAGAGATTGAAACACAACTCTAGAAGCAAAATCTTGAAATCTTACCTTGGTAAATAATTCTGCTGTGGGCAATTCTGCTATCAGCAAAAAAGCAAAAAGATAGCGAAAGCTATCTTTTTTTTGTTTATATAAACTAAAGAAATTGAGATAAATAATATTGTAAAAAGTAAAAATTTTAAATGAAAACAAAACTTATTGCACCATCTGTTTTAGCTGCAGATTTTGGTAATTTACAGCGCGATATAGAAATGGTGAACAATTCTTCAGCAGATTGGTTTCACGTAGATGTAATGGATGGCAGATTTGTTCCGAATATTTCTTTCGGATTCCCGGTGATGAATGCCATTCAAAAACACGCCAAAAAATTCATCGATGTACATTTGATGATTGTAGAACCAGAAAAATATGTAGAAGAATTCATCAATTATGGCGCAGATTTGGTTTCGGTGCATTATGAAGCGTGTACACATCTTCACAGAACCGTTAATTTTATTCAAGATAAAGGAGCAAAAGCTGGCGTTGTACTTAATCCTTCTACTCCAGTTTGGGTTTTAGAAGACATCATTGCAGAAGTAGATTTGGTACTTCTAATGAGTGTAAATCCTGGTTTTGGTGGACAAAAATTTATAGAAAACACTTACAAAAAAATCAGAGAAACCAAAGAGTTAATTCTTGAAAATAATTCTACCGCTTTAATTGAAATTGATGGAGGTGTAAATACAGATAATGCAGCAAAACTTTTTGAAGCTGGTGCAGATGTTTTGGTTGCTGGGAATGCCGTTTTCGCCAGTGAAAATCCTGAAAGAACAATAGAACTTTTGAAAGTTTAAAAAAAATATAGATATTGGAAACTAATAAATCTTTTTTTGAAAGAATAATAGATGTAATTTCTTGGCTAAAAATAGTTGCTTCACCTACTCTTTTTGGCATTGCTGTAGGGTTTTTCTTAAAAATCTATTTTAAAAATGATTTAGGAGATTTTCTTTTTGGATTTTTTATTGTTTTCGGAATTATATTTGGGATATACTTAGCAAATAGAATGTCAAAAAAATATGGCGCTACAAATTTTATTTCAAAAGTAGATGCTTCACCTGATATTGACGAGTTTATCAAAGATAAAAAGTAAAAGTTCGAGAAATCTCTCGAACTTTTTTGTTATTATTTAGGAAAAATAATTAAAAAATCTCTCTTCCAGAAAAATGAAATTGAGCTTCAATAAGAGCATTTTCGTTAGAATCTGAACCATGTACAGCATTTTCTCCAACACTTCTCGCATATTTTTTTCTGATAGTGCCTTCTTCCGCATCAGCAGGATTGGTAGCACCAATTAATTTTCTAAAATCTTCTACTGCATTATCTTTTTCTAAAACAGCTGCTACAATTGGCCCTGAAGACATGAAATTTACCAATTCTCCATAAAAAGGTCTTTCGGCATGAACTTCATAAAATTTCTTAGCATCAGCTTCTGTAAGTTGAGTTAATTTAAGTGCTTTGAACTTAAAACCCGCATCAGCAATCATTTTTAAGATTGCTCCAATGTGCCCATCAGCTACAGCATCTGGCTTAATCATCGTAAATGTAATGTTACTTATCATTTTTTTTAATATTTTTTTGCAAATGTATAATATTTTTTTGTACTTTTGCAAAGGAAACTTATTCAACGAGACGCCATTTTCTTTTTTGGCACGTTATTTGCAATATCAATAACGATTCTCATGTTTAATTTGAGTTTTCATGGTTATTAGTTTTTACCTCCAATGCAAATTGGAGGTTTTTTTATTTCAATAAATAATGTTAGATTTGCCTTCATAATCTTCTAACTTATGAATTCTCTTACAGAAGAAAATTATCTTAAAGCAATTTTTCACTTAATAGATGATGAACAAAATGTCACTATAAATGAATTGAGTAAATTTCTTGGCATAAAAATGCCATCTGTGAATAGCATGATTAAAAAGTTTTCTCAAAAAAACTGGGTTATTTACGAGTCTTATAAACCAATTAAAATTACAGATAAAGGAAGAATTGAGGCTGCAAGAGTAGTAAGAAAACATAGGCTTACAGAGATGTTTTTGGTTGACAAGATGGGCTTTGGCTGGGAAAATGTACACGAAATTGCAGAGCAACTAGAGCATATACAATCTGAGATTTTTTTTGATAAAATGGATGAGATTCTCAATTATCCTAAAATTGACCCTCATGGTGAACCAATTCCTGATAAAGATGGAAATATCATTAATCAAGATTTTAGTAAATTAAGTGAATGTATCATTGGTGACAAAGTTACCTTACGCTCCGTTACCATTTCTACAGACGATTTTTTAAATTATCTCAACCAACGCGAGTTATCTTTAGGAATTGAAATAGAAATATTATCTATTGAGAAATTTGATTCTTCTTTCACTATTTTATTCAATAACAAAAAAGAATCTTTGAGCAAAATGGTTTGTGAGAAATTATTGGTTACTAAAAAATAAAAGCCCCGAAATCTCAGGGCTTTTATACAATTTTATTTTTTAAAATTATTTTCCAGCAGCATTAAGAGCAGCTTCTACCGCTTTCAATTCTTGGAATTTTGCATCGTTGTGAGAAGTTAAATAAAGCCCTTTTAACAAGCTTACCACTTCAATGTTTTTAGGTTCAAGAGCATACCATTTTTCGGCAAAAGGAAGAGCTTTAGCAAATCTTTCTCTTCTTTCGCTCAATAATCTATTGTACAATTCTGTTTTTTTAGCTTTTCTAGCAGTTTCAATAGCATCAATAGCTTTATCATCAGCGCTAATATAAACATTAAAAATTATCCCTTGTAAAGCTTCTTTATAAGCTGGGTCTATCTCTAAAGATTTTTTGAAATAACCTTCTGCTTCTGCTAATTTTGAAGGATCTTTACTTGAAAGAACTCCTAAATTATACCAACTTACTTTATCGTTAGGATCTTTTGCTACTTGTTCTTTTAAGTTATTTAAGAATTGGTCCATTTTACCAGATTTATAGTAAGTTGTTCCTTTTAATTCTGAAAGTTTAGAACTTTTTGGGAATTTAGCCAAACCTTTATCAATTAAAGAAAGCGCTTCGTCGTATTTTTTTGCATCTACATAAAGAGAAGCAGCAGTTTCATACAATTCTTGTTCTACACTTGGGGTGTTTTCCATTTTGAAATCTGTATAATCTGCAGTAGCACCCATTTTTTTGTAAAGCTCAAAAGAGTTTTTGTCTAAGTTTTCTACTTGTCCAGTTTTTTTATTTTTAGCTTTATACTCAGTTTTTACACCTGTGTAGCCTTCGTTAATTAGTTCTGAGAATAATTTTGAAGATTCATCAGATACATTTCCTTGAGCATACGCTAACGCTGAGTAATATTTGTATAATTTATCATCACTACCTGCAGCTTTCAACAGGTTATAAATTTCTAAGAAGCCTTTTCCAGCTTGTGCATAGCTTTTAGCATTGTAAGCTTTCATGGTTTCATCATTAATTTTGTTAATGATAGAATTTACTTCATTGCCAATTTTTGGAGTGGTAGTAGGCACATAAGTTTCTTCTTTAAGACCAGTTACACCAGAAGCATCAGCAGCAGCTTTTCCTACAAAATAAACTTTTTGTTTTTCAGCATTTTTACCTGTGTAGATTTTTTCTTTTCCTAGTTCGCTTATTTTTGCTAAAACTTCAGCTCCTTCAGATGTTTTACCTGCTTTAACAAGAGCAATTCCTTTTGTGTAATAATACTGTTCTAAAAGTGCAGGTTCTAACAAATAAGTCTTACCTCCTAAACTAGCTTCTGCAGCAGAAATTTGAGCATTAGCAGTAGTTAAATCTCCTGATTCAATAGCCTTAAAAGCAGAGGCAACCTCTTTCTTCTGTGCAAATGAAAAACTGAAAGCAAGTACTGCTACACTTAAAATTATTTTTTTCATAACGCTAAAATTGATTTAAAAAAAAGGACAAGCCACGACTTGTCCTTTTGTTAATATAATTATTATTCTTCTTTGTCGTTTTCTAAAGAGTTTTCTTTAGAATCTGTTTCTTCTGGATTTACAGATGGTGTTGCTTGAGATTCGCTCTCTGCGCCTTCTGTTTCCAAAGTTTCTTCAGATTCTTCTTCTACATCTTTATCCATTGTTACCTTGGCAACAGCTGCAATTTCATCATTGTTTTTAAGATTAATTAATCTAACACCTTGAGTATTTCTGCCCATAATTCTTAGTTCATCTAATCCCATTCTGATGGCAACTCCAGATTTATTAATAATCATTAATCCATCTTCGTCTGTTACAGATTGTATTGCAATAAGGTCTCCTGTTTTATAGGTAATGTTAAGTGTAATAACTCCTTTTCCGCCTCTATTGGTAATTCTGTAATCTTCTACAGCGGTTCTTTTTCCGTAACCTCTTTCAGAAACTACCAATACAGAATCTTTTTCCAAGTCATTCACAACAATCATACCAATTACTTCATCTCCTTCAGAAAGGTCTATACCACGAACTCCAATTGAAGTTCTACCTACAGATCTCACTTTTTCTTCTGGGAAACGGATACATTTACCACCTCTTGTTGCAATCATAATTTCTGAAGAACCTGTAGTAAGTTTTGCTTCTAACAATTGGTCGTCTTCTCTAATTTCGATAGCATTAATACCATTAACTCTTGGTCTAGAATACTGTTCTAAAGAAGTTTTCTTAATGATACCATTTTTAGTAACCATCACAAGATACATAGAATTAACGTAATCTGCATCTTTCAGGTCGTTGGTTCTAATGTAAGCTCTAATTTTATCGTCTGGTTCTATGTTAATTAAATTCTGAATTGCTCTACCTTTTGCGGTTTTAGAACCTTCAGGAATTTCGAAAACTCTCAACCAGAAACATTTACCTTTTTCTGTAAAGAACATCATGTATTGGTGGTTGGTAGCCGAAACGATGTATTCTAAGAAATCTGCATCTCTTGTTGTAGCCGCTTTGTTACCAACTCCTCCTCTACTTTGAACTTTATATTCAGATAGAAGCGTTCTCTTGATATAACCAGCATGAGAAATTGTAAGAACTACTTTTTCGTCTGGAATTAAATCTTCAATAGACATTTCTCCACCAGAGTAATCTATTTCCGAACGTCTTTCGTCTCCGTATTTTTCTTTAATTTCAAGAAGTTCGTCTTTAATGATTTGAAATCTTCTTGGTTCGTTTGCCAAAATATCTTCCAAATCTTTGATGAGAGCCATAATTTCTTCGTATTCTGCACGAATTTTATCAAGCTCCATACCTGTAAGACGAGCTAGTCTTAAATCTAGAATAGCTTGTGCCTGAATTTCAGAAAGTTCAAATTCTGCAATTAATCCTTCTTTTGCTTCTTGAGGATTTGCAGAGTGACGAATGATGGCAATAGCTTTATCTAAAGATTCTTGAGAGCCAATTACCTTCATAAAACCTTCAAGGATGTGGGCTCTTTCTTTAGCTTTTCTTAGTTCGTACTGCGTTCTTCTTACAATTACTTCGTGTCTGTGGTCAACAAAATGATGAATAATATCCTTCAAATTTAATTGCTCTGGTCTTCCTTTTACCAATGCAATATTGTTAACAGAGAAAGAAGTTTGTAGAGAAGTATATTTATATAATAAGTTAAGAACTACATTCGGGATGGCATCATTTTTCAGTTCATAAACTACTCTAAGTCCATTTCTGTCCGATTCATCACGAATTTCATAAATTCCAGGAATTTTATCATCTTTCACCAATTCAGCAGTTCTGGCAATCATCTCTGCTTTGTTTACTTGGTAAGGAATTTCGGTTACAATAATAGCGTTTCTATTGTGTACTTCTTCGAAGTTTACTTTAGCTCTAAGTATAATTCTGCCTCTACCTGTGTGGAAAGCGTCTCTTACACCGTCATAGCCATAGATAATACCACCGGTTGGAAAATCTGGAGCAATAATATGCTTCATTAATTCATCAATAGTAATTTCTCTATTATCTATATAGGCACAGATTGCATCTATAGATTCTGTTAAATTGTGAGGTGCCATATTGGTAGCCATCCCTACAGCGATACCCGAAGTACCATTTACCAATAAATTTGGAATTTTAGTAGGAAGAACTTTAGGCTCGGTAAGAGAGTCGTCGAAGTTGTTTTGAAAATCTACCGTTTCTTTGTCTAAATCTGAAAGAATTTCGTCTGAGATTTTTTTCAATCTAGCTTCGGTATAACGCATTGCTGCAGGTGGGTCTCCATCCATAGAACCGAAGTTACCTTGTCCGTCAACTTGTGGATAACGTAAACTCCAAGGCTGCGCCATTCTTACCATTGCATCATAAACAGAAGAATCTCCATGTGGGTGGTATTTACCCAAAACATCCCCTACAATTCTCGCAGATTTTAAATATTTTCTGTTTGAAAAAACACCTAAACCATACATACCATAAAATACCCTTCTATGTACAGGTTTTAAGCCGTCTCTTACATCTGGTAACGCTCTGGAAACAATTACCGACATAGAATAATCTATGTAAGACGTTTTCATTTCATCAACAATGTTGATAGGAATCAGTCTTTCTCCTTCTTTATGCATATTTTATTTTTTAATTAAATGAAAATCAATCTATTAATTATTTTGATTGATTTCTTAATTTTTATTTCTTAAAGAACGCACGAATATACGAAAATTACACGAAAATGCCTAAAATTTTTACAGATTTATTATCCACAAACATGATATATTTCAATTGTAGAACAATAAATTAAATTCAAGTTAATTTTTAATGAAAAGTAGAATTAAGCTAAAGGATTTCTTTCGATTTTATTTTTTGAAAACAAAGTAAACCGCTAAAATTAAACAGAAAAATGCAGCCAAATGATTCCATTTTAAAGATTCTGTTTTGAAAAAAATAATTGTAAAAACCGTAAAAACCAATAATGTAATCACTTCCTAAATTACTTTTAATTGAAACAAAGAAAAAGGTCCGCCATTTTCTTTAAATCCCATTCTATTAGCAGGAACTTGGAAAATATATTCGAACAAGGCAAATCCCCAACTTATTAAAATTACAGACCAAAGCGCCGTTTTCTTCAACCAGCCCCACTCTTGGAATTTAAGATGACCATACCAAGCAATCGTCATAAAAACATTAGAAATTACCAATAACATGATGGTGAAAAAGCCTTTTGTCATTTTTTAAGTATTTTTGCGAAATAATTTTCAAAATTAAGAAAAAAATGAGCGTTTTAAGTATAACCTTTCACACTGTAGAAAGTGAATTAAGTAATTGGGAGCAATATGTTGATACAGAATTAATAAAGTTGGTTGAAAATCTTTATGATGTAGAAAAATACATTCTTTCTGAAGTAGAAACCGAAATGCTTACAGAAGGCAAAAATACCAATCTGCTTTTGGTTTTCGAGAACGATGCCAAAAGGCAAGAATTTACAGAAACCGAACTTTTAAATATTTCCGAAAAAATCGGAAAACAATTCGGAGAAACAGTAATGATTTTTATAACGCAACTGAATACAAAAAAATCCAGATTCTAAAATCTGGATTTTTTTATGAGAGAGAATTTTTATTTTCGACTGGATAAAATCCTTAAAATATACCAAAATAAAAGCATAATAGATGCAAATAACTGCAATGAAGCCCCAACATATTGATTAGGCGTGTAAACATCATTTAATTTTTGAGTTTGATAAACAATACTCGCAGAAGCTAAGCCTACCATTGCAAAAGAGAACCATAAACCTAAATTAAAGCCAAAAATAGCTCCTACAACAATTACTCCCAGAGCAAGAAAACCTCCAATAACGATTATATTTTTTAAAAAAGAAAAATCTTTATTACCAAAAAAAGCAAGAGCTGATAAACTCAAAAACAAAACACCAGTCATTAGCCCAGCTTGTTTAATTGTTTCAATTCCGTTTGCATATATTGCGGCTATATAAATTAAAGGCAAGAAAATAACAGCTTCTAGTACAATGTAAAATAAAAGCCCTAAATATTGAACGTTTTTACTCTGAGAAAGAGTCCATTTATTAGCTAAAATTGACCCCAGCCAAAATAAACCTAAGATAAATAACCACGAAAGTCTGTTAGAAACCATCATAATTATATAATCTTCGGGAATATTAAATAATAATAAATACTCAAGTCCGGCAAATGCTAAAATAGCTAAGCCAACATGCAGATAAGTTTTTTTGTAAAATTCTGCTCTTTCAATCTCAGAAGATTGAGAAACTAATGTGTTTTCGAATTCCATAGTTAAATGTTTTTTAATTATTTTAAAGGTTAAAGTTATATCTTTTTTTTAAATCACAAAACTCTAAAAAAGTTCTACAGACCAAGCAATCTGTTTTTTGGAATTATTTTCCAGAATTTGGATGCCTTCTTTTTCTTCTATTTTACCCGAAGCATTTGCGTTATCTGCAATGCCTAACCAAGGTTCTATGCAAATAAATGGAGCATCTTTTTTTGTCCAGATTCCCAAATATGGAAAATCTGAAAAGCTTACTTTCATTACAGATTCATTGTTTTTTGCTAAGGTTAAAGACTTTGTTGCAAAATTTTTGAAAACTAACGCATCTTCTTCGTAAAGTTCATATTGTAATGGCAAAACATTTCCGTTTAGTTTTAAAATTTCAGTTTTTCCAGAAAATAAATCTTGTTCTAACTTGTACGTTTCTAAATCTTTTTCATCATCAAAAATCAAAGAAAAATCTTCAAAATTCCCATCAATATTAAATGCAGGATGTGCGCCGATAGAATAATACATCTTTTCGGAAGAACGATTTATAATTTCGTATTTTACCATTAATTTATTGCCTTCTAAAATGTAAGAAAGTTGCAATTCGAAGTGAAAAGGATATACTTTAAGCGTTTCTTCATTGCTTTTTAACGAAAAAACTACAGCGTTTTCACTATTTTCAATAACTTCAAATTCAAAATCTCTCGCAAAACCGTGTCTTGAAAGTTTGTAAACCTTTCCTTCGTGAAAATATTCGCCATTTTTTAAAGCGCCCACAATCGGGAAAAGTATAGGTGATGTTTTGTTCCAGAATTCGGAATTAATTTCCCAAATATAATTTTTACCATCTTTTTGAAGCGAACTTAATTCTGCTCCTTTTGATTTAATAACTGCTTTTATGGCTTGGTTTTGAATTGTAATTTCCATTAATTATTATTTTTTTAAACTTCTGACTTTTAACTTTTCTAAATTACTTCTAAAAATCTCATCGTATCCACATTATCTGCATACGTGTTGAGATTAGGATTTTGAGCTTCTCCGAAATAAATAGAATCCGAAATTTCTAACTCTGGCTTCGCTACAACACATTGAATATCTGTTTCGTTTTCATTTAAAAACAATTTTACATCTTCAATATTTTCGTATCTGCTAAAATTCAAAACCGAAAGTGGGGAAAATAGTACATCGTCTTCTTTTAACATTACAAAATTATTGTCCCAGAATTTTTCTTGATTCAAAAGGTAAATTGCTCTGTTGTAATCGTAATTGTTAGCATATTTGTGATGATTAACCACATCTTTAAATTCAATGAAATTTTCAAAAAGTTTACTCAATTCAAAATCTTTCGGAATAAAAAGTCGGGTAACATTTCTACAACCCAATCCAAAATATCTAAAAATATCTTCTGCTAACAGCTTTATTTCATCATCGGTTTCGTTGCCTTTTAGCACCGCAACAGAAGTTCTATTTTTTCTGATAATGGATAACGTGTCCTTAAAGTAATACTCTAAGTAACGAGCTGTATTATTGCTTCCAGTAGCAATTACTGCTTCGTAATCTGATAATTTCTCTACAAATTGATATTCTAAATTCCACTCAGAAAATTCTCCCCATTTGTTTAACAAAAAAGGTAAAATTAATCTGTCTTTAGAAGATAATTTTATAATTGGAATATGATTGCTCAAAATAACGCACATTACATCATGAAAGCCAACCAAAGGAATATTTCCTGCTAAAATAAGACCTACTTTTTTTGAAAAATGAGAAACCTGATATTCGGAAAGCCAATTTTTAATATTTTCTATTTTTAGAATATCTGCCCAATTTTTGAAACAAAATCTTTGATTTTCTATTGTAAACCAAGGGTTTTCTACCTCACTCTTTTTCATAAGAGCAAATAATTCTGCTTCTTCTAATGAATATTCTTCTTCTGAATTTTGTAAAAACTGTTGAAGAAATTCGCCCAACTTACTAAGTCCTTGTATTTTAAAATCTTGCTTCATTTCTGAATTTTTATTGTTTTATCTTTTATTTTTTATTAAAAATACCTAAAAAAAGATAAGTTTTACCACCGAAATCTTTTCTCAGTAAAATGAAAATTACTAATTTTGTGCAAATTTAAAAAAAAACGTAGCAATGGCTATTATAATAACAGACGAATGTATCAATTGCGGTGCTTGCGAACCAGAATGTCCAAATAACGCAATCTATGAAGGAGCTGTAGATTGGAAAGCTTCCGAAGGAACCGTATTAAAAGGTACAGTTACTCTAAAATCAGGTTTAACTATTGATGCTAATGCAGCTCAACAACCTGTAAGTGATGATGTTTATTACATTGTACCCGATAAGTGTACCGAATGTAAAGGCTTCCACGAAGAGCCTCAATGTGCTGCAGTATGTCCTGTAGATTGTTGTGTACCAGACGATGACCACGTAGAAACGGATACGGAATTATTAAGTAAAAAAGCATTTTTACACGGAGAATAAACCCAAAAATCCTGTTCTAAGAGCGGGATTTTTAATTATAAATCACAATTATAGAATTTAGAAAATATGAAGAAACACAATTTCAGTGCTGGACCAAGCATTTTACCACAAGAAGTTTTCGAAAAAGCATCTCAGGCAGTATTAGATTTCAACGGAATGGGATTATCCATTTTAGAAATCTCGCACAGAAGCAAAGAATTTGTTGCGGTAATGGAAGAAGCAAGAGCTTTGGTAAAGAAACTGATGAAATTAGGTGATGATTACGAAGTACTTTTCTTGCAAGGAGGTGCTAGTTTACAATTTGTAATGGCTCCTAATAATTTAATGAAAGAAGGCGGAAAAGCAGCATATTTGGATTCTGGAAGTTGGGCTGCAGCTGCCATAAAAGAAGGAAAAAAATTCGGGACGGTAGATGTAGTAGGTTCTTCTAAAGAAGAAAAATATTCTTTCATTCCAAAAGATTATACAGTAGGTGCTGAATACGATTTTTTCCACTGCACTTCTAATAATACCATTTATGGCACGCAAATGAAAGAATTTCCTAAAACGGAAGTTCCTATTGTTTGCGACATGAGTTCTGATATTTTCTCCAGAGTAATAGATTTTTCTCAATTTGGGATTATTTACGCAGGAGCTCAAAAAAATATGGGACCTTCTGGCGCTACTCTAGTTGTAATAAAAAAAGATATTTTAGGAAAAACAGGAAGAAACATCCCTTCATATTTAGATTATTCTCTTCACATTGCTAAAGAATCTATGTTTAATACACCACCAGTTTTTGCAGTGTATTGTTCTTTGCTTACTCTTCAATGGATTGAAAACAATGGAGGAATTGAAGCTGCC
Source organism: Cloacibacterium sp. (assembly GCF_047601505.1). Lineage (GTDB taxonomy): Bacteria > Bacteroidota > Bacteroidia > Flavobacteriales > Weeksellaceae > Cloacibacterium. Next base: position 2,232,042 of record NZ_JASGJD010000001.1, read on the forward strand.
GAAGAAAGAAATAACGCCAAAGCAAAACTTCTTTATGATGAAATAGACCACAATCCTAATTTTGAATGTTTCTCTGTTCCAGAAGATAGAAGCACTATGAATGTTTCTTTCTACTTGACAGACGAATCTAAAAAAGAACAATTTGATGCCACTTGGAAAGCAGCAGGAATTAGTGGCTTAAACGGACACAGAAGTCTAGGAGGTTACAGAGCAAGTATTTACAACGCAATGCCAATAGAAAGCGTTCAGGTACTTGTAGATGTAATGAAATCAATATAATAAAATTGGGATATTAGGTAAAAAAAATCTAATATCCCAATTAAAATAAATACTAAAAACCAAGTTGCCTCAAAAAAGCATGAAAATATTAGCAAATGACGGAATTTCAACTTCGGGCGAGAATCTTTTAAAAGAAGCTGGACTAGAAATTTTGGACAATAGAGTTTCCCAAGAACATCTTATCAATTTTATCAATGAAAACAATGTGGACGTTTTATTGGTAAAAAATGCTACTGCAATTAATAATGAAATTATCGATTCTTGTAAAAGCCTTAAAATTATAGGAAAAGCAGGCATTACAATGGATAATATAGCCGTAGATCATGCTATAGAAAAAGGATTGTTTGTAATTTCGACGCCCAATTCTTATTCTAAAGCAATTTCTGAGATGGCATTTGCACATTTTCTAACCTTAGCAAGACACCTTCACGATTCTAACAGATTAATGCCTCTAGAAGGAGATTCTAAATTTAATTTGTTAAAAAAATCATATCAAAATGCTACCGAACTTCATGGTAAAACTCTTGGTGTGATTGGGATGGACAATAATGCTCTGGAAGTTATTAAAACGGGTATTTCTTTAGGAATGAATCTATTAGCTTATAGCAAAAATCCTAAAACCGAAAATGTAACTTTAGAGTTTTTTGATGGTCAAAAACTTGTTTTTGAAATAAAATCTGTTAAATTTGGAGAAATTTTAGAAAATTCAGACTTTATAAGTGTAATCTGTAATGAAGAAAATAGCTACATTTTAGATTCTGAACAATTCGAAATGATGAAAGATGGTGCTTATCTTGTAAATTTTGCAAAAGGCGCTGTAAACGAAGTATCTCTGGTAGAATATCTAGAAAACAAAAAAATAGCAGGCGCTGCTTTGGATGTTTTCGAATTAGAGCCAAAGCCAGACATACAGGTTCTTATGAATCCTTCGTTGTCATTATCTCCTAATGTAGCATCTGTAACTACAGACGCTCAGGAAAAAACAGGTAAAGAATTAGCAGAACAAATTATTAAAATAAGTAGAGAATATTATGCCCACATTTAAACCATTTAGAGGAGTAAGACCTCATAATGATTTTGTTGATGTTTTTCCTACACATCCTATTGAGAATTTTTCTCAGGAAGAAATTAACAAAAAAGCAGCAGAAGACTCGTCTTACATTCAAATGTTAAAACCATATCTGTGCAGCAAATCTAAAGACGTAGATCGTAACTTACGAAAAGTAAGAACCAATTACGAAGAAATGTTAGCAGAAAACAAGTTAGTACAAGATTCTTCTAGCTATTACCTTTACGAGCAAATCTTACCCAACAAAACCATTTTTAGAGGATTATTAGGATTAATCAGTATTGATGATTTCAGAGATGGCAAAATTAAAAGACACGAAGCCGCTCTTAAAAACAAATACGAAAAATTTACCCATTATCTGGAAAAAGTACATCTTCATGCAGAACCGCTTCTTCTTACCTATCAGTCTAGCCCAAAGGTAGAATTGCTGATGAACCACGAAGAAAAAAACGTTCCTATTATCAATTATACCGATGAGCGAGGTATAAGACATAAAGTGTGGAGAATAGACAACAGATTAAAACTTCAACAATTTAAAGAAGTTCTAGACCAGATTGAAACTTTCTATTTAGCAGACGGAAATCACAGAATAGATTCTTCTTCTCAATATGCTCAAAAATTAAAAGAAAAAAACAAAAGACATAATGGTAACGAACCTTATAACTTTGTTTTAAGCTATTTGGTTTCTAATCAATCTATCAAAATACACGATTATAACAGAGTTGTAAAAGGATTGAACGGACTTTCTAAAGAAGAATTTTTAGCTAAAATTTCGGAAAATTTCCTTATTCACGAAAAAGGAGAAAAACCATACTATCCTTCGCAGAAATACCACATTTCTATGTATATGGATGGTACCTTCTACTCTCTTCACGTAAAACATGACCTTCGTAATTTAGATAAAGGTTTAGATAGTGTAGATCATCATTTGTTATTCAAATACATCCTTAGTCCAATATTAGGCATCGAAAATGACAATGAAGAAAATGAAAGACTAAATTTTGTAAAAGGAAGTTCAGACATTGAAGGAATTGCTAAGCTTAAAGAAAAAGTAGATTCAGAAGAATTTACTGTAGGATTCGTGTTACACCCAGTTGGTTTTAACGATATTGTAAAATTAACCAGCGAAAACCTTCAAATGCCACCAAAATGTACTTATATTGAACCCAAATTAGTAACAGCATTACTAATGTACGATATGGATTAAAATTTCTTTGGGAAAAGTTTTAAATTTTATTTAATTTAGTACTCCCAAAAGAAAATTTGATATGAAGAAACTATTTTACGTACTTCCGCTCTTTTTGGGCGGAATTTTTTATGCCCAAAATTTTAAAGCAGATTCAACTCAATTCAAAAAAATTTCCAACGAAATTTTAGTAAAAGGAAAAGGTTATGATGATTTGAGAGAACTTACCAAAAACATTGGTAACAGACTTTGCGGAAGTGCTAATTACGAAAAAGCCACACAATGGGCAATGCAAAAACTAAAAGATGCTGGAGCAGATAAAGTTTGGTTTCAACCAGTAATGGTAAAGGTTTGGACAAGAGGTGCAGAATCTTTAAAAATAAAAACTGGCAACGGAAAGTGGGAAAATGTAAAAATGCTTTCTCTTGGCAACTCCGAAGGCACTAAAGGTAAAGATTTAAAAGGAGAAATTTTGGTAGTGAAAACTTTAGAAGAATTCTTAAAAATGCCAGACGAATTGGTAAAAAACAAAATAGTATTTTTTAATTATCCTTTTAATCAAGAGTTTTTAACAACTGGGCAAGCTTATGGAGACGCTGGCAAATACAGAAGAGTTACCGCTTCTGAAGTTGCTAAAAAAGGAGGAAAAGCAGTTATTATCCGTTCTTTGACTTCAAATTTTGATGATGTTCCGCATACAGGTTCTTTAAAATATGATGACGGAATTGCAAAAATTCCTGCCATTGCCATTGGTGCAGAAACTGCCAATAAATTAGAAAATTCATTACTAAAAAAACAACATATTGAAGCTATTTTGAATTCTAATTGCGGAATGAACGGCGAAAAACTTACCAATTCTGTGATTGGAGAAATTACAGGCAATAAAGATAAAAGTGTAATTGTAGTGAGCGGACATTTAGATTCTTGGGATGTAGGCGAAGGCGCACATGATGATGGCGCTGGCATTGTTCAAAGCATTGAAGTTCTTAGAACTTTCAAAAATTTGAATATAAAAAACAATCACACCATAAGAGTTGTGTGCTATGCAAACGAAGAGAATGGATTGAGCGGAGGAAAAACATATATGGAAAATGTGAAAAAATCTGGCGAGCCTCATATTTTCGCATTAGAAAGTGACAGTGGAGGCTTCACACCAAGAAGTTTTTCTTTGGGAATGAGTGATGAGAAAGCAAAATCTATGAAATCTTGGGAAAAACTCTTCAATCCATACGGAATTTTTGAATTTGCAGGAAATTATGGAGGGGCAGACATAACGCCGCTAAGAGAACTAAATGTTCCTGTTTCTGAATACGTTACAGATTCTCAAAGATATTTTGACATCCATCATACTCCTGAAGATACTTTCGAAAAAGTAAACAGACGAGAATTGCTTCTAGGAGCTACGGTAATGACACAATTAATTTATATGATTGACCAGAATTGGTAAAGTTTATGATTAATAGATTTGCAAAGCTTTCAATACTAATTAATTTAATTTTTGAAATTATCATTTTAAAAATTAATTATAATATTGCAGAAAAATACTTATCATCAGATAGTAAAACTCAAGCACTTGGTTTATTTAAAATACAATATTTTTACCAATATTATCTATTTATTTTTGTAATTATAGCAATTATTTTTTCAATTCTATCAAAAAGAAAAAACGAGAATCAACGTTTAATTTATATATCAATTATTTTTTCAATTATTTCAATTATTTTGATTTTTTCAAGAATTTGGAGATTGATGATACTTTAATATGAAAAAACCTCCATTTTATAAGAGTTTACTCTATTCCTTCAAAGGCTTTTTTTGGATGTTAAAATCCGAAAGAAACTTTCAGTTGGAGGTTTTGGCATTGATTGTAAATTTATTTTTAATCGTTTATTTTGAGCTTAACTCTACAGATGCCGCTCTTATTATTTTGGTTTGTTTTTTAGTTTTAATAACTGAAGCTCTTAATACCGCAGTTGAAAAAATCTGCGATTTTGTAGAACCCAATTTCAATAAAAAGATAGGTTTAATAAAAGATATTGCAGCAGGAGCAGTAATTTTGGCTACTTTTCTTTCTATTATTGTAGGAATATTAGTTTATAGCAAATATTTTTTTAATTGAATTTTTAATTTTTTTCACTTTCGAAAATGCAATCTCCAATAAAACTATATCAACAAGCTTTTACAGGTTTGCCAAAAAATATTTGGTTGCTTTCCTTTGTAATGCTTATCAACCGAAGCGGAACAATGGTGCTTGCATTTCTTACCTTATATTGCACTCAATATCTTCATCAAACGCCTAAGTTAGCAGGTTTAGCAATTGCAGTTTATGGTTTAGGTTCAATTTTAGGAGCCTATTTTGGAGGGAGATTAAGTGATAAATTTGGTTATCATTTTGTACAAGTTTCGGCTTTAATTGGTGGTGGCTTTTTCTTTATTTTAGCACCTTTTGCTCAGAATTTTCATGTTTTTTTAATTATTATTTTTCTTTTGGCGGCAGTAAATGAGAGTTTCAGACCAGCTAATACTGCGGCTATTGCAGCAAATTCTACACCTGAAATAAGAACCAGAAGTTTTGCATTGCTTAGATTAGCCATGAATTTTGGATGGAGCATTGGAACTTTTTTGGGAGGAATTTTATCTCATTACGACTACAAATATTTGTTTTTTGCAGATGGTTGTACCAGTATTTTTGCGGGATTAATTATGTTAACCTTGAAATTTAAAACTGCCGAAATTCATAAAAATCATTTAGAAGAAGCCAAACTAGATGTTTCGCCTCTTAAAAATAAACCTTTTATCTATTTTATTTTAGGAACACTACTCTACACTTTTTGTTTCTTTCAATTGTTTACCAATATCCCTTTGTTTTATAAAGTTGGTTTGAATTTAGACGAACAAATTATTGGTATTGTGATGTCTTTAAACGGAGTTCTTATTGTAATGATAGAAATGGTTTTGGTAAATGCAATAGACCATAAATACAGTAAAAAAATCATTATTGTTTCTGGTACTTTGTTGATGGTTTTCTTTTATTTGATAAACAGTGGAATGAATTTTCTGCATGCATTTTTTATAGCTTTCGGAGGAATGCTTATCATCACATTTGGCGAAATCCTTTCTTTACCATTTATGAATTCTTATTACTTAAAATTTGCAGGAAAAGTTAACACCGGGAAATATGCTTCCATTTACATGATGACTTGGAGTATTGGTCAGATTTTAGCAGGTTATATCGGCGGAATGATTATCAATTCTTATGGGTTTCCACCACTTTGGATGGTTTGTTCTGCCCTTTCTTTACTCTGTGTTTTTATTTATTTTAAAGTGATAAAATAATCTAAAAATATTGCATAATTTTGATGAATAATATTATTTAAATGAATTACAAGTTATTACTATGTCTTTTTGTTGTGCTTCTAATTTGTTGTAACAAAAAGGAAACAAAATTTATAGGTATTTGGAATGTTAAAACTAAAATTCCATATTCAGCGAAATTGACACTCAATAAAAATCTTACTTTTTCTTATAAAGGAGGTGCTTGTTTATCAAGTTTTCACTCTAATGGTGTTTGGAAAATAGTAAATGATACTCTAATTCTAAAAAGCAAATTACCTACCGAATGTTTTCACACTTCAAAATTCGGATATATATGTTATGAAATTAAAGATTCCCTAAAAATTAGAAATCAAACAACAATACCAAATTGTAAACCTAAAAATGTTGGATATAATTTTATTAATTTTCAAGATGATAAATTTATATTAAAAAATGATTCTTTAGTTTATTTGATTGATAAAGATGATAATTGTGCAGATGATAATAATAAATTTTTAATCTCTAGAAATTAAAAAAACGCTCCAGAATTTCTGTAGCGTTTATTTATGGTTATTAAATTAAAAATTTATTTTTCAGGATTTAAAATTTCAGGCTTTTCAGTTTTTACCTCTTTTGTCTCAACTGTTTTTTTCTGCAATTGCTCTAATAATTGAAGACCAAGAAGTCCACTAATTCCGCCGTTTGCTGCATCACCATTTCCTCCAATTAAAACATCTGGCATAATTTTTACATTTTGAGAAGCGATGTTTTCCATAATTTTTAATTGAGTAAAATTGCTACCACCCATTGCTTCTACAGAAAGTTTGTATGCTTCGGCATTAGATTTACCAATTGCCAAAATTTTCTCTGCTTCGGCATTACCTGTTAACGAAATTTGTTCTGCATTAGCTTTTGCCAAAAGTTCAATTTTTTCAGATTCTGCTTTTGCAAGAAGTCTTGTTTTTTCGGCTTCACCAGTTGCTAAAAGTTTTAATCTGTCTCCTTCAGCATTTGCTTGTAATCTTACAGAATTAGCATCACCAGTCGCTTTTTTCACACTTGCATCGGCAATTCTTTCGGCAATTACTACCCCTTGGTCTGCCTTTACAATCTCTTTTTGCATATCTGCAATTGCTGTTTCTTTTTCGAGACTTTGACGGGTTTCTTGCGCTAATTTTTCGGTTTCGTAAGTTATTTTTTGCTCTTCTGCCAGTTTTCTATCCGTTAAAGTTTTCATTAAACTTTCAGGAGGAACAATGTCTCCAATTAAAGTATCAACCCCGAAAACATTATATTGGTCTAAAACATTGCCAATATGTTCTCTAGCAGATTGTTGGCGTTCTTTTCTGGTTCCAAGGAAAGCAATTACATCTGAATCTTGAGCAGAATTACGGAAGTAGTTTCCAATGGTAGGTTCTAAAACCTGACTCACCAAATTCACCATATTTCCGAATCTTGCAATTACTTTTGGAGCTTCGTTAGTTGGGATGTGAATAATCTGAGAAACATCTAAATTGAAAGGGAAACCATCTTTACTTCTTACCGTAATTGTAGATAAGTTTTTATCTAATTGATGAGATTCGCTTCTTGCAGTTGCCCAGTTTAAAACCAAGTTGGTTGTTGGCACCAATTCTACTTTCATAATGTAAGGATTTACGGGATATTTACCTGGACCCAGAGGTTCTGCCCAAACTCCTTTGTAACCTTTTTCTACAATATTTCCGTGTTTAAATTCAGAACCGCTTAAATCTTTTCCTTCATCGCCTACATAAGAAATAACGACACCAACGTGTCCAATAGGGATTTCCGTCATGTGTACCATTTCAATTTTTGCAAACCAAGGATTTAAGAAATAAGAACCCGCCAAAATTACTTGTTCTTGCAAACCTTTATAACCTTCAGAATTCAAAAAGCCGTCAATATCTTGAAATTTATTGTGTCCTTCGATAATTTTACCAGCGATTTGTCCTTCTGCTAAAGGTTTTCCTTCTAAAGTTGTAACCACGCCTACTGCATTATCTGGTATTACCGTCATGTCAGTAAGTTCTATCTCAAAAAGCAAAGTATTAATTCTGTAAGAGCCAGGTGTAATAATGGCCGTTTGTCTACCTTTTCTACCTCCGTTGTTTAAAAAAGCAACAGCATCCTGAAAAGAATCGCATTCTACTTTTCTGGCTAAAATTCTACCAGTTTCTAATTCTGCTCCATCTTTTGCTAAGAGCAAACCAATTTTACCTGTAGGAATTACTGTAAAAGGCTGAAAATTAATAGAATATTGCCAAATCCATTTCCCGAAATAAACTCCTGGAGCTAGTGTTTGTCCTTGGAAACCAGCTTCACCATTGATGGCGATAATTCTACCTTCGGGAAGTGTTTGTTTCCCGAATAATACAAACTTTTTGGTTACTAAACCAATTTTGTCTTCAGGAACAATTACGAGCCCAAAGAAAACTCTCAAAACGAACTTGTAAAATACAAGACATAGGAAGATAACTCCTGCTGGAATCATCCAAGACTGAAATTCAATCATAGTTTTATTTATTAAAATTATTGTTAAATTTTGGATACGAAAAATAATCCTAACCGTAGAAAAATCTAATAAAGTTAGACAAAAAACAAATGCATGTTAAAATGATTTTTAACAGTAAAATTAGAATTTTGGAGGAGAGGTATTGAAGATAGTGAAACTAAATTCAGAGACTTCTTTAAGATAAAATTTTGTAAAATGAATTTTCATTGTCATCAGTTAAATGTAGCAATTGCACTACACTACATTATACGTATAAGGTTACAATTTGGTTACGTTTTTTTTAATTATTTATATAAATCATTGATAATCAACATTAAATTTTAAAGTTATTTGGGAAAGTTTTTTCGGCTTCTTGATAGCCAAGTGAAAAAAGTTCGTCCATTTTTGTTTTTTTGCTTTCGAACATACCATAATTTGAAAGTTCTTTTGGAGAAATAAACCAATCGCAATCTCTAAATTTATAATTCTCTACACTATGGCTTAATAATTCATAAGCTCTTGTAGCGACAGATTTTATTGAATTTAATTGATTTTTTTCAACATCTTGAAGCGGTGAAACAAATACTCCTATTAATTTATTGCACTTATCTCTAACTAAATTCGAAGGGAAATTATTGAGAATTCCGCCATCACTTAGCAACATTTCATCTTTTTTGAATGGACTTGCCAAACCTGGTACAGAGCAAGAAGCAATAATAGCGTCTAGAAGATAATCGTCTCCACTAAAAACAAAAGTATCACCTTGAATTAAATCTGTTGCACTAATTAAAAGTTCTATTCTTAAATCTTTAATTTTGATTTCTCCAATAATAGGTTTTAAATAAGTTCTAAAAATATCAGAATTGATGAATCCGGGTTTGCTAAAAGTAAAATGTTTCCAATTGAAAAAATAAACCGACTTAAAAAAGTCTAGGATTTCTTCTGGAGTTCTCCCAAAAGCATATAAACCACCAACAATAGCTCCGGCGCTTGTTCCCGCAATAATTTCGGGGAATATATTATTTTCTTCTAAAAATTTAATAGCACCTGCTTCTGCAATGCCTTTTGTACCACCTCCAGATAGAACCAAGCCAATTTTATTTTCCATCAATTTATTAGTTTTGATTTGTAAAATTAAAAAAACCACAGAAAAATCTGTGGTTAATTATTATTTATTGCATATTATATTAAATATGGATAACTTCACCGTAAGCAGCAGCTACAGCTTCCATCACTGCTTCAGACAAAGTTGGGTGTGGGTGTACAGTTTTTAAAATTTCATGCCCAGTAGTTTCTAGTTTTCTAGCAGCTACAGCTTCAGCAATCATTTCGGTAACCCCTACTCCAATCATGTGGCAACCAAGCCATTCGCCGTATTTAGCATCGAAAATAACTTTTACAAAACCATCTACATCACCGTTAGCTGTTGCTTTACCCGATGCAGAGAATGGGAATTTACCTACTTTGATTTCGTAACCTTTTTCTTTAGCTTGTTTTTCGGTAAGACCTACAGATGCAATTTCTGGTAAACAGTAAGTACAACCTGGGATATTGCCATAATCAATAGGTTCTACGTGTAAACCTTTAATTTTTTCAACACAAGTAATACCTTCAGCAGAAGCAACGTGAGCCAAAGCTTGAGTCGGAATAATATCTCCAATTGCATAATAACCAGGAACAGAAGTTTGGTACCATTCGTTTACCAAAACTCTACCTCTATCTGTTTGGATGCCTACTTCTTCTAAACCAATATTTTCTACATTAGCAGCAATACCTACAGCAGAAAGTACGATATCTGCTTCTAAAGTAACATTACCGTTAGCTGTTTTTACATTTGCTTTTACGCCTTCGCCAGAAGTATCTAAAGATTCTACAGAAGCATTTGTCATTACTTCGATACCTGCTTTTTTAAGAGATTTTTCTAAATGTTTAGAAACTTCTTCATCTTCTACAGGAACAATATTTGGCATAAATTCTACTACAGTAACTTTAGTTCCCATAGTTGCATAGAAATAAGCAAATTCAACTCCAATAGCACCAGAACCTACAACAATCATAGATTTTGGTTGAGTTGGCAAAGTAAGCGCTTGTCTGTAACCAATTACTTTTACCTCATCTTGAGGAAGATTTGGCAATTCTCTAGAACGAGCACCTGTAGCAATAATGATATTATTAGCAGAATATTCGGTAGTTTTACCGTCTTTTTCTACAGCAATTTTTTTACCTTTAAGAACTTTAGCATTACCAAAGATTACATCAATTTTGTTCTTTTTCATTAAGAATTCGATTCCTTTGCTCATTTTATTAGCAACGCCTCTACTTCTTGCTACTACATTAGGAAATTCAAAACTTGCTTCCACTTTATTTAAACCAAAATCTTCAGCATGATTGATATATTTAAAAACCTGAGCAGACTTAAGTAAAGCTTTTGTAGGAATACAACCCCAGTTCAAACAGATACCTCCTAAATTTTCTCTTTCTACAATAGCGGTTTTGAACCCTAATTGTGAAGCTCTGATAGCAGTAACGTAACCACCAGGACCACTTCCTATAACAATAATATCGTAATTCATTTTTATAAAAAATTTTTATGCGAATTTACGCATTTTTTCGCATATCTTATACTTTACATAGCTATTAAAATAGGTTTTTTGATTTTTAAAGCAACACACTCCAAATTATAACGTCCTTTTTTAGTTTTCATTAATAACATCATTAGCGAATATATATTTTATCAATATATAAGCATATTTAGATATTATTCATTGATTTATATTGTTTTAAGAGCGATTTTTGAATATTTTTAATGTATTTCAATTCAATTTCAATCATGTTAATAATTTCTTAAAATATAAGTGTTTAAATTATTGAAAAATTAACATATATTTGTTTTTGGAAACTTAAACACAAAGACAGACTACTATGATGAAGAAATATTTATTAATAAACAGAAAAAAATTCAAAATTGCGAAAAATAGTATAGATTTTGTTAATTGGATGAGGAAATGTGATTTTCAACGCTGGGAAACCAACCATGAATTTATGGATGCTTATGCTTATAGAAAACTTATATTCGAAAAAATTAAACTAAGAACAGAAAATGAAGATGTTTTTATAAAAGATTTACAAACTTTCAACATTTTAAAGATTGAAATTGAAAAACCAATTGTAATGATTATTAAAAATTTATTTCCATCAAAAAGCATATAAAAAAACTGACCATTTTGGTCAGTTTTTCTAGTCATTAATTTTCACCTCATTATCTTTGTTTAGTTTCCCGTTCCGGAAATATTATAATTTTTAGAATTGTTTTTGAGATATGTTTCTTCTTGAGAGTTCAAACCTTTAGTTGTAATCACCACAACGCCTTTTTTTGCTAAATTCCCGTAAAGTTTTTTTGCGTTTTCTCCTTCTACAATATTTAAAGATGTAATTTTTCTTTTGTTATAATTTTTTAAAAATTTAGTGTCGGCAACATAACCATCAATAATATAAAGTAGCTCTGTTGAATGTTTTTGACTAATTTTAAAATCATCATCATTAATTGCTACAAAATCTGAAAAAGCAGGAGCTTCGGCTGTTGCAGAAAATTCTTCTGAAGTTTTTTTGTTATTAAAAGCGATTTTAGAAACTTCGGCTGTTTTGTATTTTTTAGTTTCAATAATTCCTATTGAATCATCATTAGAATTGTTTTGTGCTATTGTAGGAGAAGGGGCAGATTTTGCAAGCATCATTACTTTATCATTATTTGCAGAATTTTCATCTTCTCGCTTCGAATCAATTTCTAAAATTTGTTTCTCCTTTTCGGGAGATGAATTAGCGATTACCGTTTGTGGAAATTTATGTTCAACTTGAGTAAAATTGTTATTATTTGAATTTTCTTTTACTAAATTTTGCTCAATATTTTGTTTAATACTTTGGTTTATTCTTGCAATTTTAACACTATCAAAATTATTATTATGATGAGGATTTTCACCTAAAGTTGAATTTGAATTAACCGTATTTATATTATTGTAATTCAATAAATAATTAATACCAAAAAATAATACTACTGATGCTGCAATAGTATAAGGCAACCATAATGGAATTACTTTTTTTGATGATTTTTTTTCGGTTTTATCTAAGCGGTTTTCTATTTTATCCCAAACTTTTTCAAAACCTGGGAAACTTGTATTTTCTTCAGCTTTTTTACTTTCTGAACTGAAAAATTGGTCTATATTTTTTTCAAAATTTTCCATGATTAAAAATTCGGTTTACACATTTTGAGTTTGTAATAGTTCTTGTAGTTTTTTTCTGGCAAAATTCACCTGAGATTTTGAAGTTCCTTCGGAAATAGAAAGCATTTCGGCAATTTCTCTGTGAGGATAACCTTCTATTGCAAAGAGATTAAAAATTGTTCTGCAACCTTCTGGCAAATAATTGAGTAATGTTAAAATATCTTTTTCGAAAGTAAATTCAGCATTTTCATCAGCTAAATGTTTTTCTACAAATGTTTCATCATCAATAGAAATTAACATTTCTTTCTTTTTCCTTAAAGTCTGAAGACATTGATTTACTGCAATTTTTTTTGCCCAACCTTCAAAAACATCTGGATTTTGTAATTGCTCTACTTTGGTAAAAATGATAAAAAAAGTATCTGCCAATGCTTCTTCCGCTTCTTCTTCATTTTTTAAATATCTTTTACAAATTACGTAGAGTTTCCCTGCCAACTGCTCATAAACCTTCCGCTGTACAATTCGGTCTTTTTCTTTAAGTTTTATGAGAAGTTCGTTATTCATATTAAAGCTTTAAATGTATAGATGTAAGAATTTATAATATGGTTGGAAAAGTTTTTAAATTTTCATTAAAAATACAAAAAAACCTTGCTAATGTGCCATTAACAAGGTTTTAAATTTTATAAAAATTAGATTAGTGAACTTCCTGAACTTTAATATTCGGGCAGTTTTTGTCTAACCAAGCTTTGTCGAAATCTGAAATTTCTTTTCTTTCTCCTTTATAAATATAATACTCTTTCGGAGTTGAATTCTCTCCTACTGTTGGCATTTTATTCATAATTTTCTCTTCCGGGCAATCCTGAATTTTGCCATTTTGAGCAGTACAAGAAGCTAATAAAACAAATGCAAAAACCTTAAGAAATCTCATTATAATTAAAATTTAGGAAATTTAAGAGGATTTGTTTCATGGAAAAGCATATATATTTTTTCTACCACATCATCTACAGAAGGTTTAGAAAAGTAATCTCCATCGCTTGCATAAGCTGGTCTGTGATTTTTTGCAGCAATTGAAATAGGCGTAGAATCTAAATATTTAAAAGCGCCTTGTTTTTCTACAATTTGTTGAAGCATAAAAGCAGTTGTACCGCCTTCTACATCTTCGTCTATTACTACTAATCTGTTTGTTTTCTTAACACTTTCTAGTATTTCATTATCAATATCAAAAGGAATTAACGATTGAATATCTATAATTTCTGCAGAAATACCAAGTTTTTCTAATTCTTCGGCAGCTTCGGTAACGATTCTCCAAGTTGAACCATAAGTTACCAAAGTAACATCTTTACCATCTTTAGTTACTTCAATTTTACCAATAGGAACTGTAAATTCACCAATATTATCTGGTTGTTTTTCTTTTAATCTATAACCATTTAAAGTTTCAACAACAATTGCCGGTTCATCACTTTGAAATAAAGTATTGTAAAAACCAGCAGCTTTAGTTAAATTTCTTGGAACTAAAACATTAATTCCTTTTACAAGATTAATAATTCCTGCCATTGGAGAACCCGAATGCCAAATTCCTTCTAATCTATGACCACGAGTTCTAACAATTAAAGGAGCTTTTTGTCCACCTTTTGTTCTGTAATGAACTGTAGCCAAATCATCACTTAAACCTTGCAAACAATATAAAATATAATCTAAATATTGAATTTCTGCAATTGGACGAAGACCACGCATTGCTAAGCCAATTCCTTGTCCTAAAATAGTAGCTTCTCTAATCCCTGTATCTGAAATTCTAACATCGCCATACTTAGCTTGTAGTCCTTCAAGACCTTGATTTACGTCTCCTATTTTACCTGCATCTTCACCAAAAACCAAAGCATCTGGATATTTTTCGAAAATTTTGTCAAAATTATTTCTGATAACTACTCTACCATCTACCATTTCAGATTGGTCTGAATAAACAGGTCTTACTTCTTTAATGTTAGAAGTTCTCCAGTTAGATTCAGAATATAAATGTGAAGAATAGTTGTTTTCTTCTTTTTCTGCTACATTTTCATAGATTTCTTTCAGTTTTTTTCTGTCGTTCGAATCTATATTTCTTGTCCAAAGCAAAGTTTTTCTTATTAAATGGAAGACATCTTTTTTTCCTAAAGAAATCACTCTTTTAAATTTGGCGATTTCGTTTTTAATTTCTGGAATCTCAACAGCTAAAGCTTCTATATATGGTAAAGCTTGATCTCGAATATCATCAATACTATTTCTATAGTCTTCCCAAGAACGTTTTTGACCGTCTTTTACTGTTTTTTTAGCTACTTTGTCTATTTCGTCTAATTCTTCCCAAGTTGCTAAAGTGTGAGTTTCTCCATCAATATCTATTGAATAATTAGAAATCCATTGTTTGAATTTTAAAAGACCATCATGTTCTGTTTCCCATTGTAATCTTTCTTCAGATTTGTATCTTTCGTGAGAACCAGATGTTGAGTGACCTTGTGGCTGAGTAACTTCTTCCACGTGTAATACAACAGGTACAGATTCTACTCTGGCAAAATGCTCTGCTCTGGCATAAGCTTCTAAAAGTGCAGGATAATCCCAAGCTTTCACTTTTATAATTTCGCAACCTTCTTTTTTCCCTTCTTTTCTTTGAAAACCTGATAACATTTCTACCATGTCTTCTTTAGCTCTTTGGTTGTATGTAGGAACAGAAATTCCATAACCGTCATCCCAAATAGAAAGAATCATTGGAACTTGCATAGCACAAGCCGCATTAAGCGTTTCCCAAAAATGACCTTCTGCTGTAGAAGCATCTCCTATTGTACCGAAAGCTATTTCATTACCATTATTGCTAAATTTTTCAGCACCTGGGAAATTGATTGATTTATAAACTTTTGAAGCGTGAGCCAAACCTAATAATCTAGGCATTTGACCAGCAGTAGGAGAAATATCCGAAGAAATATTTTTAATTTTTGTTAAATCT
The DNA here is from genome assembly GCF_047601505.1 of Cloacibacterium sp. Lineage (GTDB taxonomy): Bacteria > Bacteroidota > Bacteroidia > Flavobacteriales > Weeksellaceae > Cloacibacterium. Next base: position 2,247,588 of record NZ_JASGJD010000001.1, read on the forward strand.
TTCCAAGTGCCGTCTTCATTTAAGCTTCTGGTTGCAAAATGCCCATTCATTTGTCTTCCTGCGGAAGCCGGTTCTCTTTCTACAGAAGTGTCTGCATATAATTGTGCAAAAAAACTTTCAATGGTTAAGGCACCAACTGCCATAGAAAAAGTTTGGTCTCTATAATATCCACTTCTGAAATCTCCATTTTTAAAAATTTTAGACATTGCAATTTGTGGTAACTCTTTACCATCTCCCACAATACCAAATTTTGCTTTACCAGTTAAAACTTCTCTTCTTGCTAAATAAGACATTTCTCTAGAGATTCTTCCTAGTTTATAATCGTCTAGAATTTGTTTTTTAAAATCTAAAAAGGTAACATTTTGGGTTTCAATGTAAGTTGTTTGCATAATAGATTAGCATTTTTACAAATATAAGAAATTTATGGAATTGATAAAATTATTTATTTTTTTTGAAAATTCTGTAAAAATAAAAAAGGTACAGTGAATTAACTAACACTGTACCAACACTTAATTAAATATGAATGTATGAATGTGGATTCTTTCTTTAATTAAAAATCCCTTCCGTTACCTATAGAAAGGTAACGAAAGAGAAAAACACAAATGATAACTATATTTCTACTTTTAATTAACGCCTAATTTCTTGGAGGTGGAGTCTTATCAATTTCTAATTCCTGAAAAGAACTAATTGTAACATCCGCTTCTTTAGCAACAATAGTTGAATCTGATATTATTTTACTTGTTTTACTTGTTGCTTCTTTTAAAACTGATAAAGATTTTAAATCTTCTGAATCCATCATTTCTTCTTGTTGTCTACAAGACAAAACCATTAATGATGAAAATGCTATTAATGCAAAAATTATTTTTTTCATATTATTATATTTTATTTATTTCTTAAATTTATAACGTCAAAAACAATTTTAATTTTTGTTGTTATTTGATATTGCAAAGCTATAGTGCTGAGCATTTTATTCCAAAAAAATAAACCGTTGTTTTACAAAAAATTACCGTTATTTCATAAAAAATATATGGTTTTTTAAAAAAAATAACAGTAATATTGTAAAAAAAAGCAAACATCTACATCAGGAAACCTTTATTTTTCCTTTATTAATAGAACATGAGACCAATTTTTAAAATTTTCTTCATTACTTTAATATTGCTGTTGAATATTGAAAAAATATTTGCACAAAACAGTTCAGAATTGAATTATTCTTATGAAGAAATTGAAAAAAAAATTGACGAATCTCACAATTCTGAAAAAGAAATGTGGAAATGGATAAATCTATATATTAAAAAATCAAAACTTAATAAGAATGATGAAACTCTTTTATACGCATATAGAGTTGCTAGTAATTCTTGTAATTATCCTAAAAATTTCATTTATGCTGATAGTACTTTGACTGTTGCAAAAAAATCAAATGATAATAAATTACTTAGTTATGCATTTATAAACAGAGGAAGTTTGTATATGAGTGTAGAAAAGTATAAAAAATCTTTAGACGATATCCTCATAGCAAACAGACTATCAGAGAAATCTGGTGATCAATATACCTTTAATAAAACAAAATATCTTATTGCACAAAATAAAATTTATCTTGGATTATATGAAGATGCTAACATTGAATTAAAATCATGTTTAGAATTTTTTGAAAAAAAGCTAAGTCTTGGTGATGAATTAGGGAAAAGTTATTCTATGTATTATTTATACTCTATGATGAGCTATCTTGATACCAACACAAAAATTGGAAAACAAAATGAAAATAAAGCCCTAATAGATGAAGTTTTAAAATATATCAAAAATAATAAGCTAGAGCAATATACTCCTTATTTTATATCTATACAAGGAACCGATGCTTTTTACAGAAAAGATTATAAAACAGCAATAGAAAAACTCACAAGGTCATTAACATCATATAATGACCAATGGCCCCACAATACAGATATCTATTACCTAGGTTTATCTTTTTGGCATACGGGTAGGAAAAAAGTTGCTATAAAGTATTTAGAAGAAATTGATAATGAGTACAATAAAACAAAAAAATTAAATCCTAATTTTAGAACGGCTTATGAAATTTTAATAAAATATAATGATTCTATTGGCAATACTACAAAACAATTAGAATATATTAATAAACTAATGGCTCTAGATAAGTCTTATGAAAAAAACTACAAATATTTATATACTAGAATCAATAAAGAATATGATAATCAAAAGCTTATAGATGAGAAAAATAAGATTGAAAAGTCTCTTAAAACTCAAAAAATCACCAATATCTTTTTATTCTTTGTTAGTATAGCCATTATTGGACTTATCGTACTAAGATACAAGAAATTACAAAAAACATATAAAGCAAGATTTGAAGAGATATTAGCTCAAAATCAGACCAAAAAAGTTGAACATAAAATTGATGAAGAGAAGGTTATTGCTATAAAAACAACGGATAAAAAAGCAGATGAAGAGATTTTAGAAAACAATGAAATCTCAGCAGAACAAACTTTCGATTACAATTTTTACAACAAAATACCTGGTTTAAATCCAATTTTTGTAGAAAATATTCTCAATCAACTCGAAGAATTCGAGAATGACAATAAATTCTTAGATACTCAAATTTCTCAAAGACTTTTAAGTGAAAATCTTAGTACTAATGCAACTTATTTATCAAAAATAATCAACATTTACAAAGGCAAGACATTCAATATTTACATTAATGATTTAAGATTAGATTATATTATAGAATTCCTTAAGAATGATGTGAAATATCTAAATATGGATGTAAAAGAGCTTGCCAGATTATCTGGATTTAATAATACCGAAAACTTTTCGGATAATTTCCAGAGAAAATTCAAAATTAAACCTTCTTACTTTATTAAAATGATGAAGGAAAATCTTAATTCTAATCCATAAAAAAACTCCAGTAACTCGTACTGAAGCATTTTTAAGACTTACTTTTTTTGAAGAATAGATAATTTTTAATGGTTATTTTTTACCTCTCTATTTGATTACAAAAATATCTAATCATGTTATACATTCCTATTTTCAGAACGGGGAATTTATGAGAATCAACCGGTATTTTGTAAAAAATCATGTTTTTAAATGAAAATTTCGTTTTAAATTTGTGGTAAATCAAACTAAAACCGAAAATGTTTTACAAAAATATAATTATCAACACTTTATATATTTACCTTCTTTTCATTCCTTTTAATTTAAACTTAAAAGCTCAAAATGTAGATTATGAGAAATTAAGTTTAGATGAATTAGACAATGGTGAATTTAGTTTTAATGACAAAAAAACTGGAGAAAATTTTTGTAAAATTTATATAAAAAAAGCTAAAAAAGAAAATAACATAGAGGCTCTTTTTCGAGCTTATAAAACTGCAGCTTATTACGTCTCACAATCTGAAAGTTTTAAATATATAGATAGTACAATTATTATAGCAAAAAAAATCAATAAACCTATATTTCTAGCTAATGCTTTTCTTGCAAGTTCAAATATAAAAGACATTAATTATAGTAGTTCCATAGGAATTAAAGACTTATTATTGGCTTATAAATATTCTCAAAAAACAGATGATAATTATCTAAAGAACAAAATTTTATATAATTTAGCATCACAAGACATTTATATTGGCAATTATATTGAAGCAAAAGAAAAATTATTAATTTCTAAAAAATATTTTGAAGAAAACTTTAATAGAAAAAAAACAGGAAAAGATTATCCGATGATGTTTTTTTATTCTACAGTGTTATTAATTGATGTTAATAATTCTTTAGGAAAACAATCAGAAAATTCTGATTTGTATCAAGATGCATATAAAAAAATTAAACTAAATAAAAATTTTCAAGTATATAAACCCTATTTTTTTTATTGTGAAGGAGTTGGTGCTTACAAAAATAGAAATTGTCATCTTGCAATTATTAAACTGAATGAAGCCTTAAAAAACAACAACGATTCATTTAATCATTTTGCGGAAGTTTATTATCTCGGTCTTACTTATTGGAAACTCAATCAAAAAGAAAAAGCAATTAATTATTTTTTAAAGCTTGATAAAGATTACTATAAAGAAAAGCGACAAGACCCGAAATTTAGACCAGCTTATGAACTTTTGATTCAGTATTATAAAGAGAAAGGAAATACGGAAAAACAATTAAAATACATTAATAAACTTTTGTTTCTAGACCATTCTTACGAGAAAAATTACAAATACCTTTTTGCAAAAATTAATAAAGAATATACTTCGGAGAAACTGATCCAAGAAAAAAAAGATATTGAAAACTCTCTGAATTTTCATAAAATATTTATAATTTTCATTATTATTCTTAGTTTTTCTATTGTTATTTTCATTTTTTACAGATATACTAAAATTCAAAAAAAATATAAACAAAGATTTAGAAAAATTTTAGTTGAGAAAAAGCAAAATAAACCTATAGAAAAAAATGTTTTTAAAGAAAACACTCAAACAAATCCAGCTCAAAATACCTTATTGTATAGCAAAATAGCAGGATTAAGCGCTTCTACAATAGCTTCTATACTCAATAAACTAGAGGTTTTTGAAAGTGAAAATCAATTTCTAAATCCAAAAATAACACAAAAAACACTAAGCGAAGAACTAAAAACTAATCCTTCCTATCTTTCTAAAATCATCAATGTTTATAAAGAAAAAAAATTCACTCAATATATCAATGATTTGAGGTTAGATTACATTCTTGAAAGACTAAAAACAGATGAAGATTTGCTACAAATTGATGTAAAAGAAATTGCAAACGAAGCTGGTTTTTCGAGTGCTGAGAGTTTTTCGGATAATTTCCAGAGAAAATTCCAAATTAAACCTTCTTACTTTATAAAAATGATGAAGGAAAATCTTAATTCTAATCCATAAAAAAAACTCCAGTAACTCGTACTGAAGCATTTTTAAGACTTACTTTTTTTGAAGAATAGATAATTTTTAATGGTTATTTTTTTACCTCTCTATTTGATTACAAAAGTATCTAATCATGTTATACATTCCTATTTTCAGAACGGGGAATTTATGAGAATCGACCGGTATTTTGTAAAAAATCATGTTTTTATATGAAAATTTCGTTATAAATTTGTGGTAAATCAAACTAAAACCGAAAATGTTTTACAAAAATATAATTATCAACACTTTATATATTTTCCTTTTTTTTATTTCTTTTAATTTAAGTTTAAAAGCTCAAAATGTAGATTATGAGAAATTAAGTTTAAATGAACTTGAAGAAAGTTTTGCCCAGATTCATGACAATCCTACTGGTGAAAAAGTATGCAATATATTTATTAGAAAAGCAAAAAAAGAAAATAATATTGAAGCACTGTTTAGAGCTTATAAACTTGCTGCTTTTTTTACTAAAAATCCTAAAAATATTAAATATGCAGATAGTACTTTAACTATAGCTAAAAAAATTAACAAACCTTATTTTCTTACGAATGCTTTTTTATGCAGTAGTAATATAAAAGACATAAATACTAATTCATCTGAAGGATTTAAAGATTTATTATTAGCATACAAGTACTCTCAAAAAACAGATGATAACTATCTAAAGAACAAAATTCTTTATAGTTTAGCATCACAAGAAGTTTATATTGGCAATTATATTGAAGCAAAAGAAAAATTATTAATTTCTAAAAATTATTTTTCTAAAAATTTTGACAAAAAGGAAGTTGGAAAAGATTATCCAATGATGTATTTTTATTCTGCGGTGTTATTAATTATTACTAATAATTCTTTAGAAAAACAATCTGAAAATTCTGATTTGTATCAAGATGCCTATAAAAAAATTAAACTAAATAAAAACTTTCAAGTATATAAACCCTATTATTTATCTTGTGAAGGAGTTGATGCTTACAAAAATAAAAATTATCAACTTGCCATTTCTAAATTAAACGAAGCCATTAATAACTACAACGACCAATTTAAACATTTTGCGGAAATTTATTATTTAGGTCTTACTTATTGGAAACTCAATCAAAAAGAAAAAGCAATAAATTATTTTTTTAAACTCGATAAAGATTACTACAAAGATAAAAATCAAGATCCTCAATACAGACCAGCTTATGAACTATTGATTCAGTATTATAAAGAAAAAGGAAATACGGAAAAACAATTAGAATACATTAATAAACTTTTGTTTCTAGACCGTTCTTACGAGAAAAATTACAAATACCTTTTTGCGAAAATTAACAAAGAATATACATCTGAGAAACTAATCCAAGAAAAAAATGACATTGAAAACTCTCTAAATTCCCATAAAATATTCATAATTTTCATTATTATTCTTAGTTTTTCTATTGTTAGTTTCGTTTTTTACCGATATACTAAAATTCAAAAAGAATATAAACAAAGATTTAGAGAAATTTTAGTTGAGAAAAATCAAAATAAAACTATTGAAAAAAATGTTTTTAAAGAAAACACTCAAACAAATCCAGCCCAAAATACCTTATTGTACAGCAAAATATCTGGATTAAGCGCTTCTACAATAGATTCTATACTCAATAAACTAGAGGTTTTTGAAAGTGAAAATCAATTTCTAAATCCAAAAATAACACAAAAAACACTAAGCGAAGAACTAAAAACTAATCCTTCCTATCTTTCTAAAATCATCAACGTATATAAAGAGAAAAATTTCACTCAATATATTAATGATTTGAGGTTAGATTACATTCTGGAAAGATTGAAAACAGATGAAGATTTACTACAAATTGATGTAAAAGAAATTGCAAACGAAGCTGGATTTTCGAGCGCTGAGAGTTTTTCGGATAATTTCCAAAGAAAATTCCAAATTAAACCGTCTTACTTTATTAAAATGATGAAGGAAAATCTTAAAACTTCCTCTCAATCACATAATCCAACATCAGATTTAGAGAATGTTTAGCCTCAGAATCTGGAAATTCAGCAAGAATATCTTTTGCTTTTTGTTGAAAATCTTTCATCACACCAATTGCATAATCTAAACCGCCAGATTTTTTCACAAATTCTATAAGTTCTTTTACTCGTTTTTGATCGTTGTTGTATCTTTTAATGGTGTTAAAAAAGTATTTTCTATCAATTTCTTTTGCTGTTTTTAAAGTATAAATCAACGGCAAAGTCATTTTTTGTTCTTTAATATCAATACCAACCGGTTTTCCGATTATATTTTTAGAAAGATAATCGAACAAATCGTCTTTTATTTGAAATGCAATTCCTGTATAAGTACCAAAATCTTGCATTTTTTTCGCTAATTTTTCGTCAGCTCCATTAGATAAAACTCCTATTTCGCAACAAGCAGCAATTAAAGTAGCGGTTTTCTGACGAATAATTTCGTAGTAAACATCTTCTGTAATATCTAATTTTCTTGCTTTCTCTAATTGTAAAAGTTCACCTTCAGACATTTCTCTGATGGTTCTTGCAATTACAGAAAGTAAGTCGTAATCTTGATGGTCTGTAGAAAGTAAAACAGATTTAGAAAGTAAATAATCTCCAACTAAAACAGCAATTTTATTCTTCCACAATGCATTGATTGAAAAAAAGTTTCGTCTTTTAAAACTTTCGTCCACTACATCGTCATGTACTAAAGTAGCTGTATGAATCAACTCAATCATAGAGGCTCCTCTATACGTTTTTTCATTAACCTCTCCTATTAATTTTGAAGTTAAAAAAACAAACATAGGACGCATTTGTTTTCCTTTTGTAGTTACGATAAAACGAGTAACCTTATCTAGCAAAGGAACTTTACTCTGCATAGATTCGTAAAACTTTTGTTCAAAAAGTTTCATCTCCTCGTTAATAGGCTTCTTAATTTCTTCTACGATGTTTGACACGCTCTAAATATGAATAAAAATGTTGTTAGATTAAAAATCTCACAAATATAATTATTTAAAATTACTCTCACCTTATCCTATGTTAGCAATAGAAAAATTATTTCAATTTTTCAAAAGGAATAAAGTATAAATTTTGTTTGGCAATAAAAATAAATTTGGCAAAGCTTTCGTTTGAAATGTAAATTCCATCATTATTTACGGCAATTCCTTCAACTTGTCCAACTGTAAAAGCCGAACCCAATTTATATTTTTTTGTAGGTTGATTAAAGAAAAGTTCTTCAGAATTTTTCTCAAAAATCATTAAAAATACTTTTGCTTTTTTGGTGTAACCTACTACGTAAAGCTTTCCATCAAAATAAGAAGCATCTGTAGCTACAAAACCTATATGAAATGTTTCTATCTTTTTAATTGATTGATTTTCAGTATAATCAACATCTAAAGTATAATGTGAAATATCTTTTGAAGCCCATTCTTTGGTAAAAATATGAATTTTACCATCCAGAAAAATCATAGATTCTGCATCGAAATTATGATTTAAATAAACTGGTGAAAAATCTTTTTGGTCAGAATAATTGAATTTTACCGCACTATCTTCCGGCGAAACCCTTTCAGAGTTCAAAACTCTGAAAGGGTTGGTTTTATAAATTACCAAATCTTTTCTTTTTCCGCCATTATTACCAAAATCGCCAATGTAAAGATGTTCGCCATCGTTCGTAATAGCTTCCCAATCTTTATTTAGAAAATTAGTTTGAATTTTTTTTAGAATTTTACCTGAATTTTTATCAATTTCGAAAATCTCGTTGGTATTTCCGCTATCATTGAAGGTGTAGAGTTTGTCTTTAAGAAAAGTAAGTCCGGAAGTTTCCTTCAAAGAATCTGAAAGTACGGCAATTTTATATTTTCTAAGAGGTAATTTTTCTGTTTTTTGAGAAAAAGAAAAAAGAGAAGTTAATAAAGAAAGAAAAATGAATAAATTTTTCATAAAGTCTCTATTCACCAGAATTTTTATTTGCCAATTGTCCACAGGCAGCATCAATATCTCCACCTCTACTTCTTCTCATCAAAGCAGTAATTCCTGCTTTTTCTAATTCGCGAACATATTTTTCTTCTGCTTCAACACTTCTATGGTCGAATTTTCCTTCACCAATCGGGTTGTATTGAATTAAATTCACTTTACAAGGAACTTGTTTACAATATTTAATTAGCGCTTTAATATCTTCATCACCATCGTTAATTCCTTTCCAAACGCAATATTCAAAAGTAATTCTATTGCCAGTTTTTTCGTACCAATATTGCATTGCATCCATAATTTCGGTTAAAGGAAATTTGGTAGAAAAAGGCATTATTTCGTTTCTTTTATGCTCAATTGCCGAATGAAGAGAAAGTGCTAATTTCACTTTAAGATTTTCATCAGCCAACATTTTCATCATTTTAGGAATACCAGAAGTAGAAACGGTAATTCTTCGTGGAGACATTCCCAAACCATCTTCTTCTGTAATTTTTTTGATAGCATCTACTACGTTTTTATAGTTCATCATAGGCTCTCCCATTCCCATAAAAACGATGTTAGACAAAGGTCTGGCAAAATATAATTTGCTTTGTTTATCAATAAGAGCAACTTGGTCTACAATTTCGGCAACTTCCAGATTTCTCATTCTTTTGAGTTTGGCAGTAGCACAAAATTCGCAGTTCAAACTACAACCAACCTGCGAAGAAACACAAGCTGTAGTTCTAGATTCTGTAGGGATAAGAACAGATTCTACCAACAATCCATCATGAAGTTTCACACCATTTTTGATAGTTCCATCTGTTGATTTTTGTAATAAATCTACAGAAATAGGATTAATGGTAAATTCTTTAGAAATTTTTTCTCTCAAATCTTTAGAAAGATTAGTCATTTCATCAATAGAATGTAGATTTTTACTCCACAACCAATCGTAAACTTGTTTCGCACGGAAAGGCTTTTCGCCAAGAGTAACGAAATATTCTTTGAGTTGTTCTAAAGTTAATGTTCTGATGTCTTTCATTAATTGTTAGATGATGGATGCTTGATGATGGAAGAAAAATTGGGTATTGAATTAAAAACTTCTAACACCCAACTTCCAGCTTCCAGCTTTATAGAATTAGCATTGCGTCTCCGTAAGAATAGAATTTGTATTCGTTTTTTACAGCTTCTTCGTAAGCGTGCATTACGAAATCTCTACCTGCAAAAGCAGCAATCATCATAATAAGAGTAGATTTTGGTGTGTGGAAATTTGTAATCATTGCATTAGCAACTCCAAAATCGTAAGGTGGATAGATAAATTTATTAGTCCATCCTTGGTACTCTGAAATTTTCTTATTAGAAGAAACCGAAGTTTCTAGTGCTCTCATTGTAGTAGTTCCTACAGCACAAATTCTTCTATTTTCTTCAGCTGCTTTATTGATGATATCAGCAGTTTTCAAGTCAATAATTGCTTCTTCGCACTCCATTTTATGCTTAGAAAGGTCTTCAACTTCAATAGGATTAAAGGTTCCTAAACCAACGTGAAGGGTAACTTCGGCAAAGTTAATTCCTTTAATTTCTAATCTTTTCATCAAATGTTTTGAGAAGTGTAAACCTGCAGTTGGTGCAGCTACAGCGCCTTCTACTTTTGCATAGATGGTTTGGTAACGTTCTGCATCTTCTGGTTCTACGTCTCTTTTGATGTATTTTGGAAGTGGAGTTTCGCCTAAATCATTTAATTTTTGACGGAATTCTTCGTAGCTGCCATCAAATAAAAATCTAAGCGTTCTGCCTCTAGAAGTAGTATTATCAATAACTTCAGCAACTAAAGATTCGTCTTCTGTAAAGAAAAGTTTGTTACCAATTCTTATTTTTCTAGCAGGGTCTACAAGTACGTCCCAAACTCTGGTTTCTCTATCAAGTTCTCTTAGAAGGAAAACTTCAATTTTAGCACCAGTTTTTTCTTTGTTACCATACAATCTTGCAGGAAAAACCTTGGTATTATTGAAGATAAATAAATCGTCTTCGTTAAAATAATCAATCACATCTTTGAAAAGCTTGTGCTCAATAGTTTGCGTTTTACGGTCTAAAACCATTAATCTAGCTTCGTCTCTGTGTTCTGATGGATGTTCTGCCAAAAGGTGATCTGGCAAGTGAAAGTTAAAATCGGATGTTTTCATTTAATAAAATTTACGGATTTTATTGTTAGTAAAATTGCGGTTGCAAATATACGATATGAAAACAGGGGTTGTCAAGTGTTTTGCGAAAGTTTTTTAAGAAATGAAGAATTAGAGCCATTAAATTACAGATAATCAATGATTATTTTCCAAGAAAAAAGCTTTTCTTCATATTTCATACTTGCATTTGCAGGACTTGTAGAAGGCAGAACAAAAATAGGCAAATAAAAATCTTTTCCTAAAATTTTCTGCAAATTTTTATAAGATTTTTGTCCGTTACAGAAAATAGCTTTCACATTGGGAAAATCTTGGAGTAAATCTTCTATTTTATTGGCTTCTTCATTTCGAATTTCAGAATCTAAACTTCCTTTTCTCTCGCAAGTATCTATTACGTCCCAAAGTGCAATATGATGTTTCTGTAAAATTTTAATTCTTTCTTGATAGTTTAAAGAAAATTCTTCATCAAAAATTTCACAAATTATTTTCCAAAATTTGTTTTGAGGATGAGCATAATATTGTTGCATTTCTAGTGATTTAATCCCAGGTATAGAACCTAAAATCAAAATTTTAGACTCACTATTGATGATGGGTAGAAATGAAGAAATTTTTTGCATTTTCAAATTTATTCAATTTTATTTTTTACGGAAATATTAAGTTTCGAAATAATCCTTTAATTTATTTTGAAATTTAAAAATAAAAATAGATTTTTGTAGAAATAAACTACTTTTTCATGAGTAAATATTCTGTTTTTACTAATTTTTTCACAATCACCCCCTCTAAAAGAAGTTGGCACATCCCATTTTTAGCAGGTCTTGCCGTAGGAATACCTTTGATTGTTGGTTACTTTCTTGGAGATATAAAACCCGCATTAGTTGGGAGTTTGGCAGGGCTCACTATTTTATACACTCCGAATAATAAAAATAGAATAGAAACCATGACGGAGATGTTTGTGCTATCTTTCGGGATGATTTTCTCTTACATTTTGGGAATAATTCTCAGTTTCAACGATTTTTGGGGTTCTATTGGATTTGGCATATTTTCTATAATAGCTTATTATATTGTTAAGTATTATTCCCTTCGTCCACCAGGAAGTTTTTTCTTTATTATGATAGCTTCTATGGCGATTGCACTTCCCCATCCAATAGAAAAAATACCTTTTCAGATTGGGATTTTCACGCTAGGCACTTTTAATGTTTGTTTCTTAGTATTGCTTTATACTTTTTTTATCAGAAGAAAAGATATTTCTAAAGAGATAAAAATTTCGACAACCATTAATCATTATACCAATTTCAAGGAAGCATTAATTATTGGCATTGCTATGGCTTTGTCTATTGCTACTGGTAAATTTTTCAAACTAGAATATCCTTATTGGATTCCTATTTCTTGTCTTGCCGTTTTACAAGGTGTTAATGTAGGACATATTTGGCAAAGAGGAATTCATAGAGTTTTAGGAACATTAATAGGATTAGGTATTGCTTGGGTAGTTTTTAGTTACGTTACAACTCCATTAGGAATTTGTATTAGCATAATTATTTTGCAAATAATAGTAGAATTGCTCATTACTCGTCATTATGGTTTGGCGGTAATTTTCCTTACACCAATGGGAATTTTATTAGCAGAAACAGGAAGTCCTATTTCACTAGAACCCACACAATTAATTATAATGAGATTAACGGAAATCATTATTGGAAGCTTATTAGGAGCCGTTTGTGGATGGTTTTTATACAACGAAAAAGTACATCAAAAAACCATAAAACATCTTAATAAGTCTAGAAAAATTTTGAAAATAAACAGATAGAATTAAAAAAGCGATAAATGATTAGTTTATCGCTTTTTTACATTTATATGTATCGTTTTATTACAAAGTCTCCTTCAACCATTCGAAGAATTCTCTTTGCCAAACCAAACCGTTCTGAGGATGCAAAACCCAGTGATTTTCGTTCGGGAAATAAAGGAATTTGGATTTCAAACCTTTTAATTTGGCTGCTTGAAAAGCTTCCTGACCTTGTTCGTAAGGTACACGGAAATCTATTCCACCTTGAATTACCATAATTGGCTTATTCCATTTATCTACAAAATTACTTGGATTGAATTCGGTATAAGCTTTTGGCTGAGGATTTTGCCAATAATTACCACCTAAATCCCAATTGGCAAACCATAATTCTTCGGTGGTTCCGTACCAAGATTTCATGTCAAATAAACCATCATGAGCGATAAATGTTTTGAATCTATTCTCGTGAATTCCAGCTAACATAAAAACGCTGTAACCACCATAACTAGCTCCTACAGCTCCCATTCTGTCTCCATCTACATAAGGTAAAGTTTTAGCAAAATCTGCTGCAGCAAGATAATCTCTCATCGGTTGTCCTCCCCAATCTTTAGAAATATCTTCGTTCCATTTTGTTCCCCAACCTGGCATTCCTCGTCTGTTTGGAGCTACTACAATGTAACCATTCGCTGCCATAAGAGCAAAATTCCAACGAGTAGAGAAAAATTGCGTCAATGCAGATTGTGGACCACCTTGACAGTATAAAAGTGTTGGATATTTTTTATTTGGGTCGAAATTTGGCGGATAATGAAACCATACTCCCATTTCTTTTCCATCGGTAGTTTTCACCATTTTTAATTCTGATTTCCCAGGAGTAATATTGGCATAATTTTCTTTATTTACCGCGGTTACTTGAAGCATCATTCCGTCTTTCAGATTCAATTTGAATAAATCTGCACTATGATTAATATCCGTTCTGGTAACGTAGGCAAAATCATTTTCTAAAGCTATAATTTCGTTTACATCAAAAGCTCCATCTGAAATTTGTTTTACTTTAGCATCTTTAGGATTTAACGAGAAAAACTGCTTGGTTCCTCTTTTGGCTGTAGTAAAATAAATCATTTTAGAATCTTTGCTCCAAGTAATATCTCCAGCAACGCTTTCGTCCCAATCTTTGGTAAGATTAGTTTTCTTTTTAGATGCCCAATCCATAATAACAACATCATTTTTATCTGCTTCATAGCCATCTCTAGCCATAGATTGCCAAAGAAGAGATTTTCCGTCTGGCGAAAACTTAGGATTTACATCATAACCCATCATTCCTTCTGTTAGATTTTCTGTTTTACCAGAAGCTAAATCGAATGCGTAAATATCTGTATTAGTACTTGTTGCATATTCTTTTCCAGATTTTTTCTTGCAAACATATAGCAGTTTAGAAGAATCTGGACTCCAAATAAAATCTTCGCTTCCTCCGCTTGGTTTTTGTGGCGAATCAAATTTTTGTCCTAGTAATACATCTTGAGCTTTAGCCACATCTTCTGAAACATTTGCTACAAAAACGTGATTGTATTTCCCTTCGTTCCAAGCGTCCCAATGTCTGTGATTGAGGTCTGTATAAATTTGCGCAGTAGAATTGGGAACATCAGCATATTTATCTTTTCCTAATAATTTTTCTACTTGAACTGCTTTACTGAAAGCTACTTTTTTACCATCAGGAGAAATCACAATATTGTCTGCATCGCCAATGGTATAAAATTCTGACCAAGACAAACCGTTGTCTTTAGAAATATAAATTTTATCTCCTTCAGAGGCATAAACTCCATTTTTATCCCATTGGAAAATAGATTTTTTACCCAATAAATCCATTTTAAGGATTTGATTTTTCTCAAAATTGAGATAAAAATTTTGTCTGTTGGTTTTCTCTGTTTTAAGGTCAACTTTTCCCACAGAATATAAAATTCCTGCGTGCGATGGTTCTACAGCAGTAACCGAAAATTTATTGAGTGTCCAAAGAATTTCTGGCGTCATTACTTGTTGTGCTTTCATAAGGAAAGGCGCTGCTAGAGCGATAATTGTATGTTTTAATTTCATTTTTAAAGAATGATTTATGAAGGAGTAAATTTATTGATAATTTTCTTTTCCACTTGTCTAAAGCGAAGAAAATTTGTTCATAATCTTTTCAATAGTATTGATATTTCTGCTTGTGAATTTATCTTTTAGTGATTTTTTGCCCAAAATTTTACCAAAATTACTGTCTAAAGTATTTCCTTTTGGGATTTTCCAATAGAAGTTTTGATTTACAATTTTTACTTCTTCGTTCTCTTGATGATTTACTTTTTTGAATTCTTCTAGCAAAATATTTTCGTCTCCATTTTCACAGATAAAGCTATAAATGTGCAAATTTTCTGCTTTTTGAAATGGAGAATTTTCAAAAATGTCCTTTACATGAGCATCTGTTTTTAAAAACAAAAACGCTTCATAATCAAAATGTTCTGAAAGTGCTTTTTCTAATATTTTTCTTAATTCTATAGGATTTTCTTCACTTTCGAATAAAATATTTCCTGTAGCTAAAACGCTGGAAACTTTTATTAATCCTTGCTTTTTAAAAACTTCTACTACATCTGCCATTTTCATAGCAGTTCCTTTTACGTTTACACCACGAAGAAAAGCACAATATTTCATAAACTTAGATTTAGGTTAAGGTTAAGACTGAGGATTTATTTCTTTTCGTAGAGGTTATAATCTGTACCCGAAGGTTTTAGTTTGTAGATTTTTTCAAGAATTTTATTGTCAGATTTTAGATAATTTTTAATCCTGAATTCTTTCAAAAGTTTGTAATTTTTTTGATAGAAAACAGAATCTTTTCCTTTGAATAAATCTTTTGGAGCCAAAAGATACTTTGGTTTCCTATGTTCTGCGGTGTTTCGCCAATAATTTGGCTTGTCTTTTTTAATTTCTTTCTGAATTTCTTTATCTACCAAACCCACTTCATCTATCGCTTTTAAGCCGGAAAAATAAGGAATATAACCCGCAGGTTCTAACAAAATATATTGATTTTTGTCTTTTTCGTAGTCTTTTAAGAACAAGCCAATGCTTCTTCTGTAATTCCATTCTCCGTTTCCTGTTGCGATAGAATGTATCGTTTGAAATGCCATCATTGGTAAAATATAGAAGATTATCAACAACGAAATCCACAGCATTTTCTGCGTTTTTTGCTCTAAAACAAATACCAAGACTACCGAAAAAAGCAATATCTGAGGAACCCAATAATACCAATCGAAATAACTTCTTTGAGAGATGAAAACCAATTGCTTAGCCCAACCAAAAAGGAAAATTATCCACAAAAAATAGTTTCTTTCTTTAGATTTTGAGACCAAATAAATGAAACAAACCATCTCAAAAATGAGTAATAAAATGGTAAAAGGATTAAAATCTCCCGGAAGTTTCAGCATTCCCCAATAGTTGCCATAATTCACTAGAAAATATTTCCATTGAAGACTAAAATTCATATTTTTGGCATAAGTAGCACTTTTGGCAACAATGGTATTATTCACCAATTCGCCGAAATAAAACCAATTGAAACTTACCACAGAAATAATTCCTAAAACGCCTCCCAAAACAAAAAACCAATTGATTTTTCTGTTATAAAAAACATCTACCAAACCAACAATTCCTAAGAAAATAACGGTATCAATTCTGGTAAAAAGTATTAAAATAGGAAAAATTATTTGAGCCCAAATTTTCTTTTCTTTCAATCCAAAATATAAAAAAGCCATTTCGAGAAAGAAGAGAATTCCGTATTCCATACCAAGAATTGAAATTTTAATAGAAGGTGGCAAAATTCCAAACAAAAAAATGAAAATTGCCTGATGAACAGGATTTTTAAGAATTAATTTAGACAAAAAATAACTCCCAAACGTAAATAATATAGAATTGAAAATGAGCAAAGGATAAATGAAATGTTCTTTGCCAAAAATCAAATTAAAAAAATAAGAAACAAAAACGTACAAATGCGTGGTAGAAGCCGAAATTTTGGTAGCTCCATTAAAACCAATTACACCATAATCTAAAAGGTTTTGGGCAACTCTCCACGTGATAAAAGCATCTTCCTGAATGTGATGCGTTAATAAAAAAAAGAGTTTTACCAAAATGGTAATTACTACAAAATATAAAGGTAATTTTCTATATTTTTCGGTGATTTCGGGCATTGTGTTTTTGTTATAATCTATGCAAATATAGTTTATAAATTTTATAGAATTAAAGATAAAAAAAACAAAAAACCGAGCTTAGGACTCGGTTTTAAAATTTATTTTGTAGCTTCAATAAGCTGCCTTTGTATCTCGGCTTGTTTTTCGTTAGAATAGGTAGAATCATAAGGTTTCATCACTTCGAAAAGATAAGAATAGAAAGGGGTTACTTTTCTTACATTTTCTATTTCATCCTGCGCTTTTTCTTTGCCCATTTCTTTTAAATCTCCTATAAATGTATTGAAACGCTTATCAATAGGAGTAATCGATTTTACTAAATAATCATACGCTTTGTCTTCTTTTCCTATTTTTTTGTAAGCGTTAGAAACAGAACTTACTACAATAGAATAGAGAATTGGCTGAGCTCCCATTTGTTTTTTTACATACTGTTGCTCGTAAGTAGAAAGTGAAAGATAATAATCATATTCTTGGAAAATATCTTTTTTCAATTGTTCTGCCAATTGTAAACCTTTTTTCTCTTGTCCTGCAACAATATATCCGTAAACCATTGAACTTAACGAACGAGGATCGTTGTATTTAGAAGACGGAATTTCTTTGCTTGCTAAATCTAAAATTTCTAAAGCTTTTGCTTTTTTACCTTCAAGAATTAATGCTTCTGCAGCTCTACTAGCCGAACTTCTGTAACTTACAATGTTAGAAGTACAAGTTTCGTCAAAATGAACTTTTAAATCTTTAAAATTACCCCATCTGTAATTTTTCACCACATTATAAAGATTATCTGCATCTACTCTACCCATTTCACCGTCTTCTGTTTCATCAGTTTTAATAGGAACTAATCTGTAACTGAAACCATCAAACTGAAGATAATTATTAAGGAAAAAGATATTTTGGTCTTCATAAATACCACCTGTAGAGAAGTTAATAGGTCTTTTCCAATCGAAATTGGCAAGAATATCCATTAACATATAATCTGCTTTAAACATATTACCTCTTTTATAATCTATTGTGATATAATCTACCGCTTTAGCTGCATCTTTAGCTGGGATAATTCCAGATTTAACCGCATTTGCTTTATTTACAGGTAATACAAATTTAGAAACTGGTAAGAAATTAAATCTATAATATTTATCTTCTCCAAAAAGAAGTTTTAAAACTTCATCTTTTTCAGGAGATTTTTTCTTTAAGAAATTCACAGCATCTTTAATGTTCATAGAATCTTGAGTCATATATTTCTTATAAGGCTCAAAAACACTTTCCGGAACGCCAGCTTCAACATTATTTTGAATAAAATATTTCCAATTTTCTGGAGACATTACTACAACTTGGTCGCTAGAGCCATCTCTATAATCTTCGTGACTAAGAATAGAAGGAATTGGCATTGCATTGTAAGTTCTGCGCTTTGCTTGGTCTATATTCCAAGGTGTTCCTAATAATGTAAAATTAACCACTTTTACATCATCTCTAAATCTTTCTGTCTCTTGAATTGCCCAAACTGGATAAGTGTCATTATCTCCGTAAACGAAAAGTATATCATTTTTGGGTAAAGATTTCAACATAGAGTAAGAATAATCATAAGCGGTATATCTATCACTTCTATCGTGTACATTATAATTTTGGAAGCCCATCATAAAAGGAATTCCTAATAAAACCACTCCTACAACCCACGTTACTGCTTTTGACTTTAATTTTTCTTGTAAAAACCAAAGAATTGCAGCAGCCCCAAAACCAATCCATATAGCAAAAGCATAGAAACTGCCTACCATTGCATAATCTCTTTCTCTTGGTTCAAAAGGTTTTACACTGGTGTAAAATATAATACCAAAACTGGTAAGTACAAATAATGAAAGAATTGCCCAAAATCTACCAAAATCTTTATTATATTGGAAAAATGCTCCCAAAAGACCTAACAATAAAGGTAAAAAGAAGAAATAAACAGTACTTTCGTTATAAAACTTAGCAGGCATATCTTTTTGGTTGCCCCATTGGAAATTATCAACCGCAGGAATACCAGAAATCCAATTTCCGTTGGTGTTTTCCATGTGACCTTCTAAATCGTTTTGTCTTCCAACAAAATTCCACATTAGGTATCTTACGAAATAATAACCTATTTGAAAAGTTACAAAATAGTCTAAATTTTGAGATAAAGTAGGTTTGTGAACTTTTATAAGGTCGTATTCTTTAGCTTGTTTATAATCGTCTAGCGTAATACTTCCGTCTTCAAATTTTTTTCTTAATTCATCAAAAACTTGTTTAGCTTGAGGATTATCTGCAACGTTTTCATTATCATAGTTTAATTCAAAATCCGGAGCTCCATACATCGAAATATAATTGCGCATCACATCATTATCTTCGTTGAACATTCTTGGCATAAAACCAACATGGGCTTTAGAATAAACATAATTGAAACGCTCACCTACGATTTCATATTTTTTAGTTTTTTCATTTTTCTCATAAACATCGCCTGTCTTTTGAGTTTTGAAACTACCATCATCATTCTTTTGAATTCCATCATTTACAAGATAAGCTGTATAATTTTGCCCATAAATGGTAGGCCAATCTCCGTATTGCTCTCTGTTGTAATAATCTAACATTCCAATTGCATTATCTGGGTCGTTAAGGTTCATTGGAGGATTCGCATTGGCTCTAATAGGGATTACCAACCAACAAGAGAAACCGATAATCATATAAACTACAGAAAGAGCAATGGTTTGAAATAATTTACTTCCAGATTTTCTGGCGTATTTCAAAGCAAAATACATCAGTAAAAACAAAATGATAAATGCTACAATAGTACCTGAATGGAAAGGTAAACCGATTCCGTTTACAAAGAAAATTTCGCACTTACCAAACAGAGACATGATAATTGGGAATATCAATTTGAAAACAATGATTAAAATAATTAAAGTTACTCCATTAGCAATAAGGAAACTTTTCCAAGAAAAATCGTAATTTCTAGCATAATATATAAGACAAACCGCTGGAATTGCTAACATCACCATCATGTGAACCCCTACAGAAAGTCCCGTCATGAAGAATATTAGAATAAGCCAACGTTCGTTATCTTTTTCATGATATTCGTTTTCCCATTTGGTAATTAACCAAACCAAAAGTGCTATAAACATAGATGCCATAGCATAAACTTCTCCTTCAACAGCAGAAAACCAAAATGTATCCGAAAAAGTAAAACTTAAAGCACCTATTACACCAGAAAATAAAATTGCAATTTCTTCGGTAAAACTTACTTCTTCAAAATCTTTATTGAGAAGTCTTCTTACCAAATGCGTAATCGTCCAGAATAAAAATAAAATAGTAAAAGCACTGAATAATGCAGACATTGCATTAATAATTACAGAATATTTTGTAGGATCACCAAATCCCAAAATTGCTGCAACAGCACCTACTAATTGAAATAAAGCAGCTCCCGGAGCGTGCGTTACCTCTAATTTAACAGCAGAAGAAATATATTCTCCGCAGTCCCAAAAACTGAAATTTGGTTCAATAGTTGAGAGATAAGTGAAAAAAGCAATAACAAATACCACCCAACCCAGTACAGTATTCCATTTTTTGAAAGTCCAATTCTTCATAATTACATTAAAAAATTACAATTCTGCGAAATTAAGTTTTTATTTTCAAATAATAGTTTTTTGTCTTTTAATTAAGAAATTTTTAATACAAATAAAAAAAAATTAAAATTTAAACACCTGTTTGGCAATGTTATTGTGAAAAAATTCATTCAAAAACAATGATAAAAGTCATTTTTAACATCAACACACAGAATTTATTAATTAAAATTTATCAAAATATATGATTTTTTTGTACTTTTGCAAATAGTTTTTATTAGAGATAAAAGAAGAAAATGAAGAACGTTTTTGATAACATTCTCGGATTAATTGGAAATACACCTTTGGTGAGACTTAATAAAGTTACCAAAGATATTCCAGCTAAAGTGTATGCTAAAATAGAATCTTACAATCCGGGACATTCTACTAAAGATAGAATAGCGCTTCACATCATAGAAGCTGCCGAAAGAAAAGGACTTCTAAAACCAGGATCTACAATCGTAGAAACAACATCTGGAAATACAGGATTTTCTATTGCAATGGTAAGCATTATAAAAGGCTATAAATGTATATTATCTGTAAGTGATAAAACAAAACCTGAAAAAATTGCTTATCTTAAAGCTTTAGGAGCTACTGTATATGTATGCCCAGCTTCTGTTCCTGCAGACGACCCTAGGTCTTACTACGAAGTAGCAAAAAGAATTGCTGCAGAAACACCTAATTCTATCTACATTAATCAATATTTCAATGAGTTGAATATTGATGCACATTACACTACAACTGGTCCCGAAATCTGGGAACAAACAGAAGGGAAAATTACACATATTTTCGCTTGTACAGGAACCGGAGGAACTCTTTCTGGCTCGGCAAAATTCTTAAAAGAACAAAATCCGAATATTAAAGTTATTGGTGTAGATGCTGATGGCTCAATCCTAAAAACTTACCACGAAACTGGCAAAATAAACAAATCTGAAATCCATTCATATCAAATTGAAGGTTTGGGCAAAAACTTAATACCTGGTGCTCTTTTGTTTGACAGAATAGATCAGTTTGTAAGAGTTAACGACGAAATGAGTGCTTATTGCACCAGAGAAATCGCAATTAAAGAAGCTATAATGGGAGGTTACACCACCGGAGCTGTTTTGCAAGCCCTAAGACAATATGCTAACGCTAATCCTTTTAAAGAAGATGATTTAGTTGTGCTTATTTTCCCAGACCATGGTTCTCGTTACATTACTAAAGTATATAGCGATAAATGGATGGAAGAGCAAGGCTTCATCAATAATTGCTTTCACAACTACGAAGAAGTTTTCAAAACTGAAATCATAAAATAAATATAGATAAATGCCTTCATTGGCATTTATTTTTTGATAAACACTAAATTAAAAAAAATTCTTAATGGATATTTTTGATAGAATTAAACAAAATCCTGGTCCACTAGGTCAATTTGCTGATTATGGTGAAGGATATTTTATTTTCCCAAGATTAGACGGTCCTATTGGCCCGAGAATGAAATTCCAAGGGAAAGACGTTATTTTTTGGAGTGCAAATGATTATTTAGGACTTTGCAACCATCCTGAAGTTTTAGAAGCAGATGCTAAAGCAGCCGCAGAATATGGCATGTTCTACCCGATGGGCGCAAGAGCAATGTCTGGCGAAACAGATAACCACTTAAAACTAGAAAAAGAATTAGCAGAATTTGTAAATAAAGAATCGGCATACCTTCTAAATTTTGGTTACCAAGGTATGGTTTCTACCATTGATGCACTGGTTTCTAGACATGATGTAATTGTGTACGACTCTAATTCTCATGCTTGTATTGTAGATGGTGTACGTTTACACATGGGAAAAAGCTTCATGTTCCGTCATAATGATATAGAAAGTTTCGAAAAAAACATTAAAAGAGCAACCAAAGTAGCACAAGAAAACGGCGGTGGTATCTTAGTAATTACAGAAGGGGTTTTCGGGATGACTGGTCAACAAGGGAAACTTAAAGAAATTACTGAATTTAAAAAACAATATAATTTCCGTTTATTAGTAGATGATGCGCATGGTTTCGGTACACTTGGTAAAACAGGTGCTGGAGCTGGCGAAGAACAAGGTTGTCAAGATTTAATAGATGTATATTTCTCAACCTTTGCAAAATCTATGGCAGGTTTTGGAGCTTTTGTAGCAGGTGATAAAGAAATAGTAAGATATTTAAAATTCAATCTTCGTTCTCAGATATTTGCAAAATCTCTTACTATGCCAATGGTAGTAGGTGGTTTAAAAAGATTAGAACTTTTAAGAACCAGACCAGAAATTAAAGCAAAACTTTGGGAAAATGTAGAAAAACTACAAAGTGGATTACTAAAAAGAGGTTTCAATCTAGGAAACTCTAATACTTGCGTTACACCTGTTTTTATGCAAGGAACACCTGTAGAAGCTACTCTTTTGGTTAAAGATTTAAGAGAGAATTTTGGCATATTTACTTCTGTTGTAGTATATCCTGTAATCCCAAAAGGAAGTATCTTGTTAAGATTAATTCCAACAGCTTCTCACACAGATGCAGAAATTAATGAAACTCTTGCCGCTTTTGAAGCGATACATGATAAGCTTGTAAATGGTATTTATAAAGAACAAGCAGAGAAATTATTAGAAGAACAAGGCTTGGAGTTCAAGCCATTGTAAAATCTATAAAAAAACCTTTGAAAACCACTATACCAAGCGGTTTTTTCATTTAAAAACAGCTTAAAAATATTAAATTCATAATTCCAAATTTTTAACATACTTTAACACAAAAACAGCGTTTTTCTTAAAAAAGGCGTTATAATCTGTTAAAAATTAGGGTTTTAGTATATTGTTGGGGTAAATTTGCAGCATAAAATTTCAAACATACAATTATGAAGAACCCAATCAGTTACGTAAGAATTGTAATTTTGAGTTTGGTATTAAGTTTTGTTTCATTACCCACTTATGCACAGAAACACAACTACATAGAAAATAACAAAACTCTAGCAGAAAACCTTTCTACAAAGTATGGAATACCAAGTTCCATTATTTTAGCGATTGCGTTTGTTGAATCCGGAGGTGGAACCAGCAAAAATTCTAAAAAATTAAATAATCATTTTGGCATTGTAGGAAAAAACAACACAGGGTCTAAGTACAAACAATTTAGCTCTTCCGAAGAAAGTTATGAAGCTTTCTGCAAACTTATTGCAAAAAAGAACTATTACAATTCTTTAAAAGGAACAAATGATTTTTCAACTTGGGTAAAAGCAATAGCATCTGCTGGCTATTCTACACAGCCCCAAGAATGGATGAGAAGAATAAATCTTATCATCAACAAATACCAACTTAAAGACTAATTAATTTTAGCAAAAAATTTTCAAAATTACATACTAAAAGCTCCAAGAATTTGGAGCTTTTTTTTGTGAAAAAATTATATTGTGCAGAATTTTAAATCTCAGTATCTTAGCATCCAAAAATCTCTCAAAAAAACTTATGAATAACAACCGAAATTGGCGAGTGGTGAGTCTTATCTCCATAAGCTTCTTTATATATCTTATCTTTTCTATTTTAAGTTTTGCTTTTGATATAAAATGGGAACCTTTTGAGAAAGTAAATTTAATTACAGATGTATTTGATAAAGAAAAAAAATCTCAATTAGCTCAAAATAATAACACCGATATAAATTCTCCTAACCAAAACGGAACTTCTCAAAATTTAGTTCAAGACTTTGAATTATATAAAAAACCTCAGTTCATTACCAATTTTTACAAAGGAGATAGCGTAAATGCTTTGGCAAAATTTGCAGAAAAATTACATCAACTAAAATCAACCAAAAAAGGAAAAATTAGAATTGCCTATTTTGGCGATAGTATGATTGAAGGCGATCTTCTTACCCAAACGCTCAGAAAATTGCTTCAAAAAGAATTTGGAGGTTATGGTGTAGGTTTTCTTCCCATTCACAGTAAAGTTGCAGGTTTTAGACAAACTGCATCTGTACAATCTTCAGGTTGGGAAACCATAAATTTTATGGATAAAGGCGCTAAAAACATGTACATTTCTGGTTTTAGCTTCTCTGGCTTCGGAAACGGCACTTTCACCGATAAAACCATCACTGCGCCACCTTCACTAGAAAAATTTTTAATTTATGGTAAAAACAATGGCGGAAGCATCGATTTTGATGGAAATTCAATTCCTTTAGAAGGCAATGAATTGGTAAATGCTCAATTGTTATCTAAAAACAATGCTACAACTTTTAAACTGAAAAGCAATTCTGGAAACATTCCTTTCTACGGAGTAAGTTTCGAATCTGAAAACGGCATTATCCTAGACAACTTCTCTTTCAGAGGAATTACAGGTGTAGAATTCAGAAAAATAGACGAAGATTTCTTAAAAGCAGTACAAAAAGCAAATCATTATGATTTAATTGTTATGCAATATGGTGTGAATTTATTATTTAGACCAAATGATACTGATTATTCTTATTACACCAAAAATATGACGCCGGTTTTAGAAAAATTTATCACTTCTTTTCCTAATACAGATATTCTTTTGGTAAGCAGTGCAGACCGAGCTTTTCGATATAACGGAGAATACCAAACTGCAAAAGGATTACCCAATTTGCTAGAAACACAGGCAAGATTAGCTTATGACCATCATTTGGCATTTTTCAATCTTTTTCAAACAATGGGTGGAGAAAATTCTATTGTAAATTGGGCAAACCAAAAACCTGCTCTTGCCAATAAAGATTATGTACATCCTAATGCCAAAGGTGCTGATATTTTAGCCGAAAAACTTTTCCATGCTATAATGAACGACTATCACAACTATAAACCTAAAACAGAAACTGCCGAATGAAACCATTAGAAGACCTTTTTTCAACTTTTGATTGGAGCGCTTTCTTTCAACAGTTTTTGTATGATAGCAAAAATCCTTTGTTGTTCAACAATGGCTTTTTTGTGTATTTTTTCACGTTTTTTATTGTTTTATTTTTTTTGCTGAGACATCATCATGCTGCTAGAAGATACGTTTTTACCTTTTTTTCTTTGTATTTTTTCTACAAAGCAAGCGGTTGGTTTGTAGGTTTGGTTATTGTTTCAGCATTGGTAAATTATTTACTTTCAAATTCAATTTATAAAACCAAAGCAAAATCTGGAAAAACTTGGATTTTGGTTTTGAGTATAATTTTCAACCTAGCACTACTCTTTTACTACAAATACACCAATTTTTTCATTACGTTATCAAATGAAATTTTCAGTACAGAATTTCATCCTTTAAATATTATTCTTCCGATTGGAATTTCGTTTTTCACTTTCGAAAACTTGAGTTATACCATAGATGTTTATCGTGGAGATTTTAAACCAGCCAATAAATTCACAGATTACTTACTATTTCTATCGTTTTTTCCAAAATTAATGATGGGACCAATTGTAAGAGCGCACGATTTTGTTCCTCAAATCAACAAACCTTACATTTTATCCGAAAGAGATTTTGCGATGGGTTTTTATTTGATTATTTCAGGTTTAATTAAAAAACTGGTGATATCAGATTACATTACACTAAATTTAGTCAATTACATTTTTGATACGCCATCGCTTCACACAGGTCTCGAAAATTTATTTGCTGTTTACGGTTATGCAATGGTAATTTATTGTGATTTTAGTGGTTACAGTGATATTGCGATTGGCATTGCTCTTTGGTTAGGTTTTAAAATTCCTGCCAATTTTATGTCGCCTTATCAAAGTAAAAACATTACAGAATTCTGGCGAAGATGGCACATTTCTCTTTCGTCTTGGTTGAAGGATTACTTGTACATTCCACTGGGTGGAAACAGAAAATTTTCCATTGCTTCCTTTATTTTCGTAATAGGATTTTTGGCAGGAGCGTTTTTAATGTCTATAAATCTATTCAAACTAAGTTATTTATATGCTGCTATCATTTCCTTAGTTTTGTTGCTTATATTCTTGCTTCCAGCTATTATTACGAGAAATTCTAAAGGAATTGCGGCAAATTTCAACTTGTTAACCACAATGCTTTTGGGAGGTTTTTGGCACGGTGCCAGTTGGAACTTCATTATTTGGGGCGCCATCCACGGAATTGGATTAGGAATTCACAAAATTTGGATGCTTCTTACAGGTAAAGCTTTTTCAGGTTTTAACAACAATAAAATTTACAGAATTTTAATGGGAATTATCACTTTCCATTTTGTTTGTTTTGGCTGGATTTTCTTTAGAGCCGAAGATTTCGATGCAGCCATAACGATGATTAATCAAATTTTCTTCAATTTTGATGCGCAAGTTTTCTGGCCATTCTACGAAAACTACAAAGAAGTTCTTTGGATGATTGCTTTGGCAATGGCAATTCACCTTATTCCAGATGATGCAGCCGAGAAATTTATTGCAAAAACCAAAACTATTCCTTTAATTGTTTATATTCTAATTTTATTTGCTTTTTTGATTTTGTATGGATATTTCAAATCTGCAGAGCAAGTTTTGCCCATCTATTTACAATTCTAAAATACAAAAAGCACTGAGAAAATCGGTGCTTTTTTGGTATATTTTCTTTAAAAATTTTCTGATATAGCTGTCCAAATTTTTTCTGCCTGAAATTCATAACCAGGTCTCAAAAAGTGAACTCCGTCTGTATTGGCTTCTTTTTTATTCAATGATTTTTTGAAATAACCACTTCCGCCAGTTGCTTCATAAAGATTGAAAAAAGCAACATTATTTAGTTGTGCAATTTCTTTAATCCAACTTACTATTTCTTTAATTTTTTGTGATTTTAAACGATTATCTGTCGGCGAGATTAACAAAATTGGAAGATTAGCATTCTTTTCTTTGAATTTTGAAACCAAATCTGATATATTTTTTTGAAAGTCTTCTTTCGTTATAGAACTCAAAAATTCGTTAGTTCCTAAAGAAACCATTACCAAATCTGGTTGTATAGAATTTAATTGCTCCATTTGAAGCGAATATTTTAAAAAATCGCCGTAAGTAGCTCCATTTACGCCAACTGTATTGAAAACTACTCCTTTTTTTACATTTTTCAGAAATTGAAAACCATAGAAAACATTACCAGAATTGGCATTAGTTTTCATTAAAAAGGTATTCTGAGGTTCAGAAAAATTAACTACAGTTCTGTTCCCAGAAAATTGATTATCTGCTATTTTTTCAATTGATTTTTCAAAATCAGGATTATAATCAAAAGAAACTTTTTCTACATTATATAGATTTCCCGCAACAGGATTTTTGATGCCAACTCCGTTCAATTGAACTAATTTTGTAGTGGTTGTATAAAATTTTGAAGCCAATTCTGGAAAGGTTTCGCCTTCATTAGCCGTATAATTTTGTCTTTCGAATTTTTTATTGACAAAACCAGAAAGTGATAGATTTTCTCTGAACAACTGAAACTTTTCGCCATTCATTTTTTCATCATTGAAAATTATTACTTTATCAAAAGTTTCTTCAGGATTTTTGAATTTAATCTCTAAAAAACTATCTTCTTGATTCCCAATTATAAACCCCGAAGCTCCCATTTGGGGAAAAACATCTTGCTCGTAAACCAATCTGAAATTCTCCCAAACTTGGTTGGTTGCAGAAGTAAAATCATCCGGACCATTAGAATTGGCAACAGAATAAGGAAAAACCAATCCTCTGCCTGCGTTCCCATATTTTTCTTGAAATTTATTTCTTAGAAAAGCGGTAATCCAATCTGCTTGAATGTGAGAATCTCCTAAAAAAAGAATTTGAGTGATTTTTTCTTGATTAAGTTTCTCTACAAAAGGCTTCAAAACTTCTTTATTTTCAATACTTTGAGATTTAAAACTTGTAAAAGACACTATAACAATGCCTGTTAAAAAGGCTTTCCAATTCATTTTCATTTTGTGAATTTATAAAAAATATTTGTAAGACATTAAGAGGCTGTTTAAATTTTACCGAAAAATAATTTTTAATCTTTAGAATTTGTCTTTGCTGAATTTTTATGTCCTTTTGAGCGTCTTTTTCACTTCCCTTTTTTGATTTAGCCCGCTAAATCTTCAAACATGATGCAAAAAATTCATCTCAAAATTCCTATAAAAATTTTAAGCAATAAAATTTAAACAGGCTCTAATAAATATTACCTTTGTAAAAATTATTCATTTGAAAGATATTCTTCTCATTACACCTCCTTTTACTCAGCTCAATACGCCCTATCCTGCCACAGCGTATCTGAAAGGTTTTTTCAATACCAAAAATATTCCAAATCATCAAATGGATTTGGGAATTGAAGTTATTTTAGAACTTTTCTCAAAAGAAGGAATGGAGAAAATTTTTCAAGTTTCAAGTTCAAAGTTTCAAAATTTAAGAACTGAAATTTCGGATAATTCGCAAAGAATTTTTGCTCTAAAAGAAGAATATATTAAAACCATTGATGACGTAATTGCTTTTCTTCAAAACAAAAAACCTACGTTGGCAAGACAGATTTGCAGCATGAATTTTTTGCCAGAAGCTTCCAGATTTTCGCAATTAGACGACATGGAATACGCTTTTGGAAATATGGGTTTACAAGACAAGGCAAAACACTTGGCAACCTTGTATTTAGAAGATTTGTCAGATTTTATAGTAGAAAATATTGATGAAAATTTTGGTTTTAGCAGATATGCCGAAAGATTGGGAAGAAGTGCTAATTCTTTTGATGAGTTATATGAAAAACTCCATTCTGAAAAGACATTTATTGATGAAATTACTTTAGAATTATTGGAGAAAAAAATTAAAGAAATTCAACCAAAATTAATAGGATTATCGGTTCCATTTCCTGGTAACTTGTATTCAGCTTTTAAGTGCGCTCAATTCATCAAGAAAAATTTCCCTGAGATTAAAACCTTTATGGGAGGAGGTTTCCCAAACACCGAATTAAGAGATTTGAAAGAAAAAAGAGTTTTTGAATTCTTTGATTTTATTACATTAGACGATGGAGAATTGCCTTTAGAACTGCTTTATGAAAAAATCTGCCATTCTGAACAAAGCGAAAAATCTCCACTAAAAAGAACTTTTTTGCTCGAAAATGGAGAAGTAATTTATAAAAATAATTCTGAAAAACAAGATTATAAACAATCTGAATTAGGAACACCAGATTATACCGATTTGCCTTTAGACAGATATATTTCCGTAATAGAAATCGCCAATCCCATGCACAGTTTATGGAGCGACGGACGCTGGAATAAACTCACAATGGCGCATGGTTGCTATTGGGGAAAATGTACTTTTTGTGATATTTCTTTAGATTATATCAAAATTTATGAACCTGTTGCTGCTAAAATTTTAGTTGATAGAATTGAAGAACTCATCGAAAAAACAGGCGAAAATGGTTTTCATTTTGTAGATGAAGCAGCACCACCAGCTTTGATGAGAGAGGTTGCATTAGAAATTATTCGTAGAAAATTGGTAGTTACTTGGTGGACGAACATCAGATTTGAGAAAAGTTTTACCAGAGATTTGTGTTTTTTATTGAAACTTTCGGGTTGTGTAGCCGTTTCAGGAGGTTTAGAAGTAGCTTCAGACAGATTGCTAAAACTCATCAACAAAGGCGTAACTGTAGAACAAGTAGCTAAAGTTTGCAGGAATTTTACAGAAGCCGGAATTATGGTACATTCTTATTTAATGCACGGTTATCCTACTCAAACCGAACAAGAAACCGTAGATTCTCTGGAAATGGTGAGACAAATGTTCGAAATGGGAATTTTGCAGAGTGGTTTTTGGCATCAATTTGCAATGACGGCGCATTCGCCAGTTGGTTTGAATCCTGAGGAATTTGGTGTAGTACCTAACCTTAAAGACATCACTTTTGCAAATAATGATATTGAATTTAAAGATAAAACCGGAATTGACCACAGTAAATTCAGTTTTGGACTAAAAAAATCTTTGTTTAATTATATGCACGGGATTTGTTTTGAAAATCCTTTGCAAGAATGGTTTGAATTTAAAATTCCGAGAACAAAAATCCATCCAGATTACATACACGATTGTCTTTTGGAGGAAGAAAATTTCAATACCAAGCCAAATGCTAAAATCGTCTGGGCAGGCACAAAACCATTGACCAACTTTTTCACTAAAACTAAAAAAGGAAATTCTTGGGAAATGGCAACTCTTACTTTCCACGAAAAAACCAATTCTTTTAGTATAAACTTAGAAAAAGAAAAAGCAAATTGGTTACTAGAAACCATTGATAAAATTACTTTAAATAACCAAAATAAAATATTGAATTTTAATGAATTAAAATCAAAATTTGAATTAGACTTTGATGATTTTGAATTATTTTGGTATTCGAAACCGATACAAACTCTTAAAGATAATGGAGTGATACTTTCTCTCTAAAATAAGACTTAAACAAAAATCATAAAAACAAAAACTCGAGCCAATTGACTCGAGTTTTCTAATTTATTGTGAAGAATTTTTAATCGCAAAGGATAATTCCTTTTTCATTGTTAAATTCTACTACACCACTGTTTATTTGGTAAGAAAAAACACTATTCTTTTCATTTTCTTTGGTAAAGAATTTTGCAAAATTTTCGTTTGCAATTTCTTTGGTATATAACCTTACTCTACCATTAACTAAAGAAGAAACAATAGCGGCGTGATTTTTCATAATATGGAAATCACCGTTTTTACCGGGAAGAAGAACAGATTCTACTTCGCCTTCAAAAACTACAAATTCCGGAGTTAATATTTTAATATTCATTATTTTCAAATTATAGATTATAGATTTTAAATTTTAAATTATTGCAATTCAATCTAAAATCTAAAATTTAACATTTAAAATTATATTAAGCATTTTCAGCAAGCAATTTTTGTCCTGCTTCAATAGCTTCTTCAATGGTACCTTTCAAGTTGAAAGCAGCTTCTGGTAAGTGGTCTAATTCACCATCAATAATCATGTTGAAACCTTTGATAGTGTCTTTAATATCAACCAAAGCACCTTTAAGACCTGTAAACTGTTCTGCTACGTGGAATGGCTGAGATAAGAATCTCTGAACTTTTCTAGCTCTATAAACAACAAGTTTATCTTCTTCTGAAAGTTCTTCCATACCAAGAATTGCAATAATATCTTGTAACGCTTTATATCTTTGAAGGATTTCTTTTACTCTTTGTGCACAGTCATAATGCTCATTTCCTAAAATTTCAGGAGTAAGGATTCTAGAAGTTGAATCTAATGGATCTACCGCTGGATAAATACCTAAAGAAGCAATTTTTCTAGAAAGTACTGTAGTAGCATCTAAGTGGGCAAATGTAGTTGCAGGAGCAGGGTCTGTTAAGTCATCCGCAGGTACATAAACCGCTTGTACAGATGTAATAGAACCATTTTTAGTAGAAGTAATTCTCTCTTGCATAGCACCCATTTCAGAAGCTAAAGTTGGTTGATAACCTACCGCAGAAGGCATACGCCCTAGAAGTGCAGAAACCTCAGAACCAGCTTGTGTAAAACGGAAAATATTATCTACGAAGAAAAGTACATCTCTTCCTTGTCCTTCACCATCACCATCTCTATAATATTCTGCAAGTGTAAGACCAGAAAGTGCTACTCTAGCTCTTGCACCTGGAGGTTCGTTCATTTGTCCGAAAACGAAAGCAGCTTTAGATTCTTTAATAAGTTTAGTATCTACTTTAGAAAGATCCCAACCACCGTTTTCCATAGAATGCATAAAATCATCACCATATTTAATGATACCAGATTCTAGCATTTCTCTTAAAAGGTCATTTCCTTCTCTTGTTCTTTCGCCTACACCAGCGAAAACAGATAAACCACCGTGACCTTTTGCAATATTATTAATTAATTCTTGAATTAATACAGTTTTACCAACACCAGCACCACCGAATAAACCAATTTTACCACCTTTTGCATAAGGCTCAATAAGGTCGATTACTTTAATACCAGTAAAAAGAACTTCGGCTGAAGTAGATAATTGATCAAATCTAGGAGCTTCTCTGTGAATTGGCAATCCGTTAGTATGTTCGATACTTTTAAGACCATCAATAGCGTCACCTACAACGTTAAAAAGTCTTCCGTTTACTTCTTCGCCAATTGGCATTGTAATTTGTCTTCCGTATCCTGTTACTTCTTGTCCTCTTTGTAAACCATCAGTAGCATCCATTGCGATACATCTAACCATATCTTCACCAATGTGCTGTTCTACTTCCAATACTAGAGACTCTCCGTTTGCTTTTTTTATCTCAAGGGCATCATAGATTTTTGGTAATTCTTCTACTTCCTGAAAAACAACGTCGATAACTGGACCGATAATTTGTGAAATTTTTCCTTTAATTTGGTTTGCCATTGCTTTATTTTTTCTTGCGTGCAAATATAATCAATCTTTATAATTTATTTACTATAAATCAATATTTTTTTTCATCTTTGCACTCACAAAATCAATGCAGTTTTGAAAATCGTAAGAGAATTTGAAAATTATACAGAAAACTCACCTAAAGTATTGTCTTTAGGAATGTTTGACGGAGTTCATCTAGGGCACCTTTCTATTATTAATTTACTAAAAAAAACGGCTCAAGAGAAACAGTTTGAAACTGCACTACTCACTTTTTGGCCACATCCAAGAAAAGTTTTTAATCCTAATGATGATATTAAACTTTTAAATACTTTAG
This sequence comes from Cloacibacterium sp., assembly GCF_047601505.1. GTDB lineage: Bacteria > Bacteroidota > Bacteroidia > Flavobacteriales > Weeksellaceae > Cloacibacterium. Next base: position 2,280,719 of record NZ_JASGJD010000001.1, read on the forward strand.
ACGAAAAATTAGACTTATTAGAAAAAGCTCATCTAGACGTTGTTTTCTTAAAATCTTTCGATGAAAACTTTAGAAATCTTACTGGTGAAGAATTTGTAAGACAAATTTTAATTGAAAAACTGAACGTAAAACACATTATTATTGGTCACGACCATGTTTTCGGGAAAAATAAATCTGGAAATTTCGAACTTTTACAAAAACTATCAAAAGAATTAAATTTTGAGGTAGAACAATTAAAAGCCGTGAAAGATGGAGATTCTAATATCAGTTCTACCAAAATTAGAAATTGCCTTAGTGACGGAAACATTATTGGCGCCAATAAAATGCTTGGCTACCACTACTCTGTTTCGGGGAAAATAATTGACGGCAAAAAATTAGGAAGAACCATTGGTTATCCTACTGCAAATATTGAAGTTGATGAGCTAAAGCTTCTCCCTAAAAAAGGTGCTTATATTGTAAAAGTTTACGTAAAAAACAAATTCTACAAAGGCATGCTAAGCATTGGCACAAACCCAACCGTAAATGGCGAAAAACTAACGGTGGAAGTCTATATTTTGGATTTTAATGAAGATATTTACAGCGAAGAAATCACTGTGAAATTTAGAGATTTCTTGCACGAAGAAATTAAATTTGAATCTTTAGAAAAACTCATCGAAAGACTAGACGAAGACAAAAAATTGACAGAAAATTTTGAGTTTTAATTCTTCAAAATTTCTTCTTTCACTCTTCTTGTCAAACTTTTAAAAACCAAATCATAAGAATGGTCTATTAATTCTAATACAAAATCTGGCTTCAATCCATCTACAGAAATGGTGTTCCAGTGCGTTTTGTTCATGTGATATGCGCCTGTAATTTGGTGATATTGCTCTCTTAAATCTTCACTCCATTCTGGGTCTGCTTTTGCTGAAAATTTTAAAGGCTGACTTTCTAAATCCATTAACAAGAACATTTTATCACCTACTTTAAAAACCAAAGTAGTTTCATTAAAAGGAAAACCTTCTGTAACTCCTTTTTTTGCTAAACAATATTCGCGGATTTCTTCTGCTAACATAATTGATAAAAGGTATTTGAAATTCACTCAAATTTAGTAATTTTAAAGATATTTAACATCAATTATCACTCATTAATTATTAATTATTAATTATTAATTATTAACAATGAAAGCTCTCGTAATAGGCGCAACTGGTGCTACAGGAAAAGATTTACTTCAAAAATTAATTGAAGACTCTTATTTCACAGAAATTAATGTTTTTCTAAGGAGAAATTTGGAAATTAATAATGCTAAAGTCTTTCAACATATTGTTGATTTTGAAAATCCAGAAGATTGGAAAAATCTTGTAAAAGGAGATGTTGCTTTTTCTTGTCTAGGAACCACTTTGAAGGCTGCAGGAAACAAAGAAGCACAGCGAAAAGTAGATTACGATTATCAATTCAATTTTGCTAAAGTCGCCAAAAAAAATAATGTAGAAGATTTTATTTTGGTTTCTGCTTATGGAGCAAATCCGAATTCTAAAATTTTCTATTCTAAAATGAAAGGCGAACTAGAAGAAGCTGTAAAAAACTTGCATTTTAATAAATTAATCATCTTTAAACCCGGAATGCTAGACCGAAAAAACACCAATAGAACTGGTGAAGTTTTTGGCATTAAATTGATAAATCTCTTGAATAAATTAGGAATTTTTAAGCACCAAAAACCTTTACCAACTCATATTTTGGCACAAGCAATGATTAATGCTTCTAAAATAAAATCTAATGGTTTTTCTGAAATTAAATTAGCTTGCATTTTTAGTTTTGCAGAGAAAAAAAAGGATTAGGAGAATTAAGCACTATTCCTAACACCTAAATCCTAATCCCTTTATACTATTTAAAATACTTCGTGATAGAATCTGAAGTTGGTTTTGTGGTACTGATAAAAGTGTCTATAATTTCACCTTTTTCATTCAATAGAAATTTGGTAAAATTCCAAAGAATAGTTGTGTTTTTTACACCATTTAGCTTTTTATCAGTTAAGAATTCGAAAATTGGAGCAATATCCTTTCCTTTCACCGAAACTTTAGCTGCCATAGGAAAAGTTACACCATAATTTTTTTGGCAAAAAGCACCAATTTCTTGGTTTGTACCAGGTTCTTGTCCACCAAAATTATTGGCCGGAAAACCTACAATTACCAATTTGTCTTTATACGTTTCGTATAATTTTTCTAAATCTTCATATTGAGGCGTAAAACCACATTGTGAAGCAGTATTAACAATCAAAATTTTCTTGCCTTTAAACTTAGAAAAATCTATATTAGAGCCATCTAAAGCTTCTACTTTAAAAGAATGAATAGACTTAGGTGTTTGTGCTTTTGAACCCAATAAACCGAATAATGAAAACATAATAATGAACAAATATTTAAAAGATTTCATAAAAATTATTTTTATCAAATGTAAGATTTATAAACACAAAAAAAAGCGCTTTAAAACGCTTTTAGATATTTTCTATAATTGTTTTGATGCTATAAGTTAGATAATGGTTGTAAGAGTTTTACAACTTCCAACACCAGTCATCAAACATCTATCATTTTAAAATTTAAAAGTATTAGCAGGAAAAGCTTTGTTGGTGTCTATCCTATTAAGAATCATCACATAATCTCCTTCTTTTTTTGGTGTAGAAGCTTCTATTCGGAATGGCATTATTAAACCATTTACTTTTTTAAATTCCGAATAAATCAAAGTTTCGTCTTTTTTAACCTCCTTCAATAAGAAGAAATTTTGAACATCAAAAAAATAAACCGTTCTGTTCACATTTTTAATAAGCTCTACTTTGAAACATTCTCTCTCGCCTACTTTTTCTTTTCCTAAAACTTGTGCCGAAAATCCTTTGTTTTCAAAATCTATAAAATCGGTATCGAAGCTTTCTGCAACATAATCTTTCTGAATCTGCAATTTATTTACCACATAATTCATAGAATAACCATTTTTGCCATCGTATCCTTCTACTACATTTTCTTTTTTCCCCACAGTAATCACCGTTTTAGTAAGATTGGGTCTTTGTTGGTAAATTTTAAGAGGATATTCTTCGCTTACACCCAAAATTACTTTCCCTTGTAAAAGGATTGAATTTAAGAGTTTCCAATTGATTAAACCGCCTGTAATTTCGATGTTTTTATCAATTATTTGTTTGGCATTTTGTGCGGAAAACAGTGTTGTAACTAGGAGTGTTGCTATTAAAAGTAGTTTTCTCATTAATTTTATTTCTGAATTTTCAAATATAGGATTTTCAAATTAATTTTCTTGCTTTTTCTAAATCTTCAGGAACATCAATGCCAACTCCCACAAAATCTGTTTCTATCATTTTGATTTTCATTCCGTGTTCCAAATAACGAATTGCTTCTATTTTTTCTGAAATTTCAAGCGGAGTCATTTCTAAATTCGCAAATTTCACCAAAGCTTCTTTTCTGAAAGCATAAACACCAATATGTTTATAATACAAATGTTCTACGGAAGTTTCGCGAGGAAAAGGAATCACAGAACGGCTGAAATACATGGCAAAATTCTGCAAATCTGTGATTACTTTTACATTATTTGGATTTTCTATTTCTTCTAGATTTGTCAATCTAATTTTAAGAGAAGCTAAAGAAATTTCTTTATTTATATCTGCTTTAAAAACTTCAATCAATTGTTTTAAAGGCTCAGTTTTCAGGAAAGGTTCATCACCTTGAACATTAATCACAATATCACAATCAATATTTTGCACAGCTTCTGCTATTCTGTCGCTTCCCGTTTCATGTTCGCCCGTCATTACAGCTTTTCCTCCATTATTAGTAATTTCATCAAACATAATTTCAGAATCTGTTGCCACAAAAACTTCATCAAAAAGTTCTGTTTCTACTACATTTTGGTATGTAGTAGCAATTACAGTTTTGTCTCCCAAAATTTGCATTAATTTCCCTGGAAATCTACTTGCAGCATAACGAGCTGGTATTACAGCGATAATTTTCATTAGTAAAATGTTATGAATTATATGTTTTTAATGACAATTATATTCGAAATTCTCGCTGATTTTGCAGATTAAAATCCATAAAATTTGAAAAATCAGCGAGAGATAAATTTATTTTAATTTAGCTAAAGCAGTTTCCAATTTAGGGAACATTTTTTGTAAATCTTCCACAGAACAAGCGCCTACTGAAGCTCTAAACCAAGGCATTTCTCTAGAATTTCCAAAAGCTGAAAATGGCACTAAAGCTACACCTGCTTTTTCAATTAAGTAAAAAACTAAATCTGTAGAATCTTTCAAAACTTTTCCTTCTTCGGTGGTTTTTCCAATATAATTTAAGTTTATTGTAAGATACAAAGCTCCCATTGGTTTGATGCTATCTACAGCAAAATTTTTAGCTTTCATCTCTTGAATTCCAGCGTGTAAAACTTCTAAACTGTGAGCAATTCTTCCTTTATATTCATCCACAAAAGTATCTACAGCTTCTGTATTGTCTAAAAATTCGGCTACAGCTTGTTGTTCTGGTTTTGGCGCCCAAGCTCCAACATGTGTAAGCAAAGCTTTCATTTTACTCATTACATATTCTGGACCAAATCCCCAACCTACTCTTACACCAGTTGCCGCGAAACATTTTGAAGTTCCGTCGATATAAATCGTGTAATCTTTCATTTCTGGGAATAGAGTTACTGGATTAAAATGCTCAGAATCTCCAAAAGTAAGCATTGCATAAATTTGGTCGTACATTAAATAAAGAGGTTTTTCTCCTTCTCCTCTTTTTTTATTTTCGGCAATAATTGCTTCGCAAATATCAGAAAGTTGTTCTTTGGTAAACATGGTTCCCGTTGGATTGAGCGGAGAACAAAGCGCCACCAAAACAGCACCTTCTAAATGAGGAATAATATCTGCTGCAGTTGGCAAAAAGTTATTTTCTGGTGAAACTTCCACTTCTACCGCATTAGCAGAGGTAAGATAAGCGTAGTGATTGTTATTCCAAGATGGAACGGCATAAACTACTTTATCTCCTTCGTCAACTATGGTTTTGAAAGTTGCATAAATTAAAGGTCTAGAACCACATGCAACCAAAATATCTTCTGGAGAATATTCTAAATTCCAACGAGATTTTAAATCTTTAGCAATAGATTTTCTAAGAGAAAGTAAGCCATTTGCTGGTGGATAATTGGTTAAATCTTCAGCATAAGCTTTTTGTACATTTTCCTTTAGAAGTGCAGGAATTGGATATATTTTTGAGTTTAAATCGCCAATTGTAAGATTAGCAATTTCAGCACCTTTTGCTTTTAATTCGTTTACTTGATTACCGATTTTGATAATTTCTGAACCAATAAGGTTTTGAGCGAGTTTTGATACCACTTTTTATAGATTTAGATTAATTCATTTTAGAAGTTTCAAATTTAAAGAATATAAAACAAAAGTCTTCAATAATATCCATAAAAAAACTCGCTGATTAAGCAGATTTTGCAGAATAAAACATCTACTAAACCTACTAAATCAACGAGTGATTAAATTTATTTTAAACTTTTAGAGTTTCAAATCTTGTTTTACAATATCGAATTTCTTTTCTAATCTTGCTACTTCTGCTTTATAATCGCTTTCGTTAGCTACAGAACCTTTTACAGAGAAATAGAACTTAATTTTCGGTTCAGTTCCAGAAGGTCTGATACAAATTTTAGTTCCGTCTTCTGTATAGTATATCAAAACATTAGATCTTGGAATATCATTCATTGCTTTTTTCTCTCCGGAAAGTACATTAAGACAAGTTTGTTCCTGGAAATCTTTAACTTCGGTAACTAAAGAACCTGCTAAAGATTTAGGCGGATTATTTCTGAAATCTACCATCATTTGTGTAATTTCTTGGGCACCTGTTCTTCCTTTTCTTACAACATTCACTAGCGCTTCCTGATAAACACCTACTTTTTTGTAAATATCTATCATATATTGATACATGGTTTTACCGTTTGCTTTGCACCAAGCTGCAATTTCGCAAGCTAGTAAAATAGAACCACAGCTGTCTTTATCTCTAACGAAATCTCCAGTCATAAATCCGAAAGATTCTTCACCTCCACAAATGAATTTTTCTTTGCCTTCAAAATCATGAATCATCTTACCAATCCATTTGAAACCTGTTAATCCTACTTTGCAGTCTACACCGTATTGTTCTGCCAAATCAAAGAAGACATCTGAAGTAACAATAGTAGAGCCAATAAATTCTTTGCCTGTAATTTTTCCCAGATTTTTCCATTGATTCAATACATAATCTGTAAGAATCATATTGGTTTGATTACCGTTCAACAATTGAATTTCACCATCAAGATTTCTTACGGCAATTCCTAATCTGTCTCCATCAGGATCACAACCGACAACAATACCTCCATTTACAACATTTGCCAAATCTACAGCCATTTGAAGCGCTTTTGGTTCTTCTGGATTTGGAGATTCTACTGTTGGGAAATTACCACTAGGAATCATTTGTTCTTTTACCAAGTCTATTTTTTTGAAGCCGGCTTTTTCTAAAGCTTTTGGGATAGTGGTATAAGTAGTTCCGTGAATAGATGTGAAAACAATATTCAAATTATCGTATCCTATTTTATTTTTTTGATATAGAGATTCTGCAATACACCTATCAATATACACATCATCCTGTTCTGCACCAACCCATTCTATTAAATCATCATTTCCGTTGAATTTTACATCTTCAAATTTTGTAGCATAAACTTCTTTAATGATATTTTCGTCGTTTGGAGGTACAATTTGAGCGCCATCATTCCAATATACTTTGTAACCATTATATTCTGGCGGATTGTGAGAAGCCGTCAATACAATTCCTGCATTACATTTTTTATCACGAACCGTAAAAGAAAGTTCTGGAGTTGGTCTGTGTTCTTTAAAAAGAAGCACTTTAATACCGTTTGCGGTAAGAACATCTGCTACAATTTTCCCGAATTCTTTAGAATTATTTCTTACGTCATACGCAATTGCAACTTTAATTTCCTGATTTGGAAATTGCAGAATTAAATAATTTGCAAGACCTTGAGTAGCTTGTCCTAAAGTATATTTATTTAATCTATTAGTTCCAACGCCCATTACTCCACGCATACCACCAGTTCCGAATTCTAATTCTCTATAAAAACTGTCTTCTAATTCTGGTGAATTGGTATCTATCCAATTTTGAACTGTAGCTTTAGTTTCAGTATCAAAAGTATCTGATAACCAAAGTTTTGCTTTTTCCAAAGTTGTCATATATTTTTATTTTTTTGTTTTGATATTATCTAAATTTTCTGTTTTCTACAGAAGCTTTATCTTTTTTTGTTAATTTATTAAGCGGTTCTCCGTAGAAAATGAGTTTTGATGTATTTTCTAAATTTCCCTTCATTTCATTATCAATATTTAATCCTGCTGAAGCATTATTTTTAGCTGAAATTTCTAAATTTTCTATTTCAAAATACGGAGCCATAATGCTTGTAGAATCCGATTGTTTCAAATTCAAAAATTTACTTTTTCCTAATAAATTTGCGTTTGCATTATTCGACATTTCTACAATTGTTTTATGAGAAGTTATAGCTCCCATAAACTTAGTATTGTCTTTCAAATATAGTGAAAATTGAGGAGAATTAATCTTTCCTGAGACATTCATTTCTACATGATTTGCCATAGAAATTTCAGAAAGTTCGTTTTTACCAAAAATGGTAATGCTGTAGAAATCTACATTTTTTGCATCTCTGTTTTCTTTTATTTCTAGAGTTCCGTTATCTACTTCTACATCAAGGTTTTTGTAAATATTAGGATAGGTTTCTACACTTACTAAATTTTGATTTCCTTTCACAAAAAACACTTTGAAATTGCCTTTCAAATCTAGTTTGGTAAAATTTTCTACCGAAACATCTTTCACTTCTATTTCACCTTTTGGTGAGATTTTGGAGCAAGAAATGAATCCTAAAAATAGAAAAATATATAAAAAATTAAATAATTTGTTCATCTGAAAATATAATTAAAGAAATAAAAACAATAACAATTAATACAGCAATTATTAATGGCTTCCTAATTTGTTTTTTAGGAAAATCTTCTTCGTTTGGAATATATTTCGGAAATAAAAAATATGATAAAATGCCACCACCAATAAATCCACATAAATAAGCAAGTGAACTTTTAGGATTTTCAGGAATTGACATTACAAAATAAGTAAGCAAAGTCAAAATAATTGAAATTACAAGTACAATATTGGCTTCTTTATATTTTTTTAAATTTCTTAAATTTATATACAATAGAATTCCTCCAAATAAAGAACTCATAAAAACTGAAAATCCAAGAATTGCTTTACTTGAATAAATTTTTGGTAAATTATTTTCCATAATCAATATTAAAGAATTTCTTCAACGTGATAATTTTTATGTCCTCTACTTTGTCTAATCACCAATTCGCCTAGAAATCCTGCTACAAAAAGCAAAGTTCCCATCAACATCATGGTTAATGCAATATAAAACCAAGGATTTTCTGCAATTAAATTCCCGTAAATATGATAATAATAAACATCTACCAATTTAGAAACCCCCAACCAAAATGCAGACAAAAACCCGAAAATAAACATTAATGTTCCTACTGCTCCGAAAAAGTGCATTGGTCTTCCACCAAATTTACTGATAAACCAAAGAGTAATTAAATCTAGAAAACCACGGATAAATCTTTCTGTCCCAAATTTTGAAGTTCCGTAAGGTCTTGCTTGGTGTTGTACTGCTTTTTCGGTAATTTTTTTGAAACCTGCATTAGCTGCCAAAACAGGAATCCAACGGTGTAAATCTCCGTAAACATCTACAGATTTTACCACTTGTTTTCTGTAAGCTTTCAAACCACAATTAAAATCGTGCAACTGAACTCCAGAAAGATTTCTAGCCGCAGAATTGAATAATTTTGAAGGAAGATTTTTCGTCATTACATTGTCGAAACGTTTTTTCTTCCAACCAGAAACAAGGTCGTATTTTTCGTCGATTATTTTATTGTATAATCCAGGAATTTCTTCGGGAAAGTCTTGTAAATCTGCATCCATGGTAATCACTACATCGCCATTTACTTTCTCAAAAGCTGCGTGCAATGCCTGAGACTTACCATAATTTCTAGAAAATTTAATCCCGTGAACATTGGGATTTTCTTGAGACAATTTATCAATAATTTGCCAAGAAGTATCTGTACTGCCATCATCTACAAACCAAATTTCGTAGGATAATTTATTTTCTTGGCATACATTATCAATTCTTGTATAGAGTTCTTGTAAAGATTCTTCTTCGTTTAACAAAGGAACTACAACGGATAGATTCATTAAAATTTATTTTATTTTTTTTGAAAATTTATATCGCAAAAACGAGCAACAAAATTAAGAAATATAAACTTGTAAAAAGACTTTTTGCAATGGTAAATATACTGATAATTTTCACGATTATTTCAGTAAGAAATTGATAATTTTTGTCATGTCATGATTTTCAAAATTTTAGAAATAATGAAAATATGAATCAAAAACTACCCACAAAAATTCTTCAAATTAAAATTATTGAATTGACTTACTTCTAAAGAAACTTCCAAAAAAAGTAGAAAGAATGGTATAAAAAACCAAAATCGCAGCAAAATAATACGCAAAATATCTAAAAGTAAACATATCTATTTTTTTTACCATTTCTGGCGAAAAACTCGTCATGCTTTTTTGGTAATCTTTATCCAAATCTTGTTTTTCTTTTTCAGTCTTCATCACAGACCTTTGCTTAGTATAAATTTCTGTAGCTTCTTTTTTGTTTCTCTCTATAAATTGGTAATTCAAAGTAGCTTTTGCATCAGCATCACCATAATTTAAGAAACCAAAAATGCTGAAAATAGACAAAAATCCTCCAACAAACATTGGTTTGAACGCGCTACCAAAAGCATCTTTAAAACCTAATTCTCTTTTTTGCTTTTTTAGTGAATTTACAGACAAATACGCACCCAAAGTATAGATAGCTGGAAGCACAAAAGCGTTTAAAATAAGGCTTGTGTTAAAATAATTGGCATTGTACGCAAAAAAATATGCTCCAAAAAAAACTAACATTGTTACGATAAACAACACAAAACCAAGAGCATAAACATTTTTAATCATTTTTCTAATTTTATTTTTTTAAATTTTTTAAGATTTGAATTTTGAATTTTAAATTAATTCAGTACTTTTGCACCGGCAAGTCCTAAACAACCAGCTCCTGAGAATCCTCCAGGGTGGGAACGCAGCAAAGGTAATTGGTCGTAGCGGTGTGATTTAGGTAGCTTGCCATTTTTTTATGCCTATACGGTAAATTCTTCGCCAACTTTTGGCAAAATCAATTCAATATTTTTTTCGTTAAACAACGCTTCTGCATCATCATGATTAATGGCAATTGGAGGAAATGTATCAAAATGACATCCTATTACTTTCTTACACTTTAACAATTCTGAAGCCGCAAAAGCAGCTTTTCTTGCACACATAGTATAATGACCACCAATTGGCAACACAGACAAACTAATTTCGCCAAATAATTGAGGAAAAAGCGCCATATCTGCCATTACGCCAGTATCTCCTGCAAAATAAATATTTTTATCTTGAAATCTGAAAACATAACCAGCTGGTTGTCCGCCATACGTTCCATCTGGAAAACTAGAAGTGTGATGCGCTGGAACCATAGAAATTTTCAAATCATCAAATTTTGCAGAACCTCCAAAATTAATATCAATTGAGTTTGCATGATTAAAATAATCACAGATTTCTGGTTGACCAATTACAGTTGCATCTGGATGATTTTCTAGCACTTCTTTCACATCTGCAATGTGGTCTCCGTGTGCATGAGTTATTAAAACATAGTCTATTTTTTGAGCTTTAACATCAAATCCAGATTGTTCTTTTTGGAAGTTGTAAAAAGGGTCTGAAAGTATATTTTTGCCTTTATAAGTAAACAAAAAACAGTTTTGCCCAAGAAATTTTATTTTCATAAATTTTTATTTTAAATTTTTATATAATTCTTTAAATTTCAATTAGTTTCTAATGCTTAATCTTGCTTTAACTTAGCTTTTAAATGGTTTTAAAAAATTAGAAACTTTACAAAAATACTTAATTTAATTTTCACGGTTGTAAAATTCTATTTTTATTGAGGTTATTTTTCTGTTAAGAGTTAAAAAGTGTTACTTTTCATCATAGAAAACAATCAAGATTGATTGCTGATAAATGGCAAATTATCCTATTTTTTAATAGCTACATCAACCGAAAAGCAGAGATTGTTATTTTATATAAAATTTTGAAAAAATAGTAGCATTATAAGTCTTTTAATCTTACTAATTTTACAAAAAAATATTATGAACGAGATCGGAGAAAGACCGTGGGGAAAGTACTATGTACTATTTGATGAACCCAATTTTAAATTGAAAAGAATAGAAGTTTTGCCTGGGCAAAGATTATCTTATCAATATCACCACCATCGCCAAGAAGCTTGGACAATTATACAAGGAACTGCCAAAATAACTTTGGACGATGTAGATAAAATTTACAATTATGGTGAAACTGCTTTAATCCCATTAACTGCAAAACATCGTGTAGAAAACGTAGGAGAAGATACTTTAATCTTTATAGAAGTTCAAACCGGAACTTATTTTGGAGAAGACGATATTGTAAGAATAGAAGACGATTATTCTAGAAGTTAAAAAAAAAGGCTGTCGAAAATGACAGCCTTTTTTATTAGTTTTTACCTTTATTGTAGAACCTAAGATATTCTCTGGTTTTTAGTCCAGATTCTTTTAAATCTTCGTCTTTCCAATTTCCTTCTGAACTGGCAGATTTTTTCAGCATAGAACATGTTTCATCTTTATCTGAAATAGACCAAACAATCCAGCTTAGACCTTTCTGTTCCATCCAATCTATGTATTCTTGCCAAGCTTTATAATCCATTTTACCATCTCCCGAAGCTTCCATCCCTGCACTTTCTGAAACAAAAATTGGTAAACCGCTTTTCAGAGCTTCATCTGTTCTATCTCTAAGCCATTTTTCGTGAGTTGCAGCATAAAAATGCATCGTGTACATTAGGTTTTTATCAATAGTAATAGGGTCTTTTGCAGGCAAGTGCACATCTTGATCCCAAGAAGGCGAACCTATCAAAATAATATTATCTGGGTCGTTTTTTCTAATCACTTTAATAATTTCTTCTGAGTAAGATTTTATTTCTGCCCAAGTTTCGTAATCTGGTTCGTTGAAAACTTCGTAAATTACATTAGGATACTTGCCATATTTCTTAGAAGTTTCGTCAAAGAATTCTTTAGCCTCTTCTAATCTGATATTATGACTGTGCCAATCTACAATTACATAAATATTATTCTTAATGGCGGCATCTATTACAGTGTAAATTTTTTCTTTTGCAAAATTTTTATCATTTACGTAATTCCCATATTCGCCCAATTCTACTCCTAAAGCAGCACGAACAACATTTGCATTAAAGTCTTTTTTGAGCCAAGAAACTGCAGATTGATTGTAAAATCTAGGCCACATACTATGCCAACCCAAACTTACCCCTCTCAACATTACATGCTTTTGGTTTTTATCTACCAATTGAGTTCCTTTTACCGAAAGTTGACCGTGAGTTGCAACAAAAGAAGTTCCGCAAGAGGTAAGTAAAGCTAACGAAATGATATACAATAAATTCCTCATTATTTAATTTTAGTAAGTTTAACTGCAATTACGTCGTGAGAAGCCAATTCTTTATCAAAAATTTTGTTGGTTTTACCTAAATCTTTATGCTCCCAAAGGTCTCTAATTGAATAATTGTGATTATTTAAATTCAAAGTCAAATTAAAATCTTTGTCTTCAATAATATGTTTTTTCCAATCGAATTTCACTTTTTGTGATTTATCTGTTCTGTTTAAAAAAACTACAGCCCAATTGTCATCAGAAAGAGGTTTTACCCAAACTTCTACTCCATTTTCAGATTGATATTTAAACCCTTGAATTCCTAATTTATCTTGGTTGATAGCAATCATTTCTTTGTTGGTAAGAATTTTTAAAGTTTCGGGTTTTACAATTCTCAAATCATTACCTGCAAAAAGCGGAGAAGCCATCAAAGACCAAAGTGTAAAGTGAGATTTGTCTTCGGTATTCGTCATTCCGTTTCCTACTTCCATCATATCAAAATCATTCCAATGGTCTGGTCCAGAAACTTTACGAATGTCTTTTCTCATTTCAAGAATTTTAAGAACACCCCAAGAAGACCAGTTTCCTTCTTCGTGTTTGTATTCGCAATCGAAACAAGGATAGATGTCTCCAGAAATTCTCCAAAGATTGCCAACTGGTGTTGCCCAATTCCAAGGCTGATTGTCTCCCCATTCACAAATTGAAAAGACAATGGGTTTACCTGCAGCTTTCAAAGCTTTGCTCATGGTAGTATAAGCTTCTGTAGCATTAATACCTGCTGTATTGCACCAATCGTATTTTAAAAAATCTATTCCTAAATTTGCATAAAATCTTGCATCTTGATATTCGTAACCTCTTGTACCAGGATAACCAGCACACGTTTGAGTACCTGCACAATTATAAAGACCAAATTTTAAACCTTTGGAGTGCACATAATCAATAAGAGCTTTCATTCCGCTTGGGAATTTAACTGGGTCTGGAATTAAATCGCCATTTTTATCTCTATGGTCTTTCACCATCCATCCATCATCTAGAACAATGTATTCGTAGCCGGCATCTTTCATACCAGACGAAACCATCATATCTGCTGTTTTTTTTACTAAATCTTCGTTGATGTTCACTTCAAAAGTATTCCAAGAATTCCATCCCATTGGCGGAGTTAAGGCTACGTTTTCGAATTTTTGAGCACTTAGTAAAGAAACTGCTGCAATTGCTGCAATGCTTAATAATTTTTTCATAACAATTTTTTTTAAAAAAAGAACCCTACAATGAGGGTTCTAGTTGAATAATTAATCCTAATAATTATTTCTGAAAAACACTTTTTATTTTTAATAGTAATAACATAAATTGTTCATATTGTAATTTAATATTTTATATTTTTATTTTTTACTTTTTACTTTAAACAAAATACGAACTATATGTTATAAATTTAATCTGTTGTGTAAGTAATATTATCGAAATAATAATTATGCTTATTTCCTGTAAATTCTTTGAATGCTAAATTCTGTAAAACAGCAGGGTTATTCAGTTGACTCCAAGTAAATTTAACTTCTTTCCAATCTTTAGAAGTTTTAAACTGTCTAACCTCAGAATCGCTCCAATCATTATTAAAAATTAATTCTAATTTACCATCATCATCAGACCTAACCGCAAATTTAATTCCTGTATATTTTTTTACAGCATCCTCTTCCCATACCCAATTAGTACTAATACTTCCCCATCCATCTATTTCTTTTTTAATGAAAACACTACCTTGAAAAGCAGCAGATGCATCATTAACAAAAGTATGATTTTGAGCAGAATCAATATTCCAAGGTGAGTAAAACTTATCATCAAACAAGGCTGTTCCTATTGCTGTTCCCCAAGTATTACTTCCAGAAAGTGTTGTTACTGTTATCTTTTTTCCTTGCGAACCTTGAGGTAGTTTAATCTTTATCTCTGTTAAACTTTCAGATATAACCTCTGCTTCCACATCCCCCACTTTAACAACAGAATTTAAAAAATAATTACCCGTGATAGTTACTTCTTCTCCATCAGCAGCATTAATAGGATTAAAACTTTTAAAGACAGGTGCTGGAGGAGCTACAGTAAAGTCATATTCTATAGTACCAAATTTTGTAACAAGCTTAAGTTTATTGTTAACATTAGCATAAGGTGTTTTCTCATTAATTGTAACAATAATTGTATTGTCTGTAACCAAATTTGGATTGAAATAAGACTCATAATCATTAAAATAAACATGTTTCAAAGTAGCAAATCCTGTTCCTTTTATAATATACACATTATTAGCATATCCTACTGTAACAGAAGATAGATCAGTTGGTTTACCACTTTCATCTACCGAAGCTGCAACAAGATCAATTGTAGGCGCAGAAGTAGAAATCTTCTCATCATCATCATTTCTACAAGCAGTCCACACAACAGTAACAGCAAGTAAAAAGATGAAATATTTAAAAGTTTTATTTATGAAATTTTTCATTTTTTTTAAATTTTTAGAATTGATATTGAACTGGTGCATCTAAAAGTTTAGGGTTTTTAGCTACGTCGTTTGCAGGATAAGGTAAGGTGAAATCTTTTTCAGCAGGCGTATAATATTCTGCTCCCCACATATTACCTCTATTTTGTGCAGCCATTATTGCAATAGCTTTGGTACGAGAAATTCTTCCCAAATCAAACCAATAATCACCTTCGAAAGCTAATTCTTTTCTTCTTTCGGTAAATAAATCATCGAAAGTAAATGAAGAAACATCACTAAGTCCTGCTCTATTTCTTACAGCATTGAAAGATTTAAGAGCAGCAGCATCAGACGTTGATGCTCCACCTGCAAGGATTGCTTCTGCATGAATTAATAAAACTTCTGAGAATCTCATAATGTAAGTATTATTATCCATCATTGCCCAAGCATCAATAGGTCCAGAATTATTTCCATTTTCGATACCTACACAATATTTTTTAATTGCAGCTCCAGAGCCTTGGCCTCCAATCTGGTCTGCTGTTGGTACTGTAAATCCAACTTGGAAGGTTTTCCCATTTTTGATTTTCATATCAGGATATACATTACCTGGGAACATAATTGTTTCATTTCTTCTAGCATCTCCTAAAGAATATAGATTTAAAATATCTTGAGAAGGGCCAAAAACACCACCATAAGTTGCATTAGATGTAGAAATTGTTCCGTTACTGATACCAAACTGTGTATTACAATTGTTACCAGAACCATAATTAGCATCTGTTTTCCATTGTAACGCAAATACAGATTCTTCATTATTATTATTAGCATACTTAAATAAATCTCCAAAAGACTTACTTTGAATAGAATATTGAGAAGTACCACCTAATAACTTAAATTCTCCACTATTAATAACTTCTTCAGACAATTGTCTTGCTTTTGTATAATCTTTTAAATAAAGATACACCTTTGCCAACATAGCTTTAGCAGAACCTTTAGATACTTTTGCATTGTCAGCATAACTAGCACCTCTAACTTTGCTATTCAAAAGACTAATTGCTTGTGTATAATCTCTTGTTACTAATTCATATACATCTTCTACTCTATTTGTATTAAGTTGAGGACTGTTTATATGATCATAATTATTTACAATAATTGGAACAGGCCCCCATAATCTAACTAAGTAGAAATACGCAGTAGCTCTCATAAAATAAGCCTCTCCCAAAGCATTGTTTATCACTGTTTGACTAACTGAAGGATCAGCCATTTTCTGAAGATTATTGATAAGATAATTAGCTTGTGCTACATTAGCCCAAAGAGATTGCCATCCTGCAAACATCTCTGCATCAGATGAAGTCATAGAAAAACTTCTCATAGCATTTACATCAGATGAATTGGTATACATATTACCAGAACCAACTTCTGAAATTGCATAGAAAAATTTATTATTAAATTGAAACCAAGTCTTATAGTACATCCCATCGGTTGCTACTCTTACTTGTTCATCATTTTTATAATAATTATTTGCACTAATAGAATCTTCTGAAGGTCTATCTGTAAAATCATTACTACAAGATGCCATAGCTCCAAGAGCGAAAATAGCAATAGTAATTTTTCTTAAATTATATATTTTTAAAGATTTCATGTCTATTATATTAAAAGTCTAGGTTAACGCCAAAAATAAATGTTCTAGGAGAAGGATATCTACCATTATCTATACCAGTAAGAAGAACGTTTTGATTAAACGAACCAATTTCTGGGTCGTACCCTGAATAATTAGTCAAAGTATAAAGATTTTGAGCAGTAAAATAAATTCTAAATTTAGATAAATTCATTTTTGATGCAAAATCTGAAGGTAATGTGTACCCTAATGTCAAATTCTGAATTCTAGCATAATCTCCTTTCTCAACATATCTATCAGAAATCATAATATTTGGATGCGAAATACTATTGATAATTCTCGGTTGACTTGCATTAGGATTGGTAGGAGACCAATAATCTAAAGCTTCTACTAATTGATTTTGATACATCATAGCATTTTGAGTACCATTTCTTTTAGTTAAATTCATCACATCATTTCCTACAGAGCCTTGTATGAAAATTGATAAATCCCAACTTTTATATCTAAATGTATTTGTAAAACCAAATGTAAAATCTGGGTGAGGATTACCAATAATAGCTTTGTCTAAATCATCAATTTTTCCATCTCCATTTACATCTGCATATTTCACATCTCCTAGCACTGGTGCTTTACCATACACAGAAGGAGCATTTGTAAGGTCAGCAGCTGTTCTATACAAACCTTCATATTTCAAGCCCCAGAATGTACCAATAGGATTACCAATTGTCGTATTTGTAGCAATCATTGGTTGGTATCCATTGATATTTACAGATTCTGTAATATTAGACATTCCATTTACAAGACTAAGTAACTCATTTTTATATCTTGTAAAAACAAAATTTGTACTCCAATTAAAATTTTCAGCTTTTGTTTCATAACCTAGGGTAATCTCGAAACCTCTGTTCACCATACTACCCAAATTAGAATAAGGAGATTCTATACCACCATACTGAGAAAATCCTCCTGTTAAATAATCTGGCAATGGTAATTTAAACAAGAAATCTGATGATGTTTTTTTATACCAATCAAAAGTTACATTTAATCTATTGAATAATGATAAATCTACACCTAAGTTAGTTTGCTTCATAGTTTCCCATTTCAAATCAGGATTACTAAGATAAGCTGGTAGATTATAGATATTAAGCTGTGAAGAGTATAAATTATTAGAAATTTGTTGATTCCCTGTCTCTCCGTAGCCAGCACGGAATTTCAGATTACTAACAATATTAGAAGGAATCCAATCCATAAAACTTTCTTTAGTAACTCTCCAAGAACCAGAAATACCAGGGAAATATCCTACCTGATTTTTTCCTTTATTACCTTGAGGATCAAATTTAGACGATTGGTCTCTTCTTATTGAAGCTGTAATGCTATATCTGCCATCAAAATCATAGATTAAACGAGAAAAATATGACAATAAAGATGCACTACCTTTGTAACTTGTTGTTTCTGTAGTATCTGCCATACTAAGAGAATATACATCATTCGATTTAAAGCCATGCCCTTCTCCTGTAATTCCTTTCCAATGACTATCTAACGCCTCTTGTCCTAATAAAATGGTAAATTTATGATTACCAAATGATTTATCATAGGTAAGTAAGTTTTTAATATTGGTAGAATACCAATCATTATTTCTTAACCAAAGGTCAGCTGTGTCATTAGACTGAGAGCCTCTATTGAATTGTGGCCAAAATTCTGTATTTTCTGCAAATTCGGTATTTGCAGACATTTCTATTCTATATTTTAAACCTTTTAATAAATCTGCTTCTGCATAAATATTTCCTAAGAAATTTTTTCTAATTAATTTATTTAATTTTGTTAAAGCTTCTGCTGCAGGATTAAAATAATTAGTATTCTGTCCAGCTGGAGGAGATGCAAAAGTTCCATCTATATTATAAACTGGTAAATCTGGAGCTTGCAATAACGTATTAGAAATTAAACCAGTGTAGCTTTCATTTACTGTGAAATTCTGATTAGAAATACCACCTGTAAGGTTAGCGCCAATTCTTAACCAAGGTTTTACTTTAGCATTAAGATTTAACCTTAGGGTATATCTTTTTAACCCTGTATTAATAATTGTACCCTGTTGGTCCAAATATCCTAAAGACAAATAATAATTAGCATCTTCTTTACCTCCACCAAAAGAAACTTGGTGATTTTGAGCTACCGCTGTTCTATAAATAGTTCTTTGCCAATCTGTACCTTTTCCTAATAACTCAGGATGTGCAAATTCCGCTCTTAGTTGAGTCCCAAAAACAGGAGCCATAGCATTTTGCAAAGCAGCATACTGTTGCAAATTAAGCACATCTAAATATTTGTAATTTTGAGAAACAGACGTGTAGCCTTCATAGCTAATTTTACCTATCCCTTTTTTTCCAGATTTTGTTGTAATAATAATTACACCATTTGCACCTCTAGAACCATATATTGCAGTTGCAGATGCATCTTTCAATACATCTATAGACTCAATATCGTTTGGGTTTAAAAAAGAAATAGGAGAAACAGCAACACTACCAGAACCACCTGTAGATGAAAAATCTCCACCAGCAATTGGTCTACCAGATGTAGATTTACCAGTTGCATCACCAGAAATTGGAACTCCATCAATAATATATAAAGGTTCGTTAGTCCCATTCAAAGAAGTAGTACCTCTAACCCTTATTGAAACCGCTGCTCCAGGTTGCCCATTATTATTAGCAACACTAACACCAGCTAGTTTACCTTGAATCATTTGGTCTACAGAGACCTGTTTAATGTCTTGAATGTCCTTTGTCTTAATTGAAGACACAGAAGAATTCAAATCACTTTTTTTCTGTGTACCATAGCCAATCATCACTACTTCCTCTATTTGTTTTGTTTTTAGAGTATCTCGTGAAGATTTTTGCTGTGCATCTACACCTGTAATTGCCCCAAGAAGAAACAAAGCGGCGATACTAGTCTTACCACTACTGCTTGGATTTAGATAATAAAGAAAACTCTTCATAATATAAATTGGTTGTTAATTTGATTATTTTCCTTCAAAATTGATAATTATAACATTGTCAAATTATCAATGGTTTTTCATTTATTTTAACAAAACAAATTTATAACTGAATGTGAAGGATTTGTTAATATTATTTTATCAATTGTTACTATTATTTTCGCTGATGATATTTTTCATGTTCAAAAAAGACATTTTCATCAATAAAAAAGACAAAATAATATCAATATTAATTAAAGTATTCTTTTAATACCATTAAACTCTTCCCGGTAAGTACTTGGCGTTACGCCTTTTATACTCTTAAATATCCTATTGAAATTTGCTATATTATTAAAGCCACATTTAAAAGCCACCTCAGAAACACTTAAATCTTTTTCCACTAAACTTCGTGCTGCATAACCAATTCTAACATCATTCAAATAATTAACAAATGTTTTATTGGTTCTCTTTTTTATAAATCTATTAAAAGAAACAGGACTCATAAGAGCTACCTTAGAAACTTCTTCTAATGTAATTTTATTTGCAAAATTCTTTTGTATATAATCATACACAATCTTCATTTTGTCATCATCCTCAAATTTATCATAATCTACTGTAAACGTGGATAATATCCTTTGATTTCGAGACGTAGCCATATCATGCAGAATAGATAAAATCTCCAAAAAATAATCCATTCCATCCAATCTAGACAAGTTACAGATACGTTTGGATAGAAATTCCGCGGTAGAATACGAAAACAAAACACCGTGAGACGACCTATTAAACATATCTCTTATTGGTCTCATAATTCTCCTAGAAAGCAAATTATCATCAAAAAGTTTTTCATCAAATTGAATTGTAATCTCGTGAATATCTTTCTCTTTACATTTATAAGTCTCCCAAGCGTGATACAAATTTGGCCCTACCAAAACCAATTCAAATTCTTCTATTTCTTCTATATGATCCCCAACAATTCTACGTACACCTTTACCATTTTGAATAAAGTTTACTTCAAATTCTGGATGAAAATGTATAGGAAAGTCAAATTTTTCCTTCACTCTATCAAACACCAAAAAGCTATCATTGCTTGTTAGAGGTGGTATTTCTCTGAAAAAATTCTTTTCATTTTTCATAACATTAATTTTAATTGCAATTATATAATATTATATTGATAAAATAGTATTACTTACATAAAAAAAACATAAAGTAAATTTGTCTTAGCAAAAGTAGCAATTGTTAACATTGAGTTAACATAATAAATATCATATTTTTTTAAATATTTTTAAACTTTTTTAACTTTGATTAAAAATTTTTAAATTGAATTAATTACCCCCAATTATCACTATGATTACCTATTTGAAGAATACATTACAAATAACTCTAGTTGCGTCTTTTATTTCATGTTATGCCCAACACGCTGACACGAAAAACAATCTTCTTTCAGACACAAAAGCAACAAAAGAAACCGTAAACTTATATCAGAACCTTAACAAATCTATAGATAAAGGATATTTTTTTGGTCATCAAGATGATTTAGCTTACGGTGTAAAATGGAAATATGAAGAAGGAAGAAGCGATATTAAAGATGTTACAGGAGACTACCCTGCAGTCTATGGTTGGGATTTAGGCGGCTTAGAATACCAAAAACCAAATAATATTGACGGAGTTCCTTTTAAAAATATAAAAAAATGGATTAAAGAAACATATGACAAAGGTGGAATCTCTACAATAAGTTGGCATATCGATAATCCTTTAACCTTAAAAAACTCTTGGGACACCACACCTGGTTCTTTTGCATCTATTCTTCCGAATGGCACAAAATACGACTTGTACAAATCTTGGTTAGATAATGCCGCAAACTTTTTAAGTACATTAAAAGGTTCAGACGGAAAAAGCATTCCTATTTTATATAGACCATTCCACGAATTAACAGGAAACTGGTTTTGGTGGTGCAAAAACAATGCTTCACCGGAAGAATTCAAGCAAATTTGGAAATTTACCATCAATTATCTTAGAAAAACTAAAAAATTACACAACTTAATTATTGTTTACAATACCGCAGATTTTAAATCTAAAGAAGAATTTTTAGAATATTATCCAGGTGATGACATGGTGGATATGATAAGTTTTGACAAATACCAATATACAGACCCTACTAAAGACAATTCTTTCGTTACTGATGTGCAAAAACAACTGCAAATAATGAACGAAGTTTCAGTAGAACACAATAAACCGATGGCAATTGCAGAAACAGGTTACGAACAAGTTCCTTATGCTAATTGGTGGACAAAAACTTTAACAGAAGCCATTGGAAATTACAAAATATCCTACGTTCTATTATGGAGAAACCACGGCTGGCTAGAAAATGAAAAGAAAATGCATTACTACGCTCCATATAAAGGACAAGTTAGCGAAAAAGATTTTGTAGAATTTTACAATAAAGAAAATACGTTCTTTCAAAAAGATGCAACCAAACTAAATCTATATAAATAATGGCTGAAAAAATAAAATTAAAGGAAAAAATTGCATACGGATTCGGAGATGCCGCATCATCTATGTTTTGGAAAATTTTCGGGATGTATTCCTTATTTTTCTACACAGATGTTTTTGGGATTACCGCAGCAGCAGCAGGTACCATGTTTTTGGTAGCAAGACTTTGGGACTCATTTTTTGATGTTTTCGTAGGAATTGCTGCAGACCGTACCAAATCAAAATGGGGAAAATATCGTCCTTATCTTCTTTGGTTCGCAATTCCTTTTGCAGTAATGGGCGTTTTCACCTTCTACGCGCCAGATTTTGGCAGCACAGGAAAATTGGTGTACGCATACATTACCTACTCTTTAATGATGATTGTTTATTCATTAATTAATGTGCCTTATGCTTCATTATTAGGAGCTATGTCTGCAGACCCAGAAGAAAGAAATCAACTTTCTTCTTACAGAATGTCTTTCGCATTTATTGGTAGTTTTGTTACTTTCATGCTATTGCAACCTTTAATTGACTTCTTCTCTAAAACATTTGATAGCGAAAATGTATCACAAGCTACAAAAGCTGTAGAAACATCAGTAAGCACTTCTGTAACAGGTTGGGTAATGGGTGTTGGCGTTATAGGAATTATCTGCGTGATATTATTCTTGCTTTGTTTTTCTTGGACTAAAGAAAGAGTTCAGCAAATTGAAACTGAAGAAAATGTTTCTGTAAAAACAGACCTTAAAAATCTTTTCAGAAATGCACCTTGGTGGATTTTGGTAGGAACAGGTTTAGCAGCATTACTTTTCAATGCAGTGAGAGACAGTGTAGCGATTTACTATTTCAGAGATTTTGTAAAATTAAATTATAAAATGGCTGGCACAGGCTGGGATATTACAACTATTTATTTCTTAGTGGGGCAAGCAGCTAATTTAATTGGTGTAATGGCAGCTCCTTCTATCTCTGCTAAATATGGCAAGAAAAAAACCTATATGATTTCCATCGTTATTGCCGGAATTCTGAGCGTTATTTTCTATTTCATTCCAAATAATATTGTATTGATATTAATCTTACAATTCTTAATCTCAGTATTTGCAGGATATGTTTTACCATTGCTTTGGTCTATGTTCGCAGATATTGTAGATCACCAGGAATTATTAACAGGAAGACGTGCAACTGGTCTTATCTTCTCATCATCTTCTATGTCTCAAAAATTAGGATGGGCATTAGGAGCAGCACTTAGCGGATGGATTTTGGCTTGGTTCCATTACGTTCCGGATGCCGCATCACAAAGTGCAGACACCATTTTCGGAGAAAGAATTATGATAAGTCTTTTACCTGCAATCTGTTGTCTATTAGCTTTAATTGGAATGATGTTCTACCCTCTTTCTGATAAAAAAGTAAAAGAAATTTCCGAAGAATTAAACTTAAAAAGAAAAAATAATATTTAAAATAATACACATCAAAAAGTTATGAACCTAATGAATGCAACTGACATTTTTTTGAAAAGAAAAAATGAACTTGAGGAAGAATATAAATCTTTAGTTCAAACCCCAAATTCACCGATCAAAGAATTTAATAACGGCATATATACAAGATATCAAAATCCGGTTGTAACCGCAAAACACATTCCTTTAGATTGGAAATTCGATTTCAATCCAGAAACCAATCCTTACTTCTTAGAAAGAAATGGTTTCAACGCAGCTTTTAACGCTGGTGCTATGAAATTTAATGGCAAATACATTCTTTGTGTAAGAGTAGAAGGAAACGATAGAAAATCTTTCTTTGCTATTGCTGAAAGTGACAACGGAATAGACAATTTTGAATTCTGGGAAAAACCATGCGTTATTCCTCAGATTGAAGGAAATCCAGACACCAATGCTTACGACATGAGATTGGTACACCACGAAGACGGATGGATTTATGGTATTTTCTGCACCGAAAGAAAAGACCCTAATGCTCCTGCTGGCGATACCAGCTCTGCTATTGCAAATGCCGGAATTGTAAGAACTAAAGACTTGGTAAATTTCGAAAGATTACCAGATTTAATCTCCACTTCTGGTCAACAAAGAAATGTAGTACTTCACCCAGAATTTGTAGATGGAAAATATGCTTTATACACAAGACCTCAAGATGGTTTTATTGATGTAGGAAGCGGTGGCGGAATTGGACTTGGTTTCGTAGAAGACATGACGAATCCTGTTGTTAAAGAAGAAAAAATTATATTCGGAAAACAATATCACACCATTTACGAATTAAAAAACGGATTAGGACCTGCGCCAATTAAAACCTCAAAAGGATGGTTGCATTTAGCTCATGGTGTTAGAAATACCGCTGCAGGTTTACGATATACTTTGTATATGTTTATGACAGATTTAGAAGATTTTTCAAAAGTAACTCACGTTCCTGCCGGGCATTTTATGGCTCCAGAAAACGAAGAAAGAGTTGGAGATGTTTCTAATGTTTTGTTCTCAAATGGTTGGATTGCAGATGAAGATGGTAAAGTGTACATCTATTACGCTTCTTCAGATACCAGAATGCACGTTGCAGTATCAGACGTAGAACGTTTGGTAGATTATGTTATCAACTCACCAGAAGATGAATTTACAACAGCTGCTTCTGTTCAAAAAATTGTTACTCTAGTAGACCATAATAAAAAGTTTTTATAATCTTATTTCTTTTTTATCTTAGAAAAACCTCACAAAGCAATGAGTGAGGTTTTTATTTAAAAAATAATATTATGGAAAACAAAAAAATAACTCTTAAAAATAAAGCCAAAACTGAACTTATTAATATCTTAAATTATTGGCTCGAAAATACCATTGACGAAAAAAATGGTGGTTTTGTAGGCGAAATTAATTTCGAAGATATTAAAAATGAAGATTCAGAAAAAGGCTCGGTTCTCAATGCAAGAATTCTGTGGTCTTTTTCCGCAGCTTACGCTATAGAACCAAATCCCGAGTATCTTAAAACTGCAAAAAGAGCTTTTCAATACATCAAAGATTATTTCTACGACAAAGAATTTGGCGGTATCTATTGGAGTCTTAACGCAGATGGAACGCCAAAAGATACCAAAAATCAAATCTATGCAATAGCTTTTGTAATCTACGGATTGGCAGAATTTTATAAAATTTTCAAAAACGAAGACGCGCTGGAAATTGCTCAAGACTTATTCTACAAAATAGAATTACACAGCAGAGATTTCGAAAAAAGAGGCTATTTAGAAGCTTTTACAAAAGATTGGCAAGAAATAGAAGACCTTCGTTTGAGCGAAAAAGATGCCAACGAAAAGAAAACCATGAATACACATCTTCACATTGTGGAAGCGTATGCCAATTTGTATTCAATCTGGCCTAGTCAAAAGTTGAAAGATGCTATAAAAGAGATTTTAGAAGTTACGGAAACTTATTTTATTGATAAAGAATCTTGGCATTTAAAACTATTTTTCAATGAAAATTGGGTAGAAAAAGAAGATGTAATTTCTTATGGACATGATATTGAAGCGGCTTGGTTGTTGCTTTGGTGTGCAGAAACCATTGAAGATGAAGTTTTAATTAAAAACTACCAAAAATATGCAGTTGCTTTTGCAGAAGCTACCAAAGAAGGTTTAGATGCAGATGGCGGCTTGTGGTACGAATACGAACCTAAAGAACAAAAACTAATTGCCGAAAAACATTGGTGGCCTCAAGCAGAACTTTGGATAGGTATGGTAAATGCTTGGCAAATCTCTCAAAAAGAAGAATATCTAGATATTGTAGAAAAAAACTTCAGTTTTGTAGAAAAATACATCATAGATCACAAAAATGGAGAATGGATTTGGGGAATTCATCAAGATTATTCTCCTATCTTGAAGGATAAAGCGGGATTTTGGAAATGCCCTTATCATAATTCCAGAGCTTGTATAGAACTTTTAAAACGTCTTTAATTATGAAAAAAATATTTTTTTTAGCTGCAATTTTAAGTGTAACACAAATTTTTGCACAGAAAAATTTAATCAGAAACGGTGGCTTCGAACTCGATGCAGATTCTTGGAGAGGAGAAAATGTTCTCAATATTAATCCTTACACCAAAAGAACTGGCGAAAAAGGAGGAAGCATCTACGAATATACTTCTCCACAATGGAAAGGTATAGACCAAGAATTCAATATTCCTAAAAATACACCTGCAATAGAAGTTTCGGCTTGGGTAAAAGCGGATGCTATTGAAAAAGGTAAAAACAACTGGAACAAAGCGGTTATTATCTTAGAAATGAATGGTAAAACCGAAAATATTGCCGAATTGGAAGGAACTACAAATTGGCAATTGGTAAAAAAAATAATTCCTACCGAAAACAATCGTTCTGGGAGATTAATGCTTGCCCTTTCCGAGTGTACAGGTTCTTTTTTCTTTGATGATATTAAAATCACTCCTATTTCTAAGGAAGATTATGATAAAATAATAGACGAAGACATTAAGAAAAAGGAAGCAATTTCTCTTCAGAATATTCAAAATCAAAACCCAACTGCTCCAGCCGAAATTTTTGCTAATGGAAATTTTGAAAACGGAACTTCTTCTTGGCGCGGTGCTGTAAATCTTTCTAACACTGTAAAAAAAGAAGGAAATAATGCTTTGATTCTTTCCTCTACAAGCAAAGATTGGGTTGGTGTAGACCAATTATTTAGCGTTCCTGCTGATGCAAAATCGGTAACCATTTCGGGTTGGCTAAAATCTGACAATATTGTTCAAGGCGAAAACGTTTGGAATAACGGTTTGCTAAATGTAGAATTTAGCAGCGATGGAAAAACAAAAACTGCCAACGACGAAAGTATTGCCTTTGTAACAGGAACTAAAGATTGGCAAGAATATTCTAAAACTTTTAATTTATCAAAAGATACTCAAAAACTAAGAATTATGATTGCTCTTGGTTTTGCAACTGGTACTTTATACGCAGATGATATAAAAGTAACTTTCAACAAATAAAATGAAAAAAGCGCTGCATTTTTTTTCTCTCGTTTTGTTAGTTATCGTTTTGTCTTGTAAAACCGATGAAACCGAAGAGGCAATTGTAACACCTACTCCACCAGTTATTACAGACGTAGTAACTCCTCAAAATGTAAAAACTTTTATGGTGGATAAAAATGCTACAACAGAAACTGCAGCGCTTTTTTATAATTTAAGAAATTCTGGAAAAACTAAAATTATTATCGGTCAACAAGACGCCTTTAATTCTTTTTACGAAACTTCTGGTTTTTCGGATATTAAAAAATCAACGGGAAACGACCCCGCAATTCTAGGTTCAGACTTTATGTTCATTACAGATAAAGAAAATCCTAGTAACAATTGGTTTGTACAGCAAGAAAACAAAATTATACAAGACACCAAAGACGCTTATAATAAAGGAATTATCAACACTTTTTGTTGGCATCTAAGAGAACCATATAACGAGAACAGTTTCTACGCATCAGACATGACGGATTCTCAGAAATCTGATGCTTTTAAAAGTCTTTTGCCTGGTGGTAAATTTAACGATTGGTATAAGAAAAAATTAGATAAAGTGGCTTCTATTGTTTCCAATCTGAAAGATAACAACGGAAAGCTAATTCCAATTATTTTTCGTCCTTTCCATGAATTTGATGGAAATTGGTTTTGGTGGGGAGCTAATTATTGCACCGCAGAAGAATATATCTCAGTTTACAGATTTACAGTAAATTACCTTAGAGACACCAAAAATGTTCATAATATTTTGTACGCTTTTTCGCCAGATAATTCTTACACCACTTCTAGTTCATATCTAAGCAGATACCCGGGAGACGATTATGTGGATATTTTAGGAATGGATAACTATGAAGATTTTGACAATAAAGGAACTTCTGGAGCTTCTCTAGCGAATTCAAAATTAAAATTAATTTCAGATTTGGCTATTTCTAAAAACAAAATTGCTGCACTTACAGAAACAGGTTATAGAGTAACTTCTACTACACCTGCCATTAACAATTGGTTTTCTACGTATCTTTACGATGCAATTACCAATAATAATCTTCAAATTGCTTATGTAATGTTTTGGAACAACACCAGCACTGGATATTACGTTCCTACACCCGGAAATTCTAATGTTGCAGATTTTCAAAATTTTACTCTAAAATCAAAGATTATTCTTCAAAACAATATATCAAAAATGTATTCTTTTCCTTAAATTTAAAATATGAAAAAGATCCTATTATTTTTATTCTCAACTTTTATTTTGTCGAATTTTTCGGCTCAAAATTTTATTAAAGTTAACAACAATCACTTTACCAAAAACGGAAAACCTTACTATTTTATAGGAACTAACTATTGGTACGGAGGAATGCTTGCCTCAAAAAACGGAAATAGAGAAAGGCTAAAAAAAGAATTAGACGAATTAAAATCTCTTGGAATTACCAATCTTAGAGTAATGGCAACTGCCGAAGGTGGAGACCAAGATTACACCGTAATTCCTGCTACACAACCTACACAAGGAAAATACAACCAAGATTTATTAGAAGGACTAGATTTCTTCTTAAACGAACTCAAAAAAAGAGATATGGATGCTATTCTTTACCTTACCAACAACTGGGAATGGAGCGGCGGAATGGCAAAATATTTGGAATGGAATGGCTATGGAAAAGTTCCAAACCCGAACTTAAAACCGAATACTTGGCCTCAATTTATGAGTTATACAGCACAATTTCACCAATGTGAACCTTGTAAAAATGCATTCTTAGAACATATCAAATTTATGTTGAACAGGAAAAATTCTGTAAACGGAATTCCTTATAAACAAGACAAAACCATTATGGCTTGGGAAGTTGCCAACGAACCTAGAATTTGGAATGTAGAAAACGAAAAAGCATTTACCAATTGGCTAAACGAAGTAGCTTCTACTATTAAAAGCATTGACAAAAACCACCTTTTAACAACTGGTTCCGAAGGAAAAGCAGGTTCTAATGATGATATTGCAGCTTTCGAGAGAACGCACAACAATCCAAATATCGATTATCTAACCATGCATATTTGGCCCAAAAATTGGGGCTGGTATAATATCAACGATGAGAAAAATTCAACCGAAGTTGCCATCAAAAAAACAAATGAGTACATTGATGAACATATAGAAGTTGCTCAAAATCTTAAAAAACCATTGGTTTTAGAAGAATTCGGGTTTCCTCGTGAGAAAGAAAGTTTAGACAAAAAAACTTCTGTAGAAAACAGAGACTATTATTACGAATTTGTTTTCGAGAAAATGAAAACTTCTATAAAAGCTGGTTTACCTTTCACTGCGCTTAATTTTTGGGGATACGGAGGTCTAGGAAAAAACAATCCTGAAAACGGAAAATGGAATCTAGGAGACGATTATACCACAGACCCACCACAAGAACCGCAAGGATTAAATTCAGTATTTTCTACCGATAAAACCACTTTAGATTTAATTAAAAAGTACAATAATCAATTAAAAAGTTTAAAATGAAACCAATAAAACTTATCCTTCTTTTTTTATTTGTAAGTGTTTTCAGTTTTTCTCAGGAAAAAGTTAAATTTTTATATTCAGGAAGAGTTGATGTTGCGAATACAGAATATCCAAAACTTTCGGGACCAGCTTCTTCGGTTGAATTCAACTTTTCTGGAAAAAAAGTGAGTATCAATCTAAAAAACATTCCATTTCAAGGATATTATAATTACGTTTCCGTAGAATTAGATGGAGAATATATCGGAAGATACAAAGTGGATAATAATGAATTTAAAGCCTTCACTTTCGAGGTTAAAAATAAATCTAAAAAAATTCATACAATCAAAATTTTCAAAGCTACTGAAGCTGCAATGGGAGAAGTAGCAGTAGATACTGCAGGTATTGAAGCGATTCCTTTTCAGCCAATTGCTAAAAAGAAAATAGAATTTATTGGAGATTCTATCACTTGTGGTTTCGGAAATGACGAAACAGGTTTACCTTGTGGACAAGGACAATGGTTTGATCAGCACAACGGTTATCTAGCTTACGGGCCCGTAGTTTCCAGAATGTTAGGAGCAGATTTTCTATTGAGTTCGGTTTCAGGTTATGGCATGTATCGCAACTGGAATTCAGAAAAATGGGAAGAAGACATTTTACCAGATGTTTATGATTATTTGTATTTAAGAAGAAGTCAACCAGAACAATTTGGAAACGATTATCAACCAGATTTGGTAAGCATTTGTTTAGGAACAAACGATTTATCTGACGGTGATGGAAAAAAACTACGTTTGCCTTTTAACAAATACAAATACATTGGAAATTATATAGAATTAATTCAAAAAATTTATAAAAAATATCCAAATACAAGAATTGCTTTGCTCAATAGCCCAATGGTAAATGGTGATAGAAACAAAATTTTTGTAGAATGCCTAAAAGAAGTAAAAGCATTTTTCAACAATGATACAAAACACAAACCAATAGAAATTTTCGAATTTCCAGAGATGAAACCTGCGGGTTGTGGCTACCATCCAAGTATAGAAGACGACAAAAAAATGGCAGATTTGCTCTTCCCTTTTTATAAAAATTTACTTAATAATTAAAATAGAACAATGAAATCAATTATTAATATCTTATCGCTTTTCATCACGAGTTTTGCGATGGCAAACATACATCTTCCGGCTATTTTTGCAGACGGAATGGTATTGCAAAGAAATGCTGAAGTTACCATTTGGGGCAATGCAGACCCAAGAGAAGAAATTACACTAAAAGCAGATTTTTTAGACAAAGAATATAAAGTAAAAGCTGCTAATGATGCTACTTTTAAAATTACTTTCAAAACACCAAAAGAAGGAGGTCCTTATACTATTTCTCTAAAAAGTTATAACGAAGTAAGCTTAAAAAATGTAATGCTAGGCGAAGTTTGGCTAATGTCTGGACAATCTAATATGGAAATGAGCGCAGCTTGGGGAATTAAAGATGGTGATGCCGAAATGGCAAAAGCCAATTATCCAAACATCAGATTTTTTACCGCTAGAAAATCTTCGGCAGAATTTCCACAGAAAGATATTATCGGAAATTGGGCAACTTGTACACCAGAAATGGCTAAATATTTCAGTGCTGTTGGTTATTTTTTCGCACAAAGATTACAAAATGAATTAGGAAATGTTCCTGTCGGAATTATCTGTTCTGCTTGGGGCGGAAGTGCCGCAGAACTTTGGACTCCAAAATCTGCTTTCGAGGAAAATCCTTTTCTTTTAGAAAATTTCAAAAAATTACAATCTAGCGAAAACGAATATTATCCTACCAGAATTTCTGCAGCTTACAACGCTATGATTGCTCCAATCAACGAATATAAAATTGCAGGAGCAGCTTGGTACCAAGGCGAAACCAATACCGGAAATGCAAATTCTTATGAACCGCTTTTAACCTCAATGATAAATTCTTGGAGAAAAGCAAAAGGCTACGAATTTCCTTTTTATATCATTCAATTGGCTTCTTATAAAGGTTGGGGAGATTCTACCGCTCAGATTAAAAATATCCAGAGAAAAGTTTCTCAAAGTGTTCCTAAATCTGGTTTAGTAGTAATTTCAGACTATTCTATGATTGATGACATTCATCCAAAAGATAAAAAACCGGTTGGTGTTAGATTGGCAAATTTAGCTTTAACCGATGTTTACAAAAAAAATACTTTAGGCAACTTCCCGACTTGGAAATCAACTGAATTTAAAGGAAACAAAGCCGTTTTAACATTAGAATTTGCAGATGGTTTGCATTTTAAAAACAAAACATCAGACCAATTTGAAATTGCCGGAGCAGATAAAAAATATGTAAAAGCAAAAGCTGAAATAAAAGGAAACCAAATTATTGTAGAAGCAAAAGAAGTGAAAACACCCGTTTTTGTAAGATACAATTGGAGCAACGAAGCATTCCCAGATTTGTTCAACAAAGCCAATTTGCCAGCTTCTGTTTACAGCAACGAAAAATAATCTGTTCAAAATTTTAAAATCATGAAAATTACCCAATTTTTTACCATAACAATAATGAGTGTAATGACCGTCTCGACCATAAATGCCCAACAAAAACTAAACCCAGAAATTGAAAAGAAAATAGATGTATTGATGTCTAAAATGACTTTGGAAGAAAAAGTAGGACAAATGAATCAATACAATGGTTTTTGGGATGTTACAGGGCCAGCACCAGTTGGCGGAACATCAGAACAAAAATACGAAAACATCAAAAAAGGATTGGTAGGCTCTATGCTTACCGTGAGAGGTGTAAAAGAAGTAAAAGCTGTACAAAAAATTGCGGTAGAACAAACCAGACTAGGAATTCCTTTAATTATTGGATTTGATGTAATACACGGTTATAAAACTTTAAGCCCTATTCCACTTGCTGAAGCTGCAAGCTGGGATTTAAAAGCCATCGAAAAATCTGCAGAAACCGCTGCTTCAGAAGCTGCCGCATCTGGAATTAACTGGACTTTCGGGCCTATGATGGATGTTTCTAAAGATGCAAGATGGGGACGTGTGATGGAAGGTGCCGGAGAAGATTCTTATCTCGGTAGTAAAGTAGCTGTTGCCAGAGTAAAAGGTTTTCAAGGAGATAATACTTTTAAATCTCCTCTAAGAATTGCTGCTACAGCCAAACATTTTGCAGCTTACGGTTTTGTAGAAAGTGCTCTAGAATACAATGCTTCAGAAGTTAGCAACAATACACTTTTTAATCAGGTTTTACCACCTTTTAAAGCAGCTGTAGATACTGGTCTTAAAACGGTAATGACTTCGTTTAACACCATCAACGGAATTCCTGCTTCAGGAGATAAATATTTATTGAGAGATGTTCTAAAAAACAAATGGGGATTCAATGGATTTGTAATTTCAGACTGGGCTTCGATAAGAGAAATGATTCCTTGGGGATTTTCAAAAGACGAAAAAGCAGCTGCAATTTCTGCCGTAGAAGCTGGAACTGATATGGATATGGAAGGTGGAATTTACGTTCCGTATTTAATAGATTTAGTAAAACAAGGAAAAGTAAAACAAGAATTTGTAGATGATGCCGTAAGAAGAATTCTTAGAGTAAAATATGAACTTGGATTGTTTGATAATCCTTATCGTTTCTTAGACGAAAAACGCGAAAAAGAAGTTATTGGTAGCAAAGCCAATAGAGAAGCGGTTTTGGATATGGCAAAAAAATCTATTGTTCTTCTTAAAAATGACACCAATCTTTTACCTCTTAAAAAATCCGGACAAAAAATTGTGCTTTTAGGTTATTTGGCAGAAAGTAAAAATTCACCATTAGGAAGCTGGAGAATCGCTGCAGATAGCAACACTGCGGTTTCGGTTTTAGAAGGAATGCAACAATACAAAGGCAATTCTTTAAATTATGTAAAAGGTTTAGAATTAACAACAGTAGAACCAACTTTCCTTACAGAAGTGCAATACAACACTACAGACAAAAGTGGTTTTGAAGCGGCAAAAAATGCTGCAAAAGATGCAGATGTAGTAGTAATGGTTTTGGGCGAACACGGTTTTTCTACAGGCGAAGCAAGAAGTAGAACCAACCTAGATTTACCAGGGCTTCAACAAGAATTTTTAGAAGAAATTTATAAAGTAAATCCAAATATTGTTTTGGTATTAAATAACGGTCGTCCTTTAACGATTTCTTGGGCAGCAGAAAAAATCCCAACGATTGTAGAAGCTTGGCAATTGGGTACAGAAACAGGAAATGCAGTAGCACAAGTACTTTACGGAGATTACAACCCAAGTGGTAAATTACCTATGAGTTTCCCTAGAAATATTGGTCAGGTTCCTATTTCTTACAATCATTACAGCACTGGTAGATTCACCAATAAAGATAATAATGTATTCTGGAGTCATTATTCGGATGTAGAAAAAACGCCACTTTATCCTTTCGGATATGGTTTAAGTTATACCACTTTTGAATATTCAAATCTTAAAATCAATAAAAAAACATTCTCAAAAGGCGGAAAAGTAGAAGTTTCTGTAGATTTGAAAAACACAGGAAAAGTTACAGGAAAAGAAGTAGCACAATTGTATATTCACGACGAATTCGCTTCTGTAGCAAAACCAGTAAAAGAATTGAAAGGCTTTGAAATGGTAGAACTAAAAGCTGGAGAAACCAAAACCATAACTTTCACTTTAACAGATGCAGAACTTGGTTTTTATAACAATCAAAATGAATTTGTAGTAGAACCAGGAAGTTTCAAAGTAATGGTTGGCGGAAATTCTGATGCTACACTATCAGACAAATTTGAAGTGAATTAATTAAAAAATACACATAAAATCATTAAAAGTCAGGCTTTGTAAAGTCTGACTTTTTTAATGATTTTACTAAAGCTTATCATTAACCAATAACAAAATTCATCTAGACATTTTTTATAAAACCTAATGACATATTTAATTATTTATAAAAATTTTTCATCAAAAAAATAAAATAAACTGAGAATTGAATAAAATTTATTATTTTAGTCTATTATTTATTACAACGAACTAAAACTAATGGCATGTGTAAAATTTTCGTAGTAGATGATGACCCTTTTTTCGGCGAAATGCTTAGATACCATCTTCAGCTCAACCCTGATTATGAAGTACAGCTATTTACAACTGCCAAAGAATGTTTATCAAAACTTTATCTTAATCCTGATATTATCTGCATAGACTTCGGTTTGCCAGATATACAAGGAGACCAACTTTTTAAGCAAATTAAAAACATCAATCCTAATCTCCCTATTATTGTAATTAGTGGACAAGAAAATATAGAAGTTGCCATTAATTTTTTAAAACAAGGCGCTAAAGATTATATTGTTAAAAACGAACATACTAAAGAATTGCTTTGGAGTTCTATCGTTAGAATTAGAGAAAATATTTCTTTAAAACAAGAAGTAGAGGTTCTAAAAGAAGAATTAGAAAAAAAATATACTTTTGAGAAAACCATTATCGGACAAAGTGATGCAATAAAAAATATATTTTCTAAAATTAATAAAGCTCTAAAATCTAGCATCAATGTTTCTATTACCGGCGAAACAGGAACTGGTAAAGAAGTAGTAGCGAAAGCTATACATTATAATTCTACCAGAAAAAACAAACCTTTTGTGGCTGTAAATATGGCTGCAATACCTAAAGATTTGGTAGAAAGCGAATTTTTCGGGCACGAAAAAGGTGCTTTTACAGGAGCTACAGATAAATCTATTGGTAAATTCGAACAAGCAAACGGAGGTACTATTTTTTTAGACGAAATAGCAGAATTAGACCTCAATTTACAAAGTAAACTGCTAAGAGCTTTACAAGAAAGAGAAATTACAAGAGTTGGCGGAAAACAAAAAATAAAATTAGATGTTAGAATAATTATTGCGACTCACAAAAATCTTGCAACCGAAGTAAAAAATGGAAACTTCAGAGAAGATTTATATTATAGAATTGTGGGACTTCCTATAGAATTGCCACCACTTAGAGACCGAGAACAAGACACTTTAATACTTGCAAAACATTTTATAGAATTATTCTCAAAAGAAAACAAAGTAAAACCACTGAGTTTATCTCCAGAAGCAAGAAAAAAACTCTTAAAATACGCTTTCCCTGGAAACGTTAGAGAATTGAAATCTGTTATAGACCTAGCCTGCGTAATGGCAGATCATACCGAAATAACAGAGGAAGACATTAATTTTTATAGCCTCGAAAAAGAAACTGAAGTATTTCACAATGAACAAAAAACGTTAAAAGAATATACAACAGAAATTATTCTTCACTTTTTGAAGAAAAACAATAACGATGTTATAAAAACAGCTAAAGCTTTAGACATAGGAAAATCTACGATTTACAACCTTATTTCGAGTACAGAATTGAAAAAAAACAAATAACTTCAAGAAAATGAAAGTTGCAAAATTACTTTTTGAAAACGGAAAATGGCTTGCTGAAAATAATGATGAAAATTTAGATTACAATAATGCCCAATTAGTATTAGGATTCGGAAAAAGAAATATTATTGATAATGATGATTTTTTTTCCTTGATTAAAGAAAAATTTCCCAATGCAGAAATTGCACTTTCGTCTTCTGCGGGTGAGATTTTTTCTAACGATGTTTATGATAATACA
Source organism: Cloacibacterium sp. (assembly GCF_047601505.1). Classification (GTDB taxonomy): domain Bacteria; phylum Bacteroidota; class Bacteroidia; order Flavobacteriales; family Weeksellaceae; genus Cloacibacterium. Next base: position 2,316,916 of record NZ_JASGJD010000001.1, read on the forward strand.
GTAGCTATAACTGCTGTAAGTTTCTCTTCTTCTACTATCAAAACATCACAAATAGATATTGATTATTTTTCTAACAGTTTTGAAGCAGGCAAGCAATTAATAGAAAACCTTCCCAAAGAAAATTTAAAATGGGTTTTTGTTTTATCAGACGGAAGCGCTGTAAATGGAAGTCAGTTAGTACAAGGGATGAACGAAAACAGACCAGAAGATGTTTTAATTTCTGGCGGATTGGCAGGAGATGGAGATAAATTTGAAAAAACAGTAGTTGGTCTCAATCAAAAACCAGCTCCACATAAAATATTAGCAATAGGTTTCTATGGAGAAAAATTAACTTTATCTCATTCTTCATTCGGTGGATGGGACACTTTTGGCTTAGAAAGAACCGTTACCAAATCTGAAAATAATGTTCTTTTTGAAATTGATAACAAAAATGCATTAGACCTTTACAAAAAATACTTAGGAAAATACGCCGAAGAATTACCAAGCTCTGCACTACTCTTTCCATTATCTCTAAAACTTACAGATGATGACGAACCTATTGTGAGAACTATTTTGTCTGTTGACGAGAAAAAAAACGTAATGATTTTTGCAGGAGATTTACCAGAAGGCAGCAAAGTAAGATTTATGAAAGCCAATATGGACAGATTAATAGATGCAGCTCACGACGCAGCCACAGAATGCCTTAATATGAGTAAACAAGAACCGAAATTAGGAATTATTGTCAGTTGCGTAGGAAGAAAACTCGTTCTAGGAGACCGCATTCCGGAAGAGGTAGAAATGGTAAGTAATCTTTTTAAAGAAAATACAAAACTTACAGGTTTCTATTCTTACGGAGAAATTTCGCCTCTAAAACCTTTCGAAAATTGTGCATTGCACAATCAAACCATCACCATTACAACTGTTAATGAAACTGAATAATTATGGAAGACACATTTCATAAACTCTTAAATAGACAGATAAATAAATATCTTTCAGAAGATTGCAAAAAAAATTCGCAATTTCAAAATTTCATCCAGGCAATTGATAATTCTTACAAAGCTTTTGAAAGAGATAAGGAATTGATGAATCATGCTTTTTATGAAAGTGAGCAAGAGTATAATCAAATCAATAAAAAACTAAAAGAAGAATACGAATTAAAAGAACAATCTATTGAAAATCTTTACAAAAGCCTCCAAGTTTTAGAAGAAGATTTTGAAGATTCAAGCATACATGAAAAAGAAGACGATTTGTTATTTGTTTCCAATTATTTAAACAAACAATTAGAAAAAACAAAAAAAGCGGAAAAAGAACTCACTACAACACTCAAATTACTAAAAACCCTTTTAGCAAACTTACAAACAGGTATTCTTTTTGAAGACGAAGACCGCAAAATACTCTTCACCAATCAGTTATTTTGTGATATGTTTAGAGTTCCTATATCGCCAGACGAAATGATTGGAATAGACTGTTCTAGTTCGGCAGAACAATCTAAACATCTATTTGTAGAACCCGAAAAATTTGCTTCTAGAATTAATGAATTACTAGAAAAAAAGGAAATTATAAATAATGAATTATTAGAAACAATAGACGGAAGATTTCTAGAACGTAATTATATACCCATTTTTATTAATGAAACGTACAAAGGACAACTTTGGAAATACAATGATGTAACCCAAAGAATAAAAACTCAATCGTTATTAGTACAAAGTGAAGAGCGCAACAGACTCATTATGAATTCTGCTTTAAATGCTATTATCATTATTAATTCTGAAGGAGACATCACTTTTTGGAACAATCAGGCAGAAATAATTTTTGGATGGAAAAAAGATGAAGTTCTTAATAAAAGTTTATCCGAAATAATTATTCCTGATAGACATATAGAAGGTCATAAAAAAGGAATGACTAATTTTCTAAAAACAGGAGAAGGTTCTGTTCTCAATAAGCAGATAGAACTTCCTGCAATGCACAAAAACGGTCACGAATTTCCAGTAGAAATTTCAATTATACCTATTCAACAAAATAATGAACTTATTTTCTGTTCATTTATTCAAGACATTTCGGAGCGTAAAAAAGCAGAAAATTATATAAAAAGACAAGAAGAAAAATACCGAAACATTATCGCCAATATGAACCTTGGGCTTATAGAAGTAGATAACAACGAGGTCATTCAATTTGCAAACCAAAGTTTTTGCGACGTTTCTGGCTTTGAACTAGAAGAATTGGTAGGTAAAAATCCTGCAAAATTATTCTTGTATGGTGTTGATAATGTAGAATTTTTAAAAGAACAAATTGCATTAAGAAAAAAAGGAATTTCTAGCGTTTATCAACTTCCTATTAAAAACAAAAGAGGAGAAATTAGATGGTGGGCAATAAGTGGAGCACCTAATTATGACGACCAAGGCAACTTGCTTGGCTCAATAGGAATTCACTTAGATATTTCGGACCAAAAAAAGCTAGAGGAAGATTTAAAATTAGAAAAAGCCAAAGCTTTGGAAGCTTCTAAAGCCAAAGAAGTTTTCTTAGCAAATATGAGCCACGAAATAAGAACGCCACTCAATGCTATTATTGGTTTTTTAAGAGAACTTAAAAGAATTAGTCTCAATTCTACCCAAACGCAGTTTGTAGAAAACAGTTACAATGCTTCGCAACATTTACTTTCTATTATCAATAATATATTAGATATTTCTAAAATTGAATCTGGAGAAATGACTCTTGAAAACAAAAATTTCTCGCTTAAAGAAAGTATTAATAATGTTATCACCATTCTTCAACCAAAAGCTCAACAAAAAAAATTAAAACTTTTTGCCACGTTTAAAGAAGACCTCTATCCTACTCTAAAAGGAGATTCTCTTAAAACCGAGCAAATATTGTATAATATTATTGGTAATTCTTTAAAATTTACAGACCAAGGCGAAATAAAGGTAGAATGCAAAGTGCTAGAAAACCTACCAAATCTACAAAAAATTAGCATCAGCATTATTGATACGGGCATTGGTATGAGCGAAGAATATGTAAATAATATTTTTAAAAAATTTACTCAAGAAGACAGTTCTGTTTCTAGAAAATACGGCGGAACAGGTCTAGGAATGGTAATTACCAAAGAATTAGTCTCTCTAATGAAAGGCAGCATAGATGTAAAAAGCGAGAAAAATGTTGGCACAAAAATCACCATTACTTTATCTATTCCAAAAGGAAATGAAATATTTCAAGAAAAAACGCTTCAAGACAATCAACCAATTTCTATTGATGGAGTAAATGTACTATTGGTAGAAGACAACGAATTGAATCAACTTGTTGCCGAAAATTCTTTAAATCACTACAATTGTATTGTTACAAAAGCCGATAATGGCAGAATTGCTTTGGATATTTTAAAAAAAAACGAATTTGATATTATTTTGATGGACATTCAAATGCCAGAACTAGATGGTATTGAAACTACAAAAATCCTAAGAAAAGAATTCAATCTAAAAACTCCAATTATTGCACTTACAGCCAATGCTTTCAAAACGGAAATAGACAATTGTATCGCAGCAGGAATGATAGATTATATCACCAAACCTTTCATCGAAGAAAATTTGGTAAATATGATTCATAAACATACAAAAGACCGAAAAACTACTAAAACTGACAAAAAAGAAAAACTTTACAATCTTGAGAATATCAGAACTTTAAGCAGAGGAGACGAACAATTTATCAAAAAAATGCTTACTATATTTATTAATCAGGTTGAAGAAACTATTCCAATAGTAGAAGAAGCTTTTGCCGAAAATAATTATGCTGAAATTGCAAGATTAATTCATAAAATAAAACCAAGTATTGAAGGTGTTGGCATATTTTCCATAAGGGAAGAAGTAAAATTATTAGAAATTAGCGCCAAAGAACAAAATACAGAAATTGGTGAACTTTATCTTCTCTTTCAGAATATAAAAAACACACTTTTTGAAGCTATTATTCAGCTAAAAGAAGAATTAATTTAATATAAAACAGAATCCATATTAAAGATTAAATTCCAAAATTTGGAAAATACCAAAAACTAAAACAAAGTAAAACAACTGAAAATCAATTAATTATAAAAACGGCACAGAATTAGAGATATTGTTTTCAAAATAAAACATGATGGAAACAAATCAAAATTTTAAATTTTTTATTGTAGACGACGACAGGTTCTGTGCAAGTGTTTATGAACAATATCTCAGAAACAGCGGATACGAAGACATTACTTACTTCGAAAACGGAGAAAGTTGTTTAGACGAACTTTATCAAAAACCAGACATTATCTTTCTAGACCATAATATGGAAGATTTAACAGGTTTTGAAGTGCTAAAAAAAATAAAACGTTACGACCCAAATATTTACGTTATTATGGTATCTGGACAAGAAAATATAGATACTGCCGTAAATGCTCTAAAGTATGGCGCTTTTGATTACCTGGTAAAAGACGCTCACGTTTGTGATAAAATGTCTGAAACAATAGATAAAATATTGAGAATTAAAGAAGAAATGACTCAAAATAATTTTAAAAACTTCAAGAGATTATTTTCATTTGTATTTTAAAAAATGACCATGACCAAAAAACTAATCATATCATCATTATTAACACTCCTACTCTTTTCTTGTAAAACAAACAATGTTTTAGAACAAGAAAATGCAACTCAGGATTTGGAAAATTTCAAATACGACCCAAATTACGAATATCGCATAAGAAAAGACGACAAAATTACACTTTCTGTTTGGGGACAAGATGATTTGAGCGTTGGCTCGGTTTACGGAATTTATAATTCTAACGAAGTTTATGGCAAATGGCTTTTGGTAGACATCAACGGAAATATCGAAATTCCAAAATTAGGTACAACCAATGTAATTGGGAAAACAGTGCCTGAACTTAAAGAAGAAATTAAAATAAAACTAAAAAAATGGTTGGTAAACCCAATTATTGACCTAAAAGTACTCAATAAAGAAATTGCAATTCTAGGAGAAGTAAGAAATCCCGCTGTAATACAAGTTGACAAAGATTTCAATACTTTATTAGAACTTATTTCAAAAGCTGGCGGTTTAGAAATGTATGCAAATATTAAAGCCGTTAAAATACTAAGACAAGAAGGTGATAACGTGCGAGTTACCAATATAGATTTAACTAAAATGAAAGACGTACCAAACCAAAACATCATGTTACACTCTGGCGATTATGTTATTATTCCTTCTAAAAAAAGTAAAGATTTTGATAAAAGAATTTCCACCGTTATTCCATTTGCAACAGTAGCTTCGGCAGCTGCAATATTAATGGGACAACTATAAACCAATAAAAATGAACAACGAAAACGTACGATTTCTGAAACCATTATTAAGAGGATTACCCATCATAATTCTCGTAATGATACTATCTGTTTTAGTTGCAAAAAAATATCTAAACTACGTTACACCAATGTACGAAAGTACTGCAAAATTAAAATTAGCAGATACACAAGAAGGTGTTCCTAGTGCTAATCTTTTCAAAGATTTTGATGTTTTTGCTTCTGCCAACAAAATAAGTACTGAAATTGAAGTTCTGAAATCTACATCGTTATTAGAAAAAACACTAGAAAAATTACCTTTTTCTACAGAAATATACAGAAAAGGAAAAGTGCGCTCAGTAGAATTGTTTAACGACTCTCCTATTAATGTAGAAGGCACTTTTAATGATAAAAAAAATTATGATAAAAAATTTATTTTAACTGTTATATCAAAACAAAATTACACAATTACAACCTCAGATTCTCAAAAAGAATTAAAAGGTAAATTTGGAATTCCTCTTTCCATAAACGGAGGAAAACTACTTATTACACACAATGATAACTATATTTTTTCTAAACCAAATGTTAAAATTATTGACCAGTATGAATTTGAATTCCTAAGCAGAGAAAAACTTTTGGAAAAGGTCAGTAAAAATCTTGATATTGTTTCTGTTGACAAGGATGTTCCTGTCATCAGAATCAATTTCAAGAGTAATGTTCCAGAAAAAGCAGGTCTTTTGGTAAACACTCTTGCAGAAACCTATATCGAAGATTATATCGAAAATAAATACCGTGCAGCCAATACAACAGTAGATTTTCTGAAAGACGAAATCGGACAAGCTAATCATAAACTTTCTGATGCCGAAAATAAAATTGAAAACTATAGAAACAAAGAAAATATCATCAATATTCCGCAGGAAACTGAGACTGATTTAAGAAAAATTTCTCAATTGAAGATTCAGAAAAGTAATCTTAAAATGAATCTTGATGCAATAAAAAATCTAAACAGTTATATTGCAGAAGGAAAAGACAATTATCTTGATTTAGCGACGAATTTTGAAGCTTTCAACGACCTTCTTTCTACCGAAATGGTAAAAAATATGAAGCAACTTCAAGCTGAAAAGAAAGAACTTTTGCTTACCTACACTCCAGAACATGAAAAGGTAAAAATCATTGATTCAAAATTAAAAAATCTTACTGATTATCAAACCGAAAGTATAAGAAATACGCAAAGAAATTTACAGATAAAATATAATGATATAGACCACGATATTCAGGTAGCAGAACAAGCTTTTATCGGACTTCCCGAAAAAGAAAAGCTTCTTAATATTATGAATCGTGAATTTAATCTATATGAGAAAAATTACAATTTTCTGAATGAAAAAAGAATAGATGCTGAAATCGCAAAATCGGCAAAAATTTCTTTTCATAAAATCATAACGAAAGGCGAACTTCCAACGAAACCAGTTTCTCCAATGCGTTCCATTATCATTATCGTAGCTGCAATTATGAGTATGATTGGCTCTATAATTTTGATTTATGCAGTGCATTTTGCCAAAGCAAAAGTAAATGATGTTTACACCATTGAAAAAAATAGTGCAATTCCTGTTGCTTTTACGACGCCTTTTATCAAAAATAAAGAAAAAATAATGCATCACTTTCTTGAAAATGTTCTCGAAATGGAACTTAAAGGCATCATTCAAAAAAAAAATATTATCTGCATCACGTCTTATGATAAAGCAAAACAACATCGTTTTCATTCCAAAAATATTATCAAAGCATTACAAGCTCAGTCAAGAAAAATTTTATTAATAGATGTTGCAGGAACTGTAGAAAATACAATTGCTAACCAATATATCAATCTTTCTGCTGAAGAAAATCTGAAACTTACATCTAATGAAGTTCACTCGATAATCAAAGAAAAAATAGCAGAAAATGATATTTGTATTATCAATAATCAGGCGATAAAACAAGGCAAATTGCCTCTACTTTTTCTGAAATTAGCTGATCAAAATCTTTTTTTGTTAGACAGTAGAAAAACGGCTGCCAAAAGCATTATGAACGTTGAACTTCTGAAAGACGAATATCAATTGACGAATCTTTGGTTTGTCTTGAATAAAGAAGGTTATAACCCAAGTTTGATTACCACTATAAAAGTTTTAGTAAATAAATTCAGATCGTGAAAAAGCTTACAGAAATACTACGCAAACCGTCTTCTCTGGTTTTTATAGACCAGCTGATTTTCAGCGGGAGCAATTTTCTATTGACTTTTTTGTTGGCTAGAAAATTGAGTATTACAGATTTTGGAATTTTTTCATCCGTACTTTTGGTTACGTATCTTTTGGTCGGTATTTTAAATGCGTTAATCGTTCAACCTTTTCAAATTTCTGTAGCAAAAGGATTTAGCAAAAAATCATTGGGATTTGTTTTTCAATCATCATTGGTTTTGATTTTTATTTTCGTTTTGTTGATGTTTGTTATAAAATTTGTTCCGAATTCTACAATAGATTTTTTAAAAACTAATTTATCAGCAATTATCATCTTTGTTTCAGCTTATTTATTTCAGGATTTTCTTCGAAAAATAGTATTGGCTATTGATTTTGTGAAACTTGTTGTTGTAATTGACAGTATTTTCCTTTTGATTTTTCCATTAATTGGTTTTAATGAAAATCTTACTTTAGGAAAAAGTTTATGGATTATAGGTGTTGTCAACATCCTTGCTTCACTTCCGGGAATTTTCTTCTGTTTGCGAAACGCTGAATTTAGTTTAAAAAATAAAGAACTTCTACAGTATCATTTTAAAGAAGGAAAATGGCTTTTTAGTGCTTCAATTGTGCAGTGGTTTTCGAGCAACTTTTTTACGCTTGTTGCCGGAATTTACTTAGGAATTAATGCTTTGGGAGCGTTACGTTTGGTGCAATCTTTCTTCGGTGTTATTAATGTGATTCTGCAAACTGTTGAAAATTATTATCTTCCTAAAACGGCTCAATTGTATTATCAAAACAAGAAACAGGAAAATAAAACTTTGTTCTTCAATTTATCAAAAGGAATGATGGTTTTAGGCGTTTTAATCACTGCATTTTTTATCTTTTCTGAACCTTTAATTGTTTTGTTGGGAGGCGAAAAATATCAACATTATGGATTTGTAATTAAATTGGTTTCCGTATTATATTTCGTGATCTTGTACAGTTATCCAACCAGAATTTCCATCCGAGTTTTAGAACAAAACAAAGCGTTTTTTATTGGTTACTGTATTTCGTTTGTTTTCTCTGTTTTTAGTTTCCATTTTTTGTTGCAATATGGTGCACTTTATGGTGCAGTGGCAGGTTTAGTAATCAATCAAATTCTAATGATTGCCTACTGGAAATTTCTTCTTAATAAAAAACAAATTTCGGTATGGGCGTAATTCATTTAATTTTAGGGAAAGCAAATCCCGAAAAAATGAACGGCGTAAACAAAGTTGTTTACAATATTGCGACGAAGCAAGCCGAAAATAATTTTCCAGTGGAAGTTTGGGGAATTTCTGAAAATACAGACGTTAATTATCCTGAAAGATTATTTACGACAAAAATTTTTAAAAGTAACAGCAATCCATTTTCGATTCCTGAAGATTTAAAAAAAGAAATCCTCAAAACCAATTCGTCAACAGTTTTTCATCTTCACGGAGGATGGATTCCTGTATTTTCTTCACTAGGGAAATTTCTACACAAAAATAAGCGCAAATATGTAATCACTCCTCACGGAGCCTACAACACTGTTGCAATGGAGAAAAGTAAGTTTAGAAAGAAAGTTTATTTTAATCTTTTTGAGAAAAATTTTATTAAAAATGCCTCAAAAATTCATTGTATTGGTGAAAGCGAAGTTGATGGATTACAAACCGTTTTTCCCAATACTAAAAATGTTTTAATCCCTTATGGTTTTGAAAATTTGAAAGAGGATTTTCAAATTAATTCAGATAAGAAAGAAATCATTTTTGGTTTTGTCGGAAGACTCGATATTCACACAAAAGGACTTGATCTTTTGGTTGAAAGTTTTGCTACATTTAATAAAACTTATCCCAATTCCAAATTTTGGATTATTGGAGATAGTAACGAAAAATATGAACTTCAAAAACTTATTGAGATTCATAAAATTGCCGATAAAATTGAACTTTTGGGAAGTAAATTCGGAGAAGAAAAAAATAATTTAATAAAAAAAATGGATGTTTTTGTGCATCCGTCAAGAAACGAAGGTTTGCCGGTTTCTGTAATTGAAGCGGCTAATTTTGCAAAACCTTGCATCGTAACAAAAAACACAAATATTGGTTATCTTATTGAGGAATACAATGCGGGAATCAATATTCCGTTTCCTGATTCTAAACTTTTAGAACAGGCTTTTATTGATTTTTATGATATCTGGAACGATCAAAATCAATATGAAAAAATCTGTCGAAACGCTATAAAAATGGTTGAAGAAGCCTTCGATTGGAATAAAATTCTTCAACGAATGAATACCGAACTTTACACTGAATGAAATGGAAACATTATCACTTCAACATCAAAAATTTCTAAAGAAACTCAACAATCAGATGTTTATTATCTTGTTGTTGATGGTGGCGTGTTTTTTTACTTGGAGTGAAAATGTTGCGATTACGAGAGCCATAAAAGTAGTCGGAAGAATGGGCGTGATGATTTCTTCAATACTTGTTTATCAAAAGATCATTAACTACGGTAGCGTAAATTCTTTGGTGTATAAAAATATTTTTTCGCCTATTTTATATATGGGTTACCTCACTTTAGGATTTATTTCTTTTTCTTGGAGTACGAATCCGGGTTTCAGTGCTTTGCAATGGTTTATGACGTTCCAAAGTTTTGTTTTTGCCTATTTTTTTGTGAAAAGTTTAAAGATTTTAGATGTTTATTTTGAAGGACATACCATTCGATTGTATCATCTTTTAGGAAACACCGTTTTTGTTCTTCAACTTGTCTTTGTAATCGGAATGTGGGTAAATCCCGATGTTTTTTTCAGACTTACAGATGGTGGCGAAGAAGCAAGATTGGGTGGAACCATGATGAATCCCAACGAACTCGGAATGTTGGCTGGAGTAGGTTGTGCGTGTCTTATTTTCGATTTGTACAGATTCCAAAATAAAATCTGGACGATTGTAAAAATTCTTGTCATCATGTACGCTCTTTACATGACTGGTTCTAGATCTTCGTTAATTGGCGTTTTGCTGATTATATTTTTCCATATTAATCAAACCAAACAAAAGACTTTAAAGTTTGCGATAATCGCTGTTGTTGCAGCTGTTGCGCCATTTGCGGTTTATACTGTAATTTTAAAAGGAGGAGATCAAGAAAGGCTGGAAGAAGTAATGAGTCTTACAGGAAGACTTCCTTTTTGGCAGGCTTTAATTACCGAAGGATTACCTAGAGAACCTCTTTTCGGCTTCGGTTTTATGAGGATTGATTACAAAGAATTCTTCCAAAGTGCCCATACTTACCCAGGAAAAATGACGCATAATACCTTTATGCAAGTTTTGATGAATCTTGGTTTTGTAGGTTTCACTATTGTTATGTTTCAGGTGTTTTTTACGGTAAAATCAATTTTATCGGAACAAAAAGAACTCAAATTAATGCTTATCGGAATTCTAATTCCAATAGTCATTAATTCTTTCACAGAATTCGGAATTTTCGGGGAGAGCAATTACGGAATTCTTTTTTATCAAATTATCATTTTTTCAGTTGCTTTCAGAAATAATGACCACCTTACGAGGCTTCAAAAGATAGTTCTAAGAAAGAAAAGACCAGAATTATTAAAAGAATAAATTCCAAAAAACAAAATATTTCCATAATTTGGAAAAAATAGAAATACACAAAAACACATAAGTAACTTATTTTCAGCTAATTAAATTTATGGCAAGCTATTTACATATTAGATTGTATAAAATATTGTTATGAAAAGTATTTTTAAGAACTTAGGTTACGAATTATTCACTTCTCAAGAAAAGGGAACAGAAAAAGTGAAAATTTCTTACATCTCAAATCCAGATGGAAGCATCAGATGGTTTTGGAATGAAAGTTCTAAAAATCCTTTGTTTTTAAAATTTTATAATATTTCGACTGTTAAGGCAAAGATTTTTTCAATTTTTATAAAATTGGTTTTTGCTTTCAGATTGCAAAAAATTGTATTTAGAAAAAAGACATTTTATTATAGAAAAAACACAGAAAATTCTATTGATTTACAGAAAGATTGGGCAATTTTTACAGGAACTGTTGGTCCAAATAATAAATCTTTGTTATTCGCCAACGAATATTTTTACAAAATAGCCAATACAGAATCTGCAAAAAAACTTATCAATTCAGAATTTAAAAGTTTAGAAATAGTAAAATCTAATGATTCTATTACAACTCCATCAGCATCGATGGTGAATGAAAATATGATAAAATTATTAGACATTTCAGAAGGTGGAATAAGAGACAACAACTTTGGCGTTCTTCATTCTAATGCTTTGAAAACATTATCAGAAAAAACACAATCTATTATAAAGGTATCAGATTGGGATTATTTTCAGAAATTGAAAAAAGAATTTCTTGAAATCAATGACGAAAGAATCCCAAAAAATCTGGTCAAAAAAACAAAAGTGATTCTAAGACAAATTGATGAAAACCAAGCCGTAGAGCTTAACTTCTCTCACGGTGACTTTACTTCCTGGAATTGTTACAAACACAAACACAAATTAGCAATTTATGACTGGGAATTATCTTCGATGGAAAGGCCAAAAGCATTTGACTTTTTTCATTTTATCATCCAAAATGGAATTCTTATTCAGAGAAAATCTTGGAAAGATATTTATGAAGAAATTAAAGAGAAAAACACAATGGCCTTTCAATTCGAGGAAAATGAATTAAACAATTACTTAAAATTTTACCTTTTAATTAATACACTTTCTTATCTTAAAATATATGCAGAGCAAAAAGTATGGCATACGCAAATCCACTGGTTATTAGAAACTTGGACAGATGCTTTAAACCTATTTCTAACTGAAAATTATACTGAAAGAGAGCTTCTCATAATGGACATTTTTGATTTGTTGTATCCTACAAACTATGCAGCATTAAAATTTCATAACGAAGAACCAGAAAAATTAATACAAAATTCTGATATTGATATTATTACAACCAAAAAAAACGAAAAATCAATATTATTATTTTTAAATAGATACAGTCTTACAAAAAGCATCTCGGTAATTAAAAAGTCTTTTATGCAATCTGTAAGAATTGTTACCAAACAAAACGAGATTTTAAACTTAGACCTTATTCATCAATTAAAATGGAAATATCTTCAAATAATGAATGTAGATGAAGTCTTAGAAAATAAAACTCAAAACGAATTTGGGGTAAAAAAAGTTTCGGAAAAAGATACCGCAAGGTTTATTCAGCTTTTTTATGTATTAAATGAAACCGAAATACCAGAAATTTATAAAAATTTGGTTTACAATAATTTAGAATTACATTCTGAAAACAAAAAAACAATAACAAAAACGCTTAAAATGAAAAATAACAACCAAGGATTCAATTTTTTTAAAAATATATTGAATTATATAAAAGATTCTTTCGCGGCAAAAGGCTTTATTATTACATTCAGCGGAGTTGACGGGGCAGGAAAATCTACAGTAATCTCAGAAGTTTCAGAATTAATAGAGAAAAGATACAGAAGACCTGTAAAAGTTTTAAGACACAGACCTTCCCTACTTCCCATTTTAAGTGTTTGGACAAAAGGAAAAGAAAAAGCACAACAAGATGTGATAAATTCTTTGCCAAGACAAGGCAGCAACAAAAGTTCCTTATCATCATTTTTAAGATTTGCTTACTATTACACAGATTATATTTTCGGGCAATTTGTCATCTATTTAAAATATGTCTTGAGAGGAAAAATAGTTTTGTACGACAGATATTATTTTGACTTTATTGCAGATGGAAAAAGGAGCAACATTCAGCTTCCAAAAGCATTTACAAAAACAGGATACCATCTTCTGATGAAGCCTAAATTTAATTTCTTTCTTTACGCAACGCCAGAAAAAATCCTTAGCAGAAAAAAAGAACTTTCGTACCAATCTATTTGCAATTTAACGAAAGAATACAGTCAATTGTTTTCTAAATTGGGAAATCAAAATCAAAAATCAAAATACCTTTCCATAGAAAACAACGATTTAGATACAACTTTAGGCACTATAATGAACACCATAATAGCCACAAAATGAAAACCATTGTAGAAAAAATCATACAACTAAGAAACCCTAATTTTATAATTGATAATTCTTTAAACTCCAGAGCTATACTTCAGCTCATCTGGGTTCAATTCTGGAGTTTTTTTAGAGGTTTAAAAGTGATTTTTCTCTTTAAAAATCCAAAAGGAATGCTATTAGGAAAACGAGTAAGTTTTTTTAATATTTCTAAAATGAAATGGGGCAAATTCTTAAGATTAGGAAACGATGTGTATGTTTCTGCAATAGCAAAACAAGGAATTGAGTTCGGAGACAACGTTTCTATTGGAGCTTTCAGCAGAATTATTGTTTCTACTTCTTTTAATAATATTGGAGAGAAAATTAAAATAGGAAACAATGTTGGAATTGGAGAGTTTGCTTATCTCGGTGGTTCCGGCGGTTTGGAAATTGGCGATGAATGTATTGTTGGGCAATATCTAAGCTGTCACCCAGAAAATCATAATTACGAAGATTTAGAAACTTCTATCAGACATCAAGGTGTCAACAGAAAAGGAATTAAAATAGGAAAAAACTGTTGGATTGGAAGTAAAGTTACCATTCTCGACGGTGTAGAAATTGGCGATGGATGTATTTTGGCAGCTGGAAGCGTTATCACAAAATCTTTTCCTGATAACAGCATTATCGGAGGCGTTCCTGCAAAACTTTTAAAAACTAGAACTCATGAATACCAATCAGACAATACTCGCAACGTGCTATGCCGTGAATCCGTATAAAGGTTCTGAAGATGCAATGGGATGGAACTTTGTGTATCAAATAGCCAGATTCCGAAAAGTAATCGCCATTACGAGAGAAAACAACCGTATTCATATCGAAAAATATATGGAAGAAAATCCAGATTCTGTTTACGAAAATATTCAGTTTCTTTATTTTGACCTTCCGTATTGGATGCGTTTTTGGAAAAAAGGAAATCGTGGTGCAATGCTGTATTTTTATCTTTGGCAAAAAGGAATTATTTCTTTTATAGAAAAACAAAATTTACATTTTGATATTGTTCATAATGTAAATTTCCATAATGATTGGACGCCGAGTTTTCTTTGGAAACTCAAAAAGCCGATGGTTTGGGGCCCTGTTGGTCATCACCCATTGATTCCAGAACAATATTTGAAAGATTATTCTAAAAAATACTTGATTAAAGATCGTCTAACTTGGCTGGTGAAAAACTTCTTCTGGAAATTTTCGCCTTCATTAAAGAAAACAGCTGAAAATTCAACTCATATTTGGTGTATGAACAGCGGTGTTCCGGAAAAACTGAATATTGATAAAAATAAATATTCTCTTTATCCTTCAGTTGCTTCAGAAGATTTTTATCAAAAAGACGAAGTTCCGCAGAAATCAGATTTTACAGTCATCAGTGTTGGGAGATTTGTTCCGTTAAAAGGTTTTGATTTAACGATAAGATCGTTTGCAAATTTTCTCAACCAACTTTCTGAAAACGATAAGGGAAAATGCAAATTGATTCTTGTAGGAGCAGGTGAACAGAAAATGTTCTATAAAGATTTAATTAAACAAAATAAAATCGAAAATTTCACCGAAATTGTAGAATGGATCGATAGAAAGGACTTAATGAAAATCTACGAAAAGTCATCTGTATTTCTTTTTCCATCGCACGAAGGCGCAGGAATGGTTGTTCCGGAAGCTTTATCTTTCGGTTTGCCTGTTGTTTGTCTTGAAAATGAAGGTCCGGGAGAATTCATCAATCATACGTGTGGTTTTAAAATTCCTCAACAAGGATATAATGAAACAGTGAAAGGCTTGAGTAATGCTCTACATAGATTATTTGCAGAGAAAAATCTTCAAAAAGAAATGAGCGCAGGAGCAAGACAGCGTTTTACAGAAAGATTTTCTTGGGAAAAAAGAGGAGAACATCTTAATTCAATTTACAATAAGATTTAAAATGAAAAGAATAGTTGCTGTTCATTTATTAAACGATTACAGCGGAAGTCCGAAAGTTCTGATGCAGCTATTGAAAGCGTGGACAAAGAACGGAATTGAAACACATCTTTTTACTTCTGGAGGAAGAAAAGGCTTTCTTTCGGATATTCCTTTGGTGCAAAATCATTCGTTTTGGTATCAATTTTCGGATAATTCGTTGATGAGGATCGTTAATTTTTTTCTCAGTCAGTTTTTTTTGATGATGAAGCTTTTGCTTTTTCTCAAAAAAGATGATTTGGTTTACATTAATACCGTTTTGCCTTTTGGTGCTGCAATTGCCGGAAAGCTGAAAGGCTGCAAAATTATTTATCACATTCACGAAACGTCTGTAAAACCTAAAGTTTTTAAAAATTTTCTTTTCGGAATTGCAAAAAAAGCAGCTCACAAAATTATTTTTGTTTCAGAATTTTTGATGAAGCAGGAATCTTTAATTAAAAACCAGGTTTTGTTATATAATGTTTTGGAAAGCGATTTTGTAGAGAAAGCAGAACAGTTCCAAAATAATGAAAAAACGAGCAAGATTGTTTTGATGATTTGTTCGCTTAAAGTGTATAAAGGTGTTGATGAGTTTTTTATTCTGGCTCAAAAAAATCCGCAATATATTTTCAAACTTGTGGTGAATGCTTCTGAAAAAGATATTCAGGATTATTTTAAAGGAAAAGAATTGCCAAAAAATCTGAAAATTTATCCTACACAAACCGATACACATCCATTTTACCGTGAAGCAAGTATTATTCTTAACCTTTCGCATACAGATCTCTGGGTAGAAACCTTCGGTCTTACGATTTTGGAAGGAATGAGATATGCTCTTCCTGCAATCGTTCCACCAGTTGGAGGTGTGACCGAATTGGTTAAAAATAATGAAAACGGATTTTTAATTAATTCTAAAAATACAGACGAATTATCCGCAAAACTGAATTTCATCTTAAGCAATCCTTCAGTTTATCAATCTTATAGCAAAGATTCTTACCAAAAAAGTTTAAACTTTTCCGAAGAATATTTTGATAAAAAAACTATAGAGATTGTTTCCAATTTATAATTAAAATTCCATAATTTGGAAATTGGCACGCTTTAACCAAATATACAAAGTATTGATTTACAATTAATTAAATATCCAATTTAAGTTTGGAATACCAATAGCATTATTGTTTTCAAATCATTAATTATGAAAACAAAAGTTGCAATAATAGGAACAGTTGGCTTACCCGCAAAATATGGAGGTTTCGAAACTTTAACCGCTCACTTGGTAGAAGAACTTTCTGATACTTACGATTTTACAGTGTATTGTTCATTAAAAAAATACAGCAAAGAAGAACAAATTGACAATTGGAAAGGTGCAAAATTGAAATATTTGCCGTTAGATGCCAACGGAATCCAAAGTATTCCTTACGATACATTATCAATTTTTCACGCATTATTTACAAGTGATGTTTTGTTGGTTTTGGGAGTTGCAGGTGCATGGATTTTACCTTTCGTGAAGTTATTTACCAATAAAAAAATAATAGTTTCGATCGACGGAATAGAATGGAAAAGAGACAAGTGGTCTTTAGCAGCAAAATTATATTTGTGGTGGGCAGAAAAATTAGCTATGAGATTTTCTCATATCGACATTTCGGATAACGAATCGATACAAGATTATACATCTGTACGCTACAAAACCATAAGTAGAGTAATAGAATACGGAGCAGATCATACGAAAGTGAATCTAAATCCTACTCAGGAAAATCTGGAAAAATATCCTTTTTTAGCTGAAGAATACGCTGTAAAAGTTTGCAGAATAGAACCTGAAAATCATGTTCATACCATCTTGAAAGTATTCAGTGAACTTCTGGATAAAAAACTGGTTTTGGTGGGCAACTGGAACAACAGTCAATACGGAAAAGACTTAAAAGAGCAATATTCAAAATTTGAAAACATTCATCTTTTAGACCCAATTTACAATCAGGAAATTATTGATTTGATTAGAGGAAATGCTTCCCTTTACATACACGGACATTCTGCGGGAGGAACCAATCCTTCTTTGGTAGAAGCGATGTTTTTAGGTTTGCCAATTATCAGCAACGGAGTTTCTTATAACAGAACGACAACAGAACATAAAGCTTTTTATTTTTCGAATGAGAATGAACTTAAAAATGTAATTAAAAATTTAACCAAAGAAAATCTTCAGAATTGTGCTTTACAGATGAAAAAAATCGCAGAAAGAAGATACACTTGGAAAAAAATTGCAAAAAAATACAGCAACCTTATTGAAGAAACTTTCAATGCTAAAAATAAAACCAAAGTCTATCCTTTGATTTCTGAATTTGACAAAAATATTTTGGAAAAATACAATGTAGGACATTTGAAAAACGTGAAACTGTTCAATGAATCTAAAATAACCAACTAAAAACCTAATACAATGAAAAATTTTATAGAATTATCCATATTCGGAATACTGGCTTTCACTTTATCAATGTGCATTATTCCGTTAATGAGAGTTATTGCGCAGAAAGTAAAGCTTGTAGATGTTCCTAATGCGAGAAAAGTACATCAAACGGCAATTCCATTAATTGGAGGTTTGGTAATTGGAGCAATTGTTTTTTTATTAATGGGAATTTCGGGAGATAAAAGTTGGAAAGAAATTCTCCCAGTTATCGTAACTTCTTACATTATGCTTTTAGTAGGAGCTTTGGACGATAAAACGGATATTAAAGCAAAATATAAATTAGCAATACAACTATCTGTAAGTGTGATTATTGCAACATCGGGAATCAGAATTACTTCTTTGTACGGACTATTTGGAATTTACGAAGTCAATGTTTATTTCCAATATTTTCTAACCATTTTGGTAATTGCAACAGCAGTAAACGCCTTTAATTTGATTGATGGAATCGATGGATTAGCTGGAAGTGTTGCAGGAATTGGTTTTGTCTTATTTTTTATCATTATGTTAATAGAAGGAAATTTTGGTTTAGCAAAAATAGGTTTACTTTTTATTGGAAGTATTATCGCCTTCTTAAAATACAATATGTCGCAGAAAAATAAGATTTTTTTAGGAAATTCAGGAGCACTTTTTCTAGGATATTTATTAATTTGTCTAGGAATTTACATCACAAAATTCGACAATAAAATAGATAGTTTTCCGTATGGTATTTTCTTTATTTTGTTTGTATTCACTATTCCGGTTATTGATTCTGTAAGAGTTTATGCAGATAGAATATTAAGAGGAAAATCGCCTTTCAAAGCAGATAAAACACATATCCATCATCATCTTTTGCAATTGGGATTATCACACAAAAAAATTACTTTTACGTTTGTTTTAATTAATGTTCTAACCTTTATAATTCAATATTTATTTTTTGAAAACTACTCTATTTACACTTCTCTTATTTCGTTTTTAGCATTTATTTCAATTTTTAAAATCATTAAAATGATGAATCTTTTTATAACATGGAAACAAAATATTAAAGAAATGGAGAACAAGCAACTTTAAATGGATTAAATGATTATATAAACACAAAAAACACAAATGATAAGAGATAAGAATCTATATCTTGCAAAAGACGAATATGATTCTTATCTCTACTTTTTATAAAATTTTATTTCAATTCAATTACAAATTCTTCTTTCGGAATTCTTACTTTTTTCATGGGAGCAATCCAATCATTTTGAGAATCTGCATAACCAACATACATTAAAGAAACGCTTTTCAAGCCGTATTTGCTCAATTCTAAAACATCATCTACAACACTATTGTCAAAACCTTCAGCAGGCGTTGTATCTACTTTTAATTCTGCCGCTTGTGCCAATGCCAAACCAAGAGCAATGTAAGTTTGTCTTGCAGTATGTGCAAAATTGGCTTCTGCTGGTTGATTAAGATAAATAGATTTCAATTTATCAGTATAAGAACCAAATCTTCCTCTTGGCAAACCTCTTTCGTCTGTTGTGAAATCATAAACTTTATCTATTCTTTCTTCGGTATAAGTATCCCAAGCTGCAAAAACGATAACGTGAGAACAATCTCTCATACATTCTGGATTTAAAGCTCCTTCTACCAATCTCTCTTTTAAATCCTGATTTTCAACTACTAATACTTTGAAAGGTTGCAAACCCGAAGAAGTTGGAGCTAATCTTGCTGCTTCTACAATTTTATCAATCTTATCCTGACTAACTTTCTTAGTAGAATCATAAGCTTTAACAGCGTGTCTCCAATTTAAATCTTCTATTAATGACATATTCTTTTTTTTAATTTAATTATTATAACTAATTTGTTTTGTTTAATTTAAAAGGTTTTAATTCAATTTTACTTTAAATGATTGAATTGAAGTTTTATGTAAAATATTAATCGTTAGAAACAGTAAGTTTCACTTCAATATTTCCTCTTGTAGCATTAGAATAAGGACAAACTTGATGTGCTTTTTCGATAAGAGATTGTGCTTCTTCAATAGAAACACCTGGGATGTTAGCATGTAACTCTACTTCTAAACCGAAACCTCCGTTTTCAATTTGCCCTATTCCTACTTTTGCAGTAACAGTAGTTTCGCCAGTTTCTATTTTTGATAATTTTATAACTCTGTTCAAAGCGCTATCAAAACAAGCAGAATATCCTGCTGCAAAAAGCATTTCTGGGTTTGCAAAATCATCATTAGCACCACCCAAAGCTTTTGGATGTCTTACTTCTAAATCTAATACTCCGTTATCACTTTTTACGTGTCCTTCTCTTCCTCCTTTGGCTGTAGCGCCAATTGTGTACAATGTTTTCATAATATTTTTATTTTATGTTTAATAATAAATTTTCTATAATTCTTTTTAATTCTATAAGTTCTTCTTTACTTACTTTCATAGAAGAAGAAAGTTTCTGAGGAACAGAAGCTGCTTTTTCTTTCAGTTTAAGACCTTCTTCTGTAAGTGTAATATTCACAATACGTTCATCTTCAGAACTTCTACGTCTGCTGATGATATTTTTTTGCTCTAATCTTTTCAACAATGGAGTTAAAGTTCCGCTGTCTAAATTTAAATGCTCTCCTATTTGAGAAACAGTAAGATGGTCTTGTTCCCATAATACCAAAAGAACCAAATATTGAGGATACGTAAGGTCTAGCTCTTCTAAAAAAGGTCTATATCTGCTTACAATTTCTTTTGCAAGAGAATAAATAGGAAAACAAACCTGATTTGCTAATTTTAATTGTTCGCTCATAACTTTTATTTGACGAGGCAAAATTAGCATAAAATTAAATTGCACACAATATAATTTTGCAATACTTATTATTGAGCAAATAAATAAAAGACGAAAAAATATATAAAATACTGATTTTCAGTAATTAAAATAAATAATAAAAACAGTAATTTTATTTACAATGAAAAAGCATTAAATTTGAAAATATTTTTAAGACACAAAATTTCCAGAGATTTGTACAATCAATACACTAAATTTTTATGTTTTCAAGAAAATTAACATTAGTAGTATTTATATTAATTCAAACAATTGTTTTCGGCAAACCAAAAGATTCTTTAGAAATTGAGCTTAACAAGGCTATTCTAAATAAAGAATTCTATGAAACGAAGAAAAATAAAACCATTGAAAATCTTAAGAAAAAACTTATACTTTCTAATCTTGAAGAACAGTTTGCGATAAATAAACTTCTATACACCGAATACAAAAAGTATAAAATAGATTCTGCAATTATTTTTATTGAAAGAAATATAAAAATAGCAGAAAAACTTAATAATGAGCAATTAAAGAAATCTAGCATTATAAAACTTTCAAATTTGTATTCGTCTTCTGGAAAATATCTAGAATCTTATCAAATTCTAAGTAAAATAAATTCTAAAACACTTAATAAAGAGAATTTATCAGATTATTACGAAGCGTTCAGTCAGTTTTATGAACATTACAATACCAATAACGAAAACAAGACTTACAAAAATAATATTGAAGTTTATAGAGACTCACTTTTAGCAACTCTACCAAAAAATTCAATAAAATATAAAATTAATTTAGCTCAACATTTTATTTACTATAAAAAGATAAAAGATGCTAAAAATCTACTTCTATCTTTAATTGAAACATCAAAAAATAGAGACCAAAACTATGCAATGTTCACTTATTTGATGGGAGACATTAGTAAAATTGAGAAAAATACAGAAAAAGAAAAAGATTATTACAGATTAGCCGCTATTTCTGATATTGAAAATTGCAACAAAGATAATGCAGCTGTACAGAATTTAGCAATGATTGAATTCGAGCAAAAAAATATTGACAATGCTTACTTGTATGCACAATCTGCAATTGCTGATGCTGTAGTTTGTAACGTAAAATTCAGGACGCTAAGTATCTCAAAATTTTATTCGATTATCAATACGTCTTATCTCCAAAAAGAAGCCAAAAGCAAATCACAACTCATTAATTACTTGACACTTATCAGCATAATTTCTATATTTTTAGCATTCACGTTATTCTATTTATACAAACAAATTAAAAAAATATCCAGAATTAAAAAAAGTCTATCTAAAAGTTCGGATGAATTAGAAAAATTGAATGAACAAATTCAAAAATCTAACATCGCTCTCAACGAAAAAAACAATAAATTAATAGAATCCAACCGAATTAAAGAAGAATACATCACCCAATTTTTTGATATTTGCTCTACTTATATAACTAAAATTGAAGACTTTAGAAAAACGTTAAATAAACAAGCTCAAAATAAAAACTACGAAGCACTTTCTAAAGAATTGAAATCTTCGGACTTTATTGACAAAGAACTTGAAAGTTTGTACCATACTTTTGATGTAATTTTCATCAACCTCTATCCTACTTTTATTGATGAATTTAATAGCCTACTAATTCCTGAAGAAAAAATAATTCTAAAACCAAACGAAATTCTCAACACAGAACTTAGAATTTTTGCACTTATAAGACTTGGCATTACAGATAGTACCAAAATTGCTGCCTTTCTAAGATATTCTGTAAGTACAATCTATAATTACAGAACAAAAACTCGAAACAAATCTGCTGTTTCTAGAGACGAGTTCGAGATTATGGTTTCTAAAATTGAAATCAATAATTCTAACTACCCAAATTAATTTCTTTTTTGGTAATATTTTTCGTGATTTTGAAATATCTCAATTCATCAAAATTCAAAAATAAATCATTTATTTCTTTATAAACCCACTACTTTTTCGGGCACACAACAAACAACCAATCATCTAATTTACAATTAATTAAACTAAAAAAAGCACTACTTTTTAACTACAGCACATTTTTTTTCTATCAAAACAAGATAGATTTACGGTATTAACATTCAATTAATATTTCAATACCTAAAAAATGAAAAAAGCAGTAATTTTATTAGCTGTATTTACTACATTCTATTGTGTAAAAGCCCAAACTAATGAGGACAAAAAAATGGATTCTTTCATTACAGAACTCATGAAAAAAATGACAATTGAAGAAAAAATTGGTCAATTAAATTTTCCAGGTGGTGGCGATGTTGTAACCGGACAAGCCAAAAACAGCAATATAGCAGATAAAGTAAGAAAAGGAAACGTAGGCGCAATTCTAAATTTAAAAGGAGTTGGTAAGATAAAAGAAATTCAAAAAGTTGCTGTAGAAGAAAGCCGATTAAAAATTCCATTATTTTTTGGTTTAGACGTTATTCATGGCTACGAAACGGGATTCCCTATTCCACTAGGTCTTGCAGCAACCTGGAACATAAAAGGCATTGAACAATCTGCCAGAATTGCAGCAACAGAAGTAAGCGCAGACGGAATAAACCTTACTTTTAGTCCAATGGTTGATATAACAAGAGATGCAAGATGGGGACGAGTATCTGAAGGAAGTGGCGAAGACCCTTTTTTAGGTGGAGAAATTGCAAAAGCTTTAGTAAGAGGTTATCAAGGTGATAATACGTTTAAAAAAAATACAGAAATCATCGCAACTGTAAAACATTTTGCACTTTATGGCGCTAGTGAATCTGGTTTAGACTACAATACCGTAGATATGAGCCATCAAAGAATGTTTAACGAGTATATGTATCCTTACAAAGCAGCAGTTGATGCAGGTGTTGGCAGTGTAATGGCATCTTTTAACGATGTAGATGGTGTACCAGCAACAGCTAACAAATGGCTTCTAACAGATGTACTCAGAAAAAAATGGGGCTTCAAAGGATTTACAATGAGTGATTACACCGGAGTAATGGAAATGGTAAATCACGGAATTGGTAATTTACAAACCGTTTCTGCTAGAGCTTTGAAAGCTGGTTTAGATTTAGATATGATTGGCGAAAGCTATTTAGCAACATTAAAAAAATCTTTTGACGAAGGAAAAATTACAGAAGCAGATATTGATAAATCTTGCAGATATATTCTTGAAGCAAAATATAAATTAGGCTTATTTACCAATCCTTACAAATATATTGATACCAAAAGACCAGCTAAAGAAATTTACACTAAAGAAAACAGAGATTTTGCAAGAAAAATTGCATCAGAAAGCTTTGTATTACTAAAAAATGAAAATATTCTTCCTCTAAAAAAACAAGGTACAATAGCTGTTGTAGGTCCATTAGCCAATACCAGATCTAATATGCCGGGCACTTGGAGTGTATCTGTAGATCTTACAAAACCTGCAACTTTGGTAGAAGGAATTCAATCTGTAGCTGGTAAAAATGTAAAAGTTTTGTACGCTAAAGGAAGTCACCTAACAGCTGATGCAGAATTAGAAAAAAGAGTAACAATGTTCGAGAGAGGTTTAGGCAGAGAAAATGAAAAAAGAACAGATGAACAAATGATACAAGAAGCCTTAGATGTTGCTTCAAAATCAGATGTAATTGTTGCTGCATTGGGAGAATCTTCAGAATACAGTGGCGAATCTAGTAGTAGAACAGACCTCAATATTCCAGATGTTCAACAAAAACTTTTAGCAGAATTATTAAAAACAGGAAAACCAGTTGTTTTATTAGTATTCGACGGAAGACCATTGTCTCTATCTTGGGAGAAAAAGAATGTACCAGCCATCTTAAACGTTTGGTTCGGAGGAAGCGAAGCTGCTCCTGCAATTGCAGATGTATTATTTGGAGACGTTAATCCAAGTGGAAAATTGCCAATGACGTTTCCTCAAAACGTTGGTCAAGTTCCTATTTATTATAACCACAAAAACACAGGAAGACCTTTACCAGAAGGACATTGGTTCGAAAAATTCAGAACAAATTATATTGATGTAAGTAACGAACCTCTTTACCCTTTCGGTTACGGATTAAGCTACACTAATTTTGAATATGGAGATATTACATTAAGCAAAAATTCTATTCAAGAAAACGAAAGTTTAACTGCTAGCATTAATGTTACAAATAAAGGCTCACGCGAAGGACAAGAAGTAGTACAATTATACCTAAGAGATGTTGAAGGAAGTATAACAAGACCTGTAAAAGAACTAAAAGGCTTTGAAAAAATAACCTTAAAACCTGGTGAAACAAAAACTGTAACATTCAAAATTACGCCAGAATTATTAAAATTTTATAATTCAGATTTAGACTTTGTTGCAGAACCCGGAGATTTCGATATTATGATTGGTACCAATAGCCAAGAAGTAAAAAAATCTAGCTTTAGCTTAAAATAATATCATGAAAATCCATAAGTATTTCTGATACACTTTTCATTATTTTTCCCATTATCCTAATTATTGGAGCATGTGGAGAAATAAAGCATAGCTTAGTTGCTAAGCCATGCAAATTTTTAGGAGATATCTCCTATCTTAATTGGTTCATTTCCCAATTGTCTATGTTTTCTATGCATGGATTACTAAAAAACAATTGGGAATTTTTGAATCTTTCCCAATCGGAATGCTAATTCTAATATTATCAATAGGCTTATCTTATTTTATTCTTAAATTATATGATGAACCCGTAAGAAATTGGTTAACAAACAAATACATTAAAAATCCTAAAAAAAACAAAAACACTTTATAATTTTTTTTAAGACTCTTTTCATAATTAAGCATTTAATGCTATTTATTTTAACCAAAGCATCTTTGTCCGTCAAAGGTGCTTTTTTGTGATTATTTATTAATTTTAATCATTCTTGAATTCATATTTTATAATTTTACCTCAAATTAAAAGCTAAAATTTATGTTTTTAAATATAACCGAAAATTTTATCAAAGAAACCAACGCCGAAATAAAAAAGCACGAAAAAAACAGCTTAATTATAAACGAAGGAAGCACTTCTTTGTATTTCTATTATTTGCTAGAAGGCGAACTATCGGTTTACAACTTAACGCCAGAAGGAAAAGAGTTTCTTCAACATAAGGTTAGAGAAAATAACTTTTTTGGCGAACCTGCCGTTTTGCTAGAAAAACCGTTTCCTGGAACAGTAGAAGTAACTTCAGAATTTGCAAAAATCCTTCGTATAAAAAGAGAAAAATTTTTACAATATCTTAAAAATAATCCTGATTGGTCTTTAGAATTTACCAAATCAATAGCCGAAAAATCTATTATCAAAAGTAATTCGCTCAAAAATATTGTTTTTTTAAATCCCGAAGACCGAATTATAAAGCAATTAAACGATTATAAAGAAGGAAAAGACGAAAAAATAATTATAGAACTTACCAGAAAAGAACTTTCTAATATGACAGGACTAAGAATTGAAACCATTATTAGAACCATAAAAAAAATGGAAAAAGATGGCAAACTTCAAATTGTAAACGGAAAAGTTTTTTATTAAATTTAACCAATTATCGTTAAATTTCATTTCATAAAAACATAATTTTCAACACTTTAAATAAAAACAAAAAATATTAATTACCGCTTATGACTTGAATCATAAACTGGTAATAAGTTTTGTGATGATATTTGCTAAGTAATTTGAATTTATCATTTAAGATAAAAATTTCAACACTTAAAAAATATAAAATGGAGATTGCAGAAAATCAAATAATTGGAGAATTAGTAGCTCAAAACTACAAAACAGCAAGTATTTTTAAAAAATTCAAAATAGATTTTTGTTGTAACGGAAATAGAACCATTTCCGAAGCTTGCGACAGAAAAAATTTAGACCCAAATGTTTTAATTAAAGAGTTAAAAGATACTACAAAAATTACAGAACAAAACATCGATTTTAATTCTTGGGAGCTAGATTTATTAGCAGATTACATCGAAAAAACGCATCACAGATATGTAATTTCTAAAATTGAAGAGATAAAACCTTATCTTAACAAAGTAGTAAAAGTACACGGAGACCACAACCCAGAATTAAAGGAAATAGAAGTTTTATTTAATCAATCTGCACAAGAATTAACTCATCATCTACAAAAAGAAGAAATGATACTTTTCCCTTTTATAAGAAATATGGTGAGTGCAAAAATAGAGAACAAACCTTTGTTAACACCACATTTCGGAACAGTAGAAAATCCTATTTCGATGATGAAAAACGAACACCAAAACGAAGGAGAAAGATTCGAGAAAATTTCTGAACTTTCTAGTAATTATACTCCACCAACTCACGCTTGCAACACGTACAAAGTTACTTTTGCACTTTTAAAAGAATTTGAAGATAACTTACATCAACACATTCATTTAGAAAATAATATTTTATTTCCAAAAGCTATAAAATTAGAAACTGAATTTCATTAAAAACCCTGAAAAAGGTCTCAACAAAAGAGACCTTTTTCTATTTTTATCAACAAAATTTTTTTGTTTAAAAATTTAAAATCCAGCCCCGAAAGGTCTTTTATTTTTGATATTTACTACAGTTTTATTGATGGTTGGCATTAGAATCACCAGTATAATTGTGACGATAATTAATAAACAAATCCATTGATAATAATTCTGAGCATATTCTATAAACAATTCTTTTTGTACAACTTTTCTCAAACTAGAATTTGCCAAAATTTCAGATTTCCCAGCTAATATTCCTTGATTTTCAAAATGAATTTTCATTTGATTTAAATAATTTTGATAATGAACATTAACTGAATTAAAATTCTGGGTTAATTGCTGTTGATGTTCCGCAATAGAATGAATTTGAGTATAACTGATAAAACTCAAACTTGTTGCAAAAAATACATAACGCATCATTACTCCAAAAGTAGCAGATGAAGCAGATAATCTGGCTGGAACTGCTGAAATGTAAAACTCAATTATAGGATTCATTAGAAGACCTTGCCCAATGCCTTGTATCACAAGTAAAATAATAAAATCTTCGACAGAAGCGTTGAGGGAAAATCTAAAACTCATTAATCCGTAATACAAAAACATGGTAATAAATCCTCCAATCCATATAAGTCTAATGTTGATTTTTTTAATTAGCATATAAGTAGACGCTACACATCCTATCAAAATCCCTAATACATTGAACAAAAGCAATTCATTAGTTTCTAAAACGGGACTTTCTAATATTTCAAAATAATAAGTAAGAGTGAGATTAAACCCTCCTCTAATAAAATAAAGAATAATTAAAAGCAAAATTCCAAATCTGAAATTAGCAGATTTAAAAATGGAAAGATTGATATAAGGATTTTCCAAATTAAGTAATCGAAACAATTCTAAAACCAAAAAAATAACGAAAATTACAGTTGCCCAAATTATATGTGGATGATCGTACCAACCAAGTTCTTGTCCATAAATGAGAACATATCCTACACTAATCATCACAACGGACAAGAGTACAAAATCTGTCCATCCCATTTTTGACAATCTGATTAATTTAAATGGAACCAATGGCTTATTTCTCAAAATAAAAGTAAGCATAATAGGACCTGGCAAAAAACTAAAAATAACAAATCTGTAGAAACTATTAACATCCTGATTTTCGAAAGAATAAGCTCCTAACAAGCCGCAAAGTACCACCGCCGAAAGAATCATCCCATAGAAAAAGCCATAACCAATTTCTCTGGCGTTTGGAGTTTTCAATTTTCTAAATAATATATCCAAACAAATATTATTGATACCCGTATTGAAAATAGCATTGAAAAAACGCATCACCAATAAAAATTCTAAACTTTTTGCTTGATACGCACCATAAAGTGCCAAAGCTTGTAATAAAACAGAAATCCACAAATATGTAACTGGTGGTAATCTGGAAAAAAAATTTGAACCCAAAGGCGTATATCCAACTACTACAGCATAAAAAACCAACATCCCAAACTGTACATCATTAGCCGAAATACCATAATATCCCATAGATTGAGGTATGCCTACTGTTGCAGCAGAAAATACCATAATTGTAGGAAATAAAGTTGTAATTACCGCAACATATTTAAACCACTCTGGCACACCTATTTTAAAATAATGATGTTCTTGTGGCATTTTACTTAGATTTCTTAATATGTGTAATTACATTCATGCCGGCGAAAATTTTTTCTAAATTTTGATTATTTTTAAAACGAATTTTCACAGGAATACGCTGAGCTGTTTTCACAAAATTACCAGTAGAATTATCTGGAGGCATCACAGAAAACCGAGAACCTGTAGCCGCCGAAAAAGATTCTACTACTCCTTTAAAAGTTGTTTCTGGTATTGCATCTATTTCAATATCTACCTCATTTCCAATGTTCAAATCACTCATTTGAGTTTCTTTATAATTGGCAATAATCCATTTCCCAGAATGTAAATCTACAATATAAGCTATTGTTTGCCCTAGCTGAATTAATTGCCCAACTTGCAGATTTCTTCTTCCCATTTTACCATCATAAGGTGCCGTAATTACAGTATAAGACATGGTAAGATTTTGCTGATTGGTAATTGCATTTCTGCGTTCTATTTCTGAATTTATTGCAGATTTTTGAGATTTCACCGCATTTACTTTACCTTCAGAAGCAGATACATTCTTAACAACTGAAGCATATTCTGCTTTAGCAACCGTAAGATTAGTTAATTTGTTTTCCAACTGTTGTTTAGTAGCAGATTCCATATCATACAAATCTTTGTAACGGTTGTATTCGCTTTGAGCCAATTCAAGTTTTGCTTTAGCTGCCTGAATTTTCGTTTGATTTACGGCAACATCTTGTTGCGCATTTGCAATCTGTTCATCTAATATTTCAACCTGAGCAACGCCATTATTAGCATTCGCTTTAGCTGCATCTAATTGCACTTTATAATCGCTATTATCAATTATCACCAAAGTATCACCTTTGTGAACCAATTGATTTTCTTCAAATTTAATTTCTCTTATATAGCCCGTAACTCTACTGTTGATAGGATTAATATACATTTCTACCTGTGCATCATTGGTGGTTTCATATTTTAGATGTTGTCTCCAGATAGAAATACCCCAAATTCCTAATATTATAATTGTTATTACACTTATCGTACCCGAAATCCATTTAATCCAAAGGTCTTTTTTTCTAATTTTATTTTTCATTTTATAATTTTCCACTAAGTTTTAATAACTGATATTTTAACAATTCGGCGTTAGTTTTTGCTGTAGCATAATCAAAATTTGCTTGTAATAATTCGTTTTCAGCAGTAAGAAAATCCGTAAGAAGAACCAATTGTGCGAAGTAAGAATTTTTCATTATTCTATAAGTTTCATTGGCTAAATCAATATTTTTCTCGGCAATTTCAATTTTTTCTAAAGACTCTTTATATCGAATCTGCAATCTGCTCAATTCCTCATAATATTTCTGCTGAAAATCTTCTGTTTTTAATTGATTAGATGAAATTTCTATTTCTGCTTGCTGTCTTTTCTTTTTGTTGGTATATAAATTAGAAATAGGGAAAGTTACTTTTACACCAGCCATTCCTAAACCATACCATGCAATTTCGTAAGGATAAAATAAAATTTGAGGATAGCTATAGCCATAATGAGCAAAAAGGTTAATTTTAGGATAAACATTACTTTTTACTTTTTGAAGTTCTAATTGGCTTTTCGAAGTTTCATCTTGTAAAATTTTATAATCGTGAACTTGTTCTACCGAATTGTTTTCATCTATGTAAACCTTAAAATCTAACTCGGGCATAATTTTTCTGTTTTCCGCAGCACCGGTAATCCTGTTAATTGCATTTGTACTAATGGCAATATTATTTTCGGTTACTTTTAAGATTTCATTTTGTTGACTGAGGCTAAGCTCGGCTCTCAAAACATCACTTTTAAGTATTACTCCTTTTTCGAACAAATTTTTAATGTCTTTCAGATGAGTTTCTCTTTCTTTAATATCTTTTTTTAGAAAATTTTCATACTCTACATTTCTATAAATATCAAGATAATAAGCTATAATTTGATAATGAACATCTGTAGCCTCTCTAAGTATTTTTTCGTGGGCTATATTCTCATTTAATTTGTTTTGCTGAATAGAATTTTTAAGTTTTCCTCCATTATAAAGATTAAAATCAGCATTTAATTCTGCCGAATAAGAATGATGAACAACAGCGTTATACTGTGGAGAATTAAACAATCCGTTTGTAAAAACAGGCATATTACTAATCTGCGAATATTCTAAATCAACTCCAATTTCTGGCAACCGTTCTTCTTTCAAAATATCTGTTCTTACACGAGATTTATCAAGATTGGTTTTCACTATTTTAAGCTGCATATTATTTTGATCTGCCTCACGCCAAAGTTCTTTCAAAGTGCTGAATTGAGGTTGATTTTGAGCAATTAAAACATGGGAAAACAATAGGTTGAAAAGCATAAAAAATGTTCCTATTTTTCTTTTCATATATATTTCTTTATTTCAATCTGCAAAATTATTGCATTGTCCATTCAAATATTTTATATAATTTGCCATTGTTTTGCTAGAACCAGACAATGAAAGAATTGACAAGTTTAGAAGATTTTGTAAAAGTTGACGACGAAAAAGATAGTATTTTTCTTTTGTCATCTAATAATCCCATGAAATTACCTTTGCACAAACATGAAAAAGCGCAATTGTGTTACGCAGAAGGAGGTGCTACATTTTTAGTTTTAGAAGACAATACATACTTGCTTCCTTCTAGGCATTATTCTTGGATTCCTGCAGGTGTAGAACATCAAATTTGGCATAAAACACATACCGATACTATCTTTACATGTTATATACCAACTTCAATTTTACCAGAAAACGATTTTTACAAAAAAACAGGCATATATCCCGTAACTCCCGTTATTTTTGAAATGTCTCACTATGCAATGCAATGGAACGGAAACCTCTTTCCCAATGATTTCAGGTTCAAATTCATTAGCACATTAGTAGACCTTTTAGAAGATATGAAACAAAAAAATCTTCCTTTTGCATTACCTACTACAACCAACGAAAATATGCAGAAAATTCTGCTTTTCATACAAACTAATCTGCAAGAAAAAATTACTTTAGAAACATTAGGAAAAAAATTTGGTGTAAGCGAACGTACTTTATCTCGAAATTTCCAAACACATTTGCGTATTTCATTTTTCCAATATCTTAAGTTGGCACGCATAATACGCTCTATAGAAATGATGATGAATAAAGATATGTCTATTAGCGAAATTGCTTTTGCAACAGGCTATGATAGCATTTCTGCATTTAGCAATGCTTTTTTTACAATAGTTGGAAAAAGACCTTCGGAGTTTAAATTATTTTTTAATTATGATGCCTCGGAAATATAAAAAACCGTTTTTTCATTAATTAAATTCTAAATTATTAATCAAAATTAATCTTGAAAAAACGTTTATCAATGTTTTAAGAATGTGAAACGGACAAAATCGTAGGTGAAACAAAAAATTCGAATTAAATTTCCTCTAACCATTTAAGAAATTTAGGACTTTTTTCTTTGCTTACTAAAACTTCTTTTTCAAAAGGAAAATCAAATAAAATTTTGAGCTTGCGATTATTGTAATTATTAATTTCTTTTACTGAATTTCGGTTAACTAAAAACTGCCTGTTTACTCTAAAGAATCCTGCTCCTGCTTTCTTTTCCATTTCTTCTAATTTATATGGAATTGTGTATAATCTTTCGTTATCTGTATAGATATATGTAAGCTCATCTTCTTTGAAAATGAGTGCTATTTTATCAAAAGAAATTGGTAAAATCTGATTTCTATACTTAAGCATAAATATATTATTCTCTCTTTTTCTATAACTTTCCAGAGCATCCAAACTTGCTTTATACTCATGATGTAGTTTTTTTTGAAAAGATTGTTTCAAATTTTCGAGCTTTTCGAGTGATTTTTGAAGTACATTTTCGTTAAAAGGTTTTAAAATATATTCTACTCCATTTGCTCGAAATGCTTGCAAAGCATATTCATTATACGCAGTGCAAAAAATAATTGGAATATTGAGTTTTAATCGTTCAAAAATCTCAAAACTAAGCCCATCTTCTAACTCAATATCACTGAATATCAAATCAACATCCTCATTTTTAGATAAATAAACTAAAGAATCTTCTACAGAAGAAAGTACTGCAACAATTTCAATGGTAGCATCTATCTTCTGTAAGGTTTGGCTAAGATCTTTAGCCATTAGTTTTTCGTCTTCAATGATAACAATTTTCATTCTATTTTTTTGAGCTTTAGATTCACAATAAAGAAATTTCCATCATCAAGAATTTCTAAATCTTCTCCACACCACATATAATAGCGCTCGGAAATATTCATTAAACCAGTTCCTACAGAATAATCTGCATATTTCTTTTTACTAATGTTATTAGAAATTTTTAAAAATCCATTTTTAATTTCTATTATAATTAGCAAAGGATTTTTTTGTGAAAAATAATTGTGTTTAATGGCGTTTTCAGCCAATGGTTGCAACGATAATGCGGGTAATACAATTCTTGTAAGATCTATTTCATCGTTAATAATTTCCCATTGTAAAGCATTATCAAAACGCATCTTTTGCATTTTAAGATAGTTTTCTAAAAGATTAATTTCCTCATCTACTGTTGCTGTTACAGAATGTGTTTCTGTGATTGTTGTTCTGAGAAAATCAGCTAGATATACCAAATATTCCTCTCCTAATTCTGGATTATCTTTATATAAAATCTTAATCGTATGAAGTGAATTAAATAAAAAATGAGGATGCATTTGTTGTTTTAAAAGTAGATTGACGGCTTCTGCACTTTTTATTTTCAACATTGCATTTTCAAGTTTGATTTTGTTTCGGTCTGTTTGAACAAAAATAAAATTCTGAAACAAAATAATAAGTGTTGTAAATATCAAGCTCTCAATAATAAAGGTGGAAATCATCTTCTTATCGAGTAATAGGTCAATTTTAAAATCAGTAATTGGTAGGGTAAATAAAAAGACAAATAAAAACAAGAAAATTCCAGAAAAATATGCCAAAGAATAAGCAAAAAGCTTATATTTTATACTACCTTCTGTAAATCGTATTGATGAAAACTTTAAAATTATATAAATAATGTAACTGTTAACCATCATAAAAACAAAGGTAATGAAGGTAGACAGAAAATGGGTTTTAAAATCCGTTCCTGAAAAAAGCACCAAAAAAACAAAAACCAACAAAGAAACTATAGCACTAAGAACAAAGCTAACAGCTCTTATCTCTGCCAAATTGCTTTTATCTGTAATTATTTTTTTATATTTCCTTAGCATTTTGTAATAATTTATAATTGTAAATTTAGTTTATTTAAATTGCTTTCTATCTTAAACTATTGCTTACTTTTCTTAAAAGGATTAAATGAAACACCTACATTAAAATAAAATGAAGGTTTTGGTTTTGTATCAAAAATATAATCACTGAACTCGGCATCCTTTTCCATCAATCTTGATGAAGGAGAATAGCATACACCTGTTTTTGCCGATAGAATAAATGAATTACCTAATGTCTGCTCGTATAAAAATCCCGAATTAATATCCATTTGGCTAAATGTATAAGCCTTATCATTATTATATACATAAAATAAAGTTCCTCCCAGCTCTGTTCCAAAAGATAATCTTCCTTGGTCTGAAACTTCTTTTCTTATATAAACCCATTTGGGAATAATTGCATCAAAAATCCACCCATTATTGAATTGATGTTCATAAGAAAAAGTCATAAATGCAGGTACTATTGCATTTGGATCAACTAAACCTATAATTCCTACTGTCATTTTTGTTTCGGGAGTTGCTTTTAAGACCATTGTAGCCGTCAAAAAACCTCTTAATCTACCAAAATCCTTATCACTAGCATCTACAGTTGCTGTACCAGAATAAATCATCGTTTTTCCAAAAAGTTTAGAATAATAACCTAAACTAGCTGAGCCTGAAAAATAATGAAAATCTTCTTTTTGTCTCGTTAAATTTTTATTATCGCTGAAAATATCAGAAGCGTCAGCCGTTGTGTTTATATAGCGATAATTGAGAATGGTAGAAAAAGACCATTTTTTTTTCTTAATAATATTGACATTAGAAGAAACACTTATTTGAGACACATTCTTAACTTTTCCTTCAGGCAGTGGTGTCTCTTTGTAGTTAGAAGAATAATTGTATGGTGACAATTGATTATATTCTATATTAAGTAGGCGGGTTTTGGGGAATCGTTCCGCAGCTTCTTTTTTGATTATCTTTGAGGTATTAGGCTTTAAAGTAACCTTTTTTATAGAATCTTTCTGTTGAGAATTAAAAACAGTTATTGTAAAACAAAACGATATTAATGAAACTTTTTTTAAGATATTTTTATTAACCACCTCAAAGATTATTTTATAACAACAAATGTATGTCGGAGACCTTATAAAAAATTAAAAAATAAAAGTGAAG
Source organism: Cloacibacterium sp. (assembly GCF_047601505.1). Classification (GTDB taxonomy): domain Bacteria; phylum Bacteroidota; class Bacteroidia; order Flavobacteriales; family Weeksellaceae; genus Cloacibacterium. The sequence continues at coordinate 2,351,979 of NZ_JASGJD010000001.1, forward strand.
CGGACAAAAAACGACTTGAAATTTTTTATTAAATAATTTATTTCAACTTCAACACCACTTTTCCTTTTGCTCTACCACTTTCTACATATTCCAAAGCTTTATTGGTGTCTTCTAAAGGAAATACTTTATCTATAACCGGTTTTATTATTCCAGATTCTATTAATTTTGTAATTTCTGCAAGTTGTTTTCCGTTTGCCTTCATAAAAAGAAATGTAAAATGAACCTCTTTCTTTTTTGCTTTTTTCTTAATTCCAAAGCTTAGAAATCTTGTTATCATTTTCACCAACCCATTGGCATTAATATCTTCTGCAAATTTAGGTGTTGGAGGTCCAGAAATTGAAATTACTTTGCCTCCTTTTTTTAAAATATTTAAAGATTTTTCCAGTGTTTTATTATCTTGATTGTTCAAAACCACATCATAATCTTGAAGAATTTGCTCAAAATTTTGAGTTTTATAATCAATTAATATATCAGCACCTAACTCTTTTAAAAAATCAAAATTTTTTGCACTTGCAGTAGTTGCAACCGTTGCGCCAAGATGCTTTGCCAATTGAATTGCAATAGTTCCAACACCTCCAGAGCCAGCTTGAATAAATACTTTTTGTCCATTTTTTAGGTTAGCTATTTCTACCAAAGCCTGCCAAGCTGTCAATGCAACCAAAGGAACAGAAGCTGCTTCCTCCATCGATATATTTTTTGGTTTTGGTGCTAAATCTTCTTCTCTAACTGCAATATATTCTGCAAAAGTTCCTATATGAAAATCGGCTGGTCTAGAATAAACTTCGTCTCCTATTTTATATTTTTTTACATTTTTCCCAACTTCTTTTACAATTCCTGAAAGGTCATGACCTAAAATAAGTGGCATTTTGTAAGGAAGAATTAATTTAAATTCTCCTGTTTTTATTTTGGAATCCAGAAGGTTTAAACCTGAAGCATGAATTTCAACCAAAACTTCGTTGTCTTTTATTTTTGGTACAGAAACGTCTGCCAACTGTAAACCTTGTTTTGTGTATTTATTGATTAAAAATGCTTTCATCATTATTTTAATTTTGTATATTCTTTTTTTGCATTGATTAAATTATAAGCCTTTTTTGGAAAAAAACGATTAAGAATATAAATTGCTTTGCTATCGCCTACTCTAATGGTTTCAGTATTATTTTTAAGACCTTCAATTAATCCATTTACCAATTGCGTGGTACTAATTTTTTTATCCTGTCTGTCTGCTACCATCTCTGTATCAACCAATGGTGGTAACAATTCAAAAACTTTCACAGAAGCATTTATTGACTGCAAATGCGACCTCAATGTCTTTGTATAAAATGCTAAAGCAGATTTTGAAGCAGAATAAGTCGCTTCCAATACCGATGGAACTATACTGAGAATGGATGTTGTATTAATAATTGCTGATTCTTTGCGAGATTTCAACATTTCTATAAAAAGGTTATTCATACGAATGACGCCAAAATAATTGACCTCCATCTCATAAACTGCTCCTTCCAGATGTTTTTTGTTAGCAATTCCCAAATTCAACGGAGGAACGCCAACTCCGGCATTATTATACAAAATATCAATTCCACCTAAAGCATTTACTTTTTCGAAAAGCGCAATAGCATCTTCTTCTTTTGAAGCATCAGATTGAATGACAATTATTTCAGGAAACTGCTTTTTTACGGTCTCTAGTTTCATTTGATTTCTTCCGGTAATAATAACTTTATTCCCTAAAGCTAGAAACTGTTTTGCAGCTTCCAATCCGATTCCGGAAGCTCCTCCTGTAATTAGAATTGTTTTATTTTTTAAATTCATAATGGTGAAAATTAAAAACAAATGTAAACCAATCATTAACTATGTTAAATTACAGAAAATGATTGGTTTATATTGAATTATTTTTTTTTAAGCCTGAGTTAATTTTAACATTGCCTCACCAATAGCATTGGCATAGATTTTTGAATCTCCTACAGGAATATCAAATTGATTATTTTCTAACCCGATGAATAATTCGTCTGCCACTTCACTTGGCGGAATTCCCGCTGCTCCACCAATTTCTGCAGAGAAATCTGTGTTTACCAAAGGAGGATATACTTCGTAGATTTGAAGGCTTTTCTGTTCTTCATAAGTTTGCCTCAAGGCTGTTGTATAGCTATGTAAAGCTGCTTTAGTTGCTCCATAAGTTGGTAAAAATTTATGACTTCCATACACTGCAATAGAGGATATATTAACTACAGCTGATTCTTCTTTTACCAACAAATGTGGAATCATAAGCTCTGTAAAGTGAATAATTGCAAAATAATTGGTATTCATCTCAATCTGAGCTTTTTCGTGAGCGTTGGTTGTTTCGCTTAATAGATAGGCAAAAGCTGAACCAGCATTGTTTACGATAATATTGACGTCGGAATAATTGGTTTTCAGCTCTTCAGCGATGCGGATTCTATCTGCTTCAACAGATAAATCTCCCTGAATTCCGACAGCATCTGTAAGTTCTGACAATGCTTTTTGAAGGCGCTCTTCGTTTCTTCCGTTAATGATAATTTTATTTCCTGCTTGGTTTAATTTTTTAGCTATTGCTAATCCTATTCCAGCGCTTCCACCACTAATGAATATGGTATTTCCTGTTGTTTTCATTTCAATTCTTTTTATTAATATTAATGATATTTTATTTATATATTTTTCTACTATTTACTTAAGAATGGATAATCTATATATCCTTTTTCTCCAGGTGTATAAAAAGTTTTTTTGTCAGGTGCATTAAGAGGAGCGTCTGTTTTGAAACGTTCTACCAAATCTGGATTAGCGATAAAAGGAACGCCAAATGATACCAAGTCCGCATCACCATCTTCTAAAACTTTGGTAGCAGTTTCTTTATTGAAAGCACGGTTGATAATGATACTTCCATTATAAATTTTACGGAAATGTTTTGCAACTTCTGGAATTGCATTTTCGTTATTAGTAACATCTGTGAAAGGTTCAATTAAATGAATATAAGCTAAATCATAATCATTCAATCTATTAATAATATAATTATAGGTTGAGATAGTTTCATCATCCACAGAAATCCCCATAATTCCATTTAAAGAAGGATTGAAACGTACGCCAACTTTTTTAATGTCGATAACTTGCTTTATTTCATCTAGAATTTCGAAAAGGATTCTTGCTCTATTTTCTGGCGAACCTCCATACTCATCGCTTCTATAATTTGAATTTTTGCTAAAAAACTGCTGTAGCAAATATCCGTTTGCGCCATGAAGTTCTATCCCATCAAAACCAGCATCGAAGGCATTGATTGCTCCATTTTTAAAATCCTGAACTGTTCTTTTGATATCTTCAATCGTCATTGGCTGCGGTGCAACAGTAGTTTTAAATCCCTCTTGTGTAAAAGCTTGTTGTTGAGGATTAAAATCTGATGGTGCTAATGGCAATTTATCATTGTGCAAGTCTGGATGAGAGTATGCTCCTGTATGCCAAAGTTGAGCAAATATTTTTCCATTTTTATCATGGACTGCTTTGGTTACGATTTTCCAACCTTCAATCTGAGACTTTGTATAAATTGATGGAACATTAATAAATCCTATTCCCTCTTCACTAATAAAAGTCCCTTCACTAATGATTAGACCTGCAGAAGCGCGTTGTGCATAGTAAGTTGCTGTAAGTTCTGTTGCAACATTTCCCTCATTTGCAGACCGAGCTCTGGTCATTGGAGCCATTACAATTCTATTGTTTAATTTTTGATCATTTAGCTCATAGCTTTCGAATAATTTGTTTCTCATAATTTTTTATTTTTAATTGATTTTAAAGTATTATTTATTTTAAAATATACCTTTTAGTATATTTTAAGTTGAAAAAATTACTTTAGATACAGTTCTAATTCGTTTTTAAGACTTTTAATTAATTCTGTCATTGGTTTAGAAGTCTCCAGTGTTCTACAAAGAATAATTCCTCCTTCAACAGCTGCCATTAGTTTAAAAGCAAAAATAATTGGATTAAGTTTTTCTGAAAATTCATTATTATCTATCCCATCTTGTAAAATTTTTGCTAACCCTTCTTGTCCAGCTCTCAAAGTTGCAGCAACTTTCTTTTTAATAATAGGAAAATTATCATCAGCCTCTACTGCAGTATTAAAAATTGGACAACCTCCAGCAATAAATGTATCAATAGGATTTTTATAAAAATCAAGATAAAGAAAAAGCTTCTCTTTAGCTGTTTTCCCCTGAGAAACAACAATCATCATTTTGGCTGTCATTTTATTTAAAGAATAATCAATAACCTGCTCAGACAAATCATCTTTACCATTAAAATGACCATAAAGACAACCTTTTGTAAGTTTAGTTGCTTCCAAAACATCATCTATACTCACACCTGATATTCCTTTTTCGTTATAAAGAGGAACAGCTGTTTCTAATATAAAGTTTTTTGTTTTTTCTGCTTTAGTTAACATTACTTTTTTTTGACTCTGCAAATATACTAAAAAGTTTATTTAACAAACAAATAAAATATACCAAAAAGTATATTTTATAAAAAAAATATAATCGCGCTTGAATATATTCAGTTTTTCTGATTGCTAAAATATTTTCAGCTAGCTTTAACGTTTATATATTTTCTTAAGTAGTACATTTATATAAAAATATCAATAAACGAAAATAAAATTTACATAAACAATTGTAAAACAAAAGAAAGAAAAAGAAACCAAAGAAAAGTTTATTTATTTGCCGATACAGAAAGTTTCTCTCTACTGTTTATGGAATGTTACAAATATTTAGTATACAATTTGTAAAAATTCATTATCTCGTCGTAAGAATTTCATAGGATTCTCTGTTAGGTTTTAAATATATAAAATCATAAACAACTTCTTCCCAATCATTATTTTTAACTTTTAAATAAAAATCTTTAAACTCAAATTTCAAAGGAGTCTTATCTTCATCTACATCATTTAAAATTAGTTTCTCAAAATTTTCTTCATTACCAAAAATATCCTTTATTGTATTTATATGAATTTTTCCAACATTATCATCCATTCCTCTCTCAATAATAGATTTCAGAAAAAATTCAATATTATTTTCATTGGATAATAGATTAATGATTTTTTCTTTTGCTTCATCATAAACAGTAAAAACTTTAAATCTTTCCTCATAACTAAGTTTTTTACAGAATTTAAATAAAGTCCAAAAACTGTTATCTAAAACATTAGTTTCATCTAAATATTTCAATAGATATGATTTTAAAATATTGTTTATTTCCTCCATATCTAAAATAAATTCCAATTCTTCTCTGTATAAATTTGAATTTATTGCATAAAGAATTTGCGTTTCATATACATAAGGATATATAGCATTGTTAAAAATATTTTTAATAAATTCTTTTAACTTATCTTCAGATTCATATAAACTGATGATTTTGGTTTCTCCTTTAGGATATTGGATTATATATCTTAATCTTTGAAAATCAAAACCAATTTTTTGATTTTGATTAATTTGGGAATTGGTATTTGCTAATTGAAATATAGATTTTACTGTATTTTCGAATTCGACGGAATTCTTATAGTTAATACTACTTAATAAACGAAATTTTAAATCTTTCTCTCTTCCTTCATTGATCCATTCGTAAATAGTTTGTTCTCTTTCTTTCTCATTAGAATTTAATACAGCATCAAATTCTTTTTCTGATATATTTCCTTTGAATACTATTTGAGAAAAATATCTCTCAAATTTATATGAGTAAGAAATTGATAGCTTTTCATCTTTATTTTTATTTGATATTGAGAATGTAATTCCACTCTTATCATAAATTCCAAAGAGATTCAACAATAATAATTTTATCTTCTTATTCTCAATTTCTATTATATTATTTTTATTACAATATTTTTCTAATATTTCTCCTATAACTGTGTCTTCAAATTCTGTTTTTTTCTGAGAATCAACAATTGAGACATTCCTTTCTTCTCTATATTCTTCAAAAAAACTCTTTTCTTCTAATTCTCTAAAGTATAGTTTGTTTGACCTTTCTCTCAATATACTCTCTTTTTGAGAATATAATATTTTATATATATAGGGATATTTTAATTTTAATAGTTCAATGTAAAATAAGTCCGTAAAATTTATTTCCTCAAAAAAACCATCAAAATTTATAAATATAGAATTAATCAATTTCTTAATTTGTCTGATATTAGTAACCCAATTATTAAAATTATTTGATACATATCCTTCTTCATCAAAAATATCAGAGTTATCCATTCCCGTATCCAAAGCATAATCAACTCTATCCTTATAATTTTCTCCAATTTTTTTAATCAATTTTATTCTAAAAATTTCTTTAAGAATATTTCTATCAAAGTACGGAAGAGTTAATTCAGTATTTATAATTTTATCTAAATAATTAATGGAAGAATACTCATTCAAACCATTTATACTGCTAACAACATATTCTCTATCATAAGCCATAATAAAATATGTTTTTTTAAAATTTGCAGTATTCCTAATCAATTTTAATAATTGAAAGATTTCTTCATTATCTAACCTATCAATATCATCAACAAAAACAACTATTTTTTTATTCAACAGTTCTATTTTGTTGTTAATACTTTTAAATAAAGTTTCTAATGATTTTTCTCTATAAAAAATATTCTTAATCATTTTCAAAACAGAATTATCTGTTGCATTAACTAACTCATCTGAATATTGATATACCTCATTTGAAATATCATTATCTATGAGAGATTCAGATAGAGAATTAAAGAAATCTTTTATTAAAACTTTTTTATCGAATCCCATCCACGGATTAAAATCTACTATTATTTTATTAGAATCATTTTTTAATTCGTTCTTTAACATTTCTAAAATAGTGGATTTACCATTACCCCATTCACTATTTATTCCAATGGTGTAAGATGTTTCAAAACTATTTTTATCTATTATACTTTTGATTTTTTCAACAGTTTTAGAAAACAAACCATCCAATTCATCATCTTTACTATTCTTAACAGGTGAATCTTCTTCCAACTTATTTTCATCCTGAGATTTTCCTCTAAAAAAATATTTTAAATAAGTTCCCATGTATACTAAAACACTCGGAAAAATCACATCAAAATATACTATATCAGAAAATAATTCAAAACTTAAAAATTCGTAGTGATTATTTATAAACCTTTGGTAGTAATAAAATCCACCAATTAACAATAAAAGAAGTGTTGTCCTTTTATTTGGAATTAATTTTATTGTTATTAAAGTGGTAATTATCAAAAATCCTACAATTAAAGAATCTAATAAATATGTAGATTTCACTTCACTTATTTTAGATTTCTCAATTATAAAATCAATCGATGATTCCAAAAAAGGTGTTAATATTATTATCGAAATAATACTTAATAAAATAAAAAAAATGTGCTTAACTGATATGTGTTTTAACATTTGTATTATATCAAATTTTCTTCTAAATATTCTAAAACTTCATAAGTTATTCTTCTAACCTCTATATATTCATCGCTACCTTTTTCAGCAAAAGGAAGTTCTTCACATCTTTTATAGAATTCTTTTAATTCATTCTTTTGTTCAGTGTTTTTCACCAAAGGGATTATATTTCTCAATAACGTTGATAATTTGTTATGTAGATGATTACTCATCAAATCATCAGCAGATTTCAATTCTTTGTAATAATCTTCAATTTTCATACTAATTATTTCCAACAAATTTAACAAAAAAAGTCCTCTTAACACAGAGGACTTATTAACAACTATCGAAGAATCAATAGATTCTACAATTTTATTTTTTTTAATGAATACAAACTCATATTTATATTTAAAATTGATTTTTGAAGATGTTCTACATTTGAAATCATTAGTTTTTCATATTTTCTTTCTCCCATTCTAATATTGATTCAGGATAATCCTGATCTTCTCCAAACTTAAATATTCTTTCTTCAACTCTATATCCGATATACAATTTATCTTTATCAAAATCTATTACAATATCAAAATTTGTTCTATCACAGTTATGAGCTTCACAACCCCACGATTCTAAAATATTATTTTCAACTGCCCACGTTTTTACCATATAGTTATATTTTTCATTTCCTATTAAATTTACCAAACGTTTCTTTAAAATCACGTTTTTCAAAAAATGAACTTCACCAGGATATTTACCATCGTATTTCTTTAATACATCAAGTGAGCTAACTTCTGTTTTGGTATTTTTCTCATTTTCCAAAGTTTTATTTTTAACATTTCCATTTGGTTTACTCTCCCATTTCATCAAACTGAAAACAATCATACCTTTTTGTAAATTCGGTTGTGTTTTGAAAATATTTACTTGTAAATCTTTTTCATCTGATACAGAAGTAAAGATACCTAAGTAATCATTTGTTTTTGATTCATCAATTTTATAATTAGAATCGTTTCCAATATCATTTACTATGAACTGTCCTCTCATCAAAGTATCATTCCAACTAAAATATTTCAACTGATTCCCATTAAATATTGTAGTAACCACAAAAATATAAGTAGAATTTTTCTTTATATAAGTACTATTTCCCAACTTATCTTTTGATTTAAACTGATAACCAGAATCCTTAATTTTAAATTCTACTTCTTGTTTTGTTAAGTTAAAGAAATTTTCAATATTAGAAAAATTTCCAAATTCCTGAGAAAAAAGAAAACAAACTTTTAAAATCAAAAGTGTAGAGAATATTTTTATTTTCATAATTTAAAGTGTTTTGCTACTTAATTTTTTGAAAAATTATCTGTTCATTGAGCTTTAAATCTCCGTTCTCTAAGGCAGTTAATACTCGAGTTACACCATTTTTTTCTTCATATTCTATTCTATCAGGATATTGTGTGCATTTTAATTTAGAAATTCCTGCTACTGAATTATTTATAGTGATTTCACTTCCATTGATTTCACAATTAACCTCAACAAAAAATAGTTTTGTTTGGTATTTACCATCGTGGTAATGATTTCCTTTGGAATTACAACTTAGTATTGTAAGAGTTACAACCAATAAAAAAAGTAGTTTCTTCATCTCTAATTAATCTATTGGTTCAAATTATTATCTCCCGAAATCAATACATATCGAAGTTTTCCTAATGTTGGAACTTTCGTTACTAAATCTCCATCAACAACAGTGAAAATCATCTTACCATTTTCAACATCAACCCTATCATTGTATTGTTTACAGTTCAAAATTCTGTCTGTGTATTTTATCTTATTTCCGTTGATAATCAAATCAGTTTTTGAATTAACACTTACTCCAAACATCTGAATGTTCATAGAATACGAACCATCGTGTTGATGGTTTTCTGAGTTACAACTAAGAATAGTAACTCCTACCACTGCTAAGTATAAAATTTTTCTCATAGTTAAATTATTTAAGTTTTCAATTTTATAAATCTTTTCTCAACAATCCTTACGGAAAACCTTATTCTATATGTGTGTAAAAACAAAAAAAGGCTTGAGACGTTAAACTCTACCTGTCTTTGAGGGAGTCGAAACCCTTATCCACAAAGTAAAGCAACGCTCAAGCCATAGACTTGAACATTTGCTAAACTTTTCCCTGTGGATATTGTAAATTTCGACTTTTTCAAAGACAGAAATCAGTTCGCTAATGTTGAGTATTTTAAATATTATTTATTCGATATTTTTCTTTTTTATTTGTTAGTGTAAAGATATTATTTTGTTCACTATTTTCCAACTCTCAATGAGATATTATTCTGTTTTGTAAATTGATTCCAAAGTTGTAATCATTCCCAAGATATACATTTCTTTATCTCTTTCGGTTTTCAGTTGATTCAACACATTCTTATATTTTTGTGAAAATGTGGAATCCAGTTTTGAAGAAAATTTTTCAAAAATAGAAATCTCTGATGAAATTCTTTTTTGTTCAATTTTCTCCGATTTTTTAATATGGTCAAATCTATATCCATATTTTCCAAAAATATCCTTTTTTTCTAAATAACCGTTTTCTATTGCTAATTCGATTTCGTTTCCATCAAAATCTTCATCACTAAAATGAATTATACAATAGTCGATTACTGTTTGTTTATCCATTCCGTAACCACAACAATTTTTACCCAATAAGTAGATGTAATTATTTCTATTCCTATTGTGAAATTTTGTTACCTTATTTGTAAAATCTATCGCAAATTGAATTTCATTTAAGAATTTAGTTTCAAAAATCTTTTCGTGTGATTCTTCATTTGAAAAATTTTCTCCTAAAGTTCCAAATTCAAGAATTTCTGAACTTTCATTATGATAAATATTAGGGTCATAAGAATAAAAACACAAACGATTGACTTCACAAGTGGTTTCATCAAATTTTACGTTCAAAATAGATTCATAATATTTCAACAACTTTTTGTAAAGTTCGGTGTGTTTTTCAGAATCTTTATTATCAGTTACCACAATAATTTTCATCCCATTTCCTGATGGAGATCGAAAAACTGCTCTAACAAATGGATTCTTTATTGTTTTATTAAAAAGCTCCTGATATTCTTCCTCACTTTTAATACCATCAATATCTAATACCATCCAACCATTGTAAATTTGCAAATGTTCCGATTTTCTACCACTATTTGAGTATTTACCTCCAATAATGAACGCAGGAAGATGACTTTTCCAATTCTTATAATAAAAAGTTTTACCATTTTTTTGAAGTTCTTTTCTTAATTTACCGATTTTTCCTTTAATTCTATACCCTGTTCTGATTTTTTCGATAATTTCTTTTTCAGAAACTTCTATACTACTTGAAGTAAAAGAATTTTTGTATTCGTTAAACATTAAATCTTCCATTTCTTCGAAATTTTAAAATTTAACATTGCGGCTACCTCTCGGGATTGTTCTACACTGCTTCTTCGTTTTGATAATAGATATTCATCTAAATCTGACATTTCAAAGTGGAATCTTCCATCTTTGTAAGATGCGATTTCACCTTTTCCTGCTTTTCTTCTCAAAGTTATTACGCTTATACCCAAATATAGTGCAGCTTCTCTTGAATTGAGTTTTCTCTTTTTTAAGAAATCTAAAGTTTCTTTGTTTGAATTTTCTACCATAATTCTATGTATTAATGTTAATTATGGCTCAATTTTCAAAAACCTCTCTCGGATATAAATTGAAAAACCCGAGATACATCTCGGGTCAAATTATACAACAACTATTTATTATATTCTACTATATTTTTTATGTTTGGATTTAAAGAATGTCCATCTCTTATTTTCTTCAATGGATTTTTTAATGATTTACCAACGTCTTCAACAATATTACTATCTTTTTTAAAACAGAAACAATTACCCAATGTGATTCTAAACTGTCTTTCATCGGCATAATCTGGTTTTACTAATAATTCTACTAAAGTTAAGATTGATAACCATCTACTACTAACTTTCTTCCATACAATCGGTTTAACATCTTTAAATTTTGTTTCTCTGAAAATATTAATGAAATCTATAGAATCCATCTCATTAATAAATTCTTTTTTTACCAATTCATTAAAAATCTTTTCTAATTCTGTATCAGAAAAATCACTATAATAACTTTGATTACTTTTTAACTTGTACCTCGGTAATTCTTCTAAATCACGTTTTTTAGACTTCAAAAAGGAGAGATATTGATAACTTCCATACAACAAACCGATTCCTATTGCTGTAGCAAATATATTTTCAATTTTATCTTTATCTTTTAAATTAAAGAAACTTACATCAATAGTTAAATCTCCAAAATAGTTTGAATAATCGTTTAATTTTCTGTTTAAACCATAGTTTCCAACAGTACTTTTGATGTTTTCTTCTACACGTTCAATTTCTTTGTTGATATTTTCCAAATTTGGAAATTTCCTATCATAATCTGATTTATAATCATCATAGATGTAAATAGAAATTTCATCTTTCTTATTCTTTAATTTTTCATATACCCATTTTGAAGTATATTTTAAATATTTTTCGATTTGATTTCTTTCAGGATATACATTAACACGAGCTTTCGTAATTCTACCCTCAAAAGAAATCAAGTGTTCTATCAAAGGAGATTGTTTATATTTCTCCCAAACTTCTAATTTTTCTTTATAAGTAGTTTTTACTCCGTATAATTCATCATTAATTTTTAATATTGAATCTTTATCTAAACTTTCTTCGTCTTCAATTAACAAATTGTAAATCTGTTTTATGTTATCAAAATCAACAATTACATCATCTACTCTTTGAGAATCATATGAAGAAGGTATTAGCATTTGAAAAAGTAAATCCTCATCATCAATCAACTTACCTGTTTCATCATAATAATCCATTAATTCCTATTTTCTACAAATATAAATCAGGAATTTTAGATACAGCATCTATCTTCTTTTTATCAATCACTTTTGTATAGATTTCTGTAGTTTTCAGATTTCGATGTCCTAATAATTTACTAACTGTATAAATGTCGGTACCCATCGTTAATTGTAGTGTAGCAAAAGTATGTCGTGAACTGTGGTAAGTGATGTGTTTATCGATTCCAGCTTCTTTTACCCATTTATGTATTTTTTTGTTGTTTGGGGCACTATACTTTAAATTCTCAAACAATGAAATATCATCAGCTTTCTTCTCTCCAAGAAGTTTAACCGCCTGCTCATTTATCGGTAGGTTTTCTACTCCTTTGGTCTTCTGTTGTATATATTTTAGAATCCAACCATTCTCAGAGTCATAAAACAAATCTCTCCATTTCAAATTTTCAACATCGCAAAACCTTACTCCCGTCAAACAGCTGAAAATAAAAGCATCTTTCATTATTGGTAGTTCACATTCGGTTTTTACTAACATTTTTAATTCTTCCAAAGTGAGATATTCTCTGTTGGTTTCTTTCTCCTTTATCGTTTTTACTCTCACTACTGGATTATCCGAAATCATTTTACTTCTATGAGCCTCTTTTAACGCAGTTCTTACTTTATTAAAGTATGATAACGCCGTATTCTGTGACAATCTTCCTCCGTTATTAGAGATTTTTTCTTTCAAAAGATATTCTTTAAAATTCTCCAAAAATATTTCATCTATTTTGGAAATCTGAATATCTACTCCTTTACAAAAAATAGTTAGATGTTTCAAAGTACTAAACCAATTTCCGTGAGTTCCCTTTGAATCATATTTCTTTTCAACCAATTCATTAAAGTAGTTCAGAAATCCAATCTTACCACTTAAATTACTTACAAATCCGTGTTTTCTCGAATTAAACTCTAATACCTTTTGAGCTTTTATAGATTCAGCAAGTTGTAATGTTTCTTTGTTGTGGTCTTTCTCAATTATCGTTTTCGGTTTATCGTAGATATAAAGTTTCAAAAATTCATAACTCCTTTTTTGAGTTAAACTATCGTGGAACATCAAAAACAAACTATTCATTTTTACTCTTCCTTTTTCAATACTTTTTTTACTGAGTTTCCCCTCTCTGGTTTTTAAATAAACTTTCATTTTTCTTAGGTTTTGTTACTAATTGTGGTGTAACATTCCCCCTAACTCGCTTCGGAGACAACAGTAAACGTGTGGTATTAACCTAATTACATTGTTTCAGAATTTCTAAGTTTACTTTCTCTATGTGAAACTAACCACATTCTTACAGCGGTTAAATAGTGGTAGTCTGTATCAGTTGTTTACCTAATTTTTAAACAAAAAAATCCAAACATTTCTGTTCGGATTCTCTTTACTCATTAAAACTTCGACTCCCTCAATTGTAAAGTGGTGTAAAGTTCTACCTTTAATTTTGAAAATACAACTACTGTTTTTAAAAAGTTCTACATCGTAAATTTTCTTTCATTACAAATTCATCAACTTTGATATTAAAATCATTCTAACATCCTTTTCTGTTTGTCCTATAATATCATTTGATACTATCATCTTTGTAATATTTTGAAAATCAACTACAAAATTTCAAACCTCACAGCAGAAATCTCCTCTTCGGTTTGAAATTTTCTCCTTAATTTTCAGTTCGTTTTTTGAAATTTTTGAAATTTTCGAATTTTTCGGTTAATTTTCTTTATATATCCTCTTAATTTATTACTGTTTTAACTGATTTTTCCTCTACTACTACTACTACTACTACTAAAAATATCCTCTTTATAAATATCCTTTTATATTATATATAATATATATACTTATATAAAATATTTATATTCAATGGTATATAAGTATATAGGAACCAACAAAATTCTAACAAAAAGGAAATAAGAAACAACTCCTATTAAGAAAATAACACTCAAAACACCATTTACGATTTTAAAGAAGTTACAACAATTTTAATTCGTTTCTCTGTGTAATTCCATTGAAAATTGTTTAAATCCGATTTTTGAATTTATTACAACGTAAATTTTGAATATTTGATGATTAATCTCAGCGGAAATTATTCAAATCTGATTTCAAAAGAAAATGTTTCTTACCAACACGGATTGTTTTCAATTCTCCATTCTTAATGAGTTTTCTGATTGTAGATTCAGAGATATTCATAAGTAAACAAACTTCTTTTATTGTGAGATATGTTTTCTTCTGAACATCTTCAATAGAAACTACTTTCAGTTGTTTCAGTTTTAGCTCCGTTTGAAATTCTTTTTTTGATTTTTGGAGTTTCTCCTCTTTAACTTTCTTCTTATAATCCTTTTGATTACATCTGTGAGAACAATATTTTGTGGAGAATGTTTTAGCGATGAATTTCTCTTTACAGAAGATACAAATCTTCTCAATCCTAATGTTACTGCTCATTTGATACTTTCCAATTTTCTTTATGTTAATAATCTCTCTCAGTATTTAGCGGTATTTACGTGTATCTACGATTATTTACCGTTTAAATTTTTCTTAGAGTATCCTAAAATTCATTTTTTTAGAGATTAAAAACAACGGAGTATCACATTTAGTAGTATAAAATATGTCAACAAATGTCAGAAAATGTCAATTAACACTTTCAGATTTTCCATTATTAATGCGGGTTGTATAGTAGAAATATAGTACTTAGAAAACAGCGATTACTTTCCGATACAGTATTTAAAGAAGTGTTTATTAATGGTGGTTTATACAATACAAGGTGTACAAAAGTGGTACAGAATTAAGATGCTGCAACATCTTTTTTTTCTACTTTTCCGCACGAATCTCGTCACATTAAACAGCTGTAAACCAATATTTTACAATATTCTACAATAAATTTTAAAATACATTTGTACTACTTCTGTACACCTCCAACCTTGTAAATAACTGTAAATCAAATAACTAATATTTCCCGAATGCCACAGTGATCTTTGATACATTTCGCCAGTACACCTCAATTTTCATCTATTTTTAGGACGAAAATAATTTCTAATTCTAACGTTTAAAGCTCAAATTTTATATTAAAATGTTTTAATTAATCTACTTATTAATTCTCTGTTGGATTTACTAACTCCAAAATCTTTTGATAGGTTTGTCCATTTACTTAGTGTGGAAGCTGTCTGCTTAATAACATTCTCTATGAATTCTTTTGAAAGATGAGCTTCTATACCCAATTTTGAAAGATGTTTTAAGGTTATATTTCTACCCTCACCCAATACCATAGTACTTTGTTCGCCACCAGGCCCGTTTGAAAAGGTAAGGTCATAAGCTGGAGATAATTTCCATTCGCCCAATTCATTCATCAAAAACGAAAAATTCTTTGCATGGTCATCTTGATTATGTGCCATGACATTGAAAACGGCTAATCGAAACATTTTTTCCACCTCTCGAATATCTTTCGTTAAATAACTTGTCAAAGACAATAAATCTTCATAATCAAGAGAAGGAAATCTAAAATTACTGTGAATTAATCCACTAACAGTGTGCATGTGAAGGCGTTTATTTCCTTCTCTGTCAAAACGTTTTACTGCAAAATAACCATTTCCTTTTTGTGATGAAAATAAATGAACTTTTGGCATTGCAATTCCTGCTTCTGTAGCCATTAAAGCATATATATATTCAATCGCACCAGAATCATTGCCATCTTGTGAGTTTTGAAATTTTACTATCCAAGGTTCAAAACCATCTCTTAACTGATGAGCTCCATACGAAATATTTTTTCTTTCTTTATCTACGCCAATCAACGCTTTTGGCCTTGCTCCAGCTGAAGAACCATTCAATGCCAAAAGTTCTGCAATAACTTCATCAGACCCTCCTTCTAAAACTTCTTTTGTTTGCAAAGCCAACACATCTAAATCTATCATTTCATTATTAGCGTCAGGACTTTGGTCTGGCTCATAAACCAATGCACCCAAACCTTGTAAACCAACATAAGCCAAACGATCGAGAGGAGTAACTTCTGATGGTAAAATACCTTCAGTACGAAGCATACGGTCAAAAAGCAATCTTCCCCAACCATCGGGTAAACTATCATTAAATACACCTGCTAAACCTTCAAAATGGTTTACAGGAAACTCTATTAAACCTCGTTTTAAAGGAAGTTTAATAGGTGAAATTTCTATTCCTGTTTGCAAAAAATCATTGTCATACTCAAAATAGATAATGCCATTCCGAATTGCCAAACGTCCAACAGATTGAACACCAGTGCCAAAATCCAATCCTACTTTTATTTCTTTAATCGCTGTTTTCATTTTTTCCTGCCCCTTTTTTTGGTGATTTCTGCCTCTGTTTTTAAGACTTCGTCAATTGATTTAAAATTAGGTTTGCTAGGTTTTAAAGCGTTGATAACTTCCTCTAAACCGCCAATTACGGAAAGTAATTTTAAAAACGATTCTAAAGAAATACTTCCTTTTTGTTCAAATTTCCTCAATGTGGACAAAGACACACCTGATCTCTCTGCTAAACCTTCTTGCGTAAGATCCATTTGTAACCTTCTTTCACGAATATTTTCAGCTAATTTTTTTTGCGCTTTTGAAGATGAAATAAATAACATAATAGTAATATTTAAGTGTATTTATTTGCGATAAATAACATTATTATATTACAAATATACTAAAAACAATTAACATTAAGCTAGGTTAATTCAACTATAAATATTAAAGATTTTCTTAAAAATTAAAGACTTGAATTCAGTAAAGTAGTAGACAATAATTCTATTTATTTTTTTCAACTCAGAAATAGTGCTATAATAAAAAATTTGTTACAAAATGATTTCGTCTAATTTTTAACATCAATTTTAATCAACAAGCAATATATTAGGAATTCACAATTTTTCCTAAAATAATAAAAAAAACTTCCATAATGTCAATTGACTATTTCAAATTCGATATAGATTTGGAGTTGACTCTCTGATTATTCACGAATATTTTCATATAAAACAGATATCTCATCAACACTAGCATAACTTAATGTACAGAGAAAATCACTTTATAGCTGGCTATGGGCGCACCAACATAGTTATAACCACTGATTGCCTCAATAGTCCAAAGTGAAATTTTCTACTAAGAATTGAACATCTTCATATGATATTGAGTTTTTCAAATCTTAAACTAGTAAAGTCTTGAAACTATCAAGCCATAGATTGGCTTTTCTATTTTAAATCTTTTTTATAAAGCTTGGGATCTTAGCATTGTTAATTAGATTAAGAACTTGTCTTCAGCAAAGAAAAAAACAATAGAAACATTTACATTATACAATGCTTACTAAATTATTTCATAAAATTCAATTGTAAGCATAAATATGCTTCTTTTACCTTCTCATTACATAAGATTTTAGTTTATCTTCAAAAGAGATTAAATTGCTTTTTCTTTCAATTATTCCTAATTGTAATGCAATAAATAATTCAGAGTTTTCAACCTTTCTCTCTTCCATATAGTCTTTATTTTTATTAATCTTCAATTGCATTTCCTTTTCTTCTTGGTACTTAGAAACCAATTCCTCTCGAACATTAGGCAACTCATCCAATTTTTCATCCAATTCTTCAATCTTATTTTCAGTTACTTTTTTTTGATATTCAATCTCAGAAACATTTACTCCTTTTTGCAATAAATAATCAATCTCCTCTTGCACTTTTTCTTTTGCTAAATCAATTGACTTTTTATAGAATTGCAATTGATTTCCCCAATATTGTGAATTATCTCCTTCCTCATTAGAATAGCCTAGAATTCTGTTATAATTATTCTGAGCTTTGATAACTTCTTCTTGTACTTTTAAAAAATTCTGATGTTTTCTTAAAACAAATGCAATATCAGCAAGGTGTTTATTTTTCTCGCTTTCAATTCTCTTCTTCATCAACTCAATTTCAATATTTGCTCTAGTTTCTGGATTAGTAATGATTGCTGTTTTTAACTCTTGAGTGCTAATGTCAGAAATATCCAAAACATCTGCACCTTTTTTCATTGCTTCCAAATATCTTGCTTGTTTAGATTGCAGTTTTTGAAGCATAAATACATCAATACTGTCATTAGTCAGCATAAAATTGATTCGAACATTTTCGTTTTTGTTTCCTTGTCTCCACGCTCGTCCTTCAACTTGTCGCAACGAAGTGAAATTATATGGCAACGAAAGCATATAAATATCAGTTGTATTTTCCTGAAGATTCATTCCTTCCTGAATAGCTTCACTTCCAATAACTACCTTTATTTTTCCAATATTAAAATCATTTTGAATAGCAATTCTTTGATTTTTATTTGTTGCTCCTGTAATAATTCCAATTTCTTCAGGTTTAAAACCAATTTCTTGAATAAGATATTCTTTGAGTTTTGGAAATTCAGCAACTGCCAATTCAGAATAAATAATTTGTCCAGACTTTGGAATATCTTTTTTATTCTGTTGAATTAAATCCATCGTTTGTTTCAATTTCGATGAATTTTCAATAAACTCTTTAACCGAAGGATTTCCGTCATTATAATAAGGCGATAAATATGGAGAAATTGCAATTAGACGAGCATTAAGAATATGAGTAAGGATTGCTCCTTTCTGAGTTTCATTAAAGCTCTCACTAAGCAAATCGTATTGCTCTTTCGTTAAATCATTTTGCTCAATTTTATATTCTTTATTGATTTTGTTAGGGCGTTTCAGTTCTGGATTGTCTTCTTCTCCTTTAATATCAATAAATTCAGACAAAAGTTGTTGAAAGAGAGAATTATTTTTAAATCTTCTAACGTTGGCTTTAAATTTCACATCACCTTTTGCATCAATCTCCATATCATTATCTGCCTCCATAAAGGTTTCAAAGAAAGTATTCACATTGAAATACCCCGATTCTTCTAAACGCTTGTTAGCAATAAGTGATAGTATTGAATAATATTCTAGGGGTTTATTGGTAAATGGAGTTGCAGATAGTGAGGGAAAACCACTCTCTCTTTAAATCTCTTTATTTATCGACATTTTCTGAAATCAGGTTTCAGCTACTCACCGAATGACTCACTTTGAAAATGCAGGTTTTTGATTCGTTTTATTATGACAAATTTACTCAAATTAATTTAACTTAAACATCTTCAAATAAAAATTTTTAGTTTCAGAAATTTCTCTTAAATTATTTAAAATTAATTTGTAACTTGCTTCAAGGCTGTTTATAATCGTATTTGATTGGTAGTCAATGCAATATACTAATCTCTAGTTATTTGAGCAACCTTTTTTATAATGCACTACGAGTGACTAATATAATTTTTTGTAGAATTTATTAAAAATATTTAATTTTTTCAAATTATAAGTTTAGATCTAATAGAGACTTTCACATAAATAAATAAAATATGTATGTTGAGATTTCTCTAAATGAAAATACCTCTCATTTAGGAATATTAAAATCATCAAAAAAGGCTGTTCTCAATTTTTTTGAGACAGCCTCTTGTTTTTCTGTTACTAGAAAAATAATACAAACTTCATTAAATATAAGTAAAAAACAGATTATAAAACTTAATCTTTTTTAATAATTATTTTAATTCAACATTATTCTGTTATTTTCAACATTTACATCTTTTTCATATCATGCCCAGCCATTGGATCAGCCCCGTTTTTAAAGATATATTCGCTATTGAGCAAATAAACACCCGAGGTTACCACAACATCGCCCTCTACTAAACCTGAAAGTATTTCTATTTTACCTCCGGTTTCCAATCCTGTTTTCACCATTTTATTTTTAAATTTTCCTTTGGAAACCTGCACCCAGATATTAGCTGATTTCCCGTCTCGCAGTACGGCATCTGTGGGAAGGAAAAACCCTGATTGTTTTGATTGTTGAAATAAAATATATGCTGGCATACCGGGTCTCAGCATATTGTTTTTGTTGGGTATTGAAATACGCACAAGATTGATTCTTGTAGAAGGATCTACCTCTGGGTTAATAAATGAAATATGCCCTTCAATCGCTATATTTCCCATATCAGGGATCTTTACTACCACTTTACTATCAGGTGCAATAGCTGACATCTGACTGATATATACCTGCGCTTCTGCCCATAAGGTTGATAAACTGGCCAGATTCAATATAGGAGAACCTTCCATTGCATATCCGCCTTCCACCACATCTACCGATACGATATATCCTGATGCCGGACTGTAATAGGTCGTTAAAGACTGGCTTTTTTTACTTTGTGCAAGCTCCTTTATCTGGCTTTCCGTCATGCCCCATAACAGCAATTTATTTTTAGCACTTTCTACCAATTGTTGCAAATTAACTACTGTGACTGCCCCATTTTCAAAGGTTTTTGCTCGTTCTAAGGCATGGATATATTCTTGCTTGGCGTTATTTAATTCTTCGCTGTAAATAGCAAAAACAGGAGCTCCTTTCTGAACGAATTCTCCATTATTTTTATAATATAACTTTTCAATACGTCCCATCACTCGTGCACTGATGGCAATTTTTTTATCCTGATCGAAATTTAAAATTCCGGTGGTTATAAGCTGATCTGCTAAATTCCCATTTTTCACTGTGTCAGTATGTATATTGCCCAGCTGTATCTGCTGGTCACTTAACTGTAATATATCTTTCTCATTGTTATCTTTTTTTACAGCAACCAGATCCATATGGCATATCGGACATTTACCAGGTTTGTTTGCAACAATCTGTGGATGCATAGAACAGGTGTAATAAGTGCTTCCTGCTTCCATATTTGCCATATCATGTCCGTACTCGTCATGTTTTTTCTGTTTGCAGGAAACAACGATCAACAGCGCTGTCAATATAATAATTAAATTTTTCATTCGATATAATTTTGAATTAATTATTCACTTTAATAAAACTTTCACTATCCATGAGATACTGAGCATTTTCGGCAATTTGATCATTGCCATCTAATCCGCTTATAATCTCTACCATTTGATCATTAGCAATACCTATCTGAATTTTTTTAGCTTCAAAAGTGCCCTCATGCTTCACAAATACAATTTTGTCTAACCCAAGCGACAGTACCGAGGTCGAGGGTATCCAATCGGCAAGCTTCATTTCACTCGCAAAAGAAGCTTCCACTTGTGAACCTATCGGGAGCTTATACTGTGCATTATTGAAATAGACACGTACCGTGACCGTTTTGGTTCCGTTTTGGTAAAAAGGTTCTATAAAATTTATTTTACCTTCAATCATTTTGCTTTTTGCTACATCCGGAACGATATTTACCAGTTGTCCTACCTTAATTAGCTTCATGTCCTGCGGATATATATTGAGTACTACCCAGGCTTTTGAGGGGTCATACACATTGAAAACAGTTTGTCCTTTTTGGACATACATTCCTTCTTTTACGGAGAGTTCAGCCGTTTGCTGCGAAACATTACTCATAGCCGAAGTAGCTTCTCTCGGCATTCCTCCCTGCACATCTTTGATATATCCGTTATAATTGCTAAATACAGAAATACTAAAATCAGGTTTTCCTTTTTTGATGACCTCCTGTAATTGCTGACCAGACATACCAAGTAACAATAGCTTTTGCTTAGCCGAGGAAATCATCATTTCGTTAGAAGGGTCATTTCTTAATACCATCAGCAGATTTTCCTGAGCGGTTAAGATTTCGGGACTGTAAATATCCATTATACGCTGTCCTTTTTTTACCTGTTGATAACGGCTTCTGACATACAGTTTTTCTATCCTTCCTGATATGTTAGCGGATACGCTTCCCATCTGCCGTGTGTCATAAGAAACCGCACCCAGTGCTTTCAATGTGAGGGGTAAATATTTATGTATAGTCTTTACGGTAGGAATGGAAGAAATAGCAAATTCATTGGTAGGTTTTAACAAGGCAGACAATGCCGTATCTTTTATAGCTTGCTTTTCTTTACCATCTTCTTTTGGTACCAGTTTCATCCCGCAAATAGGGCAATTGCCTGGCGCATCTTTAATAATTTGTGGATGCATGGGACAGGTGTAACTTTCTTTGATCTCTGTATGTCCCTTGTGCTTATCTGCTTCGTTTTTGCATGCCACAAAAAATACGGACAGGCTAAACAATAATATTATAATCTTAAGATTCATAACTACTTCATTTGATTTTTTTGAATTAATTGATCTAATGCCACCTGCATACTGAAAGCCTTTGAAAGAATATCAAAATATTCTATCTGGGTCATATTCAGTTTTTCCCAGGCATCATACAGCATAAATAGTTCTTCTGTGTTCTGTTCGTATCCCGTTTGCATAGATCTGTAATTATTCTGAAGTGCGGGGATGATTTCCAGTTCATACAGTTTGAGCTGATTTTGGTTTAGCTCAAATTCGTTGCGCATACCATAAGCCATGCCACTGTATTCATTGGCCATCATTTCCTTTTGCCCTTGCAAGGCGTCTTCTTTCCATTTCAAGCTCTCTATATTGGCTTTGTTCATTTTAGAAGACCATTTTGCCATCGGTAGTTTTACCATCACCATAGCAGAATACTGCATCGGTTGACCGCCAAATCCAATCGCATTGTCAAACTTTACTCCGAATTCAGGTTTCAGGCTTTGTTTTTCAAGTTCTTGCTTCAGTTGGGATTTATTGATTTCATTGTCCAATGCTTTAAGGTCACTTCGATTTTGATAGAAAAAATCTTTGTCAAAAAGCAAATCGGAATAATCGTTGAACTGGTAAGCGGAATCTATTTCTAAAGAAGACATAGGGTCTCTGTTCATAAGGGAATTAAGCCTGATGCGTTTTTCTCGGATATCATTTTCATACATCAACTGCATGTTTTTAGAATTTCCCAAAGCCGCCTTGGTTTTATAATAGGCGCTGATTTTATCTAATCCGTTTTTGTACCGTAACTCTGCATTACGAATCATAAATTCCAAAAGTTTTTCATTTTCTTTGACTACTTTCAGTTTTTTATCCAGTATGATCCATTCAAAATACAACTGTTTGGCATTGCTTACCAGATCATTGATTTTCGCTTCCTTCATTTCCTTTTCGGTAGCGGACATCGCATTCATATAAGCTTCATTTGCATCCAGCTTTTTTTTGTTCGGAAACATTTGTTCTGCAGATAACATTACAGAGCCCATCCCCTGCATTTCTCCTCTTTTTTGCCACAGATTGACATTATATGGTGTCATAAACTGACCGAAGCCTATTTGCGGAGGCATCCAGCTTCTCGCTCCTTTTGCTGCCTCATCCATCGAACGAATCTCACTATCATACATTTTGACCACAGGATGCCTAAGCCTAATGCTATCGAGAATATTATTAAGACTCATTTTCTGTTTCTGTGCCTGTACCGATATAACCAACAAGTACAAGGCAATTATGCTATATATTTTCTTCATATCTTCTAATGTTTTGCATCTAAAACTTCTATTTTTCCGAACTTTCTCAATTCGTATTCTTTTGTCATCAGAAAGATAATTGGTGTAACCAAAAGAATGTGGATTGCAGACGTGAAAACACCACCAACCATAGGAAGTACAATAGGTTTCATCATATCGCTGCCCACACCGTGGCTCCATAAAATAGGAACCAGTCCAAATAGGGTAACCGCAACCGTCATAATTTTTGGGCGAAGTCTTTTGGCTGCACCAGCAATAACATATTCTCGCAAATCTTCCTTCGTAATGGTTTCACTGGAATTTCCTTTTAGTGTTACGAGTTGCTGCATGGCATCGTTGAGATAAATGACCATCACAATTCCAGTTTCTACCGCCAAACCAAATAATGCAATAAATCCAACAGCTACTGCAATAGACATATTAACACCCCAAATTGAGATCATAAAAGCACCTCCAATCAGAGCGAAAGGAATACTGATCAGGCTGAAGAATGCTTCTCTGAATGAATGGAAAGCAAAATACATAGACAAAAAGATAATGAACAGTACCACAGGCAATATCATTTTAAGGGTTTGCTCGCCACGGATAAGATTTTCATACTGTCCGCTCCATTCCACATAATAGCCTTTAGGCATTTTTGAAATCATGCTATTGAGCTTTTCTTTGGCATCACTTACTGTACTTCCCAAATCTCTTTCCCTTACGTTGAAAAGTACTGCCCCACGCAGCATAGCGTTTTCAGAATTGATCATTGGAGGGCCTTCGCTCAAGCGTACATCTGCTACAGCTTCCAAAGGAATACTACCGAACTGCATAGTTTGTACTGGTAATCTTTTTAGAGATTCAAGGTTATTTCTGAAATCCTGCCCATATCTTGCATTGACAGAAAAACGTTGTCTTCCTTCTATAGTGGAGGTCAATTTCATACCTCCCAAAGCAGATTCTACCACGGCATTCACATCATCCACACTAAGGTTATATCTACCTATTTCTGTTCTTTTAACCGCTATATCAACATATTTCCCTCCAGTAATAGGTTCCACATACATATCTTTGATACCGTCTATTCCCTGTAATTCTTTACTGATTTTTTGTGATAAAGTATAAATACTGTCCAGATTTTGACCATATACTTTGATTCCTACATCCGTTCTGATCCCGGTAGAAAGCATATTGATTCGGTTGATAATAGGCATTGTCCAGCCATTGGTAACACCAGGCATCTGAAGTTTTGAATTCAGTTCATTGATAATATCATCTTTAGTCATTCCGTCACGCCACTCAGCCTGCGGTTTGAGCAAAACAATTGTTTCAATCATACTGATGGGGGAATTATCGGTTGCCGTAGCAGCTCTTCCCGCTTTTCCTAGTACGTGATCTACT
Source organism: Cloacibacterium sp. (assembly GCF_047601505.1). Taxonomy (GTDB): domain Bacteria; phylum Bacteroidota; class Bacteroidia; order Flavobacteriales; family Weeksellaceae; genus Cloacibacterium. Next base: position 2,376,940 of record NZ_JASGJD010000001.1, read on the forward strand.
TCTGGAACAGACTTTATAAGCTTATCTTGTACTTGTAATATTCTTTTTATTTCCGAATTGGAAACATCTGGAAGCGTAACCGGCATAAAAAGAATAGAACCTTCATCTAAAGGAGGCATAAATTCCCTGCCCAAATTCATCACCAAAGGAATACTGATAAGCAACGCCACTATGTTAATTCCTAATACTGTCTTTCGCCATTTTGTACACCAACGTATAATAGGCTCATAAACTTTTTCTAATCCTTTATTAATAGGATTTTTATCATCTCCTTTGAACTTTCCTTTCATAAAAAAGGAAATCAATACAGGAGCAAGCGTTAATACCAAAATGGCATCTACTACAAGGATAAACGTTTTGGTGTATGCCAAGGGATGGAATAATTTACCTTCCTGCCCAGTCAATAAAAAAACGGGTAGAAATGAGGTAACGATAATGATGGTAGAAAAGAAAACGCCTCTTGAAACCTGCTTACAGGACTGCTCAATGATTTGCATTCTCGTTTTTTCTGGAATGGTATCGCTGTTTTCCGAACGTCTTTTTTTGAATATATTATTAAACCATTTTTTCATGGGAATCTTGTTTAGTGGTTGAATGATTGTTTTTTTGCCAAAGCGAAAGGCTTCGGTAGGCATTTTCGGACATGATAATACCATTATCCACGATAACACCAATTGCCAGTGCAATACCTGTTAATGACATGATATTGGATGAAAGTCCAAAAGCATTGAGCAATATAAAACTGATGGCAATAGTTACGGGTATTTGTATAATAATACTTAAAGCACTTCGCCAATGAAATAAAAACAAAATGACAATGACTGCTACTACAATGATCTCTTCTATGATTTTTGATTTAATCGTATCTATTGCTGCTTCGATCAGTGTACTTCGGTCATAAGATGTCTTGAACTTTACGCCTTCTGGCAAGCCTTTTTCCACATCTTTTAGCTTTTCTTTCACGGCTTTAATCACCTGATCTGCATTCTCGCCGTAACGCATCACTACAATGCCACCTACCACTTCGCCATTACCGTCCGCATCAAAAATACCGAGCCTTAGGTCACCACCCATTTGTACTTGCCCAATATCTTTTACACTGACTGGTATGCCGTTATAATTGCCTAAAGCGATATTTTCAATATCTTCTTTATTTTTAACATATCCCAAACCACGTATGATGTACGCCATATCGCTCATTTCAAATTTTCTGCCGCCTACATCGTTGTTATTGGCCTTTACTTTGTTCATTACATCCATTAGTGAGATGTTGTAATATTGTAGTTTTACAGGATCAACAACCAGCTGATATTGCTTTTCAAAACCTCCGTAAGATGCTACTTCCGCAACACCCGGAACTGTCTGTAAGGCAAATTTAACATACCAATCCTGTAATGCCCTTTGTTCACCTAAGTCCATTTTGGGAGCGTCAAGATGATACCAAAAGATATGTCCAACACCTGTTCCGTCAGGTCCTAAAGCTGGAGTGACACCTTGAGGAAGTAATCTTTGGGCGTAGTTGAGACGTTCCAACACTCGTGTTCTTGCCCAATATACATCTACATCATCTTCAAAAATCACATAGACAAAGCTCATCCCAAACATAGAAGCTGCACGAATGTTCTTTACTTTAGGAACCCCTTGAAGGTTACTTACCAAAGGATAAGTAACCTGATCTTCCATAACCTGTGGACTACGCCCCATCCATTCAGTGAAAACAATTACCTGATTTTCACTGAGGTCTGGAATGGCATCAATGGGATTTTTTTTGATTGCAGATATCCCCCAAACAAAAAGCCCGATCGCCAACAATAAAACAATATATCGGTTTTTGAGAGAAATCTCTATTATTTTTTGTACCATTTTTTCATGAGATTAAATTAACGGATAATTTCTTTTACTTCACCACAGGTTAACATTTCCTTACCATAGAAAGGATTTTTAATTTCTTTACTCTGACTAATCCACACACCTCCTTTTCCTTCATTAAACATTGGACAAAAATCTTTGTACAATGTTTGTGATGATCCAAATAGCATTATTAGTTCATTAATATTTTGGCTAAGTAACTCAAAGTACTCTCTCTGATGAGATATATTTTCAACATTTTTGGCAATATGATTAGAATTTTCAGCAATAAGCTTTGCTATTTCCATATATCGCTCATGTCTTTCACTTGGTATTGCTTTCATATCAATATTGCTGGTAGAGGCCAGCAATAGTTTTGCGGCAATTGCAGCTGATGATGCATCATCTGATACAAGAGCATCTTTTAAATTTAAGTAATTTTCAATAAAAGGCTGTGAAAGTTCCTTTGTCTGAGAATTTCCATGAAATGATTTATTGTCAATAGAATCAGAATCTAAGGGTTTATTATCATGATTCATTTCCATCATATCTGTCATTTTTAAATCTTTTTTTTCTTTATTGTTATTACATGCTACAAGCGCAATTAATAAAATAGTGGCTAAGCCAAAGATTAAATTTTTCATTTTTTTATAAATTAAATTATTATTGATTTGAATTAAATTTTTCTATAAATCGTCCTGATTAAAGAAATAGGTATTATTACTCAATAGAATTACACACTTATATAATAATAAAGTGTCAATAGGTTTAACAAAGACTACACCAGTAACAAGAGTAAATTGCTATCAGGTTATACTCTACTGCCAACACATGGTTCTAGATAATTATACTATTTTATAAATTATATAAAATTACCTAATCGTTTCAATGGTTCTACCACAAGTCAACATTTGATCCCCAAAATATGGATTTTTAATAATATTCTCTTTTCTTAACCAATTTGCTCCTTTACCACCATTGTACATAGGGCAATACTGGTAATAAATTATAATTTCAGGATTTGTATTCTTTATGAGTACATACATATTACTCGAAAGAGATTAAAATGTTTTCGTTGATGTGCCACATCTTTTGTTTCAGAAATATGTTCAGAATCAAATAATAAATCTTTCATTACCTTCATCCATACATTATGACCTTCTGTGTTTAACTTATCCATTTCAATAGTTTTGATAACATTAGTTAATTGGATTGCTTTTTTAGAAGCTGAAATTCCATCAGATTTTACTAATGCATCTTTGATTGAAAAATAGTTATCTAAAACTAGTTTATATTGTTTTACTGAATTTGTAGAAGGCATTACTAGTTTATGATTTGAACAACTATCTCTTTTAAAATCATTTTGATGAGTAACAGCCTTCAATTCTCTTTTATACTGGCAACATTTTGGAAGTTATAAATAAATATTATCCGAAGCTCTGAAGTTTTCATTATCATACCCAGCTAAGGCAATTCTTTGAAGAATTTCATCCTTATTAGTCTTTAAACTATCATATTTCAGTGTAGCTATTTTGGCATCTAAATTCCAAATCACATTGGCTACATTTTGTACATTGCCAGCATTTTCAATATTTGACTTACACATGCCGCAATTACCATTGATTTTAACAGTTTCCGTTCTTGCATTTTTGATTTGTGCGAAACTGCTTATAGATGATAGTAATACAGTGATTACCACCAATATTCTTGATACTGATTTCATTATATTTAAAATTTTGGAAACAGACAATTAATAACAAACCTATTATGGTTTGATAATTGAAAAAATAATACTAAATATTGTTTTCATTACAAAAAATTGATTTTGAAAACACGCATTTATGGCTATCAAGCCATAGATTTAGCTTATTTTAGGTGGTTGCCAAATGAAATAAAAGCCTGAAGAAATATAGTCTTTTTTATACGAGAATTTTTGTGTTTTTTCCAAAGAGAAACTTCTATATTCTGTATTTATATACTGAGGAATAAATAAATAATTAGAATAAAATGTTATACAACGACATGAAGAATGACCGCATTTACCATTGCAACTTCCATTATTACTATTACAAGGATGGTCTTTTTCACATTGATTATTTTTTACATCTCTTATATGCTTTTGATGTGATTTTTCCTTATTTAATTCTCTTATAGAGCATTCTTTTGCAACATTATTTGATGATTTACTACACGCATAAGTAACACTTGGTGTCAAAAAGAAACCAAGAATAAAAATGAGTAATAAGTAAATATTTTTTAACATTACCCTACAAAGGTAATTATTTTTTTTTATATTAGTTAGTATAACCTTTAATTTTTTAATATCTAATGTCCACTTTTTGCTGACGATTTACAGGCATCCAGCCCAAAGAAAAACTTCCGCCCAAAGCATTTCAACCAAAATACAGTTGTTGTATAGTTGGCAATTTGGTGAGCATTGCGACCTTTGATTTGCGAGGTCCACCACGTTGGTTTTTGGAGATGAGCCGAAGCCAGCCAACGCATAAAAAATAGATTTTGGGTAAGGGAAATTATGCCCAAACGTGAAGGAAAAGCACCAATTTCGCCCACAAAAAAAAGACCTTTATAGAAGTCTCTTGAAATATCTTCTAAAAACTTTACGGTAAATCCATAACGCTGAAAAAGCTCCCGAAGCTTCCGTTCAACAGGAGTTTCATCTCATGTCCTACGGGCCAAGACGAAACTCTGGTTATTATCGGTAGTGGTTCTTTTCAGTCGTTCTGTTGAGCGTTGGCTTGGTAGCTCTTTTCATTTTTTGTCTAGCTTTGTGCGGTTGGAAAAATGCAAATGTAATAGAAGTTTTAGAAATGCCATAAGCCAACAGCAAATCGAACAAGAAATTTTCATTTGAAAAATTTTCGAATATGGTTTTTACATTATGTTCTATTTCGTGGCGCTTTAGTGCTTTTCAGTTCATAAATTTTATACCAATAGAAAAAAGCTTCAGGATTGGATTTTTTAAGTTTGTTTAGCTTTTTATTCAGTGGCTCGTCAATTTGCCAATCTTTCATTTGAAGTGGATTTTCAAATTTTTCAATCGTTTTTGCATCGTGCTGTATCAAAGCTGAAAGATAAGCCGCCTTTGAAGCGTGTGCAATCGCTTTTTCAATGTGATAAACTTCTGAAAAGATAAACGGTTTTATACGTAAAATTCCCTTTTGCAGTTCGTCAAAGTTTCCATTTCCATCAGTTCCTCTGCTCACAATAGAAAGTGCGGTTTGGTATATATCTTCCAACACATCACTTTCTGTAATTTCTTCTGAATTTCTATAAGCAATTTCAGTTTTTGCAAACTGATAAAACGTAGTTTTAATAATGTCTAAATCTTGTGCAACATCAAACAAATTTCCTATGTCATATAGTTGTTTGATGATTTCCATACTCATACTATCCTCTTTTTTGAAGTACGGAATACCTATGGTATTTGGTGCAAAAGCGGTAAGTTTATCACCTAAAATATCTTCTAAGCTTGGTACATTTACTTGCAACGGTTTATCCGATTGAGGAACAAAATCGAATTGGATGGGCAAAGAAATTATATTGACGTAATTTACGTCTTCAAAAAGAATGTCCAACAAAACATATTCTTCGTCCTTTTTTGTTTTGTGTAAAGGTGTGTAAAAAAATTTATAATGTTCTTCTTTGATTTTTGAGTTTGTGCTTCGGTGTTGTAATTCTTTTCTCAAAAAACCTTGTTCTTCTGCAATAGCGTCTAAAATGCTTTCCAAATTTTCAATTTCATTCGATAGAATAATATCAATGTCGATAGATAAACGCTTTGCTGAATTGAAGTGAAGCATCAAAGCTGTTCCTCCTTTAAAAATAAATGGTAGATTTTTCTCTGCTAAACCTTCCAATAATAGCAATGCTCGGATAACTTTTTCAACAAGAATTTTATCCGCATTTCGGTGTTGTTTTGATATTTTATTAAGCCATTCGGCTGATAGTTCACTTTGGTTTATCATAATCTATATTTTGGCACTGTATTTATATTATTGCCATAAATTTGAAATTGTTTTTATAAATTGATTTAATTCTTCTTTCTTTCTACGTCTATCTGCATAGCGAAGCATTTTACTTTGGTTTATTGTATATTTTTCAAAAGCATTTTTAAAAATAGTTCGCATTTCTCCACCTTGTTGAGCCGAAAAAATAACGTCATCGCAAAAAATATCCACTAACATTTTTTCTATGGTTACCGTTTCTATTCCATTTATATTTTGTGTTGGGGCTTCTGAAATAATTGGTTTGATGATGAATGTTTCTCTTTCGTTTAAGTTGTATTTTTCTAAAATATCGTTAGTAGGCTCAATAAAAACCGACTTTTTAATTTCTCTCAAAAAGTAAAAAACGGAATTGGTTGTTTCTTTGTCTGTTTCTACCAATATGAAAAAATGGTTGGGTTGGTGTTGCATAAATTCATTAAGAACAGACGTGTTCCAAACACAAATGTTTGTATAAGGAAATTCTATTTTTAGTTTTTTGAAAACAGTTTTTATTGTTGATGAAATTTCGGGAGTATATTTTTTTTCTTCACCTATAGTAAACTTCCCTCTACCGATTCGTTGTAAAATACCATTTTGAACCAAATCGTAAATTCTCCAATTTATGGTTGTTGATTTTATGTTGCCGTCAATTTGTTCGTAAAAGGCAATAATATCCTTAGTTTCAAAAACAGATTTGTTCTTGAAATGGCTTTTTAGTTTGTTTGTATTTAGTTTATCCGTTGCGATGATTTAAAAATTTTAAGCAAAGATAAAAAAATTCTATGAATTGGCAGCAATGCGTATTAATTGCCAATATTTAGAATTTAGAGTAGTGAGTGGGCTTGGGTGCGTTGGGGCAAAATTAAATGGTATTTTACGTGATAAATTTCGACGACCCACGCAAGAGCCACCGTTGCAACCCGCTCAATCCCGACTTTATGACGGATATTTCAGATGCCTACGAAGCCGCATATACCATAATGCTGAACCTTAACAGGTCGTGGATACAGAAGCAAGGGGATTTTTTCGTGGAAAGCCCAATTATCTTATTGGCTGCTATTATTTGGTATCTGAAAATCTATGAGGATGGCAAGTATTGTACATTCCCACACGCTATTGAATTACTGAATAAAAAGTATTCGGACGTATTCACGATTTTAACATCATACCCCGATTTGGAAAATTATTTGTCGCCCTTTATGGATGCGTGGCAAGGCGGAGCGCAAGACCAGTTGCAAGGACAAATAGCATCGGCAAAAATTCCGCTATCAAGAATGATCAGCCCGCAACTATACTGGGTAATGACAGGTGATGATTTTACGCTTGACATTAACAACCCGAAAGAGCCGAAGATTTTATGCGTTGGTAATAACCCCGACCGTCAAAATATTTATTCAGCAGCGTTGGGTTTGTACAATTCAAGGATTGTAAAACTGATTAATAAAAAGGGACAGCTAAAGAGTTCGGTTATCATAGATGAGTTGCCCACGATTTATTTCAGGGGACTGGACAATCTTATCGCAACGGCGAGAAGTAATAAGGTTGCGGTATGTTTGGGTTTTCAGGATTTTTCGCAGTTGACGAGGGATTACGGCGATAAGGAAAGCAAGGTAATTCAGAATACCGTTGGCAATATATTCAGTGGTCAGGTGGTTGGAGAAACGGCAAAAAGCCTATCGGAACGCTTCGGGAAAGTATTGCAGAAACGTCAGAGTATGACGATTAACCGCAATGATAAATCTACCTCTATCTCCACACAGTTAGACAGCCTTATTCCGGCTTCCAAAATATCCACGCTTACACAGGGTATGTTTGTCGGAGCCGTTTCGGATAACTTTGATGAACGTATCGAGCAAAAAATATTTCACGCTGAAATTGTGGTGGATAATGAAAAGGTAGCGGCAGAAAGCAAAGCCTATCAGCAAATACCGCAAATCCTTTCTTTTGTGAATGAGGAGGGCGAGGATAAGATGAAGCAGGAAATAGAAAACAATTACAAGCAGATAAAATCAGACATTCTGAATATTGTTGTTAGTGAAATGGAGCGTATCAAGAATGACCCTAACTTACAGCATTTGGTGCAGAAAGAATGATTATACTAAATATTTTTGTGATTTTTCTATTAATATATTGTTAGAAGAATTAAAAGTAACAGCACCATTACGTCAACATATAAAATGCCAAATTTTAATACTCATAATTTAGCATTTGCTTAAATAAACAAATTAGTTACATTTGCATTATGGATAATACTTCTTGTACACGACAAAAGGCAGACATTAAACAAATTAATCGCTGTAAAGAACGAGTTTCAGAACTCCAAGGTTCGTTTGACTATTTGTCTAACGGACTTGAATTGGCGGGAAACAATGTAAGGTTGAAAATTCTGTTTCTTCTTTATGAAGAAAAACGACTTTGTGTTTGTGATGTGAGTGAAATTCTTGGAATGACAATTTCAGCAATTTCTCAGCACTTGAGAAAACTTAAAGACCGAAAGCTTATTGAAACCGAAAGAGAGGCGCAAACCATTTTTTACTCGTTGACGAAAGAGTATGAAAAAATGTTGGAACCATTTTTTAAAATACTTGACGATAACAAAATTTTAGAAACAATATGAAAACGGACAACAAATTAGTCGGGACTGGACTTTTGACAGCAATTGCAGCTTCATTGTGTTGCATTACACCTGTTTTAGCTCTCATAGCAGGGACGAGTGGACTTGCTTCAAACTTTTCCTGGCTCGAACCTTTCCGACCATATTTTATCGGTTTAACAATTTTAGTCATTGGTTTTGCTTGGTATCAAAAGTTGAAACCGCAAAAGAAAATTGACTGTAAATGTGAAACAACTGAAAAAACAAATTTTATGCAAACAAAATCATTTTTAGGAATTATTACCCTTGTGGCGGCTTTACTTTTATCATTTCCAATTTACGCTCACATCTTTTTTCCAAAGCCCGAAAACAAAACAATTATTACCCAAAGTTCCAAAATTCAGAAAGTTGAGTTTACAATTAAAGGAATGACTTGTTCAGGTTGTGAACATCATATTAAAACAGAGATTAGCAAACTAAAAGGAATTATCGAAGTTGTCGTTTCCTATGAGAAAAGCAACGCTATTGTCAAGTTTGATAATAAGCAAACCAGTATTGCTGAAATCGAAAAAGCTATCAATTCGACAGGTTATAAATCACTAAAAAGTAAAGTTATATCATAATGGAAATTAAATTACAATCAATAATAACTTGCCCAAAATGTGGGCACAAAAAAGAGGAAACAATGCCAACTGATACTTGTCAGTATTTTTATGAATGTAAAAATTGCAAAACAAGGTTAAAACCACTACAAGGCGACTGCTGTGTGTATTGTAGTTATGCCAGTGTTCCTTGTCCACCAATACAAAAGGAAAAAAAATGTTGCTAAATAGAACGCATTTTATATAAATCACATAAAAAATCAGTAGGTTTTACTAATTATTTTTAAACAATTGTAAGAATAACTTATGGCATCAACAGAAAAAACATTATCAGAGGTAATTGAAATATTAAGACTAAGAGGTTATACTGAAGATTTTAACCTATTGGAAGAAAATATCTCATATAAAACAGGAGGTGAAAAGGTCAATTTAAGTGACATAGTTATTGATAAAATTTATCGTTTTACAGGACTGAATGACTTGGAAGATGAAGCTATCTTGTATGCAATGAGAAACCAAAAAGACGGAGCAAAAGGTATTTTCGTAAATGGCTATGGCACTTACTCCGACAGTGTAGCAAATAGCATCATAGAGCAAATAGCAGTTAACGAAGATGATAACAATGATTGGACAATAGAAATTTGAATTAGAATGACAGAATTAGAAAAAATTTTAAACCAAAGAGGCATAAAGCCTACCGCTATGCGTTTGTTGGTAGCAGAAAAGCTATTGAAACAACAATATGCAGTAAGTCATAAAGAATTGGCGGAGCAATTTGAAAAAGCTGATAATGTCACTTTATTCAGAACGCTGAAAACTTTTTTAGAGCACAAACTTATCCATACTATTGACGACGGAACAGGAGTTGCGAAATATGCACTTTGCCAATCTGGGTGCAGTTGCAAACCTTCAGAACAGCATACACATTTTCATTGCTCCAAGTGCCAGCGAACTTTTTGTCTTACCGATACGGAAATTCCAAACATCAATATTCCACAAAACTTTAAATTAGAAGGTATCAATTTGGTACTCAAAGGACGATGTGACAGATGCAACTAAAATACTATGAAACTTTGCAATCGGATTGCAAGGATTATTTTTCTATATTTGCACTATAAATGAGATGGATAATCACAATATGGACTTTTTACCTGATGGTACTTTCTTCATTGCCTTGTAGCGATGGAAGCAATCAGTGTGAGGATACCATTCCTAAAATTGAAACCGTTCAATCTCACGACCACAATCAAGATAGCGATGACAATTGCAGTTCTTTTTGTTATTGCAATTGTTGTAGTATAAGTATTGCTACTTACCATTTCAAACCTTTTGAAATCAAGCAACCTAAACCCACTATTGTTGTTAAAAAAATTACACTTCGTGATTTTACTTTAATTTCCTTCTACTCAGGAAGTATTTGGCATCCTCCCAAATTTACTGTTTAATTTTTTCAGATTTTCTTAATGCTATTGATGGTTTGTTGCAAGCCTCAGTAATTGTATGCCTTTTATTGGCTTTACGGTACTGTTAGCGTGTTCGTGTTATGTATTTTCTATGAATGTTTGTTTATAGAAATAATTACAGGCATTATCCACTTCATCCAATAGTTATTTGATTATCTGTTGGCTTCTTATGGCAAGAGGTAATAATTTATTTATCAAAAAATTAAACAGATACACGTGTTAGATAACATTATAAAATTCAGCATCAAAAACAAGCTCGTCATTGGGATAATGACCTTGTTACTCATCATTTGGGGAGTGTGGAGTGCCACAAAACTACCCATTGATGCCGTACCCGATATTACTAATAATCAGGTGCAAATAATTACGGTTTGCCCCACATTGGCAGGACAAGAAGTAGAACAATTAGTAACCTTCCCTATTGAGCAAAGCATTGCCAATATTCCAGATATAGAAGAAACAAGGAGTATTTCAAGATTTGGCTTATCGGTAATTACAGTAGTATTTAAAGATAAAGTAGACATTTATTTTGCCCGTCAGCTTATCAACGAAAAACTAAAAGAAGCAGAGGAAAATATACCTAAAGGTATTGGCAAGCCAGAACTTGCACCAGTAAGTACCGGATTGGGAGAAGTCTATCAATACATCATCCATCCGAAAAAAGGCAGTGAAAAAAAATACAATGCAAAAGACCTACGCACAATGCAGGATTGGATTGTAGCAAGGCAATTATATGGAACTCCCGGAATTGCCGAAGTAAATAGTTTTGGTGGCGAACTGAAACAATACGAAGTAGCAGTAAATCCCAATCGCTTAAAAGCTATGGGGGTAAGTGTTACCGACATTTTTACTGCATTAGAAAAAAATAACCAAAATACAGGCGGTGCATACATTGATAAGAAACCGAATGCCTATTTCATCCGAGGTATCGGTTTGGTAACTTCATTGGATGATGTAAAAAATATCAGTATAAAAAATGACGGTGGCAGTATTCCTATTTTTATTAAAGATGTAGCCGATGTAAGATTTGGAAGTGCGGTAAGATATGGCGCAATGACTTATAACGGCGAAGTAGATGCAGTTGGCGGTGTGGTAATGATGTTGAAAGGCGAAAACAGCAATGAGGTTGTAAATCGCATCAAAGAGAAATTACCAGTTATTCAAAAATCCTTACCCGAAGATATAATTATTGAACCCTATTTAGACCGTACAGAATTAGTTGGCCGAGCAATGAGTACTGTAGAAAAAAACTTGATAGAAGGTGCATTGATTGTCATTTTTGTTTTGGTTCTTTTCTTGGGGAATTTTAGAGCGGGATTGATAGTAGCATCCGCTATTCCTTTGGCAATGCTGTTTGCTTTGGCTTTAATGAATGTGTTTGGCGTAAGTGCCAATTTAATGAGTTTGGGAGCAATAGATTTTGGATTAATTGTAGATGGTGCGGTAATTATTGTAGAAGCCACATTGCATCATTTAGGTTTAAGGAAATCTACACAAAGGCTCACACAGCAAGAAATGGATAATGAAGTATTTACCTCAGCTTCCAAAATTCGTAATAGTGCAGCCTTTGGTGAAATCATTATCCTAATCGTTTACATTCCTATTTTGACTTTGGTGGGTGTTGAAGGAAAAATGTTTCGGCCAATGGCACAAACAGTAGGTTTTGCAATCTTTGGAGCGTTGATTTTGTCTTTGACCTACATCCCGATGATGTGTGCTTTATTCCTATCTAAGAAGCCAGTACACAAAGAAACTATTTCGGATAGGATGATGAATTGGCTACAAAGAAAATACCAGCCATTGTTAGAAAAAGCCATCAGAATAAAATATTGGCTAGTAGGTATAACCGTTGCCATATTTGCTTTTAGCCTTTTTTTATTCAGCCGAATGGGTGGCGAATTTATACCACAGTTACAGGAAGGAAATTTTGCCTTTCATTGCATTTTGCCACAAGGAAGTTCATTGAGCCAGAGTATAGAAACCTCAATGCAAGCTTCAAGAATTATTAAAGAATTTGACGAAGTAAAAATGGTAGTAGGCAAAACCGGAGCCGCAGAAGTACCAACCGACCCAATGCCACCTGAAGCGACAGATTTAATGGTTATTTTAAAACCGCAAAGTGAATGGAAAAGTGGCAGAAGTTATGATGAATTGGCAGATGCTATCAATGAAAAATTAGAAGCAATACCTGGTGTATTTTTCGAAAAGAACCAGCCAATACAAATGCGTTTCAATGAGTTGATGACAGGTATTAGGCAAGATGTTGCAGTAAAAATATTTGGAGAAAATTTAGATACGCTTGCCTTGAATGCTGATAAGGTTAGTAAGGTTATACAAACAGTAGAAGGCGCTACATCTCCACAAGTAGAACGTGTGAGTGGCTTACCGCAAATAAATGTGGAATATGACCGTACTCGCTTAGCCAATTACGGAATAACAGTGGAAGATGTGAACAACGTGGTAAGCACTGCGTTTGCAGGTAAAAGTGCAGGAGTAGTTTTTGAAAACGAAAGAAGGTTTGATTTGGTCGTACGTTTAGACAGTACATATCGTAGTAGTATAGAAGATGTAAATAATCTGATGATACCCACTTCAACAGGTAATCAAATACCATTATCACAAGTAGCAAATATTGATTATAAGTTAGGTCCGGCACAAATAAGCCGTGAAGCTGGAAAACGTAGAATTGTAATCGGATTCAACGTTGCAGATAGGGATGTACAAAGTGTGGTAGAAGAAATTCAACAAAAATTAAATACACAGGTAAAATTACCACCGGGGTACTATTTCACGTATGGCGGTCAATTTGAAAACTTGCAGGAAGCCAGTAACCGATTAATGATAGCCGTTCCTATTTCCTTGTTATTAATTTTTGTGTTGCTCTATTTCACGTTCCGTTCCTTTAAGCAAGCAGGTTTAATATTTACCGCAATTCCGATGAGCGCCATTGGTGGCGTATTGGCTTTAATGCTTCGTGGAATGCCTTTCAGCATCAGTGCAGGAATTGGTTTTATCGCCTTGTTTGGTGTAGCCGTTCTTAACGGAATTGTATTGATAGGCACTTTCAACCAATTGGAAAAAGAAGGAATAAAAGATGTTTTCAAACGAGTAATCGAAGGAACAAAAATAAGACTTCGACCTGTATTGATGACGGCAACCGTTGCGAGCTTAGGATTTTTACCGATGGCACTAAGTAGCAGTGCAGGTGCAGAAGTTCAAAAACCTTTAGCAACCGTAGTAATCGGTGGTTTGGTTACGGCAACTTTCCTTACGCTGTTCGTTCTGCCTTTACTCTACATCATTTTCAATTCAAAAATTAATTTAAAAAGAAAACCCAAAGTGAAACCTATTGCAACTATCATTGTATTGCTTCTGTCATTAACAGGCTTTACAGCAAATGCACAAACACAGCATTTATCAAGTGTTGATGATGCGATAAATATTGCGCTTCAAAATAATCAAGCCATTAAAGCTTCAGATTTAGAAATTGATGCCAGCAAAGCGTTGAAAAAAACAGCCGGAGAATTACCTAAGTTGGATATTAATGCACAGTTGGGACAATACAACAGCACCAAATTCGACCAGTCTTTTCAGGTGTCACAAACCATTCCTTTTCCGTCATTATTCGGAGCAAAAAAGGAGTTGATTAATGCTGAAATTAAAGGTAAAGAATTGCAGAAGAACTTGAGTGTTTTAGAATTAAAAAACCAAGTACGTACTTATTATTATCAAATTTTGTACTTGCAACACAATCAAAAACAACTACAGGAATTAGACAGTTTGTACAACAATTTCATAGGCATTGCAAAGCTTCGTTACAAAACGGGCGATACCAAAAAAGTGGACATCAGTACGGCAGAAGCCAAGAAAGGCGAAATCAATTTGTTATTAAAACAAAATGAAGTTTTCTTAAATAATGCCGTTGCCAATCTGAAAACATTGATGAATACGAAAGAAGATTTTACCATATCAGGAAATGGAAATTTTCAGCCTTTACAAATTTCAAATTTGTTGGATAATGATGCAGTAGCCAATCATCCTGCTATTCAATCTTTGTATCAGGAAGCAGTTATTGCGGAAAAAACCAAAAAAGTAGAACGGGCACAAGGTTTACCCGATTTTACGATTGGGTATGTCAATCAGTCTTTAATTGGTTTTCAAAATGTGAATGGAGCTGAGAAGTTTTTCAATGGCGGAAACCGGTTTAATTCTGTAAACATCGGCATTGCAATTCCCATTACTTACGGTGCTACCAAAGCCAGAATAAAATCTTTGGATTATAGAAAGCAAGCAGCCGAAGCCAATGCACAACAGCAACAGAGAACGTTGGCAACGCAAATGCAAAATGCTTTGTTGCAATACCAGCAGGATATGAAGCAGTTCAATTATTTTCAGCAAGAAGCTTTGCCTAATGCTAAAGAAATTGTTTCAGCAGCACAATTAGGTTACAAAACAGGCGACATCGGTTATGTAGAATATCTTTTTGCCTTGCAAACCGCAACCGATATTCAGTTGAATTACCTCAAAAGTATTCAGCAGGTCAACCAATCTGTAATCAATATTTATTCATTCATCAATCAATAAGTACAAATGAAATTCAATATAAAAATAATCACGTTGATGACAGCCATAGCTGTTTTACTATTTGCTTTTTCTGCCTGTAAAAATGATAAGAAAGCAGAAGATAAATCTGCCGAAACCAAAACTGCAGGAAAAGAAGAAGCACCACACGAGGAAGAAACGCCAACCATTGCCACACTTACCGAAGAACAAATAAAAACGGTAGGCATACAATTAGGCACCATTGAACACAAGGAATTAACAGCAACCATCAAAGCAAACGGAAATCTGAAAGTTCCCAATAACAATAAAGCCAACGCCACTTCTTTGTATGGCGGTGTGATAAGAACACTGAAAGTTCAAATTGGAGATTATGTAAGAAAAGGTCAGGTTATTGCAACCATTGCCAATCCGCAGTTCATCC
This sequence comes from Cloacibacterium sp., assembly GCF_047601505.1. Taxonomy (GTDB): domain Bacteria; phylum Bacteroidota; class Bacteroidia; order Flavobacteriales; family Weeksellaceae; genus Cloacibacterium. Next base: position 2,392,437 of record NZ_JASGJD010000001.1, read on the forward strand.
AATTGCAGGAAGAATATTTGAGTACAGCAAGCAGAATTACGTTTGCAGAACAGGAATTAGCAAGGCAAAAAGAACTGAATGAAGGCAATGCAGGTGCAAAGAAAAATCTGCAAAGTGCTACTGCCGAATTAAGCAGTTTAAGAACCCGCAGAGCTTCCTTGCAACAGCAGATACAATTAATGGGCATCAATCCAGGTTCGGTATCAAACGGAAATTTAAAATCCGCATTGGTCGTAACCAGTCCGCTGAATGGTACGGTTAGCAACGTTTTTGCCAAAATTGGAAGTTATGTAGATGTTTCTTCGCCGGTTATCGAAATTGTAGATAACAGTTCATTGCATTTAGATTTACAGGTGTTTGAAAAAGATTTACCACAGGTAAAAGTTGGACAAACTATTCATTTTACTTTAACCAATAATCCTACTGCTGAGTATGATGCTACAGTTTTCAGCATTGGTTCATCCTTTGAAAACGAGAGCAAAACCATCGCCGTTCATTGTCGTGTAAATGGTAATAAAAGTGGTTTAATTGATGGAATGAACATCACTGGTATTGTCAGTCTTAGCAATGTAACAACTCCAGCTGTACCCAATGATGCGATTGTAAATGCCGATGGTAAATACTACATTTTTGTACAAACCAATAAAGAAGCAGAAGCCCATCACGAAGAAGGCGAAAAAGAAGGCGACCACAAAGAGGGCGAAGAAAAAGACCATAAAGAAGATAAAACTGCTAAGAATTTTGAAAAGGTAGAAGTGCTGAAAGGCGTATCTGATATGGGTTACACCGCTGTAACTTTTGTAAATGAAATTCCTGCCAATGCTAAAATTGTAGTTAAAGGTGCGTTTTTCGTCAATGCAAAACTAAGCAATACAGGTGGTCACGAACATTAAAAATTGAACGCTATGGTTTGGTTAAAATTTTATTTGCCGGTGTATTTGGTGTTGTATATTATGGTAGCTTTTGTGCTACCATAATACCGAACCTACAAGCAAACGGGCATCAATCCCATAACTTTTGGCAAAACAGATATTGCACACGACTATATCGGTTTTGTGATGAAAGTATTGATAGCATTGCTTTTCGTTGCGGTATTCATCTATTCGTTCAGCGATAAAATGTATCAATATTTAGTACCGATTTCTTATTTAATGAAAGACGTGTTTTTAATCATTGCATTAATACTGATACACCTTTCATTACTATGGATTTCAGTAGCGCAATATCAAATGAGTAACAGTTGGCGTGTCGGTATTGATGAAAATAACAAAACCGAATTAATCACAAAAGGATTATTCTCTTACAGCCGGAACCCGATTTTTTTGGGAATGATAATCAGTGTTGCAGGAATATTTTTTATACTACCCAATACACTTACATTTTTCCTGATGCTTACTACCTATATCGTTATTCAAATTCAGATAAGACTGGAAGAAGAGTTTTTGGAAAAACAACACGGAGAACAATATTTAATTTATAAAAAAACAACTAAAAGACTACTCTAATGGAACACAAACATAAATACGATGCACAAGGCAAACAGCTTTGCTGCACACCACAGGAAGAAAAAATATATACCGATGCTAATGCTAAAAAATTATTAGAAAAGCATCACAACAATGACGGTCACAACCACGAACACAGCGATGATGACGGTCACAACCACGGAAGTACCGACAAATCTACCTTTCAAATGTTTTTACCTGCCATTATCAGTTTTGTTTTACTGATGATTGCTATTGCTTTTGATAATTGGCTACCGCAATCCTGGTTTACAGGTTGGGTAAGAATTATTTGGTATGCAATAGCCTATTTACCTGTTGGATTTCCTGTAATTAAAGAAGCATTTGAGAGCATCCGCAAAAGCGATGTATTTTCAGAGTTTTTATTGATGAGCATTGCCACTATCGGAGCTTTCGCCATTGGCGAATACCCTGAGGGTGTTGCTGTAATGTTGTTTTATGCCGTTGGCGAAGTATTCCAGACTTTGGCAGTAACAAGAGCTAAAGCAAATATTAAAACGTTGCTCGATCAAAGACCAGATGAAGTAACTATTTTAGAAAATAATCAAGCTAAGACCATAAAAGCAGAAACCGCAAGTATTGGCAATATAATTCAATTAAAACCCGGAGAAAAATTAGGACTAGATGGAGAATTATTATCCGAAACCGCTTCATTCAATACAGCAGCACTAACAGGAGAAAGTAAGCCCGACACCAAAACCAAAGGTGAAACCGTATTGGCGGGAATGATAAATTTAACGACCGTTGCACAGGTAAAAGTAACGACTGCTTATACTGATAGCAAACTTTCTAAAATTTTGGAATTGGTACAAAATGCCACTGCACAAAAAGCACCAACAGAATTATTCATTCGAAAATTCGCAAAAATATACACACCGATTGTTGTATTGTTGGCAGTGCTAATTACCATAATTCCTTATTTTTTTGTGAGCGATTATGTATTTAGTCAGTGGTTGTACAGAGCATTGGTGTTTTTGGTTATTTCTTGTCCTTGTGCTTTGGTTATCAGTATTCCTTTGGGTTATTTTGGTGGAATTGGAGCAGCTTCCAAAAATGGAATTTTGTTTAAAGGAAGCAACTTTTTAGATGCAATTGCTAATATCCAAAATCTAGTAATGGATAAAACAGGTACAATGACCGAAGGCGTTTTTAAAGTGCAGGAAGTAGTTTTTGACAATGATTTTAATCAAGCTGAAATTTTACAAATGGTAAATGCATTAGAAAGCCACAGTACACACCCTGTTGCAACTGCCATTCACGAATATGTTGGAAAAATAAACAACGAAATCAAACTAGAGAATACAGAAGAAATCGCAGGACACGGGTTGAGAGCTATTATAAATGGCAAAGAATTATTGGTAGGAAATTTTAAACTGATGAATAAATTCTCTATCCCTTACGGCATTGACCCCAATAGCATTGTTTACACAGTAATCGCAGTGGCTTATGATAAAAAGTTTGTCGGCTATATCACGATTGCCGACAGTATTAAAGAAGATGCACAGCTAACCATTGATAAACTCAAAGAATTAGGTGTAAAAACCACAATGTTAAGTGGAGATAAAACCACTGTTGTAAAATTTGTTGCAGAAAAATTGAACATTAATAATGCATTTGGCGATTTATTACCCGAAGATAAAGTAAATAAAGTAAAAGAAATCAAAACCAAAAATGAAACAGTTGCCTTTGTCGGTGATGGCGTGAATGATGCACCCGTTGTGGCATTAAGTGATGTTGGTATTGCTATGGGCGGTTTAGGAAGCGATGCCACCATCGAAACGGCGGATGTAGTGATACAAGACGACAGACCGAGTAAAATACCTATGGCAATTAATATTGGAAAACAAACTAAAAAAATAGTTTGGCAAAACATAGCTTTAGCATTCGGAGTAAAAGCTATTGTACTAGTTTTAGGAGCTGGGGGCTTAGCGACTATGTGGGAAGCTGTTTTTGCCGATGTTGGGGTTGCCTTATTGGCTATACTAAACGCAGTAAGAATACAACGGATGAAATTTTATTAACAGTTATAAATTTTATTTAATCACTGCAGAATATGATATTTCAAAAGTATGTATGTTTTAAATTGATTGATTTAGACTGTACCACGATAAAATCTGTATTACAGTGATTGCTTTTCTCCGCTATGTTAAACCAACAATGAATTTTAGGAATAATCCTAAAATTCATTGTTTAATATTTTGTTGCGAATGTTTTTCTTCGTTAGCAACGATAAAAAGCCCTAATGTATGGATAAATTTTACAAGAAAACGCTTTATGAGTTGGAATTGGCAATCAACGAACTGGAGATTGAAACTGATTGCCCTATTCAAAGAATTGAAGCCGTGATAGTCATTATTGTTAGTTCTCTATCCAAACTAAAGCAATTTGTCCTAAAGAGGGATTTTATAAATATTGATGAGGAAATTCGTTTTTTTAAACATCAAAAGCCAGTTATTGTTTCGAAACTCATTTATTATAACGCCATTTATAAAATAGAAACAAAGAAACCTTACGGAGCAAAGCCAATTAGAAAATACCTTAATGAGGAGTTGAATAAACTTAAAAGGTTCTTTGATAACAATCTCGAATTTTATAAATACTACCGAACCAACAATTCCTTTATAGACGAGAAGTTGTTTGTAAGGGGTAAGTGTGATATAAGACTATGGTTAGACACTTTTTATTTTGAGGCAGACCATCGCTTTTCTACTTCGCACGATTATAAGGTTGCCAAGATAATTGCTAATGACCTGATACAGGTATATTTGGAAGACAGGTTAAATAACATCAACGTTAAAAAGGTTTCAGATAATTCGTTGATATGGACAGCAAGCAAAACTGCACTCACGGAACTCATTTATGCACTGTACTCCCACGGTGCATTTAACAATGGGAATACAGAAATAAAATTGATAGCCAAAACGTTTGAAGATGCCTTCAATATAGAGTTAGGCGACTTTTACCATACGTTTATGGAACTTAAAGCCCGCAAAATAAACCGAACGAAATTCCTCGACAGGCTGTGTGAAGCACTGATAAAGAAAATGGACGAACAAGATGAAAAACAGTAAGTATATATGTACACAGGCTTTATTCCTCTTGGCAAGAAGTCAGAGTAATTAAACTTAAATTGTAAATTTGTTTATTGCTTATGTATTAAATACTAAACGTAGTCAGTAAATAAATATGAATACAATCTTTATTAAAAATATGGTTTGCGACCGTTGCATTATGGTGGTACAAAACGAATTGGAAAAACTGGGATTAGATGCTAAAAATATAAAACTGGGCGAAGTTATTCTTTCCAAAGAAATAACATCTCTGGAAAAAGAGAATTTGTCCAAAACTTTAGAGCCATTAGGATTTGAAGTAATTGACGATAAAAAAGGCAGGATAATAGAAAAGATAAAGAACATTATCATTGACCTGGTACACCATCAGGATAGTGATGTAAAAACCAACCTTTCCGATGTATTGAGTGACAAATTGCATCACGATTACAATTACCTGTCCAATCTGTTTTCAGAGGTAGAGGGTAAAACCATTGAAAAATACTTTATCGCCCAAAAGGTGGAGAAAGTCAAAGAATTGTTGGTGTATGATGAGTTGTCATTAAGTGAGATTGCGAACCGCCTAAATTATTCGAGCGTGGCATATTTGAGTAACCAGTTTAAAAAAGTTACCGGGCTAACACCAAGCCATTTCAAACAGATTAAAGAGGATAAAAGAAAACCGTTGGATAAAGTGTAAGTAAATCTTACAAATCAAATCCAAAATTTCACAACAGTACCCATAAATATAATAGCCAATTTTGTATTGTAAATTAAAGCAGGCAAATATGGCGACAAACAGAGAAAATATATACATTCCATTGGAGGATGTAGAAAGCGAACACTGTGCATTAATCGTTGAAAAGGGATTGGCACAGGTAAAAGGCGTAGAAACCCATAAAGTAGAGCTGAACAACCGAAGGGCAGCGATTACAGTAGATAGCAATGAAACCGTAGGCGAGGCTGTTAAGGCAATTAAAGATTTAGGTTACGGAGTTCCTACGGTTAAAAGTGCTTTTCCGGTATTGGGCATGACCTGTGCATCCTGTGCGGGCAGTGCCGAAAGCATTGTGAAATACCAACCGGGAGTAGTTAATGCTTCCGTGAACTTTGCAACGGGCAATCTTACCGTGGAATATCTGCCCAATATGACCGATGCCTCCACCCTGCAAAAAGCGGTTCAGGGAGTAGGTTACGACCTATTGATTGAAGACGAAACCAAGCAGCAGGAAACGCTCGAAGCCATCCACGAAAAGAAATTCCGAACCTTGAAAAACAAGACCATTTGGGCAATTATCCTTTCCCTGCCCGTGGTAATCATAGGAATGTTCTTTATGGATATGCCCTATGCAGACCCGATAATGTGGCTCTTTTCCACGCCCGTTGTAATATGGTTGGGCAGGGATTTTTTTGTAAACGCTTGGAAGCAGGCAAAGCACCGTTCCGCCAATATGGATACGCTGGTGGCATTGAGTACAGGTATTGCCTACCTGTTCAGTGTTTTCAATATGCTGTTTGCCGACTTTTGGCATCAACGGGGACTGCATGCTCACGTATATTTTGAAGCGGCTACCGTTATTATCGCATTCATCCTCTTGGGAAAACTGCTGGAAGAAAGAGCCAAAGGCAACACCTCTTCAGCCATTAAGAAGCTGATGGGCTTGCAGCCAAAAACGGTCATCGTGGTACAGGCGGACGGAACGGAAAAGCAGACCGCTATCGAAGACGTAAGCGCAGGCGATGTGATACTCGTAAAGCCCGGTGAAAAGATTGCGGTAGACGGCATGGTCATATCGGGCAATTCGTATGTGGACGAAAGCATGTTAAGCGGTGAGCCTGTACCTGTATTGAAAAAAGAAAAAGAAAAAGTATTTGCAGGAACGATTAACCAAAAAGGCAGCTTTCGGTTCAGGGCGGTAAAAGTGGGCAAAGAAACCATGCTTGCCCACATCATCAAAAGGGTGCAGGATGCACAGGGAAGCAAAGCACCCGTACAGAAACTGGTCGATAGGATTGCGGGCATCTTTGTTCCCACAGTGATAGGTATTGCCATCCTGACATTTACGCTATGGTTGATTTTGGGAGGCGAAAACGGGGTTGTTCAAGGTCTGTTGGCAGCCGTTACGGTATTGGTCATTGCCTGCCCCTGTGCTTTAGGCTTAGCGACACCCACCGCTATTATGGTAGGCGTTGGTAAAGGTGCTGAAAATGGCATTTTGATAAAAGATGCAGAAAGTTTGGAACTGGCCAAAAAAGTAAATGCCATCGTTTTGGACAAAACCGGAACCATCACCGAGGGAAGACCACAGGTAACGGGCATTAAATGGCTGAACAATGAGGACACTGCAAAAGAAATCCTTTTGAGCATCGAAAAGCAATCCGAGCATCCATTGGCAGAAGCCGTAGTGAAGCATCTTGACGATGTAGCGACCACCTCTTTATCCATGTTCGACAGCATTACGGGCAAAGGCGCAAAAGCAGACCATGACAACGAAACCTATTATGTAGGCAACAAAAAGCTATTGGCAGAAAACAACATTGCCATTGCCGGCGAATTACAAGACCAGGCCGAAGAATGGGGCAAACAGTCTAAAACCGTTATCTGGTTTGCAAACAGCAAAAAGGCTCTTGCTGTAATCGCTATCGCCGATAAGATTAAGGAAACATCGGTGCAGGCTATCCGGGAAATGCAGGAAATGGGCATTGACCTGTATATGCTGACCGGAGATAATGAAGCTACCGCTAAAGCCATTGCGGAGCAGACAGGCATCAAGCATTACAAAGCCGAAGTTTTGCCACAGCATAAAGCCGACTTTGTGAAAGAACTGCAAAGTAAAGGAAAGGTAGTGGCAATGGTGGGCGATGGTATCAACGACAGCACCGCATTGGCAACAGCCGATGTAAGTATCGCAATGGGCAAAGGCAGCGACATCGCAATGGACGTAGCCAAGATGACCATCATTTCGTCCGACCTGACCAAGATACCACAGGCAATACGCTTGTCCAAACAGACCGTAGCCACCATCAAGCAAAACCTGTTCTGGGCGTTTATCTACAACGTAATCGGCATTCCGGTAGCGGCAGGCATCCTTTACCCTGTTAACGGCTTCCTGCTCAACCCGATGATTGCGGGTGCGGCAATGGCATTGAGCAGCGTGAGCGTGGTCAGTAACAGCCTGCGGTTGAAGTGGAAGAAATAAAACAGTAAATCTCACAAATCAAACAAGAAATTACACAACAATACTGAACTGAATAGTACGGAAATTTGCATTATCAGATAACTCTAAAATTTATTAACAATGGAAAATAAACAATTTCAATTCAAGACGAACATCAATTGCGGAGGTTGTATCGCATCTGTAAAACCGCACTTGGACAAGGCAGAGGGTATCTGCCATTGGGAAGTGGACACTGCCAACAAGGACAAGGTACTTACAGTGAAGTCCGAGGGCATTACCGAGCAGGAAGTAATATCGACCGTGCAAAAGGCAGGCTTCAAAATTGAACCTTTGGACGCCTAAGCCAACAACTTTTTGAAATGCCCTTTTTCCGACCGAATTTTCTATGAGGTTGGGTTGCTGAAAAAGGGCATTTTATCAATTCTGAAAAAAGGCGATAGGTTATTGCGTATATGGCATTTTTTTGTCCATATAGCAAAAAAAAACGTAAAACGATATAAAAAACCAATCTAATTTGTAACTTTGTTGCGTTGAAAAATTATAGAATACATATAGGCATTTTGACATTGTTCTGTTTGGTTTTCTTTATGATGCCAAGTCAGAGCTATGCCTGTTCCAAAAATTCAACAAAGACCGAGCAGTCTTTCTGCTCAAAGGAGAAATCCAAAAAATCAGAACATAAAAAAGGTTGCAAGGGCAAATCCTGTAAAAAATGCAAAAGTGACAAATGCGGGGGCGGCTGTTCACACAGCTCTTGCAGGTGCGGTGCTTCAACCACTTCCCTAAATGTCCCAACCATAATCGAATTAAAGGCAAAAAATCACTTAGCAGCAGCTAAAAAGCAAAAATTCGGTTTCAAAGAAGCCTACTATTCTTCGGACTTTTTCTCCATTTGGCTACCGCCTAAAATAAGCTAAAACTATGGCCTGATAGCCATAGGTATGTCCTGTCAGAAGCTGTTCCGGCTTTTGCAAATCCCCTATTTGTATCATTTATTTAAAATTTAAAACAGAAATGGGTTTATCAATCCCCCGTTTCTCAAAATGTAATTATTATGAAATCATTATCAAAAATAGTGATGGTAATCGCCGTATTACTATCATCAATAAACGGCTTCGCACAAATCAAGAATGCGAAAACAGAAACCGTAAAGATTTACGGCAATTGTGGTATATGCAAAACCACCATCGAAAAGGCAGGTAACGTAAAAAAGGTAGCCAGTGTGGACTGGAACAAAGATACCAAGATGGCTACGCTCACCTATGACGGCGACAAAACAAATCAGGATGAAATCCTGAAACGTATCGCTTTGGCTGGTTATGACAGTGAGAAGTTCCGTGCGCCGGATGACGTATATGCTAAACTGGCTGGTTGCTGCCAGTATGATAGACCAGTGAAGACGGTTGCCAAAAACAAGGAGGCGGGAATGGACATGAATGCCGGACATGGCAATCACGACCATAGTCAAATGGCAGCTAACAAAGATGCAGCCCAAAACCAATCACAGCTAAAGGCTGTATTTGACAACTACTTTTCAGTGAAAGATGCTTTGATAAAAACCGATGCGGCGACCGCATCTGCCAAAGCCGCTGAATTGGCTGCATCCCTTAAAGCAGTCGATATGAATAAGCTATCGGCAGAGGAACATACGGCTTGGATGAAAGTGATGCAGGACTTGACGGCCAATGCGGAAAGCATTTCAAAATCAAAAGACGTTGCAAAACAAAGAAGTGCTTTTGCGGCACTTTCGGGAAGCATCTACACACTGGCTAAAGTGTCTAAACAGGACACCCCCGTTTATTACCAGCACTGTCCTATGTACAATGGAGGTAAGGGAGCCAATTGGCTAAGTAAAGAGAATGCTGTTAAAAACCCATATTATGGCTCACAGATGCTTACCTGCGGCAGTACGGTCGAAACCATTAAATAACAGTTCTGAAAGCTATGGTACAGTACAATGACATGGTGCAGGCGCTTAAAGACCTAAGACAGCGTGGATACAGTATGGACTTTAGTCTGTTGCCGGACTGCCTGTACTGTGCGTCAAGGAGCCTGAAACTAAAACCGGAGGATTTTACGGTTACGGAAACCCATAGGTTTGAAAGCCTCGACAGCAGTCCTGATAACAATGCCGTGATTTATGCCATATCGTCCAATGATGGTAAGAATAAAGGCGTACTTGTTGATGCCTATGGTGCTTATGCCGAAGAAATGACCCATGAGATGGCAAAAAAATTAAGTGCAACATAACTTTTAAAACCCCTTGTTATGAAAAAATATACTTGTCCTATGCACCCACAGGTGCTAAAAGACGAACCGGGCAAATGCCCGCTCTGTGGCATGGCATTGGTTCCCGTTGGCGGTGCGTCAGTTTCTCATGAACACACATCAGAACATGGGCATTCCGGGCATTCTCAACATGGCCATGCTGATGAAAACTTTAATAAACATGAGGGACATCATACAGGTGATTTCCTCACACGTTTTTGGATAAGCCTTGTCATTACAATCCCTATCCTACTCCTGTCACACATGATACAGCAATGGTTAGGTTTCTCGCTTGCTTTCAATGGCGATAAATATGTGTTGCTGGCATTGGGTACGGTGATTTATTGCTATGGAGGCTTACCATTCCTAAAGGGAATGATTGGCGAGGTGAAAGCCAAAGCCATAGGGATGATGACACTTGTTGCTATCGCTATATCCGTAGCCTATGTCTATTCCGTAGCCGTTGTATTTGGCTTGCAGGGCATGGACTTCTTTTGGGAACTGGCTACGCTTATCGACATCATGCTGTTAGGGCATTGGCTGGAAATGCGTTCCCAAATGGCTGCTTCACGGGCTTTGCAATCATTGGTTGCTTTGCTGCCTAACGATGTCACGGTGGAGCGAAACGGAGAAGCGGTAAAAATAAAGCTTGAAGACCTGCAAAGCGGTGAAACGGCTATCATAAAACCGGGTGAAAAAATTCCAGCCGATGGATTGGTACTGGAGGGGCTTTCGTATATCAACGAGAGCATGCTTACCGGAGAAAGTATTCCCGTGAAAAAGGAAAAGGACGGAAAGGTCATCGCAGGCTCTATCAATGGCGATGGTGCGCTGAAAGTTAAGGTAACAGCCGTTGGAAAAGACAGCTACCTGAACAGGGTTATCAATCTTGTGCAGGAGGCACAAGCTACTAAGTCCAATACGCAAAACCTTGCGGACAAAGTTGCCAAATGGCTCACCTTTATTGCCATTGCCGTTGGCATAGGCACATTTGCCTATTGGTATGCAAGCAGTGGAGATATTGCCTTTGCGCTTGAAAGAATGGTGACGGTAATGGTAACGGCCTGCCCGCACGCATTGGGCGTGGCTATCCCGTTGGTGGTCGCCATTTCCACAACGCTATCGGCGACCAATGGTCTGCTCATCCGCAACCGCACAGCATTTGAAACCACCCGAAAACTTTCCACTGTCTTGTCCTAAAATAGCTTTACACAAAAAAGTGTAAAAGAATGAACAAACGACAAATTATTTTAGGATTAAAAAGGCCTAGTGAATTTACTTTATCTGAGCGGCAACAAATAGTTGAAGAGTACCTATTAACAAAATGCAAAAAGCGAGATATTTGGGAAAAATATACAGGCGAGAAAGAGGAACACGGTCAGATATTACGATGGATGCGTCAATTAGGCTATGAAATTGAACCAAAATACAGTAAATTAGCTATAAATAAAACTGATATTATGGCTAAAAGAGATTCCAAACAAACTATAGAAGAGCTTCAAATGAAAGAAAAAATCAAGCAATTAGAACAGGCATTGGTTAATTCAGAATTACGAGCTACCGCTTTGGAAATGATGATTGAAGTTGCCGAAAAAGAGCTAAAAATCAATATAAGAAAAAAGTCCAATACCAAACCATCTTCAAAATGAAAGAGCGTAAACCTAACTTAGGATTAAGCAAAATATGCCGATTGTTTGGTGTAACAAGACAGGCATATTACCAATATTTTGAGCGGAATATTGACACAGAATTAGAACATGAATTGATTATAACAGAAGTTCTTAAAATAAGAAGACAGAACCCAAGAATAGGAACTAGAAAGCTTTATGTTATGTTGGAATGTTTTATGCATGAGCATCAAATCAAAATGGGAAGAGATGCTTTATTTAATTTATTATCTGTAAATAATTTGTTGATTAGACGCAGAAAAAGGTTAATAAAAACAACGCAATCTCAACATTGGTTAAAGAAATATCCAAATCTAATAAAAGGATTTTTCGCTTCTAGACCTAATGAATTGTTTGTGAGCGACATAACGTATTGGAAAACAAAAAATAAGGTGCTTTATATTCATTTAGTAACAGACGCTTACAGTAGGAAAATAGTTGGACATTATTTGTCTCAAACACTGGAAGCAGAGCATAGTGTAAAAGCATTACAAATGGCTCTCTCTGCCTTTGAAGGGGCAGAGAGCCATTTGCCCATAACGCATCATTCAGACAGAGGAGTACAGTATTGTAGTCAAAAATATGTAAACCTATTACAGGCTTATAATATCCAAATTAGCATGACGGAGAATGGAGACCCTCTTGAAAATGCTATTGCAGAACGTGTAAATGGAATTTTAAAAGAAGAATATTTAAACAATTATGAGGTTGAAAACTATAGTCAAGCAAAAGAATTACTAGATGCTGTAATTAGAATTTATAACAATGAAAGACCTCATATGAGCATTGGATATATAACTCCAGAAAAAGTTCACTCAAATGAACTTGAGCAGGGGGATTGTAAATGGAAAAATTATTACAAAAAAAAGGAGATTGTAAATCTATTTTAGGATTATATTTGAACTGTAAACGAATTTTAGTATTAATATAAAATGTGTAAACTTTTTTTAGGACGTGACACACTGTCATTTTTGATAAGACCGGAACGCTCACCAAAGGTTCCCATGCCGTAGAAAAGGTTATACCGTTAACAGACGAATATAATGCCGATGAGGTTATCCAGTATGCTGCCGCAGTACAGCAAAATTCGGAACACCATATCGCCAAAGGCATTATGGCTACATTGAAAGAAAAGAGCCTTGCCTTATGGAAGTCTGAAAACTTCAGCTATATGCAGGGCATAGGTGTTAAAGGTGTTGTGAACGGAAAGAGTGTCGTAGCTGGCGGCCCGAATTATTTCACCGAAAACCACCTTTCCCTGCCTGAAATTCCAAACGAAATCAATCAAGAGGCCGAAACGGTCAACTTTGTCCTCATTGATGACCGGGTAATCGGCATCATTACTTTGGCAGACAGCATCCGTGAGGGTTCGGCACAGGCGATTGAGGAACTCAAAAAAATGGGCATCAAGTCCTTTCTGCTCACCGGGGACAACGACAGGATTGCTGTTGCCGTAGCCGGAAAATTGGGTATGGACGGGTATTTGGCTAATGTGCTTCCGCACAACAAGCAGGAGAAAGTAAAGGAGTTTCAGGCAAAAGGCGAAATCGTAGCAATGACTGGTGATGGTGTAAATGATGCACCTGCACTGGCACAGGCAGATGTGGGCATTGCCGTGGGTTCCGGTACGGACGTGGCTGCCGAAACAGCGGATATCATATTGGTAGACAGCGACCCGAGGGATGTGGTCAAACTGATTGACTTCGGCAAACTTACCTACAAAAAGATGGTACAGAACCTGATATGGGCGGTTGGCTACAACGTGGTGGCAATACCGCTTGCGGCAGGCGTACTCTATCCGAATTTTGTTTTAAGTCCCGCTATGGGTGCTGTGCTGATGAGTGTAAGCACCATTGTAGTGGCTATTAACGCAAGTTTTTTAAAAATCAAAAAATAAATAAAAATGAAAAATCTAACATTATCAATCATTGCTGTTATCATGGCATTTGTAACAGTATCATGCAATCAGGCATCCAACAAAAACGAGCAGTCTTCAAGTGATACTGCTGTTGTATCACAAGAACAGTCAGCTTCCCAACCAAAAGAGGATGATACGGTAGCTGCGCCCGTTGTGAGTGAAACTCCGAGCGGTCAGGAAGCAAAAGCAACAGGAAAAGAAGAAGCAAAAAACTTTTCTATTGCGCCCATAGTTACCGATTATCTGTCCTTAAAGAACGCCCTTGTTTCGGACGATGACAAAGCCGCCGCCAGTTCTGGGAAAAAGCTGTTAGCTACCCTGAATAAAGTGGACATGAAAGCCGTTCCTGCCGATAAGCACAAAAAGTACATGGACATAGCGGACGATGCTAAAGAACAAGCAGAACATATCGGGGAAAATGTCGGCAACATCCACCACCAGCGGGAACATTTGGCCTCGCTTGGCGAAGATTTGAAAGACCTGATTGATTTGTTCGGTACATCGCAAACATTGTATCAGGACCATTGTCCGATGTTCAATGACGGTAAGGGTGCTGTTTGGTTCAGCGAAAACAAGGAAATCAAAAACCCTTACTACGGTTCTAAAATGCTGACCTGCGGTAAGGTGGAAAAAACAATTAACAGCAAATAAAATTCAGGGTTATGGAAAATATGCAAAACAGTCACCATGCGGGTCATTCCTCGGAGCATGGCACGCACAATACAAAACATGCTTCGGCCATGTACAAACGCTTTGCGGTGATGGCTGTCGCAATGTTCGCAGTGATGTATTTTATCATGTACGCCATGATTGACGGGTGGCAGAACCTGATACCCAATATCAACAATTTGTACATGACCCTGCTGATGACCTCGGCAATGCTGCTTATCGAATTAGCGATAATGAAAGTAATGTACCCCAACAGGAAGATGAATTGGGCGATAGCCATCATCTCGGTTGCTGTTGGCATCTTTTCATGGTTTGGTATCAGGGAACAAATCAATGTCGGGGACAATCAGTTTGCAAAGGGTATGATACCCCATCACGCAGCAGCCATATTGATGTCCGAAAAGGCACACCTGACCGACCCGGAACTGATAGAGCTGCAAAAAAACATACTTAAAACCCAAGCGGAAGAAATTGAACTGATGAAGCGCAAGCTAAAAGAGTTTGAAGAAAGTAAATAATAAAATTTAAAAAACAGTTTCGACATGAGCAAAATAATAATCGGCTTTATTTCCTTATCAGCCCTGCTATTCACCGCTTGCGGACAGGTAGGGTCAAATAAGGATGAAGCGACACAGCATTCGCAGGCAACTCCGGAAAGCCACGGGCATAGTAACCAAATAGGTGAATTGGTTCCATCGGATGAAGTCTGCATGGTCAACGATGCCTATATGGGCAAAAGGCAGTTTGACGTAAAATTTGATGGTAAAACCTATTACGGATGTTGCGAAATGTGTAAGGAACGTATTCCAAAAGATGCGACCGTGCGGATGGCGATAGACCCCTATTCCCATAAGCAGGTAGACAAAGCTAATGCGGTGATTGCTGTGACAGGAAATAATGGTGAAGTTTCTTATTTTGAAAACAAGGAGAATTATGCCAAGTATGTGAAAAAACAGTAGACACAAAAAGATGAAGCCACAATAAAATAATTATGACCATAAAGAAGAAAATCATATTGGGGCTGGCTGTCGTCCTGATTGCCATACAGTTCTTTCAGCCCTTACGGAACCACGCGGTTGAAGTGCCAGCCACCCATATCGAAAGGGTGTACACCGTACCCCAAAATGTAAAGGCTATCCTTGTTCAGTCCTGTTATGACTGCCATAGCAACAATACCCATTATCCGTGGTACAGCCGTATCCAGCCCGGCGCATGGTACATGGCAGAGCATATAAAAAAGGGGAAAGAGGAACTCAACTTTAGCGAATTTGGCGACTATTCTGTCCGCAGGCAGCGAAACAAGTTCAGGGCTATGGCCGGGCAGGTTAAGGACGGGGAAATGCCGTTGTCATCATACACACTAATTCATCGCAATGCAGTATTGTCACCGGAGGATAAGCAGGTTTTGATAGCGTGGTTTAGCACAATGGAAGACAGCATTAAATAAAATTTTTCAAATCATGAACAGATATAATAAAATACCTATAAGAATTTTGCAAACAGTGCTGATACTGCTTTGCACGCAAACGCTGTTTGCACAGAGAGTGGTGCATTACGAGCTGTATGTAAAAGATACGCTTGTCAACTATGCAGGTAAGCAAAAAAGGGCAATTGCCGTAAACGGGCAAATCCCCATGCCCACCCTTACCTTTACCGAGGGCGACACTGCCGAAATAGTGGTGCACAACCAATTGAAAGAAAGCACATCACTGCACTGGCATGGTGTGTTCCTGCCCAATAAAGAAGACGGTGTGCCCTGGCTTACACAAAAACCCATCGCACCGGGTACAACCTACACCTACCGTTTTCCGATTATCCAGCATGGCACGCACTGGTATCATTCGCACTCAGGCTTGCAGGAGCAGATAGGCATGTACGGTAGTTTTATCATGAAGAAAAGAAGCGATGATAAGACATTCAGAAAAGGAATTGATGATTTGCCGACCGTTCCAATTATATTAAGTGAGTGGACAAATCTTAACCCCGATAATATCAACCGTATGCTACACAATGCAAATGATTGGGCGGCCATTAAGAAAGGCGCAACACAATCATATGTTGAAGCTATTAAGGAGGGAAAATTAGGGGTAAAGGTAAAAAACGAGTGGAAGCGGATGCTGGCGATGGATGTCAGTGACGTTTACTATGATAAAATCCTAATAAATGGTAGCCATAGCACCGATTTGAAAACAATTGATAGTAAAAAGCTAAAAGCAGGCGACAAAGTCAGATTGCGTGTTTCCAATGGAGGGGCGTCTTCATATTTCTGGCTACGGTATGCTGGAGGAAAAATTACAGTAGTAGCTAATGATGGGAATGATGTTGAGCCTGTAGAGGTGGACAGGTTAATCATTGCCGTTTCTGAAACTTACGATATTGTAGTGACTATCCCTCAAGATGGTTTGGCTTACGAGTTCTTAGCAACAACCGAAGACAGGACACAATCTGCGAGTTACTTTATAGGTGATGGGGTCAAACAGCTTATTTCTCCACTCCCACGATTGAAGTATTTCGAGGGGATGAAGATGATGAACGATATGATGAAAATGAATGGCGATTTGAACGATATGGGCATGAAGATGAGCCTTAACCAAATGGACATGAATGTAGTGATGTATCCCGAAATTACCGGAGATGCAACAAAAAAAGCAGACCACAGTAAGCATGAGGGTATGGATATGGATAACGACGCTAACCGTTACAACGCTAATGCCTTGGGAGACATCAAAACATTAAATTATGCTATGTTGCAATCACCTTATAACACCTCTCTTCCAAATGATGCGCCCGTAAAAGAGTTGAAATTCACACTTACTGGCAACATGAACCGCTATGTATGGAGCATGGATAATAAAATACTTTCGGAAACTGACAAAATACCTGTAAAAAAAGGAGAAATTCTACGGATTACCATTTATAATAATTCAATGATGCGGCATCCAATGCATCTTCACGGATTTGATTTTAGGGTGATAAACGGAAAAGGCGAAAAATCGCCGCTTAAAAATGTGTTGGATATCATGCCTATGGAAACAGATACCATTGAGTTTTTAGCAAATGAGGAAGGTGATTGGTTCTTTCATTGCCATATATTATATCACATGATGGCGGGAATGAACAGGGTCTTTGAAGTTGGAGACTACAATAACCCCTATCTACCCGACAAGGCAAAAGCCTATAAAGAATTGCAAAGAGAAAGTAATATGCCTCATTTTATGGCACAAAACGATTTTGCAACCAATGGTAATGATGGAGAAGCTATGCTAATGAATGCACGCTACCAATTAGGAACAGAATGGCGTTTAGGCTATAATAGTATGCACGGTTATGAAGTAGAAACCCATTTAGGTAGATACATTGGAAAGATGCAATGGTTCATGCCCTTTGTAGGTTTTGATTACCGCTACCGTAAAATGGGAGAAGATGAACACGAAAAGAACATATTTGGACAAACCAACAAGAAAGACACCCGCAGGGCGTTCAGTTTAGGGTTTATGTATACGTTACCTATGCTGGTCAATTTTCAGGCAGAAGTATATCATGATGGAATTGTGAGATTGCAGTTAATGCGTGAAGATATACCAATTTCAAAAAGACTAAGAGGTGGTTTTATGGTGAATACCGACTTAGAGTATATGGGAGAACTTAGGTATATCATTAATAAGAATATAGGTATACGTACCCACTATGATAGCGATATGGGCTTTGGTGTGGGGCTGGCATTGACTTATTAAAATTAAATAACTAAGGGTTGTAAACTGCATAACCGTAAAAAAATATCGGTAAAAAAAAGGAGGTGATGCAGGTGTAATTCGCAAAGACTAACCTGCATCATACTACAACCCTTTAAAGTATGCAACAAAAATCTATCTATCGTTCCATCATCAATACGGTAGAGGTTGAATTTTTTTAAGCAGTAATTGCATCATAAGCTAATACGAACAGTGTTAGCTTTTCTGTATTAACCAATAATATATTACATCAAAATGAAGCGAATGGATAAATTTTACAATGAAACATATCTTAAATTGGAAACTGCAATCCAGGAACTGGAGATTGAAACCGACTGCCCCATAAAAAGAATTGAAGCCGTTATACACCATATTATACAAAGCCTTGCCGACTTAAAGGACTTTGTACTGAAAAATGACTTTAAGAATATGGAAGAAGAAATCCATTTTTTCAAGTATCAGAAACCTGTTATTGTTTCAAAGCTCATCTACTACAATGCCATCTATAAAATCGAAACAAGAAGACCCTACGGGAACAAGCGTACCAAGAAATATTTTACCAAAGAACTGAAAAAGCTAAAAAGGTTCTTTGAAAACAACCTTGATTTTTACAAGTATTACCGCAGCAATAATTCTTTCGTTGACGAAAAATTCTTTGTGCGTGGCAAGCACGATATAAGGCTGTGGTTAGACACATTTTATTTTGAAGCAGACCATCGTTTTTCTACTTCACACGATTATAAGGTTGCCAAGATTATTGCCAATGACCTGATACAAGTTTATTTGGAAGACAGGCTCAATAACATCAATGTGAAAAGGGGTTCGGACAATTCATTGAAATGGACGGCAAGTAAAACGGCACTGACGGAACTCATATATGCACTGTACTCCCACGGTGTATTTAACAATGGGAATACAGACATAAAATTGATAGCTAAAACTTTTGAAGAAGCCTTTAATTGAATAAGTTTTGATTTAATCTGACAGTTGAGCAATTGATTTATCTCTTGTTATAATATTTTTTATTTACATCATCAATTTTCATTAATTTAATTTTTTTTTCAATCAGTCCTAACTTCGAGCAACTAAATAACACAGAATTTTCTACCTTTCTCTCTTCAATATAGTCTTTATTTTTATTAATCTTCAATTGCATTTCCTTTTCTTCTTGGTACTTAGAAACCAATTCCTCTCGAACATTAGGCAACTCATCCAATTTTTCATCCAATTCTTCAATTTTATTTTCAGTTACTTTTTTTTGATATTCAATCTCAGAAACATTTACTCCTTTTTGCAATAAATAATCAATCTCCTCTTGCACTTTTTCTTTTGCTAAATCAATTGACTTTTTATAGAATTGCAATTGATTTCCCCAATATTTTGAATTATCTCCTTCCTCATTAGAATAGCCTAGAATTCTGTTATAATTATTCTGAGCTTTGATAACTTCTTCTTGTACTTTTAAAAAATTCTGATGTTTTCTTAAAACAAATGCAATATCAGCAAGGTGTTTATTTTTCTCGCTTTCAATTCTCTTCTTCATCAACTCAATTTCAATATTTGCTCTAGTTTCTGGATTAGTAATGATTGCTGTTTTTAATTCTTGAGTGCTAATGTCAGAAATATCCAAAACATCTGTACCTTTTTTCATTGCTTCCAAATATCTTGCTTGTTTAGATTGCAGTTTTTGAAGCATAAACACATCAATACTGTCATTAGTCAGCATAAAATTGATTCGAACATTTTCGTTTTTGTTTCCTTGTCTCCACGCTCGTCCTTCAACTTGTCGCAACGAAGTGAAATTATATGGCAACGAAAGCATATAAATATCAGTTGTATTTTCCTGAAGATTCATTCCTTCCTGAATAGCTTCACTTCCAATAACTACCTTTATTTTTCCAGTATTAAAATCATTTTGAATAGCAATTCTTTGATTTTTATTCGTTGCTCCTGTAATAATTCCAATTTCTTCAGGTTTAAAACCAATTTCTTGAATAAGATATTCTTTGAGTTTTGGAAATTCAGCAACTGCCAATTCAGAATAAATAATTTGTCCAGACTTTGGAATATCTTTTTTATTCTGTTGAATTAAATCCATCGTTTGTTTCAATTTCGATGAATTTTCAATAAACTCTTTAACCGAAGGATTTCCGTCATTATAATAAGGCGATAAATATGGAGAAATTGCAATTAGACGAGCATTAAGAATATGAGTAAGGATTGCTCCTTTCTGAGTTTCATTAAAGCTCTCACTAAGCAAATCGTATTGCTCTTTCGTTAAATCATTTTGCTCAATTTTATATTCTTTATTGATTTTGTTAGGGCGTTTCAGTTCTGGATTGTCTTCTTCTCCTTTAATATCAATAAATTCAGACAAAAGTTGTTGAAAGAGAGAATTATTTTTAAATCTTCTAACGTTGGCTTTAAATTTCACATCACCTTTTGCATCAATCTCCATATCATTATCTGCCTCCATAAAGGTTTCAAAGAAAGTATTCACATTGAAATATCCCGATTCTTCTAAACGCTTGTTAGCAATAAGTGATAGTATTGAATAATATTCTAGGGGTTTATTGGTAAAAGGTGTTGCAGATAGTAAAGTAACATTTCGTCCATCATTTTTATCTTGAATATATTGTGCAGCCATCCAAGTATTAATCCCTAGTTTTGAAGTTTGTTGATTTTGACTTCTGAAATCTGAAGCAAACCTTCTATCTTCAATCTTTACTTTTCCGACAATATGGTTGGCATTGTGAACTTCATCAAAAGTTAGATGGTCAAAACCAAAATCTTCCCAATCATAGATTTTTCCACGCTTCATTTTCCCTTCTGTTTCTTTCACTTTTTCAAGTTCTTTTTGAAAATCTCTTTCACTAATAGAGTTTACGCTTTTTAGCTCACTTTCAGAAATGTAAGAAAATTTTGAAGCTAGATTTTGAGTTATGCTTTCTGAAAAACCTATGTTATTAAAACCTTCGTATGTAACAATGGTAATTTCTTCATCCTTATTATCAAATTTTGATAGGTTGTAATCTTTCCCTAGATTTCCTAAAACATTCACTTTAGCATTCGGAATGGTTTCAAAAATGGTTTCCACCCATTGTTTGAGAATGCTGTCATTTGGAACTACAATCAGAGGTCTTCTCGCATTTCCACGTTCCATGGCTTCGTGCATTGAAAGAATACCTGACAATGTTTTCCCAAAGCCGACTTCGTGTGCGAGTAACCCAACACCTTTCGTAGTTTGTCTTCCAATTCCTGCTTTTTGAACTTCAGTTAAACGTAGTCCTTTTCCTTTAAAGTTTTGATGAATTTTTGAAAATAATGGAAATTTAGAATAATCAGGAACGTGAATGTTATTATAATTTTTATTGAAATCTTTAACGAATCTTGTTCTCAAATCTTCGGGCAATTCTTCCCGAACAAACTTGTAAAACAAATCATTTGCAGCAGCTTTTCGTCTTTCTCTGACTAACGCATTTCTTTCTTTATCACTTCCTGTAACCGTTTCATTATTTACAAAACTTCTCACTTCCCAAGCTGAAGAACCCGCAAAAGCATCACTAGATAAAGTCCCGACAAAATCTTTGAATTTTTCTGCCAGATTGTAATTTTCTGTGACAGATTCTGTTTGTCTTGTATTGGGATTCCATCGGTCTTTATCTATTGTTCCTAAATCAAATTGGTGTACAAATTCGTGATTCGGACTGATGATAATTTCATCTAAGGATTTTGGTTTAGGTAAAACACTTTCTAACAATTTCTTTTGTTTTTCATATTGGTTTATTGTTCCACCAACTGAAAATTTATCTTTGAAATCTAGTTCTAACTGTTCTAATTTTTTATAAATATTTCCCTCAGCATAATAAAAATCGTGAACCCATTTTCCATCAATATAGTTTGCATACTGAGAATGTTTTCCATGATTATTAAGCGTTCCGTCATAAGAGGTATCCCTGAATGCATCAATTTGTTCTTTGGTAATATCTGAACTATTTTGTAATGAAGCATTTACGATTTCATCGGGCTTTGAAAATTGATATTTTAGAATTCCTTTTTTGATTTCGGGCTTTGATTGAATTTCATACTCGTTCTGATTTTTGGTATTGTGAATAGAAATTATCCTATCACTTTTTTCAATGAGTTCTTTTAAATTTTCTTCTGAAAACGATGTTGGTTTTGTGGTTAAATCTTCACGAAGATTTTCATATTTTCTTATCTCTGAAATAATTGTAGGCGATTTAAATTTGATATTATTGAGTTGAGAAAGTACCGTTTCAACTTTTTCTTGAGCCAAATCAAACTCTTTTTCATCGTTTTGATTCTCAATTTTCGTTTCATTATCGATTTTTGTGTCAAATTTCTTATCAATTTCAGATTCAGAATTTTCTAAAAATAAATCTTCAAAAAGATTTCCGATTCTTGCGGTTTCCTTTTTGTTTTTAAACTGTTCAATCTTAAAAAGAGCATCTTCTAAATTTCCGTGAACATAATTTTCTAAGCGTCCGAAACGATTGGTTTTTTCTCGTATTTCCCCTAAAACCCTTGAAGGGTTCAATTCAAAATAATTGGAAATATCTGTAAAAACTTTTTGAGATTTTTTTTTAAGAATTATAATATCCGTTCCGATTTGAGTTCCTGCAAAAGCCCCGTTAGGTAAACGAAAGCCATCAACAATAGTGGCATCTTGTAGATTCTTTTGTCTATTCAACCAACCTGAAGGAAGCACCATTGCTAAAATTCCGTCTGCTCTTAAAGAATCTAAAGAACGTTTCACAAAATAATCTTCGTATTTAGAAATTTTTGGTTCTTCACCTAAACCTTTGTACAAGCCTCGATGTTCACCGTAAGGTGGATTTCCGATGACTAAATCATATAGTAAAAATTCATCTTTTTTATTTCCTTTTTCATCAATAAATTCGGTTTCAAACGAACGCAAATATATTTCACTTTCGGGATGCAAGATTTTTGCAATCTTTGCTGTAGTTTCATTGATTTCAAAAGCGGTTATAATTGATTTTAGCGCTAAATCTTTAGTGGCATAAAGAAAATTTCCCGTTCCAACGCTTGGTTCTAATACCGAAATTTCTATTTTATTTTGTAATTGATCTTTGACTAAATTACGAACGGCATTTACAATTTTATCATCGGTGTAGTATTCATCTAAAATCCCTCTACCTTCTTTTGCAGTTCCGCCACTTTTGTATTGGTTGCAGATTTCTTTTAAATCATCAGTAATTTTGATGTTTTCTTTCAGAAGAATTTTCTGATTGTTAGAAACAAAACAAGCTGCAGAAACGACTTCTGCAACTTGTTCATTGGTCAGTTTCTGACCTTTATATTTTGAAATAAGAATGTCTAATTCCTCATAATTTGTGGAATTTAATTTTTCTCTATCGGATACAGTTCTCCTGGATATGATTCTCCCCAAGGAATCTTCTCTTCCTTCATTTTTTTCATCATCATTCTGTTGTGTTCCATTAATGTTACTTCTTGGCTTTTCTCTGTCTCCGACCAAATGCTTCCAGATTGTGTCTGCAAGTCCATTTCCAACATCATTGCTGCCCAATCTTTGTCCACTTGTGTGATTTTCATTTTGTTCGGATTGGCTGTTTTCACCAAATTCTCCAATATTTCTTCCAGTAGATTCGGATCCCAAGTACTTAGTATTGGAAATTCCTTTGGATCTAGTATTCTCTCTTTCATTTTGTGCTTTTTTTGATTCAACTAAAGTAATATTTTTATTTTGAAGATCGAGTTTGTGTTGTAAATATTCATTCAGGTTTTGGTTTCCATTATCAGAAATACCATATAACGTTCTGACATCCTTAATGTTTTTGTTTCTAAATTCCGTAAGAATTTTAAGCGTCTGCATATTTCCTGTTCTATCTCCCTCTAAACAAAGAAATATTTTACCATCATAGTTTTGAAATCTATTGATAAATTTTTTAGAATTTTCATCAGCATTGAGAGTTACTAGAGTTCTGTTATTATTTTGATTATTCAACTTCAACAGTTCCAAAAAAGATTCTTTGTCTTTACTATTCTTAAAGACAATCAATTCATTTTTATTTCCTTCGTCAACAGAAATATCATCAACAAAAGGACTCAAAATTTCTTTGTCACTCACTTTTTCTGTTATTTACAAAATTGTTAAACTCAAATATTTCTTTCGCAGTGTGGTCCCAATTTTTTCTTGGAATTAGTTGAAGGGTTACAAAGATGTCCTTCTTTTTATCATAGGAATCTATTCTTTCAATTCTACCTTGATAATCCTTTTCAGCTTCTTTGTATAGCGAATAAGGCAAAATCGTATCCGTCGGATAAATGTAATATCGGGTATAATTCCAAGGTGAATTGATTTCAAAACGTTTGTAATTCTTCTTGAAAAGGACAGTGTCACTTAATTTCCTGCGGTTTCTGTAATTGAGAAGTGGGTCTTTTGTAAAGACAGCACCAATAGTTTTGGCATACACCGAAGTTGGTTTTTTCTTTTTTTGCAGTTCTGATAAAACGGTTGAAGTGTTATTATTCAAATCATAAAAAACAGAATCTCTGATGAAATAAGAAGCAGTCGTTATTTCTGGAAATTCTAAATCAGGCACCAACTCTATCATTAACTCTCCACTGTAATTCATTCTTGACAAATGAAAACTTTGCATTTTACTCAGACCTTTGGAAGCATCAAAATACACGTTGGAAATAATATCTATTCCACCTTTTTCAGATTTAATTTCCTTGCGACAGGAAATCAACACTAAAAAAAAAATAAAGAATAGAAATATAAATTTTAGTTTCATATCAATAGGATTTTAAAAAGCGGCAAATCTTTTCAGACTTACCGCTTCTGGTAATGTTTTGGTAAGTGAAATCGTTATCGTTTGATGCTTTGTTCTCTGACATTCGCTATTTCATGCTTATCTTCATGATCGATACCTTCCAATGGTTTATTGGTATTGATTCGGTTCATATCAGAATCATACAACTTCAAGTTTCTGTTTTGAGGATCAAGAATGGCTTTTCCTTCTATCATCTGATCATTCATGTTGAATTTTACCTTTACAACACTTCCCTTTTCTAAAGATTTGATGGTGTTTTCTTTGTATTCAGGTTTATCAAAAACAAGGTTGGATTTCTCAACAATTTTGTCAGTCTCCACACCGTAATTTTTATAGAAATTTTGGAACAGATAATTTCCTTTTTCTGTTTTGGGTTCTCTAAAGTTGAACTGGACAAAAGCGGTTTCCTGTTGGTCACTTTTCGGATTATGAAATTCTATTTTTACGCTTCTACCTTCTAAAAGATTGATGGCTTCTTTTGCAGTAAAAGTATTTTCTCGGTTGACTGGGAAATTATGAGAAATCTCCTCATTTCTTTCGTTCGTCAATTTTGCGTTGTACGAATTAAGAAAAATGCCACCATTATCTGTTTTGTTAAATTTCAAGGCAAAATCAACTTTATTTCCTGGCAAAGCTTTGTCGGAAGTGGTCTTGATTTCAAATTGTTGATTTTTGGAATTGATACCTTTTTCTAAATCTTTGTGAAGTTTTTCTCCTTCGCCGAAACCAAGATATTTCATCTGATTTTTTAGATACTCTACTTGGTCAAATTCTTTTTTTGTTTCCATAATGTTTGGATTTTAATTGTTAATACTTTTTATTATTATCTTCTGAATCCACGCTTTTTTTCATTTTCTTCAGATTGTTCTTCGTTTTCCTCTCTAAGTCTATTGGCATCTTCATACGCGTCTCTGTCATTCACGTTGAGTTGAATATTGGAATCACCCGTTTTAGTGCTTTGCTTTTCATTCCTAGAAATGCTTTTTACTGAGTTTATTTCTTTCGAAACAATGTTCAGATCATTCTTAATCTTTTTGGCAATTTCAGGATATTGGTCTATTTTTTTTAAAAAGAAACTTTTTAGCTTATACAATTCATTTTTATATCGATTCAATTCATGAGCATCTTTTTTATCGGCAATAATTGCGGTAAGCTCTTTAGCATTTTTAATAAAATCAAACTCAACTATTTCATTTGTTTTATTGTTATAAACAAAAGCTTGTCTTGAAAAGTTCAATTGTGCAGAGTTCTTAGCGTCATTGATTCTGTATTGTCCTTTTATTTCAGAATACTGAATTTTTTCTTTGCTCTTTTTCAATACTTCTGACAAACTTTTATCCCTTTCGAGGAAAATAACCTTAAGCTTAGTATTATTTTCTGTGAGCTGGAAAGTAGCTCTGTTTTTTTCATTGTCAGCAACAATAGTATATCCTTTCAAAAACTTCTGTATATCTTCAGCACTAAGTTTTTTGGAGAAAGTAAGGTCTTCGTTAATAATTCCAAACTTTTTCAATTCGTCTGTCGGTAAATTGTTATATTCCATAGAGTAAGTATTTTTTATGGTGTAAATGAAGACTTATTTGCTTCATAATATTTGGCTATTAAATTATTGGCTTTAATGAGGTCATTCAGAAAGCGTATAGGACTGATATATTTCCCATTTTCAGTGACAGAAAAATGCAAATGTGAGCCAGTAGAGTTTCCTGAATTCCCACTTTTTGCAATTATGAATCCAGCTTTTACAGACTCTCCTACTCTGTAATAGATTTCTGAGAGATGCATATAAGAAGTTACAAATGAATCGGAATGTCTAATCTTAATATAATTCCCTCCGCCTCCCGAGTCCCAACCCGCTTCTGTAACATAACCATCCATTACAGCATGAACATCTTCATAGTGCGCTTTTAGATCAATACCATTGTGCATTTTTGAGGTTCCGAAAATAGGATGCATACGCCATCCGAAAGGAGAAGTGATGGTAATTCTATTACTCAGAGGCATACTTATTTTTGATATAAACTCTTCTTCATTGATAAGATCAAATTTTTTAATTGGTCTTTCTATTCTATTTTCAATGGAATATCCCCTCTTTCCGAATCTCTGAAGCAGAGAATCTTTATTCTTTATAGAATTCAAATTCTGCTCTTCTATTTTTGATAAGCTGTATTGAAGCATCAATGTTTTTAAAGAATCTATTTCCTTTTTTAAATCTGCTTTTGTAGGAGCTTTGAAAAGTTTACTGATGATGTTCTGTTTTTTTTCTTGCTTTTTCTTAATAGGATTATTTTCTTTCTTAATATCCTGCTTTTCAGAAAGAGTTTCCTTCGGTTTTATCTCAGTTCGAGTAAGAGTATTGAATTGTGCAAAAACCAATATCTGAGAACATAAAATTCCAAAAATCATGAATAATTTTACTATAAATTTCATTTGATTATGCTTTAATATTTTCGTTAACGATGAGCTCTATTTCTTTGTTGATTCTTCTGAAATTGGTCATCAATACTTCTTCTTTGCGATTGATTCCTGATTTATCTACAAATGAGTAGTATTCAGGCATTGTCACATAATTTTTTTCTTCATCTTTGATGGCATTCATATCCAGATTAATCTTCCCGCTTATTGCAGAAGTCTTATACTCTTCGGCATTGTTCTCTTCACCCTGCGCAATCATTCCCACCATTTCTCCAGTTTTAAGAGTAGCTATTTTTCCGGCAGGAATCATATTGTCCATTTTCTCGTTAATACTGGTAGTTGTTCCTTGCTGAGAAATAGACTGGGAATAGGTTTTTTGCTTAATTTTTCCAAATATTTTTTCCAACCAGTCCAATGTATTTTTATCTCTTGCAGAACCAGAAATAATGTTTCCCATAATTGCAGAAATAGTATCAGCAACCTCTTTTTTGTAGAATTGACGAAGTTGAGGAATCTCTTGAAGACCTAGTAAAACGGCTACCTTATTGCTTCTTGCTGTTGCCACTACATTGTCGATTTTATGAATATAAATCGTAGGAAACTCATCAGCAATAATACCTCCCGGTAAATTGTGTTTGGAATTGATCAATCTTAAAGTTCTGTTCAAAATCGAAGAATACAAAGCGGAATTAATATCCTGTGTTCCTGGGTCAGATGCTAATATGACGATAGAAGGATGATCTCTGTTGGTAATTTTCAATTCTACTTCATCTCCCGAGAATACCCAGAAACTCTCTTTAGTCGCCAGTCGGGAAAGAAATATTTTCAATGTTCCGATTTGTCCTTCCAACTGGTCAAAAGCTTTATTATCATACGCTGTTTTAAATGGTGAAAGCAAGGAAAATATTTCTTCATTGGTAAAAAGGGTATCAAAAATTTCTTTATAGTTTCTGTTCATAAAGGAAAGAATATGAGGTAAATCAGAATATTTTCCATTTTCATGAGTAGCAAAAAAATAAATGCAGGAAGACAAGAAATTGATTGCCGATTGGGTAAAGAATGCATCTGAGCCTCCTCCGGAGCTGCTTCCTCCTTTTTGTAATGATGACACCATCGATTCTGCCATTTCCTGCGCTTCTGCCAAGGTTTGAATGTATTTTTTATGAAATGGATTTACTCTTTTTGATTTTTCAACTTGGTTCAGATTAATAATATTGAAACTATAATTATAATCTGTTTCTTTACTTTTTTTCAACAGATAATGATAGTAAGCAATCTGCGCTAAATCAGGAAATTTAAAATCATAAATGCAAAGACAGAAACCTTTGGCAATCATTTGTCGAATGGCAGGATTAATCACACCGAAAGATTTTCCAGAGCCAGGAGTTCCGATGACCATTGTTCCTCTGAATGGATTCAGATTGATCCAACCGTTATTACTTTTACCTTTGAAACGGAATAAATAAGGAATATTGATCATGACATCTGATTTTACAAGCTCCTGATTCTGGTCAAAGGATTCTTCTTCTACATTCCATCGGTCTTTTCCCATTTTTTGCTGCATTAATTTTGAAATACTATCTGCTCCCATCTGAAGAATGACGGCTCCTAAAAATGAAAGTGTTGCATATATAACCTGATACAAATTCATTCCAGGAAATATCTTTGGAAGTTTTGTATTTCCAGCCTCGTTCTGCCAAACCAAAGAAGAGAAAATCAGAAGCAATCCCATAACCATTGGAATTACTATTTCTGTCGTAATATTCAGGTCTTTCTTTTTCTTTGCTTTTGTCCCAACTGCAACCAATCCAATTAAAACTAATGTTGCAAACTTGGCATTGATCGGAGGATAAATGAAACTCATTTTGCTGAAATTCTTCAATAAATTGGTAACTACAGGAATATTGGCATTCAGATAAAAGAGCGATGCACAATCTAACGCAACCACGGTGTATACTGCCTTTTGTAGAAAGCCATAAATCTTGATTTGATGTTGTTGCTCTTGCATTAAGTATAATTTTCGAAATATTGATTCAATAATTTGTGTTCTTCTAATAGATTACTATGAAGCTTCTGTTGTTCTTCCTGTAGTTTTTTTTGCTTTTCCTGTATCTCAATAAAATTGTCATTCAACTTATTCAATTGATTAATTACTTCGTGTCCTCTTTTTTCAACACTCTCAATAATGTAGGAGTGATTTGCCTCTTCTGATACTTTTTCATACCATTCTTTAAGAATCAGTAGTTGTTTATAGTCATTTATGAGTCCTTTCCGCTTTTTATAAAAAATGATTATCAAAACAGAATAACCGCTCAAGATTAATAGATTGAGTGCGAAGTACATTATTATAAAACTGTCCATTATATTAATAATTAAAAGGTGTCGGCTTTAAGAATATCGGAATAGTTCACTTTCATTTCAATGGTTCTTCCTGAAAGCTGTTCCTCAATTAACCTTATCATCATTACCTTGGAGTTCGGATAAGTGAATTTTTTGAACACATAAATATTTCTGAAATTTTTTCTGAAATGTTTATTCTGATTCAACTGGAAAAGCGGAGTCATTTCAATGCTTTGATTATTGGTTGCCTTATGGATTTTCTTATCCTCTATTGAAAATTTCAAATCTTCAATATTATAGCTCAGATTAGAGTTGTTCTTAAAGGTCATATCTAAAAATATGTAATCACTCATGACATATACATTATTGAGCTGGACATTAAGCTTGAGATTTTTTTCTTTTCTGATTGGATTTTTTTCTGTTTTTTTCTGAACAATATCCATAGCAAATTTTCTGAGTTCAAGATTGGAAAAAACCATTGTAGAAAACTCTATCGGCTGCATTGCTTCGGGCTGAATTTGAATATTAGTGATGGTATTCAAATTTTCAGAGTTTCGGTAAACGGCTTTGTATTGAGCAATAAAGGATTGTCCGACTACGGTGATAATTCCAATCTGATCTCCATTAAATAATGCAACAGGCTTTTTTACTTTCTCTTTCCCGTCAGAATCAGGAGTATCAGTGATTTTAATTCTGGCAATATTGGCAGTTGGCAAATCTCCTGTAAGTTTCTGAGTAGATAAATCCACATATTGGATGGGTTCCGGTGAAATAATATGGAGGTTGATTCCTTCTGTGATTTCTATTTCAGGCAGATCTGAAAAGATCTGTTCTTTGGTTGCTGTTTGGGCGGTTAAGAATTGTGCTGTAAACAGCAACAGGCTGTATAATATCGTTTTCATTTGTTTATTTTTTTTGTTGGTTTTTTGAATCTTTCAGTTGTTTTTCTTCAATCAGAAATACATACGAATTGTACTTTAATTTGGCTTTGTTGGTCTTTATCAGGTTGGCGATGGATTTGGAAGTGGAAGTAAAAAACTTAGACCCGATACTGGTAAAAAATCCTTCTCCACCCATATCCATCTGGGTTCCCTGTACCGAATTGCTTCCCATTTCTTTGAGCATATCCCTGAATACACTTTGCGGAACATACAAACCTTTCATTCCGTCAACATCGTAAATAGATAAGTTGACAGGGAGAATATCCCCTTTGGTAAATACGGATACAATAGTGAGTTCAACCCTTTGCATTGAAAATCCGGAGATTTGACCATATAGGATAGAACCTTTGTTGAGTTTTCTGTTTCCTACAAAAATGTCTTCCAATAATCGGAACCTGATTCTGCTTCCCAGAAAGCCTTTGTTGTTTTCGTCAATTACCGCTTTGATAAAGCTGTTTTCTTTTTCCTTGTAAAAAGCATTGAAATCGTTATTAATGCCTGATTTGCTTACATTGAAAGTAGAGTTCAGAAACTCATCCATTTTATCTTTGTTTGCTTTGAGTTTTTCTTCAGCTGCCAGTTTATTTTGATATTCAGGATCTCTTGATTTTTCTAAAGAATCCATCACAAGCATTTGTTGTTTTAAATATTTAACCGGATCAGGACTTTGTGTCTTTTCTTTTGGTGTATCAGCGTATCTACTTTCCTGATTTCCATACGATTTATCATTCAACATCCTGATGATTTCCGAAGACCTTTTATAATCCTTATCTTCATTTTGCTGTTTTGGATTATAATAAGAAGATGGGTTTCCTTTTCCCTGATACCCGTTTTGTCTTGAAGACATTGATTTCATCGAATCGATTTTCCTTTTCTGAGCCAGTGATAACTGATCAGCATAGCTTAATAAGCTGTCCTCTTCCTTGTCTAATCCGCTAAGCATCGTTCTATTATCGTCTTTTTTGAAAAATGCATCGTAGGCATCATTTTTCGTCAGAATAGAATCCTGCGTATCTCCCAATGAAACTGAAAGTTCTTTGGGTTTGTCTTTTGGCTTATCCTCTTTCATAAATTGGGCTCCTATGTACGTAAACAGGAAGACAAACGGCAGAGCCAAAAGAGGCAATACATATTTTTTTTGTTTGAAATTAAGTTTTTCCATTTTTTTGATTTTTAGATAAATTACCTCCGGTGCTACCTGCCATTTTTTAATTTTTGAAATTGGTCAAACAGGTATTCTATTCTCAGGCTGTCCTCTTTCTGTAATTCGTTACGATCTCTTTTTACTTTCAGTAATTTGAGTTCATTGACAATCTTTTCCATTTCTTTATCATTGTTTACAAATGATGTCTGACTAGTCTGGCTTTTGGAATACAGAATTGGAGGCTTTATTTTAAAAGCATTTTCAGAAGGATAGAAAATCCCCTGAATCAGTGAGCCTATAAATGAAACTGATAAGAAGATCATTGAATAGGTAAAAAACTTCTTCGGATTCTTTACCGCCCAGCCTAACCATCTTTGTCCGGTTTGTTTGAAAAAAGCATTCATTTTTAGTAAGAGTTTTTTGTTTGATTGGAGAGTTCTTCGTTATTAATAATCCGCCAGTTTTTAAGCAGCACACCGTGAGGATTGTTGGGACTTCGAATAATGTCCTCAAAAAAGCCTTCCGTAATTAATTTTCGGGAGATTACCGATGATTTTCTTGTAATCATTTGCTTTCCGAAAAAAGAAAACTTCTTTTGCCCCATATTGAGCGCAATCGAATCGGTGTGTATACTGACCATTGAACTGGAAGCAACAATCTGATTGAAAAAACCCTTTTCTTTCAGGTTGGTATATTCCTTTTTTCCACTATCATCAATTAGATAAAGAGATTTTTGAATATTTTCCTTAATGTAGTCATCATCGGGAGCCAGTGTGAAAAATAATCGGTGGAACAGCTCAATCTGCGCTTTGTACTCTACAGGTCTATTAAGTAAAACATCAGTTTGTTTTGCCAATACAGGAACCCCATTATCCAGAATATAAATGGATTTTCTGGAATCCTGAATCATTCTGAAAGCAAAGAAAAATCCTGCTATAACAATGAAACTAGCAAAAGCAATACTCGCTATTGAAACCATCTTGTTGATTTTAATTCGTTGTTCTATGTTTTTGATAAGCATTTTTTATTTATTTCTTTTTATTATTCATTGCACTATTCACTCTTCCTGATGCTGAACCCGCTGCTACCGATTTTACAGCAGTAGCTCCGCCTGTTTTTACAGCTAATACAGCTGCCTTTGCACTGCTTGCCACTTTTCCTGCAGCACTTTTCATTTTGGTCATCGCTCCTGCACCTCCAGCTGTAACAATGGTGTCAGCAATGGTTGGTGTCATAAGAACCCCGATTCCGGTAACGATATACGCCACACAAGTAAAAAGTTGATTGTAAATCATGCCAGAATTGCTCACATATAGCATCAAAGCATCTAAATTGGTAATGGTTCCATTGGTTAACAGAGTATCATACCTTTCTATTTCCATGGTATAACCAGAAGCAATGAGTTGCTGCCCAATATTAATCACTGTGTAAGCAACAAAAGTGTAAAGGTTAATATTGATAAATTTTGAGACCCAACTGTATAAAGAATTTTCAAATCCTGGAACTAGCGCCATTCCAACGGCAATAGGCCCTAGGATAATTAAAATATAAGCCCATATTTTTTGTATAAAGAATATCAGATAGACGCAAACTCTAAGAATAGAAAGGCATAAAAATTCAATGATTTCAGCTACCAGTTTCTGAAGTTGAAAATCCATCCTTATAGACCATTCCTTGATGGGTTGGATGAGTTTATCTATTCCATCACTTATGTCATACCATGAATCATCAGCATCTTCATTAGTATTATTAATAATTTCTTGTTTAGCATCTTCCTCCGCTTTTAATTTAATTACAGCATCAAGAAGTTGCTGTTGCTTTTTGAATCTCTGTACCCGCAAATCATTGACTTCGGATTCTATATCGCTGAAAATTGCTATTCCAGGTTGAGCAATGGCTTCAAAAGGAGCCTGTATCAAATTAACAAATCCTGTCCAGTACACAAGAGTAAAACCAATAAGGATAGGTTTCAACATTGGAGTAATTTCCCACTCTCTATCTCCTGCCGCCATTTGCCAGCCCATATATCCGAGATACATCAATGCTCCCAATCCGCCTATTGCTCTTCCTACCAATGCAGAACCTTGTGCACTATCCTGTACGCTATTATCCAGCTTGGTGAAGACTTCCATAAACCACTTTTCAAAAGCACCATCACCTTTTAAGAATTGGAGCAGGTTGCTGTAATCGCTATCTGTCTGAGCAAAGCCCATAACGGGTATTATCATTGCGAAAAGACAAAATATTATTGTTGCTTTTTTATTCATATCTAGTATTTGTGTTGGTATTGCTGTATCACATTCTGAACAATCTGCTTATCCGATGCCGGAGTCCACCCAGAGAGCAAAGCAGTGGATAAATTGTTCTTTAGAATATTCTTATAGTCCAAAAGAAGTGTTGTCCGGTTATTATAACCTCTCAGTTCCTGCACGAATTTTCTCCAACGTATCAATGTTTCGTGGTACATGATGAATCGCTTCCCTCTTGGCATATCCATACTTCTGGACATCGAGTACTTTTCTTTGATTAAGTCCAGTTCTTCCTGCATTCTTTTTAATGTTCCTGTGGTATTCAGCGTTTCGTAGGTTTGCTGGTCTTTCAACCTCCATTCCATAAAGCTTTGTGGAGTATCAGGAAATTCAGTAATTGGTTTCAGCATATGTTTGTAATAAAGCAACCAAAGAGGGTCTGCATCTACCGTGGCGGAAGTCCAATGTGCAAAATCCTGAACACTCCTTTTATAAATGGTATCGGATGTTGCTTTTATTTTTTTTGCTTCTTCTTCCTCATATTTTAATTGTGTGAATCTTAAATTTTGTTCTCCGGTTGGTTTTAATGGTCTTATGTCATTACCTTCCTTATAATCTCTGTTGATATTGGGAGCCCACATTCCCCAAACTGTAGCATAGGCAAAATTGGTCTGAATTCCTAAGAAGTATTTAGGATAGGGACGCCAATCACCCCAACTTTCAAAAACCATCCGTTTATGCTGGGCAACAATAGAGAGATCATTCAGTCGTTTCACACTTTGCCCAAAAACATTGGTGATCACAAATAATAAGAGGAAAAATTTTCCTTTTTTGAATAGCTGTTCCATAATCTTAGTTAAATAGGTATTTGTATTTTTGAATAATATCACTGACTATTAACTTGTCTATATTGAGGTAATTCCGAAGTACTGGAACTTGATAGAGATAAGGAATCTTTTTTGCATTTTCCAACCGTAAAATGATATAGAGAATATTACCGTTGATGTTCCTCACTCTGGTAAAAACCTTTTCGATAAGCATTTCTCGATCACTAGCATCCAACAGAAAGTCCTTATTTTCATTGAGAATATCCTGCGTTACTTCCCGTTGAAGCTTCATTGTTTGTTTGCCGATTTCAACATAATACTTTGACACGAGGATGGCATATTCAGGATGTTGTGCAGTTAAATCCAGCATTTTATTGGAATTGTTTACTATTCTACCCAAATACTGATAGAGATATATCAGCTTTTTACTTTGCGTAAGAGCAGAGTTGACATTTTTTAATTGCTGGTAGATGTATTCCTGAATGGCAATCACCTGAGTAATTTTATTATTAATCTCATCATAAAGTTCTTTCTGTTTTTTGTAGGAATCTAAAAAAGTCTGTTCGCTGACTAGACGAACTCCATGATTGACAGTAATCTGTGATAAAAGTTTTTCATTGATTACCACCTGCTGACTGTTTACAAAGACTCCTATAAACATCAGGATAACAAAGCTTAATTTATTCTTCATTTCTAAAAGGATTTAATATTGTTCATGATACTTTCCACCACTTGTTTATCTCTGTTGATATAGTACTGGAAAGCTCTTTTATTGCGTAATACTTTTGCTTTGATATCCCGTATTTTTAAAAGCATATGGGTAGAGTTTCTACTTAAAGTTTTGACTTCTCCCAAAGCATAATCCAACAAAATTTTACGTTCTGATTTTTCCATTTGATTAATTGCTCCGTAAGACAGGATGATACCTGTTATAAGGCGTACCGTCATTTGCAAATCATCTACAAATTGAACCTGAGAAGGTAAAACCGCTATAATGGAGTAAGGAGCTGTATTGATTTCATCAATAATAGCCGTTTGATTGTCGGTAATTTTGGTGATCTCCCTGCTCATCGCTATTCCTGTAGGAATAGCCTGAATAGCAAATGAAACAATTCTTAGCCTGTCCTGAATTTTGGTTACCTTATCTTTGAAGCCTTTCCATTGCGATTGATTGGCAGTTTCAACAGTAGCATTCAGCGTTTGCTTTTGTCGCATTTCTTTCTGCCTGTCATGTTCTTTCATCGTGGAACTTATTTCTATATTCATCATTGGAAAGGAAACATTTTCTTGCTCCCATGCTGGCGTAGAACCACCACTTGATGATGTAATTATTATATAAACCATCAAACACAATAGAATTTGAAAAACCTTCATCATTTTAGGACATTTAAAAATTTCGTTTATACCTATTCATTATGTTTTCTACAATACCTTTATCAGTATTGATATACCCGGCAAATGGATTAATGGAATTCCAGAACCCTAAGCGGTTGACTTTTTCCAATCGTAGCTTGATTGCCAATAACCAAAGCTTTAGTTTTTTTACATTTTCGGAAATATTGTGCAGGATTTTGTAACGGTCTCCCGTTGTTGCCAAATTCAGCTCACCCGATGCAAGAATATCAGATACATCCGTTACGATTTTCAGACTTTGCTCATACGTTTTTTGAGAAGCTTTTACACCGAATATCGCATACTGAGGATGCTGTGAAGCCAAATGGACAACCTCTGACGAATAATTGTAGCATTTATTCAGCTCGGAATAAATCTGTTGTACCTGAATTCCATTCTGTAATGTCCCTGAAACTTCTTTCAACCCTTTCAGTATTTTATTCTGAATGTCATTAGCAGCTACCATCTGGGTTCCTACCCATGTTTGTGCATCTTTTAACTTTGACGTTTCCTCAATGACTTCATTCTGTTTGGCTTTTAGATTTTCCGAATACAAAATCATCGCAGCCGTAACCGTAGGATCTATGTAGGTATTTTGGGAATACATTAAACTCCCGAATGCTAAAAATAATAGGCTAAACTTTTTCATATTGATATTCCTCTTTATTGATTAATTCTGAAAAACTGATATTTTGATCTTCCATTTCCTGGGAGATGATTTTGAACACATTAAGTTTTTTATTTTGGTTTTTCATTTTACAGTAGTATGACATTACTTTTTCATCCAAAGGATTCCGGTATAGATTGACCAGCGATACGAGGTTTTCAAGACTGTCACCAAACCTCTTCAAATCGCTTACAATCTTGAGCAAAGCTTCATCATAGCTTCCATATTTTTGTACATAATACTCAACAGCGGATTTTTCTGGTTTTTCTGTGGTGTAGGTCAGATATTGCTCTATAGAAACTTCATTCCCGTATACCTCTCCCTTAGAACCTCGTTTGAGATAAAACTCCTTAAAACGGCTTCTTCCGGATTTGTTGTTGAGATTGTTAATCGTAAAAATCTTGTTTTGCTCCACCTTATTTAGGGAAAGCAAAGCTGCAATCCTGTCAAAGTTGTCCTTGAATTTGGTCTGGTCAAGAAGAATAAATGTATCGGAATTATTAATGATAGAATCTTTTACCACCGCATTCCCGATAATATCGTCCAGTTCCTGTGTTACCACTACTGCTTCGCCCCAGAATTTTCTTACGGTTTTGTAGAGATACAAAATGTATCCTCCCATCAGTTTTGAGGCAATAGCTTTCCATGCTTCTTCTATGATAAGGGCTTTACGGCGGTCTTTTCTTAACCTCATTTTCTGGATGAAGGTGTCCATAATAATGAGTGTTACAATGGGAAAAAGCTTTGGATTATCCTTTACATTATCAATCTCAAAAACAATAAATGATTCGTTAAACAGCGTATTGTCAGCAGATTCATTCAAGGTTGTACCGTAACGTCCGCCCCTGTAAAAGTCCTTCAGAACAAACAAGAAAGTTCTCAGATTAAATTCATTCTCTTTGATACTATGCTTCTTATTATTCAAATAAAGAGGTAGGAATTTGCTGCAATAATCATAGAATCCATTGAAGGAAAGCTCTTTGATTGCTAACTTTTCTTCCAATTCCTTAATTTTCCTGATAATGGCTTTTCTAAATGATTCGTTCCATTCTTCGGGTGTTTCAGGTGGTTTGATAATGTCATTGGATGTAATAAGAATCATCTGCGTTTCATTATAGATTTTTCTCCTGTCTTCATCACCAAGCGTTTCATAAGCTTCATATACCTGATAAAACTTTTCACTGTCATAGTCGGGATTATTGATGTTTTTATCAGGATGATAGAATTTCAATAATTTTCTTCCTGCTTCTTTAACTTCATCTGGACTCGCATCGAATGCAATCCCTAAAACATCGTAATAAGTATGTTGTCCATTGACTTCATTCTCATATTGAGCATAAATATCTTCTTCATGAATATTATATTTACCGAGATAAAGAATGAGTTCTTCAGAACTTTTATTTTCATACCACTCAGTTCCCAAGTTGAAATATTGATGATAATAAGACATCAGCACATTGTCTAAAATGGATTTCTGTGCTGACGACATCGTAGCATCAGGACCTTGCCAGATCAGGAAAATCAGATTGGTTAAAAATTCTATTTTTTCAATATTGAATTCTTTTTTATCCATTAGGAAAGGATTCATAGTAATCGGTTTTTCTTCGGTATACTGAATGTATCTTCCTCCTTTATATTTGCATGTTCCCGAATAGGAATCTCCGGTATCCACAATAACCACATCATAGTTGTAGGTCAGATATTGCTCGATAATATTGTTCATTAAAAAACTCTTGCCTGAACCACTAGGTCCTAAAACAAATTTGTTCCTGTTGTTGATTCTCCCTGACTTCATTGGTAAATCCGAAGGATCTACTTTTAGAGGTACACCCTGTCTGTCGGTAAACCGCAGATAAAAATTGGATTCTTCATTCAAAGGGTAACTTTCTTTAAAAAAAAAACACAACGCCGCTTCGCTTGTCGTCATAAATAAATCGTATTCCCTGAGTTCCGTAGCATTACCCGGAATGGCTGACCGAAAAAGTTCCAGCTGGTTATACGCATTTTTAGAAACAATAATTCCTTTTGTGAAGAGCTTGTTTTCAATCATGGACAGTGTTCTTTCCATTTCTTCCAGAGTATTTGTTGAAAATAAAATGGAAAAATGGGCATTGACCACGAGTTGTCCATCAATAGCGATATTATGGAGAAGGCTTTGTATTTCTTCTGCTATAATGGCATTGGACGGAGAATTATTAGCAGCTCCTTCGTGCTTTTTCTTTTTTTTGTCGAGTTCTCTTTGCTGTGGTGCCTGTAACGGAATGGTAATAACCTGATTGTAAATAATGGTTTCATAATCTTCTAGTTCATTGATGAAAGTAAAATTATCAACGGCTGTTTCAGATGCGGCTCCGTTTCCTCCCAATATGGAATATGGCTCTATTTCAGAGGGCAGATCAATGTTTTCTACATCGACATACGAGATATTCTTAACGAACCTATTTCCGATTTGCAGATATTCATTGGTACTTTTGATATTATCAAAGGTGGGAGCATCATTAAACTTCATCGACAAAACACCTGAAATGTAATATTCCAAATCTTTCTCGAATAAAAACTCTGGTTCACAATCGCTCTGCTTCAAAAACATAAACACCTTTTGGCATTTGTCACGAAGCTCTTTATAGCTTTTTTCAGAGAACCCGTAATGCTTGTTCTTCTTTTTCAGCTTATCATCTACGATATCCGTAAATAGTAGTACTGTTTCAATGGTTTTGAATAGCCTACCGTCAAAATGTTCGGAATATTTTTGTTGCAGGAACTGGTTGGATGGTTCTGCGGTATATCTTTTTTTACTGAAAATATCCAGCTTCTGAACTATTCTACCTTCACCGATTATAGACACTACCTGATTGAGAACCGTATGAAAATGCAAATAATTATCGGGGTCTGCTGAATACTGCTCAACAATATTTTTTATTTTAATACCGATTATAGGATTCCCATACTGCCCAAAAAGAACATCAAAATCCCAACCCTTATCTTTTCCATAATCGTAGCCGATAAAAGGAATGTTAAATGCTTGTTTTTTTGTTTTTGCCATTTTGTAGAAGTCTTTTGTTGTTGAACTTTTTGGAAAAAATGAATATCTGATTGAAATTTTTGGTCTTGCTATAAAGACCATATTTATCTTGTCTTTTAAAGAGGACATAAACGCCTCCTGCTGTTGCTACCAGACCCAACAAAGAGCCTAGTAATCCGAACTTTGAGAGCACCAATGCTGCAATGACACCACCTCCAATAACACCCACTGCATAAATGATATACTTGCCTTTGAGTCCGAAGAATACAAGAGGCTTTTTAAGCCCCTTGTAGAGATAGAATCCCATGTTAAGCAAAGAATGAGGTTACAAATTCCGGAACGACAATCAAAAAGATCATTGCACCTCCAAAACCCAAAATTTCTTTATTAACATCTTGATCACCATTCGTCCATTTGTTATAGACTCTAAGACCGCCAATAAATCCTACTAAACCACCAACAGCTTTTAGAATCAGTTTAATTGGATCCCAATAATCTTTAATGTCATCAGCAGCATCCGTAATTGCTGTAGCACCACCTTGTGCCAATATTGGGGTTAATGCAAAAAACAGTAATACAACAGCAAATGATTTTGTAAATAATTGATAATGTTTACATTGTTGTTTCATAATAATTAAAATTTATAGTTAGAATTGTGTGTGTTTTATTAAAAAAAATCATAGAAGGTGTGCAATCCATCATTAATTGAGTGGATCTTATAAGAGATAAAAAGTACTTGCTAAATTTTAAATCATTGAATGATAAACCTTATGTCCTTCTTTATTTGAAATCAACTGGACACTGGTCTCGGCTAAATTTAGGATCTGGAAAAATTTTTCATGATAAGTTTTTGAGAGTTCCTGAGTTGTTTCCGTAGGTTTTTCTTGTGGTACAGTTTCCTCTGTACTAACAGCAGATAATTCATTCTGTTCTATATGTTCCTCAGTATTTTTGTCATCAAGGTAAAAAGCATCAATATCCTCTTCGGATTCAAATTTCTTTCTGAAGTAACTAAGGTCACGACTCTCATCCTGTTCTTGCTTTATTATAGAAAGCTCTCTTGAGTTGAATGAACTGGGTACATTGATATTTTCTACATCGTCAATTCTGATATCCTGAACTTTATCATTGTTATATTCAGCAAATTCATTTAAGGAGAACTCTTGGATTTCTTCTTTTTTTTCAGAGTTATCCTTTTTAAAATAAAGATCGTTGATAATATTTCCTGCGTAATAAAACAGATAAATGGCTAGAATGGTAATTATTATTTTGGTCATCTTCGGTAGAGTATTTTGGGTTATAAAGTGATTTCAAGAGTGTTATTAATATGATCTATCAACTCAGTGAACGAATTCTTTACGGCATATTTCTGTTCATAGGTCAGTTTACGTGTATCAATAGTTTGCAAACAATTCCTTTTGAATACCGGACTTTTCAACAGGGTTCCATATTTCCTGATCTCGGCATCCATTGATTCCTGATTCAGATATTTATAGCCCTTATCGTATTTGGAGCGGATAAATATTCTTTCTGCCTGGCTTTCAAGTAATCCCAGAAAATTGATAAATACCAGTGTCGACTTTACAGAAACATTGGAATACTCGAAAGGAATGACAATAAAATCGCTGTAAATAAGCAGGTCGCTGTATTTCACATCCAGTGTTCCGGCAAGGTCAAACAAATTAATATCTTCACTCTCCTTCAAGTTAATCAGCGTTTCAAAATCTGTAAACGGCTGCTCGTTTTCTTCTATAATTTCTACATCATACAACTTGGGAATGTCCAGTATTTCATCTTCTTTCCATTTGTGGTAAAAGGATTTCTGAAAATCAAAGTCGAATACATTGATCTTTCTTTGGGAACTCATTGAAATATAATTGGCGAAAGCAATAGCAAGTGTCGTTTTGCCAGTTCCGCCTTTTTGGGTTGCAAATGTGATAATCATATATTTAGTTGTTGGTTGTTGGTTGTCAGTTGTTGGTTTTAAAGAAGTATGTTGATTTTTTCATCAACTATCAACTAAAAACCATCTACTATCTTCTCTTTTTCCTTCTTTTCTTGAGTTCATTTTCAGCAGGATCTTTTGCTGTTCCAGAGCTTTTCATCAGCTCAAAAAGCATTTCGTCTATGGCTTTACTCAGCTCATTTCCTAAGCTTCTTTCCTCTTGCATTTCCGGTTTTAGAAATTCCTGATACTGCTGTTCTCCAATCATAGATTTCAGTTCTCCGATGTAATGAAGTCTGGAATGAATGGCGTAATATTTTCCATCCTCCCCCATTATGATGCTGATATTTTCTTTATTTTGTGTTTTGAGGTATACTTTAACATCATCTCTTATAGCACTATATATTTTCTTGTTCTTCAGTTTCTTATTTTCAAAGAGCATAAAATCCTTTATCTGAGCTTCTGGATAATGTTCTTTTAATAATTCCATCAGCATCTTTTTTGTTTCCTGATTAGCGATATTGTAATCCTTCAGGATTTCAAAAAGTTTTTTGTCTAATGTTTCAGAAGTGAACTCAAATAAGTTGTTCATTTTTAAAATATCACTACCTTTATAAACGCTCCCTGTTTTGTGGTCAATAATGGTGTAGCCAAAAGGGCGGAGTCCGCCTTCCAATTTTTCTTTGGTCTGATGTTTTTCATAGGCTTGGTGAAAAACAATGTCGATTCCAAAAGTGTCTTTCAACTTTTTTTGCAGTTCGCTTTCAAACTCGATTTTTGGTTTCCAATCTTCTTTTTGCTTTTCTTCTGGAAGCATTCCCTCTTGTTTCCGTCTGTCTTCCACCTTGAAAACTTTATTGGAATAGATGTTTTTATATTTTTCCAAAATCATTCTAATCTGTTTCGACCTCCCATCGCCTTTGTTATTGTGAAATACAATCTGCTTTCCTGACAGTGTCCGCTGTAGTACTCCGTTTTTTAAAATGTCTAAAGCATTTTCATCATTTGTGCTTTTTTTAAGCTTATAACCATTTTTAGTGAGTAGAGTTTCCAACTGATGGAGGGAACTTATTTTGTAAGTTAGCAGATTGCTTAATTTTTCTTGTTCTTTGAGCCCGTAGAGTTTTTCCATTGTATTGCTCATGGCTCTCTGGGCTTTCAGCTTTTCATAGCTGTCATTGATTTTCTTTCCGGTCTGTTTACTGACTCTGGTAGAAACCAAGTGGACGTGATTGTTATCGGTATCCTTGTGATAAACCACAATATAAGGCTGTTTACCGTATCCCATCTCCTTCATAAAATCTTCAGCAATTTTGGTTAATTCTTCTTTGGAATGCTCCTGAAATTTGGTAGAAATCACAGCGTGAAACTGTGGTTTTCTAACTTTTTCATTTTTCGAAACTGATTTAAGATAATCTCGAACTAGCTTCTTATTGCTCTCTTCAATAATGAATGATGGAAAATTTTTCATCAGCATCAGTTCTCCTTTTCCCTTATCGATTTTCTTATCATTGTAATTGACTCCCGGAAAATCAGACCCTGCCGCATCCATAATCTTGACAATCATTTTGCGAGCATTGAAAAGATTTTGAGAAAAACTTCATTCTGCTGCTTTTTCAAAAGAACTATTTCAGAGAGCTTTTCCGAAAAATCCTTCAGGTCTTGTGTACTGATAAATTTCTGAGCATTGGCAATTTTAGCAATTTGGTTGATATTAGTTTCAATCTTTATAAATATATTATCTTGCTTTTCAATGAACGTTATTACCTTTCTTCTTTCGTCGTTCATCACTCTATTTTCAACAGAATTGATTATCAAGCTAGTAAGTGATATATTCATTGTTACACACTTTTTCTTCCATTCTTTCTTCATTTGTTTATCAATCCTGAAAAAAATAACATCTTCTTTAGTTCTATCTAAATTCATCTTTTAATTGTATGAATATTCTTACGGAACTACCCAGTTTGCAACACCATTGACGGACTTAAGTATATAGGTACCATTGGCTGGAGGAGCAGGAAAGTTTAAATAATTTGTTGTTGCTATTTCACCACTTAAAGGATTTTGAAGTAAGACCTTCGTATAAGTATTATCAGCGA
The DNA here is from genome assembly GCF_047601505.1 of Cloacibacterium sp. Taxonomy (GTDB): domain Bacteria; phylum Bacteroidota; class Bacteroidia; order Flavobacteriales; family Weeksellaceae; genus Cloacibacterium. The sequence continues at coordinate 2,436,319 of NZ_JASGJD010000001.1, forward strand.
TAGATATGTTTGCAGGATTTATTTGAAATCTACCATTCAATCTAAGCCATCTTTCAGAAAAATCACCGTAAATCAAAGTATTAGTTCCCACGGGAGAAATGGGAAGATTACCAGAATTGTCAAATGTATGATTGTGAATCATTAACTTATTCTCATCATTGAAAGCTTTTGAATATAATTCAGAACCTGCAACCCAATTTCCTATAATAACATTATTTTTCCCAGTCATTCTTACTCCAGCAGAGCGTCCAATAACAATATTTCCAAATGGTTGGTTTGCTAGCCTTAAAGCATTACTCCCAATTGCAGTATTATAAGAAACTTTTTCCGTTCCAATTCCTTCTGACATTGCTTGCTGACCAACAGCGGTATTTTGTTCACCAATCCAATTGGAGTTCAAAGCTCCAAATCCAAGAGCAACACTATGGTCTCCTTTGAAAAGATTGCCAACATTATACCCTATACCTGTATTGTATTCATTTTCTATTTCTCCAACTGTTCCAGTAGAAGTTTTAAAGGCATTATTTCCAATGGCAACAGTTCCATTTCCTGTAGTTAGATTTCCAAGAGCATCCATGCCTATTCCTAGATTATTTTGTCCTGTGTGAATGGGATTTAGATTTCCAAAAAAATAAGATTTTGTTTCAGCCTTAAAACCTAAAGCCGCATCTCTTGTTCCTTTCTTTGAATAATAATCTCCTGAAAAAGAAATGAATTGTCCTGAATAATTTCCTCGCTCTACAACATCGTATAATGAATCATAATTTCCAAAAGGAATCCATTTAGTGCCATCAAATACATAATAACCAATAGACTTAACAAGTTCTAATTGTTCTGTTGCTACAGAATCATTATCAAATTTTTCAGTGACATAAATTAATGTGCCCTTTTGTTCGATAGTATAAGTTTTTGAATTAAGTTGTGAAGCTGTTATTCGAGGTGCTATAATTCCATCTAAAGAAGTTTTATCTAATGGCTTTCCAACAACATCAAGTGTTGCTTTTGGAGTTTGTGTATTAATACCGACCTGTCCTTTAGTTACAATAACAGCTAAGCACAGAAAAAAATAAATTAATGTTTTCATTTTGCTTTTTGATTAAAAATTCTGTGACAAAATTGAGTGTAAAGAATATTAAAAACAATAGTATTCAAAGGCTGTGGGTTAAATAAGAACAATACTGAAAAATCTAGATTTTTTAAAGATTAAAAAAGAATATTTTAGGTTAATTTGGATTCTTCTAACTAATTTCAAGAAAAACAAAAAAAACAAGTTCCGCAGTTTTTCATTCCTTTTTGAAAAAAAGCAAGAGAGTCTTTGGATGTAAAACTTGAAAAAGTTTGTATATACAAAGACACATCTTGCCGAAATAAAAGTTAATATTTTTCAGACCTCTAAAAAGCATTGCAAAGTATTGATTATAATTAAATTAAGATTAGTTGCTTTGGAAATAATAAAACTCAAAAGAAATGGATATCTAGCCTGTATCCATTGTGCGCAGGTATTCAATTAACCTGCATCTATTTTACCCAGGTTGGAACTTAACCTGTATCTATTTCACGCGGGGCAAATAATAAGTTGTATCTTTTTTACTCAGGTTTAGAAATTACCCAAGAATCTTTTATTTTGGTTTGAATATAAGCTGTAAATTTCACGAAATTGTATTCATTTCTGATTTTATACATAATATTTGAAATATTTTGAATTCGCTTTTTAACTTTGGTTTTCAATCAAAACTACTGAAATGCAACAATCGTATTCTCGTTACCATACCAATGTAAAACTCTGCTATTCTCCTGGTATAGAAAAACAAATATTCCCTAAAGAATTTACCGATAAAATACCTGCTACTACTTCTCATTATTGGAAGAATAAAAATGTTAATGATTATTTGGGTTATGAATACGAAGAACTCTCTGCAAAAGCTATTGAAGATTTTAAAATATTATTTGATGCTAGAGCAAAGAAAATCAAGCAGCTCTTTTTTGCTTTTTTGAAATTATACCTTTCAATTATAACTATTATTGGGAAAACAAACATTCAAGAAATTCTAAAAATCAATAGAAAAAAACTTATTCCCAATATTGACAGCCTTATTAATGAATTTGGGAATAAGAAAATGATTTTAAAAAAATTAGGAATTACTGTTCAGCAATATGCTCATTGGAAAAAACTAGAACAATATGTTTGCCCTAATTCTTTGATTTGGCTTTGTTATCATAGAGCACCAACTCAAATTAGTATGAAAGAAATTGGGATAATGAAAAAACTAATGACGGATAAAACGATGCTTCACTGGGCATCGGCTTCTGTGTGGGGATATGGTGTGAAAAACGGAATGATATCTATGGCGAGAACTACTTGGTATCACTATTGTAAACTTTTACGGCTGGGAGAGAATAGAAAAAAGTATAAGCCTAAGAAAAAGAAAATCTCGATAAGGGCTGAAGCACCCAATAGAATTTGGCATATGGACGTAAGTGTTTACAAAACTTTAGAAAACACCAAATATTACATCTATACAATTGTAGATAATTTTTCTAGAAAGATATTGGCTTATGATTATGCTAAAGAATTAAATGGTTCTACAAGACTGAAAAGCTTGAAAAGAGCCATAGAACAGGAATTTGGAGTAGATTTAGAAGTCAACCAAATAGTTCCTAAATTAGAATTAATAGTAGATGGAGGAACAGAAAACAATAACAAAACCGTAGAAGATTTTATTAAAGAAAATCAAATAAATATAACCAAATTAGTTGCTTTAAAAGATATAGTCTTTTCTAACAGTATGGTAGAAAGTAGTTTTAGAATGATGAAAACGTATTATCTAAAACAAGGGATACCAGGAGACCAATTTATAGAAGAATTAAAATTTTCTATAGAAGATATTAATACGAGAAGACCACACTATGCACACTTGATTTATACACCAGAAGAAATACACCAAAATCCTGAACTAAAACAAACTAAACCATTTTTGCAGAAAGTAAACCAAAATAGAATAGCAGAAAATAAAAGTTATTCTTGTGAAAAAGGATGTACTTAATACAAAAAAGCAATAATCTTTAGATAATTTTATTAGGAATAATTTCTTTCTATTTTTTTTGAGCTAAGAATCTGTTCTAATTACAGAAATTTTAGAAAATACAGTAAAAATACCGCTATACGAAATTTCGTATAGTGGTATTTAGATTTTACAGAAATTACAACTCTCTACAAAACAGAATTTTAACTAATATAATACCATTTTAAAATGTTAAAACTATTAGAGGTAGCCGTCACATAATGCGCAGCGTGAGCTATTCTTTTTGCCTGTTAGAAGTGGTCTTTTAGAATATACTTTAGACTATTCTGTTTTATAAACCATTCTTGTTCATTATAATCATTAAAATGATATTGATAAGCATTAATATACAGTATATAGATAATAGAAATTCTTTCTTTATCATTTAGGTTCTTATATAAGAATACTTTTTTATCTTCATAATAAGTATATTTCTCCAAAACATATCTTAGTCCATTTTTATTATATTTATCAATAATATTGACATCTAAATCAACAATATCATCTATATCAATAAGAGTGAGAGGAATAACTATTTTAAAATTAAGAGCATTATATAAAAATTCTGAATAATTTTCAAATTTATCTCTGTAGTAATCCTGATAAATAAGATATAGTTCATCTGCATTTATTCTTACAACTTTATGGGGAAAATCTGTACTTTTAATAAATAAAAATTCCTGAAAACGCCCAATATCTATTGTTGATAATTTTACCAAACCGTTGTCTAGAACTGTACCCATATTATCATTAAATACTAAATCATCTTTTTTGAATAGTTCAAAATGATTTGTTTGTTGATTATTTTTTTGACAGGAAAATAACAACATTAGCAAAAGAAGATAGTTTATTTTCATTTTAATTTATCTTAGGACGTTTAAAATTAGGCGGATTTTTTAATGATTTTTTATTTATTTCACCACCATAGCGCGTCCTTGTTTTTTTTCCATTTAACACCCTTTGAATGTTTTCAGTATAAACAGCTCTTATTTCTATAGGATTATCTTGATTGTGTTGTCCAGTATCATCAGATGAATTTCCAATAGCCTCATCGTATTCGTGTTGCGTTTCATGGGCTACTAATTCATCAATAGAAGAAGATTCTATTCCTTTCCAGTCTTTGCCGCTTAAGTCATTTATATTAAATGTTGTCAACGTGTGTTTAGAATCGTTGTCTTTTTTCCCGTAATTCATAGACAGTTGTGTATTATTTGGATTTACAGGATCAGTTACTTCATTTACAGCACCTTTTTGATGTAGGTGTAGTAATTTATCATTTGCTAATTGTTTTATTTGTCCTCTTGAAATTAAATTTCCACCATTTTCGATCTTTCTTAAAGCTTTCAAATATTGATACATAGTAGGATTACCTTTTGAAATTGCTGGATTATATCTTTTACCAGTATTTTCTACTGAATATTGTTTTGTATCTTTATTATAATAAATATTAGCTACATAAAAATTTCCGTTTTTATAAACATAATTAATGCCACTATTATTTACATATATTATCCATCTTCCGTCAGGATCAATTGCATTTATTGGATTATTTGCACAATAAATATATGGTGACATACTCGGATATTTTTCAGCAAGTGGGTCTACATTTAACCACAGTGATACCCTTGGATTATAGTATCTAGCACCATAATAGTAGTAACCCGTTTCAGAATCCTGCTCTTTGCCGTTAAACTTATAAGGAGTATTGTAAGAATTTTTATGGTTCTCTACAAATACCTCTCCACTTGGGAAATACTCTATACTCTGCGTTACCTCACCGTCTAAACCTGTAATAAAACTACTAGAACCAAGATGATCAGGATGATACCAGTACACATCTTTCTCCTGCGCTGTTCCTGTATACGAAGATACACAATTTTCTGCATATCCCGCATTTTGTCCGTAATTAATTGGTAGCGTAATGCTGTTGGCTTGCATAATGGCTAAGCAGGCAGCAGTATTGGCCTCTAATTTTGCTTTAGCAGTAGATTTTTCATTTATATCTGTTGCTCCACTGCCAAATGGAGTAATCAGCCAATTACAATTAAAACTACCAACATTGGCTCCTAATCCTAACCTACTGCTTACTCTTTGTGAACCTGCATAATAATGTTTAGTGTATTTAAGATTAAATTTATTATTGCTGTAGCTAATGCTGGCATTAATTAATCCATTAGGATAGATACTGTATTCACTGGTAGTAGCTGTAGTGCTCACTTGCTCTGGCAATAATACAGAGGATGAATGAGAGACTTGTTTTATTATTCTTTCTCCGCCTGCATCATACGTATAGATTGCTGCGCCATCAACATCTGGAGTAGAAGGATTGGTGTCTACAAAACGTAAGCGGTTTTCTTCGTCCCAAATAAAGGTTTTCTTTTTTACATTTTGGGTGTCACTTATTTTTTTGTTAATTTCAGTAGGGTTTCCTACGGCATCATAGGTATATTGCTCAAAATTAACAGTAGGGTCTGTTGTACTGCAACAAGCAGCATTAGTACCCGGTTCATCTACAATCTGCTTAGGTGCATGCGGTCTTGCTGCATCATAAGAATAGGTAAGTCTATAAGATGTTGGAGTAATTGCCGCCCAAGTAGTGCCATTATCTAGAGATTTATCGTGTTTTTGTTTTTTCTCTGTTACATTGTGCAATTCGTCATAAGACATGGCTACATCATAACGTTGTTTTTCTATCTGGTTAGCGGTATTATATCCATTCCACGTACCGGTAGCAGAGGTAAGTCTGTATAAATCGTCATAATTGTAGGTCATTTCTGTACCTCCACCTAAAAGACCGGTTAATATGGTGGCATTGTTTTTTACAGATTTTACGTTGGATACTTTGTCATAAACATAAGCGTTATCCATAAACAATCTGCTGCCTTTTGCTGCAGAAGTTTGGGCTTTCATACTGGCTAATCTTCTTCTGTCAGCCTCATAATCATAGGTGGTTTCTGTACCGTTACCATATTTTAGATAAACTCTTTGTTCAAATTTATCATAACCTAAATCATCTATGATACTCTGAGTATAACCGTCTTTTACAGAAGACATTGATTTCAGGTTACCTCCTTGGTTATAGGTGTAGGTAACTTTTTCGCCATCAGAATAGATAATAGATTTTACACGGTTCCAAGTATCATATTCCCAAGAGGTATCAAACCAATATACACCTGCTCCAGGAACAGCTACAGAACGTCTGTTATAGACCAACTCACCTAATTTTCCGTATTTAAACATTTGCGTACCTGTAGCATCTGACTGATAGGTTAATCTGCCTACAGAATTATTATCCATCGCTGCCTGATCTTTGGCTTTTCCATAAAAATATTTCACGTTATTCTCTGGAAAATCAGGATAATTAACTGCTTTTAATCTGCTATAGTCGTAATCATACGTTATCGTTTGGTTTTTGGCATTTTTCCTTGATATAAGGTTGCCAGCCAAATCATATTCATAAGTAGAGATTCCACTATCAGGATGTTCTAATTTAGTTCTCCTGCCAAAATCATCATATGTGCTCTTAGTAAGGTTTCCTTTGGTATCTCTAACTTCTAAAATATTGCCTACAGCATCATGTGTAAAGCTGGTGGTTATATCTCCTATTGAGTTGATTTCTTTTACTGTAGTGGTTCTGCCCTTTATATCTGTGTAGGTTTTCTTTATTTTTCCTAATTCATCAGTAAAAGTAGTTTCCATCATTTTCCTTCCCAAATAATCAGTACTGAAGTCATAAGAAATTTGAGATATACCGCCATCTGGCAATGTAGTAGAAATTGCTCTATTAAATATATCATAAGTAGTAACAGTAGGGGAAACACTCGTATCATAATTTGTATTAAATGAAGTGTTTGATGCCCCTACACTTTCTATTGTAGGATAATAAGACCAACCCGGTAAACCTGGTTTATATTCATCAACAAACCCTGAAACTATAAATTTCTGTTCTTCCTGTTTTGTTGAAGAATTAAAAATTGATGCAGATTTTTTCACCTGAACAGGGGATCCCAATCCATCTGAAATAGTAATTGTTTTAATAGATGAAGAAGGAAATTCTGGATTATAGTGCTCCGTAATGGCAAAAAACTCATTGTAAGTTTTATTCGCAGTGAAAATTGACGGATATGTAAAATGAATTGTCCAATCTATGTTATTGAATAATTCATAAGGTCCCACAATATCAGTAGTTCTGCCAAAAGCATCATATTTATACTTCATTGGCTGAAGATTCATTTCTTCTGTATAAAGAGGTACTCCAAGTTTGAAATCATATGTACTCTTACTAGAATAGCCAAAAGCATCTTTTACCTGAATAGGATAAGTTGCTACTTTATCATCATATACATATTCATGATAGAATCTTTGGTTATCAGCATTAGCCGGACCGGTAGATTTTATAATATTGCCATAGTCATCATATTCAAAATCATAGATAGCTGAAGTTCCATCAGTATAATTTTTTATTTCTACTTTTAATAAATCTCCATTTGAGTTATATTGAGCTTCCCTTTCTCTACTAACTGTAGTACCTGTAGTACTTACAATTGTTGGAAGAGACAAATATTGAGAAGCATTATCTGTAGTTTGATAAGAAACAGTAGAGGTTAAAATCTCAGAGTTTCCAATTTCCTGATCGCCATAGTCTTTAAAGCTAGTTAAATTTCCATATGAGTCATAAGAAATAAATTCTGATTTTGTAGATTTAGAACCACCATTAATTTCATAAACTGTTTTTGTAATTAAAGATGGTGTTGGAAAATATGAGAAAGATTTTCGTTTTTTTTCATCTTCTTTTACATAGATAAATTTATCTTCATCTCTCACAAATATATCATCAACTGTATTTGCTATTGATATATCAGAAATAGAATTCTGAGTACTTCTATCCCTTAGAATATAATTATTAACTTCTGAATTTATTTTTTTGTCAAAACTACCTGAATAAGAAGTTTTTTCTTTTAATAGTCCTTTTTTATAATAACTATTATTATAATATTTTTCTTCTAATGATGTTTTATTAGAAGCTATTGTTCTAACTGTTTCAAATCCATAAAAACTTCTCTCAAACCTGCTATAAAATCCATTTTTATACTCTACATTATAATGTTGGTCTAGTTTACCATATGATTTTGTTGCATTATTCTTTATGTCACAATAGCTAAGTACCATTTTTGCATGAGGAGAATCATAGGTATTATCAGATTTTTTATACTCACATTCCCAACTTCCGCCACTTGCTAAAACGACCTCTTTTAATAAATTTACCTGAGATAATAAATTCTTATAAACAAAACCACTATTAGAATCAGATGCAGTAACCATATCCACATATCCGTCCCCATCCATATCTTTAAAGGCAGCTTCAGTAAACCCAACTGTAGTTCCTGAAGATTTACCAATTGTTGTAGTAATCTTAATTCCAACAATAGTAAAAATAGCAGGAAAGACAATTGGTATTAATATAGTTCCTGCTGCATTCCCTCCATAACTGGTAGATTTATTTATACTTTGTAAATAAATTCCTTTGGTACTTCCATAAGAGTAAAATGTATTACCTGCATTAATATAGATCATATTATTACTATAATCAATAACATCTGGTAATCCATCATTGTTAATATCTAAGAGTTCTTTATTTACTTTGTCTTTTGATGTAGAATAATTAGATCCTGCGTCGAAACTACCTTTAAAAATTGAAAGACCTAACCCTGCAGAAAAACTATCTGAAGAAGAATTAGAAAAAATTAAATCATTATTTGCCCAATCTCTACTATTATCAAAAAAACCTTTCGTTACATTCAATTCAAATTTTTTATTATCATATCTATCAGGTAATCCATCTCCATTAATATCAACATAGTTATGTTCTACATTTTGAATGTTTTTATTATAATCAACATTTACTGAAAGAGAGTGAGCACCACCATTTTCTCCTGAAGCTTGATTAGCCATCGACATTCCATCTGTACCAGTATTGATAAAAAATAGTCTACTACTTTTTCCATGTGAAAAACCAAATCCTGAAGAAACACCATTATTATTAGCTTTTGATAACGAAGCAACATCTAAATTATTAATTATAGAATTAACATTTCCAGACCTATACCCAAGGGAATTAGATAATGAAATCTTGTCAAGAATATAATCATCAGGGAATCCATCTCCATTGAAATCTAGCAGAGATCTCACAGACTTAGTTTGAGATTTAAGATTAGTAGATGCTCCAAAACTTAAATTACCTCCAAATAAATTAGCTCCAACTTTAGCACTCGTACTTTCGTTTTCAGTAACAAAACTAGGCGCACTCATTAGATATGATTTAGTATTACAAATCAAATCATTTTCTAAGTCTACTAGTTCTTGAATATTAGGGATTCCTTTTCTACTAGAACTCAAAAATTCCCTATCAACATATGTCTCATAATTTAAAGAAATCCACTTTCTAATATAGTCATAACTTTCTCCAATAAATGGATTACCAGTAGTACATCCACCATTAATAACATCGCCGGCTTCATCTGGACAATTATCATCTGTGTCAGGAACTCCATCACCATCACTATCAGGTTTTTTCAAAAAAACTGCACTTGAATAAACTGGAGTAAAATATTGATTAGCAAAATCTAAAAAAGAATTATCTATTATTGGATTTCCATCAGTATCCAAAGAATAAGGAAGAACATCAGGTGCTGTAGTATTGTTTTCATCTTCATCATACAGACCATCAGTCTTCCATCCAGGACTTAAACTAGTCATTTTAAGTTTTGTAACATCTATTTTCATATCTTGTACAGTCCCTGTATTAGCAAGATGGGGATTTTTGGTTATGTTACCATTAAGAGAAAATGCACCCCATCCTCTATACAATTGTCCAAATCGTTGATCTACTGATGTATTAGAAAGTGCTATATTTAAATCTTGTTCAGAAGAAATCCCTAAATAAGGTGAACTTAAAGAATTCTTGATAACGCATATAGCATTTGACTCATTCACAATTTCTAAATGTAAACCTCCTGCTGGAAGCTGATTTCCACCACCTGTCAATGTTACAAGATAATCACCAGGTGTTAAAGGATATAGTTTCTCATCACCACAAGATTTAACATCATTATATCCACTAGAACATCCAAAATAATCTCCAAAACTAGGACCAATAGAAAGTCCTACAAAATAGCTACCTCCATACGAACTAGTAAAACCATAAACTCTTTTTAAACTTGCGTTACTTTCTAAATGCAAATTACCACTATAAATATTATTATTTGAAAGATTACGAAGATCAATTACTGAGAAGCTTTTATTTCCTGAACTACCTAGGTAGTTATTCATTAGACTCTTCTTTTTGAGATTATGACTTGAAGCTAATAACCTATCAATAAAGTCTTGATTATATTCAGGTGTTGAAACCTCTAAATACATCTTTTTCCCAAAGTCTAAATTTGTAATTGTATAATCTTTAAATGAACTTATGGTAAGAATTCCATTACTTACAGTATATGACTTTTTAGCTATAAGTTTACCTTCAATTTTAGCAGTAATAGTAAATTTTCTACCATTATCCGATGATTTTGGGATAAAATCTGAGTCTAAATAAATAGGGCCAGAAATTGAAGGAATAATATTGTAAATAATGTAATTTCCAATTTTTTTATTATAACTGTATACAACATTTTGAATATCTTGAACAAAATTTAATGAATTATCATTAGAATTAAGTTTAGACAATTTAGCTTTTACAAATAGATCAGGCCAATGAATATTAGAATCAGACAATACTTTTAATTCAGCAGTTTTATCTTTATCGATAGTTATAACTTTAGAATAATTAGAATCGAATAATTTTCCACTTTCAAGAGTTATTGTTGAAGCTGTATCTTCAACTCCATCAATATAAAGAGCTAGCTTTACATCATCTGATAAAATATTAGTGTTTTTATAGGAAACTTCTAAATTGTAAGATCCAGTCTCTTGGGATTGAAAAATATTACTAGGTGTAATGGTAAAATCTTCATTAGCATTATAAACCAATAAGCTTTTTTTATTTTCATCTACTGTTATTGTAGATGAATTAATGTCTGTGTAAGTAATTGTAGGATTCCAATTGACTTTATCTAAGTCACCATTATATTTAGATGAAACTCTAAAAAATAGTTTTTCACCCTTTTGAATATTTAATGATGAAGCATTAAGATTATAAGTTGTAAAATCTCCAGCATTAATATTCTTGACAATTGGATCTGAATCAGACTTTTGAAAAGAAACAGCAACACCATCTAATTTTGTACAGTCTATTTCTTTTGGACATGCGCCATAATCTACAAGGTTAAACTTGTTAACAACATCAATAACACCATTTCTAGGAGCTACCCATACCCTAACAATATCATGAAGAGGATTGTTTTTCTCCATTTCAGTTATTTCATCACCAGAAAAAATTGGTTCAATTTTATTTGTTATACATTCCTTAATGAAAATAGGAACTGGAGTTTCAGCGCTATCTTCAATGAATGTTGGAATTCCATTTTTAATTCTGTTAAAATAGACTTTATTATCCTTAACAAAATCAACTAAACCATCTCCATTAAAATCAAAAAAATATTGATCATTAATAGATTTACCTGAATTTTTATCTACTCCTATATTAAAATATTTAGCTAGCCAAGCTGCTCCATAATTAGAAGAATAATCTACTGAATGTCCAAGAGAATTAATCGTTTGAATTGTTTTAACATTATTATAGCTATAAGAACCGCAATTATCAGTTTCAGAATTATTTTTAAACTCTTCTCTTCCTGAAGAATATGAAACAGAATTTCCCTTAAGAAAAACCTTATCAAGCAGACCATCTCCATCAATATCTATTAAAAAAGTTTTAATATTAGTATTTGACTTATTAGTACCATAGTGTGCTCCAATTGTACCAACATTAAAATTAAATAAGCTCTTGAAACCTTTTACAAATCCAACTCCAAGTCTAAAATTTGTTCCATTACTAGATGTTTTTGACCCATTTATAATAGAATAATTTCCTGAATAATCTCCTCTTGATTTAAAAGCAGTATCATTAAATACTCCACCACCAGCATTAATTGGCTTTTTTACATCAAATGATGAATCAGCAGAAGGAGCTTCATAATAATTAAATCTATGAGTATAAAATACTTTTTCCTGCCCATTTTCAATATAAACTTCTGAAATATCAGATAAAACACTTTTAAATAGTGTTTTATAATCTGATGGTTTATAATTAAGTTTATAAGCTCTTATAAAATTATTATCATAGTATATATTAATTCTATTTAATAATTGACTTTCAGTTCTCAAGAATCCCATTCTCGCGTCAGATCTTATATCTGATCTACCTCCAGATTTATCAAAAGAAACTTTATAAAGTTTAAGAGAAGTATTCTTAGTAGATTTGGTATAAACAATTTCCTTAAGATATAATTCTTTACCATTTTGTCCTGGTTTATTTTCTGTATAAGTTATTTTTTCATAATTATAGATTGCATAATTCCCATCAGCATCTATAATTTTGTATAAAGCCCAATAACCTATATTTCCATTACTATCCTTTAACGTATAGTTTTCATTCGTTTTGTTATCATCGTCATAACCATAAATATATTTTGTTCCATCTTTACTTATTATTTCCCACCAATAATTATTTGGTGAAGTTCCATGCCTTAAAACTTTCTCATATCCTCCTTCTACCCTAGGATAGAATCTGGTAATATCAGAAATAGTTATACTATCTCTTTTAGTTTTAAAAGCAGAAATTCTGTGAGACATTGTGTATTCTCCATTAATATTTTTGAAAGTTAATTGCTCTCCATTATATGTATATGTTTCAGACTCATAAATATTATCATAAGAAGGAGTTCCCCATCTTGTATCTATTGAAATAGAAGGTGTAGAAAGGTTCCAACCTTGACCTAGCCAACTATTACCACCATCACTACTATAGTTAATACTTAAAGATGGTTGAATTCCACTTCTACCTGCGGGTATTTTTAAAGGAAAACTAGTTGTAAGAGTTCCCATATTATTTGGAGTTGGAGGTGGTATATTAACAACACCTTCAGTAGGATTAGCGGCTTTAATGTCTTTAATAGAATTTGGAGTATAATTACCTGTTTCAGGAGACTCAGGAACCTTTATAATCCCATTGATCATATCTGTAAAATGAGTGGTTTTTGAAACTAAGATATTTTCATTTGTAATTAATGAGTCCTTTTCAAGAACTAACCACTTTTTTTGATTTCTATCAAAATAATAGGTTCTTATATCCTGTTCTGTATACCCTACAGGAATTTTTGTTTTATCATATCCTATAGAAACTTTTGCAGGCAAAACAAAATGTTCACCATGTGGGAGGAATCTGTATCCCGATGATTGCGCTGTTACATTGATAATTTCAGAATTCAGAACTGGTAAATCAATTTCATTTAAAGATGATATTGAGAAAGTTTTTCCTTCTTTTAAGGCGTCTTTACCAATATCTAATTTGGCACTTTCATAACTTAAAGAGGATTCCTCAGATTTATCAATAAATTTTTCTGATAAATTAAAACTCTTATTTTTTGGGATGATATAATTTTTTCCTTCTTCAAAAGAAATTTTTATGTTTTTAACTTTATAATAGTAATTAGCGTTTTTAGGGATTGTAAATGTCACATAGTTTTTACCTTTGTTAATTTCATCATAGCAAATCATTTCTTTTTGATGTGACCAAGTATTATTTACTTCTATATTTGGGTTTTTTCCAACAATCTCATCATTAATGAATTTAGATACAGATGTATGGTCTTTCAAACCATATAAGTCATATTCTAAATAATATGTTTTATCAGATTTAATTTCATCAGGTATATCAATAATAAAAACATTATCATAAACTTGATCAATTGGACTCAAGTTATTAACACCTATAATCCCTTCTTGTAAATCAGAAAAATAATAATGAACTTCAGATTTTCTTGGAAAGAAAGAAGATGAAAATTTATCTGTATGCTTATTATCAGATTTAGTGTTACTTCTTATACTATGTAGATTTTCATCAATACTATTTTCTGTATTATTCTGTGTTTTTGAATATTCTTTATCTTTTGTATAATCGACCTTCATCAAAGGTGTGATCTTCTTATTGCTATAAATAAAATTATTTAGCGAATATGCGTGTAACTGAGTCCAACAAAGTAAAAATACGATAAATTTAGAAATTTGATTTTGTTTTCTAAAAAAGTTGAGTAAGTTAGGTTTCATAAAAAAATTATGTTTTCTAGTCGATTATTAGTTTAAATACTTTTTTCTGAGATTCTGAATTAATTATAAGAATGTAACTTCCTTGAGTATATAAAGAATCTTTTATTTCATAAAACTTTTTGCCAGACAATTTTCGAGATTTAATTAGTCTTCCTGAACCATCAAATAGATGAACATTTACTTCTTCTGGCTTTTCCAAAGCAACTTTTATAGTGAAAAATTCTCCAGATTTTGTTGGATTTGGAAAGACTTCAATTCCATATCCTTGAGACTTATATATTTTAATTGATGCGGTTTTTACACATCCTTCTTTTGTAGTTGCAATAACATTATATTCACCTGGGTCATAAATTTTAATCTTGGAGAGATTACTGGAAAAACCATTTGATGAACTCCATTGATATTGGGTAGAATCATCAGTAATATTTTTTGAAGCATCTAATTCAATATACTCTCCAATTTTTAATTCTTTACCCTCACCTAAATCTATTGACAATTTATCATAGCTTTTGATATCAAAGTTAAATGACGAAGTATTATTTTCAGAATCCTTTATTTCCATTTGATATCTTCCTTCTATTAAGTCATCTAATTTGAATTTACCATCATTAGAAGTATGTGTTTCAATAATTCCTTTTTTATTTTTTGCAGATAGAACATATGGTGGAAAACCTCCTTTCATTTGAAGAGAAACACTACCTGTAGTATTATTACAAGTAGGTTGTAATAATTCATGTCTAGCAAAAAGTTTTTGTCCTATTGCGAAAGTGAAAACATCTGTTGAGGAATGATTCTTATCAAATTCAACATTTTTAAAATGTGCATATCCTTTTGTATCTATATAATCACATGGAACGGCTTCTACATTTGTACTGTTGAAATCATTTTTCCCATCTGTATTTATTAATAGCCAAAGTCTTTTTCCTTCAGGCATAATATCAATAATTTCTGAAACTTTAAACAAAACCTCGGACTTAATTAATTCATTTGAATCTGAAAAGTATCTTGTTTTCCACTTTCTTTTTAATATTTGATATCCAAAATCTTCTTTTGCTAATGACAAGGAATCTTTATTATTACCCCATATCAAAAATGTTTGATCTTTAAATTCTGTTTTGTTAACTCTATTATTTCTTTCAAAACTTGAAGCTGCAATAATTAAAGTGTTATCTGAAGAACTTTTAGATTGTTTCTGGTATAAACCCGAAAAATCATCTCTTGCTATTCCTGCTATATTTTCTGAATATTCATTATAATCTTCTTTTTTCCAAATTTTAATACTTCTAGAAGATAAATATTCTTTATATGGATTTGATACTCCATACTTAATAGATAAATAGGTATTGATTCTATCTTGTTCATTTTGATCTAATATTCTTCTATAAATAAAAAACTCAGGGATTTTTCCCTTAAAATAATCCCATTTACTTGAAATATCTTTTCCTATATATAAATTACTTATTCCAGAATTTCCCTGAATATCTTTTATTTTATTTGATGGAAAATCAAACTTTGAATACAATGAAAAAGATACTAATGAGTCTATTTTTTTTGGATCTATAAAATTAATTTGCTCATTATTATTTCTATATAAATTAGATGATGAATAGAAAAGAGATTTTTCTCCAGATTGATCCGTTGTAAATAATGCTGACTCTTTGTCTATTATATCATTTTGATAAACGGTATATAAACTTACTTTATCTAAGTTTTCAAATACAAATGGAGTTTGAAGAAAATTTTCTTTTCCATCAAACAATAATGTTTCGTTATAATTTATTAGTGAGTATTTTGGCTTATTATTGTCTGTTGGGGAATAGATTGTATTTAAATTATTACTATAATCAAAATAAGTCAATTTCTGATTCTTTAAAGAATCAGTTTTTATCCATATACTAACTCCATATACGCCTCCAGGGTTTTGAGAGTAAAGAAAAAATGAAAAAAATAGAGCTATAAATATATTGATTTTGTGCATAACTTTTTTATAATTAAAATTTAACTTTTTAATCCTCTATTCACATATAATTTTATCAATGTATGCATATGAAAAATGCCCATTCAAACCACATCTTGCGGCTATGAATTCAACAGTAAATTCTTCATTATTAGGAATAGAAGAAATGTTTAAATTTCCTATTCTCCATTCTGGGGTATATAAAGTATAAACTTGATCATTTTCCTTTCTTCTCTTATAAATACAATTCTCAGTATCTGCAACAAGACAAAACTCATCAACAGCAACTCCTTGTTGATTTAATATCCTCGCTTTAAAATATGGTTGCTTTCCAATATGTGAGTCATCCATAATCGTTTGCATGACAACTTTATAGTTAAACTGAATCTTATTTGAAGTCTTTATTCTTTTTGAAGTTGTAATTGCGTTTTGAGAGCCATTATAATTTAATTTTAATGCATATTGGTCAAACGCTTTTATATTTCCTAAATAGGGATCAATGTAATTTGAAGGTACCATAGCTGCATAGATATTAGCATTAAAATTATATTTTGGTATATAGTATGTTGATATTGTATTAGACGGAATAATTGCGTTACATTGTGAATTTGAAACATTTGTAAGATAAAAATTAAAATCTTTAGCATATGGGACACCATTATTTGTTATAAATTCCTCAAATTCACCATTAGAGCATTGTTGTACATTATTTTGAGTTGTCTCAACTTTATAAAACTGTTTAATTTGATTATTTAATTCTAAGACTCTTAAGGTCTCTAACTTTTTTTGCTCAATTTCATTCGTTATTATATTTCCCTTATCATTTTCTAATATATTTTTTTGTTTATTTTGGGGAAAAAAAGAAATAGAAATCAAGATAAAAAATAATATGTAGTATTTTTCTTTCATAATCTATTTAATTATAAGTTTTTTTGTTTCTTTATATTCATTGGTTTCTACTAAAACCTGATAAACACCTGTTGGTAATATTGACGTATTTATAGACTTTGTAAAGTTGCCTTTAGGAAAATTCTCCGAGCTAGAATTCATGAAAATTTGCTTACCAGAACTATCATATAAACTGATTTTCACAAACGATGGTTGATTAACTTTAAATATTACATTTACTTCTTCTTTTGCAGGATTTGGATAAATAATAATAAGATTACTCATTTCATCATTTAGTATGGGAGAAGTCTCAACTATATTTGTTCTTACCTGAGCTCTATAATTCATTGTCGAAGTATTACTAAAACAAGGGGTTAAATATGCTCTAAAACCAGCTCCAGCCTCTACTTGAAAACCAGGTTGAAGCGTAATATACTCTGACGCAACATATTCTACTCCTTGAACTGGATTCTTTATTATATTTGATGCTGTAATTATTTTTCCTTTTAATATTTTATTTGTAGTACTTGAAGTTATATCACTTGAGGTTCCTATTAATGAAAGATCATCTTTATAACAAAAATTAATATTACTTACTAGAACAGAAAAATTTTGAAATCCGCTAGGTTTTAATAAAACTTGTTTATTTTTAGGCGAGATAACTATTTTATAAGTAGCATTTACATCAGGATTTTTTATGTCAACTCTTTCAATATTGTCAACATTGTTTATTCCTTTAATTGCTGGACTATTTACGCTATTAATCCCTCCTAATTTCCATGGATAAAAGATTTCTTCTGTACCATTCGAATTTATCTTAACAATTTTCAAGTCCAAATCATTAATAATGTTAGGTGTAGAAATATTAGCTTGCAAATTGCTATCCAAAACTCCTTGAGGATCTGTCCATGAAATTGTAGCTGACAATGGCTGTGTACTAGATAATGGCACGACATAAATTGAATATTCGGTTCCTTGACTTAAAGTTTTTTCTTGAATCAAAGTTGTTTTCTTTAATCCATCGTATGACCCCTCAATATTATCATGAATTGCTTGAGAAGCTCTTTGAGCATCTACTAAACCCCAACCATAAATATAATCTGGTCCTTCTGGTCCTTTATCATTTGCAGTATGTGCCAAAAGTGCTCTTACTGTTGATGACCACATATAGGCAGAATTAGGACTTACAGATTTCCAGTATTGTTGTAATAAAGAAATAATTCCAGAAACAACTGCTGCTGCAGAAGAACTCCCTTTGTAGGTACCATAAGCCTGATCATAAGTGTCAATTGAAGAGTAAATATCTTCTCCGGGTGCGCAAAAATCGGGTTTTATTCTTCCATCATCAGTTGGTCCATAACTACTAAAATCAGATACATCATAATTTTCGTCAGTACTCATAGAAGTGTTTTTCTTAGCAGATCCAATGACTAAAACATTTTTAGAAATACCAGCGCCTTCTAATAAATCATATCCTCCTGACGTGTTAAGTTGAGGAAGTACATCTGGACTTAATCCTCTAGCATTTCCTGCAGCTTTTACAATTTGAAAATATGGTTTTACATACATGAGATTATCCCAATTTTGTGCTGTAGAGTTATATTTTCCAAATTGATAGGATTGTAAATAAATTGGATCAAAACCATAACTATTATTTGCTACTAAAATACCATTCGTATTAGAAATAGGATCATATGCCTCAGATAACATCTCCGTGACATCGTTAACCCAATCATAAGCTCTTAATTTAGAATCATAAGATATTCCTCTGGCATTTGAATCACCATTATTACCAACCAATGTTCCTGAAATATTTGTGCTATGTCTAGAAATTGTTTGATTTTGATTAGACGGATATGTTATTTTTCCTGAAAGAAGTTCATGAGTTGTTCTGGGCTTTGAAAAATCCCATTGTCCAATCACCATACCTGCTCCCGTCAGACTTTGTCTTTGGCTGTTTGCTGTATATAAAGTATTAGCTTTAGTCATTTTGGCAGCTTCTGCATTTAAAGTTGTATAATACAATGGATTTCCATTTTCGTCTGCATCAATCAACTGACTAATATTGCCTCTTTTCTCAATATATTCTTTATAGCCTTTTGATTTTAACAATTGTATATTTCTTTGCTGAATATTCGAAAATTCATGAATCTTATTTTTGAATGAATATTCTTGTTCTTTAAGTGCTTTATTTATTTTTAATGTATCTATTTTCTGTGCATTAAAATTAGTTAACATCATAGAAAAAGTTACAACAAGGAGTCTATTGTAAAAATGTTTCATACATTTCTTTATTTTTTGTTACTTTCTAATTTTTCCACTCGTTCTATTAGTAGTTTAATTAATTTCTCCTGCTCATCTGAACTATTCTTCAAATCTTTGTTCTCCTTGTTTAATTGAATTGAATAAAGCGTTAATTCTTCTATCTTCTGAAGCAATTTAATCTGAAACTCTCCTACATTAACCCCTTCTTTTTCCATTTCTTTAGCCGAAGCTATTTCAGGTAAATGTTTCTTTTCTTTGATGTGTTTTTCTACTTCTTCTAACTTTGGCAATTGATAATCTTCAGCAAATACAAAATCTGCTGTTGGCGTGGCGGTTACTTTTATCTCTTTAGTTTCCACTTTTGCATTAACTTTCATATTACCACTAAACGAGGAGGTCCCTGTGACATCAAATTTAGCTGTAGGGGTATCAGTTCCTATCCCAACATTTCCATTCGGCTGTTCCGCAACAATTTTCCGCCATGCTTGATTTACTTGATTATCGGTTTTTCTATACCATAAATTTTGATCAAAAAAACTTCCAGATATTTGTAGTGCATAGTTATTTGATGGATTACTATGTCTTATATCCAATAAATGCCACCATCCTGTTGCCCCGCTGGGATAGTTAACAGGATTATATGTTTGATAAAAACCACTTCTTACATTACTACCATAACTTCCAGCATCATTCCTATATAATGTATTAGACTGTTGATCTCCATACGAAAGATCTCCACTAATATCTAATTTTGCTTGAGGATTATTTGTCCCTATTCCGACATTTCCAGATGTTGTATT
Source organism: Cloacibacterium sp. (assembly GCF_047601505.1). Lineage (GTDB taxonomy): Bacteria > Bacteroidota > Bacteroidia > Flavobacteriales > Weeksellaceae > Cloacibacterium. Next base: position 2,456,556 of record NZ_JASGJD010000001.1, read on the forward strand.
GAGAGTTACTCCATTTACTCCTCCACTTGGTGTATATATTTGTGAGTAGCTAATACCTGAAATTAGAATTGCTGCAGTTAGTATAATTTTATTCATTTCTTATTTTTTAATTTATTGATTTCTTCTTTTAACTCTTTTATCTGTTTGTTTTGCTCTATTGAATAAAGCGTTAATTCTTCGATTTTCTGAAGCAGTTTAATCTGAAATTCTCCTATATTAACTCCTTCTTTCTCCATTTCTTTAGCGGGTGCTATCTCTGGTAAATGTTTCTTTTCTTTGATGTGTTTTTCTACTTCTTCCAGTTTTGGTAAATGGTAATTTTCTGCAAATACAAAATCTGCTGTTGGTGTTGTGGTTACTTTTATCTCCTTTGTTTCTACTTTTGCTTCTACTTTCATATTCCCACTAAACGAAGAGGTGCCGGCTACATCCAATGTTGCTTGTGGATTAGTTGTACCAATACCTAATCTACCATTAGCAATTCTTGCTGATTCATACCCATCATTTGTTATAAACCTAATAGTTCCAAACTTTGTTTTCAAGCCTATATAATCATCATAAGCGATAGAAGAAGAATATCCTACTAATGCGCTCCTCCAGGAGTTATCATCTGGCCTAAAAACAACATTATACTCATGACTTGTCATATTACCAAGCGTTATATCTCCGTTAACTTCTAACTTAGATTGGGGATTCATGGTGCCTATTCCCACATTGCCATTATTAGCAGGGTTTAATATTAAAGGATTGTAGCTAACTCCCTGCTCCTTAGATTGAATAATGCTAATTCCATTATCTAACACCGCTAATTCTAATGACTTGTTATCTGAAACTCTACCTATTTGAAATTGAGAGTTATTTTGAGCTATTTTAATGTAATCATTGGTATTCAAATCTTTTCTTACATCTAATTTTGTTAATGGGTTAGTAGTGCCTAACCCTACATTCGTTCCTGAGACTGTAAATGGGCTGTTTCCAGAACCTGTATTGTTACTGGACTGAGTTACTGCTCCTAAAAGTGTTACGTTATTAAGTCTTAGAGTTCCAGTCCCCGAAGAAGCTTGCCATCCGTAAATACGAAAACGAATTATATATCCTGATTGAACAGTATAATCTGCAAAGTCCCAAGTTATCGTCTGTGAAGATTCGGTAGGAGTAAAATCATTCGTCTGTGAAAAAGTTCCGGTACCATCATCCATTGCTATTCTCCCTGCTACAGGTCCTGAAGCACTTCTTACCAAATCAAACGAAAAAGATGCAAGATTCATTTGATAACCAGATGTTGCAACAATAGTCACTTCTACATAACTGTTCAAATCCTGAACAGTGGCAGTAGGCCAGGCATTGCTGTTAAATGAAGAAGCCGTAGCACTACAATTAACCCCTTGCCTGAAAAAAGGAGTAACATTAACGTTTGGGTTCTGTATGAAAGGTGTATTATTTGGAGTTGGACAAGTTGCCGATCCTGTAAAAGAAAATTTAAAAATTTGGGTTATATAAAAATTTGGAATAATTGATAATAAAATAATGTAGTAGATTTTTTTCATGTGGTTATTTTTTTTATAAAATTCGACTTCTAAAAAATTCATAACTATTAAAATGTAATAATAGAGTATAAACTATTTTGATATTTAATAATTCTTTAAAACTTGTAATTTTTATTTTGGAAATTCGATTATGGCTGAGGTTAACTGAAAGAAATAACCTAACTTCAAGAATTAGGCTCTCTAAATTAAGAGATTCCGACCTAATGTCTTTTTGCCAACGTACTTCTACTTCTTGGGCACATGCAAGGATTCCTACCAAACCGAGTAGGCTCATGTAGAGTTTCTTCATAGATATTGTTTATATAGGGTAACTTGAGAATTACAAAGTAACGGTTGTTACTTTAGATTTCCTCATGTTTAATTATTACATTAGTTTATATAATGTTGATTTGCGTTTTATGGTTAAAAATATAGTGATACAAATGTATATTTTTTTTCAATTCTTTATAATTAATTATATATGAATATTATCATAAAAAATGTTAATCTTAACTCGTAGTGCATTATCAAACGAGATTTATTTTTAATTTATAAATATTTCTATTAAAGACAAATTTATTCAAATATTTGGATGTTGTCAGTTGTAATAACTTCGCAACCTCTTTTCAAAACATCGGAGGCTACATAAAGGAATGTTTTAGAAATGGGGTTGCTCCAATTTCCACAAAAACACGTTTCCGACCATAGGGAGGAAATGTATTTTTGCCGCCCACCCCTATTTTCGGGGGTTTAGTTGGACGGCTTTGTTTTAGAGTTTTATCGGTTGGGACTGAAAATTTTTCAGATTAAGAAAAAAACCTCTGTTTTCTGTCAATCCATTACGGAATAAACTCCAAAACAAAGAAATCCCCATTTGTGCCAGACTAGAATTAATAAACAAATCTTGTTTTTCTAATGCTTCCGCTAAACTACAGCTTGGAGTTTTATCTTCCGCTTCTGAAATTTTTAAAAGTTCTCCAAATTCATCGGTAATAAAAGGCAAATTCTCCACCGTTTCATATTTCTCGGAATTAGGTTGTTTGATATTTCCAATAGTAGAAAGCAAAACCTGACCTGTACATTGACTATTTCCAAAATCTATCCAATATTTGCATTGATTTCTGTAATATCCTTTATCAATTTTCAGTTCATTCAAAATTTCAGCTATTTCAAAACGTGACTTTACACTATCCACACAAGAAATATAAATTTCTGATTTCATATTACTTTTTAACCTCCCTAAATCATCTTTTTCGAATTTTTGAATTTCAGCTTTCCAATCTGTTCCGAAAAATCGATTGATACGATTGATTAATGCAGCTGATTTGTACAATTCCAATTCACTTTCTGCAAATAATTGTCTGCCAAGATTAGCTACTGTAACCACATCATCGTCCCACAATCGAACGGATAATCCTGCGTGATTGAGTTCAGTCAAAGCGTGGTTCATTCTTGCCAATGTAGTTAAGACCTGCGAACCTGTTCCACCAGCTCCGATTAGGTTTACTGATATTGGATTGGTTGGATTGATTAAATTGTTATCCGTGAAATGGACTTTGGTTTTGATTAATTCGTTTTCGGTTTTGGTTGTATATTTTATATTCATTTTAGTAAGGTTTTTAAAGTTCTATTTGCTTTTTTTAATGCATCTTTTGGAAAATTTTTATCCGCATTAATAAGACCTTTCCAAAGGTTTACACAATTTCCGTTGATAGGGTTATGTTCATTCATCAAATGACTGAAATATGAATTAAAAAAATAGTCTTCCCATTTTTCCATAAATTCTTCTACCGAAGAAGATTTTTGAATATTAACATCCACCGTTCCCATACATACATTTCCATTTTCATAGACATTGAAAAAAGGAGCGTAATACAAAGTTGTTTTCTCTGTCGGTCTTCTGTTGTTCGCAAGAGCAAAAATCTTAAGACTTCGTTGAGTTGCCAACCATAGCATTGCAGGAATTTCTGCCGTTCCGTTTGGAATTTCAAGATTTTCGGTAAAAAACATTTGTCGTTTCATTGATTTGGTGTACCACATCACATATCCATTCTCTGCATTTGGATTGATATGCAGAATAGTCGTGGGTAAAATTCCTTTTGGTTTTAAAAACTCTTGGCTTTTTTCTTTTTTGGTTTTTACTGTAAGTGCTTTTGCCAATATTTCAGCTTCCCTTTCGGTCAACGGATGTGCATTGATAGGATTTCCGTTTTTATCCATATCAAAATACTCTACATAAGTTTCTCTGTTTCTTTCATCGGTTTGGTAAAATACCAATGCGTTTGTTGGGTGGTAAAGGTTTCCGAAGTCTTGGGTAATATTTTTCATTTTTAATTCTTATTAAGGTTTTAATATTGTTTAAATGCTTTGATTTTTTTTAAACATTTGAATTTATTATGATTACATATTCTTTTAGCGTAAAGCAATTTGCCAATCACTAAAAACTATTCAAAATATAAATCAGTTCTTCAATCAAGGGAAAAATGCGGTTTTCAAAATCGAGATTGCTGTTTGTGATATTGCTTCCGTCAAATTTTTTAATAACAATTGGTTCTTCCATCGTGGCACATTCCTGGAACTCGGAGTTTACCGTTTCAAAAAGTGTTTGAAATAGTAAGCCTTTATCATCAGCACAAAAGGAAATATATTTGTCCATCGATACAATGGTATCTCTTTCGTACTCATCTGCTTCTCCATTGAATTGTGCATTTCGGTAAATGCTAGCATTGGGATATTGCTGAAAAAGGGAAAATATTTTTCTCGCCAACGAAAAGCAATCATTATCAAAATGGTCTTTGACATTGAAATTTCTCAGACGCTCTTTAAATCGGATTAAATTATGATGGTTGTAAATCTTCTGTTCCATAAAATCACCGATTTGTTCCATTTGTTTTATTTCTGATAAGTTAATTGGAATTTCTTCGCTTTCATCATCAGAAATAAGCCATTCTGTAACCATTTCGTACATCCAAAACAAATAGCTGTTTTGCTTTCTGTAGTATGGAATTTCTACGATGTGATAGAGATATGAACAAACGGATTGCAAAAGCTGTACGGATTGTTTCCGCTTTGGATTTTTGGATAATCGATATAATGGAAGTATGGGAATATAATACAATGTTGCTCTTGTATTATATCTTTCCTCACTTACAAAATAAGTTTTCCCTTTTTCCTCTATCAATCGGACTTCTTCCCAATCTCTTACTTTACTTTTTAGTTGCTTTTGAATATCGTCCAATGCTAGTTTGATATTATAAGGATAGCCTAAATGTCTTGTTTGCGTAGGTTTGAGATTATAATGTTTTGTCAATAGAGAAAGGGACCGATAAAAATCTCTTTCTCTATTATTATTTTTTCTTTGAGTTTGAATTGAATCTTGCTCTGATGATATTGAATTTTGTATATCATTCTCTTTGAGTTTAGGCAAAAAAGTAGTTCTCAAAAAACCATTGGCAATTGGTTTATAGGTACAGATTTCCTCTTGTCTTTTTGTATTTCGGAAGCATCTTTCGGTCGTTTCATCCACTCTGCAAACTCGCCCAATTGTTGGTGCAGTTGCCTTTGTTTTTGGTCTTTGGGAATTTTTAGTTTTCCCGATATAATTTTTCGTTGCATTCATCTATAATTATTAATGGTTAATTGTTAATGATTAATTGTTAGCGATTGGGCTATAATTAATAATTTTAAACAGTTATCCTTTTGTTCCCATTACACTTTCAAATTTGTACTGTACTGTATCATCTTTGATTTGCGGAGCTGAAACTTTTGCGGTGGTTAATATTGGATAGGTATTGGCGTAAAAATTCATTACCGCTTCTACAGTCCATTTTGGTTCGGGGTCTGTCAATTTTATGTCCTGTCCGTTATCTTTGAGTATAAAAACTCTCTCTAATTGGGTTGCTAATAACATATTTTAAAAATTAGAAGTTAGAATTAAGAAGTTAAAAATTTGTTTTAAGGTTGATTTTCAGTAAAAAGACTTGGTGCAAAATGCCTTTCATATTCGTCTTGCTTTTTACGAATAGTCTCTGCATAATCGGGAAACTCAGAAACTTTAGGAAGTGCTGACCACGATTCTTTGTATTTGCCCTCTTTTTCGAGTTCTTCTGCTTTCTGAAAGGCTTCTTTGTATTTCTTTTCTTTGGCTTCCTTATCTTTTTTCTCCTTGTCGTTCTTTTCCTTTTCCAAAGCTGATTGCTTTTTGGCTTCTTCTAGCTGTTTCATAAAACTTTCCATATCCACCATTAATCCCGATGCCGATTGTAATGGTGTGGAAATACTTTCAAAAAATCCGTTGTCTAGTTCTTCGGCTGTTCCTCTAAGATTTAAAGGAGGTATTAATTTTCTTGCTTCGTCTCCGCATTGCTCGTTATTGAGCAATACGGAAAGGACAAAACTGTTTTCTTCTGTTAGTCTAAGTATCATTTGCAAATCACCTGTAAGGTTCAGATTAGCGAGTTGTCTGAAAAAATTAGTTTGCATAATTGTTTTAATTTTTATTTTATGGTTGTTGGCTAATTGTTTTTATATGATGGCAGTATCGTTCCGTTATATCCTTACCTATTCTGAAAGTATCTTTTGTATAATCGTAATGTTCTTCAAAAAATCTCACTTCTTTTGTAGTAAGGTCAATGGTATAGCGGTATGTTGCATTTGCTCGCCTTTCATCCATTGTGCAATGTTCCGAAAGCAAAGCCATTTCTTGTTCGCTGTCGTTAAGCAAAAGAAGTGGCAATATTAGTTGCTCTACTATATAACCTTGTTCGGGTGCAGAACTACTATCCGCAACACATATCAATGATTTTCCATTGCTCAATTTGATATGGAGATTTGAACGTGTCATAATTCTTGGTTTTTAATCACATTAAACTGATTTTTGACTTTCCGTTCCAAGAGGAGTTCCAAGATTTCGCTATCGCTTTCATATTCTTTGTCTTCAAAATGATAACAATCTGTTTCTTCATCATACTCATACTGTTCAAAATCTTCATCTTCGAGATAAATGTCTTGAAGTATTCCATTGTGATGTATTGCCTGTCCGTATATAAGATTTCCCATCTCTTCGTAATCCTGTACAAAATCTACTTTGTAGTATTCTGCTATCTCTTGGATAATTTCAATATTGGGTGACCATCTGGTCTGATATTGAAATACTCCTGTTTCATCATTGTCAAAGTATAAATCGAAGAAAAACCCTCCATTGTATTGATTAACAAATTCGGGAAGTTGCCCTTTTTGTTCTTCTTGTTCTTTTTCAGCCATTGCTTGAAATAGCCATTTTATCTGTTCAATCGTTTCGGAATTCCCTTCGAAAACAACTGTATTACTGCACCAGTTTGCCATAATTTTTGATTTTTAAAGGTTCTGCGTTTTCATAAATGTAAGTACCGCTTGTTTTAAATGGATTTCCTCCCTGTGTCATTCTGATTACTAAATTGAATATTTTGGAAAGTTTCCTTGCATATCGTATTGCTGTGGTTCTGTCGCAATGAGTTTGATAATAAACCTCAATGTCTTCCCATTCTTTTTTGTCATTTCGTTGTTTCATCTGAAAATTAAATTGTGTTTCCATAATTTTTAAGTTTGAATTAAAATGGTAAATCATCATCTGCATCATCAAAAGGATTATCATTGACATTCTGTTGATTGGTGGTTGGATGGCTATTGGGTTCAGATTTTTGAGTGCCACCGTGTAATTTAATATTTGAGGTATGGAAGTTCAGTCCAGACTTTATTTCTCCGTCTTTTCCTATCCACGCACTACTACTTATTCTGCCCGATAACTCCACCAAAGTACCTTTGGTAAGATATTCTGCTATTTTGGCATTTATCCAATAAGAACAGTTGTAATAAGTGGTTTGCTCTTTGCGTTCACCTTGCTTGGTTTTGTAGCTGTTATTAATGGCTACCGAAAAGTTCACTACTTTTTTGTCGTTTTTTAAAGTGTTGATTTGTGCGTTCTTGGTAATTCTACCGATAATTGTGTTCATCATGTTAAATTGTTAATTTTATAATTGATTTTTGTCTGTTATTAATTGAAATTCTCGAGTGAATTGATTGGGTATCGAGGACACTCGGCTTTTTTCTTTTTTTTATTTGGGTCTTTAAAAACAGTATTCTTCGTTGTTTTTTAATTTTTCTAATGATGTTAAAGAGCGACTGCTATTGAATTGATTCGTATAACTGAGGTTCCGACTTTTTCTTTGCCGATGATAATAGAACAGCATCAGGCACACAAAACCCGATTCAATTCCCGTAATTGCTTACAAGTTTTGAATCGGGCTTGAAATCTTTTTGTCCGAAGGATTTAGGAGTGTCTGGAAAAATTATAGGAGAGAAAACGGATAGAATTTTTGTAGAAACCCAAAAAGATTTTTTTGAGTGAATAATGCTGTTCTACATTTGCAATAGTAAAAAGTAAAACCGCAGTAATGCATTATTTCAATGATGCTAAGGTCAACGAAAGAAGAAAGAAAAATACATTAGAAATGGTTTTTGTAGATTTGAAAGTTGGCAAAATATTTGTTTTTAGAGCCACATAAATATAAACAAATTTGTTTATATTTGTAATATGAATTTGCAATGGTTTAAATATAAAGGAATCCATCCTGGTATTATTCTGGAAAGGGAGTTACAAAAGCGGTCAATAAAAAAACGTCCGTTTGCCATTTCTTTGGGTGAATACCCTCAAATCATCAATGATATTACCAAAGGCAAGAGAAGTATTCCTATTTCATTAGCTCTAAAAATAGAAAAGCAACTGGATCTTGAAGAAGGAACGATTGTACTTCTCCAAAGTTATTATGACATTGAAAAAGAAAAAAGCAAGATGCAGATTTCACCAAATCTTTCTATCCTTCGAAAGTCTTTGTTTTGGGATACCGACATCCAAAAAATCGACTGGAATAAACAATACAAAGCAGTTATACAACGTGTTTTTGAGCGTGGAAATAATGTTGAAAAAGAAGAAATCTATCGTTTTTATGGAAAACAAAAAATAGAAACCTCTCTTCATTCCGAAAAAACAAAACCAATGCAACTTCACAAACAATCGTAATTCCAAAAAATGCTATACTACAATACCGTAAACGATTTGCTGAAAAACAGTCTGGAAATTTTAATGGCTTCAAAAATTTTTAAGGATTTCAGACTGGTTGGTGGCACTGCATTAAGTTTACAACTGGGTCATAGAATTTCTGTTGATATTGATTTGTTCAGTGACGCACCTTATGGAAGCATTAATTTTGAAGAAATAGAAACCTACCTTACATCTAAATTTCCCTATATAGATAACTTCTCAAATGTTCAACCTGCGATGGGAAAATCCTATTTTATTGGTACAAATAAAGAAAATACTATAAAACTTGATGTATATTACACAGACGATTTTATACAACCAGTTAAAACAATGGATAATATCCGAATGGCAACTATTGAAGAAATTATAGCAATGAAAATCGATGTTGTACAAAGAGGTGGGCGAAAAAAAGATTTTTGGGATTTGCACGAATTACTTTCAGACTACAAAATAGGTAAGATGCTAGAACTTCATGAACAACGTTATCCGTATAGTCACGAGAGAGATTTGATTTTGAAGAATTTTACTGATTTCAGCCTTGCAGATGACGATTTTGTACCAGACTGCTTAAAAGGTAAATATTGGGAATTCATCAAAGAAGACATTGAAGAGATGGTAGAAAAATTCACAAAATCATAAAACCATATTACGATTACAAAACCATTCATTCAAATCCTTAAAATCAACATACAACAAAGAACAATCATCTACATTTTTGAATTGATTTTGAAGCTTTATTTTAACAGAATTTCCATTAGCATCATTATCAAGAAAAAGTGAAATTTTATCATACCCTTTCAATACTTCCTCAACTTTAAAAAGCATTGCCGTAGAATTGAGAATCAAATAATCTGAATTAGTATTTTCTTTTTTTTCCAAATTTTTAAAAGTCAAATAATCAAAAAATCCTTCAAAAACTAGAATTTGATTAGAACCACTTAACTCATTTTTAATTAAAGTCACATCTTTTTTCCCCAAACACATTTTAGAATATCTATTTCGGACTTCTACTCCGTTTGAATTATTAAAAAAGCCAATCCCAAAATATTTTTTACCTTTCACTTCATACTCAATTTCTTTCACCAAATCTTTTTGTTCATACACTTTTCTGGATTTTAAATACTGTATTAAAGCTGGATGGAGAATTTCACGAATGTTGAGAATTTTGTACTCTTTTTCTTGCATTAATTTTTCATTTTGAAAATCACTTTGTACAAAAAATTCAAATTTCTTCAAATATTTTAAAGCATCAGAAACAGAACATCTATTCATTAATTGAACAATCGAAATCACATCATAACTTTTTCCAGTTCCAAAATCGAATGCTCTATTTTTCACAAAATCAACAGAAAAACTCGGTATTTTTTCTTCTCTATCAAGCGCAAAATAAAAAGCTGTTTTACTGTTTTTTTTCACAGGGAACAAGTTGTATGATTCCAAAACCATTTTAATACTTATTTTCCTTTTTACTTCTTCACAATTCATTTTTTTCTTTTTTAAAGCATATTTTTCATTCCTCTTTTCCTTTTAATAAAAAAAAGACTTTTTAATTTCTTTTATTATACTTTTAATTATTCGTCCAATCAACGTATAGAAAATATTTTAGCTCCTTTTTTTGGTGAGTGCAACTCCGAATTTTGATGAGTGCAATTCCGAAAATGTAGCGAGTATAAATCCGAAAATTTTTCAAATTTTTGGAGAGTTCAATTCCGAATTCAATTTTTTATTTTTATATAAAACATATAATCATTACAATTTCTAATACTTTTATAGATAATTTGAGGTTTCAAAAACATTTAAGTGAGTACCATTCCGAATTCTTATTAAACAAATAGGATATTTTAATATCACATTAACTTAAGAGAGTCCAATTCCGAATTATTAGTGAGTTCAATTCCGAAATTACATAATAATAGGATACCCATTAGGAAGCAACACTCCCATTTTTGAACATTGATATAATTGAATAATTATCTTTTGCATTTCATTTAAAAAATCCATTCCTTGAAAAACAGTTGATTTAATTCCTTTCAATCTATTTTTTTTGATAAACTCAATAAAAGCATTTTCTATCAAAGCTCTAGTTTGCGGAATATTTCTGTATTGATGCGAGAATTGAATCATTTCATTCTCATGCAGTCCATATCTTTTTTTAAAATAGAATAATCTTTTGGTCACATTCTTATTATGTTCAGAAAGCTTTTCATTTGAAAGAAAAGATTCTTTAGAGTTTGAGAGAGGATTATCTTTCAAAAACGTATTATTAAAAAAAGGAATAATGAAGATTGTATCATTGTTGTAAGTATAGTTAAAAGAAAGCGTATTGAATGTATTCAAACTTATTCTTGCGAGTTTCAAAAATTTAAAACAGAAATCTTTAGTAGTTTTATAATTTAACCCAAATTTTTTATTAAACGTAGAAAGTTTCAAAGCCGTTCCTTTTTCAGGCAATTTAGAGAGCCAAATAGCAAAAATAACATGCTTATTATTTCTCACATTATAGACTAAATTATACAAGATATAGTTATATTCAGGAATCACCAAAAGTCTTTTCAGCCAATAGCTACTAACTAAAAAAGTAGTATAACCTCTTTTTTCATAGCTAGGAGTAGAAATCAAACCGCCAAAAGTTCTAATTTCTTTTCCTTTAGAATTGACAGATTTATACCAACCCATTTTAAATTTAGCAAGAAATTCATAAGCATCAATTACCTGTTTAGTAGATCCGCTAGGAGAAATTTTGTTATTTTTGATTTTAATAGACACAAAAACATTGTTTTCTGTTTCAAAGTCTTCATCAAAAAGAGAAAGTTGCTTCGGTCGATCTTGTGGTCTAAACTGTTCATTACTAATAATAGAAATAATATTAAAAATTACACGAAGAGCATTAATTGGAATATCAGCGGCTTTAGAATCTTCAAAGATAAAATCGTCCACAAATTGGTTTCCAAAGCGAATTTTATCAATATTTCTATCTTTTTTTTCTTCAAATCCTTTACGAATAATCCTAAAATTTTTATCAGAACTTGCCATAACCTACACAATATTTATTCGAAACAATTCAATCAATGAGAACTTCATTTTAAAATTCAAATTTTACAATAACCTAATTTTCTCACTATTCAGATTTTTAGAGCCATCATTAAGCTGTATTATTTATAATTGTTTGAGTCAAAGTATTGAAAAACTTTTTTTTCTACTTTTCCGAAATTATTAATTTTTATTTTTTTGAATCCCTTTATATTCTGCCGTCATTCCATTGATGCTCACTTTTTGACTAGGTTTTAAATCAGATATTCTCATTGTATTGTGTTTTATTTTTTTGCCAATCATATTTTTTGAATTTTTTTTATTAATTCTTACTTTAAGATTCTATACGTTTTATGTTTGGAATGTCTTGCAGTGAAATAGAATGTTCCTCATTACTATTTTTCAAATAAGGCAAGGTGCTTTTTAAGGTAGATTTCCAATTGCTAATGGGACGATTGGAGGCATTTTTCCAGTTATTACTTCTCCAATTTTCATATTTTTTAGTGATACTCAAATCCAATTCTGGGTCATAGTCTTTCAATGATTTTGCATACTTCATAAATTCTTCCAAAGAAGGCATGTCAACAATGTTGCTAGAAAGTTTTGGCATACGAATTAGAGTTTCATCATTCAAATTGGCATCTTGTGCAATGTTATTAACTTCCAGGAAACGAATTAATTCTGAATCATTATCATCTTCCGTATTCTTAATTTGTAGATCAACCCTATTATTTTTCAATTCTTCATTTAATTTTATTTCCTTTTGTAAAGGATAATTCAATAATATTAAATAATTACAAGGAAGACCATTTCTACTAACATACTTTATTAAACCTAATTCACTAAGTTTCTCTTTAGTAACCTGAATCGTTTTTCTAGATATTTTTAATATTTTACTTAGTTTAACATCAGAAATACTAACACAATAACTTTTAGAATCATTTCCCAACTTTAATAAATACAGATACATAGCAATAGCATTAGAACCAATAAGTGCATTCTTATTAAACTCCCAAAATCGTTGAATTAATTCTAGGTAATACATGTTATTTTTTTGCAAAAAGCTTTATAGCAAGTGCTTTGTCAATAATAATAATATTACCCCTTTGAATAATGGCTTCATTTAATATTCCTGAAGATTTAATTCCAGAAGCTTTAGAAACGGAGCAACCAAGAATTTTTGCCAATCCTTTTAGGCCGTATTCATATTTACTTTCTGTATTTAAATTTTTAGAAACCTCTAGAAACTCTTCCACAGTCAGTTTCCAAATAGGAGTATTTGGGTCAATATTATTCATATGGTTCAATTTTACATTTTTATTAATCTCTTCGGTCATCATTATTTTTAATTTTACAAATCCAATTTCTTGCTGCAGCCTTCCAGCATTTTATTAATTTTTTATTATTACATATCCAATGTTGTGATTCATAGAAAGAATAAAAAAGTGAGGCATCATTAGAAGTTAAATCCCGTTCTTTAAAATATAATTCAACTTCATAAAATTTGGGAGCAGAAAAATCAGTTTCATTAATTACATTAGATTTAAGATTTTGAAAAGATTGCACTTGAAATATTCTGGGAATATCAAGATCTTTAATTTCGATTAAGCTACCTATATACGAATTATAGTTAGGTAAATAATTAATAAAGCCAGCATCTTGAAGTTCTCGAATACATTTATGATAAGTAGCAAAAGATTTTATTTTACTTAATTTCATTATATCTTCTCTGCAAATGCGAAAAGGATTTATAAATCCATTAACACTCCATAATTGAAAAAGAGAAACATACATACTAATATGAGAAGGGAGGAATTGATCACTCTTCATAATGAACTCAAAAAATTTGTTGATATTTTTGGAATAATTTATCATTCTTCATTAAGGTTAATGTTTTTCCTCTTTTAACATTTTTTGGATATCATTATAATTGTAATATAATGTTCCTCCAATTTTGCTATAAGATAAGGTTCCATTGATTCTTAAATTCTGAAGTGTTCCAGAGGAAATTTTAAGTATTTCTTTCACTTCGGACGAACGCAACCAAAGTTTCTGTTCTGTAGTCTTTAAATAAAATAATTCTTTTATATCTTCTAATAATTCATTTTTAAATTCTTGAAGATCTTCTTTCGTTATGATGTTTACTGCCATAATTTTAAAATATTACTAGGGCAAATTTTATCAAAATCAATCATATAATTTCGGTAGTACTTCGGTAGTACCGAATAATTTTATACAAAAAAGGACACTTTATTCATCAGTGTCCAAAAATAATTGATTCAAATTCTCATTAAGAAGATGTAAAAATTTTGTTCTCTCCTTTTTTCTGGCTTTTATTTCTCCCAGTGTTTTATGAAATCCCGTGAGATTTACATTCAAAGTCTTTTCAGTATGCCTTATTACTTCACTAAGTTCAATATTCCCTCCATTAAAGCATTTTGAATAATAAAGTGCATAAATCAATTCAATTAGACTCACCTTAGGATGTGTCCAATGGATTGGGCTATTATCATTACTATCATGTTGTGAAGATGAATCTATTAATTTCAACAAGTACTTTTCTAGCATATCATTAGCGATTACTTGTGAAACAAAATGATCTTGAGAAGTGGTAAAATTTTCATCAAAACTATGTAAGTTCAACATAAACTTCCCTTTTAAATCATAACGATATCGCACAAAGTAGAGATGATCTAAGTACGTAGCATTTCTTCTATAATAATTATAAAAATCCAAATTTTGATCATAAAAACTCTTCAATAAATTAAGTTTGTTGGTAAAATACTTTTTTAAAGTCTTACTTCCAGCATGAGGTTTATTAGATTCCCAATCCAGAATTTTAGAATAATAAATAAAAAGAGCAATAAAAGAAGGTTTTAATACTTTAAAGAAATAAATTTCCTGAGCTTTTTCATCAAATATATGACTAGAAATTAAACCTTTCACCTCTCTAATCGAAAAATCAATTTCCATGAGTCCCTTTTCACATAAGACTATAAGGTCTTTTTCTTCCCTTTCAAGATTAGAAATTTTCACATCCAAATTACTTTTAATTTTTTCAATTTTTTTTAATAATAATTTCGTCTCCATGTTTTTTTTAAGAAAAATACGAAGTAAAATTAAAAACAGGGAAAAAACCTAATAAAATAGGACATAATTTATATATTTTTCAACTCTTGAATTCTTTTTCTAATAAAATCTTTGGGTCTTATTCCATTTATTTCAAAAAACATATTAGAAAAATTTTGTCTAGAAAGGAAACCACACTCTTCCGCCAATGCTTCTATAGTAAAATGATGATATTTAGTATTGTTATAGAGTTCACGTGTCATGTAGTAAATTCTTAATGTATTGATATATCTTGTAAAATTCATTTTCTTGTATTCATTTATCACCCAAGAAAGATATTTAGTATTAGTACCAATATTGGAAGCTAAAGAATTTAAAGTAATTCCTTTTTTTAAAAACCCGTTATTGTTTTCAAAATTTTTAAGTTTATTCAATACATCCTCAACAATATCCTGATTTATAAACTCCTTTTTTTGAAATTCATACCAATCAGAATCAACAGACTCCATACTTTCAACAGATAAATTATCATTTTCAACTAATAAAATATGACTAGTTGATAATTTTTTTTGAAGTACTTCGTATTTACTTTGAATCATTTTTTCTTTTCTATATTTTGTAATAAAAAGAATCAAAAAAACAATAGAAAATAAAACTAAGAAAAACAATAAGATATTTCGTCCTACCATATCTTTCTCTAATACTATCTTTTCTTCATATAAAGCATTAGTATCATAATCTTTATGGATTTTTGTAGAAAGATAAATAAAATCCTTTCCAATTATACTATCTGCTTTTAGAAGTTGATTCATGTAATATAATTGCTTCTCGTCATTCTTTTGTTTTTTATAGTAATCAATCAGTAATTCATAATTGTTTCTAAGTTCTGGAAGAATAAATTGATTTTTATTAAATATAGAATCTACACTTTCGAATTTATTAATAGCTATAGGCATTTTGTTGAGAGCCATTAAAGATTTACCTTGAAAAAAATAGTTAACAGAAACCCAGGAAAAATCATTTGCATTTTTTAATTCCTTTAAAGAGAGATTAAGGTATTGCAATGCTTTGGGATAATGATGAGCATAATACTCTGAAATCCCTTTAGATTTTAGAAAATAATTATACTCTAAAACAAAATCTTTTTTACCTACTGAATTTTTCAATCCTAGTTCAATTAAGCTATCAGACTTTTGATGCTCCTTTAAATTACGATAACAAACAAGAGCTTGATGAATACTATTTAGATAACCTTTTCTATAATTATAAATTTCATTTGGATGTGATTGTCTATTAAGATTAGATTCAAAATATTTAATACAACCATTAAAATGTAATATAGCTTCCTGATAATATCCAAGATAACTTTTTACTACACCAATATGATAGATCACTTTATAATTCAGGTATTGGTTATCAGACTGTTTCACATAACTATAAGCCTTCAGATATTCATTGAGTGCTGGCATATATTTTCTAAAATTAGAATAGTAAATAATCCCTTTTCCAAGATAAGCAGAAGTAATCAAATCACTTTCTTTAGTGTGATGAGCTGCTATCAACGCGCTATCAGCATATTTCAATTTTAGAAATTTATTTTTTTCAAAATAAATAGCATCTTGATAACCTTCAACCAGCTTTGAATAATCTACTTCATTTTTAGCTTTGAGTATAAATTTGTTTACAAAAGGTAAAGCTTTAGCATTATTTTTATCAAAACCATCGTATTTTTCTTTTAGTGATTCATACGAAACAAGGTGAGCTTTTTGCCCCAAACAAAACATATTACTTATGACAATAAGTAAACAGAGACCAAAAAGGACTAACTTTTTAATTAAATTCACACAAACCCCCATACTAAAACCATTAAATTCCACTAAAACTCCATAAAATCCTCAACAAATTTTAATAAACACTAACAATTTTAGCGAAAATATATTGAAACACCATCAATAAAGCATTTTTAATATGTTTTTTGTTGTAATGATTCATGAATCGTTACGTAATGATTCATGAATCATTACAACAAGTACTTTTTTTAAGGTTAATATCCTAATACTTTTGAACAGAATTCACGAGTAAATCACCTGGCCGGGATAACCTAAAAAAATTTAGAAATCATGAAAAAGTATTTTTTTCTTATCCCCATTGTAATGGTAAGTTTAGCCATTACAAGTTGTAGAAGTAGTGATGAAGTAGAAACCATCACTCCAACAGAAATAACTTCTATCAATACTACAGCAATTACAAACAGTACAGAAGAATCTGACAATGCAGAACAAATGACAGAATCTGCAGATGAAAAAAAAGACCCACCAGTAAAAGACAGACAAGATTGGAGGACAAGTAATTAAAATAATTCGAAACAAAAAAAATAATATGACTAGCCCTACTCCCTCCCTAATAACTTGCAAAACAGGCGCTCCATGTCCTGTTAGTGGATTATGGGAGAGTATGGGCTTTTTTAAAACTACTGTTATTCTTTCAAAAAGAAGTAAGATGCCCGATTACTGTGGCAGAAAAGTAATTTGGAGGCTGATAGAAGAAGGATAATTAATTACAACAAAAGAAAAACTTATCAATAGCAAAACCTAAAATAAAAAGCCATGAAAAATTTCCAATCTATCATTATTCAGTTCACGGTATATTTTCATGTATTGCTTTTTACCTATGCAGCCATTAGTAAGTTGTTAGATTTTGAGAACTTTCAAATTCAGTTGGCACAATCTCCATTGCTGAGTGCTTATGCAGGAATTATCTCCTATAGTGTTATCCTTATAGAGCTAATACTTTCAATAATGCTGTCTATCCCAAAGAGCAGACTGATTGCTTTATATGGTTCTCTATATCTTATGATAGGTTTTAGTGTTTACATCTACCTTATTCTCAATTACAGTGATTTTATACCATGTTCTTGTGGAGGAATATTAGAAAAGTTAGGATGGACAGAGCATTTAATTTTCAACATTTCTTGTGTTATTTTATTAATAATCTCCATTTATCTGTTTGAAAAAAACAAAAATAAACAGAATAAACTTACCATTATTTCAACATCTCTTACCGTGATTATTTCAGCATCAATGGTATATATTTTATTTTTAAATTCTGAATACATAGTCAAAAATGAAAACAACTTTACACGCAGATTTCCTCATCATCCAATTTTAGAAGATTCCTATTTAGATTTAGGGGTTAATTCTTATTATTTTGCAGGGATAGACAAAGACGAAGTTTATTTGGGAAATACTACATCCCCTTTAACACTTATATCAATAGACAAAAATTTTAAAAATATAAAAAAGCACCCCGTTCTTTTAGAAGAAAAAGGCAATATATTCAAATCATTAAGAATTGTTGTGAAAGCACCTTATTTCTATTTATATGATGGAAGTATTCCAATTATATACAGAAGGAGAATTAGGAAAAAAAGAAGCAAGTGTAATAAGCTATAAAAATGCCTATTTTGATCAATTACAAGTAATTGATAGTATAAGATTTGCAGTAAGAAGTCAAAGTCATAAAAGCAAAAAACAAGTACTCGGAATATTAAGTTTATCTCCAATACCTAAACTTAATTTTTCCGAGAATTCCATATCAATTCATCAAAAAAACATATTTGACATTGATGGTAAACTTCTCTTGGATAATAAAAAAATCTATTATGTATTTTATTACAAAAACAAGATTTTAAGTAATGATTATACGTTACAAAAATCTGAACATTTCAATACAATAGATACCATTAGAGAAGCAAAAATTAAAATTATAACATTAAGTAATGGGCATCAAAAAATGGGAGCTCCACCATTAATGACCAATAAAAACGCTGTTGTTTACCAAAGCATTCTTTTTAATCATTCCAATTTAATTGGCAAACATGAAAATAAGAAACAATGGTCAAAATCATCTATTATAGATGTATATAATACAAAAACAAAAAAATATTGGGGTAGCTTGTATGTACAAAACCGCGGTAATAACAAGATGTCTCAAATGCTCGTAAGTGATAAATACATGTATATCCTTATAGGGCAAGAAATTGTTCGATATAGGTTAGCGCAAGCTATAAAAGAGCAATTTAAAATAGGAGAAGCCGAAAACCTATTATCAGAGTAGGCACAATATTAAAATTACTTGATTATGAAAAAGTTCATTTTACCGGTAGCAGTAATATTATTAGGTACTGGTGCTGCCTTTAGTACACAAAGCTTTAAAAAAGCGAACAGTACAATTGTTGAAGGTTACAGAATAAACCAAAACAATCCTGAGCAAGAATGTGAAAACGCTCACGTAGAGTGTTCTACCGAAAGCGGAGCTGTCTGTGAAGATGCAATGGGAAATAGCTTAAGAGAATTTGACGGTACAAGCTGTCCAAATTTATTATACAAACCTTAAAAACTAGGCTGCATTTTGCAGCCTTTTTTCATTTAATTTTTCAAGAAATAATTCCACCAATTCATTACCTGAAAAGTATATTCCAGTTGGTTATTTTTTCTTAGAAGCCCATGTCCATCTTTTGGAAAAAGCAATAGTTTCACTTCTTTTTTTAAACTTGCCAGAGCAAGATACATGGCAACACTTTGATTCCAATTCACATGGTAATCTTCTTTTCCTGCCCAAATCAATAAAGGAGTTTGAATTTTATCAGCATTGAATACAGGGTTATTTTCATAAAAAACATTTTTCATTTCATAGAAATTACCTGTTAATCTAAAACTTTGGTCTGTCAATCTCCATATATTTGGACGCAAAAAATTGATGTTGTAAGAAAAATAAAAACTTGTTATATCTCCAATAGACACTCCACTTACAGCTGTTTTAAATCTATTGGTTTTTGTGATGATATAATTCGTTTCAAAACCTCCAAAAGATTCTCCTGCTATACCCATTTTGCTTTTATCAATACTGTAATATTTTCCAACTTCTTCTATAGCTTCATCTACAGCTCTTAAAGCAGATGCCCCAGGCTCATTTTGGGTATAGATAATTCTAGGTAAAATAACAATATAGCCATTCTCTGCCAAAAGACTTCTATTTATCCCTTGCTGATTGTACCAAGATGGATATACAAAATCTTTATATTCTCTGGCTTTATTCTCGTAAATATGAACAATTGTGGGATATTTTTTTTGAGGATTGTAATGTGGCGGAAGGATAACGGCAGCGTAGTTTTTAAAGTTTTCTTTATCAGAGATTGCTTTATTCCATGTTAAAACTACGGTCTTTGGAAAATTTTCAAAGTGAAAATTTTCTTGATTAGACTGATATAAAATTTCTGCGGTTGCTTTTTTTTGTTTTAAATCACTAGATATCCATTGATATTTTTTTATTTGAAAAGGAGTATTTCCATTTTCAAAAGTATAGCTCATGCCTTTTTCAGACATGGTTACTGTTTCAAAAGAACTTCCTTGAAGAGGCTCTACGCTTTTAAGTTTTCCTTGTGTATAAACCATGAGTCCCTCTTTTAATTCATCTGTCGTTTTTACTCTTAATACTATTTCTTGTTGTGGTAATGTAGGCAAATCATACCATTGGAGCATCTCCACTTTAGAGCTGCCAAACTTCTGTATTTTATATTGAAGATTAGGGTCTTTGTTTTGGGTTATGTTCAGCAATTTCTTTTTTTTAAGGTCATATTCCCATACATTATGAACTCCCGTAAAATAAATTTTTTGTCTATTTTTAGAAAACAAAGGCTTATCTACAGGATATATATTTTTCTTACTTTGTCTGCTGAAAAAATAGAAAAGTTCCTCAGCGTTTTCTGTAATGTTATAAGACTTTTGGGTAATACAATGATAGCTCCACCAGTGCCCTTGGTCAAAATAATAGATGGTGTTTTCATTTTCTAATACATAAAAATCAGTAGTCTTTTCTATTGCCCATTCTATATTTTGGGTTTTCAAATTTCTAAGTTGTATTTTAGGCATCAAGTGTTCATCTGTAAAATCTTCATTTGCTAAATCTAAAACTTCTAATGTATAGTTATTATTAAAAACAATATATCTTCTGGTTACCCCTTCACCAGCCTTGCTTTCTTTTATCTCATCATTGCTATAATCATACAAAAGGGCATTAACCTGTGATTTTTTATACCTTTCTATAAGTGGCTTTAGCCCTTTGTCATTGCTATTCCATTCTTCTATTTGCAATGTAGCATCTTCTGAATTAGAAATTGATGCTAGGTCTTTATAAGCCAACTGGGTTGCAAGAAGAGTATGAGGTTTTAAAAATTTAAAACGATTAAAGTTTTTTAGCTTTTCAGTAATATTTTTATTTACTATTTTTTCTCCCGAAGTATTATAGATTTGCAGGATATATTCCTGTCCTTTTTCCCATAAAAATAGACTTTGAATTTCATTTTCAATTATTTGTTCACCAGTAGCGAGTAACTGTCCTTCTTGTACATCATTTAAAGTTACTTCTTCTTTTTGGGTTTTAAGGTTTATTAAAACAAGTTGTTCTTTCTGGTGAATCATAAATCTATCTTCAGTATTTAGGCTTTCCAGTTCTTTTACATTTGCGTATTTTTTGATGAGTTGATTCTTTTCATCTAACCAATATAACTCGTCCTCTTTAAGTACTAGAAGTGTATTACTTCCTTTGTGATATATGAATTTTTTGACATGAGTTTCTTTCCATTCTTGGCTATTGGACAAATTTTTTACGGTGAGATTTCCAGATGGGTCTCTTAGTATAAAATGTTGATTGTCTAAATAGGCATCAGCAGGATTTGGAAAAACAGCAATAGCTTTATTCATTGTATTTTGCAACAGTCCCTCTGTTCTTCCATCATCATATTTTTTGATAAAATAACTCCACTTCCCATCAGGACTTAAACTTACATTTATCAATTTATGCCAGTTTCTATAGGGGAAGGCTTTCTTTTGAAGCTCTTCGGTAGTTACTTTAGCTTGCTTTTGTTGAGCTTGTTGTTCTTGAGCTGTTATTTTTGTCAGTAGAAAAAGGCTCATCAATACATATACAATATTTCTAATACCCATTATTTTGAGGTTTTAGATTTGGATTGGCTAATAATTCACGTTCGGGTAATGGCAATACTTCCATAAAGGTTTTCCAATTGGACTTTAAAGCGCCCATCACGGTATCTAGCTGTCCACTTCTTTTTAAATCAAAAAAACGTTGTCCAAATTCTGTGAAAAACTCATGTCGCCTCTCGTTAAAAATTGCAACTCGTATATCATTTTGCGATGTAGAGCTAAATACATTAAGTCCTGCTTTAGTTCTGATGATGTTTAAATTTGCCAACGCTTCAAAGGTGTTCCCGATTTCATTATTGCTTTCTGCTAGAATGAGGTAGGCTTCTTCTACTCTTAGTACAATGGAATACTCTTGTGAAGTAGTGGTTTTATTATTGAGTTTGTATTTGTAGGCATGGCTATAGCTGTTTTGACTATTGCTAAGTGTTTTTATCCATTTTTGTTTTCTTTGGTCGTTAGATTCAAAAGAATTGAGCAAAGATGAACTCAAGGCTACATTTGCCGGAGGAATTGTTGTAAAAGTAAAATATTGTCCTTCTAATGTATTGATGCCTACATCTGCTGGCATCCACTGTAGAATAGCACTTTTACTATCTTTTAGAAATGTTTTACTGAGGTCTTGCTCCATTAAATAGAGGGAGTTATTGACCACTTTTGTAGCATATTCTTTGGCATTAGACCAATCTTTTTGGTAGAGATAAACTCGTGACAACAATAGCTGTGCGGCTGCTTGATTGGCTCTTGTTCTATTGCTGGAGGGATATGTTGCCGGCAACAATCTCTCGGCTTGCTTAAGGTCGGCAATGAGCTTAGAGTTCACTTCATTGATAGGTATTCTTTCTGCAAGTTGATTATCTTGGTAATGGGTGGTTTCTATATATGGAATTTCTCCATAGAGATTTACCAAATAAAAATGTAAAAGAGCTCTTATAAAATAAGCTTCGCCACTGATTTGATTAGAGGTGTTTTCATCTAAATAATCATGGCTTTCTTCTATACCTTCTATAATATTGTTTACTGCATAAATCTGTTTATAGGCATTAACCCACATTGCATCTACAACACTGGTGTTTTGTTGTACATTGAGTTCATAAAAAGTTCTATAATCTAACGCTTGATTGGTATATGATGTAATTTCGTCAGTATAGCATCCCAACAGGTTATTAATACCATATAAGTCACCTTTCAGCATGCCATTGGCTCGCAAGTTGGTATAGACATCTGATAAAGCTGAAAGGGCTAGTTTTTTATCTTTAAATACGGTTGTTTGAGAGATTTGGTTGGTAGGTTCACTTACTTCTAAAAATTTCTCACAACTCTGCGGCAAGATGCTAAGGTATGCCGAAAGCATTCCTATGGCAATAATAGGCAATCTTTGTTTAAAAGAATAAGGATTTTTTATTTCATTTTCTGTATTGATTCTTTTCATGGTTTTAAAATTTAAGGATGGCTGTGATGGAATACGTTTTCATAGATGGAAGATATACTCCTACTACTTCTGGGTCTATCCCTTTATAAGAGGTTATCGTTGCGAGGTTTTGCCCTTGCCCTATTAATGTGAGACTTTCTATCCCTTTTGTTTTTAGGGGGATTTTATAACTCAATTGTACATTATTGAGTCTTATAAAAGAAGCATCTACAATTACGGCATCACTGGAGGTATATCTCGAAAAAGCGGTTAATGCTGCTGAGTTTCCTCCAGTGGTGGGTCTCTGGTAGCGAGCATCTGTATGCTCAGGAGTCCAATAGTCGAGCATATAGGTGGGGATATTTCTTTGAATACCAAGTAATGAAAGGTTATAATCCATGCTGTATTGTCTTTGTTTTACCCATTGAACCAGAAAACTGAAGCTAAGATTACGATAACGGAACTGGTTGCTAATGCCTCCAAAATGTTTTATCCCTATTTCTGCTACTTTCTGGCGGTCATTGGTATCTAGTTTTCCATCTCCATTCATATCGCTAAACTGATAAACTCCTGTTACGGGATCTACTCCTTTATATTCATATACTTTTTTAATATTCATGGGCTGTCCTACCACATAGGTATTGGCATAGGAACTACTGCTGAGATTGTCATATTCTAGAAGTTTGCTTTTGGGAAGAGAAAAGTTGGCACTTAACTCCCATTTAAAAGAGGTATTTTTATAAATGGATGCACTCAACTCTGCCTCTATTCCTGTGTTTTGTACTTTTGCTGGAAAGTTACTCTGTAAGGTTAAAAAGCCTGTAGTGGCAGCTAAAGGTACACCTACCAATTGATTGCTTGAACGATTTCTATACCATGAAAAATTAATGTTTATTCTTTCTTTTAAAAGCCCTAATTCTATGGCTGCTTCTAGCTTGGTTGTTTTCTCCCAACTGAAATTTGGATTATAAAGTCTTGATGGATACATCCCTACAACGCCATCATACAATAAGGTTGCTGTGGTGTAGGTGTCTAAATATTGATAGTCTCCAATTAAATCACTTCCCGCGGTTCCTATACTTGCTCTGAGTTTTCCAAAGCTTAATAGTTTTTTTAATGTTTCATTGTTTTGGATGATATTTTCTTTACTAAATATCCATGCTGCTCCTATAGCTCCGAAATTGGCAAATCTATTGTTCGCTCCAAATCTACTCGAACCATCTCGCCTTGCTGTTAGGTTGATGAGATATTTTCCAGAATAGTCATAGTTAAACCTCCCATAGAATGCTGAATATCGGTATTGTATTCTGGTATCTTCATTTACTTTTTGAACTTTGGCATTGGATATATTTTGAAGCAAATCATTTGACGCAAAATCACTGCCTTGCAATCTTAATATATGGTCTTTCTTTTCTTCTAGGGTGAGCCCTATTAAGGTATTGACGTGGTGTTTTTGCCATTCTTTATTCCATGTGATTTGTGGCTCGGCAATCCAACTATTTCTTTGAACATTCCCTAAGTAAATAATGCTATTGGTACTGGTATAATTCAGGCTTGGATTATAGGCTGTTGAAGGATTGGTTCGTTCTTCTTCCTGAAGGGTTTGGGTATATCCGGCATTAAGTTTTAGGGATATACTAGGAAATAATTGATAATAGGTATTTACTTGCGCGGATAAGGTTTTTAGCTCTGAGTTGTATTGATTTTCTAATTTAGAAATGGGATTATCAAAAGTGTTATCCTCCCAGTTGACGGCTCCTGTACTTGTATATAACGCTGGTGCATTAGGACTCAGAATAATTTGGGTGCTAAGGTCTCTTTCTATAAGGTTATTGTCTTGTAAAGTATAATAAATCGTTGGGCTGATGCTAAATTTTTGGTCTGCACTATGATGTACCATATTCAAATTAAACCCTTTTCTCTCATAGCCATAGTCTTTTCCATAGGGGGTAGCTTGTTCTTGACGGTGGATACTCATATACCATTGCGTTTGTTCACTTCCTGAGGAAAGAGAGAGTTGCTGTTGCATATTCAGATAGGGCTTGCCTATGAGGGTTTTAAACCAGTTGGTATTTCTTTGGCTGTCCCATTTTCCATTTACATCGTATGCTGTAGCGGGATAATTGGTAATATTATCTAATCGATAAGCATCTTGTCGCATCTGTAAATATTGTGGCGTATCTGCAAACGTGATAAACTGGTTGGATTTTGAAACTGTAGTATTTAGCAATAACTCAGCACTAAGGCGTTGACTTTTTCCTCTTTTCGTGGTGATGAGAACTACACCATTGGCTCCTCTGCTTCCATAGATGGCGGTAGCATCGGCATCTTTTAATACTTCAAAGCTTTCTATATCATTTGGATTGATGCTGTTTAGTGGGGAACTTTCTCCTTTGGATAGCATTCCTGAAGATAATGTGCTGATTGAGTTGTTTTGAGCATTTAAGGGGATGCCATCTACTATTATTAAGGGATAGCTTCCATCTGACCTTAGGCTGTTCTTTCCTCTAATCTGAATGTCAAAACCGCCTCCTGGTGCTCCACTATTTTGAACAATGCTTACTCCTGAGATTCTTCCCTGGGCTGCACTCAGCACATTGATTACAGGTTGATTTTCGAGTTGCTTATTGCTAAGTTTTGCTATATTTCCGGTTCTTTCTTTGTCTTTCACTTGGTAGTAACCGGCATTCAAAACCACCTCATCTATTTGCTTTTCTTTTTGTAAGTGGATATTGAGGATATTTTGCTCTCCTACTTCTACTCTTGTCTCAGAATAATCGGGGTGTTTAAAAATTAAAATGGCGTTATTGCCTGTGATTTTGTATTGATATTGTCCTGATGAATTGGTGGTGGTTACGCTGTCGTTTCCTTCTTGTGATACTACTACTCCAGCTATTGGTTTTTGGTTTGTGGTTACCGTTCCTTTGATGGTTCTTTCTTGCCCCTGGGCTGAACCATACAAGACCATAGTGGCAACTAGGCTTACTTTAAGAAAGCCCAATTCCATTTGGTTTTTTTTCATAATTTTGTTTCAGTTTTTTTATTAAACTAGCCGCTCTTCCTTGCTCCTGTCGCCAAACTTTGCAGGAAGGGCTTTTTTTTTACATTACGTATTCTATCAAAAAAGTTCATGAAATGGTGGCTGAGCACTGACCGAAGGTCTGCGAACGAAGTTCACGAAGCCCACTTTGTACTTCTAACTTCTAACTTTTTACTTTTTACTTCCTTAGGTTGGGAGACATTATATTACATCTCCCTTTCCTAAAGGTCAATAATAAAATTTGATATGAATGTTGAATGTATGTTTCCCGTGTAAGCCCGAAAGCCGCAATGGTGCGCTGCCATTGTATCCGTCAATTTGATACTATATTTTGAAAAGCAGCTTAGAAAAATGTAGAGATAGTACGGGCAGCATAAAAAGAAAACGGCATGGGACTCTACAAATCAGATCTGGGGTACTGGTATACCTTACGTACAGATAAGAGAGAACCCACGCCCTAGGTCGTGAGCCTCAAGCTCATCCTCTCGTACGTTAAAAATTACCAGTTTTCAGATCGAGATTCTAAGCAATAGCTTCTAATATTTTGTTGAAGTATCGCAAAGTTACATTTTATATAACTTATTTGACAAAAATAAATAAAAATTTTTTGGTACGCAATACCGTACCAAAATATTTTAATTAAAGTGGTTACTTGCGTTTATGAAAGAGCAGTTTGAGGACATAATCAAAATTAAAATTGCTATTTCTTTGCGAACTTTACTAAAACAGAATAAGGAATATTCTCGTAAAATAGAAAAGAGTGAAGAAATCACTGATAGCTATGACAAAATTGCTGTCAATGCCGATATAAGAAAAGCAACAGTGACTCTCGCATTTAATGGAGTTACAAGAACTGCTATGACTACTATTATTCTAATCGTAGAGGCAATGGGTTACACTTTACGAGACTTTTCAAAAATCTATTCCGAAATTAATGACAAACAGATTAGTGATTTTAGGAAAGAAAATAATATCTAATTACTTTAAGAATTCAAAAAACTAGTTAAGCCAATAATCTTATTGTCTAAAGTATTATAAAGTACCTCTACAAAGAAATTATATAATTTATATAATACAAATTTTGTCTTATCCACTTCTTTTATCCCAATAATAACACCTTGAGTGAAAACCAAATAATATTGTTCTTGTTGAGAAAGTTGTGTAAATTCATAAAAAGATATAAAAGAATTCATGGTTACTTTACAACTTCTTTATAGTATCGTTCTGAGCATTGTTCTAATACCTCATTTGTTTCTTTTAAATCTTTTAAAAGAAAATAGATCCATATAGAAAGACCAATTACAATAACGGAAGAGACAAAGCTGTAAATTTTTAATGTATTCATGATTTAGTTTTTTGTAAAAATAAGGAATAAGCATTTACGGAGAAATACAAATGACATAAAATTATATGCTTAATAATTAAAAATAATATTTGTAACCCCTTGAAAATAATATTTATTAAAGTATTTATACAAAAATAGAACCCGAGTTTACATTTTATATAAATTTAGGAAAAAGAAATTTTTCATCATTAATTACAGTAATATTACTATT
This sequence comes from Cloacibacterium sp., assembly GCF_047601505.1. Lineage (GTDB taxonomy): Bacteria > Bacteroidota > Bacteroidia > Flavobacteriales > Weeksellaceae > Cloacibacterium. The sequence goes on from NZ_JASGJD010000001.1 coordinate 2,484,264, forward strand.
AAAATAATAAATTAATGTAGCTATTAATATCAAAAATAAAACTATAATCCAAAGAATTGTATACCATCTTTTCTTTTTTTTGATATATTCTAAATCTGAATTATGTTCTTCATCATTGTTAAGAATACGGGCTATATCTTCTTCAGTTAATAAATCAGTGTATCTTGTTTTAAAATCTTTATAACTCTTTTTAAATCTACTTTCTTGCTCATTCAGTTCATATATTGAAATTATCATATAAATAAGAGTTATCCCGATAAAAACTAATGTTATCAAAGTGCTATACAAAATAAAGTCTACATTATTTTTTGGTGCAGCAAGAATTCGCGTTACTATCAAAGATGAGAAAAATGTAACTAGTGAAAGTGCTGACTTTTGAAATCCATTCGCAAAGTTATCTGTAAAACTTGCCACGCGTTTGCCATAATCCAAGATTTGGTCAGACATTTTATTTCTGACTTCGATGTATTGTTTTACATTTTGTCTCTCATAAATCTTGTAACTGGATTTTAAAGATTCAAATACATCACCTTCAAGCTCTAAACTGGAGACTTTTCTTAAATGTAAAGAAATTAAGTTTCTAGCTAATCCAATCTTATCTAAAATATTTCCGCTACTGTATATCCATAAATATATATTGTAAAAATCATCTAAATTACTAATACTAACATTATTAGGATCAATGAATTCACTAATTGACTTATAACCATTAAGTTTATAATAAAAACTTTCTTTTGTAAGATCTGTGATATCAAAAATTGATGATATCACAAGTATTTTGCCTAACCTTTGAAATTGCTCCAATGTTGATGATTCCATTTCACCATTACCTTCGAAAATGAAATCTTCTGGAAGAACCTTTAGTTTACCAAAAAATGACGAATGATTATTAGAAGTAATATTAGTAATTCTCTTTTCACGATAATCATAATCCTCTTCTTCTTCTTGATATTGAGCGGCAATAAAGAATTTACTACTATTTAATGTGCCAACAAAATCATTTATTAATAAATAAATCTTTGATGTATGATTAAAAACACTGCTTGAGAAAAAGGTTGCTAAACTTAAACTGTCAAATGATTTTATATAATTGAAAAAACAGTCTTTTGAATAAAAGTGAAATTGGTTATTGGTTGAAATCTTATAAATATTGATTTTAATGTTGATTTTTTCTCCCTCTTCATGACTTGACAATAAATTATTTAGATCTTTGAAATTTGATGTAAAATTATTATCATCTTTGATTACAACAGATTCACCATGATCAATAGAAAAATAAAAAGAACAACTATCCGAATTTTTGACTTCAGTAAAAACTTTTTTGAGAGCTTCTTTTGTAGGCAATAAGATTGTAGAATATGAATATCCTACTGTAAATTCATTGAAATCTTCTTCAAAAATTTCAATATTGTTAGGAGTTCCAATACTATTAAAAAAATCAATATACCTCATAATTGCATAGATTAACCACCAAATTCGTCAAAGCCCGTTGATGTCTTGATAAATATACCTTTCTCATTTCGGTCATTACGAGCACTTTCTATTGTACCAGGATTTACTTCTCCTTTAAGAATCAAATCAATACTCTCATGTAAACTAATAGTTTTCTTAATTTTCGCAGTGATTGCCTTTTTAACTAAACTAAACTGAGAATCAAAAGCAAACTTTGTGGGAAGTTCTCTAGTCTTCATCGCAAATTTTTCAATATCTAAATCTTCTTTCTCTGGAACATATCCATCTAAACATTTTTCAATATAATCCTCTATTTCAAACTCCTCATTCGAACGAAAATAATGAATCGTAGTATTTCTTAAATTCCAAAAATCAATATTTGATTCCTTTCTAATAATATTAAGTATTTTAGATTCTATAATAGAAAATGCTTTTTTCGTATTTTCCTCATCCTCATATTTTTTTGCGAGTTCTAAGAAAGTATCCCACCAATATTTTGATATTGATTCATTAATATCATTAACATAAATCTCTTCTATATTTTTGTCATTGTCAAAAGTAATTTGAACAGATTTAAAAATCTTTTTCTTTAATGGAAATCCATCTTGCCGGGTAAAGGTTTTCCTTTCTATATAAGAAAGAGTTTCAGCTTTACAAATTATCATTTTTTCAATATTTCTATCTGTGATATGGGAAATTATAAGCAAACCTTCATGCAATTGTTTACCTAATTTTAAGATCTTTTCCTGAGCATCAATTTCGATTCTCAGTAATCTATCAGCAATAGCAGCTACTTCACTAAAAACAGCATTTTTCTTAACTATTTGACATACAATATTTATAACTTCAGTATGCTTACTATTTAATATGAACTGCCTACCCCCTTGTGTTGAAATCTCGTGTACAATCCCTTGAATAAAATTCATATAATCTGATTTGTTTTCAGTTGCTTCTAAACGAGTAAGTTTATTAGCTTCTAAATTTAAAGCATATGAACTGACATTATGAATCTGGAGATCTCGTTTTTGAAATGTTTCATTTGGTTCAAAATTATTCTCTGCCATTTAATGTAAAATTTAATTAGAAATTATTGAAAAACTAAATTCTTTTCAAAGTATTTAGCCGATTAAAATAGGTTATTAATTTGTTTGAAATCTGATTTTCAGACTATTATTTTTTACCAAATTTAAATAAAAAAAATGAAATGAGTATGAAAAGTCACTGATTAGAAGTCCATAACATTCGGGTTTATTGTAAGTTGATAGTACTTTTACATTTAGGATAGTTGGTACAACCTAAAAAAATACCATATTTACCAGTTCTTTTAGTCATGAAGCCACTATTGCAATCAGGACAGAGAAATTGATTTTCTAAAATTGACAAATCGTTGAACGTTTGATTGCATACTGGAAAATTGGAACAGCCTAAAAATTTTTTACCATTTGAAGTATTGTCTCTAATAACAAGTTTGCCAGTTATACAATATGGGCAATTAGTTGTTTTTAGTAAATCACCATTCGAATTTACCAAGTAGTTATTGTCTGATAAAATTTCTTTAACAAATAACGAAACATCAGATGGGATGAGTAGAATGTTTTCATTTTTAGTTCTAGTTAATGCTACATAAAATAGTCTACGTTCTTCTGCTAATTTATATTCTTCTTGCTCACTTAGTAATACATGTAAAATAGGGTCATCTGACATTTTATTTGGAAAACCAAATAGGTTATTTTCTAGGTTTAATAATATAACATTATCAGCTTCTGTTCCTTTTGATTTGTGTACAGTTAAAAATTTAATATCAACTTCTTCGAAGCCTTTAACTTTTAATTTACCAGATGATTCATAATATTTAATTCTGTCATCAGTAGTTAAATTAATTAATCCATTAACATCAAAACTATGTCTTCCCAAAACTAAAATATTTTTATTACCATATTTTTCTTTAAGTAATTTTACTGTGTTTATAAAAGTACTCACTAGATTATCCTCAGGATAATGCACAAATTTTATCGGTTCTTCTAATGTTTCTTTTTTAGATTTAGGATTCTTAGAAAATTGTCTTGGATTTTTTTTAATAAAATCTGAAGTTATGTCAATAAGTGATTGTGAATTTCTATATGTTTGTTCAATTAAAAGAAGTATATACTTACCAACATATTTTTCAAAATTACTGAACAGTGAAATATCACTACCTGCAAAACGATATATAGATTGCCAGTCATCACCAACACAAATAAGTCTAGCACCAGATATATCTCTAATTTCTTTAATCAAATTAAAACGGGAATATGATATATCTTGATACTCATCAATAATGACGTATTTGTAACTGGTTTTTGATGTATTTTCTTTAATTAAATCTGTAGCATGATTAATCATGTCATTAAAGTCTATTTCATTTCTTTCTTTTAATGTATTATCATATTTTTCAAGAATTGGAAGTACAAACTGTAAAAACATTTCCTGTCTCTCTAACATAAATGAATTTTTAGTTTTACTACTATCAGAAAATAACTTTTGTAATGATTTTTTTTCTAATTTTCTTGATTTACTTAAGTTTATAAAACTTTCAATTAATTTAATAATTTAATTACCAAAATTTTCATCATTATTTGAAACTTTGGTATAGATAAGTTTTGTATTAATAGGTTTGAATGAAACATTACAATTCTCCAACATTTCTGTAAGTTTTTGAATTAAAATGTTATCCCTATTATAATAAGAATAAGTTTCAATTAGTTTTGTATTGTATTTTTTGTGAGCTTCTCTTTTAATCTGCATCCCTTTTAAGTATTCTTTTTCATTGAATGGATTTAACCATTTTGCTCGATTATTTTCATCAACCCCAAAATACTCTAAATAAATATCATAATCTTTAAGATAAAAGTCAGGACGATAAATTACTTCTCCAAAAGGGTATGGCTTTTCATACTCATAATTGATACCATTGAGATATAAAAAATTTGCTATTATAAGTTCCTCAACACTTTTAACTCTTTCGCCTTGAATAGTATCAAGTGAAGATTTGGAAATCTTATTTAATGACTCGCACTTTGACTTAAGCGTTTGTAAATCAATACCTTTTTCATTATCTATTTTATCACCTAATGAATCATAATTATCAGAATCCTCAGGGATATTCATATAGCAAGCTACATATTGAATGTAAGACTGTAAAGCTATAGAATTATTTAAAATATCTGTTTTTAAATATTCTTTAATTACACTGCTTAAAGTATTTTCATTTGTTACTGAGGGAACAAATGATTGATATTTTTTAATTACATCGTAACTAAGTTTGTGAAAAGTAGTTGCCTCTACATCTAATTCCAATTTTTTTAATCTTTCATTTAACTCTTCTACTGTTTTTTTGGTAAAGGATAATAATAGTATTTCTTTAGAAGAAATATTTTTCTTTTCGACTAGATATTTAACTTTACCTAAAATTGTGAGAGTCTTACCAGAACCTGCACCAGCAATGATTAAATTTGAATATTCATCAGTTATTAATGCTGTCCTCTGCTGGTCATCTAATTTTTTTCCCTCGATATCATCAAAATATTGCTCTAATTTTTCTTTTTGAGTATTTACATAATTCTGATTATAAGAAGCAATGAAATTGTCAAAATTTGAAAAAATATCATTAAACTTTTTAACTGTTTCTTCTTTTTTGTAGTACTTTGTCTTATTCTTAAAAAACTTTCCAACATTTGAGTAATTTGATTTTATCTGTTCTCTTTCAATCCAAGTTACATAATCACTAAATCTATTCATTTGTTCTACGAAATCTTTGATTTGCTGCAAATTTTTCAAATAAACTATGTTTGAATATTTATTCTTTTCTTTTTTAATGTATAGATAAAAAAGAATCAAGGAAATTGAGATTAAGAATGTAATAATTAGAAATTCCATTTTATAACTAAAGTTCTTTATTGCTAAAAAAACAAAAATTTAAATAAAAAAAATGAATTCAGAAAGAAAAGTCACGGATTAGAATCTGAGCTATAAGGTTACAACAAAGCTATATTATAAAAACTTTTTCATCATGGTTTGCAATGAATATAAACTTCAGTGTTAGCTTCAAAACAACTAGAGATAAGTGAAGAGATGAACCATAATATTTGTATTACTTCATTCCTTTCACGAAATGATTCACCATTTTTCAATTTATGTAATCTGTCTTCCAATGCAGATTTTGATATAAAGTTAATTACAATATGAACCTGCTTTTTTATATTTGGATATCCTTTAATTTTTTTGAAATAAGAAATAACATCATTTGAATTTTGCTCAGTTCTAATTCTATTTATTTGTGTTTCTACTGAACCATTTTTGTATTTGTTATTCCATAGATTTTCTTTAATTTCCCATTGATCATCAGAAGGAGACAAATTACCTAAATTTTTTAGAGCTTGTCCTACAATATCCTGAAAGTCAGAAGCCGAAAAATTGGAATTCTTATACTTTGAATGATAAAATGCAATTGATTCTTCATTTAATCCTATGTGATCAGCCCATTCTTTAGAAAGGTCATCACAAATAAAATAATCATAATCTGTCTTGAATTTATTCTCTACAAATCCAAAAACAGATTCACTATTAAAATTTTTAGAATCAATTCTGAATTGTCCTTTCTCTGAAGTAACATTTTCAAGCTCAGGACTTTCTTTGAATATTTTTAATACTGAATCTAAATTTCCCAATAATCTATTATCTTTAAATAATTTTCGATTACAATAAATAAATTCAGGGTTATCAAAAGTTATAATGTAGCTTCGAGTCCAGTTTATGACTGATAGAATAGGATAGCATAAATCCGTTTCATATTCAATATAAAGTTTTGAAAGTTTTTTTGAACGAAGTGTTATGGATTTATCATTTAGAAATAAACTTAAATCATTTACTATTTTATTTTTTATCCTATATATGTCGTCCTCAATTTTCTCAATTTCTAATAAAAACTCGAATTTTTTTAAAATTGGAATCAAGTTAATTTCTCTTTCAATAATTTCATCAGATTTTTTTATCCGATAAAAACATCTACGTATTTTATTTTCTTCAAATTCTTTGTAAATTTTGCTCAATACAATTAGAATTGATGTTGGTGTCAATTCATCTTTGTGTTTAGAATAGTCTATAGATGTTGCGAATGATGACAAAAAATTTATTTTAGGAATATAGTTTTTTATTTTATGAACAGTATTGTTACACCAAATAAGAAACCCGTCAAACGTATTTTTAGGACCAAGTTGATTAATTCTAGAGGAATTAACTGATATAGTAACCTTTTCCTCATCATTGCTTACTCTAACTGTATTAAGAATATATCCTTGTAATCCAAAACTTGATACATTTTCTTGCAAATTTGGTGACTCTAAGCTTTTTTGTCTAATTGCTCTATCCGAAATATTCATATTGTCCATACTTAATTTTTCAAAAGAAGTGTTATCTTGAGAAAAAATAGAAGTCATTACATTATAATCCAAAGGTTCAAAATCAGAAAGGAAATCAGTTATTTTAGAGATATTTTTTCGAGCAATTACAAGGTGTTCTTCAAAATCAATTATACAGATGTAAGCTAATTTTACTTCTTCCCAATTAGTAATAAAATCTTCAATAAAAGATGGCTTTTTAATATATTTAAAAACTAATACAGAGTAAAATATTTCACTACCATCAATTAGTATTTTTTGCTTTTTAACAATTTCAAGTAAAGCTTTTCCTTGCTTATCAGCTGAAGCTTCCGAAAAAGTTCTCTTTATACTTCTCTTGGATAAAAAACCTGATTTTTCTTTAAGAAAAAAATAAGCATTCTCATGTAGAATTATTTTTTCTAATAATTGTGAATTTGTCATTTGGTTTTATGGGGTAAATTTTTAAAAATGTTGAATATCTTGCCGTCTGCTTTACGAAGTTTCCTCTGGGAGTGTTGCTTCCGAGAGGGAATTTTGCAAAAGCGCTTGATGTTTTGAATGTCTGCGCGTAGCGACTATATTACATCAGAGGATACAATCCGCGTATCCATTGCACCAAAATCTAATTTTAAATGTTTATTTGTTAAGAATTTTGAGTTTCTGTTTATTTGTTTTGTACAAATATATTAAAATCAGTTGATTATAAAATACATACCTCTGCTTTTTTATCAATAATTTAAATTATTAAAGTAAAGTTAAATTAAAAAATATTTCTCGTTTACGGAAAACCGTAAGGTGACATAAAAAAAACTGCATACATTTATTTCTGTTTAATCAAAATATTAATAAAATGAACACAATTAAAGCAATTAAGCCTGGACCCAAACTCAATAAGCCAGATGGAACGCCAGACCGAAGAAGAAGAGTTACACCAGAAGTAAAGCCAAAACACCCAGAACTAAAGCCTCACAAGCACAAACCTGGAGACTCTAAATAGATTGAATCCTCTTTTCTATTAATAATTACATCTTTAGTAATTTTAAAGAAGTAGTTTAATTATTACGTATACATTTTTTTTTAAGATATAATAAATAAAAAATACTAATAAATGAGAGAAATGTTTAATCTGTTCGGCTATGATGAAATCTCCAACGATAAAAGAAAGTGATTCTTATTAATTTAATTTCAAATTTGGTTTTGTAATTTTGAAAGATGGTAGTAAAAATACAATCGATAGAATATTTAAAATTTTCAATTGGCAGTTATCATAGTGAATATCGCCATTTTATTTTTGAGGATGGTTTTTTTACGTATAAAGAAACCCAATTTGATATGGAGACAGAGATTAATCCAATTGGATATTTAGATAAAGATTTTTATATAAAATTAATTGAAATTTTGAATAAAACTCAATTTACTAATTGGCAAAGAAAATATGAAGATGTAAATATAGTTGATGGTACAGAATGGAAGTTAGAAGTAAAGTATAATAATAGAAAAACCAGTAAAATAACTTTTGGGTATAATCAATTTCCATTAATAATTGAAAAAGATGGGACTAACAAAATTATTGATTGTGAAAAAGACTTCTTTAAAATGATGAAGTTGTTTAATCAGATTATCAAAAGGAAACTCTATTTCCATTAATTTTATTTCAATTTAATATAATTTATTACAGATTTTACGGTTTTCCGTTTTTTATTATCGTTTGGTTTTGTATTTTTGAAAAAAAACTAAACAAATTGATATCATTAAACAGCTTTCAACAGCAAGTAGTAGATACTAAAGAAGGACCACTTCTTGTGATTGCTGGTCCTGGTTCTGGTAAAACGGCAACTTTGGTAGAACGTATTGTTTCTCTTATTCAATCAGGTGTTCCTGCGGAAGAAATAATGGTATCTACTTTTACCGAAAAAGCAGCAAAAGAACTTATCACCAGAGTATCTAATAGATTATTAGCACTTGAAATTCCTGTAAATCTTAATGAAATGTACATTGGTACATTGCACTCGATTTTCTTGCGATTTATTGAAGAATTTCGCGAGTATTCTACGCTTAAAAGAAACTACCGTCTTTTAGATCAGTTTGACCAATGCTTTCTAATATTCAAAAACCTAAATACATACTTAGAAGTTGATGATCCCGCAGAAATTATAGGCACTCATTATCAAAACAGATGGGCGAAGGCAAATAATCTGATGACTTACATTGGAAAGGTGTCAGAGGAATGCCTTGATGTTGAGGATTTGTGTAATGCCGATGAGGATGAAATCCGTGCTATTGGAGAATATTTCAAGATTTATCAAAATCAGTTAGCAGAAGAAAATGTCTTAGATTTTTCATCAATTCAGACAGAAATACTTCGTTTGCTTGAAGAAAACCCTAAAGTTCTTCAACAACTGCAATCTAAAATAAAATACATAATGGTAGATGAGTATCAAGATACCAATACCATTCAAGAAAAAATCCTTTTATTATTAGCTTCTAAAAATCACAATATTTGCGTTGTGGGTGATGATGACCAAGGTTTATATAGATTCAGAGGGGCAACAATTAGAAATATCTTAGAGTTCCCAAATAACTTTAAAAAAGGCACTTGCAAGCAAGTTGCCTTAACAACCAATTACCGTTCACACCCAGACATCATCCAATTTTACAATAATTGGATGGCTCAATTGGATTGGACAGAAGGAAATAAAAAATTTAGATTTGAGAAAACGATAACGCCAAGAGAAGGAGACTTTCCTGAAACTGCTACTGTCATAACAGTTTCTAATGACCAGTCCTTTGAAGATTATTGCAAAGAAGTTTTGGCTTTTATTAATGAAATGGTTGATTCTGGTAAAGTCACAGATTACAACCAAATTGCATTTCTTTTCAAATCGGTTAAGAACGAAAGGGTTGTTGCACTTGCAAATTATTTAGAAGAAAACGGCATCAATATTTTCTCACCCCGTTCTTCACTCTTTTTTGAGCGCAATGAAGTTCAACTACTTTTTGGTGCATTAATATTTATCTTCCCAAATCTTTTTGAAGACCTAAAGTGGAATGATGATGCTAATCTACAAATATGGCACACGTACGAGCATTGGAAAAATAAATTTGCTGAAGAACTTCGTTCTGACCCAGACAAACATAAGAATTTGCTCCAATGGTGCCGTACAAAGGCTAAAGAACATTTGATTCTAAAATCAAATACAAACTACGCTTTTACAGCTCTTGTTTATCAACTCTTAGAATTTCCAATGTTCTCAGAACATTTAGAGTTAGAATTAACAGATAACAAACTTCGTCTAAGGTCAGCATACAACATTGCACTAGTAACAAAGTTGCTTTTCAAATTCGAATTCTTATATAATGTAACGGTCTTAACACCTAAAAATGTACAAAAAACATTACAAGAACTTTTCAATACATACCTTCGCTTCATTATAGATGGCGGTATAGAAGAGTACGAAGACTTTGATGAATATGCACCTTCTGGTTGTGTTTCATTTATGACTATTCACCAATCAAAAGGATTGGAGTTTCCTATTGTTTTAGTAGGCTCACTCAACTTAAATCCAACTAAACAGTTTGATGAAGTAGATGTAATACTTCAAAACAACTACTACCATAAGCAACCATTTGAGCCAATTGAAAAAACTAAATACTACGACTTTTGGAGATTATTTTATACGGCTTTTTCAAGACCTCAAAATGTCTTGGCACTTACAGCCTTCGAAAAGAATGGACAAGGGAGAAATCCTTCTAAGCATTTCGAAAAATCATACAAAGAAGCAGTGCCTTGGAGGTTGCACGCCTTCGATATAACGCAGTTAGAATTAGAAACAATTAAGCCAGTTAATATAAAGAAAGAATATTCTTTTACCTCGCATATTTTGCTATACGAAAACTGTCCACTACAATACAAGTTCTATAAAGAGTTAGAATTTACAGAAGTTCGTACAGGAGGTGTTTTAGGGGGTAGCTTATTGCATCAAACCATAGAAGATATTCACAAAGCAGTACTTCGCGACGAAGTGCATACACTTACGAACGAAAATATTACAGATTGGTTCAATGAGAATTATTACCTATTGTCAAAAAGCCAAAGGTCTTATCTTCACCAAGGTCAGCAAGATGCTTTATTATCACAGGTATTAAGATATAGGGATAATCAGTCAGATCGTTGGCATTTGATTAAAGAAGCCGAAGTCGATGTATCTTTGGTGAAGGAAGATTACATTCTTAAAGGGACGATTGACTTAATAGAAGGCGAAAATGGTACCGTAGAACTCATAGATTTTAAGTCAGGATCCAAACCCGATGTCAATTCTAATGAGCCAAAAACAAAACAGGTCCTATCACAATACCGCAGACAACTAGAGATTTATGCGCACATAGTGGAGGAACGTACAGGTCATGAAGTGAGCAAAATGCACTTGTACTATCCTAAAGAAGAAGATGCAAGTCCTTACATTACTTTTAAGTCTAATAAGGATAACATCCAACATACCATTTCAGTTTTTGATGACGTGGTAACCAAAATAGAAAATAAAAATTACGATATGTCCAACACTGTAAAGTCTGAGAAACAATGCGGAGAATGCGATATGCGTTTCCATTGCAACCCAAGACATTACAGTTTAAAATAAATATATATATGTCATTAGATAATACATTAGGATTTAATGTTCAACAGAAAATTGATACAATTGAAGATTATAAATTTGAACCAATTAAAGGTTATCCAATGCTACATTGGAAAGGAAAAAGACCTTTCACATCAACCCAGTTTTATCCTGCGCAGTTAAAAGAAACCCACGGGGAAGAAGTTAATGGATGGCTTAACAAAATATTTTGGGGCGATAATCTTCAAGTGATGAGTCATTTACTACGAGAATACAGAGGACAAGTTAAATTGATATATATAGATCCTCCATATGATTCGAGAGCTGATTATAAGAAGAAAATTGAGATTAAAGGGAAAGGAGCTATTGGAAATTTTTCTGCGTTTGAAGAAAAACAATATACTGATATATGGGCTAATGATGAATATCTCCAATTTATATATGAGAGAATAATGTTAATGAGAGAATTGTTAAGTGATGATGGTTCAATTTATTTTCAATGTGACCCAACTAGGGGGCACTATATAAAGATAATATTAGATGAAATATTTGGAAGTTCAAATTTTGTCAATCAAGTGATTTGGAAACGCACTTTTTCACATGGTGATTCAGGCCAGGGTGCAAAGCATTTTGGGAGATTGCACGATATGATTCTATTTTATAAGAAATCAGAAAGCACAAAAATTAACGCTGTATATACACCATATAGTGAGAAGTATATTTCTGATTTTTATAAGTATGTAGATGAAACTACTGGTAAAAAATACCGTTTAGTATCTCTTCTAGGTCCTGGTGGAGCAGCTAAGGGAAATCCATATTACGAATTTCTTGGAGTTTCAAGATATTGGGTTCATTCAAAAGAAAAAATGCAGAAATTATATGATGAAGGTATAATAATTCAATCTCGTCCAGGTACTGTTCCACAAAAAAAGAGATTTATTGATGAGTCTCCTGGAGTACCATTACAAGATTTGTGGTTTGATGTAAATGCTGTCCAAGGAACATCTTTGGAGAATCAAAAATATCCAACTCAAAAACCTGAAAAGTTGTTGGAACGAATACTACAAAGTTCATCAAATGAGGGTGATTTAATATTTGACTGTTTTATGGGATCTGGTACTACTCAAGCGGTTGCCATGAAGCTAGGGCGTCGATTTATTGGTGCAGACATTAATTTAGGGGCTATACAAACGACCACCAAAAGACTTCTAAATGTTGCTAAAGAGTTAAACAGTACTTTTCAGGAGGAAACAAAATATACAGGCTTCCAAGTCTACAACGTTAACAATTACGATGTATTCAGAAATCCAGTTCAAGCAAAAGAATTGTTAGTAAAAGCATTAGAAATACAACCGCTACCCAACAACTCTCTTTATGATGGGGAGAAGGATGGACGTATGGTTAAAATAATGCCTGTCAACCGTATTGCTACAAGAGCAGACCTTAACGAACTCATCACCAATTTCGACTATAAAAAATTCGAAAAACTAAACGAAGAAAACCCTAAAAAGCCAGTTGAACACATTCTATTGGTATGTATGGGACACGAGCCAAGCCTAGCAGCAGAACTAAAAAGTTCAGTGCCTTATACACTAGATGTTGAAGTGGTGGACATTCTTCGTGATAAAGCTAATTTAGAATTCAAACGCGATGCAGAAGCAGAGGTAGTAATAGAAGGTGGTAAACTATTAATTAGAGAGTTCTACCCAATGAATTTGCTTCAGAAATTATCGCTTCAAAAAGAAAACGTAAACAATTGGAAGGAGCTTACTGATAGTGTAATGATAGATTTCAATTACGATGGTGCGGTCTTCGAACCTCAAATTGTAGACGTCCCAGAAAAAAATGAACTAGTAAAAGGTGTTTACGATATTCCTACCAATGCAGGAACAATCCATGTAAAAATTACAGACCTTCTTAGTGAATCTTTAGAGTTAACTGTTAATCTGTAATTACAATGGCAAAGAAAAAAGCAGCTCAACAAATAGACTTTCCATTTTACGAGTATCTACAATTATTTTTAAAGGAGGAAAAGAAGAAAATCTATTCTTCTTTCACCCCTTTATCGAGAAAATTTTTGGCATTCAACAACCCAGATAATCCTACGGCCTATCTACGTTTACCGCAGTTCGAAGCCTTAGAAATGTACATTTTCTTAAAAGAATACTGCAACAACAAATATTTGTTCGAAATTTTCGAAGATTGGTTCAGTAAGAAAAATAATTTTGAAAACCGTTCCACTACGGGTATCACATCTGCAGGTCAAATGACACTTTTCGGTGCAAGTGAAGCGTTTAATGGAGATGATATTGCTACATTTAATGAAGTTTTCAATCAGATTAAATCGTTCCAGCAAATATATCCCAACTATATTTTTGCTTTAACAATGGGGCTTGGTAAGACCGTTCTAATGGCAACTTCCATCTTTTACGAATTTCTCTTAGCTAACAAATATCCAAAGGATGAAAAATACTGTCATAACGCATTGGTTTTCGCACCAGACAAAACAGTTTTACAATCCCTAAAAGAAATTGAAACTTTTGATAAAGCTCTAATTATCCCTCCTGAATATGTAAACTGGTTAGATATCAATCTAAAATTCCATTTCTTAGACGAAAGCGGTGATGCACTGAACACGATAGAAAATTCAAAGTACAACATCATCATTTCAAACACCCAAAAGATTATTCTTAAGAAGCAACACAAAGCTAAAACGCCTTCTCAAGAATTATTTTCAGATACCAGCACAACTTATAAAGCCAAATCTTTAAACAAAGATTATGAGGATCTTTACGGTTTTGAAATAGACACTGATGCGGAGCTAATTACTAATCAAAGATTTGCAAAGCTTACTAGATTAAAACAACTAGGGATATACGTTGACGAAGCACACCACGTTTTTGGTAATGCCTTAGCTCAAGACTTTGGGCTTAAAAAATCAGCAACTTCCCTTCGTGTAACAATTAACGAACTTGCAGAAAACTTAAAAGAAGCAGGTACAGCAGTAGTAGGTTGTTACAATTACACAGGTACGCCTTATGTTGGCAGTCGCCTCCTTCCCGAAGTTGTATACTCTTATGGCCTTAGAGAGGCAATAAACAATCAATATCTAAAGAAGGTTGACATCCAAGGTTTTGAAAACATAAAAGATAAAACCCTTGCATTTGTAAGATTAGTAATCACTGAGTTTTGGGAAAAATACGGAACAAAAAGATTTGAAGGTATGCTTCCTAAATTGGCATTCTTCGGTTCTACAATCGACGAAATTCAATCAGAATTGCGACCTGCTATAGAACAAGTTCTTTCGGAATTAAATATTCCAACCTCTAAAATCTTAGTAAATGTTGGAGATACTTCCGTAACATCAAACGATGATATCAGAGAATTCAAACTACTAGATACGCCACAGTCCGAAAAACAATTCATTCTCTTAGTTAATAAAGGAAAAGAAGGTTGGAACTGTCGTTCACTTTTCGGCGTTGCATTACATCGCGAACCAAAATCTAAAGTATTCATACTACAAGCAACGATGCGTTGTCTCCGTTCTATTGATCCAAAACAACAAACTGGTTTAGTATTCTTATCAGACGAGAATATCAAAATACTAGATGCGGAACTTCAAGAAAACTTCAAAATGTCAGTTGATGACCTTACGAAATCTGGTAAAGACAAAGAATTGGTAGAAGTCAGAATTGTACCACCGCCGGTAAAAATTAGATTCAAAAAAGTAAGAAAATTACACCAACTTAAGGACAAGACAATATCCGAAAAAGTACAATTCAATTTTGACGAAGTAGATTATGAACAATACAAAATAATTGGTTCGCACAGAAGTATTCATGACATGTCAAAGAAAATTTCACGAGACAAAGATTTTTCAAATTTCAAAGACAAAAGAGAATTTTCTGAACTTACACTATGTGCTGAAATATCGAGATATCTAAATCTAAGCCCTCTAAAAATCAAATCTATCCTTAAAGATTCAGAAGGAAGGCTTACCAATTATTTTGGAAAAAATAAATGAGTTCAACGAATTGCTTTATGACTGGATAATTCCAAGACTTTTCAACGAGCTATACGAGTTAGAATCCTTTGAAAAAACAGACGAAGTTGAAGTAGAATTGGTAAAAGAACCAAAGGACAAAGATTTTTATTATATTAATGCTAAAGTCAATCTAATAGCATCACTCGACGATCCTAAATTTTCGTCATTCAAAGACAAATCATTCCATCTGGACAACTATTGCTTCGACAGTAATCCTGAAAATCATCTATTTTGGACACTACTAAACGACGATAAAATCAAAAAAGTATGGTTTACTGGAATGCTAACACATGGTCAATCAGATTTCGTAATCAATTACATTGATCCTGTTTCGAATACCGTGAGAAGCTACTACCCAGATTTCTTAGTACAACTAGAAGATGGCTCTTATACAATTATCGAAGTAAAAGGAGATAACATGATAGATGATGTAGTTGTAAAAGCAAAAGCAGACTATGCCCACCAACTTGCAGTAGCAAGCAACATGTCTTACTTAATGCTCAAAGGCTCAGATGTTATAAATGGAGCTGGTTTAAACTAGTAATTATTTAACGATAAAGAAAAACTCATAACGTAGAATATGAATACCACAGAATTTCTAGAAAATACTTTAGAACCTATACTTGTTGGTGATTTACTGAAACAATCAGAAGGTAATCCACTATACAACTTTTATATTCCCGCATACCAAAGAGGTTACAGATGGGACAAAGATCAAATAATGGATCTTTTAGACGATCTATACGATTTTATATACATTACTAAAGGAGATAAATACTGTCTTCAACCAATAGTCGTAAAAAAAATGACTGATGGCAAATATGAAGTCCTAGATGGTCAACAAAGGCTAACAACAATTTTCATTTTATTAAACTGTATTAAGAAGTACAATACACTACTCAAGACTTATTCGCTTTCATACCAAACAAGACCTGATAGTGAAACATACTTACAAACAATCTCAAAAGAAATAAATGATTCAAATCCTGACTATTATTATATTAGTCAAGCCTATATTTTGATTGATGAATGGCTTACAAATCAGATTGAAGAAAAACCCTCCATTGCAAGCGATTTGCAAACGGCCTTTGGAAATTCAGTTGAATTTATTTGGTATGAAATTCTTGAAAATACCATTGCGGTAGATGTCTTTACAAGGATAAATGTTGGCAAAATTGCATTAACAAACGCAGAGCTAGTTAAAGCTGTTTTTTTAAGTAAGGAAAATATGAAGCTAGGTTTTTCAGAAAGAGATTCCGAAGTCCTAAATTTAATCCAAAATAGAATCGCCTTCGAATGGGATGAATTAGAAAAAAAATTAAGAAATGATAAATTTTGGTATTTCATATTACAATCCAAAAAATCATACGAAACACGTATAGACTATATTCTAGAACTACTTTCTGACCAAAGTTCTCAAACAAATGACTATGCTTCCTTTAGATATTTTTATTCAAAAATTAAAGAGAAGAAACAAAATACAGAATTAATAAAAGAACTTTCTGCCAAAAATTATTCATTAATCGAGGAGGAATGGGATAATATAAAATCAGTTATTGAAGTTTTCGAAGAATGGTATGCCGATCCTTTCTATTATCATTTTATTGGATTTTTAATTCTTCAAAACTTTTCTATTGTTGACATTAAAAACAAATTCTTATCTGCAACAACACAGGAGTTCAATAGTTACATTAAAGAGTCTGTCTATGACATGTTTGAAGGGATTGATATCACATCCTTACGATATGGTCCCGATTCCAAACTAATATCTAACTTACTTTTACTATTCAATATTCACAGCACATACAAGGTTCCAGATAACACAACTAGATTCCCATTCAATTCTTATAAAGATAAGATATGGAGTTTAGAACATGTCTATGCTCAAAATTCAGAAGACTTCAAAGAAAAAGATTATATCAATTGGTTACGCGAAAACTTAGCAGCAATTGAAAAGAAATTCAAATCCAAAGAGGCAAATGATCTTATCAAAGAAATGAGACATCAAATAAAACACTTTGAGGACTTTGACGGTAAATTTGATAATATCGATTTTGTGAGTTTAGTTTCATCATCTGAAAAACTTTATTCCCAAGGTTTAGAAGAACTGGATTCGGAGTCTCTTTTAGAACTTGAAAAACTACAAGAAGCATTAGAAGATGAATCCGATGTTTTGGGAGATTCATTTGATGAAGAACTTGTCACAGAACAAAATAAAATTAATTTCTTATCAGAAAGAGATTCCATTGTAAACCTTGCATTATTAGACAGAGATTCTAATTCTTACTTAAGCTATTCCTTATTCGATGTTAAGCGTTCTAAAATTATTGACTTAGATAAAGAAGGAGCATACATACCATTAGAAACAAAAAGGGTATTCCTAAAATACAATACCAAAGAACCAGATAATTTCTTCTACTGGACCGTAAAAGACAAACTTGATTACCTAGAAAAACTACAATTAACTTTAGAAAAATTCAAAAACTAGTATGAGAACAACATTATGGAATTTACTCACTAATAACATTCCCGATCATTCAATAAAATTTGGTGTAGTTATCCCAATGATACAGCGTGATTATGCGCAAGGTCGTTCAAATCCTAAGTCTTTAGAAATTAGAAATCAATTTATTTCAGACCTTAAAGTTGCGATAGAAAACTCAAAAAAAGAAGAAGAATATCCACTAGAATTAGATTTTGTTTATGGCTATATTCAGAATGATATTTTTTATCCTCTAGATGGTCAACAACGTCTAACAACACTTTTTCTGCTTCATTGGTATCTTTCATTTAAAGAAGATGATCTGAAGCTTACTTCACCAACGCTATCAAAGTTTACGTATCAAATTAGACAAACATCCAAGGATTTTTTTAGAAAATTATTAGAATTAGACTTTGATAAAGAGAAATTTGATGATCCTGAGTTTATATTATCAACCTACATAAAAAATCAAAGTTGGTTCTTATCAAAATGGATCACTGATAATACTATCTTTTCATGCTTAAATGTATTAGATCTAATCCATGAAAAATTTAAGAAAGCAGATATTCTGTTAGCGGACTTAACTAGTAATGACAAAACACCTATTGTATTCAACTTTCTTGACATAGAAAAACTAGGAATGTCAGACGACCTATATATAAAAATGAATGCTCGTGGGGTTTCTCTAACTAGTTTTGAAAATTTGAAAGCTGAATTAAGTAAATTAATCAAAGAAAGTAAGTTTAATGAAAAACACATATATAATTATGAACATTCTGAAGGTGTCTCAAAATTTGATATGTATAAATACTTCATTACAAAAATAGATACAGTTTGGTCAGATTACTTTTGGAATAAAAGAGACATTAACACCAATATATTTGACAACAAACTACTTAATCTTCTTTCATACATAGCCTTAACAAATAAAGCAGCAGTTGACCCGGAAGATTTTGAACAGATACGTAATAAATTTGAGGCAAAAAAAATACTCCCTACATTCTACCAATTCATCGAAAGTAAACTTCTGGATGAAGAATCATTAGTAAACTACATTGATATTTTGGATTTCTTAATAAAATCAGATAGTTCTTATATTGAATATTTCGACCAAAATAATCCATACTTAGACGTTGAAGATCTTCTCGATACGAGTGTATATAATGGCGTTTATACACTTTCGGCTACCGACAGACTAAAAGTTTACTCTATCGTTCATTTTCTACCATTACTAAAAGAGCGTGATAATGCAAGTTCAGAATTGCTAAAAATGACAAGGCTAATCTCCAATCTTTCAACGGTTTCTAATTTTTACAACAACTATAAAGATCTTAATACTAGTTTGGTTGGATTATCCACTATATTTCGCAACTATACTGGAGACATCTATTCTCAATTCTTAAATTCGGAAATTTCAGGTTTCTACAAAGATCAAGTAATAGAGGAAAAAATTAAGATAATTCTCCTTTCTAAGTCTAAAGAATGGTCTCAATTAATTCAAAAAATAGAATTAGATCCATATCTAAATGGTCATATACTTGTAATGCTAAAATTCTCAGGAATATGGGATGAATATAAGTCAAATACTTCTTTGGAGTGGGATACTACACAAGATTTACAATTCTTTGAAAGCTTAAAAGATTACTATGCAAAATACAATATGTATTTCAGTGAAAAAGGTTCTATTGATTTTGGAAATCAACTTTTCAGAACAGCAATGTTATCAATAAATGATTACTTAATCCACGCAACGAATTTTCATTTTATCTCTGATGATAATCATAGAGATACCAGTTGGAAAAGATTATTCAGAGAAAGCGACAATGAAAAATTCGCAAAATCCATTGGTACTTTAAAAACCCTTTTTGATTCTTCAGATCTAAATATTGCTCCTAAAACAAATCTCAAAAACGTAATAAAGTCAAATAAAACTAATGTATCGGATTGGAGAAAATATTTCATTTCGAATCCAGACCTACTATATTATCAATCGGGCTATGTTTGGTTAGATAACAACTATAAAATGATTTACTTATTAAATGCTTCTAAGTATAGTGTAAAAGCTTATGAGTTAAGAACACTACTATTACAGAGAAAACTTGCAGATTTAGATATTTCTACAATAATTGAATACAAACAGGAATATGGTAAATCTATTATTACACAAATAGGTAGTAGAAAATCAAAAGTAATTTTTTCATTTGACAAAAAAGACACATTTGAAATAATTGAAAGAGGCAAAGGCTCAACCATATTCAACTCAGAAAAGAAAATTATTGATTACATTGAAGAAAACTATAAAAAATAATTTTTATGAGCCGATTAATCTCATTAATCAGCTCATTTTTTAATTATTATTGAGTCGTCTAGAAATATTATAACTTTAAGTATTAAATCAATATATATATATTTACGCTCTCTCAATCCACTAAATCAGGAACTTCAACCATCAACCAACACCTTTGTCGTTCATAGTAAAGACATATTATACAAACGAATTTCTCAAAGGACAAAAAGTTTGAGCTTCGTCCCTACTTTATTGTATTTTTTTCAATCCAATTCACAACGCGCTCTCCGTTGTGATAATATTTCTAAACTCAATATTAAGTTAAATTCTCCAGAGCTTAACAGGTAACTGTTGAGCTTTTTTATTTTATGGAAAATATTATTTGCTATCTTTGTTGTACAGAGTGACCAGTTCGGCTGCACACTGTACCTCAGCCAACTGATATACTCAGTTGTTTTTTTATTCAAAACCGCACCCCCTTAGCAATCAATAAATCCACTTGCAGCTTCACCCATTCTTTTGTAGGAGCTTCCAATTTTGCTATTTCATAAGCACTTTTCAAATATTCAAACACCTCATCATCATAAAGCGCAGAAAGAAAAACATACAAATTTTTCCTATCCCTGTTCTCAAAATAATCCTCATCAAAATCTATGATGGTATTGGCACTATCTTCCCAACGCTCCTGAAAATAACCATCAAATTCTATTCCTTTCTCCTGTGCAAATCCATGCAATAAATCCATGCAATCATTCAAGTACGATGATACATTCCGAGGCTCATTCGCCAAATACTCTTTAAACAATTCCAGAATTCCTTCCATTCTAGTTGAGGTATTAAAACACGAATATAAATATTTTTCAAATCCCTTAATCCACTAAATCAAGAACTTCTAACAATAATTTTTCATAATTACCTCATTCACCTGCACAAAAACCGTCTCTAGTCCAAGTATTCCTATAGCCAGTTATTTGTTTGTTTCATTTCGCTAATTTCAATGATAGTTAAACAATTTTCCTCCCTTTAGGGTTGGGGAAAAGAAAATTGTTTCCACCAAAACTTTTCCACACTCCCCCATTCATTTTGCATTATTTTATACCTTTGAAAAATGAAATCCAAAATAGAACTTTTCAAACTCGAAAACGATGAAAACATCACAATTCCTGTTCTTCCAGCCAAGGTAAAAGCTGGTGGTTACGGCAGTTTTGAAAGTCCTGCTTTAGACTTCCCCGAAGACACTATAGACCTGTTAAAACTCTTAATAAAAGACAAAGAAACCACTTTCTTTGCTCGTGTTACTGGGGATTCTCTCATTGGTATAGGCGTTTTTGATGGTGATATTCTTATCGTTCAGAAAGGTCTATTTCCACGCGAAAATGACATTGTCGTAGTTTTTTACCAGGGTGAATTTTATGTAAAGAGGTACAAACCTAAATACAAAGAAAATTCTCTAAGATTAGAAAAAATAAAACTCAAGTCAGAAAATCCTGATTATGCGGATATGGACATCAATGAAGATACGGACTTCGAACTTTGGGGCGTTTCCACTTGGAATCTACATAAACTAAGAAAATAATGTTCGGCTTAATAGATGGCAATAATTTCTATGCGAGTTGCGAAAGAGTTTTTCGACCAGACTTGCGAAACAAACCCGTTGTAGTTCTTTCGAATAATGATGGGTGCGCCATTGCACGTTCCAATGAAGCCAAAGCTTTGGGAATTACAATGGGGCAACCCTATTTCCAAATAAAACACCTAGAAAAAGAAGCAGGTCTCACCGTTTTTTCTGCCAATTTCATACTGTATGGAGATATCTCAAATAGAATTGTTAATATTTGCAGAAGATATTGCAAAGACATTGAAGTGTACAGTGTAGACGAATCATTCCTAGACTTCCATGGTTATAACCATGTAGATTTATACCAACATTGTTTAGAGCTTAGGGAAAAAGTTTTCAGAGGTTTAGATATACCTACAAGTATTGGGATTGCACCCACCAAAACATTGGCAAAGGTGGCCAATAAAATAGCAAAAAAATTCCCTGAAAAAACAAAAAGCGTCTATATTATAGACACCCCAAAAAAGATTGAAAAAGCGCTCCAATGGTTCCCTTTGGAAGATGTTTGGGGTATTGGCAGAAGATATTTCGAAAGGTTTTCAGCTCGTGGTATCAAAACAGCTTGGGATTTTACCCAACTTCCAGAAGCTTTCGTCCAAAAAGAAATGGGTATCCTTGGTTTAAGAATGCATAGAGAATTACGTGGAATTCCACAATACGACCTTTCCGTTCCAAAACCCAAAAAAGGAATTGCAACCACCAGAACTTTTGACAAACGTACAGACGATTTAGAAACCTTAAAAGAAAGAGTTTCTACATTCGCCTATAAATGCTCCGAGAAGCTGAGAGCTCAAAAATCATGTTGCAGATACGTAACGGTTTTCATCATGACAGACCGCTATAAACAGGATTTAAAGCAGTACAGCAATTCCATTACCATCACATTAGCCAATCCTTCCAATTCCGCTATTGAGATTTCAAAGGCAGCACTTCAAGGACTGGAGAGAATTTACCTGCCCTATTTCCAGTATAAAAAAGCAGGTGTAATGGTCACAGAATTTGTTCCGGTAACAGAGCGCTTGACTTCTTTATTTGATGAAGATTTACATGCCAAACACCAACCAATTATGAAAGTGATAGATGTAATGAACAAAAGATTAGGAGCAGACAAAATAAAACTCGGCTCCATGGACGTACAAAGAACTTGGAAGATGAATCAAAAAAATCTTTCTCCTCGTTATACCACAGACCTCCACCAAATCATCAAAGTCAAAGCAAAATAACCCAATATCAGTTCCCATCTTTCAGAGGACTGGTATTCCGAGAATCGGAATGACGGGGTGTTTATTCCCAAAACTTCAAAATAATTTTACTCCCTTTAGGGTTGAGGTAAAAAATTTTTAAACTTAACATCTAATATTCCTAACAATTCCATAATCTCAAATTTCATTAATTAAAAAATTCCTATTTTTGATTAAACCATTATTTCACCATCATGTGCAACTACGTAAGAATTAAATCCACTCCAAAAGAACTGGAACAAGCCTATCAGGCAGAATACATTGGAAATGATTATACCAGAGACGACAAAATCAATGGTTTTGCAAATCCAAAAATACCAGTGATTTTAGACCACGATACAGACCGTATCGTTGCAGCGCAATGGGGTTTTCTCCCCTCTTGGGCTAAGGACAGCGAATTCGCTAAGAAAACCCTGAATGCAAGAATGGAAGAAGTACACCAGAAGCCAACCTATAAAAACTACACCAATAACCGTTGCCTTATTTTAGTCAATGCTTTCCATGAATGGAAATGGTTGGATGACAAAGGAAAAAGAAAAGACAATTATCTCATAAAAATTAAAGACCAAGATATCTTTGCCATTGGCGGTATTTACAATGTTTGGCACAATCCAGCTACTGATGAAGAAATCCTTACCTGCACCATAGGAACCACGGAAGCCAACCCATTGATGGCAGAAATCCACAACACCAAACACCGTATGCCAATCCTTTTGCATCAAGATATACAATACCGTTGGTTAGATGATATCCCAGTAGAAGACTTTCTATACCCAAACTACAATCCAGAACTCACCGCCCAAAACCTCACAAATTTAGAAAGCCAATCATTATTTTAATTGATGTCTAGAGAATAGAATCTTATCAATATCAGATATCTTAATTTATGCAAAAAAAACTCATTTAAAAGAGGCTTGTTTGTTTTTTAATATAAACGAAATCAATTTTTACGATTTCTATTGTATATTGTTTTATGTTTTATCCATTGTATTGAGACGTCAAAAGGTGTTGTAATATCAAGAGAGGAAGTATTATGTCCTAAAGTTGGAAACAAGGTATATTCAAAAGGTTTGCCTTGAGCTTTAAAAGCATTTAATTGCTCTATACACAATTTTACAGGGATTTGTATATCCTTCTCTCCAAAGAGCCATAGACCAGGAATTGAAATGGCATTCAAAGAAATTTTTGGGTCAGTTGCCACAAATTGATATTTATCGGGGTCATTTTTTGTATGTTCGCGAGCATCTGCATCTGTATGATTGTCCCAAAATTTATCATTTCCATTTGTATAAAATTGAAATCGAAGTTGTTCTAAAGTTGTAATTGTAGGACAACTAAATAAAACCATAAATTGAATTTGTGGATTTTTACTTGCAGCAATTGGAATTATCCATCCTGCTTGACTGAAACCAACTAATCCAATTTGTGTTTTCTTGTCTTTCAAATAAGTTTGCAAAGTTTTCACAGCTTCGCTTGCGTCGCTAGATAATAAATTAAGGTTGACAGAGTCTATATTATTAGTACCAACAGATGGACCAACATATACGCCACCAGATTCTCCAACACCACGTTTATCATACGTCAATACAGCAATTCCTTCTTTCGCTAATCGTTTTGCAAACTCCATTTCTCTTTTCACAGGGTCTGAACCATGAACAATTACAACTGCTGCAAATGGTTTTTCGGGTATCAAAATTGAACCTGCAAGAGAGACACCTTGACTGTCAAACTTTACCTCTTCGATGGTATAATCTGTTGATTGTGAAAATACATTTAATGGTAATATCATTAATAATAAACCAAAAAATGAGGTCTGAATAAAGCTGATTTTCATTTAAAATAATTTGGATTTGTGATGAATTGTTTTATTTTGCAAGTTACAATTTATTTATTGTTGTTTTATTTTTTAAGAAAATCTAAAGTTTTATTTAGCGCTGGATTGTAAACAAAAATGTAAATTCAAAATTAATAACTTATTAATAGTTAATAATTATTTTGTAATTTTAATCATTAATAAAACAATAAACCATGAATTTCAAAATTGAACTCAACACACAAAAACGAGGCTCGAACATTGTTTTTCACAATATTATTTTTGACTTTTTTAAAATAAATATTGTAGAAAGACATAAAAAATCAAAACATCCCCAAGCCTCTTTAGAATTTGCATTATTTAAAATCAGGACTATAGATAACAATATCATCAAAACAAAAGAAGGTAATTCCAGATTTAAAATTAAAAGAAATCATTTAGAGACGTACAAAAAATTAATTCAAATATTAAATTCATACGAATATAAAAATAGACTTATTGATAGAAAAAATGCTGAACAAAAATTAGTTGACTTTATTTTAAGTTTAGTTATTTCTAATTATACGATATAATAAATTAAAATAGAGCTCATCGTTTTTAGAAATAATAAGTTTAGTTTACAATAATCACAAACGAAAAAAGCTAACTCTAAGCGAATTAGCTTCTATATTCATTGATTATTAAAATAAGTTAATTACATTCTGTATTCTTAAGAACTGATAAATTCAAGAATATCTTTATTAATAGTCTCTGCTTCTGTAGTTGGCATTCCATGAGGAAATCCTGGATAAATTATAAGTTTACCATTTTTTAATAATTCCGCAGCTTTTACCGCTGTTGTAGCATAAGGTACAATTTGGTCATCATCGCCATGTAATACTAATACTGGAATATCTACAGTTTTAAGGTCATCTGTAAAATCTGTTTCTGAAAAAACTTTTATACAATCATACTGAGCTTTTATTCCTCCCATCATTCCTTGTCTCCACCAGTTATCTTGAATTCCTTTTTTAACATCAGCTCCTTCCCTATTATATCCAAAAAATGGGAAAGTTATATCTTGATAAAACTGAGCTCTATGATGCTTTGTATTAAATCGAATATCATCAAAAACTGCCAAAGGAACACCATCTGGATTATTTTCATTTTGAATCATATAAGGTGTAATTGCACTAACTAAAACAACTTTAGCCACTCGGTCTTTACCAAACTTTGCAGCATATCTTATTGCCTCTCCTCCACCTGTAGAATGTCCAATATGAATTGTATTTTTTAAGTCTAAGAATTCTACTAACTCTGCTACATCTGCTGCATAGGTATCCATATCATTCCCTTTAAAAGTTTGAGTAGATCTTCCATGCCCTCTTCTATCATGTGCAATTACTCTAAATCCTTTTTCTAAGAAAAACATCATTTGAGCATCCCAATCATCAGATGTTAAAGGCCAGCCATGATGAAAAAAAATGGGTTGACCGGTTCCTAAATCTTTGAAATAAATTTCTGTTCCGTCTTTTACTGTAAACTTGTTCATAATTTTTAAATTTTAAATTGTTAATAATATTTTGATATGGCAAAATTGAGCTAAAAAAATAAAGGTATCAATGGACACTTTTCTCTTTGTATTGTACTTTTTTCCTAGTGATATAAAAATAAAAGCACAGCTTATAGCTATGCTTTATAATTAATTTATCAAATTTTAGAATTTTTTCTAAATGAGGCCGGCGACAAACCAGCATTTTTAGTAAAAAAGCGAACAAAGTATGCATCATCGTCATAATTTAAGTTATAGGCAATTTCTTTCACTGACATGCTTGTATAAAACAAAAGCCGTTTACTTTCTAA
This sequence comes from Cloacibacterium sp., assembly GCF_047601505.1. Taxonomy (GTDB): domain Bacteria; phylum Bacteroidota; class Bacteroidia; order Flavobacteriales; family Weeksellaceae; genus Cloacibacterium. The sequence continues at coordinate 2,511,074 of NZ_JASGJD010000001.1, forward strand.
AATAAGTCTATCTTTAATTATATCATTAGGTGTTTTCTTACTGATAAGACTAATTTTTTTACCTAAATTTTTTGGGGTCATAAATAGCATATCAGCATAATCGGACACTTTATGATGAGTTTTATAATGTCGTTCTACTAACAAACTAAATTTTCTTAAAAAATTAACTTCTGTTTGCAAGTCATCATTTTCTAAATAATGTTGTTTTTTCCAAATTCTAGTAGATTTTAAAATAATTAATTTCAACAAAATTCTCAGCATTTCTTCAGTACTAGAATCTTCACTTTTCATTTCATTTTTTATTTCATTAATAATATTTTTAATCTCTTGAGATTGACTATCATTTAAAGAAATAAAAGGAATTTCAAAAACGTTATTATACAATATTCCATCACAGGCTACTTCATGATCATGAATTTCAATACAATAAAAATCTCTATTAAAATGCATTAGAGTAGCTTCTATGGCTTCACATGGCTTTATTACTACTTTAGGATTAACAAATAACAACGAATCTACATCCAACATAAATTCCTGAAAATCAACTTGTACAATTGAGCCTCTTGGAAAAAACAATATTTTTATGTCATTTTCAATAGAATTCCAAAAATCTTCATCTAAAGATTCTTTTGAAAAAGATATATTCCCAAAACGTTTATATGAAAATTCCTTAATCATAAAGTGAAATAATTAATAAAAATTTCAATTCATCTAACACTTGTTAACTTATTAATATTGAAACTAGAGCAAATATAAACTAAAGAAATCTTATTATAATATTAATTAAACATAAAATTCTATAGAAATAAGAAATTTGCAGAAAGTTTATTTAATTAAAAAGCTGCCTCGAAATTGAAGCAGCTTTAAGATTTATATTAGCTCATTTTTATTGAATAGCTTTAGTATTTTTCACTTCAAAGCTAGATTTTGCGGTATAAACTTTTCCATAAAGGTCTTTAACTCTTACCTCCACTTCATGCTTCCCTAAATCTAATTTTTTAGAGAAAGGAGCTGTCCAAATATGTCTCGAATTTTCTGGATTATTAGGTCTTCTTCCAACAAACAACTCATTGGTAGTATCCCATTTTAAAACACTGTCTGTAAACTCAGGGTCAATAGATTCAGTATAATCCATTTTTTTCCATTCACCACCATCTATTCTATATTCTAACTCATCATTCTTACTACCCATAAAAAAATTAGCAACAATTCTTGCTGAATTTTTAGATTTAAAAGGGATTACTTTAGGAATCCAAAGATTAATCTGATAATCTTCTGATTTACCAGCAACTTTATAAGTAATTTCATAATCATTATCTTTAAAATTAATAAAAGAGTAGCCTCTATAAGTACCATCTCTCATTACAGATTTAGGAACACCTATTTCATCAGCCGTACCAGAATACCAGTCACCAGAAGTTGTTCCTGCATTGAATTCGTGAATAGGCTTCATCCCATCCCAACCTTCTTTTTTACTGTAAAAAAACTGACTTTGCTTATGGGTATGTGCTGACATCATCAAAACATTCTGAAAAGGCTTCAAAATACTGAACAGCCTTTGCCTGTCTTCCATTCTAAAATGGTCGTCATTTTCATTTTCTGGTGTTAATTGAATATGAAAAGACAATACAATTAACTGATTTGGGTTTACATGTTTTAGATCATTTTCCACAAAATCCAATTGTTCTTTTCTAAAACCACCCCAATAGCTTTTTCCATCTCTAGGATCTGGATAAAGAATATCATCTAAAATAATAAAATGAACATTTCCATAGTTGAAAGCATAATTATTCGGACCGAAATTAGCTTCAAAAGTTTCATCTGAAAGTTTATCATCTTTGGCTTCGTAGTTCATATCGTGATTTCCCATAACGTTGTACCATGGCAATCCCATTTCTTTCACAGCATCTATATAAGCAGGATGCAGGTTTAAGTTATCGCCTACTAAATCTCCTAGACTAATCCCAAAAACTGCATTTTTCTTATTATTTTTAACTTCATTAATAATACCTCTTTTGAAATAATCCATTTCCTTTAAATCATAAGGTTGAGGATCTCCAAAAACCAAAATTTGAAAATTAGCATCTTCTTTTTGAGGATAAAGAGGAAAATTAATTTCTTTAGGAAGTTCACCTGAAGGTTTTACTCCAGCATATTTAAAATCTTTAGGAGAACCATTGGGTTTATGATTATAGAAAAACTGCGGTAACTGAGAAGCATTTTTCTGCGTCATATATTGTGAAGGCTTAATTACAAAAATGATATTATCGTCTTGCACTGGCAGTGTATATTTACCATCGGCCTCCGTTTGTACCACTTCAACTCCGTTAGAAACTGAAATATGAGCAATTCCTTTCTCTTTTTTATCTTTAATTCCGTTTCTATTTACGTCTTCAAAGACATAACCTGTTGCTGTTTGCTGAGCAAAAGCAAAAGTTGAAATAAACGAAAAAATTATAAGTTGTATTTTCATTTTTTTAATATTTAATAATTATTGATTCCACCAGTTAATCACATTGATATTATCCCCGCCCATAGATTGAACAGCGGCCTGATAGTTTTCTTCATTCAAAATTTTGGGTTGTGTAGGATACATTAATCTTTGAGGCATTTTACCATCATTTAGTAAACCTCCATTGTTTGGCAATACAGGATAGCCTGTTCTTCTTTTTTCATACCATTGCTGTTGGTCAACAAAGAAAAGAGCTACATATTTTTGAAGCATAATTCTTTCTAAAGTACCATTGTACATAACACTAGTATTTGAAAAATAATTAGCAGGAAGAGTAGCATTCCATTGTTCGATGGCTGCTTTCACTCCATTCTCATAATATGTTTGTGCACTACCGTTAATAATTCCTTTAAATGCCAACTCAGAAAGTATAAATTGTAACTCTGCGTAAGGAAAAATTAAAATTTTCGCAGGTGCTTTGGCTAAATTCTGATTCATATTAGAAGGCTGATAACTGAATGTAGTTCCGCTTGCAAAACCCACAGGAACACCTTTGTAACCTATATTTTGATTATTACTCAAATTTTTAGCCTGAGAGAAAAACAAAGACTGTCTAGGGTCATTATTAGCCTTCAAAGTTTCTACAAAAAATTCACCTGCGGCTCTACTTGTAGTAAAATCCTGAGGTCTAGCAATAGGAGGTAACAGTGGAGCTACCCCTGTAACACCAAGAGTAGTACTTTCTGTATTACTCTGAAAGATTGGAAAGACAGTAGGATTATTAACAATTTCTTGAATTCTAGAATAAACATCTACATCACCATTCCTTTTCAGAATCCTAGTTAACAACCTTAAAGAAAGAGAATTACAAAATTTTTTCCAATTGAGCACTCCATTTGTATCATTATTAGCATTGTAAAACAAGTCTTGGTCTGACAAAAGAGAAGAAGTTACAAATAATGAATTTGCCGTTTTTAAATCATCTAAAAGCTTTACATAGATATCTTTCTGCTTATCAAACTTAGGTTGCGTAATCCCTTCTTCAATTTTAGACGCCTCAGAGAAAGGAATATCTCCGTATGTATCTGTGAGGTTAGCATACATCCATGCATTCATTACCAATGCGATTGCCTGATAATTTTTATTGTTCTGCTGAACAGCTAAATCATACATTTGTTTTACTTGTTTCAACCATTTATAAGAAGTATTCCAATAAGAGTTTCCTGTACTTTCTGTAATGTAATATCTACCTATATTATTACCTTCTCCGGGGAAATCTACCGCCACTTGCATAATATCAAATGTAAAATCATTAGCTCTCAGATAGGCATTAGAAGCCATATTGTATTGCACAGGAGCTAACAAACTACCAGGTGTAGGATTGGTAATTTTACTTGTATCGGTATTAATTTCTTCAAAAGTTCTATCACATGACGAAATCACAAAAACCATCGTCAATACACTTAATACTTTAATAAATTTATTTTTCATGTTGATATTAGAATTTAGCATTGAGTTGAATTCCTACAGTACGGGCAGTAGGAAGTTGCCCCATTTCTATTCCTGGAGTTATCGAGGAATCGTTAAGCGTTGCTGCTTCTGGATCAAAAAGAGGAAACTTAGTCCACATCCAAAGATTTCGTCCAAATAAAGAAACACTTAAATCGGACATTTTAAGTGACTGAACAACTTGTTTAGGAAAGAAATATGTGATATTGGCTTCTCTTAATTTAAGATATGAAGAATCAAATGAATTGGTTTCTATATTTGCTCTTCTATAATAATCCGCATAGTAAGAAGACAGAGTTACCGCCTTTGTATTAGGCGAAAAACTCCCATCAGAATTTTGAACAACCCCCTGTCCTATTATTGTTCCGCTAGGATTATCTCTTCCCATTAAAGTATTGGTTAATTTACCTTGCTCTGACATTTTATGGTGAGACTGAGAATAAACTAAACCTCCGTATTGCCCATCAAAAGAAAAACTCAGAGAAAAGTTTTTATACTTAAAAGTATTTTGTAATCCACCTCTCCATTTTGCATAAGCGTTTCCAATATATTCTATTTGCGTAGATTTAGCCGTAAGTCCGTCTGAACCATATATAACTTGTCCGTCTGGTGCATATTGCAGTTTGTATCCATACATATCTCCCAAAGAACCTCCAACTATAGCATTAAAGAAAACCACACCTCCAACGCTTCCCATGGTATAAGGTTCCCCTTTAAATTCTTGTGGGAGAGAAAGAATTTTATTTCTATTTAAAGACCAATTAGCAGATACATTCCATGAGAAATTTTTATTTTTTACAGGATATGCATTTAGAGTCATTTCAACACCCCTATTTCTCACTTCACCAGAATTAATAGTCCTTGTTGTATAACCGGTCTCTATAAGAGATGGAACGTCTATAATTTGGTCTTTTGTATTATTTTGATACACCGTAACATTATAAGTTAATCGGTTTTTGAAAAAGCTAAAATCCATACCTGCTTCAATATTAGAATTCATCTCAGGTCTTAAATTTGGATTTTGATAATTTGAAAAAATTTCGGCAGAACCAGTAAAATCACTAGTATTATAAAATTGAACCAAACTATAAGGATCAGTATCATTTCCCACTTGTGACCAAGACGCTCTTAGTTTCCAAAAATTAAATTTATTTGATTTAAATTTCAGAATATCCGAAAGAATGAATGATGTAGAAACTGAAGGATAGAAATAAGAACGATTTTCTTTTGGCAAAGTACTGCTCCAATCATTTCTAGCAGTAACATCTACAAACCAAAGATTATCATAATTGAAAGTAGCTAAACCATACAAACTATTTGTTTCTTTATCTTTTGGCTGAGCGATTTTAGAAAGTAGCGAAATAGCATTGGTGAGTTGATAAACACCAGGCACCTTAAGACCTGTTGCCCTATAATCATTCAGTACATATTCATTAGCTCTTATATTTCCACCAGCTGAAGCACTCACATTAATTTTACCATAATTATTTTTGAAAGTAAAAAGTACATCGGTATTGTATTCTGAATTTTTGATGTACTGCTCACGATAATATCCTTGTAAATAATTAGCAGAGCTGTAAGGTCTTTTGGTTGTTCTTTCTTCATTGGTTATTTCAATTCCAGACCTTAGCATAACATCAAAATTCTTATTAAAACTGTAAGTTGCAGTTAAATTTCCTGTAATGAATTTTTTGTCAACTCCGTTCAGCATTTGGTATGCAATAAGATAAGGATTGTCTATATAAGAACTAAAAGGATGTATTTGGTCTATTTGATATTTATCTTTCTTCCAAATAGGTTTATACCATGCCAAATCAACATTTGGATTTTGAAAAATCATAAAATAAGAAATAGACTGATTGTTGTAACCTGTAGCCGGCAAATTATCGCTCTTTGTATAATTATAAGCAAACTTGGTCACAATTCTTAGTTTAGAACTCAATTTATGATCGAAAGATAAAGCATAATTAAATCTATCAAAACCTGTATTAGGCATCATCCAATTATTTTTCACATATGACAAAGAAGTACGAAATGATGTTTTATCATTAGAACTTTCTATACCTATAGTATTAGAAAAAGTAGTTCCTACACCCCAAAAATCTTTCACATTGTTTTTATATGGTCTCCATAATTGTCTTGTAAGACTTTGGCCTTCTACTGAAGGATCATATTGAAAATAGTATTGTCCGTCAAATTTTGGTCCAAAAGCACTACTTGTACCACCTGTGCTAACTCCATCTGGAGAAGCTCCATAAGAATAATAAAATTGTCCTGCTGTATTTTTAGTTAAAGTACCTTGTCCGTATTCATACTGCCAATCTGGCCATTTTAAAACAGTATCAAAACTTGTAGATGAATTAAAAGTAACTCTTATTTTTCCTGATTTAGATTTTCCAGATTTAGTAGTAATCATAATCGCTCCATTAGCACCTCTAGACCCATACAAGGCTGATGCTGTAGCTCCTTTTAGAACAGTTACAGATTCAATATCATCGGGATTAATACTGTTAAAATTATTACCATAATCTACTGGCAAGTCCCCTCCTGTTCCCGCTCCATAAGCTGCATTTCCTGTTCCTGTATTTGTTCCTCCTAAAGGAACCCCATCCACAACAATAAGAGCTTCATTATTATCTAAATTCATAGAAATACTACCTCTTAAAGTAATTTTAGCACTTCCAAGTGGACCAGCTCCAGCCGTTTGAATCTTCAAACCCGACACTTTTCCTTCTAATGCTTGCGCCCAGTTATTATTTTGAGTTTTTTCAAACTCTTCAGAAGTAACTTTTTCTGCAACATACCCCAAAGACTTGTCTTGTCTCTTAATTCCTAGTGCTGTTACCACCACCTCATCGATACTTTTTACAGTATCTAATTTTGCTTTTTTAGACTGAGCTTGTAACGGTGAAATGCCCACAAAACCAAGAGTTGTTAAGAAAATAATCTGTTGTGTTCTTTTTCGCATTTTCTTTTTTGCTCAAAAGTATCCTAATTACCCCTTAATTAATTTTAACACATTTTTAACATATCTTAAATTATTCTTAAACCTAAATTAAACAGAGCATTAATAATATCTTTCATTATTATTAAATAAAAGTGCTCATTATTTTTAATGACATAAAAATCAGATTATTGAAAAATATGAGCTTTATAACGATATTAATAGTTTTTAATATGATTAGAATTCTAGAAAGAAAAATCATTATTTTAAGATTAACACTTTAGCCAACTATTAACACATATTTTTAATTGATAATATAAAAAAAGGCTATCTCAAAAGTATCGAGTATAGCTTTTTTATTGTTTTTTGTATTCGAATACAAAAATTTTCTTTAAGAAGAATCTCAACCTAAATCTTGTATTTTTGAGACTGTTCCTTTTTAGTCAATTTTTATTATTTTTTAATAATTTTAGCTTGGTAAACTTTTCCAGCTACAGTTAGGTTAATGAAATATAATCCTTTTGGATAAGCAGTTAGGTCTATTTGAGTATTACCTAAATTTCTAAATTGTTTCTCAGCTATTTTAGTACCTATCACATTATAGATGGTATAATTACCGTACGCATTATTTAACATTGGATTTGCCTTAAAGAATGCAATACCATCCGTAGGATTAGGATAAAGTAAGATTTCATTATTAGAAATTGCAAAATCAGATGCATTCAATACTCCTCCTGCAAAGTTGTATAGGTAAGCGAATGCTTGGAAATATTGGTTTGCTACGTTTTTATCGTGAACAATTAAAGTGTTTTCATCATTTTTTGTTTCTGCAGAAGATGACCAGTTGTGAGAACCGGTAAGGACTTGAGGGTCTGAGGCTGCATTGAAATTATCAACCAACATAAATTTATGGTGTAAAATACCCGCACCAGTATATTTAACGACTTTGGTAGTCCCAATAGCTGTTTGAAGTGCTGTAAAGTCGTTACCAGAAGGATTTTGGCTATCGAAAACTGCATTAATAGCAGTAATACCAGTGTTATATTTGTTGATTAAAGCATCTCGGATATCGTCTCTTGTGATGAGCATATCTGCGATTTCTATATCTGTATTGGCTGAGTTGATTACGTTAACTATTTTAGCTGTCACACCATCAGAAGGGCTAAAATAAGAATTGACTACTCTACCACCAATTACAAAAGAATGTGGAGTATTATCTGTCTTATAAGGCCCAAATTTAGAAACGGTAGTATTTGGAGTCAACGTATTAGAACCCCACATTTCTTCAAACTCGATTTTGTAAGCTTGAGCAAGAGCTTGGTCTTGAATTGCAATAACGTTGTTTCTATCAGGACCATCAATTTGAACAGCAGTCCAATTGGTTGAGCCTGTCCACAACCAAGGGATATTAGGGTCTGAACTATCGGCATCAAAGATTACAAATTTATTGTGCATAATGCCATAACTAGAACTTGTAGGACTAGGTAAAGTATTAATACCAGGATTTAACAAAGGTATCATTGCACTAGAAGTACTACCATCATAAACTACTCTGACTTGGACACCACGAGCATAAGCATTGTTAATAGCACCTGCAATGCCAGAAGTAGAACTCGGAGAATAAGAATTGTAAATTGCAATATCTAGTGTACTTTGACAAGCGTTGATATAATCTATTAATTTGTCATCTAAGGTATCAGCAAGATTTACGGCATTTTGATATTGAGCTTTAGAATTATCTACAGTATGATTGAAATAAACGTTAATTGTTCCCGTAGAGGCTGACTTTGCAGCAATATAATTAGTTTTAGTAGTACCATCATTAAGGGAATATTCTAATTTAATAATTTGTGCCGGTTGAAGACTATCAAGGACAAAAGAATTAGAATTTGAGACTTGAGCAATTCTTTTTTGCATTTGAGATTTATTATCAAAAGCTTTAAGAGAAACTCCTTTGTTGAAATTGATTTGAACTTTATTATCCACGTAGTTTAAAGTATAATCATTTTCTTGTATTGTCTGAGAAAAAGAAAAGATTGAAATAAAAGTGGTTGATAATAAAAACAGAGTAGATTTTAATTTCATTGAATTTAATTTTCAACAAATTTAATTAATAATCAATATCTTGATCACATAAAAAAATAATATTTTTACAATACCGAATAAATTCAATTAGAATGATAAATAGACAAGAATACATCATACAGCTTTTAAAAGAAGGACATGACCAAACTGAAATAGCAAAGCAATTCAAAAAACACCCTGATTTCAAAATAGCCGGAAAATCTACTATTGAAAAAGAAATACAAGCAATAAAAAAGAAATATGGTGTAAAAACTATGTTTCAATTAGGATTAGTAATTGGAAAAGATGAAAAATAGTCTAAAAAAACTATCTTTGTATTAAGTAATAGAAAAAGTATTTTCTTTTATTTAAAATAGTCTTACCACTCAGCAATGAGTGGTTTTTATTTAAAGAAACTGTATAAGAAAAATAATTTAAAAATGAGTGTTCTTACAGATTTAAAAGCTCGTGGTGTGGAGGATATTCACCAATAATTTAAACAGATTTACACAGACTATCCGTTCTGTTTTTTCTGAATCTCAAACCCAAATCTGTGTCGTACACCAAATCATAAACACCTATAAACATGTGTTTTGGAAGGACAAAAAAGAATTTTCTGCCGATATGAAGCATATTTACACCGTCCCAACAAAACAAGCGACTCAAGCAGCTCTCAATGATTTTGCAAGAAAATGGGAAAGTAAATTAACAAAAAACGAACCTCTCTAAAATTGCTTCTAAAGAGGTCCTGTTTTATCTTTTTTAATGATTATTTTTAAAAAATGGTAGTTATGCAACGGCTACCGATTGGTGGCTAACCATTTTTACAATCATTAAAGATGCCAATTTTTAGCATTTGTTTTTTACTCTCTGATAGTTGTTTTGTCATTTAACACCAGTTCTGCAATTTCGTCTTTACGTTTAAAAGAAACACCTTTATGCGATTGCATATATTTTATTAAGTCATAAGCAGTTTTCACCATTTGAGGCGTTCCGCCAATTCTATCATGAAAGCTAATGGAAAGTTGTCTGCGTTTGGTTTCACTCTCTTCATATAATTGGTCAAATTCGGCTTTTACTTGGTTAAAAAACTGATCAATTGAAAAGCCTTTTCCTTCAATTAATAAAATATCGTTACAGCGTAATGTATAAGGCACTACTGCAAAATCTTTGTTTTTTACTTGAATAATAAAAGGTTCATCACGGCTTAAATCATCAATGTGATATTTAAAACCTAATTCCTGCAAAATGTTTAATGTGTTTTCGCCTCTTCGGAGCCAGTTTGCATTGTAACCGATTGGCGTTACGCCAGTAATATTTTTTACAGCATCAACACCATCTTTAATGTATTTTTTTTCTTCCTCATAAGGCAAATTGTAGGAGTCATTCCAGTTCATACCATGTGCAGCTGCCTCATGCCCACGGCTTACAATTTCTTTGGCCAAATCTGGTTTATTTAACACAGCTGCTCCCACCATGTGCGATGTAACTTTTATGCTCAGTTTGTCCCAGTTGTCTAACATTCTCGGAATGCCTTCTTTATAACCATACTGAAACCAAGTATTTGCGGGTAAATCTTTGTATCCATCTTTAATTTTTGGAAAGGGACTATCGGCAGTATTGGGCTGATTGCCAGCTTCGAACTGCATAGAAACGGAAACCACCAACCGTGAGCCATCTGCCCATTTGGTTTTTTCATTAGTTGTTTTCTGTAGTGGAATAGTTGCTAAGGTTTCCAATGGATTTACAACACTTGCTAGGCCTACAATGCTGCTTTGCTTTATAAAATCTCTTCTTGTGCTCATTATTTTATTTTTTTAAAAAATTATCGATTGAAATACTGTTGAAATCAATAAAGAAAAGCAGTATTATAAGATAAATAGCGTGAATTAGTTGTGATGGAATTGCTTCCCAATTCTCGATTGTGGTGCTTCCGAAAATTAGTAATGCCATTAGTAAAAGTGAAACATAAATGCTTTGCTGTGTAAACAAACCAATTAATAATAAAAGACCAGCTGCCACTTCCACAAAAGGAATCACATAACTGAATGGAACAATCATTACTTTTGGTAAATATGATTTTTCCATAAAACCAACCATCCAATTGCTAAAACCTTGCAATTTGGGTATACGTACCAAGCCGTGGCCAAGCAAAGACAGGGCTATGGGTAAGCGAAGAAAAAAGAATGCTGTTGTGTTCATTTTTTATAAATTTAATGATACAAATTTCAACATAATTAAATGCTAATTTGTTGTAAAATAATTGGATTGTTTTGTACATTTGCAGGTATGGAAATTAGAAATCTATTTCAACCATTTGAGCTGGATTTAGTGGAAGTAACTGAATATGAATCCAATAAGCACAAGAATACTTTTTTTGAAATGGTTTTTGTGTTGGATGGAAAAGGTGTACAAATAATTAACAATAATAAATTGCCTTATAGCTGTGATAAGTTGTTTCTAGTTTTTCCGCAAGACACTCACACATTTGAAGTGGCCACACCAAGCAGATTTTTCTTTATACGCTTCAACGAAACGTATCTAAAAACCCAAAGCAAAGAATGGATTCAGAAGTTGGAATTTATTTTTCACAACAGCAACCATTCGCCAAGTTGTATTTTGAAAACGATTACCGACAAACCCTTGATAAGAGCTTTGGTAGAAGCGTTAATCAGAGAAAAAATAAATCAGCAACCACAACAGGAGGAAGTTATTAAGCAACTGATAAATATCATTATTACCATAGCTGCGCGAAACATTTTGTTGGTTCTTCCTCTAGCTTTAAAAAATCAATCGACTATCAATGCGTTGCCTTTGGTGAGTTACATTCATCAAAATATTTATGAACCAAAAATGTTGTTGGCAAAAACATTTGCAAAACATTTTAATGTATCACCAACCTACATAAGTGAATATTTTAAGACGCAGACAGGGCAAAGTTTACAAGAATATATCACTGCTTATAAACTAAAACTTATTGAAACCCGCTTACAGTTTACAGATATGCACATCAGTGAAATTGTAGATGAATTAGGCTTTAGCGATGCAAGTCATTTAAATAAATTGTTTAAAAAATATAAAGGTGTTAGCCCAAGTGAATTTAAGAAATCTGTTAATAAGTAATTTGGGTACGGGCTAAGTTGTATTTGCAACTTTATAAGTCCATTATTCCTGCACAATGGTTTCTTAGAATTGCCTACATCGTCAGACTGTGAAAAAACATCACAATCTGTCAAACAAATATAGCGTTTTATTTATTTTAATAGCGATAAAAATCATATTTTTATGTATGCAATATATTCAAGGGATTTCCCGCCATCAGCCACAGTTGATTAGTTTAGAAGATAAGATAACGGCTGATAATCCTGTTCGGTTTTGATACCCCAAAACTGAACCTTGAGCGAAGTCGAAGGACAACAAGGGTTTTTATTGTTCGTGCTTCGCAAAAGACGAAAACTTAGCTATTGTGCGTTCATTTTTTTTAATCTATTCTACCACAAGTCCAAGTAGCTTGAGCAATTGGCTCCCCTTCAAAATAGGCTATCCCAGATTGTTTAATAATGCTATTGCTTACCCTAATATTCTTTATCTCATAACGAATTTGATTGCCATAGGTCACGCCTTTAAAGAACTGAACATCATTCATGGCAGCAAGCCCAAAAAAGCCATCTGCTAATTTAGCTTTCTTAATTCCTGCTCCACCACATTGAGCCATTGATTCAATAATAATCATTCCTGGAATATATTCATAATCAGGAAAACTACCCATAAGCATCTTGTCATCCTCTTTATTAAAAGTTTTTAAACCGATTACTGAATCATTATTTGCGCTCTGTATCTCATCTACAAAAATGAATGGATATCTATGTGGAATTAAACCTTCTATTTCTTTTTTCATTATTTCTTATTTATTACAAACGCAGGTTTCTCAACATGACGCACAACTTGTTTATATACTCAGTTTTTTGCTGTTTAGTTGAGCAAAGCTAACTGTTTCTAAGTAGCTATACACAATAATTGTTGCGTTTTATTTTTTATCACATTGTTGTTAGTTTTTTATTAGTTTTGATGAATGCCTAGCATTTCGATGATACTAAATTAACTAAAATAGTTGAACTGAAATGATAATTCTCTTATTCCTTTGAAAAAAATATTAAAAAAAGGGAAAAAAGAGCAGCAACTAAAAAAGAGCAAAACAATCCAGACTTTAAAACCTTCGTTTTAGGCAGGCTTATTTTTAGAATTTTGAGTATTAAATAAAAATAAACCTCTCTAAAATTGCTTCTAAAGAGGCTCTTTTATCTTTTTTAATGATTATCTTTTAAAAATGGTTGTTGTGCAAAAGCTACCGTTACCTGCGGTTATTTTAGGTAATCAAATGTGTTTTCAAGTTTAAATTTTGGGCTTCTTTTTAAAAAATCCATAAAGAAAGCAGTATGAGTTCCGCCCATTAATATAAAAATCTTGTCATTTTTGCCAACAGGAATTTGGTTGAGATTAGAGAACATAACTAAATTTCTATGATAAAATTTTCCTGCTTCGTCTGCTCCTTCGGAATTATTTTTACTTGAATTGTATAATAATAAATCAGCATTAAAATTTATAAGACTTTCCAAATATTGAGGATGATTATTTAATTTGAATAATTCAAAAAAAGGAATTCCTTTCTCTGGATTTTTCGCATCATTTTCATCACTCAATGCAGAATATTTATTTAATGTTGTAGTATCTACACTATTTATAACATTTACATTATAGTTATACCCTTCTTTAAAGTCAATTCCATAAATTTTTTTTGCCCCGCTAAGTCTTCCAACTTCATAAGCTAACAATTCTCTTTCGTCAGGATTTATAAACTTTTTCATTGGTTTTTTTAAATAATCTGAATATGAAATTTGTCTTATACTATCATTTTTAGGTAAATCTTCAATAACAATTATTGTGGGCTTAAATTCAGCCAATAACTTAGCTAATCTTTTAATTTCTTGCTGATTTTTTTTGTCGTTTTCATCAAAATCTGTTGAGTTTGCGTCAGAAGTTTCTCCCATATGAAATGTTGCTACATTTAATATAGGAATTGCATCGTCAAATTTAGTTTTATAAATATTCTGTTTATCGTAACGCACATTTTGTGCAAAAAGATTTAGTGTTGTCACAAAAAATAAGAATATCAAAAGTTGTTTCATTTTTATGCAGGTTAGTTTTATAATCGCAAGTAACGTCAGACTGTGAAAAAACATCATAATCTGTCAAACAAATATAGCATATTATTTGAGCTATAGCGTTAAAATCGTATTTTTATGTATGCGATATATTCAAGAAATTCCCGCTATCAGCTACAGTTGAGTAGTTTAGAAGATAACGGCTGATAATCAGGTTCGGCTTATTGATGCCATTGTAAAAACTCACCAATTTTACGACTAAAAAAATTGCTTTTTTTGTTTTTTTTCATAGAATATGTTGTGTGTATGTACCTTTTTATAACTGCTTGTTTGGAAATTTGTCTCTTAACATTTGAAAATGATCATCTCCTGTTAAAATCAAAACCCTTTTACCTTTATTTTTTTTTATTATGTTTTGTATGTTTTTTAGAATATGTTGGTCACGTTCTTCCGCAAAACTGTATATTCCATAATAAGGTGTATCTTTAAATTGTTTTTTTATACAAGCATAATATTCTCTGACCCATTCCCCATCTTTGCTTTCTAAAATTTGTTCCAATGACATCTTTTGAACAATAGAAGCTCTTTTTTTTTGATATTGCATACATGTCATCATCTTCTCACTATTAATAGAGTCATTTTCTAATAATTTTAATTGTTTTGCTTTTGGTACGTTTTGGAAATAGTTTTTAGGTAAATCTGATGCTTTTGTTGTCTCAATATCTTTACTCCACCAATCAAATCCAACAATTTTTTTATTTGGAAAATATTTTCTCATCATAACAAATTCTTGGGGATAAGTATTTTTTAGGACAGTCGTATCTTCATTAATATCAATGTTTCTTATCTCAACTGCTATAATATCTGGATTAATTCTCTGAACAATTGCACGAACAGAGTCATAGTTGTACATTTGATTTATTTGATGAAGCTTATGAATAGTTGGGATAAAATAAATATCACTTAAACCTGTTTCCGCTTTTTTTGAAATTTGACAAGATAGAAATGAAAAAAATAAAATTGGAGTGATGAATTTGAATAATAATTGTTTCATAATAATTTATTAATTGTAAATATTTCTTGGCATTACAACAATCTTCGCTTTCTATACCTTTAATATTTTCAAAATTAAGTAAAAATAACAAGATAGAAAGCAGTAAAGGATGAATTTTACAAAAAAATTACATGAAAAGATATATTGAAAAATGAGCCAAAGTAATCAATCACCTAAAAAATAAAATTTTTGGTAAGGGATTTTCATTTAAAACGATATTTCACTTGTCTTGTCCTAAATTAACTATACACAAAAAACAGTGTATATGAAAGATCAAGAATCATCAATTTATTCGGTTCGTAAGAACAATTAAAGACATTTTGATAAGCGATTAGTTTTGAAAATTGTTTCAGAAATTAAAAAAGGATTACCTCGCAAGGAGTCGATTCAAACCTATGGGTTAAGTACATCAACTATAGATAGTTGGATGCGTAATTATAGTTCACAAGATTACCAAGAAAACATAAAGCGTAGGGCATATACTCCGCATTTGAAATGTACTATGGCCTCAGTAGATTAAGCTTAAAATAAAGGCACTCAATACGCTAATTGATGTTGCTGAAGACCAACTCAAAATATCTCTTGAAGAATATATGGATAAAGATTTATAGTTATTATAAAACAAATGCACGAAAGAAGTACTCAAAAGTATTTCTTTCGTGCAAATAAATATTATTACCTCCTATGCGTTTTAAATTTGATTCATCGCATTAAATGCAGCTTGCGGATCTGAAAGGTATAGTTGTCTCAATCCTGCGGTTTGCCCAACTTTGATTTCATAATCGTCCTTTCCGATGCCTTCAAGAAGTTCTTCTGCAACGGCTAATGGAGACATGCCATATTCCTCTCCACCAATTTCTTTCGAGAATTCCGTATTAACCAAAGGTGGCATCAATTCAAAACTTTGATACTTATATCTTTGGCTAAAGTATGACGAAGTGCTAAAGTATAAGAGAGTAGTTTTAGAATGATGAAAACTTATTATCTGAAACAAGGAATACCAGAAGACAAATTTATAGAAGAATTAAAATTTTCTATTGAAGATATTAACACGAGAAGACCGCATTATGCACACTTGATTTATACACCAGACGAAGTACACCAAAATCCTGAACTAAAATTTTTGGAGAAAGTAAACCAAAATAGAATAGCAGAAAACAAAAGTTTTTCTTTTGAAAAAGGATGTACTTAATACCAGAAAAAGCAATGATTTTTAGATAATTTCATAAAGAAGGATTTCTATCTATTTTTTTAAGCTAAAAATCTGTTCTAATTACAGAAAATACAGTAAAAATACCACTATACGAAATTTCGTCTAGCAGTATTTAGATTTTATGGAAATTACAACTCTCTACAAAACAGCATTTTAAACAATAAAATACCATTTTAAAAAGCTAAAACTTAAATTGAAAGTTATTAGAGGTAGCCACGTAGCAGCTTCCATTGTCAAACCTAAACAGACGTTGTATAAGTAAAAAGAATTTCTTATGTTTGGATTGTTAAAATAAACCAAGAACCTACAAATTAAAAGGTGAGTAATTCGGTGAGTATCTTAATTAGAATTCTTTAAAAGACTTACAAATAAAGGGGTTTTGCAAAAGGTGGTTATCCCTCACTCTCCGCAAAATTCGGGATTGTAATTTTTCCTTTCAAAAGCATTGAAATAAGCTTGAGCCCAAACTTTATCAATATCTACTTCTTTGGAATATTCAAAATCAAATGAATATACCTCAAAAATCAACCAGCGAATGCTTCCTGTTTCATCGGTAAGAAAATCAGTCCGATTGGTAGAACCTACAAATTATTTGTACCATTTTTTCAAGTGTAGAAAAGTTTTAAGCCTAACTGTAATGATAGTTAGGCTTTATTTTTTGCGTAAAGAAAATTCGATTGCTTCTTGTTGAATTTCATCATTTGATTTATGACTGTTTTTTAACAACCATTCATCAATTTTTTTTCTTTCAAAAAAGAGAATTTTTCCAGAAGGTTTAGAAAATGGGATTGAATTAGTATGAACCAATTTGTAGATATAGGATTTCTTGAATCCTGTATAATCTGAAAGCTCTTCTACATTAAGAATTGTTTTGAGTCCGAAAATATGCTTTTCAATTCGGTTGAGCTTATGAATAATGATTTCGTTATTTTCCATCTGTTTCTTTTATTCGATTTAACGAAGCAAAAGTCAGCATGAAAAACTATAAATACAATACTATCAATAGATTGTGGGCTAATTAAGACTAATCTGGATTAATTTGGAATCTCCAAAAGTGTAAAAAAGAATAATCTAGATTAATTTGGAAGGTTAAACATATTTATATCCAAAAGCATATAATATTTATTTATATTGAACAATTATATTTAATTGCATATAATTTTGTGTTTTTGCTTAAAATAATAACAAATAAATCTTACATTTCAATCTTTAATTCCGGAATTATTTCTGCTGCTTCTCTTGCTTTAGAATCTACAATTTTTGCATAAATCTGCGTGGTTCTGAGTTCTCTATGTCCTAATCTTTTTGAAACGGTATAAATGTCTGCACCATTTTCCAATAATAAGACTGCATTAGTATGTCTTGCTGAATGAAAAGTAATATGCTTAGAAACAGCTGCACGATTACACCATCTTATAATTTCGGTATTGTAAGTCATTCCATATTTCAAACCCTTAAAAACTCTTTCCTGGTGATCTTGTCTTTCACCTAACAATTCTCTGGCTTGTTTTGAGATATACAAATACTCTACTCCATCTGTTTTTTCTTGTCTAAAATTTACCTTGCTTACTTCACCTTCATCTCTAACTTCGCACCACTTTAAAGTATTGATATCTGACCAACGAAGACCAGATAAACACGAAAAAAGAAATGCTTTTTTCAAAACTGGATATTTACACTCTGACTTTGCTAAAGATTGCAATTCATCAAAAGTGAGATATTCTCTCTGACTTTCTGCTTGTTCAAATGATTTTACTTTAGTAGAATAATTAATAGAAAGAAAGCCGTCATCAAAGGCTTTTTTTAGACAAGCTTTAAATTTGTTGAAGTAAGAATGTTTTGAATTTTGAGACAAAGGCAAGTTGCTTTTCGTAACAGCTTGTTTATCAAAATAATCCTTCACTTTTTTTACAAAGTTTTCATCAATTTCATCAAAAGTTAGATTTAGTTGGACTATTTTCTTTAAATGAACATAAGTAGATTTCCAGTTTCCATAATTATCGTGAGAGAAATTAATTTCTCTATCATCTACCATTTCAGAAAAGAAATTCAGAAAGGTTCTTTTTGCTTTTGTGGTGCTTTTCATCTCAAACTTACCTTGTATGTAATCTGTTTTTTTTATAGCCAAGATATTTTCAGCAAGTTTTAAATTTTCCTTATTCTCGTTTCTTTCCGTAGTTGTTTTAGGATTTTGATGCAAATAAATTTTCAAATATTCTTGAGTTCTCAAATGTTGTCTTTTACCATTAGCATCAATCGTTGAACCTTTGTAGTATTCTAAATAGAGACTTATCTTCCCTGTATTAAGAACTTTTTCTTTTAATGTTATTTTCATTTTTTTAGTTTTACTAAACTGCTTCTGTTAGCTTGTTTACACAAATTTGTACACCTTTTGTACTTTTTGTACACCTCAAATCAAATGAGGTGTACAAAAGGTGTACAAATATATAAATAAAAGATTAATAAAAGAAAATATAATTTACATAAATTGCTGTAAATCAATCAAAAGAAAGAAAAAGAAACTAAAGAAAAGCATATTTATTTCCCGATACAAAACTTAGAAAAAATATTACCCAAAACTTCATCGTTGGTAAATTCGCCTGAGATTTCGCCAAGATGTTCTAAAGCATTTCTGAGTTCATAAGCCAATAATTCGGTGTGAATTTGTCCTGTAATAGCGCTTTCTACTCTGAGTACAGCATCCAAAGATTTTTGCAAAGCTTCGTAATGACGCTGATTGGTGATAACAACGTTTCCTTCCTCAGATTTTAATTGCTCAACATAAGAAGAGAGTTCATTTTTCAAATCCTGAATATTTTGATTTTCTAAAGCCGATATTGTGATAAAATCAAAAGCATCAGCAATCTCATTTCTAAAAATTTGTTCTATTTTTTCATAGTGAGTAGGTATTACTTCATCTATTTTTGTAGCACAGATAATTAATTTCAAATCGTCTCTTATCAAAGACTTTATCATTTCAATATCTTCTGAGAAATTTTCTGTTGCGGCATCTACTAAATATACCAAAATTTCAGCTTTTTCTACTTTTTCTTTGGCTTTTTTCACACCAATAGCTTCAATTTCGTCTGTTGTTTCGCGCAAACCTGCAGTATCTATCAATCTGAAAGCATGACTTTTAATGTAGAGAATTTCCTCTATCGTATCACGAGTGGTACCAGCAATATTACTTACAATAGCTCTTTCTTCTTTTAATAGAGCATTTAGTAATGTAGATTTTCCAGCGTTTGGTTTTCCAATAATGGCAACGGCAATACCATTTTTTACCGCGTTTCCATATTGAAAACTATCTAATAAATTTTGAATTTTGAATTTCAAATTTTGAATTAATTTCACCATCGCAGAACGGTCGGCAAACTCTACATCTTCTTCAGAAAAATCGAGTTCAAGTTCTATTAACGAAGTGAAATTCAACAAATCGTTTCTTAAGATAGAAATTTCATTTGTAATTCCACCTTTTAATTGATTAAGAGCTACTTTTCTGCTAGCTTCATTCTCAGAAGTGATAAGGTCTGCAATAGATTCGGCTTGAGACAAATCTATTCTCCCATTCATGAAAGCACGCATGGTAAATTCTCCTGCTTTTGCCATTCTGGCACCATTTTTAATCAAAACTTCCAGAATTTTTTTCCCAATATGTGGCGAACCATGAAAAGAAATCTCCACAGAATTTTCTGTAGTAAAAGATTTCGGAGCTAAGAAAACAGACGCCATTATTTCGTCTATTACTTCATTTCCATCTACAAAATAGCCGTAATGCACGGTGTGAGATTTTTGTTGAGTCAAATCTTTTCCTTGAAATGACTTTTGAACAATAGAAATAGCATCATCACCAGAAACTCTAATAATGCCTATCGCTCCTATTCCGTTGGCTGTTGCCAATGCACAAATGGTATCTTGATTCATTTTGCAAAGATATAAAAAACGAAAAGAGTGACGAATTTTGAGTTTTGTTGAATGATGATAAAAGCGAACTTAAATCTTAATATAAATCTTTTTCTTATCTAAAATATAGCCCACAAACCAACAAATCATCATATAAATAAAAGCGAATAAAAATGCTCCGAAATAATCTCCTACAGGTTGAAAAATATTCTCATAAAACCAAACGTAGGAAGATTTTCCAGCAATAGGAATTCTCCACATCAACGGAACTAGAAGCTCTGACAAAAGATAAATTGCCAATGTATTTTTACCAAAAACTTCAAAAAAATACAATCCTTTTTTCTGATGAAGAAAATCTGAATAATATACTACTAAACCCAATATGGAAGCAGACAAACCGATAGTGAGCAAGACGTAAGAACTCGTCCATAATTTTTTATTGATTTCAAAACCATAATTCCACATAAAACCAACAGCAATAAATAGAAAACCTATCATGAATATTCTTGATAAACCTTCAAAAGTTTTCCCTTTTTCTTGAATTAATTTTCCTACAAAATAACCTGCAATTACATTTACCAAAGCAGGAAAAGTACTCAGCAAACCTTCTGGGTCAAAAGCAAATCCTTCGCCATGATAAATGTGTCCTTCGGAAAAAAGTTTTAAATCTAAATCCAATACTGGATTATGATGCATATCATAAGAGCCGTAAACGTAGTAAATCAACCTATAGCTCAACAAAATAAAGACGCTTATATAAAGTGAAACTTTAGGTTTAAAATAATACAACAGCAAAGATGCCATTCCGTAGCAAAGAGCTATTCTCTGCAAAACTCCAAAAATTCTTGTTTCTTCAAAAGGAAATGTTTTCGCATTAAAATCTGCATCTACATTATAAAACGGAAACCAATACATTAAATATCCCAGTAAAAAAATAAGGAAAGTTCTTTTAAAAATCTTTGTTAAAACTTTACTTTGAGGCATGTTTTTCCATTTATCCATCACGAAACTCATAGAATTTCCTACAGCAAATAAAAACGACGGAAACACCAAATCTGTAGGCGTAAATCCGTTCCAATTGGCATGTAGAAGCGGCGCAAATGTAGTTCCCCAGTTCCCTGAAGTATTCACGATAATCATAAAACACACCGTCATTCCACGGAAAACATCTAATGCTAAAGAACGATTATTTAGTTGCATAAGCTATTCATTTTAAAGTAAAAAGTAAAAAATAAAAAGACTAAATCCTTAAACCTAATTCCTAATCACGAACATATTTATCATACATTTTTGTACTCACTTCCCAAGTATTTCCTTTCGGTTTTGTAGGATAAAGATTTTGAGCCTCAGACCAATCCCAAGCAAATTCATTTACTTTTTTAAGAGTTTCTTTTTCGTCTAAAGCTTTGTTATTTTCTACTGCAGAAATGGCATCTTTGATGAAAATCTCCCATCTTTTACCATAAAAATCCTTCATCAATCCAGCGATTGAGCGATTGCCATAATCATTCAAATCTCTGCCTTTTTCTCCCCAAACGGTAATTATTTTTCGGGCATCTTTCTCGTAATAATGCTTTTCCGAATCAATATCCGTCATGGCTTTTGCTTCTTCAATCCAAGTGCCAACCAAATAATTTTTATTGGTTGCCAAAAGTTCATCAATATCATTAATCAGTTCTAACATTTTTTGTCCTTGAACTTTCATTTTAGCTACATCTTTTGCGTCATAAGCTTGGGAGAAATCGTCTCTGTATTTCACAAAAAGATTTCCCAAAACTTGTTTTCCCACAACAGTTAAATCGTCGTTATAGGTGTCTGAATTTCCTTTTGCTAAAATCAACTGTTTCCAAGCAAGTGCCAAATCTGAGTTTTGGTATTTAATATCAGGATTCACCGTCCAGTTAAAATGTCCTTTCAGAGTAGGTTTAGAATTCGTTAAATCTCCTTTTCCTACATCCGAATAATCCACATAAATTTTCTCCGAAAGAATCTTCCAAGCTTCAGCAGAATTTTTATTAGGCTTTCCAAGTCTTATTTTTGCATAATTTTCAACAAAAGGTTTCATACTGCTGCCTTTAGTCCAAGCCTTATCTAGGATAAATTCGTACATCACAGGATTATTGCCAAAACCTTCTAAAGTAGCACCCAATCCCCAAAAATTCTTACCTCCATTTTTAAAAGTATTCTCCAATTTTTCGTCTGCATCTTTCAGATTACCGTGTAAAGTGGTATTGCCACCGAAATTCCCCAAATAGCTCCAAATGTAAGGTTGCCCAAAGAAAGATTCTGTATTTTTCCAAACTTCTTTATTGTCACAAAAATAATCTAGTAAAATCATTTTACCTTCTGGAACAGCTTGCAAATAGGCTTTGATACGTTCATTAGTCCATTTATCTTGCATGAAATAAAAAATCCATCCCATTTGCAGCCATTGTGCATCTTTATCAACTTTGGTTAAAGATTCGTAAATATGCTTAGAAACATTCGCCAAATATTGAGGCTCCCAACTTGGAGGCGTTACCTCGTTGAAAGGGTCTGTGCCATAGATGTGGTCTGTTCCAAATTCTTTGGTTTGCTCTTTTAAAAACTCTTCTTGAATTTGATTAAACAAAGGGTCGAAAGAATCTAAGAAATAGCTTTGATATTGCTCGCTGAAATTTCCCCATTCTCCAAGTGAAGTAATTTTAGCATTGGGGAATTTATTTTTAAGCGCTTTGGGAACATGTCCTGCGAATGCGGGCAACACAGGTTTCATGTTAAAACTTCTGGCTCTTTCCAGAATTTTCTTTTGCAGAGCGGCTTGTCCGTCAATCCAAGACATCGGAAGCGGACCTTCCCAATGGTCTATATTCGCCATTCTGTGCCAAGGTAAATAGGCTGGCCCTGTAAAGAAACTTCTTACTTCATCATCAGTCAATCCAAATTTTTTCCAGACGTTGAGCCAAACTTTTTCTTGTCCGGTAATCGCCAAAGGCAAATTAACTCCGTTAAGAGCCATCCAATCGATAAAACGTTCCCAATCTTTCCATTTCCACCAAGGCATGGTATAACCGAACGTACAATAATTTAAGAAAAAACGATTCTGAACTCTTGCATCATTCTTAATAATTTCAGAGAAAACGGGCATTTTTTTTGGTAAAACAATTTGATTGGCAGCCAACCAAGATACCGAAGTATAACAGTAATTTTTAAGATAATAATTGAATCCCACTGCCATAGAATTGGCATTATTGGCAGTAATGTGAAGCTTGTTTTCTTTAAATTGAATTTCGTAATAGTCTTTTTGTTCAGCATTACTTTGTTGATGAAAAACCACTTTATCCGAATACTTTGGTGCAATTCTATTTACCAAAGCACGAGCTTCTGCTACATCTTTATTTTGAGAAAAACCTAAAAGAACACACAACGAAAATAAAAGTGAAAGAAGTCTTATCATTTGAGTACCGCTATTTTTTTGATGGTTAAAGATAAGAAATTATTGTCTCATTTTGATTGTTTTCAAATTAGTGAATTCTACTCTGCTCGGGCAAGAGATAGGTTTCAAATTTAACTAACGTTATATAAACATGCTGAAATGTTATGATGGTGAAACTTAACAAAATCGTTGGAAAGAATGATTTAGAAAAAAAGTAAAACTACATTTCAATATATAATAAATAAAATAAATAATTCAAAATAAATAATTTAAACCATTTATTTAAAGTAAATTTTAACACTAAAAATATTAAATAGTTAATTGTAAAATATTGAATTTAGGCAATAGAATTAAGAAAATAACTGTAGATTAAATGATTACTTTTAGCATCTTTGCAATTCTTAAAAGAAAATTAACATGGGCGTTGCAGAAATACTATTACAAAGAAAAAAAGCACTAGCAGAGAAAAATCTAAATGAAGGGAAAGCCTTTTTAGAGGAAAATGCTAAAAAAGAAAGTGTAGTTTCTTTACCTAGTGGCTTGCAATATGAAGTAATAACTGATAGTGAAGGCAATAAACCTTCTGAAACAGATACAGTAGTTTGTCATTACCACGGCACTACCATTACAGGAAAAGTTTTTGACAGCTCTGTACAAAGAGGTACACCAGCCAAGTTTCCGCTCAATAGAGTAATTTATGGTTGGACGGAAGGATTGCAACTTATGTCAATTGGAAGCAAATGGAAATTGTTTTTACCTTCTCATTTGGCTTATGGTGAAGAACAAATTTCTAAAGAAATAGGACCTAACAGTACCCTTGTTTTCGAAGTGGAACTGTTAGGAATAGAATAATTATTTCTTTATTCAGCTTGTTTTAGTGTAAAATAAAAGACACTTCCTTTGCCTAATTCGCTCTTTACCAATAATTTACCTCCTTGTGCTTCAATAAACTCTTTACCTATACTGAGTCCAAGACCTGTGCCTTCTTTTTTAGAGCCAGGAATTCTAAAATACCGCTCGAAAATTTTATCATGGTATTGCTCTTCTATGCCTTTCCCGAAGTCTTCAACAGAGAATTTAACCCCTCCATCTTCATGATTTACCCTTAAAAGCACTGCACTATTCTCATAAGAATATCGAATAGCATTAGACAAAAGATTATTAAGCACCCAAATTGTTTTATTACTATCTGCCAATATAATAGAATCTCCTACCTCATCTATTACTTTAATTTGAATATGTTTTTGTTCAGCTGAAGATTTGTTAGCATCTACTGCGTTTTCTACAATATTTTTCACCGAAGAAGGCTTTATGCTAAGGTGCATATTTCCGCTTTCTAATTGTGTAATATTAAGCAGTTCTCCTGTAATATTGAGCAATCTATTAGCATCTTCCCTTATGCCAGTTACCAAATGTTTTTGTTCGTCGTTTAAAGCACCAATTTGAGTATTTTCTAACAATTGTAATCCCATTTGGATGGAAGCAATAGGCGTTTTGAATTCGTGAGAAACTGTACCCATAAAATTGGTTTTTGCCATATCGAGTTCTTTGAAAGGAGTAATATTTTTTAAAATAATAACCTTACCAATAAATTGTGGAGTTCTTTCGCCCGTAGGAACAATATTAATATCTACAATTTCTTTTTCAAAATAAGATTCTTTGCCGTCTGCATAAATTTTCATCGGTTCGGCATTGGTATTTTTGAATTCGGGCTGAATCATTTCTTTAATCATTTCTCTCACCAAATCGTTTACTACCGCTACATCTTGTATTAGCTTCCCAATCAAATAATCTTTTTTGAGACCGATAATTTTAATGGCTTCATCATTAACAAAAAGGATTTTATTTTCTTCATCAATTCCAATTACAGGATTGTTCATTTTATCAATTAAAGTTTCAATCCTTTTTTTTCCTTGTAAGATTTTATCAATTTTACTTTCAGAATATTCTTGCAGTTTCTCTGCCATAACATTAAAAGATTTCGCCAAGTCTCCAAATTCACTATGACTTTCGAAATGCACCCTTTCTTTGTAGTTTTGATTGGCAATTTGCCTTATACTTTCTGTTAAAATCTTAATAGGGTCTGCAATGTTAGAAGGCAAATTCACCAGTAAAATAAAAGCAATAAGAAAACACAACATTCCCGTTGCCGAAATCACTACAATAGCATTGTTTGCTGTGGCATCTGCAATTTCGCTTTTTCGTTCAATAGCGCTCATATTCAGTTCCATCAAACCAGTGATGTCTTTTCTAATTTTAGACTGAATTGTAAAATCTGAAGGATTTGTTTTCAACATTTCGAAATGAGCTGATATACTGTCTGTCATTTCTTTTTCGCCAGCCTCTGTAACGTTGTTTTGCTGTTTGGTAAGATGCTTCTGGAAAATTAAAAAAGATTGAGTATCTGTAGGAGCATTCTCTAATGCCAAAAGCATATTTCGAGAGTATTCTAATGTGTTATAATTGGCAACCAAAATGTTATTGGTATCTCTTTTTAGCTTGTTGATGTACCAACCGCCCAATACTGCCAAAAGCATAATCATTAAAAAGAGCAATCCTACTCCGGCGTTAAGTTTCGTTTTTATTTTCATTTCTATATATGGTTGATGGTTGATGATTGATGGTTTTGGTATTGCAAATATATTTCAAGGATTTGAAGTATTGATTCTAAATTGAACAAAAAACGCTTCGACTCCGCTCAGCGTTACTTCACACGACCTTTCCTAGTTCAATATACAATAAGTCGTTCAACTCAATATTACCAAATCTATATTTTCTATGGTTAATCTGTTGAGCAAAGAATTGAAAGTATCTGTAGCCAAGATAATTTTCCAAAGGTTGAGATGAGGTTTCCCAATGCAAACGGTGGTAATTTTCCGTTCTTCACATTGCTCTATAATAGCTTTGGTAACGTTGTCGCTTTCAATTTTAATGATTTCTGCACCTAATTCTGTTGCCAACTTAAAATTATTGATGAGATGTCTCTGTTTATCTAGCGGAATTTTATCCGCACTTTCTTTAGGAATCTGCACATACAACAAACTCCATTGGCTGTTGTAATAATTTGCCAAACGAGCTGTTTTTCTAATCACTTTTCTGGCTACTTTCTCATTAGAGCTTATACAAGCCAAAAAGCGTTCTTTTCGAATGTTTTTCAACTGAGAAACTTCGGTTTCCACCTTCCTCTTCACCTGCGAAGCCACCTCCTTAAGTGCCAACTCCCTCAACTGAAGAATATTTTCGTTTTTAAAAAAATTATTGAGGGCTGCATTTATTTTGGTAGCATCATAGATTTTACCGTCTTTAAGTCTCTTAATCAATTCTTCCGCCGTAAGGTCTATATTTACCACCTCATCAGCTTGCGCCAACACACTATCAGGAATGCGTTCTTTTACTTCTACATTGGTAATGTCTTTTACTTCTTCGTTTAAACTTTCGATATGCTGAATGTTTACAGCACTTATCACGTTAATGCCTGCATCTAAAACATCTAAAACATCTTGCCAACGTTTTTGGTTTTTGCTGCCTTCAATATTGGTGTGTGCCAATTCGTCTATAATAACCACTTCCGGACGAAGGTTAATAACTGCCTGTACATCTAGCTCTTCTAATTCTTTGCCTTTGTAAAAAAGTTTTCTTCTGGGGATGAGAGGCAGCCCATCCATTAGAGCATGCGTTTCTTTTCTGTTGTGGGTTTCTACATAGCCAATTTTCACGTCTATTCCACTTTCTAAAAGCGAATGCGCTTCTTGCAACATTCTGTACGTTTTGCCTACACCAGCACTCATTCCGATGTATATTTTGAATTTTCCTCGTCTTGATTTTTTTATTAAATCTAAAAAGTCTTGGCTGGTTTGCATTGTTGAATTGTTGAATTTGTGAAATCGTTAAATTGTAAAATTGTGAAATTGTTAAATCGTTAAATTGTGAAAAGTGAATTTTTCTGTTTTTCACTTCTAACTTCTGACTTCTGACTTATAACTTTCGACTTCTAAAAACTTACGGCAATTGAAGTAAGCACTGAAACATCATTTTTTTGAAGTTCTAAATCTCTATTGATAAAAATATTGTCTTTGCTGCTCAAATTTTTAATTTCTGTTCGCCAAACCAAGTTCGGTAAAATCTGATAATCTGCATTGAAAGAATATCCAAAAGTTTG
The DNA here is from genome assembly GCF_047601505.1 of Cloacibacterium sp. Classification (GTDB taxonomy): domain Bacteria; phylum Bacteroidota; class Bacteroidia; order Flavobacteriales; family Weeksellaceae; genus Cloacibacterium. The sequence goes on from NZ_JASGJD010000001.1 coordinate 2,538,949, forward strand.
AAATCCATTAGGTGTTCCCGTAGCAATAATTACTCCTTTTTTATCTTGATAATACTCTCCTCTTGCTGCAAAACTCAATTTTTCTGTAGGACTGTATTTTACAACAACTACCGGAGAATACCAAACATTGTATTGTTCGCTGCTTTTTTCTTTTTGCTCTGCCCCTATATCAAAACCCGCTACCAAAGCCCATTTGTTATTCACCTGAAAAATTCCGTACAAATTATGAAAATATCTCATCTGTTTTTGCGCATCTGGCTTATCATTTCCTATAAAAGAACTGCTATTCAACGTTATTTTATCATTGGGTTTATACGTCAATTGATGCCCGAAAGCAATGGTAGAATTGCCATCTACTCTCTGAATTCTTTGCCAACCATTCAGAATCAAACCGCTCACCAACCATTTTCCATTGTCTGTGGTGTAAGAAACTTTGGCTCCTGCTTCATAATAGGGAGAATTTTCTGCGAGCATACTTCTGGTAAGTGTAAAACAATCTTTACTTATGGCACTTTCAAAACCTATGTGCGAAGGCAAAATCCCAGCATCTATCCAAAGATTTTTACTTTTTGAAATTTTAATTCCCACATTAGCTTCATAAATATTTTTTAGAACGCCCTGTTCTGCGGCATAATTGGCGTTCATATACGTACCTGCAGCCAAAGCCAAATTGGCTCTGAACTGTTCGGTTTCGTAATTGGCTTTTATCAATCCTAAGTTAAGATTCACCTCGTTGTTTCGGTTATGACTGTATATAAAAGATGGTCTGGTGTTGTTTATAGGATTTTGGAAGTCGTATTGATAGTACACTTCTGCATAACCAGAGATTTTCAAAGGTTTTCTATCTGTTTCTTGTGCAAAAAACAGCGGAGACGTTCCCAAGATTAATAAAGCTAATAAAGATTTGTTTTTATTGATTTTCATTGATTTTGAATATTTGTATTGATAATTGATTTGATTATTTTAATTGATTAAGTGCCAAATTGAGCTTCAGAACATTAATTTTTTCAGTTCCTAGAAAGCCAAAAAGAGGTTTTTCTGTATTTGAAGCAATTAAACTTTCAATTTTAGACATTTCTATTTTTCTGATTTTAGCAATTCTTCTCACCTGAACTTTTGCTGCTTGCACCGAAATATTAGGGTCTAAACCACTTCCACTCGCCGTAACCAAATCTGATGGAATTTCAGATTTTTTAACTTTAGGATTGTGTTTCAAAAAATAAGTTATTCTTTCTTGTACAGTTTTAAGGTAATCTGGGTTTGAAGGACCTTTGTTGCTACCCGCAGCGCCAGCAGCATTGTAATCTACGGCAGAAGGTCTAGACCAGAAATATTGATCTTGGTCGAATTTCTGACCAATGTTTTCATAATAGTAAGAAGTTTTTGATGTGAAGTCAGACTTCTGGTTTTTCACATTTTGCTTTTCATTTATAATAATTTCTCCTTTACCATTGTTGGGAGCAAATTGTGCAATCCCAAAAATAAGAAGGGTATAAAACCCTGAAAAAACGAGCAAACAAACCGCTGTGAGTCTTATTGCAGGTAAAATATTTTGTTTCATAATTTTAAATGTTGGGGGTTAGGTGTTAGGGATTAGGGATTAGATGTTAGATGTTAGATGTTAGATGTTGGGTGTTGGGTGTTAGATGTTGGATGATGGGTGATGGATGATGGGTGATGGGTGATGGATGATGGATGATGGGTGTTAGATGTTGGATGATTGATGTTGGGTGATGGAAGTTAGAAGTAAAAGACAGAAAAAAATTCACTTTTTCACAGTTTTACAATTTCACTTTTCACTTTTCACTTTTCAGGATTTAACGATTTTACAGTTTAACAATTTCACTTTTAACTTTTAACTACATAAAAGCTGCTACGATTAAATCTATAATTTTAATACCGATAAATGGAATTAATACTCCTCCTAATCCGTAAATTAAAAGATTTCTTCTAAGTAGCGCACTTGCACCAATTGGCTTGTATGCTACCCCTTTTAATGCTAAAGGAATCAACATCGGAATGATAATGGCATTGAAAATAACAGCCGAAAGAATGGCGGTTTCTGGCGAATGCAATTTCATAATATTCAAACCTTGTAAAGCAGGAATAGAAGTAATGAACAACGCTGGAACAATGGCAAAATATTTGGCTACATCATTGGCAATACTAAAAGTAGTAAGCGTTCCTCTGGTCATTAGCAATTGTTTGCCTATTTCTACTACTTCTATTAATTTGGTAGGGTCGTTATCCAAATCTACCATATTACCCGCTTCTTTTGCGGCTTGTGTTCCGCTGTTCATTGCCACGCCTACATCTGCTTGAGCTAGAGCTGGCGCATCATTGGTACCATCTCCCATCATCGCCACTAATCTGCCTTCGGATTGTTCTTTTTTGATGTAGTTCATTTTATCTTCTGGTTTCGCTTCTGCAATAAAATCATCCACACCCGCTTTTTCGGCAATATATTTAGCAGTAAGTGGATTGTCGCCAGTTACCATTACCGTTTTAATACCCATTTTTCTTAAACGTTCAAAACGCTCCTGAATACCGGGTTTTATGATGTCTTGTAATTCTACCACTCCTAAAACTTTTTCGTTTTCTGAAACCACCAAAGGTGTACCTCCGTTACTCGAAATGGCTTTTACAATTTCATAAGTTTCTTTTGGTAAATGATTACCTGCTTTTTCTACAATTTTTCTAATCGCATCCGAAGCGCCTTTTCTAATTCTAGTATTTTCTATATCAATTCCAGAGCATCTTGTTTCTGCTGTAAAAGTGATGTAAGTTGGTGAGAAGTGAGAAGTGAGAAGTGAAATTTCATTTTTAACTTCACTTTTTTCATCTATTTTTTCGCTAAGTTCAATAATAGATTTTCCTTCTGGAGTTTCATCTGCCATAGAACTCAATACTACAGATTTAATAAAATGCTTTTCTTCTACCCCATTTGCCAAGTGAAAATGAGTAGCTTTTCGGTTTCCGATGGTAATGGTTCCTGTTTTATCTAATAACAAAACATCTACATCGCCCGCAGTTTCTACCGCTTTACCGCTTTTGGTAATCACATTGGCACGCAAAGCTCTGTCCATACCCGCAATTCCTATTGCAGATAACAAACCACCAATAGTAGTAGGAATTAAGCATACAAAAAGAGAAATAAATGCCGCAATGGTAATAGGAGTATTGGCATAATCTCCAAAAGGTTTCAAAGTGATGGTTACAATAATGAAAACCAAAGTAAAACCCGCTAAAAGAATAGTAAGAGCAATCTCGTTAGGTGTTTTTTGTCTGGAAGCACCTTCTACCAAGGCAATCATCTTATCTAAGAAACTCTCACCAGGCTCTGTAGTCACTTTTACTTTTATGAAATCAGACAGTACTTTTGTACCTCCCGTCACACTGCTTTTGTCGCCACCCGCTTCTCTAATAACAGGAGCACTTTCTCCCGTAATGGCACTTTCGTCTATGGTAGCCAAACCTTCAATAATTTCTCCATCAGTAGGAATAATATCGCCAGGTTCACAAATAAATATATCTCCTTTTTTTAATTGACTAGAAGAAATAAGCGTTACTTCATCTATTTTTAATTCTCCCAAATGATTCACCCATTTAGCAGGAGTTTCTTCTCTGGTTTTTCTTAAAGAATCTGCTTGCGCTTTTCCTCGGGCTTCGGCAATAGCTTCGGCAAAATTGGCAAACAATAAGGTAAGAAAGAGAACAAACGTAACGATAAGGTTGTAAACCAAGCTTCCCTGATTGTTCTCGCCCAGTGCTATCCAAACACAAACTCCCGTCATTACCAAAGTACCTACCCAAACCATAAACATTACTGGATTGAGAATCATCTTGGCAGGATTTAATTTGATAAAAGATTGTTTCAATGCTTCATTCATTAATTCTGGCTGAAACAGATTATTATTTTTTTTCATGATAAAAATTCTTATTTTAAAGTAAAATATTCTGCAATAGGACCTAAAGCTAATGCCGGAAAGAAAGAAAGCGCTGCCACGATTGCGATTACAGCAAAAACCATCAATCCGAAAGTAGGAGTATCTGTTTTTAAAGTTCCTGCACTCTCAGGGATATATTTTTTAGCGGCAAGACTTCCTGCAATAGCAACCGGACCGATAATTGGAAGATACCTTGCCATCAACATTATTATTCCACAAGCGATATTCCAAAACGGAGTATTATCTCCTAAGCCTTCAAAGCCACTTCCGTTATTGGCACTAGATGAGGTAAATTCGTATAACATTTCACTAAAACCATGAAAACCTGGATTGTTGAGCCAAGAGGCGTAGGTTTCAGAATGGTGAGCATAGGTATAACTGGCGATTGCTGTTCCTGCCAAAATTAAAAGAGGATGCAACAATGCTATCATCATGGCGATTTTCATTTCTTTAGCTTCTATTTTTTTGCCTAAGAATTCTGGAGTTCTTCCTACCATCAAACCGCTGATGAAAACAGCAAGAATAATGAAAATATAAAAATTAAGAAATCCTACACCAACACCACCGTAGAAAGCATTTACCATCATTCCAAGCATTTGATTCATTCCACTTAAAGGCATAAAACTATCGTGCATTGAATTGACACTTCCTGTAGAAATAACTGTGGTAGCAATGCTCCAATACGCAGAAGCCGCAGAACCAAAACGAACTTCTTTTCCTTCCATATTTCCCATATTTTGAGAAATTCCCATGTGAGAAATAGCAGGATTACCGTGTACTTCTGAGATTACTGTAGGTATTGTTAACATTAGAAAGCCAATCGTCATTACTCCAAAAACCGTCCAAGCCAATTTTCTTCTTTTAATAATGTATCCCATTGCAAAAATCATTGCCAAAGGAATAAGCATTTGAGTTACTATTTCAATAAAATTGGTCATGAAATTTGGATTTTCAAAAGGATGAGCGGAATTGGGACCAAAGAAACCTCCACCATTAGTTCCAAGATGTTTTATAGCTACAAAAGCCGCTACAGGACCTCTGCTCACTTCTAAATGGTCGCCTTGTAAATTGGTGACTTTATCTTTGCCTTCAAAAGTCATAGGCATCCCATTAAAAGCCAATAAAGAAGCTACTACAATTGCAATTGGCAATAGAATTCTGGTACAACTTCTCACAAAATAAAAGTAAAAATTACCTAATTTATCCTTAGTTCTTTCTTTCATCGCCATAAAAACCACTGCCGCAATAGCAATACCACAACCCGCAGAGATAAACTGCCAAAGCATTAAAGTAAGTTGACCAAAATACGACATCCCTGTTTCGCCAGAATAATGCTGAAGATTGGTATTGGTAATAAAACTAACGGCTGTATTAAAGGCTAAATCTCCACTCATTGAAGGATTATTGTCTGGATTGAGTGGCAACCAACTCATATTGGTAAGTACAAACATTGCAATTAAAAACCATACCAAATTGATGGTTAACAATGCTACTAAATGTTGCTTCCAAGACATTTCTTTTTCAGGATTGATGCCTGAAAGTTTATAAAAAAACTGGTCTAACGGATTTAAAAATTTATCTAACAAAGTTTTCTCTTTGCTAAATATTTTACCGATGTATCTGCCTAAAGGTATCGCAAGAGATACGGTAACGACAAACATCAAGTTGATTCCTAAAATTTCTGTATTCATATTTTTTTTTAGTTAAAAGCGTTTTTCTTGGTTAAAAGAGCACTGTAAAAAGTATCAAGAATTGACTTCTTCTTTTAAGTTCTCTTCTTAAAATTTCTCTGGTTTTACCAACACATAGCCCATGTAAACAAATGCGGCAATGGCAACGACGAATAAAAAAATCATAGCTTTTCGAAGAATTTGATGGTTAGAAAAAAGATTACAAACACTACAATTCCTGATAGGGTGAGGATAGCTGTCATGAGATAGAATTAAAACTTTTAATAATTAAACTCGCAGTGATTAAAATGCCAAAGTAAGCAGCTAATAAATGCCAAGGCTTACCGAGTTTCCATAGATTTTTTTGAAGGTTTTTCATTGTTTTTATTTTTGATATGCCAAAACATTGTCAATTCTAATTCCAATAATCAAAAAATACATTTAAAGTACTGTAAATCAAATCAATAAAATAAATTATTCATTTTAAAGCAAAAGAAAACCCTTTCAAAATGAAAGGGTTTATACTATCGAAATGAAAGGGTTTTTATTTTATCTTATACTCTTCTAACTTTCTATAGAGCGTCGTAAGGGCAATATTGAGTAATTTTGCCGTTTCTGTTTTGTTGCCGTTGGTATAATTCATTACTTTTTGAATGTGAATTTTTTCGGCACTTGCCAATTCAAAGGCAGACAAAGGTTTTGCAGATTGTTGTGAGTTGGATGTAGGCTGTTGAAATTCATTTGGGAGACTATCCACCGTTAGTTCTTCGCCATCTACTAAAATAATACTTCTTTCAATCACATTTCTCAATTCACGAATGTTTCCTTTCCAAGAGTGAAGCTTTAAAGCTTCTAAATAATCGGCAGAGATTCTTTTTATCTTTTTGTTGGTTTTGGTAGCAAAAACCGTTAAAAAGTAGTTTGCCAACTCTTCTATATCTACCGTTCTTTCTCTAAGAGCAGGCAATGTAATGTTGAAAATATTAATTCTGTAATACAAATCTTCTCTAAAATTACCAGATTGTATTTCCTTTTGCAAATCTCTATTGGTGGCAGCAATAATCCTTACATCCGTTTTAATAGGCTTGTTGTCTCCAACTTTCAAAAATTCTCCAGATTCTAAAACCCTCAATAGTTTGGCTTGTAAATCTAGAGGCATCTCTCCTATTTCGTCTAAAAAAACTGTTCCGTTGTTGGCTTCTTCAAAAATACCTTTTGCATCTTTAGTAGCTCCAGTAAAAGCACCCGCTTTATGCCCAAACAATTCGTTTTCTAATAATTCTTTACTGAAAGCTGAACAGTTAACGGCTATAAAATTGTTTTTACTTCTTTTGCTCGCCTGATGTATGGCTTGTGCAAAAACCTCTTTACCAGTACCCGTTTCTCCTGTTAACAAGACGGTAGCGTCTGTATTTGCTACTTTTTTTGCGGATTCTACAGCTTGTTTTATGAGTTTAGATTTCCCTATAATTTTCTCGAAAGATAGTCTTTGGTCTAACTGTTTTTCTAATTGAATAACCCTTTTGTTGAGTTTAACTTTTTCTGAGGCTTTATAAAGCAAAGGGATAATTTTATTATTATCGTCTCCTTTGGTAATATAATCGAAAGCTCCATTTTTAATGGCTTGTACCCCATCTGGAATATTTCCAAAAGCCGTAAGAAGGATTATCTCAATGGCAGGAAATTTTTCTTTTACCAATTTAGAGAATTCTACACCATTGCCGTCTGGCAATTTCACGTCACAGAGAAGTACATCTACCTCATTGAGTTCTAATTTTCTCCATCCCGTTTTAAGGTCTGGAGCTTGAATTATATCAAAACCTTCTAAAGAGATAATCCTAGAAAGAAGGGTTCTTATCTTTTCTTCGTCATCAATAATGAGAATTCGGTGCATATCGAAATATTTGGTGCAAATATACAGCAGAACTTGGTTTGTTGCGCTGATAAAATTAAAACAGGTTCTAATTCTTTGGATGCATATTATTCTGCTACTTGAAGATTTATAGGGGGGAATTGGAGAGGAATTTTGGCTTTGGCTTCGACTCCGTTCAGCCACCGCTTCGGGAACGTCGTTCGCAGACTATCGTCTGTGCTCAACCACCGCACGTGTACTCAGCCACCGCTTCGGGAACTTCGTTCGCAGAATTTTTGTTGGGTGAGGGATGTTGGATGATGGATGTTGGATGTTGGATGTTGGATGCTGGGTGTTGGGTCTTAGATGCTGGAAGTACGAGTAGATGGTGATTTTTAGTTAATTTTAGACACCCTGCCCTTCGGGCACCCCTTCTGAGAGAGGGGAATTTTGGCTTTGCAATCATTATAAAGCTGCTCTGTAATTTGTAAAAGTTCATACCCCATCAATAATAAAGCTGCCAAAATTTGACAGCTTAGTAATGGATAAAATTATTTCTTTTTCTGATTAGGGTTCATCTGTTTCCCTTTGTTTCCTTGATTTTGAGCGTATTATCAATGCAGGCACTTGAAATGTAATTGATTTTCCTCCACCCGTTGGGAAAACTGCCAAAATTGATTTATTAGCCAATGCTGCTTTTTCTTGTAATGCTTCACCTCCGTAGCTTCTGTAAGAGTCAAAACCAAAAAATTTTTTCAGCCCTTTGTGAGCATCTAAAAAATTATCACAGTATTCGCATCCACTTATGCAAGGTTTGTTCCTTAATAAAAACATTAACTGTTCTACTTCGGGATAGTTTTTTAATACCCATGGTGGGGTAATAGAATGTATTTTTTTATATTGAATACCCGTTGTGCATTATGAATAAAAAGAATAAAGTTGTTCATTCGATTTAAAATCAGTAAATTGTTTTTACCACAAAACATTTACAATGAACAACTTGCAAGCAAATTACGAAAGAAACCTAACGAAGTGGTTCGACGGAGTCAATTTTGGAAGTTTTAAGAAAAATATCCAGTGAAAATCTTCTATCTTATCAAAGACGAGTGCCAAAACTAAAAGATTTGGAATTGATTAGTCTCGTTCTAACTGCTGAATTTATGGGAATTGATAGTGAAAACCATCTTTTTCGCCATATCCCCGATACACTTGGGCAAAAAATAGATCGAAGTGTCTATAATCGACGGAAACGCAGATTAGCCAGTAAGATTAATGAAATAAGAATGAAACTGGCAAGAAGTTTTAACGAACATGAGAAGTTCTTTATCATTGATAGTATGCCTGTAGAAGTTTGCAAACTTTCCAGAAGTCACACCTCAAAAATTTGTAAAGATGCTTAATATTGTTATCCAAACAGAGGTTTTTGTGCCTCCCAACAAATGCATTTTTATGGTTACAAACTTCATGCGGTTTGTTCTATAAGTGGAATTTTCCAAAGTATCGATTTAAGTCCAGCCTCTGTTCACGACATTCACTATTTAAAAGATATTAAAGAACAATTGTCGGATTGTACATTACTTGGGGATAAAGGATATTTGTCATCTGAAATTCAAATTGATTTATTCAATTATGCAAATATAGAATTAGCAACGCCCAAAAGAGTGAATCAGAAAGATTACAGACCTCAATTTTATTTGTTCAAAAAACAGAGAAAGAGAATTGAGACACTGTTTTCGCAATTATGTGACCAATTTATGATTAGACGTAATTATGCAAAGAGTTTTGAGGGATTTAAAACCAGAATATTAGCTAAAATAACAGCTTTAACCGTTGTGCAATTCATCAATAAAGTCTATTTCAAGCGAAATATCAATAATTTAAAAGTCAATATTATCTAAAATGCACAACGGGTGTTATTTAATTATATAAAAGGCAGGCTATTCGCCTGCCTATAAAAATTAAATAAAATCATAGCAATGTACATTTGCGAGATTATACTCTGGATATTCTTCATTATATAATAATGGAAGCTTATATACCACTATTATTTTTCTAGACCATTTTTCTAATAATTATCGTGATGAACTAATTATTTCTTATCTAGAATTCATTTGTCTAATTCTGTCATGAGATAAAATATTGAACTCGCCTGCTCTGGTCTTTAGATTACTATCATTTCAGAATATCCATTTATTAATATAGTAGTAATTGTGTCAGAGGAAGTATAACTCTTATTATTACACTCACAAATTACCACTTATCAATACAATTTAAAAGCCTTCAGAGACTTATGATGAACGCTGCTCTTTTCTAAAAAACACATATTTTTCGATGTATTATACATGATGAAAAACTATAAATACTCTGAAGGCTATATCATTTAAAGCTGATAATTATTACTGTTAATGAAATTGGTTTTAATTCACTATGTTTCTAAATCTTCATCACAATATGCCAATAAAGTAATCTTTTACATAATCTTCTTCCAGAAACAAATAAAGCTTGACAGAAAATAATCCAAATAAATATCTTCTGATTACATATACCCGAGAATATGAACTAATATAGCAGGCTTTTTCAGTAATTAATTTTTCTATCTCATGTATTGGCTCTCTAAATATTCTGCTTTCATTTTCTTTTATAATTGAGATGATATTATTTCTTTTCATTTCTGGTGGCTATTAATTAGTTATTGTAGCTGATACTAATTTTTATTTTTCTTTAGTTTTTATCATTTTTCAGATTCTATTTTAGCAGACATATAATTTCTATTACAAACAATAAAGTTCTTTTTGAGATAAGTAAAAACAGAGATCCGATTATGCAAATACATTAAAAAAGACTGAATCCTAAGACTCATAAGACTATGATAAAAAATTACTAATTAAATTACATAATCTTCACTCTGTTTCATACTACATCTTTATTATTAGTGGTCAATTATTTATTTGCTCGTACACTATACTGATGGTTAGTATTGCGTTATACTAACGTCTAGTATCGGGTGATACTAACATTTAGTAAAAAACTAATCTACTGTAAGCTGCTTCTCAAACGCAGCAGTACTGGGTTCTTTCAGAGATATTTTACCTCCTGCATACTGTGTTACCACTTCTACTGTATAAGTGCCGGCAGTTAATGCAGGAATCACAATAATTAGTTCAGATGGATTGTTGGTAACTATATCACTTACTTCTACCGCTATTCTTGTTTGGGTAGTAGTCTCCACAAAGAATACTCCGTTGGCGACATCTTCTCCTGCAATTTTTATTTTGTTACCACTGATTTTGAGGTTTCTGTTTGGAGTAAGCAAATCGTTTACCGAGCCGCTCTTTACATCCGTTACCTGAAGAATGGCAGAAGAGGCGTCTGCGACACCTAAAATATTGACTTCAATAGTAGGGGTTTCTGCTCTGAGTTTCTCTCCCTGATTGAATTGAAAAAGAATAGTGTGCTTAGCAGAGTTGAAAGTTTCTGTTGGGCTATCGAATACTCCTCTTATTAGAGTAGAAGCAGTGAAATAGCCTGTGTTAACGGAATATCCATCGCAAAGCTGGTATGCCATTTCTTTTAAGAAAAGTTCTGTGGCGTGTTGCATAGATGCTGCCGAAACATCTGAACCACAACGATTAACAGCTGCTTCACATATTTGTTTCACATTAAAACTTCTTTCGCTTACAGTGCGTGCAATATAGTCGTTTTTGGTAAGAGCATTGTCGTAGAGATACGCCTTAATTTTGTGTAAAATTGCCATAATGTTGTAGGTTAATGGTTATTTTATTTAACTGCCGATTATTAGAACCAGCAATATAACCAGACTTAGCTTTTTTGATTCTTTTTCTAATTATCCAACTTGCGCCAGCTAGAACCGTTCCAGCCATAGAAACCAGTACCATCAAAAATAATAGTTCCGGCACCTCCATCAGGAACAGGTGTTGTAGCACCATGGGCAATGCCTGTATAAGTAGAACGATTACCAATTTTTATAGCACCATTTATATCTAATTTTTCTTGAGGCGTTTCTTTTCCTATCCCAATCATATCTTTTTCGGTAGATTCTGAAGCTGAACGACTCTTTAAAAATAATAATGCTCTTGATTCATCAGTACCATCAGTTGAAAAAACAGAATGACTAGTAAATTTTAAACTTTTATCAAATTCAAGCCCTACTTCTCTGTTATTAGTTATAGTTGCATCTGAATTATAAAAAGTAGTGTTTGATATTTTCCTCCACACAGGGGAAAGTGATGAAAGGTTTGGTGTACTATCTGGAGGGTTTGGAAACGGATATTTGGTTGCAACTATTAAATCTGTTGAATGTGCATTTATGTATGGATTATTTCCAGCGTTACTGTCCATCAGAAAACCATTCCCAATTACATTATAAAATACTCTATTCGATGTATTATTTATTATGGTATAGATTCTTCCTAGGCAAGTCGAAGGATTTGGCAATCTAACTTTAGCAGTACCAGAACTTTCATAGATTACAATTGTATGATCATTTTCATCTACTATAATTGGTGTATCTGTTGTTACATAACGTATGATATTGGACACGCTTCCATTTATGTCTAAAGATGAATTAGGTATTACAGTTCTAACACCTACTCTTCCAGCAGAGCTTACGAAAAAGTCATTTTTTTGCTGTAACGAATCCGGATCTCCGGTTGTAGGATTGTCTTTCCCTCCGTCAATATGAAAAGTTCCACGAGGGTTTTCAGTGTTAATACCTACCTGTCCATAAGTTGAAATAGCACAAAAAGCTACTATTATTGTAAATATATATTTTTTCATTTGTGTTTTATTTTCATTTGTTTGTTAATCTGATTTGTATATAACTTTTATTTAGACAAAAGCAGGAGGAGGTCTAACAATGAAGGAAATTGGGCAATTTATATAACAATCAGTTTTGTGGGGAGAAATACAACCAATCTGTCTGGCTGCAATTATTTTTTCAATTTTTAACACGGTTTCTGGTAAAGCTTTGCTACACTGCTGATACGAGGGTACTGCAAATACAAAACGAACCAATTCGGATACAAAAAGATTGTTTTCCGAGTCCAAATTTTCTACAACAAATGATAGCTCTGATGTTTTCAAGTGCTTAGTTGTTGAAATTTTTGGAAGAAATTTTTCAACAGCTCTGTTAATATAAATGTTTTTTTGACTCGAAGATTTTTTCTTTTTTATATGAATAATATCAGCGTTTGCAAGTTGATGTACACCAAAATTTTTAACATATGTTCCCTCAATAACGTAAATTTTTGCTTTTTGAATCTCAGAAAGAACCCCAGAAATATAGGTGCCTTCTTTAATGCTGACTACCGTACTATCGGTTAAATAAATGAATCTTTGTGCCTGAATAAATAATGATAAACAAAATAAAAAAGCGATGCAAACCTTCTTTATAAGAAGGCCTTCCGCTTTTCCATCTATATAGACATTTGTGTTTACCATTAATCATAATAAAAAAAATCGATGAAGTATCAGATTTTCTGTTCTGGCAAAGATTACAGAATAATGATTATTGGCAAAAAAAACACCTATTGCATAGATATTGCATTTCAACAAAACATTGAATTACAATACATTAAATTAAAATTCAGATAAAGAAAAAACAATTATAATACATTTACATATAAAAAAACTATTCATAAAATGCTATTTTAGTCTATAAAAAATAGCATTTTTATGAATAGCATTATCAAAATATTTTGAAAACAGATATATCTGTACGAATTACTCCAATGAAAATACGCTAAAAGCAATAGTTATTTAATTATTTGTCTCCCAGTTCTCTCATCCAAACATTGAAATCTTCGTCAGAAGGAATATTGTATTTTTTGCGAAACCTGTTCTTTCTGCTGTGGACAGTAGCAATGGCAACAAAAGTATACTCGGCGATATCTTTCGTAGTAAAGTTCAGATAAGCCAACGCACAGAAAGCGAGTTCACTGTTCCGAATTCTCGGGTTTAGCTCCTTCAGCCTAAAAATCAGATTGGGATACAGCTCATTGAAAAGAACCAGAAATTCAGGATTATTATTTTTTGCAAAATCAATAAGCTCTTGAAATTTCTTTTCTTCAACTTCTTTGGCCAAGTGTTCGTTTTTCCTATTCAAATGAATATTCTGAATTTCAGTTTCTGTAATTTTCTTTTGACTTTCTTCAATAAGAGCTTCTTTGTAATTAATTCGGCGTTTATATTTTCTCCTCTTGTATATAAATATGAAAATTGCTGTCAGAATCAGAGCTGTACATAAAATAATAATAATACTGGTTTTTCTTTTCTGATCTTCTTGTTTAGAAATTATCAGCTCTTCAATAAGTTTATCCCTTGCTTTTTTTTTACTTTCAGATAGAGAATTATCCAGAGTATTTGCTAAAGTAAAAAACTTCAGACTCCTTTCCTTATCTTTGTCATTATAAAATTTAGCTAATTTTATTGCATAATATTTTGTCAAATCAATAAACCCAAATTCATACGAATTTATAAATGCTTTTTCATAATAATTCCCTGCCTCCCTATAATCTCCTTTCTGATTATTAATTATAGCATAATTTTCATATATATCAAACTTGGGCATATTTTCTCTATTAGCAATATCTTCAGCTCTTTTATTATATATAAGAGCGTTTTTAAGATCAGATTTATCTAAATTAAGATTGGCTATTTTAGTATAGGCGGCAACGCTGCAAAAAGCTTTGTTTCCTTTCCCTAAACCACTTAGACTTTCTTCCATTTTATGGGCATACTTCCATACAGAATCTTTTTGCTTAAGCCATTCAAACGATTGTAGCATATTCTGATAGGAATAAAATATCCCCAACCCTCTCTTTTTATTGCTGCCTATTTTTTTTGAATAATATAATTGTAAACGAAAATCCTCTACAGCATAGTTATAAAGCTCTAAATTAGCTCTTACTCTTCCTCTGATTCTATAAAATTCTGCTACAACGTAATAATCCTTCATAAAATCAGCCTGTTTCTTTGCTATTGCAAGGTATTTAAGCGTTTCATCATATTTTCCTTGCTCGACTAAAATTGCGGATTTCAAAACATTTAATCTGGCTAATCCTAATGAATAATTAATTTCTCTAGACATTTTTTCAGCCTTGTTTATTACATCTAAGGCCTCATCAAGTTTAATTGCATTAATCAGATCTTTAGAATCATTTACCAGAGTATCTACCTGGGTGCTGGTTTGCCCCTTCAATAAACCGTTTAAAAGAAGTAAAATAATAAATAGTCTCATCATAAGTGTTTTTGTGTTATAATTTAACTATGTTAAATCCGTAGTTTATTATAAAAAAGTTGTCTGTAGTACTAAAAATTTGCACATTGTATTGAATGGCAATTCAATTATGAACAACCTTGAAGCAAGTTACAATAAAATTTTGAGAACAATGAATAATATTGTGGAAGAAGAAAGTTGAAAGCAAAAACTTAAAGAAGTTGTATCCTTAGTTTTGGTAGTAGAACATTTAGGAATTGATAAGCGAATACGAACTCTTTCGTAAATAGCCCTTATCTTTGTCTTCATTGATAGAAAAGTGGTTAAAGCCGTAGGAAAAGGAAGTTGTTCCATTTTCTTTGATTTTAATTGTTATGAAATTTTTTATTGTAGTTCTAGATAATGAACATTCATTGATTTTAACAGAAACTATTTTGTCTTTTTGTTCTTCGGTTACAACTAAACGCAGTATCCTGTCACAGTCGTCAAGGTCAAAATTCCAATTGCCATTTAAGCAAATCTTGTCGAAATGAGGCTTTAGCTGTTTTGCCATTTTTCTAAGTTTTAAAGACGTATATCATTTTGAAAAATGGTTTTTGATTTTAGTTTCCCATTCTTCAATAACTTCCGAAGTTGCTCTATCTGCCTTGTCTAAAAAGAAATGCGTATTAATTTCAAGCCCGCAATACAAAAAAATACCTTTGTCAGATGTTAGAGATAGTGCTTTGTCCATTCCGATACTTTCGTATTCCGCTTTCGATTTTCCGTGTGTATTTATGATGGTTGCTTGTTTGCCTACGAGCAATCCTTTTTGAACGCCTTGGTCATACCGGTAAGCGAAGCTATAGCTAAAAACACGGTCAATAAATCCTTTCATTATAGCAGGCATACCTGTCCACCAAATAGGGTAAATGAAAATAATATGCTCTGCCCACGAAATAAAATCTTGTTCTTGTTTTACATCGTCCGCAACATTTCCCATTCGTTGCCCTTTCATATCATCAAATGAAAGAGTAGGGCTGAAATTGATTTGATATAAATCTCTAATTTCGATTTCGTGATTTTTGCTTTGCAAACTCTCTACAACAGTTTGTAGAAGATGATGGTTTAAGCTCCCGTTATTGGGGTGAGCATAAATAATTAAATGTTTCATTGTTTCTATTATTTAATTTAACAGGACAAAAGTAAAACAGCTGTATCGGCTAAAATTGTAAGAAAACGAAATTGGAATTATTTAGGCTTTGCAACGCAAATATCTTGTTGGAACTTCAGATATTTTGTTGGACTGATGTTGATATAATGTTTAAAATCGTGAATGAGTTGGCTTTGGTCGTAATAGCCACATTCGTTGATTATATGAAACCAATCAATCTTAGTTGCAGTGGATATGGTGTTTTGAATGAGTTCAAGGGCTTTCAAAAAGCGTAGGTAACGGTTGATTTCTTTGGCAGAATATCCAAACTGCTTTTTATGTAGTATTTGTATGTTGCGTTCAGTCTGTTTCTGTTCGCTGGCTATATGTTTAATTGGATTTTGGTAATCATTATTAAAAATTGCAAACTTCTTAGCAATTGCATTTTGTTCTCTTAAATAAGGCTTGCAAAATGCAAGGATGTAATTTACTTGATGTTTCACGTCTTCGATTTGATTTAGTTCCGTCCACAAAGTAGTAAAACAGTTTTCAGGTAATAAATCGTCGGGGTTGATGGGTAAATGTTCGGCTATTAAAGCATTGCCAAAGAAACGGTAAAAAGCATCGTTCTTAAAATTAGCAACCAAAATTTAGAATATGGAGGTAATGAATAAACAATAGTTTGTTTTATAGGGCCAATAACGAGGCATTTGTCAACCTCTATCTCTATATTGTTTTTTGAATAGAGCAAAGCTTTAGACCCAAAGTTGAAAATTAGAATAGTTTGAAACGAAGGCAACAGCGTTTTGGTTACACTTTCTGTCGACTTGTTTTCGGCAAAGTAAAAATGAGAAAACACTTTTTCAAAGTCTGAAGGAACAGCTAATTTGGAAGTTATATATTTACTTTCGTTGTTTGTCATTCTTGGGATAGTTGTTGGATAGGGTTGCTAAATACGTTTTTGGGCTTGGCGTCATTGGCGGAAATTGAAGTAAAAAGTTTCAATTTTGTGACACGGTAAGCAAAAGCCAATTAATTGAATAAATTTAAGAAAAAAGTCAATTAGCTTTTTGCAGAATAGAAAGCCAAAACTTTGTTTTAAGACTTAACTCGCCATTTCGCCAATACAGTGTACTTGTTGCGCATCTCAAATATAGGTAAAAACTCTTATTTATAATATGAAATTTTCGTAAATTTAAATATGCAAGGACGAAAACACTTCACACCACAACTGTTTTATGAACTCAGTCTGGATATGCTAGTTCCCGAGGATAATTATTATAGAAAATTGTTAACGGAACTGGATTTACATTTTATATATAAATCCACTCAAAAATATTACGGTAAAGAAGTGCAAAAATTGCTTTTCTTTTTTCACTCACAAAAAAACGAGTATCTTCTAAAGGAGTTTTAGGAGATTACGATGGAGATGGTAAAAAAGAATATGCTTATTCTAAAGTTTTAGATTGCTCCGAAGATTGTTCGGGTAAATGCGAAACAACAGTTTATTTTAGTGATAAAAAACTGAAACCTTTTACCATTAAAAACTCTAAAAACGGAGATTTATACAATCTGAAAGATTTAAACAATGACGGCAAAGACGAAATTGGGTTTTATCCTAATTGGTGTACAAGTTGTTGGCAATCTTTTTATGTTTTTACATTAAGAAAAGATGGCTTTAAATACTTGGTAAAACCAATTCTTACACATTGCATTCAATGGAATGATGATAAGAAACTGCCGATAGAAAAAGTGAAGAATAAAAAAGGTTTCGTGAAAATTACAAGCAGCATAACCGAAAAAGAAGAAATAAAAACCGTTTCTAAAATTGTGAAAATAAAATAAGGCTGCCCTACTTTTAAGACAGCCTTATTTTGATTGATATAAATAAATGGATTCTAATTTTTTATAAATTTCTTAGAAATATTTTCTGTATTGTTTTTAATTTGTAGAAAATATACTCCTTTTGGAAGTTTTTCTACAGATATTTTTTGAGATGATTTTGTTATTTTTCCTGTTAGTAATATTTTTCCGTTAGAATCGAAGATACTGTATTCGCTGTCTAAATTCGTAATAGTTTTATCTAGATCTACTGTAATTGTATTTTTTGCAGGGATAGGATAAATACTAAGTTTTTTAGCTGTATTGTTTTCAGTAGTACTTAAAAAAGAGTCGGCTATTTTATAAGCAACTGTAGTATTAAAATTCCAATTAGATGTATTGTAAATATTTGCTAAATCGGTTGTTTTGTTTCCTGTTAACACAACAGAAGATTTTAAAACACCATTTCCGCCAACTTGTCCCCATAGAAAAGAATTACCAGAAGCAGATAAAGCAGAAGGTTGTACACATGCCGTTGGATCTTGTAGACAATTTGTTAATGTTGGGCTCCAAGAGCTATTTAATCTAATTGCAGAAATTAATGTAGGACTAGCTAATGTGCCTTGAAAAGCTATTACAGATTCTCCAGATATGGTAATATTAACATAATAACTTGAAGAATTATAAGTGGCAGCAGTTCCTGTTAGGGTGCCTTTGTTTACAGAAAGTGTTGATTTTACGTTCATGTGTATTATTGTACCATAAGGAAGAGCTGTGTTAGCTGTCCATGTTACAACACCATCAGTCAATGCTCCTGTATTAGCTCCACAAGGATTAGCAGATTGAAAAGCAGGGCTATCTGAACGCCAACCAAAATCTGTAAAAGAAATTTGTGTTCCGCTACTAATGTTTTTTAATAATACAAATGAAACATTGTCGTCATTACTCGCTGAGTTTAATGAGTTGTCGGTTGCATTAACCATTACAAATGCTATGTCTCCTGCCGCTAAAGTAGTTTGAGCGTTAAACGTATTGAAAGCCAGAGTACATAATGCAAAAAAAGATAATTTTTTAATCATAGTTATAGTATTTAAATTAGTTTTTATTAATAAATGAATTTTTATTAAAAATAATGAAATTTTTATCGGTTTTATTAATTAGTATGTTAAATTATTAATAAGTTACACCCGTTGTGCATTATTAATTAAATGAGATAAAAGTTGTTCATTTGATTGAAAATCAGTAAATTGAATTAACCACAAAACATTTAAAATGAACAACTTAGACGCAAGTAACAAAAGAAACCTAACGAAATGGTGACGGAGTCAATTTTGGAAGTATTACGAAAAATATCAAATGAAAATTTATTTTCTTATCAAAGACGAGCGCCAAAATTAAAAGATTTGGAGTTAATAAGTCTTGCCTTAACAGCTGAATTTATGGGCATTGATAGTGAAAACCATCTTTTTAGGCAAATTCTCAAAACAATATAATGCAAGATAGAACGAAGTATTTATAATCGTCGTAAACGTAGATTGGCAAATTCAATCAATGATTTACGTATGAAAATTGCTAAAAGTTTTAATGAATTTTGAGAAGTATTTCATTATTGACAGTATGCCTGTAGAAGTTTGTAACTTCAGAGCATATTAATTAAAAAATCAACTTTAGCAGAGTTTCAGTATCAATGTTTTGGTTAAATACAAAGGAACATTTTTTTATTACTAATTTAGAACAATATCATCCTAAAATCTACTCTATAGCTAAAGCATATCTACTGTATGGCTAGAGTATGAAATCTTATCAATACCAGATGCCATATTTCATGACAAATTTTGGTACTATTGCAATTAACAAGTGACTGTAAAAACATCACAATCTTACAAACAAATATAGCATTTTATTTGAGCTATAGCGAGATAAATCATATTTTATGTATGTGATATATTTAAAGGATTTCTCGCCATCAACTACAGTTGAGTAGTTTAAAAGATAACACTTATAATCCTGTTCTGTTTTATTGATACCTCAGATTTATCCAAAAAAGAGAACCTTGTCGAAGAATAAAAAAAATCGTGTATTTTGTTTTTCATCCGGAAGAAAGAGTTAGCCTAGCTACCTGCTGGCTCTATTATAGTATCACAATTAGTGATGTCGCAGAGATAATAATCCATAATAGAATTCCTTGTAACATTGGTTTTATTCCGACAGATTTTAATGTTTCTTTAGAAAGACTACTACCAATTAAAAATAAAGTTAACGTCAATCCAATTTTAGAAATATGTACAATTGAATTACTGAAATTATGAACAAAAGGGATATAAGTATTCACAATAATTGCAATGACAAATAAGCCAATAAAATACGGAATTTTGATTTTTGTATCTTTTGAATGATACACAAAAGCACTTAAAAAAGTTACTGGGAT
This sequence comes from Cloacibacterium sp., assembly GCF_047601505.1. Lineage (GTDB taxonomy): Bacteria > Bacteroidota > Bacteroidia > Flavobacteriales > Weeksellaceae > Cloacibacterium. The sequence continues at coordinate 2,559,036 of NZ_JASGJD010000001.1, forward strand.
TATCCATAACGCTCTTGCTAATTTTACGGTGGTAGCTATTTGTAAGGCTTCATTTCCGTATTTGCTAGCAGCTCCCACAACGGAACTTGTATCGTGAATGGCAATAGCACACCATAAGCCAAATTGAGCTTGTGAAAGATTTAACTGTGTTCCAATAAAAGGAAAAACAAAAAGTGCAATGGAATTTAGAATGAAAACAGTTCCCAATGCAATACTGATTTCTTTTTCTTCGGCTTTAATTACAGGCGAAACAGCTGCAATAGCACTTCCTCCGCAGATTGCCGTTCCTGCTGAAATAAGGAAAGATATTTTATTGTTTATTTTTAAGTATTTACCTAAAAAATACCCTAAAGTAAGCGTTCCAAAGATGGAAAAAACCGTAAATAATAAGCCCTCTTTTCCTGCTTTTAAAGCCTCATTTATATTCATTCCAAATCCCAAACCGACTACGGAAATTTGTAGTAATAAATGCGTTGCTTTTTGAGTATAAGCAAAAAAAGGATTCCTAAAAAAATTTACGGTCAAAATACCTAAAAGTAAAGCGATTGGTGGCGTTACAAATGGAAATAGGCAAATTGCTAAAGCTATAATAAAAATGATTTTGTTTTTCATTTTGCATTAAAAATTATTTCAATGCAAAATTCCCAAACTTTAAAATGAAAGAGAAATGACTATTTGTAATCTTCTATAATTTAAAGTTATTACTCGATATAAATCTCAAAAACAATTCAGATAGAGGGTGATTATTACCTTGTTGGATAATAAAATAAAAATACCGTTGAATGTCCAAGCCTTTTATATCAATGATTTTCATTTCGTTATTCTTCATTTCTTTTAATACGGAATGAATAGACAAAAAAGCAAAACTATCTGAATGAAGCAAGTAAGATTTTATACTTTCACTATTATCCAAAACCATTTCAATAGCTAATTGCGAAAGTTTTACATTCACTTTTTTCAACGCTGCAACAACAACTTCCAATGAGCCAGAGCCTTGTTCTCGAATAATCATTGGCAGTTTTGGTAAATCGGTTAATGTTAGTGTAGATTTTTTTATTGAATGGTTTGTAATGCTGGCACACAACACTATTTCATCTTTTAAAAATGGCGTATATTTTATATATTGTCGTTTGGATTGACCTTCTATTAATCCTAAATCAATTTTGTTTTCTACTAATAAATTTTCAATATATTCTGTATTTCCGTTAGTTAATTCAATTTTAATGTCAGGAAATTTTTGTTTAAATAATGCAAGATATTTTGGTAAGACATATTGGGCAATAGTGGTGCTTGCTCCTAACATTAGCGTGCCTTTTGCATTTTCGTTTAATACAGACAATTCAAATTCTAAATCTCGATAGACTTCAAAAAGTATTTCAGTATATTTTAATAAGGATAAGCCTGCTGTTGTTAATTTTATTTTTGTTCCATTCCTTTCAAATAATTTGCATTTGTAAAATACTTCTATTTCTTGAATATGTTTTGTTACGGCAGGTTGGGTAATAAAAAGTTCTTCCGCAGCTCTTGTGAAGTTGAGTCTTTTCGCAACTGTGTTAAATACTTTTAATCTGAAGTCAAACATTAAATAAAATATAATCGAGTGCTTTGGTTTTAGGGTAGCCGGTAACGACTTGGCAATTTTGCAAAAACTTCACTAGAGAAATAGTTTCCTTGGGAAAATTTCACAAAAGTGCATGTGTTGGTTGCACAACTCAAATATACATAAAAACTCTCATTTAGGTGATAGATTTTCTGTAAATTTAAAAATACACAGACGGAAAAACTTCACTGTCCGAAATGTCAAAATTCCGAACTTTTCAAAAGGAAAGTTTGGGTTTCTCACTAATCTGCACAATACCTCCTTCATATTGTTGAGTCAAGAGTTTCAAAATTTTAAGACGACACTCACCAAAAATTAAAAACCTCTCTTAAACACCGATTTTCAGTTTATCGAAGAATAAAAGAGGTTGTTTATTTTTAATTGTTCTTGAAAATAAAAGTTGTGTAACAACCACCATAATTAGCTATTGTCCTTTTTGTTATAAGTTCACAACCACTTTTCCTACAACACGATTCGTTTCTACTTCTAAATGTGCATTTGCTATTTCATCAAATGGAAAAGTTTTGTGAATATGTGGCTTTAATGCTCCGTTTTTCAATAGTTGGGCAATAGCATTAATGGTTTCGTTTTTAGATGAAACCATTAAAAACTCAATATTTACGTATTTTTTAATGGCTTTTTCTTTTATTTCATGCGGAATTTCGGGTGTGGGAAGAGTTACGATAATTCCTCCCTTACGAACTAAATCAACCGAATTAAGTAAAGTTTCTCCCTGAATGGTATCCAAAACGATATCGACATCCTGAATTTTTTCGGCAAAATATTCACTTGTATAATCAATGTGCTCATCAGCACCTAAAGACAAAACAAAATTCTTGTTTTTGGCAGAAGAGGTTCCAATAACATAAGCACCCAAATATTTGGCTATCTGAACAGCCGAATGTCCTACACCTCCCGAAGCTCCGTGAACCAAAACTTTGTCACCTTTTTTGATTTTGGCAACGTCCACCAAAGCCTGATAAGCGGTAGAAGCTACCATTGCACTTGCAGCGGCTTGTTGGTGCGTTACATTTTCAGGTTTTAAAGCCAAATGATTTACTGATGATGTTACATATTCTGCGTAGGCTTTTCCGTTTCCGAAAAAATTGACCATTCCGAATACTTGGTCTCCAATTTTAAACTCTGTTACGTTATTGCCTGTTTCCACGACTACTCCCGAAATATCCCATCCTAAAATCACAGGTCGTTCTTCTCCGAAAATCCAACCTAATACTCCGTCATAAGCTCTTGCTTTTACATCAACAGGATTGATGCTGACAGACACGACTTTTACCAAAACTTCATCACTTTTTACGGTTGGCTTTTCGATTTCTGCAAATTGAAAATTCTCTACACTACCTGCTTCTTTTAAAATAACTGTTTTCATTTTTCTAATGTTTAAAATTATGAAGCGAAGATAATTTAATAGTATATTTGTCGCAAGTATGCACTTTTTTGTACTCTACAAACTAAAAATATACTATTGTTGATTATCAATTATTTATAAAATATTAAAAATGAAAAAATATAGTTCTGAACCTGCTTGTTCGGTTGATTATGCTTTTAGACGAATTGGTGGAAAGTATAAAGGTAGAATTTTATGGTATCTGCATTTGAGAACGATTATGCGTTATGGTGAATTGCGAAAAACACTATATGACATTACTCCTAAAATGCTTACTCAAACCTTACGTGAATTAGAAGATGACGGATTAGTTAGTCGAAAAGTTTATCACGAAGTTCCTCCAAAAGTCGAATATTCTCTAACCGAAGTTGGTTCGGAATTAATTCCTTTTATCAGCCATTTGAAAGATTGGGGCGATAAACAAGTTGCGAAAATTAAAAGTTAGTTTCTTACGGTGCATTCTGGAAGGGTTAAAGCATTGGCGTATTTGCGCAAAAAAACATCAATGCTTATATCCCGAATTTTGGTCAATACAAATCCGAGAGAGCAGGATTTAGCTTTAATAAAGAAGAAAAACTATCAACCAATAAAGAAAACAAAGCAAAACTGCTTTTTAGGTTAGCAAAGGTTACAACAAGCACATATACTCGAAACAGCGAAACAGATTACAAAACTGTCGCAATATTGAAGTCAATGGCTTTTGGAGGACATTCGTCCAAATTACCACAGCATTAAGACAATCCCAAGTTCGGTTTCTAATTCGCCCACAATATATCTGTCAGACATTTACCCTAATCGGCACGGTCTTTACCTTCTTACTATTCTTCAAAGATACGTTAATATGCCAATACATAAATGTACCCTAATGGTCAACCGCTATAATCGCCCTTTCTTTAGATTGAACAATAATAGATTTTATGTCTGATATTATAGATAGATAAGCTAGCATTGTTTTATAAAATTTTAAGCCGAGCAATTTACTTTTGATGAGGTACATCAAATTTGAGACACTACAAAATACATTTAAGCTCGGAGATTGTTTTATAGAAGAAAATTGAGTTTTCACCATATAGACAAATGCTTATTAACCCCTTACAAATATAATAAAATCAGTCAATTACAATATATATCACTTTTTTTATCAAAAATTGTAATAAATTAGAATGCCAAGTTAAAGTTAAATTAAAAAAAAACTATATAATTCACATTCTTTTTAGACTACATATTAATAAAACAAATACAATTAATCCAAAATAAAAGGTTATCTCAAAAGTGAGACAGCCACATTAAGTTTCTCATTTTATTATTCTTAAAGTTAGCTTTGGAACGATATTATCTAAAAATCTACTCTATAGCTAAAGCATATCTACTGTATGGCTAAAGTATGGTTAAAGTATGAGCGCTTTCCTTTAGGAAACCACTATCTTTTGGTAAGTCTTTTTGTGATAACTTTGCAAAATGCTAATGTAAATTCAGCAGATAAGCAATAAAATTAAAAAAAATTACCTCAACTAAAAATGACAAATAAAATAACATACTCAATATTAGAACTTGCCATCGTTTCTCAAGGAAAAACTTTTAAAGAAACTTTAAATAATTCGTTGGCTTTGGCTAAAGTAGCAGAAGAAAACAATTATAAAAGATTTTGGTTTGCAGAACATCATAATTCTGATGCTGTAGCAAGTTCTGCCACCTCAATTCTTATTGGTTATGTAGCCGAAAATACAAAACATATCAGAGTTGGCTCTGGTGGTATAATGCTACCTAATCATTCACCTTTAATTATCGCTGAACAATTTGGCACTTTAGAACATCTTTATCCTAGCCGTATTGATTTAGGATTGGGCAGAGCGCCAGGAACAGACACCGCAACAGCACAGGCAATACGTTCAAATTTTATGCAAGCAGCACACTCCTTCCCTAATGAAATCAATAAAATTCAAAATTATTTTGATGGAGAAAATAAAATATCTAATGTAAGGGTTCCTATTGCAGAAGAAACAAATGTACCATTGTATATTTTAGGTTCTAGTACAGACAGTGCCCATTTAGCTGCAGAAAAAGGGCTTCCTTATGCTTTTGCCAGTCATTTTGCTTCTACACACCTATATAATGCATTAACGATTTATAACCAAGAATTTCAACCTTCTAAATTCCTTAGCCATCCTTATACAATAACAGGCATCAATGTGATTATGGCAGATACTGATGAAGAAGCAGAACGACTATTTACTTCATTAATAAGAATGTTTTACGGTATGTTAACGGGAAATAGACAGCAATTGTACCCTCCAACCGAAATGACTGATGAATGGAGAAATATTTTGAACCATCCTAGTGTATATCAGATGTTAAAATTCTCCTTTGTAGGAAACAAAGAAAAGGTAAAAAAACAAATAAAATCTTTTTTGGAAGACACCAAAGTAGATGAATTGATTATAGCCTCTACCATTTTCGATATTGAAGACCGAAAAAAATCCACTGTTCTTTTTGCAGAAGTGATGAAAGAAATCAACGAAGAATTGGTACACCCGAAATAATAAAAAATTATGACATCCAAAAATACGTACTGTGACTGTATTGACACAATAAAACCTGTTCGTGATACACTTGATGTCATCAACGGGAAATGGAAACTCCCCATCATTATTTCTATAAAAGTAGGAAACGAACGTTTACAGATATTCAAGAAAGCATCCCTGGAATTACACCTAAGGTACATGCAAAAGAGTTGAAAGATTTAGAACAACATAAACTGATTAAAAGAACTATTATTGATGAATATCCTATCAAAATTTCTTATACAATAGAACCATTTATGCACTTAAAGACTGGGGATTTAACCATAGAAAGGTAGTAACAGAAAGAACCTGAAAATACTCATAACAATTTTAAGAAAGTATTTTAAATAATCATGGAAAAATTTTACAGGCAGACATAATTTGTCTGCCCGTAAAATGTAAACAATCTTCGCGATGTACACTAGCGAAGTTTTTTTGGATATTCTTCAAATTAAACTAATGGAGCTTATATACCATCATTTCCCTCAGACCAATACATTAATAAATACCACATTGAACTGATTACTTTTTATCTAGAATACACACGTTTAATAGTATCGTAGGATATTTAATTAAACTCGCCTTCTCTAGTCTTATTGGGCATTATTTACTGAACATATCCGTTATTAATATCGTAGTAAATGTGTCAGAGGAAGTATAACTCTTATTATTACACTCACAAATACTACTTATCAATCAAATAAAATTTAAGCAGACACTTAAAAATAGAGCCTTCAGAGAATAAAAAACAATGTCTATTTATAAATAAAACATTTTTACAAAACACTACTGATGCCGAAACACTATGAAAACTATAATTACTCTGAAGGCATCTTTATCATCAAATCATATTACTTCTCTATTCAATTTGTATTGACTAGCGACTTGGCAAATATTCTTCTCGATAGATGTTAACATCAAAAAAATAAATGCTGTATAAAAAATCATATACTTTACCATCTTCATAGTCTATAAAAAGGATTAATTCTTTGTGCAAAAACCAATTTTTATATAAATCATAGAAAAAAATATCTGTATATTCTTCATTTTCTATACCTATAAGTTCTCTTACCTCCTTTTTTGTTAGTCCAATACATTCAATATCAGCTTTTAAAAGATATTGTTTTTTAAGTTCTTCTTTTAAATTCTTAAACTTTAAAATTTTTCCAATTATCCACTGTATCATCTTCAATATAAACCCAAAAAGTAATACTAAATATTTTTCTTAAAAATTTAATCATCATTTACTAATAGTTATTAAATTGATTTTTTTTATATTTTCTTCTTTACTTCAACTTTAGTTACTACATCATCTTCAAAATATAGAAACAAAATTTTCTTTCTTCTTAGCAAATCATTTCCTAAAATATAAGTCCATTGTTTGGCGTGATAATAGTTAAACTGTTGTCCAATTTTCTCAATAATTTCTTTCTTATTTTTTCCAATAAAGTCATCATATTTCATATAACAACGTTTTTTATTTTAAACCAAAGATTTATTCAGGTATCAAAAGAAAAGACTACGAAAACATAAACAACAACTTAATTTATCTAGTTTTCATAGTCTTGTTCAATTATTTAAGGTTTCCAATACGTCCAGCCCTCTCCATTAAAAACAGCCAACCTCTTTGCTCCTGTTTTATTAATAAAAACCATCATTCCAGGAGCAGGATCTAGTACATTGTCTGTACTTTCAACCATTGGAAGCACCATTGCTTTAGTATTAGACTCTAAAACCAATACACCTTGTGCTGAAGTAGTTTCTGCACCAATTATAGCTTTTGCGCCTTCATCTTCTACCACAGCATTAGCACCTGTTGAAAGAGGTTGCTCTGATAAGAAAGTGCTTACATTAGCACCATGACCGCTACTTAAATCTACCCAACCTGTTTTTCCATCAGTAGTAACACCATTATAATACAATACTTTTGCACTAGAACTAGTGGAAGCATCTAAAATAATTGTTCCTTCTACCAAACCTGCTCCTGTTGGAATAGTTCTTACATATGGGAGTATAATCCCTTTATTTTGTCCATTTGCAAACTCCAATAGTACCGAAGTCTTGTTTGAAGCTGTTCCTACATTGTCTCCAATAATAACTTGTGAATTTCCCATCCCAAAGATTAGAATCCCAAGAATTAAAAATACTTTTTTCATTTTTTTATTTTTTTTATTCTTCAATTTTCAAGAAAATGAAGAGATTTTAATTACCTATATTTAATCAAAATTTATTAAATATTATGGGCATGCTGGAGAACTGAAACATTTCCACACACCGTCAGAATAAATTTTAAGACATTTTACATCTGTATCATACACCATCATCCCGTCCTGTGGATTAGTAATTTTTGGAGCTATAACACTAGGTGTCGTTTGACCTTCAATATCAATTGTTGACATTCTTGTTATTACAAATCCTTTGGAATTAGATTCTAAAGCTATATGCCCCGATTTTCTTATCATTGGCCAATTATTAGATGAATCTGCACCAGCTCTTTTTAACAAAGTAATCCCCACTTTTGTATCTGCTCCTGTACCTGGAGTAGCTGCTGCATTGTAACAAGCACAAGGTACAATCTTTAGCCCATGCCCATTACCAATCATATTGGTATTTCCTACTACAGTTTGCCCAACAATAATTGTATTAGAACCTGAGTTGTTCCATGTAATAGTATTTACTTGATTTCCGTTAAATAATTCTAATTCTTCTAAAACTGCATTTGCATCATTATTTCTTTTTCCCCAAAATGTAACATCTCCAGTAAAGCTTATTTTAACTCTAACTATTGGAAGTTCTTCGTCTCCAGTTAAACTCCATATTGAAGAGACTCCACCATTTTCCCATAGTGCACCATCAGATTTGAATCGAATATTTTGAGTTTGACTTGATTGGAATTGAATTTCTTGAGTAGTAAGAGAAACTCCATTAACTTTCATATTAAAAGAATTGTCTAATCTGTAAATGTTCAATTCAAAACCATAATCAGATGCTGGTTGCATAAAAGTTTGTTCTACTTGTGAAGCATCAGCAGCTGCACCATTATTATAAACTGTTCCATTATAAGTAGTGGAAGAATTATAAGACCATCCAAAAGCGTTTCCATCTATTGGCTCTGTACATATTTCTGGGCAACTTCCGTATCCTGAATCTCCAGCTTGAAAATAAGAAACAATAACTATAGACCCTACCAATCTACATTTACCCGAAGCTACTGAGAAGAAAGCATAATAAGTACCTGGATTTAAGTTGGTGACATCAGTCATTATTGGGCTACTTGCATCATTAGTTGCGTGCCACTCCACTTCGCTAGAGTTGATCTCAAGATTAGCATTATTTAAATTAGCTTTAGTTCCTTCACAAATTTTTAATTCTTGTACTTTTGGCCCTAAATCTGTACCACAAACAATTAAAATACTAGTAGAATAACTAAAAGTATTGGGGTTTCCAGTACCTGATGTACCATCACCCATACTTCCAGATATTTTATGTCCTACATAACCAAAATTCTGAGAACACTTTTTTACATTAATGGTAGTATGCCCACCTGTTTCTACTGCAATAACTTCATCTGTTAGTGCAAGACCGTTTGCATCAGTACTATTCCCAGGCATAAATATTGGGTTATAATAATCTCCACTAGTGGCAGCTCCAATCATATTACCACTATTAGCCCCCCATGCCCATTGTTTATTATCATTTGTTAAAACATTGACAGCCGCTGAATTTGCGTAGTCTGAATGCTCATTAGGAGATATCCAAACAATATTATTATTCAGATTATAAGTAGTAGAATTTATTGTATTAGACGCTATAACTTGAGTCCAATTATTTCTATTTGTTGCAGTGCCATCTCCTATTTGCCTATTAGAATTATCTCCCATTGCATACAATCTCCCATCAGTGGACAAAAGATAATATGTTTGAGATGTTCCGTTTTGAGTCATCCCAATCATTTTTGTTGTAACTCCAGAAGGAGCGGAAAGTTCTGTAGCATAAACTCTAGCCGAACTAGAAACACCATTATTAATATAAGTTCCTGTACCCCATGTATAAAGCTTACCTGTAGAAGTAAGAGCAAATAAGGCATTAGGTGTACCTCTTAATGCAACTACATTACTAAGATTTGGGTTACCAGTGTCTGAAGTCTTTACGCGATGCCAAATAACATTATTAGTAGTATTTTGAGTTGTGCCATCTCCGTTTTTAGAACCATTCGCAGACAATACCCAAGCTTCTCCAGTACAAGTTACAATAGTTAAAGTAAGGTAAGAACCAAACATCATTTTTACATCTGAAGGATTAACACCAGTTGGCAAGCCATCGGATTTTCCATTTACAGAAATTTTTGCAAATGCTGTTGTATTTTTAATTGAACTACTAATTAATACATTTGTAGCACCCCAAATATACAAACCATCCGTAGTTAATAATGCGAATTGATGAGATGTGGTACTACTTCCTGCAGCTACCTTCAAAGGTGTTCCTGTGTAATTAAAATTAGCAGTTCCAGTTCCTGGAGCAATAACAGTAGGAGCTAACAAATTTGATGTACCATCACTACCACTACCTTGCCCCCAAACTTTAAATGTTCCATCTTTTTCTTTCCCAAAAGAAGCATGAAAAACCGAAATTAGGTTATCATATTCTATGGTATTAGGATCTACACTATTAACGTAGGTATTAGAGTTACAACCCGTTACACAATATTGTGCTTTGATTTGAAAACTTACTCCAAAAAGTAAAAATAAAAAAATAGTTTTTAATAATATTTGTATGTTTTTTTTCATTTATAATAATTTTTACTAAACCATAAGATAAATAAGCTCTTAATAATTATAATCTCTATATTAATATCTCAAGACATTTAGCTTTGAAAAAGAACTACTTCAACATTATATATTCTAAAAATTAATAATTAAGAAGAATAGCTCTATATTCCATTATCTTTAATCTAGTTATTAGATATAGTTTAAAAATTTCTGATACTATACCAGAAATCTAATTCTCAATTTTGAAATCAAACAAATGGTGGAGGCCTACTACTGAAAGAATACTTAAATAATGAATAGGCACTTTGAAAATTTCTAGAAACTATTTTCTCTAAAAGTGAGGAAAAAAATAAAATATTAGCCTTAGACTCAAAAGGAAAAATAGCAGAGTCTTTATTAAAAGAATATAAACTTCTCGTGGAAATAATAAGTTTTGCTTCGAGCCAGAAATATAGGTTTGTATCATCTATAAATGAAAATCTGTAACGATTAACATTTTGAGTAATTTTCTTAATTTCATTAGCCTTATTATCTTTTTTACTTCTCTGAGTTAGTGTTTTTTTTGAATAACATTGTTTAGCTGCTGAAAATTTAGTAGAAATTTCTTCATTTATATCAACATTACTAGATGTGTAAACAATTGCTTCATCTGAAACAAAAACCTTAGAAACAGATGATGTTTTAAATTGATTATTATCTATCTCAGAATCGCTTGAAATAATAAGATAAGCACCTTCTGTAATCGTAAGAATTGAGTCACTTTTTACATATATCTGAGCCTTTGAAAATGAAAACAAAAAAATACTTAACAAAAAAATACTCCGCAAAAATCTCCTCTTAGTGAGGAAATATGCAGAGTCTTTTTTTCTCATCGTTTGTTTTTTATTGGCTATCAAGTGATATTTTTATTGCATAAATAGCAATACTATCCCCTGTATGCAATGTATTAACAAGCCATATTCCCGAAAACGAACCTTTAAAAATTATAAAAAAAAGATTAACATTGAAATGCTTAAAAGAGAAAATATCAATGCTTAAGAATTCATATTGACAAAAAATAGAAACTATTCCTCGAGGTGTTTAATAAAAAGAGAAGGAGAAACGTCTGTTACCTTTTTAAAAGCAACGGCAAACTTACTAGAAGAAGAAAAACCAGATTTCTCTGCCAATGTTGCAATTTTATATTTTTTATAAATTGGTTCTTCATTTAATAACTTTAGAATATAATAAATCCTCAAATCATTAATATAACTATTGAAGTTTTTCTCTTTGTGCTTATTGATAATATGAGATAGATATTTAGTATTTGTTTCACAAAAAGCAGCAACATAAGGCAAAGATATATTACTTCTTGTAAAAAGAGTTTGGTTTTCAAATTTAGCTAATTTATCAAGAATCTTTTTTTCCGTAATTGGTACCATCATTGAATTAGCACTATCTAAATCCTCATCATTATTGCTAAATTCATTATCTTCGATAAGCTCACCAAACTTAACATCCTCATTTTGAACACTTTTCCATTCTTCAACAATATGTTTTACTTTAAGATAATCTTTCTTTTGTTTGCGTCTGTAAAGAAAAAACAATAATAATAAGATTAGTAAAACTAAAGCGAATAGAAAAATAACCGTAGTCTTAATCTCTGATTTATCAACTACTTTTTGTTTTTCATTCTCAAGATTAGATATAGAACTGTCTATAAACTTTCTTTCTTTACTTACAATTTCATCAGATAAAGAATCTTGTTTAGAACGTAATTGAGTTGACTTTTTCAAGTCATTGATAGCGATATAATAATCTTGTGAAGTTTTATAAATTTCACTTTTCAAATTCAGATAAGAAGATTGTTTTGCAATTTTTTCAGCTTTATCTAAGTAATCTTTTGATTCTTCAAGACTATTCTTTTTAACATAAACAGCTGCTAAACCATTATAAACTAATCCTTTGAGATAATTATCTGGCTCATTTTCTAGTTTGGAAAGTGCATTTTCATAAAAAGTGATTGACTTATCATAATTCTCAAGTTTATAATAATTTAAACCCAGTAATTGTTGACATTCTGCAATTATAAAATGATTATCTTGAGTTTTATTTTGGTTAAAATGCAGTTTTGCTTTTTCTAATAAATAAATTGATTGTTTATAATTCTTTTTATCTAATGCATAGTAAGCTTTTTCTTGCAAAATCTGCCCACTTATTATATCTGTTTTAGCAGAATCATTTATTTCATTTATTATTCCTTCTGTTTTTACCACATATTTCTTAGAATTCTCATAAAGTCCTAAAATTCTGTATTGAGTAGAAAGAAAACCAGATATTTTTGCTTTCCAAATCAAATTGTCAGAATCTTTTAAAATTTCATCAGACTTTAAAGCATACTCAACAGATTTCTTAAAATCTCCGGATTGTTGATACAAAGTTGCAGACAACATCAAGCTTTTTGCTTTAAAATATGGAGTTTCAGAAATAGAATATAGGGAATCAGCAACTTTTATAGCTTTGGGAAAATCAGATTGTGAAGTTTCCAAATAAGTTTTAACATATAATGCATTATACTTTTCTGGAGATTGAGCTTTAGATAGAAAGCAAACAAAAAATGTAAAAACCAATAATATTTTAAAAAAAGGAATATTAGTTTTATTTGTAATTTTATTCATAATTTAACTCAAAAAAAAGAAATAACCGAATTAAATCAAAAACTAAATAGAGCTAAATTCGGTAAAATGACTCAACAAAAATATTAATTAAAAATTTAATTTTCAATAATTTACATAATTAATAAATTGAAAACTAATTTATCTCCATTAAAATTAAATATCTTTAAAAAATACTCTAAATCTAAAGAGGCGCTTATAAAAAAATCACTATTTTTATAAGCAACAAAACCCATTAAAAAATATCTTATTTTTTATGGTCAAAAACACTGAAAAATTGATTAATGTCATTTTATAAAACAAACTAATTTAATGAATCATATCGCAAATTATTTATCACTATTTCTGTTAATATTAATCTATACAAATCTTAAATCTCAGTCATTCTCTCCTGTTGACCAAGTAAACACTTTAATGGGAACCGACTCTGAATATAAACTTTCAACGGGTAATACCTATCCTGCCATTGCTTTACCTTGGGGAATGAACTTCTGGACTCCACAAACCAATAAAATGGGCAACGGCTGGGTATATGGCTATAGAGCATACAAAATACAAGGTTTTAAACAAACACATCAGCCAAGTCCATGGATTAATGATTATGGTCAATTTTCTCTTTTTCCCGAAACTGGTGATTTGAAACTTGATGGAGAAGATAGAGCAAGCTGGTTCTCTCACAAAGCCGAAATAGCAAAACCTCATTATTACAGTGTTTATCTTGCTGATTATGACATTACTACCGAAATTACTCCTACAGAACGTGCCGCAATCCTTAGATTTACTTTTCCACAAAACGATAAATCGTGGGTTGTAGTTGACGCATTTGACAAAGGGTCATATATCAAAGTAATTCCATCCGAAAATAAAGTGATAGGCTACACCACACGAAACAGCGGCGGAGTACCTCAAAACTTTAAAAATTATTTTGTAATTCAATTCGATAAAGCTTTTACAGAAAGTAACGTTTGGAGTGGCAAAGAAATAGTTTCTGGAAAATCTGAATTAAAAGATGACCATGTAGGAGCTGCAATCCGTTTTAGTACCAAACGTGGCGAAAAAGTGAATGCGCGAGTAGCATCTTCCTTTATCAGTTTTGAACAAGCTGAACTAAACATGAAAGAATTAGGAAATGACTCCTTTGAAGAAGTTTGCCAAAAAGGAAAAGAAATCTGGAATAAAGATCTTTCTCGAATTTTAGTTGAAGGCGGAACATCAGACCAAATTAAAACTTTTTACTCGTGTTTATATCGCGCTATGTTGTTTCCTCGCAAATTTTTTGAATTTGACAAAAATGGTCAAATTGTACATTATAGTCCATACAATGGCAAAGTTTTACCAGGAGCGATGTTTACCGATAATGGCTTCTGGGATACCTTTCGTGCGGCATTCCCATTCTTTAATCTAATGCATCCAAGTCTTAATGAGCAAATTCAGGAGGGATTGGTAAATACTTATAAAGAAAGTGGATTTTTACCTGAATGGGCAAGTCCAGGACACAGAGATTGTATGATTGGTTCTAACTCAGCAACCATTATTGCCGATGCATATTTGAAAGGATGCCGCGGTTATGACATTAATACGCTTTATGAAGCTGTAATTAAAAATACAAAAAATGAAGGACCTATGAGCTCTGTTGGAAGAAAAGGGTACGAGTATTATAACCGTTTGGGGTATGTTCCATATGATGTTAAAATATCTGAAAATACAGCAAGAACTCTAGAATATGCTTTTGCTGACTGGACTATCTGGAAACTTGCGAAAGAGCTAAATCGCCCTCAAGAAGAAATTGACGTATTTGCTAAACGAGCAATGAATTACCACAATGTTTTTGATAAAGAATCTAATATGATGCGTGGACGAAATGAAGACGGAACTTTCCAAAAACCATTCAATCCGTATAAATGGGGAGATGCCTTTACCGAAGGAAATGCTTGGCATTACACTTGGTCTGTATTTCATGATACAGAAGGATTAGTTAAGCTAATGGGAGGCAAGAAAGAATTTGTAAAAATGCTTGATTCCGTTTTTGTAGTTCCTCCAATTTTCGACGATTCTTATTATGGTGGTGTTATTCACGAAATTAGAGAAATGCAAATTATGAATATGGGAAACTATGCACACGGAAACCAACCTATTCAGCACATGATTTATCTTTATAACTATGCAGGTGAACCATGGAAAACGCAAAAATGGGTGCGAGAAGTAATGAATAAACTCTATACACCAACTCCTGATGGATATTGTGGCGACGAAGACAATGGACAAACCTCAGCATGGTATGTATTTTCTGCAATGGGCTTCTACCCTGTTACACCCGGTAGTGGACAATATGTTATTGGAGCTCCTTTATTTAAAAAAGTAACTATCACTCTTGAAAGTGGAAAACAGATTATTATTAATGCGCCTGAAAATAGCGAAATAAACAAATATATTCAATCTGCTAAATTCAACGAAAAAAACTATACAAAAAATTGGTTGAGTCATGAGGAATTAATGAAAGGAGCTAAAATTAACTTTAAAATGGGGCCAAAACCAAATGAAGAACGAGGAATCAACGATAGTGATTTTCCTTATTCATTTTCGAATGAACTGAATAAATAACAGATAAAATCTATAAAATGGAACAGATAAAGCACAATTTAAAATTTGGTTTACCTATTAATTACTAGTAGTAACCTATAAATTTTCTTTTCAAAACATGAGAATAGCAATTACTGGAGCTCATCTAGTTGGAAAAACTACTTTAGCTGAAAAACTACAAGAATCTCTTCTTCATTATGAATTATATGCAGAACCCTATCATGAATTAGGAGAAATGGGATATATTTTTTCTGAATCTCCAACTTCTGATGAATATATAATACAACTAGAACATTCTATAAAACAAATTGAAAATAGTGAGAATGATGCTATTTTCGATAGATGCCCTCTAGATTTTTTAGCATATGCTCAAGCTGTAGATTACACATACAATTCCCAATCTATATTTAATAAGGTTCAAAAAACCATGAGTAAGATTGATCTTCTTGTTTTTGTTCCTATTGAAATCGACCAGTTTATGATTAGACGTAATTACGCTAAAACTTTTGAAGGCTTCAAAACTAGATTATTATCTAAAATAATGGCTTTAACAGTTGTACAATTTATAAACAAAGAATATTTCAATCGAAATATCAACAACTTAAAAGTAAGTATTGTTTAAAATGCACAACGGATATAATTCACATTCTTTTTAGACTACATATTAATAAAACAAATACAATTAATCCAAAATAAAAGGTTATCTCAAAAGTGAGACAGCCACATTAAGTTTCTCATTTTATTATTCTTAAAGTTAGCTTTAGAACGATATCATATAAAAAACTACTCTATAGCTAAAGCATATCTACTGTATGGATAAAGTATTAAATCTCAACAATGCCAGATGCCAGATTTCATAAAAAAAACAATTAATTACTAAAAACTAGTTTCTAGTTGTACCAAATCGAGTTCATTCTTTTATGATTTAAGACATTGGGCCTTGTTCAACAGTTACGGTACGTTGTTTTTCACTCTCAATTATTTATAAATGATAGAACATATTCTTGAATTTCCTTTCGTTGTTCATTATTAGCTTTGTCGTCCATTTCATTATGGATTGTATTTTCCAATTTTAGAATTTTCATTTTATACTTTTTGACTTCATCTTCTGTTGGTAAAACACCTTCGTCTGCAGGTTGGTCGCTTGAACGTAACGAGTAAACTTTTACGTTTTTTGTTTTCGGCAACTGCATTCTTCTATTGTCCAATGTTATTATTCTTTTAACTGTATTCGGGTATTTTTGAGGAAAAAGAGCAGTCATATCTCCACCGTTAGAATGCCCAATAAGTGTAATGTGTTTGAAGTCTAAATGAGGATTTGTTTTTTTGAGTTCGTTAATAACGAATAAGATATTGTCTGCACCACGTTCCCAAAATAGTCTTCTTACAATTTGCAGATTTCCAGTCAATGGTAATAAACTGTCAGTTGCAAGTTCGTGTTGAATGCTTACAACGAAAAATCCTTTCGTTGCTAAAAATTCTGTCAGATATGAATACACTAAATAATCACCACCTTTATTTTGTCCATAGCCATGACTAAAAATAACAAGTCTTTGTTTTCCAGAAACTTTTGAGGTTGGTTTATAAATTGCAATTGGAATTTCTCTCTGTCTGCTTTGATCATACAATTTCAATGTGTCTAAACTAAACTCAAAATGAGATTTATCTTGATCGATTTTTCCAAATATTGAACAACTTGTTAAAAGTCCAATTATGAAAATGTAAAGTATTTTAATCATTTAATTTCTATTTTAGTGTAATGCTTTATAGTGCTTTGCAAACGACAAAGTGTCATTACCAAGTATCCTAATAAAGCTTATACATCTTCAAACTAATTTAGACACTTTGGTATTTTTCAGTTCCAAATTCCGTTTGATTCAGTTAGAATTAACGGTTTTCCATCAGTTACTACAATTGTATGTTCATGTTGAGCCATAAAACCACCTTTGTTACCAACCATCGTCCAGCCGTCATTAAGTTCTGTTGCATAGGTTGAAATCGTTGATATAAAAGTTTCAATCGCGACTACAGAATTTTTCTTAAAACGCCTTTGGTCAAATCGGTTTTTATAATTCATAATTTCATCAGGTTGTTCGTGTAAACTTCTTCCAATTCCGTGTCCTCCAAGATTTTTTACAACTTTGAAACCTCTTTTTTTAGCTTCGGTTTCCATTATGTAGCCAATGTCTGAAATTTTTACACCTCCTTTGATATTATTGATTGCTTTTTGTAAAATCTCTTTTGATGCATCAACTAGTTTTTGATGTTGATTTAAGTCTTTTCCTAAAACAAATGAAGCTCCGTTATCAGCCCAAAATCCGTCAAGTTCTGCCGATACATCAATATTGATTAAATCACCTTCTTTTAGAATTCTTTTTTCAGAAGGAATTCCATGACAAAATTCGTTGTCAACGCTTATACAACTCCACCCTGGAAATCCATAGGTTAAATGTGGTGCAGATTTCGCTCCAAAATCTGATAAAATTTTCGCTCCGTACTCGTCAATCTCTTTGGTACTCATCCCAGGTTGAGCATAATTTATCATTTCTTTCAAGGTATATGCAACAGCGTTACTCGCTTTTTTCATACCTAATAATTCTGATTCATTTGTAATTGACATATTTTTCTATTTTCGTGTGATAAAAGTTTTAATCAATCTACTATCTTAAATGTAGATTTGGAAACTTTTCAAATTTATTTGCTTATTTTCAATCAAAAATACAAAAAGCAAATGATTTTCACTAAACAAACCAAACTTAAGTGAGGGTAATTTTTTGATTATTTTAAAAATTGGAAGTTATACCATGAGATTCTAGTTATAATAAACAATACCTAAAGCTTTGGCTTCATTAGAACGAGTAATGGCGCATCCATTGATATCGCTAATTACAACAACTGGTTTATATACCACGAAGATTGTTTATATTTTAAAGGCAGACAAATTATGTCTGCCCATAAAATATAATGAAATTTTGAAGTTTTATTTTCTTGAAGTTTTAAAGAGCACCTACCCTTGTCACAAGTTCTTATTCTTTGATTAGTTTCTTGTTTATTTTATTACCTGTTTTTGTGGTTGCAGTAATGAAGTAAACACCATTTTTCAAATTTTCAACATTTACTGATTTTGTAGGAACTGGGATTTGTTTTACAGTTCTTCCAGAGATGTCTGTAATTCTAATATTGGAAACTTCTTCAGAGAAATTAACAATAGATTTTGCAGGATTTGGATAAAGTGAAATTGTTTTATTGGAAGAATCTAAATCTGTAATACCCAATGTTGTTGCGGTTCCCGTAGGGAATAAAACAACATGCATATTGGAACCACCCAAAGCCGAAAAGCTTGTATAATCATTTATACCACACATAGCTCCTGTTTTTAAGTAAGCCGGAGTTGTTTGCCCGTTTGAGTTACCACCAATGTAAAATCCTGTTGACGTTGGTACACCATTGGGAACAGACACTGCGATGAGCATTTCGGGCGATGAAACAGATACCGGAGTAGCAAGTGGAACTTCTACCACTGTTCCTTCCATAGCAGGTGTTATATTAACTGTAGCCGTACCTTCTAAAGTAAGATTATTGGTGACTGCCCCACCGGTACTGGAATAAACTTCTACGTTAACAGGATAGTTAGCTAATCCCTGTATAAATCGTTGAACAACAAAACTTACCTTGGTCACTTGGAAACTGCTATAACCTAACGCTCTAAGATTATACAAACGGGCATAAGAGCTTGCCTCAGTATAACCCGTTGTACCGCCAGTTGAACAGGCGAAAACTAAATTTGGGACTATCGCGTTATTTGTCGTTTGCAACAGATCTATCTGTGCAAATGAGAAAAATGGTAATAGTATTAAAGTAGCTAATGCTGTTTTTGTTTTTCTGAAATAGATTTTTATCATAATCATAGATTTTTTCGCCTACTCTAGGTTCGCATTTTCGGCTTACTGCGTTAATGTATCACAAATATGAAAACTGATTTTTAGGTTTTGAAATTTCTGGGATAGAATGGCGATTTTTGGGATAAAAAAATAAATAGTAATTGATTGTTAGTGAAAATATTTAAAAAATAAAACGTTCTGATTTCAATATCAGAACGCTTTGTTTTTGTTGTGAAAATAGATTATAAAACCGTTTTATCTATCTAAGAGTTTGTGATTTGATATTAAAGCGATCAATGGCTTGTAAAAGCAAACATTTATTATTGAAAATCCCTTGTTGCGATTTGCGCCCAACCATTTCCGCATAATGCAGTTGTACCTGCTGTTTGCCAAGCAAATCGAACAGGTTTACTAACATCCGTTACCTTGATAACCCAAGTTTGTTTAGGATTATTAGCGCCTATTTGACCAACGAGCTTCCCCGATTGTAAAGTACCATTTGTAATTTTTAAGTTTGCAGGAGCAAAGGTTGCTCCACCTGTTTTTCCTCCCCAATTTACTTCAAGATTAAGTAAGCCTTTCCCGCCTTTTTTGATGTCTATAAAGTTAACTTTTCCAACTTCTGGATTTGCATTTACACACTTCAATTTACCAATATAATCTGAATTTTGAGCAGATATAAAATTAGTAGATAATAAAGCTATTGAAAGTGCTAAAATAATTTTTTTCATAATTATTGATTTTCTTGCCTACTCTGAAGTCGCATTTTCGGCCTCCTACGTTTTTTGTATCACAAATATGGAAACTGATTTTAGGGTTTTAAAATTTCTGGGATAGAATGACGATTTTTGGGATAGAAAGTAAATTATGATTGATTATTACTGAAAATAATTAAAAAATAAAACGTTCCAATATAGAAATTGAAACGCTTAGATATGAGTGTTTTATTAGATGAATTAGAATAACTGTTTTACCTTTTCCAAGTAATTTTCTGAGATAGGAATACTTGTATTTCCAATCATAAGAATTTTGTTGTTGAATTTTTCTATTTTATTTTTATTCACAACATACGCTCTGTGTGTTTGCACAAACTCTGATTCAGAAAGTTCATTTAGGATATTTTTGATAGTAGAACGTATTTTATAGATTTTTTCATCCGTATAGAAAAGCAGATAATTACCATCAGATTCTATATAATTGATTTTTTCCTGTTCCAGTTTTACATTATAATCACCGTCTTTTACATGGATGAAAGGTTTCTGTTTTGGAAAATGAGCAGATTGTCGGATTGCGATTTCTATTGCGGCAATCAAATCACTGTTTTTAAAAGGTTTTGTAAGGTAAGAATATGGCGAAGTTGAAATAGCTTTCCCTATAATTTCAGGATTTTCGTACGCAGTTAAATAGATGAAGGGAATAAAAAACTTGTTTTTGATTTCTTTACCAAGTGATATTCCATCTTGTTCATTTTCACCTAGATTAATGTCTAAAATTGCAAATGTGATAGATCCTTTTTTTAATATTTCCAAAGCTTCTTTTGTGTTTTTGGCTTCGAAAACGTTATAGTCATTTTCCATCAAGATTTTTTTTGAAAGCCTTCTGTTAAGAAAATCATCTTCTACCAATAATATAGTTTTCTTGGTCATAGTTTTTTAGTTGAAATAAATGGTTAGTTCGAAGCCATTTTCTGTTTTGGTTTCTATAGTTCCGTCCAATTGGTCAATCAGTCCTTTTGTAATTTCCAGACCCAACCCTTTTTCGTTAGTTTTATTAAAATCAAAGCCTTCGCCGTTGTCGGCATAGTACAATTGATTTGTTTTTGTGTTTTCGTTTCGGGTAATTTCGATATTGATGATTCCTATATTTCTTTTTTTGAAAGCGTGCTTCATACTGTTGCTTACCAATTCTACAATAATTAAACCAATTGGCAATGCTTTTTCTAAAGAGAGGGTTTCTATCTCACAATTAATATTCACACTAATTGTCTTTTTTTCATTATCATAGGATTCTTTCACCAGTTCAGAAAGCTCTGTAACATATCTTTTCAATCCTACTTCGTTGGCATTATCAGACAGATTTAGTTTTTTATGAAGAAGCGCCATTGAGTGGATTCTATTTTGATTTCCTCTAATTAATTCATCAATATTATTAAAGTCCACCGATTCTTTTTGGATCTCCAAAATGCTAATAACGTGTTGCAGGTTGTTCTTGACCCTGTGTTGCAATTCGGAAAGTAGAACTTGTTTTTGTTCCAGTATTTTTGTGAGCTCTCCAAGTTGTTTGCTGATGATTTTGTTTTGGGAATTGATTTTTCGGTTTCTTCGGAAGATTAATACAGTTGCAATGGTAATCACCGTAAGCAAAATAGCAATGAATAGTATCTGTTGATTTTTACTTTTAATGATCGTTTCTTTTTTCTCGTTTTGATATTTTTCTTCAAGATTTTTGGTGGTTGATAATTCTGCTTCATGATGTGATTTTTCTCTATCTTCATAAGCTAATTCCAAATAATGGTATGCAGAATCCATTACTCCCAGTTCTTTGTAGATTCTAGCTCTAAGCTTGCTTACTCGATATTTGTGATAAACAAACATATTTTTATAATAAGCCAAAGCCGAATCACCATACCTCAAAGCTTGTTTATATTGTTCCGCTTTTATGTAATTTGATGCCACATTATTATACATAATAGCAATCGTTTCAAAATTATTGGTCTTTTTCCAATATGGTATAGTTTTTAAATAGCAGGCAGAAGACTCTGATAATTTGTCTTTTCCAATTTTCGAATATAAGTGCCCCAATACAACATAGGCATCATTAGCATCAATTTCATTGTTATATTTTTTAGAAAATTCTATTGCCTTTCTGACATAATAAAAAGACGAATCTATGCTTGCATGCAAGCCTAGTTTTTCAAGACGTTTTCTTTCTTCAGATGGCTCAGATTTTTTTTCATACCCAAAATAACGGTGCATTTGTGCGTATCTAACATATAATCTACTATATTGATCAAAAAAATGATATTTTTGACACATCTTTCGAGCTTCTTCCAGATATTTGTAAGCTAAGTCAAGATTATTTGCTTTTTCATAGTTCACGGCAACACTAATTTTCGCACGACAAGCAATTTTATAAAAATTGTTTTCTTCTGCCTCTTTCATCACTTCTAAAAAGATTTGCAAAGCCTTATTTTGATTATAGAGTCTATTTTCTATCTCACCTTGTAGATAACGTACCATGAGTTTTTGTTCAAGGCATTGGTAGCGATGACATTCTTCTCCGATAAGTTTGTAAAAATTGTTGACCTTTTTTTTAGCGATATCAAATTCTTTTAAAGTAATCAAGCTATCAATTTTTTTTATCTCCTTATTGATAGAAACATCTTGGGCTAAGAAAATATTTTGCCCTACTAATAGGAAAACAAAAAAATTATACAACAATTTCATAAAATTCTTAATAATATCTCAAATTTAAACAATCTACTTATAAACAGATGGTTTCTGGGATAGAAAAACATATTTTGGGATAGAAACATGAAGGAAATAGAATTTATAGTATTAAAAATGATTAAATACAATTATTACCCTCTTAAATTCTGTATGAAGATTGAAGTATTATAATTTGTTCAGGTCTTTACAACTACAATCATTGCGAAACAATATTTTTTATAAGCACACCTGAATAATTCTATTTTTTTTAGAAAATATTTTAAACTAAATGTACCACATATAAAATTAAATTATTTTTCACCAATTATTTTCTCAATTTTTTCTATCATTTTCTCGGCATTCCCATTGGTTCCGCCAAAACTGATTGCTTTTTTATAACTTTCTAATGCCAAATCATATTGCCTATTTGTAAAATAGGCTTCACCTAAACTATCAAAGAGATTTGACTCTTTAGGAAACTCTCTTGTAGCCAACATAAATATGGCTATAGATTCATTTATTTTTCCTAGTCTTAATAATTCGTAGCCTAATTTATTAAGTTCTCCAGGATTCTCAAAACTATATTCATTTATATAACTTTTTTTAAGCAAAAAGTAATTCGCAATTGCCTTATTGACGTCATTGAGAGCGTTTTTTCTTATCGCTTGATAGATAGATTTTTTAGGAATTTCGTACTCTTTTCCTAACATTAGGTTCTGAATAATATGTCCTAAATCCCAAACTTTATTGAGGTTATTAGATACTAAAATTATTGTGATATCATTTCTAAAATCGTTTAAAAAAATAGATTCAAACTTATAAGAAACTCCATTGTGTCTTTGTAGGTCATCTTTTTCAAAGTATCTGCCTAGTGAACCACCTTCATCTTTGGCGTAAGGATTATTCAACAGCGTTTGAAAGGATTCTTTGGATATTAAACGATTATGATTCATCGCGTCAATCCATTTATATAAATCATTAATATCTAACCAAAGCCATCCACTAATAAAGTTCATTTCCGGACATCTCACTTTGTCCATATCATAACAAGATGTTCGACTTTTATAACCCAATTTTGGATCAAAAACTGAATTAGTCATTTTCAAAGGTTTAATGATATTTTTAATGACAAATTCTTCAAATGACATTCCGCTTACCTTTTCAATGATCCTTCTTTGTAAAAATACATTGCCATTATCATATTTGTAACCTGTTCCAGGTTCAAAAAGTAGACTATCATTACTTTTCAAAATTTTCCAAGCATCTGCATCAGTAACTGCATTTAATCCTGATTCTATTCTAGGAATTCCACTAGCATAATTAATCAAATGTCGAATAGTCACTTTTTCTTCCCATTTCGGTAACCCAAAATTAAATTTAGAAATAGAATCATCAAGATTAAGAAGACCACTTTCAACCAAAATCATGATGGAAACTGCATTAAATTCTTTTGCAATAGAACCAATATTGAATATCGATTTCTTGTTTAAAGGCGTTTGTTTCGTTTCATCAGTAAAACCAAAAGATTTTTGATAGATGATTTTACCTTTTTTTACCACCAAAACGTTTCCATTGAATAATCCTCTTTCATAAGATTTTGTCATCAAAACACCTATTTGATTGGCTTTTTCTTGATTTGAATTGAATACAATTTTTTGTGCAAAAATATTCAGTGATAGAAATAGGATGATTAGTAAATTTATCTTTTTCATTTTTCAGAATACTAATTGGTTGTTTGTTTTTCAATTTTCGAAAGCATTTCTTTGGCGTTATCATTATTAGGATTTAATTCCAAAGATTTTAAATAATGTTTCTTTGAGATGTCATATTTTCCAGTGATAAAATATCCTTCGCCTAAGCTATCATAAGCATTTGCTGAATTTGGATTTTCTTTTAAGTTGAGTTCAAAAACTTTTATTGCATCATTCAATCGGTCACTTTTCAGTAAAATATAACCAATTAAATTTAAGGTGTTTTCAAAATTCCATTGTGGATTTTTCTTTTTTATTGCGTTATATTTCTTTTCTGCATTTTGATTATCAGTTTTTAGAAATTCAGAAAGAATGAATTCATCAGAAAGTGAATGTTCATCGATAAAATTTTTGTCGACCAAACCAGCAACATGATTGATTATTTGATCTTGAACTGGAAGGAATTTATATCCATTTGATAAAACAATTATTGACATTTTACTATCCGGGAAATTTCTATAAGCACTTACATTTCCGCCGGAGAAGCCAAAAGAATTGTGATTATCCAACTTAATAATATCCCAGCCGTAACCAAAAAGCTTTTTTTTATTAGTAAAATTAAAAGGTTCCCACATTGATTTTTTGGTTTCCGGATTTATAAAAGCATTATTATCAAGGCGAATGCTCCAATCCAGAAAAGCTTGTAATGTGATAGCAACTCCATTGCCAGAATGCGCTCTGAATCCGTCATTTACAGACAATGTATTTTCATAGCGTTTATTTTTTAAATCATATACATTTCGCTGTACTCTATTTGGAATGTTTTCTGCAGAGTTTGATGAAAATAATATCTTTCCGTTTGCATCCGGAAATTGATTATTGAAAATATAATCTTCAAATGTTTCTCCTGATATTTTTTCAATAATCATTGTTAACAGACAATAATTTGTTTGATTATAACTAAATTGATTTCCAGCTTCAAACACTATTTTTTCTTTAGACAATCTTTCTATTTTTTCTCTATCAGTGGTATTCACCGAAATGTCATTAAATCTAATGATGTCTGGTAATCCAGAAGAATGTGTCAGAAGGTTTTTAATTTTTACTTGTTGCCACTCTTTTGGAAGGTTATCCAGATATTTTGAAATTTTGTCGTCTAATGATAGTTTCCCTTTTTCTACAAGCTGAAAAACACCAACAGTAGAAATTAATTTCGAAGTAGAATAGATTCTGAAAAGTGAGTTTTGATTGACCGGATTATTTCCTTCCAAATTCTCTTTTCCGTAATAGGCTTCAAAGATAATTTTGCCGTCTTTTACAACTCCAACTGCTAATCCTGGAATTTGATTTGTTTCGATAGCCTGCTTTAGATAACTATCTATTTTTTGTTTTGCTTCGATTTTGGGATTTTCTTTTTTTTGGCTAAAAGAGAGAACAGATATGAGCACAAAAAATACGAACAGAAAATTTCTCATAATGGATTTTGATTTTATAATTTGATGCAAAGATGCGCCAGAATGCTTGAATACACGACCGACTAAAAAAAGTCGAACGTATTTTTCAATAAAATCAATCTTTAGAATGCACTTTTTCTAAATTCAGTAGGCGTTTTGCCTGTGTATTTTTTGAATGAAGTACTGAACGACGATTTGGAATTGAATCCCACCTGATACAGAATCTCTAAAATTGTAAGCTCTTTTTGCGTGGGATCTTTCAAAATTTTCTTGGCTTTTTCGATTCGATATTCATTAATGAAATCAAAAAAATGTTTATCCATATACAGATTAATTAAAGCCGATAACTCTTTAACTGGCATTTTCACTTGCTCTGCCAAATCCTGAATTGTTAAAAAAGAATCCAAATAGGGTTCGTTCTTAATCATAAAATCTTTTAAAGATTCTATCTGTTTATTTTTTTCGTCATCAATTACTGGAGAAGATTTTGATTTAGAAACAATATCGATAATCGGTTTTAATTGAGAGTTAACTCCTCTGAAAAATTCAGGATTATTTAACGCTACAAATAGGTACCAACAAGTACAAAAGAAAAAAGCAAACCCATCCAAAGTTACAATCCACTGTCTAAGTTCTCCGAAACCAAAAATAAAAGTAACCAACCATCTTATTAATACTAAAAAATGTAAGACATAATATAGAATTGTTATTTTGTAAAGTGCATTTAATATAGAGATATTTGGATTTGTATAGTTCTCGAGATAGATCGTTTTAGATTTTCTTATAACCAAAAATGACGCAATAAAGTAAACTTGAAATAGAACTTCAAAAAGAATATGAAAAAACTGCATGATAGGTGATTCGCTCAACCCATTGATGAAACCTACTTTTGAAGCCCTATCTTCAAAATAAATCCCATACGCCATATACAAATTGAAAGCAATAAAAGGAATGATATGTAATAAATATTTCTGTTTTAGTCGAAATTTGGAGAAACAAATAGACAATACATAGAGATAAAAAGATGCTGGAACCAGATAATTTATACTCCAACGAAAAGCCTCAAGGTTAATGAAATTAACCGGGAATTCTCGCATCAAAAATTTGCAAGCATCTACTGCATTTGTGATAAGAAAAAAAGCAAGAAGAAAATTAGATATTCGGTACTTTGTTTTTACAATGAGTAAAAACAAAGCAAGAAAAAGTACCAAAAAAATCCCAATAGAAGAAACAAGATATAGAAAACTGTACCTATCCATAGTTAAATTTAAACAAAAGAAAAAATTACCATTTCTTAATTTTTATAAAAAAAATACATTTTAGAAAAAAAGATAAATATTATTGATTTTTACTAAATCATGTCAAAATTATCTAAGTCAGATAAAATTTAGCAAAGATTTAATTTACTCATACAAAAAGTTCAATTTTTAAAAAAATTGAACAAATATCTCTATTATAACTTTATCGCAGCATTTTATAAATACAATTACATCTTACATCGCACAAATATACAAAAACCTATGTAGGAGATATACTCTTTGAAATCTATCTGTACGAGAAAGAAAAGTTTCAAATTACAATTATTTATCAATATAATTAAATTAAAAACTCAACTTTAGCAGAGTAGCCAAATCTCGATATATTGCTTTAATACAAAAAACAGATTCCTTTAATCAATATAGTAACTTACATAACTATTTTAGAACATGAAATTTATATAATCTGTAAAAAAATTTAATTTGTAATTTATCACTACATAATTAGTTGTAATTCAAAAAAATTAGCTAATATTGTTTCACTATAAAAATAGTTATAAAAATAGTAATATGAAAAAATTATTTTTAATTATGGCAATCGCTTTTAATTGTATTGCTTTAGCTCAAGATTACAAAATCATTTACGAGTTTAAATGGAAGACTGAACCCCATGATAGTAATTATAATTATGAATTAACTACATTACTAAATAATGGAAAAGACTCATATTTTGAAGCACTTTCAAAATTTAAATATGATTCATTAAAAACGGATATGCGGAATAAAGGTTTTAGAAATTTACCTGGTCCAAAGGAAATTTGGAAATTTCAATCTTTAATAAAAAAAGATTTACAAAATCAAATAGTAAGGAGCGAAAATGAAATTTTTGATAAAGTTTACGTAACAAAATTTGAATCTCAACCAAAATGGAAGATTTTTGAAGATAAAAATAAAATTTTTGAATATAATGTACAGAAAGCTGAAACATTGTTTGGAGGAAGAAAGTGGGTTGCTTGGTTTACAAATGAAATTCCCATAAATGATGGTCCATACAAATTCTTTGGACTTCCTGGATTAATTCTAAAAATTACCGATTCTGATGAAAATTTCATTTTTGAAATTAAGGGATTAACCAAAGATAAAAGCGATATTTCAAAAAGAAACAGAAATTCTTCTATCATAAATTTAACGTCAAAACAGTGGAACGCTTTTTGGGAGAAATACCAAAATGATCCATCCAATATTTTTCAAAATTTAAATGAACCTGGTGCTTCTTATAGCTATGTATATAATGGGAAAAATGTAAATTCAAAAGAAGCAAAAGAGTCTTATAATAAGGCAGAAAAAGAAAAAATAAACCTATTTAAAAACCCTATCGAATTAAAACCTTCTGAATAATATTTATTGTAGTTGTATAGTTTTCATTAATAAACAATTTTGTAAAATTTTAAAAACAAACATTTTTCAGAATTTATTCTTTAAACACATCTTATTTATTTCATTATGTTTCTGTATAGCTAAAGCATATCGACTATATGACTGAAGTATGAAATCTTATCAATGCCCTAAGCCACAATTTATGAAAAAAAACTATTACTCTTTAAAAAACTCATCTAAAATTAGTTTATAAATTTCCAAATAATAATCGAAACAATCTTTATGATTAATAAAAATTTAGAAATTGTACAATAGATAAGTTAAGCTAGTGGCTTTTTTCTTATTTTTTATGATTTCTATTCTCCATTGTTTTATGTTTTATCCATTGTATTGAAACGTCAAAAGGTGTTGTAATATCAAGAGAGGAAGTATTATGTCCTAAAGCTGGAAACAAGGTATATTCAAAAGGTTTGCCTTGAGCTTTAAAAGTATTTAATTGCTCTATACACAATTTTACAGGGATTTGTATATCCTTCTCTCCAAAGAGCCAAAGTCCAGGAATTGAAATGGCATTCAAAGAAACTTTTGGGTCAGTTGCCACAAATTGATATTTATCGGGGTCATTTTTTGTATGTTCACGAGCATCTGCATCTGTATGGTTGTCCCAAAATTTATCATTTCCATTTGTATAAAATTGAAATCGAAGTTGCTCTAAAGTTGTAATTGTAGGGCAACTAAATAAAACCATAAATTGAATTTGAGGATTTTTACTTGCAGCAATTGGAATTATCCATCCTGCTTGACTGAAACCAACTAATCCAATTTGTGTTTTCTTGTCTTTCAAATAAGTTCGTAAAGTTTTCACCGCTTCGTTTGCGTCGCTAGATAATAAATTAAGGTTGGCAAAGTCTATATTATTAGTACCAACAGTTGGACCAACATATACGCCTCCTGATTCTCCTACTCCACGTTTGTCATACGTTAATACAGCGATGCCTTCTTTCGCTAATCGTTTTGCGAACTCCATTTCTCTTTTCACGGGGTCTGAACCATGAACAATTACAACTGCTGCAAATAGTTTTTCGGGTCTTAATATTGAACCCGCAAGAGTGACACCTTGACTGTTAAACTTTACCTCTTCGATGGTATAATCTGTTGATTGTGAAAATACATTTACTGGTAATATTATTAAAAATAACCAAAAAAATGAGTTCTGAATAAAGCTGATTTTCATTTAAAATAATTTGGATTTTTAATGAATTGTTCTGTTTCTCAAGTTACACTTTATTTGTTATTTTTTTAGAAAATCAAAAATTTTATTATTCAGAATTTTTGGTTGGTCGAAAGGAACATTATGTGAGCTTTTCTTAATGATTTCTAATTCTGAATTATCAATCATTTTTGCAATTTGTTCTGTATGTTCTAGTTTTATTTCATCATTATCTGCTGCAATAACTAAAACTGGGTTTTTTATTTTTTTTAAATCACCATCTGTGATATTTGGATATTTTAGCATTAAATTCAATCTCCTCTTTTCCTTTTCGTCATTTGTACTTTCATACCTATCTTTTATAGATGTCAATAATTCTTCTTTTACACCGTTAGGATTTGTATTTGCTCCAATTGTAACCAATTTATT
This sequence comes from Cloacibacterium sp., assembly GCF_047601505.1. GTDB lineage: Bacteria > Bacteroidota > Bacteroidia > Flavobacteriales > Weeksellaceae > Cloacibacterium. The sequence goes on from NZ_JASGJD010000001.1 coordinate 2,589,331, forward strand.
TACAAGATTAGGATATTTGGAATTGAAGATTAAACCAGTGATTCCTCCATCACTCCAACCAACGATGTTTACTTTTTCCAGTTTGAGTTGTATTATTAATTGTAGTAAATCGTCTGCTAGTTTCTCATATCCATAATCTTTTTCTGCGAAGTCTAAACTTTTCCCTTGGGCTCTTGTATCCAAAGAAATAACACGATATTGTTTTGAAAAAAATGCAATTTGATTATAAAAATCTGAGATTAGCCCATTATTTCCTTCCAAGAAAATTAAAGGTTCGCCTTTACCATATTCTTCATAATAGATTTTGGCATCATTAAGATTAATATAATTTCCATTTGGATTGTTGCCATAAATTGTTTTCAAACCTTCTTCTCTTCCCTTATAAAAACTAATGAGTTTGTTTTCATTTTCTGTGATTTCTTCCTTACTTTTTTTGGTCTCGGAAACAATACTTCCTTTCTTATCATAACCAATATCAAGATTTGTAAGAAAAGTTCCATCACTTTCTTCCCATTGAGATTGACTTTGAAACCTAAATATTAAATTTTTTGAGAGAGATTTTTTTGCAGAAATTCCAAATACAAAATCTGTATCTTTCGATGGGATATATTCCACTAATTGCAGTGTGATGGCAATTTTATCTAAATTATTAAAAAGTAATTTATACTTAGATAAATCTATTTTTTGCCAACCTGTGGAAGAGGTTTTGTAAATAATATTATCATTTAATATTGATTGGTTGGGTATTGAATTTTTTACATTATAGATATTTAATTTCAAAGTTATCTGTTCATATTTTGAACTTGGAATTATATGAAAACTGAAAGACTTCAATTTTGTTTTTTTATAAATATCAAAAATATTTCCTTGTTCAATCGTTGGAACATTTTTGTCAAACATTTTTGAAAAGGTTAAAAAAGGTCGTTTTTTCTCTCCTAGAGTTTTCTCTTTTAATTTTTTAACAGTTAGTATAACTTCCTGAATATTTGAAGTTTTAATTTTTAAATATACATTTGGATTAATTTTCAAGTCAGAAAGTTCAATACTCTTTTCCAAATAACCTTCTGCTTTAAAAACAATTTTCTTATTTTTCAATTCATCAGGAATAGCAATTTTATAAAATCCTTTTTCATTAGTGATTGCTCCAATATTAGTATCCTTAATTCCTATTGCACAATATGACAAATTTCCGTCTTCTTCATTTTTTACAACACCTTGAATAATTGTTTGGGAACTTATAAAAATATTTGACAGTAAAAGGAAAAATATAAGTGATTTTAGATTCATATTTCTTTTTCAAAATAGTCGTAAAAATTGAGTGAAAGTTACTTTTGACAAATTGTGTTAAAAATATATAGAATATTGTAAGATTAGCCACATCCGTCATACTGAGCAATATTAGAACAATGTTCTCGAAGAACAAACTCATAACTTACATAGTCTTAAAAAGCACAGTCGAAGCCTCTCAAATTAACTAAAATATATAACATAAACATACAAATTCTTCATAACTATTATAGTATTCCTTTAATGGCTTGTAGAATTATTTTAGAACGATAAATACTAAGTTCAGGATTAAAAATTATATTTGTATAACTAAAAATACTTTTAAACTACGTCATTATTCGCACACCGTAAAGTATAAATGATTCTAAAAAAATATAAACAATTGAAAATGAAAGAAATAAACAAAATAACGTTATCAGAAAAATTTTCTCTTTTTTCAGAATATTGGTCTCCAAAAATTGTAGGCGAATTGAATGGACAAAATGTAAAACTAGCTAAATTCAAAGGAGAATTTGTATGGCATAAGCACGATAACGAAGATGAAATGTTTTTAGTTGTTGATGGTATATTGAAAATTGAATTTCGAGACAAAACTGTAACGCTTAACAAAAACGAATTTTTAATCGTTCCAAAAGGTGTAGAACACAAGCCTGTTGCCGAAAATGAAGTTTTAGTAATGCTTTTTGAACCTGCCTCTACATTAAATACAGGCGATACCGAAAATGAATTAACAAAACATCAATTAGATTGGATATAATCACAAAGTTTGTGAGATAGTGTAATTCACCCTCTAATTCCTAGTAATTGATAGAGTTCTTCTTTTTTATTAAGAGCAATAGAAATAGTTTTTCCGTTAACGAGTTCTACCATATTTCCGTTAATACTTCTGACAGATTCCAGATTAAGAATAAATGAACGTTGAACTCGGAAAAACTTAGGAAGTTTCAAAACGTCTTCCATAGACTTAAGAGTTGTATAAGTAGTATAAGAATCATTGGTCAATACAAATTTCAGGTAATCTCCTTGAGCTTCTACATAGAGAATTTCGTCTAACATAATCTTAATTAACTTACCATCAGATTTTATAAAAATTCTATCATTATTAATTTGATGAACAGATGTTGCTTGGTATTTAAGAGTTAGGAATTCTTTAGCTCTGTTTACAGCTTTCAAGAAACGATCAAACCGAACCGGTTTTACAAGATAATCTACAACTCCCGTGTCAAAACCATCTAATGCAAAATCACGATGCGCTGTGATAAAAACAACCATGGGAGAATGATGAAGAGAACGCACCAATTCCATACCATTAATATTAGGCATCTGAATATCACTAAAGATAATATCAACTTCATTTTCCTGAAGAAATTGCAGTGCTTCTAAAGGTTCATCAAAGGATTTTAGCATTTGTAGAAATGGTATTTTCCCAACAAAACCTTCTACAATTTCTCTTCCGATAGGTTCGTCATCAATAACAATACAAGTAATCAATTTTTCCATTATTAAAGGTCTATTTTCAGGGTTGCGGTAAAGATATTGTTTTCAGTTCCTATATTCATTTCATATTTTTCGGGATAGATTAATTGCAATCTTTTTTTTACATTCTCTAGTCCTATACCTCCATAAGCATTACTATTTTCCTTAAAAATAGCATCGTTTTCTATAATAAAGCTAAATGCTGTTTTCTCAATTTTAATTTGAATATTGATAAAAGGATGCTTGCTTTTCAATCCGTATTTAAAAGCATTTTCTATGAGGGTAAATGTAAGAAGAGGCGCAATTAATAAGCCCAACGCATTTTCTTCGCCTTCTATTTTCAGTTGAATATCTTTTTCTGTAGAATAACGCATTTTTTCGAGTTCTACATAATTGCGAATAAAATCCAATTCTTTTTCTAGAGAAACCTTTTCTGTATTAGATTCATACAGATTGTAACTCATTATTTCTGAAAGATTAAGAACAACCTCAGGTGCCAAATCAGATTTTTTCACTGTTAATCCGTATAGATTATTTAGGGTGTTAAACAGGAAATGGGGATTGAGTTGCGTTTTTAAAAAATCTTTTTCAATATTGATGTTTTTAACCTCAAGTTCCGATTTTTCTTTTTGAAATTTCAAGGCAGAGCTGTACGTTTTTGCAAGTTCCATTAAAGTTTTTAAGAAAAAAAACGGCACAAGGAAAAACAATACCCAAAGTATATTTTTAATATAATAATCTACCGAAAAAACCTCTATAAATTTTGGCGGATAAGTAGTGAGTTTACCAGGGTTTTGAATTTCGTGAATATCATATTGAAGATAGTAAGCAAGAATAAAAAAAGAATGACTTACCATAAGCCACAAAAAAGTTGAGATTATAAACAATATCACAAACTGAAAAATATTGCTAATTCTATTAAAAAAAACTGAAAATAAGTAGAAAGAAAAGAGTGTAGAAAAGGTATATCGAATGGTAAAAAAAAGTGCAATTCTCTCATTAAACATATAATAAAACTGCAAAAACAGAAAAATTGAAAAAATTATCCACACCAAAAAATGGTATAGAATTCTGTTTCTTTTGGTATAGAATTTATCAAAATCTAATTGCGTTAGTTTCTGTAATATCGGATTGGTAAATATTTTTGTCTTATTCATATCAGAAGTTGAAAACACAGCTTCAAAGATAAACTTTTGAAGCTGTAATTTTTAATTATAAGGTAAAAAGGTGAACATTAAAGTCTGCTTTTTTCTTCAGTGCTACTGCTTTCAATTTTTTTAGCTTTGAAATCCTCTCCAGTTTTGAAGGTATAAATTAAAGAGAATGAAACCATCCTAGATTGCTCTTTGTGAGATATTTTAATTTCTGTATTATTAAAATAGCTCGTTGCTTTGTAAGGACTTGTATAAAAAATATCACTAAACGAAACTTTTGCAGTGAACTGATTTTTCAAGAATTTTTTTTGAAAACCTACATCTACGCTGGCAATGCTCTTGGTAAGAATATTTCCACTTACCATTTGCGGAGTATAAAAAGCATTAAGACTCATAGAATACTCTTTTCCTAAATCTATTTCCTGCTCTGTTTGAAGAACAAACGAAGGTTTTTCAATTTTAAAATAAGGAGATTTAGAAATGGTATATGTCAACAGAAGGTTATTACTTGTAGTCCACCATTTAGCAATTTTCAAAGGAGCACTCAATGTTGCGGTGTAAACACCAGAATTACCTGCATTCGCTTTTATTATGGTAAGTAATTCTTCTCCGTTATTTTGAATAATTTGTGAAATAACATCTTCTGTATAAGAATATCCTAAAGCAGTATAATATTTACCACTCCATAATCCTGATATTTCAAAAGAATTGGTGTATTGCGGTTTTAGATAAGGATTTCCTGTGGTTACCGAATAATTGTCTATATAATATTTGTACGGATTCAAATCAAAATAAGAAGGTCTCTTAATTCTTCTATTATAAGAAAAGCCCAGATAATTGCTTCCTTCTTCATTCAAATTTCTTTTCAAAAAAAGTGAAGGGAAAAAGCTAAAATAGTTTTGTGAGATTTCACCTTGTTGACTGCCGTACAAACTTGCATCTACTACTGTTTGCTCGCCTCTCGTTCCTAATTGGTATTCTGTTTTTCCCCAATTTCCACTAAAATTTACAAATCCAGCATATACTTTTTCTCGATAATCAAAATTAAAATCTAATTCTGGCGTAGAACTCCAAACAGAATCAAACGCTTCATAAGAATTGGTATTGTCTATTTGAGTAGAAGTAGCTTTAGCACCAAATGCTAAATTTTTACCCGACTTAAAATTCCAACTGTATTTTCCTTCCGCCGTCAGTATTTTTGCTTCACTTGGATAATGGAAACGAAACAAAGTATCGCTAACAATGTTATTGTAAATATCATAATTTTTACTACCACTATAGCTGTTTCCTTTTCTTTTATTGTAAGTATAATCTGCTATAAAAGTAAACTTAGAACCCAGAGTGTCTGTTTTTATACTATAATTAAGTCCTGTATTATGATATTGTGTATCCGAATCTGTAGGAAAACTTCCTATCGATTTAATGTTTTTAGAAACATCTGGATAAATAATCTGCGAATACGATTCTGAAGCACTTTTAAACTTACTAAACTGCCCAGTGTAAGAAATTCCTAAAAATTGTTTTGACGAAATATCATACGTTGCACCAATTTTTACTCGATTACTTTTATTTTTCTGTACATCATTAACCGATTGGTTATACTTACCATTTTCGGGGAAATCTCGTTGCTGTGTTAATTCTTCAAAATTTTTGCTATTGTTATAAGAATAGCTTGCTGCAAGCCCTAGTTTTCCTTTTTTGAAATTCAAAGAGGCATAAGGATTATAAGAGGGAAACTTTCCTAAACCCAAAGAATTATCTGCACCAATATAACCGTTTAATCCTTGCTTGGTATTTTTTTTCAATACAATATTAATAATTCCTCCTGAACCTTCTGCATCAAACTCTGCCGAAGGATGAGCTATAATTTCAATTGATGCTATTTCATTAGAACGAAGATTTTGTAAATAATTTTTAAGATCGTCACCACTTAAATTCAGCATTTTACCATCTACCATTACCCTTGTTCCCCAAACACCATTAATGGATACTTTTCCGCTACTTACAAAAACTCCTGATGCCATTTTAAATAAATCCAATGAACTCTTTCCTGCTGTGGAAGGGTGCTCTGAAACATTCAGCACTACTCTATCAATTTTACGTTGAATAATAGGTTTTGATTTTTTGATTACCACCTCGTTAATATCGATGGTTTTTTCTTTATAGAGCTCAATACTCACATTTTGCGTAGTTTCTGTAAAAGAAAAAGCTTTGGAATAAGTAGCAAACTTGTCAGCAGTCACATTTAATACAAATTGACCTGATTCTGGAATAAAAATCTGAAAATTACCATTTTCATCTGCTATTTTCTCAATGCTGATTGTTTTTTCTTTATCATTATTCACTGTTAAAACAGCAAATGCAATAGGCTTTCCCGAAGAATCTTTTACCGTCCCGTTTACAGTAGTCTGCGCTTGAAGGATAGCATTGCTCATCAAAAGCACCAATACCGAATAATATAATTTCTTCATTTTCTATATTTATTTTTCAGTAAAAATAGAATCATGACTTATCAATTTCAATTTCATTCGGTAGAATCTATAAAACTTTCGGTGAAAATTGATTTATGAAGGGTGAAAAAAACTTCGGGAATAATATTTTTATAAGCTACTAAATGATTATTTAGCTTTAAATCTAGATTTATTATTCTTTATCAATACTCTCAGTACATTTCTAAAATATTTTAACATTGAAAATATTTAAAACAACTATTAAAGGGATAAATACTACTAAAAAAGCTAACGAATAAGCAAAATATTTAATGAGAATATTACTTTCTTTTCTGAAAATTAAAGCAATAAGTCTAAATATATAGCAAAATAAAGAAATGATAAAATTAATTACAACAATCATACTTACACCTTTTGCAACTACACCAACTTCAGTCTTCGGAAATATTAGCAACAAAACCAATTCTGCAAATACACCATTCGGGTATTTCAGACTATCAGAAGTGGATATGAAAAATTATACAATACAATAATAGTTTCTCAATTTATATTGTAAAAGAGTGATTTTAAATTATCATTAGAATCACTCTTTCAATACATAAAAGTATATTTTACAAGCTAAAAAAAATAATTATTTACATCTAAAGACACATTATTTTCATTTTTGTTGACTCATAATCCAAATATTAATTAATCCCAGCTCAGCATTACTTTCCCTATATGCTCTCCTTTTTCAAGGCATCGATGAGCTTCTATTACATCCCAATAAGGAAACGTTTTATAAACAACCGGTTTGAAGCATCCAGATTCAATTAGCGACCATACATTTTGATAGACTGCATTTGCTAATTGAGTTTTGTACCTATAATCTCTATCTCTAAGGGTACTTCCTGTTATGGTCAATCTTTTAGTCATAATTTCCCAAATGCTAAGCTCCACCTTATCTCCTCCTTCCGAATTGATATGAATTAAGCGACCTTCTTTATTCAGAATATTCAGATTTTTTTGAAAATAATCTCCACCCCGCATATCAAGAATCACGTCTACACCTTCATTCTTCAATTCTCTTTCAAAATCCTGTATTTTGTAATTAATACATAAGTCTGCTCCAAGCTCATAACAAAAGTCTGCTTTACTTTTCGAGCCAACAGTTGTCACCACTTTGATACCTAAAGCATGTGCAATTTGAATAGCTGTAATACCAATTCCGCTGCTTCCACCATGTACTAGTAAAGTTTCTCCAGATTGAATATGACCTCTCTCAAAAACATTTGACCAAACTGTAAAAATGGTCTCCGGTAAACTTGCGGCTTCAATAAATCCTAATCCACTAGGAACAGATAAACATTGCCCTTCATTAACCGTTACAAACTGCGAGTATCCACCACCTGAAAGTAAGGCACATACTTTGTCTCCAATCTTAAAACGAGTAACTTCAGAGCCACAAGCTACTATTACACCTGCTACTTCTAAACCCGGAATAATAATTGAATTTTCTGCTGGAGCGGCATATTTACCTTCACGTTGCAATATATCACTACGATTAATACCTGAAGCCTTTACTTCAATGAGTACTTCATTTTTTAAAGTATCTAAATTAGGAACATTTACAACTTTTAAAACATCTGGCCCTCCGAATTGTGTAATGATAATTGATTTCATTATTTTTTATTTTATAGTGGTAAATTATATTTTCCATACAACGCTTTATTTTCAATACTCTTAGCAAAGAGTGGCGTTTCTTCATGATTATGCGCATCAGATGCTTCCTGACGAGCTTTTGCAGCATTCTCTAATGTAATATTATTTTCTCTAATAAATATCAAAAATTCAAGTGTAGCAGTAGCATGGATTGTATTGGTAAATTTGCAACTATTTCCATCAATCTTTTCAGCTCTCAGCTCCCACAGCACTTGCACTTTAGAACGACCATTAGAAGTAATAGTATCTGAAAGAGAAAGCATTCGACAATAATCTGAGCTATATTCAGTAGCTACATAATGCTGAATGACAAGTGCCGTTCCCACATATTCTACATTAATAGACATTGGCTTACCTTCAAAATTAGTAGTAATACCTGCACCAATATGATTAACCGAACAACGTTGATACTCAGCATCTGGGAGATTTAATAACCAATCAGCAATGTTTACTTTTTCAATCGGAGCATTTATAATTGCTGATACGACAGATGCAGATAAGGCATTTTCTTTAGTTTGTAAAATTTCCATTTTTCTTAAATTTTAAATATTAATAATTTGATATGACAAAGTAAAACAATATCTCTTAATCTAGTAAACGACATTTTTCGATATAATTAATCGTTAATTTCGATTTAGAAAACTATCTTTGTTAAAAAAATGGAGCTACGTCAATTAAAATATTTTATACGAGCCGCTGAGTTGTCAAATTTCACTAAAGCTTCGGAAGAACTTTTCATTACTCAAAGTACTCTTTCACAACAAATAAAGGAATTGGAGAACAGTTTGAATATCTCATTATTCGACCGTATTGGAAAGCGAGTAAAACTTACTGAAGCTGGTGAAATAATGCTTCAATATGCAAGAAAAACGATTTATCAATCTGAAGAAAGCAAACAAGTTTTAAGAGACCTAAACAATCTAAAAACAGGTAAATTAATTATAGGATCTACTTATGGATTGACGCATATATTAATTAATTCTCTAACTTCCTTTAGCCAAGAATACCCTGACATACAAATTCAAATAGTGTTTGGTTCAACTTTAGAACTATTAAAAAAACTAAGAAATTATGAATTAGATTGTATACTTTCATTCCTTTCAAAGTCTAACAATAATTCAGATATAGAAACTGTAACACTTTTTACTTCAACATTGTCTCTCATCGTTCACAAATCACATCCTTGGAGTAGATTAAAAAAAATTTCTTTAAAAATGATAAAAGAAGTTCCCCTAGTAATTGCTTCTCAAAGCTATAGTATCCGTAATTATTTAGACGAAATTCTTACACAAAACAATGTAAGGTTAAATATACAAATGGAGATAAATGATATTCACAGTTTATTGAAACTTACCAATACCAAACGATGGAATACAATATTGATGAGTAGCTCTTTATTTGATTTTTCGGAGTTGAGAGCCATTCCTTTGGAAGAAAGAAATACCGAAAGAGAAGCTACAATCACTTTCTTGAAAGATATATATCATAAAAAGGCTATGCTAGCATTTCAGAAAGTTATATTAGAGAAAATTTAATAAAAACCCTCACTCATTTTAAGCAAAAAAACAGTTTCCAATAAAATAATAATTGCAGTCTTATTAACAAGAAGCAATTATTAAATATATCCCCTAAAAAAGGAAAACCCTTCTTCTGCAAACTTCTGCATTAGAAAGGTTTTTAATATAATATTTTAAAGAGTACTTAAATTATATTTTCTTTCCGATGAAAAAGACATAACCATAATATTCTTTAAATCGATCGTATAATTCTGATTCGTATCGTTGAGAGGTTATAAATTCTTCTACAGTTTTATTATTCTTATACTTCTCCAGAAAAACCTTTTGTAAACGTCTGGTTACAGCATAATAATTTGTCCAAACAGATTCAGGTAAAACAAATATTGCAATGGGTAAATATCCTGCTTTCTGCATTAGTCTTACTTTATTTGAAATAGTATCTATTTCAGGATAAGCTTTTTCCCAAAACTCTTGAATTTCAATAGGTCTTTCATCTGTAAACCACGTATTTTCTGTTACTGCAATATAGCCACCTTTTTTAAGATATTTCTTCCATTCATTCATTCCTCGCTCAAAACCTATATTATAAATAGCTCCTTCAGACCAAATTAAATCCAGCTCTTCTTCTTCAAAAGGCAAGCTTTCCATTGTTCCGACAATACCTTTTACCCTATTTTGAAGATTTTTATCTAATGCATTTTGGTTAAATTGTTCAATAAAATTATTCCAAATGTCGACACCAATAATTTGACAAGATATATTTTGTCCTAACACCATTGTTTGTCCTCCTGTCCCACAGCCAATATCAGCTATCTTAGAATGATCTGTTAAACCTTCAATAAAGCTCAATGCTTTAATTGTTATATTTGAGTTTCCAGGACCTTGTCTTTCGGTGCTTGAAAAATATTCATAGATTATATTTAAGTCAAAATCGTGAATTGTATGTATTTCGTTACTCATTGTTTCATTTTTTTTGTATTGCAGTAATACATTATTACCGCACGCTGATTATACTTTAATTATTACAATTGAAAACTTCTCGAATGAATGATCCGAGAATAAACGAATGAACAATCTATACTAGATGTATAAATTGTTTACAATACAATATCCAAGTTATTGGTTAACATTTTGCTAAATTACAAAAACATTAGTAAATTTAAGTATTACTTGTAACACATTTAAGCAACTATGATTTATAGTTGTTTATGTTCGACAAAAATGTAAATTCAAAATTTATAACTTTTTAATAGTTAATAAATATTTTGTAATTTTAATCATTAACAAAACAATAAACCATGAATTTCAAAATTGAACTCAACACACAAAAACGAGGCTCTAACATTGTTTTTCACAATATTATTTTTGACTTTTTTAAAATAAATATTGTAGAAAGACATAAAAAATCAAAACAATCACAATCCTCATTAGAATTTGCATTATTTAAAATCAGGACTATAAATAACAACATCATCAATACCAAAGAAGGCAATGCCAGATTCAAAATTAAAAAAAATCATTTAGAAACATACAAAAAATTAATTCAAATATTAAATTCTTACGAATATAAAAATAGACTTATTGATAGAAAAAATGCTGATCAAAAATTAGTTGACTTTATTTTAAGTTTAGTTATTTCTAATTATACGATATAATAAATTAAAATAGAGCTCATTGTTTTTAGAAATAATAAGTTAAGTTTACTATAATCACAAACAAAAAAAGCTAATTCTAAGCGAATTAGCTTCCATTCTTATTGAGCATTAAAATAAGTCAATTAATTTCTATATTCCTAAGAATTGATAAATTCAAGAATATCTTTATTAATCGTCTCAGCTTCTGTAGTTGGCATTCCATGAGGAAATCCTGGATAAATTATAAGTTTACCATTTTTTAATAATTCCGCAGCTTTTACCGCTGTTGTAGCATAAGGTACAATTTGGTCATCATCGCCATGTAAAACTAATACAGGAATATCTACAGTTTTAAGGTCATCTGTAAAATCTGTTTCTGAAAAAACTTTTATACAATCAAACTGAGCTTTTATTCCTCCCATCATTCCTTGTCTCCACCAATTCTCTTGAATTCCTTTTTTAACATCAGCTCCTTCCCTATTATATCCAAAAAATGGGAAAGTTATATCTTGATAAAATTGAGCTCTATGATGCTTTGTATTAAATCGAATATCATCAAAAACTGCCAAAGGAACACCATCAGGATTATTTTCATTTTGAATCATATAAGGTGTAATTGCGCTAACTAAAACAACTTTAGCCACTCGGTCTTTACCAAACTTTGCGGCATATCTTATTGCCTCTCCACCACCTGTAGAATGTCCAATATGAATAGTATTTTTTAAGTCTAAGAATTCTACTAACTCTGCTACATCTGCTGCATAGGTATCCATATCATTCCCTTTAAAAGTTTGAGTAGATCTTCCATGCCCTCTTCTATCATGTGCAATTACTCTAAATCCTTTTTCTAAGAAAAACATCATTTGAGCATCCCAATCATCAGATGTTAAAGGCCAGCCATGATGAAAAAAAATGGGTTGACCGGTTCCTAAATCTTTGAAATAAATTTCTGCTCCGTCTTTTACTGTAAACTTGTTCATAATTTTTAAATTTTAAATTGTTAATAATATTTTGATATGGCAAAATTGAGCTAAAAAAACAAAGGCATCAATGGACACTTTTCTCTTTGTATTGTACTTTTTTCCTAGTGATATAAAAATAAAAGCACAGCTTATAGCTATGCTTTATAATTAATTTATCAAATTTTAGAATTTTTTCTAAATGAGGCCGGCGACAAACCAGCATTTTTAGTAAAAAAGCGAACAAAGTATGCATCATCGTCATAATTTAAGTTATAGGCAATTTCTTTCACTGACATGCTTGTATAAAACAAAAGGCGTTTACTTTCCAGAATAAGCCTATCTTTAATTATATCATTAGGTGTTTTTTTACTGATAAGACTAATTTTTTTACCTAAATTTTTTGGGGTCATAAATAGCATATCAGCATAATCGGACACTTTATGATGAGTTTTATAATGTCGTTCTACTAACAAACTAAATTTTCTTAAAAAATTAACTTCTGTTTGCAAGTCATCATTTTCTAAATAATGTTGTTTTTTCCAAATTCTAGTAGATTTTAAAATAATTATTTTCAACAAAATTCTCAGCATTTCTTCAGTACTAGAATCTTCACTTTTCATTTCATTTTTTATTTCATTAATAATATTTTTAATCTCTTGAGATTGATTATCATTTAAAGAAATAAAAAGAATTTCAAAAACGTTATTATATAATATTCCATCACAGGCTACTTCATGATCATGAATTTCAATACAATAAAAATCTCTATTAAAATGCATTAAAGTAGCTTCTATGGCTTCACATGGCTTTATTACTATTTTAGGATTAACAAATAACAACGAATCTACATCCAACATAAATTCCTGAAAATCAACTTGTACAATTGAGCCTCTTGGAAAAAACAATATTTTTATGTCATTTTCAATAGAATTCCAAAATTCTTCATCTAAAGATTCTTTTGTAAAAGATATATTCCCAAAACGTTTATATGAAAATTGCTTAATCATAAAGTGAAATAATTAATAAAAATTTCAATTCATCTAACACTTGTTAACTTATTAATATTGAAACCTGAGCAAATATAAACTAAAGCAATCTTATTATAATATTAATTTATTGTCAATAAACATAAAATTGCTATAGAAATAATAAATAAAAATTTTATAGAATTGAACGTCTGTAATTTTTATCTTTGTTTATATTAATATTCAATATGGACTCTCTTTTTAGTAATACTTCTTGGGGTATAATTTTCATAATAGTTTTTTTGCTCACTACAATTATCTATTTAATTTATAACAACAATTCTCTTAAAAAACAAAAACATATTCTTACCGAGGAAAAAAAAGCATTAAAGAACCGTTTAAATACTATAAGATTAGATTATATAGAAACTAAATTAAGCCCGCATCTTTTTAAAAACATTCTCAACTCTGTACAATCTCATGCGTATCAAACTTATGTTTCACTTGATAAATTGTCTGGAGTTTTAGATTATATTTTATATGAAAGCAGTGAAAGATTTGTTTCTCCAAAAAATGAACTAGAATTCACTATTAATCTTATTGAGATTAACAAAATAAAGATGAATCCCCTTTTTAATTTCAGAATAAAAAATCATATTGATAAAGAAGATCCTACATATAATGAAAAAGTTTTAGCCCCGTTATTAACGGTAGATTTTATAGAAAACGCCTTTAAACACACCGATTTTTTAGCAGAAGATGCTTTTATTTATGTTTTACTTTCTCTTAAAAACGGGATTATTGAAATTAAAGTTCAAAACAGCATCTCCTTAAAATCTCCTTTAAGCAAAGACAACTCGGGTTTTGGAAGTGAATCTCTAGACCAAAGGCTGAAAATGATTTACAAAAAAAAATTCACTATTACCAAAGAAATCCACAACAATATTTTTACAGCACACTTAAAAATAGACCTTAATGACAAGTACAATCAAGTGCGTTATACTAGATGATGAGCTTTTAGCTATAAGTTATCTAAAGCTATTATGCGAGCAAATAGAAGATGTAGAAGTAATAAAGGTTTTTAATAATCCTTTAAACTTTCTGGCAGAAATAGAGCAATTGGATTGCGACTTGTGTTTTCTTGATATTGAGATGCCTGGAATAAATGGCTTGCAGGTTGCAGAAAAATTATTTGATAAGAATATAGTGTTCACTACAGCTTATAAAGAATATGCAGCAGAAGCTTTTGATTTAAATGTGATAGATTACATAAGAAAGCCCATCAAAAGAGAGAGACTTTTGCAAACAATAGAGAAAGTAAAAATTTTGCTCGAAAATTCTAAAAACAATTTTATTGAGTGGAATACCAATCTTGGAAAAAGCAGAATTTTCACCAACCAAATTTCTTATATTAAAGCTTCTGAAATTGATAGCAGGGATAAAGAAATTATTATGAAAGACCATTCTCATATTTTTTTAAAAAACATCAATTTCAAAACATTGTTAGAATTATTACCATCAAACGATTTTGCCCAAATAAACAAAAAAGAAATTATTGCTCTCAGATGCATTAAAGCATTTTCTTCAAACGAAGTTCTCACCAATATACCACAGCATGATGGAGAACAACTTCTAAAACTACATTTGAGCGAAGTATATAAAAAAAATCTCATAGAAAAATTTGAAAAATAAATTTCATTACATAAAAAAGCATCTTTATTGCATTTCACATTTCAAAATTTTACTGTCATTTTATTTCTTTTCACATTTGTATAGAAAAACAAGACGAAACAATGGAAAAGTACAGAAACTTCATTTTTTACATCCTAACAATAGCAATATTTTCAGGAGTAATTTATTGGTTTTTTATTCAAGGTAAAACTTTGGAATTAGGAGAAAATATTGTAATCAACGTTAAAGAGGGTTCTATGTGGAACAACTTTACAGAATCTTTCATGACGAACCTTCATCATCCGTTAGCATTATTACTTGCACAAATTGTTACCATTATTTTAACAGCTAGACTATTTGGATGGATTTGTATGAAATTAAAACAACCAGCGGTAATTGGAGAAATGATTGCTGGCATCGTTCTTGGCCCATCATTAGTAGGATTATATTTCCCAGAGTTTTCAGCTTTTCTTTTCCCAAAAGAATCACTTGGTAATTTACAATTTTTAAGTCAAATTGGGCTTATTCTTTTCATGTACATTGTTGGAATGGAATTAGACCTGAGCGTTCTGCGTAAAAAAGCCCATGATGCAGTAGTAATCAGTCATGCAAGTATCATTATTCCCTTTGCTTTAGGAGTTGGATTATCATATTACATCTATAAAGAGTTCGCCCCAAATGGAATTCAATTCAGCTCTTTTGCACTATTCATAGCTATAGCAATGAGCATTACAGCATTCCCTGTATTAGCAAGAATTGTTCAAGAGCGTAACTTACAAAAAACAAAATTAGGAACTATTGTAATTACATGTGCTGCAGCTGATGACATTACGGCATGGTGTATATTAGCTGCTGTAATAGCAATTGTAAAAGCAGGTTCTTTCGCTAGTTCTATTTATGTGATATTAATGGCTATTGCCTATGTATTTTTAATGATAAAAGTAGTGAGACCATTTTTAAAAAGAATAGGAGAATTACAATCTGGAAAAGGCATAATTAGTAAATCTATTGTAGCAATATTTTTCTTAACGTTAATTATTTCAGCTTATACTACAGAAGTTATTGGCATTCATGCATTATTTGGAGCTTTCATGGCAGGAGCAATTATGCCCGAAAACACTAAATTCAGAAATCTTTTTATAGAGAAAGTTGAAGATGTAGCTTTAGTTCTTCTTTTGCCTTTGTTCTTTGTTTTTACAGGACTCAGAACTCAAATTGGTTTACTAAACGATAGTCATCTTTGGATTATTACAGGCTTAATTATTATGGTAGCTGTAACTGGAAAATTTATAGGAAGTGCCCTTACTGCAAAATTCCTAAGAATAAATTGGAAAGATAGCCTTACCATTGGTGCATTAATGAATACTCGTGGTTTAATGGAATTGATTGTTCTAAATATTGGTTATGATTTGGGAGTATTAAGTCCAGAAATCTTTGCAATGATGGTAATAATGGCACTTTTCACTACTTTTATGACAGGACCTTCATTAGATTTTATTAATTACATATTTAAAGGTAAAAAATCGAGTATAGAAGAAAATGAAGATGAGAACAACGGCAAGTATAAAGTATTGCTTTCTTTTGACAAATCAGAATCTGGAGCTACCCTACTTAAGCTCGCTGACAATCTTACTCATAAAATGAATGGAAACAAAAGTATTACAGCAATGAATATAGCTCCTGTAGAAGAGCTACATCCTTTTGATATAGATAACTATGAAAAAGAACATTTTTATGAAGTAATAGAAACATCGCATCAATTAAAATTACAAGTAACTACTCTTTTTAAAGCATCTAATGATATAGAAGCTGAATTGGTAGATGCTACCAATAAAGGAAATTATGATTTTCTTCTCATTATGCTGGGAAAATCTATTTACGAAGGTACATTACTAGGAAAATTATTAGGATTCACAACTAAGATTATAAACCCTGAAAAACTTCTTAATACCGTAAAAGGCAAATCATACATCTTTGATAACTCTCCTTTTGATGATTTTACTTTAAGAATTTTGGATAAAACTAATATTCCTGTAGGGGTAATGGTAGATAAAAATTTTGAATCTGCTGATAAAATTTTTATCCCAATCTTCGATCTCAACGATTTTTACCTTATAGAATATGCAAAAAGGTTTATCAATAACAATGATTCACAAGTCATTATATTAGATGCCGCAGGGCAAATAAAAAAGAACATTGAAATTAGAGAACTCATCAGAAATATTGAACATATTGCACCAAACCACATCAGTCTTCATAACGAAAAGTCTATTGAAAAAGAATTCTTAAAATCTCAAGATTTAATGTTAATAAGCAGTAAAAGTTGGAAAAACCTTATTGATAGTAAAAGTTTATGGCTTTCTGACGTACCTTCTACCCTTATTATTTCTAATCCTTAATTAAAAATAATTCTTTTAAATTTCCAAAATATATTAAATTATTATTAATTAAAAAACGTAGTGCATTTATGCAAAAGAGATTTTTAAATTGTTAATATTATGGTTACTTTGTTTGTTAATCAACTGTATTACGGTTAAAGCTGTTATTTTCGCCAAAATTCTGATTTTAAAACTTTCAAAGTTTTAGCATAATTATTTCAATGCACTACGGCAATAACCTATAAATTTTCTTTTCAAAACATGAGAATAGCAATTACTGGAGCTCATCTAGTTGGAAAAACTACTTTAGCTGAAAAACTACAAGAATCTCTTCTTCATTATGAATTATATGCAGAACCCTATCATGAATTAGTAGAAATGGGATATATTTTTTCTGAATCTCCAACTTCTGATGAATATATAATACAACTAGAACATTCTATAAAACAAATTGAAAATAGTGAGAATGATGCTATTTTCGATAGATGCCCTCTAGATTTTTTAGCATATGCTCAAGCTGTAGATTACACATACAATTCCCAATCTATATTTAGTAAGGTTCAAAAAACCATGAGTAAGATTGATCTTCTTGTTTTTGTTCCTATTGAAATACCTGATGTAATTAATTGCTCAAACTTTGATTTGTTAGAACTCAGAGAGGATGTAAACGATATAATTAGAGACAATATCAATGATTTTGATATTGAAACATTAGAAGTTATAGGAAATCTACCCGAACGTTTAAACCTAATCCAAAAGAAAATTCAATCACTAAAATCGCAGTAATAAATTATCTATCTTAACCACAAAGCACAATAAAAAAGATTTCTTCTACTCCCCTACTTCGAGCCATTCTTTGAATTGAGTAACTTTCAATCGACTAACAATTGGTTGAGCTTCTGGTTCTACTTTAAGTTCTAAAATAACTTTTCTATTGAAATAAGGTTGAATGGTATTTATAGCATTCCTATTGATAAGCATTTGACGATTTATTCTGAAAAATAGACGTGGATTACATACGCTTTCAACATAATCCATTTTTTTAAAAACAGGATATCTCTTTTTATCAAATGTGTACAAATACAAAATATCTTGTTCTATCGCAAACATCGCAATATTTTCTATGAAAATTACAATTGTTTTATCTTTTTGTTGTGTAAGAAAACTATTTTGAAATAAAGAATTTTTATTGGAATTAATTGGTAAATCAAAGGTCACTTTAGATTTAAATCTTCCAGCAAGTTTCTTAAATTTTTGAAGTGCTCTTAGAATTTCTTCATCCTGAAAAGGTTTAAGTATATATTCTATTCCGTTATTTTTTATTGCTTGAAGCGCATATTCATCATAAGCAGTACAAAATATTATTGGTATATTAATATCTATATGTCTAAAGATTTCAAAACTATGACCGTCTGATAAATGAATATCAAGAAATATCAAATCTATATTTTGGTTATATTTTGCAAGATAAGAAACAGCCTCAGAAATAGAATCTATGGTTTTAATCACGATAAAATCTTTATCTGTTTCAATAATGTCTTGTAAAATTCGTGCAGTATGAAGCTCATCCTCAATTAATAAAACATTCATAAATTAAATAAGTTTTAGTTTTACTTCAAAAAAATCATCAGTTTCAAGCTTAATAATTCCATTAGAGATTTTGAGCAGCTCATAACGTTGTGCAATATTATGAAGTCCAAATCCTGAAGACTCTTCAATAGTAAGCTTAGGGAGTTTATTATTTTTTACAGAGATATAATTATTTGAATCTGAAGTAATTGTTATCTCCAATGGATTAGACAAACTTGTCTTATTATGTTTAAAACAGTTCTCTGCTAAAATTTGCAAACTCAGTGTTGGAAGTTGTCTTTTTAACAGCTCTTCATCAATGTCTATCATTATATTAATACCACCTCCATATCTTGTTTGTATCAAAAACAAATATGATTTAAGAACATCAATCTCCTCTTTAAGTAAAGTAGTTGACGTATTATTCAGAGTCAATGTCATGCGGTAAAAATTAGATAAATTCATCACAAATTGCTCAGAAAAAGGATTATTATTTCTAATCATTGTCCTCAAAGTATTGAAAGAGTTGAATAAAAAATGAGGATCTACTTTTGTGCGAAGTTCTTGAAGCTGAACTTTATAAATTTCTGATTTTATCTGTTCTTTTTCCAATTCTAGTTTAGAAATATTTTCATTAGCCTTAAGAGCATATTGAATAATTAAGAACAATACAGCCGCAAAAAATAATTTAGTAATAAAAGCCCATTTTATAGTATTGGGAATTTTGAATACAAAAAATACAAAAAGTGTATATACAATTATCGCAAATAAAAAAACAATTCCAGAGATTATCCAATTTCTATATTTTGTCTTAATTCTTGAGCCCCATAATAATAAATACCAAAGGATGTATATTACAAAAGATGCATAGAACCAACGCTCATAAAAAGTATAAAAATGGACTCCATTTGCCTCCGAATTAGAAAAAAAATTAAGCCCAGGCAATATTATTGCCAAAGCAATGGGTAAAATAGTATTGATTCTTCTTTTCATTCTTGGATTTGGAATAATGAATTATTGCAAAAGTATTATTCAAAGCTAATGAACATTTCTTTAAAATTAATCTTCATTTTTTGAAACTTCTGAATAAAATCCTGACCAATATTTCCATAAATTTTCCCTTTCTTTTCAGATTTATTAATCAATAAGAATACATTATCAAGATTCGTCTTTTTACCCGAAACTTCGAATTCTCTATTTATACGATATCCTTTTTGCTTATCATTTCCGCCAGCGCCGCCAAAATCTATTTCTGAAAGTTGATAATTTTGTTCAATAGTTTTTTGATTTTCAAAAAAATAAGGTCTGTACAGCAAAGTCGTATTTGCTCCAGTATCAAAAGTATAAGGATTTTCATCAAAAAAAATCAAAGGAATTAATCCGTCCAAAGCCATATTTTTAGATTTTTCAACATTAGCTTTTGTATTTTTTGAAACGATAAAATGATTATCTCTTGTAATTACAATCTCGTTCATTGCTTCAATAATTGGGAAACCTATAATTCCATTGATTTGATAAGCAATCTGTGGAAAAGCCAAATCAGCATCCTCAAAAACCAAAAAGACCACATTTTTTATCACTATTTTTCCAATTTTCAGTTCTTTACAAACCGCAGAGTGAGCCGTAACAACTTTTCCTGTAATGGCATTCACTTCTATTTTTGATGGGAAAATCTCTAACCCAAATTTCTTTGCCAAAGAATTTGTAATCACAGAAATATTGGCTCCCGTATCAAACACAAAATCTACAGAATCTTGCTTTACAGAGATATTGATGTTTTTTAAACCCGCTTTATCCTGTTTTAAAAGTAAATTGGTATCGTTATGAACAAAAACTTCTTGCTGAGGAACATTTTTAAGAGAATACCAAAGATTAAAATCATTTTCAAGGTCTTTCATTTGCTCTGTAGAAAGCTTTTTTGAGAATTTTTGTTGAATAATTTTAATAGTTTCAGCTGCTTTTCCGTATTGATAGAGTTTGATGAGATTGTCTTTTTTAGTGTAATATAATTTCTGCAACAAAGAATCTGGTACATTTTTCTGATTTAAAAGAATTTGTATATTTTTTTCGGAATCTTCCAGTTTATTAAAAACATTATCGAGAATCGCTTTGGAATAAGTTTGTTCTTCTTTACTAAATTCATTTTTATTTTCATCAAATAAATATTGAGCTTTCAGATAATTCTTTTGCTCTAACAATTGATAAATCACAGAAAAAGAATCCTCTTTTTGCTGTGCCGATATTGGCACTAAAGAAAAAAACAATATAATGAACAAAATTTTTTTCATACCTATTTTTTATTATTCATTATCATTTGGATTAACTACCGCTCTTACTTCCACATTACCACCAATCATTAAAATAGGACATTCTTTTGCTATGGAAACTGCTTCTTCAACGTTACCAACTTTTACAACAATATAACCATTAATAAATTCCTTAATTTCGGTAAAAGGCCCATCTATAATTACGTCATTTGATTTTACAGTCTTTGCTACAGATATGGATAAGCGGTTTCCTTGATTCGCCAGTTTTTCATGTGCAGCGATGCTTCCCATCCAATTCATCCAGTCAGTTTGTACTTTTTGTATTTGTTCTTTTGATGGTTTTAGTTCGGGATTTGCACTGTTTCTGAAAATTAAAACAAATTCTTTCATGATATAAAAATTTAAAGTTTAGTTTTATTATGATTAAAAATACTTATTAGAAACATTCTCAAAAAATCACTTCAAAGCTTCCATTCTTTCTGAAGCCAAAGTTGGTAATTCTAAATTTCCATATTGTTTATCAAAATTAAATTTTAGTGATGAAATTAACCATTTTTCATTCTCTAAAATTAATTTGACATTGTAAAAGCCTTCTAATACCCAAATATCTTGCTTTATAAAATGTTCTGCTTTTCCTCCAAAATAGATTTCTGCATCATTTTCATTTTTTGTTTCTTTAAAATAAAAAATTTGATGATTTGTGCGTTCAAAACCTGGTAAAAAAGAAGCCCAAGAGGAGACTACCTCAGAAGAACTTAATTCTGTTGCAGGATTACCGTTTATAGAAGAATAGTCAAGAAGAATCGTATCTCTCATCAATTTCTTAACGATTTCCCAATCTCTTTTGTCAACATTCTCAAAGAATGTTTTGATAATATTAATAATATTTTCCATTTTTTATTCTAAGACTAATTGTTTTTCAAAAAAACAGTAATAAACAATAACATATTTTATTTTTTCACAATTTTATGAGTACTAATTTTCCCATCAGATTCAACTATTTTCATCATATAAATACCTAAAGGAAGTTTTCTTAGGTCAACTTCAGTAATAGACATTTGTTTAAAAACAATCTGACCGTTAACATTATAAACTGTTACTTCTTTTACTTTTTGATTTGATTTGATATAAACTTTATCAGATGTGGGATTCGGATAAATATTTACTGATTTTTTATTAGAATTTATATCATCTGTTGCTAAGTTAACCGTACAAGATGCATCAAAAATATCGTCCTCTATTGTCCATCCTTTATTGGTTATTAATTGGTTTCTATACGTTTGACCTTCGCTACCATATTTTAAATTATTCGCACCAAGCGTTTTGTTGATTGGCATGGCAGAATTTTGCGCCCAACTTTTAAGGGTTTTACTATAATTTTCACAATTTAGACCAGAAACATTTAACATACTATTTAAATCTACGGCTGAATTATATTTCCAATTCCAACTCCCTATATTTTGATTGAATGCCGTACTATTAAAAAACATATAACTCATGTTTACCACATTAGATACGTTCCAATTGCTTAAATTTTGGTTGAAAGCCAATGCTCCAGCAAACATGGAATACATAGATGTTACTTTGGAAGTATTCCAATTGCTTATGTTTTGATTGAATTTATAGGCGCCAGAAAACATAGAACTCATCTCGGTTATATTTGATGTATCCCAATTCCCAATGTCTTGGTTGAATGATTCTGCATCCTGAAACATCTGATTCATTTTGGTTAATTTCGTGGTAACCCAACCGCTAATATTTCCATTGAATGCTGTGGCATTCAAAAACATTAAATTCATGTGGGTGACATTTGAAGTATTCCAATTTAAATTCTGATTGAATGCAATAGCATTGTTGAACATGTAAGACATATCTATAACTTTTGACGTGTCCCAATCCCCTATATATTGGTTAAAATTATCAGTAGCAGCAAACATATCAACCATTGTTGTAACGTTTCCTGTATTCCAATTGGCAATATTTTGGTTGAATGATTTTGCGGCCAAGAACATAGCAGACATATCGGTTACTTGAGAAGTGTCCCAATTTCCAACCGCTCCATTAAAATTTCTTGCTTTGTTAAACATTGCTCTCATTGATGTAACTTTAGAAGTTTTCCAACTATTTAAATTTTGGTTAAATTCAAATGCACTGCTGAATATCTGATCCATATCCGTTACATTTAATGTATTCCATGTATCTATATTTTGGTTGAATTTTTGTGCATTATAGAATAATGAGTTCATACTTTTCACCTTGGAAGTATTCCAGTTGCTAATGTTTTCATTAAAATTTATAGCTCCGTTGAACATTTGGTCCATATAAAGGACATTAGAAGTATTCCAACTGTTCATATTAGGAACCGCATCCAAACTTTGACATTTACGAAACATAGCAAAAAAATCAGTCACCCCTGAAAAATCAGGAATATCAGTAGCCGTAATTTTAAGATTTGTACAACCGTCGAACATATATCCCAAATTGGAATTCCAATTGACAGTTCCCCACTGGCTGAATTCAATTAATTTTTTAGCATCGTCTCCAGGAGAATCCGTCCCTCCCAATTTGAAAACTCCTGTAGGCGAAATTTTAACGATATAAATTCCTGCCTGTGGCATTACAACCGTGGTATTGTTTAATCCTGAGCCACTTCCTGTTATTGAGGAGTTCGTGGTGTTTTGATAAGTGTAATTAAACGCTCCCAATGCAAAGATTTTTATCTCCTTGGAGTCATCATTAAGAATATTTGTATTCCATTTTGTGATAATTGGATTTTGGGCATTTACAATTATCACTAGTGCAAATGCTAAAAAAAGAAAGATTTTTCGTGACATATTTTAAATTTTATTAGTATTTATATAACTCAACGATTAACTATTATAAATAGGGATATTTTAATTCTTTTTGGAAATTTATTTCAATTTTTCATTTTAATCATTTTAATTCTTTCCGAAATGAACAAATTAAAACTTTAGATGAACATTTTCAGAAGGCAGTTTTTTTGTCCAAACCAGAAAATGGTCAACAATCCCCAAATCGTAATAAGAATTCCCATATAATTGGTAATATTTTGATTTTTGAAATCTGTGAGGAAAACAATATCAATCGTAGAATGGAAAATAGCACAGATAAAAAGACTTCCTTTTGATGAGTTATAAAGCCAAGTGAGCAATACACTTCCTGTAAAAAGACTTAAAAGCCAACCCAATACTCCAAAAATATTCATCGATAAATATCCAGGTCTGTAGAGAAATAATGGTAAATGCCAAACTGCCCAAAAAATGGTAAGCAAAAAAGTAGAAAACAAAGCGCCAAATTTTTTCTGAAAACGAGGCAAAGCAAAACCTCGCCATCCTACTTCTTCTCCAAAACCGAAAAACACCAGATTATAAATAGAAAAAACTAAAAAATTAAACTGTGAAAATTCTTTAGAAAGCGTAATTTCAGAAAACTCTATAGGTTTTGAATCTATTAAAAAAGCGATAAATAAACTTAATAAAACCAAAACAAAAGGACTAAAAACAGCAATGAAAAGATAAAGCATAGGTTTAACTTTCCACATCGATTTCCAAAGTATTGCAACACCTTTCTTTTTCTCAAAAATCCAAGTACAAACAAATGAAGAAAGCAAAGGTCCTAATCCTCCTAAAGCATGCTGAAAAGAAAATTTCGGCAAATATTGAATTCCAAAAATAGGAGAATACAATGGAAACCAAATAAGCCAACTAAAAAAGTACGCCATTGTAAAATAAGTAACTAATGCTTTCATTCTCGCAAATTTCAGAGACAAAAATCTGTTATTTGAAGAAGAAATCCATTTACATTTGGCAAGATTTTTAATTATTTTTTACCTCTAATTCGGCTAAGGGAAGTTGGCGTAATTCCTAGAAAAGAGGCAATGTAATAATGTTGAATTTGGTTTTCAAGATTAGGGAAGTTTTTCCTGAACCATTCTAATTTCCCCTCAGCTGTTTCTTTCAAAAGAGTAATTTCTCTTTCTACTCGTCTCAAACTATCCATCATTACAACTGTATTTCCAAACATTTCGAGGTCTTTGTATTTGGGCATTTCCTGCTCCATCCTCATATTATTAAAAACCAAAATGCTTGCTTTTTCTGAAATAATTTGAAAATTATAAATAGACTGATGCTGATGTCCTCTCATTATTGCTGGAGTAATTGCACAACCATCGGTATAAAAATTCACCGTAATATCGTCACCTCTATTATTGTAAATAAAGCCTCTTACAATACCGTCTAAAACCACAAATTCAGAAATAATTTTTTGATTTTCTTTTTCTAAAAAATCATTTTCGGTATATCCAACAATTTCTGCGGTGTGAGATAAAGCTTTTGCTGTCTGTTCAGAAATTGGAAAATAAGCAGATAAAACTTTTTGAATTGTTTTAGTCATATTTGTTTTTATATGAAAGCAAAATTATCAAAAAGATTTTGAGATTCAAGAAATTAATTTAAAGTTGAAAATTATATCCAATTTCAAACCTCATCCCTTTAGAATTAACTTCCTGAATAGGCTTCGATTTTTTATTCAAGTCAAATGTAAAAATGCTCCAATTATTTCCCATTCCGTCTTCATAAAGTTTTATATTATTACGAAAATTATAACCTAAACCAACGGAGAATTGGTGATGTTTTGCCAAGGTATATTCTAACCTGCTCATTCCATACCAATTATTAATTCTTACAAAACGGCTATTTTCTTCTGTTGCTGATAATCTATAACTTGCTGCGTTTCCAAATATTTCATTGGTCCAAGAAAAATTTTCATTAATTGTATAAATTAGTTTTGGACGAATTGGCAATAAACCAGTCAGTTGAAGTTTTGATGTAATTTGATAATCTACAGAAACAAAAGGATTGAGTTGATGTCCGAAAAACTGTTTGCTGTAGGATACTCCCCAACCTGTAGAAAATTTATCATTATGCCTAATTGTATATCTCGCTCCTAAAGAATAGCGAAAATCTTCTCCACTAATATCTTTAAAATCTGAATAAACACCAACTTGACCAAAAAGATAAATCTTATACCTATCTTTAATTTGCTTTTGCCAGAAAAGATTGATATCTGTACCGTACAAACTTTTATCAAGTTCAGAATCTAATCCCGAAATATTCTGAGATTTGATATGCAATCTTCCACCTATCGTTTTTTGTTCACCTTTAAAAATTGGAAAGTTCAGAAAAGCATCTACGTTTTTTATATTTCCTCTTGCTGAATCATTCTTTATTTTATCATAACTGTATTCAACTCCAAAGAGGTCTGATTTCTTTTCCTGCGCTTGAATTTCAAAAATTGAAAATACACAAAGTAAAAAGAAGATGTTTTTTTTCATTGACTATTAATCTAAACTGTTATACATGACAAATATGAAAATTGTATAAACAAAGATTAGTTTTAATTGAATGAAATGAACAATTTAAAGACTGAAATGAACCTTCATAAAGAAAAGTTTATTCTTTTTCGAAAATAATTCCCCCTTGTAAATCCATTACAAGTTCTTTAACTTCACCATTATACCCAAGATTGAATTTGAAATCAAATTCTGGATTCATTTGCTGAGGAACTTCATTGATAAGTCTTGAAACAAAACTGTCATATTTCTGATGTTCTAAAACAAATTTAAAAGTTGGAAATATCGCAAATAGGTTGCCATCTTCCTGAGTTATTTTTATTGTTCCATAACCCTTGTTGCTATATTCTCCACAGTAATCATCCAAAGTATGTGTTGGTTTGAACTGCTGATTAATTGATTTTATAGCTACAGGTTTATAAACATCATAAACTTCCTTTTCATACTTATAAGGTTTACTTTCGTCTAGTCCCAACATTCGGATAGAAATCATATTGGCAATTGTATATGGCAAATCACTATTTTGTTGATTAGACAATACAACAATTCCGAAATTTTCTGCAGGAAAAAGAACTACGTTAGATGAAAATCCAGAGACAGAACCACCATGATCTACTTTAAAATGACCTTTAAATATTTTGGTATTCCATCCATAACCATAACCAAAAAGATAATTTTTTTGTTCTGGTTCTACAGGAGGATTCCCATTGATTAAAGCTCTAGCGCTCATTGCATTTCTAGCAAAATCTTTTGTCAAAATATCAATACCATCAAACTTTCCATAATTCAACCACATTTTCAACCAATTCGTCATATCATTTGCAGAACTATTGATAGCCGCGCCTGGTTTATCATTATTAGGAATTTGAAATTGAATCTTTTCAGGATTACCGTTATACATTCCGTAAGGATATGAAAAGTCTTTTTGTTTCAACATTTCATTAATGGAAGTATTGCTATTATCCATTTTTAAAGGATTCAACAATTTTTCTTTTATTATATCATCCCAACTTTTTTGCGACACTTGTTCAATAATAGCTCCCAACACAATGTATCCAAAATTACTGTATCTCCAACTGTCTTTTGGCTCAGCATTCTGTTTTAAATAAGGAAGTTTATTCAAAAGTTGAAGCCTATTTTCGGCAGGAAACAAAATATAAGAACCATCCAGACTTCCTAGCCCACTTCTATGGTCAAGTAAATCTTCAACAGTAATAATATTATTCATTTTGTCTGTTGAAAATTCTAAATGAGGTATATATTTTGAAGGCTTCTCATTGAGCTTTAATTTATCATCTTTTTCTAATATTCCTATAAGAGCTGCTGTAAAAGCCTTTGTATTACTACCAATCCCAAATATAGTTTGTGGTGTAACGGGGAGCTTATTCTCAAGATTTCTGTACCCAAAACCTTTTGAATAGATTACTTTATCATTTTTAACAATAGCAACAGATAATCCTACCGCTTTGTAATCAGTCATAATTTTTTCAATTTCTGAGTCCAAACCCTTTAAATTTTCTTTTGGAAGCTGAGCAAAATTCAGATTAGCAAAAATCAGAATCAAAAGATAAAATACTTTTTTCATTTTTATTTTTTTAGTAATGACAGTTAAATAGACTAATCTATTACATTATTCATAATCAAATCCAAGTTACAAATTTTGAATGAATAGACAATTTTCAATCATACAAACTCATTGAAATGAACATTTTAAAAAATGAATTGAACACTTTCGAAATAAATAAATGATAACTTTGAAAAATGAATAAAAGAAAAAAAAATATTATTTTAGTAGTCATTATTTTATTTATTTTGGGAATAGTATATATCCATTTAACAATTTATGCAACGCCAAAAACAAGACTACAATTGAAAGAAGATTATTCTGAAATGAAAGAAAGTCGTTTTCGTTATTATATCAATCTTCCTATAGATTATCAAAATCCCAAAGCTGGAAAATACAAAGGCTTCTACTTGCTGAGTCCACATTTCTTTGAAAATAAAAATATTACTTTTTTTCTTACAGATGGACAAATGGAACTTGTAAATACCAATACAAATTTTAGCTTTTTTGAAGAAATTTTAGGAGGAAGCTCCTATGTTTTGATGAGTGTACGTGGACAATCACCTACATTTTTTCCAGAAATATATAAAAATGGAAACACTGATCTTCTAATGGCAATGAAATTGTTAAATTCCGACCAACAAGTAGAAGATATAGAACAAATAAGATTAGAAATGATAAGAAAAAAATTACTCACTAAAGAGGACAAAATTAATATTTTTGGAGCGTCAGGTGCTGGTATTTTGGCTCAGCAATATGTTTCCAAATACGGTAAAAATGTGAATCGTGCTATTTTGGAATCAACAGGAGCTCCTGACATTTCACAAAAAATGCATATTCAATACTCCCCTAACTTTAAAGAGTTTAATCCTCAAGCTAATATTTTATTGGAAACTATTTTAGAAAAAAGAAAATTAAATTTGGCATCACTTTCTAATATTCTTTATCAAATTGGAAGAAACAAAACAAATCCAAAAACCGAACAGTTGAAAATACTACAAGATTTACAAAACAATGGATGTTTTCTCTCCTATCAATTCAAGCCTATGATGAACCTTTCATTTCTTAATTATCTGATAAAGTCTCCCAAAGAAATTGCTCCTCGAGTACGTTGGTTTGAACTTGTTGGGTACGATTTATTGAGATATAATCCAAAAAAAGGAATTAATCTTCTTTATGAAATCTCAGACAAAACGTTATCAGATTTTGTAAATCACTGTAAATTAAACCAATATCAACCAAAGAAATTTTCAATCAAAAGAAATTTTGATGGAGAAGTTCTTATTATAAAAGGAACAGAAGATGTAGTTTTTGGGGACTCTATAAATAAAGAAATCCAGAAATCATACCCTAATGCAAAATTAATTTTCTTTAAAGACGGGCATCGTATGCAAGAAAACAAGAATTTATACAAGAAAGCGCGTCTTGATTTTTTACAAAATGGTTTCAAAAATGTGAAGTAAAAAGTGAAATAATTTTTTAAACAATAATTTTTCCGTCTGCCATTTCAATAATTCTGTCACAATTGGCAGCAAACTCATCATCGTGTGTAACAGCAATAATAGTTTGACCTCTTTCTTTTGCCAAATCACGAAAAATATCAAAAACAATTTTGGTATTTTTAGAATCCAAATTTCCGGTAGGCTCGTCTCCCATAATAATGGCAGGATCATTAATTAAAGCTCTTGCAATAGCTACACGTTGCTGTTGCCCGCCAGATATTTTGGATGCTTTTTTATGTTCGTGACCTTTAATGTCTAATAATTTAAGTAAATCCATTGCTTTTTGCTCAATTTCTTCCTTAGAATATTTTTTCAGTTTCAATGCAGGGAGCATAACATTATCTAATACCGTAAACTCTGGCAAAAGATAATGGAACTGAAATACAAAACCGATATGCTCATTTCTAAAAGTGGACAGTTGATTTTGTTTGAGACCTGTAACCAGAGTATCATTGATGATAATTTGCCCTTCATAATCTGTATCCATTGTAGAAAGAAGATATAATAAAGTAGATTTCCCAGAACCAGATTTTCCTACCACCGCAACAAATTCTCCTTGTTCCACATCAAAAGAAACATCCTTTAAAACTTGAAATTTTTTGGGTTCGTAAAAATATTTGTTGATTTTATTTACAGATAAAGCTTTCATTTTATTTTAATAATAAAGAAAATAGTAATAGAGTAATTCGCACGAGCAATTATTAACACAATACGTATAAAACACCCAAACATTACGACACAATTTGGCATAGAAAAAAAGAAACAATACCATTACAAATAGTTTGAAATAAAAATTTTCTTGAACACTATTTTTATTGTTTGACATTTCCATCATCCTCTTAAAATTTCTACAGGGTCAACTTTTGATGCATTTCTTGCTGGCAAATATCCTGCGATAATCGTGATTATTAATCCGAAGAAAAATGCCAAAACGTAATCTTTAGGATTATAATCTATTGGCAATGTGGAAAAAGAAGCGATCTTGAAAGGAATCTTATCTACGATTGCCGAAATAAAATATCCCAAAATAAGTCCTACAAAACCTCCTATAAGACCAATAATAACTGATTGAGTAAGAAAAATCTCAACAATATCAATCCCATTAAAACCCATTGCTTTAAGAATGGCTATTTCTTTTATTTTCTCATTTACCGTCATATTCATGATGTTGTAAATCCCAAAACCAGCAACAATAAGAATGGTAAGAGAAACTGCAATTGCTACAATATCACGAAGGACATTAGCAGAATCTAATTGAGCGTTACCTTCTTGCCACGCTTCTACTTTATAATCTGTTATTGCAGATATTTTTTTTGAAACCTCTTTAGCTTTGTTATAATCTTTCAGATTCACCAAAATATCTGTAGCATAACTTCTGTTTTTTGAAAAAAGCTGTCGTGCCGTATGAATGGAAACTATAGCTCTGGTTTTATCTGCGCTAGAAGATCCGGTTTCAATAATTCCTATGATTTTAAAAATTCTAGAAATCCCATCAGATGTAATTACCGTAATATTGTCATCCATCCCAACTCCAAGATTTTGAGCTAGTTTAACTCCCAGAATAATACCATCTGAACGTTTTTCGAGGTCAAAAAAATTACCTTCCTTCATATATTTCGAAGTCTGAAACAATTGATCTTCACTCTCCACATCTACACCAGATAACGATGCATTAACTTTTGTAACTCCGTTTCTGATAAAAACATTCTGATTGAGCTGTTCTGATACTGCCGAAACTTCTTTCAGTTTAGAGATTGCCTCTTTTATTGTTGATGTATTTTTTATACCATCTGTGTATCGTATATTTTTGGCATTGTTTACAATAACCAAGGCATTTTTATCTTTTTCTGTAGGTTGCAGAATATTCTTTACTTCCGTAGGCAAATCATTATAAATCCTGATATGAGGCATAGAAGTAAAAGATATTTCAGTCTGCGCACTATTAACACCTGACATAAAACTATTCATAAAAACATACATCGAAATACCAAATGTAACACTCAACACAGCAACAACAAGCTGCTTGACTTTCGAGGTAAGATGTACCCAAGAAATTCTTCTATTCGTATTCATCTTATTAGTTTTTAGGTTTTATAAGCACCGTATTTTCAGAAATTCCACTGCGTATTTCTGTCCATTCATTATCTTTAGAACCAATCACAACAGCTTTTTGCTCTCCATTTTCTAATGTCACAAATTTTCCTTTTGAAATATAAGATGTTGGAATTACCAAAGCATTTTTTCTTTTAGATGTTTCTATATTTGCCTGAAGTTGCGTGCCGGAAAAAATAACTTCTGGAACTTTATCAAATTTTGCTTCAACAATATAAGATTGCTCCGTTTCATCAAAAGCTGGGAAAATTTTAGTAACAGTCGCCATAAAATTTTCATCAGGATAAGTATTGAGGTGAATGGCTGTTTTTTGCCCTAGTTTTATTTTGGCTATATCATCTTCCGAAACATAAAGTTTTATTTTAAAATCTCCACTTCCAATTTTTGCAATATTTTCTCCCTGTTTTACGAGTTCTCCTTTCTTTTTAAGAACATTCAAAACTTCGCCATTTTCTATTGCTTTGATGGTATAATCTTTCAATATGTCTTGTTGTTGGACAACTTGTATTCCGCTTCTTTTTTCTGAGAGTTCGAGTGCATTTTTTGCATCTTGATAGTTTTTTTGAAGTGCAATCAAATTATTCTGAGAAGCTTGATACTGGAGCTGTACTTTTTCCAAATCCAACTGAGAAACAGAGTTTTTTGTTCTCAAATCTTTGTATCGCAGAAAGTTTGTTTTATCTTGCTCTACCTGATGCAAAGCCTGATTAATCTGTGACTGAATCTGCAATAATTGCGGAGAACTTGCCATTGCATTTTTTTTGGACTGAGAAAGAACAGCTTCTGCATCTTTCAATTGCTCTGTCTGCACACTGTTTTCAATAGTGGCAATCAGATTATTCTCTGTTACTAATTCTCCTTCTTTTATAGGGATTTTCAAAATTGTACCACTTATATTTGCAGAAATCATGTACTCATCTTCTCTTTCGATATATCCGCTTGCAAATACGGCATCTTCTATATCTTTTCTTATGACTGATGTTTTTTCTGTTTTTTTACAAGAAAAAAGCATTAGTGTAATTAATAAAAAACTGATTTTGATAATTTTGTTTCTCATAACGCGCTATGGTTTCTGAAAATCTATTTTGCGGATGTAGATTTTGTATTTTGCCAAAGAAAAATCGGCAAGACTTTGTAAATAATTGTATTGTGCAGAAAGAAGGTCCGAATATCTATCCAAACGCTCATCCAGACTTATGATTCCGCTCTCGTATTTGTTTTGGATATGAATGTCGTTTTTTTCCTGAAGCGATAATATTTCTTTATTTTTTTCAAGATTCGTTACCGATTGGCTGTATTGCAATTTTAGAATTTCGTCTTCTTTATTCTTTGTCATTTGAATATTTTCTAATTGCAATTGCTGAATTTTAAGCTCTGACTGAGATTCTTTTACCTTTTGATTGATAGAAAATCCGTTAAAAACAGGAACATTCAGTTTTACTCCAAAAAACTGCTGAGGAAGATTGTTGGCATTAGAAAAATCCATAAAATAGTCTGTTGCCCAATTGTAATTGTATTGATAAACAAAACCCAATGAAGGATAGCGCAATGCCTCGTTCTGTTTTACGAGTGTTTTGGAAATCTCGATTTGCTTTTTCTGCAAAAGGATTTCTGGATGAATAGTATATAAATCAAAATCAATACTACAATCATTATCATTTCCATCATCTGAGATTTTCACTTCCTCACGAAGATTAAGAATGCTCTGCAATTGTTGATAAAGTTGTTCGATATTATTTTCTGCTGTTTTAACGTTTTTCTCATTTTGTAGATTTTGTATTGAAACCCTGTTAAAATCAGCTTCACTAATTATCCCTTTTTTGTATTTTTCCGAAGCATTATTGAGCATTTTTTTAGTAACACTTGCATTATCTTCATCAATTTTCAATGCTTTCTGAGCCAACAAAATAGAGTAATACAGAGAGGCCAACTGATTGTAAATATTAAACCTACTCAATTTTGTGTTTATTTCTCCAGCTTCAGATTGAAGTTTAGAAGTTTTAAGAGTAAAAATTTTCTGAAAATCAAGAACATTCCACTGCGCTTGTAAAGAAGTGGTATAAAGATAAGGTTTGCCAAATGTCATCTCTTCAAAACTACCTTCTGGAGCATTAGGATTAAGAATTTTTGCAGGAACCAAAGTTGGTTGTAAAGTAATATTGTCATTAAAACCTGCAGACATATTCACAGAAGGATAAAGAAAAGATTTTGCCTGTTTTTTTCGTATCGTGTTTATTTCCTGCTGTGTTTCGGAGATGCGGATGGTTATGTTGTGATTATCTGCATAACTCATCACCTCTTGAAAAGAGCCAAGAACAATCTGGCTCTTTACAAAAAGGCAAGACATCATAACAAAAACTACTAAAATAAATTTCTTCATTGATTTATAATCTTGTCCAGACTTGTGTTTTTGCCATCATTCCATAAGATGCCTTAATATTCAATAAATCATCTTTAGTAATCTGAGCTGAACATGAAGCTGTACTTGATTTTTTAATAATATATACTGTCCCGTTTACATAGTTATTTTCTCCACTTGGCTTCAATCCAGAGATTTGTTTTTTTCCAATGACACCCCCATTTTCAGCCTTTCTGATAATTGCATCATAAGAAGTACCATTTTTCACAAACTCTATTACTCTGGTCTTGTATTCATTTGTCCATTTTCCTAAGATTTTATATTCAGATGTTTGGGCTTTCATGCTCATTCCGAAGACAACTAATGCTAATGCAAAAAGTGTTTTTGTTGTTTTAAAAAAATATGTCATATTTTTATGCTTAATATTGATTAATAAATTACAACTCTTCTTGGTGTACGTTTTACAAAATATACTCTCGGTACTGGCTCTACAACCACTACTCTTCTAGGTGGTGGCACAACTACGTTAACGCTTACAACTGGAGAAACAACCGTAGGAATAGGTTCTACAAATACAACTTTAGGAGCAGGTACAACAACAATGTTAACAGAAACAGGTCTTCTTTTTGCAGAAACAAAGACCTGCGAATTGGCTGTATTAGATAACATCCCAAAAACTCCAATTAAGAAGAGTTTATAAAAATTAATTGTTTTCATTTTTAAATATTTTTATGAGTTATTGACAACAAAAATATTATCATAATGAAACAAACTTTTTCAAAATAATATTAAACTGAACATTAACAAGAATGAATTGACCATTTTAGTTGTTAAATATAATTATCATTAGGATATTTTCATAAAGAATTGTGATAAAACTCAAGCTATTTTTTGAAGGAAATTGAAAAAAAGAGTATTAATAAAATAACTAAATCCGCCACAAAATATATTGTAGCGGACTAGACAAATAAAAATATAATAATTTTAAAATATTTTTTTACAAAATAATCAAGTATAATAAACGCAGTAATTGCAAAATAGAATCTTATAAATTATTTACCTAAAACTTTCTTTGTTACAAATTCATTAAAAAAAGAATCTCGATAAATATTACCAATTGGAATTTCGTTTTCACCAATATAAACCGTATTATTATCCAATGAATCGATACATTTTGAATTAATGATGTAAGATTTACTCACCCTTACAAAAATACCTTTTGGTAATTGATCCTGAATGGTTTTAATATTCATTGCTGTAATTATTTTTTGTTTATGGGTGTGTAAAATCACATAGTCTTTCAGACCTTGAATAAAATAAATGTCCATAAAATGTATTTTAAACATTCTCCTTTCAGCTTTTACAAATAAATAATCATCTGCTGTTGTTTCTATATTTGTTGTATAATCATGTAATTTTATAAGATTAGAATAGCTTTTAGCTTTTTCAACAGCTTTTTGAAAACGTTCTAGCTTTATGGGTTTTATAAGATAGTCAACAGCATCAACTTCATAACTATCGACTGCATACTCAGAAAAAGCAGTAGTAAAAACGACAAGAGTTTCCTTTGGAATAGTACTAGAAAATTCTATCCCATTTGTACCAGGCATTTGAATATCCAAAAATATTAAATCTATTATGCTAGGATTATTTTTTAAAAACACTCCTGCCGACTCTGCACCATTAAAGGTTTGAATTAATTCTAAATCATCAGTTTTATCAACCAACATCTCTACGGCTTCTCTTGCCAAAGGTTCGTCATCTATAATAATACATTTTATTTTCATAAAATTTTAACTGTATAAAATATCAACATTTTCTAGACTCTAAATAACAAAATAATCATCAAAGATAACATGATTATTTTTCTCAACTAAATTCAGAAAAATTTGTGCTTCGTGAATTCCACTACAAAAGCGCTTTGGAATTTGAGATTCCAAATGCTTTTCAGAATTAATTCTAGAAGTTCTATTTACAAAAGGAGAAAATTCTGGAATATAAATTACAAAAGTATTTTTGGGAATAATTTGTAACAATTCTATACAATTTACGTCATTCATCTCAATATCAAAAAACACAATATCGATTTTATTATTTTTCAAAAAAAAGAAGCTTCTAAAATTGAATTGAATGTAGAAACTAATTGCATATTGTCTGTTTGAATAATTAATTTTTCTATAGACCTTTTCATGGAAAAGTCATCATTTACGATAATACATTTCATATTTTAAGAGTTAAAATAACAGAAAAAGTATCAACATCATTATTTATTTTTAATGAATGACTTAATGGAAATAAAAGTTCTAATCTTCTTTTAATATTACCAAGCCCAAGTCCTCCAGAAGTAGAGACTGCTTTTTGTATTGGCTTAGAATTTATACATCGAAAAATAAGTTCATTATCCTTTACCTCAAAAAAAACATTAACATATGATGACTTAGCAGAATCATTGTTATGCTTCACAGCATTTTCCACAAAAGAAATAAACAATAATGGTGGAATCTGTACTCCACTGAGATTTCCTTCTTTAGAAATGAAAAAACTGAAATTATCACGACGGACTTTTTCAAGATTAAGAAAGTCTTCTAAAAAACGAATATCCGAGGTTAATAAAACATATTCTCTAGCACTATCATACAACTGATAACGTAGTAAATCGCTCAATTTCATCAATATTTCTGAAGCTTTTTCTGGATCTTTCTGAGTTAGAACATAAGCGCTATTCAACATATTAAACAAAAAATGGGGATTAATTTGATTTTTTAATTGCTCCAATTCTACTAAAGCTTTTGATTTTTCCAATTCAAAAATCAACTGCTTATCTATTACCCATTTTTGAAATAATTTTATAGATGTTGATGCTGCAATAAGAATAAGAATAAGAATAAGAATGGAAAAAAGAGGTATATTAAGTCCCTCGTCATCAAATTTTTTCCCCTCATAATACGTTAAAAATATCTTTGTTAGAATGATTACAACTCCCAAAACACTTATAATAGTAAAGAAATACCATACATATTTATTCTTAAATAAGAGTTTCGGAACCAGTACATACATATTACTATAGAATAACAAAAAAAATAAAAGTAACACCAATGTAGGTTCAGGAATTTCTGGTGTACTATTATATAGAACGGCACTAATAAAAATAATAAGCAGTAAATGTCTTAAAATTCTATACTTAGAAGAAATCAAAAACTGAAATATCCAATTTTCGTTCATCAATTCATTATGTAAATCTTTATGCATATTCAATATATTAATTGATGAAACAAAGTTAACTTTTAAGAAAAAAAAATCTCCTTTTTTATACAAAAAGCACTTTTTTTTATACAAAACAATAATAAAAATTATGTCCTCTTACTTTAAAAACACCATAGTCAGGCTATTTACATCCTACAAATAATTTTTTTGTAGTCAAAAAATGCAATTTCATATAAAAACCAATTGCTTTTGTATAATTAAAAATAAATAAATCCTCTTAAAAAATAGTTTTGCTAAAAGAATTTTAACTTAATCCGAAACTAGAATGAAAAACAACCTTTTTGTCCCCTTGTTCGTAACGATTTCAGCACTTGTTTTTGCACAGGAAAAAGTAACCCTTAGCGGAACGATTGCCAACAAATCGAACAACGAAACACTTATTGGTGCAACTATTTCAATTCCAGAAGCAAATATATCTGCCTCAACTAATTCCTACGGATTTTATTCCATCAGTTTACCAAAGGGAGATTACACTATTATTATCAATTATCCAGATTTTGAACAAGTAGAAGAAAAAATATCTTTAACAGAAAGCCTCAGAAGAATTTTTTTAATTACAGAAAGCAGTCGTACAAAGTCAATTGATGAAGTGGTGATTACTAAATCCTCTACCAAAACCAACATCCGAACTCCAGAAATGAGCGTTAACAAACTCTCAATTTCTACCATCAAAAAAATGCCAGCAGTAATGGGAGAAGTAGATATTTTGAAATCTATCCTACAGCTTCCAGGTGTTGCCAATGCTCAAGAAGGCGCTTCTGGCTTTAACGTAAGAGGAGGAGCAACAGACGGAAATTTGGTGCTTTTGGATGAAGCAATTGTCTATAATACTTCACATTTATTTGGATTTTTCTCGGTTTTTAATTCTGACGTTATTAAAGATTTAAAACTCTATAAAGGGGGTATTCCTGCTAATTTCGGAGGGCGTATTTCTTCTGTTTTAGATATTTATCAAAAAGAAGGTAACAACAAAGAGCTTCACGCAACAGGAGGAATTGGAGCTGTTTCTAGTAAATTATTGATAGAAGGACCAATTGTAAAAGAAAAAAGTTCTTTTGTTATTGGAGGTAGAGCTTCTTATGCCCATCTTTTTCTGAAATTGGCGGACGAGCCTAATTCTGCATATTTCTATGATTTGAATGCCAAATTGAATTACAAAATTAACGATAAAAACAGCCTTTATTTATCTGGATACTTCGGTAAAGACGACATGAATTTCAACAATTCTTTGAAGAATAATTATGGAAACACTCTCTTTAACGTAAGATGGAATCATATTTTCTCGGATAAATTATTCTCTAATATCTCTGCAATTTACAGCAATTACGACTACGGATTACAAATAAAAGCAGCTGGAATAGATTGGAAATCAACCATTAAAAATTACAATTTCAAATACGATTTAAAACATTATTTGTCTGATAAACTGAATTTGAGCTATGGCGTTAATTCTATATATTATCAATTTAATCCAGGAACGATAAAACCTTTTGGTGAAAACTCTCCTGTACATGCGGATCAGATTGCAAAGAAAAACGCAATGGAAAATGCAATCTACGTGAGTGCCGAGCACAAATTTTCGGATAAACTTTCTGCAACTTACGGTTTACGATACAGTAATTTCATGCGGTTGGGAGCACAAGAAATAAATACTTATGCCAATAATGAAGCCGTGGTTTACAATCCTGAGTTAAAAATTTATGAAGAAGGAACACCTACAGGAAGTATCCTTTATGGTAAAAACAAAAAAATAGCGAGCTACGGAAATATAGAACCACGTATAGGTATTGCTTATATTTTGGATGAAAAGCAATCCATAAAAGCAAGCTACAACCGAATGGCACAATATATTCATCTGATTTCCAATACAGCTTCTGTTTCACCATTAGATATTTGGGCGCCAAGTGACAAATTTTTAAAGCCGCAAATACTAGATCAGGTTGCATTGGGATATTTTAGAAATTTTAATAACGGAAAATACTCTTTGGAGGTTGAAACCTTTTATAAAAAAATTAAAAACAGAGCAGATTATATAGATGGAGCCGAGCTCATTGCTAACAAAAACATAGAACAAGTAATGCTAAATGGAGAAAGCAGAGCTTATGGACTAGAAATTATGGCAAAGAAAAACACTGGAAGATTGACTGGTTGGTTATCTTACACACTTTCCAGAGCAGAACAGAGAACACCTGGAAGAAATGCTAGCGAACCAGGAATCAACAATGGAAAGTGGTACAGAGCTAATTATGATAAAACCCATAATCTGTCTCTTACTGCAGCCTATCAACTGACCAAAAAATGGAGTTTTGGAGGAATTTTCACTTATCAGACAGGAAAAGCAGCAACGTATCCTAACGGAAAATACCAATACCAAGGAATTACCATTGCGAGTTATGGAGAAAGAAATGCAAACTCAATACCTGCATATCATCACTTAGATTTATCTGCAACTTGGACTCCAAAGCCAGATACTACAAAACGTTGGAAAGGAGAATGGGTTTTCAGTATCTATAATGTCTATGGAAGAAGCAATGCTGCTGCCGTTACCTTCGGGCAAAATCTGGATACAGGTGTAAGCGAAGCAAAACAAATGTCGATTTTCGAAATTATCCCTAGTGTAACGTATAATTTTAAGTTTTGATGGATGACTGAAATTAGAAGTAAAAAATTTGATTGGAACACGCACTTGCAGCCCGCCCTCCGTTCCCGCTGTCATTGCGATGAACGGAGCAATCCACCTTCAAATTTCACAGATTGCTTCGTTCATCGCAATGACAGCGGGAACGGAGGGCGGAATAGCTGCCCAAATCTAATGAATTGGTTAGGTAGAGATAAATAAAATTAATAAACTTTATAAATTTTTAAAAAATGAAAAAATTTAAAAAATATATCATTATCGCTTTAGGAATAGTCCTTATTTCTTGCGAAAAGGTCATAGATGTTGATTTGGATACAGCCCCTCCTAAATTAGTGGTAGATGCTTCAATAGATTGGGTAAAAAATACAACAGGTAATCAGCAAAAAATAAAACTTTCCACAAGCACAGGTTATTATAGTACAGAATTCCCAAGCGTATCGGGAGCTACTATAACCATTTCCAATTCAGAAAATACGGTATTCATTTTTACTGAAAATCAGGGAACTGGAGAATATGTTTGTAACAATTTTGTTCCGTCAATTGGAGAAACTTACACGCTTACCATTAATCTGAACGGAGAAACTTATACCGCAACAGATAAAATGATTGCAGCCCCAAAAATAGAAGACAATATTTTGCAAAATAACGAAGGAGGAATGGCAGGAGACGAAGTGGAAATCACCTATTATTATCAGGACAATCCTGCGGAAACAAATTATTATGTTTTCAGTAACAAAAATCCGCACATTGCCTTTCCACAATATCAGGCAGAAAATGATGAGAATAATAATGGTGGATTTACGCCTGTTTTTTATTCAGATAAAGACTTAAAACAGGGAGACATTGTTAGCATTAAACTCTATGGAATTTCTAAGAGATATTACGATTATTTCAGAAAAATCCTAAATGCTTCAGGTGCAGATACAGGTCCTTTTGCAACTACACCAACTTCAGTCTTCGGAAATATTAGCAACAAAACCAATTCTGCAAATACACCATTCGGGTATTTCAGACTATCAGAAGTGGATATGAAAAATTATACAATACAATAATAGTTTCTCAATTTATATTGTAAAAGAGTGATTTTAAATTATCATTAGAACCACTCTTTCAATACATAAAAGTATATTTTACAAGCTAAAAAAAATAATTATTTACATCTAAACAATCTAAAAACAGATAAACTAATTATTGGATCTACTTATGGATTGACGCATATATTAATTAATTCTCTAACTTCCTTTAGCCAAGAATACCCTGACATACAAATTCAAATAGTGTTTGGTTCAACTTTAGAACTATTAAAAAAACTAAGAAATTATGAATTAGATTGTATACTTTCATTCCTTTCAAAGTCTAACAATAATTCAGATACAGAAACTGTAACACTTTTTACTTCAACATTGTCTCTCATCGTTCACAAATCACATCCTTGGAGTAGATTAAAAAAAATTTCTTTAAAAATGATAAAAGAAGTTCCCCTAGTAATTGCTTCTCAAAGCTATAGTATCCGTAATTATTTAGACGAAATTCTTACTCAAAAAAATGGAATTTTAAATATACAAAAGGAAGTAAATGATATTCACAGTTTATTGAAACTTACCAATACCAAACAATGGAATACAATCAATACCGTCCTAAACGATTAAAATAAAATTCAAAAAAAGAGGGTTGACTCTTGTGTCTCAAATTATCTTTGAGTTGCAGAACAAAAAGATTCCCTCTTATGGCAAATCAGTTGTATTGGTCTGCTAACACCATCGCAGAATTGTACAAAAGCAGATGTCAAGTAGAAATATTTTTCCAAGACATCAAGCAATTACTACATATAAAATCGTTTATCGGAATCTCTGAAAATATAGTAATGATTCAAATCTGGATAGCTTTAATTACCATAATTATCTTGAAAGCACTAAAAGCACAATCAAAATTTGATTGGTATTTATCTAATTTAGTAGCTTTTATAAGCCTAAATCTCTTTGTTAAGATTGACTTGCAAAAATGGTTAGATAAACCATTTGGAGAACACATAAATCCTCCTCCAGAAAGCACAAAAAGGGTTCCGTTAAAAAAAAATAATCTTTTCAAAGCTTAAAACCAACGAAATGGTCTATTTTTTATGTCATCGTTTTATTTAGGACAGGATTGGAAAAACACCACATAAATTGAATAGATTTTCTTAATTTTATCGAAAATTATTTTGAAATAAATCGATATGAAGAAAGCCATTTTATTATTTGGGTTTATCAGTTCTTTTGCTTTTGGGCAAACATATACCAAAACTGATACCCTTAAAGGTTCAGACACCGCTTACAGAAATTTTTGGGATGTAAAAAAATACAAACTTTCTGTAGAACCTAATTTCCAAGACAAATCTTTGAAAGGAAGCAACAAAATTGAATTCACCATTACTAAAGACATTAGCAATCCTACTTTTCAAATAGACTTACAAGAACCTATGAAAGTAGAAAAACTTACCGCCAATTTCCCAACGGTAGATGGTTTCAAAAGAGATGGAGATTTCATCTTTGTAACAGCGAAAAAGAAATTCAAAAAAGGAGAAAAATACACTTTTGATATTGATTATTCTGGAAATCCTAGAATTGCAAAACACGCTCCTTGGGAAGGCGGTTGGGTTTTTGTAGAAGACGAACAAGGAAATCCTTGGATTACAGTGGCTCAGGAAGGAGACGGAACCAGCCTTTGGTTGCCATCAAAAGACATTTGGAATGACGAACCAGAAGATGGAATCATTATGAAAATTATTACACCTACTGATTTAACTGGTGTTGGAAATGGTAAATTAATTGGTGATCATATTCTTGTAGGTGATACAGACAATAAAAGAGAGTGGACTTGGGAAGTAAAAAATCCTATCAACCTTTATAGTTTAGCACCA
Source organism: Cloacibacterium sp. (assembly GCF_047601505.1). Lineage (GTDB taxonomy): Bacteria > Bacteroidota > Bacteroidia > Flavobacteriales > Weeksellaceae > Cloacibacterium. The sequence goes on from NZ_JASGJD010000001.1 coordinate 2,632,071, forward strand.
GTAATTGGAAAATTTGCTCATTTTTCTGAAATTTATAACGGAGAAAAAGGGAAATTAGATTGCGATTATTATGTTTTAGATTATAATCTAGGAAAAGCAAAAGTTCAGTTTCAACAAGCTAAATCAATGCTAAAATCTTTTGAATATTGGTTTGGTCCTTATCCATTTTACGAAGACGGTTACAAATTGGTAGAAACTCCGCATCTTGGGATGGAACATCAATCTAACGTTGCTTACGGAAATCATTATTTAAACGGTTATCTTGGTAGAGATTTATCAGGAACAGGAATTGGCTTGGAATGGGATTTTATTATCATCCACGAAAGTGGTCACGAATGGTTTGCCAACAATATTACGGCTAAAGACCAAGCTGACATGTGGATTCACGAAAGTTTTACTAATTACTCAGAAACGCTTTATACAGAGAGTTTGCTTGGAAAAGAAAAAGCTCAAAAATATGTAATTGGAACAAGAAGAGGCATCAAAAACGACATTCCAATTATTGGGAAATACGGCGTAAGAAACGAAGGAAGTGGAGACATGTACCCAAAAGGTGGAAACATGATTCATACCATTAGAACGGTTATCAACAACGACGAAAAATTTAGACAAATTTTAAGAGGATTGAATAAAGATTTCTATCATCAAACGGTAACTACAAAACAAATTGAAGATTATATTTCTGCAAAATCTGGAATTAATTTTTCTAAAGTTTTCGACCAATATCTTAGAACAACTCAAATTCCTACTTTAGAATATTCTCAAGACGGAAACACCTTCAAATACAGATGGACAAATACTATTGATGGTTTTGATTTACCTATTAGAATTAACGGAACAGAAACCATTTCGCCATCTAAAGATTGGAAAACGACTACTTTAAAAGACAGTTCTGAAGTAAAATTTGATGAAAATTATTACGTAAAATATCAGAAAATATAATGTAAATATTATTAAAAATCAAAAAAGTTCGGCTCCTACGGAGCCGAACTTTTTATTTAATTTTAAGATTTTAACACAACTCTAAAAGTAGTTCCCTTTCCTACTTCTGATTCTGCAATTTTAATATCCCCATTGTGAAAATCGTTAATTACTCTTTTTGCCAAAGACAAACCTAAACCCCAACCTCGTTTTTTGGTAGAATAGCCTGGTTTAAAAGCATTTCTAATTTGAGCAATCGTCATCCCAGAGCCAGAATCTTTTACATCAATCAAAATATTTTTGTTTTTTTGATAGAGATTTATAGATAGATTTCCTTCGCCTTTCATTGCATCTACGGCGTTTTTAACCAAATTTTCAATCACCCAACTCATCAAAATTCTATTGTGAGGAATTAAAATTTCAGCTTTAGAAATTCTCAAATCAAAAACCACTTTTTTGGAAATTCTAGACTTCAAATAATCAAAATTTAATTGAACAGTTTCTTTCAAATTCAAATCATTCAATTCTGGCACAGAGCCAATTTTTGAGAAACGCTCAGAGATAGTTTTCAAACGATTAATGTCTTTATTTATTTCTACCAAACCATCATCAATTCTGCTTTTATCCAATTTCATCACTTCAATCCAACCAATCATGGAAGACAGAGGTGTACCAATTTGATGCGCCGTTTCCTTTGCCAAACCTGCCCAAAGCATAGATTCATCAGATTTTTTTATGGTTCTCAAAAACCAAAAAGAAAACAACAAATAAGCCCCAATAAACAAGCCCAAACCGTAAGGATAATATCTAAGATAATTTAGCAAATCGGAATTGTCATAAAACACAAACTGATTGTTAAAATTGGGCAACTGAATTTCAAACGGAGGATATTTGTCTTCCATTTCATTGATTTTTCGCTTCAGTTTTTCAGGATTTTTCAGAATTTTTTCCGAGATATTTTTACTTTGAATTAAATTCCTTTGTTTGTCTGTAACGATAATCGGAATATTTTCGTTTTCGTTAATTACGTACAACGAAAGTTCGTTCAATCGAGAGTCAAAATCATCATTATCTTGCAAGTATTTCATTGCGGTAGCAAGAGATTTTATCCTTTCAGATTCTTTTTCTCTAAGATGATTGATTAGAAAATTAGAAGAAACCGCCAAACCAATTACAATGATGGTAAGGAGCGAAAAAACAAACCAATTATTAACTTTTGAAAGAAGATTTTTTCTCAAAACAACTTATATTTTTACGATTTTGGATTTATTTTTTTTTTTTTAAATTCCCAACTTTCTATCATTTTAAAACATTCAAAACATTATACAAAGCATTGCTAAGGTCGTTTGCCTGATAATTGTTCATAATGATTGAAAAAACATAATTTTTACCTGTTGCAGAAGTATGAAAACCAGCAAAAGCTCGGCTGTCTTTTATGCTGCCACTTTTCATTTTCATGCCATTTGCCATTACCGGAAAACCATCATAATACGCATCAAACCAAGGTTGTTTTTTCGCCCAAAGTAACGCTTGAACTTCCGCTTTGGAAGAAGCATAACTCTGTGGCGAAAGTCCGCTTCCGTCAACAAAATTAATCATTCTTTGGTCAATTCCTTTGTCTTTCCAAAAGTTTTTCAGGTATTTCACTCCGCTTTCGAAACTAGGATTTTCTGTTTTTTCTTTTGCTATTGTTTTGATAAAAGTTTCACCAAAAAGATTGATGCTTTTCTTTAAAAACCAATATACAATTTTATCTAAAGTAGGCGATTTGTATTCTAAAATTACTTTATTTTCAGGAAAAACTACTGGTTTTTCACCATTGATAATTTTTTCAGAATTGATGATAATTTTCCCTTTAAAATCAATATTCTGTTTTTTCAATTCTTCTGCCAATTCTATTGCCAATTGTTTTGGTGGATTCGGCATTGCGCCAGAAACTTTCATCTCTTTTGCCGGCAAACTTCCGTTGATGTGAGCCACATCAGAATAAGGCGCAGTATAAATGATACTTTTATCAGAATTGCCTTCCGTTCTAAGTTCATTTACCCATTTTACGTCATTAATATTTGAAAAACTTTTAATTTCTTTCCCAAAAGTATAAATTTCAAAAACGTTTTCTCGCCAATTTACGCCCCAAACTCCTGCTCCGTAATAATTTCCCATATCGTTCCAAGGCCAACCGCCAGGGATTTTCTGAAAATCAAAACACGTATCATCAATAATTAAATCTCCGGAGATTTTAGAAATTTTATTTTGTTTGAGCGTTTCTATTACTTTTTGTTTGAAATTATCGGCTTTATAACCTTCAAATCTATCATTTCCGAGTGTAGGATCTCCATTTGAAGTTACATATAAATTACCATCAAAAGCAATTTTAGTTTTATATTGATAATCTTTTCCTAAAGTTTCTAAAGCTGCAGCTGCAGTAAAAATTTTCATGGTAGAAGCCGTAGAAAGACCTTTGTTAGCTTGATATTCGTAGATTTTGTTACCATTTTCATCAGAAACATAAAAAGATAAACTACCAGAATACATTGGCTCTGAGGCTAAAAGTTGATTTACTTTTACATCTAATTGTTCTTGAATTGTTTTTTGAGCAAAAAATGATTGAAAAACACTAAAAAAAAATAAAAAAAAGCGAGTTTTCATTTTGAAGAATTTCAGTTAAAAAAACTATTATTTACATCAAAGATAAATAAAAATATCTTCGTCTTATTCTAATAAAACAAATAGTATTTAATAATGTCATTTAAAGAGATATTTACAATTATGAAATAATCAAAAAAAACTCTGATTTTTATCAATTTTTCAATAAAAATAAAAACATTAACAAATATTTAAGAAAAATACATGTATATTTGCAGAGTAAAAACATTAAAAATTAAAAGTCATGGCATACACAATTGTAGGGCTTTTTCCAAGCCAAGAGTATTCAAAAGCAGTTTCTGCAGGTTTAGAAAACAATGGTTTCAAAAATGAAAATTACATTATTTATCTAGAAGAGAAAAAACATTCTCCGAAGTCTTTTTGGAGCAAGTTTTTCACAGAAGAGATAGATGAAGAAGCAGTAGCAGTAGATTCTCTTATTGTAAGTGTGGCAGTTAATAATACAGAAGATTTAGAAAACGCGAAAAAAGTTTTTAAAGAAAATAGCGTTGTAAACATCTACACATTAGAAGAATTAGACTTTGAAAAAGCAGCAGACTTAGATTATTTGAAAAAAGTAGTTGCCTTGAAAGCAAAAAGTTTAATCTATGCAATGCCACAAGCAAAAACCTCAAGTTCAGACATGCACACAGGCATTTCTTCTGAAGTTGGAGGCGTAAGTAAATAAAATTCATATCAAAATTTTTTCATATCAAATTAATTTTTTCCATAAAAACCCGAGACGATGTTTCGGGTTTTTATTATTAAGATGATTTCGGTTTCTTTTTTCGTCTTTTTTTTGTATATTCGTTAAGTTAAAATCACTTCTGAAGATGGTATATGATTTAGAAAAAGAAAATAAAGAAATACAGCAACGCTACAGAGACCTTATTGCCAATACATACAGAACATTAGACGAAGAGCAAAATAAAACAATAAGAAAAGCTTTCGATATTGCTCTGGATGCGCACAAAGACCAACGTAGAAAAACAGGCGAACCTTACATCTATCACCCGATAGAAGTAGCCAAAATTGTTGCCAACGAAATAGGCTTAGGAACCACTTCTATTGCCTGTGCTTTGTTGCATGACGTGATAGAAGATTCTGATTATACTTATGAAGATTTAAAAAAGATTTTCGGTAAAAAAATTGCGGATATCGTAAACGGACTTACCAAAATTTCGGTAATGAACCATCAAAACATTTCCGTTCAATCTGAAAATTATAGAAAACTTTTACTAACGCTTTCCGAAGATTTCAGAGTAATTTTGATTAAAATTGCAGACCGTCTTCACAACATGAGAACTCTGGAAAGTATGGCTCCGGATAAGCAGAAAAAAATTGCTTCGGAAACCATTTACATTTACGCTCCACTGGCTCACCGTTTAGGACTTTACAACATAAAATCAGAATTAGAAGACCTTTCTTTAAAATACAATAATCCTGATGTTTATTATGACATTGCCAATAAATTAGCTGTAGCAAAAGACCAAAGGGAAAAATATGTTGAAGAATTTAAAAAGGAAGTTTCTGAGCAATTAAAAGAAGAAAAACTCAACTTTACCATCAAAGGAAGAGCAAAAGCTATTTCTTCAATTTATAGGAAAATGCTAAAACAGAATGTTCCTTTTGAAGAAGTTTTTGACAATTATGCAATAAGAATTATTTATAAATCTGATGCAAGAAACGAAAAATTTATCGCTTGGAAAATTTATTCCATCGTAACAGATTTATACCACAGCAATCCGCAGAGAATGCGAGATTGGATTACCAATCCTCGTTCTACAGGTTATGAAAGCTTACACTTAACCGTTCTTGGACCAGACAAAAAATGGATTGAAGTGCAAATTCGCTCTGAAAGAATGGACGAAATTGCCGAAAAAGGCGTTGCAGCACACTACAAATACAAAGAAGGTTTTAAACAAAATAGCGACGATAGAAATTTTGAACAGTGGGTTACACAGATTAGAGAAGTTATAGAACAACAGCAAAACCTCTCTACAACAGAACTTTTAGACAATATTAAACTCAATCTTTACTCAAAAGAAGTTTTTGTATTTACTCCAAAAGGTGAAATTAAAATTCTACCTGTTGGCTCTACTGCTTTAGACTTTGCTTTTTCGGTGCATTCGGATCTTGGCATGAAATGTCTTGGAGCAAAAGTGAATGGTAAATTAGTTCCTATTTCTTACGTTTTACAAAACGGAGACCAAATAGATATTCTTTCTTCTCAAAACCAAAAACCAAAACAAGACTGGCTAGATATTGTGATTACTTCTAAAGCAAAATCTAGAATAAAAGCGGCTTTAAATTCAGAAAAAAACAACCAAGTTGCAGAAGGAAAAGAGATTTTCCAAAGAAAACTGAGACACGCAAAAATTAATTTCACCGAAGAAGAAGTAAACAACGTTCAAAGGTATTTTAACTTAAAAACGTCTCAAGATTTATTTTTGAAATTTTACGATGGAACTTACGATACTACAGACCTCAAAAAATATGTAGATTCTAAGAGTGCTATCAAATCATTTTTACAAAAATTTAGAAAATCTACTCCTACCGCTTTCGAAGAAACGCCAACTACAGATTTAGATTTAATTGTATTTGGAAAAGACGAAGAAAAACTCAATTACAGTTTCGCAAAATGTTGCACCGTAATTCCGGGAGACAAAATTTTTGGTTTTATCACTATTTCTGACGGAATAAAAGTTCATAACGACAATTGCCCGAATGCGATAAACCTTAGAGCAAATTACGATTACAGAGTAATGCCTGCAAAATGGGTAAACGAACAAAGATATAGCAGCAGAGTGAAAATTGAAATTGAAGGAATCGATAGAAAAGGTTTGGTAAATGATATTACAGAAGTGATTAGTAATGCCATGAATATTGACATGAGAAGCATCTCTATCGAAAGTCACAACGGTATTTTCTTAGGCACAATTACTCTGGAAGTTAAAAACAAAAATCAATTAGAAGAAACACTAAAACAATTGAAAGGTGTTTTCAGTGTAACCACAGTAAAAAGAACATAATGATTATTACAGACTATTTTAAGAAATTTTTTCAAATTGCGCAATCATCCGGAAATCTTCTCATTATATGTGTTATTTTATCATTAATGATAGCCAATTCTTCGCTAGGAGAAGGTTTTCAAGATGTTCTAAATTACAAATTAGGAAGTTACAGCATCAGCCTTTGGATTAATGACGGATTAATGACTGTTTTTTTCTTATTAGTTGGTTTAGAGATTAAACGTGAAATATTAGAAGGTGAATTATCTAGTTTCAAAAACGCAACACTTCCTATATTCGCTGCATTAGGCGGAATGTTGGTTCCGGCATTAATTTTTTATTTTTTCAACCAAGGTTCAAAATACGAAAACGGCTGGGGAATCCCTATGGCAACAGACATTGCATTCTCTCTAGCCATAATCTCAATGCTTGGAAAGAGAGTTCCTGTTTCTGTAAAAATATTTCTTACCGCTTTGGCAATTGTAGATGATTTGGGAGCGATTGTAGTAATCGCCATTTTCTACACCGAAAAACTAGAAACCACTTATCTATTGCTATCTGGCTTGGTAATGTTAGTTTTAATGCTTTTGAATTTTCTAAAAGTTAAAAAACATATTTTTTATTTAATTCCAGGAATATTTCTTTGGTATTTTATGCACCATTCTGGCATTCATGCTACAATTGCTGGGGTTTTATTGGCTTTCACCATTCCTACAAACGAAAGCAAAACCAAGATTTCTCCATTAGAAAAATTAGAAGAACTTCTTCATACACCAGTTAACTATTTCATTATGCCATTATTTGCTTTAGCTAATACTAACATAAAATTTCATAGCGGAATGGTTGATGGTTTATTTACCAATTTTGGTTACGGAATTATTCTTGGTTTAGTTTTAGGAAAAGTTATTGGCATTAATTTATTTTCATTTATTGCTATAAAATTAAAACTAAGCGATTTACCGAATAACAGCCAGTGGTCTCAGATGCTGGGAGCTGGTTTATTAGCAGGAATTGGCTTTACCATGTCCATTTTTATTGCATTATTATCATACAAAGGAAATACAGAAATTCAAGATGAAGCTAAATTTGCAATTTTGGTAGCTTCAGCAATTTCGGGTTTTTTAGGATATTTTTTATTGAAACTAATTTCGAAAAAAACTCATTCTCTAGAACACGATTAATGCAAAAATTGATTATCAACACTAGATTTAGAAAAAATTTGTATCTTTACTCTCCGATTTTTTAAAATGGAAAAAGAATTAAGAATTAAGTTTACTCAGATAGAATTTAAGGACTTATCAGAAATCGAAAGACAACTCTTTGATGCGTCTAAAAAAGCCAGAGAAAATGCTTACGCTCCGTACTCTCATTTCAATGTAGGATGTGCAGCACTTCTAGAAAATGGCGAAATTATCACAGGAAACAATCAAGAAAACGCAGCTTATCCTTCTGGTCTTTGCGCAGAAAGAGTAACAATTTTTCACATAGGAGCAAATTATCCTCACCTTAAAATCAAAAAATTATTTGTGATAGGAGGACCTTCCAGATTAGCAACTTTCAGCACAGCAACACCACCTTGTGGAGCGTGCAGACAAAGCATGTTTGAGTATGAAACCAAACAAGAACAAGCTATAGAAATTTATTTTTCTGGCTTAGAAGGAAGTGTTTTCAAATGCAATTCGGTAAAAGATTTACTTCCGTTTTCATTTGACGCAAGTTTTTTATAAAAAACTATAAATCAGCCACAAAAAAGGCTAAAACTATAATTTATTAAAAATATTTTCTTAAATCATAAATTAAGAATTATATTTGCATTGCTTTTGGTTAAGGGAATTTGGTGAAAATCCAGAACTGTCCCCGCAACTGTAAATCACTTTAACAAAGGAATTTAAAAGTTCAAAGTTTAAAATTTTTCTGCAAAACAGAGCCATTGTTTAACTAAATGAGAAGGCGCAGAGAAAGTGAAAGTCAGGAGACCTGCCAAAAACAATCCATAAAATCAATACTTTCGGAGGAAAAGTAAGGAAATCTATTAGAATTCATTTATAATAACATGAATTCTTATATTCCTATTTACATTTTTCTCTCAAATGATTGATTTTTTAGAACGTTTAACTAAAAAATTAAAAAATGAAGAAAAACCTCGTGTTTGCAAGTTTAATCCTTGTGGCGGGCGTATCGCAAGTAAATGCACAAGAAAAAGAAGGAGAAATCCCTGAAATTACTATTGCTGCAAAAACTACTCAACAACTGTACAAAACCGGAAAAAACGTACAACTTATTAGTTCTAAAGATTTAGAAAAGTACAAAGGACAAAACTTAAGCGAAGTTTTAGAACAAGTTTCAGGGTTTCAGATTACCGGAAATTTCAACAACAATAGTGAGCCAAAAACCATGAGAATAAGAGGTGGTAAAATGGCTAATGTACTCATTTTAATAGATGGCGTTCCGTTCAAAGATGTTACAGGAAACGATTATAACGCTGCAGACCTTAGACTTTTTGCTTCTGAAAACATCGAAAGTATAGAAATTTTAAGTGGAGCTTCTTCTGTTTTATACGGGTCTAATGCTACGGTTTCGGTTATAAATATCAAAACTAAGAAAATTTCTCAAAAAACAATTGAAGGAAGAATTGGAGCTAGAATTGGTAGCTTCGGAACTTTTTCTCAAAATGGTATAGTTAACGGAAAAATTGACAAATTCACTTATCAAGTAAGTGCGTCTAACGAAAAATCTGACGGTATTTCTTCGGCTGAAGGACCAGATTCTTTTGACAAAGATGGCTACGAAAAACAAAATATCAATACTATTATTGGTGTACAATTAGGAAAAATAAATCTTAATTTCAATGGTGGTTATCAACATCATTTTTATGATTATGACAATGACGCTTTTTCTGACGGAACTTACAGAAATAACGACGAGCAAATTTTTGGTGGACTAAACGCTAATTACCAATATAAAAATGGTAGTTTGGTTTTCAACAGCAGATTATCTTCCAATGATAGATTAACACAAGACCTTTCTGGAAAATCTTATCAAGATGTAAGAAAGTATAAAGGAAGAAATATTTTTACTGAATTATACAATCAATACAAAATTTCAGAAAACATCAGTTTTGTTGGAGGTATTCAATACGAAGTTCAGAATTTAGGTTCAAAAAATTTACCTTGGGGAGGAACTTCTATGGAAGATGTACAAGGTTTTGATAACACCAGAGTCTCTACTTTTGATACTTATCTTAATGCTAATTTGCAACTATCAGATTTTCATTTGGATTTAGGCGGAAGATGGAATTATCATTCTAAATACAATAATCATTTCATTTACAGCGTTAATCCTTATTACCTTAAAACTTTAGATAACGTTTACTATAAATTAGGATTCTCTGTAGCTTCAGCATATATTGCTCCTACATTGTATCAATCTTATGGTTCTTTACCTTATACATTGTCTAATTTTGATTTGAAACCAGAAACCAATACTTCTTATGAAATTGATTTAAGCGTTGGTAAACCAGATCAAAGTTTGGTGGTAAACGCAACAGCATTTTTAAGAGAAGAAAAAGATGTTTTTGCTTACGAAACCGTAGATTTCGTTACTTATGCTGGTAGATTTTTCAATGTAAATAGAAACAACATAAGAGGTTTAGAATTTGGTTTAAAATATAAAATAAACGAAATTTTCAACTTTGGAGGCAATTTCAGTTTTGCCGAAAAAAGCAATGTTGCAACTACTCTTAGAGCCCCAAAACAAAGAGCTAACGCTTATTTAGAAGTATTACCTTTCAAAAATAACAGAATTAATTTTTCGTATCAATATGTTGCTAAAAGAAGTGATGCATATTACGACAGCAGCACTTTTTCTACAAAAAATGTTGACTTAGATGCGTTTAATTTATTCAATATTAATATTAATCAAAAGTTTGGAAAAAACATAGAAGCATTTGCTAATGTCAGTAATTTATTTAATACCAGTTATGTAGATGTGGCAGGTTACAAAACCAAACCAAGAGCTTTCACTTTAGGAATTGATTACAAATTCTAAAGTATTTTCATCATTTGTGTTTGTGTTAAGCTTCAATAGGCAATTGTCTATTGAAGCTTTTTTTATGATTTTTTTTATAAAAAAGCCCAAAATATTATTTTTAATACTTTGGGCTATTTTCTAGATTTTTAGATTATTTTACAACCAATGATTTTGTAATTTATCTTGAGAAACAAAAAGAGCAGAAGCTTCTTTTGCTGCCTCCACCATTTCTTTTAAAGCTTTTTCGGTTTCTTCCCAATGTCTAGTTTTCAAGCCACAATCTGGATTTACCCACAATTGATGCGCCGGAATTACCTTTTCAGCTTTCAACAATAAATCTACCATTTCTGCCTTAGAAGGAACTCTTGGCGAATGAATATCATAAACTCCGGGTCCTATTTCGTTTGGATATTTAAAATCTCCAAAAGCATTTAGCAACTCCATTTGAGAGCGAGAGCATTCTATCGTGATAACATCAGCATCCATATCAGCAATATTTTGAATAATATCATTAAATTCAGAATAACACATGTGCGTATGAATTTGTGTAGCATCTTCTACTCCACTTGCCGAAATTCTAAAACTTTCTACTGCCCAATTTAGATAATTTTGCCAGTCAGATTTTCTAAGAGGCAAACCTTCTCTAATGGCAGGTTCGTCTATTTGGATAATTCTAATTCCCGCTTTTTCTAAATCATTCACTTCATCTCTTATGGCAAGAGCAATTTGTTTACATGTTGTAGAACGAGATTGGTCATCTCTTACAAAAGACCATTGCAGAATAGTAACAGGACCTGTAAGCATTCCTTTCACCCATTTTTCTGTTAAAGATTGTGCATATTGAGACCAATAAACCGTCATAGGATTAGGTCTGAAAACATCACCAAAAATAATTGGAGGCTTCACACAACGGCTTCCGTAACTTTGCACCCAACCATTTTTTGTAAAAACAAAACCTTCTAATTGTTCGCCAAAATACTCTACCATGTCATTACGTTCAAATTCGCCATGAACCAAAACATCTATTCCTATTTCTTCTTGCCAACGAATAGTTCTTTCGGTTTCTTTTTTAAGCAAAGTATCATATTCTTGAGCAGATAATTCTCCTTTTTTGAATTTTGCTCGCCAAGTTCTCACTTCTTTCGTTTGAGGAAAAGAACCAATAGTGGTAGTTGGAAAAAGAGGCAAATTCAGTATATTTTGTTGAGCATTTTTACGAATTCCGAAAGTGTTTTTTCTTTGAGAATCTTTTTCTGTAATTGCAGAAACTCTCTGTTTTACTTGTTGATTATGAATGAGAGAAGAATTATTTCTGCTTTCTACCGCTTTTTTATTTTCTTCAAAATCATTCAAAAATTTTTCCTCTGGATTATCTTCTGATAATTCTTTTAAAGCGTTTACTTCATTCACTTTTTGTTTTGCAAAAGCCAACCAATTTTTAATTTCAGAATGGAGTTGAGTTTCATTATCCAAATCACAAGGCGTGTGCAAAAGTGAACAAGAAGGAGCAATAAAAACTCTTTCAGAACCTATTTTTTCTTTTGCTTTTTGAATAAATTCCAGTGATTTTTCATAATTATTTTTCCAAATATTTCTACCATCTACAACTCCTAAAGAAATACTAAGACGCTCTGGAATCACATTTAAAACCTCATCTAATTGTTCTGGATTTCTCACCAAATCAACGTGTAAAACATCCACAGAAAGCTGAGTTGCTAAAGCTAAATTGTCTTTCAATCCTTCAAAATAGGTAGTCAAAATAAATTTAAGCTTTGGAAACTTTTCTTTAATTTGCTTATAAACAAATTGATACGTTTCTTTTGCTTTTTCAGACAAATCTAAAGCTAAAAAAGGCTCATCAAACTGAATATATTCTGCTCCTTGTTCTTGAAGTTTTTCTAAAATTTCAAAATAAACAGGCAACAAAGCATTTGCTAAATCTAATTTATCAAAACCTTCTTCTTTTTCTTTTCCTAATAACAAATACGTTACCAAACCAATGATAACTGGTTTCGCATTAATCCCAGAATTTTTTGCTTCTTCAAATTCATTAAAAATTTTAGAAGAATTAAGCTTGAAGACTTGATTTTTATAAAACTCTGGCACTATGTAATGATAATTGGTATCGAACCATTTCGTCATTTCCATGGCGGTAATGTCTAGACCCTCTTTTTGATAGCCTCTTGCCATTGCAAAATACAAATCCAATTCAGATTTTGTAGTATCTTCTGCAATAGGATTATACCTTTTAGGAATTGCTCCAAGTGTAAGAGATAAATCTAAAACTTGGTCGTAAAAAGAAAAATCGTTGCAAGGAATTAAATCTATTCCTGCTTCTTTTTGAATATTCCAATTCTGTTTACAAATTTCTTTTCCTGTTTTTAGAAGTTCGTCTAAAACAATTTTGCCCGTCCAATATTGCTCGCAGGCTTTTTTGAGTTCTCTGTTGCTACCAATACGCGGATAGCCTAGAAGGTGCGTTTGCATTTTCTTAAAAACTTTTAAATAATTAAACAATAATTTTAAAAGCTCTTTAGATGCTTCGCAATGTTACACGATAAAGATTTTCTGGAAAAATAATGACACACCAAAAAGACACAATTTCCCTAAGAAAAAAGTGTGATGCATCATCTGTAAGACCGAAAGCTTCATACCGCGAAAGCATTGTCCAATCAAAAAAGGCAGGTCTCCTGACTTGTAACAATTTTCATCGTCCTTCCCATTTATAAAAAACAGTGGACCTATAAATTGACAAAAATCTTTTTGCGTTACTTACAGTTGCGCGACAGCTCGTGATTTGCACACGATTCCCTATTAATCTACGTTAAGTAAAACCTTTTCCGTTTGATGAAGTATATTAAAGAACTATTTCGAAGGGCAAATATAGAAATTAAATTTGGTCTTTATTCTTCAAAAAAGAAAAGGATTTTTCCATTCTACCATTTTATTTGTTTTCAAAGATTCCTTAACATTAATAATTCTTTGGTTGCTGCTTCCAACAAATGGCAGATTAGCAACTTTCTTTTTCTCGATAAATTGTCCATCTACCAAAACATCAATATAAGGAAGAATAGCTGATAATATGGGATTTCTGAGTATTTTTTGAAACGTAAAACCCGTGTAACACCAAATATTTTTTTGGGTTTCTGATTTTATTCTTCGGGCTAATTCTGTAAAAGCTTCAGGCTGAAAAAGTGGGTCTCCTCCAGAAAAAGAAACCTGAGCAAGAAAATTACGTTCAATAATTTTCAAAATTTCATCAATATCCATCCATTTTCCGTTAGAAATATCCCAAGATTCTGGGTTATGACAACCTTTGCAGCCATGTTCGCAACCTGCAGCATAAATAGACGTTCTGAAACCTGGTCCATCAACCGTAGTATCTTCTACAATTTTGAGAACAGATATTTTATTGGTGAACAACACGGTCTTTTAATTCTGCTAATTTTGAGCCGTTCCAACGGTTGGTAGTTCCTACTAAATATCCTGTAATTCTTTGCAAGCAATCAATATCTTCGCTGCCACAAGAAGGGCATTTTTCTAGATGTTCTTCGGCGTTTTCAAAACCACAATCCATACATCTGTTTCTATTGTGATTTACTGAAACATATCCCATTGCTAATCTATCCATTAGATCCACCACATTCATAATAGATTCAGGATTGTGTGTTGCATCTCCATCTATTTCTACATAAAAAATATGTCCGCCTCTTGTTAAATTATGGTAAGGAGCTTCCACTTTTGCTTTGTGATGAGCGCTGCATTTGTAATAAACCGGAACGTGATTAGAATTGGTGTAATACTCTTTGTCTGTAACGCCAGCAATTTCGCCAAAATCTTTTTTGTCTTTTTTGGTAAATTTCCCCGAAAGTCCTTCCGCCGGAGTTGCCAAAACACTAAAATTAAGCCCAGTTTCTTCTGCAAAACCAGTTACTTTATCTCGAATGTAAGTAATAATTTTTAATCCTAATTCTTGAGATTCTTCACTTTCGCCGTGGTGTTTTCCTGTTAAAGCGACCAAAGCTTCTGCCAAACCAATAAAACCAACTCCTAAAGTACCTTGTTTTATCACTTTTTCAATGCTATCGTTGGTTTGTAAACTTTCGCTATTGTTCCATAAAACCGACATCAACAAAGGAAATTGTTTTGCTTCGGCAGTTTTTTGAAAATCGAACCTGTTTTTCAATTGTTCTGCTGTAAGGTCTAAAACATGATTCAATTTTTCAAAATATTTTTCAATTCTCACATTTTTATCTTCATTTTGCATTAATTCAATAGCAATTCTTACCAAATTAATGGTAGAAAAAGACAAATTACCTCGTCCCACAGAAGTTTTTTCTCCATTTCTATTTTCAAAAACACGAGTTCGGCAGCCCATTGTTGCTACTTCATACTGAAATCTTTCCGGGTCTTTTGCATTCCATTTTTCATGTTGATTAAAAGGTGCATCCAAATTCAAAAAATTCGGAAAAAATCTTTTAGCACTTACTTTACACGCATATTGATACAAATCGTAATTAGCATCATCAGGATGGTAATTTACACCTCTTTTTTTCTTCCAAATTTGAATTGGGAAAATAGCAGTTCCACCGTTACCAACGCCTTCGTAAGTAGATGTAAGAAGCTCTCTTATGACACATCTTCCTTCTGCTGAAGTATCTGTACCATAATTTACAGAGCTGAAAACTACCTGATTGCCACCTCTGGAATGAATGGTATTCATGTTATGTATAAAAGCTTCCATAGATTGATGTACACGGCGAACTGTCATATTGATGGCGTGTTGCAAAACTCTTTCCTCGCCTTTGAGAGGAGACAAATCTTGATGTACAAAATCTTTAATTTCAGCATGATAGAGATGCGTGTAATCTTCTCCACTTAGGTTTTCTATTTCTTTAATTTCTTCGATGAAACTTTTTCTAACGTAAGGCGCTAAATAAAAATCGAAAGCAGGGATTGCCTGTCCACCGTGCATTTCGTTTTGAGCAGTTTCTAAAGATATGCAAGCCAGCATAGAAGCGGTTTCTATTCTTTTGGCAGGTCTAGATTCGCCGTGACCAGCAAGAAATCCGTTTTTTAGAATTTTATCTAACGGATGCTGCACACAAGTTAAACTTTTAGTAGGATAATAATCTTTATCGTGAATATGAATGTAATTATTTCTTACGGCATCTTTTATTTCTTCGTTTATCAAATAATCATCTACGAAAGGTTTTGTAGTTTCGCTGGCAAATTTCATCATCATTCCCGCAGGCGTGTCTGCATTCATGTTGGCATTTTCGCGAGTAACTTCATTAGCTTTGGTTTCAATGATTTCTAGAAAAATATCTTTAGTTTTTGCCTTTCTGGCAATGCTTCTTTGATCTCTGTAAGCAATATATTTTTTAGCAACTTCTTTTCTGGTACTTTTCATCAATTCCATTTCTACCATGTCCTGAATTTCTTCTACAGACATTTGCGAACTTCCTTTACAAGTAATAAAATCGGTAATTCTTTTTATAAGAGCGGCATCTTCTCCTTTATCCGTATGAAGCATTGCTTTTCTAATAGCCGCCATTATTTTATCTTCATTAAAACCTACGATACGCCCGTCCCTTTTTATTACTGTTTGAATCATGATTAAGATGTTTTTTAAGGTAAATTCTAGAATAAGAAATGAAAATTCCGCATCATTACTGATGAAAAATATCCAATGATATTTTCACAAAAATAAAAGATAATAGAAACTATTTTAGACTAAATGAGCATGATAAATTTCATGAAAACAACATTTATCAATTAACAAAAAGAAAATCAAGAAAATAAAAAGGAACAATAATTTAAAAATAAATTTTCACAAAAAAACAAGGAAAAATTTAATCAATTTTTTAGTATTGAGAATCATTAAAAATAAAACACTTTATTGATTGTCAGAAACTTTACAAAACATCAGGATGATATTCTTCAATTTCTTTTTTCAGCTCGTCTGCCAAGAGTTTTTCTATTCTCAATTTTCTGATAGCAAGATTTAATTCGTTCCCTAAAAGCAAAAGAACTACATTAAAATTAACCCAAATCATCAATAGTATTATAGAACCAATAGAACCATACAAAACGTTATATTTGGCAATTTTGCTTACATAAAAAGCGAAAAAATAAGTAGTGATAATAAATAAAACTGTAGAAAAAACGGCACCCGGAATTGCATATCTAAATCTGGTAATTCTGGCGGTTCCAATCCAATAAAAAAGGGCTAAAAGAAAAAAATAAAACAATGGAAAAGAGATAAATCCAATAATTTTGGTAAGATTTTCTACGAGCCAACTAATGTCATACTCTGGCGTGAAAAGTTTCAACACCACTTCAGAATAATAAATTCCCAATAATGAAAGAAAAATAATGCTGATAAAACCAATAGTAATAAAAAAAGAAGTAATGTATTCTTTCACATCGCTTTTCTTTTCTTCAGTATGTTCATTAAATCCGTTAATTAAAGAAAAAGTACCATTTGTTGCGAAAATAAGAGCAAAAACAATAGAAAAATTGCTAATACTCTTCATATTTGGGATAATATTGTTTTGAATATAATTAGAAACATCTGACTGCATGTGCGCCGGAAAAACCTTATGCATCATTACATCAAAAATATAAAATTGAAGCTTATCATAATGTGGCAAATAAGGCAAAACGGAAAGCAAAAAGAGAATAAAAGGAAACAAACTAAGAAAAAAACTCCAAGAAATGGCTGCTGCTTGCCTCAGAATCTTATTCCTGAAAATACCTTCACCGTAGATTTCGAACATTTTCCAGAGAGAAATCCCTAAAATAGGGATGTGCAATGCATCTAGAAAACGATGAATTTTTAAGATAAAAGTAGGTGTTTTGAAACGCATTATTTTATATTTGCAATACACAAACTTACATAATTTTTTTATTTTAGGTTTTATATCAAATCAAAAAAAACATTACTATTATTCCATTTTGTTAATTTTTATCTTACAAAATTTTACATGAAAATAAATCTACTTTGCATAGGAAAAACAGACGACAAGAAAATTGCCGAACTTATTTCTTACTACATCATCAGAATGCCAAAACATTGGAATTTTGAAATGACAGAAATTCCCGATGCCAAAAATGCGAGAAATCTAAGCGTAGATTTACTAAAAAAAGAAGAAGCAAAACTGTTTTTCAATCAGATAGAAAACACAGATATTGTAGTACTTTTAGACGAAAAAGGAAAAGAATTTACCAGCCGAGAATTTGCCCAAAAACTTAACAATTGGCAGAATAATTCCATTAAAAGAATTTGTTTTTTGGTAGGTGGAGCTTACGGTTTTTCTGAGGAAATATACAACAGAGCCAACGAAAAATTATCTCTTTCTAAAATGACTTTCACACATCAGATGATTCGTCTTTTCTTTGTAGAACAAATTTATAGAGCAGACCAAATTCTGCAAGGAAAACCTTATCACAACGATTAAAAAAAAAGAGTCAGACTTATAAAAAATCTGACTCAAAAATATATTGTTAAAGACTCAAAAAATTTTCTTGTGAAAGTGTTTTTTGTTCTCCCGAAATTAAATTTTTAATGGTAATATTACCTTCCGAAATTTCTTGTTCGCCAAGGAAAATTAGATTTTCAATTCCTTTTTTCTCAGCATACGTAAATTGTTTCTTCAACTTCGTATTTTCAGGATAAATTTCCGCTGCAACACCTTTATCACGAAGTTTTGCTAAAATTTTCATTGCTTCCGAAGCTTCTTTTTCTCCGTAATTGGCAAAAAGATATTCTATTTTTCTTTCAGAATTTTGCGGAAAAAGATTCAATTCTTCCATCACAAGATAAATTCTATCCAAACCGAAAGAAATTCCAATTCCAGGAATATTTTTCACACCAAAAACTTCCGTAAGATTGTTATATCTACCGCCACCGCCAATAGAACCCATTTCTACACCTTGCGCTTTTACTTCAAAAATAGCTCCAGTATAATAATCTAAACCACGTGCTAAAGTTATATTGAAAACCAATCCGTCTTCAATTCCTAAATTTTTACAATTTTCTAAAACAAATTCCAGCTCTTCTACTCCATTTTTACCTATTTCTACATTGGCAAAATTGGTTTTTAGAATTTCTAAAACTTCCGCTTGAGATTTATTATCGAAAAGGAAACTTAGTTTTTCAATAGCTTCATCAGAAATATTTTTCTCTTGAAGTTCTTTCATCACGCCATCTTTTCCAATTTTATCTAGTTTATCTAAAGCTACCGTAAAATCTATCAATTGCTCAGAAATATTGGCAAATTCTGCCAAACCAGAAAGAATTTTACGATTGTTGATGTGAATTTTTACAGGAATTTGCAATTCTTTGAAAGACTTCAAATACAGTTGCACCAATTCTACTTCTTGCCAAAGACTTTCGCTTCCTACCACATCAGCATCACACTGATAAAACTCTCTGAAACGTCCTTTCTGAGGTCTATCTGCTCTCCAAACTGGTTGAATTTGGTAACGTTTAAAAGGAAAAGTAAGTTGTCCATGATTCATCGCTACAAAACGCGCAAATGGAACAGTTAAATCATAACGAAGTGCTTTTTCGGAAATCTTTTTAGTTAACGGTTGATAGTTGATAGTTGATAGTTCTTCTTTAGAAATTTTATCTAAAAAATCACCAGAATTCAGAATTTTAAAAATCAAACGGTCGCCTTCTTCACCGTATTTTCCGGTTAAAGTAGATAGATTTTCAAAACTTGGCGTTTCCAAAGGTTGAAACCCAAACAATTCAAAATTCTTTTGTAAAGTATTGATAATGTATTTTCTGCGATATACTTCCTGCGCTGTAAAATCTCTAGTTCCTTTCGCTAAACTTGGCTTCATTTTTTGTAATTGATAAATGATAATTGATGTTTGAATTGCAAAAATACGGATAAATAATATAATTGAAGTTTGATAATTGATAATTGATGTGCGTTTTTACCTAAATAAGCATTTGTAGATGTTTTTACACAAAAAATATCTATCCTTATTTAGAAACATCACATTTCTTTCAGCATCCAGATATCACAACCATCATGACCAGAATTTCCCAAAGGTTTTTCTAAATGTCGAAAACCTTGTTTTTCGTAGATGGAAACTGCTGTAGAAAACTCAGGAATGCTTTCTAAATATATCTGAGAATAACCAAATTCTTTTGCCTTTTCTATGGTTTCTGCTAGTAATTTTCTGCCAACTCCTTTTCCTCTTCCTTTATTAGAAATGTAAAATTTCACCAATTCTGTACAATTTTCGGGTAAATTTTCTGTAGGAAAAATGCCACAACAACCTACCAATTCGTTTTCTAACTCGGCAACCCAAAGATAAGACTTTGGCGTCTGAAAAAGTTGATACAAATTATCAGTTGTAGAGTCTGTATAAACTGTTCCTTGGGTATTTTTCACACCAAAATCGTGAAAACAATTTCTAATTATAATGGCTAATGCAGCGTTATCTGATTTTTGAATGGGTCTTACATTAATATTCATGCCTCAAAAATAAGGAAAAAAAATTCTAAATATTCTGATATTTCAAATTGCTAAAAGTTTTAATAAATTTGTCAATCTACGTTTACGACGATTATAAACACTTCGTTTTATCTTGCATTATATTGTTTTGGGAATTTGCCTAAAAAGATGGTTTTCACTATCAACACCCTTAAATTCAGCTGTTAAGGCAAGCCTTATTAGCTCCAAATCTTTTAATTTTGTCGCTCGTCTTTGATAAGACAATAAATTTTCATTTGATATTTTTCGTAATACTTCCAAAATTGACTCCGTCGAACCACTTCGTTAGGTTTCTTTTGTAATTTGCGTCTATGTTGTTCATTGTAAATGTTTTGTAATTAATTCAATTTGCTAATTTTCAATCAAACAAACAACTTTTATCTCACTTAATTCATAATGCACAACGAATGAATATTGAATGAAATTAATGCTTTTAGACAAACTTTAATTAGGTGCAAAATCAAAAAAAACAATTTCTCAATTACTTAATTTACTCTTTTTAAGAAATTGAAATCTGAATAAAGAATATGTATAACAATTCTGTTATTTATTTTTTTTATATTTTTGTTCCTTTGAATGATGGTTCAAAATTTGCTACAGACTTATAACTTTAGAAAATTTCTCTAATAAAATAACCTTTAGCTCAATGATACAAAAATTTCTCCTCCTTTTTTTATTCACATTTCTTCATAATATTTGTTTTTCGCAACAGGAGAAACAAATAACCAAAACAGATAGCTTGCTAAATTTATCTGACAACTATATAAATGTAGATTATAAAAAATCTTTGCAATATGCAGAAGAAGCACTCATTATTGCAAAAAAAGAAAACAATTCTAATAACAAGGTAAGAGTTTATTACTATGCAGCAAAATCTCTGGTTTTCTTCAGACAATTTGAAAAAGCTTCGCAATACATAGAAAAAGGACTTCAAGAAAAAGCCTTAAAAAATGACAACTTATTAAAAGCTAACTATTATACTCTACAAGCTTCGTATTATAGTAGAATGTCTTTGTTTGAACAACAGTTTAATAATTTACGAAAAGCCTTAACGCTACTTAAATCAAAAAAAGACATAGAATCACAAATTTTAACTTCTAATATCTATACCTATTTTGCAGATTATTATACTGAACTTCAAGATTATAAATTGGCAAATATATATTCAGACAAATCAATTTCAATAATTGAAAAAATACCTATAAATAAATATCTTTCTACTAAAAAAATCTATAAAAATAAAGCGTTTATATATTTTTATAAAAGCTGGATATACTTAGAACAAAAAAATCCACATCTGGCTTATCCTTTTATTGTTAAAGCATATAATCAAGCTGTACTAGAGAAAATAGACTATATGGCTCTTTTTAACGAAATATATGGAGACTACTATTATCAAACAAATGATTATAAAAAAGCTATTAATTTTTATTTAAAAGCAGTAGATAACAAGATTAAATTTGGACAAAATCATGCAAATATTGACACAAAAATTGCCGATACTTATAAAAAAATAGGAAATAGTAACAATGAAATTTATTATTTGAAAAGAGCAGAAGATAGGCGAAAAATAGACCAAAAAGAATACAATAAAATTATACGAAATGAATTAAATAGAATCGTTGTAAAAAAGAATATAGAAAAGAAAGAAAGCTACAATAAAATTACAATCATAACCCTAGCTTTTTGCATCTTACTTATTGTGCTTATATTAAGGATACGAATCGTTAGAAAAAGAAAGAGAGGAATTATAATAGAAAGAGAAAAAGAAATAGAAGAATTACAACAAAAAGTAACCGACACATTCTCAGAATTAAATGAATTAGCTAAAGAAAATTCTCCACATTTTTGGGGGCGATTTCAAGAAATACATCCTTATTTTGTTCAAAAATTATTAAAAATTAACCCTAATTTAAAAACTTCTGAACTTACTTTATGTGCATACATTTATCTAGGCTTCTCCAATAAAGAAATTGCAGAATATACATTTAAAGCTATAAGAACTATTGAAAACAACAGATACAATTTAAGAAAAAAAATTAACTTAAATTCAACTGAAGATCTCACCGTATGGCTTAGAAAATATATAGACGAAACTTCTTAATTGTATTTCATTTATAAAAAAACAAAAAAGACTACCTCAACAGGCGGTCTTTTTTATTTATCCATAAACAACTGACTACCAAATAAAAGTAAAAAAAAGAGTAGTAATTGAGTGGTGCTTTTTTTTGTTCATATAAGGAGATTTATTCTTTTTGTAAATGAAATCCAAATGATGAAAAAAAACACACTGAAGAAAGGAATTTTCTATACAGTAGGTTTAGTATTATTCCTTTCAAACTTTTGTGTCATACATTTTATCCTTGCTATTTTTCAATCATTACCTAACCATCCAAATATTTTCATAAACAATAAAAAATAATTTTAGCAACATAAAATCTCAACCAATTTATAAACACAACACATGAAAAAAATATTTATAGCCTTTCTGCTTTTTGCAGAAATTCTGAATGCACAAGTGGTTTTTAAAGATGACTTTGGAGCAACAACAATACCCGTAGGAACTACTGACCTTACAACAGTAGAACTTAGAAAAACCTCCCCTTACATGACTACTGGCTCTGCAAGTAACGCCTATCAATTTGCATATTCCAAAGCAACTCTTGCTGATGCAAACAATGTGTATGGAGCTAATGATTTAGAAAATGGGTATTACGCCGTAGTAGCTCCAGAATTAATATGGTATGGTGTAAATCAAAATGATTGGTACAGCTGGACTCAAACAGAAGGAAATTCCGCAAACACATCAAAATCTATCGTTTACGATCATACATCAGGAGACACCCATGGTAATGTACTTGCTATTAACGCAGGTACTTTATCCAATGTACCCATCTATAAAAGAAGCGTAGCAGGGCTAACAAATAACTCTACTTATAGAGTTTCTTTTTGGTATTATATTGTAAATCCAAGTTCGCACGCAATTATTAGAATTAAAGATATTACTACAGGTGTTTTACTAGGAGAAAGTACAGGAACTGTAATTTACAGTGCATCCACAGATTGGGCACAACTAAGTTATGATTTCACTATGCCATCAGGATGTAGTAGCCATGATATATCGGTAGAAATATATAATACCTACTCTTCTACTTCTGGAAATGATTATTATATTGATGATATACAATTAGAAAAAATTACTTACAACGCTACTGCTCCTGTAATTAATTGCCCTACCACTTCTATGCCCATTGATTCGGATGGAGATGGCATCCCTGATGATATTGACCTAGATGATGACAACGATGGTATTTTAGATAGAGATGAAGCTGGCTGTGCATTTACGGGAATAAATTTAGAAGTTAGCAGTGTTGGTATTACAAATATAACACAAACCAAAAGTACCGTGAATGCCATTAATTATGGTGAAGGTAATGGTAAAAGACTAACTGATATGACTTTTGTAGATGGATCAAAAATGACTCGCGTCGCTGAGCCTACTTCTACTTTTGCTGTTCGAAGAAATAGTTTAACATTTGAAGGATCTCGTGCTTATGAAGTAATTTATGCTGAATCTTTAGCAAGTGGTGGTAACAATATCCTAATATCTCACCCTACAAATATGGAAGAATTATTTGAAAAAGGATATTTGAATGCAGGAATGGATAATACTTTTCAAAATGCATCAGGGCAAAACGGTTCAAACATTGAGAGACTTGATATTCTATGGAAGAATGGAGTAAAAATTATTGATGCTAAAAACACTTATATTCTAGTTAATGAAAGAGGCGGACAGGAAAACGCAAGAATCTCTATTATTACAGGAATCTCTAGTTCTGACGAACCCACAGGGTTTTTGCAAGCACAAACAACTCCAAGCGTCAGAAGAAAAAAGACAATAAGTAACATGCAATACACCCTTCTTAGAAAACCTACTGCTACTTCAGAGTATGAAATTACCTCAGGATCAAGCACACAAGATATGGTGGTTTCTATGCTATCTTTTGCTGAATTAGGCGTAAATAATGGTGATACAATCTACGGATATTCACTTCTACCAAATGATGCCGTTGTAGATGGTTCAGGAAAGCCTTATCTTGACTGGACAAATCCTACCTATTATCCTACTAATACCACAGACGGCGCAGACCTGGGTATCGTCTTTGGCCTTTATGAACCGTATTGCTCATACACTAAAGATACAGATGGAGATGGCATCCCAGATCACTTAGATTTAGACAGTGATAATGATGGTTGTCTAGATGCTATAGAAGGAGGAAACAATATATCTACTTCTCAACTTGTAAATACTGGAGGTTCTCTTTCTGTAGGCACTGGCTCTACAGCTTCAAACCAAAATCTTTGTGCGGGAAGCTCTTGTGTTGATGTTAGCGGTGTGCCTCTTATTGCAGGATCAAACGGACAAACAGTAGGAGATTCTCAAAATGCAGCCGTCAATTCTAAATGTAACGCCTCCTGCTACAAACCAGCAACAACAGATGGTAACATCTATCCTACAAAACATGGCATTACTTCTTTAGGAAGAGCTGGTACAGATAGTGATAATTGGCCAATGGTAAGACAAAGCGCTTGGACGGTTTTAGAAGCAAAAACAAAAGGTTTCGTTATTAATAGAGTGAAATTCAATGCTAGCAATTTACCTGTTGCTGATGATGGTACTACCTTAATTATTACAAACCCTGTAGAAGGAATGATGGTTTATGATACCACCAATAATTGCTTGAAAATATACAGCACTACTGATAATGGAACTACTTTCGGGTGGTATTGTTTCGGTACTCAGGCTTGTCCTAATTAATAAAAAAAATGAAAATAGGTTTTCGGTAGCAGGTATAAAAATCTGCTACTTCGAAAATCTTAAAATAAAATTCAAAAACGATGAAAAATTTATTCTTCATAATGTTTGCTTTCTTTTCCTTTCAAATAAACGCTCAGGTAGCCATAGGGAAAAGCAATGTAACAAACGAAAACGTATCATTAGAATTCGGAAATGATAACAAAGGGATAATATTGCCTTGGGTTGATTCTGAAACAGCAGTTTCGGGAGCTGTAAACGGAACAATTATTTATGATACTTATGCCAAGAAAGTAAAATATCTTAAAAACGGAACTTGGTTTGACCTTAGTGTTGATACTAATGGTGTAGTAGATACAACATTACAAGATTCTAAAACAGACCTACCAAATGCAAAAGTAGCCATTGGAAAAGATGCAGCAACAGATACTACGCCAGGGATTTTGGTGTTAACGGATGCAGACAAAGCAATGATTCTACCAAAAGTAGCCAGTCCGCATCTTAATATTAAGAATCCTTCAGCAGGAATGATGGTATATGATACCGCAGCTCATCAATTGGCTGTTTTCAATGGTACTAATTGGAGTTTCTGGAAACCTTAGAAATATTAAAAACCCAACAACACAAATAAAAAGAGATAACGCAATAAACAGAGTGAAGGTTATATAGATTCTATCAGTAATTTTTATCATAGTCTTACGAATCCTTTGATTCAGTTTTTTATAATGTAATTTAATAATCGAATCTCTGTTTTTTGCATATCTCAAATCAATTTTGGCAATTAAAAAGACAATCAGTACACCTTTTTAAAGGTTAATCAAAATTTACAATACAGCCTTCAGAGTCTTCATAGTTTTCATAGTTTTTTATCATTCAGTATGTTAAAAAAAATGTGTTTTAGAAAAGAGCAGCGTTCATCATAAATATCTGAAGGCTTTTTCAAATTGTATTGATAGGTGGTAATTTGTGAGTGTAATAATAAGAGTTATACTTCCTCTGACACAATTACTACTATATTAATAAGGATATTTCTGATATTAATAATTTCCTAGACTAGCGCAGACGAGTTCTATAAATTATCTCACGACAGAATTAGGCAAAAGAATTCTAGATAAGACAATCTGTTCTATAAGGTAATTGTTAGTAAAATGGTCTATAAAAATAATAGTGGTATATAAGCTCCATTATTATGAATTGAAGAGTATCCACA
Organism: Cloacibacterium sp.; assembly: GCF_047601505.1. Classification (GTDB taxonomy): domain Bacteria; phylum Bacteroidota; class Bacteroidia; order Flavobacteriales; family Weeksellaceae; genus Cloacibacterium. The sequence continues at coordinate 2,658,222 of NZ_JASGJD010000001.1, forward strand.
AAATAAACTTTGCAAATGTACATTGTAAAGAAATTTATTTAAATTTTTGAGGCTGTCTCACAAATGAGATAGCCTTTTATAATTCTTCGAATTAATTTTTAAGAAATTCTGTATATCTTCAAATAAAATCAAGCATTTTACATGTTGTAATTCTATCCAACGCTTAGGGAAACTTATACCTAATCCATAAAATGCGAACTTAAAATTTAGGTTAGACCACTCTACTTTGTTAGAAATTGGCGAATCATCATTCGCATTTTTTTCTTAATTTAGTACGTAGAAAATTCAACTAAACTTAATCAATTAAGAAATCGTTTTTTTTCGAAAATTTACAACGTATATACGTTGTGGTTTGTGATAATTTTAAACTAATACTATGCTCAACAAAGATTTTTTCAGAATTTTAATAAAGATAATTGGTCTTTATTTTTTTATTCAAGTTATTTTCAGTGTACTTCCTTCACAGATTTCTTTTTTAGGATTTGATACAGATTTAAGTCAAAAAATTTTCTCAATAATCTATTTTTTGGCAATTATATTAGTTTCAATTCTCATTCTATATTTTCTAATTAGATTTCCTGATAAAATAATTAATTTATTCAAACTTGATAAAGGATTTGATAATGAGATGATTTCTATTAAAAATTTTGATTCAAAAAACATATTAACCGTTGGTGTTTTTATTATTGGCGGATTTTTAATCCTTGAAAACATAACTACTCTAATTTCTTTACTTTATTTTGAGCTCAAGAATTCTTATAATCCAATGTTTCCGAAAGAAAACAATAATGGTTTAAATATTTTATTTGCTGCATTAAATATTGTTTTAGGAAGTGCTTTAATAATATATCGAAAAAATATTTCCGAATATTTTGAAAAATAGACAATTAAAGTTTCATTAATTCAACTCTTGAAATTTAGTAATTCTACTACATATTTCCTCCTACTATTCTTTTACAATTTATTATTCCGAATTGAAAATGATTATAGAAAATTTTTTACCACAAGGCGGTCATCATTGCATCACGAATTCTTTAAAACAGATTTTTGAGTTTAATAATTATCCTATAAGCGAACCAATGCTACTAGGATTAGGTTCTGGTTTAGGATTTGTGTATATTAATCTGGCAAATTCTCCAATGATTGCCGGAAGAGAAAAAATTGGTGTTTACGAAACTAATCTTGAAAACAGAACCGGAATAAAAATCAGGATAAAAACACCTAAAAATGAAGAAATTGCACATGAAAAATTATTAATTTCCATCGAAAACAAAACCCCAATTTTAGTTTATGTTGACATGCCATATTTAAACTACCTCAATATGCAAAACAACGGTCATTTCGGCGGTCATTCTATTGTGGTTTTTGGGGTTGATAAAGAAGAAAAATGCTTTTATATTTCGGATAGAGACAGTTCAAATTGGAAAATCCATACCCCAAAAGGAAAAATTGGCGCTGATTTTCACAAAGTTACATTTGAAGAATTAATGCAAGCTCGTAATTCATCTCACAGACCTTTCCCAGCGAATAACAAATGGGTAGATTTTGATTTTTCAAATGCTAAATCTATAGATAAAAAAGCCATTTTTGATGCCATCCGTTTAAATACAGATAATATGTTAGATTCTCCGGCAAATCTTTTGGGAATAAAAGGAATAAGAAAATTTGCCTATGAAACCAAAAAATGGTTAAAATTTGATGATGATAAAAAAAGACTCACCGGAATAACCAATTATTTCATGATTAGTGCTGATGGTGGAACTGGAGGTGGAATTTTCAGAAAAATGTATGGAGAATTTTTACAAGAATCGTCTGAAGTAACAAAAAATAAAGAACTTTTTGCAATTGGAACCGAATTTCTTAAAATAAGCGAAATGTGGAACAACATAGCCAATCTGCTGATGGAATTGTATGAAACTGGTAAAGATTCTATAATCCAAAATTTATCCACTTATATTATAGAAATCGCAGACAAAGAAGAGGCAGAATTTAAACAATTGAGAATAATTACAAACTCATAAATCTGCTAAAATACAACACCACAAACAAAGAAAACTCAACAATTCAATACTATGAAAACAAAACTTTTCCTAATTTTGCTCTTTACATCTCATCTGGTTTTTTGTCAAATCAATGTAAATCCCGAAAGTAATTCTGTAAGCAATACCATTACCAAAGGAGGTATAGGATTGGGTTCTGTATTAGCAATTGTTCTTTCTTGGGACAGAAATAAATCTATATTACTTGCTATTCTACACGGAATTTTCAGTTGGTTTTATGTTATCTATTTTGCAATTACTAGAAAATGAAAAATAAATAAAGTTATCACTCCTTAAAATAATAAATGAAAATATACCCTTTAAAAGACGGAAACTTTTACGTTAACAAGAATAAAGATTTTTATAACCTCAACGATGCTGAAGGCTTAAAAGGTATAAAACTAGCTGTACAATCTTTTTTAATAGAAACAAGCAACCAATTAATTCTTTTAGATGCAGGAAATGGCTTCAAAGAAAACGGAAAGCCCAAAATATTGAGCAATATTGAAGCAGTTGGCTTAAATCCAGAAAAAATAAACAAAATTTTACTTTCTCATTTACACAAAGACCACATTGATGGTTTGGTGAATAGAACAATGGAAGGCTGGGTTCTCAATTTCCCGAATTCAGAAATTTATCTTCAGAAAAGAGAATACGATTTTGCAATGACTAATGCAGGAAATCCGTCTTATGATTTAGCCATTCTTCAATTTATTATTAAAAATGCCAAAATTATCTGGATGGAAGAAGACAATGGCTACATTTCTAATGAAATAAGATTTCAAGTTTCAGGAGGTCACAGCCCTTTTCATCAATCTTTTTGGATAGAAGAAAATAGCGAAATTGTTTTTTATGGAGCCGACAACTTGCCTACAGAATATTATTTAACCCATCATTTGGCATATAAAACAGATTTTGACGGCAAAAAAGCTTTGGAAAACCGACAAAAATGGGCTCAAAAAGCTCAGGAAGAACATTGGAAAATTCTACTTTATCACGATATGAAAAAAGCAATTTTAGAATTTTAAACCTCTAAAAGTACAATTTTCAATCAATTTTTTTTCAAGAAATTAAATTTGAAAATTCCATTAATTTTTGAATGATTTTTTATATTCGCTAGGGCTAATGCCTTTGTATTTTTTGAAAATTCTATTGAGATGACTGGCATCGCTAAAACCTAATTCGTGAACAATTTCGTTAATCTGCATATCTGTAAATTTCAATCTGGTTTCAATTAATTTTAGTTTATAATCTATGATATACTCTTGCAAACTTTGTCCGATTTGAGCTTTAAAATATTCACTAATATAATTAGAAGAAATACCAAAATGCTTTGCCAAAACCTCAGCTTTTAACATTTTAGGTTCATAAATATTTTGATGAATATAATTGAGCAAAGGCAATGCGTTTTCTGATTTACCATTTTCTGAGGTAGATAAAGGCAACTGCACTATATTTCTGGCAGCAATGGTAATAATGGTATTTATTAATTGTTTTATAACTTCTTGTTGCTGTGGCTGATGATTAACGTGTTCTCTGATAAGAGCTTCTACTAAGGCTCTTACTAAAGGTTTATCTGTAATTGTTTTTAAAATACAACTAGGAGAATGATTGTGATTATGAAAAATAAATTCCAACTTTTGAACCCATTCTTTACTCTGCGTTTTTAGATAAGTTTCATTAAACCTAATGAAAAAAAATTTACTTGGTAATGTTACTTCAAAAGAATGTGTATCTTGCGGAAAAATCAGAAAAAGTTTATCACTACAATATGGTAATCTATGATTATTAATGATTTGAGTACCTTTTCCATTTAAAACAAACACCATTTCGAAAAAAGTATTTTTGTGCTGTTGAGATTCATAATCGGTAACTTCTACCAAATCTAACTCAAAAGGTTGGTGCAAATTTCTTATTTCCATACTTACAAATATACAAATACTCCCAATAATTATACAACAAAAGCAAAATTGTTATTTGTAATTTTGTATCGAAAAAGTGAAAAATGAATAAGTTAGAATATTTCTTATTATGCCTTTCTGTGGCATTATCAAAAAAACACCTTTTCATTAAATTATAGATTAAGAAAATTTTTATTGAAGAATGATTGATAAAAGAATGTTGCCGTTAGCTGTAGGCGGTTTAGGAATTGGAACTACGGAATTTACAATCATGGGATTGTTACCAGATATTGCAAATGCTTTACACGTTAGCATTCCGCAAGCTGGACATTTTATTTCGGCTTATGCCTTGGGAGTTGTAATAGGTGCACCTGTGTTAGTGGGATATTCGGTAAAACATCCTCCCAAAAAAGTACTCATGTGGCTAATGGTTTTGTTTACCATTTTTAATGCTTTATCTGCAATAGCTCCCAATTATACCTCGATGCTTTTTGTAAGATTTCTTTCGGGGCTTCCGCACGGAGCATTTTTTGGAGTAAGTACAGTAGTAGCAACAAGATTAGCAGAAAAAGGTAAAGAAGCAAGGTTTATTTCTCTAGTGTTTTCGGGACTTACGATTGCTAATCTTGCAATGGTGCCTTTGGTTACTTATATTGGGCATACCTTTCATTGGAGTTTATATTTTATTATAGTGGCGATTATTGGCGCTATAACCATCTTACTGATTCACTTATGGCTACCAGAAATGGAAGGAAAAAAGAATGGACATTTTACTAATGAGCTTCATTTTATAAAAAATCCTCAAAGTTGGTACATCTTACTTATTACCGCTATTGGATTTGGAGGCTTGTTTACTTGGCTAAGTTACATCACTCCGTTAATGACAGAAGTATCTCACATTTCGGAAAATAATATACCCTACGTAATGATTTTGGCTGGAGCCGGGATGGTAGTAGGAAATTTACTTGGCGGTTACCTTACAGATAGAATTGGAGTATCAAAAGCCAGCATTACATTACTCTTTTTAATGATGTTAACATTAATTTGTGTATTCTTTTTATCATCAAACAAAGCAATTTCTTTGGTACTTACATTCTTGTGTGGAGGTTTATCAATGTCTTTGTCGCCCCCAGTCAATATTATGATGATAAAAGCTGCACCAAATGCAGAGATGATGTCTGCAGCCTTTATGCAAGCCGCTTTCAATATTGCTAATGCAGCAGGAGCTTATCTTGGGGGAATCCCTCTAACACTAGGATTTTCCTATTCTTATCCATCACTTGTAGGAGTTGGAATGACATTAACAGGTCTAATAATTTGCGTAGCTTATGTATCAAAATACAATAAGCTTAATTTAATAACAATTAAAAATAAAAGTTATGACAGAAAAAATTAAAATTCATAACACAGATTTAGAAGTTAGCCGAATTAATTTTGGTGGAAACGTTTTTGGTTGGACTCTAGACGAAAAACAATCTTTTGAAATCTTAGACGCTTTAGTTGAGAAAAACTTCAATTTTATTGATACAGCAGATACTTATCCTTGGTGGGTAAACGGAAAAGGTGGTTTATCGGAAGCCATTATCGGAAAATGGATGAAAGAAAGAAACAATCGTAATCAATTGGTAATTGCAACAAAAGTAGGCTCTGAAACCAAAGAACATGGTTTTGATGTGAGTAAAAAACACATTTTAAAATCTGTTGACGAAAGTTTACAACGCTTACAGACAGACCATATCGATTTATATTACACTCATTTTGACGATAACAAAACGCCATTAGAAGAAACACTTTCAGCTTATGACGAAATTGTAAAAGCTGGAAAAGTGAGATACATTGCTGCTTCTAACGTTTCGCCAGAAAGATTAATAGAATCTTTTGAAGTTTCAGAAAAGAACAATTTTGTAAAATATGTAGCACTTCAACCTCATTATAATTTGGTAGAAAGAACAAAATACGAAACCGAATATTTACCAATTGTAGAAAAATTTGGATTAAGCGTTTTCCCGTATTGGGCTTTGGCAGCAGGTTTTCTTACTGGGAAATATCGTAACGAAGCAGATTTAGGCAAAAGCGTTCGTGGTGGCGGAGCTCAAAAATATTTGAATGAAAAAGGTTTATCCGTTTTAGCGTCTTTAGACAGTATTGCTGAAAAACATGATACTCAACAAGCAGCCGTTGCACTAGCCTGGCTTTTGGCACAACCTAATATTGGAGCTGCAATTGCTAGTGCTACTTCTAAATCCCAATTAGCAACCTTATTTGAAGCAACTGAACTAAAATTAGACAAAGAAGACCTTAATTTATTAGACCAAAAAAGTAAATAATTCAAAGAAAAAAATTGAATTCTAGCCTAATATAACTATAAAGACAAATGCAAAAATCTGCATTTGTCTTTTATTTATTCAAATTTTACTTAAATAAATTTTTTAGTTTAAATTCACATCAATTAAAATAAAATGAAAATACTAGATATAGAAAATTGGAAAAGAAAAGAACATTACGAGTTTTTTTCTAAAATGGCAAGTCCGTATTTTGGAATTACAGCAGAAGTAGATTGCACCAAAGCCTACGAAAAAGCCAAAGAAAAAGGAATTTCTTTTTTCTCTTACTATCTTCACAAGTCTATGATTGCAGTAAACTCTGTAGAAGAATTAAAATTGAGAATTATTGATAATCAAGTTGTTTTATTCGACACCATTCATGCAGGAGCAACAATAGGAAGAAATGACGGTACTTTTGGATTTATTTTCGCAAATTTTTCAAACAATTTTGAAGAATTTAATTCAGAAATTCAAAAAGAAATAGAAGCTGTGCATCAGTCTTCAGGTTTACGATTGAATAATGATGACATAAAGAAAAATTTGATTCGACACTCTACCCTTCCTTGGACCCATTTTACAAGTTTGCTCCATCCCACCAATTTTGACAGAACAGAATCTGTTCCTAAAATCACTTTTGGTAAATTTAGCATTAGAAATGACAAAAAATATCTACCTGTTTCTGTAGAAGCTCATCATGGTTTGGCAGACGGTCTTCATCTTTCTCAATATTTTAATGAATTTCAAAAACAACTCGATTCCGAGTAAGCAAAAATTAAAAAATAACCTCAAAAAGCAACATTACATCACTAATTGAGGCACTTAAAACAATTTCAAAAAAGGCAAAACCAATGAATCAATTTTGCCTTTTTATTTATTGCTCTATATCTAATCTTTTGCTATTTCTGTGTTCGCCCAAACGATAATATCGTCTCCTACTCCACTTACAGCTGGAGCTTCGCCAACGCCAAAGTCTGTACGTTTTATTTTACCTTTAATTGTAAAACCTGCAGTATTTTTCTTAGACATTGTAACAGCCATACCGTTGTAAACTGCATCAAAAACTACAGGTTTTGTAATTCCGTGAATGGTAATATCTCCTTTTAATTTATATTGATTTCCTTTCACTTTTGTAAAAGAAGTACTTTTGAAAACCAATGTAGGATATTTATCAGCATCAAACCAAGCACCACTTTTAAGGTCATTATCTCTGTATTCTACTTGTGTATTGATAGATTTAATATCTGCTGTCATAAGGAAAGTAGCATCAGAAAAATCGCTTTTATCTGATTGAAAATCTACCGTAAATTTTTGAAATGCACCTTCAACCTGAGAAATGCCAAAGTGTGTTGCGCTAAAATGCAACTGAGAATGGTAAGGATCCATAGACCATTTTACAGGTACAAAAGGAGCAAATGACAACAATACCAATGATAAAATTGACATTGTTAAAATTATTCTTTTTTTCATGTTTTAAGTTTTAAGTATTAATATATTTTTAAAATTATTTTGCCAAACCAATTTGTTTCATAAACGCCTGATTGTCCCAAAACAAATGCTCTTCGTACATTACGCCATCTTTCCAAAGTCCTATTGTACACATTGGTAATTTAAAAGATTTTCCTGTTGGCGGAATAGAAGTTCCATCTGCTAATTTCATGGGTTGAGAAAAAGTTCCTTCTAAAACACCTGTTACTGCGGTATATTCTCCAGAGCCAAAACGAATTGGGTGAACTTTAATTTTAGTATCTGGTGCAAATGTAAACATTGGTGCTAACTGAGCGATATGGTCTTCGATACCTACAGTTACACTACCATCAGGATACACTACTCTAATATTTTTCGCATGACTTTCGTGCAACCTGCTCCATTCTTGTTTGCTATAAATTACAAAGTCTAAAGTATCAAATTTTACTAAATTTTGCTCTGTTAATTTATTGGCTTTCAGAATTTCACTCATTTGTTTTTTAGAATCAGAAATTTGTTTTTTTGTTTGCGCATTAACCTGTAACACACTCATTAACAATACCATCAATGTTAATGTAATCGATTTTAAATTTTTCATCGTCTTCACTTTTTTTTAATTGAAAATAACGATACAAAATTATAACGATTGAAAAGGTAAGCGGTATCAGATTTCGGAAGAAAGGTTGTAAAATTAGGGCAAGAGTAATTTTCTCATCTCATCTCTGAATTCGGTAGGTGTAAATCCAGATTTTTTCTTAAAAACATTGGTAAAATATGCTTTTTCGTTATATCCCAATTCAAAACCAATTTCAGAAATCGTTTTATCTGAAGTGATGAGTAAGTTTTTTGCTTCTATTAATTTTCGGGTTTCAATAATTTCAGAAACACTTTGTTCCATTATATTTTGGCAAATATGATTGAGATTTCTTGTTGACATAGAGAGTTTTTCTGCATAAAAATCTACACCAAAAGGTTCGCGAAAATGAAGTTCTAATTCGGATAAAAATTTTTTAAAAGATGTTTGCTGAATTTTAATAGTATCTTCATTATGTTTTTTCCTTTCGGTTTCTATCATTGTGAACATTGTGCTGAGCAATTGTCTTATAATAGCGTAGTTTATAGTTGGTTGTTGAGTTTCTTTATACATTAAATCGCATAAAATAAGCAATCTTTCAAAACAAAAACCTTCTTCAAAAACAATCGTAGCGTTGTTATGATAGTAAGAATAAAGCTGAAAAGTAGATTCTGGCACAAATTCACTTTTAAATCGAATTGCCCAAATATCGCACTCTCCGTTCAAAGGTTTTGGGATTACTCTGTGAACTTTTCCTTTGGTAACGAAACTCACCAGAGGAGCTTTATAATTTTTGGCTTCAAAATCTATAAAATGCTCTACCTGTCCTTTGTTTACGATAATTAATTCTTCAAAATCATGATTATGAGGTTCACCAGGATGAGAAGCAATTTTAGAGGCTTCATCTGCTGTTAACATAAACATGTGGAACAATTTATTCATCATTTTAAAAGAATATCATTAAAAAAATTTGGAACGCTAATTTACTGAAAAAAAAATGAGTTTTTTTCGAGTCTTTTTAAGAACTATAAAACTATTAAAAATTGTCTCTTTTCATTTTCTGGAAAGAGGTTTTATTATGTTTTTTAGATTCTATTAAAAATTTGTATTTTGGTTCATTATAAAAAGTATCTTATGAAAAACGCCAGAGTCTATAAAATGTCTTTTGCGAGTGTATATCCACATTATTTACAAAAAGCAGAAAAGAAAGGCAGAACAAAAGAAGAGGTAAACGAAATTATCTTTTGGCTGACAGGCTACAATAATGATTCTTTAAAAAAAATATTAGACCATAAGATAGATTTTGAAACATTTTTCACCAATGCTCCAGAAATAAATCCTAATGCAAACAAAATAACCGGCGTAATCTGTGGATACAGAGTAGAAGAAATAGAAGAAGATTTAATGCAAAAAATTCGCTATTTAGACAAGCTAATAGACGAATTGGCAAAAGGAAAAGCGATGGATAAAATCCTTAGAAAATAAAAAAAAGTCTCAAAAACTCGAGACTTTAATTAACAACTCAATTAAGATTACATAGTCTTATTTAACATAGAAAGTTTGTTTATAAACTTCTCCATTTTTTTCAACTCTAATCACATAAACATCTGAAGCATCAGGATTTAAGTCAAAATTAATATTTAACTTTCCATCTTCTGGCGCTTGCACTTCATTGTAGTACACATAATCAGAAAGGTCGTAAACAGAGATTTTCACTTTCCCTTTAAGATTATTCATACGTAAATTCACCACGTTTCCTTCTACGTTATATTCTGGCTTATCTAATTGCTCTACTGGGGTTTTGTCTAATAAAACTTCACCATTTTTGATGATAATTTTATATTTTTCAACTTTAAAATCCGATTCAGCAACTAAATAATAAGTACCTGAAGCTAAATTTTTAAAATTAAAATCTTTATTGTATACTGTATTGTTTATCTCTTCAGAATAAATCTCCCCTTCATTTTCGTTGTACACATATAAAGAAACATTTTTAGCATTTTCTAATCCTACATTAATTGTAGATGTAGTAACAGTCTCTAATGATACTAAATTATCATTATCCTTTGCGAAAGCAAGTGTTGAGAAAAAAGTAAATCCTGCAACAAATCCAATTTTTAATAAATTTTTCATAATAAATAAGTTTTTTCGTTATCAATATTAATTCTGGGACAAAGATATGGCGACCAAATTGTAAATGTTACAACACAATTCTCTTATACATGTACTATATTAACATAGCACATTTAATTAATTATTAACAAAAGTTAATATTAGATATAGTTTTTTTTCGTAAATTATTTGCCCAAAAATGAGTTTTACCATGAAACATCTAAATCCCGCTTTCGAGTCTATTAAACCTAATATTGGCAGTAGTTTTACCAGTTTAAGATTTAGCCGAAATGAAAATGCCAAAGCAAATACATGGCATTACCACCCAGAAATAGAGATTGTATTTGTAGGTGGTGGTTCCGGAAAAAGACAAATAGGAAGTAGCATTAGTTATTTCAAAAAAGGAGATTTGGTAATGATTGGAAGCAACCTTCCCCATTGCGGTCTAACCAATGAAAACACCAAGAATGATTTCGAAATCGTGATTCAATTCAAGCCAGATTTTTTGGGTGAAGCCATCTGGAAAACCCCAGAAATGAACAAGGTGATTAATTTGATAAACACAAGCAGGTCTGGAATTGTTTTCGGAGATGACACCAAGAAGTATTTAGAGAAAAAAATTATTTCTATGCACAATGCTTCTTCTCTTAAAAAGCTGGCAAAACTATTAGACATTTTAAACGAACTGGCAAATACAGACGATTACACCATTCTAAATGCTGGAAAATATTATCTACAAACTCAAGTGGAAGATAATGAAAGAATTAATGTAATTTTCAACTTTATTAAAAATAATTTCAGAAAACAAATCACATTAGAAGAAGTTTCTGACATTGCTAATATGACGGTTCCTTCTTTTTGTAGATATTTTAAAAAAATCACCAATAAAACCTTCACACAGTTTGTGAATGAATACAGAATTATTCACTCTCAGAAGCTTTTGGCAGAGCAACCGATGAGCATTACCGAAATTTGCTTCGAAAGTGGCTTCAATAATTTTAGTTATTTCAACAGAACTTTTAAAGAATACACGCAAAAAAGTCCGTCAGAATACAGAAAAGAGTTTAGTAATATTATTTCGTAGAATATTACTTTCTCAAAAAAATTATAATTGTTTATTTTAAAAGGAATTATTGATATTGGATTTCAATAGTTCCTTCTTTTATGTGTAATTTTAAGGAGTTAAAAATTAATTGATGAAATATTTTCTATCCTTTTTATTCTCAATATTCCTTTTTTCTGAAATTTTTGCTTGTACTTGTGAAAAAGGAAATTTCGCCAATCATTATAAAACTGCAGATATTGTCGCTATTGTTACCGTTACTAAAAAATATGGAGATTATACCGATAAAAGTAAAACTATTGAACTAAATTATTACAAAGCTGAATTGAAATTTGACAAAATCTATAAAGGAGAAAAATTTAAAGAACTCACAGCATTAGGAAGCACAACTTATACCAACAGTGCAGGTTGCGAAATTTATCTTACCGTAGGAAACAAATATTTAATAATGCTAAGAAAAAATGCTGACGGCAAATATTATACAAATGCATGTAGCGCCATTTTTAATATTAATACTCAAAAATCACAATCAGCAACAATTAGGCATTTTGATTATATTTTTGACTGTTTTAAAAAACATAAAAAAGCTCTTTCTGAATTTGAATTTGCCAATTTCGGGAATTATTCTTCTTTGATTGATGAATCTAAATTTACCAAAAAAGATATAAAAATCCTTAAAAACAAAATAGCAGTTTATAAAGTATCTATTGACAATAACAACAAAATAACTGCAATTAATCCAATAATAAAAGTGGGCTATAAAGACAAAAAAATAGAAAAAATAATAAAAGAACATTTCTCAATCGACAATTCTTTAATCAATTACCAAACAAATACTTACCTTATTTACATTGATTTTAGCATTTATTTTATTTAGCTGTATCATTAAAAAATTTTTACATATATTTACTTAAAACTAAAATCGATGGAAACATGTATTGAGTGTGGCGAAAAAATTATTGGCAGAAGCGATAAGAAATTCTGTAACGACGCTTGTAGAAATTCTTACAACAACAAGCAGAACAAAGACAGCAGCAATTTGATGCGTACCATCAACAGTAAATTACGCAAAAATTTCAAAATTCTCTCCGAACAAAATTTTGTAGAAGGCAAAGCAAAAACGTCTAAGAATAAACTTACAACTGCAGGCTTCGATTTTGAATATTTTACGAATATTAAGATTTATAAAAACGGTTCGCAGTATTTCTTTGTTTACGATTATGGTTATAAATTACTAGAAGATGGCTTTGTGTTAGTTGTGAGAAAAGACTAAAATGAGTAGATTTGAATACCTAAAATGAACCATGAAAAAAATCTACATTCTTTTTATATTTATACACTATATTTCAATTTTTTCGCAACAAAAAATTCAATCGCAGTCTGATTTTTATTTCTACGAAAACAAAGGTCAAATTGTAGACCAAGAAGGAAAATTAAACCCGAAAGTTAAATATTTATTCAATTCTGGTGGATTAAATGTCCAAATTAGAAAAGAAGGATTCTCTTATGATGTTTACGAAGTAGAAAAAACGAAAAAGAAAAAATCTAAAGTCGAAAATTCTTTAACTGTTATTGACAGAAAACCAAAAGATGAATTTAACTATAAATTCAAGTTTCATAGAGTTGATATTGATTTTTTAAACGCCAATAAAAATCCTGAAATTATTGCTGAAGGTAAATCAACAGACTACGAAAATTACTACAATATTCCCGAAAAACCAGAAGGAATAACAGAAGTACACCGTTACCAAAAAATCACTTATAAAAATATTTATCCAAAAGTAGATTTGGTTTTCTTTAAACCGAATGATACTACCAAAACGATAGAATATAATTTCATCGTTAATCCTGGTGGTAGAATTTCGGATATAAAAATGAAATTCAAAGGCGCAAAAACCAAACTAAAAGATGGTAAACTCTCTATGAATCTAAGATTTGGGGAGATGCAAGAAAACATTCCACATTCTTGGATTGAAGAAAAAACCTCAAAAACTGATATTGCTGTACAGTTTAGAGAAATAGAAAACGGTATTTTCGGGTTTAGTTCATCCAAAGATTCTTTTGATAAAACAGTGGTGATTGACCCTGTTCCTACGAGGATTTGGGGAACGTATTATGGTGGAAGTGGTAATGATTATGGAATTATAGAAACAGATAAGATAGGTAATGCTTATGTAGTAGGTTCAACTGATAGCTATAATAATATTGCGACAGCAGGTACTCCTCAAAATAATTATGCAGGTGGATATACTGATGCATTCATTGCAAAATTAGATAAAGATGGAAAAAGAAAATGGGGCACCTATTATGGTTTTGTTTTACAAGATGAAGGTGATGTAGCAGACTTTGATGATGATTCAAATGTATACTTTGTTGGTACTATATCTGGTAAAATCTCAACACAATTTAATAGAAATATATTTTTATTAAAATTAGATTCAAATGGATATTTAGTTTATGAAAAACTTTTTGGCGGACCAGGTGTTGATTATCCTTATGACATTTCATACGCTGATAATCACATTTATATTTCAGGTGTAACCAGAAGTAAAAACTCCCTAGGTACTGTTGGAAGTTTTCAAGAGTACAATAAATCAAATGAAGATGATGGATTTCTCACCAAATTAGATCTTGATGGAAATATGATTTGGAGTTCATATTTTGGAGGAGAAGACGCATCAACAGGTTTTTTTAAAATAATTAATATATCAAATAATAAAATACATTTATTAGGAACTACATATTCTAATAAACTATTTATAAAAGATGCATTTCAACCTACACTTGTTTCATCTATTCAGTATGAAAGAGATGGTTTATATGTGGTTTTTTCTGATGATGGTAAAAGTGTTATTAAAAGCAGCTATATTGGTTTTGATGGTGATGACTACTTAATTAATGGTAGAATCATAAACAATACTTTATACTTTACGGGCAAATTCATGAGAAAAGGTATTGATCCTTACAAAGCTGGAATTATTAAAGTTGATATTCTATCTAATAAAATTATTGAAAAAAATTTTTGGGATATTTTCATACATAACTGTAGTTATGTAGATGAGTATGGAAATACTTTTTTTTCAGGAAATACAATATGGCATCCTTTTAATATAGCAACACCAAATGCTTATATCAATACTTTTGCACCATATTCTGACTTTTACATAAAAATTAAACCAGACAACCAAATAGATTGGATTACCTATTACAGAGGTGAAAATTATGGAGTTCAACTTGGATATATTACAAAAGATATAAACAATTATATTTATATATCTGGATTAAATCATCAAAACACAAAAGGAATTGCAACTCCTGGAACATTTCAGCAAACAGGATTTAGTAATGATGTATATATCGCAAAATTCGCAGATTGTGAATCTAATGTAAAAGTAAGTTACACACCTATTTGTAACGGAAAAGATTTAGAATTAAAAGCTGAAGGTGGAAATACATATGAATGGTTTGGTCCTAATAATTTTCATTCCTTTGAACAAAATCCAATTATTAAAAATGCTCAAATTTCAGATTCTGGAGAATATTATGTAAGAGCCACTGGCGCAAATACTTGTGGTGGAATATTTACATTAAACGTAGTTGTTGGTAGTCCCGCTCCTCCAAAACCAGAAATTACAGATTTACCTACTATTAATGGAAATTGTAAAACAACTTTAAATGCTCCTACTGCAACTGATGGTTGTGGTAACAAAATAATAGCTACTACAGCAGATCAAATATCAAATTTTTCTCCTGGCACTTATACCATCACATGGAAATATGATGACGGAAACGGAAATATTTTTACTCAAACTCAAAAAGTAATTATTACTTCTCCTGCGTTGCCTACTGCATTAGCGACTCAAACATTTTGTGCAACCAACTCACCCAAAATATCAGACATCACTATTACCGGACAAAATATTGTTTGGTACGATGCTTCCAGCAATATTTTGAACACTTCAGATATATTGATTGACGGAATAACTTATTACGCAACTCAAACCATCAATGGTTGCGAAAGCGATAAATTACCTATTTTAATCAATATAAACACTACTCCACTTCCTACAGCAAAAGCCAATCAAGATTTTTGTACTTCTCGAAATGCTCAAATTAAAGATTTAGACGCCACTGGCACTTCGCTCAAATTTTATGATGTCTTAGGAAATTTATTACCAAACACTACCATTCTTCAAGACAACACCTCCTATTTTGTTACACAAACATTAAACAATTGCGAAAGTCCGAAATTTGAAATAAAAGTAACTTTGTCTGCTAATTCTTTACCAGCCAACGATTATAATCTGGCTTTCTGTAATGATACTACTTCTCATTCTAAAACAGAAAATTTAACGAAATACCAAGAAAATATTATCACTGGTTCTTCTGGTTACTCTTTTGAATATTTCGACCAAAATAACAATCAATTTTTTGATTTTGCAGATAAAAATATTTCCGTAGGAACTAACATTTTTTATGTAAAAGTTAAAAGCAAAGATGGCTGTCGGAAAATGGTAAATCTAACACTTCAACTCAACCAAAAACCTATAGTTAATCTCCCCGAAAATGAAGAATTTTGTAGAGGATTGTCTGTAGATTTAGATGCTGGTTTAGATACAAGTTCAAATCCACCAGTAAAATTCAAAAACTATAAATGGACCAAAGACGATTCTTCTGTTTCTATTTCTAACGACCAAATTTTAAAGGTAAATACTGCAGGAAAATACACCGTAGAAGTCACCAATAGTTCAGATTGTAAAAATACTTCTTCTACTGTTGTTAATCAATCTATTTTAGCCGATATACTAAAAGTGGAAATTTTCAACAATAATGCGAAAGTTCTCCTTTCGGCAGGTGGTGATTTTGAATTTTCTCTAGACAATACAATTTGGCAAGATTCTAATGAGTTTAAAAATCTTGGAAACGGAAATCATACAGTATTTATAAGAACAAAATTGGGTTGTATTATTGGGCAAATGACTTTTACAATCTTTAATATTTCTAATAGTTTCACACCAAATGGTGATGGAATAAACGAAACTTGGAAAATAGGCGGTATGGAAAATTACCCAAACTCTGAAATTACTGTTTTCGATAGACAAAGCACCACCGTTTTACACGTTATTACCACAGGAAGTTTTGAGTGGAATGGCTACTATAACGGAAGACCGCTTCCTACAGCAACCTATTGGTATATTATAAAAGTTTCAGATGGAAGAATTTTTCAAGGTTCTTTATTGATAAAAAATAGAAACTAAAAAGAGCAGAAATTTCTGCTCTTTTTCTTATTCTTCTGAGATAAGTTTTATTTTATCGTCTAAAATTTCAATTACATTTTCTTTGTACAAACCGCCAATTGCTTTTTTGAAATTTTTCTTACTCATCTGCAATTCTTCTTTTATTTCTTCGGGCGAAGAATCGTCTGTAAGATAAAGCAAGCCATAGTTTTCTTCTAATTTATCTAGAATTTTTTGTTTGAATTCATCAATATTCTGTACAAAACCTTGTTTCTGAAGCGTTACATCTATTTTCCCATCTTCTCTAATGGTTTTAATGTAGCCTATTTCATCTGACAAAGGATACAATTTTTTGAAAACATCCGAAGTATAAATCAACCCGAGATATTTTTTATTTACCACTACATTCCAACCCAATTCAGATTGTCCTGCAATAATTAAATCTACTTTATCACCCGCTTCAAAAGGTACATTTTCGTAATTTTGATTTCTTTTGAATTTTGTAGTTCCGGTAATTCTGCCAGAAACTTCATCAATATAAATGTACACCAAATAACGTTTTCCTTCCAGAATTTTACCTTTTTGCTGTTTGTACGGAATAAACAAATCTTTGATAATTCCCCAATCCATAAAAGCACCACTTGGCAAAGATTGCACGCAATTCATCACTGCAAACTCTCCTACTTCTGCCACAGGAATTTCTGTAGTTGCTTTCAATTTATCATCGTCTTGATACACAAAAACATCCAATTCTTCTCCTATTTGGGAATTTTCGTCCAAAAATATTTTAGAAATGAAAGCACGTTCGCCGTTATCTGCTTCTAAAAAAGCTCCAGAATTATTGGTTTCAACGATTTTTAAAGATTGAGTTTTTCCTATGTTCATTGTACTATTTTTAAAAACTTTGTCTAAGATTTTTAAACTTTTGCAAAGGTAAGGTTTTAAAATCAATTCATTGTTTCCAAAATCACTTTTAAATCTTCTTCTGTAGTATCTGGATTAATGAAACAAAATCTGGCAACAGTTTCTAATTCGTTATCTTTTTGCCATTTTGTAGGCGTTACCAAAGCGATATTTTCTTTATGATTTTTATATGTCCAATTGTAATAATCTTGCGGTTGCCAACCTTTTCTACGGAAAAGTACACAACTTAAACCTGGCTCTCTCACCATTTCTAACAGCGGATTTTCATCAATTAATTCTTTGGCTTTTTGTGCCAATTCCAAACCATTTTCTACTGCTTTTCTATATACTCCCGTTCCGTGCATTGCAAGGGAAAACCAAAGCGACAAACCTCTTAATTTCCTGGTTAATTGCACCTGATAATCTGATGGATTAAAACCTCTAGCTCCTTCATCTTGAAAAATATCCAAATAAGAACCATGCTGAGAAAGAGCTTCTTTTGCCAATTCTGGTTTTTTATAAATTACAGCTCCACAATCGTAGGTTGTAAAAAGCCATTTGTGAGGATCTATGGTGATACTATCTGCTTTTTCGACGCCCGAAAAAAGATTTCTTACTTTTGGGGAAGCCAAAGCACCACCTCCATAAGCTGCATCAATATGAAACCAAAGTCCTTTTTCTTCGCAGAGATTTGCAATTCCGTCTAAATCGTCAATAATCCCTGCATTGGTAGTTCCCGCAGTTGCAATTACAGCAAAAAGTCGGTTTTTGTCTTCATCAGACATTTTATTAATTTCTTCTTCTACATCTTTTGCCGTTAATTTTTCTTCTTTGTGAATAAGGTAAACATCGGTATCTGTAATTTTCGCCATTGTAATTACCGAAGAATGCGCTCCACCAGAAGTAATAATTAAGCCTTTTTTATTTTTATTTTCAGGATTTTTGCTTCTCCAAAATTCTCTAGCTGTAACAATTGCAGAAAGATTAGCACCAGTTCCGCCAGGTGTAAAAACCCCAAAAGCTCCCTCTGGAAGCCCTGTAAGAGAAACTATCCATTCCATTGCTTGATTTTCTGCAAAAATTCCGCCCGCTCCCATCATCCAATAAGAACCGTGAATATTGGAGGCAGAAGTAACCAAATCAAACAAAATAGAAGCTCTGGAAGGAGCAGATGGTACGAAAGATAAATTTCTGGGATGATTAATAGGAACATTGGCTTTAGACAAAACATCTGTCCAGATTTTAAAGGCTTTTTCGCCTGAAATTCCGTTTGGTGTAATGGTTTCTCCCACTAATTTTTTCAACTCTGAAGCTTTTTTGGGACTTCCCAAAACCGGGCTGTTGTCTGTAACTCTGTTGATTGAATATTTCATAATATCCAATGTCATTTCAATAAAATCTATATCTATATTGTGCATACAAGTATTTTTATACAATCACTAAATATAAGCATAAAAAAAGAGAAGCAAAAATACTTCTCTTTTCAATTATTTAAACTTTCTTCCTTTCCAGACTAAAAAGCCTGTGATAGGCAAACTTGCACATATTAAACTAACAATAAATGCTAAAATTTTGCCCCAAACTCCTAAAATTGCTCCTACATGAATATCGTAATTGGCAGCAACAAATTTTTCTCCGAAATTCTTCTTTTGATGCGGTCTATTGAATAAAACTTCACCAGAATTTTCATCAAAAATAACCTGATGATTGATGTGATAAGAATAGTCTAATTGTTTTACATACACTTCATAATTAGGATGTTCGTGGTCGTCTAAATGTTCATGTCCAAAATCTAAACTATACACCGAAGCCGATGGATAAAGCTTTTCCACATTTGCTGCGATTTTATCTAAAGTGGTAGAATTCCTAAGTTCTATTGGAGCTTTGGTTTTAATATTAGAAAAATCTGGATATTTGGTTTCGCCTCCAGAAAATAATATGTAAAAGAAAGCTTGAACAAAAAAGAAAGCGTAAAAAAGTCCTGTTAAAGTTAAAATTAACGCAAAAAAAGAAGCATAAAAGCCTAAAATACTGTGAAGGTCGTAGTTTTTTCTTCGCCAAGATTTAATATTTTTCCATTGAAACCAAAAGCGTTGTTTTCTAGCTTTTTTGTTTTTTGGCCACCAAAGAATAATGCCCGAAATTAGCATAATTAGGAAAATAAGAACAGGAATCCCAACAATATAAGTTCCCCAATCAGATTTTAAAAGAAAACTCCAATGGATAAATTTTACGATATTGAAAAAACCATTTTTTTCGTCTTCCAGAGCTAGAACTTTACCTGTAAAAGGATTTACATAAGCCGTTTTGTAAATTACAAATTCGTCAAAATAATTCCAAGCATTAGGATTTCTTTCGTAGTAAAAGAATTTATAAGATTTTGTTTTATCTAAAGGAATTTCTGCCCAATGAATTGGATATTTTTCGTTGGTTTGCGCTTCTACTTTTCGTTCTAAAATCTTAAGTGGAAGAATCTTTTTTTGGGAAATATTTTGTTCGTTATGGTGAATGTAATCTTTTCTTAAAACATTCTGAATTTCGTCTTTAAAAACATACAAAGCGCCAGTAATACTAATGATTAAAACGAAAAAACCAACCGTTAATCCAAGCCAAAGATGTAATTTGGAAACAATTTTTTTAAATGTATTTTTCTTTTTAGATTTCACCTTCATTTTATAAAATTTTAAAAGTTAGCAGAACAAAAAAATTCTGCTAACTCAATAGTGACTTATGATATATGAAAAGTTTTTTTAAAATTTAAAGTCAACTCCCAATGCTACAGTGCTAGGTTTTTGCGGAGTTACAGTGCTCCAACCTGTGAAATATTTTTCGTTGGTAAAGTTGTCGAACTTAAGATTTAGGTTGTACTTATTTGTGGTATAAGAAATTACGGCATTGAAAACGGTGTAACTTGGTAAAGTAAAAGTACCAATATTGCTTCTATTAAGAGTTTTGTTTTCGCTAGCATAATTAGCCCCAACTCCAAAACCAAGTCCTTTTAATACACCTGAAGAAATTTTATAATTTGCCCAAAAATTCACTAAATTTTGAGGACCTGCTTCTTCTGGCCTTAAACCTAAATAACCTGCATTTTCTGTATCTTTAGTTACTTTAGCATCATTATAACTATAGCCCGCAATCATGCTCAACCCTTGAATAGGATTGGTAACCAAAGAGATTTCAAAACCTTTGCTTTCTACTTCGCCACTTTGCACTTGGTTATTTGGATTTACGGCATCTGCCATTAATTTATTAGAAACTAAGATATTGTAATAACTAGCTGTAACCGAAACTTTATCTTTGTAAAGATTTGCTTTAGTCCCAACTTCCCATTGGTTTGCTCTTTCGGGGTCGTAAACTTGTACTCCAGTTACATTTCCAGAACCATCATAAACATTACCTGGAGTTAAATTTTTGAAACCATTCATATAATTGGCAAACAATGATAATTTATTCATTATTGGTTGGTAAACGATTCCAAATTTTGGTGAAAAAGTAGTTTGAGATTTCACTTTTTCTGTACTATACAATGCAATACCTTGATAATGGTCTAATCTTACACTCGCCATTACTGATAAATTAGGCAAAAAATCTATTACATCACTTACATAAGCACTTTTTGTGGTAATGCTAGAAGTGGTTTTACTAGCAGTTAAACTTGATAAAATAAGGTCTGTATCGTAAGGAGTTAACTTACCAGTATCTGTTCCGTTGACTAACGAAACGGTTCCATTACCTCCCCAAGCTCCAGTATTTTCGGTCTCTGTAGAAAAATAATCTAATCCAACTACCATTCTGTTTCTGAAAGAACCAATTTTAAAATCACCTTGAAAATTTTGTTGAACATCTACTGCATAAGTATTCCCATTAGCTTTAGAAATACTTCTTGTAAACTCGTCACCGTTAGCACTATCCCAAAGATATTGGTAATAACCATCAGTTTTAGAATTACTTGTGGAAACAATAGTTTGAGAAGTCCAATTTTTACTAATTTTATATAAAGCTTGTCCTTGGAAACTAAAACTAGGTGTTTTAATCGTTAAAGAATTATCTGTAAAAGAAGTTTTATAATATTTTTTAAAAATATCAATTGAATTAAATGAAAGAGGAGAATATCTGCTCAAAAATATCATAGGAGCAGAAGCAGTTTCAGAATTTCTAAACTCCGTATTAATTAAGAAAGTTAATTTATCACTAGCAACAATTTTAAAACTTGGTGCAATAAATAAATATTTGTTAAATCCTGCATCTTGAAAAGAATCTTCAGAATGATAAACTGTAACCAATCTTGCAAATACATTTTTACCCAGAGGAGTATTAACATCTAAAATATATCTGTTTAATCTGTTACTTCCAATTACAGCACCAATTTCTCCACCGAAAGTTTCATAAGGTTTTTTAGTGGTAATATTAATTAAACCGCCATAAGAAGTTACGCTACTCCCGAAAAGAGTTCCAGAAGGACCTTTCATAATTTCGGTACTTTCAATATTTGCGGGTTCTATTGTCGAATTATTAATATTTGGCATTCCGTTTACCAAAGCTGGTTGAACAGAGAAACCTCTCATGGTGTAATATTCTGCTCCATCTCCTGCTCTACCCGTACTTTCCCAAAGCCTAGAAACACCAGTTGCGTTATTTAGAACCGCCTGAAAACTCGTAGACAATTGGTCTTTTATTACATACTTTGAAATACTGTTGTAAACCTGAGGATTTTCTATATTCTTCAAAGGTAGCTTAGCCACCACTTCTGTACTATCTACTTTATAAACATTTTTAGTAGCATAGATAAGTACCTCATCAATATTCTTTTCTTTTCCTTCCTGAGAGTATGCCATAACACCAACCAATGACAAAATACTCATAATAGTTTTCTTCATAATTTAGAATCGTTTTAAATAACGATTGCAAATGTATAATATTATTTTTAATAATTCTAAATAAAATTAATAAAATTTAACAAAAAAAGAGAAGCAATATAGCTTCTCTTTTTTAAATATATCTATTTAAATATTCAAAATCAGACCATTACACATGAATTGATCTTTTACCTGTTGCATCCAAACAAGCTTCTTTTATCGCTTCTGTAAATGTAGGGTGCGCATGAGAACTTCTTGCAATATCTTCTGCACTTGCTCTAAATTCCATCGCAATTACAGCTTCTGCAATCATGTCTGCTGCTCTTGCACCAATCATGTGAACTCCTAAAATTTCATCCGTTTTTTCGTCTGCCAAAACTTTAATCAATCCATCAATGTCTCCAGAAGCTCTACTTCTACCCAATGCTCTCATCGGGAAAGAACCTACTTTGTAAGCAGCTCCTTCTTCTTTTAATTGCTCTTCGGTTTTACCAACACCCGCAACTTCTGGCCAAGTATAAACAACTCCAGGAATCAAATTATAATTAATGTGAGGTTTTTGTCCAGCTAAAACTTCCGCTACAAAAACGCCTTCTTCTTCCGCTTTGTGAGCCAACATTGCTCCTTTCACTACATCACCAATTGCATAAATATTTGCAACATTCGTTTGAAGATGCTCGTTTACTTTTACTCTTCCTCTTTCATCTAATTCTACTCCTGCATTTTCTAAGCCAAGACATTCTGTATAAGGTTTTCTACCTACAGAAACGAGAACATAATCTCCTTCTACAGCTACTTCTTCACCTTTTTTATCCTTTGCTGTAATTTTAACAGTATCACCACTTCTTTCTACCGATTGAACACCTGTAGAAAGCATAAATTTCATACCTTGCTTTTTAAGAACTTTCGTTAATTCTTTAGACAAAGCACCATCCATTGTTGGGATAATTTTGTCCATAAATTCTACTACAGTTACTTGAGAACCTAATCTTAAATAAACAGAACCCAATTCTAAACCAATAACTCCACCTCCAATTACAACCAAATGCTTTGGAATTTCTTTTAAATTTAAAGCTTCTGTAGAAGTAATTACTCTTTCTTTATCTAGAGAAATAAAAGGCAAACTAGACGGTTTAGAACCCGTTGCAATGATAGAATATTTAGATTCGATGCTTTCTGAAGAACCGTCTTTTTTAGAAATTTTGATTTTAGTAGCAGATTCGAAACTTCCTACACCTTCGAAAACCGTTACTTTATTTTTGTCCATCAAGAAATTAATTCCTTTGGTTGTTTGCTCTACAACTTCATTTTTACGAGCAATCATTCTTGCAATATCCGCCTTTGGAGCATCAATAATAATCCCGTGATTTTCAAAATTATGAGCTGCATTGTGAAAATGCTCAGAGCTGTCTAACAAAGCTTTAGAAGGGATACAACCTACATTAAGACAAGTTCCACCTAAGGTTGAATATTTTTCAATTAGAGCTGTTTTGAAACCCAATTGTGCTGCACGAATTGCTGCAACATAACCACCAGGACCAGAACCAATTACGGTAACATCGAATTGTGACATTTTTATATTTATTTTTCGTTATAACTTATTTTATGCGAATTTAAGAAATTTGAATGAAGTTTCCTCGCAATATTGCTACGTTTTCGCAATGATTGTAATGAATAAAATAAATGAGAAAATATATTAGAAAATTTCAGAATTATTTCTTCCTTTAACTAATTGATTTTTTTTTGCTTTACATTTAAATAAAAAATCATTTCATAATCAACTTTAATCCCTATATAGCTTTGTGCAGATTTCCATTTTTTTATTTCTGGAAGACTCAAAACTCTTAATATTTCTTTTTTTACTTTTTCATCTTTATAATTAAATATCTCAACTTTTTTTATACTATCATTTTTTCCTATTACCATTTTAATCTTATAAATGAATGGCTTTGAATTACGAGGAATAATCAAGTTTTGATAAATATCTTTTCTAAATTTAGGTATTCCTCCTTCATATTGAGGATAAATATCAGTAGCACAAAAAAAACAATTGAGTTTATATTTCTCACAAGAATCAGAAAATTTTTTGAGCTTTAAATTTTCTCTATCAATAAGCAAAGAGTCTTCTTTAGTTAAAAGAAATTTTTGTTCACTAAAAGTTGAAAGTGTAACATATTTTTCTTTATTCATAACTGAACAAGAAATTATTCCTAATAAAAAAAAGAAAACCAAATATTTCATCTTTTAAATCTTTTCAAAAACCTCAAAATATTTCTCCAAAATCATATCTTTAGAAAATCTAGATTTTATTGAATTCTTAATCAAATCTTTATTATGATTCTCATCTAAAATTTCTAGTATTTTTTTAGCAAATTCTTCGTGATTTTCTATATCCGAAATTTCTCCGTTAATTTTTGGTTGAATAATTTCATTAATTCCGCCTTTGCAATTATTGGCTAAAGAATAGGTTCCACAAGCGCCAGCTTCTAACAAAACATTTGGGAAACCTTCGTATCTGGAACTCAGAATAAACAAATCTGCAAACTTCAAAAAAGGATAAGGATTCTTTTGAGCTCCATGAAAAATCACGTTTTTTAACCCTAAATTCCCCTTCATTTCACGAAGCAAATCTTTGTCTTTTCCGCCTCCTAAAACATGCAATAAAATATTTTTATCTTTCAGATTTTCAAATACTTTTAGTAAATTATCAAAACCTTTTCTGGAAGATAAATTTCCAACTGCTACAACATTTTTATATCCTTCTTTATAACTTTCAGGCTTTGTAGAATTCTCTAATTTTTCTTCAATAAAATTAAAATCTACAGGATTGTTAATTTTTGTAAGTTTATCTTTTTTGATGTTAAAATGATGAATTAAATCAAACATCATGTCATCACTCTGGCAAACTATTTTGTGATAATTATTATAAAATTTATAGAAAAATCTAATTTCTCTTCTCGTTACGTGCTGGGAGACAACATTGGTTTCTCGCGCAATGAATTTTATCTTAGGAAAAAGCTTTATAAACAACGATAAATAGGCGTTTACTTCGCCAAAACCACTGAAAACAATGTCTGGTTTTCTCTTTCTAATTTGTTGTAAAATTGACTTTAAAGAATTTCGAATTCTTGGAGTTTTGATGTCTATAATTTCTATATCTTCCTTTAAAAAATCCAGATAAAAACCTTCTTTTCTCAACAACAAAATGCTTGGAGAAAAAAAATCTCTAGGCAAATGATTCGCAATTGTAGTTACAATTCGCTCTGCACCACCTGCATTAAGATCTGGAAGAATAAAAAGGATAGATTTTTTTTGCACTAATAAAAAGTTTTAGAAATTTTAAGATTTAATTCTTCAAAAATTGTTATAATTTCATTTATATTTTCAACACTTTGAAATGAAAATTCATCTTCTTTGAAATTCATCCCAAAACTTCTTCCAAAAACAAATTTTTCAAAATTAAGTGCCATTTCTGGTTCTCCAAAAATAATATTACCAAAAAAATTATTATTCATTTCAATATTTACAATTTTTATATTATCTAATTTTAAAAATTTATAAATATATCCCGTTTGATTTTCTACAATTATAATTCTTTGATTTGTAATTATATATTTATTATTCTTCAATTCAAAATACTTAAAAATCCATCTACCAAAGGAATAATAGAAGCCCGCTACTAAAAATAAAATTCCAAACACTAAAAAAAAACCAGAAAAATTGATGAAAATTAAAATCATAATTATCAAATAAAAAAAAGAAAAAGGGATTCTTAATCTTTCTGTGGAATTAAAAAAGAAACTCTTTTTAGGAAGAATTTCTTTTAATATTATTTCATCTAAATTTAGTTTCATCTATTTAATTCGCTACATCAGAAATGAATTTAATACGAAGCATTCTCACTTCTTCATCAGATAAATCATCTCCAAATTCTGCTAAAAGAACTTTCATAGAATCGCTTTCAGATTCGCTCATAAAATCCATAAATTCTTCTACAATATCTTCGTCAAAATTTTCGTCGATATAATAATCAATATTCAATTTAGTACCTTGATATACAATAGATTCCATTTCAGAAAGCAGTTCATCCATTGTAAGATGTTTTGCTTTTGCAATGTCTTCTAAATCAATTTTTTTGTCGGTATTTTGTATAATAAAAACTTTATGAGAAGACTTATTGGCTACTGTTTTCAAAACCATATCCTGAGTTCTCTCAATATTATTTTCTTCAACATATTTTGCAATAAAATCTGCAAATTCTTTACCGTATTTTTTCGCTTTTCCTTCGCCAACACCATATACTTTTGCAATTTCTTCTACAGAGATAGGATATTGCACCGTCATATCTTCCAAACTTGGATCCATGAAAACCGTATAAGGTGGAATGCTATATTTTTTGGCTACTTTTTTCCTTAATTCTTTCAGTTGATTGAAAAGATTTTGGTCTAAACCGCCTCCAGATTGCACCTGAATTTGCTCCGCATCTGCAATAGCAGCCAAATCAAACTCTCGGTCTTCGGCAATCATAAATTCGGATTTATCTTTTCCTGCAAGGAATTTTTTAGCTTTTTCAGAAAGTTTTAAAACACCATACGTTTCTATATCTTTGGTTAAAAATCCTTGTACGGTAGCTTGTCTAATGATAGATTTCCAATAGTTATCTGTTTCAGATTTACCAATACCAAAATGCTTAGAATTTTCTAGCTTATACGCTTTAGTAGTAGCAGATTCTTTACCCGAAATTATAGAAATTAAGTCTTTTGTTTTGAATTTTTCTTCCAAATCTTTTACAATTTCTAAGACTTTATTCAAATCTTTAGAAGCATCTTTCAGTTTTGGCGGATTTACAGAGTTATCATCCATTTTGGCACCATCACCATTAATTGGGTCGAATTCTTCACCGAAATAGTATAATAAATATTGTCTTCTGCTCATAGAAGTTTCGGCATAACCTACTACTTCATTTAATAATTGAAGCCCTATTTCGCGTTCTGAAACAGGTTTTTGAGCTAAAAATTTTTCTAATTTTTCAATATCTTTTGGGTCATAGAACGCCAAACAATGCCCTTCGCCACCATCTCTACCAGCCCTACCTGTTTCTTGATAGTAACTTTCAAGAGATTTCGGAATGTCATAATGAATTACAAATCTCACATCTGGTTTGTCAATTCCCATCCCAAAAGCAATGGTTGCAACAATTACATCTGCATCTTCCATCAAAAATTTATCTTGATTGGTAACTCTCGTTTTCTGGTCTAAACCAGCGTGATAAGGCAATGCATTAATGCCATTAACTTGCAAAAGCTGAGCAAATTCTTCTACTTTTCTTCGGCTCAAACAATACACTATGCCCGATTTACCTTTGTGCAGATTAATAAATTTTACAATTTCTTTATCTACATTTACTTTCGGGCGAATTTCGTAATATAAATTTGGTCTGTTGAAACTTGCTTTAAAAACTTCAGCACTATTCATTCCTAAAGTTTTCTGAATATCATCTTGAACTTTTGGAGTTGCCGTTGCAGTAAGTGCAATTACAGGAACTTTTGCTATTTTTTCAATAATGAGTTTTAAATTTCTATACTCTGGACGGAAATCATGTCCCCATTCAGAAATACAGTGCGCTTCGTCTATTGCTACGAAAGAAATCTTAATTTCCTTTAAAAAATTAAGATATTCTTCTTTTACCAAACTTTCTGGTGCTACATATAAAAGTTTTGTTTTACCACTTTTTATATCATCAAAAACTTGTTTGGTTTGTGTCTTATTAAGAGAAGAATTAAGGACATGTCCTACCCCTTCTTCTGCAGAAATTCCGTTTATAGCATCTACTTGGTTCTTCATTAAGGCAATAAGTGGAGAAACCACAATAGCTGTACCTTCCGAAAGCAACGCCGGCAATTGGTAACATAGAGATTTACCTCCACCAGTTGGCATCAATACAAAAACATCTTTTCCCTCTAAAAGTGAGGATATAATTTGCTCTTGTCTTCCTTTAAAATTAGAAAAACCAAAATATTTTTTTAGTGCTACAGTTAAATCTTCGTGTTTAGGCTTCATCTTTTAGTGTAAGTTTTACTAAATTTGCATCTTACCAAAGATAAAAATTTTTAATGATATTTAAAAATTTTTGAAAAATTTGGAATATATTTTTTTTGATTATTCAAAAGTAAGCATTGAAAGCACTTTGCTGCAATCATAAAGGCTTTTTTTAATAAAACTTTAAGTTTTTTATGGAGTTTTTTAGAAAAATTTGCTTTAAGAATTCAAAAAAAAAGCATCATAATTTTAAAATTATAATAAAAGTGACTAACATTCAAGAATTAGCAAAAAACGCAATTTCAATAGAAATTTCAGAATTAATTTCTTTAAAAGAACGCATTGACGAGACTTTTGAAAAAGCAATTAATTTAATTTTTAACTCTACAGGCAAATTAATTATTGTAGGAATAGGAAAATCTGCTCATGTAGCCAACAAAATAGTGGCAACACTTAATTCTACAGGTACTGCTTCTCAGTTTTTACACGCTGCAGAAGCTATTCATGGAGATTTGGGAGTAATCCAAAAAAACGATATTGTGCTATGTATTTCAAATTCTGGAAACTCACCAGAAATTGTTTACTTATTGCCTTATTTAAAAGATTATTCTTCTGCTTTAATTGGTATGACGGGAAATCCTAAGTCTAAATTGGCTGAAATTTCTGATATTGTTTTGGATTCTTCTGTAAAAGTAGAAGCTTGTCCTAATAAATTAGCTCCAACCAGTTCTACAACAGTTCAAATGGCAATTGGAGATGCTTTGGCAATTTGCTTGATGGAACTTAGAAATTTTAAAGACCAAGATTTTGCAAAATTCCATCCTGGAGGAAGCATTGGCAAAAATCTTACTGCGAAAGTAGAACAGTTTCTTTCTTCTCAAAAACCAATGGTAGAAAAAAATTCTACTATTAAAGATGTAATTTTTTCTATTTCGAGTTCTAAACACGGGATTACCGTAGTACTAGAAAACGGAGTGATTTCTGGAGTAATTACTGATGGAGATTTAAGAAGAATGCTTTTGAAAACCGATAATATTGGTGGTATTTTAGCAAAAGATATTATGTCTAAAAATCCTAAAACAATAGAAAAAGAGGCTCTAGCAAAAGAAGCTTTATTTATTTTAAAACAAAATAATATTGGACAATTAATCGTTACTGAAAACGGAAATTACTTTGGCATCATAGATTTGCATAGATTGTTAGATGAAGGAATTAATTAAAGTTAGAAGTACGAAGTAAAAAGTTAAAGGTTAGAAGTTAGAAGTCTGAAAAATATAAAAATACAAAACTCGGAAGAAAATAAAATATGGCAGAAGAAAAAGAAATGTCTTTTTTAGGACACATTGGCGAATTAAGAGCGCATCTCATCCGTTCTATTATTGCGACTATTATTGGAGCTTTAATTATTGGTTTCAACATCAATTGGATAATGGATCATATCTTTTTTGGACCTACCAGAAACGATTTTTTAACCTTCAGAGTGGTAAATCATTTTTCTAGAGAAATTATAGGACACAATAGTATTCATTTGCCAAAAGATTTTCCTGTAAGAGTGCAAAAACTTTTCCAACAGTTTAATGTAATGATGGCAGTTTCTGTTTTTGGCGGAATGGTTATGGCATTTCCTTATATTGTTTGGGAATTATGGAAATTTATCAGTCCTGCACTTCACGAAAAAGAAAGAAAAAATTCAATTTTCGTAATTAATGGTGTTTGGTTTCTATTTATTCTTGGTGTACTTTGTGGTTATTTTTTAATTCTTCCATTTGCCATTAATTTTGGTGTAATTTTTAAAATTTCAGACATCATTGTTCCTTTGTATGATTTAAGCGATTACACTACTCTATTCTTACAAGTAGTTCTTGGGATGGGTGTTATTTTCCTTTTTCCAATGGTGGTTTATTTGCTTACAAGTATCGGAATTTTAACTCCACAATTTTTGAAAACTTACCGAAGACACGCAATTGTAGTGATAATGGTAGTTGCAGCTATTATAACACCAGCAGACGTTCTCAGCATGATGGCAGCCGCAATGCCACTGGTTGTTTTATACGAAATGAGTATCTGGATGAGTATCTATGTTCACCGAAAATTACAAAAACAAGAAAAAGCTTTAGCAAAAGCAAATAACAATTAAATTCAATGAAATTTTTAGATAAAAAATTCACACAGGAAACCCTGAAATTGGCGCTTCCAGTGATGCTTACGCAAGTAGGACAAGTCTCTGTAAACTTATTCGACAATATTATTGTAGGAAAACTCTTGGGAGCACAAGCTTTGGCTTCCGTTTCTCTTGGAAACGCCATATTTTTCTCTATTTTTATTTTTGGAATGGGATTTTCTTTGGCTATTCCGCCATTGGTTTCAGAAGCGCATTCTCAGCACAATCACGAGAAAATAAGTTCAGTTTTCAGACACGGATTTGTAGTAAATTTACTTATTGGTTTATTACTGATAGGTCTTATTTTTTGCTTAATTCCGTTTTTACCGCATCTTGGTCAGCCCAAAGAAATTTTACCAGACACCATTTCGTTTTTGAGCATCGTAACGCTTAGTATTTTTCCTTTTATGATTTTCCAAACGATGAGAGAAGTTTCAGAAGGACTTTCTTTTACGATTGGCGTAACCAAAGCTACCATTATTGCAAATGTTATTAATATTATTTTGAATTACGTTTTCATTAAAATATTTTCTTGGGGAGTAGCTGGTTCTGCTTGGGCAACTTTTATTGCCAGAGTTTTTAT
Source organism: Cloacibacterium sp. (assembly GCF_047601505.1). Lineage (GTDB taxonomy): Bacteria > Bacteroidota > Bacteroidia > Flavobacteriales > Weeksellaceae > Cloacibacterium. The sequence goes on from NZ_JASGJD010000001.1 coordinate 2,689,481, forward strand.
GATGATTTTTATCTATTTCGTATTGCTAAAAGAAGAAAAAACCAGTAGATACATCAAAGATTTTTCTTTGAAATTAAACCTTTTCAAAAAAGAAATTTTCGAGAAATTAATCAGACTAGGATTTCCTACAGCTTTGCAAATGTTTTTTGAAGTAACAGCATTTGCGGGAGCAGCTTTTATCTGTGGTTTGGTATCCGCTAGAGATATTGCAGCCCATCAAATTGCACTTTCTATGGCAAGTTTCACTTTTAACCTGTGTATTGGTTTTAGCGTAGCTTCAACGGTGATGATTGGGAGAAAACTCGGAGAAAAAGATTTTGTAAATTTAGAAAAAGTAGGTTTCAACAATCTAAAAATTGCATTTTTATTTATGTTGGCGTGTGGCATTTTCTTTATTTTCGGTAGAAATATTTTGCCAACATTTTTCACTAAAAAAGAAGATATAGATGTTATTTTATTAGCCTCAAAACTAATGATTATTGCTGCTTTATTTCAACTTTCAGACGGAATTCAAGTTACAGCATTAGGTTGCCTCAGAAGGAATTCAAGACGTAAAAATCCCTTCTATTCTTACCTTTATTGCTTATTGGGTGGTTGCAATTCCGCTTGGTTATTATTTAACTATTACACAAAAAATGGGAGCTTTTGGAATGTGGATAGCCTTAGGAATTGGATTAACGATTTCCGCAGTATTATTGGTATTAAGATTTAGAAATTTATCTGAAAAGAAAATAAAAAACAATTTATAAAACTATAAAAAAGAGCCTTTTTCGACATTGAAAAAGGCCCTTTTTATTTTCATTAAAATATATTATTCTTCGATAATATCTTGTTGATTATTAATAATTTCTTTAGCTTTTTCAAAATCTTCTTCGCTTACCAAAAGAAAATAATCCTGATTAATTGGCATTACTACTACGTTATTCACGTATTCATTTTTTAAATAACTGTTTATTCCTTCCGAAGCCAATTTAGCTTTTAAAATTTCTAACTCTACCAATATTGTAGATTGTGCTACTACTACCATAATAAATAAATTTCAATGAAATTACGCAAACTTTTAGAAATCTCAGATGATTTAATAAAGAAATTTAAAAGGCTTTCTCAAAATTGAAAAAGCCTCTTTGTTTTTTTATTAAAAAGTATATCTAATCCCAAAACTAAATCTACCAGGTTCTAAACCTTTTTTTATTTGCATTGTATTATAAAAGCCTGGATCTTTTTGGTACAATCTTGGTCTCCAATCAGCAAAAAAACTTACAGGAAAATCTACCAATTCATACTCTGCACCCGCAGTCCCTACAATATTAAATTCTTTTACTTCATTTGGATGTCCACCAGTAATATAAGAAGGACCGGCACCAAGATAAAAAGCCAAACCATCTGTTTGTTCGCTAACTGTATAAATAAACTGAGGGATAACTTGTACAACCGTAAAACCACCACCATAATTTCCACCAAACTCAATTCCTACAAATCTTGTTGGCTGCCATTTTGCACTAATCCCTACAAGAGATTCGCCAACGCCAGTATCTACACTACCTCCAATTGCAAAATCGTACAACTGAGCTTTGGAAAGATTTACCCCCAAAAATAGCATCATCATTATGCTAAAGCTTCTAAATAATCTTTTCATCTTCAAAATTTTCAAAATCAAAAATAGTAATATTTTATTAATACAGTATGAATTTATCTATAAATATTCATTGTTTTCGTCTAAAAACAGATAAACTTCATTATTTTCATAATTATTAAAAAAAAATATTTTTTATCAAAATCTATAATTCAGTATTTATTAATTCTCAAACTAGAATTATATTTTAAAATTTAAATTCTAATTTCACATTAAAGAATCTACCCGTTAACCTTACAGGAACAGGATAAATATTGCTAGAATTAACATCAGTAACCCATTGATTAGCAATAGTATTATTAATATTAAATGCGTTAAAAATCTGTACTCCTAAAGCCAATTCTTTAAATTTACCCCAGAAATTGCCTGAAGCTTTATTCTCTTTTTGGTCTATAAAAACTTTAGTTAAACCAATATCTACTCTTTTGTAACTTGGCAAATTCTTTTGGTAAACATATCTGCTCGCAATATTGGGCAAACCAGTATTAGAATCAATAACAATAGGACTTCCGGAAGGCAAACCATTGGCAAAAACCAACATTAAATTAACCTTCATACTAGGAAATTTCGGCATAAAATCTTGATAAAACATCGAAATTCTAAAACGTTGGTCTGTGGGTCTTGCAATATAACCCATGCCGTCTATATTTTCTTTGGTTCTGGCATAACTTGCAGAAATCCAAGAATCTACACCCGGAACAAATTCACCAAACAATCTAGCATCAATACCATAAGCATACCCTTCAGAATTGTTTTCACCAGCATATCTTATTCTCACATTATCAAGATAATACGGAATTAAATTGCTCATTTTTTTATAATACAATTCTGTGGTTAATTTAAAAGGTCTGTCAACCATTTTGAATTCATAATCATTTGCTGCAATAAATTGAACAGATTTTTGAGATTTTATATCACTATTAAAACTTCCGTCTAAATCTTTAATTTCTTTGTAAAATGGCGCTTGATAATAAATTCCTCCAGAAAATCTAAAAAGCATATCTGCGTCCCAATTTGGTTTTATGGCAAATTGTGCTCTTGGAGAAATTATCGTTTCGTTATTAAAATCCCAATGTTGCGCTCTAACGCCTGCATTTACAAAAACCCTGCTTTCTCCCCAATAAAATTTCTTAGAAACTTGCGCATAACCAGAAATTCTAGTAGGATTAATATCGTTATTACCTGCAATTAAATATCTCAATTTCAACTGAGAAGCATCCAAAATCCCAGGAATTGTATTGCTTCTAGGCACGCTATAACCAAGAGAATCTACCAATTGCCATTCGTTGGTCATATCTTTCAGTTTCTCTTTTTCATATTTTACACCAATTTCAATATCTGTATTGGCATCAGGAGAATATTTTGCTCTCAACTGACTTCCATAGACTCTTGCTAACAAATCATTTCTTGCGTGGTCTATTTGTCCGCCCGCATCATAAATTGCAACAGGATCACCAGTTGTTGGGTCAAAAGCTTGAAGCATATAACCTGAGGCAATGCTATAATATTCTTTTTCTCTATTTTGATAAGCAAAATTATCAAGAGTAAAAGTTAATTTTTTATTTGGTTTAAAAGTAACAGAAGCCGTTCCCATCATATTTTTATACTGGTCGTCTTCTTTTCCTTCGTAGCCAACATATAATTTTATAGGTTGTTGAAGTGTACCAAAATCTACTTCCTTATATTTTGGAATCATTTCGTAATCATTTTTAGACCAATATCCTAAAAAGGAAATTGCCCATTTATCATTAAATTGATAATTGATATGAGATTGAAAATCAAAATATTGTGGATTAAAATCTACATCTTCATTTAAAGTATTGAGCACCATATTCGTATTTCTGTATCTACCAGAAAACAAAGCACTCAATTTCTTATTTTTAGAAGCAAAACCAGTTGAAAGTTTTCCTCCAATTAAACTCGCTTCTCCAGAAACTTCAAATTTCGTGGGTTGTCTGTAATAAATATTAAGTGCAGAACTCATTTTATCACCATATTTTGCTTCGAAACCACCAGCAGAAAAACTGATTGCAGAAACCATATCCGGATTTACAACACTCATTCCTTCTTGCAAAAAATTTCTAATTAGAAAAGGTCTGTAAAGTTCAATATCATTAATATAAATTAAATTTTCGTCATAATTTCCACCTCTCACCATGTATTGAGAAGAAAGCTCTGTGTTTGAATTTACCGAAGGAAGAGATTTTACCAATCCTTCTACACCACCAGAAAGCGAAGCTAAAACCTGCGCTTGTTTCGGGGAAATTTCCAGAGAAGTAATATCTGTAATTTTTGGTTTTCCTTTTCCACGGAAAACCACTTCTTGTATATCTTTTGTCTTAACCGAAGAAACAAATTTTACATTAAGATATTGATATCTCTGTTTTGGATTTATTTTTTTTTGAAAACTGGTAAAAGTTTCTTTTTCGGCTATTAAAGTTTGTTCTGTCTCTGCTACAGGGATTTTCACAAAACCATCAACATTCGTTTTATAAGATTTTGAGTTATAATTTACATTTACATCAGAAACAGGATTGCCATTTTCGTCTAAAATCTTCAAATTAATTTGAGAAAAAATAAGCACTGGAAATAAGGCAATTAATAGTAAGGCGAGCTTTTTCAAACGGTTTAATTTTAATGGATAAATTTATAAAATTTAACGAACTTTTAAAAGTTTTATTTCAAAAGAAAAACCAAGCGAATGGCTTGGTTCTGTTATCTATAAAATTGCTTCTCTTACTCTGGTTAATTTACCTAGCAAATCGTCTAATAAATCTAATTTCAACATATTAGCGCCATCAGATTTCGCCACAGAAGGATCTGGATGAGTTTCTATAAAAATTCCGTCTGCTCCTACTACAATTCCTGCTTTTGCAATGGTTTCTATCAATTCTGGTCTTCCTCCTGTTACCCCAGAATTTTGGTTGGGTTGTTGCAAAGAATGGGTAACGTCTAAAATTACAGGTGCATAATTTCTCATCGTAGGAATTCCTCTGAAATCTACCACCAAATCTGTATATCCGAAAGAATTTCCTCTCTCAATAATTGCCATATTATCATTTCCACTGTCAATTACTTTTTGCACGGCAAATTTCATAGATTCTGGAGATAAAAACTGACCTTTTTTTAGCGTAACAGCTTTCCCTGTTTTGGCAGCAGCAACCAACAAATCTGTTTGGCGAACCAAAAATGCAGGAATTTGCAAAACATCTACTCCATAAGAAGCCGCCAATTCTGCATGAGCATTTTCATGAATATCTGTAGTGGTAGGAATATTGAACGTTTCGCCAACTTTTTGAATAATTTTAAGAGCTTTTTCATCTCCAATTCCTGTAAAACTATCTACTCTGCTTCTGTTTGCTTTTTTAAAACTTCCTTTAAAAATGTAAGGAATTTGATATTTATCTGTAAGTTTTACTATTTTTTCGGCAATTTGCAAAGCCATATCTTCTCCTTCTATGGCACATGGACCAGCAATTAGAAAGAAGTTTTGAGAATTTTTGTGATGAATTTTAGAAAGTGATTGAATCATTTTTATTTTTTTATGTTCCAAAATTAATTAAATATCATTGGAAAATCTATTCTTAAGAGAAATTCTTTACTTTTTTGATGAACTCTTCTGGATTTTCGGGAGAAATCATATAAACCTTACCAGATTTCATCGTTATTTTTACTTTGTTATAGATATTGGTAACATACCAAACATCGTTTCCGTTGAAATATCCAAAATGCCCAAAAAGTCCGCCAACGCCCATTGTTCTTATATTTAAACCAATTTTAGGATTTTCTTCAATGGTATTTATATCATCAAAAGGAATCTTAATGTTCACAAAATTATTTTTAATTACAATTGTTTTATCATTTAAAAATAATTGAGGAATCATCATATAACTGGTAATAAAAGCCAAAGCCATAATGAGACTCACCATAAATAGAGAAACTCTTGGCGCACCCAATTTATACATAACAAACGGAACAGCAACTGCAAAAACCACAAAGGAAGTAGTCATAAGCCCTGTTCTTTTGTCCATTTTAGAAGTAAAATTTTTCATAAGATAAAAATAAAAAAATTCCGCTTATAAAATTACAAGCGGAGTTTTTATATTTCGAAAATTTTTATTAAAATTTAATAATAGAAGCCATTCTTTCGTTTTCCTCCATTACCAATTCGTCATCTACCAAAATTTTACCAGAATGCTCATCAATAATAATTTTTTTACGTTGAGCAATTTCCATTTGTTTTTGTGGCGGAATAGTGAAGAAAGAACCTTTAGGAGCTCCTCTTTCTAATCCTACTACCGCAAGACCGTTGATAGAACTTGTTCTAATTCTGTTATAAGAAGCCAATAATCTTTCGTCTATTTTTTCAGAAAACTCTTTAGATTTTTCTAAAAGATAATCTTCTTCTTTTTGAGTTTCTGCGATTAATGCATCTAGTTCGTTCTTTTTGAAATTCAAATGAGATTCTAGTTCATTAATTTTAGCTTTCAACTCGTCTAATAATTCGTTTTTGTGAGCAATTTTAGCATTGAATTCTTTAATTCTTTTTTCAGAAAGCTGAACTTCTAATTCTTGAAATTCAATTTCTTTAGCCAAAGCTTCAAATTCTTTATTATTTCTAACGTTGTCTTGTTGAGATTTGTATTTCTCCATCATAGACTTAGAATGAGTGATTGCTTCTTTTTTTGCTGCAATTTCATTTTGTAAATCTTTGATTTCGTTGTCAAATTTAGAAGCTCTCTTGTTAAGTCCTTCTACTTCTACTTCTAAATCTTCCACTTCAATTGGTAATTCGCCTCTTGTATTGCGGATTTCGTCTAATCTAGAATCAATAATCTGAAGATCATAAAGAGCTCTTAGTTTTTCTTCAACAGAAATTTCGTTTGTCTTATTTGCCATATCTTTAAAAGAAATAATTTACAGGGTTGGTTTTTTCTGTGGATTTTAAGAATGCAAAGGTAGGAAATTTTTCCGATAAAATATCAACTAATTGCTCAGTAACAAATTGTTCTGATTCAAAATGCCCAATATCACAGATTAAAATTTGATTTTCTGCTGAAAAAAAATCGTGATATTTTACATCACCAGTTAAATAAGCATCACATTTTGAAGCTTTTGCCGCAGAAATTCCACTTACTCCGCTTCCTCCTAAAACACCTACTTTTTTAATTTTTTTATTCAAATAATTTGAATGTCTAATTACTTTAAGATTAAATTTTTCTTTCACAAAACGCAGAAAATCTTTCTCTTCCATTTCATTTTCCAATTCTCCAAATCTTCCTAAACCTACAAATTGATTTTCGTTTTCCAAAGCATAAATTTGATACGCCACCTCTTCGTATGGATGTGCAGATTTAACCGCAGAAAGAATCTTGTTTTTCTTAAATTTTTCAAAAATTACAGAAATCATTACTTCATCTGCATTTTCTCGAACATTTTGCGTCCCCGAAAACGGATGAGAACCTTCAATAGGTCTAAAAGTTCCGTCTCCTTTGATGGTGAAACTGCATTCGTCATAAAAACCAATATTTCCTGCACCAGCATCAAACAAAGCTTCTTTTACCTTCTCCGAAAATGCTGTAGGAACGTAAACCACCATTTGTAATAGATTGTCTGATTTTGGCATTAAAATTTGTTGATTTTTCAAGCCTAATTCATTACAAATTCTGTAATTTACTCCAAAATAATCATTATCAAACGCTGTATGAATAGCATAAATGGCAATTTTATTTTCAATTGCTTTTAAAACGGCTCGTTCCACATAATTTTTGCCCGTGATAGATTTTAAACCCGAAAAAATAATTGGATGAAACGTTACAATCACATTACAATTTTTAGAAATTGCATCATCTACAACGCTTTCTAAAGCATCATGACAAACCAAAACTCCAGAAACCTCACGTTCAGGATTTCCGCAAAGCAAACCAACATTATCAAAATCTTCAGCTTGTTTTATAGAAAATATTTTGTCTAATTCTGTGGTGAATTGTTTTAAAATCATAATTTTAATATGAATAATGTTATTAATTTATTTGCTGCTAATTCACTAAATATTTATAAAAATTCTAAAAAATTTTCGTGAATTTGAGGCAAAATCATCTCCTAAACAACCTTTCGTCAAAGTTAAAGTTTTCTATTTTAAGAATCTTAATTTGATTAAAATTTTTATGTCTGGGATTTATCAAATAATTAAACTCACCTTGAACCGTTGCAGAAGGAACTTTTAGCACCAAAAACTTACTATCTTTTAGAAATTTGTCGCCAATAATTTGTGTAGAATTAGAGTGAGGAAAACTTTGCCAATCCTTTGGAAGCCTCTTTATTTCTAGAAAATCTACCTCTCGGAATTTCAATTTGAACCAATTGATAATCTTTCGGTAAAATCCCCAACGGAACGTGTACTGCAATCTCCGTAACACACAACGCAATAGATTGAGACATGTACAACATCGCATTTCCTCGGCTGTTCCATCTACCGCCTACCAATTCTGCTCCTTTACCAGACAAATCTTGGGCAAATTGCTCTTTTGAAAGCCTAAAAACAATCATCATTACGCTAAAACACCATGTTCTATTCTTGTGAGCTCGTCTATAAGTAATTGAATCCCAAAAGAAGTTTTTAATAAATCTAAAGGCAAAATATCTCCTAAAGCTAAATTATTAGTTTCTAACCATTTTGTGAAATTTTCTCTTTCCCCAAAAACCACTTCGCCTTTGCTGTAAAGAATTTCTATCTGCAAAATACGCTCTGATTGTAATGCATCAAAAGTTTTGGACTCTTTTTGATAACGAGATAAAGTTTTATTAGAAATATGAAGAAAATCTGCCCAATTCTGAAGCGTAAAACTATATTTCTTAATAATTTTTTCAAAAGAAGTAAAAGAAATACCCTTGTTAATAGAATCTATAATAGAAAAAACACCTCTATCATCAATAGAAGAATATTCTATAGAAGCACCATAAACAGCCAGAGGTTCTTTTACCAAAGAGTTTCCTTGCTCTTTTTGAATGTAAGACTTATTCTTTTTCATCTCATAAATTTTACACAAATATAAGACTTTTGTCCAAACAAAAAAAGACTTTTGTCTATTTTTTTAATATATATAAAAAAAAGAACGTACCAAAAGATACGTTCTTAAAATATTTTATTGAAAGAATTACTTTACCTTAACTAATTCCACATCAAAAATCAACCAAGCATTTGGAGGAATAACTCCACCAGCACCTCTTGCTCCGTATCCTAATTCTGAAGGGATTAATAAAGTAGCAGATTCGCCTTCTTTAAGAAGAAGGATACCCTCGTCCCAACCTTTAATTACTTGCCCAGCACCAATTGGAATCTCAATAGGTTCGCCTCTTTTGAAAGAATTATCAAATTCTTGTCCGTTGGTTAATTTACCAGCATAATGTACAGAAACCATATCTCCAGCTTTTGGAGCTTTACCTTCTGGGTTAGACTTAGTAATTTTATACATAAGACCAGAAGCAGTAGTCGTCATACCAGCTTTTAAATCTTCTAATTTTTTAGCAGCTTCTGCTTCTTGTTTGGCAACGTAAGCTTTATTACTTTCTTGGATTTTCCCTTTTCCTTCGTTGAAGATTTTTGCAGCATCATATTTTTTGTAATCATCACCTTTAGTAAAAACGGTAACTTTTACGATTTTAATTTCTTGTTTTGGTCTATCTTGAGTGCCAGTTTCAGAATTAGCAATAGCATCAATTACATCATCACCTTTAATCACTTTACCAAAAACAGTATGTCTTCCGTCTAACCAAGGCGTAGCAACTTCGGTAATGAAAAACTGAGAACCATTGGTATTAGGCCCAGAATTTGCCATAGAAAGATAACCTTTACCTTCGTGTTTTAGGTCATTTTTTTCATCATCAAATTTATAACCAGGATCTCCCATACCTGTACCTTGAGGATCACCACCTTGAATCATAAAATTTTTGATCACTCTGTGAAAAACAATTCCGTCATAATAAGGAACTCCTTTTGCTTTTGCTTTGTTTTCGATAGTACCTTCTGCAAGTCCCACGAAATTCGCTACAGTTACAGGCGCATCTTTATCAAAAAATTTGATAATTAATTCACCTTTAGAAGTTTCCATTTTTGCATATACACCGTCTTGAAGACTGTTGTAAAAATCTTTGTCTATATTCATTTTTTTATAAATTGGAGTACAACTCGTTATTGAAATTATTGCTAACAGTAATAAAATTATTTTTTTCATATTATATTTTCTATAAAATTTTAAGTTTAATAATAAGAGGCATATCATTTGGGATTTTCTCATCATCTCCATACGTACCGAAAGCCAACACAGAAGGTACTAAAAGCGTAGCCTCTTCTCCTTTATTCAAAAATCTTACGGCATCTTCTACCGCTTTCAATTCATCAAATTTACCTAACTGAACCTCAATATTTTTTGTAGGCTTATCATATAATTTCTCTTGGTTAAAATCGTACAAATCGTACTGATAAGAAACCAAATCACCATCTTTTTTCTTAGTTCTTTGCTCGAAATCTTCAACATTAATCCAATAATTAAGTCCGGTAGAATAAAATTTTTGATCTTGATGATTTATCCAATCTTGAATTTGATTTCTCTCCATCAAATTGAGACTTTTAGCTCTGTTTTTAGAAACTTCCAAATCCTTTTCGGTAAGAATCCCGCCAACAGGAGGATGTACTTGTGTATTTTTAGCACAAGAAATTACCACAAAAACTAAAAAAACAATTGCTTTTTTCATACAAAATGCGAAAGTAATAATAACTTACAAAATAAAACAAAAAAAACCGAGAAAAGTTTTCTCGGCTTCAACTATAATATTTAGATTTTTCTTAAACAGTTTCAAAAACTTGTTTTTCTACTTTTACTCTCCAGCCAAATGGATCTTCCACTTTATTGGTTTGAATATCTACCAAAGCTTTTTTAAGAGTAAGTGCATAACTTTCTTCTTCGCTAAGAATTGGCAAGTCAAACTTCTCTTCTCCAAAAGCAATTTGTTTGAAAACAGTAGTTACAACAGCTGTACCAACGCCCCAAGCTTCTTTAAGTGTACCATTTTTAGCAGCTTCTTTCACATCATTTACCAAAACATCACCTACTTTCACCTCATATCCTTTGCTTTCTGCTAATTTCAAGAAAGAATCTCTGGTAACACCATCAAGAATTTTTTCAGAAGTTTTTGGCGTTAAAATAGTATCATTAATTCTAACAAAAACATTCATTGTACCACTTTCTTCAAACTTAGTATGCGTAGCATCATCAGTCCAAATTAATTGGTCGTAACCTTCGTCATTTGCTAATTGAGTTGGATAAAAACTACCTGCATAGTTTCCAGCAGCTTTAGCAGAACCTACTCCACCTTCTGCAGAACGAGAATAATGGTCTGAAACTTTTACAGCAACAGGTTCAGCATAATACATCTGAGCTGGCGATGTAACAATAGCAAACATATATTTTTCAGAAATTCTAGCTTTAAGCGTTTCTTCAGTAGCAAAAACCAACGGACGAATATATAGAGATTTTCCTTCACCTTTTGGAATCCAATTTCTATCAATATCAATTAGCGCCTTTAATCCATCTAAAAAAACATGTTCAGGAATTTCTGGAATTGCCAATCTTTTAGCAGATTTATTAATTCTAGCAAAATTCTTTTCTGGTCTAAAAAGAAAAACTTCATCAGTTTCATCTTTATACGCTTTCATCCCTTCAAAACACGCTTGACCATAATTAAAAGCCATATTAGCTGGCGTAATTGGCAATGGTCCGTAAGGCATAATTTTAGGTTCGCCCCAGTTACCGTTCTCATATTCACATATTAACATGTGATCCCCAAATGTAGTTCCAAACGAAAAATTATCAGGATCAAAGCTTGATATTTTTGAGTTTGAAGTTTTTTGAATTATCATTTTTTAAATTTATTTTGATGTTCTACAAATTTAATATAATTTTTTAAATCTCAGTAAATTAGTTTAATTTTGAAACAAAAATACTTTGAAAAGAGAGATAAAAACCACAGAAGACGGCAGTAAAACACTGTTTATCAATGAATTAAACGAAGGATATCATTCTCATCATGGTGCTTTACAAGAAGCAGAACATGTATTTATAAAAAACGGAATAAATAACATAAATAATTACGAAATCAACATTCTTGAACTTGGTTTTGGTACAGGATTAAATACTTTAGTTACAATTAATCATCATTTGAACAATGATAAAAATCATAAAATAAATTACTTCACCATCGAAAAATATCCTGTAACAAGTGATGAAATAGCTGAGCTATCTTATGTAAAGCATTTTAATTTTGAAAATTCTGAAGAAATTTATCAAAAAATTCATTCGGTAAGTTGGAACGAAACTCATCAAATTCTGCCCAATTTTTCTCTCACAAAATTTGAATGTGACTTCTTTAATCTAGAAAATCTAGAATTACCACCAATAGATTTGGTATATTATGATTGTTTCGGTGCAAGAGTTCAACCAGACCTTTGGGAAATGCCACTTTTCGAAATGGTAAAAAATAAAATGCGAGTTGGCGGTTTGCTCACCACCTATTCTTCCAAAGGAAGTGTGAGAAGAATTTTAAAAGAATTAAACTTCGATGTAAAAAAAATAGAAGGGCCGAAAGGAAAACGCGAAATGATAAATGCGGTTTTGCTGGAAGATTAAATCATTATTAAATATAATACCAATTACTAAATACTAAAACAAAATGATAGACAAAATTAACATAAGAGTTTACGCGATATATGTAAACGAAAACCAAGAATTAATGGCATTAGACGAAGGTTACGCTGGCAAAAAATTGGTAAAATTACCTGGCGGAGGACTAGAATTCGGAGAAGGAACGTTAGAATGTCTTCACAGAGAATTTGCCGAAGAATTAAACCTTAAAATAGAAGTTTTAGAACATTTTTACACTCAAGAAGAATTCTTGGCTTCTATGTTTAGAGAAAATGAACAATTACTCACCATTTATTATACTGTAAATATTTTAAATTTTGACGAGTTAAAAATTCTAGACGATAGCATAGAAAACGTAAAATGGATTTCCCTGCAAGAAGAAAAGCCATTACCTTTACCAATTGATAAAATTGTATTTGAAAAATTGAAAGAAAAATTACTCTAAAATTTCGTTCAATATTTTTGCAAGTCTAAGACCACCTTTCAAGAGTTGGTCTTCCATAATTCCAGAAAATTTATAGTTATAATCGTAACTATAATTTCCGTTAATTGGAGTCTGAGAATAAATTTTTGCAGCAGTATTATAGCTTTCGAAAAGCCAATCTTCAAGATTCCCTGATTGAATTTTCTCTACTTCATCTTTAGATTTTTTTTCTAAAACATCAGCATATTCGGTATAAGAATATTTTTGAAAATCTACCAATTTACTATCCCATAAACTGTGCAGATTGGTTTGTTCTCTGAAAAAAGTTAACGGAACAAGATTTCCGCCTTGATCTTCGGCTTTACCAACGTGAAACGGCTGGTGCAAATCTCCCATCAAGTGAATTAGAAAAATTACAGCAATTTCTTTATCTTCTTTTGTAGCGTTTTTGTCTTTAATTATCGCTTCTTGTTTTTGAATTGCAGAATAAAGATTTGGCGTTTTATTCTCTTTTAATTCATTCTCAAAATTTTGAAAATTGAGCTTTGGAGTTACATTTACATAATGCCAAATTTCGGTTTCTTTATATCTTTTTAGAGAATCAGATTTTACAAAATCTGGCCAATTGGCAAAATACGCTAGTTTTTGGTTTCCAAGAATTTTCTTTAGTTTCTTTTTAGATTTATTGCTAAGGTGATGCTCTGCAATTTCGGCAATCGTTCTGTGCCCTGTTGTTCCCCATGAATAAGCTTCTGCAGATTGTAGCACAAAAGCGAAAATCAAAATTCTGAATAATAATTTCATTCTATTTATTTACTTTAAAATCTTTGTATCCTTCGTAAGGTTGCAGATAGCCCAAATTCCAATTAGACAAAAGTAGAGATTCTATAAAAGTATCTTCTCTCACCGAATAAGGGTCGTACACTTGTTTTATATCCACATCTGCGAGGTTTCCTTTTACATTCCACCAAAAAGCACTCCAGCCTCCACGCAATTCTTTTATAATTTCATACACCGTTTTTCCGGTAGCGCGGTTCATTAATTTAGCAAAAATTCTTCCTTCGGTTGTGGTAAGGTCTCGCAATTGTTTTTCGTATTGATTGGCAAGTTCTTCTTGGCGTTTCCTAATGTACACTTTCCTTTTTTCAGAATCAATTTTCTCTAATTCGTCTTCTATATCACGATATTGTTCTAATGCTGTAATAAAATAAGGATAAACTCTATTGAGTTTTTTATTGAGAAAATAATAGAAATTTCTATCTAGTTGATTATTAAAATGAGGCTTATTAAGCAAAATAAGCTCATCCATTACCACCACTTTTTCGCCGTTTATTTCGTAAACTCTGGCTTTCTGCGCATCGTCGTAATAATAAACATAACCAAATTCATCTTTTTTAAGCTTTTCTTTCGGCACATCTTTCAATGCCTTCAACTCTACTTTTATGGTATCTTGTTGTGCATTAAGGCTAAAACCAAACAATAAAAGCGCAATAATTAATGGGATTCTAAATTTCATTATTCAAAAGAAAATTAAATTGATTAATTTTACCACAAAAATCGTTCCTTTATATGAAATTTGAAAGTAAATCCTTAAAATTTTTAGAAAAATACCTCAATACTGCTTCACCAACTGGTTTTGAGCAGAACGGGCAAAAAGTTTGGACAGAATACATTAAGCCTTTTGTAGATGAAATTAAAGTGGACCATTACGGTACTGCTTACGGAATTATTAATCCAGAAGCCGAATTTAAAGTAGTAATTGAAGCTCATGCCGACGAAATTTCTTGGTATGTAAATTATATTACAGACGATGGTTTAATCTACGTTATCAGAAACGGAGGTTCAGACCAATTGATAGCACCTTCTAAAATTGTACACATTCACGGTGAAAAAGGCATTGTTAAAGGCGTTTTCGGTTGGCCAGCAATTCACACAAGAGTTAATCAAAACGAACCAACTCCAAAAATTGAAAATATTTTTATAGACTGTGGTTGTACCAGCAAAGAAGAAGTAGAAAATCTAGGAATTTATGTAGGTTGTATGATTACTTACCCTGATGAATTTTTCGAAATGAACGACCGCTACTTCGTTTGTAGAGCTTTAGACAACAGAATGGGAGGTTTTATGATTGCCGAAGTTGCCAGACTTTTGAAAGAAAATAAGAAGAAATTGCCTTTCGGTTTATATATTACCAATTCCGTTCAAGAAGAAGTTGGCTTGTATGGAGCAACCATGATTGCGCAAACCATCAAACCAAATATTGCCATCGTTACAGACGTTACGCACGACACCACTACTCCAATGATTGAGAAAAAGAAAGAAGGCAGCATGAAATGCGGAGACGGACCTGTAATTGCATACGCACCTTCTGTTCATCATATTATAAGAGATTTAATTACAGAAACTGCCAACAAAAAGAAAATTCCTTTCCAAAGAAATGCACTGAGCAGAGCAACAGGAACAGACACCGATTCTTTTGCGTTTTCTAATGGCGGTGTACCTTCTGCGCTTATTTCTTTACCTTTAAGATATATGCACACTACCGTAGAAATGGTAGCCAAAGAAGATGTAGCCAACGTAATAAAACTTATCTACGAAACGCTTCTCAAAATAAAACCAGAAATGAATCTGAAGTATTTTTAAAAAATATTATAAAAAATTTGTTACTAAATTAACACCTACTAAAAAAGTTATAAAATTTGAGCTAAATAAAATTTTTAAATAAATTTACCCGTTGTGCATTTTAAATATTACTTACTTTTAAGTTATTAATATTTCGATTGAAATAAACTTTCCAAATAATTTGAACAACAGGTATGTAGATATATAAAACTTAAAAAAACATAATATCATTGGCAATTTTCTAAGTTTTTAATAATATTCTGTAACAAAAGAAAAACTTATAATACTGATACTTGAAAAGCATTAAAAATGAAAAAACTTTTCAAAATCTTAGGAATCTTCTGCATTATAATTATTGCATTATATTTAATTTCTATACCTTATATTAGGTCTAAAAATCCAATTAAAGAAACCGTTTTCTTTACTCCAACGAAATACGATAAAACAAAAATCTTCAATCAACTAGCACCATCTTATTTAACCGTTATTTCTAAAGATTCTGTTCAATTTGCAGCCAATAAATTTATCATTTCTAAAAATTCGGATTCTTTAATATTAAATCACACAAAAATTAAAAGAGATTTTAAGAAATTTAGCGATAATTCATTGTCAGAATTTTATACAATACAACCAAAAACATATAAAAAAGTTGGCGTTTTCATGCTAGGAAATACATTCAATGTTTTTAATATTTTCGACCAACTTACCACTTTGGCTCAAAAAGATGAGATGAAAATTTACGTAATTACATATAACGGAAATGGCTATTCTGAAGGAAAATCTAGCTTTGAAAATCAATTTAAAGTCAACCAAAATTTCTATAAATTCATTAATTCTAAAGAGAAAACAGATTATATTTTTGGGCATTCTTTGGGAACCGTTTTCGCTACCAAATTAGCGGTAGACAACAAAATTCCTCATCTTGTTTTGCTTGCTCCGGCTTCTAATCTTAAGGATATGATTTCTTATTTTAAAAGTTTAACAAATATCTTGGTAAGACCATATTTTAATACTACAGAACTTACAAAATCTGGAATTGACAAACTTGCAGACAACTCAGAAAAAATTAAAAATTATAATGGGAATTTATTGCTTATTCACGGTACAAAAGACACCAATTTACCTTATTTTATGTCTCAAAAAATCTTAAAAAACTGCAATTCGAGCCATAAAAAACTCATCACTGTTCCCGATGGAAACCATTACGCAGCTTTTGATAAAGAAATTTGGAATAAATTGATTAATGAGTTATAAAATTCGTGAAAAATATCACAAAATACAAACCTCGTCTAATTTAAGCGAGGTTTTTTTTCAAATCCATTTCTAATTTTTACTAAATTTTTTCTGTGAAAAATATTTTATAAGTTTGTTCTATGAAATATTTTGTATATCCTTTGGCCATTTTAGCAGTTTTGAGTTGCTATCCAAAATCTGAAAACACTTCTGAAAATCAAAATTTTGAAGTAATTACCAAACTTCCTAAAAAATTAAAAGAACTTTCGGGAATGGTAGTTTCTACAGACCCAAAAACCATTTGGGGAATTGAAGACCAAGGCAATAAAAATGCAATTTATGCTTTTGGAGAAAACGGAAAACTCCTCTCTGAAACTTTGGTAGAAAATACAGAAAACACAGACTGGGAAGACCTTATAAAAGACAAAGAAAACAACATCTACATTGGAGATTTTGGCAATAATGATAACGACAGAAAGAATCTTAAAATCTTAAAAGTTGATTTAAAAAACCCAGAACAAGAAACCACAAAAGTAATACAAACTACTGCTTTTCATTATGAAGGACAAACAGAATTTCCACCAAAAAAATCTCATTGGCTATACGATTGTGAAGCTTTTGTAGAAAAAGATGGTTACTTTTATCTTTTCACCAAAAATAGAAGCAAAGGTTTTGATGGCACTTTCTATGTGTTCCAAATTCCTAATAAAGAAGGAAATTTCGAAGCTAAAAAAATTGCAACTTTACAGTTAGAAGGTGGTTATAACGATGCTGCTATTACTTCGGCTTCTATCAATTCTAAAAACCAAATTGCATTGCTTACACACAAAAATTTGTATTTAGTTTCAGATTTTTTCAAAACAAATTTTAAAAATCCACAAATTAAAAAGCTTCCTTTCGGACACGAGTCTCAAAAAGAAGCTTTGGTTTTTATAAATAATAATTCTGTTTTAATTGCCGACGAAAAAGACGGAAAAGACACTGGAAATCTCTATCGTTTTGAGTTTTAAAATCTCATCCCAATACTTGCAGAAACTCGTCCTTTGTCGCTGCCTGTAAAATAGTTTACTCTTGCCGAGAAGCTTTCCAGAAAACGAATCCAAACACCTCCTCCTACAGATTGATGCCATTTTTGGGAAATTTCGCTATTGTTCCATACTCTACCGAAATCATATCCTAAAGCCACTCCAAAATCTGTAGGTCCGAGATTATTTTTAACTTTAGAAAGATTCCATCTTATTTCTGAACTATTTACCAAAGCAGATTTTCCAGAAAATCTTTGATTTCTGTAAGCTCGTAAACCGCTATTTCCACCGATGTTTGCAGCTTGATAAAATTCAAAATTTTCATTGCTTACCCAAGTTCCGTTCAAAGAATTGGCAAAAACCACTTTACCTTGCTTGTCAATTCTATGGTCAATATTTAAAAGCGCCGAAAGCACCAAAAAGTTTTGATTGAAGTCTGAGATATTGAATTTCCACAAAGCATTTGCCTGAAGTTTCATTCCTAAAGCAGGAAAAGCTTTATTGTCATAATTTTCAAAACCAAAAGCGTAATGAACGTTAGCAAATTGTTGATTTTTAAAAACTTCCGAATTCACATCAGAAGAATTCATTACAAATCGGTCTTCATTTTTTTCAATTTTATTATTTTCGTAACCTAGCTCAAAACTATTCTTAAAACTCAACCAATTTACTTTAGAAACCACTACCGAAGCCTTTGCCTGCGAAATTCTGGCTCTGTAATAATCTTGTTCAAATTTTTCTTTATCAAAACTACTCTCATTGCTCAACCCGAAAAAATTCTGTGTAAAATGAGGTGTTGTGTACAAACCGTGAAGCTCCAAATCCCAACCTTTGAGCGCTTTTTTAAAAATTCCGGTATATTCTAAACTCAAACCATTGGTTGCAGAATAGAATTCCGTTTTCAGAGAATGTTTCTGGGAAAATGGGTCTCTCACAAAATTATTTACGGCTCCATTTATAAGAAATCCTACCGCAATTCCGTCATCAGGATTGTAATTAAAATTGGGATAACCCGCCATATAATTGTATTTCGGGCGTTTGAACTGGTAGCTATTCAAGTCGTAATCGTCTGTTATAATTTTGGAGGTTTTCGCATCTGTTTCATACGTATTTTTTTGAGATTTAAAATCATAAATTTTCACATTTCTGCCGTTCTTAACTTTGTAAACATCGTGATTATAACCTCCAATCAATCGAATATTAATCTTAGATTTTCCGTTTCCAAAAACTTCGTAAGTATCATCATCTTCCAAACCAAAAATCCAGATTTCTTTGGTTAAATGATTATGATAAGTTTGTTCAAAAACAAGTTTTTCTTCAGATTTTTTAATTTCATATTGCTGAATTTTAACTGAATCTCCTTCTTTGGTAATCACAAATTTATCTTTACCTACTGTTCCTACCAACGGAATTTTTTTCTGCAAAACCTGAAAATATTCCGAAGCATATTTTTCTAAATTTTTCTCTCTGGAAATAATTTTCTCTTGAATTTCTTTTATCGTTTCATCCTGAACTTCTTTCGGAAGGTTGCTAAAAGCATCTTTAATTTTTGTTTCAGACAAATGTTCTTTGATATATTGAGCTTGTTTTTTCCAATCTTCTTCCGATGCGTTTTTAGCAAAAACCAAATCCATAGGATAAGGTTCCATATTAAACCATTTTACATTTTTGAGGTCACTTTTAAAGGTTTTCATGTGTCTAATTGTAGGAATTTGCATTATAATTTTGAACAAAACACCGTCATATTTACTAAAAGCTTGGTCTCTATCTCTCGGAATTGGTTTATACACTGTTTTTTTATCATTTTTATAAGCAGCCCATTTCCATTGGTCTGTATGTCTGTCCCAATCTCCAATTAACATATCAAATAATCTTGCACGCAAATAAATTTCTTGGTCAACTTTATTTTCAGGATTTTTTCTAAGGTCTTTTAAAACATCATCTGTTGATACAATATCATTTGCATTTTCTAAAGATTCAAGCGTTTTTTTATCTGAAGAAAATCTTTCTTCAACCATATAAAGTTCATTACCATATTTTTGATTATACTCTCCTAAAACAGATTGTTTTGGAATATAATACAACTGAGGATTGCTGTGAAAAAGATTAATTTTCTCTGCCAAATTTCCCACAGAAAAAGGAGTAAAAGAATGATTGGCTGTGTAAAAATCCATCAAAAATTTATCTGGAAAAGTATCTTGAAGTTCACTTCCGAAAGTATTTTTCTTGAAAGCCATATTGTTGAGAAAACGTACTGCACTTTTTTTGACACCTCGCATCACAAATTCTTGCCCATCAGATTTTATAAGTCTCAAACTATTTGATTGATTGCCGCCACCTTCTCTAAATGGCATAAATTTATCTTCACTTTTAGAAAAATCTAAAACATTAGCTTCTATAGGAAGTGCATAATATTTTCTGTAATGTTCGCCAAAAAGCCATTTATAAATAGAACTTTTCTGCGTGAGTTCTTTTGGATAAATGGTAGAAACCATCGTTGTGGGAAATTCTGATGCAACATTTTGTGGAAGTACAGAAGTTTTTTCTCTTACAGAAATTTGATTTAACTTTTTAAAAACACCATTTTTAGTTGAAAAAAATTCAACATCCGAACTGCCATTTTCTCTGATATTTAAAACTGCAAAACCGCTTCCTCCGTACGAAAAATCTGTAGCAGCAGTAATGGTTGCAGGATCTGTTTTAGAGCCAGCTCCACTTATAATTTGTCTTAAGTTTTTTTCAGAATGATATTGCAAATTATGGTCGTGACCAGAAACAAAAATAATATTTTCTTTGTCTTGAACCATGCTTTTAATGGTATTGGCAAAATCTGCGTAATGCTTGTTGTTAATATCTTCTATGCTTGCACCAGAAGAATTTCTTAAAATATTGATAAATGAAGCAAAAATAGGCAACGGAAAAGTACTTCTTAGCGGATAAATGTGAGATTTAAAAGAATTAAAACCTCCATGAACGCCAGAATTTACCATAGGATGATGCACTGCTATAATAATTTGCTTATCTTGATTTTTGTTGATTAAATCTTTCAATTCTGAGAAAAAATCATCACGCGTTTTAATGTCACAATCTTTATTAATACCAGGATATTTTTCCCAATCTACAAGACTCCATTCAGAATCTATGGTAATTAATTTAATATTATCCGTTAAATTAACATCATCTATTGGACAAGATTTTCTTGGCAAAAAAGACTTTTTGTCGTTTAAATATTTTTTCACAAATTCTTCCTGAGCTTGCAAACCTTTCAAACCATAATACCAATCATGATTACCCGGAATTACAAAAGTTTTTCCTTTGAAATCTTTGGTAATTAGCAATTGATTTTCTAATTTTTCTTTTGCCAAAGGATAATCTTTGCTGTCTTCCGGCGGCATTCCTAAAGGATAAATATTGTCTCCGAGAAATATTAAAGCTGAACTTTTGTCTGCCGAATCTATTTTAGATTTTAAAAAATGAAGCGTTTGCTGAGATTGAGCTTCATCTGCATTGCCTGCATCGCCAACAAGAAAAATTTGGAATTCTTTATCAGAATTTATCTTAGCTTCTGTAGTTAAAGCTGCATTTTTTCCTATTTGATTGTTATAAGAAGCACAAGAATGAATCGTTAACGAAAATGCTAACAAAGGAAGATATATTGAAAAAGGTCTCGATTTAAAATTAATTATATTCACAGATAAATTCATACATTTACATAAAAATTAATTGAATTACATGCTAAATAAAGCCCGCAATTTTGTAGAACACTTGTTCAAAGATAAGTTATCTTCAGAATACTTGTATCATAATTTTGTTCATACTTCGGAAGTTGTAGAAAAAGCCGAAGAAATATTGAAACATTCTGAGGTCTCTTCGGAAGATTATGATAAGGTTTTGCTTGCGCTTTGGTTTCATGATATAGGATATGTTGTAAACTGCCAAGAACACGAAAAAGAAAGTGCAAAAATCTTGAAAGAATTTCTTGCAAACGAAGATGTTTCGGAAGAATATATTGCAGAAGTTTCTCAACTTATTCTGGCAACAGATAAATACCACACACCAGAAAATTTCTTAGAAAAAGTGGTAAAAGATGCTGATACAGCGCATATTGCTTTCAAAGAATATTCGGAAAAAGCCAAACTTCTGAGAAAAGAATGGGAAATTCTTAATGCTAAACAATTTACAACAGAAGAATGGAATGCTTTGAACCTTAATTTCCTTCAAAATATGCATCAATATTATACCGATTATGCAAAGGAAAATTGGGAACCTAAAAAACAAAAAAACATTAAAAAACTCGCAAAAAAAATAGAAAAAAAGGAACTCGAAAATAAAGATGTAGAAATGAATGTAGAAAAAAAAGAAATAAAGGAAACAAAACCAGACAGAAGTGTAGATACGCTATTTAGAGTTACGCTGAGCAATCATACCAGATTGAGCGATATTGCAGACAGCAAAGCCAATATTTTGCTTTCGGTAAATGCTATTATTATCTCTGTTTGTCTTTCTGTATTGATTCCAAAATTAGATGCTCCTAAAAATTCGCATCTTGTTATTCCTACATTTTTACTTATTTTATCGAGTGTTCTTACTATTATTTTCGCCATTTTATCTACAAAACCAAACGTTACCAACACTACATTTACCAACGAAGATGTAAAAGCTAGAAAAGTAAATCTTTTGTTTTTTGGGAATTTTCATAAAATGACTTTAGAAAACTATCAGGAAGCTATGCAAGATATGATTAAAGACCGAGAATACATTCATAATTCTTTGGTTAAAGATTTATATTTTTTAGGCTCTGTTTTAGACAGAAAATACAAATTGCTTTCTATAACCTACAAAATATTTATGGCAGGAATTATCATTTCCGTACTTTCTTTCGCTTATGCTTTTGTTCAACTTTAATTATTGAAAAACAAAGAAACCCGAAGAGCAAACAAACCCGTAACCCCTTGCAAATCTTGAACTTCTAAAAATTCAACATCATTTTTCAAAAGATTTTTCTCTTGAAGTTTTGCAATATAGCCAAGGTACTCTTTTTCGTGTTCTTTTTCTAAATAAACAATAGTCATTTTACCTGGAGTGGTAAGCCTTTCGGTAGAATTTTTAATGAGCGCTTTGTCTAATCTTTTTTTGATGATTTCGTAATAAGAATTGTAAGCTCCATCTACATCAAACCTTTTTTCATCCATTCTAAAACGGATGTTTACTTTTTCGTTATACACAAAAATAAGTGGTGCCAAATCTAAATGAATTGGCAAACGAGTTTTGAAACTTTCTAATTGATGCTCTACAAAACACATGGTTTCTAACTGCCAAAATCTCAATTCTTTAATAACATCACCAGAATATTTTTGATTAGGAGAAATGCTTTGTCCCACAAACAAATTATGCTCTACTCCATCAGATTTAAAACGTTCGTAGAAATGAGGAAAAATATGTTGAGCCAAAGTTTGTTTTTCGTCTAAAATATCCGCAATCTTCCTATTGATAAGAGTTATAGATTCGTCTAATTTATTCCTTTGAATATAAAAAAGTTCAGATTTAGGAGAAATTTTACCAAAATAATGATGAATATCGTGCTTCAACTTTTCCGAAAGTGTTTCTTCTTGAATTTCTCTTAAAGCAGGATGAATATTATTTTTTAGATATTTTTGAATTTTACGTTCCGTATCTCCTTTCAAATCGTTGTTCAGACTGTCTTTTAAACGCAAAATTTTGCTTTTCATTTTCTCAGAACCGTTTGGAATTTCATCAAAAATATTCTGGAGAGAAAGAAGCTGATGGTTCAAATCTTCTAACATATATTTTATCCTTTTTTCGGAAGACGAACGAATATCCGTTTGTCCAAATAAAGGAATAAGTTTTTTGAAAGAAATCTCTTTCAAAGTGTACATTTTATTAGAAATCATCGCATTGAAATACTTTTCGGCTTCGTTGCGAAACTTCCACACTACGCTTTCGTGAATGCTGGTGTATTCTCTTTGTATAATTGCTTCAATTTGATTGTTTTTCTCAAAATTAAAACGGTCTATCGGAAAGAGAATAACATCCAAAAACGGCTCTATTTTCTTCAATTTCAAACCATTAAAAGAATTCGGAATAGAAGAAGTAAATTCTAAAGCTGCAAGAAATTTACCATCTTTAACGATAGGAATAATCATAAAACTTCTTATATCATGTTCTTCTAAAGATTGATAAGATGGTATTTTTTTTATTTCTTCGTCTAAATTAATAATATCTGAAACAATGATAGGTTTTGGGTTATAACTGATATTAGAAATGGCTTCGCTTCTAATTTTTTTATTGAATAAACTGAGCCAAAAATCTAAAATTGGAGTAGTGAAAACGTTATTATAGAAATCTAATTTCTGCAAATTATGGTTTTTAGCATCATATAACATGAAACCAAAATTAATCTGAGGAATATCAAACAATGATTTGAAAATATCATTCATATTGTTTGGCAAAGGATTTCCTGGGTTAATCTCAATAATGTTAGATTTCAATTCGGAAAGTGCAATTTCTACGGTGCTATCTACCAAAGTAATAATGGTAAAACCTTTTAGATACCAAGATTCTGGCGGGAAATATTTTTTCCACATTTTTACATCGTCCATATTATCCATCAAATAATTAACAATTTCATCTGAAGGAATTTCGGCATTTTCTATGGGATAAATCTCTGTAAAATCTGAGTTTATCGTTATTTTATAATGTTTTATAATTCCATTTTTATCAGGAATATCATAATAAAATGGAAGAGAAGTTCTAATATCTTTTTTAAAATAAGATTGCAAAATAAGACAACAGCAGAAAATATAAAATTCGTCGTCATCTACTTGTCTAAATTCCATACTGAAATCTCTACCTGCTTCGTTTAAAATATTTTTAAAACGTTCGGTATAATTAAAAGTAATATTGGTAATAGGAACGCTTGCTGCTTTTATTTCGTTAAGAGTAAGCCCCGTAGGAAATATATCTGCTAATAAAAGTCTTATTAAATCTGCATGTTTTTCTAACAAGGTTTCGTCTTGAAAACCTTCTCTAAATTCTTTGAAATTTTTTGTTTTTTCGATAAGAGATTCTGCGTACTGCGCACGATATTCTAATCTATCATTATAGCGAATATGCTCCAAAACATCCAAATATTTTTTGAATGATATATAAACTTTAAAAGGAGAAACTCTGGAGTATTTTTCTGTCAACCTATTTTTTTGGTAAATTTATAAAAAAAGCCCAATCAAAAGATAAGGCTTCTTTGGTTTTTATGGTAAAAATTGTGTTTTTTATTTCTTATTTCGAGAATTCATTTGATTAGAAAAAACTCAATACCGTTTTTATAATACTAGATAAACTTAAACCCATTACCAAAACTCCAACGGCAATAAACATATATTTTGAAGGTACTTTTGAGGTAAGTCTTGCAGAAAACGGTGCGGTAATAATTCCTCCAATTAACAATCCTAGAACAATATTCCAGTGGTGAATCCCGATGGTGTAGATAAAAGCAATTGCACTGGCTACCGTTAAAATGAATTTTGCAACCGTAGAACTCCCTACTACATATCTTGGTGTATAACCATTTTTGATAAGTGTACCGGTAACCAAAGGTCCCCAACCGCCACCAGTAAAAGAATCTATAAACCCTCCAAAAACTCCCAAAACTTTGAAATTTGCTTTTCTCTTAGGATATTTCACCGAATCTTTCTTTAAAACAGAATTTTGAAAAATCTTAAATCCTAAATACATCGTGTAAAGAGAAATAAATGGTTTTACGTACTTTGCATATTCTTCGCCTAAAAAAGAAATGGCTGCTACTCCTATAATTACCCCAATAATTGCAGGTAATACAAGCTTTTTCACCATGTTTTTGTTAACGTTTTTCAGTTTGTAGTGACTAATACTTCCTGCCATAGAAGTAAAAGATTCTGCCGAGTGAATACTTGCTGTAACGATATGTGGTGCAATACCAAAACTCAATAAAATAGTAGTACAAATTACTCCATAACCCATCCCTACAGAACCTGCAACTATTTCTGCTACAAATCCTGTAAACATCATCCACAAGAATCGGTTGTTATCTTTATTCAACAATAAAGAAACATCTGCCCAAAGGTTAAAATATTTAATGATGAAAAAAGCAAAAAACAATACCAAAACCGCTCCCATTATCAATAATGTATTGTTAACGATTCTTCTGGCTCTTTTTACCACCAAAACAGATTTTTCGAGCTGAGAAATATCCGAAATATACTTATCAAAATCTTCTGGATGCGAAGAAAGGTTCTCAGTAACTTTATTTAGAATGTGTACTTTATTTTTAAAATCACCAGACAATTGATTTCTCAATTTATTAAGATTCAGAATTAAATCGTCTAGCTGTTCTGGTAAAGATTCGTGCAACGTTTCTTTGAGTCTTTTGGCAATTGTAGGAGATTTACCATTGGTAGAAATTGCTATTTTAAGATTTCCTTTATTAACGATAGAACCCAAATAAAAATCGCACAATTCTGGTTGGTCTGCCGCATTTACCAAAATTTTTCTAGCGTTGGCAAGTTTTTTAATTTCGGCATTAATTTCTCTATTGTTAGTAGCAGCCACCACAAAATCTACCTCATCCAAGTCTGTTTCATCAAATGATTTTAGTTTTATAGAGACATTTTGATAATGATCATCAATTATTTTTAAATCTTCTAAAAAATCTGGTGAAACAATTGTTATTTTTACTTCGGGGTTTTGTTTCAGAAGTGTTTCAGTTTTTTCTAAACCAATATTACCACCGCCTACTACAAGGAAATGAGCTTGGTCTGTTTTTAAGAAAATCGGGAATAGCGTATTTCTACTCATTCAAATTTATTTTAAAGTATATTTCAGCGTTACACCAAAAGTAGCAGGATCGCCTATTACTCCGGCATAATGCCCGGCACTGCCCGAAGCAGCCAATAATTGTTCGTAATAATCTCTGTTAAATAAATTTCTTGCCCAAAGGTTGATAGACAAACCATTAGATGCTCTGAAACCTACTCTACTGTTTACTAAATAATATCCAGAAATGTTTAAATACTGTGAAGGAGAAGGACTGGAAGAAAAATTCGACCTGAAGAATACATCTGCTCCCACGAAATAACTTCCTTCAAAACCTAGAAAATGTCCATCAAAAGAATCTTCTGCCCCGAAAGAACCAGACCATTTAGAAATTCCCGGAAGTCTGCCTCCCGAAACATCTTTAAAAGCTAAGCTTCCTCCTACTTCTTCTAAAGGCACAGGTGCATTGGTAAATTTCACATATTTGCCTTCTGTATATGCCAAAGCAGCATTGAATACAAAATTCTGAATTCTTATGTTACCATCTATTTCCACACCTTTTACATTTACTTTTTCGGCATTTGCAAGATAACCTCTGTTTACACCAGGTTCTGGAGTTTGCACTTGAGTTTGGTAATCTTTGATGTCATCATTAAAAAATACCACATTAAAAATTGAATTAGGTGTAGGTTTTGTTTTTACTCCCACTTCAAAATGTCTTACAGATTCTGGTTTTATTTTTGCTAAATCTATCAAAACTTGTCCGTTAGCTGTAGGCAAACCACCAATATTAACTCCAACTGGTTTATAACTTAAGGAATATGTAGCAAAGGTATTGAAATTATTGTTCACATTGTACTGTAAAGTGAGTTGACCTGAGAAATTTCCTTCTTTAGCATCCGTATCGAAAGCTTGGTTGGTATAGACTTTATTTTTCAATGCAATAAGAGCTGGGTCTGTAGTTTGCAATCCGCCATAAGTTTCTCTTTTATAATTGGCTATTTTTTTGTCATAATTATATCTTACGCCCGGCAAAATGTGAAATTTTTCGGTAATAGCCCAATCAACCTGACTAAATATTGCTAAACTTGTACTTTGAATTCTATTGGTAGTTCTAATTCCAAAATTATCAAACAAACCAGGTGTACTCCATAACGAACTGGTAGAATCTTGTGCAAAACGCCATTGTGCAGAACCCGCTTCTTCCGTTTGTACAGGGTCTGAATTAAGGTCTTGCCACAACCCGAATACACCAATTACACCATGCAATTTTTCGGTTAAATTACCAGAATATCTTATTTCCTGAGACCACTGTTTATGAACCGAATTCCCCGAAGAAATCGTAAAAACAGGCAAACCAATGTAATCTCTATCGTTAAGTGGAGTCCATTTCCAATATCTAAACGCAGAAGTAGAGGTAATTGTACCTTTTCCTAATTTGAAATCTGCATTCAAAGAAACCCCTCCAAGCTGATTATCAGCTTTGGAAGGAGTATCTAAATCTACTTTCCTTTCGAAAGCACTGTTATATGGAATTTCGTAATTTAAATCTTTAATAATATTATAAAATTGTCTGTAAGCAGCTCTTTTTGTAGTTACAACTCCCGCAACTGGCCAACCGTAACCATCTGGTTTTTGGTCTGTAATGTCTGCATTTAAAGTAACTTTAATATTATCCGTTGGTTTATATAAAAATTGAGTTCTTACCCCAATATTATTAATGTCATTTATATTATCTTGAGTGTGAACGTTATACAAAAGTCCGTTTCTCTGAGTTCCAGAAAACGAAATTCTGGCAGCTAATTTTTTAGAAATTGGACCAGAAAGAGAACCTTTAGCTTGTAAAAAACCATAATTTCCTCCGCTAATTTCAAAATTCGCAGTCGGGCGGAAAGTAGCATCTTTCGTTGTAATATTGAAAGCACCAGCCGTAGTATTTTTCCCAAAAAGAGTACCTTGAGGACCTCTAAGAACTTCTATTCTTTCAGTATCAATAAAATCTAAAGCTGTAGCTGCCGGTCTTGCATAATAAACTCCATCCACATAAAAACCAACTCCGGGATCAATTCCGTCGTTTGTTAAACCAAAAGTAGAACCCAAACCTCTAATATTAAGTGTTGTATTTCTTGCATTAGAAGCATACAATTGTACGGTTGGCACCAATTCTTTCAATCTATTTACCGTAAAAGAACCAGTATCGTCTATTTTTTTCGCAGTTAAAACTGTAATTGGAATTGGAATTTTCTGAATTTCTTCGCTTCTCCTTCTAGAAGTTACCAAAACGGCTTCAATATGCTTTTCAATTAAATTCAATTTGATGGTAATGGTAGGTTGATATTCGTCTAAAATGACTTCAGATTTTTGGTATCCTTTTTTATTAACTTCCAAAACTACAGGAAAATCATTCATATTCTGAAGTTTGAAAGTTCCTTCTGCATCAGACCTTACAGAGTATTCTGTACCTTTTATTTTAATAATTGCGTCGGTAAGTGGCGTATTGTCATAATCTACCACATATCCTTTTATTATTTTTCTTTGTGCAATTAGAATGCTGTCTTTTTCTTGAGCGTAGGCAAAATTTTGATTAATAAATAATAGCCCTAAAACGTAAATGATTCTTTTCATTGATGATAATTATTTTAAAAAATTTGTTGATTTGTAATTCTAAAAACTTTAATTCTTATAAGTTTTTTTAGACGATTTTCTTTTAAAATAATTAGCTACAACTGCTCTTGGAGTTATTTTGATAATAAAATCCATTTAAAAATTTAATCTTCATATCACTCTATCTTTCATTGATTTTGAAATAATACTTCTTCCTTAGAAATACCTTTTTACATTATTTAAAGGTGCAAATATACATAAATTATATAATTCCTATATAATTAGTATGAATTATATTAACAACAATTATATGTTACAAATAATTGTTAAAAAATTTGGTTAAAATTAATGGTGTTCGATAGCCATTTGTTCGATGGTTTTGGCAAGAATTGGCAACGTAGCGTCTCTTACTTCTGTAAAGAGCAATTTAATACTACACGTATCTTCATCTATGCAATCTTCACATTTTTGATAGTAATTAATTGAGACGCAATTTACCATAGAAACAGGCCCATCTATAAACCTTATAACCTCTAAAACAGTAATTTCCGAAGGATTTTTAAGGAAAGAATATCCGCCATCTGCACCTCTTTCGCTTTTTAGAATTTTATTTTGTTTGAGTTCTCTCAAAATAGTTTCTAAAAATTTGTACGGAATTTTTACTTTTTCAGAAATTAATTTAGCTGAAATAGGTCTCTTTTCTTCGATATTTTTAGAAATAAATATCAAAGCTTTAATGGCATATTTTACTTTTTTTGAAAGCATATTTTTTGGTAATACTTTTCAAAAATACAAAATATCCTAAATCTTTCCTAAAACTTAATTTTATTTTAATTGAAAAAAGTTCTGTAAGCGAAATCTCCAAAATGCTCTCCTTCTTGTTTTTCCTTCATATATTGAGCGAATAAAACATCTACTTCTTCTAAAATTTCTTGCTCCGAAAGTTTTTCTTTATACAATTTGTTCAATCTTAATCCATATCTATCGCCACCCAACATAAAATTATACTGTTCTGCAGCTGTACCTATAAAACCCAATTCTGCTACATAAGGTCTTCCGCAACCATTAGGGCAACCCGTCATTCTGATGGAAACATCGTCATCTGAAAGTCCGTGTTTTGCTAAAATTGGCTCTATTTTCGTTACCAATTCTGGCAAATAGCGTTGTGCTTCCGCAAGAGCTAATGGACAAGTTGGCAATGCAACACAAGCCATAGAACTCTGTCTGATAGGCGAAATATTTTTCTCAATTTCAAATTTTTCTATTAAATCTTCTATCTTTTTCTTATCATTTTCAGAAATATTTCCAATCATTAGATTTTGGTTTCCTGTAAAAATAAAATTGCTGATATTAAGATTTGCTATTTCTATTAAAAATGCTTTTTGATAAGGTTTTACCACTCCATTTTCTACAAAAAGTGTATAATACCATTTTCCATCAGCACTTTGTTGCCAACCATATCTATCGTTTCTTTCGGTAAATTGATAAGGTTTTGCAGGTTCTAGTTTGAAGCCAATTCTTTTTTCTAATTCTTCTTTAAAGCCTTCTACCGTTAATCTTTCGATAGTATATTTTAGCCTCGATAATTTTCTATCTGCCCTATTTCCAAAATCTCTTTGAATGGTTAAAACTTCGTAAACTGCTTTCATTGTTTTCTCTTCCGAATCTAAAAAACCAAGAACATTTCCTAATCTCGGAAAAGTTGAAGCATTGCCATGTGTAGTTCCCAAACCGCCACCAACAACAAGATTGAAGCCTTTCAATTCATTATTTTCGATAATCGCAATTAATCCTAAATCATTGGTAAACAAATCCACATCGTTGCTTGGCGGAATTGCCACAGCAATTTTGAATTTTCTTGGTAAATAACGGTCTTCGTACAAAGGATCTGCTTCGGCAGAACGTTCGTAGATTTTTTCTCCATCAATAAAAACTTCATAATACGCCTTGGTTTTTGGCAAAAGTAATTTCGAAATTTTATCCGCATATTCGTGCACTTGATGATGAATGGGCGATAATTGCGGATGCGAACTGGCGATTACATTCCTATTTACATCGCCACACGCCGCAATAGAATCTAATTTTGCGGTATTAAATGCCTGAATTGTTGGTCTTATTTCGTGTTTTAAGATACCGTGAAGCTGAACCGTCTGTCTGGTCGTAATTTTGAGAGTTCCTGTACCGAATTCTTCAGAAACTTGGTGTAAAGCTTGCCACTGTTCTGCCGTAATAGCTCCGCCCGGAATTCTGAGACGAATCATAAAAGAGTACAATTTATCAAGTTTTTTTGCAGCTCTTTCGGCTCTTCTGTCTCTGTCGTCCTGTACATACATTCCGTGAAATTTCACCAAAGCTTCATCGTCTGGTCTCACATTTCCGGTATGATTGTCTTGTTCTATACTTTCTTTCAACGTACCTCTCAGTCCGTCGCTTTTCATTTTTATATATTCTATTGGAGATAATTTATCGCTCATAATTTTAATTTTAGATTTTAGATTTTAGATTTAACTTTTGACTTTTGACTTTTGACTTTTGACTTCTGACTTCCGACATCCGACTTCTGACTTCTAATAAACATCCTTCAAAAATTTTCCTTCATTTTCCAGTTCGTCTAAGATTTCAATAGCTTGTTCTACCGAAACATTTCTTTGAGCCGAAATTACTTCTATCAAAGTCTGCTCTACATCTTTAGACATCGGATTTTTTTGCCCACACAAGTAGATGTAAGCTCCATTTTCAATCCATTGATTAAATTCTTTAGCATTTTCTAAAATTCTATCCTGAACATAAATTTTTCTTTGCTGGTCTCTAGAAAAAGCCGTGCTCAGTTTGGTTAGAACTCCCGTACTTATCCATTCCTGAATTTCGGTTTGATAGTAAAAATCTAAAGAAAAATGCTGTTCGCCAAAGAAAAGCCAGTTTTTACCTTCAGCTCCTGTTGAATCTCTTTCTGCCAAAAAGCTTCTGAAAGGCGCAATTCCCGTTCCTGGACCAATTAAAATAATATCTTTATCTTCTTCCGGCAGTCTGAAATTTTCGTTTTTGTGAATATAAAATTCAAATTCTTCTTCTAAAGGCAAATCTGCCAAATAACGAGAAGCAAAACCTTCTTTTTCTTGATCATTTGTATTAAATTTATGAAGATTCACCGTTAAATGAACTTCGCCATCGTGCGCTTCTTTTGAAGACGAAATAGAATACAATCTAGGCGCAACGGGCAACAAAATTTCAAGGAGTTTTGAAAATTTATCAGCGTCTAAATTTTTCTGTTCTGCAGAATTTAAAACATCTAACAAATCTGCTTTTTCCGAAAGAATTTCAATTTCTAAAACTGGTGAAATTGCATCTAAAGTATGCTTGCTGAGTCCTTTAACATTTCGACTTTCTAACCAATCAAAAGCAGTTTTGGTTTCGCCTTTTATAGAAAATTCTTGTTCTTTTTCAACATTGAATTCATCTAAAATAAATTGAATATCTTTTTGAGAATTTTTCGGAATTACACCAAGAGCATCTCCAGGTTGATAAGAAATTTCTTCATCTGAAACAATTTCTATATGATACGTTTCTTTGTTAGAACCATTATCATTGAGTACAATTTTATGTTTTATATTGCCTTTATAATTTTTTTTATGAGGAATATTTTGAACAGAATGTGCAACTTTAGCTTCAGTTTTAACATCAGAAAATAAATTTTGCAAATCTTTTTGCCAATTTTCTACCAAAGGATTAAAATCTACATCTGCTTTTACCAAAGGTAATAATCTTTTGGCTCCTTTTTCTTCTAAAACCTCGTCCAAGAGCGTTCCTGCACTACAAAAAAGAGGATAAGAACTATCTCCCAAACCGAAAACAGCATAAGAAAGTTGACCAAGATTTACATTAGAAGACTTCAGTTTTTCGTAAAAATCTTTTGCATTAAGCGGAAATTCGCCTTCTCCTTGCGTGCTGATAACGAAAAGTACCAACGTTTCTTTTTCTAATTTTTTAACATCAAACTGAAAAATATCTACAGATTTTGCGTTAATTTTTTCCTTTTTAAAACTTGCTTGTAATTTTGATGCTACTTTTTTTGCATTTCCAGTTTCGGTACCATAAACAATGAGAGGTTTTACGTTTACCAAAGCAGAAGATTTCTGTGGCATAGAATTTCCTTCGCCAGATTTTGCAATATAACCCGCCAAATAACCTTTGGCGTAAATTAACTCTTCAAAAGAAGCATTAGAAACCAATTGTTCTAATAAATTTTGTTTAGTATCAGATAGCATTTTGATAACTTGTTTTGTGATTATCGAAATAAGAATTTCCAGATTTTTTTTCTTCGAACCAAGCAAATTGATGATGCAAATTCACTACATTTCCAATAATGATAAGTGTTGGAACAAATTCAAATTCGGGTAAAGATTGAGTTTTAATTTCCTCGAAAGAGAAAACCTGCGTTTTTTGTTCTGGCGTAGTTGCCTGCTGCACCACCGCGATAGATTTAGAACCTTCAATTCCAAATTCTATTAATTTTTGAGTAATATTTTCTAATTTTTGTCCGCTCATATAAAACACCAAAGTGTCTTCTGTAGTTGCCCAATCTTGCCATTGATGAAGTGTTACGAATTTAAAATCGTACAGCGTAAGAAACCTTACACCTCTAGAATATTCGCGAGCGGTAAGCGGAATACCTGTATAAGCCGCAGCACCAAAAGCCGCAGAAACTCCGGGAATAATCTCGTATAAAATTTGGTGTTCTTTTAAAATTTGAAGTTCATCCAAAATATTAGAAAAAAGGCTAGCATCTCCACCTTTTAGACGAAGTACCAATTTCCCTTGTTTGGCAAACTGCACCATCAAATTGTTGATGTCTTTTTGAGGAGTCCAAATTCCTTTAGAACATTGCTTACCAACATACACAATTTCTGCTTTTTCGGAAGCATATTCTTCTATCAACTCTGGCGAAACCAATCTGTCTGTAAGAATTACATCTGCTTTTTGAAGATATTTCAAAGCTTTTAGACTGATAAGTTCCGGATCGCCTGGTCCAGCTCCTGCCAAAACCACTTTTCCTGTATTTTGAATGTTTTTTTTCATAATTTTAGCATAAAATCTCCGCCGCCTTATCGAAAACGATAGGGTAAAAATTTGATTTTCTGAAAGTTAAAGATTTACAATTCTCTTCTAAGAAAAGAAGAAAAATATTTTATGAAATCACTTTCCCTCCCTTAAAAAGAAAGGGAAAAGTGATGATTTTATTTAGAATAATCCTTCAATAGAAAGGTAACGTTCTCCTGTATCGTAATTGAAAGTTAAGATTTTGGCGTCATCTGGCAAAGTAGCTGCTTTTTTAGCAACTGCTGCTAAAGACGCACCTGTAGAAATTCCTACTAAAATCCCTTCTTTTTTAGCAATTTCTCTGGCATATTCGTAAGCTTCGTCTTTACCAATTTGAATAATTTCGTCTATTAAATCTGTACGATAAACATCTGGCACAAAACCTGCTCCAATCCCTTGAATTGGGTGCGGACCTGGCGCTCCACCACTTAAAACCGGAGACAATTCTGGTTCTACAGCAATTACTTTAATATTCGGGAATTTTTCTTTCAAAACAGAAGCTACACCTGTAATGTGACCGCCTGTTCCTACACCTGTAATTACATAATCTAAACCATCTGGAAAATCTGCTAAAATCTCTTGTGCTGTAGTTTTTTTGTGAACTTCAACATTTGCCTGATTGCTAAATTGCGATGGAGACCAAGCATTTGGAGTATTAGCTACCAATTCTGCAGCTCTTTCAATAGCGCCTTTCATTCCTTTTTCGCGAGGAGTAAGATCGAATTCAGCACCATAGATTTCCATTAATTTTCTACGCTCAACACTCATAGATTCTGGCATTACTAAAATTACTTTGTAACCTTTTACCGCTCCTACTAATGCCAAACCAATCCCTGTATTCCCAGAAGTAGGTTCTATAATTACGCTATCTGGTTTTAACAATCCTTTTGCTTCTGCATCTTCTATCATTGCTAGTGCGATACGGTCTTTGATGCTGTTACCCGGATTTGTTCTTTCTAATTTGATGAAAACATTTTTGTCGCCAAATAATTTATTAATTTTTACGACTGGCGTGTTTCCAATTGTTTCTAAAATGTTATTCGCTTTCATATTTTATATTTTTCTAAATTTTGGTTTAATTTAAAGGAACATTAAAGCTCCTACGGTGTTAAAACTGGTTTCGTCTATCAAAATAGCGCTGCCAGATTTTGGATTTTTCTCGAAAGTATCGTAGTACAATGGCTGACTGGTTTTCAATGTAACTTGTGCAATATCATTAAGTTGAACAGCGTCTCCATCTGTAAATTGCCATTGGTTAACATCCCATTTTCTGTTAATTTGTTGAACTTTCACTCTCACATTTTTGAATCTGTGCTGAAGCAAATAAGTTTTACCAACTTGTAATGAATTGTTATCTAACCAAGAAATCCAAGTATTGATTTGGTTGTCTTCTTTTGGCAACTGATTGCTAAGAACCACAGTGTCTCCACGGCTGATGTCTATATCATTTTCGAAATGTAGTACAACATTGTCCCCAGCTACTACTTCCGAAACTTCTTTTAAATCTTTTTCGATTTTAACCAAAGTGGTTTCAATTTTAGCAGGCAGAATGGTTACTTTGTTTCCAACTTTATAACTTCCGCTTAGGATTTGTCCGGCATAACCTCTGTAATCGTGGTTGTCTTCATCTTTTGGTCTAATTACCCATTGTACTTGGAATCTTGCTTCTAAATCTTCCGTTCCGTCTAATTCTACAGATTCTAAAGTTTGAAGAATAGATTTCCCGTTGTACCAAGGTGTATTTTCAGAAGTTGTAACTACGTTATCTCCCACCAAAGCACTTACCGGAATGTAGATAATTTCGTTGTAATTGAGTTCAGATTTTATTGCTTCGAAATCATTTTTAATTTGATTAAAAACTTCTTCAGAATAATTTAA
This sequence comes from Cloacibacterium sp., assembly GCF_047601505.1. Classification (GTDB taxonomy): domain Bacteria; phylum Bacteroidota; class Bacteroidia; order Flavobacteriales; family Weeksellaceae; genus Cloacibacterium. Next base: position 2,725,505 of record NZ_JASGJD010000001.1, read on the forward strand.
TAAATCAATTTTATTGATGGCAATAATAGCTTTTTTAATTCCCATTAAAGAACCTACACTTGCGTGTCTTTTGGTTTGGTCTGTAATCCCGTTTCTGGCATCTACTAAAACGATAATTAAATCTGAATTAGAAGCTCCAGTAATCATATTTCGGGTATATTGCTCGTGACCAGGCGCATCTGCAATGATGAATTTTCTTTTAGAAGTAGAGAAATATTTGTACGCAACATCAATAGTTATCCCTTGTTCGCGCTCTGCTCTAAGACCATCTGTGATAAGAGACAAATCTATATCTACGCCTTCTTGCTTGGTTTGCTTTTGTAAAACGCCCAATTGGTCTGTATGTATACTGTCAGAATCATATAGAAGTCTTCCAATCAAAGTACTTTTTCCATCATCTACATTTCCTGCGGTTATAAATCTTAATGTATTCATTTTTTTATGAGTTTCGAGTTTCGTGATATGAGTTTCGAGTTAATTATTAATTTAAAATTTCGAATGTTTGATATTAAAAATACCCTTGTTTTTTACGGTCTTCCATTGCAGCTTCCGAAAGTTGGTCATCTAATCTTGTTTGTCCTCTTTCGCTGATTCTTGTTTGAATAATATCTTCAATAATATCATCAATTGTAGAAGCTTCAGAAGGCACAGCAGCGGTACAAGTCATATCTCCAACGGTTCTGTATCTTACTTTTTCAATCACTACTTCGTCTCCTTCTTGAGGTTGAATAAACGCTGACGTAGCCACTAATTTATCTTGAAATTTAATACATTCTCTATCATGAGAAAAATATAAATTTGGCAATTCAATATTGTATTTTTTAATGTAATTCCAGATGTCTAATTCTGTCCAGTTACTGATTGGGAAAACTCTTACATTATGACCTTTTTGCACTTTCCCGTTGAGGATATTCCAAAGTTCTGGTCTTTGAAGTTTTGGATCCCAAGCCCCGAAATCGTCTCTTACAGAGAAAATTCTTTCTTTAGCTCTGGCTTTTTCTTCGTCTCTTCTAGCACCACCAATACAAGCATCAAATTCATTTTCTTCAATTGTATCTAAAAGTGTATAAGTCTGTAGAGAATTTCTAGAAGGAAATCTACCACCTGTTTCTTTTAAATTATATTTTTTGATGCTATCTTCTACATTGCCTACCACCAATTTTTCGCCAATTTTTTCTACCAATTCATCTCTAAATTGTATGGCTTCTGGAAAATTATGACCTGTATCTATATGTACCAAAGGAAAAGGAAATTTGCCCGGACGAAACGCCTTCAAAGCCAAATGTACCAACACAATGGAATCTTTTCCTCCCGAAAAAAGCAAAGCTGGCTTTTCAAACTGCGCTGCTGTTTCTCTTAAGATATAAATTGCTTCGTTTTCTAATTGCTCTAAATAATCTACTGTATTACTCATTTTAATTTTTTTCTGCATTTATTTATGTAAACCACATTCTTTTTTAGATTGATCTTCCCACCACCATCTTCCAGCACGGAAATCTTCACCTTCTTTTACGGCTCTAGTACACGGCGCACAACCAATACTAATGAAACCTTTGTGATGAAGCGTGTTATACGGAACACCTTTTTTCTGTAAATATTCTACTACTTCTTCGGTTGTCCAATTGAGCAAAGGATTAAATTTGAATAATTGATGAGCTTCGTCCCATTCTACCAATTTCATACCTTGTCTGTTTTGCGATTGCTCTGCTCTAAGACCTGTAATCCAAACATTTGCACCTTTTAAAGCTCTATTTAACGGTTGAACTTTTCTAATATTGCAACATTCTTTTCTTAAATCTACACTATTATAAAAACCATTAATTCCGTTGTCTAAAACATATTTTTCTATAGTTACAGCTTCTGGATAAAAAGGTTTTATCTTGTTGCCATATTTAAGGTTAGATTTATCCCAAACATCATAAGTTTCGGGGAAAAGTCTGCCAGTATCTAATGTAAAAACCTCTATATTTTCTAGTTTATTGCTAAAAATTTCGTTGGTTATTACTTGGTCTTCAATACCAAAACTGGTAGAAAAAACAATTCTTCCTTTTAGCTGTTCATTCAGGATTTGCAAATTTTCCTGAACTGAATTATTCTCATTAAGTAATTTTAATACTTCTTCCATATAATTTTCTCAAAAAAAATGACCTCTTGAAAAACAAGAAGCCAATATTAATTTATAATCACAATAATTTTATACTATAGACCATAAGAAATATAAGCTCCCACAGAAACTTTACAACAGCAAGGCATCATACACATTGTTGTGCTTTTATTTTCATTGCTTTTTAATGCAAAAATTTTTGTGTTCATTTCGTTTCTAATTTCTATTGTTAAATTTCTGTGTAAAATTACTAATTTTTTAAAACAAAAAAGACTCCTTAATCATAAAATTAAGGAGTCTTTTTTAATATTTTTCTTTATTTATATCAATGTGAAAAAGCACTCCTCTATTGAAGAGAGCAACAACAAACAGCGATATTTAATAAAATTTGTTCCATTTTGATGTTGCAAATATAGAATTAATTTTAATCAAAACAACATTTCGTTGACAAAAAAATACAAATTTCTACTATTTTGGTAGAAATAATATAAAACTTACCATTCAAAAAGTGTCTAAAGAAGCACTATTCAGAATATTTTATTCTTTATTTTCTTATAGAAAAAAAATTGTATTTTTTTGTGATATGATTAAATTCATGTCTATAAAATTCGAGATTTTTGAGTTGTATCTTTGCAAAAATGAATTTAAAAATGGAAAAAGCATTGGCTTTTGGAGAAAAAAACTATAATTATTACAGCGCTTTTCTTAGAAATAAATATAACGGACAAAAAGTTTACAAGGTAATTGTAGATGCGGGTTTTACTTGCCCAAACAGAGATGGAAGCAAAGGTTACGGCGGTTGCGCCTATTGTAATACAGATTCTTTTACGCCTGTTTCTAGAAATTTAGACACTTTTAGAGAGCAGATTTCTTACAGCATGGAAAGAGCGGAAAAAACCTATGGTGCGGAAAAATTTATTGTTTATTTTCAGCCTAATACCAATACTTATGCACCTGTAGAAGAACTCAAATTTCTATACGACGAAGCTTTAAAAATTAATCTAGAAAAAATTGTAGGACTTTCTGTAGGAACCAGACCAGATTGTATAGACGAAGAAAAAATTGCTCTTTTGGAAAGCTATAAAGAACAAGGTTTGGAAGTAGATTTGGAAATGGGAATGGAATCTATCTATGATGAAACTTTGGTTGAAATAAACAGAGGTTGCTCTCATCAAGAATTTGTAGATGCTATGAATTTACTAGAAAATTCGACATTAGATGTTTGCATACACACTATTTTGGGATTTCCCAATGAAACCAAAGAAATGATGCTAAAATATGTGAATGAACTCAATAGATTTTCTAAAATTAATTTTGTAAAATTCCACCATCTTCATATTGTGGAAGGTTCTATTTTTGGGGTAAAATACAAAAGAAATCCTTTCAAACTCTTCAGTATAGAAGAATATACCGATTTGCTTTGCGAAATTTTACCAAAATTAAGACCAGATATTGTAATCCAAAGATTGTTTGGCTTGTCAGATTTAGACATGCTAATTGCACCGAACTGGAATCTCAAAAAATCTCAAATTCAAAACTTTATAGATGCTGAAATTGAAAAAAGAGGAGTAATACAAGGCTGCGAATTCAGATAAAAAAAAGGCTATCTCAAAATAGAAATAGCCTCCTCTTATCTTTTTAATGCGTATGATCTTTTGGTGGTTTCGGATAATTGGTTTTATCGGCTTCTTCTAATTTAGATACCGAATTCATTGCAACCAGCATGTCGTTCAACATATTGCTTGCTGCGGTTGGCGAATTGGGCAATAAAACCAGATTACTTCTGTTGTTAGCGCCAATTGAATGAAGCGTATCATAATGTTGCGTAACTACAATTAACGAAGAAGCTTCTTGAGAGCCAATATTAACATTATTCAGCATTCTTACAGATTCTTCCAGACCTTTTGCAATTTCTCTTCGTTGGTCTGCAATACCTTGTCCTTGCAATTTTTTAGATTCCGCTTCCGCTTTTGCTACGGCAACAATTCTAATTCTTTGAGCTTCAGATTCGTATTCTGCGGCAGTTTTTTCACGTTCAGCAGCATTGATACGGTTCATCGCGTGTTTCACTTGTTCATCTGGGTCTATATCTGTTACCAAAGCTTTCACAATGTCATAACCGTAAGATTGCATCGCTTCTTGCAACTCACCTTTTACAGCAATTGCAATATCATCTTTTCTCACGAAAACATCATCCAATTTCAACTTTGGAACTTCTGCTCTCACTACATCAAAAACATAAGAAGTAATTTGATTTTCAGGATTTTCTAATTTATAAAAAGAATCTGCAACTTGTTCTTTTATAACTTGATACTGTACAGAAACTTTCATTCTGATGAAAACATTATCTAAAGTTTTAGTATCAATCATTACGTCTAATTGTTGAATTCTGAGATTCATTCTTTTGGTAACTTGATCGATATACGGAATTTTAAGATGTAAACCCGCATGGCGAACAGAATGGAATTTACCCAATCTCTCCACAATAGCTGCTGTAGCTTGTTTTACCGTAAAAAACGAAGCAAAAAGCGTGATAAGTCCCAGAAAGACTAAAATACCTAAATATGTCATAGTTTAATATTTTATTGAGTTAGTAGCTGAATTTCTATAAAGTTACAAAAAAAATATAAAATTGTGAAGGAGTGAAATCGTAAAGTCGTTAAATTTATAAAATCGTAGGATTGTGAAGTTGTTAATTTCCGAAATTAAAAATCTATACTTTAAAAATGATTTCTTAATCATTAACAAATTTAGCATATAACATTTTAGCTACCTTGCAATTTTACAAATTAGCGATTTAGCAAATATTACATCGTCATCCCAATATCAATTCCTTTAATTTTTCGGTAGAGATCTGTAGCAAAATTATCTGTCATTCCGCTTACGAAATCTAAAACACCCAAAACTTTCTCATAAACAGAACTTTCTTCATACAAAAATTGAGAAGGTAATAATTGTAAAGCTTTTTTGTCGTAAGATTTTCTCTGGTCTTTTTCTAAAATTATTGGCGGAATAAAATGATTCAAAAGTTCGTACATTACATTATAACCTGCATTTTCTATTTCTACCACACTTCTATGACCATAAATTTTTTCGATGGAAAAACTTTCAACTTTTTGGAAAGAAGCACTTTCTTTTTTAAAAATATCCAACAAAGCTTTGTCTTGAGTTCCGTTAAGAATATTTCCGAAATTTTCTTCGTAAAGAAACATTGTTTTTGTGATTAAAGCATTAATCACTTTGGCCCTTAAATACGAAATTCTTTCGTTGGCATTAGAAAGGTTCGCAAGCTTATCTTTTACTTTTTTTTCTTCTTTTTCGTTGACCGATTTTATTAAATCTACAAAAAGATTTTCGCAATCATGGGTAGAAATTATGCCCAATCTGTGTGCATCTTCCATGTCGATAATATTGTAGCAAATATCGTCTGCTGCTTCTACCAACCATACAAAAGGATGACGCTTAAAGATAGTAGGTTCGTTATTTTCTACTATCATTTGGGTAGATTTTGCAATCTCTAAAAACGTTTCTTTTTCACTTTGAAAAAAACCGAATTTCTTACGATTAATGAAACCTTTTTTCTTGGCAATGGCTTCGCAAGGATATTTTGCAATGCTCGACAAAGTAGTGTAAGTAAGTTGGGTTCCGCCTTCGTCTTTACCGTTTTGCTGGTGCGTAAGAACTCGAATTGCATTGGCATTTCCTTCAAAATTTACCAAATCTGCCCATTCTTTTTCAGTAAATTTTTCTTTTAAATCTTTTTCATTTTTTTCGAAATAAGAAGCTATTGCATCTTCACCAGAATGCCCAAATGCAGGATTGCCAATATCATGACAAAGACAAGCTGCTGCAATAACATTATTGAGATTGTGGAGATAAAAATTTTTAGAATTTTCGTCTAAATCTTCCTTAAAATTCTGAACGATAAATTCGCCAGCCAAACTTCCCAAACTTCTGCCAACAGACGAAACTTCCAAAGAATGCGTTAATCTATTATGTACAAAAACGCTTCCTGGCAAAGGAAAAACTTGCGTTTTATTTTGCAATCTTCTAAAAGCTGAAGAAAATATTATTCTATCAAAATCGCGTTGAAAATCTGTTCTGGAAACTTTGGATGGAGCATTGTTCCCTGTTCTTTGGTTGGTGAAAATTTGGTTAAGAATCATAATTCAAAAATACTTCAATTAAATTAAAATCAAAAACTATTTTTCACTACAATCTCTATCAATTTTATCTAATTTCACTCTAAAATAAAGAAATGTTATCTATTTTTGATATATTTGTTATCCACTAAATACTACAAATGGAAAATCTAGACCATAAAGACTTACAAATTCTCGATTTATTACAAAGGAATTCTAATTATTCTGTAAAAGAAATAGGAGAAAAAATCGGATTGTCTTTTACCCCAACTTATGAAAGGATAAAGCATCTTGAAAAAGATGGAGTAATAGAGAAATATGCAGCTGTTCTGAATCGCAAAAAAATTGGAATTGAATTGGTAGCTTATTGCAACGTTACCATTCGCAATCAATCTAAAAAATCTCTAGACGAATTTGAACAAGAAATTGTAAAACACGAAGAAGTACAAGAGGTTTTGAGCCTTTCTGGAACGTATGATTTCATGTTAAAAATCGCGACTAAAAACATAGATAGCTACAACAGTTTTATCACAAATGTTTTAGCCAATACGCCCAATATTTACCAATATCACAGCAGCATTGTACTGAACGAAATAAAAAGAGAAAACGCTTATAAATTGCTTGAAGACAAGAAATAAATGCAATTTTCTGATAAAAAACATTAGGCTTTAGAATAATTCTAAAGCCTAAATTGTTATAAAAATCAAAAGATTTATATTAATTAAATTTTTCAAAAACTTCAGAAAATTCCTTTTCTATTTCGTTGTTGCAAAGATTACCAATGCTTCCTTCGTGCGTGTGGTTCAAATTTCGGTGAGGTTCAAAATTTTTATTTTCTATACTTTGACCCACCTGAACGTAAGCATCTCTAAACGAAACGCCATTCAGAACCAAATCGTTTACATTTTCTACACTGAAAAGATATTTATACTTGTCGTCTTCCAAAATTTGATCTTTTACCTGAATGTAATTTAAAGTATATTCGGTAATGTAAAGACAATCTTTTATGGTATTAATTGCTGGAAAAAGCACTTCTTTGGTCAATTGCATTTCACGGTGATAACCTGAAGGCAAATTATTGGTAAGCAAAGTTAATTCCGTAGGAACGCCTTGCAGAATATTGCATTTGCCACGAATTAACTCAAAAATATCTGGATTTTTTTTGTGTGGCATTATGCTACTTCCCGTTGTAAAAGTATCTGGAAAGGTGATGAAACCAAAATTTTGATTCATGTACAAACAAACATCATAAGCCAATTTACTTAGCGTATGTGCAATTGCAGAAATGGCAGTTGCTAATGTTTTTTCGGATTTTCCACGGGTCATTTGTGCGTAAACTACGTTATAATTCAACGTTTTGAAATCTAATAATTCTGTGGTAAGTTTTCTATTAATAGGAAAAGAAGAACCATAACCAGCGCCAGAACCTAAAGGATTTTTATTCACGATTTTGTAGGCTGCCAACAACATTTCTAAATCGTCTATCAATGCTTCTGCATACGCTCCAAACCACAAGCCAAAAGACGAAGGCATCGCAATTTGAAAATGAGTATAACCTGGGATTAATTGAGATTGATGCTTATTGCTTAGTTTTTGTAACGTCTCGAAAAGCTTTTTCACCAAATCTTTTATTTCTAAAATCTCGTTTTTCAGAAATAATTTAATATCTACCAAAACTTGGTCGTTTCTAGAACGTGCAGAGTGAATTTTTTTCCCAATATCTCCTAATTTTTTGGTCAAAAGAAACTCAATTTGAGAGTGTACATCTTCTATACCTTCTTCTATTACAAAGTTTCCTTCTTCTATCTGAATCGCAATTTGGTCTAATTCTTCCAGAATTTTTGGCAATTCATCTTCTTCAATTAAACCAATAGTAGCCAACATCTGTACATGAGCTTTATTTCCTAAAACATCATATTTAGCCAATTGTAAATCAAATTCTGCATCTCTGCCAATGGTGAATTTTTCTACCAAAGCTGCATGCTCGTTATCTGATAATTGATTTTTCTGCCAAATTTTTTTGCTCATTTAAAAAACTATTTTTGATAATAATTGAATGTAAATTTTCACACCATCTAAAATTTCGTCTACATAAATAAATTCGTCACTGCTATGAGAACGAGCAGACAAACCTGGTCCCATTTTGAGTGATGGAAAAGGAATAACCGCTTGGTCTGAAGTAGTAGGCGAACCATAAGTAATTCTTCCTAATTCTAAACCTGCATTTATCACAGGATGGTCTAACGGAATAGAAGAAGAATTGAGCCTGAAACTTCTGGCTTCGGCTTTACTTTTTATATTTTCTCTGATGATTTGCAACACTTCTCTATTGCTGTATTGGTCTGTAGTTCTAACATCTATGGTAAAAGTACACGTATTTGGAACCATATTGTGCAATTTGCCCGCATTAATGACCGTAACCGTCATTTTAACATCTCCTAAAACTTCAGAAGTATTCGGGAACTGATAATTTTTAATCCATTCAATATCTTTCAAAGCGTTATAAATAGCATTATCATCATTAAAATGAGCAGCGTGAGAAGAAGTTCCCGAAGCTTCACAATCTACCACCATCAATCCTTTTTCCGCGATTGCCATTTGCATCTCCGTAGGCTCTCCAACTATGGCAAAATCAAGATTTCCAAAATGCGGAAGAATTGATTCTACTCCATCAACTCCAGAATTTTCTTCTTCTGCCGTTGCTGCATATATAAAATTATATTTTAAGTGATTTGAATGATAAAAATAAAGAAAAGTAGCCATTAGCGAAACCAAAGCTCCACCAGCATCATTACTGCCCAAACCGAATAACTTACCATCTTTAACCATTGGCGTAAAAGGGTCTAGCGTATAACCAGAATTGGGTCTTACGGTATCGTGATGAGAATTGAGCAAAACAGTAGGTTTTTCGGGAGAAAAATTCTCATTGAAAGCCCACACATTGTTCTTTTCACGATGTGTTTTCACTCCTTTTTGTTGAAGGTATTTTTCTATTAAATCCGCAGTTTTATCTTCTTCTTTACTGAAAGAAGGTATCGAAATAAGGTTTTTAAGAAGTTCTACAGCATTTTCGCCGAGTTCTAAAAAATTATTTGGTGATTTCTGTTCCACTCGTTCTGTCGTTTTCGTTAATTAGTCTCTTCAAAAAAGTTTCTTTTACAATAAAAACAGATTTTACGCCTTTTTCTATTGCTGCAAAAGCGTTATCTATTTTAGGAATCATTCCTTCGTTTACAATATTATTCTCTTTGAGTTGAGCATAAGTATCAGGAATAATTTTAGAAATTACAGAGTTTTCGTCTTCAATATTTTCTAAAACTCCATTTTTCTCGAAGCAATATACCAAATTTATATCAAAATCTGAAGATAATGCTACTGCTAAACTCGATGCAATGGTATCTGCATTGGTATTGAGCAAATTACCTTTCCCATCATGAGTAATGGCGCAAAAAACCGGACAAACATTTTCTGCTATTACTTTTGTAATAAATTCCGCATTAATTTTCTCCGTTTCTACATCTCCTACCCAACCGAAATCTACGGTTTTTACAGGTCTTTTGTGCGCAGGAATTACATTAGCATCAGCACCAGAAAAACCAATAGCATTTAATTTATTTCTCTGTAAAGTAGCTACAATATTTTTATTAATTAAACCTGCATACACCATCACTGCTACATCTCTGGTTTCTTGATTGGTAATTCTTCTGCCTTCAAAAAACTCTTGAGGAATTTCTAATTTTTCGGCGAGTTTTGTGGCTAATTTACCACCGCCATGAACCAGAATTTTCGGTTTTTGTAATTCCGAGAAATCCTTCAAAAAAGCTTCTAACTTTTCTGGATTATCTATTACGTTTCCGCCAATTTTAACGATGTATAGTTCTGGTTTTTGCATTTTTTTCGGTTTTAAACACAAAGATTTTTTAATCTTCATAATATTTAAGAAAGCTAAGCTTAATCAACTAATTGATTTTATGAAGCTATACTTTATTAGGCTCTTTCAATTCGCTTGCGAATTAATCTTTGCTCACTTTTTTTTATTTATTTTTTAATAAAACTTTGCGTCTCATATTTTTAAAGTAAAACCATAAATTTTAGAAATCAATTACAAAATATTTTTCAACACAGCTTGTGCAGCAAATAATCTGTTGTAAGATTGTTCGAAAATCAAAGATTGTTCAGAATCTAATACTTCATCGCTTACTTCTACATTTCTTCTAACAGGCAAACAATGCATTGGTTTACCATTATTAGTGATTTTCATTTTTTCATCGGTAAGCATCCAATCTTCAAAACCTTCTGCTACTTTTCCGTAATCATTAAAAGAACTCCAATTTTTGATATAAACAAAATCGGCATCTTTCAACGCATCTTCTTGATTGTAAGTTACTTTTGCATCTCCTACAAACGCAGGATCTAAATCTAAACCTTCGGGATGCGTAATTACAAAATCTACATCCTGTGTATTCATCCATTCTGCAAAAGAATTGGCTACAGCATGAGGAATGGGTTTCACGTGCGGTCCCCAAGTAAGAACTACTTTTGGTTTTCTATTTTCCTTCCATTGTTCTTTAATGGTAATGGTATCTGCCAAACTCTGCAAAGGATGTCTGGTAGCTGCTTCCATCGAAATTAAAGGTTTCCCGACAAATTTTTGAAAAAGTGTTAAAATCTTTTCTTCTGTATCTGATTTTTTATTTTTTAAATCTGCAAAACATCTAATTGCCACTACATCACAATATTGTCCTATTACTTTAGCTGCATCTTTAATATGCTCAACAGTTGTACCATCCATTACCGCTCCATCTTCAGTTTCCCACGCCCAAAAGTCTTGTCCAGCATTGAAAGTCATTACTTTAAAACCTAAATTTTCGGCAGCTTTTTGAGTACTCATCCTAGTTCTAAGACTTGAATTCATAAAAATTAAGCCTAAAGTTTTTCCTTTAGCCAAATTTTCGTCTTTTAACGGATTTTTTTTGTACTCTAAAGCATCTTGAATCAAATTTTCAAGATTTTCTACGTCATTTATAGATAGAAACTGTTTCATTTTAATTTATTTTAAACGCAAAGGTTTAATTTTTTATATTTTATTCTGAATTACAAGAATTTACACAGATTTATTAAATATCTCAATTGTAAATCTTCAATTTTAGTATTCACTTAAAATTTGGATTAAAGAATCTGCAAATTTCTTCACATCTTCTTTTTTAACATTTAAAGCAGGTAAAACTCTCAAAGTATTCGGTGTAGAAGCATTACCCGTCAACATTTTAAATTCTTTTACCAATTGAGTCCTTACTTCGTTGCAAGGAAAAGCCAAGTCGATACCAATCATTAAACCTTGATAACGAATTTCTTTAATATTTTTTTGATTTTGAAGCAAAGAAACCAAGTAATCTCCCACTTCTTGAGCATTTTGCAAAAGATTTTCTTCTTCAATAACATCCAAAACCGCTTTTGTAGCAGCACAAGCCAAGAAATTACCTCCAAAGGTTGTCCCAAGCAAACCGTAAGAAGCATGGAATTTAGGCGAAATTAAAATTCCAGCCACAGGAAAACCATTTCCCATACCTTTTGCCATTGAAATAACATCAGGAGTAACACCAGCGTGTTGATGTGCAAAGAATTTTCCACTTCTTCCGAAGCCAGATTGAATTTCGTCTGCGATGAAAACCGCGTTGTTTTCATTACACAAATGTTGAATCTTCTGTAAAAATTCTGTAGTTGGAATTTGTACACCTCCAACTCCTTGAATTCCTTCTACAATAACTCCAGCAATATCGTTATTGGTTTTGAATTCGTTTTCTAAAGCTTCCAAATCATTAAAAGGAAGTTTTACGAAATTATCTGATTGATTGACTGGCGCTACAATTTTTGGATTGTCTGTACAAGCCACAGCCGCAGAAGTTCTACCATGAAAAGCTCCCGAAAAATAGATAATTTTCTTTTTTCCGGTGTGGAAAGAAGCCAATTTAATGGCATTTTCATTGGCTTCAGCACCAGAATTGCAAAGGAAAAGTGTATAATCTGGATAGCCAGACAACTTGGTCAATTGTTCAGCTACTTCATTCTGAATTGGGATTTTTACATAATTAGAGTAAAAACCAATATTATTCAATTGTTCTGTAATATATTTTACATAAGTTGGGTGAGAGTGCCCAATAGAAATTACGGCGTGACCTCCGTATAAATCTAAGTATTCTGTTCCGTTTTCGTCCCAAAAATAGCTTCCTTCTGCTTTTGCAGGAGTAACGTCTATTAGTGGATATACATCAAAAAGTTTCATTTAATTATTTCTTTTGGTTAAGTTCTTTTGTCTTAAAACAAAAGAACCAAAAATTCAAGACTTAGATTCTCGGCTAAAATTCTAAAACTAATTCTAAAATCTCTGAAACTCGACCCTCAACATTCCCATCGCTTTCTCAAACAGCAGAGATTTTTTAACGAATTATTTTCAGAATTTCTTAACGCCTCCGAATCTTATGTCATTTACTTTTTTTTTAATATTTTCTTCTTAAAAACTTTGTCAAAGATTAATTTGCTAAGTAAAACTTTGAAAAAGTGTCTTTCATTTTTACTTTTTATTTCTAAAAAGCGATAGATTTGAGTTTCAAACCTGCATTTTCGGGAAACCCGAAAGATATATTCATGTTGTGAATAGCTTGTCCTGAAGCGCCTTTTAAGAGATTATCAATTGCAGAATGCACCACGGCAAAATCTCCATTTTTTTCAATATTTATCAAGCACCTATTGGTATTAACCACTTGTTTCAGATTGATTTCTTTTCTGGAAACAGTAGTGAAAATTTGTCCTTCGTAGAAGTTTTCGTACACTTCAAACAATTCTTCTAAAGAAAGCGAAGTTTTAAAAGTAGAACTCACAAAAATTCCTCTGGCAAAATCTCCTCTCCACGGAACAAACTGTACTGAAAACGGCACTTTACTCAATTCTTTTAGTTGAAAATTAATTTCTCCTAAGTGCTGATGCGTTAAAGTTTTATATGCGGAAATATTATTTTGCCTCCAACTGAAATGTGTAGTTTCCGAAAGAGATTTTCCAGCACCTGTAGCACCTGTAATTCCAGTAGTGTAAATTTCTGAAACTTCTTGAGCTTGAAGAATCGGGATAATTCCCAACTGAATCGCGGTAGCAAAACAACCAGGATTAGCGATGAGTTTTGCACCTTTTATTTGTTCTAAATTCAACTCTGGAAGTCCATACACGAAAGAATTGCCAAGATAAGTATCACCAATTCTGAAATCGTTTCCTAAATCAATAACGACTGCGTTTCCTACGTTGTTATTTTCGAGCCAAACTTTACTTTCTTTGTGTGGCAAAGCCAGAAAAAGAACATCAGCATCGGTAGAATTATCAATAAATTCTAAATCTATTTCTCCGATTAAATCTTGATGCAAATCCGTCACTTTTTTGCCCACGTTAGAATAACTCGTCACGAAAGCAAGTTCTGCATTCGGGTGATTAAGCAACAAACGAATCAGTTCGCCACCAGTATAACCTGTTCCGCCGATAATTCCTGCCTTAATCATTCTCTTCTGCGTTTACTTGATGGTAAATAGACAAAGAATTGGTGTAGATTTTAGAGAAACCTTTCACGTCTTCTCCGCTCCAAGTTTTGTTCATTTCTCCGTAACTTCCGAATTTAGAAGTCATTAAATCGTATTTAGATTCAATTCCATTCAATTCAAAACGATAAGGATGAAGTGTAATAAATACTTTACCTGTAACGTTTTTCTGAGAGTTTTCCATTAATTTTTCGATATCTCTCATTACTGGGTCTAAGAAAAGAGCTTCGTGAAGCCAAGTTCCGTACCAATCTGCCAACTGAGATTTTATCATCAATTGATATTTAGAAAGCACGTGTTTTTCTAGCAAATGATGCGCTTTAAGAGTTAAAATAGCACCTGCAGCTTCGAAACCTACTCTACCTTTAATCCCGATAATCGTATCGCCCACGTGAGTATCTCTTCCGATGGCAAATGCTGAAGCAATTTCATTAAGTTTTACAATTGCTTCCGAAGGGTGAGCGTATGCTTTATCATTAATTTTAACCAAATGACCTTTTTCAAATTCTAAGGTTAATTTTTCTGGATTTTGTTTCTTTAATTGAGAAGGATAAGCCTCTTCTGGCAACGAAGTGTGAGAAGTAAGCGTTTCTTTGCCACCAACGGAAGTTCCCCAAAGACCTTGATTAATTGAGTAAACTGATTTGGTATAATCTCCCGAAAAACCTCTGTCTGTAAGATATTGAATTTCCGCTTCGCGAGACAATCTAAGGTCACGAATTGGTGTAATAATCTCCATTTGCGGACAAACGATATTGAAAATCCCATCAAAACGAACTTGGTCATTCCCAGCACCAGTACTACCATGAGCGATAGCTGTAGCACCAACTTTCAAAGCGTATTCTGCTAAAGATTTAGCTTGTATGGTTCGTTCTGCACTTACAGAAAGTGGATAAGTATTGTTTTTCAAGACATTACCAAAAACCAAATATTGAATGCAAGAATCATAATATTCTTTCACCACATCTAAACATGTAAAGGTTTTAGCACCTAGTAACAAAGCCTTTTCCCTTAACTTCTCTACTTCATCTGCATTAAAACCACCTGTATTTACCGTAACAGCATGAACCTCGTAACCAAGATCTTGCTGCAAATAAACCGCGCAAAAAGAAGTATCCAAACCACCACTAAATGCTAAAACTACTTTTTTCATGTTTTTACAACTATTTTATTTTATTTGAGATTTAAGACTTGAAACTTACATTAATCAATTCTGTATCTCGATATTATTTATTTTCTTCGTCTTTTTTAGGAGGAATGTACAACATAGCTGTACACAGACAATTTTTCCTTCCTTTGCTTTGAAGTATAGGATAGTTAACACAACTCTGGCAACTGTTCCAAAACTCATCATCATGGGTAAGTTCTGCAAAAGTTACAGGATAGTAACCCAACCTAGAATTAATCTTCATCACTGCCAAACCTGTAGTAATCCCAAAAAGTTTTGCATTGGGATATTTCGTAATGGTAAGATTAAAGATAGCCTCTTTAATCATACTAGCCAAGCCCATATTTCTAAATTTGGGAGACACAATAAGTCCCGAATTAGAAGCATAAGCTCCATTAGACCAAGTTTCTATATAACAAAAACCTGCCCACACTCCATCTTCGGTAAGTGCAATAATAGCACTCCCCGATTTCATTTTTTCTCTGATATACCCTGGAGTTCTTTTAGCGATACCCGTACCTCTCACTTTCGCAAAGGATTCCATCTCTTCTACAATCTCTTCTGCGTAGCCGAAATGTTTATCACTTGTAACTTCTGTAACGAATTTCATCTGTTATTCATCAATTTAACAATGCAAATATACAATAAAATCCAAACCAAAAGATTAAAAATCTATTAAATTTAACAAAAACAATAAAAATAATTTACATTAAGTAAAATGAACAATTAATTCTATCTGAAATAATTTTAAAATACACTCCAAACAAACTTCAATAACATAACTCTAGAATTTATTCAAAAAAAATGATTGAAATTCTACACATTTATCATTGTTGATAATACATCAAAACAATGATTTTACATTCTTTTAACATTAATCTAACTCAACTTTACGTTTAATTTGACTAATGATTTCTATACTATAACTATACTACAACTATATATTAACTATAGCTTAGACTACTTTTTAATTATCCTCTGATTAACCTCTAAATACACTGTGCATATATAAAGATATGCCTTTTAACACCTTTCTGAAAGAGGGAAATTTTGGCTTCGTGAACTTCGTTCGCAGACCTTCGGCCTGTGCTCAGCGACCGAATTCGCCAAGTCTATGCTCTGCCAACGGGTCAATGCTAAGCCAACGGATATATACTAAGCTAGCACGAAGTGACACAGACTGATATAGTAAATTAATCGCAAAGATTTTGTATGCTTGGTTTTTAGTTTTTTTAAGGAAGCAAAGTTTTGTGAATAAATTCACTTTTAAGCGCTCGCTCAATAAATTGTTTTTCTTTACGATGGCATTAGATTGATTGGAGTTAAAAGTGAATTGGTAATTTAGTAAGAAAATAATATAATGTTGTGTTGTGAAATTTTGTTTTTTTATACACCCCGTCATTCCTATTTCATTGGAATGCCACCCCTCTAAAAGAGGGGAATTTTAGAGAGTTTTGAATTAAGGTTTTAAGAAATTTGAGAAATTTGGAAGTTACTTTGACCTTTTTATTATTACGCTCCGAAGTTACAAACTTCGGAGAGCAGGCATCCATAAACAATAGAATTATCTGCCGTTATCTTCTAAACTACACAACTATAGCTAATGGTGGGAAATTCCCTGAATATATCGTATATTTTTATCGCTACAGCTCAAAAAAAAACGCTATATTTGTTTACCAAATTGTGATGTTTATTCACAGTCTGTGTTAACTATGATTTTAAAACCATGAAGTCTCAAATAAAAAAAATCACATTATTGCTATTAATAATTCTTTCAATTAAGTCTTTTTCTCAAAGAAATTTAAAAATAGAATTATCTGAAAATTATGAATTGGGAAATATCATTTTAGCGTTGACTAATTATGGCAGAACTGACCCTTGGGATGTTCAAAAAATTCCACCTTATTACAATGAAATTATTTCATATTTTGAACCTGTAAAAAACCATCCACTTTTAGACAGTGTAAATTATTCTCGTAAAGACTGGGAAAAATTTCTCGGTTTCAGAACCGATTTTTATGCTTTTTCATTTGACAAAAATGGAAATCTAAAAAGAGATTATCCATTTAATTCATTTGGACCAAAAGAAGTTGACAAAAATTTAGAATTAATTAACGATTTTGTGAAGAAATCAAATTATAGAAACTTCTATAATCAACATAAAAACTTCTACAATCAATTGATGTCCAACTATAAAAAATACTATTATATTGACAAGAGTTTTTCATTTTTAGATAAGTTTGCACCCAACCTAAAACAAAAAAGTAATAGCAATTATGTTATTGCAATTTCACCTTTAGTCGGTGGTCAGAATTGTCACCGAGATATTAATAGTTTAACGACCGTTGATTTTCCTAATATTGGAGAAGATTTAATTTTAGGTAAAATGGAGGAAAATATTTCTTCAAGAATTGTAGACAATCATTCTATCTTTACAGAAATGGATCACGGATATGTAAACCCTATTTCTGAGAAATATTCTGAATTAATTTCTAAAAATTTTGACCTCAAAAAATGGGATAATAAATCCGGATATCTAGGAATTAATTCTTTTAATGAATATATGACTTGGGCTGTTTACGATATTTTCATTTCCGATAATTTCTCGAAAGAAAAAACAGACAGCATTTCTAATATTTATTGGAAACAAAATGCAACTCGTGGATTTATTGCCCAGAATTTATTTTCAAAAAAACTCATTGAACTTCACAACAAAAATAAATCAAAGCAGCTTGAAGATTTATATTTTCCAATGCTGAAATGGTGTAAAAAAGTTGAAAATAAAATTTCACAGCCTAAACTTTTAAATTCAGATACTAAAAATTTCATCACTTTAAAAAATAATGTGGTAGAGTTACATTTTTCTGAGCCTATGCAAAAGTCTAAAATTATTGACCTTGTTTTAATAAAATTTGAAAACGGTAAACAAACTCAAAACCGACAAAATCTAAAAATTGAAAATCCAATTTGGTCGGAAGACGGGAGAAATGTGAATTTCAAAATAACGAGTGAATTTGAGCAATATGCAATTAGCTTCTACGTTTGGAATAGTTCAAATGGACTTTATTCTAAAAATGATATATTATTAAATCCGCAAAGTTATATTCTTATAAAAAAGTAAAAAAAACGTCAACTAATAACCTGATTTTCGTTGGGCTTGCAAAGCCAACAATGAAACTCCTGTTGCCCTTCGGCTTCGCTCCGGGTTCTCTTCTTCAATTGTAGGATATTTGTTTTTTTTAAGATTCATTCGGTATTGAAAATTTTTTGTTTTATACACCCCGTCATTCCTATTTCATTGGAATGCCACCCTATAAAAGAAGGGAATTTTAGAGAGTTTTGAATTAAGGTTATTATGTGGTTGAGAAATTTGGAAGTTACGTTGAACATTTTTATTTATATGCTCCGAAGTTACAAACTTCGAAGAGCAGGCGGATTTTGGCTTCGTGAACTTCAATTGCGGATGGCTTCGACTCCGCTCAGCCACCGTTTCGGGAACTTCGTTCGCAGACCTTCGGTCTGTGCTCAGCCACCAAATATATACTAAGCTAGCACTACAAACCTCAGATTAATATGAATTAAATACAAGGAAATTTTGTAATGTTATTTTTATCACAAAGATTTTATATCCTTTGCTTTCAGTCTTTAAAGGAAGCAAAGTTTTGTGAATAAATTCACTTTTAAGCGTTCGCTCAATAAATTGTTTTTCTTTACGATTGCTTTAGATTGATTGGAGGTAAAAGTGAATTGGTAATTTAGTAAGAAAATAATATAATGTTGTGTAGTGAAATTTTTTGTTTTAAACACCCCGTCATTCCTATTTCATTGGAATGCCACCCCTCTAAAAGAGGGGAATTTTAGAGAGTTTTGAATTAAGGTTATTATGTGGTTGAGAAATTTGAAAGTTACGTTGAACCTTTTTATTATTACGCTCCGAAGTTTGTAACTTCGGAGAGCAGAGCTGTACAACAGACACAATAGTTCTGCGAAATAGCTATTTTATCTTTAACCACAACATTCGATTTCGCGCTAGAAATCTTATCTTAGCAAGAAAATAAATCGTTCTCGAAACCGCTACCAGAATGTTACCTGTAAGGCGACAAAACTCTGCATCAAAAGAAATTAAATGATATTTGAAGAATTAAAACGTATTGAAAATTCAATATTTAAAACTAACCATCAACAAATTAAAAACCTAATAAAAGATTCTGAATGTGAAGAATATTTAGGATTCAATTTTCAACTTGAAAAGCTAAATATAAAATTTAGAAAAGCGAAAATAACACCCAAAAAAGTAGGATTGTTTGTAACGCTTTGGAAAAGAAATACTGAAAATGAAACAGAACCATTTAATGAAAATGATAATTTTGATTTCTATATCATTGTAAGTGAACAAAAAGAAAAATTTGGATTTTTTCTATTTCCAAAAAAGATATTATGCGAAAAACAAATAATAACAACCAAAAATAAAGAAGGAAAACGAGGTTTCAGAGTTTATCCTAGCTGGACACAAACAGAAAATAAACAAGCTGAAAAAACACAGAGTTGGCAAATAGAATATTTCATCGAACTTACAAATCTAGAGAATATAAACATTGAAAAATTCAAATCAATAATAAATAGCAGTTCACAAGAAATGTAGCAGCGGGATCTGTTGCACATCTCCATTTTTTTTAAAATATTTTTGAAAACATAAAATTTAGACCTTGCCTATTCTTCGAAAAGCACTGAAACCTTTTCTGGAGAGGTTTTTCTTAAAATTCTAAAAAAGCAACTAACACTCTTTATTTGCTAAATGCAAGGTTATATTACCTAAATCGAAAAGCATCAATCATTTATTCGTAGTGCTTTTTCTTTGATTATTGCTATAATTTTATCACTTGAAAAAATAGTCCTCTTTGCAATAAGAATTGGACTTTACAATTTTTTACTGAATCAAATAATAAGCTAAAAAAACTAACAATAATGAAAATCGCTTTAAAATTATTATTTACCCTATTTGTTTTTTTAAGTTCAAACTTTGTTAAATCTCAAAAATTTGGAAAATTAGAGAAAATTAATAAAACTGAAACTCAAAAGAAAAAAACTAAAATATTCGAGTTCGAAAAATTTAAAATATCGAAAGGAAAAATTGGCAATATAAAAATTGGCATGAATATAATTGATGCCGAAAAAGAAATCTTTGAATTAACTAAAAAGCAAGCTGAAGCGTTTGATTTTGGCTTTGATGGCGGAGGAAAAGCATATATTTATTCACTTAAAAATGAGCCTATTTTAGCTCTTATTCCGAAAAGAGATTCAAAAGAAATATTTGCAATTATTGCATTAAACAAAAATTTAAA
The DNA here is from genome assembly GCF_047601505.1 of Cloacibacterium sp. Classification (GTDB taxonomy): domain Bacteria; phylum Bacteroidota; class Bacteroidia; order Flavobacteriales; family Weeksellaceae; genus Cloacibacterium. The sequence continues at coordinate 2,745,841 of NZ_JASGJD010000001.1, forward strand.
AACAGAGAATGGCTTGAATCCTAAATCTAAGATATCAGAAATACAAAATAAATATCCAAGCATTAAGATTAATCAAGATTTAATGATGGATTGGGAATACATTTTTGATAAAAAAAATAATTGGGATTTTGTATTTATGACAAATGGAAAAAATAGAATTGGAGAATATCAAAAATCTGAAATGTCTGCTAAACCGAAAAAAGCAGAATCAAAAATGGATTGGATAACAATTAAATAAAACCGCTTTACAACTCCTAATTTAGAAAAATGCTCAATTTATTTTCACTTTTCTAGAATATTCAGAATAATTAAATTACCAAACAAGTTTTATTTATTTGCTAAATGCAAAATTATATTACCTAAATCGAAAAGCATCAATCATTTATTCGTACTGCTTTTTCTTTGATTATTGCTATAATTTTATCACTTGAAAAATAGTCTTTTTTGCAATAAAAATTGGACTTTACAATTTTTTACTGAATCAAATAATAAGCTAAAAAAACTAAAAATAATGAAAATCACTTTAAAATTATTATTTACCCTATTTATTTTTTTAAGTTCAAACTTTGTTAAATCTCAGAATTTTGAAAATTTTGAAAAGCAAATCACAAAAGAATGGAGGCTAAAAAGCTATGAAACAAATGGAAAAAAACACCCTCCAAAACCTGGTCATGAATCTGATAAAATGATTTTTACAGAAGACCATAAAACAAACTCTATAACTAAAGGAATTTCGAGAATTGGAACGTGGAAATTTGACAAAGAAAATGGAATATTATCTATAGTAGATGATGTATTGCAATTTGAAATTATATTAAACGTTATTTCATATGCAGATAACAATTGTGTTTTAGAATTGGAAAATCCCGAAAAACAAAAAACACGAATATATTTGGTTAGTAAAAAATAAGAATACACTCAAATACTTTTCTCTTCATTTCGATATAATTTTTAAGGTATTTCCTAAAAATTTAATCTCAAAAATTCTTTGGTAAAACTTAGAAATTTGCCACAACCTATCATTAAGATAACACAATCAGTGTAAAAAGATATCCTAAAAACAGAAACAAAAAATATGTGGGATAATTTTTAATAGCAACTTTCAAAAAGCTAAGGTTGAGAAATTTGGAAGTTACTTTGACTATTTTTATTTATATGCTCCGAAGTTGCAAACTTCGGAGAGCAAAGGTTATTAATGCTTGGAAAGACTGATTTGTAAAAGCAAAGTTCTTCTCTTGTTTTAGCAAAAACATTGTTGCCCTTCGGCTTTGCTTTGGGTTCTCTTCTTCGATTTTTAGGATATTTGTTTTTTTAAGATTCATTCGGTGTTGGAATTTTTTTTGTTTTAAACACCCCGTCATTCCTATTTCATAGGAATGCCACCCCTCTGAAAGAGGGGAATTTTGGGGAGTTTTGAATTAAGGGTTTAAAAAATTTGAGAAATTTGAAATTACGTTGAACATTTTTATTATTACGCTCCGAAGTTGCAAACTTCGGAGAGCAGGAACAAAAAATATGTGGGATAATTTTTAATAGCAACCTTCAAAAAGCTAAGGTTGAGAAATTTGGAAGTTACTTTGACCATTTTTATTTATTTACTCCGAAGTTACAAACTTCGGAGAGCAGAAGACGAAAAAAGAAAAATCGCAATCATTAAAAGAATTAAAAAACAAAACACTAAATTTGACCTGACTAATGAAGACCATAATTAATTTTAACGTTAGTCAGAAGTTTATAAAAATGAACCGCAAAAAAAATAATATTTTTATTCTAATTTTCATTTTCTTAGCTGTATTCTTTACTACTGCAACAAATACTTCTATTGCAATTCTCATAAATTTCAGTTTTTTTTCTTTACTAATTTTGACTTTGTTTGTAATTAGTATTATTGATGCTATAAAAAAAACTAAGCTCAAAATATTTTTCCTTAAAATTATAGGAATAAGTACTTTTTCTTTACTAATTGGAATAGTTGCTATAAATCTTCAAAAAGAATTTAATAAGAAAAGAGTTGAGAATTTAATTGTTAAAATTGATGATTACAAAAATAAAACAAGTAAATATCCAGAAAAAAAACAAGTCAAATTCCCGAAAATAATAAATGGCCTTTATATTTCTGAAATTCAATATGAACATAATACAGTTTTTGGAAATGCTTATAAAATAAGATATTATGATGATTTTTGGCAATATAAAGTTTACCGTTCTGATACAAAAAAATGGTATATTGATGATTAAAAAACTATAGCTAACAACCAGGGCTTCGTCTTGTCCGAAGGATACGAGATAAAAAAACTTTCGACTTCGCTCAGGGTTCTCATTTATAGTAGGACTTTTTCTCGTGTTGTAGCAAGAATCTTTTCAAAATCTCAATAAACCAAAAACATTAATGTGAGAATCCTAATGTAACACTCATCACAATAATCGCAAGTACAATGCAAGTGATAAGAATGTAGAGTTTATCTTTTTCTAAAATAAAAGAAAAAAGAGACAACAAAAGTCTTAAAAAAGGTGTACAAAACAAAATTAAAACCGCCAAGTAAATGATAGATCTTCCGTCAAAATGGCTAACTCCTACAAAAATAGACTTCACTACTTGGAAGAAATTTTGGTCGTTTTCTTTAAAAACTGAATAATGCACCATGTCTTGTTGATGCCCGAATAAGTAAATTAGACCTCCAAAAATCCCAATAGTTAATACTGTTAACACACCATATTTCAGTACGGCACCAATAATTTTTTGTAAATCTTTATCTGTAATATTCATCTTAAAATTTTCCGTTTAAACCATTATAAATCATATTCGCAGCCAAGAAAAAGATAACGAATGCAAAGAAAATACGCAGCTTTTTAGGGTCTGTCGCCATCAGAATTTTAGAACCAATCATAGCACCCGTTAAAACGCCAATCATCACAGGCAAACAAATATCTGGCACGATATAACCTTTTTGTACGTAGATAACGCAACTTGCTAAAGCGGTAACTCCCATCATAAAGTTACTGGTAGTGGTAGAAACTTTAAAAGGAATTTTCATAATGGTATCCATCGCAATTACTTTAAAAGCTCCAGAACCTATCCCTAGCATCCCAGAAAGCATCCCTGCAAGTCCCATCATGCTAAAACCACCAATCACGTTTTTGGTGCCATATTTTACCCATTCTCCTTTTTTAACTGGATACTGAGAAGGCAATTTTAATTTTTCTGCAAGAAGGCTAGAATTTTGTACAATATGTTCTTCTTTTTTTCTAATAGAATTAATTGCTGAAAAAATTAAAGCCAACCCGAAAATCACTGCAATAATTGAACCTGGTGCCATCGTAGAAATAAGCGCACCTCCTACAGCTCCAAGAGTAGTTGCAATCTCCAGAAACATCCCCAATCTCATATTGGCAACCCCTTCTCTTACATACGCTGCAGCAGAACCCGAAGAAGTAGCGATTACCGACACCAAAGCTGCACCAATGGCGTAATGCAAATCTACTCCCAACACAATTGACAAAAGTGGAATGACCACGATACCTCCTCCTAAACCTGAAAGCGAACCAATAACTCCGGCAGCAATAGAACCTACCAAAACGATTAGTGTAAACGTTATAACTGTCATAAATAAAAAAATTGAACTGAAAAGCGCTAGTCTTTTCTTAAAATCTATGCGAAATTAGTCCTTTTTGAGGAAAATTAATGATTTAGCACATTAAAATGAAATTAAAACTCACTTTTCAGTTCTTTTTAACAGCGAAAAAAAAAAAAAAAAAGCTTATTTAAAAGGGAATTTTGTAAATTAGCTTCAAAAGAAATCATAAAAAAAATGACTGTCAATAAAAGAATTTTAGAACAAAAAACGAATCAAGAGTTAGAAGACTATATAAAACCCGAAAGCAAATTTATTGATTTGGCTAAAATTTATGCTTTTGAAATTCTTCAGACAAGAGGAAGATTATTAAACGATGAAGAAACTAAAACTTATAATGGATTAATTGCCAACGAAAAAAATAACGAAATTGTAGAAATTCATCCCAATTATAAAAAAGCCACACTGTTTATCAATATATCTGCATTAATAGGAATTGGAAACATTATTTGGGATTACGAAAACTTCAACACAACTTTCTCCATTGTTATTGCAATTTTTATTATAGGTTCTTTGTTTTTAATAGGATATTTTATTGAAAAGGGAAATGAAATAGCCAAATACTTATTTATCATTCTATTCATTTTGGGATTGGTAAGTATAAGTATTCCAGGTTTATTTATTAATTTTCTATTCAACCCCGTTTTAGGCACTCTCAATCTATTACAAACTATTATGCAATTCTGCGCTTTAGTATTATTAATAGGAATTCCTGCAAAGAAAAAACAAATAAATTAGAAAGGATTTTTGTAAATTAGCTTCATTGTAAAACTAATACACACTAAAGCGATGAAAAACTTACTAAAAGTTCTTTCCTTTATATTATTAACAACAATTTTAAGTTGTTTTAAACTTGAAAACAAACCCTCTGAAAAAGAAACTTTATTAGTTGCAGTATATGAAAATACCTATTTAAATAAAATTAATGAAACGTTTAAAATATACAAAGACAGCACCTATCTTTTTACCCAAAATACAATAGAACCTGACCATAGTAAGTTGGAAAAATTTGAAGGAAAAGTTCAAATTAAAAACGATACTATTCAATTTACTCCTTTCGGATTTAGTTTTAACAATGCAAAAACAGCAGTCTTAAAAAACGGATTTGTTGAATTTATTGATAGTGACGACTATCCTTATAGAATGAAAATTGAAAAAACTTCGCTATTTGTAAAAAACAATATAGACTTTAATCAATTTAAAAACTACGCTGTTTTCACATTTTACAAAAAATACAACAGAATAAATGAGGAAAACAACAACTCTAATTACGACCTGAATAACAACGATTTAAAAAAAATTGAAGCCATCTTAAGTTCTCAAATCAAGAAAAACAAAAATCTAAACAATTACAGTTCTTATTTGAAACAAATTGTAGCCGAAAAAAATGAAAAAAATGAGGTTATTGTCTTTGTTCATTTTTTTTGTAAAGACCAACATACGCTTTCTAACTATCAATATTATGAAATCTCTATGATGGACGGAGGAAAATGTAACATTAGAATATCATTAAATCTTTCTACCGGGAAAATCAATTTTATAAATTTCGCAGGTCTTGCCTGAAATTAGAAAAAAACTTCTAAAAAAAATAAAATGGCAGCAAAAACAATTATTATCTATTCTTCGATTGACGGACAAACAAAGAAAATTTGCAGTTACATGAATAAAGCTTTCATCAAGAGCAAGCAATCTGTAGAAATTTTCAGCATTGACGGACTGAGAAACGCTGTCGAAAAACTTCAATCTTCTGATAAAATAATAATTGCGTCTAGCATTAGATATGGCAAACACCACCCTTCTATTATCCAATTGGTACAAGAGAATTTTGAGTTATTAAATTCTAAAATTACAGCATTTGTATCGGTGAATTTAGTTGCCCGAAAGCCAGAAAAAAGCAGTCCAGAAACCAATCCTTATTTGGTAAAATTTCTTAATTCTATACCATGGAAACCAACGATTTGTAAAGTTTTTGCAGGAAAATTAGATTATAAAAAATATTCGTTTTTAGATAGAATCATGATTAAATTAATTATGGTAATGACGAAAGGCCCAACAAATTCTAAAACCGAAATTGAATACACAAACTGGAAAGATGTAGTTTTGTTTACTAAAAAATTAATTGAAATATAGAGAGTTCTATTTCGCTCAGTATGACAAATTTAGAATGATTAATCAAAACAAAAAAGTCGCTGAATTAAGAGTTCAGCGACTTTTTGTATATAAAGTTTAAAAATTCTTATTGATAAGATTCAATAGGCTCACAAGTACAAACTAAGTTTCTATCTCCGTAAGCTTCTTCAATTCTAGACACCGAAGCAAAGAATTTGTGTGTTCTCACCCATTCTAACGGATAAGCAGCTTTTTCTCTGCTGTAAGGTTTGTCCCAAGCATCAGAAATTACTACTTGCTCTGTGTGCGGTGCATTTTTCAATACATTGTTATGAGCATCAGCTTTACCTTCAGCAATTTCTTCAATTTCAGATTTTATAGAAATTAAAGCTTCTGCAAAACGGTCTAGTTCTTCTTTAGATTCAGATTCTGTAGGCTCTATCATTAATGTACCCGCAACAGGGAAACTCACTGTAGGCGCATGGAAACCATAATCCATTAATCTTTTTGCAACATCTGCCACTTCTATTCCTAGAGGTTTAAACTGACGGAAATCTACAATACATTCGTGAGCTACTCTACCGCTTTGGTTAGCATATAAAATTGGGAAATGTTCTGCTAATACTTCTTTTAAATAATTAGCATTCAAAATTGCATATTCTGTAGATTTTTTAAGACCTTCAGCACCTAACATTTTGATGTAAGCATAAGAAATATTGAGAACTAAAGCAGAACCATAAGGTGCCGCAGAAACCGCATCAATTCCATTTTCGCCACCCGTTGGGATGTTAGGATTTTTTGGCAAGAAAGGAACTAAATGCTTCGCTGCACAGATTGGCCCAACACCAGGTCCACCACCACCGTGAGGAATCGCAAAAGTTTTGTGTAAATTAAGGTGACAAACATCTGCACCAATATTTCCCGGAGAAGTAAAACCAACTTGTGCATTCATATTCGCACCGTCCATATAAACTTGTCCGCCATTATCATGAATAAGATTGGTAATTTCTTTTACGTTAGCATCAAAGAAACCATAAGTAGAAGGATACGTAATCATTAAAGCAGATAAATTGTCTTTATGTTCTTCTACTTTAGCTTTTAAATCTTCAAAATCAATTTCTCCATTTTCAAGATTTTTCACTACTACTACTTTTAAACCAGCAATTACTGCAGAAGCAGGGTTGGTACCATGTGCAGATTGAGGAATAAGGCAGATATTTCGGTGTCCTTGTCCGATAGATTTTTGATATGCTCTAATCACCATTAACCCAGAATATTCTCCTTGTGCACCAGAATTTGGCTGAAGAGAAGTTCCTTCGAAACCTGTAATTTCGGCTAAATATTTCTCTAACGACTGAATTAATCTTTGGTAACCTTGAGCTTGTTCTACAGGAACAAAAGGATGAATAGCGCCCCAATTTTCCCAAGAAAGCGGAATCATTTCGGTAGCAGCATTCAGTTTCATTGTACAAGAACCAAGAGAAATCATAGAATGGGTAAGACTAAGGTCTTTTCTTTCTAAACGCTTGATGTAGCGCATTAAATCTGTCTCTGTATGATATTTATTGAAAACTTCTTCTTTTAAAATCTCGTCTTTTCTCAATAATTCTTGAGGAATAGAATACTCTTCTTTCAGAGTCAATTTAAAACCTTGTTTTTGTTTGTAATGAGCAAGAGAATCAACCAATTTATTAATCTTGTCGATAGTAGTAGTTTCATTTAAAGAAATACTTACAATACCTTCTGAGAAATAGTTTAGGTTAATTTTATGGTCAATTAAAAATCTTTTTAAATTCAATTTTTCAGATTCTGAAAATTTAATTTTCACTGTATCAAAAACAGGGTCTTTTACAATTTCGTATCCTAAAATTTGAAGAGCATCTCTTAGAGCATTGGTTTTGTAATGAATTTGGTCTGCAATAAATTCTAATCCAGCTTTACCGTGATATACCGCATACATACTCGCCATTACTGCCAAAAGAACTTGCGCAGTACAGATATTAGAAGTTGCTTTTTCACGTTTTATATGCTGTTCTCTTGTCTGTAAAGCCATTCTTAAGGCACGTTTGCCATACATATCCTGAGAAATCCCAATAATTCTTCCCGGTATATCCCTTTTATAATCTTCTTTACATGCAAAAAAAGCAGCGTGAGGACCACCATAACCTAGAGGAATACCAAATCTTTGAGAAGTTCCTACGGCACAATCTGCTCCCATTTCTGCAGGAGATTTTAATTTAACCAAAGCCAAAGGGTCACAAGCTACGGCAACTTGAAGATTTTGAGATTTTACATTTTTAATGAACTCTGTATAATCTAAAACAATTCCGTTTTTGCCTGGATATTGCAATAAAGCACCAAAGAAAGAAGCATCTGCTGAGAATGTTTCGTGGTCTCCAATAACGATTTCAATGCCAAGACCTTCAGCTTTTGTAGTAAGAACGGCAATTGTTTGAGGCAAAACCAATTCTGAAACAAAAAATTTATTCGCTTCGGCTTTTTTCTGGTCTTTTGTTCTATTGCTGAAGAACATGTTCATCGCTTCTGAAGCCGCAGTAGATTCGTCTAGCAAAGAAGCGTTGGCAAGGACAAAACCTGTAAGATTGGTAATTAACGTTTGATAATTAAGCAAAGCTTCTAATCTGCCTTGTGCAATCTCTGCCTGATATGGTGTATAAGCCGTGTACCAGCTAGGATTTTCTAAAATATTTCTTTGGATGGCACTAGGCAAAATACTATTGTGATATCCAAAACCAATGTAGGTGTCGTAATCTAAATTTTTCTCTGCCAATTCCTTAGAGCGTTGAAGCATTTCGTATTCTGAAAGTGCTTCTGGAATATCCAAATCTTTGGTAAGACGGATGGCATCTGGAATGGTTTGAGAGATAAGTTCATCAATAGAAGAAACGCCAATTTTACTTAGCATTGCTCTTCTATCAGCATCATTTAGATTAATGTGACGATTCACAAACTGCTGTGTGTTCATAGATTTAATACGTGTTGATTTTTTACTTTTATTAGGTTTGTAAAAATACGAAAACTTTGTGTAATGCTCAAATTTAGAATTTTAAAGAAAATTTCTTTTCTCTTGCTTTAAGCATTCAATTATCTATGATACTATGAGATTATCTATTTCTCAGAAAAATAAATTGCAAGTGCTGCAATAATGAGAAGCATCAAAAAAACGAACCATTTTTTTGATTGCTTTTTTCGTTTAGAAATTGTTTCAGATGACGTTTTAGGCGTTACAAATTCTGTATTTTTTTCTAATTTTTCATCATTTAAAATTTCAGAAATGGTAATACCTTGCACCGCAGTTTTGTGTAGAAAAGTATTGGTAGCGTGTAAAATAATTTGAAATTTACCTTCTTTGTCAAATTCCTTTATTCTGAATTTTCTTTCGCCTTGCGATTTTTCTAATCCAAAAGGAGTAATTTTCACAAAATCAGCATCATACGTTTGCCAATAGATGGTAATCTCGTCGCCTTTTTTGGCTCTAATTGTACTGGCATTAAAATTTTTAATTTTTGGAGGCAAAACAGATTTGTAACTTCTTTGAAACTGGCCATAACTTTGGTCATAAATCTTGCGTCTTTCGGCATCAATTAACGTTTCATAAGCTTCTTGAATTTCTCTGAAACGCTCGGTAAAAAACTCATCATTTTCGTTTTTATCAGGATGATATTTGAAAGACAATTTTCGGTACGCTTTTTTTATTTCGTCTTCCGAAGCGTTTGGCTTAATCCCGAGAAAATAATAATAGTCTTTCAATGGATGATGAATGATTGATTGAGGACAAAAATAGGGAAAATTTATTTGCAACAAAAAAAAGGAAACCTACAAGTTTCCTTCCATATAATTTTTAAATTGATTCAAAATGCTTTGCCAACCTTGTTCTTGCATTTCTATAGCATTAATTTGTTCAGGTTCGAAACGCTCGAAAATTTCGGTAGTATTTTCGTCAATTTCATTAAAAAATATTTCCACTTTTCTGCCATCTTCTATAAAATATTCTATTTTTTGAAGCGGAATAATTTCGGTGTACGTTCCATGAAAAACAAAACTTGCCGATTTGTCTTTTGCAGCCATTGTGTAGAAAAATTCTCCACCAACTTCCAGATTATTTTCAGCTCTTGGACAATGCCAACTTTCGTGGGCAAAATTCCAGTGAACGATATGTTCTGCTTTGGTAAAAAAGTCCCAAACTTTTTCTATTGGTGAATTGATGGTTGTGTTTACTATTAATGGTTCCATTTTAAAGTTAGAAGTTAAAAATTAGAAGTTAGAGGTTATATTTTATTTAGAATTATCAAAATAGGTGTAATCTTTGGTTATTTTTCCGTTTTCTATGGTAAAAATGGTACAAATAGGCAATTGAAATCTGGATTTATCTGGCAAAGTTCCAGACGCTACAAATTCTACAATTACGTTTTTATCACCCGAAGGATAAACAGCAACTACAGAATCTTTTACATCACCAAACTGTTGCTGCAATGCGGTATATTCTTTTACAATTTGCGTTTTCAATTTTTTTTGAGCAACCATACCAGAAGCAGGTTCTTTAAATTCTGCATTTTCGATGTACAAATCTGCCATTTTTTGCCAATCGTGATTATTGAAATGTACAAAAAGTTCTTTGGCAACTTTTTCGTTATTTGCAGAATTACTTTCCGAGATTATTACTTTTTCTTCGTTTTGTTTGCAAGAAAACACGAAGAAAGCCAAGGATAAAAACAATAAATTTCTCATCACAAAATATTTTTAAGTTTTACCAAAGATAAAAAAAGCGTACTCAAAAAAAGTACGCTTCTATTAAAAAATTACAAATTGCTATTATTTAACTGCTTCTAAAGCAGCTGCATAGTTTGGTTCTTGAGCAATTTCTGGCACTTGTTCGGTATATTTTACGGTACCGTTTTCGTCCAAAACAATTACTGCTCTGCTTAATAAACCTTTAAGTGGAGAATCTGTAATGGTTAAACCATAAGTTTCGCCAAAATTGCTTCTAAAATCTGAAAGATTAATCACATTTTTAAGACCTTCAGCAGCGCAAAATCTACCCAAAGCAAAAGGTAAATCTTTAGAAATATTAAGAACTACTGTATTTTCTAAAGAATTTAAATCTGCATTAAAATGTCTTGCAGAAGCAGCGCAAACTCCAGTATCAATACTTGGAAAAATATTAAGAACTACTTTTTTTCCAGCAAAATCAGAAAGAGATTTTTCTGATAAATCTTCTGCTACCAATGTGAAGTTTTGAGCTACAGAACCTACTTCAGGAAGGTTTCCTGTGGTATGAATTTCATTTCCTTGTAATGTAATACTTGCCATGTTTTTTTTATTTTAATCTTAGTCAAAGATATTATTTTTAAATGGAAAAGAAATAATGTATTTATAAATTGATTCGTTTCATAATTTCTATAAAAATCCCTAAATTTGCTAACTTCTTAATTTTTAACAAATAAAAACTGAAAAATAAATGTCTTTATCTAAAATTTATTACACCCTTACAGATGAAGCTCCTATGTTGGCAACTCATTCTTTTTTGCCAATTGTAAAGGCTTTTACTCAATCTGCAGATATTGAGATTGCTGTTCCAGACATCTCTCTTTCTGGAAGAATTTTAGCTAATTTCCCGGAATTTTTAAAAGAAGACCAAAAAATTGGTGATGCTTTAGCAGAATTGGGAGAATTGGCAACAAAACCAGAAGCTAATATTATTAAATTGCCTAATATTTCTGCTTCTATTCCTCAGTTAGAAGCTGCTATTTCAGAATTGAAAGCTAAAGGATTTGCGATTCCTAATTATCCTGCAGAACCAAAAACTGAAGACGAAAAAGCTATTAAAACTAAATATGCAAAAGTTTTGGGAAGTGCTGTAAACCCAGTTCTTAGAGAAGGAAACTCAGACAGACGTGCCCCAAAAGCAGTGAAAAACTACGCAAAAGCAAATCCTCATAGAATGGGAAATTGGGCATCTGACAGCAAAACAGACGTTGCACACATGAACAATGGAGATTTCTATGGTACTGAAACTTCTACCACTCTAGAAAATGCTACGAAATACAAAATCGTTTTCAAAGGAAATGATGATTCTGAAAAATTATTGAAAGATTTTGCTCCTTTAAAAGCTGGCGAAGTGATAGATTCTTCTGTAATGAATCTTAATGCTTTGAAATCTTTCGTTAAAGATGCGATTGCAGAAGCTAAAAATAGAAATGTATTGCTTTCTGCACATCTTAAAGCTACTATGATGAAGGTTTCAGACCCTATTATTTTCGGGGCAATTGTAGAAACTTTCTTTAGTGAAGTTTTTCAAAAATATGCAGAAACTTTCAAATCTTTAGATATTAACCCAAACAATGGTTTAGCAAATTTATACGATAAAATTGCAGGCATTCCTCAGGAAGCAGAGATTAAAGCAGACCTAGAAAAAGCACTAGAAAACAGACCAAGAGTTGCTATGGTAAATTCGGACAAAGGAATTACCAACTTCCACGTTCCAAGTGATATTATTGTAGATGCTTCTATGGCAGCGCTAATACGAGGTGGCGGTAAAATGTGGAACAAAGAAGGGAAAGAAGAAGATACGGTTTGTATCATCCCAGACCGTTCTTATGCTGGTTTTTACCAAGCTTGTATTGATGATATGAAAGCGAACGGAAAACTAGACCCTACAACGATGGGTTCTGTTCCTAACGTTGGATTGATGGCTCAAAAAGCTGAAGAATATGGTTCTCACGACAAGACTTTCCAAATTTCTGGAGAAGGTGTAGTGAATGTTGAAGACGAAAACGGAAATATTCTTCTTTCTCAAAAAGTAGAAAATGGTGATATTTTCAGAATGTGTCAAACTAAAGATGCTCCAATTCAAGATTGGGTAAAATTGGCGGTAAACAGAGCAAGATTATCTGATACACCTGCTATTTTCTGGCTAGACAAAGGAAGAGCTCACGATGCTGAAATCATCAAAAAAGTAGAAAAATATCTTAAAGATTACGACACTACAGGTCTAGACATCAGAATTTTGGATGTAAAAGACGCTATGACGGAAACTTTAAAAAGAGCAAGAGAAGGTAAAGATACCATTTCTTGTTCTGGAAACGTTTTGAGAGATTATTTAACAGACCTTTTCCCAATTCTAGAACTAGGAACTTCTGCAAAAATGCTTTCTATTGTACCGTTGATGAATGGTGGTGGTTTATTCGAAACTGGCGCTGGTGGTTCTGCACCAAAACACATCGAACAATTTATAGAAGAAGGATATTTAAGATGGGATTCTTTGGGTGAATTTTTGGCACTTCAAGCCTCTTTAGAGCATTTGGCTCAAACTCAAGGAAACCAGAAAGCTCAAATTTTGGCAGATGCTTTAGACGAAGCGAACGCTAAATTCTTAGCAAATGACAAATCTCCTGCAAGAAAAATTGGAGGAATAGACAATAGAGGTTCTCATTTCTATTTGGCAACTTATTGGGCTGAAGCTTTGGCTGCTCAAACAAAAGATACTGAAATTGCGGCTAAATTTGCTCCTGTAGCAAAAGCAATGCAAGAAAATGAAGCAAAAATTAATGAAGAATTAATTGCGGCACAAGGTTCTGCTCAAAACATCGAAGGTTATTACAGACCCAACGAAGCAAAAACTTATGCTGCTATGAGACCATCTGCTACACTTAATGCAATTGTAGATGCGCTATAAGATTATAAATTTTAGACTATAAATAGAACTCCCGAAATTTCGGGAGTTTTTATATTTTAAAGATAAAACTAAATCCTTATAACTATAAAAAATTAGTATTGAATAGCTTTTTATTCAACGTAAAAAATTAATTAAAACAAATATCAAACTGATTCTTTTTATTAAAAAGTGAACTTAAAGACACTAGTATTATAAAAGGAACCGTCAATGTAAAGTTAAACTGTATCTCTTTAAAAAATAAAGAAAAACAAATAACAAAAGCATAAACAATTAAAAAACCTATAAGAAATCCTTTAATTGCCTTTTCTAATTTTTCATTTGCAGGACTCCAAAAATAACTCTCTTTAATTCCTACTGGCAATATTGGTTTTTCTGAGTTTAAGTCAAAATGCTTTTCTACCACAGAATAATCACTTTTAATTACAATCTTATGATTTCCTAAACTTGTTATATAATCCAATTTTGGAGTTCTTTTATCTAAACTTCCTATAAATATATCATCTAAAAATACCTCATATCGGTTATTCTTAAACAAAGCTCTTCTAGTAAGTTTTAATTTTAATTTTCCGTTCATCTGTTAATGATTAAAAATTAATGAGTAATGTAATATAAAAATTTCCCGAATTCATATCCTAAATGATATAATGTAAACGCTAAAAAAATTATCAAAAAAATAATTTTCAAGGAAAAATATTTTAGCAACTTATCAACTTCATTTCTTGTTTTCATATTATTTGTTTTTTATTTCCCAAAAAGTTCTTTTGCATCTAGAACGTTATATTTCGCGCCAAAATAACCTGCTGCAAATCCCACCAATCCAGATAGAATAAATAAAATGATAAAAGAAATAACCATCCAAATTAAAAAATTAATTTGCAATCCTTTGTCTCCGAATTTCTTTTCAAAAAACACTTTTGATTTAAAATATAATGGATTTTTAAAATTATAATCAATATTGAGGATTTTTCTGTCCACATCAAAAGTATCGTCTTCGTTTAAACTTTGGATAAGAGACGAAATTTCGTTGATGTACTTTCCGTACAATTCTTTGAGCCAAATTTTACCAACGATATACAAGAAAAAACACGTAAAAAAGAAGCTAAAACTAAAGATTAAAATTTGCGTTTGATTTCTCAATGTAAAATGAGTTGAAACCAATAAAACACAAACTAAAATCGGAATAAAAGCAATGTAATACGATTTATACAACTCTTTATGAATCACCAATTCGCTTCTTAAATTCAACAAATGATAATTGGTAGTGAGGTTTACTTTTGAAATAATTTGGTACAACTTAAAAAATTTAGCAAAGTAATAAGCTGTAATTCCAATTCCCAATAAAATTAGAAAAATGATGATAAAACGGTCTTCGTTTTTAATGATAAAAGGAAAAAAAACAGCAATTATCAATACATAACTCACAATGGAATACCAAAATTCCATTTTCATGTTTCGTCTAATTTTTTCTAAAGGATTGTTTATTTTATGCTGATGGTCTAAAGAAATTTCGGGTGCCGAAACCTCTTCATTTTGCCATTGTTTTTGTAATTCATCAAAATTCATAACCGTATTTTTTTATGATTTGTTGTAATTTTTCTTTCGTTCTGTTGAGTTTCACGCGCGCGTTTATTTCGCTAATTCCTAAGTTTTGAGAAATTTCTTTGTGATTTTGACCTTCTAAAAACAAGAAAATCAAAGCTTTTTCTATAGGATTGAGTTCTTGCACTGCTTTGTAAAGAAAATCTATTTGAATTTCTTTCTGATGAGTTTCTTCTTCGGCTACGTCTAGATTTTCGTATAAAAAACCATTGTCTGGCTTTCTTTTTTCGGTTTTCAAAAAAGTAAGCGCCGTATTAAGACTTACTCGGTATAACCATGTAGAAAACTGACTTTTGCCTTCGAATTTCTGGTAAGATTTCCACAATTGGAAGACAATTTCCTGATACAAATCTTCTCTATCTTGTTGGTTATCTACATACATTTTAGAAATTTTGAAAATCATGCCTTTATGATTTTCTATTTTTTCTAAAAATTCTTGTTGTAGGTTTACCATTTTCTTCTTTCTAAGGAGTTAGTATAAAAATAAAAAAAATGTTACAACATCTAATAAAAAATCCTCCAAAGCATCTACTTTGAAGGACTTTAAAAACAAAATTTATAACAATTATTTCAAATCGTATCGGTCTGCATTCATTACTTTAGACCAAGCTTTTACAAAATCTTTTACAAATTTTTCTTTGTTATCGTCTTGTGCATATACCTCAGCGTAAGACCTTAAAATAGAATTAGACCCGAAAACCAAATCTACTCTTGTTGCCGTCCATTTGGTAGCTCCAGATTTTCGGTCAACAATATTATATTGATTTTCTGCTGTAGGAATCCATTTGTTGTTCATATCCGTTAAATTCACAAAGAAATCGTTGCTTAAAACACCTACTTTATCTGTAAAAACACCATGAAGCGAACCTCCGAAATTGGTACCTAAAACTCTCATTCCGCCAATTAAAACCACCATTTCAGGAGCAGTAAGTCCCATCAACTGAGTTCTATCTAATAATAATTCTTCAGCTTTTACAGCGTAATTATGTTTGGTGAAATTTCTAAATCCATCATGAATGGTTTCTAAAAATTCGAAAGATTCTACATCCGTTTGTTCTTGTGTAGCATCTCCTCTACCTGCGAAGAAAGGAACAGTGATTTCAACTCCAGCTTCGTAAGCTGCTTGCTCTACTGCTGCTGTACCTCCCAAAACGATTAAGTCTGCAATAGATACTTTTTTAGGTAATTTAGCTTGAATTTCTTCTAATTTAGATAAAACTTTATTCAATCTTTCAGGTTCGTTGGCTACCCAACTTCTTTGAGGTTCTAACCTAATTCTTGCGCCATTAGCACCACCTCTGTAATCAGAACCACGATAAGTTCTAGCTGAATCCCAAGCAGTATTAATTAATTCTGTTCTTGTTAATCCAGCATTTAATAAAGTTTGTTTTAAATCTGCGATTTCAGATTCAGACAGCGTATAATCAACAGCAGGAATTGGGTCTTGCCAAATTAAATCTTCTGCCGGAACATCAGCACCTAGATATCTAGATTTAGGACCTAAATCTCTATGAGTAAGTTTGAACCAAGCTCTTGCAAAAACATCCGCCAATTCATCAGGATTATGTAAGAATCTTTCAGCAATTGCTCTAAAACCTGGGTCTACTTTAATTGCCATATCAGCATCCGTCATCATTGGATTTCTTTTCACATTAGGATTGTGAGCATCAACAGGTTTGTCTTCATCAGAAATATTTACAGGTTCGTATTGATGAGCACCTGCTGGCGATTTTGTTAATTGCCAATCGTATTTGAAAAGTAGTGTAAGAAATTCGTTGTCCCATTTTGTAGGATGTGTAGTCCAAGCGCCTTCAATTCCTGAAACAATGGTATTTCCTGCATTTCCAGAACCTTCAGGATTGTGCCATCCCAAACCTTGCTCAAACACCTCTGCCGCTTCTGGGTCTGGTCCTAATTTAGAAGCATCGCCGTTTCCGTGCGCTTTTCCTACGGTATGTCCACCAACTGTTAACGCAACCGTTTCTTCGTCATTCATTCCCATTCTGCTGAACGTTACACGCATATCGTGAGCGGTTTTCAATGGGTCTGGATTACCATCAACACCTTCAGGATTTACATAGATTAATCCCATTTGCACTGCCGCTAAAGGATTTTCTAGAGAATCACGATTTTGGTCATCATGATAACGATTTTCTGTAGCATCTAACCATTTTTTCTCAGAGCCCCAATATACATCTTTCTCAGGTGCCCAAATATCTAATCTACCGCCACCAAAACCGAAAGTTTTAAGACCTACTGCTTCATAAGCAACAGTACCTGCAAGAACAATTAAATCTCCCCAAGAAATTTTATTTCCATATTTCTTTTTAATAGG
The DNA here is from genome assembly GCF_047601505.1 of Cloacibacterium sp. Taxonomy (GTDB): domain Bacteria; phylum Bacteroidota; class Bacteroidia; order Flavobacteriales; family Weeksellaceae; genus Cloacibacterium. The sequence goes on from NZ_JASGJD010000001.1 coordinate 2,763,212, forward strand.
CCACAAAAGACGACGTCCTTTATCTGTATTCACATTATCTGGCCAAGAATTAAGCGGAGCAAAACGTTGGTTACCTGTATTAGCACCACCTCTTCCGTCCATAGACCTATAACTTCCTGCCAAATGCCAAGCTGTACGAACAAACATACCTACATAGTTGCCCCAATCTGCAGGCCACCATTCTTGGCTATCTGTTAATAACGTTTTAATATCATTTTTAACCGCTTCTAAATCTAATTTTTTAAATTCTTCGGCGTAATTAAAATCTTCTCCTAGCGGATTTGTTTTGGTATCGTGCTGAGACAAAATATCTAGATTAAGTGCATTAGGCCACCAATCCATTACCGATTCGTTATTAGAAGTTAATCCACCATGAATTACAGGGCATTTTCCAGAAGTTGAAGCATGAGAATTAGTATCTTCAACAGGCAAATTGTGATGAGGGAAAGGACATTTTCCTTGTTCTGATGTGCTCATAATATAAAATTTGTTGTTAATATTTTTTGCCAAAATTAAAAGAAGTTATCTTCATTAAATTAATTTTTAGAATCAAAGAATTGATACGAATTATAGATAAAACATATCAACTAAATAAAAATCAATACAAACAATCTATTGAAAATTGATTTTGTATTTTCTTATACAACAAAATCTTCTAAATTTTCCCTATTTTTGAGAGTAATTATTCATCATGAAGAAATTTTCCCACGTACTCGTCTCTCTTTTGTTGGTCTCTTGTACCTCTGTAAAAGAGTTTAATAAAAAATTAGAAGAACCTATACCTTCTGTAAAGTTAAAACAAGATGTAGATTTTGCCAACAAAAAATTGCAAAAATTTCACCCCAATCTTTATTGGTATATCACTAAAAATCAGTTAGATTATAAATTTGACAGTTTAAAACAAACCATCAAACAACCTTTAAAACCCAGCGAATTTTACCTGAAATTAGCTCCCATTATTGCTGATGTGAGAGAAGGGCACCTTAGATTGGTCCCTTTAGAAAAAAAACTCACCAAAAAGGAAACAAAAAAACTAAAAAACCAAAAAGGATTATTAAACAGATTTAATTATGTGATACAAGACAATCACCTTTATCTAAAAGATAATGCAGAAAATGTAGGAAACCTAAAAGTAGGCACAGAATTGTTAAAAATTAACAATGTTCCTGTGGCTGAAATTCTTAATAAATACAGACCTTTGGTTACCAGTGATGGCTACAATACCACTTACCAAAAATATTCTTTAGCAAGAAGATTTAATACTTATTTCACTTTAGAATACGGAATTTTAGACAGCGTAAAAATAGAAACCAAACAAAAAGACAGCATACAAACCTTAGTTTTAAAAAGAGAAACAAAAACCAAAACCGAGAAGAAAAAAGAAAAACAAGACCAAAAACTTACGCAAGAAAAGAAAACCAAAGGTTACAACCCAATTACAAAAAGTTTCAACAGAAATTTACAATTTTTAGCAAAAGACAGTTCTGTGGCGTATATCAAGATTAAATCTTTCTCTGGAACTTACTCCAAAAAGTTTTACAAGGAAACTTTTGCCACTTTAAAAAAAGCTAAAACGAAGTATTTAATTATTGATATTCGGGATAATTTGGGCGGTTCTTTGGCTGAAATCAACAATCTTTACACTTATTTTGCTAAAGAAAAATTCAAATTCATCAAAGACATAGAAGTAAGCAGCCGCACTTCTATTCTTTCTACCGATTACCTCAGCAATTTCCCTACTTTTACCAAACCATTGGGGATTATTTCGTATCCACTTTATATGATGTTTTCGGTAATTAGCACCAAAAAGAAAGATGGAAAATTCTACATAAAAGATTTATTTCCTTCAAAAAAACCAAAAACCAACGCTTACAATGGCGAAACCTATGTTTTGATTAACGGAAGCAGTTTTTCGGCATCTTCTGTTATTTCTGCAAAATTAAAAGCAGACCATTTGGCAACTCTTGTAGGCGAAGAAACGGGTGGCGCAAACGACGGAACCGTTGCCGGAATTTACACCACACAAAAACTTCCCAATTCTAAAATGAAACTCCCGATTGGACTTTTCCTTATTCAACCGAATATTGAATTTAGCAACACTATGAAAGGTGTTACGCCAAATGTAGAAATTATCCCTACGTTAGAAGAAGTTCTTCAAAAGAAAGATGTACAACTGAACTGGATTTTGAACGATATAAGTTCTAAAAAAACTTCTCAAAAATAAAACTCTCATTCCTCAGAAAATAACAAAAAAGTCTTGCCAAAATCCGACAAGACTTTTTCATCATTTACATTTTCTGAATTATTTAGTCCCCAAAAGCACCAACTCTTCTACTCTAATTTCGGTGATGTAGCGTTTTTGTCCGTCTTTGTCGTCGTAGGTTCTATACGTAAGTTTACCTTCTACGGCAATTTCTTTACCTTTTTGCACGTATTTTTGCATAATTTCAGCAGTTTTACCAAATGCCACCAAATTGTGCCATTGCGTTTCTTCTACTTTTTCGCCAAGAGAATTGGTATAATAATCGTTGGTGGCTAGGGAAACGGTAGCTTTCATTCCTTTTTCGAAATTTACGATTTCAACTTCTTTTCCGGTGTGACCAATAAGTGTCACTTTGTTTCTTAAAGACATAATATTAAAATTTTAAATTAAACACTAGAAACGAGACGTTCTGTAATTCCCTCGAATCTCTGATGCAAATTTGTGAGGAATAGCAAAAATTAGTCGGTAACTAACCATTTATATCCGTTTATAAACGTTTACAAACGTTTTTATTATTGATTTTATGATGGTTATGTATTTTTTGAAAAGATTTGAATTGTTTGTATATTTGGGTTCACCTATAAGCTTTCAAAAAAATGACCGCTAAAGAATTCGTTAAAAATTTAAAGAAATGATTGATGTGAATTTTGACTTTAGAAAAGATAGTGAATGTGGAGACCCAGACAATGACAGTCAAAAACTTTATGAAAATCACAAAATTTTATGGAACAAAATATTACCGAATGAAAAAATATTTGAGTTTGAAATTCTTATGTTAGGCGGAAAATATGGAAGAATTGTTTTAAAAAATAAATTATGTGCAAATTTATCTAGTGACAGAATGTGCCCTCATTTTGATGGAAAATATAACTTAAAATGTAATGATTGGCTTACTAAATTTGAAATGGAAGAACTAAAAGAAAAAGTTCGCACAGTTGGTGGGCATATTCTCTTCCCTGCTCATAAGAAAAATGGATTCACAATTAATCAAGCAAGAGAAATTTGCGATAGATTTGACTTAACTTTAGAATGCATTCGCAGGTTTTATCTTAATGAAACAAGTCCGCTCTATGATACACTTTTAAATTATGAGGATTTTTTTAAACTTTTTGTAGATTTTAAAAATTATATAGATTTTTTTATACTACAAGACTTTGTAAACGAAAAATATGAAATTCAATTTTCAATTCCATTTGACAATTTTGTCCGTTCACCTCTACCACAAAATATTAACGAATATAAACAATACAAAAATCACACAATTGAATTAATGAATAAAAGAAACAAAAGAATTGCGGAATATTACAAAATGTACTGCACATAATAACTAAGTTTTCGTCTTATCCAAAGGGCATGAGCAAGATGCTTGCGCCAGCATAGAACAATATAGCTTTTAATCATTTATCTCAAAAAAAACTTCTCACTTTTAAGAAGTTTAACATCTATTTTTCGGAAATTTCTTTTACTTTTTCTAAAGCTTTTGGGAAAGTATTCACAAAATAGCTCATGTATTCTTCTGGAGCATTTAAAGTTACTGAGAGTTCTGTTTTCCCGTCTTTTTCGGCTAAATCATATTGTTCTATTGCATTTTCGCCAAATGTTCCTTCTTGCTTTTCGCCGTTTAGAATTTCTCCTTGATGCAGAAAATACATTTTCTCAAAAAGAACCATTTTCTGTATTACGGCAAACATTCCGCTCTTTTCTGGTCCTAGAAAAAGTATTTCGCTACCTTCAGCCAAATCGGATTCATAATAAGAACCTTCATGAAAAACCGAAGTCCAATTTCTATAATTTTCATCTATCCAAAGTGCATCCCAAACGTTTTCTTTAGAAGCATTAATCTCGATGGTAAATTCTAATTTTTTCATATTTTTATAAGCTATTAGAATTCCAAATGTAAACAATTAAATTCTTTTATAAACTTCCTCAAAAGGAACTCTATAACGGTCGCCCCAAATACCTTCGTTGCCTTTTCTTTTTCCGCAAGAAATCACCATATTAATTTCTGCACCACTCGGCAAATTCAAAATATTTTTCACTCTTTTGCTGTCAAATCCTTCCATAGGACAAGTGTCGTATTCTTCGTTTGCCATTGCAACCATAAAGGTTTGAGCAGCCAAACCGCAACTTTTGTGCGCCACAATTCTGGCATCATTTTCAGAAACTTGCAATACCATGGGTCTGAAAAAACTCACCGGAACAGCAATTAATTTTCTTACAAAACCTAAAACTCCAAAAAATCTGGCATACAAAAACGGAATAATCTTTCCGTAATACATTTCGCGGTCTTTGATGCGTTTTTCTTGTCTTTCTGCAGGGCTATTTCTGCGTATATTTTCTCTTTCGAAACTTAGAACTTCTTGAGAACGTTTTTTGTACAAATCTTGTCTCACCACAAAAACCACCAATTCCTGAGCTGTAGAAGCTGCCGTTTGGTCTAGACAAGCCACCGAAAGTTTTTTCAACGTTTCGGGATTTGTAATATGGTAAAATTCGTAGAGTTGCATATTAGACGAACTAGGCGCTAAAGTAGAAAGTGCCAAGCATTTTTTCACCACTTCTGTATCTATTTTCTGAGCCTCGTCATACACTCTTACCGAACGACGAAATTCTAAAACTTCTTGTAAATTCATAGGTTTATTTTTTCTAAAGACGAATGAGTGGGAGTTTTACTTTAAAGGTTTTTTAAATATTAATATCATCAAATTTAAAGACAAGAAACAGAAAAGAAAGTCTTGAATGAAATTTAAATATTTAAATTCTTGAATAAAAAATTCAACACAAATTGGTTCTCCAAAAGGTTTTTTTGTTAAATAAAAATATCTTGGAAAACCATAAGTTTTTACAATCCAATCATTTGAATGAGATAATTCAGAATAAAATAATCCCAAAAAAGTAAAAATAAAAGCCAATAAAATCAATTTCCAATTGAACAATTCTCTCCAACTTCTTTTTTTGAATTTAAAAATCAACAGATTCACAACCAAAAGAATGACTGTAAAAACAATAAAATAATTAAAGCTAAATTGGTTATGAATATTCATTTTCACGTTGCATTCCTACGGAACGCCTATTTTTTATGGTTATATTATTCTACACACCTATCGTTCCTACGGAACGAAAAATCTGTTTAATAAGTAAAATCAGCGAGAGAAAATTTTCCACTTTCAATTTTCAATTTTCACTTAAAAAAGACTCTCATCCACAAAATTCGGCAACGTCACTTTCAAATTCGGTTCTGCTTGCATTGCACGTTTTATCGCAAAAATTGCACCTTCGTTTCTTGCCCAGCTTCTGCGGGAAATTCCGTTGTTTACGTCCCAAAAAAGCATAGATTTTAATCTTCTGTCTGCATCTTCAGAACCATCCAAAAGCATCCCGAAACCTCCGTTAATTACTTCTCCCCAACCAACGCCACCTCCATTGTGAATAGAAACCCAAGTTGCCCCTCGGAAACTGTCACCAATTACATTTTGAATCGCCATATCTGCGGTAAAACGGCTTCCGTCGTAGATATTAGAAGTCTCACGATACGGAGAATCTGTTCCCGAAACATCGTGATGGTCTCGTCCTAAAACTACCGCTTCAATTTCTCCATTTTTAATGGCTTGGTTGAATTTTTCTGCAATTTTCATTCTTCCTTCGGCATCGGCGTAGAGAATTCTAGCTTGTGAACCCACCACCAAATTATTTTCCTGCGCGCCTTTAATCCAAGTAATGTTATCTTGCATTTGTTGTTGGATTTCCACTGGAGAATTCTTCATGATTTCTTCTAAAACTTCGCAAGCGATTTCATCGGTTTTTTGTAAATCTTCTGGTTTTCCTGAAGTACAAACCCAACGAAACGGCCCAAAACCATAATCAAAACACATCGGTCCCATAATATCTTGAACATAAGACGGATAGGCGAATGTTTCGCCACCCATTTTTGACAAACTTACTGCACAAAAATTTCCGTTTTTATCAAGATGAACATTGGCTCCAGCTCTGGAACATTCGAGGAGAAAAGCATTTCCATAATCGAAGAAATATGTTCCTTTTTGGGTATGTTTGTTAATTGCAGCAGCGTGTCTTCTTAAACTTTCCTGTACTTTTTCTTTAAATAATTCAGGGTTTTCTGCCATCATTTTATTAGATTCTTCAAAAGAAATTCCGACAGGATAATAGCCGCCAGCCCAAGGATTGTGAAGTGAAGTTTGGTCGCTTCCTATATCAATTTTTAAATTTTCTTCATCAAATTTTTCCCAAACTTCTACCACATTTCCGAGATAAGCCAAAGAAACAGTTTCGTTATTTTCTTGTGCTTTTCTTACTCTTATAACCAATTCATCTAAATCTTCGTGAATTTCATCTACCCATTTTTGTTCGTGACGAATTTTGGTAATTTTAGGATTTACCTCTGCAATTATTGTAACACAACCTGCAATATTTCCAGCTTTTGGTTGAGCTCCAGACATTCCACCAAGTCCAGAAGTTACAAATAAACCTCCTTTTGGTTCTTTATTTATTTTTCTGAAAGCATTCAGAACCGTAATTGTAGTTCCGTGCACAATTCCTTGTGGCCCGATGTACATATAACTTCCCGCCGTCATTTGTCCGTACTGCGAAACTCCCAAAGCATTAAATTTTTCCCAATCATCTGGTTTTGAGTAATTCGGAATCACCATTCCGTTCGTCACCACTACTCTTGGAGCATATTTATGACTTGGAAACAATCCCATTGGATGCCCAGAATACATTACCAACGTTTGTTCGTTTGTCATTTCAGACAAATATTTCATCGTCAATAAATATTGCGCCCAATTTTGAAAAACAGCACCATTTCCACCATAGGTAATCAATTCGTGAGGATGTTGCGCCACAGCATTACTCAAATTATTTTGAATCATTAATTGAATCGCTTTTGCTTGAAGCGAATTTCCTGGATATTCTGAAATCGGTCTTGCAAAGATTTCGTAATCTGGACGAAATCTGTACATATAAATTCTGCCATATTGCTCTAATTCTTCTTTAAATTCCTGCAATAATTCTGCATGAAATTTTTGTTCAAAATAACGCAAAGCATTCTTTAGCGCTAACTTTTTCTCTTCTTCGTTGAGGATTTCTTTGCGTTTTGGCGCATGATTAATTTTTGTGTCGTATGATTTTGTTTGCGGAAGTTCTGTAGGAATTCCTTGTTGGATTTGTTGTTGGAAGGTCATTTCTTAATTTGAAGTTTGAAATTCGAGATTTGAAATAATTTAAAGTTTTAAAGATATTCAAAATTGTAAAATAGATTGTTATGAAATGTAATAAAATTCCTTCCTCTGGAAAGAAGGCGAAAATTCGAAGGGATTTTTTAGGGTAATTTAACCTCATTTTCTCCAATGAATTAGAACTTGGGCGGTGATAATTTTACAAATTCAAAAAATCCTTGATATGGCGTATATTTGCAAACTCAAAATTAGTAGAATGAATTACGAAGAAAAAATTAAAGCCTCAGAAACCCATGTTTTTAAAGTAGTTTTCCCGAATATTACCAATCACCACAAAACAATGTTTGGTGGTACTGTGATGGAAATGATGGACGAAGTAGCTTTTATGACGGCAACGAGATTTGCCAGAAAATCTTTTGTAACGGTAAGTTGCGACAGAATAGATTTCAAAAAACCAATTCCAGCAGATACTTTGGTAGAACTTATCGGAAAAGTAAAATATGTAGGAAATTCTAGTTTAAAAATTAATATTGAGGTTTTTGTAGAAGAAATGTATGCTGAAATAAGAGAAAAAGCCGTTTCTGGCGATTTTACCATGGTTGCCATAGACGAAGAGAAAAAACCTGTAAAAATTTTCGAGTAAATAAAAAAGGCTTTCTCCGTTTTGAGAAAGCCTTTTTTTGTATTAAATATCTTCGCTTTGTTCTAAATCTTCGTGGTTTTCGCCACCCAAACTCCAATAATTATTTTCTTCGTCTTCGGAGCCTATTTTTTCTTCGGAGTTGTCTAATTCTGAACCTGGAACATCCAAATTCATTTCCATATCGTCATCAATATTAGAATTTTCAATGTTTCCATCTATATCAAGACTTAATTTATCATCCTGATTATAAATATCTTCAGACGAATTATAATTCATCTGTTCTAGTTTTTGGTTTTGTTCTTTTAAATTATCTTCAGGTATCATAATTGTAATATTTTGTGTCTCAAATTTATAACAAAACTTGCAGTTACATTCACAAATATTAAAATTATATAAAAATCTTTAAAATTGAAGCAAACTATTTATTGGTTCTGCCGAGCATTGGCACAAATTTATAGATTCCAAATTCTTCTTTTTCAAATTCGGTTTCGGAGATTTTGGTAAAACGGTAGAGAATTTGTTCGTCTGTTTTCCCCATTGGAATTACCATTTTACCACCAATTTTCAGTTGTTTTAATAATTCTGTTGGCAGAGATTCTGCGCCACAGGTTACAATAATTTTGTCAAAAGGAGCAAAAGTAGGCAAGCCCGCAAAACCATCTCCAAAACTTTGAAATTTCGGACGAAGATGCAGTTCTCTTAATTTTTTTTGGGAAAAATCGAACAAATCTTTTTGTCTTTCTACGGTATAAACCCAAGCATTCATTGCCACTAAAACGGCAGCCTGATAACCGCTTCCTGTGCCAATTTCGAGAATTTTTTCTTTCTCGTTTACTTCCAGAAGTTCTGTTTGCTCTGCAACGGTTGAAGGATGAGAAATGGTTTGATTTGCTGCAATAGGAAAAGCGCGGTCTTCATAAGCAAAATCTTCAAAAATACTTTCTATAAATAGATGACGCGGAACTTCGTTTATGGCTTTTAACACTTTTTCGTCTGAAATTCCGGTTTTCGTTCTAAGATAATCTACTAATATTTTACGTTTCCCCTTATGTACAAATGAATCCTGCATTTCACAAAAATAGTAATTTTTTGGTTCATAGTTATTGGTTGTTGGTTTTTAGATTAAAAAAAATCTGATAAAATTCAATAAATCATCAATCTACAACCAACAACAATTTCTTATCTTTACAGAAACAAAAAATTCTATGTTAAAAGCAGGTTTGGTAGGTGCTGGTCACCTTGGAAAAATACACTTAAGACTTCTAAATCAATCAGATAAATACGAATTAATAGGCTTTCATGATAAAGATGTAGAAAACGGTAAAAAGCTAGAAGCTGAATTTGGTTACAAATATTTTGAAAATTTCGACGATTTATTAAATGAAATAGAAATGTTAGATATTGTAACACCTACCATTTATCATTACGATTACGCAATGAAGGCCATAGAAAAAGGGCTTCATTTTTTCATCGAAAAACCCGTAACTAAAACCCTTCAAGAAGCTGAAGAAATACTTTATAAATGCCGAGAAAATGGCATAAAAGCACAAGTAGGACATGTAGAAAGATACAATCCTGCGTTTATTGCATCTAAAGATTTCATCAAAAATCCTATGTTTATAGAAATTCACCGTTTGGCAGAATTTAACCCAAGAGGAACAGATGTTTCGGTGGTTTTGGATTTGATGATTCACGATTTGGATATTTTACTTTCTATTGTAAAATCTAAAGTGAAAGAAATTCACGCAAGTGGAGTTTGTGTAGTTTCTAAAACGCCAGACATTTGCAATGCCAGAATAGAATTTGAAAACGGATGTGTAGCGAATTTAACAACTTCTAGAATTTCTATGAAAGCGATGAGAAAATCTAGATTTTTCCAACAAGACGCTTACATTTCGGTAGATTTTTTAGAGAAAAAAGCAGAAGTAATCAGAATGAAAGATGCGCCAGAACATCCTACCGATTTCGACATGATTATTGAAAATGCAGACGGAGAAAAATCTCAAATTTTGTTTGAATATCCAAACATTCAGGCGAATAATGCTATTTTAGACGAATTGAATTCTTTTGCTGATTCTATTACCGAAAACAAACACGTAGAAGTTTCTCTAGAAGATGGAACAGAAGCTTTGAAAGTAGCATTAGAAATTATGAAACTGATTTCTAAGTAACCTAAAACCTTTATTGGCAAGCATCTCCAGCGATTTGAAGAAATTTTTTAAAATTTATTTATAATCTCATTTTGAGACAATGAAATTATTTATATATTTACAAAAAAATCAAAATGAAAAAAATCGCTATTTCTTCAATGGTTTCAAATGCATTGAAAACAATAAACAATTTTTAATAATCAAAATTTTTTATTAAAAATAGCAGTTTAATTTAGAATATTTTGAGATAAAATAAAGTTGTTTTTCATATATTTGGATTTATCCAAACCTCATAGGTTTTCACTTATGGGGTTCTATTTTAAATAACTGATTATGAAATACTTAAAAATTATATTACTTCTCATTCCTGCACTTATTTTTAGTCAAAAAGGCAACCTTAATCAAGAAATTAGTAAAATTACAAATGGTAAAAATGCAACCGTTGGCGTTTCTGTTCTAGGAATTGATTTCCCTTTTAGTTACAACAATGCCAATGCCGACAAAAAATTGCCCATGCAAAGTGTATTCAAATTCCATATTGCAATGGCAGTTTTGGATTTGGTAGATAAAGGAAAATTGAGTTTAGACCAAAAAGTATTCATCAAAAAATCTGAACTTTTACCCGAAACTTGGAGTCCAATTAGAGAAAAAAATCCCGAAGGAAATTTTGAAATGCCTATTTCTGAATTAATTCAATATACTGTTGCACAGAGCGATAATGTAGGCTGTGATATTTTGCTAAGATTAATTGGCGGCACGCAAGTAGTACAAAAATTTATGGATTCTAAAGGTGCAAGAAATTTCAAAATTGTTTACAACGAAGAAACCATGCAAAGTGCTTGGAAAAACCAATATGAAAATTACCTTACCATGAAATCTTCAAGTAAAATTTTGAAAAATTTTTATCTTGGTAAATACTTATCAAAAGAATCTACCAAATTTCTAATGGATGTGCTCTACTCTACTTCTACAGGAACAAATAAATTGGTAGAACAATTGCCAAAAACTGCAAAAATTGCACACAAAACAGGTACATCTGGCAAAAATAAAGACGGACTAACAGGTGCCGAAAATGACATTGCCATTATTACATTGCCCAACGGAAAACATTACGCCATTTCGGTTTTTGTAAGCGATTCTATGGAATCTAGTGTGGTAAATTGTAAAATGATTTCGGATATTTCTAAAGTGGTTTATAATGAATTGAGCAACCCAAAATCTGGGTTCTTTTTCTATATGAAGTAAATTTAAAGCATCTTTGTCATTCAGTAGGAATCTAAATCAAGAAATGAAACATTTAATAAAATATTTAACAATTATTTCACTTTTTTTATCATTCATTCAATGTAAAAAAAACACTGAAAAAGATGAATATGAAATTGCAAATCTAATTTTAAAGAGAAATATTACTGCTTTTGGTATAAAAATTTTTCCTCCAAAAAAAATTGTATTTGGCTCAATAGAACATAAAAAATTTAATGATAGTTTAGTTAATAATTTAAAACTAACTTATTATCTATATCCAAACTTTTACAAATTAGATACTTTAAAATATTACAAAAGTAAAAAAGCATTAGACGATTCAGAAAATTTTTTAAATGAAAAGTTAGACGAAATAGATTTTAGTAAAATTAAAAATTTAAAAATAAAAAGAATTAATTCTATTCCTTACAAAGACGAAATTTTTGGTAAAAAATATGACAATTTAACTGGTCTTTATACTATTTCTGATATTATTTTCAATGAAAAAATGACAATAGCATATTGTGAAATAAACATCTCATGTGGTGGAAAATGTGGTAAAGGAATAAAATATGAATTAAAAAAAATTAATGGTATTTGGAAAATAATTAAAGAAGAACTACTGTGGATTTCTTAAATATTAAATAATTGATTTTCCTTCGAAAGCACAACTAAAAAGTGCAAAACTTGAAATTTTCTAACTTGAAAAAAAAATATATATAATGAAAAACATCGTCGTAATAGGAGCTGGAACTATGGGCAACGGAATTGCTCATACTTTTGCACAAACTGGCTTTAAAGTCAATTTGGTAGATGTTTCGGAAGAAGCTTTACAAAAAGGCATTTCCACTATTTCTAAAAATCTAGACCGAATTATTTCCAAAGGAAACCTTACCGAAGAACAAAAGGCAGAAACCATCGGAAATATTACTACTTATACTCAACTTTCTGATGCTTGTTCAGAAGCGCAACTTATTGTAGAAGCTGCTACTGAAAATTTAGATTTAAAACTCAAAATCTTCAAACAAATGGATGAATTGGCACCAGAAAATTGCATTTTGGCTACCAATACTTCGTCTATTTCTATTACAAAAATTGCTTCGGTAACCCAAAGACCCGAAAAAGTTATCGGAATGCACTTTATGAATCCAGTCCCGATGATGAGATTGGTAGAAATCATCAAAGGTTATTCTACTTCCAAAGAGACTTTTGATGCAATTTTTGAAATGTCTAAAACTCTAGGAAAAACCCCAGTAGAAGTGAATGATTATCCTGGTTTTGTAGCCAATAGAATTCTAATGCCAATGATAAATGAAGCGATAGAAACACTTTACAACGGAGTTGCTGGTGTAGAAGAAATAGACACGGTAATGAAACTGGGAATGGCACATCCAATGGGACCACTTCAGTTGGCAGATTTCATAGGTTTAGACGTTTGTTTAGCCATTCTGAATGTGATGTATGATGGCTTTAAGAATCCTAAATACGCTCCCAATCCTCTGTTAGTAAATATGGTTACCGCTGGAAAACTTGGCGTAAAATCTGGTGAAGGTTTTTATGATTATTCGGAGTCTAAAAAAGCAGAAAAAGTGGCGGAAAGGTTTATTAAATTTTAATTTGGAAAATTCAAAAAATAATGATTAATACTATAATTAATAAAATTAAAATATGGCATTGTATTGCAATCATAATAATAGGAATCTTAATAAGATTATTTTTATTTCCTTATAAAGTTGGAGATTATATATATTATTTTGAGCCTTGGTTTGTATTCATTAAATCACATGGAAGTTTTCAATCTTTAAAATATAATTTTTATAATTATAGCCCTGCTTACATTTACTTTTGCACACTAATAGTTAAATTAAACTTAAATTCTTTATTTGCTATAAAAGCTTTATCTGTTATATTTGAGTTATTTGCAGCTTACTATGTAGCTTTATTAGTAAATTTAAAATATAACAATAAGAAAATTATTTGGCTTGTTATTGCTATTTTTTCCATTATGCCTACATTTATCATAAATAGTAGCTATTGGTCTCAATCTGATTCTATATATTCTGCTTTTACAATTGCATCGGTTTATTATGCTATTAAAAAAAAATATTTTGCCGCTATTATTTTCTTTAGTATTGCTTTTTCATTCAAAATGCAAGCAATATTTATTAGCCCTTTCTTTTTTTTATTATTTCTTAAGAACAAAATAAAATGGTATTACTTTATAATGATTCCATTAATGTACATTATTACAATTATACCAACTTGGATAGCCGGAAGACCATTTTTAGATTTAATTACTATTTTTGTTAAACAAAGTACTTATTATGAATCACTAACTATGAATTTCCCTAACTATTATATCTTTATTAATAATAATTATTATGAACCTGTAAAATATATAGGAATTATAACCACTTTTCTATTTGTTTTATTTACAACACTTTTACTTAAAAGTAATAAATGGAAATTCAATAATGAAAATTGGATAAAATTTGCATATATCTCAGTAGTTATTACCCCATTTTTACTACCTGGTATGCACGAAAGATATTTGTATCTTGCAGATGTCTTAGGAATTGTCTTTTTATTATATTTCCCTCAAAAATGGTATATACCAATTACCTTAATTACAGTTTCCACATATTCTTATATCAGATGTTCTAGACTTAATGAAATTTTACCTCAAGAACCTGCCTTTATACTATTTCTATTAATGATTATTTTTTTAATTTCAGACTTTTACAAAAACATAAAACCAACTACTCTTGAAAAACTCTAAAAATATTTCTATATTAATATATGGAATTTTAATTGCTATTTATCTCATTTTAGGCTTAATAAGTTTAAATTTTGTTTACTTTGGTGATAATATTATGCAAATTTCAAAATCTGCACATTGGTATTATTTAAATGATTTTCAATATTTCCTAACGCCTAAAGTATCCTCAGGTTCCGACTTGGCTGGAACTGGATATCACCCACCTATTTTAGGCCTTATAGTAGCTTTTTTATGGAAAATAATTGGTTACCATCTTTGGATCTACCATTCTTTGGCAATTATTTGTTTTTTTTTACTAATCTATAATTTAAAATTATTTTTAAAGAATTTTTTTAAAGAAGAGTATATCCCTTGGATAGTTGCAATAATAATGCTAGAACCTACAGTAATGGCTCAATTTGCAGTAGCATCACCAGATTTTATACTTTATACTGCATTTTTTATTTGCCTAAGAGCCATATTTGATAAGAAAAAACTACTTTTTTCTTGTGCATTTTTTTTCTTGTGCGCTATTAGCATGCGAGGTATTTTTGCTGGTATATCACTATTTATAGTTCATTTTCTTTATGTTAAGATAAAACAATTAAATAATAATCAATATATTATAAGATGGAGTTTAGCTTATTTACCAACTTTCATTTTGCTTTCTTTATATTTTATTATTTACTTTATGAATAGAGGTTGGTTTTTTAATGACTCAATTTACACTGAACATTACCAACAACCAAAAGATTTTCGTTTCATAATAAAGCATTTTTTTTCTTTTGTACTTAGAGCTATAGAAAATGGCAGATTTTTTATTTGGACTCTTTTCTTGGTATTTTTACCAAAAATTTGGAAAGAAAGGATTTATTTTTTCAATAAAATTGGCTTTATAATATTATTATTTTTAGAATTATATTCAATATATTTCATTTTTATATTTATATCTCAAATGCCTTTTTCAAGCAGATATTTTTTGCCTCAATATAGCTTATTAACAATACTGATTGCATTTATTTTATATAAATATTTACCTTTAAAAAAACTAAAAATAATATTTATAATTACATTATTACTAGAACTTACAGGGATTTTTTGGATTTATCCTGAAAAAATATCAGTTGCTTGGGACGGTACACTAGCGCATTTACCATTTTATAACCTTAGAAAAGAATGTTTTAATTATATTGATTCACAAAAAATTAATTACAATGAGATTAATGCAGGTTTTTGCTTATATGGAAAAAGAAAGTATATTGAAATGATAAATTCGCCTAAATCAATAGAAGGAAATACAAATGGAAAATATTACATTTATTCAAACATTTCTAATGAATCTGACGAATTAATAGAAGAATTGAATAATAAAAATATATGGAAAAAAGTAAAACAATTTCAACAATGGCCAGTCCATATTATTATATATAAAAAAATTAATTAAAAGACTATTATACAAAATTAATTAATGATGACGCATAAATCAATTACTATAATTATACCTTGTTATAACGAACAAGAAATATTAAAAGAGACTTATAATAGGATAAAAAAAGTTGTAAGCGAGCTAAAACTAGATACATGCATGCTCTTTATAAATGATGGAAGCACAGATAATACAAAAAAAATACTTACAGAAATAAAAAAAGACTCAGCCGTTAAGGTAATTAACTTCTCTCGTAACTTCGGTCATCAAGCAGCAGTTACTGCTGGTATTAATAATTGTAAAAGTGATTTAGCTGTTATATTAGATGCTGATTTACAAGACCCTCCAGAGTTAATCCCTGAAATGATAGAAACATTGAAAAATAACAATGCTAATGTAGTTTATGCTGTAAGAAAACTTAGAAAAGGAGAGAATTATATAAAAAAAGCATCTGCTAAATTATTTTATCGCATACTTAATCGTTTTTCTGAAATTCCCATACCTGTTGACACAGGAGATTTTCGTCTTATAGATAAAAATGTAATTTCAGAATTCAATCTACTCAAAGAAAGAGAAAAATATGTACGTGGTTTAGTTTTTTGGGTAGGATTTAAACAAGTTCCTTTTTATTATGAACGTGAAGCTAGAAGTTCTGGAACAACAAAATATCCATTTAATAAAATGGTAAAATTGGCTACAACCTCAATTTTATATTTTTCTTCAAAACCTTTAAAAATGTCTTTATCTTTAGGATTTTTTTCCGTTATACTTGCAATAGCTTTGGGAATATGGTCTATTTTGGGAAAATTACTAGGATATACACATGCTGATTCTGGATGGACTTCCATTTTTGTACTAATCATTTTTTTTGGTGGTGTTCAGCTTATAACAATTGGCATCGTTGGCTTATACTTAGGTAACCTATTTGATGAAATAAAAAAAAGGCCAGAGTATATTATTGACAATCAAGAATTTTAAAAAAGCAATCACATTTTTTTACTTTTAAAGAAAAAAAAAACAATTTTCATAATATATATCATATCAGAAAAAAAGATGAAAATCAATAAAAATAATTATCGGTAATTTTATTTTACTAAATTTGTAGCGAGAAATTATTTAAAACTTAAAAATATGAAACTCCCAAAATTTTTAATGGCAGACAATTCAGAATTTCCTGAGGATCTGTTTGTAGTTCACACCGAATATCCAAGGTTTATTTTAAACGTAGAAGAAGAAGAAGTAGAATGGCTAGACGATTTAGAAGGTGACGACGAAGAAACCCTTGCTAATGAAGCTACTAAAGTGGTAGAAGAAGCCTTCAAATGGTGCGATGAAGAGTTAGCAAAATATGATGACGAAGAAGACGAAGAATAAAAGAAAAAACCTCGATTAAATCGAGGTTTTTTTTGTTTTCTATTTTTTGAATCTCAGTAACAAGAGATTATCTTTATACAATTCTAGAAAGCCATCTTTTACGGCATATTTATTTGCTTGTTCTAAAAGATTGAAAAAATTCTGCTCAGTTTTAAGGTCATTACAAGCCATTCTTGTAGCCCCCACATTTCCAATTACAAAAGTACCATTGCTTGCATTTACCATTGCTTCTGCAAAGTAATTATTACAACTTCCGTTACCAGAAATTCTTTTTGTTTCTATATTTAAAGTAGGAACTTTGCTGCCAGAAACATTATCTGCCAAAATCCACTTTGTATTGGTTACCACTTCTTGTTTAGAAGAAAATCCTGCTTTAGAACCACACGAAACCAATGTAATTACTGCAAAAAGTGCTAAGATTATATTTTTCATAATTAATATTTTGATTAATGATTATCACTAACGAAGCTCTGCATTGAACTCTTTTTTGAAATTCTTAATTAAAGAATCCATCACAGAAGTAATTTCTTTTTCTTCTAAAGTTTTCTCTTCGTTTAAAAGTTCAAAACTTAGTGCATAAGATTTTTTACCTTCAGGTAGATTTTTGCCTTCATACACATCAAATAAATTAATGTTTTTTAGATATTTAGAAGGATTTTTCTTCGCCAATTGGTAAAGCGCTGCATACGTAACGTTTTTATCTACTAATAACGCTAAATCTCTTCTAATCTTATTGAATTTTGGTATATCTACAAATTTAAAGTTGTCTTTACTTCTTAATTGTTGAGCCGTTTCTAATTCTATTTCTGCATAGAAACATTCTTGCTCTATATCGAAATCTTTCAATAGTTTTGGAGAAACTTTTCCTAATCTCGCAATTGTTTTTCCTGCCGAAACAATTTCTAAAGCATCTGAAAATCTTTCGTCTTCTAGAGAAACTTCTTCGGTTTCAAGATTAAGTTTACCCAATAAAATATTTACAAAACTTTTTAAAGTATAAAAATCTGTAGAAGATTTTGGCATCAACCAATTCTCAGAATAATTTCTTCCGCTTGTTAAAATCGCCAATTGTTTTCTTTCTTCGTATTTTGATTTTTTGTGGTAAATTTTACCCAATTCGAAGAACTTAATATCTTGATTTTTTCTATTGATATTGTAAATTGCATTTTCTAGCAAACCTTCTAAAAGAGATTTTCTCATAAAAGAAAGCTCTGTACTAAGCGGATTGAGTAGTTTTACTGCGTGGGTTTCGTCTTTTACAGAAGTAAGAGAATTGTTCATTACCTCATTAAAACCATTGCTTTGTAAAGTTCTAGCCCAAGAATTTTCTAGTGCATCTTGGTCTTCTAAACTCAATTTAACTGGTGTAAAAGATATTTTTTGAGGTGCATCTACTTTGTTATAACCATAGATTCTAAGTACTTCTTCTATTACATCTATTTCTCTGGTTACATCTGCTCTGTACGGAGGAACCGCCAATTCTAAGCCATCTGGAATATCGTTAAGGGAAACAATATCTAAAGATTTTAAAATTTCTTTTACTTTTTCTCTATGAATTTTAACGCCTAAAATCTGGTCTAATTTTGAATATCTGAAAATTACTTTTGCATCTTCAAACTTTTGAGGATAATGTTCTAATAAATTCCCTACTTTTTTACCACCTGTAACTTCTTCAATCAATTTAATAGCATGAGTAATAGAAGTTCTGGTATTATTAGGATCTACACCACGTTCGAAACGGAAAGAAGCATCTGTGTTTAAACCATGCGCTTTGGCTGCTTTTCTAATTGCAACAGGATTAAAATAAGCACTTTCTAAGAAAATAGTTTTGGTTTCATTAGAAACTCCACTTTCGCTACCTCCGAAAACACCTGCAATACACATTGGCTTGTTATCACCATCTTTTATCATGATTTCAGAACCATTTAAAGTTCTTTCTACCGCATCAAGAGTTGTGAATTTTGTACCCGCATCATTAACCCCAACTTTTACTTTTTTCCCAGAAATTTTATCTGCGTCAAAAGCGTGAAGTGGCTGACCAAGACCGTGTAAAATGTAATTGGTAATATCTACCACGTTATTAATAGGAGAAAGACCAATTGCCTTCAATCTATCTTGAAGCCAAATTGGTGATGGAGCTACCGTTACGTTTTCTATAATAGCGCCAATATATCTAGGACACAATTCTGAATCTTCTACTTCCAATTCAAAACCATGTTCGCCTTCTGTATTTACAATTCCCAGAGCTGCTTTTTCAAATTCAGATTTCAGTGCATTATTAGATAAAAAAACATGTAAATCTCTTGCAACACCATAGTGAGACATTGCGTCTGTACGATTTGGCGTTAAACCAATTTCGTAAACCTCATCATTGGTTAAGCTAAAATATTTAGCAAAAGGCTCTCCTACTTTGTAGATTTCTTCATCCAAAACCATAATACCACCGTGGTCATCAGAAAGTCCTAATTCGTCTTCGGCACAAATCATTCCTTCGGAAACTTCTCCTCTAATTTTAGCTTTTGCAATTTCGAAAAAGTTACCATTTTTATCATAGATTTTTGTACCTACTACAGCTACAGGAACTGTTTGATTAGCCGCTACGTTTGGCGCACCACAAACAATATTTAGAATATTACCATCACCAACATCAACAGTAGTTTTTTTCAATTTGTCTGCATTAGGATGTTGTTCGCAAGTAAGAACTTTACCTACAACAATACCTTCTAAGCTACCTTTTACAGACTCATATTTTTCTATTCCTTCTACTTCCAGACCAATATCTGTAAGGAAAGCTCCAATTTTTTCTGAGCTTAAATCTGTTTGGATATAGTCTTTTAACCAATTATTTGAGATTTTCATTTTAAAATTAATTTGAAAATTTGATGATTCGAAAATTTAAAAATTTTCTAAAAATCTTATTATTTAATAGTTTGCAAATATCGTGATTTTTTGAGAGATAAGGAAATTTAATCATTATCTTCTGTAGAATTATTTGTTCTTTTAATACTTTTGATTAAGCCATTTTTTATCTCAATACGCAAAGTTATTCTTCTATTAAGAAATAAAAACTTTACTTTCTTTCCACAAACTAGAATCAATTCATATTTTAAATTAGTTTGAGGCACAAAAATCACATCAAAACTTAATTCATTATCTGTATCTTTTTCAAATGCATTTAAATTTGAAAAAATGTAACTATTTATTCGAGACAAATAATTTCTAAAATTTAAAAGAAAATTATTAAAAACATCTACTTGATTTTGAAGCATTTCATCATCAAACTCTTGTATATAAACATCACAAGAACCTCCAAAATCTACAAACTCTTTAGTTAAAGTATCAGTATAGCTTCCTTTATTTTCAATGAAAGAAATGGCTTTTGTCAGATGAAATTCTTCTTTAATCTTTTGAATAGTATACATACGTTTTTATTTTAAATATCGTGATTTTTTGAGAGATAAGGAGATTTAAAAACCGTAATTTAGATTTTGGCTAAAGCCAAATTTCAATTTAACAAAAAAGTCGGGCTAAAGCCCGACTCTATTGATATATTTTATTAAGATTGCTCGTTCCTCACAATGACCAATCGAAGCACTTAAATTACATTCCTATTACAGGCATAGAAAGCATTAGAATAAGCTCATTTTCGTCTAACCCATCTACTGGTTCTACAATGCCTGGTCTGTTTGGTTGAGACATTTTCAATGTAATATCATCAGCTCCTAAAACAGAAAGCATTTCGGTTAAAAATTTAGAACTGAAACCAATATTAATATCTTCACCATTATAGTTACAAGGTATTTGCATATCTGCTTTGTTTGCAAATTCTGTATCTTCTGCGTGAAGATGCAAAACATTACCCGAAAGTTTAAATCTTACTTGATTGGTAGATTTATTAGAGAAAATAGATGCTCTTCTAATAGAACTTAGCAATAAATTCCTATTGATAGTTAACACATTAGGATTTTCTTTAGGAATAACCGCAGAATAGTTAGGATATTTACCATCAATTAATCTACAAATCCAAACGTTTTCACCGAAAGTAAATTTCGCCATATTTTCGTTGAATTCAATCAAAACATCGTCATTAGAGCTAGACAAAATATTTTTGAAAATAGACAATGGTTTTTTCGGCATAATAAATTCTACAGGCTCATCGCTAGTAACGTCTGTTCTTTTGTAAACCACCAATCTGTGAGAATCTGTAGATACAAAATTGGTTTCTTTATCCGAAAATTGAAAAAGAACACCCGTCATAACAGGTCTTAGCGAATCGTTACTTGTTGCGAAAAGCGTATTGCTTAATGCATCTGCCAAAACTCCTGAAGAGATGGTAACTTTTTGAGCAGCATCAAATTCTGGTAATTCTGGATAATCTTCAGCATTATCAAGCGCTACAAAATAATTATCTTTTTCGTCTAGAATTTCTAACAAACCACCTTCTCCACTTTCAGATTCTTTTACAGAAAATGTAAGCGGCTGATCTCCGAAAGATTTAATAACATCTTGAAACATCTTTGCCGGAACAGCAATTTTACCACTATCATCAGATTTTACAGCCAGAGAAGTTAAAAGAGTAGTTTCTCCGTCTGAAGCAGTAATTTTTAATATTTCGCTATCTAATTCAAAAAGAAAATTTTCTAATATAGGTCTTGATTGCGAACTAGAAATTACTCCACTTACAATTTGTAGAGCCTTTTGTAATTCACCACTTGCAACAATAAATTTCATAAATTAAAATTATATTTAGTACACAAATATACGATTTTGGATATAATAGACAAATTTGAAAATCATTAATTTTTATTCAGTTTTCAACATTGATAAAATATTGATTTTTCTATATTCATTAATTCTATAATCAAAGATATCTGCAGAGTAATAACTAACATTTACTTTCCTACCAATCAATTCGTTATATTTTTTCTCCAATTCTATATTAGAGTTAACATTAGAAATCCAATATATTTTGGTAAGAATATTATTATCTCCTTTCATATAAAAGACTAAAAAATTTTCTTTTTCAATCTTGGTTATTTCTCCATTCATAAGCTCTTCACTAGAATCTACTTCAACACTCTTTTCTTCTTGTTCATCTGGAACAAATGTAGAGAAAACATCAGGACATTCTTGAGCCATTAATAAGCCAATTTCTGTACCCAATTTGTACATATCATCCTTCTTAGAAAAATCCGTAATATCAATTCCATATTCTTTATTAATTTCTGTTTTATAAGGCTTAGCCACCTTAAACAGGCAAACTCCAAATTGAAATTCTATTTGTTTTTTAGTTAATTTTTCTTTATTAATATCGTTCACACATTTACAAGTATTCTGTGCAATTATTTTTTTAAAATCTTGAGAAAACCCCAAAATAATATTTAAAACAAAAAATAAAATTAAAATTCTTTTCATTGGTTATAATTTTTTAAAAGTTATGTAAATGTAGAATTTTTATCTTTTTTTTCAAAATAAATCAATTAATTTAAAAAAAAAAGCCAAATCATAAGATTCGGCTTTTATTTATTTCAATTTGATATTATACGTAAATCCTGCATGAAACCACCTTCCTGGCATTGGCACCAAAGATGTTTCTACATATTCTGAATTCGTAATGTTATTTACCAAAACATACACATTAAAATTCTTGAATTGATAACTTATTTTATCATCTAAAAGATTATAACTCCCAAGATTCACTCTTTCATTGTATCTATAAATCAATTCATTAACTAATCCTTTGTAATTATTTTTAAGTTTTGCTACAAATTGATGTCTTAGATTATCTAAAGAATATCTGGAAGCAATTTTATCATCCAAATGTTGATTTTCGAGATATGTATATCCAAAAGAATACCCTAACCAATTGTTAACTTGATGATTAGCTTCCACTTCAAAACCTTTAGTTTCCAGAGTTCCTACATTTTGCGCAGTCCAAGGCGAAGTAGAAGTTGCTTTTTGCCAATCAATTGCATTGGTAGTTTTTCTCCAAAACATACTGTATTTTAAGAAATTTTGCCCATCTTGATATTGATAACCAAACTCTCCAGACCAAGCAGTTTCAGCTTTCAAATCAGGATTTCCTTGTTCTGTAAGACTCGTGTAATACAAATCTGTATAAGTAGGAATTCTGTTTACTTTAGCAAAATTTGCATAAAATTTATTATTATCCTCGTTGTAACTTACATCAATTCCTGGCAAGAAATAATCTTTCCCGTCACTGAATTTAGTCCAAGAAATTCCTGGTGAAATATTTAAACTTTCATTAAATAAAGAAAAATGATGTTCTAAAAACGCCTGAGAAACAAATCTTTCTCTACTTCCTAATCTGCTGCTCGCCAAAAACTCTTTTCTTACATCTGCACCAACTCCTGTAATCCCTAATTTTGATTTAAAATTAGCACTTACATCTAGTCCAATATTATTTCCGATGTGCATATTTCTGTAATAAGACGGATTATTTCTTAGGAACAAATACATGTCCTGAGCTCTTCTCCAGTAAGTTTTTGCATTGAAATTAATATTTTCCGAAAGTTTCTTTTCCAAAATTGCCGAAACCAAAGAAACTTGCACTTCTTCATACTGGTCTTTAGCCGCTGGCGAAGCATAGAAACCGTTTGCTCCAAATTTTTTCTCTTGAATTCCCGCCATTAATTTTAAATTTCCGTCTTTAATGGCAAGGTTATTTTGATACCAAATATTTTTAATTTTATAATCTGTATTATATCTATAACCATCAGATTCAGAATTATTTACTTGGATAAAATTTCTAAACTTTTCAGTTCCGAAATTAGAAGCAGCTCCGTAAGCGTAACTATTAAAATCGCCACCTTCGCCTCTTACAATAATGTTATCTGTATTATTTGGTTTCGTAATTATATTTACAACACCAGCATACGCACCATTACCAAAACCTCTGGCAGCAGTACCTTTCAGAATTTCTATTTTTTCTACAGAAGCCAAGTCAAAAGGAAGATTCATCGCATTGTGACCCGTTTGAGAATCCGCCATTCTTACTCCATTTACTAAGAGCAAAACTTGTTCGAAACTACTTCCTCTAATCGACAAATCTGTTTGCACACCATTTGCACCACGTTTTCTAATATCCATTCCGGTGTAATATGCCAAAACTTCTTCTAAACTTTGTGCTGCAGAATTTTGAATTTGAGCTTTATCTATAATCGTAACATTTACACTGCTTTTTTTAAGTGGCAAATCCATCAATTTACCTGTAATTGTCACTTCTTCAATGCCTTTTTCTTGCGCTTTAAATGCCGAAACTGTAGTCAATAAGGCTATACTTACAATCAGTTTTTTCATATTTTATTTTTAATAAAAAATCGGGCAAATTTATGCGAATTTTTCAGAAAGCAAAAAAAACTTTCATTCTTAAAAACAAAAAAAAGGAACAACAATCTGTTGAACCTTTCCTTTTTTCTCGATAATTAAAGATAATTATCTCATTTTCATCAAATGTGCAATCAAATGATTAATGAATTTTTTCATAACGATTTAAATTACAATTTGAACTACAAAGATTGTTATTTATTTTTAAAAATCCAAATGTCTGTTTAATATTTTTATCACAATTTTAGCAACAATCTGCCCTCCTTTTCCGAAAAAAATTCTGTATTTTTGTAAGTCTTTTTTTACACTATGGCTACAACACAAGATATTGATATTAAAAAATATATTTTCGTTAAAAACGCACATCTCAACAATCTGAAACACATAGATGTGCTGATTCCGAAGAATAAATTAATCGTAATAACCGGCGTTTCGGGAAGCGGAAAATCTTCGCTTGCTTTTGATACTATTTATGCCGAAGGACAACGCAGATATGTAGAAAGTTTGAGTTCTTACGCCCGTCAGTTCTTAGGGAAATTAGAAAAACCAAAAATAGATGACATTAAAGGTTTAGCACCTTCTATCGCCATTCAGCAGAAAGTTATTTCTAGCAATCCTCGTTCTACGGTTGGTACTTCTACAGAAATTTACGATTACATAAAACTTTTTTTTGCAAGAGTTGGCAGAACCTTCTCTCCCATTTCCGGAGACGAAGTAAAAAAAGATTCGGTGACAGATGTTATAGATTATATCGCAAAAAACGAAGGTAAAACATTTTTACTAAGAGCTCCGCTTCAATTTATTCCTAAAAAATTTAAAGAACAACTTAAAACCCTCAAACTTTCTGGTTTTACAAGATTAGAAGTTTCTGGAAATTTAGCCACTATTGAAGATTTAGAAAGTTTCGGTTTTGTACCTGAAGAAAACATGGAAATTAATCTTGCAATAGATAGATTTTCTTACGAAAATGATGAAAATTTTCTTCAAAGATTGGCAGATTCTGTTCAAATGGCATTTTACGAAGGAATGGGAACTTGTTCTCTAAAAGAAACAGAAAGCGGAAATGTAAAAGAATTTTCGAATAAATTTGAACTCGATGGAATCACCTTCAACGAACCGAATGTACATTTTTTCAGTTTTAACAATCCTTACGGAGCTTGTCCGGAGTGTGAAGGCTACGGAAAAGTAATCGGAATTGATGAAGATTTGGTAATCCCTAACAAAAATTTATCCGTTTTCGAAGATGCTGTAGCTTGTTGGCGAGGCGAAACCATGAGCGAATGGAAAAAAGACTTCATTAAAAAAGCTAAAGATTTCCCTATTCATAAGCCTTATCATCAATTGACCAAAGAACAAAAAAATTACCTTTGGAGAGGCGAAAAAAATAAAAATTTCCCAAATATTGACAATTTCTTTAAAATGTTGGAAGAAAATCTCTATAAAATTCAATATAGAGTAATGCTTTCGAGATACCGAGGAAAAACAACTTGCCCTACTTGCGAAGGAAAACGTCTTCGCCCTGAAACGGAATATGTAAAAATAGACGGACATAACATTCAAGACCTAATAGAATTGCCTTTAGACGAACTTTTGCCTTTGGTAAAATCTTTAATACTGAATAAACACGATGCCGAAATCGCAAAAAGATTAACCTATGAAATTACTTCGAGATTAGAATTTTTAAATAAAGTTGGCTTAGGATATTTAACCTTAAACAGAACATCTAATACGCTTTCTGGTGGAGAATCACAAAGAATAAACTTGGCAACTTCGCTCGGAAGTTCTTTGGTGGGAAGTATTTATATTCTAGACGAGCCAAGTATTGGTTTGCACTCCAGAGACACCGAAAATTTAATTGAAGTGCTGAAAAATCTTCGAGATTTAGGAAATACGGTGATTGTGGTAGAACACGATGAAGACGTGATGCGCGCCGCAGATTATATCATTGATATTGGCCCTGAAGCAGGATTTTTGGGAGGCGAATTGGTTTTTGCAGGAAATTTCGAGGAATTGAAAAATGCAGACACTTTAACTTCTAAATATTTAACCGGAAGATTAGAAATTGAAGTCCCTAAAACCAGAAGAAAACCAAAAGAATTCATTAAAATAAAAGGAGCAAGACAGAATAATCTTAAAAATATTGATGTAGATGTTCCGTTGGAAGTTCTCACTGTTATTTCGGGAGTTTCGGGAAGTGGAAAATCTACTTTAATGAAAGAAATTCTGACCAATGCTGTTCAGATAGAATTAGAAATGGGCGGTAAAAAAGCAGATTACGATTCGGTGGAATTTTCTAAAAAAGTAATTCAAAATATTGAACTTATAGACCAAAACCCAATCGGAAAATCGTCTCGTTCTAATCCTGTAACGTATTTGAAGGCTTATGACGATATTAGAGACCTTTTTTCGAAACAAAAATCGGCAAAAGTTCAAGGTTTAAAACCAAAACATTTCTCCTTCAACGTAGATGGCGGAAGGTGCGACGAATGCAAAGGCGAAGGCGTAATTACCGTTTCTATGCAATTTATGGCAGACATTGAATTAGAATGCGAACATTGCCACGGAACTCGTTTTAAAGACGAAATTCTAGAAGTAAAATACGACGAAAAGAACATTTCGGACATATTACACATGACCGTAGATGAAGCGCTAGAATTTTTCTCTGAAAACCACGAAGAAAAAATTGTTACCAAACTGAAACCGCTTCAAGACGTTGGTTTGGGATATTTACAACTCGGGCAAAGCTCTTCTACTCTTTCTGGCGGTGAAGCGCAACGTGTAAAATTGGCTTCGTTTTTAGTGAAAGGTGCTACAACCGAAAAAACGCTTTTTGTATTTGACGAACCAAGTACAGGATTGCACTTTCACGATATTGATAAATTATTAAAATCTCTGCAAGCTTTAATTGGTTTGGGACATTCTGTAATTGTGATAGAACACCAACCAGACATTATAAAATCTGCCGATTACATTATAGACATTGGTCCAGATGCAGGGAAACACGGTGGCGAAGTAGTTTTTGCAGGAACTCCCGAAGATTTAGCAAAAGATAAAACCTCTAGAACAGCTAAGTTTGTGAAAGAGAAATTATAATCTGACGATGAAGTTTTAGAATTTAATTGCAACAATCCACAAAAAAAATTGTGAACAAAATGTGAATATTAACATTCAGTTAATACACTGATTCAAAATAAATTGTAATTTTAGTACAGAAAATTAAGGTTATGAAATTTTCTTTACCAAACACAACAGAAATCACAATTAAATTTGAGATAAAAATTTAAGGGAAGCATCGTCGGCTTCCCTTTTCTTTTTGGTGTAATTAAAAAAAATGAGATGTCTTTATCTACTGAAACGCTTTCTAAAGAAGCGTTTCTTTTATTTTTATTGTTGATTAAAGTCATAAAAAAATCAGACATAATGCCTGATTTTAACTTTATAATTCTTTAATTTTGTGCCTCGGCCTCATAGTTCAATGGATAGAATAGAAGTTTCCTAAACTTTAGATCCAAGTTCGATTCTTGGTGGGGCTACTATCTGAGTGGGAGAATGAGAGAATGGTTGAGTGATAGAGTTGTAGAGTTAATTTATTTTTTTTAAGAATTTTTATTTTCTCTAATTCTACAATTCTATAACTACTTTTTATCTACCACAATTCTATCATTACGATTCGCCAATTCCCAAGCAGTAGCGAAAACCAATTGTGCACGTTTTTGCAATAACGGATAATCTATTTTCTCTGGGTCGTCTGTTGGCTGATGATAATCTGCATGAATTCCGTCAAAGAAAAATGCAACCGGAACGCCATGTTTTGCAAAATTATAATGGTCGCTTCTATAATACAAACGTTGAGTATCATTAGGGTCGTCGTATTTATAATTGAGTTCTAAATTGTGTGTAATTTTATTAGCCGCTTCGTTTATCACCTTTAACTGAGACGAAAGCATTTCAGAACCGATAACATACACATAATCTTTCCCTTCATTTTCTTTATCACTTCTTCCAATCATGTCAATATTAAGGTCAACTACCGTATTTTTCATATCAAAAACAGGATTATCCGAATAATATTTAGAACCCAACAAACCATGTTCTTCTCCCGTCACATGAAGAAACAAAATAGAACGTTTTGGTCCTTTTCCTGCTTTTTTAGCTTCTTGAAAAGCTTCTGCAATTTCCATTACAGCCACAGTTCCGCTGCCATCGTCGTCTGCTCCGTTATAAACTACACCATCCTTGGTTCCTACGTGGTCGTAATGAGCAGAAACCACAATAATTTCTTCGGGTTTTTCTGTACCTTCTATAAAAGCTAAGATATTCTCAGATTCTGGCAAATCTCCTCTTCTTGTTTTGAGTGCTTCCTTAGGAACGATTTGATAATAACTTCCCAACGCTTTAGGATAAGAAACTCCTAGATTTTTGTAAAAATTAATCATGTATTTTCCAGCAGCTTTTTGTCCTTCGGAGCCGGTATCTCTACCTTGCATCTCGTCTGAAGCAATCACCATAAGATTTTTCTTTAATTCGTCTGCTTTTATACTTGCATAAGCATTTTTGAAGGCTTTCCCTTCGTAAGAAAGATTGTTAGAAGCGCAACTGAACATTACCAAAGACGCCACTAATGAAACAAATAACATAGATAATTTCATTTTTCATTAAATTTAATAGGGTAAAAGTAGTGTTTTTGATGAAAAAATAAAAATCAGCACCAAAAATAAACCAACCTCATCCAATATTGTGGTTAAATTGATAAAAATTGAGATGAATTTAAATCCCGAATAATTTCATTCTAAGTAAATATTTTTGGGAAAACTTAATCCAAAGTAATTTCTCCTCGTCCCAAGTTGGGAAAGTCTAAACCAACTCTAGTTCTTATTGTCGGGAGTTCCGACGGGGCAAACCAACTTCAGTTCTCATCGGCGGGAGTTCCGACGGAGCAAACCAACTCTAGTTCTCTTCGTCGGGAGTTCCGACGGGGCAAACCAACTTTAAATTACCCTAGAATTGCCAATATTCTTTCTCTATTAAATTTAATTCTGACAATCCTGAAATCATCTTTGTAAATACTAAATTTAATAAAGTATATCAAATGACTCAACTCATTTTCTTGATTTTTATTTAAATAATTATTTACATTAGATTCTGCCAATAAATTTAGAGAATATAATTAAAAGTATGACTCGAAAGATTTAAGAAATAAACAAACCCTTTCTGCATTACCATTGTTGTAAATAGAATGCAAAAAGGGTAAAAAAAGCTGCAAGAACTATCTCTTACAGCTTTCATTTATAATGGAGAAACCATTAATCTTCTATCCCGAATTTCTTTAATATTTTTTCGAGTAAGCACCAGTTGGTAAATGCAGATTGAAATAAATTTAAACCTACAAAACCTGTTAAATAGAACCAGTTTCCGCTTATTTTTAAGCCTAAAATAAGGCTCAAGAGTACCAAAAAACCAGCTACTGCGTGTATAATTCTTGTCTTCATATTCTTTAAATTGATTTTTCTATTTCTAGAGTTGCGATGTGTATTTTAGATTGAAACTCTTGCTTGGTATTGAATGTGCTCACCTTTGCATAGATGTGATCTATCCTATCTTCTTCTACAAATGCCATAAACATAAGCGAATTGCTTTCGGTAATTTCTGCGGCAAACCAATTGTCAACAGTTGCTTTTTGGTCTGCTTTGTAACCTTTTACTGCGGTGTAAGAAAATACACTAACGCCAGAATTTACCAAAAGATTTTTTACATTCTTCTCAAATTCTTTGATGGTGGTAATTAATAGTAGTTTCATAATGATGGTTGTTGGTTGATGGTTGATGGTTGATGAGATTTAGAGTTCGTTGGATTTAATTTCTGAATCATTTTCATTAAATTCTAAATCATTTTCGGCTTGAATTTTTTCCCATTTTTTCTTTTCAGACATATAATAAATCAATGGTACTACAATTAAAGTTAACAGTGTAGAAACTATTGCTCCGAACACCAAAGAAATTGCCAATCCTTGGAAAATAGGGTCGAATAGAATAATTATTGCTCCTATCACTACCGCACCTGTAGTTAACAAAATTGGGGTGGTTCTTACCGCTCCGGCATCTATAATTGCTTGTTTTATAGGGATGCCTTCATTCAATCTAATTTCTATAAAATCGATTAACAACACCGAATTTCTAACCATTACTCCCGCTAAAGCAATCATCCCAATAAAAGATGTAGCAGTGAAAAACGCTCCTAACAACCAATGTCCTAAAACAATACCCACCAAAGAAAGCGGAATGGCGACCATCATGACCATTGGTGTTTTAAAATTCTGAAACCAACCTACTATCAACATATAAATAATGATAATTACCACCGCAAAGGCAGCTCCTAAATCACGGAAAACCTCTAAGGTAATTTGCCATTCTCCGTCCCATTTTACCGTGAAATCGCTTTCGTCGTCTGGTTGTTTCATGTAGAGTTCGTTCAGTTTGTAGCCTGCAGGTAATTTGATATTTTTCAGTTTGTCTTCCATTCCTAAGATGGCATACGCTGGACTTTCTAAACCTCCTGCCATATCTGCTAAAACATAGGCTACTCTTTTTTGGTCTTTTCTGTAAATGGTTTTTGCCAAAGAATCTTTTTCTACTTTTACCAAATCTGCCACAGGAACCATATTACCTTGTTGACCTTTTACTTTTAAACTGGTAATATCCTGAAGGTTGGTTTTATCAGCATCACTTAATTTCATGACGATGTCAACGGGTTGATAAGATTTTTCGTCATAGAGATAAGATACAGGATGCTCGCCCAAAAGATAAGTTACGTTTCCAACAATTTGAGCTGGTGCAATGCCATTCAACATACTTTTCTCTTTATCTGCCACCAATTTGAATTCCGTTTGAGACGCTTCAGCCATCCAATCTACATCTACCACATCATCGGTATTTTGAAGAATTTTCTGTACTTGGTCGGCAACTTTTAATTGGTCTTCGTAATTAGGACCATAAATTTCCGCAACTATGGTTGACAAAACTGGCGGACCAGGCGGAACTTCAACAATCTTGATATTAGCACCGTACTTTTTACCAATTTTTTGAATTTCGGGTCTTATTTTTTTGGCAACATCGTGGCTTTGTTCGCTGCGGTCTTCTTTATGTAACAGATTCACCTGAATATCTGCTGTGTTACTGCCACCTCTCAAATCGTAATGTCTTACCAATCCATTAAAAGTAATAGGCGCAGAAGAACCAACATAGGATTGATAATTTATCATTTCTGGAACCGTTTTCAGGTATTGAGCTACTTCTTTTGCTACGGCATTGGTTCTTTCTAATGTAGTTCCTTCCGGCATATCTATTACCACTTGTACTTCATTTTTATTATCAAAAGGAAGCATCTTTACGGCAACCCATTTGGTAAAAAACGCCATTACCGAAATCATTAATAAAACTACCGTAATCCCCAACATTGTCCATCTTCTTTTGCTGTTATCTAAAAGCGGTTGTTCTACTTTTTTGTAGAATTTATAAATCCAACCGGTTTCTAAACCTTGTTCTTCTTTATGTTCGTGCTCTTCTTTTAATCTTAATAAATGAAAACCTAAATATGGTGTAATGGTTAGTGCCACAAAAAGTGAAAGCATCATCGCAATGGAAGCTCCAATAGGCATTGGCGACATGTAAGGTCCCATCATCCCAGAAACAAAAGCCATTGGTAAAATCGCTGCAATTACTGTAAACGTTGCCAAAATTGTAGGATTCCCCACTTCATTAATTGCGAAAATAGCCGCTTGTTTGAAAGGCAATTTCTTCATGTGGAAATGCCTGTGCATGTTTTCTGCGATAATAATACTATCATCTACAACAATTCCTACTACAAAAACAAGGGCAAAAAGCGTAATTCTGTTCAGTGTATAGCCTAGCATATAATAACTAAATAAAGTTAATGCAAACGTTAAAGGAACAGAAAAAAACACCACCAAACCACCTCGCCAGCCCATTGCTAACATCACCAAAATCGTAACCGCCAAAATAGCAACACCTAAGTGCATCAATAATTCGGAAACTTTATGAGAAGCTGTTTCGCCATAGTTTCTGGTAACTTCTACGTGTACGTCATTCGGAATGATTGTTTTCTTTAGTTGCTCAACTTTTTCTAAAATTTGCTCCGAAATCTTCATCGCATCCGCTCCTTTCACTTTAGAAATAGAAATGGTAGATGCAGGATATTCGTCTTTAAATTTCTTAGCATTTTCTACATTATTGGCATATCCAAAACTCACATAGTTGCTTGGCGAAGCAGCTCCATCTTCTACTTTGGCAATTTGTTTCAGATAAACGGGCATATTTTGAGAAGTTCCTACTACCAAATTTTCTACATCTTCTTGCGAAGCCAAAAACTGCCCCGTTGTTAAAAGAAATTCTTGGTCGTTATTGCTAAAACTTCCAGATTGCGAACTTCCGTTATTGGCTTGTATCATCTGCATTACGCCTAGAGCATCCACGTTGCTTTCAGCCATTTTATCTTTATCCAAAATCACTTTGAGTTGTCTGGCTCTTCCTCCAATAACACTAGTTAATGAAACATCTTTAATTTTTTTAATTTCTGAAGTTACTTCTTCGGAAATCTGTCGAATTTGATAATCATCATATTTTTCACTCCAAAGAGTGAGTCCAAGCATTGGCACATCGT
The DNA here is from genome assembly GCF_047601505.1 of Cloacibacterium sp. Classification (GTDB taxonomy): domain Bacteria; phylum Bacteroidota; class Bacteroidia; order Flavobacteriales; family Weeksellaceae; genus Cloacibacterium. The sequence goes on from NZ_JASGJD010000001.1 coordinate 2,796,286, forward strand.
CTATAGAACGGGTTTTTACCATGGGTTCGTAAACACCTTTCGGAAAGATGTCTTTATTTTCCATCAATTCGTCGTATAATTTCACATAAGAACGTTCGGTATCTTGTCCTACATAAAATTGCACGATAATCATGGCTCTACCATTCATTGCCATAGAATGAACGTGTTCCACACCTTTAATATTCGAAATAATTTTTTCTAAAGGTTTTACCACACGATTTTCTACTTCCACTGGACTTGCGCCGGGATAACCCACCATTACATCTGCCATTGGAACGATAATCTGAGGTTCTTCTTCTCTTGGTATTAATGTAGAACTATAAACGCCAATAATCATAAGCGCAATCATCAATAAAATGGTTAATTTTGAATTGATGAAAAACTCGGCGATACGTCCTGCGAATCCTTGTTGCATAATTTTTTTAATTTAAGTTTTAATCCTTCGACTTCGCTCAGGATAACAGATTTGTATAAAAATTATAAAATCGAATTTAATTCTTCTCTTATTTTACACTAACTTTAGCTCCGTTGTATAATTTTCCTTGTGCGAAAACAATGTAGGGTTCTTTAGCATCCAAACCTGATAGAATTTCTACCTCATTACCCATTAATTTCCCTGTTTTTACCCAACGAAGAACTGCAGTATTGCTAGAACTCACGGTATAAATTCCTTTGAGTTGACCTTTTTCTACAATTGCAGATTGAGGCACAGAAACTCCTTCTTGGAAATCTGCATTCACACTGCCGCTTCTTTTGAAAGGAAATTGCACATTAACGTACATTCCTGGTAATAAATTTTTAGAATTCTGCATCGCAATTTTCACCATGTATTGTCCACCAGTATTGGCAGCAGAAAGGCTTACTTCAGAAACAATTCCATTCACTTGTTGGTTGGTATTTTTCAACAAAACTTTCACGGACATTCCTTGTTTTATAAGCGTAATATCCTGCTCTGAAACTAAGACTTGTGCCTGCAAAACCGACGGCGATTCTATGGTTAGAATAGGCATTCCCGGACTTGCCATATCTCCTTGTTCGGCAAATTTAGCGGTAATAACTCCAGAAATTGGCGCTGTAATATTGGTATATTTGTATTGCGCATTTACTTCGTTTTTCATCATTTGAGAAGCTTGTAAACCCGCTTTTGCCATTTCGTAGCGTGCTTGCATATCGTCTAATTCTTTTTGCGAAGCACTTTGGTTTTTATATAAATTTTGAAATCTTTCGTAATCTTTTTTGGCAATATTAAAATTGGCTTGTGCTTGCGCAATACCGGCAGACGCTTGTCCGCCTTTTGCCTGAATATCTGTATTGTTGATGCTCACTAAAGTTTGTCCGGCAGAAACATGTTGACCAACCTCTGCACGAAGCGATGTGATGTAGCCCATCATTCTGGTGCTTACGTTTACCGAATTTTTAGAAACCAATTTACCACTTGCTGTAGCAAAAGAAGTATTGCTAAAAGTGGTATTACTAAGCGTAACAGCAATTGGAGCGTCTTGATTTTCTATTGATTTTTCTCCTTTGGAACAACTTGCCAAAGCAATTGCTCCTAAAATTAATGTAGTGTAAATATGTTTTTTCATAATTGTTGGTTGATGATTAATGGTTGTTGGTTGATGATTGATTAACAATATACTTCTGACTTTTAACTTCTATCTAGTTTTTCAAAAATTTAAAATATTCTAATGCTGTATTGTATTCGAAAATGGCTTGGTTGTAGTCTAATTCTTTTTGAGACATCATGGTTTCTGAAACCAATAAATCTGATGATTTTTCTAAACCTTGGTCGTATCTATTTTTTCTGATTCTGTAAGCTTCTTTCGCTTGTTCTAAAGCCTGTTTGGTAAGATTTACTTTGTTATCAGCATCTTTCACTTGTCTGGAAGCTTTGTTGATTTCGAGTTGAGATTGCTGAGTATATTGTTGCAATTCGGTTTCTGCTTTTATGCGTTCGGTTTTGTATTTTTCTTGTTCAGATTTGGCTTTCAATCCATCAAAAACATTCCAAGATAATTGTAATCCGAGTAAATAACCATTAGCATCGAACTGATAAGGTTTGTTGTCATACACTTCAAAACTTCCAAAAGCATTTAATCTTGGTAAAAATTTAGATTTAGCAGATTTAATCATTAAATCGTAAGCTTCTAAAGATTTTTCGTATGCCTGAATATCTTTTCTGGAAGAATTTAATTGAGGAGATTCTTCTAACATTCCGTTTTGATATTCTAACTTTTCAGTAGGTTTTAGGATGCGATTGTTATTTTCTTCTCCCAACAAAAAACAAATATAATCTGAGGCATTTCTCACGTTAGATTTTGCAAATTGCAACTGACTTTCAATCTCCGAAACTCTCACATCCATGTACAAAACATCAGATTTCTGAATCATTCCGTTTTTGAAATAATTATCGATTACTTTTTTATTGGCAAGAGTGGTATTTTTAGCATTTTCTAAAGTTTCTACCGCTTTATACGCCAATTGAAGCTGCATATAAGCTTTCAGAATTTCGAATTTTATATAATCTGAAGTTCTCTCTGCTTTAATAGAAAGCGCCTCTGTTTTTACTTGTCCTGCTTTTTTTTGATAAACCATATCTTGGTTATAGATAGGTTGTTGCAGTTCTAATTTGGTCGCAAAATTTGAAATATTTTTAGGATTATTGAGTTTTGAAGGATCAAAATCCTGCATGGTAATTCTCTCCTGATTGAGCCTAGAACCAAACGCCATCAAAGGATTATTGGTAGTAATTGCAGTGTAAGAAGCATTTACATTGGGCAAATACATAGCTCTGGTTTGCAACAATTCTGCTTTAGCTATGGCAACTTCTTGGTTTGCCAATTTTACTTGAAGGTTTTTTTCTGCAACTTTTTGCAATAGTTCTTCCTTAGAAACCGAAACTGTTTCTTGTGCAGAGACTTTAGAAAATAGACTTAATGTAATGGTAAAAATCAGTAATCTTATCATTGATATAAAATTTTCAACAAAAGTATAAGAGTGATTTTTACCTCACAGTAACATAGGTTACAGACGTCAAAAAATAAAAAAGCGATAGATAAAATTTATCTACCGCCGCCTTTGTGATTCATGAAATATTTTAAAACTTAAACCAAGGATAAGGTTCATAAGTGAAGTTGAGAGCTCGTGGTAAATCATCACCAGGAATGTCTTTTAATGCTGTAAGAACAGACGGATTAGAAGGATCCGTTTTGCCATCAAATTTTACAATTCTGTATTTCCCACCACTTCTTATAAAAAGGTCTTTGTAGCCTTTCGTTTTAGCATTATCGATGACAACAGGATAATCTGAAACGGTAAAACTTGCCAATTTAGAACCATCATCATTCAAAATAAACTGAGTACAACCGCCAGAACCACAGAAAAAAGAACCTGTAAGCCCTACAAAAATTTCTTTTTTGCCATCATCATTAATGCCAAAAACAAATTAATTAATAAAAAAATAGCATTTTTTAGCATTAGAACTTGCTTTACATTTGCCACTGAAAACTTAAATAAAAGAAACAAACACATAAGTATGGAAATTACAATATCTCTTATAACAAATAAAGATATTCTTCAGCTTCAGGAAATTGGAAAGAAGACGTTTTCTGAAACATTTTCTGAGACTAATTCTGAAGAAAATATGACTAAATACTTAGAAGAAGGCTTTTCTAAAGAAAAACTGACTAAAGAACTAGAAGACGAAAATTCTGAATTTTATTTCGCAAAATCAAAAAACGAAGTTATTGGATATTTAAAACTAAATGTAGGAAACTCTCAAACCGAAATAAAAGAAGACAATGCTCTAGAAATTGAAAGAATATATGTATTGAAAGATTTTCACGGTAAAAAGATTGGACAAATTCTCTACGAAAAAGCTATAGAAATCGCTACGCAGAAAAAAGTAAATTACGTTTGGCTTGGCGTTTGGGAAAACAACAAAAGAGCCATTAGTTTTTATCAAAAAAATGGTTTTGTGGAGTTTGACAAGCATATTTTTAAACTCGGAGATGACGAACAAACCGATATTATGATGAAACTGAATTTAAAAAATTAAATAATTTTAAACCAATTCTAGAATATTTTTAAGAATTGGATTTGGGTCGTCTTTTCTCCACTGAAGATACAAATCTGTAACAAAAGGCAACGGAATAAAACGAATACCAATATTCTGATGAAGATGATAAGAATGTGGCAAAATAGAAATTCCCAAGCCATTTTTAATTAAAGAAATAATGGTAGAACCAAATTCGCAACGAATGTAAGAATCTAGATTAATATGATAAGTATTAATAACTTCTTGAACTAATAAATTATAACTACTGCTGTAATCTCCAGTTGTTAACAAAAATTTCTGGTCTTTCAAACTTTCTTCTGAAATATCTGATAAAGTTTTGAAGTGATGATTTTCTGGAACTACAAAAGACAAGTTTTCGTAGCCCAATTTCTTTTCATTAATTGCTGAAGAAGTATTTACATCACGAGAAAAAGCCAAATCTATTTTATAATTTTTAAGATATTCTTCTTGAGTTTCGTTGGTAAGCTGAACCAATTCTAAAGTAAGATAAGGAAAAGCATCTGAAATTTTTTTTATAAAATGAGGCAAAACAGAAGACGAAATAGAATCTGGATGCGCAATTCTTAAAGTACCAAATTCTCCTAAATGAATTTGCTTTGCCAACTGATGAAAAGCTTCCATTTGATTGAGTTCTTCGCTCCATTTTTCTTGCAAAAATTTTCCAGCAGGCGTTAGTTTTACATTTCGTTTGTCTCGATAAAATAACTGAACTCCTAATTCATTTTCCAAAGACTGAATTTGGCGACTCAATGCAGATTGTGTGATGTTCATCTTGGCAGAAGTGTTCCAAAAGTGTAACTCTTTAGACAAAGCAAGAAAATATTTTAACTGTTGTATATCCATTTAATGCAATAAAATCATTAGTTAAGCAAATTTAACAAGTAAATTGAATTAAAATTAAAAATCTAAAAAAATGAACAAAAAAAATCAATATCTTTTTCTTCTCATTCTTGGAACTGCTTTTTGGGGAATTTCTTTCCCAGTCACAAAAATGTCAATTGGAAATGTATCTCAATCTACATTCTTATTTTACAGATTCTTTTTCGCAGCCATATCTATGGGAATAATTTTTTATAAACAATTAAAAAACATCAACAAAAATTCAGTAAAAACAGGAATTGGATTAGCTTTTCCGCTTGTTTTTGGCATTCATTTTCAGACCTTAGGAATTGTAAAACACACTTCTGCATCTCAATGTGCATTTGTTGCCGGAATTTGCGTAGTAATTATCCCTATTTTGAAAATACTTTTCTATAAAATTACTATTGAACCAAAAATCTGGTTTTCTGCAATTTTAGCTTTAATTGGCTTAGGAATAATTTCTATTACCAAAAGTTTCACCATTAATATAGCTGATGCTTATGTTTTACTTGGTACATTTGGTTTTGCTTATTACATGATAAAAGTAGAACAATTCGCAAGCAAAAACAATATTATTCAAACTCTAGTCCCCATGTTTGCAATGGGTGCCATTTTAATGTTGATCATTTCATTGTTTGATAAATCTGCTAATTGGTTTCCTACAAATCATCAATTTTGGATTGGTGTTTTTTACTGTTCATTATTTTCCACTGCTTTTATGTATTCTGTTTCTAATATTGCACAAAAATACATTAGCACAGAAAAAGTAGCCATTATTTATCTTTTTGAACCTGTTTTTGCGGCTATTGCTTCATTTTTTATTTTAGATGAAAATCTTACTTGGCGTTTATTATTGGGAGGAAGCCTTATCTTAATTGCCACATTTATTACTGAGATTAAATTAGGCAAGCTCAAAAAAATAAAAACTTTTTAAAAAAGGTTGCCTCTTTTGAGACAGCCTTTTTCTATTTTCCAACTCTTGCCTGCAACGAAGCAGGATAACGCTCGCCAAGAATTTTAATTTGTCTTAGAGCTCTGTCTATTCTTTGAAGTTCGTCTTCATTAAGGTAAACATGTACTGCGCCAGTATTTTCTTCCAAACGAGAGATTTTTGTTGTTCCTGGTATTGGTGCAATGTATGGTTTTTGTGCCAATAACCAACTTAATGCAATTTGTGATGGTGTTGCATTGTTTTCGATGGCAACTGTTTTTACCAGATCTACCAATTCCTGATTTGCTTTTCTATTTTCTTCTGAAAATCTTGGAACAATATTTCTGAAATCACTTGCATCAAATTTTGTATCTGCATTAATAGCTCCTGTCAAAAATCCTTTTCCAAGCGGGCTGAATGGAACAAAACCAATATTCAACTCTTCTAGCAAAGGTAAAATTTCGTTTTCTGGTTCGCGCCAAAACATTGAATATTCACTTTGAAGCGCTGTTACTGGTAAAACTGCATGTGCTTTTCTGATGCTATCAACTCCTGCTTCACTCATCCCGAAATGTTTTACTTTTCCTTCGGTAATTAAATCTTTCACTGTACCAGCAACATCTTCCATAGGAACATTCGGATCAACTCTGTGCTGATAAAGTAAATCAATATAATCGGTATCGAGATATTTCAAAGAATTTTCTACCACAATCCTTATTCTTTCTGGTCGGCTATCAACACCTTTTGTTGCATCACCATCTAGGAAACCAAATTTTGTTGCAATTACCACTTTATCTCTAAAAGATTTTACAGCTTTTCCCAAAAGAGTTTCGTTTCCGCCTTGGCTGTAAGCTTCTGCTGTATCGAAAAATGTAATACCTAAATCGTACGCTTTTTGAATTAAATCAATTGCATTTTTCTCATCAGTTGCAGGACCATAACCAAATGTTAATCCCATACATCCTAAACCTAATTCTGACACTTCTAAACCTTGTCCTAAAATTCTTGTTTTCATATTTTTTGTATTATTTAATGTAAAAATTAAGATGTTTTTGAACCTCTTTTACAGAATACAAATTTCTAAAGAATCTAAAAAATATTTGTTATACTAATTACTGCTTTCCATACCATTTTTACAGATAAATATTTTGCAAACAATTTAAAACCCGTACATTTGATTTTTGCAAATAAAATGAGTTCAATCACCATCAAAGAGTTTTATCAGGATATTTTGGGAGATACTTGCCCAGATATTCATCAATTTCTAAATGAAAACATTCATAAAGATATTGGTCATTTCAATGTTTTTGATATTTCTGAAATCTACAGAGATTGCAAATCAAAGACCGAAATACCTTACAACAGAAGAACTTACTACAAAATAAGTCTAATTAAAGGTAAAAATAAAGTAGAATATGCCAACAAAACGATTCAGATTGAAGATTGTGCCATTCTCTTTGCTTCCCCAAAAATTCCTTACAATTATACCAATCTTTGTACAGAACAAGCTGGGCATTTTTGTGTTTTCACAAAAGATTTCTTACCAGCCACAAAAATTGGGGTAAAACTAGACCAACTTCCTGTTTTCTCTCCTCAGAGTGATTTTATTTTTAGAATTTCCACAGAACAGTTCCATCAATTTGAGGCAATTTTTCTTAAAATGCACGAAGAAATAACCTCTGACTATGTGTACAAATATGATTTATTGAGAAATTATGTAATGGAATTAATTCATTTTGGACAAAAATTAAAACCTATTTTACCTATTGAAAATAACAAAACAGCATCTTCTAGAACCACTTCACTATTTATAGAATTACTTGAAAGACAATTCCCAATAGAAAACATAAGCCAACTTTTACAACTAAAAACACCAGCTGATTTTGCAGGAATATTGGGTGTTCATGTCAATCATTTAAACAGAGTTTTGAAAGAAACTACAGGAAAAACCACTGGCGAAATTATTGGAAGTAGAATTTTTCAGGAAGCAAAATTACTGCTCACCCAAACACAATGGAATATTTCTGAAATTGCTTTTACGCTAGGTTTTGAAGAAGTAGCCCATTTTTCTAACTTTTTCAAAAAACACAGTCAACAATCTCCGCAAAATTACAGAGAAACATCAATTGTTTGATTTTCGCAAAATTTCATTTGATTTATACAAATAAGACAATCCTACTATTTCTCAACTTTGTCCCATAATTAAAACATTAAAAAAATGACAAGTAAAATAGCATTAGTAACAGGTGGAAGTAGAGGACTTGGTAAAGATTCAGCTATACAATTAGCAAAAAAAGGATTCCACATAATTCTCACCTATCAAACAAAAAGAGAATTTGCAGACGAAGTGGTAAAAGAAATTGAAAACATGGGGCAAAAAGCCTTTGCTTTGCCTTTAGATATTTCTACAACAACAGGTTTCAATCAATTTGCTAACGAAGTAAAAGATATTTTGGATACTCAATTTGATTCTGCAAAACTAGATGCTTTGGTTAATAATGCAGGAATAGGAATCAACCAAAGTTTTGAAACAACTACCGAAGAAACAGTGGACGCTATGACAAATATTCATTTCAAGGGACCATATTTCTTAACTCAAAAATTATTACCATTATTAAATGATGGAAGCAGCATTGTAAACACTTCTTCTGGTTTAGCAAGATTTTCTTTTGCAGGATATTCTGCTTATGGCGCTATGAAAGCAGCAATAGATTCTCTATCAAGATATCAAGCTTTAGAATTAGGAAGCAGAAAAATAAGAGTAAATTCTATCGCACCTGGAGCAATTGAAACCGATTTTGGAGGTGGAGTTGTTCGAGATATTTCAGATTTAAACCAGCACATTGCCTCTGAAACAGCTTTAGGAAGAGTTGGTTTGCCAGACGACATTGGAAGCGTGGTTGCATTTCTTTGTTCTGAAGATTCTAAATGGATTAATGCTCAAAGAATTGAAGTTTCTGGAGGATATAAAATTTAATTGAACTTCATAGCATAAAAAAATCTACTCTAATTGTTCTAGAGCAGATTTTTTGCAAAAGAGGAATAAAATAGAGCAATAAGAAAACGAGATAGCCTAACTTTTATTGTTTTTAGGATGATTTATTGAAACAAAAATAATACACATTACGGTTTTTCTTACCATTATTACTGATTTACTTAACTATTTAAAAATCAACCAATCATAATATGTAATTTTGCATTATAAAAACAAAAAGATAATGAACGAAACCATTTATTTTAATAGTGTGAGCGATTACAATGATTCTTGTGAACAAGAAACTTTACATCCTTTGGTAAGTATTTTAGATTTATCAAAATGCCCACCTCGTAAATGGAAAGCTGGAACTAGTGTAAAAATGAATTTCGGTGTGTATGCTATTTTTTTAAAAGATGTAGTTTGTGGAGACATCCGTTATGGTAGAAATTACTACGATTATCAAGAAGGAACATTGGTTTTTATTGGCCCTGGGCAAGCTTGGGATATAGAATACGAAACTTCTTACTATCAACCTCATGGGCATGTTTTGATTTTTCATCCAGACCTAATTCACGGTACTTCTTTAGGAAAAATTATTCAAGATTATCAATTTTTTTCGTACCAAATGAATGAAGCACTACACCTCTCCGAGAAAGAAAGACAGATTATTTTGGATTGTTTTGCTAAAATTCAGTTTGAACTACAACAGACTATTGACAAACATAGCAAAAAACTTATTGCCTCTAACATCGAGCTTTTTCTGAACTATTGCGATCGTTTTTACGATAGGCAATTCATTACCCGAGATAATGAAAACAAAGGTATATTAGAGCATTTTGAGGTTTTATTGAATGATTATTTTTCTTCTGAGAAACCACAAAGCATTGGTTTTCCATCGGTAAGTTATTGTGCAGAAAAACTAAATTTATCTCCTAATTATTTTGGTGATCTGGTAAAAAAAGAAACCGGTAAATCTGCTCAAGAATACATTCAATCAAAAATAATAGACCTTGCTAAAGAAAGGATTTTCAACCACTCTAAAACCATTAGCGAAATTGCTTACGAATTAGGATTTAAATATCCACAACATTTTACCAGACTTTTTAAGCAAAAAGTTGGCATATCTCCCTTAGAATACAGAAGTTTGAATTAACATTTCTATATATTCCCTAATCATATTCAATCAAATTCTATATAAAACTTGTGACCTAGCTCACAGGTTTTTTCTTTTTATATGAAATAATTTTGCAATATTAAATGTAAAATTCATGAAAAAAATTTTTGTAATAAACGGCGGACAACATTTTGCACACTCTGGCGGAAAATTTAATAAAACGTTAGTAGATTGGGATCAAATATTCTTTAATAAAGAAAATGGCTTCGAACTGAATATAACAGATATTAACGAGCCTTATACTGCAGACGAAGAAGTGGAAAAATTTGTAAATGCCGACATTATTATCTACCACACTCCTATTTGGTGGTTTGGGCTGCCTCATAAATTCAAAGAATATCTGGATTTAGTGCTTACCGCAGGACACCGAAAAGGAATTTATTACAGCGATGGAAGAAAATCTGAAAATCCAAATTTGAATTATGGAAAAGGAGGTTCTATGCAAGGTAAAAAATACATGTTAACCACCACTTGGAACGCTCCAGAAACCGCATTTACTTTAGAAGGAGAGTTCTTCAACCAAACGAGTGTTGATAATGGTGTAATGTTTGGTTTCCATAGAATGAATGCTTTTACAGGCATGGAAAAAATTGGAGGATTCCACTTCCACGACCTTGAGAAAAATGCAACTCAAGAAAGAATAAGCAACTATCAAAGTCTATATTTAGAACATTTAGCAAATAAAATTCAACCTTAAATTATATCAATGAAAAAAAATATTCAGACAAAAATATTAATATCATTTTTAATGATTTTGATGACATTAAATATTTTTAAAGCTCAAAATAAACAATCAAAAATAGAAAATATGAAACCAAAAATTTTATTTGTAGTTACCAGTCATGATACTAAAGGAAATACCGGAGAAAAAACAGGTTATTATTTAGGTGAAGTATCTCATCCTTGGGAAGTATTGGTAGAAGCAGGATATGAAATTGATTTCGTTAGCCCAAAAGGTGGAAATCCGCCAGTTGACGGCTTTGATTTGAAAAATGATGTAAATAAAAAATTCTGGGAAAACGAATTTTACCATCAAAAAATAACAAATACCCTAAAACCAGATGAAGTAAAACCAGAAGATTACAAAGCAATTTTCTACGCAGGCGGACATGGTGCAATGTGGGATTTGCCATACAATGAAGAAATCGCCAAAATTACCACAAAGATATATGAAAAAAATGGCGTTGTAGGCGCTGTTTGTCATGGTCCAGCTGGTTTAACAAATGTAAAACTGAGCAACGGAAAATATCTAATAGAAGGTAAAAAAGTAAACGGATTCACCAATGAAGAAGAAGAAATTGTAAAATTAACAAAAGTTGTTCCGTTTTTATTAGAAAACAAATTAAAAGAAGTTGGCGGAATTTACGAAAAATCGGCTCCTTGGCAAACACATGTTACTATAGATGAAAGACTTGTAACCGGACAAAACCCACAATCCGCAAAAAAAGTTGGAGAAGCTATTAGAGACCTTCTCAAAAAATAATCTTAAAACTTTGGCATATTCTATTTTTGTATTTTTGCATTATGGAATATGCCTCTTTTTTAAGAAAACACATCGAAGAAATTATCACTTTAAGCGACGAAGAATTTGCATTAATTCTTCCGTATTTTTCTTATAAATCTATCAAAAAAAAAGATTACCTCATCAAAACAGGTAAAAATGTAACTTCCGAATTTTTGGTTGTAGAAGGTCTGCTAAAGGCTTTTACTCATAATGAAGAAGGAAAAGAATTTATTGTTCAGTTCGCTATGGAAAATTGGTGGATTTCAGATTATCCTGCTTTTAAAAAATTAGGAAAAGGCGAAATTTGTGTGCAAGCTTTAGAAGATTGCATTGTGCTAGAACTCACTTATGAAAACAGAATAAAAATGGGACAACAAATCCCCAAAATACATCAATTTCATAGTAGCAAAGCATTTAGCGGATTTGTAGCACTTCAAAAAAGAGTACTTTCTCTGCTCAAAAACTCAGCTCAAGAAAAATACGGATTGCTCTTAGAACAATATCCAATTCTTTTTCAAAGGGTTTCTAAATCTACAATTGCTCACTATTTGGGCGTTTCCAGAGAAACACTAAGCAGACTATCTAAAAAAACTTAAACATCTTTTAATTCAAAAAAATGTAACAAAACACTAGCGAAAGTTGTCTAATAAATAAACCGATAAATATGAAGAAGACAATTTTCTCAATTTTACTACTTTGTAGCGCAATTGCATTTGCTCAAGAAAAAAAAACTGACACCTTAGAAAAGACCAAAGAAATTCAGGAAATTATTCTTAAATCTCAAAAGAAAAAACAATTTGCAGACCGTGCTGTTTACACTTTTGATAAAGAAGCTTTAGAAAAAGCACGATATGCAAAAGATTTACTTAGAACTTTACCCGAACTTCAGTTAGACCCAATTTCTAACACCTTAAAAAGTACAAAAGGAGGAACCTCTTTATTTTTAATCAACGGAATTGAAGCCAGCGATATGCAAATCCGAAGCATACAACCTGCCAACGTGGTAAAAGTTGAATACTACGACATTCCGCCAGCAAGATGGGCAAACCGAGCAGACATTGTGGTAAACGTTATTACCAGAAATCCAGAAACTGGTTATGTTTACGGTGCAGATGTAAGTTCTGCATTAAATACAGGATTTGTGAATGGTTCTGCGTATGCCAATTACACAAAAGGAAAAAACGATTTCGGGGCAGAATATTCTATCAATTTAAGAGATTATGACAACCGAACGGTAAAAAGTATTTATGACTATCAATTAAACAACTCTCATTATCGTTCCGAAGAAGATAAAAAAGACCATTTTGGTTACACCAGCCAATATATTGCGCTAAGATATACCAGATTGGTACAAGATAATTATGCTTTTCAGGCAAAATTGAATGTTGATTTATTCACGAGTTTTGTAAAAGGTAACGGACAAAGTGCTTTCTATAAAGACAATACCGTCGAAGAGCACAGCATGTTCAAAAATGGTAATTCAGATTATACCAAACCTACTTTAGACTTGTATTTTTCTAAAAATTTAGGTAAAAAAGATGAATTAAGTTTTAACATTGTAGGCTCTTATTTCACTACAAACACCTCTGAATTAGCTAAAGAATGGATTAACACCAACAATACTTCAGTTTATGATAACGACATGAATCTGAAAGCAAAACAATCTGGAATTGTAGGCGAATTAGCACACATTCATAGTTTTGAAAAAGGAAAACTTTCGTCTGGTTATCGAGTTTCTAATACTTCTATTTCTAATGATTTGCAAAATCTTTCGGGATTTTCAGAATATGAAGTAAACTATCTGGAACAATATTTCTACACCGAATATTCTGGTAAAAAAGACAAATTTTCTTACCGAATTGGCGCTGGCCTTACCAATATTCACAACAAAAGTGCTGAAAATGTAGATGACGAATGGACTTTTACACCAAAAGTTATCTTAAGTTATACTCTAAAAAACAATCAAAATCTGCGTTTTACAAGTTCTTACAAACCTCAAAGTCCTGGAAGCTCTGCCCTTAGTAGCAACGTAGTACAAATGGCTCCGAATATCGTACAAAAGGGAAATCCTTATCTTAAATCTGCTCAAAGATGGGGCAACAACCTTATCTATTCTTACAACAACAAGCATTTTGATTTTAATGCCAATTTATTTTATTGGTACACCAATAGAGCTATTAACCAATATTATGTACTGGAAAATACACTTGGAGGCTATGCTTTAACGTATGAAAATGCTAAAAATTCTCAACAATACGGCGTACAATTGTCTGGCTCTTACAAACCTTTCGAAAGCAGTTTATTGGTTTTAAAAGCGGTAATTTCTCCTGCTTCGGAAACGGTAAGAACAAGTAAAGGCGAACTTATAAAAAATGATTACATTGGCAATAATTTTGGCATTTCTTCAGAATATAAATCTTTCAGTATAGAATATCAGTTCAACATCCCTATTTATACTCTTGATGGCGCTTTTTTGAGAACCAACGAAAATGCCAACCATGTTTTTGCAAATTACAAATTAAAAAACTGGACTTTTTGCACAGGAATGTATTGGCTAGGAATGCCATCAGATTACAAAACGAAAAGTCTTTCGCAGAGCCTTGTTAATTACTCTCGTCACAACCAAATTTGGAACAACAAATCGATGTTTATTCTCGGTTTAAGTTATGATTTTTCTAAAGGTAAAAAAACAAATTTAGATAGAAAACTGAATAACAGCACAGCTCCAGCTGCTACATTCTAAACATAAAAAGGCCGTCATCAGATAATTTTGAGACAGCCTTTTCTTTTCATTTTCATTTATTAATCTAGAATTATTGTCTAGCTTCTAAATAAGATTTTGTTTGATAAAATTAAGACTTCCTAAAGCTAGTTGCTCTGCATTATAAGGAGATTTTTGCCACAAAGAAACCATTTGTTGCATGCCCAGTATTGAAGATGAAAAATTTTCTAAAACCAAATTCCCTTCAAAATTAATTTCTTTTAAAGCATCAAAAAACTGATTCCAATTTACAGTTCCTTCTCCAAGCATACCTCTGTGAGATTCTGTAACGTGAATGTGTTTCAACTTTTGATTTGCCAATAAAATAGGGTCGCGGAAATTATTCTCCTCAATATTCATGTGAAAAGTATCCAAATGAAGAAATAAATTATCTTTTCCGGTTTTTTCTATTAATTCTAAAACATTTTCTGCGGTATTGCAAACATAAGATTCATAACGATTGATAGGTTCTACAGCAATATTAACTCCTTTTTCTTTCGCATAATCTGCCACAGAAAACCACACTTCTACAATAGTATTTTTCTCGGTTTCACTCAACGGATTTCCAGAAAAAACGCCAATTCCTCCATGCAAAACACCTCCCAAAAAGTTAGTTTCTAAATCTGAAGTTTTATCAATTGCATTTTTTATCAATTTTTCTGCTTCTTTAGGATAAAAAGCAATGTGAGCATCTTTAGGTAAATTTAGAGAACAAACTACATCCAAATGATTCTCTTTCAATTGTTTTTTAATGGCTTTCGCATCAATTTCCATTGAATTAGGCAATAGAATTTCGATAAGGTCAAAGCCAGCTTTTGCTGTTTGTTCTATGGCATATTTCCCAGCTTCTGCATTCCAGTTTGGAGTAATCCAAGAGAGCAGCGAAGCTCCTATTTTAATATTCATATATTTTTGTTTTTGATTGATTTTAAGATAATTATTTTTTATTTTATAATTTTTATGTGTAAAAACCCACACAGACTTTTCAAAGATTTCTGATTAAATAAACATCTGTGCGGAAACACACAAATGATAATCTAAAAAATCCACCATTCTGCTCTCACGCCAAAATAAGTACCAATTTTCTTAGCGCCAGCTTGTTGCAAAAAGGCCGAATATAAGTTATCTGTTGCTTGTTTATTATACTTTGCTAATTCTGCTATAAATCTAATATGAGGTCTTGCCCAAACGCTTCTTTCTGCAGTTGGAACAATAGTTGGAGCCAAAGCAATTTTCCACATTGTAGCTGGAGATTGTGTACCGTCTTTTCTATTGGCATAATGCAATTCTGACAAAATATGAAACCAATTATTGAAATAATAAGTAGCTCTTACACCGGTGTTAAATTCTTCTTTTTTATTGAAAATTTCTCTTTTATAATAATCTATAGCTTTATTATTGCTATCAGAACCTCCTTTGGATTTGGTATAAACAAAATAAGGATTTACAGACCATCTTGAAGAAATGTTCCAAAGTAAATGTTCTACAAAAGTTATAGAATAAGCTCCTTTATAGGTTTTTGTAATTTCATCTGGCGCTCCGAAAGTTCTCCAAGTTTGTGTATTACCGCCATCTCCTCCATTTGCAATTCCGCTTCCATATCTTAAAGAAACTTGGTTAAAAGAGCCTGGCAATTTAGTTTTAAGTTTACTGCTTAGTTTTGCACCAATTACCCAACCGTTATCCGAAGGATAGTTCTCTACAGAATTTTCTCCAGATTTGCTAACATTATGATATTCTGCAAGAAGTTTCAATGTATTTTCTTTAAAAAACATAGAATGTTCTAATACCATCACCTCGCGTTGTCTATATACAAGATTCTTTGCCCCACTTATAATATTGGTATAAGAATAAGGAGTAGAATTAGTAGCCAAAGTATCTATAGCCGCAGGAAAAAACATAGAAAAACGTGTGTTTTTATATTTTACGCCCCATCCAGTTGCAGAATGGTCATCAAAATAAAAATAATCTGCAATGTGTATATCATCGTACCTCAACCATCTTGCTCCAGCCCAAAAATCCCATTTTGTACCCATTATATTTCTGGCTTCTACAAAAGCTTCGGGCAGAGCTACTATCATCCCATTATTAGACTTGGTATCTACATTTCCTAGAAAAGTACCTCCTGAATAGAAACTGAGTCTCGTTTGAAAATCAATTTGAGTACTGTCTTTTCCTACAACAGGAGTAAAATGTATTGTTGGTAAAAAATCTACATAATCATTTTGATCTAATCTTCCTCCTAAAGAACCTTGATTACTTAAGTTAAGTTGTTTGCCTGTATTTCCGTTAGAATTTGGCGAAAAACCAGCTCCTATTCTTCCGGTTGTCCCAAAAGAAAACTTTTTGTTCGTTATTATTATTTGAGCATTAAAACCACCGCCAATTGCTGTAAAAAGACAGCAAATAAGCATTAAATAATGCGTTTTCATATTATTTAATGGTTTTAGGCTTATAAAACTTCACTGCAAAAACAATAATTACAACGTAGCAAATTATTGGCAATAAATACGCATGAGCAATATCTGTTTCTGCTATTTTTCCCATTATTGGAGGGAAAACAGCACCTCCAAACATTGCCATCACAAGAAAAGAAGAAGCTTGTTGAGTATTTTTCCCTAATCTTTTTAATCCAAGGCTGAAAATGGTAGGATACATTACACTCAAAAATAAATTAAGCAATATCAAACTAATAAATGAAATCCAACCGAAACTTTGCGAAATGATAAGACAAAGTACAATATTACAAGCCGTAAATATGGCTAATAACTTGTTCGGAGCTATAAATTTCATTAAAAAAGTCCCTAAAAAACGTCCAATCATCATCATAGCCATACTCAACGAAAAATAATATGAAGCCTGAGTTTCTGGGATATGTACTTTTTCTACACCATAATTAATAAAAAATGCCCACGTTCCGCCTTGTGCTGCGATATTAAAAAACTGTGCTACAACAGCAAAAATAAAGTGTCTCTGTCTCCAAAGAGGCGCATTTGGATTATAATTATTTTTATCTTCAAGAGTATTTTCTTCAGGATGAACTTCATTAGCATGAGGATCTTTCAAATCTGGAACTTTAATAAAAGAAAAAACAATGGTAATGACAAGAATAATTACCCCAATCCAAGTGTACAACGTTTTTACAGAAGTTAAATCGCTTGATTCTCCAGAACCACCAAAAATAAAAAAGCCACCAATTAACGGACCAATAATAGCTCCTAAACCATTAAAAGATTGTGCGAAATTAACTCTTTGGTCGCTGGTTCTTTCGTCTCCCAAAGCTGCTACAAAAGGATGAGCCACCGTTTCTAAAGTTGCCATTCCAAGGGCTAAAATAAAAAGTGCAAATCTGAAAAAATTAAACGATGATTGGTTGGCTGCTGGAATAAATAAAAATGACCCAAGAGAAAATAAACTTAAGCCTATAATAACTCCTACTTTGTAACCATATTTTTTCATTAAAAGCCCTGCCGGAATTCCCATTATGGCATAAGCTCCAAAAATAGATAACTGTACCAAACCCGATTTTGATTTAGAAATATTCAAAACATTTTGAAAATGTTTATTCAATACATCTCCCATTGTAAGAGCAATTGCCCAAAAGAAAAACAAGGAGATTACAAAAGATAAAACCACAATGTATCTTTTTTCTGTAAATTTTGCTTTATTCATAATAAAAATAATTGATCAGTTAAACAGACTTTTTATATTGATTTTCTCTGAAAATTCTATATTCTTCGTAGTTATAATCTGGGCAAGCGCCAAATTTAGACGTGATAAAAGCTCCCAGAGAAACGGCTTGTTTCATTATTTCTTCGGGCGATTTTTCTTGAATTCTCTTGTGTAAAAAACCAGCCAAAAAAGAATCTCCACTTCCTACAGTATCTGCAATTGTGATAGGAATTGCCGAAAAAGTATAACTTTGGTTTCCTACAAAATATCTGGCCCCTTTACTTCCTTTAGTTAAAACAACTTCATTAATATTGAAATATCTTTGAATGTGTTTTACACCAGTTTCTTCGTCTATATATTCTTCGCCAAGAAATTCTATGATATTGCGCAATTCTGGTTTGTTCATTTTCACCAAGTCGCACTTGTGCAATAAAGTTTTTATAAGTTCTACATCAACAAAAGGAGGACGAAAATTCACATCAAAAATTTTGAATTTTGCCCATTCTAAAAGTTGAAACAAGGTTTTTCTAGAAGTTTCGTTTCTTGCAGCCAAACTACCAAAAACGAAGGCTTCAGCATTTTTAATAATCTCTTCGTGCTCTGGAAGAATTTCTATAAAATCCCAAGCTACATTTTGTACAATATCATAATGAGCTTCGTTATTCTCGTCGAAATTTGCAATTACAGTACCCGTAGAAAACTTCTCGTCTGTCTGAATAAGTTCTGTAGTGATTCCCCAATTTTTGATTTGATTTACTAATTTTTCGCCTAGCTCATCACTTCCTACTTTACTTAGCATTTTAATATCTGTACCCATTTTAAAGGTATTATAAGCCACATTAAAAGGTGCTCCGCCAGCTCTTTCTCCGTTTGGAAAGATGTCCCAAAGAACTTCTCCGAAGCTAACAATGTAAGGTTGAGTTGTATTTTTCATTTTAGTTAAACGTTTAAGTTGGTTGTTAAAAAAATATTATTTGATAGATTTTCCTTCAATAATTTGAGTTGAAAGAATTTTGGTTTTCTCAAGAGACTTATAATCTGTAATCAGATGATCTAAAATAGTAATTGTTTCATCTGCCATTTCTTCTAAAGGCTGTTTTATATAGGTAATTTCTGTTGGAAACAAATTATATGCTTCCGTTTCATCAAAAGCAATAACAGAAACCTCTTCCGGAACTTTTATATTATTAATTAATAGATACTTAAGACCTGCTACAGCCAATTTATTACTAGAAAAAAATAATGCAGTATTGCTAACTTTATTATCTAGTAAATTTTTAATTCCATTTTTAACTTCATCAGAAGTATTCTCTATACCTACAAGAATTTTTTCTGTTTTTACACTTTTTTCTGAATTCAAAATAGCAGAATCAAATCCTTTTTCTCTGTCCAAAAGATGAGGCATAGTTGTTTGATAACCAATGTAAACTATTGTATCAAAATCTTTATCTAATAACCTCTGAGTTGCTTCTTCAGATATTTCTTTGTTATTAATTAATACCGCAGGAATTTTTGTATTATTAATATAACGGTCTATCATTACAGCAGGGTACTCCTCTTTTATTAACTGATTAAGAGCTACTTCCGAACCAGCAACTGGAGCTATAATAAGACCATCAACCTGTTGTTGAGAAAAAAGTTCAATCAACATTTGGAATTTTTCAGCATTCTCGTCAGAACTTCCAATAATTAATGTATACCCTTTTTTTAGAGCTTTATTTTCTAATTTTCTAGCTAATGTGGAGTAAAATTCATTAGAAATGTCTGCCACTATCAATCCTAAAAGTTTCGTTTTATTCGTTTTTAAACTTTTAGCAATTTTGTTAGGTTTATAGTTTATAGATTCGGCAATTTTAAAAATCTTTTCTTTAGTTGCTTCGCTTATTTTTTGTCCTTCCTTATTATTAAGAACATAAGAAACCGTAGCAACAGAAACTTGTGCAATTTGGGCTATGTCTTTAATGGAAGTTCTTTTCATAAACTATTAATTAACAGCACAAAAGTATATTGTTATTTTTTCTAAAAAAATATTTGATTTTTTTTTGCAGTTTTCAAAAAAAATGTATTTTCGCAAAATTTTCAAAAAATCAGAATTAACACAATAAAACATTGATATTCAGATGAATATCAACTTTATAATTTATTAAAAGTTAAAGAAATATTAACGCAAAATGAAGTTTATACAATCTAGATTAACATTTTAGTTAATCGTTTAAGTAATGATTTTTTAATAAAAATGATTAAAATCAGTTAAATGAGGATATAATGTTGTTAAAATAGAAGATAGTGGATTGAAAAAATTAGATAAATTAATTCTTCTAAAAAACTGATAAGTATTAATTATATCTCAAAAATTGATAAGCATAAAATAAAATTAATGCTCCTAATCCTGTGAGAACAATAAAAATTAATATCTGCGAGATAAACAAAATGACAATATCAGTATAATTAAGTCGCAAATTCATTCTTTTATATGCAATCATTTCATCATAAGTATCTAATTGATGACTGAAATAAGACTTGTATTTACTCGTAAGATAAATTTTTGAGAATTTTTGCTTTAAAATAATTGTAAATTTAATAACAATCAGCAACATTAGAACGGCAACTACTCCTAAAAGAAAAATCATGGTTATAATTTAAATTTTTGCTAAACTTTTAACAATTGATTAAACAATATGTTGAACATCAACAGAGATTATTCTACAAACAATTTTTATGCCAAAAAACCTTATAAAATGGGCATTTCCTTGATATTTAAAAGATTTTGAAGCTAGTTATTTGAACATTAATAAATTATAATTAAGTAATTTTTTTATTTTTCTTCGTTTAAATTTTCATATTATATGATATGCAATAATGTCAGTGTTTTTTCAAAAAACTTAATTATCATTCAAAATTCACAATTTCATTCATTTCTTTACATTAATAACCACTAAAAAATATAAAAAAATCACAAAAACACTTCATTTACAAAAATAATCGTAAATTTATCCTCGAAAAAAAGTGCAGATTTCTCTTCATATATAGATTAGATATTGGCTTACATTACTCAAACAAAAAAAGGTCTAAAATCACTTTAAAAACTAGTAGTGCATTATCAAACTAGATTTATTTTTAGGTTGTTTATATTTCTATCAAAAACAAATTTATTCAGATATTGAATAGTTGTAAGCGTTGTAATTTTAGCCAAAATTCTTGTTTTAAAACCTTCAAAAGTTTTGGCGTAGTTTCTTCTAATCATAAATTGGTCAGAAAGTTGTGAAAATATGGTTTCAATTCTTTTCCGATATTTTTTGAACTGATAAAACTGTGGTTTGTAGTCTTTTTGATTTTTTCTTTTAGGAGTTTCTAATTCTATATTCACTTCATTGAATAAATCTAATTGAATGGTTTGAGATAAATAACCTTTATCTCCAAGCAGCACACAATCTGACATTTGAAGCTTAATATCTTGCAAATAATGAATATCGTGAACAGATGCAGGAGAAATATCAAAACTCTGAAAAACACCAGAAATAGAACAAACTGCATGGAATTTATATCCATAAAAATGTAGGTTCTGCGAAGCACAAAATCCTTTGTTGGGATAAGCATAGTCAACATCTTTACAAATCTTGCTTCTAGAAGAACGCGATATTTTGCATACTTCCAAAGGCATACTGTCTACTATAAAATAGTTTTCAGATTCATTAAATTTATCCACCATTTTCATTTTTATTTCTTTTAGAAAAGGAAATAGTTTTCGTTTCCTTCTGTTATAAACAATTCTTTCAATTTTTGGTTCAATTTCAAAATCTTTTATATCTCTAAAAAGTTGATGTTCTGAATCAATTGACTTAAATTCAGCCAATATAATCAAACTAATCGACTCTATATCAGATAGTTTTGGTTTTATCGGTTTAAAATAAAAATTTTCAGTTTCAGAAATTTCTCTTAAATTATTTAAAACTAATTTGTAACTTGCTTCAAGGTTGTTTATAATCGTATTTGATTGACAATCAATACAATATACTAATTTCTAGTTATTTGAGCAACCTTTTTATAATGCACTACGAGTTAATATTTAAAAAATAAGGCACATTTTCTAATTTTCGCCACCCAACATCTGGTAATAAAATTGAATCTAACAATCTATAAATTATTAGTATCATAAGATGCTCTGGAGCTTATTAATTTATTTTTCCAACAAATTTTTAATACAATAGCCTCCGTTATCACTATTAATGCAAACAACATCTTTTAAAAAATAGCATACACCAAAATTCATGTTAACTGTTGTCCCAGCTTTCCATTTCCGAGGAAAACCCTTTTACCTAAGAATGCAAAGTTTTCTATCCACATACTGTATTATAATCGCTAACACTATTACATCCATTATTCAAAATATTTAATTCAAAAAATATATTTTTTTATGCTTAAAATTAAGAATCAGTAATATTGGTAAGTAAAAAAGTAATTCGTATAAATTGTTGTTATCAAATATTTTAGAATTTTGTTTTCACAAAATAAATAATGAAAAATGGAGTATAACAATAAAAAAAACAGTTTTTCAAGAAGAGATTTCATGGCTAAATCTACTTTAGCCACCTCTGGAATATTTGCAGGGAGTTCTTTTTTGTTAAAAGCTTTTGCAGCTACCGGCAATGATGCGAAAAATAATTCACAAAAGAAAAAATTTGATAATGTTTTACCTAAACGTAAATTAGGAAACCTAGAAGTTTCTGCTGTTGGCTTAGGCTGTATGGAGATGATTAAAGTATACGCTACTCCACCGTCAAGACAAGATGCTATCAAAATTATTCGCCAAGCGTATGATAAAGGGGTAACATTTTTTGATACTGCAGAAAACTATGGTCCCTTGTTAGATGAAGAAATTGTGGGTGAAGCTTTACAGCCTTTTCGTAAAGAAGTTGTTATTGGAACCAAATTTGGGTTTAGCACTTTTGATCAACTAACAGGTAAAAATATCGGTGGTAGAAATAGTACACCAGAGAATATTCGTAAAGTAATTGAAGGTTCTTTAAGAAGACTGAGAACAGATTATGTGGATTTATTTTATCAACATAGGCTTGATCCTAATGTTCCTATTGAAGAAGTTGCTGGAACGGTAAAAGATTTAATTCAAGAGGGTAAAGTACGAAATTTCGGAATGAGCGAAGCTGATGCAGAAAATATTCGTAAAGCTCATGCTGTTCAGCCATTAGCAGCTTTACAAAGCGAATATTCTGTGCTATGGAGAGGTGTTGAAAAGGATATTATTCCAACATTAGAAGAATTAGGAATTGGTTTGGCATGTTGGGGACCTTTAGCTGCAGGATTTTTAACGGGTATCGTAACCAAAGATTATAAAACAGGTGATGTTCGTGATAGCATTCCGCGTTATGCGCCCGAAGCACGAGAAAAAAATCTAAAATTAGTAGAGCTAATTAACACTTGGGCAGAAAAGAAAAACGCAACCATTGCACAAACTTCTTTGGCATGGCTTTTAGCACAAAAACCGTGGATTGTCCCTATTCCAGGAACTTCAAAAATGAGTCACTTAGAAGAAAATATTGGCGCCGTAAATATAAAGTTTACAGATGCAGAAATTAAACAATTTAATGAAGAAGTAGCCCAAATAGAAGTGATAGGTGCCAGATGGAGGTAGGATGTAAGTTTTTGATAATGTTTATAATAAAAAAACATGAAAAAAATTTTTCAAGTAGCACTAATGCTTTTTTTCTTTTGTAGTTGTGCAAAAGCAGAAGATGCTGTAGTTGTTCCAATAGATAGTATAAATGGAAAAAAAGTATTGATTGTTTATCTTACTAGAACAGGTAATACAGAAGCTGTTGCAAAAATGATACAGCAACAGGTTGGCGGTAATTTGGTGTCTTTAGAATTGCAAACTCCTTATCCTGAAAATTATCAGGCAACAGTACAAAAAGTTTCTAACGAAAATACTTCGGGCTATTTACCTCCTCTTAAAACAGTTATAAATAACATTCAGCAATACGACATTGTCTTTATTGGTTTCCCTACTTGGGGAATGCGTTTACCTCCTCCAATGAAAACATTTTTAACGCAGTATAATTTAAAAGGAAAGACCGTAGTGCCTTTTAACACAAACGCAGGTTATGGTTTGGGAAGTTGTATTGATACAATTAATCAATTATGTCCCAACAGCAAGGTTCTTGAAGCCTTTTCTGTGCAAGGTGGAATAGAACGAGATGGAGTTATATTCGTAATACAAGGAGAGAAAGAAGTTCAAGTAAGACTATCAGTTAATCAATGGTTAAGTAGTTTAAAATTTTGATTAAGAAGTACAAAAAATGGAAAAAATTAATTCAATAAATCGACGAAATTTCTTAACAACCAGTATTTTATTAGCGGGAAACGCTTTGCTTATTGCTGCATGTGGCAGTAAAAGAGATCTTATTAGTGGAATTGACAACTTTGAGAATATTGGTGGAGAGAGCAAAGTGAACCCATTTGACTTCAATACAAAAACAGTATTGCTCAATAGTGGACATAAAATGCCAATTATTGGAATTGGTACATATACACTAAGTACAACACAAGCAGAGGAGTCTGTTTACAATGCACTTAAAGTTGGTATACGACTTATTGATACAGCAGACATTTATGGTAATGAACGTGGTGTAGGAGAAGGTATAAGACGGGCAATACAAGATTTTGAAATAAAACGTGAAGAAATATTCATTACCACAAAACTTTGGACATCAGATTTTTATCGTGCAGATGAAGAAATAGATGAACGACTTCAAAGGCTCGGACTTAATTATATAGACTTGTTATTACTTCATCACTCAGCTCCTAATGATGAACATGCTTATCAAGCAATGGAACGTGGCGTTGCAGCAGGAAAAATATGTTCAATTGGTATCTCTAACTTTTATGAATCTGACATAAATAGATTAATGAATATTGCTACAATTAAGCCTGCAATTATCCAAAATGAAACGCACCTTTATAACCAAAGTCGCTCTGTAAAATCATATGTTGCTCCTCTTGGTACAATAATGGAATCTTGGTTTCCACTTGGAGGACGTGGTAATGGGATTTCTACACTCTCGCAGAATGAAATAGTTACATCTCTTGCAACTGCCCACGGTAAATCACCATATCAAGTAATACTGAGATGGCAACTACAAGCTGGTAATATCGCAATTCCAGGATCAAGAAATTCAATTCACATACAAGAAGATTTTAACATATTTGATTTTGAATTAGCAGAATCTGAAATGCAACGACTAAACGCATTAGACCGCAGACAAAGATTCGCTTCTTATTAATATAATTAAATAAAAATGAAAGATAACATCAACCGCAGAGATTTTATTGCAAAAAGTACTCTTATAGCAGCAGGATTAGCTGTAAGTAACTCAGCATTAGCATCAGTTTTTAACGAAAATAATAAAAAAGTAATGTCAAACAAAAATAAGCAAACAAGAAAACTAGGATTATTAGAAGTTTCTGCCTTAGGTTTCGGAGCAATGGGTTTTTGTTGGTTTTATCAACCTCAGGTAAATAAAGAGGCCGCTATAAAAGTATTGCGAGAAGCATATGAACAAGGTATAACGTTTTTTGATACTGCAGAAATTTATGGTCCATTTATTTCAGAAGAATTTGTAGGGGAAGCATTGGCTCCAATCCGCGATAAAGTAGTAATCGCTACTAAGTTTGGATTTGACATTAATCCAGAATCGAAACAAATTAACGGGTTAAGTAGTAAACCTGAACACATTAGAAAAGTGGTAGAAGCCCAATTGAAACGATTGAAAACAGATAGAATTGATTTATTATACCAGCATCGTTTGGATAAAACAATTCCTATTGAGGAAGTTGCGGGAACTATGAAAGATCTAATTCAAGAAGGGAAAATTTTACATTATGGTCTTTCAGAAGTTGGTCCTAATACAATTCGTAAAGCACACGCTGTTCATCCTGTTACAGCAATTCAAAATGAATTTTCTTTCTGGACAAGAAATTCAGAATCTAAAGTAATACCTATTTGTGAAGAGCTGGGTATTGGTTTTGTACCATGGAGCCCATTAGGAATGGGATTTTTTACCGGAAGATTTAAAACAGGGAAAGAATTTGCTCCTAATGATTATCGTCCTAATCTTCCTCGTTTTACACCAGAAGCAATTAGACATAATTATGCTTTGGTAGATTTATTAGCATCTGTTGGTAAGCTTTATGACGCAACTCCTGGGCAGGTTAATCTTGCTTGGCAATTAGCTAAGAAACCATTCATTGTTCCAATTCCAGGTACTACTCTATCATCTCACCTAAAAGAAAATATTGGTGCAATTAATCTTAAACTCTCTATCGAAGATATTAAAAAGTTAGATGATGGTTATGCCACGTTTAAAGTAATGGGAGAAGATACTACTCCACAATTGAAGGCTCAAAGCGATGTCTTTAACAATTAATCCATAGAATTTAAACAAAATGCAAACATTAACATTAAACAATAATATAGAAATGCCAATTCTAGGATTTGGAGTATATCAAATCACGGATTTGGAAGAATGTGAACAAAGTGTTTTGACTGCTTTGGAAGCAGGATATAGATTAATAGACACGGCTTCAGCTTATCAAAACGAAAAAGCTGTAGGTGATGCGATTAGAAAAAGTGGAATTCCTAGAGAAGAGATTTTCATTACGACTAAACTTTGGATTCAAGATACAGGGTATGAAAAAACGTTTCAAGCATTTGAAAAATCTTTAAATAATTTACAAACAGATTATTTGGATTTATATTTAATCCATCAACCAATGGGAGATATTTTTGGTTCTTGGAGAGCAATGCAAGAATTAAATCAAAAAAAGAAAATTAGAGCTATTGGGGTTTCCAATTTTCAGCCTGACAGATTAATGGACTTAATTGTGAATAGTGGTTTTGCACCTGCGGTGAATCAAATTGAGGTGAATCCTTTTCATCAACAAATTGACACACAAGAGTTTTTAGAAGACAATAATGTTCAAGTACAATCATGGGCATCATTTGCTGAAGGACGAAATGATATATTTCATAATGAATTACTAATTTCTATTGGTGAAAAATATGGAAAATCTGTAGCTCAAGTTATCTTAAGATGGTTAATTCAAAGAGATGTAATTGTTATTCCAAAATCAGTAACTCCAGAGAGAATAATAGAAAACTTTGATGTTTTTGATTTTGAATTAAGCGCTAGTGATATGATGGCAATTATGAAACTAGACACAAGAGATAGTCAATTTTTCAACCACAATAATCCTGACATGGTAAAGAGCCTTAGCAGTTATAAATTTTAAAATAAGTAAAAATGAAACAGATAATAACAGTATTTTTTTTAACAGCATTTTCAATTGCTGGATACTCACAAAACAACAAACAAAATAAAATGGAATCAAAAATTCAAGCCATTGAAGATAAAATGGCAATAAAACAAGTTGTAGATATATTTTCTAACCTTGCAGATACCAAAGAAATAGATAAGTAGGTTTTACTTTTCACAGAAGACGGAGTTGTGCAATCTTATTCAAATGGTCAACTTTCTTCTGATTTAAAAGGTAGAAAGGAACTAAAAGAGAGATTCGCAGGATTTCTCGCAGGCTTCCACACAGTTTATCATCAAAATGGGCAACAAACTATTGATGAACTAACTGCAACTACTGCTAAAGCAACCTCATATTGTCGTGTAATTTTAGTTGGCGAACAAAACGGAAAGCAAAATAAAATTACAATGTACACCATTTACAAAGACGATTTTGTAAAAGAAAATGGTATTTGGTTAATCAAAAAGCGAATATCAAATTTTGTAAGAACAGAATCTGAAGAAGTTAAATAATTAGAAAAAATGAAAAATAAAAAGAATATCTGGCTGACAATGTTCTGCTTTATATCACTAAGCTTTAATGCACAACAATTATATCAAATAAAAACAGAGCAAAAACCTCTAGTATTAAAAGCACAAGGAAGCTTTTATGTAGGTGGGAATAAGGAAATACAAACCCGTACGGAAGTTGGAGTTTTTTTCCTGACGGAAACCTTACAGTAAACCAAATGTATGTTAATTATATGGTTCCTCAAGAACGCAAAGGTAATATATCGTTTGTTTTTATTCACGGGATGAACCTTACAGGAAAAACTTGGGAAACTACACCTGATGGAAGGATGGGCTGGAATGAATATTTTGTTCGTAAAGGTTATCCGGCTTATTGGGTTGACCAAGTAGGTGCCGGTCGCTCAGGATTCAATCAAAAATCGTATAATAACGTAAGAAGCAAATCTATAGAACCCGACCAACAGCCTGGCATCATCCGTATTTCAGACGAAAACACCGTGGTGAATTTCAGAATTGGTTTAGCGGATAACCAACCGATAGAAAATGCAAAATATCCGGTAAAGTCACTGGATGAGTTTTCTAAACAAAGTGTGCCTTTTCTTGCAGGAACAGTTCCTAATCCAAACCCAACGTATCAAAATCTTTCAACTCTTGCTAAAGATTTGAAACATACTGTATTGGTAAGCCATTCTCAATCGGGTGCTTTTCCCGTGGAAGCAGCTTTACTTGATACTGAAGGACTTGATGCTTTGATATTGGTAGAGCCAGGAGGAACCGGAGCCGGATATACAGAGGAGCAATTGAAAAAATTAATCAAAATTCCGGTTTTGGTTGTCTTTGGGGATAACCTGAAAAATGACACCGGTGTTCCCGGACATTCTTGGAACAACTATTATGAAGGCTGGAATACTTTTGTAAACAACCTTAACAAAGCAGGAGGTAAAGCAAAAATGCTACACCTTCCAGAAGTAGGCATCAAAGGAAACTCACACATGATTATGCAGGATACTAATAGTTTTGAAGTGGCAGATATTATATTGAAGTGGCTTAATGATGAAAAAAGAATATTTTAACATGAATTCATTTTCTCAGAAAGGGATACAAGCTCCAAAAGAATGGTTTACAGGAACCGTTTGGCTTAATATGGCAGTAAAACCAGATGAAGGATATAATGTGAATATAGGAACGGTAACTTTCGAGCCAAAAGCCAGAACCAATTGGCATTCTCATACTTCAGGACAGATTTTATTTGTGATTGAAGGAATAGGATATTATCAAGAAATAGGAAAACCCATCCAATTGATACAAAAAGGAGATGTTGTAAAAATTCCTAAAAATGTAAAACATTGGCACGGAGCTTCCCATAATAATTCCATGAGACATATTGCTATAATTTCTGATGTTGATAAAGATAAAACTGAATGGTATGAACCCGTAAATGATGCAGATTATAATTCGTTTAAAACTCCTGTTTATGAGGTAGAAAATAGGTTGTCCACAAAAGCAATTATGAATCACGAAGAACTTTGGCCCAATTATATTTCTAAAATTAAAGAAACAGACCCCGATTTAATAGAAATATTCGAAAATTTTGCTTTTGATGATGTAATATCTCATCATGAAATGGATGTGAAACTTAGAACAATTTTAATTTTAGCTTCAACTATTGGAAGCCAGTCTTTAACAGAGTACAGAATGTTTGCGAATGCAGCTTTAAATGTTGGTGTTTCACCAGTTGAAATTAAAGAAGTTTTATACCAAGCCGTTCCTTATGTTGGGATTTCTAAAGTAATTGATTTTATTACTGTAACCAATGAAGTTTTTCTTGAAAACAATATAAACTTGCCATTAGAAAGCCAGGCCGTCACTAATCCTAACAATCGATTAGAAAAAGGATTAGGTATTCAAAAGAATATTTTTGGAAACAGAATAGATGATATGTATAAAAATTCTCCAAAAGACCTATTGCATATTCAAGAGTTTTTATCTGCAAATTGTTTTGGAGATTATGTCACAAGAAATGGTTTAGATGCCAAAACCAGAGAAATGGTAACACTTTCTTTTCTTATTGCTTTAGGAGGAACAGAAAATCAAATAAAAGGACATATTCAAGGTAATGCCAACGTGGGTAATTCTCGTCAAGATTTAATTAATTTAATAACACAATTATTGCCTTATGTGGGCTATCCTAGAACTTTGAATGCAATTGCATGTTTAAATGAAATATTACCTTATAAAAATTAAAAAAATATACTAAATGGAAACACAAGAAGTAAAAGCATACGGAACCACGGCTGTAGAAGAGCCATTACATGAAATTACAATTACCAGAAGAACTGTTCAACCTCATGATGTGGAGTTCGAAATTTTATACTGCGGAATTTGCCATAGTGATTTACACCAAATTAAAGGTGATTTCGGAGCTTTTCCTCCTCCAATAGTTCCGGGACACGAGATTTTAGGACGTGTAACAGCTGTTGGAGCTCATGTTAAAAATTTTAAAATTGGAGATTTGGCAGGAGTTGGCTGTATTGTTGATAGCTGTGGACACTGCGAATATTGTGAAGACGGAATTGAACAATTTTGTGATGAAGGAGTAACTTTTTCTTTCAATAGTCCAGATAAAATATCTGGCGGACATACTTTCGGAGGATTTTCTAAAACATATGTTTGTAATGAAAGATATGTACTAAAAATGCCAGTTTTTGAAAATTTAGCAGCAGCAGCACCTTTGCTTTGTGCTGGAATTACGGTTTACTCTCCTTTGAAACATTGGGGAGCTAGTCCTGGCAAAAAAGTAGGAGTTTTAGGAATCGGCGGATTGGGACATATGGCGATTAAAATTGCAAAAGCAATGGGCGCTGAGGTGGTAGTTTTCACAACTTCTCCAAGTAAAGTTGAAGATGCAAAAAGATTAGGAGCAGACGAAGCTGTTTTGTCTTCTGACGCAGAAGCAATGGCAAAATATAACAGAAAATTACATTTTATCGTAGATACAGTTTCTGCAAAACACGATGTAAATGTTTATCTTAATCTGCTTCGTCACGACGGAACAGTAGTTTTGGTGGGGCTTCCTCCAGAGCCATTAGAAATTGGAGCTTTCAATGTGGTGAGCGGAAGAAGAAGTTTTGCTGGTTCTAATATTGGAGGTATTGCTGAAACTCAGGAAATGTTAGATTTTTGTTTTGAACATAACATTACAGCAGAAAGTGAAATTATTAACATTTAGGATATAAACAAAGCTTTTGAACGTTTAGAAAAAGGAGATGTAAAGTATCGTTTTGTTATTGATATGGCTTCGTTAGAAAAATAATTTAATAAAGTAGAATAAACAATGGTAATGAAAATTTTGCCATTGCTTTTCTATAGAAAAAAATCAATTTCAATTTTTAAAGTAACTGAAGAAGATAAAAGAAAAGAAAACTCTTACAGATTGACTCTGACGATTATTTCGAAAAAAATAATATTAAAAAAAAAATTTATGAAAAATAATTTAAGCTTATTGCTTTTAATGATATTTTCATTCACATTATTTTCTCAGCAAAAACAATCAAATAAAATGAAAAATGTAATTGTAATAGGTGCCAGTGGAAGTTTAGCAAAATATGTTATCGATACCTTGCAAAATGTACCAAATGTACACCTTACTTTATTAGTGAGAGATAAAACCCGCATCATCAACGATACAACAGGAAAAACCATAGTGAAAGCCGATGTGATGGACTACCCAAAACTTTCAACAGCTATAAAAGGTCAAGATATTGTATATATCAACCTTGCAGGAGATTTGGAAAAAATGACCAATAATATTGTAAAAGCAATGAAAGAGAATGGTGTAAAACGAGTAATTGCCATCAGCTCTATCGGTATTTATAAAACTCCCATAAGTAGTGTGTTGAAGCCTTACCGTGCTTTGGCGGATATTATTGAAGTATCAGGATTAGATTATACCATCATCCGTCCTGAATGGTTTACTAATGGCAATGAAATAGACTATCACATTACTCATAAACCTGAACCAGAAATAGGTGGCGCAGTTTCCCGTAAAAGTATTGCGGCATTTGTGGCTACAGTAGTACAAAATCCTGAAAATTATAGCAATGATAATGTTGGCATAAGTAAATTGTAACATTTTTTTCAGTAGAAAAAACTTGGATAAAATTTTTCCATTGAAAAAATCATTTAGAACCTAATTCTAAATGATTTTTTATTTCATAATCAGTAATAATGGTAGGTATTTCAGTAATTTATGTAGGTTGCGTTTTTTTTATTTCAAGTAAATTTGTTAAACATTTCTAAAAGAGAAAATCATATAAACAAATAAAATTTTTATTAAACAAAACTATCCTACTGTTGCTAAATTGGTATTTGCTCAAAAATTAAGAAAAGTTGGGAACTTTGGACTTTCAAGACCTACTAGAGAATTGCTGTTTGTACCAATTTAGAAGACAGATACAAAGCAAAAAACTTTATTGATACTGTCATTTATCGTGAAGGTAACCAAGTCCAAAGTTGGGTGTACACTGGTTTAACAGCTTTAGAGCTTGCTACTACAGGTATTGCTGTGCTTGCTATTCCACTTTCGGCTGTTTGGTTAGGCATTAGTGTTTGGTTAGGTAAACGACAACAGAAAATGGAATTGGATAAGTTGAACAATAAATCGTATTAAAAAAAATGAATTATGAATAAATTATTTACCGTTGTCCTTATTCTAATTGAGATGACCAGTTTCGCACAAAATAACCGCATTCCCTCAAAAGGCTTGGCGATGTTTTCTAAAGAAGTGGCATTTAAACCTTATGAGTTTTCACGTCACGCCATCGGAGATAATGATATATTAATAGAAATATTATATTCGGGTATTTGTCACAGTGATATTCACACGGCAAAAAGCGAATGGGGAAATACAGAGTATCCAATTGTTCCAGGTCACGAAATTGCAGGTCGTGTTACTAAAATTGGGAAAAATGTCACCAAATTTAAAGTAGGAGATTATGCAGGAATTGGCTGTATTGTCAACTCATGTGGCGAATGCGACCCTTGCAAAAATGGGGAAGAACAATTTTGTGAAAAAAGAATGGTAGGAACTTATGCTTCAAAAGACCAATATCACAATAACGAAATTACCCAAGGTGGATATGCAAATAATTATGTAATTTCTGCCAATCATGCCATCAAAATTCAAAAAAATGCTGATATGAAAAAAGTAGCTCCTTTATTGTGTGCTGGTATCACAACTTATTCTCCTATTCGTTTTTCTAAAGTAAAAAAAGGAGATAATGTCGCTGTTGCAGGCTTTGGTGGATTAGGACATATGGCAGTTCAGTATCTTGTAAAGATTGGAGCAAATGTTACCATTTTTGATATTAATGAAGATAAAAGAGCAGATGCTCAACGTTTAGGAGCAGTAAAATATATAAACGTGAATAATGCAGATGAATTGAAAGGATTGAATAATCAATTCAGTTTTATTATTAGCACCATTCCAACAAAATATGACCCGATGCTGTATGTAAGAATGTTGAAAAAAGATGGAGAACTCGCCATTGTTGGTGTACCTGCCTCAGAAAACCGTCCGATACTAAATGTGGTTTCATTAATAGGAGTATCTCACAGAAAGATTTATGGTTCGATGATTGGTGGTATTCCTGAAACGCAGGAAATGATAGATTATTCCGTAGCCAACAACATTTATCCCGAAGTGGAAATTATACCAGCAAATGGAAAAGCAGTGGACGAAGCTTATCAGAAAGTCATTGATGGTAAAGTAAAATTCAGGTACGTAATTGATATGAAAACATTGAACTAAACAGAGGCAAAGATGATTGAAAACGCCAACACATTTTTCAATGTATTTCCGGTGGATGCTTTTGTAGAGCAGACAGGAACGGATGTGGATTATAGGGAGAGACATTATCATAAAATAATGTTGATTTTTAAAAGAAGCCAAATTAATTTCTGACGAAATCATCGCTATAGACGACACCAAATCCAGAGCACACAACAGTAAGAAAGCCAATTTTTTTCAATTCAGATTGACCAAACTTTTTGCGGAGTCACCAACTTTTGTTACTGATCTACTTAATAAATTCAATTACAAAAATTATCTTTATAACAAAACGCGAAAAAGCCTTCCTGGAAATAATTTCCTAAAAGGCTTTTTACATATTAATCCTAAATTTTATACTTTTTTGGTAAACTTATTTCTAAGTTTAGATTTTGTTTTTAATTAAAATTGAAAACAAAACGATGATAATTACTACTACATACATTCAGCAATCATGACTTATAAAAAAAGCTTCTCAAACAGAATAAAAAATTTCCGAAGTCAACCAAACTTCACTGCTAAAATAAATGGGAAGAAAAATAATCTTCTTTATTCTGCATAAAATATTTAAGAAAAGCCTAAAAAAATCTCAAAATGATGAAAAAGCTAATACAGGCAAATAAAAAGTTGCAACAATGTTAAAATCACAAAACTTTTACAAAAATTAGAAGAACTAAATATGAGCAAAATGAGATAACAAAATTACCAAAGCAATATCTGTATCCTAAGTTCATCTAAAAAGTAAAAATTTAAAGAAATATTTACCTGATAACCTTTTCTAAAAAAATAAAAACTATTTCGTCAAAAATCACATCTCTGAGTATAAGCAATTATCCATCGTTTTTGATTTCAATAACCAATTATTGTTTATTACCCGAGGCAAAGATATGGCACTTTTTACTAAATATGCAAGTTTTTTAGAGACACACCCCCTAAAATTAACATTAAATTAATATAAAAAATAAAAATAATATCAAATACCCCATAAAAAATAAGGGTATTTATAAAATTTACCTCCAACCACCACCTAAAGCCCTATATAATTCTACCCCAGATTGTAATTTTGCATATTCTGCATTAGCAATATTAATCTCAGCGTTAAGTTGGTTAACACTAGCGTTCAATACTTCTAAATAATTTGCCATACCATAATTTACCAATTCTTGAGAAAAATCTACAGATTTTTTGTAAGCATCTACTTCTTTCTTTTTCAAAGCGATAAATTGGTCTTGAGAAGAATATGTTTTCAGAGCATCAGAAACCTCGTTTCCTGCCGTAAGAATTGTTTTTCTAAAACTAAGATAAGCTTTCTCTTTATTAGCAAGACTTACTTCATAATTAGTTCTTATTTGCCTTTTATTCAAAATTGGCTGAGTGAGACCTGCAACTACAGATGCAAAAAGAGAGTTTCCATTAAAAAGATGTTCTATATCTACAGATTGCAAACCTGCATTTCCTGTAATATTAAAAGTAGGGTAAAACTGTGCTTTTGCAGAATTAGTCAATTCTAAAGCATTCATCAAACTAAATTCAGCTTGTTTTACATCTGGTCTGTTTGCTAAAAGTGAAACTGGATACCCCAAATCTGTTTTTAAATTTAAATTTTGAGCAGCCAAAGTTGTTCTTTCAATTTGATGAGAAGGCTCTCCCATTAATAAAGAAATTGCATTTTCTACAGTTTGAATTTGAATATCAAGACTAATTAAAGAAGCTTCTGCATTGTAAACCAAAGCTTCACTTTGTTTCACCGCCACTTCTGTTACCGTTCCTGCATCTTTCAAAGCTTTTGTAGTTTCCAGATTTTTCTTTCTTACTTCAATTGTATTTTTAATAATATTCTTTTGTTCGTCCAACGAAAGCAATTGATAATAAGCCGTTGCAATAGATGCTACCAAACTGCTTTTAACTGCTTGATGAGCCGAAACAGAACCTAAATAAGATGCCAATTGAGCCTTTTTTTGACTTTTCAATTTTCCCCAAATATCAGCTTCCCAACCGAGACTCGCTGTAATATCTAGCTGATTAACATATCTTCTTTCACCAATT
Organism: Cloacibacterium sp.; assembly: GCF_047601505.1. GTDB lineage: Bacteria > Bacteroidota > Bacteroidia > Flavobacteriales > Weeksellaceae > Cloacibacterium. The sequence goes on from NZ_JASGJD010000001.1 coordinate 2,831,956, forward strand.
AATTGTCCCATTTGAGTATTAAGAGAAGAAGTACTGAATGTATAACCAGGCCCTGCAGAAAGTGTAGGCTCGTAAACAGCAGCTTTAGACTGTTTAAGATAAGCTTCCGCAGAGTTGATATTCTGCAAAGCAATTCTAATATCTAAATTATTTTCTAATGCCTTAGAAATGTGTTTTTGCAATACAGCATCTGTAAAAATTTCTTTCCAAGAAACTTGCGCCACACTCACACTATCTTTTGGCAACATATCTGTTCTGTAGAGCTTGTCTTCTACCAAATCTTTTGGTCTTTCATAATCTTGTCTTATTTTACAAGAACTCACCAAAACCGCAGTTAATAACAAGAAAACAATACGTTTATATGATGTTTTTATAATCATTTTTTTACTTTTTTAAAATTATTCTGCCAAATTAACTTCAATATGTTGCACATGTTTCACTTTTTCTTGAAGCCATTGGAAAATCACATACAAAACTGGTATTACAATTAATCCTAAGAAAGTACCAATAAATAATCCAATCGCAGCACCTGTTGCAATAGAACGGTTACCAACAGCACCAATTCCCGTTGCAAAAATTAGAGGAAGCAAACCAAAAATAAACGCAAACGAAGTCATTAAAATTGGTCTCAACCTTGCTTTTGCTGCGTTGATTGCAGACATTACAATGGTTTCGCCGTGATGACGTCTTTGTACCGCAAATTCTACAATCAAAATTGCATTTTTAGCCAATAAGCCTACCAACATAATTAATGCAATCTGGAAGTAAATGTTATTTTCTAATCCAGATAATTTTTGACCTAAATAAGCTCCCATTACCCCTAAAGGAAGAGAAATAACGACTACTAAAGGCAAAATGTAACTTTCATATTGTGCAGCTAAAATAAAATACACAAAGATTAAACTCAACATGAATATAATTAACGTCTGCGAACCAGAAGCCAATTCTTCACGAGACAATCCTGTAAATTCTACATCATAGTTTTGATTAAGCGTTTCTGCAGCAACTTCTTGCACCGCTGTTATCGCATCACCTGTACTATAACCCGCAGCATTAGAACCTGTAATTTTAACGGAAGTAAATAAATTATATCTACTTACAGATTGAGGTCCATAAGCTTTTTCTAATGTTACAAACTGAGAAATAGGCGCCATTGCTCCAGAGCTTGTTCTCACAAAAAGGCTATTGAGACTTTCCGCATTAGTTCTAGCTTCTGGCAATGCCTGAACCATCACTCTAAACTGTTTTCCATATTTGGTAAAATCTGCTGTATAAATACCTCCAATATAACCTTGCATGGTAGTAAGAATATCAGAAACCGAAACTCCAGCACTCTTCGCCACAGCAACGTTAATATCCATTTGATATTGAGGATATTTTGTATTGAAAGACGTTTGAGCAAACTCAATTTCTGGTCTTTCCATTAATTTACCAATAAATTGCTGCGTTACTTTATCTAAATCTGCATACTCTCCACCAGATTTATCCAAAAGAACAGCCTCAAAACCAGCACTACTACCAAAACCAGGAACAGAAGGCGGTTGAAAAAACACCACTTTAGCATCTGGAACTGTAGCCGCTACACCAAAAAGTTTCTTAGTAATTGTTTCAATATTTTGATCGTCGCCAGTTCTTTCTTCAAACGGCTCCAAACGTATAAACGCCAAACCATAATTACTACCAGTACCCGATAAGAAACCTCTACCTGTAGAAATGGTAACATTTTTAATTCCAGGAATCTTAAGTGCTTTATTCTGAATTTCCTTCAAAGCATTATAAGTTCTTTCCATGGAAGCTCCCGCAGGCAATTCTACATTGGTGAAAATAATACCTCGGTCTTCATTAGGAACAAAACCTTTTTTCATGGTGCCCGAACTCCACCAAAGCAAAACAATGGTAAATCCAAAAATAACTAAAGTAACCCATTTATGACGAATTAAGAACACAAACGCTCTTCCGTATCTATCTGTAGAAGCTTTAAAAGCAGCATTAAATCTATGGAAGAATTTTCCCATTGAAGATTTTTCTTCGTATTCTTTATCATGATGAGCTGGTTTTAAGAACAATGAACAAAGAACAGGACTTAAAGTCAATGCATTAATTGCAGAAATTAAAATCGATACAATTAAAGTAATCCCGAATTGCTTATAAAAAACTCCCGTTGGCCCTTGTATAAAAGTTACTGGAATAAATACAGCCGCCATTACCAAAGTAATAGAAATAATAGCACCAGTAATTTCGTGCATTGCTTCTACGGTTGCTTTTTTCACATCACTAATACCGTGTTCCATCTTGGCGTGCACCGCCTCCACGACGACTATGGCATCATCTACCACAATACCAATCGCTAAAACCAAAGCAAAAAGCGTTAATAAATTCAAAGAATATCCTAATAAATTCAAGAAGAAAAACGCTCCTACAATAGAAACTGGAACCGCAATTGCCGGAATTAATGTAGAACGGAAATCTTGCAAGAAAATATACACCACAATAAACACCAAAATAAATGCTTCGAATAGCGTGTGAACCACTTTCTCGATTGAAGCATCTAGAAATTCATTGGTATCAAAATTGAACATATAATGAACTCCATCTGGAAAATCTTTTTCCGAAGATTTCAAATAAGTTTTTATATTATTGATAATATCCTGAGCATTAGAGCCGGGCGTTTGGAAAATCCCCATACTTACCGCTGGATTATCTCCATTTTGTGCAAAACCAGTATAAGATTGCGCCGAAAGCTCCACTTTTGCTACATCTTTCAACATCAAATTCTGCCCGTTGCCGAGAGATTTTATAATGATATCATCGTATTGTTCTTTTGTATTAAATTTACCAACGTATTTAATAATATATTCGAAAGAACTACCACTATTTTGCCCTAGAGAACCCGCAGCAGCTTCACGGCTTTGCTCACTAATTGCATTGGTAACATCTGAAGGGTTAAGTCCGTAAGCAGCTAATTTTGCAGGATCTAACCATATTCTCATCGAATAATTCTTACCACCCATCACAGTAGCGTCTCCAACACCATTTATCCTTTTAATATTAGGAATAACATTGATATTCAAATAATTTTGAAGAAAAACATCATCTAATTTTTTATTTTCAGAATAAAAAGAAAGATACATCAACGCACTGGTTTGTTGCTTCTGTGTAACCACCCCAGAACGCGTAACTTCACTCGGAAGAAGCGGTGTAGCTCTGGCAACTCTATTTTGTACGTTTACCGCTGCAATATCAGGATTTACTCCTTGGTTAAAGAAAATTTGAATAGTAGCAGAACCGTCATTACCCGCAGAAGAAGTAATATAGCTCATCCCTTCTACCCCGTTTATCTGTTCTTCTAGTGGCACTACCACACTTTTCATTACCGTTTCGGCATTTGCACCAGTATAATTAGCAGTAACACTTACGGTAGGCGGTGCAATATCCGGATATTGGGTAACAGGCAAAGTAACCAACCCCAAAACACCGAGAATTACAATAATAATAGAAATTACCGTAGATAAAACCGGTCTGTGTATAAAATGTTTAATCATTAGAAAATCGGTTTTACAGCATTAACAATTTCGTCAAATTTCACAGGTTTTGAAATAACGGCAGTTCCTGGTTTTAAACCACCAATTCCTGCTGCAATAATTTTTTCACCTTTGTTAATTCCAGATTTCACTACTACCATATTGTTTACACGGTCTTGAACTTCAATTACCGAATTTTTAGCAGTATCTTTTTCTACTTTAAACAAATAAACAATCCCTTGTTGTTCGTAAGTTGCAGTTTCTGGAACTACAATAGCATCATTATAAAATTTAGGAAATCTAATAGTTCCGCTATTTCCGTTACTCAACAATTTTGTAGGATTAGAAAAACCTACTCTAAACTGAATTGTTCCTGTAGCTGCATCTATCTGACCAGTAGTTACTTCAATTTTTCCTTTTTCGGGATATAGACTTCCGTTAGCTAATTTTAATTCAACTAAAGGTAAATTTCTAATTTTTTCTGGTACCGTAGCGCCAACAGATTTTTCTAAAAAGTTTAAATATTCTTTTTCATTCATAGAAAAATAAGCATATACCGAACGAGTATCCGAAATTGTAGTAAGCGCAGTAGCATCACTTGGGCCTACCAAACTTCCTACTTTAAGTGGTAATTTCCCCACAACACCAGAAATAGGCGCTCTGATGATGGAATAATCTACGCTGGCTTTTGCAGATTTATAACTTGCACTTGCTTGTTGCTGAGAAGCCACTGCCTGAGAAAGCTGAGCCTGAGCTCTCGCTAAATTAGCAACAGCAGTCTGAAGCTGTACATTGCTAATAATATTTTTCTCTACCAAAGGTTTCAATTTATTTACCTCAACTTGCGCAGCAGAAACGGCAGCTCTTGAAGCTTGCACATTAGCTTGAGCAGCAGAAACACCAGACTTAGCCGCATCCGCAGTTTCGCTTAGCGTGTTGGTTTCTAACCTAAAAAGAGGTTGTCCTGCGGTTACATATTGCCCTTCATCTACCAAAACCTGAGTAATATACCCTTGTATTTTTGCTCTTACGTCATTGTTTACAATACCTCTAATTGCAGCAGGATATTCATCATAACCTGTCACATTTTTGGTCTCTACAGCAACTACTGGATAAGGTTTTGGACCATCTTTTTTCTCATCTCCTTTCTTACAAGACAAAACTGCAAGCGATGAAAACAAAATCATTAATAATCTATTTTTCATATCTAATTTTTTCTGATTTATAATTTATTTAAAGTATTTTCTATATTTTCTATATTTTTTTCTAAAAGGCTTCTGTAAATAGAATATCTTTCGGATAATTGAGAGCTTTCTAACTGAGATTCTCTATAGTTATTTAATTGGTCTAAAATTTTTATCTCTCGTTTCAATCTATTTACAATTTCTTCAAATCTAAATTTTACAAAATCATCATTAAAGACAAAATATCTCTTTCTTTCATCAATTTTATTAACGGTTTTTATCAAATTAGCATTCAATAAGAAATTAATACTTGCCGAAATAGAACTTTTGCTGGCACAAAAAGTCTCTACCAACTCGTCAAATGCAAGTCCGTTTTTTTCAAAATCAAAAGCCAAATAGGCATATATCTTTGCAGAAAGTGGCGTAAGAGAAAATACACCACCATAGAAATCTATTAGTTCCTGATAAATTTCGGCGTCTAAATTAAGTTTACTTTTCAAAATACTATGTTTCGAACAGCAAATTTAATAAATTAGTTCGGAACTAAGCGAACCAAAATAGATAGAATTTATCAATAATAGTTTACCCAAAAAGGAGAAAAAGTTTATGAAAGCACTTTTTCGAAGGCTTTTCTGGCGCCACCACGGAAATACACTTCGCCACAATACTGATAATTTAACTTTTCTAAAATATGAAGCATTGCTAAATTATCAAAATTAGTATCTACTTTAATACTGAAAACTTGATGTTCTTTAGCAAAATCTTCTAATACTTTGAAAAGCGAAACCGCAATTCCTTTTCCTAAAAAATCATCTGAAACTGCAACACGATGAATGACCAAAAAATCACCGTTGGTTAACCAATTTCCTTCAATTTCATCATAAGCAGGTTCGTCATTAAAAACCAAAGCCGCATAAGCTGCAATTTTACCTTCTCGTTCTAAGATATAACCTTTCCCTGAACTAATATCCATTTTTACCACTTCCAAATTTGGGTAACCATCTTGCCATTGTCTGCTGCCATCTTTTCGGCGTCTTTCGATGGCTTGTTGAAGGATATTCCAGATGATTTCAGCTTCAGAAGGCAATGCTTTTCTTAGAAAATGTTCCAATTTTATAGATTTTAAGTAGAGCAAATATAAAGAATGAGATTTAGAAACAGAAAATCTTCTCTTCAAAATAAAATAGTTGAAAAAACAAAATGTACCAAACCAGACTTTAGTTTGTCTAATTTGATACATTCTATTTCTTATCCTCAATTTGAATTTTACAATTCAAAAAAAAGCTTTTTTACCTTTTACTTTTTAGATAAAACATCCGGAATATTGGTAGTAACAAAATCTACTCCCATTTCTGAAAGTTGTTTGAAAACTTCCTCATCATTTACCGTCCAAACATTGGTAACCAAACCAAGATTTTTAGCTTCAGCAATCCAAGTAGGATTTTTAAGAAAAACACTGTAATGATAATCTAAACCATCCAAACCTTCGGCTTTTACTTGCTCTGGAGATAATTCTCCTCTTAGATACTGCACTTTGAAAGTAGGTGCTAATTTTTTAATTTCTTTACAAATATTCAAACTAAAAGAAATGAATTCGCATTGAGATTCTAGCTTCATTTCATTAATCATTTTGATGGTTTTAGCCGTTAATTCGTCTTCTTTTTCTTTGGTTTTATCTGGCTTTATTTCAACAATCAATTTTACAGATTTGTCTTTTTTGCCTTGTTTTAAATACTCTTTCAAGGTAGGGAAATTCTCACCGTTTGATAATTTCAAAGTTTCTAATTCTTTAAAATCTGTTTCAGAGATTTCCATTTTACCATGATGTTCGTCGTGGTTTATTACCAAAACGCCGTCTTTGGTCATTCTTACATCAAATTCAGAACCATATAATTTTAGTTTCTGAGCATTTTCTAAAGACTTCAAAGAGTTTTCTGTAGTAGTAGGTTGGGTTTGCCAAAAACCTCTGTGAGCAATAATTTGGGTTTGTGCATTCATTACAACTGAGCTTAAAACTGCCAACCCTAAGATAAAGTTTTTCATAATATAAATTGAATATTTAAACTTATTGTGTATTTCTTTTTTTTTAACACTAAGGTTATCAATACCTTATATTTATTTTTCCGAATACACAACAGGTTATTAAACTAAAGTTTTTCAACTTTTGTGATAAAGGTACTTATTTTATAATGAATAGTGAATGGTGAATGGTCAATTTTGAATTTTTCAAACTCACCACTCACCCTTTCACATTTTCTATTTAGAAAGAATACTTCGCTCCTATCTGAATTTGATAAGGATTGCCATTCATTGGTGCTAAACCACTGGTATTCAAACTGTATTTTAATTGATTAGTAGCAGCATCAAAACCTGTAATTCTGTACAATGCCATAGAACCGTAAGATTTATTAACGCCCCATTCTTTGTTCAGTAAATTGGCAAAATTGAAAATATCTACCGATAGTTCAAAAGCTCCTATCTTCTGCATTTTCAGTTTTTTAGCAATACGAACATCCCAAACTCCATAGAAACCATTTTTACCGGCATTTCTTTCAGCAATTTTATTGTTATAATCGTTTATATAATCTTTTAGTGCTTGTCCTACCGCAGGATTATCTATTAACGTTTGAGTAAGATTAGGGAAAATATAAGCCAAATCATTAGTATCTACAAAATCTCCGTTTACGTTACCTCCACTGGTTAAAGAGAAACGAGTACCTCCAATACCAGAATATCTAACCCCAATAGTAAACCCAGCAATGGTAGGAGAGTTACCATACAATACCACTTTGTTTCTAAACTGATTGTCCGAATAAGACATTTTCAGATTTCTTGGGTCGCTTTCTACCAAAGTAGATAAAGTTGCAGAATTCGCTACGTTACCATTGTAAGAAGTATTATCTTTAATATCAGACCAAGTATAACTTGCGGTAATTTCTCCATCTTTCCAATAACGGTAACTAGCATCTACTACAAACGAAAACTGATTTACTTTACCATCACTCACCAATTCTAATACTCTACCAAAATTCTGATTGATTCTACCGTTTTTCCAGTTCATAGTACCATTAGCAGCAATAGAAGAAGCCGGAACGTACACCCCTCTTCCACCTTCGTTATCTAATGTGAAATAAGGATTTGCTACCATATTTCTGTCATAATAGAAATAATTATTTCTTCCTAAAGCCATATAACCTGCAATCCCAGCTCTAAATTTCTCGTTAAAGAAGTGTGTATAAGAGATATTTGCTTTATATACTATTGGAATTTTTGCGTCTTTACCTGTATAGTTAATCGTTGGCAACTGATACTGAGCCAAAGTAGGAACTGTACTATAATTGTTTCTATAACTGTTAAAGTCTGGAGTTAAACCAATCTGAGAAGGATTAACATCTACCGTTGCCAAATGTTTCCCATCAAAAACCAAATTATTGATTACCATATAATTGTTAATATCCGAAGAGAAAATACCTGCTCCAAATTTTAAGAAATCTTTATTCCCTTCGTTGATGTTCCAGTCAAATTGGAATCTCGGCTGAATGATAAACGATTTAATCTGATTATCTGTTCTAATGCCCATTTCATCAAATAGTTTTTGATTAAACTCTGCTTTTGGATAACCGCCGTAATCTAATCTAATACCCGCCATCAAATCTAAACCTTTTGCAATTTTGGTTTGCATTTGTCCATACACGCCTACATTCCAGATGTTAGATTTCACAGAAGGGTCTTCCATCAATGGAACTTCTCTATAGAATCTGTATGCGATAAGGTTGTTGAAATTATACAAATTATCAGGATTAGTAGAAGCTTCTCTAAAGTGGAATCTTCCATTTACCTCACTTCCATAGATTGATTTTGCATGCGTGTACATTAAATCTGCCCCGAAAGTATATTTAATCTTATCCGTATTGTAATATAAATTATCTACAATCTGAAAAACATTATTCTTAAAGCTCTCTTGTGCAAAACGATGACCACCAATCTGAATATTGGTAGCTTTGTTCACTCCATCAATAGGCGTAAGGATATTTTCTACAATGGCTCTGGGTACGGCATGTCCCAATTCATCGTTTTGGTAACTGTCTTGATAAGTGTATAGATATTGAGCTTTCAACTCATTGGTAACATTAGGCTTAAGATTAGACCTCAACGTTAATAGCAAACTGTTATCTAAATTCTTATCATTTCCGTAAGATTCAAAGAAATTAATTGCCGTGTTATCTCCTAAGCCATTTTTATTATTATCAAACGTAAAGTTATTTCTTAAAGTCAACAAGTGCTTAGGATTAATCTGCCAGTCTAAACGCAAAAATGCAGCATCCGAATTTCTTACTTTATCGAAAGTCCCGAACTGAGGCGTATTACCAACACCGTATTTAGTTCTGGCAATATCTAAGAATTTATTTAAAGTAGCATTGTTAATATTTAATCTCAATTCGTCTGCTGGTGTTTTAACATCAGCAATAATTAATGGTCTAGAATCTAATTGATGGTCCCAAGCAGCAAAAAAGTGCAACTTATTCTTAATAATTGGCCCTCCTAATGAAAACCCAAACTGCGAAGTAGAGAAATCGTTGGTTCTTTTATTCCCTCTAATATCGTAAGGGCTAGAAAGCCAGTTGGTTCTTAAATATTCCCAAGCGCTTCCAGAGAAAGTATTGGTTCCAGACTTGGTAACCGCACTTACGGTACCTCCACCACTTCTTCCAAGCGTTACATCATATTGATTGGTGGTAATTTTAAATTCTCTTACTGCTTCTATAGAAATAGAAAAAGGCGCACCGCTTCGGCTGGTAGTAGAGCCCGCAGAAGTAGGGTTTTTTGCCGTCATCCCATCAATGGTAAAGTTGGTAGAAGAGCCCAATTGTCCAGATAAATTACCATTTTTACCACTCAGCGGAGACAATTCTGTAAGGCTGGTAAAGTTTCTACCATTCACTGGCAATATCCCGATATTTTTTGCAGTAATAGCAGTAGCAGCACCCAGATTTCCTATTTTATTTTTAAGGTTTCCGGTAATTACTACTTCCTCAATATTCTTTTCTTCAGATTTATCTAAAGACATATTTACGGTAACCTGATCCCCGAAGTTTACATTATAGCCTTGTTTTTTGTCTTCATTTACAATTACCGTATAAGGGCCACCCAAAGGAATTTCTTTAAAAATATACTCTCCTTTAGAGTTGGTTTCCGTTTCAGACCTAAACCCTGTAGATTCGTTAATGATGGTAACCTTCACCTTTTCTTGCGCCGTCTTTCCGGCACCTGTCACTTTCCCGGTAATTGAAGCCTGAGTAGTCTGCGCATACGCCAGAGTTCCTATACTCAATGCTAAAACACCTAATAGAATTTTTACTTTTTTCATGTTATCAAATTAGCTGTGCAAATGTATCTCCGGATTAAAGCCAAAGTGTTTAAGAAACTTTTAACATTTTTTCAATTAATTGAAAACCAATTGTTAATAGATTGTAAAACTTAAATTTATCAACAAGAAAATCAACACGTTAAGCATATTAACAGGTTTTAACTTTCTCATAATAATGATTACCGTTATTTTATAGTGATTTTTATAGCTTAGGATTATCATAAATAAAAAAGAACAGGTGCTTTTTATGTGGTAGCTTCGTGAACTTCGTTCGCAGACTTTCTGTCCGCGCTCAGCCACCAACAGCTCCGCTCATTCCAAACAGTTGTGAATTGCTTTCATTTTTCAGTATCTTTGGGATACACAACAACTGCATCACGAGGTAAACCGCCTTTAGCTTTGTTGTGAATTGCTTTCATTTTTCAGTATCTTTGGGATACACAACAACTACCCATCTAAATCTCCATTACATGATTTCGTTGTGAATTGCTTTCATTTTTCAGTATCTTTGGGATACACAACAACAAAATAATATCTAATCCGCCATTGGAGGCAGTTGTGAATTGCTTTCATTTTTCAGTATCTTTGGGATACACAACAACTAAGTCAATTAAAATGTGATTACCTACGCTGTTGTGAATTGCTTTCATTTTTCAGTATCTTTGGGATACACAACAACCGAATGTTCATGTAGATTTTGTTTCTAATTGTTGTGAATTGCTTTCATTTTTCAGTATCTTTGGGATACACAACAACTAAATCAATTAAATGCGTCTCACTACTACCGTTGTGAATTGCTTTCATTTTTCAGTATCTTTGGGATACACAACAACGTAGCTCAAAGTAATGGTCAATAGCTGGCAGTTGTGAATTGCTTTCATTTTTCAGTATCTTTGGGATACACAACAACCTAAAAACAAAACAACAACAACTTAACAATGTTGTGAATTGCTTTCATTTTTCAGTATCTTTGGGATACACAACAACTTATCGGGCAAACTTATTAAAGAAGATTGGGTTGTGAATTGCTTTCATTTTTCAGTATCTTTGGGATACACAACAACTCTCAATCTTTGCTATCTATGTATTTGAGCGTTGTGAATTGCTTTCATTTTTCAGTATCTTTGGGATACACAACAACTACTGCTGGCAGATTAGGCGCTGCGCTTAAGTTGTGAATTGCTTTCATTTTTCAGTATCTTTGGGATACACAACAACTAAAGCAAAGTTTTTCGCTCAATATTGGGGTTGTGAATTGCTTTCATTTTTCAGTATCTTTGGGATACACAACAACAATTGTTAAAAAATTAAACCCTCTAAAACTGTTGTGAATTGCTTTCATTTTTCAGTATCTTTGGGATACACAACAACAACCCAACACATAGTTATATCAGAAGGTAAGTTGTGAATTGCTTTCATTTTTCAGTATCTTTGGGATACACAACAACGAACTTTCAAACAAAGAACTGCTAAAGCTTGTTGTGAATTGCTTTCATTTTTCAGTATCTTTGGGATACACAACAACGACGCTGCCGATTCTTTCATTGTTCAAGGCGTTGTGAATTGCTTTCATTTTTCAGTATCTTTGGGATACACAACAACATACAGTTTATGACGCCTAGAGAGTTTGTTGTTGTGAATTGCTTTCATTTTTCAGTATCTTTGGGATACACAACAACTTATTGTTTCGGCAAATATTCGCAATTCTTGTTGTGAATTGCTTTCATTTTTCAGTATCTTTGGGATACACAACAACGTCTCCCATTTTTCATACTTCAAATATACAGTTGTGAATTGCTTTCATTTTTCAGTATCTTTGGGATACACAACAACGATATTGATTGTGTTGTTTCTATTGATTGTGTTGTGAATTGCTTTCATTTTTCAGTATCTTTGGGATACACAACAACTATAGAAAATAATCTACAGAGGAGCTTGGTGTTGTGAATTGCTTTCATTTTTCAGTATCTTTGGGATACACAACAACATTTGAATTTAACGAATCAGAATATTATACGTTGTGAATTGCTTTCATTTTTCAGTATCTTTGGGATACACAACAACATAGTTAAATTATGTTTTGATAGTGATACCGTTGTGAATTGCTTTCATTTTTCAGTATCTTTGGGATACACAACAACGAACAATAAATACATTAATAAAAAACAATGGTTGTGAATTGCTTTCATTTTTCAGTATCTTTGGGATACACAACAACTTTAGAAAAACAATTTAAAGATAATTAACAGTTGTGAATTGCTTTCATTTTTCAGTATCTTTGGGATACACAACAACACATTCTATCTCCCATTCAGTTGCTAACTTGTTGTGAATTGCTTTCATTTTTCAGTATCTTTGGGATACACAACAACGCCGAGCAATTTTCGCTTCGTTTGGACTTGGTTGTGAATTGCTTTCATTTTTCAGTATCTTTGGGATACACAACAACACTAGATATTTTTTATAATGCTTTACAACAGTTGTGAATTGCTTTCATTTTTCAGTATCTTTGGGATACACAACAACTTTACAGTAAAATTAAACTTGGTATCTTGGGTTGTGAATTGCTTTCATTTTTCAGTATCTTTGGGATACACAACAACTTGGTATTGTTTTAGATGAAAGTTCTATTTGTTGTGAATTGCTTTCATTTTTCAGTATCTTTGGGATACACAACAACTTGTCTATTGGATTAATTCAATGAAAAACAGTTGTGAATTGCTTTCATTTTTCAGTATCTTTGGGATACACAACAACGGTTTATATACGCTCTTTTCTTGGAATAGTGTTGTGAATTGCTTTCATTTTTCAGTATCTTTGGGATACACAACAACCTCCTGATGCCAATGCCGATGAGCTTATCAGTTGTGAATTGCTTTCATTTTTCAGTATCTTTGGGATACACAACAACTATTAAATTAAATTACTATATTTGAATATTGTTGTGAATTGCTTTCATTTTTCAGTATCTTTGGGATACACAACAACAAAAAAAAGAGACTATTAGAGATAAAATGTGTTGTGAATTGCTTTCATTTTTCAGTATCTTTGGGATACACAACAACTTGCGACCGTATCGGCGACACGGGCGTTTCGTTGTGAATTGCTTTCATTTTTCAGTATCTTTGGGATACACAACAACATGGCTTCATAGACATCTACGAACAAATGTGTTGTGAATTGCTTTCATTTTTCAGTATCTTTGGGATACACAACAACACGTTTTTGGTGATACTTATTTTCCAAGTGGTTGTGAATTGCTTTCATTTTTCAGTATCTTTGGGATACACAACAACGTAAGGATGGCACTCCCGTACCACATGTTTGTTGTGAATTGCTTTCATTTTTCAGTATCTTTGGGATACACAACAACTAGATTTAAGTTGGTTTGGTTTTCCAGCTAGTTGTGAATTGCTTTCATTTTTCAGTATCTTTGGGATACACAACAACATTCAAGAACATGAAGACACGTTTATTACCGTTGTGAATTGCTTTCATTTTTCAGTATCTTTGGGATACACAACAACATTCAAGAACATGAAGACACGTTTATTACCGTTGTGAATTGCTTTCATTTTTCAGTATCTTTGGGATACACAACAACTAGATTTAAGTTGGTTTGGTTTTCCAGCTAGTTGTGAATTGCTTTCATTTTTCAGTATCTTTGGGATACACAACAACAATATTTTTATATTGTATGCAGCATTATTTGTTGTGAATTGCTTTCATTTTTCAGTATCTTTGGGATACACAACAACATTTATAGAACACACCCCGTATAAATTATTGTTGTGAATTGCTTTCATTTTTCAGTATCTTTGGGATACACAACAACAATATTTTTATATTGTATGCAGCATTATTTGTTGTGAATTGCTTTCATTTTTCAGTATCTTTGGGATACACAACAACGCATTCAAGAACATGAAGACACGTTTATTAGTTGTGAATTGCTTTCATTTTTCAGTATCTTTGGGATACACAACAACTTGCGGTTGCCACTGTAATCTCACTATTCAGTTGTGAATTGCTTTCATTTTTCAGTATCTTTGGGATACACAACAACTTAATTCTGGTTATAGAACGCCAGCACATAGTTGTGAATTGCTTTCATTTTTCAGTATCTTTGGGATACACAACAACACGTTTTTGGTGATACTTATTTTCCAAGTGGTTGTGAATTGCTTTCATTTTTCAGTATCTTTGGGATACACAACAACTAGCGGTAGATTGTCCCGTTGAAGGATTGAGTTGTGAATTGCTTTCATTTTTCAGTATCTTTGGGATACACAACAACTTTTCTTTTTTTTTTGTATCGCTCCATTACGTTGTGAATTGCTTTCATTTTTCAGTATCTTTGGGATACACAACAACGATTGCGGTTGCCACCTTAATATCATTATTGTTGTGAATTGCTTTCATTTTTCAGTATCTTTGGGATACACAACAACGTAAAGATGGCACTCCCGTGCCTCTTGTTTGTTGTGAATTGCTTTCATTTTTCAGTATCTTTGGGATACACAACAACTCTAGTAATATAGTCTATAGAACCCACCAGGTTGTGAATTGCTTTCATTTTTCAGTATCTTTGGGATACACAACAACAATTGTTAAAAAATTAAACCCTCTAAAACTGTTGTGAATTGCTTTCATTTTTCAGTATCTTTGGGATACACAACAACAACCCAACACATAGTTATATCAGAAGGTAAGTTGTGAATTGCTTTCATTTTTCAGTATCTTTGGGATACACAACAACGAACTTTCAAACAAAGAACTGCTAAAGCTTGTTGTGAATTGCTTTCATTTTTCAGTATCTTTGGGATACACAACAACGACGCTGCCGATTCTTTCATTGTTCAAGGCGTTGTGAATTGCTTTCATTTTTCAGTATCTTTGGGATACACAACAACATACAGTTTATGACGCCTAGAGAGTTTGTTGTTGTGAATTGCTTTCATTTTTCAGTATCTTTGGGATACACAACAACTTATTGTTTCGGCAAATATTCGCAATTCTTGTTGTGAATTGCTTTCATTTTTCAGTATCTTTGGGATACACAACAACGTCTCCCATTTTTCATACTTCAAATATACAGTTGTGAATTGCTTTCATTTTTCAGTATCTTTGGGATACACAACAACGATATTGATTGTGTTGTTTCTATTGATTGTGTTGTGAATTGCTTTCATTTTTCAGTATCTTTGGGATACACAACAACTATAGAAAATAATCTACAGAGGAGCTTGGTGTTGTGAATTGCTTTCATTTTTCAGTATCTTTGGGATACACAACAACATTTGAATTTAACGAATCAGAATATTATACGTTGTGAATTGCTTTCATTTTTCAGTATCTTTGGGATACACAACAACATAGTTAAATTATGTTTTGATAGTGATACCGTTGTGAATTGCTTTCATTTTTCAGTATCTTTGGGATACACAACAACGAACAATAAATACATTAATAAAAAACAATGGTTGTGAATTGCTTTCATTTTTCAGTATCTTTGGGATACACAACAACTTTAGAAAAACAATTTAAAGATAATTAACAGTTGTGAATTGCTTTCATTTTTCAGTATCTTTGGGATACACAACAACACATTCTATCTCCCATTCAGTTGCTAACTTGTTGTGAATTGCTTTCATTTTTCAGTATCTTTGGGATACACAACAACTTTACAGTAAAATTAAACTTGGTATCTTGGGTTGTGAATTGCTTTCATTTTTCAGTATCTTTGGGATACACAACAACTTGGTATTGTTTTAGATGAAAGTTCTATTTGTTGTGAATTGCTTTCATTTTTCAGTATCTTTGGGATACACAACAACTTGTCTATTGGATTAATTCAATGAAAAACAGTTGTGAATTGCTTTCATTTTTCAGTATCTTTGGGATACACAACAACGGTTTATATACGCTCTTTTCTTGGAATAGTGTTGTGAATTGCTTTCATTTTTCAGTATCTTTGGGATACACAACAACCTCCTGATGCCAATGCCGATGAGCTTATCAGTTGTGAATTGCTTTCATTTTTCAGTATCTTTGGGATACACAACAACTATTAAATTAAATTACTATATTTGAATATTGTTGTGAATTGCTTTCATTTTTCAGTATCTTTGGGATACACAACAACAAAAAAAAGAGACTATTAGAGATAAAATGTGTTGTGAATTGCTTTCATTTTTCAGTATCTTTGGGATACACAACAACTTGCGACCGTATCGGCGACACGGGCGTTTCGTTGTGAATTGCTTTCATTTTTCAGTATCTTTGGGATACACAACAACATGGCTTCATAGACATCTACGAACAAATGTGTTGTGAATTGCTTTCATTTTTCAGTATCTTTGGGATACACAACAACACGTTTTTGGTGATACTTATTTTCCAAGTGGTTGTGAATTGCTTTCATTTTTCAGTATCTTTGGGATACACAACAACGTAAGGATGGCACTCCCGTACCACATGTTTGTTGTGAATTGCTTTCATTTTTCAGTATCTTTGGGATACACAACAACTAGATTTAAGTTGGTTTGGTTTTCCAGCTAGTTGTGAATTGCTTTCATTTTTCAGTATCTTTGGGATACACAACAACATTCAAGAACATGAAGACACGTTTATTACCGTTGTGAATTGCTTTCATTTTTCAGTATCTTTGGGATACACAACAACATTCAAGAACATGAAGACACGTTTATTACCGTTGTGAATTGCTTTCATTTTTCAGTATCTTTGGGATACACAACAACTAGATTTAAGTTGGTTTGGTTTTCCAGCTAGTTGTGAATTGCTTTCATTTTTCAGTATCTTTGGGATACACAACAACAATATTTTTATATTGTATGCAGCATTATTTGTTGTGAATTGCTTTCATTTTTCAGTATCTTTGGGATACACAACAACATTTATAGAACACACCCCGTATAAATTATTGTTGTGAATTGCTTTCATTTTTCAGTATCTTTGGGATACACAACAACAATATTTTTATATTGTATGCAGCATTATTTGTTGTGAATTGCTTTCATTTTTCAGTATCTTTGGGATACACAACAACGCATTCAAGAACATGAAGACACGTTTATTAGTTGTGAATTGCTTTCATTTTTCAGTATCTTTGGGATACACAACAACTTGCGGTTGCCACTGTAATCTCACTATTCAGTTGTGAATTGCTTTCATTTTTCAGTATCTTTGGGATACACAACAACTTCCGCCAAACATCCTTACTCTGGCTAGTGGTTGTGAATTGCTTTCATTTTTCAGTATCTTTGGGATACACAACAACTTAATTCTGGTTATAGAACGCCAGCACATAGTTGTGAATTGCTTTCATTTTTCAGTATCTTTGGGATACACAACAACACGTTTTTGGTGATACTTATTTTCCAAGTGGTTGTGAATTGCTTTCATTTTTCAGTATCTTTGGGATACACAACAACTAGCGGTAGATTGTCCCGTTGAAGGATTGAGTTGTGAATTGCTTTCATTTTTCAGTATCTTTGGGATACACAACAACTTTTCTTTTTTTTTTGTATCGCTCCATTACGTTGTGAATTGCTTTCATTTTTCAGTATCTTTGGGATACACAACAACGTAAAGATGGCACTCCCGTGCCTCTTGTTTGTTGTGAATTGCTTTCATTTTTCAGTATCTTTGGGATACACAACAACGATTGCGGTTGCCACCTTAATATCATTATTGTTGTGAATTGCTTTCATTTTTCAGTATCTTTGGGATACACAACAACGATTGCGGTTGCCACCTTAATATCATTATTGTTGTGAATTGCTTTCATTTTTCAGTATCTTTGGGATACACAACAACACGTTGCTAAGTTTGGTGCCGTAGCAGTTGGTTGTGAATTGCTTTCATTTTTCAGTATCTTTGGGATACACAACAACATTCATTATCACATAATAACAGATAGTTTTGTTGTGAATTGCTTTCATTTTTCAGTATCTTTGGGATACACAACAACTGCGCAAGTTTTCTAAAGCTCCTATCCATGGTTGTGAATTGCTTTCATTTTTCAGTATCTTTGGGATACACAACAACTAAAATAAAACCCACCACGTAAAAATTATTGTTGTGAATTGCTTTCATTTTTCAGTATCTTTGGGATACACAACAACTAAAAAAATCTTGCGGTATATGCAAAATGCGTTGTGAATTGCTTTCATTTTTCAGTATCTTTGGGATACACAACAACGATATTAGAGGGCATTTGGAACTGTTTTAAGTTGTGAATTGCTTTCATTTTTCAGTATCTTTGGGATACACAACAACATTGTAAATTAAGTATATAGAACCCCCACCGTTGTGAATTGCTTTCATTTTTCAGTATCTTTGGGATACACAACAACATAACGGAATATTTCCAATAAGGTACATCAGTTGTGAATTGCTTTCATTTTTCAGTATCTTTGGGATACACAACAACACCATATTACCACCCTATAAGAGCGGAATGGTTGTGAATTGCTTTCATTTTTCAGTATCTTTGGGATACACAACAACCTTTCTCAGCGCGTTTCTTCCGCTTCGCTCGTTGTGAATTGCTTTCATTTTTCAGTATCTTTGGGATACACAACAACTTTGGTACAATTATTCTTTTCAAGTCTTAAGTTGTGAATTGCTTTCATTTTTCAGTATCTTTGGGATACACAACAACTTACTGTTTTCACAGTAATTTGTTAATTGTGTTGTGAATTGCTTTCATTTTTCAGTATCTTTGGGATACACAACAACAATGCTCCTCAACAACGCTTCAAAGTCGTGGTTGTGAATTGCTTTCATTTTTCAGTATCTTTGGGATACACAACAACGTGGATGGCTCATGGGTGGTGCAATGCCAAGTTGTGAATTGCTTTCATTTTTCAGTATCTTTGGGATACACAACAACCTCAAAATTTAACCCTCTGTTTTTCAGAGGGTTTATTGTTATTTTAGAATTTACTTTTCTATTCATTTCTTAACTTGCATATTACTTTTAATGAGATTTTTATTTTCTATCGAAAAGACTGCTTCATACCTCGCAGTGACGGGTTGCTAAAAAAGTTCAAGCTGTTGAAAGGTTGGTGGTGGTTCTTCTTTATTTCGAGCGAAAAAGATTTCAATATCACCAAATTGTTTATCTGTTATGCACATAATGGCAACTTTTCCTGCTTTGGGCAGCATCATTTTTACTCTTCTAATGTGTACCTCTGCGTTCTCTCTACTTGGGCAATGCCGTACATACATAGAGAACTGAAAAAGCGTAAACCCATCATCAATAAGCCCTTTACGGAATTTATTAGCATCCCGCATATTAGTTTTGGTCTCCGTTGGAAGGTCGTATAATACTAAAACCCACATAATTCGGTAGGCATTAAACCTTTCGGCGTTCATATTTTTATTTGTAAAATGTACAACGTAAAAAATAAAATGTATTTCTTCTGACTATACTAATTCAGGATAAGAAATCAATCTTTTTTCACCCGTATAACATTTGTACAGAGAAGAAGTTGTTGTTTTTATCGCCACCATTAGAGGTCTTGTTTTTTCGTCAATTCTTACATCTTTGGTAGCAATTTGCAAAACATGAGCTTTAAACTCTTTAGTCAGCTCTTCAGAATCAGGATGCAGAATTAACCAATCCATCACCAATTGATCTACAAACGGACGATAAGGTTCCATCAAATCATCAGCAAGGCAATAAGGATTGTATTTGTTTTTATGAAAAATTCCTAGCACTGGCAACAATCCTGTTTCCACAATAGCTCTTGCTACAATACTCCTTAAGACAGCATATCCAAAATTAAAAAATTGATTGGGCGAATCTCCAAACCTTTGTCTCAGAAAATCAAGACTGATGAGATATTTCCAATAATGCTGCGCCGCAATGCCTTCCATATTGGTAATATCTCCACTTTTTACATTTTTTTGATAATCAATCATCGGTTCGTAATAATTGCCTAACCTCAACAATACTTCTTTTTGATTTTCAATCTTGCATTCTACAGTCTGTTTCCACAATTGTTTTTTTAGAGGCTCGCTGGCTTCCAATTGATCTTTTACCCTATCCGAATGCTCTGTATGACCATACAAAGGCAACATAATACCATGTGGAAGATGATGTGCATCACAACTTACCACCACTACATTGTTTCCCATCATCTTTTGAATGAGTTGATGAGAAAGGGTAATCTGAAAATGATCCAACATCAACAATCCTAAATCTTCTACAGGAATACTTCCTTTTTCTGCCTTGGTCTCGGGGCAAAGTATTTTCATCTGCTCATCTTTAAGTTTGAGATAAGCAGGATTGCCAATGTAGATGGAGCGGGTGATCATAAGAACTTCATGCTTTTGAAATGTTACCTAGACGGTCAATTTTCAGCCTAACAAAAGTATCTTTTATTGACCTCTTTTCATAGGAAGCTGTTTTAGAATCAAAAGATCCTGATAGTTTTTGTTTTTTTTCGTTCCAACTTAAATCCATTTCCTTTGGAAATATATGTTTAGCAAAAGAATTTTGGCTGAAGTATGCTGTTACTCCCGAAAAATCATTTGTATTGAACAATCTTTTAATCTGATTAGTATTTAAATTATTAAAATCTATTACCAATGAATTTTCAATTTCATCAATAGTTGGTATATATATTAAATCAAGAGGTGTTAAAGTTTCTTTTAATACAAAACCGTCAGAGTTTCTTTCCGGCACTGCAGATAATCCTTGTTTTAATCTTTCAATCACAATGTCTAATTGAATAGTTTCATACACCTTCTTTTTATTTTCATCTTCATAAATAGCAAAGTATAAATTTGGAGCTCCTTGTACATACTTTTTAACTCGATTTCCTTTCTGACCTAAAACAAATCTACCTTTTCCTTTCTCATAAATTCTAACTTTACTTATTGGATGATGATATTTTCCATCATTATATTGATTGATATTATTATTTAAATCATCTATCCCCTCTGGAGAAAATGCAACTTCTGAATTATTATCCTTAGATTCAAGATACTTAAAAAGAATTTTTTGAATTCCAGTATCCGTTATCTTACCAATTTTTTCAGATGTAAAACTTGTATCCAAAAACTTTCTCGTTGCTGTCGTTATTTCATTTTTCCCAAGTTTAACCCAAGGTAAATCAACTTTTCCAG
Organism: Cloacibacterium sp.; assembly: GCF_047601505.1. Taxonomy (GTDB): domain Bacteria; phylum Bacteroidota; class Bacteroidia; order Flavobacteriales; family Weeksellaceae; genus Cloacibacterium. The sequence goes on from NZ_JASGJD010000001.1 coordinate 2,853,189, forward strand.
AAACTGTTTCTTCGTGCAGAGACTTTCTTATCGCCCAATTTATGCCTGTTTGCGCTACTCTTTCTTTAGTTTTCGCACCATCCTTTTCAACATATTTCTCAAAGTAATTTGTAGCCTTATTAATAACACGTAAGTTCTGTTTAAAGCTAACCACAATATTTTCTAAACTATTTTTAGCATCAACTGTAAAGTTTGCCCATGGTTTATTGAAACTCCATTTATAGTTTTCTTTCGAGTCATCATTATATTTTTTATAGCATAAATTAGCTCTTAAATCATATCTAAGTGTTTGTTTTTCATCTTTTGACTTGCCTTTTCTTAAAGCATATTCATTATTCATATAGTTAACATGCTCTTTTGTCGCACAGGCAATCACCAAAGCATCCATAGCGTGGTGGCGATGGTCTATTCTTTTCTTAGAAAAACCTTTAGATAATTCGATTGGAACAGTTGGTAAAAACTTTTGATGATTTTCATTCCAAGCGGTGAAATCTGTTGAGTTTGTTAATTGATTCATTCTCTCAAAACGAGGCAGAATCAAATCATTCCAAACATCATTCAAGCCCCAATCTTGCTTCAAAACAGTAGTAATCTTGCCATTTCCTGGTACAATATTTTTAGAATTTACCCCCTCATCTGTACCGTCTTCAACACGCACAATATTAGAAAGCACTCCAGAGATATACTTACTGATATATCTAGTATCATTCATCTGGCGCTCAATCATTTTCTCAGGTATTTCTTCTAACAGCAATTTTGCCTTTTTACTTCTGTTTTTAGCATAATGCTTTTTTACAAACTCTTCATATTCATCAGCTTCAAAGATTTTAACTGTTTTTCCAAAACCACAATCTACAATCGTTCCGTGGAACTGCTTGACAAACGCCAATCCTATATAATTGTCTTTTAATTTATTGACAGCGGATTCGCAAATAATCTTATTACTAAAACTATCATCAAAATATCGGCTTTGTGGAATAATATGCTCTATTTCATATTCTGGAGTAAACAATTTATTTAAAGGAATAATTTGTCCTGTATAAGGCGATTTGTAGCCTTGCTCCAACCAAAGTTTGTATCTTTTCAAGTCTGTAGAACTCGGCTGAGCCGTTTTACTGATTTTCAGAATATCATCATTAATTTCAATGTCAGAATTTAACACTCCATCTTCATAGATTTTCAAAATCTCCTGTTGCATTGGTGAGTAGGGGCGCACATTTTCAACATTAGCATCATTCATCATTTCGGCTAATAAAGCTTTGATACGCAGATTGGTATTTTCGTTATCTGTAACTTGATTGGTAATTTTTTTACGGTCTTCTGCAGTATTTTTCATTTCTCTACCCAACTCAATATGAATTTCACTAAAGAAATCTTTTGCCCCTTTCCCGTATTGCACCCAAATATCTTTTACCACACGCAAGGTTTCCGTGATAACTTGCTCTACAATCGGGTTGCGTAGCGAATGTTGTTTAAACTCTTTCAAAAACAATTCTAAATCATCTGCCGAATTCCATTTACCAATGATCGAAGCTTCAGAATGTCTTCCATAGACAATATATTGAGCCAACCACAATTGCAAACCTTGAAAATGACTTTCAGTCGTCAGATTAATTGCTTTTTCTCTTACCTTATCTTTGATGTTTTCATCATATTCTCCGGTAATGATTTTATCAACCCTTGCTTTTGAATGTTCATCAATATTGTCATAGCTCCAATATTTTCCTACTCGCATCAAAGGCAAAAGTTTCTTAATCGCTTTCTCCGAAAAAGAACCATATTCATTTTTAAATGGTGGAAATTTTTTGAAAGCTTCGAAGAAAGAGATTTCATCCAAATTATTTTTTCTAGCAAATGACTTTAAAGCTTTTTCGTATTCAATTTTATCATTGACCGAATAGATGATATGCCAAATCTGCTGCTCTATTTCTCTTGTAAAAAAATCATCTGCAATATTATCTACTTTACTTAGCCTTGTAGAAATCATTGTTTTGGTTTCGTTACAAGGATATTTTTTGTCCTCTACAAAGTTCCATCTATACTTTTCTATCTCAGCCGTTAATAATTTTCCTTTAAAGTCTTTTTGTTCTAAAAGGAATTTCAGCAATGCCTTTTGTTCAATTTCTTTTCGCTCATCTAAAAACTTAAATAGATTTTCTAAATCCTCATAAGAATTAAGAAACTCTTTTGTAACGTTAGAATCATCATCTTTTCTGTAAATATTAAGATTATATATCCATTGCCAGATACGAAATTCTTGATAATATGGATTTGACTTCGGAATCGCTTTTAGATATTGTGTATGTTCAACTCCATCTTTATCTACATATTTTTTAAACTCCAATGTACAATTGGAGATAGACGATTTTTGACTTCTCAAAGGTCTTTGGTAAAAGATAATATCTTCCAGAAACAGATGTACAAAATCCTTTTTGCTTAATGTCAGTTGATGAGCTTCGTTATTTTTATACAATTCACGCACACAATCATTGTACAAATCATCGCTTTGTAACTCAGAATGAAATGCTGCCTGCTTCTCCAAAATTTGTTTCAGCTCTGCTTTATAGAATTTTCTTTCAATCGTTCTTACTAATTTACCTTTGATTTTCTGTTTAGGATTCTGTAGCAAAGTATCGTAAATATAAGTTCCTACGGTTTTATGAGAATTATCGATTTCTTGTTCTGTTTTCTTTTTTACAAGAGTCCAATCTGTTTCAGCAGGTGCACGGAAACTTCTTTTTTCACTTCCGTCTTTGTCTTTTTTTATACTACCATCATCATTCAAATCTGTGGTTACAATAAAATCTCTGGTTTTATCTTTCCAATCAAACAAAGGCGTTTTGCTTGCTCTGCGATAAATCCATCCGTTTTCTAAAGTAAGAGAATACCAAATGTCAGATTTCCCTCTTTGTGGTTCATCTGCTGTAACCTCTACAATTCTCAAAGAGTAGAATTCAACTAATTTATTAGGGTTTTCTTCCTCCTCTTCGCCTCGCAGCTGATAATACCCACGCTTCTGATTAAAATTTAAAATAAGCCAAGCCAACTCCTCTTTTTCTATTTTTTGAGATAGAGCTTTTTTACGCAGATAATAAATTGTCCAATCATAAGGAACTAATTTATCTTCGTCTTTTTCATTTTTTAAAATTTGAGGTTGATATGTTTTAAAGTCAGAAAGCATCTCTTCAAAAGAGTTTTTAAAGACAAAACCATCAGTATTATAAGCTATTTTAGGTTCATTGTCAGATTTGAATTTCCCAAAACGTTTATCAAAATCAATCTCATTGGCAAAGTGTTCTGGTAAAAACTTAATAATATTTAAAACTCTATGTAATCGCTCACGACGTAGCAAATATCTTTCTCGAAGGCGACGAACACCTCTGTATTTTGTTCTATCTGCTGTTTTTGAAATTGATGCTCCTTCAGCAAATTTGCCTTTCTCTCCTTCATCCATCGGGATAATTCTGCTTCCCATTCCGAGAATCTTTCCTTCCTTGCTTGCAAAGTCTTGATTAATCAACGCCCATCCTATAGAATTTGTTCCGAGATCTAGTCCTAAAATTGTTTTCATAAATACCAGTTTTTAAATAATTTATAAATTTAAAAAGAATATTTTTAAGAAAAATACGGAAAACCGTAAACGTATTATTTTTTTTATTTCTACCTTTGAAATCGAAAGCAATTCACAATAAGGATTATTCCGTTGTGAAAACATTTGGGTCGCCTCTTGTCCATAATCAGGAGGTTTTTTTATGTCCAAATGTTTCACGAGTTCCTTTTAAAAAAAATATAAAAAACATACGAGCTAAAACATTCAAGGTGGGGCAACTCGCCTTTTTTTTATACCTATACATCCTGTTGAACGTTTTACAAGCTCTTTAAAAAAATAAATACAAACCACTTGAATTTAAGAATTTGGTTTGCCTCTTGTCCATAATTAAGAGTATTTTGCATGTTCTGTTATTTCACAATATCCATTAAAAACAGACACGGTGGTTTCGGCTCCGCTCAACCACCGTTTTAATGCTATATCTAAACAAAACTTTAACTTCGGTAACTGAGAACAGATGCGGTGACTGAAAACAAACAGGTGGTTTCGGCTCCACTCAACCACCGTTTTAATACTGTATCTAAACAAAACTTTAACTTCGGTAACTGAAAACAGACACGGCGACTGAAAACAGATGCGGTGGCTGAGAACAGACACGGTGGTTGAGCGGAGCCGAAACCACCGCTACTCCTAAAATAAAAATCCACTCTTTCGAGTGGACCTTTTTAGAGAAGTGCAATTGCCCCCAGATAGACACTGTTACAGGCTTGGGTTTGCAATTCGTTGTTGAGATAAGCATACACCTGCGTCTCCATCCCTGCATAGGCACTAGGCAAGGTAACGCTTACGGTGGCTTCACTTCTTGCTGCTATTTCTTCGAACATTTCAAAAGTCCCTGTTTCCTCAAAATAGCATACTACACTCACTTTGTCGGTAGCCAAAGCATTGCCTTGTATGGCGTTATTCTGCCATGTAAATTTCAGTTTAGCACCTGCCTCAGCTACTGCTTCCAGCACCTGAAAACCCGTCAAGTCGCCTTTGGTAATCAGCACTTTATTATACACCACCACAGGAAGGTCATCTTCTATCTCTACCGCATTATTGATGAAATAAGAAGTAGCCAAATTCACTCTAGACTTTACGCCAACATCAGCTCCAAAAAACCGACTTTGAATATTGCGCAACGGAGTTAAAAAAGCAATTGCTGTTTTAAACTTCAATTGCTGCACCACTTGTTTATCAGTCTTCGGTCTGGAAGACGATTTGGGTGTACTGCGGATAATGTCTTTACCACGCCAATTGGCACCTACTACAGGGCCTACTTTTCCCGAAAATCCACCTAGGATTCCTTTTTTAATTTCTGCCATACTATATTTTTTTTTTAGAATGATTACCCAAAGATATAACACAACTGAATACCAAACACTTACCCTGCGTTATTTGACCAGTTTTGACCAGATTTGTCCACCTTTGACTACGCTTGTCCACTTTTGTCCATGTTTGTCCATGTTTGTCCAGATTTGACCACCTTATTTCGACTTTTCTTCGGATGTTGTTCGATAATCCTTCGGGTGCTCTTCGGATAAAAGGGTGCTTTTCCGAAGAAGACCAAAAGAAAAGTGGGAGGATGAGCGAATGGAGAATGATGAATGAGTGAATGGTGAATGAGTGAATGGTGAATAGGTGAAATGTGAATGTTGAATGGTGAATGGTGAATGAGTGAATGAGTGAATGGTGAATAGGTGAAATGTGAATGGAGATATTGGTAACTAGGCGGTACGCTTAGAAACACAGTGAAATTACCGATGGGTAACATCGGGATTTATAAAGACCTTTACTCCAATTATTACTGGTAAAGGAAACTTCGGTCTGCTAAATTTTGAAAAAACTTAATGGGATACAGATACTTATTTCCGAATTTTACAAAAGGAACTTGTCCTGAAAGACGCAAACGCTGTAAGGTTTTATCACTAATATGAAAAAGTCTTTTCATATCTGCATTATCATAAAAAAGAGGTTCAGTTTGCTTTTTGGTTGGTTTTCGTGATTGAGACATATTTAGAAACTTTTAATTATCAATAATTCAATATGGTTTTACGGTTTATAGTTATAAAAATCCGATAATCAGTTCATTGGCTTCATTAGTCATTAGTTATTGTTACAATTATAAAAAAATAATTTTGAAAAAACAAATATCCTTTTCTTTAAACCTTATAAAACCATAAAAAGCCCTATTAATGAGGTTTTATAAAGAAATGAAACAAGCAAAAATCATACTTTTTACTCTTTTTATATAAATAATAAATCACCAAAAAATCAACATAAATGCTATTTTTATGTATTATCTTTAAATTAATTTTTCAAAAAAAAGTAAATATTATTGAATGGAAGAATAAAAAAAATAGACTATCTCACATTTGAGACAGTCTATCTTTATTTAATTAATTATTTCTAAAAGTTTATTTTGCAACTACAAGTTTGCTTACGTTATTATTTACTTTCACCAAGTAAACACCATTAGCAAAAGATGAAGTATTGATGGTAAGTACAGTATCTGCAGCCTTAGTTTTGAACAAAAGTTTACCGTTCATATCAATAATAGAAACTTCAGAACCTTTTGTAAGATTATTTAGGGTAACAAAATCTTTAGCTGGATTAGGATAAAGGGCAAAAGAGTTTTGTTTTACATTAGTAGTAGAAAGCGTACTACTTAAGCCTGTAGTTTTGTAAATTCCACTATCTGAAAATTCATAATCAATATCAGATACATAAACATTACCAAAATTATCTACCGCTACTCCTGTTGGATTTCTGAATACATCTATATACGCCAATTCAACTCCACTCGAATTTAATTTTCTAAGATTTCCGTTTGGAATACCTCTATCTACCACAAATATATTCCCCGAAGAATCTACTGACAAACCAGAAATACCAGTAAATCTAGAACCATTTGATATAACTGTTAAATTACCTCCATTAGAATCCAACTTTAGAATTCTGTTAGTACCACTCTCCGCTAAATAAATATTTCCAGAAGGATCTAGAGCTATATCAAAGCCACCGATATTGCTTAAGGTAGTAATGTTTTCCCCATTAGGCCCCATTTTTTTTACTGTATTGTTATCTGTTAAATAGATATTACCTGATGAATCCAAAGCCATAGCACTAAGTGAAGTAAATCCACTTGCTAATGTCACTACATTCTTTCCTGTAGAATCCATTCTTTTAATACTTTGTTCATCTATTACATAAATATTTCCTGATGCATCTATTTCAATTCCTGAAGGAGAAACAAAATTTCCAAGACCTAAATAAACTTCATTTCTCCCATTAGAATTCATTTTCTTAATAACTCCATTTTCATCTATAGCATAAACCATTCCTAATTTATCAACTGCCACACATTGTGGGTAATTGGGGGAATAAGAATTAATCTTTGTTGTACTTTGTGCTTTCGTAGCAATAAATCCTAATAACAACATCATCATAAAAGCCAAAGGCTTCAAAAAGTTTAATTTTCTCATGTATTTAATTTTAAATTAATAATTTTCAGTATAGCACCGTTAAAACAATATTTTAGTTTTTTGTGCAAAAGTAGAACTTTCCCCATGAAAAAACCTTTATTTTCTAAGGTATTATTGCTAAAACCCCTTTATAAAAATGGTTTTCACTCATTATCAACTACATAGCGTCAAAGAAATATATAAACAATTTATTGTACGTTAGAGTATTAAAAAATTACACTTTTTCAATCATTACACTAAACAACTTGTAATGAAAAAGTTATACAACTTTCAATGTATTATTTTAGAATATATTAGAAAAACCGTAGTGCATTATCAAAATTAATTGAGATTATTCATTAAAAGTAAAAACCTGTATTATAAAAAGCTCAGTATTGTAAAAAATTTGTAAACTTCGTTCGCAGAAGTTCTGACGGTGTTCTGCCACCGTTTTAATTTTTGTATTCACTTCGGTGGCTTCGGCTCCGCTCAGCCACCGTATCTGTACTCAACCATTAGTACCGTTGAATCTAAATTAAATCAATGGCTTTGGTTTCGGTGATTTCGGTGACTGAGCGGAGTCGAAACCACCAAAACCAGAAAACTAAGTCTTATTTCTACAATGTGTTTCATTCATACATTCTGCGAGCCTTTTCAGTTCATCAGTCAAATTATCCATTAAAGCCTCTTTCTTTTTACGACTCCAGCCTTGCACTTGCTTTTCTCTATAGAAAGCTTCATCAATTCTATCAAATTCCTCAAAATAAATCAGCTTTACAGGCAGTCTCTTCTTTGTATGATTCGCGCCTTCACCATTACTGTGTTCCTGCAAACGAAGTTCCAGATTATTAGTACTTCCAGTGTAATAACTGCCATCATTACATTCCAAAATATACATCCAACCTTTCATAATATTTTTTCTTAAAAATAGTGAAATATTTTATATGTGGCTTCGGTGACTGAGCGGAGCCGAAGCCACCGAAACCACCGTTTCATCAAAAGATAAAAATTCCAACTATTTTAATTATTTTTGCTTAAATCATTTTGGAAAAGATGCCAGACAATATTCAACAAAAAATAGAAGCGCTAAGAGAAGAACTTCATCAGCATAATTACAATTATTATATCCTAGACGAACCTAGTATTTCGGATTTTGAATTCGATGCTAAGCTAAAAGAATTGCAAGAGCTAGAGACAGCGCATCCAGAATTTTACGATGCCAATTCGCCTAGTTTGCGTGTTGGTGGTGGCATAACTAAGAATTTCCCTACCATACAACATCAATTTAGAATGTATTCTTTGGACAATTCTTATGACTTTAACGACCTTGAAGATTGGGAAAACAGAATCTTAAAAACCGTAGAAAACGAAGAAGTAGAATTTGTAGCCGAACTAAAATACGACGGTGCCTCTATCTCTATTTTGTATGAAAATGGCGAACTAAAAGAAGCGGTAACCCGAGGTGATGGTTTCCAAGGAGACGAAATTACCAATAACGTGCGCACTATTTCTGATGTTCCTTTGAAACTGAAAGGCGATTTCCCAAACCGTTTTTTTATTAGGGGTGAAATTTATTTGACCAAGAAGAATTTTGAAAAAATAAACAATTCCAGAGAAGAAGAAGGCTTAGACCTCTTTATGAATCCCAGAAATACTGCTTCTGGAAGTTTGAAAATGCAAGATTCGGCGGAAGTAAGAAAACGTGGACTTTCGGCGGTGCTTTATCAATACATTGCAGAGGAATTTCCCACAACAACGCATTGGGAACTTTTGGCAAAAGCAAAAAAATGGGGTTTTAAAGTCTCGGAAGACCAAGCGAAACTTTGCAAAACATTGGATGATGTAAAGAATTTCATCAACTATTGGGACAAAGAACGCCACAATCTGCCTTTTGAAATCGATGGTATTGTACTGAAAGTAAATTCGTTGCAACAACAGAGACAATTGGGTTATACCGCGAAATCTCCTCGTTGGGCAATGGCGTATAAATTTAAAGCCGAAAAAGTAGAAACCGAACTATTGAGTGTTTCTTACCAAGTAGGAAGAACGGGAGCCATTACTCCGGTTGCGAATCTGAAACCTGTTCTATTGGCAGGAACTACCGTAAAAAGGGCGAGTTTGCACAACGAAGACATCATTAAAAAACTAGATTTACACGATGGCGATTTTGTATATGTAGAAAAAGGCGGAGAAATAATTCCGAAGATTGTAGGGGTAAATTTGGAGAAGAGAACGCTACTTCAACAACCGATTGAATACATCAAAAACTGCCCGGAATGTGGAACAGAATTGGTAAAAATAGAAGACAAAGCCATCCATTTCTGTCCGAACGATACGCATTGTCCGCCTCAAGTTGTGGGAAGAATGATTCACTACGTATCTAGAAAAGCTTTAAACATTGAAAATCTGGGAAGCGAAACCATAGAACAATTGTATAGAGAAAAACTGATAGAAAACTGTGCAGATTTTTATACACTCAACAAAGAACAATTGCTTCCATTGGAAAGAATGGCAGAAAAATCGGCTCAAAATATTATTGATGGCGTTGAAAAATCTAAACAAATACCTTTTGAAAAAGTATTGTACGGAATAGGCATAAAACACGTTGGCGAAACCGTTGCCAAGAAATTGGTAAAGAATTTCAATACGATTGAAGAACTTAAAAATGCTTCGGTAGAAGAGCTTTGTCAGGTAGAAGATATTGGCGAAAAAATTGCAATTTCTATTACTGAATTCTTCAAAAACCCTGAGAATCTATTGATGATAGAACGTCTGAAAAACTATGGCGTACAACTGGAAAAAGGCGAAAACACCAATGAAGTATTAAGCAATGCTTTGGAAGGCAAAACCTTTCTTTTCACAGGAAAACTGTCGCTTTTCACAAGAGAACAAGCGGAAGAAATGGTAGAAAAACACAACGGAAAAAATATTTCGGCGGTTTCTAAAAACCTCAACTATTTGGTTGTAGGCGAAAAAGCAGGCAGCAAACTGAAAAAAGCGCAGGACATTGGTACAATTACAATTCTAGATGAGCAACAGTTTTTGGATTTGATTAATAGTTAACCTACTCATTAATAAAAAATGAAAACAATCTTAAAAATCATTCTCTTAATATTTTTTAGTGGGACTTGCCATTCTCAGGAGAACGAGAAAAAAATCAAGACTTATGTTGATTTTTTAGAAAAACAAAATACTTCGGCAAAAGATTATATTCTTAACCTATTCAAAAATCACGATGTTGTCATCCTCACGGAAAGACATCACGGAGACATTGAACAATACAACTTGTTTCTAAGTATTATATCTGACCCTTATTTTATTAAAAATATTGGAGCAGTTTACACGGAAGTTGGAGTTACAAACAAACGGGATGATATCAATCGATTTTTAAATTCTTCCAGACTCAGTAATTCCGAGATGAAACAAAAGGTCATCGAATTATACCAATCCATCGATTATAATCATCTCTGGACTTACTACAGCTTCCCATGGCTTTTGGAACAGTTATATACTCTGAATCAGAACAACAAAAAAGACAAGGTCAACCTGTATCCTTGCGACTTAGCCTTTGATTGGAAAGATGTTAATACTATTGAGGAATACAATAGATTTGACAAAAGTGAAGAGCTAAAAAAGCGTGATTCTATAATGGCAAAAATCTTTCTGAACCAGTTTAACGAAATACAGAAAAAGAGAAACAACAAAAAGAAAGCGCTTGTTATAATGAATACAAGACACGGCTATCTAAAAGACACCCATTACTCTGAAAAGGAAATAAGAAATAATTTTGGAAGATATCTGCAAGAACAACTCGGACAAAAAGTAGCATCCGTTTATCTAATGGGAATGGGACACCCGAGCAACTGGAAAGATTATACTGTTATAAAAGACGGAACTTGGGATTATGCTTTCGAATCCACCAACAGGACCGATACCGGATTTAATCTTAAACAAACCCCCTTTGGAATGGAAACCTTTGATGCAACACCCAATGGCTGGATAACCGACAAACTTCTGTATCAAGATGTTTTTACAGGAATCGTCTTTTACAAGCCGATAGAAATGCATATCAAAAAAACAGGTTGGGAAAATGTTCTGACACCCGATTTTGTTCCGGAAATCAGAAGACGTTTGAAACTAATGGGATACAATGAACAAGAAACAGAAGAGATGGTCGATTTCTATCAAGACGTCAAAACTTCATCCTGCTATTATAACCTAGAGCAAGAAAGAAAAAGAATTGACCAATGGAAATCGGTTATGACTAAATAATAAAATTTAGTTTCCTGATGAGAAATGAGATTGAAAATAAACTGATGAACAAGAATACCAAACCGACGAGTATGCGGATTTTGGTGTATGATTTTTTGGATTCTCAGGATGTGGCTTTGTCTTTGTCGGAGATTGAAAATCAGTTTGAAAACGCCGATAGAATCACGATTTACAGAACGCTGAAAACCTTTGAAGAGAAAGGAATTGTTCATAGTATTCAAGAAAACAACACCACAAAATATCGACTTTGCGAGGACGATTGCAATGAAAATACGCACAACGACAGACACCTGCATTTCTACTGCAAAATCTGTAAACAGACGACCTGTAAAGAAAATGTAACGTTTGCTGACAACCCGAATCTCGGCTTAAGAATAGATGAAGTTCGTTTTTTTGCAAAAGGCATTTGCGAAAACTGTCTCAACGAAACTTTGCAATAGTATTGCACTTTCCACAGTTTTAATTTTGCAGAAAAATCAGCTATGGAATTATTCATCAAAATCTTTTTACCCATTTATTTTATCTTGTTTTTCGGGATTTCTTTTGTTGCAAAGACGATTATTATTGCCAGAAGAATCAAGAAAAATCCTTTGGTTTTGCCTAAAGACGAAAGCGCTTATGCATTAGTTGGAAATTACTTTAAACTATGTCTAGTTGGGATTTTCGGGTATGTTATTTTGTTTTCGTTTTTGTCAGAAAGTTGCTTTCTTCCTATTGATTTTTTTGATGCTGAATTACTAAAATTTGTTGGAGCGTCATTAATGCTATTAGCTTTGGTTTGGACGATTGTTGCTCAGAATCAAATGAAGAACTCATGGAGAATTGGCATTGACAACGATACGAAAACGGAGTTAATTACATCGGGGTTGTTCTCAATTTCCAGAAACCCTGTTTTCTTGGGAATGATTGTGAGCTTGGTAGGACTTTTCTTGGCTACACCGAATGCAGTTTCTCTATTATTTCTGATTCTTGGCTACGTTTTGATTCAGGTTCAGATAAGATTGGAAGAAGAATTTCTCTATAGACAACACAGCGAAAAATATCTGGATTATTTTGAAAAAACAAATCGATTACTATAAGTAGGATAAAATGTAACAAATATTATTACATTTAACTATCTTTGCCTGATTATTAATCATTATTAAATTTTCTACTATGAAAAAAACTATTGCAGTTGCATTATTCAGTTTACTGTTTTTCTCTACAGGACTTTCTGCTCAAAACAAAAAAGTATCACAATCTGAACTAGATTACAATAAAAAATTAGTTACAGGTTTTTACCAAAAGATATTCGGAGATAAAGATTTCACGAATATTAATCACTATCTTTTGCCTACCTACATTCAACATAACCCTGAAGTTGCAGACGGAGCAAAACCTTTTGAAGACGCTGTAAAAATATGGCTTAAAGATGCTCCAAAAACAAAAATAGACGTACAACATATCGCTGCGGAAGGCGATTTAGTTTTTCTTCATATCAAAGAAGTGTTACCTGATGGCAAATTACAATCTATAATTGATATTTTCAGAATTGAGAATAAAAAAATTGCAGAACATTGGGACGTTCACGAAATAGTTCCTGAAAAGTCTGCAAACGATCATCCTATGTTTTAAAACCAAAAAAGTGCCATTCTGAACAGAATGCAATGATGTGAAGAATCTCAATTTTATAATTTAGATTACTCGTTCCTCAGAATGACACTTTTTGAAATAATTTTGTATTTATTGATTTTTCTTCAGCCAGTCTAATCTTCGTTGGTCTGGAAGATGTTTTACTGTAAAATTCTCGAATATTGCTTTAAATCCGTTCCCATCAGGACAAGCAGCCATAAGCCCAACCTGAACCGGCGTATTATCTTGCAAATAAGCATTTCTCATCATGATATATTCTTTGTCGTCAAAAGAATAAAACACTTCTACGGCATCTAATCTTCTCACCGCTTTTATCCAAACAAAAGGAGGTGCTTTCTCTAAAGTAATTACGCTCCAATCACTGGTTTTATGAGTAACAACGGTGCTTAGATTGAATTTACCATCTACAAATTCTACTCCTGCTTTAATGTAATTCTGAGCATCAACTCTTAGCATCAATCCCATTTGGTCGAATCTGGCTTTATAATCGCCTGTTATTTTGACTTTAGTTTCAAATTCTCCACCATACGTTGAATAGTAAAATGGCGCATCATCTACCGTGAAACCATAATGCGAAATTCGCCAATAATCGCTTTGTGGCGTTACCATCATGGTGAGTTTTTTGTCTTTGATTTCCCACTGAGAAGGCTCGTTGAACCAAGTCATTTTTTCTAATGATTGAGCTTTAAAACCTTCAAGAAAAGTTAATAAAACAAGAGATGTAAATATTATTTTTTTCATTATTATTGATTTAAACAGACTATAAAACTAAATTTCCTTTACCACTTTACATGGATTTCCAAAAGCCAAAACATGAGCTGGAATATCTTTTGTAACCACACTTCCCGCTCCTATTACCGCATTATCGCCAATGGTAACTCCAGGCAAAACGCTACAACCTGCACCCAACCAAACATTATTGCCAATTGTGATTGGTTTTGCATTTTCCAGACCTTTATTTCTGGTTTCGGCATCTAAAGGATGCGCTGCGGTATAAAATCCGCAATTAGGCGCTACGAAAACATTATCTCCAAAGGTTACTTTTGCACAATCCAAAATCACGACATTGTGATTGGTATAAAAGTTTTCTCCAATCTCAATATTATAACCATAATCGCAATAAAATGGCTGTTCTATATGAAACATCTTACCTGTTTTTCCGAATAGATTTCTAATTAAGGCTTTTCTTTGTTTTATTTTTGAGGGAAGAATTTGATTATACTCGAAGCAGAGGTCTTTGCATTTTTTTCTGTCTTCCATTAAAACAGAATCTCCAGAATTGTACCACTCGCCAAGAAGCATTTTTTGTTTTTCGTTCAAATTATTCATTGTAATTTTGTATTTGAAAGAGCAAATTTAAGTGCTTAAATTTCGGAAATCAATAGTGATAAATAACCATTTTTAAGGATGAAAGACGTTCAGTATAATTTGAATGAACAATTGTTGACGCAAGACTTTATCTCTGAAAACGAAGCAGAGAATATTCAATTGGCGAAATGCAAAAGCATTGCGAAAAACTTTGTTGAACTCGAAAACGGAATTGCCATTTTAAGCGACCTCAAAAATAACAAAAGCTATATCTACGCTGGGAAAATTGCAGATGAATTGAATATCTTTCAGCACAAAAATACGTTAGAAATAGAAAGCATTTGGGAAGATGAATTGTTTGAAATCATCAATGCTGAAGACGTTTTACAAAAGCATATTCTTGAACTTCAATTCTTTCAATTTATCAAAACTATACCTTCAGAAAGGAGAAAAGATTTCTGCGTGGTAAGTCAGTTAAGATTACTCCATCATCATCATTCTTTGCTTCATAAGATGTATTATTTTTCAGACCCTTTTCACAAAAATGTAGAGTTGGCGCTTTGTCTTTATCATTTTGATTTTATGCTCAGTTCAGATTATAAAGGAATGATTATTAACACGACCAACGGAAAAGTAATTCAACAAACTACTGTAGAAAACTCTAATTTTTTGTCTTCCCGAGAAAAAGAAATATTGAGTATGATACAATCTGGAAAAAGAAGCAAAGAAATTGCTAGTTCTTTGTTTATCAGCATCAACACGGTAAACAGACACCGACAAAATATTCTTGAAAAAATGCGTGTAGGAAATATGACCGAAGCCTGCACTTTGGCTACAAAACTTAAATGGTTATAAACTGACAGAAATACAAAAAAAAGTTCAAGCAGAACTTGAACTTTTTTTTAGATAGCTACTTTTACAGCCAACTCGTAAAAATGCGAATTATTTAACTTTTTAAGTCGTTCTTTTATTCTTTCAGAATGGCGGTAATCTCCGTTAAAGATAATTACGTTTTCGGTTTTCAATGTATTTTGATTTTCATTTTCATATTGATGTTTTTCGGGATTGTACTCCATAAAAAACTCGTCGTTAGAATAAAAAACAGTATAATCTTTCGACAATTCTACATTATAAGGCATTTTATTTTCTACCAATTTTGCTTTATCAGAAAGTTCTGGTGCGCCTTTGCCGTTGTGATAGACAATCTCTGTTAATTCGCCTTTGTGCTCTCTTGCAAACTCTTCCGCCTGAGAGAAATTGATAAAACCTGTATAGATTTTAAAATTCCCTAGCATGTACTCTATTAATTTTCTTCCGTATTTCATTTTCATTAAGATTTAAATTAAGTATTAGTCTTTTGATATCACAAAATTAAAACCTCTGATAAGGTAATCTGTTACATCTTTCCCATCTATTGATACAAAATTTATTGATTATTATCATCCATATAAATCATTAATATTAAGTAAATTTGTAAAAAAATTAGAAGATGGAGTTGCATATTGATCGTACGTTTAAATATTATTGGATAATGTTCAAAAGACACGATTTAGCAGCTGGTCTGACGGTTTTTTTGGTAGCACTTCCACTTTGTTTAGGCGTTGCATTAGCCTCTGGAGCACCACTCTATTCTGGGATTTTGTCTGGCATTATTGGCGGAATTGTAGTTTCTGTAATTAGCGGTTCGCAATTGGCAGTTTCTGGTCCTGCAGCCGGACTTACCACATTGGTTTCGGCAGCAATTATCAGTTTAGGAAATTTTGAAACTTTTCTTCTGGCGGTAATGATTGCTGGTGTTTTTCAAGTTTTACTAGGCGTTCTAAGACTTGGCGTCTTTGCCAGTTATTTTCCAAGTTCGGTAATTAAAGGAATGATGGCTGCTATTGGAATTATTTTAATTTCTAAACAAATTCCTCTGGCTTTAGGATACAACCAACCCGATTTTTGGACGAGTGGTTTTGTTCAAATCTTTACCTCCGACAACTTTTTGGGGAATCTGGTTCAATTTAACTCTCACATTACCCGAGGAGCAGTTCTTATTTCTTTTATTTCTTTAGCAATTCTCATTTTCTTGAAACAACCTAAAAATAAAAAATTCAACATTCTACCTGCTTCGTTGGTGGTGGTAATTGTAGGGATTGCCATTAATTACGCTTTAACGTATTTCGGTTCTTCTTATGCTCTCAAAACAACTCAATTGGTAAAAATTCCGGACAATATTTTTGCTGAAATAAAATTCCCTAGCTTTTCTAAAATCCTCAGCAATTATGAAATTTGGAAAGATGGTATTTTGATAGGAATTTTGGCAACTTTAGAAACATTGCTCTGCGTAGAAGCAATGGATAAACTAGACAAACACAACAGAATAACTCCTGTAAACAGAGAATTAGTAGCACAAGGCGTAGGAAATTTCTTCTGCGGATTACTCGGTGCAATTCCTATTACAGCTGTGGTAGTAAGAGGTTCTGCCAACATACAAGCAGGTGCAAAAACTAAGGTTTCCGCATTTGTACATGGTGTTTTTTTATTGCTTTCGGTACTTTTGGTTCCTTTTTTAATTAATTTAATCCCGTATGCTTCTCTTTCTGCAATTCTTATTCTGACAGGTTTTGGACTAACAAAAATTAGAATTTATAAAAGTCTTTTCAAGATTGGCTGGAAACAGTTTATCCCTTTTATCGCTACCATTATCATTATTCTTGCCACCGATTTATTAATTGGAGTAAGCATCGGACTATTAATTTCGATTTACTATATCATCAAAGAAAATTTTAAAGAAAGCTACGATTTAGAAAAAACTCATCATCAGGGTTTAGACCATTTTACGTTGAAACTTCACAGCAGCGTAACTTTTTTGAATAAAGTAGAAATTAAAAATACGCTAGACCAAGTACCACCTTATTCTGAACTCACAATAGACGGAAGTACTGTCCATTTTATAGACCACGATATTCTAGAAATTATCTCAGATTTCATTACCAAAGCTCACGACAGACACATACAATTAGAATTAATAAATATAGAAATTGTAGAAACAGCTGCCAGTTCACATTAAAAAATGCCTTCAAGAATAACTCAAAGACATTTTCAATGAATTTTACTGTATAAAATGATGAAGATATAAGGTTTTTACTCTTTAATAGAAACTTTAACGCCCAATTCGTAAAGATTCCCTCCCATAAGAAATTTTATTCTTTCTCTAGTGGTAATGGTATTAATAACACCATTGTCAACAATTATAATCCTATCGCCGGCCAAATTCTGGTCAGACAAAACATCTTCTAAAAGCATTTCGTTATTTGCTTCTTTCTTTTGATATTGAAGTGTTTTTGCCAAATCCTGAAAAGTTTCATCATAAGAATAATACACATCGTAATGATGATACGGAAGCTCTACTCTAAAAGGTTTTTTGTCTAAAATAAGATTGGCTTTGCTGTTTTCTACAGGATTATCTGCACCATCTACAAAACCTACCTCTATTAATCTTCCGTCGTTATCTTTTGCATAGATTTCGGCATCTTTAAAAGTTTCGAAATTTGTAACGATTTTATAATCTTGAAATTTGTACTCCTGCAATCTTTTTTCTTTAGTTTCCATAACGATAATATTTTGTGATTTGGTTAAAACAAAGATATTTTAATGAAGAATAAATCGCATTACAGCTTTTTTTATAAACTTTATAAAATTGTGAGATGGAATATTTTGCTTAATTTTAGCATCCGAAATTCATGAACAAATAATTCTATAAAATGCTAAAGAAAACATTTATAATAGCTTCGCTATTTCAGGCTGCATCATTTTTTTCTCAACAATACGGAGGAATGTGGATTCCAACAGAAATTAACGAAAAAGAGATGAAATCTCTTGGGATGAAAATTAATGCAAACGATATCTGGAATACACAAAAACCTAGTATAAAAGATGCTGTTGTACAATTTAACAGAGGATGTACTGGTGAAATTATTTCTCCAAAAGGACTTCTTCTTACCAATCACCACTGTGGTTTCAGTGCCATCCAAAGTCATTCTACCGTAGAAAATGATTTACTTTCTAATGGTTTTTGGGCAAAAGATAACAAAAGTGAGCTTACCAATCCTGGGATGGTGGTAGATTTTGTTACCGACATAAAAGATATTACCAAAGAAATCTTAGGAAACACTTCTGGGCTTTCGGACGCTGAAATCAACAAAAAAATTGATGAAAATATTGCCAATTACAAGAAATCTCAAAAATTAGAAGATTACCAAAGTATTATTGTAAAATCTATGTTTGCAGGCAATAAATATTATGCTTTTACCGTAGAAACCTTCAAAGATATTAGATTGGTAGGTGCACCGCCACAAAGCATTGGTAAATTTGGTTCGGATACAGACAATTGGGTTTGGCCAAGACACACTGGCGATTTTTCTATCTTTAGAGTATATGCCAATAAAGATAATAAACCAGCAGAATTTTCTACGGAAAACATTCCTTACACCCCGAAATATTATTTGCCAATTTCTGTAAAAGATATTAAGGAAAATGATTTCACTTTTGTCTTCGGGTTTCCTGGTAAAACTAATGAATATTTACCGAGTATTGCCATCGAAAAAATCATCACCGACACCAATCCTGCAAGAATTGAGGTAAGAGACATTGCACTAAAAACTTTAGACGAAAAAATGCGTGCAGACGATGCTACAAGAATTAAATATGCTTCTAAATACGCTTCTGTTGCCAATTATTGGAAAAAATGGATTGGAGAAACAAAAGGCCTTAAAAAATCTAATGCTGTTGCCAAAAAACAACAATACGAAAGCTCTTTAGTTGCTAAAAACCCAGAAATTAAATCTACCCTTTCAGAATTTAATTCACTTTATAATGAGCAAGCTCCTTTTGCACTTAACAATGCTTATTATACCGAAATTTTAAGAAATGCCGAGACACTCAATTTAGCTAATCTTTTCTACGGTTTTGTTAAATCTTATGAAGCTGGCAAAGCAGATGAAAAATTGGTTAATTCTTTCAAAAATAAATTATCTGCATTCTACAATGATTACGACGGAGAGCTAGATGCAAAAGTTACCGCTAAACTACTTGCATTGTATGCTAATAAAACTCAACCAGAATTTTTACCACAAGGTTTTGAGCAATTTAAAGACGTAAACCAAAATTTTCAAGTTTTAGAAAACTGGAGCAAAAATTCTGTAATAAGCGGTAGAAATTCAGTAAATGGAGCTACAACATACAGCGATATAAACAAAGTTTTTTCTAATCTTTCTGAATTGGTGAAAACGGTAAAAGCAGACCCAATTTTCTTGACTTTAGTAAATATGAAGGAAACTTATTTTGCAAAAGCAGACAATCAATTTATGAGTTTGCAAGATAAAATAGACGCATTGCAGAAAAAGTATATTACCGAAATGATGAGCGCTGATAAAGACCGAAAGTTTTTCCCAGATGCTAATTCTACGTTGCGCGTAACCTATGGACAAGTAAAAGGTTCTAATCCTGCAGACGCTATTTCTTACCACTACGAAACTACTTTAGACGGTGTAATGGAAAAATATGTGCCTGGAGATTATGAATTTGATGTTCCACAGAAATTAATAGAATTGTACAATTCTAAAGATTACGGAACTTATAAAAATGCTGCAGGGAAAATTCCTTTGGCTTTCACTGCAACCAATCATACAACTGGAGGAAACTCAGGAAGCCCCGCATTAGATGCTAACGGAAACTTAGTAGGACTAAATTTCGATAGACAATGGGAAGGAACAATGAGCGATATAAACTACGACCCAAGATTTAGCCGAAACATTATGGTTCAAACAAAATACATCCTTTTCATTATTGATAAATTTGCAAATGCAAAATGGTTATTAAATGAAATGAAAATTGTCAAATAAATTTTTAACAAATAAAATTAATTAATAAGAACGCATCGTAAAGGTGCGTTTTTTTTATAATAAAACTATCATAAACAGTATTAAAAGTAGTAAACAGAGAATAAACAAAAACCTCAGAAAAACTCCTGAGGTTCAAAAAACACAAATGATAACTATACTACTATTTTATAGTTTTGCAAAAGTAAATATTTATTATTGCAAAGATTTACATAATTCCCATGTAGTTTTATATAATTCCCATTTTTCAAGGAAAAATTAATTACATCGTTAAAAGCATTTACTGAAGAAATTATTCGTATTAGAAAAACAAAAACCTCAGAAAGCTCCTGAGGTTCAAAAAACACAAATGATAACTATACTACTATTTTATAGTACTGCAAAAGTATATATTTATTATTGCAAACACTTACACAATTCCCATGTGGTTTTATATAATTCCCACACGATTTTACAATATTACTATATTGATCAAAAAAAACATCAGATAAAACTTGATTAGCATAGAATTTTTAAGGAGTAATCCCTAAAAAGAAAAACCTCAGAAATGAATTTCTGAGGTTCAAAAAACACAAATGATAACTATACTACTATTTATAGTTTTACAAATATAAACATTTATTATTAATTAATCGATATACTATATTATAAAAATATTATATTTTTTCACAATAAATCTAATATCCAAAAACATTCTCTAAAGTTAATTCTTGCAAATCCCCTAAACCTTTCACCGCTTCAAAATTTAGATTTTCTCTTTTCCCAATTAGCACAACACTATACTTAACAGGTTTAATTTCAGAATTATAAAATCTATCTAAATCATTTATAGTAAGGGTTTCTATTTCAGAATAAACCTCTTTTCTCACATCAGAATCAATATTCAATTTTCTTAAATTAAAATAATTAAAGAAAATATTAGTTCTTTTAATTCGGGTTGTCGCAATCTGTTTTAAAGCAGAATTTTTAGCATTTTCGAATTGCAATTCAATCTTCGGCATTTCTTGCATCAATCCATCCATAGCATCTATTGCTAAATTAATTTTATTTGCCTGCGTCCCTATATAAGTCACCACATAATTATGTTTTCCTATTTCGTTTGCATTATTATAACTTACATAAGCCGAATAAGCCAAACTTTTGCTCTCTCTAAGCTCCTGAAAAACCACAGAAGACAAACCCCTGCCAAAATATTCATTAAAAACATTTATTTTACCAAAATTAGAAACATTTACCAATCCCGCTCTTCCTACTTTGCACATTTCCACCTGAACCATATCATAATCAATAAAATATATGTTATTTTCCGTTTCTGGTTCTGGGTAATTTCTAGCTTCTGGAATTTCAAAAATAGATTCTTCAATATAATTTTCAGCAATTTTTTTAAAACCTTCAAAATCTTTTCCATAGAAGAAAATTTCATACGGAAATTTTATTAAATTCTTGATTCTATCTGTCAGTTCATCCACTTTTATTTCAGACAATCGCTCTTCAGAAATCACATCGCTAAACCTAGAGAACTCGCCAAATTTAGCATATTGAACAAGCGCAGTCATTATTTTATTTTTATCATTTTTGTTCACTTCCCTGCTTTCCAAAATCAATTGAACAACACCTTCACAAACTTCCGTTTCTGGTTTTACAGATGTTATCCAATGTTTCATCAAATCAAGACCTTTGGCAATATTTTTCTCTAAACCGCTTAATGAAACTCTAAAATTATCTGCATTGGTAATAAAATCATACAAAATGCCAATTTTATAAAACTCTTCTTTTAATTGATAAGGAAGAAATTTTTCGGTTCCTAAAAACTGCAAAACATCTATTGCCAGAGAAAGTTCCTTGTCATTATCAGTTCCCATATTGTAAATGAGATGAACCTGAGCAATATCGTTATATCTATTTTTAACAAAACTCACCTTCTTATCTTTTACTAAAAATTCTTGAATTTCTTCTTGATAATTAATAAATTCAGGTTGAATATCTGTTGATTTTTCGTTTAAAATCTCGGTCAAAAACTCAGATTGAGCTTCTCTATTAATTTTAACTGGCGTAATTCCCGGATTATCAACTCTAATAAGATTTCCATTAGTTCCTTTTGCTTTTTTTATCAAAACATAATTATCTTTGAAAAAATCTTGAGCAAATTTCACCACATCTTCTTTGGTAATTTTTTCGTATTCCGAAATTTCGTTAAGTTCTTGCTCCCAAGTTCTATTGTTAATAAAAGCGCTATATAACTCACTCGCTAAACCATCTGCCGTTTCTAAAGCTTTAAGTTTTTGAAGTTTCAAATCGTTTACAATTGCAGAAATTAACCAATCTGGAAAATCTCCTTTTTTCACCAAATCTATCTGTTCTAATAATAAATTTTTAGCTTTATCTAAACTCTGATTTTCTTTTGGAATAATCACCATTGTAAACATTCCATACTGTTTAAAACCACTTTGATAAGCTACCGCTCGCAATGCTTTTTGGTTTTGATTAACATTTAAATCCAACAAACCTGCTTCGCCAGAATTAGACAAAATTTGAGCCACCACGCTAGCCAATCTCTCTTCCTGCGTTCCATAAGAATCTGTTCTCCAAGCCAAATGCAAACGCTTTGCAGAAGGACTTTTAACTGTTTTTTCAATAATTTGAGTCAAAGGTTCTTCTACAATCTGCTCTTTTTTTGGCAACTCTTTGTATTTTAATTCACCAAAATACTTATCAACCAAGAGAATTGTTTCATCAAATTCTAAATCCCCCACCAAAACCATCGCCATGTTGTTTGGCACATAAAAATCATTAAAATATTGATGAATTGCCTTCATAGAAGGATTTTTCAAGTGTTCAGACTTTCCTAAAGTCGTTTGTTGACCATTTGGATGCTTCGGAAAAAGCTCTTCCATTAAAGCGTAATGAACCAATCTTCCATCATTATCTTGCGCTCTATTGAATTCTTCGTAAACAGATTCCAATTCCGTATGAAAAAGTCTTAAAACCAAATCAGAAAAACGATTTTGTTCTATTTTCAACCATTTTTCTAACTCGTTATTTGGAATATTATTTTTATAAACCGTTTCATCTAACCAAGTGTGAGCATTGGTTCCGGAAGCTCCAAGCGAAGAAATTGCTTTATCATATTCATTTGCAATAGCATATTTACTTGCTTCTTGAGAAATTTCATCTATTTTTCTGTAGATTTCTTTCTTTTTTTCAGGATTTTGCTCCGCTTTATGCTCTTCGTACAAATCTGAAATTTGCTCCAAAAGAACTTTTTCTTTTTGCCAATCTAAAGTTCCTAATTTAGAGGTTCCTTTAAACATCATGTGCTCAAGATAATGCGCCAAACCTGTATTATCAGAAGGATCGTTATTACTTCCCGTTTTCACAGGAATATATGTTTGAATTCTTGGAGCATCAGTATTTTGAGCTAAATAAACTTTCAATCCATTTTTTAAAGTGTAAATTCTTACTCCATTTTCATCGCCTACAACTTGCTTGTAAGAATATCCGTTTTTATCAGTATATTTTTTTGTTATATACTGATTTTCAATAATCGTTTCCATGATATTATATATTAAAAAACTTCGACAAACTTAATAAAAATAGCTTGCCGAAGTTAGATTATTTTGATAATTAATAACTATTTTGTAGAATATTTTTGATTGAGCGCTTGAAGAATTGCCCAAGTTTCCATGTCTAATTTCCCGTCGAAATTTTCTGGTCTAAAATGATATTGCAATGCTTCAATAGTAGATTGAGTTGCTTTATCCCAAACTCCAGATTCAGACAAAGAAGTATAACCAAATTTTTTCAATTCAATTTGAACTTTCATCACAAAAGCTGCATCATTAAATTTAGCTGTAAAATCTTCCGGAATAATTTGAGTAAGAAAAGCTTGTTTCGCCGCATCATCATACCACATTCCTATTCCGTATTCGTCGTACAATTTTTTCCAAGGAAAAAGAGGACCAGGATCTTGTTTTCTCGTTGGCGCAATATCCGAATGTGCCAAAACATTAGTTGGTGATATTTTATAACGATTAACCAAATCCTTCACCAATTCTGCCACTTTTTTTACCTGATAATCAGGAAAAGGATAGAATGTTTTTTTGCCTCCTTGTTCCGTAAAACCGTTGTTTACAATTTCAATTCCTATAGAAGTATCATTCAAACCTACATCTTTTCTCCATTCGCTAATTCCTGCATGATAAGCTCTTTTGTTTTCATCTACCAATTGATATATTTCAGAATCATCTAAATCGTTTACCAAATAATGAGCACTTACAGATTGCGTTGTAAGAACTCTCACAGATTTATCATGATCAATAGCTGTATAATGAAGAATTACATATTTCTGTCTGAAATTTTGCGCCACAGCAGGAAAATAATTTTTAGCAATCGTATAACCTTTAGGATTTGCACTAACAATAGAACCATAACTAATAGTGTTATCATTTTTATTAGGATCCGCTATATTTACAGTATAATACTCTCCTCCCTTTACATCATGTCTTATCGGTGGTTTTGGCGCCTCTACAGGCTTTTGAGCAACCGGTTTAGGTGAAATTTGTGTTTTTTTTATCTCTTTTTTCGCACCACAAGAAATTATCACTAAAGATAAACCGATGACATATAACGAATTACGCATTTTCCTTTATTTATGAATGTTTACAAAGTCAAATTTACAAAAAAAAATCTATCCTTTTGTTTGGTTATTTAAGAAATCCTTTATATATTTGCACTCGCAATTACGGAAGAGAAGTTCTTATAGAATTTGCAAGGAGGGTTGCCGGAGTGGTTAACGGAGCAGTTTGCTAAACTGTCGACTCGCAAGGGTCGCAAGGGTTCGAATCCCTTACCCTCCGCTAAAAAAATCGGGGTGTAGCGTAGTCCGGTCATCGCGCCTGGTTTGGGACCAGGAGGTCGCAGGTTCGAATCCTGCCACCCCGACTATTAGAAACATTAAACAATGGGTGCGTAGCTCAGCTGGATAGAGCATCTGCCTTCTAAGCAGACGGTCACAGGTTCGAATCCTGTCGCGCTCACAAAAAGAGAAATCAGCAATGGCTTCTCTTTTTTTATAGAAATTTTTAAGATTTTATATCTTTTTAAGTCGTTTTTTTTCGGGGTGTAGCGTAGTCCGGTCATCGCGCCTGGTTTGGGACCAGGAGGTCGCAGGTTCGAATCCTGCCACCCCGACACACAAAATTCCTTCGGGAATTTTTTAGTTTATAATTAAGGGTGCGTAGCTCAGCTGGATAGAGCATCTGCCTTCTAAGCAGACGGTCACAGGTTCGAATCCTGTCGCGCTCACGAAAGAGAAATCATTTCTGATTTCTCTTTTTTGTTTATATTTACTTATGTGTTATACTTATATTTTATACTCTGAAACTTTAGATAAATTCTACATCGGTCACACTTGTGAAAATATTAATGAAAGACTTAGAAAACATTTATCTGACCACAAAGGTTTTACTGCCAATATTAAAGATTGGAAAATTGTTTATTTTGAAACTCTCGAAAATAAATCTTTAGCTTACAAACGTGAGCTAGAAATAAAATCATGGAAAAGTAAAACCAAAATCAAAAAATTAATCTACAACTCTGCTAGATAGAGCATCCCGATTTTCTAAATCGGGACGGTCACAGGTTCGAATCCTGTCGCGCTCACGAAAGAGAAATCAGAAATGGTTTCTCTTTTTTGTTTTGTATCAAGAATGTTTTCAATATTTTTGAAAAATGAAAAATTTGGTAATTATTGGCAAGGTTTTCCCAGAACCTAATTCTACAGCAGCTGGTTCTAGAATGCTTCAATTGATAGATTTATTTCAAACTCAAAATTATCAAATTACATTTCTTTCCACCGCTTCAATTTCAGAAAACAGTTTTGATTTGAATTCAAAAAACGTTCAATTCCAGAATATTATACTCAATGATAATAGTTTTGATGATTTGATACAAAAACTCAATCCTGAAATTGTAATTTTTGACAGATTTACCACAGAAGAACAATTTGGATGGAGAGTTTCAGAAAATGCTTCTAATGCAATAAAAATTTTAGACACCGAAGATTTACACTTTCTAAGAAATGCCAGAGAAATCGCTTTCAAACAAAATAAAAAATTAGAACATTCGGATTTAATTAATGATGTTTTCAAAAGAGAAATAGCTTCCATTTTAAGATGTGATTTATCGCTCATCATTTCTGAATTTGAGATGAATTTACTCAAAACTGAATTTAATATTAATGCAAATATTCTGCACTATCTTCCTATGTTTGCAGAATGTGAAAAATCTGAAATTCCTTTTTCCGAAAGAAAAAATTTTGTCAGCATTGGCAATTTCTTGCACGAACCCAATTGGCAAACCGTTCTCCAACTCAAAAAAGTTTGGAAAAACATCAAAAATCAACTTCCAGAAGCCGAAATTCACATTTATGGAGCTTATGCTACGGAAAAAGTCTTCCAATTGCACAACCAAAAAGAAGGTTTCATCGTAAAAGGAAGAGCCGAAAGTGTAGAAACTGTTTTCAATAATGCTAAAGTTTTGCTTGCGCCAATTCCTTTTGGAGCAGGAATTAAAGGAAAATTGCTCGAAAGTATGCAATTTGGTTTACCCAACGTAACTTCCACAGTTGGTGCAGAGGCAATGCACGAAAGTTTCGATTGGAACGGTTTCATCACAGATAACGAAACAGAATTTGTAGAAAAAGCAATTTTACTCTATCAGGACGAAATTATTTGGGAAAAATCTCAAGAAAATGGATTTCTAATTATAGAAAAACTATTCAAAAAAGAGATTTTCGAAAGAGATTTCACAGCAAAAATAGATTGGATTTTAGAACATTTACCCGAACATACAAACACTAATTTTCTTGGGCAAATTCTTCAACATCATACTTTACAAAGCACAAAATACCTCAGCAAATGGATTGAGGAAAAGAATTCTAAAAATCAATAATTATAATTCTTCCTTTTATTTCTTTTAGTTTCCGTATTTTTACACTTTCATTAAAATTAAGGTACAAAAACCTATGGATACAGAAAATTTACAAATTCAGATAAAAACATTTTTTGGTTTAGAAGAAATTCTTGCCGAAGAAATTAAAAAATTGGGAGGAAGAAAAGTGGAGATTAAAAACCGTGCCGTAAACTGCGAAGGAGACCTTGGTTTTCTTTACAAAATTAATTATTCTGCCAGAACAGCGGTTAAAATTTTGGTTCCAATTGCGACTTTCAAAGCTTGGAACGAAAACAAATTCTACGACAAAGTTTTTGATTTTCCTTGGGAAACCGTAATGAATGTAAACCAAAGCTTTGCGATTGACGCTACTGTTTATTCTGAAACGTTCAAACATTCTCAATTTGTAGCGTTAAAAATGAAAGATGCCATTTGTGATTATTTCGTGATGAAAGAAAAACGCAGACCAGACGTTGACCCGAAAAACCCTGACATAAAACTTCACCTTCATATTGATAGAGAACTGGTAACCATTTCTTTAGATTCTTCGGGAGACCCTTTATTTAAGCGTGGTTACAGAAAAGAACAAGGCGAAGCACCAATTAATGAAGTCTTAGCTTCGGGAATGTTACAATTGGCAGGTTGGGACGGAAAAGGCAATTTTCTAGACCCAATGTGTGGAAGCGGAACACTTTTGATAGAAGCTGCAATCTTGGCGATGGATTTGCCAGCTCAGATTTTTCGAAAGAAATTTGCTTTTCAGAATTGGAAAAATTACGATGCCGAATTATTCACCAAAATAAAAGAATTCCGAATTAACAGAATTAAAGAATTTACTGGAAAAATTGTAGGTTTTGACATTGATGCAAGAATGCTAAATGCAGCCAGAATCAACATAGAATCTGCCGAAATGGAAGACGTAATAGAAGTGAGAAAACAAAATTTCTTTGATTCTGAAAAAGACATGTTCCCGCTGTTGATGGTTTTCAATCCGCCTTATGACGAGAGAATTACGATAAAAGAACCCGATTTTTACAAGAAAATTGGCGATACTTTCAAGCAAAAATATCCTAACACTTTGGCTTGGATGATTTCTTCTGATTTAGAAGGCGTGAAAAATGTAGGTTTAAGACCATCGAGAAAAATAAAACTCTTTAACGGAAAATTAGAATGCCGTTTCATGCAATACGAAATGTACGAAGGCACGAAGAAAATTCATAAATTGGAAAAGTAAAATGCTTCGATTTCGTTTGGCATAACATCTTTGAATTTGTCAGTCTGAGCGAAGTCGAAGACCAATATTTTATATAAATTCCTTATATTTACTCATCAATTCTAAAAAATTCAATGCAAAATACAGGTCAACAATTCAGTGAAATCATTCAACAGTGCAGAGATTTATTTTCTAAAAAATTACAAGATTACGGTGCAGCTTGGCGAGTTTTAAGACCCAGTTCTATTACCGACCAAATCTACATAAAAGTCAACAGAATTCGTACTTTACAGATGACGGATGTAAAAATGGTGGACGAACACGAAGAAGACGAATTTGTTGCCATTGTAAACTACTCTATTATTGGTTTGATACAATTAGAGAAAGGTTTTTCTGAAAATTTAGACGAAGACAGAGCCGAAATTTTGAAATTATACGACGATTACGCTCAAAAAGCTAAAGATTTAATGCTTCGTAAAAACCACGATTATGGTGAAGCTTGGCGAGAAATGAGAATCTCTTCTATCACCGATTTAATTTATCAAAAAGTACTGAGAACAAAACAAATAGAAGACAACCAAGGAAAAACTTTGGTTTCCGAAGGTTTAGACGCTAATTATTACGACATGCTGAATTATGCTGTTTTTTGTTTGATTAAAATGATAGAAGAGAAAAAATAAGGCTTCGACTCCGCTCAGCCTAACAAAAATAGAAAATACAAGCAATTTAAAAATTAAAAAATAACCACCTCGTTTGTCATTGACTTCATCTAATCTTCGATTTCCAAAGGAATCTAAATAATGAAAAAAATTTTACAAATATTATTAATTTTAGTTTTTTCAAGCTCTTTTTCTCAATCAAAAAATCCAGATTTAGAAAGAGCAAGAAAATTTGTAGAAGAAAGTTTAAATGACAAAACTGCTCATAATGTTATTGTTAAAAAAACTTCGCAACATCTATTAGAAAAACAAACCATAATAAAAATTGCTGAAGCTGCACTTTTTCAAATTTATGGAAAAGAAAATATATTAAAACAAAGACCTTACAAAACCTATAGAATTAATAACTTTTGGTTAATTGAAGGAACATTAAAAAGTTATTTTGGAGGAGTTTTCCAAATTATTATTGATGATAGAACTGGTGAAATAAAAAGAATCACTCATGGAAAATAATCTTAAATATTAAACATCAAATTTCAAATCTAGAAAATGAAAAAAATACTTCGTTACATTATCGCAATCATATTCATCGTTTCAGGTTTTGTAAAAGCTGTAGATGTAAAAGGTTTTTCTTTTAAGTTGGAAGAATATTTTTCTCCAGACGTTTTTAACATGTGTTTTTTAGAGAATTATGCTTTAGAATTGGCAGTTTTTGTGGTAGCATTAGAACTTATTTTAGGATTAATGCTTTTGATGAAAGTAAAACTAAAAACTACACTTTCGGCTTTAATTGCATTGTGCATTTTCTTTGCATTTCTCACGTTTTATTCGGCGTATTTCAATAAAGTTACCGATTGTGGATGTTTCGGAGATGCCATCAAATTTACGCCTTGGCAAAGTTTCTGGAAAGACATTGCACTGCTTTTTGGATTATTAATTTTATGGTTTTTAAATAAAAAATCAAATACTTTAAACAACGAAAAAGGAATTAAAAATCCTTTGCTTTGGTTAGGAATTATTGCTTCAGTTTACATTATTTATAGCGGAATTGCACACGAACCTTTAATCGATTTCAGAGATTATAAAATTGGCGTTGATATGAATGCCGAAAGACAAAAAATTGCTACAAATCCTTCAGAATACAAGACTTCTTATACTCTTAAAAACACCAAAACGAGCGAAGAAAAAATTGTAAATCAAGACGATTATGTAAACAAAGAAGAATATTGGAAAGAAGGAACACCTTGGCAAATACAAACCGGAAAAGAAGTTTCTGTTTTAACCAAACAAGGCTATAAATCTGCCATTGATAAATTCAAATTGGAAGATGAAAATAAAAATGACCTTACAGAACAAATTCTGCATTTACCAAAAGTATATTTAATTTTTTCTTATAAACCAGAAAAAATGAGTGAGACAGATAAAAATACAATTGATCATATAGAAGAGCTCACCATAAATAACAATAAAGTTTACGGAATTTCTACAAAACACAATGTATTTCCATCAATAGAAAACTTAACAATGGACGGAACTGCGATTAAAACTATTGCGAGAAGCAATCCTTTTGTTTTGGTTTTAGAAAATGGTAAAATTGTAGAAAAGAAAAGTCTGGAAGATTTTTTAAAACATTAAAAATTCAAATAAAAACTTTGCGACTTTGCGCAAAAAATAAATAAAATAAAATGAGAAAAACCAACAAATCCATCGCGGGATTTCATTTACTGATGATACTTTCGGCAGTAGATTATAAATTTCATACCAACGAAGAAAAAGTAATTAGAGAATATTTGGAAGAAGAGTTTCCTTTGCCCATCAATTTCGATAACGAGATAGACCAAATTGCGTCTCTAAAACCAGAAGAATGGAAGCCTCATTTTGAGTTTCAAGCGCAATGTTTTTATGATGATTCCATAGAAAAAGAAAGAGAAGAATTCAAAAAATTTGCTAAAAAACTTATCAAAGCAAACAACGTAGTTTCAGAAGAAGAACACGACTTCTACTCTATGATGAAGTCTATTTGGAAAATGTAAATACATCAGAATATTTTTCTTTTGGTTGTAAAAGAAATAAAATTCAAAATAAACTGATGCAATTCATATTATAATATTTCTGTAAAACGTAAGAATTTCAGAAATTTGCAAAAATTTATAATTTAACCTCAATACTATATAGAAATGAGAAAAAACATCGTAGCAGGAAACTGGAAAATGAACAAAAATGTAATTGATGCACAGCAATTAATGGCTCAATTATTAGAATATAAAAAAGAAAACGCGACCAATTGCGAAGTTTGGATAGCTCCACCAGCATTATATTTAATGATGGCAAGAGATATTTTTGAAAACAACGAAGTGGGCGTATTTTCACAAGACATGAGCGAATTTGCAGCAGGAGCTTACACAGGAGAAATCTCTGCAGATATGTTACAATCTATTGAAGCAGACGGTTCTATTATCGGACACAGCGAAAGAAGACAATATCATGGAGAAACTGATGCTGCTTGCAACAAAAAAGTAAAAGCTGCTTTAGATAAAGGTCTTATCCCTGTTTATTGTAATGGCGAAACATTAGAGCAAAGAAAATCTGGTCAACACCTTGAAGTAGTAAAAGCACAAACCGAAGAAGCTCTTTTCACACTTTCTGCTGAAGAAATTAAAAAAGTAGTTATCGCTTACGAACCAGTTTGGGCAATTGGAACTGGCGAAACAGCAACTCCAGAGCAAGCGCAAGAAATTCATGCTCACATTAGAAGCCTTATCGCTGCAAAATACGGACAAGAAGTAGCAGACGAGATTTCTATTCTTTACGGTGGTTCTGTAAAACCAGACAATGCTAAAGAAATTTTCTCTCAACCAGATATCGACGGAGGTCTTATTGGTGGAGCTGCTCTTAAAATAGAAGATTTTTCTAAAATTATTGAAGGTTTTAATAATTAAGAAATAAAAATTAAAAAAGAGTTGAAAGTAAAATTTCAGCTCTTTTTTATTTCCCTTCTTTGAAGGGGTGGCAATTTTTTTTTGTCATTCTGAGCGTATTCGAAGAATTAGAAGCACACGCTTTGAAATTCTTACACTTTCGGTCACGCTTTCCGCACTCGCTTTTTAAAAATTTTTGCCACCACTTAAACCCTTTCTGCGGTTGCAACGCAAAAAGGATATCCAATCAAAAAATTTTTAAAAGAGCTCAAACAATGCTCCAATCGTGGCTATATTTCACTTGCACTTTTTCTTTTCACTTTTCTAAACTACCCCGTCTTTAAAAATTATAAATTTTTGAATCCCCCTTGATTGCTTCGTTCCTCGCAATGACAGGAGGAATTTTTGCGAACTTTCCAAACTTTGAAAACAATCGACGCTCGCTAAGTTTATATTGAGCTTGTCGAAATGCTCGCGCCATAAAAAATAAATCTTTCTCTCCTACGGAGCTCACCAAAACCTTTACAATATTTTTCCTACAACCTTTTGTTCCTATGGAGCAAAGCAACTCAATAATCTCAGAAAAACTTTACATTCTTTTCATGAAACAAAATTCGTAAATTTGCAAAACTAAAAAACGTACGTCACCCAACATCTAACATCCAACAAATGCAGAACTACACAGAATTCAACTTCAATATACAACCTCTAGAACCTTGGAACGAAATCTTAATGGCAGAACTTATCGAAATAGGTTTCGATAGTTTTACCGAAGAAATTGAAGGTATAAAAGCCTACATTCCGACCGATTTGGTGAACGAAGACAATTTCAAAAGTTTAGAAATTTTCAGTAACGAAAACGTAAAAATCTCTTACACTTTCGAAGAAATGCCCAACATTAATTGGAACGAAGAATGGGAAAAAAATTTCTCTCCCATCAATGTAGAAGACAGAGTTTTAATTCGTGCAGAATTTCATGAAGCCAATCCTGCAATGGAAGAAATTATTATTCAACCAAAAATGTCTTTCGGAACAGGCCATCATCCTACCACACATTTGATGATTCAACAAATGATGGATATGGATTTTGAAGGCAAAAAAGTTTTGGATATGGGTTGCGGAACTTCCGTTTTAGCCATTTATGCCAAAATGAAAGGCGCAAAAGATGTTCTCGCAATTGATATTGATGAATGGTCTATAGAAAATTCTAAAGAAAACGCCGAAAGAAACAACGTAGAACTTCGCATAG
Source organism: Cloacibacterium sp. (assembly GCF_047601505.1). Taxonomy (GTDB): domain Bacteria; phylum Bacteroidota; class Bacteroidia; order Flavobacteriales; family Weeksellaceae; genus Cloacibacterium. The sequence goes on from NZ_JASGJD010000001.1 coordinate 2,886,332, forward strand.
AATTAGGAACTGCCGAAAATTTAGGCAAAGAAAAATTCGATATTATTTTAGCAAACATCAATAGAAACATCTTGATTTCAGACATCCCAACTTACGTAAAAGATATGAACGAAGGCAGCGAATTATTGCTTTCTGGCTTATGTTTTTTTGATGTTGATGACATTCTAGAAGTTTGCGTAGAACAAGGCTTGAAACTCAAAAACAAACAACAGCGCGAAGAATGGTGCAGTTTGCTTTTGGTGAAATAAAAATTAATCAATAAGGTCGGACAAAAGTCCGACTTTTCTTTTTAAAAACTTCATCGGCTTTAGCCAAAACTTATTTTGCATCATTTTTGCATTCATTTCAAAAAACTAAATAATGAAATCTCGCAAAATCTATTATGTCCCAGGTTTAATAAGTGCTATTTTTATTCCGCTTCTGTTTTGGTATTATGGAAATCAAAAATTGCAAGAGCCAATTCCTAATGTAATAGACATTGGACTTCCAGCAAAATCAGGGAGTTCAACTTTTGCAACTTTTGAACCTTTAAGAAATTGGAAATATCAAAAAATAATTGTTCAACCAAATACTGCGAGAAAAAATTCTGAATATTACGTTTCAGAAATAAAGAAACTTCAAGCAAGAAATGAAAAAAATACTGGAATTGAATTTATTATTGGAAAAAATAATACTTATGATGATTTTATTTCTATTTTAAATGATTTTGAAAAAGCAAAACAACTACAATATGGTTTGGATTTAGATAAAACAGGACACATTTTCGCTGTTCATTTCTATAAAGATTCAAATGCAAAAGAAATAGATACATTTTCAATTTGTGGAGGAGCTATTTTTGAACATTACAAACCAACTCTTTATGAAAAAATAATATACAAATTCACAGAATTTGGAAAACTTCCAAGACCTGCTTATTACCTAATTTTCGGGTATCTTATTCTTTTAAATGTTTCTATTTTCAGTCTTGTAAGAAAATCAATGTAAAAATCTCTGTACCATATCGAAAAACATTTTTTCGCTGTATTAAAAATCATTCAAAATCATTAAATTTGCAATCTTACAACAATCAACAGACAACTGTCAACCAAAAATATGACTTCACAAGAAATACGCCAACAGTTTTTAGATTTTTTCAAAAGCAAAGAACACCTCATCGTTCCTTCTGCGCCTATCGTTCTGAAAGACGACCCTACTTTGATGTTTTCCAACTCTGGGATGACACAATTTAAGGATTACTTTTTGGGCTACAAAGAACCAAAATCTCACAGAATTGCCGATACTCAAAAATGTTTGAGAGTTTCTGGCAAACACAACGATTTGGACGATGTAGGTAGAGATACTTACCATCACACGATGTTTGAAATGCTCGGAAACTGGTCTTTTGGCAACTATTTCAAAAAAGAAGCCATAGATTGGGCTTGGGAATTATTGACGGAAGTTTACAAAATTCCGAAAGAAAATCTTTACGTTACCATTTTTGAAGGCGACGAAAAAGAAAATTTAGAACGCGATAACGAAGCTTACAATTTTTGGAAAGCTCATATTGCCGAAGACAGAATTATCAACGGAAACAAAAAAGATAATTTTTGGGAAATGGGAGAATCTGGACCTTGCGGACCTTGTTCTGAAATCCACGTTGACTTAAGAACTGCTGAAGAAAAAGCTGAAATTTCTGGCCTAGAATTGGTAAATAACGACCACCCTCAAGTTGTAGAAATCTGGAACTTGGTTTTCATGCAATACAATAGAAAAGCAGACGGAAGTTTAGAAAATTTACCTGCAAAACATATTGACACAGGAATGGGTTTTGAGCGTCTTTGCATGGCACTTCAACAAAAATCTTCTAATTACGATACCGACGTTTTCACACCTTTAATTGCAAAAGTGGAGGAACTTTCTGGCAAAAAATATACAGGAATTTTAGAAGACGAAAAAGACATTGCCATCAGAGTGGTTGTAGACCATATCAGAGCTGTTTCTTTTGCCATTGCAGACGGACAGTTGCCTTCCAACGGAGGTGCTGGTTACGTTATCCGTAGAATTCTGAGAAGAGCTATTTCTTATTCTTACAGATTTTTAGGAATGAAAGAACCTTTCCTTTTTGAATTGGTGGCTGTGCTAAAAAATCAAATGGGAGCATTTTTTCCTGAAATTGTAAAACAAGAAAAATTGGTTACCGAAGTCATTAAAGAAGAAGAAAATTCTTTCTTGAAAACCATTGAACACGGCTTGGTTAGACTTGACCATATTATAAAAGAAACCATTTCTAAAAACGAAAAAGTTCTTCATGGAGCTGAAGTTTTTGAATTGTATGATACTTACGGTTTCCCTGCAGATTTATCGAGAATTATTGCCGAAGAAAAGCAATTAACAGTCGATGAAAAAGGCTTCGACGAAGAAATGGAAAAACAAAAACAACGTTCTAAAAAATCGTCTGCTCAAAAAGTGTACGATTGGGAAGTTGTGGCAGAATTACTAGAAAATTTCGTAGGTTATGATAAAACTGAAAACGAAGTTAAAATCACTCGTTACAGAAAAGTAGAAAATAAAGATGGAGAATTTTATCAAATTGTTCTCAACGAAACACCTTTCTATCCAGAAGGTGGCGGACAAGTTGGCGACAAAGGAACTCTTGAAAATAACGAAGGAACTTTCGACGTTCTGGAAACCAAAAAAGAAAACGGTTTGGTGATTTCTTTAATCAAAGATTTACCTCAAAATATTTCAGGAAATTTCATTGCAAAAGTGAATATTTCTGATAGAAAAAATACACAAGCAAATCACTCTGTAACGCATCTTTTGCACGAAGCATTGAGAGAAGTTTTGGGAACTCACGTGGAGCAGAAAGGTTCTTTTGTTGGCCCGAATTATTTGCGTTTTGACTTCTCGCATTTTTCTAAAATGACTGAAGAAGAATTGGCTTTGGTTGAAGAAAAAGTAAATGCAAAAATCAAGGAGAATCTTCCTTTGCAAGAATACCGAGATTTAGCCATTGCTGAAGCTACAGAAAAAGGTGCCATGATGCTTTTCGGTGAGAAATATGGCGACAAAGTAAGAATGATTCAGTTTGGAAGTTCTAAAGAATTGTGTGGTGGAACTCACGTGAAATCTACTGGTGAAATTGGGCATTTCAAAATAATGGCAGAAAGCTCTACAGCTGCTGGAATTAGAAGAATTGAAGCCATTTCTGGTGATAAAGCAACCGAATATTTCAAGAATTTAGAAAATCAAATAAAAGAAGTTTCTACCCTTTTGAAATCTAAAGATTTGGTAAAATCTATCGAAAAATTGTTGGAAGAAAACACGGCTTTAAAATCTGAAATTGATGCTTTGAAGAAAGAAAAAGCAAAAGGCGAAATAGGCGATTGGAAAAATGCTTTTGTACAAAAAGGAGACAAACAATTGTTAGTAAAACGCACTTCTTTGGATGCAGGTTCGGTGAAAGATTTAGTGTTCCAACTGAAAAAAGAAATCCCGAATTCTGTTACCATTATTATTTCTGATGCTGGCGAAAAACCAATGATTACGGTTGGCGTTTCTGCGGATTTAGAAGCTACTTATCACGCTGGAAACATTGTGAAAGAACTCGCTAAAGAAATACAAGGCGGTGGCGGTGGAAACCCGGGTTTTGCAACGGCTGGCGGAAAAAACCTTGCTGGAATTGAAAATGCTTTGGAAAAAGCAATGGAAATTTAATCTAATAAAAAAATATTTCAAGTCCCTTTCAAAAATTTTTGAAAGGGATTTTTTTAACAAAAAATTACGTTTTTCTTGTATTTTTTGTAACATTCTTATGGATAGTTTTGTCTTATTAAAAAAACCAACCAATGAAACAATCTCTATCCTCTTTATTTTTACTGATTTTCGCATTTTCTTTTAGTCAGATTCAATTAAAAGTAATCAGTTCTAAAAACCAAAAACCAATCTACAACGCATCGGTTTATTGTGACGACAATCTTCTCGGGAAAACCAATGCCAATGGAGAATTATCTTTCAAAACGAAATGTAAAAAAGTGGACATTCTTGCCAATAATTTCGAAAGTGAAGAAGCAGATGTTAAAAAATTAATGCAAATTTCTCTGAAACCTTCTTCGGAAAAAACGGGAAACATAGACCGTATCGTTTTAACAGACAAAAGCGACCCAAAAGCACTAAAAATGCTAGACGAACTCTTGAAAAGATACAAAGAAAACAGTCCGAAAGCTTTAGATTCTTATGATTTTAAATCGTATAGTAAAATCTCGATTGATTTTGATAAAGATTCGGTTGCTGCTTATCAGGATTTTATGGCAAAAAGAACAGATTCTATCAAGAAAATAGAAAACCGAACGCTGAAAAATCAAAACGACAAAAAAAAGAAAGATTCTCTTGCAGAGGATGATTTAACAAAAATGGCTCAAAACAACCAATTTTTCCTTTGGGAAAAGGTTTCGGAGTACAAATATTCTCAGAAATTTGGAGAAAAAACCAATATTATAGACAATAGAATGTCTGGTTTTCCCAATCCTATTTATGAAGCATTGGCGCTTAATATTTCAAATTTAAACCGAATTCCGAGGCAAATAAGACCCGAAAACAGGAAAATTTATAATTATTATCTTTCGGATACCATTTCTCTGGACAACAGAAAAACGTTTGTGATAAAATTTAAAGAAGTAAACAACAAAGGCAAGCAAAATCCTAGAAAATTCAATGGAAAAATCTATGTAGATGCCGAAAATTTTGCCCTCAAAAAAATTGAAAGCAGTAGCAAAAAAAGCAACGAAGGAAATGTAGTTTCGGTGTGGAAACCTATCAACAACAAGTGGTTTCTAGATTATGAAAATCTGAAAATTAGAATGGGCGACCAAACTTTTACCACAGGAAAATCTAACGATACTGTAAAAGCCGGACAAAAGCCTAAAATGAATAAAAAATCCTTCAGTAATTTTCTTTTTGTAAAAAATCAATATTTCGATTTTGAAATTAATAAAGAACAAAAATCTGCTGATTTTAAAGGTTACGCTTTGGAGGTAAAAGGTTCTGATGGAAGTCAACTTCAAAAATACAGAACAGACAGCTTAACCACCAGAGAAAAAGGAACTTACGTTAAAATTGATAGTTTGGTGAAAAAATATGATTTTGACAAAAAAGTAAGCCTTTTCACCAATTTAATGAAAGGAAATTTTCGTTATAAAATGGTAGATTTCGACCTTACCAAAATTTTTAATTACGACAAATTTCAAGGTGTAAGATTAGGAGTTGGCGCAAAACTCAACGAAAAATTCAGTAAAACTTTTTCGCCAGATGCTTATTTCGGTTATGGTTTTAGAGACCACACTTGGAAATATGGCGCAGGTTTAGATGTGAAACTTTCAGAAAAAAGAACTTCTATTTTCAGAGTAGATTATTCTGATGATGTTTTTGCCGCAGGAAGAATCAGCACCGCACTTTGGGACAATCCAATGAAATTAAAAGACTTAGGAGTAGATTTGTATAATGCTAATTTCTATCAAAGTAAAAAAATTGGAGCTTCATTTTTGTACGATGTTTCTAATAGTTTGACGGCAAAAATTGGTTTAAATCACGAAAATCAAAAAGCACTTTTTGATTATCAATACCAAAATTTAGGAAATAGTTTCAAAAATGTGAGCGCAACTCTATCATTGAAATTTTCTCCAAACGATAAAAATATGATGACTCCAGGTGGAAAATTAACGTATGAAAAGAAATTTCCACAATTTTTCTTGAATTATGAATTCGGAAGTAAAATTTTCGATGGCGAGCTAAATTACCACAGATTAGACGCTTTGGCAATACATCAATTCAGAAGCAAATTAGGAACTACAACGCTTAAATTTTTAGGCGGAATCTCTTCCGGAACCGCTCCTATTTGGAAAAATTTTGAAATTATCGGACAAACCAATGGTTCATCAGAAAACTGGACTTCAAAAATCAATACACCATCCACTTTAGGATTTGTAACCATGCCTTCAGGAACTTTCTATGCAGATAAATTTGTAAGTTTGCAGGTTTCTCAATATTTGCCTTTCAGGTTTAAAACAATTGGGAAAACCTATTCTACCATAGAATTAGAATACAAAACGGCAGTTGGAAATTTCAAAAATCCGGAAAATCATCAGTTCAATTTCCAAGTTTTAAACCATAATTATCAAGAAGTTGGCTTTATTTGGAACAGATTTTTGGGAAGAAAATTCGATGTAGGATTTTCTTATAGACTTGGTTATTATCAAACTTCTCAGTTTAAAGATAATTTCGGTTTACAAATCAGATTATCAGGATTTTAAACTCAAAATCGGTATCATTTCGGAGGAAAATCTCCTTCGGAATGATATTTCTTTACTTCCACAATCCCAATTTTTTATTTCTCGCCAATTTTTCAGCTTTGGTAAAAACTTCTACAAATTTTACATTTGGCGGAAAAGTAGCTACCACCGCAAAACCATTTTCTACTAAATATTGATTGAGAAAAACGCCATTTTCTAGATAAGCATACGCTAAAATCCTTCCGTATCTATCGGTTTTTTGAATATCAAAAGTCAATTTTACTTTTTTATTTTTGAGAAGATTGGTTACAAAAACTTTTGCTTCTTTCCCGAAATATTCTTTGCGAAATTTCTTGCCAACATTGTAACTTTCTGGCGCATCAATCCCAATTAATCTAATTTTGAATTTTTCAAAATTTTTTTTCATCACATAAAAAGTATCGCCATCTGTAATTTTAGAAACTGTGTAAAAAGTATTTTCTTTGAGTTGAGCATTCAACATTAAAACTAAGAAAAGTGAAACTATTTTTAAAAATTTTAACTTCATAAATCTAAATTTGTCGAAGACAATTTTTGCGCCTCAAACACATTTTAAATTTAAAATTAATATTGCGTCTTTGCGTTGAAATAAACTATTTTTGCAAATCTAAAGATTTTAGTTTTGATTACAACAGACCAACTTAAAGATACACAAAAACGCATCGAAGATTTGTATAAATTTCTTCAAATTGAAAAGAAGAAACTAGAAATCATCAACGATGACGAAAAAACGGCTGCTCCAGAATTTTGGGACAATCCAAAAGAAGCTGAAACTTTTTTAAAACAACTGCGTTCTAAGAAAAAATGGGTAGAAGAATACGAAGAAATTAATACTCAATTTGAAGATTTGCAGGTTTTGGTAGAATTTGCAAAAGAAGATGCCGATTCTGAAAAAGAATTGGACGAACAATTCCCAGAATTGGTAGAAAAAATAGAAAATCTGGAATTCAAAAATATGCTTTCTAACGAAGGCGACGAACTTTCGGCAGTTCTACAAATTACAGCTGGAGCTGGTGGAACAGAATCTTGTGATTGGGCTTCTATGCTGATGAGAATGTACCAAATGTGGAGCGAAAAACAAGGTTACAAAATCCGTGAACTGAACTATCAAGAAGGCGACGTAGCTGGTGTAAAAACGGTAACTCTGGAAATTGACGGAGAATATGCTTTCGGATATTTGAAAGGCGAAAACGGAGTTCACAGATTGGTAAGAATTTCGCCGTTTGACAGCAATGCGAAGCGACACACTAGTTTTGTTTCGGTGTATGTTTATCCTTTGGTAGATGATTCTATAGAAATTAACATCAATCCGGCAGACATTTCTTTTGAAACCATGCGAAGCTCCGGAGCTGGTGGACAAAACGTAAACAAGGTAGAAACAGCGGTGCGTCTTCGTCACGCTCCTACAGGAATTATTATTGAAAATTCTGAATCTCGTTCTCAGCTTCAAAATAAAGAAAAAGCAATGCAACTTTTGAAATCTCGACTTTATGAAATGGAATTGGAAGAACGTATGAAAGCCAGAAACGAAATTGAAGCCAATAAAATGAAAATTGAATGGGGAAGCCAAATTAGAAATTACGTAATGCATCCTTATAAATTGGTAAAAGACGTGCGTTCTGGTTTTGAAACTTCGGATGTTGATGGCGTAATGAATGGAAATCTTACTCCGTTCTTGAAAGCTTACTTAATGAACGAAGGAACTGCAGTTTCTGATGATGATTTTAACTTGTAACATTTCTTCTGAAAAACAATGGTTTATGAAAATTATTTTCTAATTTAGTAACAAATTAAAGAATGATGAGAAAATTATATTTACCATTATTGTTGGCAATTTCATTTGTTTCTAAAGCTCAGATTTTAGATTCTACAAAAGTTGAAAAAGCAACAGTGTATTCTTTAAAAATAGCAAATCCTATTGTAAACAAACCTTTGTTTTTTAAAGAAACTCAAAATGAAGGGAACGACATTCAAAAAAATTTGAATCAACTTAATTCAAGATTTACCGTTAATCCTTATCAAATTCCAAAAACCATTACCAATCCTAATGGTGTTTCAACGCCCAAACAAGCTATTATTTCTGGATTATTAAAAGGAATAACAAGATAAAAAAAGGAAGTTTAAATTTTTAAACTTCCTTTTTCTTTGAAAAAAATATTTGTTTGATGAGCGGAATATTCGCCAAAATGATGATTCCCCAAATCATTAAATCTAAATTTTCTTTTACCCATTCTATTTTACCAAGATTGTAGCCCAATAAACCAATTACACCTACCCAAAGAAAAGCTCCAATAATACTAAAAGTGAGAAATGTAGAATATTTCACTTTAGTAGAACCACAAAGAAAAGGAACAATTGTTCTTACAACAGGTACAAAACGGGCAATAATGATAGAATTTTTACCATTTTTATCAAAAAAATGTTTTGCTTTTTCGATATGTTTTTTCTTAATAAAACGGTCTTTTTCACTATTCATAATGTAATCTCCGAAACGTTTTCCAACATAATAATTTACGTTATCGCCCAAAACGGCAGCAAACATAAGCAACGGAATTACAATCCAAATATTAAGAGATTCTTCTTGTGCAAGAAGTCCGATAGTGAAAATAAGTGCATCACCAGGCAAAAAAGGCATTAAAAAAGATGCTACAATAAGACCTGTCTCTGCAAAAATTATGGCAAAAAGGAAAACATAAACCCAATTGTTGTATTTTTCTATAATCGAAATTAATACTTGATCAGGCTTTGAAACAAAGTCTATTATAAAAGTCCATATGCTTTCTAACATATTTTACTTCTTTCTTTTAAATGCTTTAAAGATAATAGGTAAAATTGAAACAAAAACAATTCCTAAAACAAATTTTTCAAAATTTAATTTCACCCATTCTATATTTCCTAGAAAATAGCCTAATAAAGTGATGGAGGTAACCCAAAGAAAAGCGCCTGAAATACAATACAATAGATAAGTTCTGTACTTCATTTCTCCAGCTCCTGCTACGAAAGGAGCAATAGTTCTTACAATAGGAATAAATCTCGCCAAAATGACCGTTTTACCGCCATTTTCTGCAAAATATTTTTCTGTATCTTCGATATGAGATTTCTTTAAAAATAGAATTCTTTCTTTAGATTGAATATAATCGCCAAATTTCTTCCCGATAAAATAATTAACATTATCGCCCAAAAGTGCAGCAAAAACCAACAACGGAATTACCGTATAAATATCAATTTGCCCCGTTGTAGCAGCTATTAAACCTACTGCAAAAAGTAGAGAATCTCCTGGTAACAAAGGCATTACCACAACACCCGTTTCTATAAAAATAACCAAGAATAAAAATAAGTAAATATAGACGCCGTAATCTCTAATAATTCCTGTGAGAGTGGTAAGAGGATCGCCCAAAAATTCAAGAAAAAAATGTATTAAATCCATTTATTAATCATTATTGCACAAAGATACATTAAAATTCTATGGTTTTGAAAAAGTTTCAAATTGTTTGATATGGTTTATTATAAATACATTTCATCATCCATCATCCATCATCCAACTTCCAACAATTTTTTATAATTTTACCACATGATTTCTCAAAAAACCATCGATAAAATATTTTCAACCATTAGAGTTGAAGAAATTATTGGCGAATATGTTCAACTGAAACGCGCTGGCTCAAATTTCAAAGGTTTGAGTCCTTTTCACGAAGAAAAAACGCCAAGTTTTGTGGTTTCTCCGAGCAAACAAATCTGGAAAGATTTCTCCTCCGGGAAAGGTGGAAGTGCCATCACTTTTTTGATGGAAATCGAAAATTTCACTTATCCTGAAGCTCTTCGTCATGCTGCAAAAAAATACGGAATCGAGATTGAAGAAGACCAAATAGAATATTCTGAAGAGCAAAAAAAAGCGCAAACAGAACGCGAACTTCTCTATAAAATTCATGATGTTGCCAATAATTTTTATCAAGAAATTCTTTGGGAAAATGAGGAAGGGAAAACCATTGGTTTGTCTTATTTCAAAGAAAGAGAATTGCATGATGACATTATTAAGAAGTTTCAACTTGGTTATTCTCCAGAAAAAAAAGATGCTTTTACAAAATTTGCTATAGAAAAAGGCTACGAAAAAGAAATTTTAGAAAAATCTGGAATTTCAATCTTCCCAGAAAACACTCCAACAGGAATTGACAGATTTCGTGAACGTGTAATTTTCCCAATTCATAGTTTCAGCGGAAGAGTTTTGGGTTTTGGAGCGAGAATTCTGAAATCTAATGTAAAAACCGCCAAATATCTCAACTCTCCAGAAACCGAAATTTATCATAAATCTAATGTTTTATATGGCTTAAACCAAAGTAAACAAGCGATTTCCAGAGAAAATCTGTGTCTTTTGGTAGAAGGTTATATGGATGTGATTTCGCTTCACCAGAGCGGAATAGAAAACGTGGTGGCAAGTTCTGGAACTGCTCTTACCACAGAACAAATAAAACTTATCAAACGTCTTACCGAAAACGTAACCATCCTTTTTGATGGCGATGCAGCAGGTATTAAAGCGAGTTTTAGAAGTATAGACATGCTTCTTACCGAAGGCATGAATATAAGAGTGGTTTTGTTTCCTGATGGCGACGATCCTGATAGTTTTGCAAGAAAAAATCCGAGAGAATTTGTAGAAAATTTCATCAAAAATCAAGCAAAAGATTTCATCGATTTTAAAGCGGAAATTTTATTAAAAGAAGCAGAAAACGACCCTATAAAAAAAGCAGAAGCCATCAGAGATATTGTAAAATCTGTTGGTTTTGTAAGCAATGCACTAAAGCAAGAAGTCTATTTAAAACAAGTTTCCACAAAATTTGAACTTTCGGAGCAGTCTCTTTTTAATGAATTAGGCGTTCAAAAACAAATTGTACAACAACAGCAACCAAAAGAAAAGAGAGAAACAAATGTTGTAAAACTCGAAAAAGTTCAGGAAACGCTAGAAACCATTAATCCGCTTTTGGTTTTAGAAGAAAAATTGGTAGAATTGATGTTGAAATATGGAGATTACGTTCTTGAAAGGAAAACTCCGGAAAATGAAGTTTATCAAATTACAGTAATCGAAGAAATTATCGGACATTTAGAAGAAGACGATTGTGAGATTATCTCACCAATTAATCAAAAAATTATCTCAGAAATAAAATTTGGAATTCAGCAAAACGAACTTCGTTCTGGAAACTTTTTCATGACTTTGATGGACGAAAACATCGTTACCAAAACAGCAGATGCTCTAGTAAACCCTTATGAATTAAGCAATTGGGAGAAACACAATATTTATTTCAGCAAAGAAGAAGAATTAATAGATAGAATTGTAAAAGATGTAGTTATTCGTCACAAAAGAGAATACATTATTAAGATTATCAACGATTTAAAGCATCAAATAACCGAAGAAAACAGCGAAGATGCTTATAGAAAAATCATCAATCTTACTCAATTAAAAAATAAAATTGATGAGAAATTGTATCGTATTTTATAGTTTATTTTTACTTTAATATTAACTTTATTTACTAATTTTGAATAAAACAAAAGTTATGGACATTTCTATAAAACTTCCGTTTGAGCAACTTTTGGGAATTATAAAGAATCTTAATCCTAAAGAAAAAGAAGAAGTTGCAAAAATTCTTCTAGAAGAAACTGAAGTTTCTGATAAAATGTGGAGCGAAGCCGTAAAACGAAAAAAAGATTTTGAAGAAGGTAAAATAAGTTCCGAATCTTGGCAAAATCTCAAAAAGAGAATTTTAGGTTGAATTATCAAATAGAATTTCTAGCACCAGCCTCTATTGAATTAGAAGATGCTTTTCTTTGGTATGAACAAAAAAAGGAAAATCTTGGCGTAGAATTTATAGAAGAATTAGAATATTATTTAAGATTAATTTCAGAAAATCCTTTCTACTTTGAAGCCAATCAAGAAAAAGAAAATTTAAGAAAAGTTCCTTTAATAAGATTTCCTTACATCATAATTTATTGGATTGATGAAAATTCTAAAACCATTTTTATTGATGCCGTTTTTCATTCTAAAAGAAAACCTAAAAAATACTGACACTTTGGCTAAATTTGTAAAAAGGTATAGACTTTGAGCCATACTATTAAACTTTAAATAAAAAATTTAAAATGGATATAAAAAAAGATTTCAGAGATTTCTCTGTAAAACACTTAGGAAATAGCGGATTAGCAACAGATCAATATATGGGAACTTTCAACCCAACTAATCTTACGCCGTACATCATGGAAGAACGCAGAATGAACGTAGCTCAGATGGACGTTTTCTCACGTTTAATGATGGATAGAATTATCTTCCTTGGAACTGGAATTGATGACCAAGTTGCTAACATTGTTACTGCGCAATTGCTATTTTTAGAAAGTTCAGACCCTTCTAAAGACATTCAAATTTATATTAATTCTCCCGGTGGAAGCGTTTATGCTGGTTTAGGAATTTATGACACAATGCAAATCATTAAACCAGATGTTGCTACAATTTGTACAGGTATGGCTGCAAGTATGGGAGCTGTTCTTTTGGTGGCAGGTGAAAAAGGAAAACGTTCTGCTTTGAAACATTCAAGAGTGATGATTCACCAACCAAGTGGTGGCGCACAAGGCGTAGCAAGCGATATGGAAATTAACCTTAGAGAAATGCTAAAACTCAAAAAAGAGTTGTATGACATTATTTCTAACCATTCTGGGCAAACTTACGAATGGGTAGAAAAAACATCTGACAGAGATTATTGGATGACTTCTACCGAAGCCAAAGAATTCGGAATGGTAGATGAAGTTTTAGAGAAAAAATAAATTACTATTGCTTCTAGCAATTAGCTTATCTAACATCAACTTTGTCAAAGTTTAAAATCTTTGACAAAGTTTTTTTTACGGCAATTTTTGAAAATTTCTCTTGCAAAATCATTCTCAAAAAATTTCCAAAACCTGACTGTTCATTACAATTCCTCGTCTTATATTTCAGACGAGACTGCGGGATTTACACTTCCATCCTTATTGCAAAATTTTAACAAACATTTACTATTTTTGTAAACATCTAACATCCGACAAAAAATGAAAGTTATCCAAATAAAAGCAAAAGATTTTTTTGAACTTTTAAAGATAAAAGACACTTCAATGTGGGAAATCTTCTCACAAATGATTGATGAAACCGAAAAAGAAATTATTTTTTTAGATGAAGAAGAAAAAGAGCTTTTTTCTTACATTCTGCCCAATAATCTAGAAAAATTAGAAGAAGATAGAAAAATTTTTGCCAAAGAATATGCTGATAAAATGTCTAATTTGAACTGAAAATAATTGATTTATGAAAAAACTACTCACATTTTTAGCATTTGGCTCAATCATGTTTGCAAATGCTCAGTCTTACAAAAAACCGCTGGTTTCTGCCATAAAAGAAGCAGACCTTAAAACCGATATGTACCAAATGGCTGCTGACCAATTCTGGGGAAGGGAAGCCGGAACTTTAGACGAACTGAAAGTTTCGATGTGGTTTGCCGACAAAATGAAAGATGCAGGAATGAAACCAGCTGGTGACAACGGAACATTTTTTCAATTTTTTGATATGTATCGCCATCAGGTTTCGCCTCAAAGTTCTGTGAAAATTGGTGATAAAACCCTCAAAATTTGGAAAGATATTTTGGTACAAGACATTACTGATAACAATTTTATCGCTCCAGTTTTGTATTTAGGAAAAGTAGAACCTCAAGATTTGGCTTCAAAAAACATTGCAGGAAAAGTAGTTGCATTAAAAGCCTCAGACCTCAACGTTTCAAAAGAAATGACACTTTTCGAGAGAAGATATCCTGGTTTCATCAGAACTAAATATTATAAAACCATTTCTCAACTTGGTGCAAAAGGAATTATTTTTATTACAGATAATATTTCAGATAAAAGTTGGGCAGAAGTTTTACCACAAATGACCCGAGGAACATACGGCGTAGAAGGTCTTAGAGAAAAAATAGATGTAGGAATTCCTGTTTTTTGGATTAAACAAGAAAACGAAAATTGGGTAAAAAACAATCCTGAAATTACCTTAAATATTCAGACCGAAACATACAAATATCCATCAGTAAACATTATTGGTAAAATTGAAGGAACAGACCCAAAATTGAAAAATGAATATGTTCTTTTGAGTGGTCACCAAGACCATGATGGAATTCGTCATCCTGTAAAAAACGACACCATTTATAACGGCGCAGACGACAATGCGAGTACTTGTGTAGCTCTATTGGCAATGGCAAGAGCTTACAGCAAACAGCCTTCAAAACGTAGTATTTTGTTTGTAATTCACGGTGCAGAAGAACGAGGTTTACTAGGTTCTCGTTGGCATGCTGCACATCCTGTAGTTCCGAAAGAAAGCATTGTAGCGGTTCTAAACGGAGATATGATTGGAAGAAATGATAACAACGAAGCTGCACTTTTAGGTAGCGAAGCTCCTCATAAAAATTCTGAAGAATTAGTAAAAATGGCTCTTGATGCAAATAACGAAAGTACGAAATTCAAATTCTTGAAAGCTTGGGATTTGCCAGAACATCCAGAATATTTTTATTTCAGAAGCGACCATCTTCCTTATGCTAAAGCAGGAATTCCGGCTTTATTTTTCACCAGTGTATTGCATTTTCAGTATCACACGCCACAAGATGAATCTGAAAACATCAATTTCAAAAAATTATATAAAATGACGGAATGGATGTACAGAACTTCTTGGAAAGTTGCCAACGAAGCAGAAAAACCAAAATTAATTAAAGATTTTAAACTTGAAAGATAATTTCTAAATGGGAGAGTTGTAGAGTAAGAGAGTTGTAGAGTTAGATTATTTACAAATAATATAAAAAATGGCAATTATTAAATATCACAATGAACTTAAAGTTTATCAAAAATCATTTGAAGTTGCTATGGAAATTTATAAAATTTCTTTCCAATTTCCAAGTGAAGAAAAATATTAACCGATCAAATAAAGCGCTCTTCGCGTTCTGTCTCAGCAAATATTTCTGAAGCTTGGGGAAAAAGAAGATATCCAAAATCATTTGTCTCAAAATTAACAGATGCAGAAGGAGAAGCAAGAGAAACCCAAACTTGGTTAGAATTTTCTTTTCAATGCAATTATATTGAGGAAGAAAAATTTAAAATTTTTAACGAAAAGTATAATGAATTCATTGCATTACTCATTTACATGATTAATAATGTGGAAAAATGGACAAACTTTAATCCAAAAGAATAAAACCCTCCCACTCTACAACTCTAAAATTCTCCCACTCTATAACTCTCCCACTAAATTCTTCGCTTCAGCTACGTCATGAACTCTCAATATTTTAGCTCCTTTTTCTAAAACTTTTCGATGAAGTTTTTGAGTTTCTTCTATTATTTCTAATGGCTTTTTATTCAAAGGTTTATAAATAAAAGACTTTCTGGAAATCCCAATTAATAAAGGAAATCTCTCAAATCCTATAAATTCTGTTTCGTCAATCATTTTGTATTGGTCTTCTACCGTTTTTCCGAAACCGAAACCTGGGTCTAGAATAATATCTTTAATTCCTAGTCGCTTCAATTCATTGATTTTTTTTGAAAAATAATAATTCAAGTGAACTATAATATCATCATACTGAATTTTTTCGTGCATATTTTGATAAGAAGAATTGCTGTGCATCAAAATATAGGGAAGTTTGGTTTCTGCAACTGTTTTCAATAAATTTTCATCAAAATCGCCGCCAGAAATATCATTTACAACATCTAATCCTTCATTATAACCGAATTTTACCACTTCCGCATAAAAAGTATCAAGCGAAATTAACGTTTCCGGAAACTCCTTTTTAATCAAAGGAATTATAGTACCAATTCTTCTAATTTCTTCTTCAGCTGAGAGAAATTCAGCATTTGGTCTTGTAGATTGAGCTCCAATATCAATAAAATCGGCTCCATCTTTTATCAATTTTTCCGCTTGAAGAAGTGCTGATTTTTCGTTGTTAAATTTACCTCCATCCGAAAAAGAATCTGGAGTCAAATTAAGGATTCCCATAATTTTGGGAGTAGATAAATCAATAAGTTTTCCGTTACAATTAATAGAAAAGTAAGATTGTTGGAAGTTGGAAGTTGGAAATATCATTTTGCAAATTTATAGAATTTCTTGGTCTAAATTTACTCAAATACGTTTGAAACCACTATTTTTGTTGAATGCAAAAAACCATTTCCATTGTTGTTGCTATTTTCAACAGAAAAGACGAATTATTCGAGCTTTTGAATTCATTAATTGCTCAAACCGACAAAAATTTTGAAGTAATAATTGTAGATGACGGCTCTATGATTGATTTGTTGCCAACAGTAGAAACTTTCAAAGAAATGTTGGAAATTCAATATTTCAAAAAAGAAAATTCTGGTCCCGGACTTTCTAGAAATTACGGTGCTAGAAGAGCGAAAAATGATTGGTTGGTTTTTGTAGATTCAGACGTAATTGTAGAAAAAGATTACATCGAAAACATCAAAAAAAATCTAGAAAATACAGATTGTGCCGCTTTTGGAGGAGCAGACAAAGCTCACAAAGGTTTCAATATTTTGCAAAAAGCCATCTCCTACTCTATGACTTCGGTTTTTACAACTGGCGGAATTAGAGGCAACAAAAAAGCGGTAACCAAATTTCAGCCGAGAAGTTTCAACATGGGCGTAAATAAAGAAATTTTCTTGTCAATTGGTGGTTTTTCGGAAATGAGAATTGGCGAAGACCCAGATTTATCAATGACGATTTGGGAAAAAGGCTACAAAACGGCATTTTTTGATGACATAGGAGTTTATCACAAACGCAGAACAGATTTAGGAAAATTCTCAAAACAAGTGTATCAATTCGGTTGTGCCAGACCAATTCTTAACCAAAGACATCCCAATTATGTAAAACCAACTTTTTGGTTTCCATCATTGTTTTTATTAGGTTATGTAGCTGGTATTTTAGAATATTTTGCACTAAACGAAGGTTTTGTTTTAACGTGTTACGGATTTTACACCCTTATTATTTTCTTTCACGTTTTAATTTTAACAAAAAATATTTCTATTGCAGCCAATGCAATTATCACTACTTATATTCAAATGTTTTCTTACGGATACGGCTTTTTAGAATCTTGGATTAAGCTAAATATATTAAGAATGAAGCCAGAAGACGCATTTCCGAAACATTTTTATAAGAAGTAATTTCTATTCTCATCATTGATTTTTTAAAATATAAAAACCCTAACTTTGCAAAATGAGTTGGTTCGAAGACTGGTTTAATACACCTTACTATCATATCCTCTACAAAGATAGAGATTACAAAGAAGCTGAAAATTTCATTTCAAATCTTACCAAAGAACTTAAGCTTCCTGCACATTCTAGCATTATAGATTTGGCTTGCGGCAAAGGAAGACATTCTGTTTTTCTTAATCAATTGGGTTTTGAAGTTTTGGGAGTAGATTTGTCCGAAGAAAGCATTCTGCACAACAAACAATTTGAAAATTCTGATTCGCCAAAATTAGAATTTAAGGTTCATGACATGAGAAACGAACTTTATCCTGAAATTTCCGAAGAAAAAGTAAATGCAGTTTTCAATCTTTTTACCAGTTTTGGCTATTTTGACGATGAAGAAGATGATAGAAAAGTTTTTCAATCGGTAAAAAATGTTTTAAAAAAAGGTGGAATTTTTATTTTAGATTTCTTAAACGAAGGATTTGTAAAAAACACTCTTATTGCTGAAACCACCATCAATAAAGGAGAAATTGATTTCAAAATTAAAAAAAGAATTGAAAATAATTATGTTATTAAAGACATCTATTTTCAAGACAAAGGACAAGATTTTCATTATTTTGAAAAGGTAAAACTGAGTACTTTAGAACAAATTGAAACATTAGCAGCCAGTTGTGGCTTCGAAGCACAAAAAATCTGGGGAAATTATAATCTCGAAGATTTTGATAGAGAAACTTCGCCAAGATGTATCTTTGAATTCAGGATTTAAAATTCAAACAAAATTTATCATAAAATTTAGAACTTAAAAATAATCGTGATGATTACCATTCTACTTATCTTAAGCGTAATTGTAGGCGTTTTCTTAGGGAAATTCTTTGGCAGCAACGAGAGATTTGCCAAAAATCTTTTAATTCTTAGTGCTGGTTTTTTAATAACGGTATGCGTTTTAGAAGTTTTTCCTGAAGTCTATTCTACTTCTGACCATAATATTGGCATTTGGATTATTGGCGGTGTTCTTCTTCAGATGATTTTAGAAAGTTTAACCAAAGGTTTCGAGCACGGACACTTTCATCATCATAACGAAGAAAAAAACATTCTTCCCATAGCATTAATGTTTGGGATGTTTATTCATGCTTTTTTAGAAGGAATTCCTTTAGCGAATATTACTGAAACTACTTCTCCCTATTTATTGGGAATTGTATTTCACAATCTTCCTATTTCTTTTATTTTGGGAGCATTTTTATTGGGAAGAAAAAGTTCTGTTTTCTCATGGGTTATCGTTGGTATTTTTGCCTTATCTTCACCATTAGGAATGCTTTTTGGAGATTATTTTAATCCGAATTTACAAAATTACTTCTTGGCGCTAGTTGGCGGCATTTTCCTTCATATTTCTTCTGTTATTATTTTTGAAAGCAATAAAAACCACAAAATGGATTGGATGAAAATTATCTTAGTAATTGCTGGTGTTGGTTTAGCATTGTTAAATCACATCTTCCATTCTCACTAAAAATTTGTAAAATTTCATCATAAAAAAGTCCTGAAAAATATTTTTTCAGGACTTTTAATTTATATAGTTTTAAACTTTTCTAGAATTTCCAACCAACTGTAAGGAAGAAATTTGTTTTTGCATTTTTAACTTTTGATACAATACTTGCTTCATTCGTTATAGAATCTCCATTGGTAACAGAATACCCATCATTTGTAGTAACAGCATAATCACCACCAAAGAAAGGATTATCATAAGTTGATGTAATACTTTGTATGCCTGCATCTATGTAGAAAGCTTTAAAATCGTATCCTAAACCTCCCGCTAAAGTCTCTCTTTTCCCTACAAAAGGAGAGTTAAGTCCGTAAGAACCACTAACTCCATTTGAATTAATAGCTTTAATAGAACTATCACTAAAAGGACTGGCTTCTAAACCATAACCACCTCTTAATCTAAAACCTGCCACTCTATATTCTGCACCAACTCTAAGGTCTGAAGTATTTTTATAATCTGAAGAAAAATAATCATTCAACTGAGTCTCTGCAGAGCCTTCAACTTTATATTTCGGTTTAGTAACACCTAAAGTATAATCTACGTTAATTGCAAAGTTTTTACTAGCAACAATAGCTCCACTTAAAGTAAGTTTCATCGGTGTAGTCAATTTTCTAGTTTCATCATAAATATCGTAATCTATACCATTACTATAGTTAGAATATTCCGTATATGTTCTTGTTAAATTCCAAAAAGTTGGAGATTCTACAGCCACACCCAATCTTATATTATTGTTAATTTTACCAATTATACCAACAGATGCAGAAAATCCATTAGAAGACTCCCTATATGGAGTATATTGCTTTTGATAATAAGCAGATTCTCCTAAATCTTGTAGTTGTAACTGAAAAAAATCTGACTGATCAAAATCTGCACTTTTAAAATTTAAGCCAGCACCTAGATATATTTTGTTTTCGTAATTACCTCCTAATGAAACGTTAAGATTTGAAGCTGTACCAGTTCTGTCATAAGCATGCCCAGTGTAAACCAATTTGTCATCAATTGTATTATTACCAGAATCTGTATATTGAACATCTGTGCTTATATTAGAATTGCCAGGTGTTTGCACATAATTTTCTAAATTCTTTGTACTATAATTGAAAGCTAAATTTACAAATTTCCATGGCGATGTATTACCCGTATCAAAAGAAACAACACCTCCTATTTGCCCTAAATTGGTATTGGTATAAGAAGATTCAAAACTACTACCAAAAAGGTTAGAATTATTTTTATTATTTTGAACAGACAATGTAGCTGCAACATCTCCCGAAATAAAAACCCCTGTTCCCGCTGGATTTATTGTGATCGCAGACAAATCTCCTCCTAAAGCTCCCATAGAACCCGCCATTGAATTAAATTTTGCAGTTCCTCCAAAATCAGAGCTAGAATATATCTCTGCTGTATTTTTTATAACAGATGCATCTTGAGCATAATACATAGCTCCTAAAGACAAAAATGCAACTGCTGAAATTCTCTTTAACATATTTAATAAATGTATTGATTATTTAATTTTTTATCTAAAGCCACCAGATCTCATTCCGCCTCCACCAGAGCTTCTCATTCCGCCACCTGAAGATGAACCTCCTCCGAAGCCTCCTCCAGAACTTCTAAAACCGCCACCAGAGTTTCTAAAACTATCATTTCTTTGAGGTGTATAAGATGGTTGTTGAGATGGTGTACTTTCTGTTCTTCTAAAACCTCCATTTTGTTGTTGGTTACTAGAATTGTTACTATTAGAAGTACCAAAACCACTTCTTCTAAAGCCGTTGTTGTTTACAGAATTTTGATTAGATGAATTTTGATTAGGAGTACCAAAACCACTTCTTCTAAACCCGTTATTATTTACAGAATTTTGATTAGATGAATTTCTTCCAAAACCATTTCTATTTACCGTATTAAAACTACTATTATTGGTATTATTTCCTCTGAATATAGCATCTGCACCACTTCTTTTTACATTAGCAGGTCTTCCCCAATATCCAGGATAACCTCCCCAACCGTAATAACCAGGATAGTAACCTCCACCCCAATAATAAGAATCCCAATAATATGGATTATAACCATATCCGTAATAAGGATAGCCCCAACTAGCGCCCCATCCCCAATTCCAACCTGGGTTATACCAAGAATTCCAACCCCAGCCAAAACCTAAGCCTATACTCCATCTATTTCCCCAGCCGTAATAACCTCCCATTCCGTAAGGATAACCATATCCCCAACCCCAATTATTTGAGTAATAATTGGTTTCAGTTCCGGCATAGCTTCCCCAATCAGATTGTTCAAAATTATTCCAGTCTTGATATTTATTTTTTTGAGCCTCCATATTTTGCTGGTTTTGCTCTATAATACTTGGAGAATTATCGTTGTAAGAATAGTCTTCGCCTACATTATTATTAGTGTCGTCCATTACAACACCTGCAGGAATAACATCTTTGTTAGGATCATAGTAAACACCATCAGTTTCTGTATATCCTCCCATCTGTGCACCACACGAAATCAAAAGTAAGCCACTAGAAACGGCAAAAATACCTTTTGATTTAATAATTTCTATTAAGTTTTTATAAGTAAAATTTTTCATGGTAGATGTGATTAAGTTTATTTATATCTTTGCAAATATTAATACCAAAATTGTACCAAATACATGGTATTCTAAAAATTTAACCAAAAGTACAATTTATCATTAGATTGATTAGCAAATAAAAAGTTAAAATTTAATTAAAACATGGCAAAATTAACATCTAGGAATGAAGATTACAGCAAATGGTATAACGAACTAGTAGTAAAAGCAGACTTGGCTGAAAACTCTGGTGTAAGAGGATGTATGGTGATAAAACCCTACGGTTATGCTATTTGGGAAAAAATTCAAGCAGAATTAGACAAAAAATTTAAAGAAACTGGTCACCAAAATGCTTATTTCCCTCTCTTTGTCCCGAAAAGTTTATTCGAAGCTGAAGAAAAAAATGCAGAAGGTTTTGCTAAAGAATGTGCAGTAGTAACACATTACAGACTAAAAACAGACCCTACAAATCCCCATAAATTAATTGTAGACCCAGAAGCTAAATTAGAAGAAGAACTTATCGTAAGACCTACTTCCGAAGCAATTATTTGGAATACTTATAAAACATGGATTCAATCTTACAGAGACCTTCCAATTCTTATTAACCAATGGGCAAATGTTGTACGATGGGAAATGAGAACCAGACTTTTCCTTAGAACTGCAGAATTTCTTTGGCAAGAAGGTCATACCGCACACGCTACCAGACAAGAAGCTGTAGAAGAAACAGAAAAAATGCTAGAGGTATATGCAGATGTAGTAGAAAACTTTATGGCAATTCCTGTTGTAAAGGGTTTAAAAACACCTACAGAAAGATTTGCTGGCGCAGACGAAACCTATTGTATTGAAGCGATGATGCAAGACGGAAAAGCACTACAAGCTGGTACCTCTCACTTCCTTGGACAAAATTTCGCAAAAGCTTTTGATGTAAAATTTACCAATAGAGAAGGGAAACAAGAATTTGCTTGGGCTACTTCTTGGGGAGTTTCTACAAGATTAATGGGAGCTTTAATTATGTCTCATTCAGATGATTTTGGGTTGGTACTTCCTCCAAAATTAGCTCCAATACAAGTAGTAATTGTTCCTATTTTTAAAGGAGAAGAGCAATTAGCCGAAATTTCTGTAGTAGCTAATGACATTTTTGACAAGTTAAAAGCAAAAGGAATTTCTGTAAAATTCGACGATAGGACAGAATACAAACCAGGTTGGAAATTTGCAGAATACGAACTAAAAGGTGTACCATTGAGAATTGCAATGGGCGCAAGAGATTTAGAAAACAAAACGGTAGAAATTGCAAGAAGAGACAACCTTACAAAAGAAGTTCGCTCTATAGAAAACATTGAAGATTATATTGAAGAACTACTTAACACCGTTCAAAATGACATTTTCAAAAAAGCAGCAGAATACAGAACAGAACATACTACAAAAGTAGATACTTACGAAGAATTCAAAAAAGTATTAGAAGAAAAAGGAGGTTTCATCTCTGCTCACTGGGACGGAACCGAAGAAGAAGAAGAACAAATTAAAGAAGAAACCAAAGCTACCATCAGATGTATTCCGTTGGATTCCGAAGACGAAGAAGGCGTATCTCTAATTACAGGAAGACCTTCTAGCAGAAGAGTTCTTTTTGCAAAAGCATATTAAAATTTTTTAAATATTTTCTCTCCCCAACTCTAAAAGAAAATTTCGCAAAGAAACCACCTTTAGGAGTTGGGGATTTTATTTTGAATTCAATTTAATTGTTTGATTATTAGAATTATTTACTATCTTTATTAAAGAAAATTTAAAACGAAAAATCATGTCAATTATCGAAAAAATTAAAGAAAATTTTTCACCAGAATTCATTTCCGAATTGGCAACTCAACTCGGAGAAAGCGAATCTAGAGTTTCTAAAGCAATAGCCGTTTTATTGCCTGCAACACTAGGAAACATTTGTATAAATTCTAAAAACGAAAATATTTTAAAAGCAATTTCGGATATTGATAACGAAAAAATTTCTAAAAATTTACTCTCAGAATCTCAACAAAACAAAATCGTAAACTCTATTAAAGAAACTCTCTTTAGTAAAGAACCAGAGAAATTATTTACAATTACCGAAGAACATTCTGGAATAGAAAATTCTAATTCAAAAATAATTCTCAACACCGTTATTGCAGCTACTCTTGCAACACTTAAAAACGAAATTCAAAAACAAAACATAGATGGCAAGAATATTTCTGAATTACTTAACGAACAAAAATCTTTAATTTGTTCCATAATTCCTGCAGGTTTATCTTTAGAATCTTTAGGGCTAGAAAACAAAGACAATTCCGTTGAAAAAATTATACACGAAGAAAAAAACATTGAAAAACTACAAAAACCAACACAAAAATTGCCCAAAACCACAAATAAACAAAATAATGCCGGCTTTTGGAACTGGCTTCTACCACTCATTTTGTTAGGACTTGCAGCATGGTTTTTCTGGAAATTTTACGAAAAAGAAAATCTTCCCGAAAAAATAAAAATTGAAGAAAAAAAGTAATAATTTTTCACCAAAAAATAGATTAACCGCTTAATTTTTAGCGGTTTTTTTTAATTTTATTTTTGGAATAAGAATAATTTAACTAAATTTGTTAGACCAAACTAACATTTTAAAAATCATCAATGAAGAAGCCTTGGCAAAAAGAACGTCATCATAACTCATTACCAGAAGTATTTTCATCAATAAATGTTCCTATTAATGCAGGTTTTTGGAAAAAATTATTAGCTTTCACCGGCCCAGGTCTTATGGTAGCTGTTGGTTATATGGACCCAGGAAATTGGGCTACAGATATTGCCGGCGGTGCAAAATTTGGTTATACACTTCTTTCTGTGGTGCTAATTTCAAATATTTTTGCAATGATTCTGCAACATCTTGCCGTAAAATTAGGTGTAGTTGCCGAAAGAGACCTCGCGCAAGCTTGTAGAGACCATTTTCCACCAGTTGTTAATTTCTTTTTATGGCTTTTTTGCGAAATTGCAATTGCTGCAATGGATTTAGCAGAAGTTATCGGTTCTGCAATTGCCTTAAATTTACTTTTTGGCATTCCATTAACTTGGGGAATTGTAATAACTGTAGCAGATGTGTTATTAATTCTAATGTTACAAGCAAAAGGTTTCAGATGGATTGAAAGCATTATTGCCGGATTAATTTTCGTAATTTTAGCATGTTTTGCTTATGAAATAATTATCTCCAAACCAGATATTTTCCCAATATTAAAAGGTTTAGTTCCACAAAAACAAGTTATCACCAATCCTTCAATGCTTTACATCGCAATAGGAATTTTAGGAGCAACCGTGATGCCTCATAATCTTTATTTACACAGCAGCATTGTACAAACCAGAAATTACGCCAGAACAAACGAAGGAAAAAAAGAAGCGATAAAATTTGCAACCATCGACAGTACTTTTTCATTATTTCTTGCATTTTTCATCAATGCAGCAATTTTAATTGTAGCAGCTGCAACCTTTCACACTACAGGAAATCATGATATAGCAGACATTCACGATGCGCACAAAATGCTAGCTCCAATACTTGGAACAAGTTTGGCAAGTATTGTTTTTGCAATTGCACTTTTAGCTTCTGGTCAAAATTCTACTTTAACAGGAACTTTGGCTGGACAAATCGTAATGGAAGGCTTCCTCAATATCAAATTAAAACCTTGGTTTAGAAGATTAATAACAAGATTAATTGCAGTGATTCCAGCCTTTTTTGTCGCACTTTGGTATGGCGAAAAAGGAACTTCAGAACTTTTGGTTCTTAGCCAGGTAATTCTTTCAATGCAGCTGAGTTTTGCAGTAATTCCTTTGGTAATGTTTACCAGTGATAAACTAAAAATGGGAGAGTTTGCAAACAAACCATTATTAAAAACAGCAGCTTGGATAATATCATTTATCATTATAACACTTAATATTTACCTGCTTTATCAGACATTTTCAGAAGGGGTTTAAAAATTAATTCATTCTCAGAAAACAATATTAAGTCTAAAAAATTTTGCCTATATCAAATGTTAGATCAATCTAATATTATAAGTTAAACTATTAAAACAAATTACATGAAGTCAATAAAGTCAAATTTTATAATCCTCACTTTTATTGTGGGTAATGCATTGGTGTATTCTCAAACACAGGATACCCTTGCAATAAAAAATAAAAAGATTGATGAAATCGTAATTTCCGGAACAATGAAAATTGTAAATCGTTTAGAAAGTCCTGTTCCTGTGGAAATTTACACACCAACTTATTTCAAAAAAAATCCCACACCAAATATTTTTGATGCGCTTCAAAATGTAAATGGAGTACAGCCTCAACTCAATTGTAATATATGTAATACCGGAGATATCCACATCAATGGTTTGGAAGGTCCTTATACTATGGTTTTGATTGATGGAATGCCTATAGTAAGTTCGCTTGGGACGGTTTATGGCCTGTCCGGAATTCCTAATTCTTTAGTGGAAAGAATCGAGATTGTAAAAGGCCCCGCTTCTTCACTCTACGGAAGCGAAGCTGTTGGCGGACTCATCAACATCATCACCAAGAAGCCACAAAATGCTCCAATTTTGAGTGCTGATGCAATGTCTACAACTTGGGAAGAATATAATATGGATATAGGGTTTAAACTAAATGCCGGAAAAAAAAACACAGTACTGACGGGTATTAATTATTTCAATTATCAAAACCGGGTAGATAATAACCATGATAATTTTACAGATGTCACCTTGCAAAACCGAATCTCTGTTTTTCAGAAATGGAATTTTGAAAGAAAAGAAAACCGTCTCTTTACTATTGCAGGCCGTTATATGTACGAAGACCGTTGGGGAGGTGATATGCGATGGAACAAACTATATCGTGGAGGTGATAAAATTTATGGAGAAAGTATTTATACAAATCGTATGGAATTACTGGGGAATTATCAACTCCCTGTATATGAAAAAATGTTATTTTCATTTTCAATAATCAATCATGATCAAAACAGCCGATACGGAACTACTTCTTATATTGCCAACCAAAAAATTGCTTTCGCCCAACTAACTTGGGATAAAAAATTGAACAATCACGACTTGCTTTTCGGAGCCGCTTTACGCTATACTTATTATGATGATAATACACCGGCAACTAACAATTCTGAAAATCAAAACGAGCCAGAAAAAACATGGCTACCCGGAATTTTTATTCAGGATGAAATTAAACTAACTGAGAAACACAAACTCTTGTTAGGCTTCCGGTACGACTACAATAATATTCACAAAAGTATTTTCACACCAAGAATTGCTTACAAATGGTCAATAAACAACAATAATATTTTTCGTGCGAATGCAGGAACAGGCTTCCGTGTGGTAAATCTGTTTACTGAAGACCACGCTGCACTCACCGGAGCAAGAAAAGTAATTATTTTGAATGATTTAAAACCCGAGAAATCCTATAATATCAATCTTAATTTTATAAAAAAAATCCACTTTAATTCTGGTTCTTTTTTAGGGTTAGACACCACCGTTTTTTACACCTATTTTACCAACAGAATTGTTCCCGATTATGAAGCAAACCCCAACGAAATTATTTATGACAATCTCAATGGTCATGCCGTCAGCAAAGGAATCAGCCTAAATGCAGATTTGAATTTTATAAACGGATTAAAATTGATTATTGGAGGAACATTAATGGAAAATACCTTAACAGAAAACGGGATTACAAATCAACAAATGCTAACGGAAAAATTTATGGGAACCTGGGCAGTTTCATATAAAATTAAACATTGGCATCTGAGCATTGACTATACAGGAAACATATATAATCCAATGCATTTGCCTCTGCTTAGTGATTTAGATCCGAGAAAACCAAAATCTCCCTGGTGGAGCATCCAGAACATTCAGTTTACATATGATAAATTTAAAAGATTTGAAATTTATGCCGGAATAAAAAACCTGCTCAACTGGACTCCTAATAGAGGAAATCCGTTCATTATTGCAAGAGCTAATGATCCTTTTGATAAAAATGTAATATTTGACGGAAATGGACAAATTATTTCAACACCAGATAATCCCTATGCTTTAACATTTGATCCTTCATATGTTTATGCTCCAAATCAAGGAATCAGAAGGATTTTTGGGAATAAGATTCAACTTCAACTAAAATGACAGCTTTAAACATCATATTTAAATGGGCTATAATTTTAGGAAGCTTTATACTGCCAGAACTTTGCTTTTCACAACTAAACATTCTGAGTTTTCAGAAAATTGAAAAAATGCAAACAGATAAACCAAAAAATACAGTAATTTTTATTTATACAGATTGGTGTAATTATTGTAAAGCGATGGAAAATACAACCTTCAAACACAAAAAAATTATCGATAAATTGAATAATGAATATTATTTTACAATGTTAAATGCAGAAGAAAAACAAGACATTAAATTCTGTGGTAAAACTTTTCATTTTAAGCCCACAGGAACAAATACAGGAATCCAAGAACTTGCAGAAACATTAGGAAATATAGATGGGAGAGTTAGCTATCCCATATTAGTGATTCTGAACTCCAAGAATGAAATTATTTTCCAGCATAGTAATTTCTTGAATTCTTCAGAAATGATTTTGATTTTAGAAAAAATTTATCACTAACTGCTGAGATAAAAATCTGCCAATATTTCCTAAAATAACTTTTGGCAAATACTTTGCCTTAAAAGAGTAGAAAAATTCAGCAAAATGGACGAAAACAAAGAACTACACGAAGAAAATCTAAATACAACAGAACAAGAAACTCAGCAAAACGAAGAAACAAAATCGGAAAATGTGACAAAACAACCCACTGCAGAAGAACTTTTGGCAGAAGAAAAAGACCGTTACATTCGTCTATACGCAGAGTTCGAAAATTATAAAAAGAGAACAGTAAAAGAAAAAATGGAATTTGCTCAGTACGCCAATACTGAAATGATGATTTCTATGCTTGCCGTTCTTGATGATTTTGAAAGAGCTATTAAAGAAATTGCAAAAAGTGGTAACGAAGCAGATCTTAAAGGAATTGAACTTATTTACCAAAAATTCAAAAATAAATTAGCCGAAAAAGGTTTAAAACCTGTTGAAGTAAATGCTGGAGACAATTTTAATGTAGATTTCCACGAAGCTATCACTCAAATTCCTGCTCCATCAGAAGATTTAAAAGGTAAAATTGTAGATGTTATAGAAACTGGTTATCAGCTTCACGACAGAGTAATAAGATTTGCAAAAGTAGTAACAGGAAATTAATTTTTTGCAGGATGCAGGAAGTCGGAAGTTAGATGAAATAAATTCCAGAAAAAAACTTCAAACATCCATCATCTAACAATAATAAAAAATGTCAAAAAGAGATTATTACGAAATATTAGGCGTATCAAAATCTGCCAGCGCAGACGAAATAAAGAAAGCTTACCGAAAGTTGGCGATTAAATTTCACCCAGACAAAAATCCGGGAGACAAATCTGCTGAAGAAAAATTTAAAGAAGCAGCAGAAGCTTATGAAATTCTAAGCGACGCAGACAAACGCGCAAGATACGACCAATTCGGACACGCTGGTGTTGGCGGAGCTGCTGGAGGAGGCGGTTTCGGCGGTGGTGGTTTCGGCGGCGGAATGAACATGGAAGATATTTTCTCTCAATTTGGTGATATTTTTGGTGGTCATTTTGGTGGCGGTTTTGGAGGCGGAGGCGGTTCCAGACAAGTGAGAGGTTCTAACCTTAGAGTAAGAATAAAACTTAACTTGGAAGAAATGGTAAACGGAACTACCAAAACCATTAAAGTAAAACGAATGAAAGCTGCGCCTGGAGCTACAGCCAAAACTTGTCCTACTTGCCACGGTAGTGGTGCTCAAATTAAAGTAATGAATACAATGTTTGGGCAAATGCAAACCCAAACTACTTGTAGCACTTGTGGAGGATTGGGAAAAGTAGCAGATAAAATTCCTGCTGGTGCTAATGCAGAAGGTCTTATAAAATCTGATGAGGAAGTAAGCATCAACATCCCAGCTGGTGCTAGAGATGGCATTCAACTTAATGTAAGAGGAAAAGGTAACGATGCTCCTTTCGGTGGTACACCTGGAGATTTATTAGTAGTAATAGAAGAAGAACAAGACCATTTTATAAAACGTGAAGGCGATAATCTTCATCAAGAATTGTACATTTCTTTTGCCGAAGCGGCTCTTGGAACCACTAAAGAAATCAATACTGTTGGAGGAAAAGTAAAAATTAAAATTGATGCTGGTACACAATCTGGTAAAATTTTAAGATTAGCTGGTAAAGGTTTGCCAAGTATAGATTCTTACGGAAAAGGCGATATGTTTATTCACATAAATGTATGGACACCACAGAAATTAACACCAGAACAAAAAGAATTCTTCGAAAATCAAATGAAAACCGGTCAAATGGTTGCAGAACCTTCTGGTAAAGAAAAATCTTTCTTTGATAAAGTAAGAGATATGTTTAGTTAAACATTTTTTTAAATAAAATTTAAGAAACCATTTCAATTTTTTGGAATGGTTTTTTCATAATATTTGGTACAATTCTATGTTTATAAAATATGAAATTTACCTTCAAAATATTAATATTCTCTTCTATCCTATTATTCTTGAGTTTTATAACAGCTCCTCAAGATTTAATTCTCTGGAGAACTAACAATTCACTCCAAATTAAAGATTTCCAAGCAATACAAAAAGACACTTTAAAAACGGGCAACAAAAAGTTTTTAGGTGCCATAAGCGCCATTTCTATAGAAGTTATTACCACTCAAAAAAGCAGATACACTCCGCCAAAATTAGTTGTGAAAAACTATTTCGACAAACAACAATCTTGGATGTTGGTAAAAAACGATTACGTACTACAACACGAGCAAATTCATTTTAACATTTCAGAATTATATGCCAGAAAAATTCGGAAATCCGCAGACAGTTTAGGCAGAAAAAATATTACCAATCTTAACATTTACAGAAATATGGTGAACGATTGGGAACAAAAAAAACAGAAAAGAAACAATCAATTCGATGCAGAAAATGATGATTCCTTTTTAAAAATTGGTAAAGAAATTTTCTTTAAAAAAAATCCTAAACAAAAAGAATGGCTAGATAAAATAAATTTAGAACTTCAAAAGTTAAACATTTATACATACGAAAATAGCCTATAGAAAAGCATTGAAAGCACAAAATTAAAAACATCTTAAAAATTTTAATCATTTTTTAAGTAACATTTCCGTACTTTAGCAACTAACTTTGCAGTAAAATTAATGAGAATGCTACAAGCAAAAAATGTTTCTAAAACGTATAACGCAGGAAAAAAAATAGCGCTACAAGATTTCAGTATAGATGTTCCAACAGGTTCGGTTTATGGGCTTTTAGGACCAAACGGAGCTGGGAAAACCAGTTTTATCCGAATTACCAATCAGATTACACAAGCAGATACAGGTGACGTTTTCATCAACGGAGAAAAACTCAATCCCAATCACATCAAAGATATTGGCTACATGCCAGAAGAAAGAGGTCTTTACAAAAATATGACGGTAGGAGACCAACTTCTCTATTTCGGTGAACTAAAAGGAATGTCTAAAAACCACGCTCTGGAGCAAGCAAAATATTGGTTCGACCAACTCGAAATAGACCATTGGTGGAAGAAAAAACTATCTGAACTTTCTAAAGGTATGGCGCAAAAAATACAATTTGTAGTAACAGTGCTTCATCAGCCCAAATTGTTAATTTTAGACGAACCTTTTTCTGGTTTTGACCCTGTAAATGCAAACTTAGTAAAAGACCAAATCTTAAAACTTAAAGAACAAGGTACTACCATTATTCTCTCCACTCACCGTATGGAAAGCGTAGAAGAAATGTGCGATAGCGTAGCTCTTATCAATAATTCTAAAAAAATTCTGGATGGGAAAATTTTCGAGGTGAGAGAACAATTCAAACAAAATCTTTATAATATTGTTTTGTCTGAAGTAATTTCCGAAGAATTTGAAATTTTGAAAAACAAATACAAATTCTACGATGTAACAGACAAACACGGGCTTATTTCCTTTGATTTGAACTATAAAGAAGACCAAAATCTTCTTCTAAATGATTTGATGAAAGCTGGTAAAATAAGAAGTTTCGACGAAAAAATTCCAAGCATGAACGAAGTATTCATTACAGCTGTAACTTCGCAAACACAAAATTAATTTCATCAAACATCCATCACCCAACATCCTACAAAATGAAAAACATAATCCTTATAACCAAAAGAGAATTTTTAACTCAGGTTAAGAAAAAATCTTTTATTGTTCTTACGCTTCTTGCGCCACTTTTGCTGGCTGGTTTTATTGCTTTAATTACTTTTATGTTCAAAGCTAATGAAACCCAAACCAAACTAAGTGTAATAGACAAATCCGGAATTTTTACTACTCAATTAAAATCAGACAAAGACATACAATACACTTTTGTGCCTTCCGAAACCGAAAAATCTCTTTTGGTAGCACTCAAAAATGTGGAAGATATGGACGGAGTTTTGGTAATTCCTGCCAATACAGACAATAATCTGGATGCTTTAGAAAAAAACAGCAAGCTTTACGTTAATAAAAAACTAGGTTTTGATGCTCAAATGAAAATCTCTTCTCAACTTTCTGAGGTCATCAAAAAAGAAAAAATTAAGAAATTAGGCATCACAGAAGCAGAATTGATGGCTCTGGACCAAAAATTTATGATTGCCACCGAAAACGTGGTAGATAAAGCCAAACAAGACGATAATTTTGCTTTTGGCGTAAAATCTGGGATGAGCATGTCTCTAATGTACATTATTTTCATGTTTATTATGATTTATGGTGTTCGTGTAATGAGAAGCGTTTTGGAAGAAAAAAACAACCGTGTGGTAGAAATCTTAATTTCTTCTGTAAAACCTTTCGAATTAATGATGGGGAAAATTCTTGGCGTTACTTTGGTAGCACTTACGCAATTTGCAATTTGGATTACGATGTCTGTGGTTGCTGCAACCATTTTCAATAAAAGTTATACCCCTGCAATTGCTCAAAATGCTGAAAACCCGATGGCTAAAATTGGAGGAATTAAAGAGATTCTAACGCTTATTTTCCATAATTTATTAAGTATGGATTACGGATTAATTATTTTCGTATTTATTGTTTTCTTTTTGTTGGGCTACATTTTCTACAGTTCTATGTACGCAGCCATTGGTTCGGCTGTAGATAACGAAACCGAAACCCAACAGTTTACTATTTTCGGGATTTTACCACTTATTTTAGGCATGTACGGAAGTTTCAGCATTATGAA
Source organism: Cloacibacterium sp. (assembly GCF_047601505.1). Classification (GTDB taxonomy): domain Bacteria; phylum Bacteroidota; class Bacteroidia; order Flavobacteriales; family Weeksellaceae; genus Cloacibacterium. The sequence continues at coordinate 2,919,218 of NZ_JASGJD010000001.1, forward strand.
CAATCCAGAAGGTCCAATGGCGTTTTGGCTGTCTATTATACCACTTACTTCGCCTGTTGCAATGGTTGCCAGAATTCCTTTTGGTGTACCAGTTTGGCAAATTGCACTTTCCATTATTCTATTGGTAATTTTTACTTTAGGAATGGTTTTCATTGCTGCAAAAATCTACAGAGTAGGCATTTTAATGTATGGAAACAAAGCTACTTTTAAAGAACTTTGGAAGTGGATTAGAACAAGTTAAAAAATTAAAGAATTATAAATTAACAAATCAAAATCGTTGCAGTGATGTAGCGATTTTTTTGTTAATATTTGATATATTTGACATACTAAATTAATCATAATAAAACTTTTAAAATAAATAAATGAGAACAATAAATTTAAAATGTGGAGATGATTTTAATCAACTGTTAAGAATTAAAGAAGAATTAGATTATTCTTTAAAATTAATTTTTAATAATGAAGGTCAAAAATTAATTGATAATACAAAAACTGATTTATTTAATTAAGTGTAAACTTCTAATAATTTATTGTATTAAAATGATAATTACTTTTCCTATTTGCTTAAAGTCTTCGACTCCGCTCAGACTGACAATTTTATAAAAAGAAAAACAATTAAAATAATTTTAAACCACCATTCTATCTTTATACACCCTATCAAAATAACTGCTTAAGCTTAATATTCTGTTTTCGTCTAATGGATTAATATATCTCAAAAACATCTGTTCCGTACTATGTCCCGTAGCATCCATTAATAAAGGGGTTGGGATTTTACCATAAAAATTAGTGGCAAAACTACGCCTCCCGATGTGGCTAGACAAAACTTCCCATTTTTCCATATCATAACATTTCATTCTATGCCCAATACGTTTTTTTGCTTTTATTAAATCTCTTAGCTGTGCCTGTTTGGCTATTTCTTTGATAGAATTATTATATTGTTGCATATCTAATGTCGGCGGAAAATTGCCATCATAACGCTTCAGTGTATTCATTACTGCTGGATGCAAGGGCAATAATATTTTTTTATGTGTTTTTTTCTGAGTAAAACTAATACAGACTTTATTATTTATTTTTATCAATTGTTTTTTAGAAAAACGCATAAAATCTGAAAATCGTTGCCCTGTATAGCAGCTTATCAAAAGCCAGTCTTTTGCATACTGCATCTCTCCCGATACTTCAGTAGATTTTATTTCCATAATCTCTTTTTCAGATAAAGTTGCCAACTCACAATGTTGTTTTTCTCTTCTTATTTCCAGCTCTCTAACGTGAGTTCTTACACCTTTACGTTCTGCAAAATTTAAAATTGTTTTTACAAAATGAATAGTCCTCACAATAGTATTATCACTATACTCTTCTTCTCTACCAAAAAACATGAAATTTTTAATAAAATCAATATTTATATCTTCTAAATATAATTTTTTGCATAGAAACCCTTCAAAACGTTCTAACAAATGGAAGAAAACTTTATACCTTTTAATAGTGGAATTACAAATAAGTCCTTTTTTAATACTAATATACCATTGCATATAATATAAGAATGAATTTTCTGGATAATTCACATGTTCTTTAGAAACTTTATTAGAAGAGCAAATCCATTTAATTGTTTTAGCTATTTCGCGTTGTTTCACTTGACTTTTATCAGAACGTTTAACACGAATATACTCAGCCACTTCTTTTTTAAGACCATCTAACTTTGCGTTTAGTTTTTTATATTTTTTCAGGTAAATATTAGTGGGGCGTTGTTTGATAGTATCCCAATCTTTTTCAAGAATTTGCAAACTCGTCCTGAATCTATAAATCTTATTTTGCTGTTTATCGGTAATATTTAGATGAATATTTTTACATGTACCACTATGAGGCAAAAAGAATTCGAATGTCATTCCGTTAATTTTAAATAGTTAATAATCAACGAATTTACAATAAAAAAAGTAGTCCTCATTAGACTACTTTTTCATTGCAAATATAAACAAATTTATTAAATACAATACCTATATAAACTTTTCATAATTAACCACTTGCACGTACAATATATCTCCAATAATGTAAATATGCATATTAAAACAATAACAATAAACACTTATAAATATAAATTTTTAATTTAAAAACTATTGAACTGTAAATCAATAGTTTAAAAAGTAGTCTAATGAGGACTACTTTTTACAACAATGATAAAAACACAAAAAATAACAAGAAAGAAAGATATCCTTTGTGAGAAAGCAATGGCGCTTTTTATCTTTCTATTCATTTTTTATTTTCAATGTCTAAATGCACAACTCTACACTAAAGAAAACACAATAATTTCAATTCAAGATAGCACAATCGTTTTTCCCTTTAGTAATATACAAGAGCAAGATCAAAAAGAAACAGTAGAAATATATATCGAAGAAGAAACGCCCTTCTCTGGCTGGCAGTATTTCAAAAACACTTGTAAGATTGAAATCGTAAAACAAGAAAGTCTTGAAAATAAAAATAAAATCACCGTTTTCAAGAATAAAAAGGAGTCTGAGAAAAAAAATATCATTAAAAAGAAACAGTTCTTTCAAAAAAAATTTTTCATCACAAAAAGCAATCCTAGTATATTAAAACTAACAAAATTAGCTCATCATCTTGCTTGCCTTAATAACATACAACAAAAATTACTTATACAGATTCATAATGAATCATCCATTTTAAAAATCAAAGATACCATACAATACATAATAATTCACTATGAAAAAGTATTAGAACATATTAGTGTAAATTCTTTAAGCATACGCCCACCTCCAATTTTAAAGAAGTACAAAACCAAAATATAATTAATTCTCTCAATTAGTAACAAAATACAACATATTAAAAACATAAATAAAATGAAAAAAAACATCACTCTTTTTGTAGCACTTATAGTAAACGTTGCACTATATAGCCAAGTAGGCATAAACACTCAAAATCCGCAAGGAATTTTTAATATAGATGGTGGCAAAGATAACCCTGCAACAGGCTCTGCTCACACCACCATACAACAAAGCAATGACTTAGTATTTACTGCAAACGGAAATTTAGGGCTCGGAACAATTAATCCTGATACAAAACTGCACATAAACAATAGTACTGTGGGAGCTATCAAGATTATTGACGGCACACAGGGAGCCGGAAGAGTATTGGTATCAGATTCAAATGGTGTCGGAACCTGGCAGCCCAATACAGGAAATCAGCAATCTAATTATCAAAACTTCCAATGTAGTACTGCATCTAATTTCACAATAAATAATGGGGTTGCAACGTCTTTACCGGGTATAGGTGCTTACACAGTATTAAATACCGGAAAATATGAATTGATATTTCATTCGTTTTTCAGAGTTCCTGCCACTACAGGAGTATATACTTTCTATGTACAGATATTTGTAAATGGAAATATCGTCAAAAATGATGAAACATACGGTTACGTTCAAGGCAATTCTTATTTTAACACCCATTATCCGGCTATTATTTCTGCAAATGCAGGTGATTCAATTACAATTAAGATTGCACCTACTAACAATTTTATAATTGATTCACCTTTAGCTTCTAGGAATAATCTGGATATAATATACTTAGGCCTATGATTTTATACAGATCTAAATTTTTTACTTATTAAAATTCCACAGAGCAAATCCACGAGGTATTAGAGGAATTAAATCTTTACACATTGATATTAAGCTTTTCCTCTTTTACTTCGAGGAATTTTTAGATTAAAAATTAACAATCAAAAATTAATATTATGGCAATTCTGCACAAAATTAAGGCTTATCTCTACGATAACGCTCTTACCAAAGACAACCCAAACGATTATATCGCACGCACTGTAAGCGAAAGAAGTCTTAACGTGAAACAAATCTGCGAAGCAGCAGTTAATAGAGGTGGTTCGGATGTTTCGGCTGCCTCTATGCAGCATGCTACAGAACTTTTCTTAAAGGAAATGGCATACCAGCTTTGCGATGGATATTCCGTTAACACAGGCTATTTCACTGCTTCTACTCTAATAAGAGGAGTATTCGATAGCCCAACAGAAACTTTTAACTCTGCTAAGCACTCCATCCTTTTCCAATTCAATCAAGGGGAAAAACTTAGAGCAGAAATCCCTACTATTGAAGTCAACATTTTAGGTATCGCAGACGCCTCTTCTGCCATTCTTCAGGTAACGGATGTAAAGAGCGGTTCGGTAAACGATTTGCTTACTCCAAACAGAAATCTCAAAATCAGTGGCAATAAAATAAAAATAGCAGGTGAAGATACCGCCAACGGAGTATATTTTGTAGATACCACCACACAATCCAGAACGGTTGTAGATGCTACAGATATTGTAACCAACAATCCATCAGAAGTTATTATTGTAACTCCCGCCCTAGCTGCTGGTACATACACAATAGAAGTAGTAACGCAATTTGCCCAAGGCTCGTTACTGAAAGAACCTCGTACAGCAGGATTAGAGAAGATACTAACGGTACAATAAACAACACTGCCTTGTCCGAGCGGACAATACAGTATAGTTCACCCGAATAATACACCTTTGTTCGGTCGAATAAGAGGCAATAGTCATAGATTAGGCTATTTTTCAACATAAAGTAGCTCAATAATAATCTAGCCTTCAGAGTAATTATAGTCTTCATAGTTTTTCATTATGTATGATGCAAAGAAAAATATGTGTTTTAGAAAAGAATAGCGTTCATCATAAATCTCTGAAGGCTTTTTATAAACTGTATTGATAAGTGGTAATTTGTGAGTGTAATAATAAGAATTATACTTTCTCTGACACAATTACTACTATATTAATAAATGGATATTCTGAAATGATAGTAATCTGAAGACCAGCGCAGACGAGTTTAATATTTTATCTCATGACAGAATTAGACAAATGAATTCTAGATAAGAAATAATTAGTTCATCACGATAATTATTAGAAAAATGGTCTAGAAAAATAGTAGTGGTATATAAGCTCCCATTATTATATAATTAAGAATATCCAGAGTATAATCTCGCAAATGTACATTGCTATGATTTTATTTAATTTTAATAGGCAGGAAAAATTGCCTGCCTTTAAAATTAAATAATAAACTTTTGATAGAACAACTTTGATAATAAAATTTATAAATAGTTATAACCTAAAATCGCATTGTTAAATAAAATAATCTTATACAATTTTTAATGTGTTGAAAAAATTCACTAATAACAACAATAACCACCCAAAACACAATGAAAGAAGACAAAATAATTTTTAATAACGAAAAATTTATTCATATTTCTTTTATGACTTCAGTGATTTCTATTATTATTTCTTTACTATTATTCAGCTTAAATTTTTTTGAAAATAATATTTTAATAATAATATTAACCACTTTAATCATAATAATAATTTTGCTATTGAATTCTAAAATAGTTTTTCTACAAATTTCTAAGGAAGCAATCAATATTTCGAGCCAAAGTTTACTTTATGAATTCTTAGGCTCAAAAAAAAATGAACTAATAATAGAATATTCATATTTATGCAAGTTTGAAATAACTTATTGTAATCCAACAAGTATAATAGTACTATTCATTCATAAGAATGGAAATTATTATTATAAGAAAATTCCCTTGACTTTCTTCAGCAAAAAAAGTATCGAGTTATTAGAAATACAAATAATGAGAAAAATAAAATGGTATCTATAAACTCAAAATAAATAAGCTTTTACATTATAAAAAATAATACAATATCAACACTATATAGATACCATTAAATAAAAAATTGCCTTCAGAGTTATTATATAATCTTTATAGTTTTTTTTCAATAGTCTATCTGTATTATTGAAAATATTTAAAAAAAAGAGCAGCGTTCATCATCTCTGAAGGCTTTTAAAATAAATTTCTATTTATAATTTTAATGCCCCCTGATTCTGCAAAACATGAATGATGTAACTGAATATCTCTGGGATGTGGGGCGTTTCCCAGGATATTCTTTATCTTTAAATTAAACAGTGAAAAACTCTCAAAAATAATTTCTTTCACAGTTATTTCAAAAATTAATCAAATACATAAAACTTATAACAATAAAAAATTTAGAGGCAAATTATTTTATGTATTTTAGTAGAAAAAAATTAAAACTCATGCAAATACTTTCAATCATCCTCGTTTCATTGGTAGCCCTAGAACATCTTTATATTTTGTATATGGAAATGTTTGCTTGGGAAACTTTGGGCAAGAAAACTTTTAAAGGTTCTTTATCTGATGAACTTTTTAAACCTACCAAAAAACTCGCCGCCAACCAAGGTTTGTACAATGGTTTTTTATCCGCAGGATTAATTTGGAGCTTTTTTATAGAAAACCCAGAATGGAAGACCAACGTTCAGATTTTCTTTTTGGGTTGTGTAATTGCTGCCGGAGTTTATGGCGCAGTTTCGGCTTCTAAAAAGATATTTTTCGTACAGGCTTTGCCTGCAATTTTAGCTTTGGCAGCCGTTTTATTACAATAAAAAAACTCAAGATAAATTTCTTGAGTTTTTGTTATTTCTAAAAATATTTTAAAATTTCAAATCTTCTTTATTCCAACATCAACATTCCTCATTTAATCAAAAATGTAAGAAATTCCTGCCGAAAGAATGTGTTGTTTTTTGGCTTTAAGACTTGCTGGGTCTTGAGTTTCTACTTTTAAATCTGGTAAATTATCTGTAATACCATAATCAAATCTAGCAAAAATTTCTACTTTTCTTTTATAACTAAATCCTAAACCACCAGAAATAGCAAAATCAAAAGCTGCTGCCTTTCCGAATGTATCTGTAGTATAATATTGTGGTTTGCTAGGATTTTTAATTGATTGATTCATCAAAAAACCAAATCGTGGTCCTAATTGACCAAAAAATTCAGATTCAGCTTCAGAGAAATAAGCTTTAAAATAAATAGGAACACTAATGTAATTGCTGGCATAAACAGCACTATTTTGTCCGTTTTCGCCAGCTCCTAAATATTCAATTTCTGGTTGTAGATAGAACATATCATCACCTCCAATAGGAACAATTGCAAGAAATCCACCATAAAAACTTACTCTGGCAGAAGAAGGATTGTGCGCATTTTGCACTCTGGAATAAGTAGGCCCTGCGGTAACTCCAAATCTGGTAGAGCTAAAGTCTATCTGCGCAAAAGCCATAGATGAGGCAAAGGCAGAGACTACTATTGCCCATTTTTTTAATGTTTTTTTCATAGTGTGTTTATTTAAAATAAAACTTCATAATAAAAATTATTATGAAGTTTTAAAATTATATTCAAATATAGAAAATTATCCTAATACTTTGGCAACAGTTTTACCGATGTCTGCAGGAGAATCTACTACGTTAATTCCATTTTCTCTCATAATCGTCATTTTAGCTTGTGCAGTATCTTCAGCACCACCAACAATAGCACCAGCGTGTCCCATTGTTCTACCTTTAGGAGCAGTTTGTCCTGCGATAAAACCAACTACAGGTTTTGTAGAACCACTTGCTTTATACCATCTTGCAGCTTCAGCTTCTAGAGAGCCACCAATTTCACCAATCATTACCACAGCTTCAGTTTCAGGGTCGTTGATGAAAAGTTCTAATGCTTCTTTTGTTGTAGTACCAATAATTGGGTCTCCACCAATACCAATAGCAGTAGAAACACCATAACCAGCTCTTACTACTTGGTCTGCTGCTTCGTAAGTAAGGGTTCCAGATTTAGAAACGATACCTACTTTACCTTTTTTGAAAACGAAACCTGGCATAATACCAATTTTAGCTTCGTCTGAAGTGATGATACCTGGACAGTTTGGCCCGATTAATCTAGCGCCTTTATCTTTGATGTATTCTTTAACTTTTACCATATCAGCTACAGGAATTCCTTCTGTAATACAAACGATTACTTTAATTCCAGCTTCTGCAGCTTCCATTACGGCATCTGCAGCGAATGCAGGCGGTACGAAAATGATACTTACATTAGCTCCGGCTTTTGCCACAGCATCTGCAACGGTATTAAACACTGGTTTACCAAGATGCTCTGTACCTCCTTTTCCTGGGGTTACCCCACCTACTACGTTAGTACCGTATTCTATCATTTGGCTTGCGTGGAAAGTTCCTTCGTTACCTGTAAATCCTTGTACGATTACTTTTGAATCTTTGTTTACTAATACTGACATTTCTAATTTTTAATTTTTGTAAAAATAGTATTTTTAGAGTTCTACACAAAGAAATTGATTATAAATTTTTGAGTTTTACCTCTTTCTTTAAATAACTTCTGAATTCTTCTGCAATTGGCCCAAAATAGGTTCCTTTAGATAAACTTCTGTTAACCCCAACTTGCGCAAGAAGTACTGTTCCGCTTTCGATGGTAACTCCAGATGCAATTCCTACTTGTCCCCAAATGGTAACTTCGTCTTCGATAATACAACAACCTGCAATACCGGTTTGAGAAGCGATAAGAACTTTTTTACCAATAACGGTATCGTGTCCTATTTGAATTTGATTATCCAAAATACTACCTGCACCAATAATGGTAGAATCTGTAACACCTCTGTCTATTGTACAAAGATTACCTATTTCTACATTATTTTCTATAATTACATTTCCTACGGAAAGCATTTTTCTGAAACCTTCAGCATTTTTGTTGTAATAAAAAGCGTCACCTCCTAAAACGGTTCCTGATTGAATAACGCAGTTATTACCAATTTCGGTTCTGTCTCCAATTACTACATTTGGAAAAATCATACAATTATCTCCTATTTTCACATCGTTTCCGATTACTACAGAAGGGTGAATTTTACAATTTTTTCCAATTACAGCATTTTGACCAGTTGTTTCAAAAGTTTGAATACCTTGGTAATATTCGTTAATTTTATTAAAATCTCTGAAAGGGTCGTCTGAAATAAGAAGAGCTTTACCTTCTGGGCAATCTACTTCTTTGTCTATCAAAATAATAGTAGCTTCAGAAAAAAGCGCTTTGTCGTAATATTTGGGATGGTTTACAAAAACAATTTCACCAGCTTTTACACGGTGAATTTCGTTAGTTCCAAAAACTTGAAAATTTTCGTCTCCTACAAATTTTGCATTAATTAATTCTGCAATGGTCTTAAGAGACTGAGGTGATTGAAATTTCATATTATTGTAGGATGTTGGATGATGGATGCTGGAAGAATTGTATCTTACATCCAGCTTCCTACATCCAGCTAATTTATTTTACACGTTCTAAGTAAGAACCGTCTTCTGTGTTTACTTTAATTTTGTCTCCAGCTTCAATAAAAAGTGGCACTAAAACTCTAGCTCCAGTTTCTACAATTGCATTTTTAAGAGCGTTGGTCGCAGTATTTCCTTTTACACCTGGGTCTGCTTCAATTACTTCTAGGTAAACTGTCTGAGGAATTTCCGCAGAAAGTGGTGTTTCGTCTGATTCTTTAATAATGATGGTAACTTCTTCACCAGCTTTCATAAACTGAGCGTTCTCAATCATTTCTTTGTTAAGATACATTTGAGAGAAATCTTCGTTGTTCATAAAATGGTAACCGTTTTCGTCATCGTATAAATATTGAAATTTACGAGTAATCACTTTTACCTCATCTATTTTGTGACCTGCAGAGAAAGTATTATCAATAACTTTTCCGTTGGTTACAGATTTTAGTTTGGTTCTTACAAAAGCAGGCCCTTTCCCTGGTTTTACGTGAAGAAACTCTATTACTTTGTAAATGTCGTTGCTATATTCTATACAAAGTCCTTTTTTAATATCGTTGCTTGTTGCCATTAAAAATATGTTGTTTTGAAAATTTATTATTTGTTTTAGTAAGAGTTTGAAATCGTTTAACGATTACTCTTTTCCAGAGCCATAACCTTTTACAATTCCTCTTGGAGAATTTTTTATAAATTCTACAATTTCGTCTCTGTCTTCAGTTGCAGGCAATTCTTTTTCTATATAAGTAAGTGCCTGAGAAACATTCATCTTCATTTGAAATATAGCTCTATAAACTTTTTGAATTTCAAAAATTCTTTCATTACTAAAACCTCTCCTTCTTAGCCCTACGGAATTAATCCCTGCATAAGATATCGGTTCTCTTCCTACTTTAACATAAGGAGGAATATCTTTTCGGATTAATGACCCGCCAGAAATCATGGTATGTTTTCCTATTTTCCCGAATTGCTGAACGGCAGATAAACCTCCCATCACAGTAAAATCATCTATTTCCACATGCCCAGCTATCCCACATCCATTTGCAATAATAACATTATTACCTACTATACAATCATGTGCAATATGCGATGTAGCCATAATTAAGCAGTTATTTCCCACTTTAGTAAAACCTAAGGCTTTTGTTCCTCTGTTAATGGTTACACATTCTCTAAGCGTAGTATTATCACCTATAATAGTTTTTGTATCTTCTCCGTCAAATTTTAAATCTTGAGGAATAGCCGAAATTACAGTTCCCGGAAAAACTCTACAATTTTTACCAATTCTAGCACCATCCATAATGGTAACATTTGGTCCTATCCATGTTCCGTCTCCTATTTCTACATCTCCTGCAATGGTAGTGAATGGTTCTATGGTAACGTCTTTGCCAATTTTGGCACGTCTGTCTACAGCGGCTAATTGATGAATCATACTTCTGTTTTTGTTTTAGCAACTTGAGCCATCAATTCTGCTTCTACTACTACACTATCTCCTACATAGCCGTAACCTTGCATATGAACAATGCCTCTTCTTATTGGTTCTATTAATTCTATTTTAAAGATTAAAGTATCACCAGGAATTACTTTTTTCTTGAATTTTACTTTATCCATTTTCACAAAATAAGTAGAATAATTTTCAGGGTCTGGAACGTTAGCCAACACTAAAATCCCTCCAGCTTGTGCCATTGCTTCTATTTGTAAAACACCAGGCATTACTGGTTCTTTCGGAAAATGACCTACAAAGAACGGTTCGTTCATTGTAATATTTTTAAGACCTACCACATGAGAATCTGATATTTCTAAAATCTTATCAATCAATAAAAATGGTGGTCTGTGCGGAAGCAGTTTCATAATACCATTAATATCATAAACTGGCTCTGCTTTCAAATCAAAATCTGGAACGTTTTTCTTTTTATACAATTTCCACTGTCTGTTTAATTTTTTAGCAAATTGAGTGTTTACAAAATGTCCGGGTTTAGTAGCAATAACTTTCCCTTTAATTTTAACACCTGTTAATGCTAAATCTCCTATTACATCTAATAATTTATGACGAGCTGCTTCATTAGGATAATTTAGAGTAAGATTATCTAAAATTCCGTTTGGTCTCATCGTTACTTCGTCTTTGCCAAAAGCTTTTTTCAATTTTTCGGCAGTATCTGGAGTTAATTCTTTATCTACATAAACAATGGCGTTAGAAATATCCCCCCCTTTTATTAAGCCGTTATCTAAAAGCATTTCTAGCTCGTGAAGGAAACTAAAAGTTCTAGCGGAAGAAATTTCTTCTTTAAAATCTGAAATATTTTTAAGAGAAGCATTTTGAGTTCCTAAAACCTTAGTCCCAAAATCTACCATAGTTGTAATTTCGTAATTTTCTGAAGGAATAATGGTAATTTCCGAACCTGTGTGAGGGTCTTGATAATTCAAAACTTCTTTTATCACAAGGTATTCTCTTGGCTGCTCTTGCTCTTCTACACCTACTTTTTCTATGGCTTCTACAAAATATTTAGAAGAACCATCCATAATAGGCGGTTCTGCGCTATCTAATTCTAAGATTGCATTATCTACATCCATTCCTACCAAAGCAGCTAATAGATGTTCGCAGGTATGAATTTTAACACCAAGTTTTTCTAAAGTGGTGCCACGTTCTGTAGTGGTTACATAATTTACATCTGCTTCTACCTGAGGTTTGCCTTCTAAATCTGTTCTTACAAATACAAAACCTGTATTTTCTTTTGCGGGTTTCATCGTTAGATGAACCTCTCTGCCTGTATGAAGACCTATCCCTGAAAGTGTAATTTCACCTCCAAGAGTTTTTTGCTTATCAGTCATTACTACTCTCTTTTGATTTTTTTTCTAATTCTGAAATTCTTTTTACAATCTCAGTCAAATTGCGGAAATGAACATAATTTCTACGATAATCTCCCGCTGATATTGCAGGCGAACCATACAAAGTTTCTTTATCTTCAACATTAGAATTCACTCCACTTTGCGCCTGAATCCTCACCTGATTACCTATTTTTATGTGTCCTACAATTCCTGTTTGACCTCCTATTTGATTCCAATCTCCAATAATGGTAGAACCTGCAATACCAGCCTGAGCCGCTATTACATTGTTTTTCCCAATTCTAACATTATGAGCAATTTGGATTAAATTATCTATTTTAGTACCTTCTCCTATTACAGTAGAGCCTATTGTACCTCTGTCTATACTACAATTAGAACCTATTTCTACATTATTTTCTAATACTACATTTCCTAATTGAGGAATTTTTTGATACCCATTTTCGGTAGGTTGAAAACCAAAACCATCACTCCCAATTACGGTATTAGAATGTACAATACAATTATCTCCTACTATACAATAATCATAAATTCTAGCACCACTATATATAATACAGTTTTCACCTATTTTTACATTTTTACCAATATAAACTTGAGGATAAATTTGTGTAGAATTTCCAATTTTTACTTTATCAGAAATATATGTGTGCGCTCCTATATATACATCTTCGCCCAAAATGGCACTTTCCGAAACGGTAGAAAATTGCTCAATACCAGATTTTTTTTCTTCTCTCATTTGTTGATAAAGATTCATCAACACTTGAAAAGAAAGGTAAGCATCTTCCACCAAAATTAAGGTAGATTTATAATCTCCTTCTTTCACAAATTTTTCAGAAACAATAATTACAGATGCTTCTGAAGAAAATATATAATCTGCAAATTTTTCCTGAGAGACAAAAGAAAGCTGTCCTTCTTGTGCGTTTTCTATTGGCGAAACGCCGCTTATAGAAGCACTTTCGTCTCCAATGATCTTACCATTGATAAAACTTGCAATTTGAGCTGCAGTAAATTCCATATCCTGCAAAGATAAGAATTTATTGAAATAGTTAACAAAATTTAATATTTTTTGACATCGAACGCTCCATTTGAAATTTCTCTTGGAAAATACAAAATATTTTTGGTAGTTGGCTGGTTGATATGCGCAGAAAGAATCTGCGTTTCCGCGTCTTCTAATTTTATTTTTTCTCCAGATTTATTCAACAGAAAAATTGGTTGTTTCTCTGTATCATAAGGAAGCAATGTTCTGCTAATTTGTTCTACAAGCAATTCTCCGTTATCAATTTCGAAAAAATGATTTACTTTTTTTATTTTTTCATTAATTAAATCTTGCTCAAATGGATGAGAAGAAAACACCGTTTTTGGGAATTTCCTTTGCGCTACCGCTTTACAAAAATAACTCAGCACAAAATCGTCTGCATTTTGCCACATTTTTATCGCCGAAAGCATATCTGTATCGTCTAATTGAGTAAATCTATTGATTACTTCGTCTGTCGCCTTTTCAAAATTTGTTTTGTATAGAAAATATTTTAAATTTCCGTAAGCTTCAATATTTTTGCCTTCCGAGATTAATTGTTTGGCTCTGTTCAAGATTTTAACCAAAAGATGTTCTGCCAAAGCAGAAGTTTTGTGATAATACACTTGCCAATACATAAACATTCTCGCCGTAAGGAAATTTTCGATAGAATACACTCCTTTTTCGTCTATCACCAATTCGTCTTCGCAAACATTCATCATCGAGATTATTCTTTGTGTATTAACGCTACCTTCCGAAACGCCTGTAAAAAAGCTATCTCTCTTTAAATAATCTAATCTATCAACATCTAACTGAGACGAAATCAACTGATTAAAAAACTTCCTATGATATTTCCCTTGAAACATCTCCAAAGCCATTGACAATTCACCATCAAATTCTTCATTAATTTTGTTCATTAATAGAATTGAAATTTTCTCGTGATGCCAATCTTCCATCAAAAGATTTTCTAAAGCGTGAGAAAAAGGACCATGCCCAACATCGTGAAGCAAAATTGCCAACATTGCAGATTTTTCTTCTTCCTTAGAGATTTTAACGCCTTTCAGTTTCAACGTTTCTAAAGCTGTAAACATAAGATGCATTGCTCCTAATGCGTGATGAAATCTTGTGTGCGTAGCTCCCGGGAAAACCAAACTCAACAAACCAGTTTGCGAAATTCTGCGCAATCTCTGAAAAAAACGATGCTCTACAACATCAAAAAGAATTTCGTGGGGAATTTTTATAAAACCGTGTACCGGATCGTTGATAATTTTCAGCTTGTTGATGCTCATTATAATTAAAAAATGATGATTGATAAATGATTCTACAAAACTAATGAAATTTAGTTTAACTAATTTTTAACCAATTTTAAATTATTTTATACATTATTTAAGACACATTTGGCGTAATTTTGGAAATACAATTTTAAAGTTAAAAGTTAAAAGTTGGAAGTTGAAATTAAAGTTCTAAAACTTAAACTCAACCTTAAACTTAAAATATCCTCAACCTAAAAAATAATTTATGTCGAAAATAATTTGGATAGATGATGAAGTAGATTTACTAAAACCACACATCGTTTTTCTTGAAAATAAAGGCTACGCCGTAACTCCTGTAAACAACGTAAACGAAGCTTTAGAAATCATTGAAACAGAAAAATTTCAATTGGCTTTGCTAGACGAAAATATGCCAGGAATTTCAGGTTTGGAAGCGATTCCTATGCTCAAAAATTTAGATTCTTCTATTAAAATCGTGATGGTAACCAAAAACGAAGAAGAACATATTATGGAACAAGCAATTGGTTCTCAAATTTCAGATTACATTCTAAAACCTGTAAATCCGAATCAAATTTTGCTTTCGTTAAAGAAAAATCTTCAAGAAGACGATTTGGTAGAACAAAAAACCAAATTAGAATATCAGCAAGAGTTTAGAAATCTTTCTATGGAACTGAGTTATCTAAATTCTTACCAAGAATGGGCAGAATATTACAAGAAAATCCTTAATTGGGAAATAAAATTCGATAAGGTTTTTGATAATGAATTTGCAGATTTATTACAATCTCAAAAAGAAGAAGCCAACATACAATTTTCTAAATTCATCGAAAAAAACTACGAAAATTGGCTCAATTCTCCCGAAAAACCAATAATGTCTCACACCGCTTTCAAAGAAAAAGTAAAACCCGTTTTAGAAAAAGACAAAGTTTTGCTCCTGATGGTTGACAATTTGAGATATGACCAATGGAAAGTGGTAGAACCTATTTTTTCTAAATTTTACAATAAAGTTTCAGAAGATTATTATTTCAGTATTTTACCTACAGCAACGCAATATGCCAGAAATTCGTTTTTTGCAGGATTAATGCCTTCGGAGATTGAAAAACGTTTCCCAGACAAATGGTTTAATGATAACGAAGAAGGGAACAAAAATGAATTTGAACGCGATTTTTTGGAAGACCAAATGAAAAGAATTGGTTTGCAAAGCAAGTCTATGAAATATCTAAAAGTGCTAAATGCAGACTTCGAGAGAAAAATTTTAGACGATTTCAATCAACACAAAAACAACGATTTATTGGTAATTGTTTATAATTTTATCGATATTCTTTCTCATGCAAAAACAGACAATCACATTGTGGATCAATTAATTAGAGACGACAAAACTTTTAGAAGCCTCACTTACAATTGGTTCGAGAACTCTTCTTTAATTAAAATTATAAAATTAGCTGCCGAAAACGGTTTTAAACTCGCCATTACCACAGACCACGGAATGGTTTACGTTAAAAAACCTTCGCAGGTAGTTGGCGACAGAGAAACCAGCACCAACATTCGTTATAAAACTGGTAAATCTCTTACTTACGACGAAAAAGACGTTTGGGCTGTTACCAATCCTGAAAAATTATTTTTACCAAAAGGCAACCTCAGCAGCAAATATATTTTTGCTAAAAACAACATCTTTTTGGCGTATCCAAAAAATTACAATCATTTTGTAAATTATTATAAAGACACGTATCAACACGGCGGAATTTCGCTAGAAGAAGTGATAATCCCGATAAGTATATTAGAACCTAAGTAGTTTTTTCATAGTTTATTATACTTAGGCGATAAGCGGAAAAAATCTCGAGATTTTTTCCGCTTTTTTATTCCCCTCTTTTAGAGGGGTGTCAAAATCAAAGATTTTGACGGGGTGTTTAATTCATATTTTTTTTCATAATTTTGGAACTCAAAATCTAATAAAAATGAAATTTTTTTTTAATTTTTCTGTATTATTTATCATAATAATTTTTAATCTTTCTTCTTGCTCACAGAATTCAAATATTAAAAACGGCATTTATAATGCTGCAAATAATGATTTATTTTATGCCATAGAAATTAATAAAAATAGTAAAAAAATAATTTTTTATCAGCTTGAATCTTATACAGGAATAGCCCCTACTTCTAAAGAAACATTTAATTTAAATTTGTCAAATTCCAAACAAAGTAAAAAAGATTTTAAATTTTTTCACAAAGGAGACTTTGAAATTCTTGATGATAAAATAATAGTAACTAATCTTGAAAGTGATATGCTTCCATCTGAAAAACCTAAAAAAATTGAGGGAAATATATCTAATTATAAAATCGAATTTAATTGTGAAGAAATTTCGAAATATTTTTCTGGAAATATCATTTCTTGTAAATCAAAAGAAATAGTGTTTATTAAAAATTAAAATATGTCTCAAACATTCCAAATAGAAAAAATAGAAGATTGGCAAAAAATTGTTGATGAAATTTTGCCCAACTTACAATACAATATCCTTTTGTTAAAAGGAAATCTTGGCGCTGGCAAAACTACATTTTCACAGTTTTTAATGAAAAATCTAGGCAGCACAGACGAAGTTTCGTCTCCTACTTATGCCATTGTAAACGAATACAACTCGCCAAAAGGAAAAGTATTTCACTTTGACCTTTATCGTCTCAAAAAAATAGAAGAAGCTTATGATTTTGGTATTGAAGAATATCTAGACAATGCTTTTCTGTGCATTATAGAATGGCCAGAAATCTATGAAGAAGAATTGGCAGACTTGCCACACCACGAAATGAAAATCACCAATAAAGGAGATTACAGAGAAGTAGTTTTCGAATAATTGAATGGTTGATTAATCTCATTTCTGTGTTGATAAATTTTGAGTTTTAAATCCCTAATTTTTAGTATCTTTGTCGTTTCAAAATAGACTAAAATGAGTTCTACGATATTTACTCCATTTACTGGGGAACAATTGATGCCGAAGGAAGAGAAATTAGAAGTACTGAAAAAAGGTAAAAAATTCAGTATTGGGATTCCTAAGGAAACTTGTCTTAACGAAAAACGCATCTGCATTACTCCAGATGCCGTGCAAGTTTTGGTAGAACAAGGTCATGATATTATTATAGAATCTGGCGCAGGAATACCTTCTTATTTTTCGGATTTACAATTTTCTGAAGCCGGAGCTCAGATTTCTTCAGATGCAAAAGAAGTGTACGGACAGGATTTAGTTCTAAAAATTAATCCACCAACAGACGAAGAAATGGATTACTTAAAACCAAATGCTTATTTGGTTTCTGCACTTCAAATCAATCTTAGAGATAAAGAATATTTCAAAAAATTAGCCGAAAAAAAAGTAAACGCCATCGCTTTTGAATTTATAATGGACGAATATCACCAATTGTCTCTTATTAGATTAATTGGAGAAATTGCAGGCGCTACTTCCATTCTTTACGCATCTGAACTTTTGTCTAAATCAAACGGATTAATGCTTGGCGGAATTACCGGTGTAAGACCTACAGAAGTGGTAATTTTAGGAGCTGGCATTGTAGGAGAAATTGCTACTAAAGCAGCCATAGGACTTGGTGCAAGTGTAAAAGTTTTTGACAATTCTCTGTCTAAACTTAGAAGATTACACACCATTATAGACAGCAGAGTTCCTACATCTATTATAGACCCAAAAGAATTAAGAAAAAGCCTAAGAAGAGCAGATGTTGTAATTGGAGCATTACCAAGATTAAATGTGCCTCCAATTGTAACCGAAGAAATGGTAAAATTGATGAAAAAAGGCAGCGTAATTATAGATTTAACTATTGATTACGGAAAATGTATAGAAACCACAGAAATTACAACTCACGAAGATCCTGTAATTATAAAACATGATATTCTGCATTGCGGTTTGCCAAACATGACATCTAGAATGCCTAGAACAACTACAAAAGCTATTTCTAATTTTTTCTTAAGTTATCTTCTCAATTATGACGAAGAAGGTGGTTTTGAAAATGTATTATTAAAAAGAAACGAAATGAAACAGTCTCTTTATATGTACAAAGGAAGACACACCAAAAAAGTAATTTGCGACAAGTTTGATTTAACTTACCACGACATTAATTTGTTGATTTTTTAAAAAAAATATTTAAAAATATAAATTCAACCTTGTTAGAGTAACTTTCTTTAACAAGGTTTTTTTAAAATAATGAGAAAACTAAAATTTTATCTAATAGGATTATTGCCCGGTTTATTAATTGTATTTTTTATTCTGAATAAAAAAGGAGCAAGTTGCAGCGGTTACCTCCCGAATTCTAGGGTAATAGCAGAAACGCTTTCTAAAGAATTTACCTATTCGGAAGAATTTAAAACCCAAATGCAAAATTTAAAAATAAACGAAAACTTCTTAAAAGACAGCATTTTACAAAAAGGAGAAATAAATTTCGATAGAAGCAAAGCTCAGCAAGAACCTTGCCCGCAATATCTATTGGTTTCTCCGGAAAAAAATTCTAAATATGAAATTACATTCGAGAAATGTAAAAATGAAGCTAAATTTTTAACTTTGAAAAAATTATAAAATATGTTTGGCAAAAAACCATCAGAACTTTCAATTGAACAATTAAAAAAACTAAGAAAATTCAGTATCGGATTTCTTATCGGTTTGTGCTTACTTTGGGTTTGTATTTTATTTTACATGCATACCGCCGAGAAGCCAATCTCAGTTTTCATAGCAGTTGCCATTGCTTCTATGGTTCCAAATTTTATCAATTTAATAAATTTTTCAAACGAAATAAAAAAAAGAGAAAACAAATAATTTAACTATTAACAAATGAAAGTAGCAGTAATAGGAGTTGGTTTAATAGGTGGTTCATTAGCACTAAGACTTAGAGAAAATAATTTTGCTAATGAATTTATTGGCATTGATAAATCTGAAAATCACCTTCAGGAAGCATTAGATTTAGGAATTATAGACCGTGCAGAAACTTTTGAAGAAGGAATAAAAAGTGCAGACCTCATTATTGTTGCCATCCCTGTAGATGCTACCGCAAAAATTTTACCCAAAGTTTTAGATTTAGTTACAGACCAACAAACCGTAATGGATGTAGGTTCTACAAAATCTGGAATTGTAGAAGCCATTAAAAATCACCCAAAAAGAAATAGATATGTGGCTTTTCACCCTATGTGGGGAACCGAAAACAGTGGACCAAAATCTGCGCAAAAAGAAAGTTTTTCGGGGCGAGCTGCCGTAATTTGCGATAGAGAAGATTCTGCCGAAGATGCTTTTGAATTGGTTGAAAACATTGCAAAAACGCTTCAAATGAACATTATTTTCATGCGTTCTGAAGCTCACGACATACACACCGCATATATTTCGCATATTTCGCACATTACTTCTTATGCTTTGGCAAATACGGTTTTAGAAAAAGAAAGAGAAGAAGATACCATTTTTCAATTGGCGAGTTCTGGGTTCTCTAGCACCGTTCGTTTGGCAAAATCTCATCCCGAAATGTGGGTTCCTATTTTCAAACAAAACAAAAAAAACGTGTTAGACGTTCTAAATGAACACATTACACAATTAAGAAAATTCAAATCTGCTCTGGAAAAAGAAAACTACGAACTTCTGGAAGAACTTATAAGAAATGCCAATAAAATACGTGGAATTTTGAAATAATTAACACTCCGCTACATTCACGGCAACAGCTAAACCTCCTTCAGAAGTTTCTTTGTATTTGTTGTTCATGTCGAGAGCCGTTTCCCACATCGATTTAATAACTTGATCTAAAGAAACTCTCGCTTTAGAAGGATTGCTTTCTAACGCAATTTGCGCTGCAGTAATGGCTTTCATAGCTCCCATAGAATTTCTTTCGATACAAGGAATTTGCACCAAACCACCAATTGGGTCGCAAGTAAGACCAAGATGATGTTCCATCGCAATTTCTGCCGCCATCAAAACCTGAGCTGGGGTTCCGCCAGAAATTTCTGTAAGTGCCGCTGCTGCCATTGCAGAAGAAACGCCAATTTCGGCTTGGCAACCGCCCATTGCAGCAGAAATAGTAGCATTTTTCTTAAAAAGTGTACCAATTTCTCCAGCTACCAAAATAAATCTGATAATATCTTCTTCCGAATTAAATTCTGTAAAAGCCTGAGCATACATCAAAACCGCAGGAATTACACCACTTGCGCCGTTAGTTGGCGCTGTAATTATTCTCCCAAAACTTGCATTTTCTTCGTTTACAGCCAAGGCAAAACAAGAAATCCAACGGGTAACTTTTGTAAAATCTATTTTAGAATTTTTTACAGTTTCAAACCAATGTTCGGCATCGGTAAAAACCATTTCTCCGAGTAATTTTTTGTTAAAATTAGCAGCTCTTCGGCTCACATTTAATCCGCCAGGTAAAATTCCTTCTTTAGAAATTCCTTTATAAATACATTCTTTAATTTGTTGCCAAATATAAAGTGCTTCGGCTCGGGTTTCTTCTTTGGTTCGCCAAGCTTCTTCGTTGATATAAATTAAATCTGAAAACCTTTTGATGTCTAATTTTTCGCAATATTTTATTACATCTTCACCTTTATGACAAGGATAAAGCGTTCTGATACAATTTTCTTTAATTGAATTATCTTCTTTGGTTGCCACAAAACCTCCACCAACAGAATAATAATCTCTTTCTAAAACTTCATCATTTTCAAAAATAACTTTAAAAATCATTCCGTTTGGATGAAAATCTAGAGATTTCTCCATATTCAGCACCAAATTTTCGCCGTAAACGAAAGGTATTTTTTTCTCTTTTCCTAAATTAATTTGGTTAAAATCTTTAATAAGAGCTATTTTATCATCAATTGTATTGGTGTCAATTTCTTTAAATTTTTCACCAGAAAGCGCAAGCATTGCGGCAATATCCGTTCCGTGTCCTACTCCAGTTTTTGCCAAAGAGCCAAAAAATTCCACATAAATTTCTTTCACATTCTGCAAACTTTGAAACTTTTTTATTTCTTCTAAAAACATTTCCGCTGCATTCCAAGGTCCCATGGTGTGAGAAGACGAAGGACCAATTCCTACTTTTATAATTTCAAAGACTGAGATAGACTCCATTTAATTGACGATTTGAGGTTTGAAATTTGAGATTAAAGATTATGTTAAAACATTATTTATTCTTAATTAAATTTTGTTCAAATATAATTTTTTAAATATTAAGAAAAAACTTCATTCAGTATTTTAGAAACTTCTTTGTGTTTGGTAACAGGAAAAAGATGAGTTCCGCCTTTTATCACAAAATCTGGCTTCGAATTTTTGGGCGGAAACACAATGTCTTTATCTGCTAAGATCTGCACTACATCTGGATTTTCTTCGAATTTCCAATCTAAAATTTTATTAATACTCCATTTTAGATAATGTGGATTTTGCACTACAAAATATTTCCAAAATTTTGGATTTTTGGGATCGAATAATTTTCTGAAAAAAGCGTAAGATTTTAAAGTTTTTTCGCCAAAATAACTTTCTGGAATTTTACTGAAAATTTTAGATTTTTTGGCAAGATGAAAAGTAACAGACATCTCTTTTTGAGATTTTATACTTCCGAGAATTACTACTTTTTCGGCTGGTTTTAATTTGTTGATTTCTTGTACCATAATTCCGCCAAAAGAATATCCTAAGAGGCAAAATTTTTCTTTCTCATCAACTGGTTTTGCCATTCTTTTTACAAAATCTTCAAAAGTTTCATCTGCTTCTGGAATGAGCCAATCTATAAAGATAATTTCTGAAAATTTTTCTGGAAAAACAATATTTTCAAAAACTGTTTTATCTGCTCCAAGTCCGCTAATAACGTATAATTTCATCCGTTTTGCTTTATTACGGCTAAGATACGAAGGAAATGCAAAAATACAATGGTAAAAGTGAAAGGTGAATAATAAAAAATCCCGAAGAAAACATCTTCGGGATTTTGTTGCAAAAAATATGAATCAATTATTTTGTTGTAAATTTAACAACCAAATCAATATCGTCTTTTACTACTACATCTTGCATAGTAGATTTGTAAGCAATGTCCCATTTTTGTCTGTCGATTGTAAATTTGTCAGAAACAAAGTTTACAGCACCTTTGTTAACAGTAATTTTAGCAGGGAAAGAAACTGCATTAGTTTTTCCTTTAGCAGTAAGTGTACCAGAAACTACACTTTTACCATTAGCTGCTTTTTTAACAGAAGTAATTTTGAAAGTTGCAGTTGGGAATTTATCAACTTCGAAGAAATCGCCATTTTTAAGGTGACCGTTTAATTTTTGTTGATATTCACCTTGTAAATCTGTAGAGCTAATGGAAGTCATATCTAAAACAAAAGTACCACCAACTACTTGATTTCCTTTAAGAACAACAGCACCAGATTTTACATTTAAAGTTCCATCGTGAGAAGAAGCTTCAGTTTTTGCCAATTTATAACCCCACCAGTGAACGTCTGAAGTTGCTACTTTTTTGGTTTGCCCGAATGCTAAACCTACTACTAACACGAATAATAAAGCTAAGTTTTTAGTCATTTTTTTTTAATTTTTAAGAGTTAATTTTTTTTGATGGGACAAAAGTAGTCTTATTAAGATACATATTTCATTGATGTATGTTAAGAAATTTAAATACGCTTGTTTTATGCTATCTATAAATGAAGCTTCGCCCAGAAATATCTAAGCGAAGCTACGTATAAAAACTTAAAAATTATGAAAAGACTTAGTCTTCTGAAAAAGCGCCATAATAGGCAGCTCCCAGAAGAGCAGTTTTGCTATTTAAAATTAAGTGAATAGGAATTTCTTTAAGAAGATGTTCCATTTTATCACTTACAATAAAATTCTGATAAAATTTAGATTTATTAAGGAAATTATAAATTTTCGGTGGTATGCCTCCTCCTAAAAGTAAACCTCCGGTTGCTTTTAATTTAAGCACCAAACTGGTTGCTTCTCTTGCAATAAATTCTACAAACATTTCCATTGCCATTACGCAAGTCATATTCAATTCTCGCATTGCGGTATGACTAATTACAGCAGAAGGGTCATCATGTTCGAATTGCTGAGTGAGCCAAGCTGGTTCTTCGTGTTTTTTAATATCTCTTAAAAATCTATAAATATTAAATAACCCGGGACCAGAGATTACGGTTTCCCAACTTACAATGCCATAAATTTGTTGTAAATATTGGTAAAATTCAACTTCTAGATTATTTCTTGGCGAAAATTCAGAGTGTCCACCTTCTGTAGCAAAAGGTCTTAGAGATTGTCCGTCCCAAAAAAGACCAGCTTCTCCTAAACCTGTACCTGGCGCCAAAATAGCCACATTACCACCAATTGCAGGATTGCCTTCGTGGATGGTTGCTAGATAGCCTTCATTAATTTCTGCCAAGCCATAAGCTGTAGATTCTAAATCGTTTATTAAACAAACTTTTTCTACCAGCGTTTCATTTTTTATTTGATTGGTATCCAAAGACCAAGGCAAATTAGTTGTGATACACTTACCATTCAAGACAGGACCTGCCACACCAATAGAAATTCTATTTGGTTTTTCTAAATTATATTCTCTAATAAATTTTTGAATAATGTGAGAAAAAGACTGATGCGTTTTAGAAGAATAGGTAGCCTCTTCTTTTAGCACCAACATACCATCTTCAGATTCAAACCATCCTACATTAGTTTTTGTTCCACCAATATCTGCTGCTAAAATGGAAATTTTATTGTTTTTATCACTTTTTCTTCCTGGTAAAAACAATGGGAAATTAATTTGTGTGTTCATTTTACTCATATAATTTGGACTTCAAAAGTATGAAATCATACCTTTTTATCCCAATTTGATGATATGAGATATATCAAAAATGCAAAAAAATTCTCGAAAATTTAAAAAATTCTTTCGAGAGCTAAAAAAATTAAATAATTGAGAAAACTGATTTTGTTAATCCTAAAAATAGAATCGTTTATTTTTGAGCTAAAGGTTCATTAGCTTCAAGTTTCTGTTTTTTACTGAAAAATTTCTTTGCAAAATAATCTATCACCAAAGGTGTTGCGTACGCTATCGCTGCTGATAAAATCTTATTTAAAATTCCTTTTTTCATCTTTGTTATATTTTCAATTAAAAAATAACTCACTTCTTATATTTACAAAATTGTTCAAAATATAGTAAATCTTATTTATAAAATTTCAGAAATAATTTACATAATCATAATAAAAAAAACCGACTGAAAATCAATCGGTTTAGATATTTACTTAACAAAATAACTTAACTAAGTCCTGTTATTTTTCCAAATTTATCTATATCCATTCCTTCTGCGGCAGGCACACTTGGCAAACCAGGCATCCTCATCATATCTCCTAAAATCGGGATAATAAAACCTGCGCCAGCTGCAAATTCAAACTCTCGAACTGTAACTTTGAAACCTTTTGGTCTGCCTATTTTCTTTTCGTCGTCACTTAATGATTTTTGAGTTTTTGCCATACAAATTGGCAATTTATCCAAACCTAAACTATAAATAGACTTCAATTGATTGAGTGCTTTTTGAGAAAAAACCACCGCATCTGCTCCGTAAACTTCTTTGGCAATTGTTTCAATTTTATTTTCCACGGTGTCTTCCACATTGTATAATGGCTTGAAATCGTTGCCACAATTTGCAGCACAATGCACTACTTCTTCCGCCAATTCAATCATTCCTTCTCCACCTTTGGTAAATTCATCTGCAAGAATTGCTTTCACTCCTAATTTTTCGCATTCAGATTTTACAAAATTAATTTCCTCATCCGAATCTGTAGCAAAATGATTAATCGCAACGATAGGTTTTAAACCAAATTTAAAACTATTTTCAATGTGTTTTTTAAGATTTTCAATTCCTTTTTCTACAGCTTGTAAATTAGGATTTTCATATTCTCCTTTCTTAGCACCACCATGATAGCGCAAAGCTCTAACTGTGGCAACCAAAACATAAGCCGACGGTTTAAGACCTGAATAATGTCCTTTTATATGAAGAAATTTTTCAGCGCCCAAATCTGCCCCAAAACCAGCTTCCGTCACTACATAATCAGCCAAAGAAAGTCCCATTTTGGTAGCAATTATGGTGTTAGTTCCCTGTGCAATATTGGCAAAAGGACCACCGTGAAGAATTGCAGGATTTCCTTCTAAAGTTTGAACTAAATTCGGGCGAATAGCATCTTTCAATAAAATTGCCATAGCACCTTCTGCATTCAAATCTCTGGCATAAATTGGTTTTTTATCAAAAGTATAACCTACGAAAATATTTCCCAATCTATTTTTTAAATCTTCGAAATCTTTAGAAAGACAAAGAATTGCCATCACTTCAGACGCTGGTGTAATATTGAAACCTTCTTCTCTGGTAATTCCGTTATTAGAACCACCCAAACCTATTACAATCTGGCGAAGACTTCTATCGTTCATGTCCATTACTCGTTTCCAAACGATGGTTCTTGGGTCTATATTTAAAGTTCTTTTTTTATCTTGAAGATTATTATCAATGAGTGCAGAAAGTAAATTATTGGCTTTTTCCACCGCAGAAAAATCTCCCGTAAAATGCAAATTAATATCTACCATGGGAATTACTTGTGCATATCCTCCACCTGCAGCACCACCTTTTATACCAAAAACTGGCCCTAAACTAGGTTCTCTCAAAACAGCAATTGTTTTTTTACCAATTTTATTCAAACCATCGCTCAAACCAACAGAAACCGTGGTTTTTCCTTCTCCTGCAGGAGTTGGATTAATGGCTGAAACCAAAATTAATTTAGAATTTTTAATTTTTTCTTCATCAATATATTTAAGAGGAATTTTGGCTTTGTACTTCCCGTAATATTCTAAATCTTCTCGGTCTATACTTATTTTATCGGCAATATCTCTAATGTGTTTTATGGATGCAGATTGTGCAATTTCTAAATCTGTAGGAAAACTCATAAATTCTGTATTTATTTCTTCTCAAAAGTACAAGTATTTAGACAAATAGTGAAAATTTTCAACTTGAAATTTATCAACAAAAGCAAATAGTGGATTTTTTTCATATAAATGAATTTTAACATTAAAAATAAACAAAAAGCAATATGAAATTCGTTCTAAATTTTCACCCTAAAAATCAATGCATACTGATAAATTTAAAATTCATTTAACAAATAATAGAATCAATAAAAAAACTCCACTCAAAATTGAGTGGAGTTTCTATTTTTATACTTCTTCTGTAGGTTATTCTCCTTCTGGTTTTGGAGCTTCGCCTTCAGTTTTTGGCTTTTGTTCTGGTCTTGGTGGTCTTGGTAAAAGAACTTTTCTAGAAAGTCTCATTTTCTTACGGTCGTCATAACCCATAAATTTCACTTCTACTTCGTCGCCTTCTTGGTAAGGAACTTTTGCTGTTCTTTCCCAAGCGATTTCTGAGATGTGTAATAAACCTTCGGTTCCTTTTGCTAATGCTACAAAAGCCCCAAATTCCATTACTTTCACTACTTTACCTTTGTAAACTTCTCCTACTACAGGCACAAAAGTAATTTCGTTAATTCTAGCAATAGCAGCGTTTATTTTATCGCGGTCAGTTCCAGAGATTTCAATTCTACCAATTTCTCCCATTTCTTCAATTGAGATTACAGTATCAGTATCTTTTTGAAGTTGTTGAATAATTTTACCGCCAGGTCCTATTACTGCACCGATGAAATCTTTAGAAATTTCTAAAATTTCCATTTTCGGAGCGTGAGGTTTCACATCAGCTCTTGGTTTATCAATTGTTTTAAGAATTTCTCCTAAAATGTGAAGTCTTCCTTCTTTAGCTTGGTTAAGAGCAGTTTCCATAATATCCATTGTCAAACCTTGGATTTTAATATCCATTTGACAAGCAGTAATTCCGTCTGCAGAACCTGTTACTTTGAAGTCCATATCACCTAAGTGGTCTTCGTCTCCTAAAATATCAGAAAGAACGGTAAATTTACCAGATTTAGGGTCGGTAATTAATCCCATTGCGATACCAGAAACTGGTTTTTTAATTTGCACACCAGCATCCATTAATGCTAGAGTACCTGCACAAACAGTAGCCATAGAAGAAGAACCGTTAGATTCTAAAATATCTGAAACTACTCTAATAGTGTAAGGATTCTCAGTAGGAATCATTCCTGCTAAAGCTCTTTGAGCTAAGTTACCGTGACCAACTTCTCTTCTAGAAGTTCCTCTTAGAGGTCTTGCTTCACCCGTTGAGAATGGTGGAAAATTATAATGTAAGAAGAATTTTTCGTCGTAATTAATCGCAACAGAATCTACCATATTGGCATCTTTTACAGAACCAAGAGTAACTGCTGTAAGCGATTGCGTTTCACCTCTTGTAAAGATTGCAGAACCGTGAGCTCCTGGCAAATAATCTATCTCGCTCCAAATTGGTCTAATGGTTTGAGGATCTCTACCGTCTAATCTTATTTTTTCGTTAAGAATCATCTGACGCATTGCTTCTTTTTCTACATCGTGGTAGTAAATTTTAGCAAATGGCTCTACTTCTGCTCTTTCTTCTTCAGAATATTGAGCTAAGAATTCTTCTAAAACTGCAGCAAATTTTTCGTGTCTTTCTTCTTTTCCAGAAGGTACTTTTGCTACGTTATATACTTTATCATAACATTCTGCCCAAACTTTTTCGCGAATTTCTTCGTTGTGTGTTTCGTGGCAGTATTCTCTTTTAGTTTGAGATGCAGGAATTTTAGCAGCTAATCTTTCTTGAGCCTCAATCTGAACTTTAATTTCTTCGTGAGCGAATTTAATAGCATCTAACATTTCTGTTTCAGAAATTTCTTTCATTTCTCCTTCTACCATTACGATAGAATCTTTGGTAGCACCTACCATAATATCTAAATCTGCTTTTTTAAGATTTTCGATACTTGGGTTAATAGAAAGTTCGCCATCTATTCTTACTACTCTTACTTCAGACATTGGTCCGTTGAAAGGAATATCTGTAATTGCAATAGCTGCTGAAGCGGCAAGACCTGCCAAAGCTTCTGGCATTACTTCTTTATCATAAGAAATAAGTGAAATCATCACCTGAACTTCTGCGTGGAAATCTTCTGGGAAAAGCGGACGAAGAACTCTATCTACCAATCTCATCGTTAAAACTTCATCATCAGAAGGTTTTGTTTCTCTACGAAAGAAATTTCCAGGGATTTTACCACCTGCATAATATTTTTCTCTGTAATCTACTGTTAAAGGAAGAAAATCTACACCAGGATTGGCGTCTTTATTAGCGACAACTGTTGCAAGAAGCATCGTTCCGCCACATTTTACTACTACAGAACCGTTTGCTTGTTTTGCTAATTTACCGGTTTCTAGTGTAATTTCTCTACCATCTTTTAGAATAATGGTTTCTGTAATTGCTTGAGGTTTACTCATAAAATAAAAAAATTAAATCTGAAAGAACCTTTCTTTCAGTAATCTGCGTATCTTCTTTAGGCAGATTAAATTGTTAATACTCCGTTTATTAATTCGTGCAAATGTAGTGTAATTATTTCACATTTTAAGAAATAAAAACATGATGATTTTCAGAATATCGAGAAAAAATTACAACATTAATAGGTTTTACAATGTATGTAAAAAAGCCTTTATATCTTTGACTTATAAACATTAAAACAAAGTATTATGGGAATTTTATGGACACTTATTATTGGCGCCGTAGCAGGATGGCTAGGTGCAGAAATTTTTAAAGGTGGCAGCCTTGGTTTGATAGGAAACATTATTGTAGGAATAATAGGCGGAGCTATTGGCTACTGGTTATTAGGAGCTACATTTGGAACTTCGGTAATTGGTCAAATACTTACAAGCGCAGTAGGTTCTATTATTTTACTCGCCATAATTAATCTTTTTACTCGGGGAAAAGCTTAAAAATAAAAAAAGCAACTCAAAATTGAGTTGCTTTTTTTGTAATTTTCTTGTATTCGATTATTTTCTAATTCCAAGTTCTGCAATAATTGCTCTGTAACGAGAAATTTCTGTTTTCTTAAGATAATCTAACAATCTTTTTCTTTTACCTACCAACTTTACAAGAGATTTTTCTGTAGCATAATCTTTATGATTGCTTTTTAAATGACCTGAAAGGTGATTGATTCTGAAAGTAAATAATGCAATTTGACCTTCTGCACTACCTGTATCTTGCGCACTTTTACCGTGTTTTGCGAAGATTTCTGATTTTTTTTCTGATGTTAAGTACATTCCAATATTATTTAAATGATTATTATGTAACGAGGTGCAAAAGTACAACATTTTTTTGAAACACAAACTATATTGAAAACATTAATCTTCTTCAATAGAAAATATTGTTAAAATTTTCTTAAATTATATAACCAGCATCTTAAAAAACTCAGTAACTTTGTACCGAGCAAATGAAATGAAAAAAACAGTTTTCTTGGCTATTGCCGCAGGTCTTATTTTACTCAGTTGTAAAAGCTGGGGAAGTACTTCATCTAATGGCGAAGGCAAGATAAAAGCTAAAAAAGTTCATAAAATTGTTTACTTCAGTCCAGAAGTGTTTCCAAATTACGACGGTATAATAGAACCTACCAACAAAGCTTTCTTCAATACAGTAACCAACGAATTAAAAAACTACGGCGATTATAGAGTTCTTCGTGTAGATACACCCGTTTCATACGACACTGTAGATATACAAAGTATAAAAGATTACTGCAAAAATAATGATGCCGAAGCTGCCATAATCCCAAAAGTAAAATATTTTAAAGTAGGAATTGGTAAATATGTTTTTTCTAACCAAGTTATCATTAGCATGAAACTTTACAATAGCGACGGAGAACTGGTAATGGAAAATTCTTTTGACACCTACAGAGGAAAAGGAAGACTACTTGGAAGCGCCGAAAACTCTGTAAACATTGGAACAAGCAATGTTATAAAAAATCTAATTACAGAACTAAAGAGCAGAAATAAGATTGCTGCTCAATAGTATTTTGTTACATTATTTTTGCAATTTCTTCGCAAAGCCATTCTAGCATTTTTCTATCTTCTGCCGTAAAAGGATTGTGTGTATGAGAATCTATATCTATTTGCCCAATATTTTTACCATCTTTAATAATAGGAACTACAATTTCTGCTTTTGTATCTAACGAACAAGCCAAATAATTATCTTGTTCCCAAACGTCTGGTACTACAAAAGTTTCGTTAGAAACCGCAACCTGCCCACAAATTCCTTTACCAAAAGGAATTACCGTATGGTCTGTAGCAGCACCTACATAAGGACCTAACACCAACTCTTCTTTATCACCATTGCGAAAATAAAAACCCGTCCAATTAAAGTAAGAATACTCTTGGTCTAATAACTGACAGATTTTCAATAATTTTTCATCAATATGATTACTTGGACTTTCTAAAATAGACGAAAGTCTTTTCTTAATTTCCATAAATTTATATTGTTTCTAATATTCTTCAAATTCAATTCCTTCTTTGTAACCAAACATTCCTCTTTCTTTAATCATTTTCGAAACACTTTCTGGAAGCTGGCTTTCCCAACCCTTTTCATGATTGGCAATTTTTGTAAGAATTTCTCTGGAATAAATTTCGGCATGGTCTGGATTGTAGTTTTTAATATCTACAATTCTTCTATTCAATTTAAAATATTTGAATAATTCTTTCAAATTTTCGCTCATTCTTAAATTCTCAGAAGTAAGCAATTCGTGAGTTTGAGGGTCTTTGTAAGGATAAAGATAAACCCGCATATCTTTTCTAAAGAATTTGCCAAATGCCTCCAAAATACCTCCCGAAAGATGTTTGTAGTAATCTTCATCAAAAACCATCAATAAATTATTAACGCCCATTGCTACTCCAATATATCTTACTCTGTACGTTGTAAAATATTCTACTAATTTATAATATTCGGAGAAATTAGAAATCATAACTGTATAACCCAATTTTGCCAAGACATCTACTCTATCCAAAAAGTCTCTCTCGTCTATATCGCCAGAAGCTTTGAGATTAGAAATGGTAATTTCGAATAAAATTACAGTATCTTCGGGTTTTCCTTCTGTGTCTTTCAAAAACATTTCAAGGCCGTTTT
Organism: Cloacibacterium sp.; assembly: GCF_047601505.1. Lineage (GTDB taxonomy): Bacteria > Bacteroidota > Bacteroidia > Flavobacteriales > Weeksellaceae > Cloacibacterium. The sequence continues at coordinate 2,950,505 of NZ_JASGJD010000001.1, forward strand.
CAAACATATCTACGTTTACCAAAGTAACCGGTCTGAAACTTCCTCTTACCGCAAAAACATCTTTTTTGTATAGCAAATCTGCTGGCAACATATTATTTCCTTCCGAATTAAAAATAACAGCTTCTGTCATTCCGTTTTTTATCAACTGAAGACTCATTAATCTATTATCAACATATTCGAAAGCTGGACCACGAAAATCTATCATATCAATTTCAACTTTATCAATTGAAATTTCGTCGTATAAACTTTTTATTAATTCTCTAGGATTGTCATTTAGATAAAATGCGCCGTACACCAAATTTACGCCCAAACTTCCTAAGGTTTCCTGCTGAAGAGTGGCATCATTTTCGTTGAATTTTACATGCAAAATAATTTCGCTGTAATCTTCACCAGGTTTTGCCTGAAACATAATCCCAACCCAGCCGTGTCCTTTGAAGGTTTTTTCGTAATTAATAGTAGTAACGGTATTGGCAAAAGAAAAAAACTTTTTGTTAGAATTTTCTGGTTTTACCAATCTTTCTTCAATAAGTTTCACTTCATAACGAAGCATTTTCCTAAGTCTGTTCTGATTAACATATCTATTATGTTCTTCCTTTCCATAGATGGCATCACTATAATCTTTGTCATACGCAGACATTGCTTTTGCAATAGTCCCTGATGCCCCACCTGCTCTGAAGAAATGGCGCACAGTTTCTTGTCCTGCACCTATTTCCGCAAAGGTTCCATAGATATTTGGGTCTAAATTTACCACTAATGCCTTTTGCTTAGGCGTGAGATACTGTTTTAATTGAGGCATCTGAATAATTTTGCGTAAATTTACCAAAATATCACAAAAACCAAAAATGAAGTTGAAATTTCTTGGAACTGGCACTTCACAAGGCATTCCAGTAATAGGCTCTACCCATCCTGTATGCTTATCTACAGACCAAAAAGATAAAAGATTACGATCTTCTGTGATGATTACTGACGATGATGGCAAAAAGATTCTGATAGATTGTGGTCCAGATTTCCGCCAACAAATGCTCTCCAATAAAGAAACTACAATAGACGCATTATTAGTTACTCATGAACATAACGACCATGTAATTGGATTAGATGACTTGAGACCTATTATTTTCCACAGAAAACAAGATGTTTCTATCTATTGTTTACGAAGAGTGGGAAATGAAATAATAAAAAGATTTCCTTACGCTTTCGCAGAGATAAGATATCCTGGTGCGCCAAGTTTTCAGATTCACCATATTGATAGTAAATCAGCATTAAAAATAGGAAATACAGAGATTACACCAATTGAAGTACTTCATCATCAATTGCCAATATTAGGTTTTAAATTCAAAAACCTAGCATACATTACAGATGCAAGTGATATTTCTAAATCAGAAAAAGAGAAACTGAAAAATTTAGACATTCTCGTCATCAATTGCCTTAGAAAAACAGAACCTCACATTGCTCATTATATTTTGCCTCAAATTCTAGAGCTTGTAGAAGAATTGAAACCTAAAATGACTTATCTTACCCATATTAGCAATAAATTTGGTTTTCATAAAGAAATAGAAAACGAATTACCTGCTCATATTCAGCCTGCTTACGACGGTTTAGAAATAGAGTTTTAAAAATTTCAAAAAATTTCTTTGTTTTAAAACAAAATATTCTATATTTGCACTCACAAAATTCGCATGCCCGGATGGCGGAATTGGTAGACGCGCACGACTCAAACTCGTGTACTTAGGTGTGTGGGTTCGATTCCCACTCCGGGTACATTAAAACGCTGTTAATTGTTTAATTTTCAGCGTTTTATCTTTTTATAATATTGTGTTTTGCCGACAATATGCCGATTTTTATTTACAAAAATAAAAAAAGTGTTATAAAAATAACACTTATCTAATTTGCTTCAGAGCTTCTTTTACTTCGCTTTCTTTGTACCTTATCTTTTTCCCAATGCGATAAGGATTAAGTATTTTTTTTCTGCTCCAGTCGTGAATGGTTGGCAATGTGACACCAAATAAATTTGCTACTTCTTGCCTCGTCATTAACCTGTCTTTTTTATCGACTTCTTTTTCTTTCTCAATTGAGAGTGTTTGAGTTAGATTGTCTATTTTATTAATTAGGTTCTGAATGCGAAAACCACATTCTTGTTTTTTTGTGAGTTTGAAAAGGTCTTTGAATGAGATAGCTTAAGAAAAAGGGGATTTCTTTGATAAGGTTTCGAAGAAAATCTGTATTCTCATTTTTTATGGATTTTACTTTGATAATCCAGAATCTGGTTTCTTCTTCGTCAATTTGAATAAAATTGTCTTCATTGTTGGAGCAAAGGATAAATTTGCCAAAAAATTCAACTTCTTCACGGTCTTTTCCTTTGGCTTCCATTTTATCTTTGTCTGTTGTAGAAAGATATTTTAATCGTTCTGTGATTTCTTTTTTATCAAAAAATACTTCATCAATAGCAACGATGAGCATAGAAGTCCAATCAGAATTGAATTGACTACTGAAGGAATCACCTTTGATGTAAGTCATATTAAGTCCGAAAATAGATTTTAGCCATTTAATGAATGTAGATTTTCCTGTTGCTCTTTCTTTTGAAACCAAGCAAAGAATAGGTAAAACCTGAGTGGGGGATTGAAGCAAGATTTTTAGATAATCCAAACCTAGCTCTAGTTGTTCTCCGAATATATGTTCTATAAACTGAATTGAAAATGGAATATTCTCTTTTAGAACTTCAAGACTAAATTTTTCTTCGATAGGTTGATAGGGGATTTCATTGTAGATATTATAAAATCCTTCAATAATCTGACTGTAGTTCAAGTGGTCTGGAATACAACAAAACCCGTCGTATTTTGGGATTGTTGAGACAAATGTTTTTCCAAAATCACTTACAATAGTTTCTTTGTTCCAACGAACCAATATAGAAATTTTATCACCTGAGATTAATGGTTTTTCAATGATTTTGAAATAGGAAGTTCCTACTCGTAAATAGGGAATTTTTTCGCTCATTTTTATATGGATTTATTCCGTAAAGTGCGGAAGGTTAGAGAATAATGTTTAAGACAAACAAGCAATCAAGTTTATCTTTTGTACTTTAATGATTTTACTTCATTTAAAGCACTCATTAAATCCAAATGGTTGATACGATAAAATCTACCAATTTTTTCGGCTTTTATGTTTCCTTTGAGTACGTGAGAGCGAACCGTCTGATAATCTAATTTTAAAATTTCCGATGCCTCTTTAAAGGAATAGAATTTCTTTTTCAGTTCGAGTTCAGGTTCTTTCTTTATGGAATGAATGAGTTCTTTTAACTCTTCTAATCCGTCCATAATCGGTTGAAATGGATTGGTTGTCTGCATAATCTGTGATATTTAATTTGCAGACAAAATTGTGTGATTGGAATAACTAATTATGCAATTTTACTCAATTGCATAAAGTTTAATTACGGATATTAAGCAATTGTGATAATTCTTTATAAATATTTTCTTCAAAATCATTGGATTTGACTTTTATTGCTCTTGAGAATGTGCCTTTGTCAAAGATTGTATTGTATTCGTTTTCCATTGCCTTTATTATCGTTGTATCTTCAAAGTCCGGGTTTATGATATGATTATCTTTCAAAAATCGATGGATACGGATGAATGATGATTTTTTATCTGCAATGAAATTATTGTTTTCATCAATGAATTTTTTGTCTTTCAGAAAACTTAGAAGGATTTTTGAAGTATTCTCTCCTAAAATAATGTTAGAAATTCTAATATCTTCCGTTACTTTTTGTTTTAAAGCGAAATAATAGAAAAGAGTTATTTCAGCTCCATTGATGAAATTCCCCTGTAATTTCATCAAATTACTTGAAGTTAATTGTTTTGAAGATTCCTTTTTATATTGTTTCAAGCAATAGTTGATTTTATCCTCAAAATTATGATTTCTGGATTTATCTATTTCCTTAAAATGGTAACTGAAAAAGTTATCCAACCTTTCATACTCAATCAGAAATTCCTGCTTTATTTTTTCAGTTAATTCAACTTGTTCTCCGTTTTTTCTTGCTTTATCAATTCTTTCAGATAACAATTTTTTGATTCTATCACCTTTAATCCAATGATAGGCTATCATTGGAATGCCTGCAAATTCTTCCCAAATAAACCAACGTCCATATATTTTTTTTTCATTCATGACTTCAGTTTGATAATTTAAAATGTTTTAATTTGAACCATTATCCCAAATTTGTTTCCATCTTTTAAACTCTGAAGGGCTAATTTTATATCTAGCAAAATTTCCATCATGTAGTCCTATTAGTTCCGTTTCGACAGATTCAATAAATTTTGCCTGATCATTTTGCGGTAGATTATTAGCATCATCCTTTATAATTTGTATAGCTCCGTCTTTTTGTGCTTTTTGCAATATAATTTTAACAATAGTATTTTTCATTTCATCCCTGTATTTAAGACGGAATGTATCAGGTTCTCCCAAGGATTGTCTAATTGCTGCATATCGCATTGCAGACCTTTCGTATGCCCAAATAAAAACATCTTTGAGTAAATCAGTTCTGTTTAACTCATAAACAGCCAACATTCCTTTTATATAATAATCCTCAGGGACATCAATAAAAGATAATGGAGAAAGGTTCTTTCTATTAAATGGAATGTTTGCAGCTAACCGTGATACTCTTTTATTTACATCATCAAATGGTTGTAGATAAGGAAAATGCACTAAGATGAAGAAAGCTTGTTCAAAAGGGTCTTTAATTTGGTTAACTTTAGATAAAATCAAATCAAAATATTCAGAAATCAATTGTGGAATTTCCAATGGAGTAAATACTGAATTTGTAATTCCAACTCCAAATTCTCTTAATCTTCCAGAAGCCGAGGGGTTTGGTAATAAGTTGTTAGAAAGTAGGGCATGTAGATTTAAGATTGTATAACGATTAAATCCTATTTCATCAGACTCATCTACAAGAAATTCAATGGCATCTTTGTGGTTGAGAATCATCTGCGTTTCTTTGGCGGATTTATCATCCGCTGGTTTGCCATCGTGGATTAGTAATTCGGTATCTAATAATGAATAAGTATTTCCTTCTAATCGACTGGAATTCCATGATAAGTCAATCAGCAAACGATTTAAAATTTGTCTAGCATATGTTCCCGCTGCTTGGTTGTCTCCTTGTGTTTTACCTATTTCTAATAATATTTCTTTTTCTTTTGGAGATAGATAACTATCAATATTTGGCAGATAATTTTCTAAAAATTGCTTGTTATATCCCACAGGAATTCTTTGAATTTCAGAAAGAGATATAAGTTTTAAGATTTTCTTTCCTTCTATGGACAACGGAATTAAATCCTCTGAAGCCTCATCCTCATATTTTTTTACTTTAGGAAAGTATCGAGTTGAACGAGCTTCACCTTTTGTTAAGAGGCGATTGCTTTCTTTTAATTCTTTTAGTCGACGTTGAAGAGTTCTTCTTTCAATAGAAAAATTTAGATTTTCTTCAATTTGTTCAATTGACAACCCTTCCTCTTGTAGGAGTTCTAAGATTGCTTCTATCTGTTGTTGTTTTTTCATATTGAATAAATTCTATGACAATAATATTAAAAAAATGTCGCAAAAACAAAAATTGCGACAAAAATTGTCGCGAAAGCATTATTGTGACAAAATTTTGTCGCAATCAAAATTTTGTGCTATTTGAAAACTTCATTCATATAATTAACTTTATCTTCCTCACTAGGTCGATAGTAATTATTGAAAACTTCTAAGCTGGTGTGACCTGTGTAACTCATAATTACTTTATCAGGAACTTTATTGTTTTTCATAATAGTAATAAAGCTTCTTCGTGCAGTATGTGAAGAAATCCTTTCCCAAAATTCAGACTTCTTATCTACCAGTTCATCACCATATTTCATTGTCTTTTTAATATCTTCGGTAAATTTCATTTCTTTAAAAACCTCTTTGATAAATTCATTCATCTTCTGATTAGAAATATTAGGAAGTATATAGTCACCTGTTGTGCATTTAGCACAAATTAAAAATTAATTTGTGCTAAATGCACAACAGGTTAATTAAAATATTTTAGTATATTAGTCAAAAATAAGCTAATATACCTTATGAAAAAATCCTATTCTAACCCGTTGTGCATTATGAATAAAAAGAATAAAGTTGTTCATTCGATTTAAAATCAGTAAATTGTTTTTACCACAAAACATTTACAATGAACAACTTGCAAGCAAATTACGAAAGAAACCTAACGAAGTGGTTCGACGGAGTCAATTTTGGAAGTTTTAAGAAAAATATCCAGTGAAAATCTTCTATCTTATCAAAGACGAGTGCCAAAACTAAAAGATTTGGAATTGATTAGTCTCGTTCTAACTGCTGAATTTATGGGAATTGATAGTGAAAACCATCTTTTTCGCCATATCCCCGATACACTTGGGCAAAAAATAGATCGAAGTGTCTATAATCTGGAAAAAACGGTCAAATTGACCATGTTATTTCGGAGTAAATTGACCATCAGTTTCGGTTTAAACTGACCACCCCATTTCGGAGCAAATTGACCACCTCAATTAGAGGAGAAAAATTGCAACAAAAACTGCCCATTTTTTCATGACGTTAGAAGCTTAAATTCGATAAAAAAATCGAATTATGGCAAACACCCTAACAGACATGAGTAAAATAAGAAAAGTCCTTAAATTGTACAGCAAAGGGAACAGTAAGTTGTTTATAAGCACCTATTTATCCCTATCTAGAAACACCGTAAAGAAGTATATCTCAATATTTGAAGCTTCAGGAAAAACAAAAGAAGAAATTTTATCAAAGAGCGATTCGGAGTTAGAATTGCTTTTTTCTGGAGGCAAAGAAGATGTCGTAAGCCCCAAACTACAGGAGTTGTATGATTATTTTCCAAAAATGGAAAGAGAACTGAAGAAAGTAGGCATTACCATTCATCATCTATGGGAAGCGTACATTGCGCAGCATTCCGATGGTTTCAAGAGCTCACAGTTCCGTCATCATTACCGAATATGGAGCAACAGGGTAAATCCCGTGATGCACATGCACCACAAATGCGGGGACAAGATGTACGTAGATTACGCAGGAAAACCCCTTTATATCATTGACAAAACGAATGGAGAATTACGAGAAGTACAATTTTTTGTAGCCCTATTAGGTGGAAGCCAATACACGTATGCGGAAGCCACGTTGAGCCAACAAAAGGAAGATTTTGTACATTCAGTAGAACGAGCAATGCGTTATTTTCAGGGCGTTCCCGCTGCAATAGTTCCCGATAATTTAAAATCTGCAGTGGTTAAAAGCAATCGTTTTGAGCCTACTTTGAATGAAACTTTATCAGATTTAGCCGAACACTATGAAACCACGATTTTACCAACCAGAGCCTATAAACCACGAGACAAATCCTTGGTAGAAGGAGCCGTGAAGATTTTGTATCGAAGAATTTATGCCAACATAAAAGACCAACAGTTTTTCAATTTAGAAGAACTCAACCAAGAAATCTGGGATTTATTAGACGCTCATAACAACCGAAAACTCACCGCTCGTCCTTATTCTCGCAGGGAACTGTTTTTGGAAGACGAACAGCCTACCTTACGACCGCTTCCTACTACTTATTTTGAAATCAAATACCAATCCTTTGCCACGGTAATGCAGAACGGACACGTTCATTTAAGCCGTGATAAGAACTATTACAGTGTTCCATATCCCTATATCAAGAAAAAGGTGAAACTATTGTACACCAGTTCTACGGTAGAAATTTATTACAAATACAACAGAATAGCCCTCCACAAGCGCAATTACAAGCCTTATGTATATACCACCACTTCGGAACATTTGGCAAGCACGCACCGTTTTGTAGCAGAATGGAGTGCAGAACGCTTCATGGATTGGGCGAAAAGCATTGACGCAGCAGTTGGAGAATACATTCTGCATATCATCGAGAGTAGAAACCACCCAGAACAAGCTTACAAAAGCTGCTTAGGGATTTTGAATTTAGAAAAAAAAGTAGGAAAAGCGCGCCTCATCAAAGCTTGCAAACGAGGTTTGGAGTATGAAATTTACAGTTACAAATCCATACAGAAAATTTTAGAAAACAATTTAGATCACATGGATTATGACACAGAAGACCAAAGCCAGCAAGAACTTCCCGAACATAGCAATATTCGTGGAAAGCAGTATTACAACTAGAAGTTGGAAGTTAGAAGCTGGAAGCTGGAAGTTGGAAGCTGGAAGTTGGAAGTTGGAAGTTGGAAGTTGGAAATTTATCAAAAATTATCAATTATCAATTATCAATTATTAAAATTATGAATGAAACCACTCTTACCAAAATGAAGCAAATGACGCTTCACGGCATGCACAACGCCTTTAAAACCTCTATTGAAAGCGGTAAAATCGACCATTACACGTTGGATCAATTTATATCAATACTCATTGATGCAGAATGGGACGAAAGGCATAACAGGCGTATTGAAAGAAGCATCAAGAACGCCAAATTCCATTACCAATCCAGCATTGAAACCCTAAATTATGATGCGTCCAGAAATTTGGATCGCAATCTTATATTGAGACTCTCGGAATGCGAATTTGTAGAAAAAAACGAAAACATCCTGATCACAGGAAGCACTGGTGTTGGCAAAAGTTATCTAGGAACAGCATTGGGCTATCAGGCTTGTATAGAGGGTTATAAGGTAAATTACTTCAACACCTCGAAGCTGTTTGCAAAATTAAAAATGGCAAAAGCAGACGGTTCTTATCTACGAGAACTCACCAAAATACAGCGGCAGGATGTACTTATTTTGGATGATTTTGGGCTCCAAGCGTTGGACAGCCAGAACCGAATTACCCTTTTAGAAATCATAGAAGACCGTCACAACAACGGTTCTATCATTGTAACCTCACAAATCCCAGTTCAAGGTTGGTATGATATTATTGGTGAAAAAACCATTGCAGATGCTATTTTAGACCGACTTATCCATCAATCTCACCGAATTGAGCTTCAAGGAGAATCAATGAGAAAAAAAAGAAACAGCAAAAATTACTAATTTTTATTACATTTGAATCAATAAGTTTAACAACAAAAAAACGCATGAAAAAAAGTAGTTTTTAAACAAGAAAAAGGGGTGGTCAATTTGCTCCGAAATAAGGTGATCACTTTAAACCGAAACCGGGTGGTCACTTTAAATTGAAATGAGGTGGTCAATATCACTGAAATTTGCACTATATATTCTATTCGTGTTTATAAATTGGTCTTATTTTTATACAATGAAAAAACATGACGAAATGCAAACAAATATAGCTTTTTATTTGAGCTATAGCGAGAAAAATCGTATTTTTATGTATGCGATATATTCAAGGGATTTCCCTCCATCAACAACTAGAGTTTCATTGTTGACTTTGCAAGCCCAACGAAACTCTAGTTGCTACGGAAGTTATATTTTCTCCATATAATCACTTAATTCTTTCAAATCACTAAAAGATAAATTGAAATATTCTCCTCTAATTCTTTTATTCCTAAATTTTCTATGAAGTTCCGTTTCAATTTTTCTAGTAGCTTTCCAACACGCAATAATATAAACTTGAGGTTCTTGTGATTGAAGTGTTTTCTCCCTAACTTTTGGATTTTTACTATAACCAATTTTTATTAATGCAGTTTCGGTATTAATCATTAAATAAACATAATTATCATAATTCTTTGAAATTATCTTATAGTTTTCTTTAAAAACTTCTCTATAAAAATCCACAATTGGAATTAAATCAATTTGTTGCAAAGGTTTTGGACGAGAATTTATTAAGATTCCATTTGGGCCTATTTTTTGAAGCTCATTTATATCTACATTCGTCAACGTATAATAACCATCCTTTTCGAGAATTGTTCTTAGTTGTTTTTGAAAAGTATTAAAAGCATGAATTTCATTTACTTCACTATAATTTAAAGATAAAACAGCACAAAATTTAAGAAGTAATGAAGAATAATTTGGATTGTTCAGTTCAATGCGAATTAGATTCCCTTCAAGTTTTAATTTGTAATGTACATAGAAAATTTCTATTATAATTGGTTCATTTTCAATCTCAAAAAGTCTAACACCATAACACTCTTTATTTAATCCAATTATTACATTATTAAGTTGACCAGTTTGATCATCTTTGTTTAAATAATGAATTAATTCATCATTTAAAACGAAATAAGATTTTTCAAACTGTTCGTGAATTAGTGTGGAATTTGTCATATAATTCTGACTAACGGAAAAAGTATTGGTGAAGTAAACTTACAAAAAAATACGAAACTGAAAAGTAGTGGCGGCGAAGAATTTCTGAATTTTCAATTCAGGAATTCAAGCCCGCTTTTGCGAATACAATGTGCCTGTTGCACAACTCAAATATAGTTAAAAACTGTTATTTATGATATAAAATTTTCGTAAATTTAAATATGCAAGGACGAAAACACTTTACACCACAACTATTCTACGAACTCAGTCTAGATATGCTAGTTCCGGAGGATAATTATTATAGGAAATTGTTAACGGAACTCGATTTACATTTCATTTATAAATCCACTCAAAATTATTACAACAAAGAAGAAAAAAATTGCCTTTATTTTTTTACCACTAAAAAACTTTGGATTTTAGTAGAAGTAATTTCCCCAAAATAAGAGAAGAACTTTGGATTTGTAAAAACAGTCTTTAAAAGTATCTATAACTCATTTTTAAGCCCCCGACTTTTAGCATTTTGAATCTTAATAAAAATAAAACTCTCTAAAATTACTTCTAAAGAGGTTAATTTTTATCTTTATTAATGATTATTTTCTAAAAAGAGGAGTTGTGCAACAGCTACTGCTGTTAGCCGATCGTCCTTTTATGGTCTTGTGTTAATCTTTCTTTTTTCTTCTTTTTATAGCTTTCCATAATCTCACTTTTTCTGTTTTTATTGAAACCTTTAGATTTAATCATAAGGTCAGCTATTAGATTGAGATAAAAATTTTCACTTTCGTCATCTTTTGCTCGGTAAAAATAGTAAATCACAAGTTTAAAGAAAATCAAATCTTCTATATATTTTGTTTTAACATTTTTTATAAAATCTGATACAATTGAGTCATAATCTTTTCCTCGAATATCAGCATAGATAAATACAGATAATGCTTTTTCAAAATCTGAAATGTTTTCTTTTTTATCAAGGTTAATTTTATCTCTAACTACAGAAGTTAATTTTTGCAAACCTATATTATCACATAAAAACATTTCGTGTAATAGTGGTAAGAATTTATTCATTGTTGTAAATTCCTCAATTTTTTCCTTTGGCAGTTTATCTTGATTTCGCAAAAATAATTCAAAAACAGCTTTATGAAGAATAGCAAATAGGATAGATTTTTTTAACGCTATTGAATAACTATTAAGCTTTAGATGTCATAGCCACAACTTCATCTGACAGTTAAGGGTAAAAGCGATATTTTTGTAAAATCATAAAAAACATTCGCGTAAATTTTCTTCTACTCTAAACCATCTTTATTTGGATACATTAATTTCCACGTCTCTAAATAACCCACTGAAATAAAAGCATTAATAACAATAACTAAAATATTATAAAAAATCCGATTCTACATAGAATCGGATTAAAAAATAAGACAAGTTATTCGTTAAGGTTGTCTCCAATAAGACCAAATTGTTCCATTATATATGGCAAACAGTTTTTTTGTAGGGTCGTAAACCATCATGCCAGGAGCTGGATTTTTGATGTTAGTAGCGGGATCTGTTACTAATGGTGGAATCATTGCTTTGTCGGTGTCTGCTAAAACTAAAATACCAGGCGTAGTATCTGTACTAGGGTCGCCACCTATCATTGTTTTGGCAGTGCTTTTTTCTGGAAAAGACGCATTGGTCTGCAATGAATTATCAATTGCAGTATTGCCACTAGTTGCAGGTTTTTCGTTGCTGTGAACGGTAAGGTCTGCCCAAGTACCATCATTTTTACTGAGTTTTACTTTTTTATCGTTTACGTCTAAAATTAGAGTACCACTTTTATTTCCAGAAGCAGGAAGAGAAACCCCTGTTGAATTAGTAGCCCAAGGTAAAATGACGCCTTTGTTTCCTGTCCCAAATTCTAAAGATACATTTGTATTTGAAATGTTAGATTTACCAATAGCTACCTGAGAGAATGCTAGTGTTGAAATTAATAATGATAAAGTTGAAAAATATTTAGTGTTCATAACTTTTCTTTTAATTGAGGTTTTAGTTTTCATCAGGACAAGTTTGTTTGTTAAAGCATTTCCATCCACTTCTTGTACCATCTACATTTATTTTCAGACAGTCATTTGTGGTATCATAAAACATCATTCCTGCGATTGGAGAAGTAATTACTGCATTATTGCTTCCATCTACTGGTTCTCCAGTATTTCCTCCAGAAGTACTTACTGGCATTCTGTTGATGACAAATCCTTTTGTGCTCGCTTCTAAAGCAGTCCATCCGCTTTGTCTCACCATTGGCCAGTTTTGATTATCTGCCCCCGCTCTACTAAATGCAGTAATACCATGTTGCGTAGGATAGGTATTTCCATCTGTAGAAGGAGTTTTGTAACATTTACAAGAATTAACAGTATTATCCTGAGAAGCTCCAATGCCTTGACCTACATCTGCAGTACCATCTGTATTATCTATAACACCAACCGAATTACTAGGATTGGTACTTGTATTTAGATTATTACCTGCATTGTTCAATAATTGAGGAACTCCATTAGCTGCTGCAGAAGTACTGATGATTTGCGAAGGAGAACCTGTTGTTACGCCATCATATTTTACTTTAATTTGACCTCTATAAGCGTAATTAGTGTCACTAACAGGTAAATCTAATGCGTGAATTTGGCTGTATGTTACATTTTCAGAACCTTCTATAGCGTCTGCACAACCGTCTCCATCCGAGTCTGTGTCTAATATATTCGGGATTCCGTCTCCGTCTGTATCACAAGAAGAGGCCGAAAATGCTCCGTCTAAAAATGAGGCTCTTTGACCAATTGAAGAAGAGTAATTACCTGTAATACCAAAAACAAAACTATTAGAGTTATAACTAGGATATTGTAGCGTAAGCCAGTAATCAGTATTTGTGTCAGTTGCATTAACTACACCTCCAGTATTAGATGCAGCACCAGCTACAAATGCAGATGCTCTATAAAAACTATAGGTAGCTGCAGAAGGGCCACCACTTACAAAACCTGCATTAGTAATTAAGCTTCCCGCTGTAATTGAAGGAGAGGAAGAAGTGGTATAACCAACTATGTCTGAGAAGTTTGATCCTGTTCCATTTCCATCAATATCTTTCATAATAATGGAAATATTGGTTAATGTTTCAGGGGTAATAGTACTTGTATTATTAGTTACTGTACCTGTTTTCACAAATTCTAGTTTGTATGTGAAGTATGAATTTGATGTTGCAAAAGAATTATTTATTGCAAAAGCTCCTCCTGTTGTTAATCCTACATTTCCTGAACCTACATTAATGTTTGTAATTGTAGCTACCGCATCATAAGTAACTCCGGCTAATGTGGCTACGTTTTTGCGGAGCATTTTGTCTCCTACTATAAAATTTGTTGTAGTTGTTGTTTCTCCTGTTGCATCTAATAATTTGAATTGATCTAGTGATATCGTAACAGGGGGGCATTCTACTGTATCTAAAATACCATCGTTGTCATCGTCTAAATCATCAACGTCTGGCACTCCGTCACCATCAGAGTCTGAAGCTACATTTATTGTTATAGCGGTTTGTGCATTACAAGCAGGTGCACTTAGATTAATAGCAGTAACTTTATAACTATTTCCATTGGTTGATAAGATTGGGGCACTCGTAATTGTTAACGAACCTCCATTGCCAAAATAAGAAGTACTCGCGTCTATACCAGTAGTAGTTTCTAAAGTATATAAAACACCACTTGAAGAGTTGGTAACTATAATATTTTTTGTCCCTCCTTCTACTACATTGTATACAGTTGGTGAAATAGCAGGTGTTGCAGGCGCACTACACGCTATTGTAACAGCATTGGAACAAAGTACTTCTGCATTAGTATTTTCTTTAATGCCAATTTTTAAAACGCCTCCTCCATAAAGTTTGTTAGTAGCGTTTGTATTTACGCTAATAGACCATGAGGTGGTAGTAGTGGTTGTTTGTCCAATTAAAAAATCATCAAGATACAAATACACAGTTGTAGTAGATACTGCAGTGCCTAAAGTTCCAGTAACAGTTGTTGCATTATCATTTACTGGAGAATTAATCGTTCCGCATCTTCCACTATTGGTTGCAGCTATAGCAGTTACAATATTTGATTTTGTACTAACACCACAAGATGTAGTTACTGTTGCATAATAAGTTGTACCTGCAACTGCGGTAGGAGTAGCTAAAGTCCATGTGCCATTGCTACTTACAGTAGTTGTCCCAATAAGAGCATCATTTGAATTATTTCTTATAGTAATAGTGTCTCCTATATATCCAGAAGTACCAGATATAGATTGACCAGCTGTGATATTGTTAGAAGTATTACTAATATATGGTGCAGTGATGTTGCATGGTGTAGAAGTTGCAGTTATAATGCTTGATGCTGTAAAGCATCCTACGCCACCAATTACAAATTTATCACCAGCAATAATTGAAATTCCACTAGTATTAAATGTAAAAGAAGTTCCAATTGCTGTAGTAGTTAAAGTAGCAATAGGAGTCATATTTCTGTAGAAAATAAACTGAGTTCCTACTGCAGCACTAGCACTTGTAGTGAAATTTATTGCAGTAGTGGTAGGATTTATACTTGTAGTACTTATGGTAATTGTACTTGTAGAACAATTACTTCTTATATCAGAAGTATAAGAACAGCCTGTGCTATTGTCAACTTGGGTAAAATAATAAGAACCATTAGAAAGCGAACTAGATCCACTACTACAGCTATTATCAGAGCTATTGCTAATTCCTCCATCTGCATAAATTACATTTGTTAAACTCAAGGGTGTAATTGTGGCTATTGGAGAAGTTGTTCCTACTTTATAAATGGTGATTGTATTATTAGCAGGAACATTAGAAATTACTATTTTTTTATTATTTATACAAGTCCATGTAACAGGTGAACTAATTGTACAAGTAGAAGCATTAACTCTCACTTCGTTACTTTTATAGCAATTAGAAGCGTCCGTTGTAGATGCTCTTGCGTATATTATATCATTAGCTGCTAATGCGGTAGTGGTAAAAGACCATGCGTTTCCACTAGTAGCTGTTGTAGTTCCTATTAAAACATTATTTTTATATATTTCTATTGTTGCAGTTGTTACGGTAGAATAAGTTGCTTTTGTCCAACTTCCTGTTATGCTAGTTGCTTCTACAGAAAGTGGAGAAGTAACAGAAGGAGGATTTGTACATGGTAATGAAGAACATGTGCCATTTGCAATTTGGTCTGGAGTACATTGTGGTTGTTGACTTACATTGTTTCCAGGGTATGCATCAGAGGTAGGTCCGCATAAAGAAGATGAAGGCGCCATTACTGTTCCGGGCTGGAAACGAAGAGGCGTGCTTGTTGTTAAGGGTGTAGTAACACTAGTAAACCCTGCATAAGGAACGTAAAAATCTATAAAATAATCAGGATTACCATTATTAGTAGTTTGAGCTATAGAAGTTTGAACGAATTGCGGGTTTGTAGATAAATCACGAGTCCATATTTCATTACATGTAGTGCCGTTATTTACATCATATATAGAAATTTTGAAACCAGTCTGTACACTAATTTCGTATTCGTAACCAGGATTAGATGGTGTATAAGTAGGATCTTCTGGACCAAATTTTCCATCAGTATCTATTAATGCACTAAAACCTTTTGCTCCTGCAACAATATTACCAAGTCTTAATCTGAAATAAATATTAGTTCCGTCTGAAAATGCATAAAAAGACCTTCCATTTGCATCTGGTACTAAATCGCTAAACCCTCCACTTGGACCTCTAGATAGATCTCCAAAAGGTTCTTGATATATTAGAGAAATAGGGTGGTAGTTTATTTCACTGGCGGTTCCTAAATCTGTTGTGGTAAAACCACTAGTTGTTGCAGATGTATATCCATCTTGGTTAGGATCTAGGATTGCCGACTTTGAAGCTGGTGGAATATTATTGGCACCATCTCTTATTATAAGACCTGGTGTTTGAGAAAAAACAAATCCGCTTATTAGCATAATAAGCAATATTATCTGTTTTTTCAGATAGATAGTATAGTTTTTTGTTGTCATTTAAAATTTGTGTTTCAATAATTAGCTGTAGTTATAAGCTAACTAATAGTTTATAGAATTTTTGTGCTATTTTTATTTGGTTAAATAAAAACAGGTGGAGGGCGAGCAAATAAAGAATCATTTGCTTTTTTAGAATGATAAAAGAGATATAGAATGTTATCTTTAGTCTGGTAATTGATTAAAACTATTTTCCAGCTATTTTCTGGTTTTAATAAAGAATCATTTCCATTGTTAGACCTGTTGGTGCATTGCTTTTGGAGTATGTTTGCTATTTCAAAAGAACTGCTAGATTCTGAATTCGTATTAATGAAAATGGCAGAATTTTTAATGTTTTCAAACTTCTTTAATGAATTGCTTTTGGCTTTTTTTGCAATATTTTTCTTCGTGTAAACCTTTTTTTTGTTTTGGTTAACATCATTTTTTGAGATTAAGAATTTTTCTTCTTGTGAGTAAGTTTTTGTAGATGAAGAAGTAATTACAGTGATTTTATTGTCGGGATGTTCTGTAACAATAGTTGCACCTTCGGAGACATGAATGTTTTCTAAACCACTAATGGTTACTTGTTGCGAATAAATATATGAAGAAAATAGTGAGGCAATAACAACTAATAAAACTGTAAATCTTTTTTGTATAGAAGATTTACAGTTTATAAGGCAATATAAAACTATTGCAACTATTACAATGTAAGTGTATTCATTCAATCCTATTTGTGTTTCTAGACTTCAGCAAAAATAAAAAAAAAAGTTATAAACAACTGAAAATCTTAACTTTATTTCATATAAATTCTATTTATTAAAATATACATAATCTATTTTTTCAGTAATTTAGATGATTTTTTATTTAGTAGATTGATAAACCTTAAATTTATTAACGTTTTTTTCTTTTAAAAAAAAGATTTTTCATGTAATTATTTTAAGAATATTGTTAAAAATAAGGCTTCTCAAATAAGATATAAAAATATTAGCAAAAACCCGTTGTGCATTTTAATAATACTTACTTTTAAGTTATTGAGGGAGAACATTTATTTATAATAACCATATGCAATAAGTAAAACTAGTTATTAAAACGTATAGTTTTATCCTAACTTCCTTAACCCTCTTTCTTTTGCAGAACATTTCTCAAAGCTAACATATCCTCGCTTACTTTCTTATCCATTATTTTTGCATAGTGTTGTGTAGTTCTGATATTCTTATGTCCCAACATTTTACTTACACTTTCGATCGGAACTCCATTAGACAAGGTAATTATGATTGCAAAGGTATGTCTTGCGATATGATAGGTTAATTCTGTATTGATGTCAAATGCTTGAAGAATATTTTTTTTAGTTTGAAAGATATTTCTTTATTATCCTGCTTTATTGTTTTCCATTAATACATTTCTTAAAGCCGAGATGTCTTCTCCTATTTTTTTGTCCTGTATTTTAGCATAATGTTGGGTCATTCTAATATTAGTGTGTCCAAGCATCTTGCTGACTGTTTCTAAAGGAACACCATTATTAAGCGTAATTGTTGTAGCGAATGTATGTCTGGCAGTATGAAAAGTAATATCAAAATCAATTTCACATAACGCCCCAATCTCTTTTAGATATTCGTTCATCTTTTGATTGCTCAATACCGGTAGAACTGTATTCTCATTCAAGCATTTTTGATGATTCCCATATTTTGTTAAGATTTCATGTGCTTCAGATAACAAGGGAATACTAGCTTCAATTTTTGTTTTCGCTCTTTTCGTTTTTATCCATAATCCTCCGTCAATACCTACACTGATTTTTTGTTTTGTAAGATTTTTCACATCCACATAGGCTAAACCTGTATAGCAGCAGAAAACAAAAATATCCCTCACAATGCTTAAGCGCTCAGAAATAAAGTTTTTTGATTGAATGTCTTTTAACTGTTGAGGGGTCAAAAACCGGACATCTACTTTTTCTATTTTAGACTTATATCCTATAAAAGGATTTTTACTCATCCATTCATTATTCAGACAGATATTGATTATCTTCTGAAAATTCTTGATGTATTTTACTGCAGAATTATTTGAACAATTCCTAACTGTTCGTAGATAAAACTCATAATCGGCAACAAATGCAGGGTTAACATCGCAGACATTAATATCCGAAAGATTAAATTTCCATTTCAAAAATGACTGAGTATGCCTCAATGAGGTTTCATATCTTTCCCAAGTGCCCTTGGAAAATTCTTTTCCTATCAACTCTTTCATCTTTGAATTATGGTCTTTAAACGTTTCTATAAGGGTAACTTTTCTTTCCTCTATTTTTAGATACTTGTTTCGTAAGCTTTCGCAGGTAATCTCTTTGCCAGTATTGAAAAGGGCTGTATAACATTCAAATATCTTAGACCGGATTCCTTCCAATAATGCGTTCAATTGTTTAGCATTGGGAGTATTGCCAGCTACTTTTCCCGATTTTATACCCCATTGTGAGGTATTAATGGTCTGACCTGTAGAAATTTCAGTTCTTTTACCTGAAACTGTGATCCGTAAATAGATTGTAGAAGCTTTAGGATTGTTTTTGACTTTTTTGGCATAGAAAAGGACATTGTAAGTTTCCATAACTTTAGATTTTTAAGATTGTTAAATGTATTTGCGAATCTTAAAGCCTACAAGATATTCAGTCGATGAACAGGCTGTTTGCCTGATATTCGGTGAGTAGACAACCGATATTTTTTGTACTCACCAAAGTACTCACTTTCGATTTGTAATATTTTGATATATTTTGAAACCCCTAAACAACATTAAAAGCCTTTAAATACTAAGATTTAAAGGCTTTTAATGTTGTTTGTTTCTACAACCAGCGGAGAGTGAGGGATTTTGTAACCTCCCTTCATCTCTTTATTGATAAGCTTTTTACTGTAGCATCTTCTGAAAGGACCTAAATAGGTCACCTGCAAAAAAGTGGTAAAATCCTAATTTAAATTTTACCTAGTAAAACTAAAAATTTCTGCTCAAATATGCAAGTAAAAAGGCTAAAATTTGAACAGATTTTTTAGAGTTAAAACCTAGAATTTAATCCTTCTCTTTTGTTTCTTATATTTCTCAGTTGAAATTTCTCTAAAAGAAAACGAAGAAAAAAAAAGAAAAAAAAGAAAGCCTTTTGAAAATGAGCGTGGCATTCTGACAAGGTTTTTTGGAAAAAGTTTTTGCGTAGATTTTTATACGTAAAAACTATTTCTGAAAATCCGAAGGGCTTGACCTTGACAGAATTTAGAAGGTGTACTTGGGAGCGAATTATCTTTGATTTCTGTTTTTATTTTGTGTCATTACTTTTTATTTATTATGTGGAATTATGTACAGTAAATTCTAATCCTTAATTATATCTACAATTTTACTCCCAATAAAATCATCTAATTGCCCAAAAGAATTTAATACTGAAATTTTTCCCAAACCACATTGATGATGTTCATTTTTTGTAATTTTTTCAAAACCATAAAAACTCTCTAAACTATTCTCATTCGAAGGATACAACAAAAGAGACCTTTTACCTGTCCAATACTCATTATAAACGTACATCTGTCTCAAATCGTGTGTCGAGGGTTTTGACTGATCAATATTCTTCCATTTGGTGTCAATAATTAAAACAACCTCGCCATTCTTTTTCAAAACAATATCAGGGCGAATCGTAACTCCGTTCCAAAACGCTTTCGAATCCTGCCCATAAACTTCAATACCATTATTTCTTTTCTGTGCAGCTTGCTTTAATTTTATCAAAACATATTCCTCCCAAAGACTGTTCATATCAAAAAGCAATGCTAACATTTTTTCTGAACCGCTTGATATATTAGGAGCATAGTTTAGTATAATTAGTCTTGCAATAGATATAGCTGTTTCGTAAGATGCTGTCTTTCTCGATTTGGAAATTTTACTGAAAGTATTTTCATTAGCATTAATAGTTTTTACTTCCGGAAAATCGAGTTGTACCGTTTTGCATCGGCTGTACAGATAACTACCTTTTGAAAGGTGCTCAATAATATCCAATGCTTGACCCAAAATCTGATGTATCAAATGGTCTTTGTCATACACCTCATGTGTCGTGCAAAAACTTTCTTTATGAACTAAATTTTTATTGATATGACTAGCAAATTCAAGCTTCCCTTTCAAAGCTTTCACATTGCCAGTTTGTTTATAATATTGTTTTATTAAGCCTTGATGAATTAATAATTGTACCTCACTCAAAAACCATTCAAAATAAATATCCAAAAGATGAATGGATTGTCTGGAAACATTTGCATGACCTATTTGCTGAATCTTCAGCCGTTTGGTTACTTTCAACATTTCTATCAAAACCTTTTGCCAGTTGGTTTTGTTTGCCGAAGTTTCAAATTCATATCGATCTACTTTAGGTAGAATTTCTATCGTTAAACCATCCACCTGAATCACACCTACGAATTGTTTGAAGACCACGCCATTGTGTTTTAAATCAAAATATTGGTAATTGTGCAGAGCATTGAGTTTTGATAATGCTTCAAAATGCCGCTTCTCAAAACCACTTTCTCCAATAGCCAGAAAACTATGCTCGAAAACCTGTATAGAATTTCGTCTCAACATTATTAAGCTAATAATAATTCTAAAGCATTATTAAACTCAACTTCTTCAAAAGGAATAAGTTCATAGGATTTTATGATTTCAATTTCGTTTCTCGTCTCAAAATCTGCAAATACACTCTTATGAGAGAACTTAGAAATTTCTTTTTCTCTTACAAAACCTCTTCCTAAAATCAATCCCATTTTTCCAAAATCATTGTAAAAATATTCCTGTAACAAAGGAATAATCTCGTTTTTAAAAGAAGCTCGAAAATTATCTTTGATAAAATAAGAATGCCCCAAAGTATAATTTTTATCCAACAGCAACTCTACCCTTTCATTAATCTTCTGCATAATTTGAACTCTTGGAAAATCTAAAAAATCCGTTTTTTCAACCACTCCTATATCTGGCATCATTTCTATAAAACTAAAACGTCTTCTTAAGGCTGTATCAAGAGCTTCCACACTTCTGTCCGCAGTATTCATCGTTCCGATGATATAGAGATTTGATGGAACACCAAATTCTTTTTTACTGTAAGGCAGTGTCACTTTTAATTCTTCCTCATTGCCAAGACGTTTGCCTTCTTCTATCAGAGTAATAAGTTCTCCAAAAATTTGGGAAACATTTCCTCGGTTTATTTCGTCGATGATGAGAACATAATTTTTAATTTGTTCATTATTTCCAGTATTTGCATCATCTTTCTGATATTCAGATAATTTAAAATGCGATTTCATATACTGAACAATATCAAGCATATCCTTTTGAAATGCACCTGATGGTCTGGCTTGCTTATCTTGATAAGCATCCTTAATATTTTGTTTTGTAATAGTAAAAGTATATTGAGACGGCGAATTTAAAGATGAATATTTTAATGACTCTTTAGTAGATAAACCATATTCCCAAGAACCTATTTTTAATAATTTTTCATCAGCAATATGCGCTTTAACCGATTCAATAAGTTTCTCCCAACTCTCATCAAAATTATCAATAATGCTATTTTTGCTTATTTCTACAGCTGATTTACAAATCTCTTTAAAGATTCCGTTTTGGATTTCATAAGTCAAATCACCTTCACCTTCATTCATAATGGGTTTTATCCCTTCAATAAAATCCTCATAAGACATGCTTTGATGAAAAGTTGTGAAAACAATTTGCCCCGCTTCTACCAAACGAGCATATTCTTGGTTTAAAATATCTCTGTTTTGGTTTAAATCAAAAGAAGGATTGGTTATACTGATGGCTTTGTTGATGGTATTGTAGGTTTTCCCTGTTCCGGGAGGACCGTAGAGGATTTGGTTGAGAGGCAATTTCATACTAGATAATTTCTTAATTTCATTTGTATTATTAATTAAACTCAATAGATTGTAATATTCTTCTTCTGAAGATTTAAAATTAGTTCCTTGAAGTCCAACATTCATATTAGAAAACCAGGAATATTTTTCTAATTTTATTTTTAGGATTGGACGATTGTAACAATTAAAATCTATTTCAATAGAAACTCTATATTCATCTTTATTAGGTTGGACTTTGTAGTATTGGAGGTCATCTTCAATATCCAAACTTGGAAGCGACACAATTGTTGCCAAAGCATAAACACCTGCATATTGTCCTGTTAACCAAATTATAGCTTTATCGCCTATTTTGATATTTTCACGATGACTATTAACCTTCCAAGAGTTAACTGCATTATCTCTCAAAGCTGTTGAAAGAAAGTAATTCTTAGGATTACATTGGAAAACCCAATAATTCATAGCTTCACTTTTTGAATCATTAACTACTTTTTCTAAGATGAGTGTTCTAAATTCTTTATCAAAAGCCATTCTTTCAAAAAACTCGCTATTGAATTTATAATAACCAGATTTATTTGTCTTCTCCAGTTCATTACCAATAGCCGAAGCTATCAAATCAAAATTCTTATCGATCAGATTAAAATCATCGGAATCATTAAGAAACTTATTAGCTTCTGAATTGAAAATCTCTATGCTCTGTCCAAATTTTTCGTTTGCTATTGCTCTATACCTGTTGAGTTTATTTTTAGATTTCAGACACCATACATACTTTTGCCCAACCGTAAAATTGAGTTGCTTTTCAGACTCGTTAAATACAACACGATAATCCTTTTTCTGAAGATTAAATCTTTCAATGAGTTTATCCAAAATTTGATAATATTTCAATAGCTCATTTTTTGAAAAATGCAGTAAGCTTCCATCATATATACCATCCAAATCCAATCGATAGCCTACATAAAGAATATTCTGAATCATCAGATTGGTATCATCCCAGTTAGGTGTTGCATAGAAACTGCGATAGTGTTCTACAAAATCTTTTCTTTCTTTTACAACTTTCTTGAAATCTGGTAACAGACTTAATAACTTTAGATAGTTTTTTTTCTCTCGAAAATCTCCAACTAAATTAAACTCCTTTGCCAATCTGCCATAAAAACTGAACATATAGAAGATATACTTTTCCGGATATCGGAAGCCCAGATAAACACTTACTGTTCGCTCATCTTGCTGGGCATTTAAATTCTCTCGGTTCAGTTGACTTTTCAGTTGGTCTAACAGTTCATCTGCTTTACTTTGAAAATTACTGATTCGAACCTCAAGATCTATATTCTCATCATACAAATCACGAAACATCATTCTTGTAATCTCTGGAAAATGCTCTGCACATTTATCAATGAAACCCCAAGAGTTCTGATAAAAAAGATTTTCTCGTTTGGCAAAAGCAGTTCTAAACATTGTATGAAAATCAGAACTCTCTAGAATCCAATTGGATTGGAAATGGTTAATTGCATCATACTTGTAACCTTCATTGGGATTGCCGATGACGTCAGTTATATTTAAAAAGCGATCTATTAAGATATTGTAATCTATCATTTGCTTTAATAATGTAGCCTTGACAAGGATTAGGCTTTATTTTAATTGAATTAATTTATTTTAAATCTTAACTCGCCACCCCATCAATAAACACATCCACAAAATCCTGCACTTTCTGAATAATTCTTCTTCCGATATTATTTCTTTCAGTAAGCTTTGGCTTTATTTCAAGTAACTTTAACGTGTCACTTATTTTTGGAGTTTTGGAAGTGAAAAGAAAATCATCAATAGCATCTCTGAATCTGTCTTTATTCAAAGATTCTTCTGTGGCTATTTTTTCAAAAGCAGAGTTTTTTTCTTTATCCCAGTATTTTTCAAATTCTTCATTGACATTGTCTCCGTCAGAAATATGAGGTAGGTTTTCTTCTATGAATTTTTCTATCAGTTCTTTTTTGCTTCGAAGCTTGGCATCGCCAGAAAGAATATCTCTGATTTCTTTTTTCTTTTTTTCTAATTTATCTCCTTTTAGATTTGAATCAGTAAGGTTTGCTAAAAGAGATAGAATATAACTTACATTAATTTCATCGCGATGAATTAACTCAAGTTCAAAATCAACGTCATCCAAAATGCTGGCTTTTCCTTCGCCTCCCTGCGGTCTTGTTTCTTTCCAAATATCTAAATACTTGCTTTTATACCCATCAAATTCATATTCGGTCATTTCCAATTTATTGAAATCAAAATCTGCAAATGATTTTAAAACATTCAGAACACGCATTACTTCACGAAAAGCAGTGATGAATTCAAACTTTTTCTGTTCGGTTTGATAACTGTTGACACTGTCAATTTCCGGAGCAACAATCTTTAATGTATCTAAAGCAGCATTGAAAAGCTCAATATAATCTTCAATTGGATAAATGATAATTTCCTGAATGGCTTCTTTATTAGAAAACAAAGTCACAGCCTCGTCGGTTGCAGATTTTAGATTTCTAAAACAAACAATATTGCCTTGCGATTTCTTTTCGCCTAACAATCTGTTGGTACGAGAAAATGCCTGAATCAATCCATGATATTTCAGATTTTTATCAACAAATAAAGTGTTCAATTGTGGACTGTCAAATCCAGTCAAAAACATATTGACTACAATAATTAAATCAACTTCTTTATTGCGAACTCTTTTAGCAATATCATTGTAATAATTATAAAAACTCTGACTGTCTTTGGTCGTAAAGTTAGTTCCAAACATTTCATTGTAATGACCAATATATCTTTCTAATACATTTCTGCTATGAAAATCTCCATACTGCGCTTGAGGTTCTGCTACCATTCCTAACTCAGGTTCTATGTAAATTCCATTGGAATCAATAGATTCTTCGTTAGTTCCATAGCTGAAAATAGTCGCAATTTTCAATTGATGTTTACCCTCTTCTTTTTTCTTTTGGAAAAGGTCATAATATTTCTGTAAAACATCAATACTACTTACACAAAACATTGCATTGAAAGTACTGTTATGTGTTTTTCTACCATATTCAGCGATAAGATAATCTGTAATTTTTTCAAGACGTTTAGGGCTTTCAAGAAGTTCTTGTGTGTCGATTGCTTCAACATCTGTATCAATGTAAGTATTGCTTCCTTCTTTTTCTTTGTATCGCCCCACATATTCTACAGAAAACTTCAAAACATTATCATCACGAATCGCATCTGTAATCACATATTTGTGTAGACAATCTTCAAATAGTCTATTAGTGGTTGCCGGAGCTCCGTCTATTTTCCCAATTGAATTAACTTCAGAAATCGGAGTTCCTGTAAAGCCAATCATTTGGGCGTTCTTAAAGTATTTTTTGATATTCTGATGCGTATCTCCGAACTGACTTCTGTGACATTCATCGAAAATGAAAACTACTTTCTTATCTTTCAGTTTGTCAATTTTATTACCGTGCTTTTCTTTTGTAATTGCAGTATTTAACTTCTGTAAAGTAGTTACAATCAATTTTGTATTGTCTGAAAGTTGCTTAACCAAATGTGCTGTATTCTCTGTGGCATCCACACTTCCTTTTTCAAAAGCATCAAATTCTTTTTGTGTTTGATAATCCAAATCTTTTCTATCAACCACAAAAACAACTTTCTCTACTTTAGGTATTTCTTTCAGAATCTGGCTGGCTTTAAAGGAAGTCAATGTTTTCCCTGAACCTGTAGTATGCCAGATAAAACCATTCTTATCCGTATTTCTTACCCTGTCAACAATTTTTTCAACAGCATAATATTGATAAGGTCTTAAAACCATCAGTATCTTATTCGTTTCATTCAAAACGATATACTTGGTAATCATTTTAGCAATGTGACAAGGCTCTAAAAATGCAGGAGCAAAATGGTCTAGTTGAGTTATGTTATTATTGTGTTCATCAGACCAAAAGAAAGTCTGCTTAAATGTCTGCTTTGCGTTGTTGGAATAATATTTTGTATTTACTCCGTTACTGATGATAAACAACTGAACATAATTAAACAATCCACTTCCGGAATTGAAAGACTGATGATGGTAGCGGTTGATTTGATTGAAAGCCTCTTTCATTTCCAGACCACGACGTTTCAGTTCAATTTGTACTAAAGGTAATCCGTTGATAAGAATAGTTACATCATACCTATTTTTATAATTCCCTTCCTGTGAGATTTGATGAGTTACCTGAAACTGATTCTGACACCAATGATCTTGACTGATGAATTCAATCCATTCCGAACTCCCATCATCCTTTACAAAATGAAAACGGTCACGCAATGTTTTTGCTTTTTCAAAAACATTTCCTTTGGAAAGATGATTGAGGATTTTTTCAAACTCAGTATCTGAAAATGTCTTTTTATTGTGAATTTCGAGTTGTGATTTCAGATTTTGAATTAAATCAGATTCATTTCTGATAGATACTTTTTTATGTCCTAATTGCAGAAGTTGTTCTATTAATTTTTGCTCTAAAATATATTCTGGCTGACTTGACATTTGGTTTTAAGTTTTTGTTAAAAACTTAGTCAAAGCTTAATGCTTTGACTAAGTGAGTAATAGTTTTTTCAAATATATGAAATAATCAGTTATAACTACAACTATTTTAGCGCTTTAAACATCTGGTCTATTGCTTTTTTCTTCTGCTCAAGATTCGGATGCACATACAAATTCAGAGTTGTACTGATATTAGAATGGCCTAGCAAAACACTCACTGTTTTATAATCACATTTACTCTCTATACATCTTGTTGCAAAACTGTGTCTTAGTCCGTGAAATTTAATGTCTGGAATTTCCAGAAAACGCATGAGATTCTTATAATAACTTCGGTATGTTCTAGGTTCTGTTGGTTTAGAATCGTTGGTCAAAATATAGAAATCAGGATTTACAATTTTCTTAAAAGGTTTCAGCATTCTAAGTAAATCTCTGCTGATTGGAATTTCTCGAATAGAGTTTTTGGTTTTTGGAGTATCAATCAATAATTCTGTTTTGCGTTCTCCATCTTCAATCACGTAAATTCTTTGGATGGTTTTTCGAATATTGATAATACCGTTATCTGTATCAATATCTTCCCAAGTCAAAGCACAAATCTCACCAATCCGCATTCCAGAACAAAGACAGATATAAACACCCAGATTTCTAAAGGTAAAATGCTCTTGAATATAACTCATTACTTTTTTCTGGTGCGTTCTACTCAACACTTCAATACTATGTGTTTCTCTAACCGTAGGATATTGCACATCAAAATTAATAAATTCAATCCATTTATTTTTTGCTCCGAACTTTAATACCATCTTCAAAACAATGAGAATGTCTTTGATGCTTTTCTGACTTAGTCCTTGATCTAGTTTTTGAAACACAAACTTTTGTACATCTTCATCCTCAACCTCAAAATAATCTTTAAATACAGGCAATAAATGATTTTCCAGCAACAGCACATAAGCCGAAAAAGTTGATTTTTTCACATACAGCTTTTTGTCATTCTTCCATAATTCAGCAATCTCTGCTAATGTTTTCTTTCTTGTCATGATTTTTTGATTTTAATATTAATTATTTAAGACCCTAAAGTTAGTGATGATTAGAAATTATCTCCTCTAAAAAGGATTAAGGAACAATTTTCTTCTCAATCTTATTTAGTCAGAAAAGACCAATTTTATTTCCTAATTTACGATTCCGGGGTTCTGAAGGAGATGAAAAATCAAATATAAGAACTATTTTGAAAATCTTTTTACATTTTCTACAGGGTAAAAATATAAAAAAAATGAAGATCAAAAGATAAACTACTTGTATTAGATATGGAGAATTATACTACTTTTTATAAGAAGTTATTTCTGAAATCATTAATAAAAACAAATACAGATATTTCTTCTATTGTTTTAAGTGAAGGTAATGATATTATAATTCCCTGCTTCTGGTGAAACCCAAATTCAGACATTGCAACCAGCATCTTGTGTTCTAAATCTGAAAGTTGCTTTAGGTGGAGATTTCAATATAATAAAAACCAAAATTTATAGTGTTTTTCAATTTATATTATTTGAACAGTAAACAAGAAATTAGAAATTGCAAAATCTCCATCTCTAGCTGAATTTCATGTATGTAGCACTTGTATTTAAGTCAATTTAAGACATTATTAAATTTGAACACTTCCTAAATTTGAAGAACAAAATAAATTAGCAAACTTTTTATCTCTTTTAAATTCTAGTATTCAAACCCAAAGGAAAATAATTGAGGGTTTATCATTACAAAAGATTTCGATAATTAAAAAGCTATTTGAAAATAAAATTAAGTTTAAAACTGATAATAAAACACAGAATTGGGACCGAAAAAAATTAGCTGAAATATCAGAAGAACACTTGCATAAAAATCCCAATAATAAATATAATGAAGTATTTTCTGTAGCAAAACATAAAGGAGTTATTAATCAGATTGAACATTTGGGACGTTCCTTTTCAGCAAAAGAGATTTTACATTACAAATTAGTTTATCCAGGTGATTTAGTTTATACTAAAAGTCCTACTTCTGATTTTCCTTTTGGAATTATTAAGCAAAATCGAACAGGAAGAATAGGTGTGGTTTCTCCATTATATTGTGTTTTTACAACTAAAACTTATGCATTAGGATATCTACTTCACGAATATTTTAACTTATCTGTAAATTCTTTTAATTATTTAAATCCATTGGTTCAGAAAGGAGCAAAAAATACAATGAATATCAATAATGAAACATTTTTGAATGGAGCAAGTATTTTATTGCCGATGGATGAAGAAGAGCAAGAGAAGATTTATAAATTTTTGCTATCTCTTGATGAAAAAATCAATTTAGAAAACGAGTTATTAACTCAATACGAAAATCAGAAAAAATACTTATTACAAAATCTTTTTGTGTAAAGAACTTTGGTTTTCCAGAAGAGCCTTGACAGGCTTTGCTTCCTTAAATAAATAAATTAGACAAAAGAAATTTCTTTTGAAGTTCTAATTTTTCTAAAATTTGTTTTTCTGTTTCTATTTTTTCTTGAATGGATGAAAGAAAATTGGCAATTTTAGTTTGTTCATTTATTGATGGTAATAAGATTTTAATATTAAAAAACATATTTAAATCTAAATTTCGCCGAACTACACTTGCACCTTGTATAGAAGATTGAGCATATTCAAACAACATTATTGAAGTCTTTAGGAAAAAATTACAAAAACTGTAGGAGGTTAGACTTGTATTGAAATCAAAAATTTTGTATGATGGAGATACTAAACCTATTTCAAAACTAGTATTTACATTTATATTTCCCAGCCATAAGTTTTGAGGACTAAATACCAATTGTTCTTTTTTTAAAACTTTATATCCTGTATTGTCTTGACTAGCAATATCTCGAGTAAAATATTCATCTTGATAAAATAATCCTTTTGCAGTAGATGAAATAACTCTGTATTGGTTATTTTTTGTTGATTTTTCATTTGATTCAATCAATATATCACCAAGTTTTTTCTGTTCCCAATTTGAAAAATCATCATCCTTGAACCTGATTTTCTGTGAAAATAAATTCTCACGACTGTCAATCATTAAGGTTTCTAACTTCTCAATTATTTTCTTTTGGGTTTGAATACGAGAATTTAAAAGAGATAAAAAGTTTGCTAATTTGTTTTGTTCTTCCAATTGAGGAAGTTTCAAATTTAATAATGCTAATTGACTTGAATACAAGTGTACAACAGAAATTCCTTGAGAGAGTTTTGCAATTTCTAATTTCTTTTTACTGTTCAAATAATATGAAAGAAAAACACCATTATTTTTGGTTTTTATTACATTCAAATCTCCACCTAAAGCAACTCCAGATTTGAGAACACAAGATGCGGTTGCAATATCAATTTGAGTTTCACCAGAAGCAGGAATTATAACATCATTAGCTTCACTTAAAACAAGAGAAGAAATATCTGTATTTGTTTTTGATTTTATTTCAGAAATAACTTCTTCATAAAAAGTATATAACTCTCCATATCTAATGCATTCAGTTTCACCATTTTCATCTATATCACTTTTTGAAATGCCTTTGCCCTTAGTGAAAGTTGCAATTTCTCCCAATCTTATAGTTTCCCATTTTTCAATCCCAAATTCAGTAAATCTGAGCTTTGGAATCCCTAAGTCACCTGAATTAGGAAAATTCTTTACACTTTTATTTTCTTCTTTCATCTTGATTATTTATTTGTTAAAATTCTAAGCCTTGAGGATTCTACTAAGCCAAAAAATTAGCTTACTAATCCCAATTCTTTCAAATAAACTTCAATTTCAAGATCCAGTTGAGAACGTTTTGCTTCAAGTTCCTTAATTTCTGCCATTACCGCCTGAATATCAATTTCCTCTTCCTCCTCAAATGTGTCAACATAGCGGGGAATATTCAAGTTGTAATCATTATCTGCTACTTCCTGTAAAGTCGCTTTATGACTGAACTTTTCAATTACCGTACGGTTTTGGTAAGTATCAACAATTTTATTGATATGAGCATTAAGCAAAACATTTTGGTTTTTCTGTTTTTCAAACTCTTTGCTGGCATCGACAAACAAAATATCTTCATCTGCTTCACGACATTTTTTAAACACCAAAATACAGGTAGGAATACTTGTTCCAAAGAAAATATTGGCAGGCAAACCAATTACAGCATCTAAATAATTTTTCTCTTTAATCAGATATTTTCTAATAACCAATTCGGCTGCGCCACGAAACAGAACACCGTGAGGCATTACGACAGCCATAGTTCCGTTTTCATCCAAATGATGAATCATATGCTGGATAAAAGCAAAATCTGCTTTTGAAGAAGGAGCTAATTTTCCATATTGTGAAAATCTTTCATCCAAAAGATGCAGTTCATTCGCACTCCATTTTGCAGAAAAAGGCGGATTTGCTACAATAGCATCGAACGTTTTGTCAAGATGTTGAGGTTTTTCAAGAGTATCTTCCTGACGGATGTCAAAATTACTGTAATTGACACCATGAAGAATCATATTCATCCTTGCCAAGTTGTAAGTAGTACGGTTCATTTCCTGACCATAGAAATCGCTTACTTTCGCTTCACGCGCTACACGTAAGAGTAAAGAACCACTTCCGCAGGTTGGATCATATACCGATTTTAATTGTAATTTTCTACTGGTCACAATTCTTGCTAAAATCGTAGAAACTTGTTGAGGGGTGTAGAATTCACCTGCTTTTTTACCAGCACCACTCGCAAACTGAGCAATGAGATATTCATAAGCATCTCCCAAAACATCAGCATTAGTATCAGATAAATTGAAATCAATATCATCTAAATGATACAGAACTTTGGATATTAATGTGTTTTTCTCGTCTTCTGTTTTTCCTAATTTTGAAGAAGTTAAATCAAGGTCTTCGAAAAGATGTTCAAAATCATCCTCACTGTTTGTCCCTAATGTTGACTGTTCAATATTAGTAAGAATTTTGGAAAGTTCAGCTAAGATAAAATTCGATTTTCCTTCCTGTTTTTGATGTCCTTTTTTAGCAATATTACTAAAAAGTTCAGAAGGTTTCAAGAAATATCCTAAATCTTCAACCACTTCTTCATAAATAGCTTCAACAATTTCTTTTCCAGCCTCAGTATTTTCATCAACATCATTATAATCAATATCTTCTCCCGAATCTAATAAAATCTTGTTTGCTGTAAAGTGAATTTTCTCTGAAAGATATTTATAAAATATAAATCCTAAAATATAATCACGAAATTCATCCGCATCCATCTTACCTCTTAAAGTATTCGCAATATTCCAAAGTTGCTGTTGTAGCTGGCGTTTCTGTTCTTCTGACATCTTATCCTTAATGTTAATTCCCAAAGATAAAAAATAATAAATGTGTATGTTACATAAATTACTATAAATATTAAATTAATTTTGGAAAAATAATAAAGATTATTTATTTTTTCGATGTTTAACAACCTTCAACTCCCCAGCAAAATCCAGCATAATCACCTAACTTCCTTTAAATTCTGTTGCAATTTATCTAATATTAGCCATACTACATTACGGGTTTCCGTAATCCACAGTTTTTAGTTTTTTATTCAATTCTTTTATTCTCTTCATTAACTCTTCAAAATCCAAAGATTCTCCGTAAAACATATTTTCCTGCATTGTTTTGTAATCTTGCTCCCAAAGTGAAATAACTTCATACGGCGGAATAATATTCAATGTTTCAGGTGTATGTAAATCATAAGAGATTCCTCTTAGTGGTGTATATTTCTTTCGATGCTCTACAATGGTTTCAAACAATTCCTTGTTTTTTAAAGCTTCTTTACCATAGGAGTGATCCATCAATCTTTCCAAATCATATAAATGCCTGGTCATTCTCAAATGGCGAATCTTATCTTTTGGCTTCAAAAACTCTTCGTGCAGAAGAAATATTTTTTCCAAAAATGTTCTTGTTGGAATGACTACTGAAACATCAAATGGTTTTATTGCGAACTTCTGTTCAGGGAATACACTTCCAATAATAGATTCAATTGACCTGGATTCTGAAGGTTCCATTAAGGAGCGAGAGCCAATTTCTATCAAAACTCTCTGTGGCAAATAATCCCCTTGCTCTACAATAGATTGATATTGTAATTCTATGGTGTGTGGATCACTGGTATCGTCAATTTCATTATTTGTGACCAACTCATATTCCTCATCCAGGATTCCAAGTTTTTTTAGTTGAATTTTTAATTCATTAAAAAAATCTGTTATGATAAATGTCCCTGATGCTTTTCTCAGCTTCTTGATTTGTGTCGCGGATAAATCGCCATCAAATCCTAAGAATTTCCGGTCAATCGCTAAATCAATATCTTCGGAAAACCTGTCAATTAAATGATATGCTTTACTCAAAGATGTTCCGCCTTTGAATACGAAATGTTCTGAAAATCTTGATGAGAAAACCGCTTTAAGCACCATTGTTACCCACCAATCTTTTTCTATAGCTTGAACTGGAAGACCTAAACGGTTATTAACCTGTTCTAAAATTTCTATCCTCCTCTTTTTCGATAGTTTTAACCACTCATTCATTTGCTTTAATTATTTAGGGATAACACTTCATTTCGCACCCAAACCGGGGCATTTAAAATTTCTTCTTTTAAAATTTCCACCGGAACTTTCTGCAACGCCTGGTTTATTTTTTGTCTGATTTTATCTGTAATATTCTCTTTTCCTAATTCCTTCAAACCCTGTACAATATTGGACAGAACTTTATTTTTTATTGCCAAATTCTTAGGAGCTGTTTTCTTAAACGTAATTATTCTTTTCCCCACTTTGATTTTGCGGGGAGCTCCGTCTGTAAGATAAATTACATTCATAGGGATTTGAGTAGATATTCCCAATTGCTGTAAAGCATAAATGCTTGTAGGAATAATCCGTATTTTATCTCTTTTCGCAATTGCTTCGGCTATACTTTCTGTAGATGGATATAATATTCCTAATTCTTTATCAATTTTGGGATAGAGGTATATGCCGTGTGCTAATCTTACTAGAAGTTGTTTTTTTTCTAAACGTAGCAATACCTTTTTCACGTTTTCGGAAGTACCAAATTCCGCAAAATCTGAAACAAAAACTATTGCTCCTTTCTTCAAACTTAATATCTTATCTTCTAGCTGGCTATGAATAGATTGCATTATTAAAAACACTTATAATTTGTCCCAAATTTAGTAAAAATTTGGGACACTATTCTATTATTTGATAAAAATAATATTTTCTTAATAAACTTAAAATTCAATAATAAACCTCATTAGCTTATTAACCGTATTCAGGTTTATTATGTCCCAAATTTTATCAATTTTTGGGACAAAAAACGATATTTCATTAGCCAATGAAACTCCATTGCAACTCAGAAGAAGCTCCGTTCATTTTCGTTTATCTTCTGAGTTTTCTTCATATCCAAACAAATTAAACATTTCTCTCATTCTAGAACGGAGGCGGTTACAGTATTGGGATTCTATTTCGGTAGGAGAGAGATTGGTTGTAAGGTGGGGTGACGATTCCTTTTTCTACAAAAAGGTCATATCTTCTAAGAAGGATTTCTGCCATCACGTTGCAGTCGTTGCCGAAGTATTTGGAAGTGGTTTCTGTACCAAGATCATCAAAACAATAGGCTTTTGGGGTTCTGATATCGTGACTAAGGTTCCCATTGGAATATTTTTCTAAAATTTCATAACAAGACTGCATAAACTCTGACACAATATGGAAGGTTGAAACAATACCGTATTATATACTTATCTCTCTTTTCTTACAAACAACCTTCAACTCCCCAGCAAAATCCAGCATAATCACTTGACTTCCCTGAAACGGATTATAAGATGGCTGATAATCAATATAGCCCGAAGAATGTAGATTCTTCAGGCATTTGTGATAAGTGGCTTTTGAACGAATTTTGCTAATGCGCATCACTTCATCACGTGAAATACTGACCGGATTTCGGAAACGGCTGAAGTTCCAGAACTGGAATAATGCTAAATAGAGACTGATATGTGATGGATTAAGTGTATTATCCTGAGCTACCTTTTCATAGAAAGCTGTGAGGTGCTTGATTTAATTCATAATTTGGTTTCGGCTTTTTGAAACATTATTTATTCTTCAACATTTCTTCAATGTCTTTGTAATTGTAATATAGTGTTCCGCCGACACGGGTATAAGATAATGTTCCTTTTATACGAAGGTTTTGCAATGTTCCAGAAGAGATTTTCAAAAGTTCTTTGACCTCTGATGAACGTAGCCATAATTTCTGCTCAGAAACCTTTATATTGAATAAATTCTTAATATCTTCCAGCAACTCAGTTTTGAATTCCTTAAGGTCTTCTTGTGTGATTAGGTTTACTATCATAATTATTTCATTTTTGTTTTTTCAATTAAAATTTCTTCTGCAAAATTGGGGTATAAGAATCACGAAAACAATAGTATTAAAGGGACTTAGACTAAATAATACGAATATGGATGATTCTGAAATCTTTAGAGATAAAAAAAAGAATTAATTAGATTATTTTGGAATTTTAAACCTGATTTCAAGTAAAGCAAAAAAAACAAGTTCCGCAGTTTTTTCCCCTTTTTGAAAAAAAGCAAGAGAGTCTTTGGATGTAAAACTTGAAAAAGTTTGTATATACAAAGACACATCTTGCACTTCAAAACGCTCATTCTTTTCAGAGTTCTCAAAAAAAAATGTAACTTATTGATTATAAATAATTTTCTAATTAAATGCTCCAGAAACAAAAAAAGTTTTTAACCTGTATCTCTTTTGAGCAGGTTTAGTAATACAACCAATATCTGGTTTGCGCAGGTCCTAGAATTAAGTTGTAGCTATTTTGAGCAAGTTTATAAATACAACCTGCATCTCTTTTGAGCAGGTTTTTAGAAATGAGCTGTATTTACTTTGAGCAGGTTTAGTAATACAACCTATATCTGTTTTGCGCAGATCCTAGAATTAAGTTGTAGCTATTTTGAGCAGGTTTAGAAATACATCCTGTATCTCTTTTGCGCAGGTTTTAGAATTAAGCTGTAGTTAATTTGCGCAGGTTTAGAAATATAACGCATTGGTTATGTCTTTCGTCCCGAATACAGTTGGACAAATTGCCGCACTTGGTGGAATGATACCAGTCATCTATCATTGGTTTTTGACAAATAAAGTAGCAAATCTTTTAAAATAATATTTAGATAGAAACAAAAATGGTTCATAGGGTTAAAGGTTGCTTCAAAATTGAACTTTATCAGTATCTTTGAACTGATAATTTTTAAAACCCTATATCAATATTTGCTTCAAAATGAACAAAATCCCTGTAAGACAAATTGAAGAGCCTGATTTTTCAGATAGTTTTACTATTAAGGACATTGGTGCTTTGCTTTCGGGGAAAGACATGGTTCAGGAATTGCATAGGCACAATTTCTTTTTTATGTTGGTATTGGAAAAAGGAATAGGAACGCATACGATAGATTTTATTTCCTATCCTGTTAATGATTATTCAGTCTTCTTTATGCAACCAGGACAAGTACATCAATTGACGTTGAAAAACGGAAGCACTGGTTATTTGCTTCAGTTTAATGCCGATTTTTATTTACCTCGTGAACAATCCTCTATTCAGGTATTCCGAAAGGTAAGTACTAAAAATTATTGTCTGCTTAATGCCGAAAGAACAAAAAAATTAATTTCCATTCTGGATTACATTTTTCGGGAATACACCGAAAAGCAGGATCGATACAAGGATATAATTAAAGCTAATCTGGAAATTTTCTTCATAGAACTAGTAAGACAAAGCAAAACTACTGAAAGCCTGTCAAAAAATCAAAATTCGTATACTCAGGAACGGCTTGAAGAACTTTTAGAGTTGCTAAGAAAGAATATTACCAACATTAAACAAGTCACACAATATGCAGATATGCTGCATATTACAACTTATCAGTTAAATGCCATCACAAAAGAAACAGTAGGAAAAACGGGTTCCCAGCTCATTAATGAACAGATCCTTCTCGAAGCCAAAAGACAGCTCCTTGCCACATCCAATCAAGTCAATCAGATTGCTTACGATTTGGGTCACGAAGACGTATCTTACTTTATCCGGTTCTTCAAAAAACATACGGGGAATTCCCCGGAAATATTCAGGCAAAACTTTAAATAAATTCTATTCAATAGCCTAAAAACAAGAAAAATTAAAAATTGTTTTCAAATTGTTGTCGAATATACTATATTTGCAGCAACAAAATTTTCAAACAATGAGACGATTAGAATTTGCATCTCTACAAGTAAGA
Source organism: Cloacibacterium sp. (assembly GCF_047601505.1). Taxonomy (GTDB): domain Bacteria; phylum Bacteroidota; class Bacteroidia; order Flavobacteriales; family Weeksellaceae; genus Cloacibacterium. The sequence continues at coordinate 2,987,310 of NZ_JASGJD010000001.1, forward strand.
GATTTGGAAGTTTCAAAAGACTTCTACACCAATAAATTAGGATTTGAAGTATCCGAAATGTCAAACCCTTACGCCTGCGTTTTCAAATACAACAAAGGCGAAGCAAGTTTTGCAATAAGAACGCCTATTAGCAATATAGACGACAAAGAATTGGGTATTGGTGTTCAACTTTGGTTTGCTATTGACGGTACAATTGAAGATTTGCTGACAGACCTGACCGCTAAAAAAATTGCCATTTTAGGCACAATTAACACCACACCATTTGGAAAAACGCTGATAGTAAAAGACCCGGACGGTTATACTCTGACTTTTTTACAACCACACGCTGAAAATGAAGGACATTGAATTTAAGTTTAAAAGACCAAACGACAGTCCCGGTTATTTACTTGGACAATTAACTATGTTGTGGCAACGTAAACTAAAAAAAGTTTTAGATCCTTTAAATCTTACACAAACACAGTTTGTTTTGTTAGCTGCATTAGGCTGGCTTTCAAAAACGAATAAGGTTGTTACACAGATCGACATTGCCAATCAGAGTAATTCCGATCGGATGATGGTGTCAAAAGTATTGCGAACTTTGCAAGACAAGAAATTTATCAGCAGACAAGAGCACCAAACCGATACAAGAGCCAAAGTAATTAAAATGACAAATGAAGGTGCGGAAGTTCTGCAAAAAGCATTGACAGCGGTTGAAAATGCCGACATAGATTTCTTTTCAGTTTTAGGTAACAAATTGTCTTCATTTAATCAGAATATGATAGACTTGACCGAACAAAATAAAGACGAATAAAAGCACTTAGCACCGTTAATGGTTTGGGATAAAGCCCCAGAACTGTTGGCGGTAAAGCTATTCGCTTCTTAAAAATACCAAGAACATTCCCAGAAAACATTCAGGAAGAATTTTAAATAAGTCCTGTTTAACTTCATTTTTGTCCTACATAGCACTTTCATTACTGCTGTAATTTTGCAATATAAATAAGAAAGTAATAACACTATAAATTAGGACTTATGAATAATAATTCGTTTGATGAAGATTACAAAAAATTTTGGGATACCCGATATAAAAATCCTGAATATGCCTATGGCAAAAATCCGAATGATTTTTTTAAAGAACAAATTCAAAAGCTAAAACCAGCTTCCATTCTTTTGCCTGCCGATGGCGAAGCAAGAAATGGCGTCTATGCTGCTGAATTAGGATGGGATGTTACTTCGCTTGATCTGAGCATTGAAGCAAAAAATAAAGCCTTGGAATTGGCTGAAGAAAGACAAGTAAGCATTAATTATATCGTAGAAGACCTCGAAAATCTGGATTTCCCCAAATCATCTTTCGACGCAATCGCATTGATTTACGCTCATTTTTCCGCCGATAAAAAATCTCTCCTACACAAAAAATTAAGCGAATGGCTGAAGCCGGGCGGAACTATCATTTTTGAAGCATTCAGTAAAAATCATCACAAATTGGTTCAATCAAATCCAAAAATCGGCGGACCAAAAGATATTGATATGTTGTTTTCAAAAGAGGAATTACTTGAAGATTTTCAGCAATATGAAATAGAAATACTTGAAGATACACAAATCCAAATCGAAGAAGGATTGTATCATAGCGGAAGTGGCTCTGTAATACGGTTTGTAGGCAAAAAATCATTCTGACCTTTGATAAAATATACAAATGAAAATCACCATACCAGTCATATACGCACAATGGCAAACACTATCGCAATGGGAACCACAACCGAAAATTAACCACCAAAAATTGCTCAACTATCAAATGAAGTCTTAACTCTTACAGTAAATCATACCTGAGAAATAAGAAAGCGGAAGTTTTTATTTTCCACCTTCAAAAACTTCCATTGCTTTTTCTAGATAAACATCTTTTCCAATTTTTAAATCTTCGGATGTTTCATTAACAATAATATCTGGTAAAACACCAATGGCGTGAAATCGACTTCCATCTGGATTAATAACTTTCAGTCCAGTGAAAGAAATTTGAAAATCATTCAGCAAATCAATATCATTTCGGTTTCCATTTGCTCCAGCTGTAGTTCTCCCAATAATAGTTGCCAATTTGTAATGTTTTATAACTTGCGAAAACATTTCTGCATTGCTCACACTTCTTTCATCTACCAAAAGCACATTATTTGTTTTTAGTGGATTGTCAGAAATAAAACTCCTATTTCGGTGTCCGTTACATTCCTCTGTAAAATATTTGAAATCTGGAAGATAAATTTCCCTACCACAAAGCCATTTTGTAGTATCTTCTTTTGGTAAAAGATAGTTTAATAAAACGTGATTTTGGTCGGTTCTCGGGTAACCTCTCAAATCGATTATTAGATTTTTGTGTTTTCGGATGTTTGGAATTTCTTCCTCCATTTCTTTCGCGGAAAGTTTATCCATATTGACGTAATAGGTTTCTGCATTTATTTCTTTCGATTTTGTAACATCATCTCTGGTGTAGAAATCTGAATTGACAATGTATTCTGTGTCTCTTTTCAGGGTAATATTTTTCCCATTTTTCAATTGAAAATTGATAAAGCTGTCTTTGCTTCCTCGTATTGATAGCTGTGCAGAAATCCAATTTTTGTATTGTTTTGATCCAGAAATGTATTGTTGCAAACTATCGATGTATTTTTTTGTTTCAATATCATCAATTTTTGTGATAATATCTCCGTTATTAATTCCTTCAATTTTACCTATTATATTTTTGACCATTAATTGATTATTGATATATCGAACTGCAATTTTTGGTGCAAATTTTCTTGTTTCAGATAATCCCCTGTAATAAACTGCCATATGCCCGTCATCAAAATTGGAGGTAGATCTGCTTAATGTTAAATAATTATCGTATTCATTTTTATCATCAAAAGCATCTTTTAATGATTTTTCTAAAACTGCATTCCAATTGGTTTTTATTACATCTTGATAAGGAGAAAAATGTTTGAAAATATTCCAGCTTATCATCACGTTTGCAATAGCAATATCTCTATTAAAAGGAATGTTTTTTAATAGGGATTGAATTTCAATTAGATCTTTTTTACCAGTTTTTGGAAGTGTATTATCTTTATCTGAATATACAAGTGTTGGAATAACTACCGTTAAATTATTTGATAAATTCAGTTTTACAAACTTATCCCAAGTCACATTATACGGATTAATTCCGTTTTCGGAATCATCCAGAAATTTGATCTCATTTTCGGTTCTTTTCAAAAGAAGTCTCGGGTTATTTGTTTTCCAATCTTGATTTGTTAATTTTGGAAGTTCATAAAGGAGCCATTCTTTATTTTTGTTCTGATACCAAAGTTTTACATCTCTAAATTCAGAATCAGATTGTGTACATAACAGTCCAAAATTAATTTTTTCTATAGGCAAATCGTTTTCGATAAGAAGTTCTTTCTTTTCCCATTCTTCGGAAGTTACGGGATTTCTTTGGTGTGTTTTGAAGTTTTCCTTTTCAATTCCCTTGTTATACAAATTTGCATAAACATAACTTTCTCCACCATTACCGCTTTTGGCTTCATATGTAATCTTTACGTTAGAATACATCCCTTCTGGATTGAGATTGATAAAGACATAATTGAATTGCTTTTTTTCGGCATCACCACGATTGAATCTTCTGCTTTTAAAAGCATTTCTTTTCTTTTTGGCATCAATTCCCAAACCTTTGTGAATCCAAAAAATTGGTACCAAATTGTTTTGATTCCACTGGTATTCTTTTCCTTCAAAAGAAATTGTTGGCGCGATCGGAACGAATAATTTTTTAAGAACTCTCTCAAACTCTTGTTGATTTTTTGTTTTTAAAATTTGTTCGGTTCCGTAAGCAGCGAATTGGTTCCAATTAATTTTTGCATTTTCATCACTTGGATGAAAGTATCTTACCACACCATATATTGCTGCAAAGTCCTTTAGTTTCTGAATTTCAGTATTGGTTTGAGCAAAAAAGAATTGAGTTATAATTGTAAGGAAAAATATAATTTTTAGTTTCATATTAAAAGTTTATTTTTTTACAGTGTCCAAAGAAATTAAGATTCGTATTAAAAATCTTCATTTTAATTCTTAAAACATTTATAAAATTTGTTTAGAAATGTTAAATATGATTTGTTTTATAACTTTTTTTAATAAATATCTGAAGCTATTAATGAATAGCCATTTTCAAATTTTTAGCATCAATATAAACCTGCTTTTGCAAAAAAATCTTGTTTCCCAACATTCCCGACATTCCGGAATATTTCATCAAATAATATTGAGATTTTGAATATCCATCCACATACGTTATTTCGTGAAGTGGAATTTTTGTGTGTTGAAATTCTATATTTTTATCCGTTTCTGCGGTGTAAGTGGTGAGAATATTGTCCCAAGATTTTTCTTTTTCTATTTTTATTTTTGAGTTTTTCAATTTTGACTTTTCCCAGATTTCTTTAGTTGTCAAAAGTTCGAACGCACTCGCTCCAGAATCGTATAGAAACTTTTCATCTTTGCCATCTAAAACTCCCGGAATAATGATTTTTCTTTTCTTGAATTTGAAATCAAAAGTTTCTTTTTTTAAATAATTAGGTTCTGAATTAAGATTGAAAATCACATAATTGTTTTTAAAATCAATCAATGCTTTTCTGTCTTCCAGCAAATCAGTTCCGATAGTTCCAATAATATTGAGCTTATTCTTTTCAAGTTTTTTTCCAAAATCAATAATTTTAAATTGGTTGGATTTTACTTCACAATTTCCAATTTTGAAACTGCCTTTTGCAAGATTGTTTTGTACAGAAATCTGTCTGATTCCTGTAATGGAATTTTTGTAAAAAATGGTACTTGGACTACCTGTGTCAAACTGCACATAATAGGTTGTGGTATCCGCATCAAAATGTACGGGCAAAAGCATCGCATCTTTTGTGTTGGTTTCCCATTTCATTGGGATTTTTCCACTTTCGTTTTTAACTTGTAAATGGTTTTTTTCTGGTGAAAATTTTCGATCAAAATAGAAATATCCCAAAACGATAGAAAGCAATATTAAAACAGGAAAGGCAAGCAAAATTTTCTTAAATAGTTTCATTGATTTTTTTGTGCAATGTTCAGCAAAAATCAAGAAATTATTTGAAAAAAGAATACGCCATTTTTACGACATTTAAGTGTCGTTCGTTATAAGAAACTGTTTTTCAGTGCTATTCTCAATTTATTAGTTTTGTTCAAACTTATTCCATTAATTGCTACAATTAGTAGTTTCATCATTAAAAAAGCGAGTAATAAATAAATGAAAATTGGTTTTCTGATGAGAAATTCTTTCTGAACAAATGGACAAATGATTAAAGAAATGGATTGGAAAAATGCCAAAATAATTTGTACCTCAACTATTTTTTTTCCGAGATTTTTATTGAGTGAGTCTTTCGTTTTCGAAGTTAAAAACCAAGGAAAAATAATTCCACCAAACGGAATTACTAAAGCTGCAAGAGCAGAAAAATTGATGGTTTTTGCACGTTCTATATTTTCGGTTTCTTTGTCAAGTAAATTTTCCGGATTGGTTTCTAACGTTTTTGAAATCGCATTTAGTGTAAAACCTTTTAGCGGACTCCCTGCTTCAATTCTTTGAATAGTTCTAAGTGAAACACCAGATTTTTCAGCAAGTTCACTTTGTGTAAGGTTTCTTTGTTCTCTCCAATATTTTACATTATTCATTGTTTTGAACGGCATTTTGTATAAAACTTCTGCTAACGCGATGGTGGGACAATCGAAGCACTTCCGTTCAGCTAATGTACAAAAGTTGATAGAAGCACACAAGTTCAGCATTAGCTCTTCTACCCGCATTTTGCCAAACAACTACCGATGTGGATGTCCTTTTTTCGTTCGTTATTGCCGAGCCATAAACCCTTCGCAGTTAAATATTGCATACAAGCTTATTTTGGGGTTTTCTTCACTATCTTGTAGCTTTTTATACAGTATCGGATGTCAAGCCGATTTGTCGAATTTTGTTTTTACAGTCTCTTCCATTTCTAATTGATTTTAAAATTTTATTAGAATATTTCCTTGATTTGTCTTGTCCATTCTTCAATTACTTCTGCATCTGCCTTGTCGGCTTTATCAAAAAAGAAATGCTGATTAATTTCTAATCCGCAATAGGTAAAAATGCCCTTATCAGATGTTAGTGAGAGTGCCTTATCCATTCCAGTACTTTCATATTCGGTTTTCGATTTTCCGTGTGTATTGATGATGGTAGTTTGTTTACCTGTAAGCAAACCTTTTTGAATGCCTTGGTCGTAACGATAAGCAAAACCATAACTAAAAACACGGTCAATAAATCCTTTCATAATGGCAGGCATTCCTGTCCACCAAATAGGATAAATGAAAGTGATATGGTCTGCCCACGAAATATAATCTTGTTCCTGTTTTACATCGTCTGCAACTATCCCCATTCGTTGTCCTTTCATATCTTCCAATGAAAGAATCGGATTGAAATCAATTTGATATAAATCTCTTATTACAATTTCGTGATTTTTACTTTGAAGGATTTCCATAATCGTCTCCAAAAAGTGATGGTTTAAACTTCCCTCTTTGGGATGAGCATAAATGATTAAATGTTTCATTGTCCTATTTTTTTTAAATTTGATAGGACAAAAGTAGAATGGCAGGGTTTGCTAAAATTGTAAGAAAACGAAATTGGGCTTATTCAGCCTTGGCGATACAAATATCTTGTTGAAATTTTAGATATTTTGTTGGACTAATATTGAGATAATGCTTGAAGTCGTGAATGAGTTGGCTTTGGTCGTAATAACTACATTCGTTTATGATTTCAAACCAGTCCATTTTAGTAGATGTTGAAGCAATGTTTTGAATGCGCTCTATGGCTTTCAAAAATCGTTGATAACGATTGATTTCCTTAGAAGTGTATCCTAAAAGTTTCTTATATTTGAGTTGGATGTTTCTTTCACTTTGGTTTTGTTGGCTTGCTAAATATTTAATGGGGTTTAAATTTTCATTATCAAAGTTTACCAACTTTTCTGCAATTATATTACTGTCTCTTAAATAAGGTTTGCAAAACTCAAGTAGATAATTTACCTGATGATTTTTGTCCCCTATTTTATTGAGTTCTATCCACAAAGCAGTAAAACAATTCTCAACTAATAAATCGTCAGGATTTATTGGCAAATGTTCTGCAATTGAAGCGTTACCGAAGAAACGGTAAAAAGCATCATCTTTAAAATTGGCAACCAAAATTTGAGAATTAGGTGGCAAAGAATAATCAAATGCCTGCTTAATAGGCCCTAACACAAAACATCTATCAACAACTACTTTCGTGCTATTTTTAGAATGAAGTATGGCTTTTTCTCCGAAATTAAAAATTAAGATAGTTTGATACAAAGGAAAAAATGTTTTGTAAATGATGTCGGATGATTTATTATCAGCATAATAAAAATGAGAAAAAACATCTTCGTAGTCTGTTGGAACAGCTATTTTAATACTCGTGTATTTATCCTCGTGCTCTGTCATTTTCTTATTGTCGATATTTGTACAGGGTGCCACTAACGTTTAATGACTTTGCGAGGCGAGGCTTTTCAGCACTCACTTTCTTGCGAATAACGGACATACAAATATAACGAAAACTTTCTTACGGAGACGTTTTCCCCCGCTCCTGCAAAACCAATGTTAGCGACTGGTATTTATCTTTCGGTCGGTAAGTTCTGTTGGTGTCAGTCCGAAGTATTTTTTAAAAGCGTATGAAAAATGCGATAAGTTTTCAAAACCTGTTTCTAAATATACTTCAACAGGTTTCTTGTTTTTCTCTGCCAGTTGGTAGTGTGCCAATTCTAAACGTTTTTGTGTTAGCCAACGTTGTGGAGTTTTGTCATAAATTCTTTGAAAATCACGTTTGAAAGTTGTCAAACTGCGTCCTGTCAAATAGCCAAACTTTTCCAACGGCATATTGAACATAAAGTTCTTTTCCATAAATCCTGCCAAATCAATTTTATGCGGTTCTTCAAAGTTGGCTAAAATATTGTCAATGCCTTTATCGATTGTTCGCAAAACACTAATTGCTTCCGTAATTTTTAATGAAGCAATGTTTTCGGGAAATTTTTCCTGCACGTCAAAATAAGGGATCAACGAAGCAAGGCAACTTTCCAATAATGGGTGTTTTTCAAAACTACGAATCTTTTGAGTTGCTAAAACTTTTATTTTTACATTCAAGTCTGCGTAAAACTTTCGTAACCTGTTAATGGAAAGGTGCATTACAACTGACTTGTGCGGTTGTCCGTCTTTTGGATAATTGATGATTGTCGCTAACTGATTTCTTGGAATGAGAAAAATATCACCAGCTTTAAACAAATAGTTGCAGTCTGCCTGAATGATTTTTGTTTCGCCCGAAATGAACCACACAAGCATATGATGGTCAAACACAACTTCCGTTTTAAACAACTTGTCTTCATAACAAGAAAGTTTAATATCGTCAGTTATGTATTTTAATTGAAATTCCATATGCTTGTATGGTTACAAATTTACAAAAATCAGTTAAGTTCAAATGTTATGCCTGTCAACTTTTCGCTTAGTTGCCACAAACTTTTTGCGCTGGTTTCGTCCAACGAATAAGGTTTTACACCTGCGGAAATCTCCTGTACCAAAGACAATTTGGCAATGTCTGTATCTTCGCAAAACACACCGCCAATGTTGTTTAATAACGGACTTGTTGCACACCAAATTGTTGTAGAAGCACCTTGCGGAATTGTTTTTAAGTTTGCTGAAACTTCAGGCTTAATATTTCCATTTTCATCACAAAAGCCCATTTTTACAAACAATTCCAATGGTGCTTCTCTTGCTAATTCAGTTCCACCAATAGAACCAGGGTGTAATGAGTACGCTCTTACGCCAAATTCTTTTGCTCGATTGTCTAGTTCAAGCGAAAACAAATTGACTGCGGTTTTTGATTGTCCGTAAGCTTGCAAAGTTTCATATTCTCTATGTTCAAAATTCGGGTCGTCAAAATTGAAAGGCGCAAATTGATGTCCTTGCGATGAAACGTTTATTACTCTTGCTCCGTCAGCTTTTTTTAGTGCATTCCAAAGTCTTGCTGTGAGTTGAAATTGTGCCAAATAATTTACTGCTAATTGCGATTCAATACCACGATTGTCCCTGCGTAGCGGAACCCACATAATTCCAGCGTTGTTGATAAGCAAATGCAAAGGTCTGTCCGAAGCCAAAAACTTTTCAGCAAATGTATCAATGGAAGTTGGATTCATTAAATCCATTTCTTCGATTTCAACATTATTTATTCCTTGCAGATTTTTCTTTGCTTTTTCAATATCTCTTGCAGGAACAATGACTGTTGCGCCTGCATTTGCAAGTGTTTTCACTGTTTCCAATCCAATGCCAGTGTTTCCGCCTGTCACAATGGCGATTTTTCCTATAAGATCAATACCTTTAATAACTTCTGTTGAAGTTGATTTTGCGTTGAAGCCTGAACCTATTGGTTTCTGTAATGCTCCGTTGTAATTAGTCTGTCCCATTTTTTTAAATTTTGTTAGGACAAAGGTAGATAGCATTTTGTCGGGTAACTTTGTCTAAACGTCCGAATTTACTTTGTTTAAAAGTTCAAGTTTTTTGTTTAGTCTATCGGTTGTTTTTTGCACATCGAGATACGGATTGGTGTCAGTGCGGGCGAAAGAAGAACTAAAAGTTCAATTTCGAACAAACGAAGCTGACGCTTTTTTAATAGAACTAAATTAAAAAAATATGGAATTGAAAAGCAGTTGCAACAAAAAAAGTGAAAATGGTTAAATTTGAAATTAACTCATTTATTTTGCCAATATATTATTAATAGAGCTGTAAATCTATTTACTTATTTTAATTTCCTTTAAATGAATTAACATTCTTTGATTCATTTTGGTTACAACAACCGTTGTTTTGGCTACATTTATTCTTTGATATTCTTGCAATTTTGTAACATTAAAACAATAGAAATATGAATATCATTTTAACAGGCTCATTAGGCAACATTAGTAAACCGATTGCAACGAAATTAATTTCAAAAGGACATTCGGTAACTATTATTAGTAGCAATACTGATAAGCAAAAGGACATTGAAAAATTGGGAGCAAAAGCTGCCATTGGAACAATGGAAGATGTAACTTTCCTAATAAAAACATTTAAAAATGCCGATGCTGTTTATTGCATGGAAACATTTGGTTTTTTCAATCCCAATTTTGACTATATGCAATATATAAGCCAAGTTGTACATAACTACAAACAGGCTATTGAACAATCAGGGATAAAAAAAGTTATTCATTTAAGCAGCATTGGAGCACATACTTCCACAGGTGTGGGCATATTACAATTCCACCATTTGGCAGAAAGTATCCTTAATCAGCTTTCCGAAGATGTTGTAATTAAATTCATTCGTCCTGTAGGTTTTTATGTAAATTTACTTGGTCAAATTGCCACGATTAAAACACAGAGCGTTATTATATCAAATCTCGAAAGTAACAATAAAGAACCTTGGGTTTCGCCTCAGGATATTGCAGATGTGATTGCAGAAGAATTTGACAGTCCGTTCGACAACCGCAAAATACGCTATGTAGCCAGTGACGAGGTTTCGGGAAATGACATTGCAGATGCATTGGGGAAAGCTATCGGGAAGACCGATTTAAAATGGATAACTGTAACGGACGAACAATATTTGAATGGATTATTAAATTTTGGAATGAACCCCAAAATCGCAGCAGACTATGTCGCAATGCAGTCTGCACAACGCGACGGAAGTATTTATAAAGATTTCAATTTGCATAAACCCATATTGGGAAAAGTTAAAATAACTGATTTTGCAAAAGATTTTGCTATCGCCTATAATCAAAAATAGATCAGCAATAAAAGGAGTCAAATAATATCAAATTAAATATGACAAAAAAAACACCAATTTATATAAAAACTATTAGCGAATTTCATAAATTTCGAAATTTACCCAAGCCCGAACATCCTTTGATTAGTGTAATAGATTACTCAACCATTAAGCATATGGTAGAAAATAATTCCTTGAGTTGGGTACTCGATTTTTATTCTATTTCGTTGAAAAGAACTTCAAATGCCAAGTTTAAATATGGGCATCAGGAATGTGATTTTGATGAAGGGTTTATGTTCTTTATGTCTCCGCAGCAGGTTTTTAGTGTGTTGGTAGATGAAGCTCATCAACCCGTAAATTCAGGATGGCTTTTACTTATTCATCCTGACTTTTTTTGGAATTCTTCCCTTGTTCAAAATATTAAGAAATATGATTTTTTCAATTATTCTGTAAATGAAGCATTATTTCTTTCCGATAAAGAGGAAATTATACTCAATGGGATTGTGAAAAATATTCATCAGGAATGTGGAGCTAACATTGATAAGTTCAGTAAGCAAATTATCATCACACACATAGAAAACTTATTGAGCTATTCAGAACGCTTTTATAATCGTCAGTTTCTTACGAGAGAGAAAATTAATCATCAGATTTTGGAACAATTAGAAAAGTTATTGACGGATTATTTTAAAAATGATGATTTAATTTCAAAAGGTTTGCCTACAGTTCATTATGTTGCAGAGAATTTAAATGTTTCTCCAAGCTATTTGGGTAATTTGCTTAGAACATTAACTGGTCAAAATACGCAGCAGCATATCCATAACAAACTAATAGAAAAAGCAAAAGAAAAATTATCAACCTCAAATTTGTCTGTTAGTGAAATTGCTTATTATTTAGGCTTTGAGCATTCTCAATCATTTAGTAAACTTTTTAAGAGTAAAACAAATTTAACACCTTTGGAGTTTAGGGCTTCGTTCAATTAGCTGAAAGGATAGATATTGACAAAGTGCTATAAGACTTTTAAGCAATAATTTAAACAATTTATAGATGGAAAAACATATTATCAATCCCTGGACTTGGCAAGATGCTAGAAATTATGTTCAGGCAATCGAAGTGAAAAACATTGAAGGAACACTATATGTTTCGGGACAAACAGCTATAAATGATGATGGAATATCAAGTAATGAAGATATGCGTTCACAATTAATCCAAACCATTCAAAATTTAGAAAAAATTATTCTAAAAGCTGATTATGAGTTGAAAAACATTGTACGGCTAAATATATATACAGTTTCTACTTCAGAGTTATTTGAAAATTTTGATATCTTCCAGAATTGGATAACTAGAAACAATATCAAACAAACATCCACCGTATTGGAAGTGAAAAGTCTTTTTGAAACTCTAAAAGTTGAATTTGAGGCGACAGTAGTAAAATAGTGATGTCCTAGTTTGGACTGTATTAGGCACGATATAATCTGATAGTCAAGGACAAAAGAATTAGTTTTGTTAAAAAAATAAATATTCACCCTTAAAACTGTCAAAATGAATTTAGAAACAAAATTCATCAGAAGCAAATTAGGATTACTTAAAATTACCATTCTTTATAATTACAAATCTAAAGGTTAGTGATGGAATATTTAAAACACACAACTTGCTTATTTTCAATATAAATTTTAAATTAAATAATCAAAACAAGAGTAGACATTTCTATGCTCTTGTTTGTTTTCAATGGGAAAAACCGTTTTAAAAAAAGCAGTCTTCACTACATCCTTATCGAACAATTTTTACATACCGAAGGAAAAAAATCTCTATTGATATGTAAATTTTTCAGCCAGACAACAACTTTTACCACTATGCAATGTCGAGCGATAAGTGCAAATTTCAGTGATATTGACCACCTTATTTCAATTTAAAGTGACCACCCAATTTCGGTTTAAAGTGACCACCTTATTTCGGAGCAAATTGACCACCCCTTTTTCTTGTTTAAAAACTACTTTTTTTCATGCGTTTTTTTGTTGTTAAACTTATTGATTCAAATGTAATAAAAATTAGTAATTTTTGCTGTTTCTTTTTTTTCTCATTGATTCTCCTTGAAGCTCAATTCGGTGAGATTGATGGATAAGTCGGTCTAAAATAGCATCTGCAATGGTTTTTTCACCAATAATATCATACCAACCTTGAACTGGGATTTGTGAGGTTACAATGATAGAACCGTTGTTGTGACGGTCTTCTATGATTTCTAAAAGGGTAATTCGGTTCTGGCTGTCCAACGCTTGGAGCCCAAAATCATCCAAAATAAGTACATCCTGCCGCTGTATTTTGGTGAGTTCTCGTAGATAAGAACCGTCTGCTTTTGCCATTTTTAATTTTGCAAACAGCTTCGAGGTGTTGAAGTAATTTACCTTATAACCCTCTATACAAGCCTGATAGCCCAATGCTGTTCCTAGATAACTTTTGCCAACACCAGTGCTTCCTGTGATCAGGATGTTTTCGTTTTTTTCTACAAATTCGCATTCCGAGAGTCTCAATATAAGATTGCGATCCAAATTTCTGGACGCATCATAATTTAGGGTTTCAATGCTGGATTGGTAATGGAATTTGGCGTTCTTGATGCTTCTTTCAATACGCCTGTTATGCCTTTCGTCCCATTCTGCATCAATGAGTATTGATATAAATTGATCCAACGTGTAATGGTCGATTTTACCGCTTTCAATAGAGGTTTTAAAGGCGTTGTGCATGCCGTGAAGCGTCATTTGCTTCATTTTGGTAAGAGTGGTTTCATTCATAATTTTAATAATTGATAATTGATAATTGATAATTTTTGATAAATTTCCAACTTCCAACTTCCAACTTCCAACTTCCAACTTCCAGCTTCCAACTTCCAGCTTCCAGCTTCTAACTTCCAACTTCTAGTTGTAATACTGCTTTCCACGAATATTGCTATGTTCGGGAAGTTCTTGCTGGCTTTGGTCTTCTGTGTCATAATCCATGTGATCTAAATTGTTTTCTAAAATTTTCTGTATGGATTTGTAACTGTAAATTTCATACTCCAAACCTCGTTTGCAAGCTTTGATGAGGCGCGCTTTTCCTACTTTTTTTTCTAAATTCAAAATCCCTAAGCAGCTTTTGTAAGCTTGTTCTGGGTGGTTTCTACTCTCGATGATATGCAGAATGTATTCTCCAACTGCTGCGTCAATGCTTTTCGCCCAATCCATGAAGCGTTCTGCACTCCATTCTGCTACAAAACGGTGCGTGCTTGCCAAATGTTCCGAAGTGGTGGTATATACATAAGGCTTGTAATTGCGCTTGTGGAGGGCTATTCTGTTGTATTTGTAATAAATTTCTACCGTAGAACTGGTGTACAATAGTTTCACCTTTTTCTTGATATAGGGATATGGAACACTGTAATAGTTCTTATCACGGCTTAAATGAACGTGTCCGTTCTGCATTACCGTGGCAAAGGATTGGTATTTGATTTCAAAATAAGTAGTAGGAAGCGGTCGTAAGGTAGGCTGTTCGTCTTCCAAAAACAGTTCCCTGCGAGAATAAGGACGAGCGGTGAGTTTTCGGTTGTTATGAGCGTCTAATAAATCCCAGATTTCTTGGTTGAGTTCTTCTAAATTGAAAAACTGTTGGTCTTTTATGTTGGCATAAATTCTTCGATACAAAATCTTCACGGCTCCTTCTACCAAGGATTTGTCTCGTGGTTTATAGGCTCTGGTTGGTAAAATCGTGGTTTCATAGTGTTCGGCTAAATCTGATAAAGTTTCATTCAAAGTAGGCTCAAAACGATTGCTTTTAACCACTGCAGATTTTAAATTATCGGGAACTATTGCAGCGGGAACGCCCTGAAAATAACGCATTGCTCGTTCTACTGAATGTACAAAATCTTCCTTTTGTTGGCTCAACGTGGCTTCCGCATACGTGTATTGGCTTCCACCTAATAGGGCTACAAAAAATTGTACTTCTCGTAATTCTCCATTCGTTTTGTCAATGATATAAAGGGGTTTTCCTGCGTAATCTACGTACATCTTGTCCCCGCATTTGTGGTGCATGTGCATCACGGGATTTACCCTGTTGCTCCATATTCGGTAATGATGACGGAACTGTGAGCTCTTGAAACCATCGGAATGCTGCGCAATGTACGCTTCCCATAGATGATGAATGGTAATGCCTACTTTCTTCAGTTCTCTTTCCATTTTTGGAAAATAATCATACAACTCCTGTAGTTTGGGGCTTACGACATCTTCTTTGCCTCCAGAAAAAAGCAATTCTAACTCCGAATCGCTCTTTGATAAAATTTCTTCTTTTGTTTTTCCTGAAGCTTCAAATATTGAGATATACTTCTTTACGGTGTTTCTAGATAGGGATAAATAGGTGCTTATAAACAACTTACTGTTCCCTTTGCTGTACAATTTAAGGACTTTTCTTATTTTACTCATGTCTGTTAGGGTGTTTGCCATAATTCGATTTTTTTATCGAATTTAAGCTTCTAACGTCATGAAAAAATGGGCAGTTTTTGTTGCAATTTTTCTCCTCTAATTGAGGTGGTCAATTTGCTCCGAAATGGGGTGGTCAGTTTAAACCGAAACTGATGGTCAATTTACTCCGAAATAACATGGTCAATTTGACCGTTTTTTCCACTTTATCAATTGAATCAAAATGTTTTCTATCAACGGCTTTCCCTCGTTCTTCAATGATTTTAATAATATCCTCTTTGATTTGATTTTCGCTTTTCTTTTCAATCTTTTTGTTTTCGCAATAAGTTATAACTGAAACTAAATGAAGTTCAACATCTTTTAGAGTTCCGTTTTTATAATCTTTTGCAACTTCAATCAAGGCATCATCAATGAAAGAGTCGTAAACATATCTACCAAGCTCTTTACGATGCTCTTTGTAAGTTTTTAAAATGCTTCCAATAGCATCTTCAATTGCTGTATCAAATTTGTATTTGCTACTATAAGTTTTCGCTTCGCCTAAATAGAAAAGATTTTTCGCCCCACTGTAATTGTAATGAATTGCATCTGCACCAAATCTTTCCATCTCAACAGAAGTTGTGATTGGCATTTTTCGAAGCAAAGGAACACTCTTGAAAAAACTTTGCAGAAAATTGAATAAAAGCAATTCGCCAAACTGTCCTTGAACTAATAATTTGTCGGTTGAATGGTTTCTAAATTTTTTAAATGCTTCTGTCGTCAGGGTGTTATGTGCATTTTGAAAACTTCTCCCTTCACCTATCATTATGTCAATTACTTCCGCTGCTTTTTTTTGGCTATAAACCCACTCTGATATTGTGTTTACTAATTCATTACAAAATTCATCGCGATACTCTTGTAAGTCAACATAGTTTATGCAAGTGCCATAATGCTTGTTGTCAGGAAGCAGATTAAAGGATTGCTGGACAAAATGAACATGGTTCATGAACATCTTTGTGCAACTAATTAATTTCTCTATTTCTGTTTCTGTTATGGGCATCTAATTTTGTTTATTATGGTTAGTGCTCGGCATTTTTAGGCTTGCATATAACGACTCGGCGGCTTTGCGAAGTTTTCACAGGAAGCTTTGCTTGCATGAGAAAATTTTGCAAAAATGCTTTTTGAGTTAGCTCAGCGTTCGTTTTTTTGTTTTGTAAAGTTAATAAAAAAATCAATCTGCTTTCATAAAAAAGAGACCCTTCTAAAAGTCTCTTCAATATCTTTAAAAACTTTTTACGATAAAACCATAATGCTTAAAAAAAGCTCCCGAAGTAACCCTGCCTAAGTAGAGAACCCTGAGCGCGAAGTCGAAGGGCAACAGAAGTTTCATTGTTGGCTCTTCGAGCCCAACGAAACACTGGTTATTAGCGGTAGTGTTTTAGTTGAAGTTAGGAATTACTTTGTCAATTTTTTCAATAAGATTTTTATAAGTTGCTTTATCTAACTTATTTGATTTTTTCGAAATAATTTTCTGTGCTAATTTTTCTTTAAGTTGTAAGATAAAATCTCTTTCTACCAGTAAATCTGGGTAAATTTGAGCTCTATATCTATATTCAATTAAAAATCCCAGTTCTATTAACTGACTGTTTGACAACTTGTTTATAACATTCCATAATTTACTGAATTTAAATTTTTCAAAAAATGGTTTGAAAAGAAATTCATTATTGGGATTCTGTGAGTTTTCAATAAATTCATCAAAATTTTGTTCAAAAACTTCAAATATAATTTGTAATTTATTTAATTCATTTTCTTGATAGATTCTATTATTCTTTTCTATACAAACATTTGCAATTTGTTTAATTTCATTTAAGTATTTTTCTGTCGGATCAATTGATAAACGAAAATTCAAATGTTTTATATATTGATATTTATTAGTATTAATTTTCTTGATTATTTTATTTTTTAATTTATCAATATTTAGGTTTAATGGATTGTCAAACCTAGTTATGTAATGAAAAACTGTAGTATACTCATCTAAAGATAGCTTATTGTCATCTATTAACTTTATTAAGTTCTTTGTTGTTGATTTATAATCTTTAGGATTTAAATTTACACAACCCCAATATCTTAAACTATTAAATATTATTTCCTTTTCAGTAAAATTTGCATTTTCACTTTTATATATTTCTTTTAATTCGTTTAAAAGTTTATCTGTATCAAGAATATTATAACCTATAACATATTTTAAAATACTTTCAAAAAATTTAAGTTTATATTGATCCGAATCATATTGTTTAACGAACTCATCTGCATAATCTGTTTTTGATTCTTCATTTCTATGCCCAAACAAATCCCAATTTATTCTATTATTTGAAAAATGTTCATTCAAAAGTTTCAAATTAGAATCATTGAGTTTACCAAGCTTATATTCAAAAGCTATTGGTAGTGTAAATTTTAATATATCATTTAGTATTTCATTCTTTATTGTTTTGAGATTTTGACTTTTGTCTATTAAACTAAAAGCTTGTTTGTATACTTGTTTGAAATGCTCTAAGAAAAAAATTACATTCCTAAGATTGTCATCTTTTATATTAACAATGTTAATAATATATAAAGCTTGTGATTTTAAGAAATTATAATATTCTATATCGTTAGTTTTATAATTTTCGAATAAATTATTTATTACAGTGTTATTATCTGGTATGTAAGGAAATGAAATACCGATGACTTTTTCTCTTAAAGTAGAATATATATCTACATTATCTTTGTTAACTTCCTTTCTTAGAGTGTCCTCGTTTGCAATAAGAATTACTTTAGCATTCTTATTTTCAACTAAATTATTTATAAATCCATAAACTTCTGACAAGTCCAAATTTGGGCTTTTGCGATCAATATCATCAAAACAAACTACAAAGTTTTCATAATTGTTTATTTCACTTGGTGTAAGACCTGAGTCCTTTATGACTTCGTTTAAATCGACACTGAAAAAATTTGAAGCACCTTTTAAAAATCCACCGAAGACTTTAACACCTTTATTCTTTAAAATGGGATATGCTTCAAAAAATATTAACTTCTCTATTTCATCAATAGATGAAACTCCAAATAAAGAAATTTTAATAGTTTTATATTGCTCTTTTTTCGTGTCTTTATTTAGTATTTTTTTTATTTCTGGAAAAAGAGTGTTTTCAAGATAGAATGTTTTGCCAATTCCATATTTTCCTGAAATTATTACAGCATAGTTGGTTTTTTGATCTAAGTATTCAAGAATTCTTTGAGTGAGGTTTTCGTTCATTTTTTTTGCGGTGTTTTTTTAACATTGCAGGTGACACCAGACTGTGAAAAAACTTCCAGTCTGCATTAACAAAAATAGGAAAAAAGCGGATGAAACGGATTAAAATTCGTAAATTTATTAATGCAATTCATACAGGGAATTCCACGCAATCACCTACAAATCTTAAGTTTAGAAGATAACGACTGATAATCTTGTTCGGTTTATTGATGTCTTTGTAAAAGATATTGATTTAAAAAAAAAATAGAATCCACTAAAATTAGCACCTTAAAAAATAAAGCCTTGCAAATCAATGATTTACAAGGCTTTTGGCGGAGAGTGAGGGAAAACCACTATCTCTTTAAATCTCTTTATTTATCGACATTTTCTGAAATCAGGTTTCAGCTACTCACCGAATGACTCACTTTGAAAATGCAGGTTTTTGATTCATTTTATTATTCCAAATTTACTAAATAATATTCAACATTTAAGTATTCAGAATCAAAACACATCTTCTTTTTTTTAAATGGAAAATTATATTGAACGTCTTATCCTAATATTTGGACTTTTTATTTCCAAAGCTGTCACTAATCATTCTAGCCTCCTCTTCTACTTCTGATGGAAAAGAGAGAATTAGGAAAATTAATTCATGACCCCCACTTTTAGGTCGATTTGAACGTTCTGTGATTGAATATTTAGGGAGATACACCCACAAAATCGCGATCAGCAACCAAAGAATCGGGGAAATTGATATTGAAACGGTAAGTTTCAGTTACAAAGATTACCGCCATAAAGGCATCAAAAAGCAGATGACGCTGAGCCACGAAGAATTTATCCGAAGATTTTCGCTTCATATTCTACCGAAAAGATTTGTAAAAATCCGTCATTATGGTTTTTTGAATAGTCTAAATCTTAATATAAATTAATGTAAATCAGTTATTTTTATATAAAAAAACTATCTCATGGGAGATAGTTTTAAATATGAAATATATTTGAATGTTATTTTTTGAGGAGTTTTGTTTGATAGGTTTTACCATCAATTATAAGATTGATAAAGTAAAGCCCTTTTGGATAATTAGTAAGGTCGATTTGAGCTTCTTTAAGATAGGTAAATTGTTTCTCTAGGATTTTTATTGATGAGAGAAGACACTCTCACGCTAAGTTAATAGTTTCCTTTTTATCAATTCTTTATTATCACTCAATTCTTAAAATCTTTTATTCAAAATTAAAACACAATGTAAAATATTCAGTAAATAGTATTTTGTAACTCAAAAAGAACGATGAGCTTACTCTCACCGTTCTTTAGTATCAAATAATATTAATTGATTCCTCCACCTAAAACTCTATAAAGATCAACCTCAGCACTCAGTTTTTCCAATATTACGCTTATGGTTGAGAGATCATTTTGTAATTTATTATTTTGTGCCGTAATTACTTCTAAATATGAAGATTTACCATAAGTATAAAGTTTTAAAGCATCATTAATTCCCTTTTCAAGATATCCTCCTTTTTTTTCTAACAATTCTAATCTTTCAGTTGTTCCATGTGATTTTGCCATAGCATCCGAAACCTCACTTACCGCCTGCATTAACACTTTTTTGTAATTGATAACTGCCTTTTCCTGTTCGAGAATTGCCGTTTCATAAGCTGTTTTCAATTGTCTTTTCTGTAAAATTGGGTTCGCAAGATTAGCTGCAATTGCTTTGGTAACAGAACCTGGAACATCAAACCAAGAAGAAAACTTGCTGGAATTAACACCAATCTGTGGACTTAGACTAAATGTAGGATACATCGCAGCTTTTGCAAGACCTGTTTTAGCATTTAAACTTACAACAGAATATTCTGCTGCTTTTACATCTGGTCTTCTGCTTATGAGCATTGCCGGAATCCCTTCAGAAAGAATTTCCGTACTCATCATTTTTTGCAGACTATTAGCCCTTTCAAATGCTGTAGGAAACTCGCCACACAAAATACTTAATGCGTTTTCCTGAACCGCAATATTCTGTTTTGCCTGCGGAATCAGTAATTCTGCCGTTTTCTTCTGGGCTTCGGATTGCTGAATTGCCAATGAATTAATTTGTCCTGAAGTATACTGTAAGCGCATCATTTTAAGTGTATTTTCACTTAGTTCTATATTTTTTTCAGCAATTTTCACTTGTTCATCTAAACTGATTAAATTATAGTAGGCTTGTGCAACTTGTACAATAATTCTTGTTTTAAGAGCACTTAAATTTTCTTTTTGAGCAAAATAATCGGCAAGTGCAGACTCTTTTTGCATCTTTGTCTTCCCCCAAATGTCTACTTCCCAAGATGCTTTTAATGTTGCTGTATAATCATCTATATATTTATTCCTACTGAATTGTTCGTTTAATGATCCATTCAAGCTGTTAGAAGATGACCACGTTCTGCCTGCTCCCACACTGAAATCAACGGTTGGTAAAATATTGCTTTTTGCTTTTTTATAAGCTAAATCCAACTGTTCCATATTCTTGATGGCGGTAGCAACATCGTTATTATTTACAAGCGCTTTTTCGATATAGGAAGCCAATTGCGGATCTTTGAAAAAACTCTTCCAAGGCAATAAAATGCTATCACCTTTTACTTCTGTTTTAGAAGTACGATATTGTTCCGGAATATTAAGCTTAGTCTGCTCATATTTTTTTCCTACAGTACAGGAAGCAACAAATGCTGCCATTATTCCCAAAAAGATACCGTTATATATTATTTTAATTTTCATTATGATTCAATTTTAGCTTCTTTAATCTCTTTCTTTAGGGAAATTTTTTCGTCGATATATTGAAAAAACATATATAAAACAGGGATAATAAATACTCCCAAAACCACTCCGCTCAACATTCCCATAGCTGCACTTACGCTGATGGATTTGTTTCCGGAAGCCATTCCGCCACCAGAAAGCATCAGTGGAATCATACCAACAATAAACGCAAGAGAGGTCATAATAATCGGACGTAATCTGGATCGTGCACCGTCTAAAGCAGAATCTAAAATAGACAGTCCAGATTTTCTTCGCTGTAAGGCAAATTCTACAATTAAAATGGCATTTTTTGCGAGTAGTCCAATAAGCATTATAAGTCCTACCTGAACATAAATATTATTATCAAATCCTATCGCTTTTACTCCTAAAAAAGCACCAATAATTCCCGAAGGGATCGAAAGTATTACCGCTAATGGTAAAATGTAACTCTCATACTGAGCAGATAAGAGAAGGTAAACAAATAATAAACAAAGACTGAAAATACCAATCGTTTGGTTTCCTGACGATTTTTCTTCCAAACTTAAACCTGTCCATTCATAACTATAATCAGAAGGTAATTTGTTGAGAATAGTTTCCAATTTACCAATCATTTCCCCGTTGCTTACTCCCGATTTGGGGGTTACATTGATACTGAGTGAGTTGTATAGATTGTATCGTCCGATAGATTCAGGTCCGTAAACTTTTTTTAGAGAAATTAGAGTTTTAACGGGAATCATTTCTCCTGAAGAATTTTTCACAAAAATATCATTGAAGGCACTTTCGTCCATTCTGAAAACTCCATCTGCTTTGATATTTACACGATAAAATTTCCCGAACCTAGAAAAGTTCTGTGACTGATCCCCTGCAAAATAAGTCTGAACCGTATTAAGCAACCCTGAAACATTCACGCCCATCTGATCAGCTTTGTCCTCATCAACTTCCAATTCCAACTGAGGATAGTCTGCACGGAATGTCGTATAAGCAATCTGAGTTTCTGGCATTTGCATAATTTGAGCAATTACCTCATCCGCCTTAGCTTTAAGTACTTGAGGGTCTCTTCCCATATGATCCTGTAGAACAAATTCTGCACCACTGGTAACTCCGTATCCGTCTACAGGAGGCATTCTGAAAGTCATTATACTCCCTTCCTTAATGACTGACAATTTTTGATTAATCTGTCCCATAACAGCATCTATGTCCTTAATTTCACCTCGTTGTTTTTGGGGTTTCAATTTGACAAACCCCATTGAATAAGCCGGTCCAGCACTATTACTCAACAAATTGAATCCTGTTATCGACGTATTGGTTTCTATCGCTGGTACTTCTTTAAAAATAGTATTAATTCTTTCTGTAACTTCTGTTGTCTTAGATAATCCCGTTCCCGGAGGCATACTAAGTGTATACATCATAAAGCCATCATCTTCCATCGGAACAAAACTTCTGGATGTGGTGGACATAAGCCAACCGGCAAGTCCAAGAACCCCTATAATAATACCTCCAGAAATCCATTTACGTTTAATTAAGAACTGAACTGCCCCAACATATCGGTTAGTCATATTGGAAAACCCTGCATTAAAAGCCGTTGTGAATTTTTCAACAAAGCCACTTTGTTTTTTTGCAACCCCATCAGCATGGTTATTTTTTAGAAAAAGAGCACACAGAGCAGGAGTAAGCGTAAGTGCATTAACTGCAGAAATAATAATAGCAATGGCTAATGTGTATGCAAATTGTCTGTAAAATAGCCCTGCTGAACCCGACATAAATCCCATCGGAATAAAAACAGCAGACATTACAAGTGTAATAGAAATCACAGCTCCAGTAATTTCATTCATAGCTTTGTGTGTTGCTTCTTTCCCCGTCAGATTTGTACCTTCCATATTACCGTGTACCGCTTCTACAACCACTATTGCATCATCCACCACAATCCCGATAGCTAAAACCAATGCAAATAGTGTTAATAGGTTAATGGTAAATCCAAAAATAAGTAAGAAAAAGAAAGTTCCTATAATTGCAACAGGAACTGCAATCGCCGGTATAATGGTTGATTTTAAATCCTGTAAAAAAATCAATACGACAATAATTACCAGAATAAAAGCCTCAAAAAGTGTCGATTTTACCTGACTGGTTGCAGCATCAAGTTTTTCCTTAGTACTCATTACTCTTGCAATATCAATATCCGGCGGAAAGTATTTTTGGGCTTTTTCTATGGTTTTATTAATTCCAATTTCGATTTCATTAGCATTAGATCCTGTGGTTTGCATAATGGCAATGGTTACTGCATTCTTACCGTTAGAAAGGTTATCTCCACTGTACGAAATAGCTCCAAATTCTACTCTTGCAATGTCTTTTAAACGAATGATATTAACACCATCATTTTTTACGATGATATTTTCGTACTGTTCAGGTTTACTTTTCTTTCCTTTATAGCGAATTACATATTCTAAAGGAGCATTGGATTCCTGCCCTAATTTCCCAGGAGCTGATTCCAAGCTATGGCTGCTTACAGCATTTGAAACATCAGAAGGAACCAATCCATAAGAAGACATTTTCTGTGGGTTAAGCCAAATTCGCATGGAGTAATCTTTTTGACCAAAAACTTGTGCTTGTCCTACACCTTTAACCCTTTTTATTTGTGGAATTAAATTGATGTTTGCATAATTCTGTAAAAAAGTCTCACTATACTTATCATTATCCTTTGTATAAACATTGAAGATCATCACCATACTGTTCTGCTGCTTGGAAGTAGTTAACCCCATTCTAACTACTTCTTGTGGAAGAACTGCTGTTGCCTGCTGTACTCTGTTTTGAACATTTACTGCAGCTTGATCCGCATTTACGCCTTGCTTAAAGATAATGGAAATCGTAAAGGAACCATCGTTACTAGCACTGGATTTAATGTATTGCATATCTTCGACCCCATTAATCTGCTCCTCAAGAGGTGTAACTACAGAACGAATGACTGTTTCACTATTTCCACCCGGATATGATCCTGATACTGTAATGGTTGGTGGAGAAATATCAGGAAAACGTGTTACCGCCAATCTGTTAAGCCCGATAATTCCCAAAATCACAAGAAAAAGGGAAATAACGGTTGCCAATACAGGACGGTCTATTATACTTTTTAACATTTATTTATTTTTGAATGATTATTCTATAATTCTATTATTTTTTGACAACTATTTTAGAAACTACTGATGCTCCATCAGTAAGATTATCCAAACGATTAATAGCAATCTTATCTCCGGATTTCAAACCAGAAGAAACAAAATAATCTTCATTTGAAGTTCCTGAGATACTGATTGGAACCATTGAAACTTTATTGCCTGTAATAAGTTTGTATACGAAAAATTTATCTTGTATATCTTTTACCGCTGTTTTGGGAATGCTTAAAATATTTTCCAGATTTTTATGGATTACGATACGTCCGGTACCGCCAGATCTCAAAAGCTTTTCAGGATTTTGAAAAACGACTTTCATAGGCATACTTCCAGTAGCTTTATCAATTTGACCACTTGCTGCTTCTAATTTTCCCTTGTATGAATATGTTGAACCATCTGCTAAAATCAATTCAACATTATTTGCTTCATTTTTAGCATTTTTCATATAAGCTAAATAGTCTGCTTCTACCAAAGAAAAATAAACATTAACTGTACTTATATTGGAAAGAGTGGTAAGAGGAACGCTATCAGAAGGAGTGATTAGATTTCCTATGCGATTAGGTATTCTGCCAATATAACCCATAGTCGGAGCTTTAATATAAGTGAAGCCAGCATTAATTTTTGAAGACCCCAATGTTGCTTTTGCCTGAGCTACCTGTGCCGTTGCAGCCTGATATTTTGTCTGTGCAGCTTTAAGTTGCGTATTAGAAACTACTTGACCATCTACTAATGGTTTCAAATTATCTACTTCTATTTTTGCAGAAGCTTGATTGGCTATTGCATTTTTAAGTGAAGCTTCACTATTACTAACTTGCTCATTGTAAACTGATGGATCTATCTTAAACAAAATTTGTCCTTTATTTACAAACTGACCTTCTTTTACGTATACCTCTTGCAAATACCCTGTAACTTGGACTTTTATATTAACGTTATCCTTTCCTTCTATTGTAGCAGGGTATCCTGAAGAGAAATCGTTTGAAGCATTTTTTAATTCAATAAAATCGGCAGTCAGTGCTGCTTGTTGATTAGTATCTTGTTTATCTCTTGAATTACAGGAATAGATTATGGCACCTAATACCAAAATTGGGAACCAACTTTTTTTAATGTTCATGATTCTATTATTAATTAATTTAAAGACAAAAGTACCTTCATTAAGTGTCCGATTTTTTTGAAAATCAAGTGAAATGTAGTTATTAGTTGATGAAACGTGATATATTTAAATTGAACTCTTTTAACTATAAAAGCATAAAACAATCCTGAATTTTTTTACATTTCATTGGTTAAAAACACTCTTCAAGCTAAATTTTCATTATTGGATTAAAAATCTTTCATTCTTCAGCTCATCTGAAGATACATTACTTAGTATTCAAAAAAATGAAAATGTTTTTAGCAATTAAATCAGTAATATTTGGCTTAATTGAAACACAATTTTAAGAAATAAAAGAAACAAAAAAATTTAGCTTGAATTGATTCCTAAAGCTATAATCAATATTTAGAATTAAATGATTAAATGCCTAAGCAGTGAAAAATCTAAATTATGATTTCAACCTGTTGTGCATTTAGCACAAATTAATTTTAATTTATTCAAACTTCTTTTGAATACGAAGAAATTTAGGTATTGAATCATCGTAAAAGAAGCTATTTTCGATACTATTCTTGTTGCTAAACCTTGAAATGTTTTTGCAAAGTTGGTGTTGATTGTGAATTGTCCGCACAATTGCGAGATATTGGTTTGTTCATTATTTAATTTTTTTTCAATGGTATTCACGATTGCTTCGCAGTTCAATCCTCTTTCTGATTTTTGATTTCATTCTTGAAAACTTTACAAAATCATGTTGGTTTTTACGCATCGAAACTGAAAGATTTATCTTAGAATAGTTAAATAAATCCATCTGAATTTCTTTGCTAATATATCCTCTATTTCCTATTAACAAGCAATTCTGAAAATTTTCTTTATTATCATTAAGGTAATTAACATCATGAACGTTTACAGGTGAAAAATCAAAAGAATGAAAGATTCCATTCTTGTCGTAAACCGCATGAAGTTTATAGCCAAAATATCTTGACTTCTGTGCAGCACAATATCCAAAAGAAGGTTTAATTTCATCTGTCGCGCAGATTGCCGAGCGATTGGCTCTACTAATTTTGCATATTTCAATTGGTGTTGAATCCACAATAAATACATCGGTAAAATCTGCAAACTTGCCACTTAAAGTCTCTCTGATTTTTTCAATGTAGGGTAAAAGTTTTCTCTTTCTTTTATTATAGACGCTTCTTTCAATTTTGTTTTCAAGCTCAGTTCCTAAAATGCATCTAAATAACTGTAATTCAGAGTTAATTGACATATACTCTGCAGTAATATTAAGTGCCACAAGTTCCAAATCAGACATTTTTGGAAGTCTAAATTTGCTTGTTTGTAGTAATATGTTTACAAGTATTTGTCAATTCTTTTAAAATAAATTTGTAATTTTGAATGAGTTTGTTCATATACACAATTGATTGGTAGTCAATTAAATATACGTTTTTTTAATCAAATGGACAATCTTTTTCTTTCTTAATTCCTAAATGCACAATAGGTATTTCATACTTAATGAGCTTTAACCATATATATAGCTTGAGCAGGATTTTTTACATTTAGCTAAAATTCACTTTACAAGTAATGTAACAAAATTAAAGAATTGATATGGTTTTATTTAAGCAAATAGAAGCTCTTCTATCGGACTTATTCTCCTAGAAAAGAATAACAAAGTAAAAGCAACCAAAATCAATTGATCTTATTATATGCATATGAAAACAGATTTTGTCGATTCCTGTCTAGCTAGAAAAAAAGATTACTGGCGGATGTTATAATCTTAGACTAAATAATACTCAAATATAAAAATCAGTAAATAGTAGCATTAGCAGGTATGCTATAACGCTATAGAATTTTTTTTCATCATTTGTATTGTTGACCTTTCAGGGAATTATTATCATTTCTTTTGGAGGCTTTCAAATAATTTTAATTAATGTGAAGTAGATTTTGAAAAAACATTAATTACCACAACACCTATAATAATAAAAGTGATGCCTATAATTGCAGGAATATCTAATGATTGTTTGTAAACAAAGTATCCAACCAACGAGAGCAAAATCAATCCTACCGCTGACCAAATGGCGTATGCTATCCCTAAAGGAATTGTTTTTATTGCAATTGTAAGCATATAAAAAGAAAGTGCCATCCCTACAACGAAAATAACTGTTTGCAAAGGTTTTGTAAAACCTTCAGTTGCTTTTAAAAATGATGAGGCAAAGGTTTCAAAAAAAATTGCCAATGCAAGAAATAAGTAACTTTTCATAATATTTTTAATAATTGATTTAAAAGTCCATCCAAGATTTAAGAGCACTTGCTTTTTCTCGACTTACAATAACTTCTGCTTCCGGATGTTTTCGTAATTCTAGTTTCAATTTTCCATTAAAATGATTAAGCACCTGTTTTACAGAATCTATATGAATGATAAATTGTCTGTTTGCTCTAAAAAAAAATTTAGTATCAAGTTGTTTTTCCAATTCTTCCAGAGTTTGAGGAATTATTTCTATATTTCCATCGGATAATTTTGCTTTGCTAACTCCTAATTCTGTAAAAAAATACAAAACATCTTCTACCAATACAGTTTTAAAACCATCACGATGCGGTATCAAAAAACGTTTCCTAAAATCTTTCGGTTGAATGTAACTTAATAAACCTTCCAAAGCCGTATTTACAAGAGGGATTTTTTCAATAAATGTTTCGTATCTTTTCAGAGCTGATTCCAGTTCTTCTTCTTCAATTGGCTTGAGCAAATAATCTATACTATTGTATTTAAAAGCTTTTACGGCATACTCATCATAGGCAGTAGTGAAAATAACGGGGCATTCTACTTTAAATTCATTAAAAATCTCAAAGCTCAAACCATCTGCTAATCGAACATCCAACATAATAAGATCAGGCTTTTCATTATTTCTGAGCCAACTTAAAGAGGAAGTCACAGAATCTTCAATAGATAAAATTTCGATATGGGGTCTAAGTTTTAGAAGTAGTCTTTTTAACCGATCAGCATTAAGCTTCTCATCTTCTATGATTAAAATTTTATTCAGTTTCATAACAATGGTATTTTTACAGTATACCAATCTTCCGATTGTTCTATCTGCGGTTTTACATCTCCCAATAATTCATAGCGATTGAAAACATTATTCATCCCTAATCCTGATGATTCAGGTTTATTAATTAATGGTAAAAATGTGTTGGAAACCAATAATTCTTTTGCAGAAGAAGTCGTAATATTGATAAATAAAGGATTTGCTTTGGTGGTTTGATTATGCTTTATGGCATTTTCTACCAAAAGTTGTAATGTTAATGGTGGAACAGAAAAATTTCTATATTTATCTTCAATGGAAATAGTAAATACTACGCCATCTCCAATTCTTCTTTTAGTTAGAAAAATATAGGAATCCAAAAATTTCAATTCTTCATCCAGGCTTATGATATCTTTTTTGGAATTAACTAAAAGATACCTATATACTTTAGTGAAATTTTCTGCATATTCATAACCCAATTGTTGATCTTCTAAAATCAGTTCAGAAAGTACACTCAAATTATTGAATACAAAATGAGGATCTATTTGGAGCTTCAAAGCCTGTAACTCGGCTTCCATTTTAGCTTGTTTTAAATGTGAAGCCCTTAATTCATACTGATTTATCTGCATAATGCTTTTTTTCCAATTATTAAGTAAAAAATCTCCCGTATTAATAGCACTTATAACTATAGATATAATAATGTTTGTGACGACCCATTGCGATAACCAAGCATATTCCTTGTATTGTTTAGTATTTAGAAGTTCTTCAAAGGTGTTCAGAAATATTATGTTAAAAAATACGACAAATAGAATACTGGATAATATCTGCAAAAGTATCTGAATAAAAAGTCGTTTTTTAGGATTTACATTCCACTCTATTATCGAATTCAAAAGCCGGTCAATAAAAAGACTCACTTCGCAAATAAGTATGCAAATTATTAATGCTGATAATTCATTTTTAATAATAAATATCCAACCTTTATATTGATATGTTTCCCAATATTCATCAAAAGGATTTATTAAAAATGAAAAAGAGTAAAAAATAAAAAAAGAAGTAATCCATATTAACAATCTTTTTTTTGTGAAAAATTCATATATATATATTTTCATTTTCTCTTTCTTTTTATCTATAAAAGTGTATTTTCAATTTTTTAATTGTCATTTTACAAAAATAGAAATAGAAATTTATTTAATAGCTTATAAATTAATTCAACCTTCAAAAATCAAATATGAAGTAACATTATTTTCATACTAAATGATTATTTTACATTTCAATTGTTCTATTAGCTGTTTCAATTGTCTTTTTTTACGTGTGAAATAGTTTAGCTATTAGTGATATTATATTCTTCTATACTTTTACTAACAGATTAAACGCATTCTTTTATGAAAAATATATTGATTTGTACAGATTACTCAATTGAGGCAGAAAATGCAACTCATTACGCATTATCAATGGCAAAAGAAAAAAGACTTAATGTCTCAATTTTTTCTCTACAAAATATTTCAATGCATATTGAAAATGCAAGACTACCTGCCAACTATTTTTTTGAACAAATGGAACAAAAGAAAAAACAATTGACAGAAAAATGTAATGAATTAAGTATATTATATAAGATTCCTATTGAACCTATTTTAGCTACCGGGGATTTTCACCATGAATTAGATACTATCATTTCAAATAATAAAATAGATTTAGTAATTGTAGGAATGCCTGAAAAAAATATTGAACAAAGCCTTTTAGGGAATACCACTACCAAATTACTACACATACTAAAAATTCCAGTATTAGCAATACCTAAGTTCCAAGAATATATCCAGTTCAAAAAAATACTATTTGCCTATGATTTACATGAAGAAATTAATTTCATAATAATGAATCAGATATATGATTTTGTTAAAAAATTTGAATCCGAAATAGAAGTATTTAATGTAACTGAACAACTCGATGAGTTTAATAAAATGATCTCAGATAAAAATATTCAGGATCTTTTTAATGTTAATGACATTAAAGCTCAATTCAAAGCTGTTCAGAATACAGAAATCATCAAAAGCCTTGAAAGAGGAATTAAACTTAATAAATGCTGACCTTCTAATAATGTCTCCTCATAAGTATGGGTTTTGGAGTTCGCTTATACATAGAAGTAAAACATCAATTATGGCAGCGGGAAATAAAATTCCTTTGTTATCAATTCCTAGCTAATGCTTTTTGAAAAAATATACTGTAGTTATCCAATCTAATTTTCTTTTTACAGATAATATTTATACACAATTTTTTGTAAGTTCTTTTCATAAAAAATAATCGCAAGGAGTAAATGTGTTATTTAGAAACTATTCCGTTTGTCTCAACCAACTGACAAAATCTGCAATCATTTCAGAATTTATTGTATGATCTTCTCTGTATTGATGAAATTCCAGCTGTAATTTTTTCGATTTCAAATAATCTATAGCATCCAAAGCATACTGAAATTTCAGGACAGAATCGTGTGTTCCGTGAGATACAAATATTTTTAGTTTTTTTAGTCTTTCATTATCTGCAACTAAAGGTTTTACTTCAGGAAGTAATCTTCCGCTCATTGCAGCGATTCCTTTTATTTTTTCGGGTTCTGTTAATGCAACACTATAACACATAATTCCACCTTGGCTAAATCCCATCAAATACACTTGGTTTTCATCAAAATCTTCAACCTTTTTTAAATCTTCAATGAATTTCAGAATTTCTTTTCTGGATTTTTCTGCCTGTTCTTCATTAATAATAGACTTTTCAGGTGTAAACTGTACTTGAAACCAAGCATAGCTATTTTTTCTTAAAGTAACTGGTCCTCTTGCAGAAACAACCAAAAAATTATCCGGTAGTGCATTTGCAAACGAAAACATATTCTGTTCATTGCTTCCAACGCCGTGTAATAAAATAATTAATGGTGGTTTTTGCGTTGCAACTTTAGGCTGTCGTACCAAATAATGTAAACTTGGTTTTTGAGATATTGTATTTGTCATTGTAAAACTTAAACTTTGGCTTGGTAGCTCTTTTCATTTTTTGTCTGGCTTTGTGCGGTTGGAAAAATGCAAATGTAATAGAAGTTTTAGAAATGCCATAAGCCAACAGCAAATCGAACAAGAAATTTTCATTTGAAAAATTTTCGAATATGGTTTTTACATTATGTTCTATTTCGTGGCGCTTTAGTGCTTTTCAGTTCGTAAATTTTATACCAATAGAAAAAAGCTTCAGGATTGGATTTTTTAAGTTTGTTTAGCTTGCTATTCAGTGGCTCGTCAATTTGCCAATCTTTCATTTGAAGTGGATTTTCAAATTTTTCAATCGTTTTTGCATCGTGCTGTATCAAAGCTGAAAGATAAGCCGCCTTTGAAGCATGTGCAATCGCTTTTTCAATGTGATAAACTTCTGAAAAGATAAACGGTTTTATACGTAAAATTCCCTTTTGCAGTTCGTCAAAGTTTCCATTTCCATCAGTTCCTCTGCTCACAATAGAAAGTGCGGTTTGGTATATATCTTCCAACACATCACTTTCTGTAATTTCTACTGAATTTCTATAAGCAATTTCAGTTTTTGCAAACTGATAAAACGTAGTTCTAATAATGTCTAAATCTTGTGCAACATCAAACAAATTTCCTATGTCATATAGTTGTTTGATGATTTCCATACTCATACTATCCTCTTTTTTGAAGTACGGAACACCTGTGGTATTTGGTGCAAAAGCGGTAAGTTTATCACCTAAAATATCTTCTAAGCTTGGTACATTTACTTGCAACGGTTTATCCGATTGAGGAACAAAATCGGATTGGATGGGCAAAGAAATTATATTGACGTAATTTACGTCTTCAAAAAGAATGTCCAACAAAACATATTCTTCGTCCTTTTTTGTTTTGTGTAAAGGTGTGTAAAAAAATTTATAATGTTCTTTTTTGATTTTTGAGTTTGTGCTTCGGTGTTGTAATTCTTTTCTCAAAAAACCTTGTTCTTCTGCAATAGCGTCTAAAATGCTTTCCAAATTTTCAATTTCATTCGATAGAATAATATCAATGTCGATAGATAAACGCTTTGCTGAATTGAAGTGAAGCATCAAAGCTGTTCCTCCTTTAAAAATAAATGGTAAATTTTTCTCTGCTAAACCTTCCAATAATAGCAATGCTCGGATAACTTTTTCAACAAGAATTTTATCCGCATTTCGGTGTTGTTTTGATATTTTATTAAGCCATTCGGCTGATAGTTCACTTTGGTTTATCATAATCTATATTTTGGCACTGTATTTATATTATTGCCAAAAATTTGAAATTGTTTTTATAAATTGATTTAATTCTTCTTTCTTTCTACGTCTATCTGCATAGCGAAGCATTTTACTTTGTTTTATTGTATATTTTTCAAAAGCATTTTTAAAAATAGTTCGCATTTCTCCACCTTGTTGAGCCGAAAAAATAACGTCATCGCAAAAAATATCCACTAACATTTTTTCTATGGTTACCGTTTCTATTCCATTTATATTTTGTGTTGGGGCTTCTGAAATAATTGGTTTGATGATGAATGTTTCTCTTTCGTTTAAGTTGTATTTTTCTAAAATATCGTTAGTAGGCTCAATAAAAACCGACTTTTTAATTTCTCTCAAAAAGTAAAAAACGGAATTGGTTGTTTCTTTGTCTGTTTCTACCAATATGAAAAAATGGTTGGGTTGGTGTTGCATAAATTCATTAAGAACAGACGTGTTCCAAACACAAATGTTTGAATAAGGAAATTCTATTTTTAGTTTTTTGAAAACAGTTTTTATTGTTGATGAAATTTCGGGAGTATATTTTTTTTCTTCACCTATAGTAAACTTCCCTCTACCGATTCGTTGTAAAATACCATTTTGAACCAAATCGTAAATTCTCCAATTTATGGTTGTTGGTTTTATGTTGCCGTCAATTTGTTCGTAAAAGGCAATAATATCCTTAGTTTCAAAAACAGATTTGTTCTTGAAATGGCTTTTTAGTTTGTTTCTATTTAGTTTATCCGTTGCGATGATTTAAAAATTTTAAGCAAAGATAAAAAAAATCTATGAATTGGCAGCAATGTGTGTTAATTGCCAATATTTAGAATTTAGAGTAGTGAGTGGGCTTGGGTGCGTTGGGGCAAAATTAAATGGTATGCCGATTGTTTGGTGTAACAAGACAGGCATATTACCAATATTTTGAGCGGAATATTGACATAGAATTAGAACATGAATTGATTATAACAGAACTCACCTACAACTTCATCGTTGATCACTCCTAATGATCCAACAGGACTTTCTCCTTCTGCTCTTGCAAGTTCTGCAAGTTCCAAACACTTATCTAGATACTTTTTATCTACATTCATTTCCATATTAGCAACAAGAAAAAAGCACAGCGCTTAATGAAACTAATAAAAATATTTGTTTTACCATGATGTAAATATATTTGAAGTTTTATACTGCATATAAGGTTTCCAATTCCAAGATTGATTATCAAAGTCCATTTCTACAATCAGCATCATAAGAAAGAAATTCTTTTGGGACTATTTTCTTTTTAAAAACAGATACGTGTCCACTTTCACTAATTAAATGTATTTCATCTCCTCTCACTTCTATTTCTTCTGTTTTTATACCCCAATCTCCACTATGATTAATTATGCAGTAGGTTTGAATATAATTTTTGCTATTTTTTACATTTTTTGTTATCCGCCCTCTTAAACCATTTATTTTAGAATTAAAAGATTCTTTTGTATATATTGTAACATCTTGAAAACTAAAATAATTTAAGTAACCATTTGAATAAAATTTTAATACTGAATACCATCCATCAGTTCTTTGAGTTGTTTCTTCATAAATAGATTCGGTATCAATTTCAACAGGGATAATTTTAGAATAGTCCTTATTTTTAAAGCACTCTGTACAATCTAATGGAATCCATGTTCTTGTATTTGACAGCAATACTGATTTACACTGTTGTGATTGACAAGAAATTAATAAACTAATTAATATAAATATATGACAGTATTTTACCATGATGTAAATTGATTTCGAGTTTGATATTGAAAATATGGCTTCCAATTCCAAGACAAGTTTTTCAAGATCCTTATCTATTCTGCTAAAACATAAACTGAACAATCATTTCCATCTTGGATATATATTTTATTTCCAAAGACTTTTAAATACTGTTTATAAATACCATAAGAAGGATCAAATCCTCTAATTTGATTAAAAACTTGTAGTCTATATACAATTATTTTATTTTTTTCTTTATTTATAACAGCATTGTGCAAATTTCAGTGATATTGACCACCTCATTTCAATTTAAAGTGACCACCTTGTTTCGGTTTAAAGTGACCACCTTATTTCGGAGCAAATTGACCACCCCTTTTTCTTGTTTAAAAACTACTTTTTTTCATGCGTTTTTTTGTTGTTAAACTTGTTGATTCAAATGTAATAAAAATTAGTAATTTTTGCTGTTTCTTTTTTTTCTCATCGATTCTCCTTGAAGTTCAATACGGTGAGATTGATGGATAAGTCGGTCTAAAATAGCATCTGCAATGGTTTTTTCACCAATAATATCATACCAACCTTGAACTGGGATTTGTGAGGTTACAATGATAGAACCGTTGTTGTGACGGTCTTCTATGATTTCTAAAAGGGTAATTCGGTTCTGGCTGTCCAACGCTTGGAGCCCAAAATCATCCAGAATAAGTACATCCTGCCGCTGTATTTTGGTGAGTTCTCGTAGATAAGAACCGTCTGCTTTTGCCATTTTTAATTTTGCAAACAGCTTCGAGGTGTTGAAGTAATTTACCTTATAACCCTCTATACAAGCCTGATAGCCCAATGCTGTTCCTAGATAACTTTTGCCAACACCCGTGCTTCCTGTGATCAGGATGTTTTCGTTTTTTTCTACAAATTCGCATTCCGAGAGTCTCAATATAAGATTGCGATCCAAATTTCTGGACGCATCATAATTTAGGGTTTCAATGCTGGATTGGTAATGGAATTTGGCGTTCTTGATGCTTCTTTCAATACGCCTGTTATGCCTTTAGTCCCATTCTGCATCAATGAGTATTGATATAAATTGATCCAACGTGTAATGGTCGATTTTACCGCTTTCTATGGCGGTTTTAAAGGCGTTGTGCATGCCGTGAAGCGTCATTTGCTTCATTTTGGTAAGAGTGGTTTCATTCATAATTTTAATAATTGATGATTGATAATTGATAATTTTTGCTAAACTTCTAGCTTCTAACTTCTAACTTCTAGTTGTAATACTGCTTTCCACGAATATTGCTATGTTCGGGAAGTTCTTGCTGGCTTTGGTCTTCTGTGTCATAATCCATGTGATCTAAATTGTTTTCTAAAATTTTCTGTATGGATTTGTAACTGTAAATTTCATACTCCAAACCTCGTTTGCAAGCTTTGATGAGGCGTGCTTTTCCTACTTTTTTTTCTAAATTCAAAATCCCTAAGCAGCTTTTGTAAGCTTGTTCTGGGTGGTTTCTACTCTCGATGATATGCAGAATGTATTCCCCAACTGCTGTGTCAATGCTTTTCGCCCAATCCATGAAGCGTTCTGCACTCCATTCTGCTACAAAACGGTGCGTGCTTGCCAAATGTTCCGAAGTGGTGGTATATACATAAGGCTTGTAATTGCGCTTGTGGAGGGCTATTCTGTTGTATTTGTAATAAATTTCTACCGTAGAACTGGTGTACAATAGTTTTACCTTTTTCTTGATGTAGGGATATGGAACACTGTAATAGTTCTTATCACGGCTTAAATGAACATGTCCGTTCTGCATTACCGTGGCAAAGGATTGGTATTTGATTTCAAAATAAGTAGTAGGAAGCGGTCGTAAGGTAGGCTGTTCGTCTTCCAAAAACAGTTCCCTGCGAGAATAAGGACGAGCGGTGAGTTTTCGGTTGTTATGAGCGTCTAATAAATCCCAGATTTCTTGGTTGAGTTCTTCTAAATTGAAAAACTGTTGGTCTTTTATGTTGGCATAAATTCTTCGATACAAAATCTTCACGGCTCCTTCTACCAAGGATTTGTCTCGTGGTTTATAGGCTCTGGTTGGTAAAATCGTGGTTTCATAGTGTTCGGCTAAATCTGATAAAGTTTCATTCAAAGTAGGCTCAAAACGATTGCTTTTAACCACTGCAGATTTTAAATTATCGGGAACTATTGCAGCGGGAACGCCCTGAAAATAACGCATTGCTCGTTCTACTGAATGTACAAAATCTTCCTTTTGTTGGCTCAACGTGGCTTCCGCATACGTGTATTGGCTTCCACCTAATAGGGCTACAAAAAATTGTACTTCTCGTAATTCTCCATTCGTTTTGTCAATGATATAAAGGGGTTTTCCTGCGTAATCTACGTACATCTTGTCCCCGCATTTGTGGTGCATGTGCATCACGGGATTTACCCTGTTGCTCCATATTCGGTAATGATGACGGAACTGTGAGCTCTTGAAACCATCGGAATGCTGCGCAATGTACGCTTCCCATAGATGATGAATGGTAATGCCTACTTTCTTCAGTTCTCTTTCCATTTTTGGAAAATAATCATACAACTCCTGTAGTTTGGGGCTTACGACATCTTCTTTGCCTCCAGAAAAAAGCAATTCTAACTCCGAATCGCTCTTTGATAAAATTTCTTCTTTTGTTTTTCCTGAAGCTTCAAATATTGAGATATACTTCTTTACGGTGTTTCTAGATAGGGATAAATAGGTGCTTATAAACAACTTACTGTTCCCTTTGCTGTACAATTTAAGGACTTTTCTTATTTTACTCATGTCTGTTAGGGTGTTTGCCATAATTCGATTTTTTTATCGAATTTAAGCTTCTAACGTCATGAAAAAATGGGCAGTTTTTGTTGCAATTTTTCTCCTCTAATTGAGGTGGTCAATTTGCTCCGAAATAAGGTGGTCAGTTTAAACCGAAACTGATGGTCAATTTACTCCGAAATAACATGGTCAATTTGACCGTTTTTTCCAGTTTAAAGAATAATCATTTTCTTGAATTGTCTGAGCAAAAGAAAAAATTGAAATAAAAGTAGTAAATAATAAAAACAGAGTAGATTTTTTATTCATTGAATTTAATTTTCAACAAATTTAATTAATAATCAATATCTTGATCACATAAAAAATTAATATTTTTACAATACCGAATAAATTCAATTAGAATGATAAATAGACAAGAATACATCATACAACTACTAAAAGAAGGGCATGACCAAACTGAAATGGCAAAGTAATTCAAAAAACACCCTGATTTCAAAATTGCCGGAAAATCTACTATAGAAAAAGAAATACAAGCAATAAAAAAGAAATATGGTGTAAAAACTATGTTTCAATTAGGATATATAATTGGAAAAGATGAGAATTAGTCTAAAAAAACTACCTTTGTATTAAGTAATAGAAAAAGTATTTTCTTTTATTTATAAATAGTCTAACCACTCAGCAATGAGTGGTTTTTTATTAATTAACCCGTTGTGCATTATGAATTAAGTGAGAAAAAAGTTGTTCATTCGATTGAAAAATTACAAAAAAGATTACCAAAATTGGAATATGAAGAGTTGAAAGAAAACAAAAACTTACTAAAAAGCATCAACGGAATCGGAGAAAAAACATCACTTTTATTGTTTGTTGCAACGAAGCATTTTAAGAATTTTGAACATTCAAAATCGGTAAGCAAATATTTTAGTGTTGCTCCCAGAATGTATCATTCTGGAAATAAAAAAATAACGGTTGGCAAATGTAGAACCAGCAAAGAACATATCCGAAGTATTCTTTTTATCTGTTCTTGGAGTGCTGTAAAATGTAATCCGCAATGCAAAGCTTTGTATGAAAGAATTTTAGAAAAAGGAAAATGTAAAAAATTAGCTCTCATTGCTGTATGTAATAAACTTTTGAGACAAACTTTTGGAATTATTAAATCTAAAAATCAATATCAACTAGATTTTGCAAAATAATTTAAAATTTTAACCTTAAAAATTTAAAATCTAATTAAAACTCACCAAATAAAACACTTCATCAACTAAAAACAACCTAACTCATGGCGGTAAGTTATTTTTAACAGATTCTTTCTGAAAAAATCAGCCATTTTCTTAACAGCCTACTCAACATATGGCTGTTTATCATACATATCGATATGAGTAGCTTCCTTCTATTACAAATTTCTCTTTTGATTTACAAATACAAAAAAATTCGGGATTTAAAATAAATGATGAAAGATAGTATTTATATTTACAACAACAAATGACCACACTTGAGCCTAAAGATGAATACCTTGGAAAGAACATATAAAAAATCTGGAAAATCAAGTTAGTTCTTCCAGATTTGTATTTTAATTGTAAAACGGTTCTATTTTAGGACTAGTTAAAAAATTTATGTTAGAAAACCTTAGTATCCTTCGTTTTGTGAAAATTCTTTTGAAGCATCAATTGTAGCCTGAGGAATAGGAAAAATTCTTCTATAGGGCTGAGATGCTGGCTTTGCTGTTCCAGCTAAATCAAATTTACCAAATCTAATCATTGCTTTTCTTCTATACATTTCCCAATACATCTCATACCCTATTTCATTGTACAGTTTAGTAGCATCTAAAGAGGCAAGAGGTTTACCCGGAACATTATTAAATAAAGCTTCTCTCGTTCTACTTGTTCTTAAAAGATTAATATCGGCTAAAGCACCTGTTATATTTCCATTTCTGAAATAAGCTTCTGCTCTCATAATATATATACCTCCTAGTCTGTATAAAGGAATGTCTACACCACTTGTTCCATTGTTGCCATATCCTGGATCGAATTCAAATTTAAAAACTCTTACACCTCTGTTAATTTGAGATTGCGTAAAAACTGATTCTGATGGTTTATCAAAATTTAATTCAGGAGTAAAATCAGCTGCTAATGTGGTATTTTTTTCAGTAAATAATTTGAATACTTTAATTCTACCATCAGTTGTCATATCAAAATTTCCTGTTGATAAAATTTTTGGACCATATTGCTGTCCAACCTGCAAACCTCTGTTAAAATGAAACCAAGGTTTCCCCGTACCTTCTACCTTACTTGTTGAAGGTACACTTACATCTGTTCCATCATTTAGAAACCAAGTTCCATCATTATATTGGTAATATCTATGAAACCTAGGATCATCAAAATTCCCGTTCCATGTATAATAAAATTCTGGAGTAACGCATGATGCATTTGTGCCTCTGTTATCTGGAGAAGGCTTTTGTGATCTTTCTGTAGACATATAAGCAAAATCATTATCACTATTTCTATTGGTATTCTTAATCTGAACCACCGAAAATATCATTTCTTTACTATCAGAGTTATTAATATCAAAATTGTGAAAATAGTTAGCTTCTAAACTAAATTTTCCTCCGTTAATCAACTGAGATGTATATTGAATCACTTTATCCATATCTGTTTCAGTTCCACTGATCGCTTTTTCTGTAAAATTGAAAGTATTTGCCGTTTTATTCTTAAGAACAGCTCTGTTCAAATACATATCAGCTAGTAATGCATAAGCTGCTTGTTTTGTAAATCTTCCGGCATGAGTATTCTGTGATTTAATATCTGCTAAATCTGGAATAATATTTTCCACTTCAGTAATTAGTGCATCAATTGATGTATCTGCTTTTCGCACTTCAATAGGAGCATTTACATTACTAGGATCTCTGTAAGGAGCTTGCCCAAATAAATCTAATGTAGTATAGGTATAATAAGCTAATAATCCTTTTGCTTCTGCTAAAAACAATGTTTTATTAGCTATATTACTTTTTTCAACACTTCCAATTGCAGTAAGAGATTTTGTAATTCCTAAATTTAGATTATTCCAAGTTGTTTTTACAACATCATTACTGGCATCCCAAGTAAATTCGTGCATTGCTCTCCATTTCCCTCCATCTCCCCAGTCACTACCTCTTGTGGGTAATAAAGCTTCGTCTGTAGAATATTCTTGAAGTGCAAAAACATTTCCGTGATCTACAAAAGTACCATCTCCCAATTGTCCATATGCTGCGGACAAGGCACTTTCTGGATCTGCATTTTCCGATCCTAGAACTTCATCTATAACTCGCTCGTCAAGATTGGTACAGCTAACTAAGCCTATGGCTAAAACACCTAGTAAGGTTACATTTATTTTTAAAAGAATAGATTTCATAATTAATTTTTTAGATTAAAATTTTACAGTTGCTCCCATCAAAATAGTTTTTGCTGATGGATATGTGGTATAATCAATACCTAAAGATTGGTTGCCTCCTACTTGCTTGTTGGTATCAATAAGTGGATCATATCCAGAATAATTGGTAATTGTCCATAAATTCTGAGCACTTACGTAAATATTAAGATTTTTAAGCCATTTTAACTCATCTATATTGAAAGTATAACCCACTCTAACATTATTTAGCCTAATAAAATCAGATTTTTCTAAATAAAGAGAAGATAATTGAGGTTGATTGGTAAAACTAGCTCCAGAATCATAAAAATTTTTCAAAACATTTCTATCTGATGCCAGATTGTTGATATTTAAATCCAAAGCGGTATTGTTTACTAAATATCCTCCTGCTTGCCCTATAAATGAAAAAGAAAAATCAAAATTTTTATATTTCATAAACGAGTTAATTCCGTAGGTAAAATTAGGGATAGCTCCTTCAAAAATTTTTCGATCTTTTGGTCCTATTGTACCATCTTTATCCACATCTTCATAGATATATTTACCATTAGCATCTATTCCTTGATAATTTAGCATATAGAAAGAACCTGCTTCATATCCGTTTTTGTAAATATTAGCGGTAACCCCCGAAAGACCAGGGCCAGATACTTCTCCTGAATAAATTTCTGATACTGGAAGATTTTTAACAACATTATTTACTGTAGCTCCATTTAAATCCATCGTCCAAGTAAAATTTTCGTTTTTGATAATATCTGATCCGAAAGAAAATTCAAATCCTTTATTTACAATTTGGGCATCTACATTTTTCCATATAGTACTTGTAGGGCTTAATGCACCTGAAGGAATATTAAGAATTGGATCTTTTGTTATCTTGTTATAATACTCTAAAGATCCATATAATCTATTCTTAAATAAGCTAAAATCAACTCCGAAATTTGTTTGTTCTACAACTTCCCATTTCAAATCCGGATTGGCAGTTCTATTTACTGTTACTCCGTTAATTAGATTTAAATTGTCATACAAATAATATCCCGAACCTTGAGAAAGAGAATAGCTTGCCTGAGTTATTTTATTTGGAACCTCTTGATTACCGGTTTGCCCCCAGCTTCCTCTTAGTTTTAGCTCTTTCACAATTTGAGAATCTTTCAAAAAGTTTTCATTAGAAATCGTCCAACCTAATGCTATAGATGGAAAATACCCATATTTGTTATTTTCTCCAAAACGTGTAGAGCCATCTGCTCTTAAAGAAACTGTTAATAAATATTTTTTGTCAAAATTATAATTAATTCTTCCAAAATAAGATTGAAGTTCATTCTCTTGTGCATAACCAGCAGCCGGAACAAATGCTTCTCCTGAATAGCCTGGGTTTATATCTGGAGATACTCCCGCATTTTTATCTGCTATATTTTTTAACCCGAAATAGGTGCCAGAAAATTTAAATTTCTGATAAGAAAAACCTGCCAATAAGCTAAAATTGTTTTTCTTTACATTAAAATCATAAGTAAGATAATGTTCTAACAGTGTATTTAATGATTCAAGATTTGCCTGAATGTACATCCCTTTTGGAGTTCTATCAGTAAGGTTAGGATACATTGTTGTATTTCTTTCCGAAGTTGTTTTATCTATGCCTAAATTAAATTTATAATTTAATCCTGGTAAAATTCTTAATGTTGCTTCTGTATTACCAAGAACCCTAAATGTATTGGTTTTATCATTATAAACACTTAATAAATACAAAGGATTATAATGTGCATTCATATTAAAATTGGTATAATTACCATTTTCATCATACACAGATCTTGTAGGATTTGCCATTAAAGCATGGATGATCACCTGGCTATCAGATCCAGCATTCGAACCATTGGGTATTCCGGTTTCTTTAATATCACTTGCTGTTAGATTGAGCTTTACTTTAAGTCTTTTATTATCAAAGAAAGATTCTTCTGCATTCAATCGGGCTGTAGTTCTTTTAAAATTACTATTTAGCACAATTCCTTCCTGATCCATATGAGAGATGGATGCAAAATAATTACCTGTATCGGTAGATTTTGAAAAAGAAATTGAGTGATTTTGTGATGTTGCTGTTCTGTATAACTCATCTTGCCAATCAGTATTACCTTTATGATCATAAGATTTATCTATTCCTGTAGCTCTGTATTCATCTGCTGTTAGTAAATTTAATTTCTTGATTACAGAAGAAGTTCCGAAATACGTTTCATAAGTAAAAAGAGGATCTCCCTTCTTCCCTTTTTTAGTCGTTACTAATATAACCCCGTTAGAACCTCTTGCCCCATAAATGGCAGCAGCAGACGCATCTTTCATTACGGTAATAGATTCAATATCAGAGGTATTCAAGAAATTTAAAGGATTTTTCGCTTGAGTATTACCCAAACCTATGTTAGGAGATGTTGCACTTACTGCCTCATTGCTCAATGGTACTCCATCTACAACAAATAAAGGTGTACTTCCGCTTCTTATAGACCCAATTCCTCTAATCGAAACATTTACACCTGCCCCTGGTTCTCCACTAGATTGTACAATCCTAACACCTGCTACTTTCCCCTGCATTAAATTATCTACAGAGATATTCATTCCTTCTTTGAAGTTTTCCGATTTTAACTGACTTACTGCTCCTGTTAAATCTGATTTTTTTTGAGTGCCATAGCCTACCAATGTAACTTCAGAAATCGAAACAGAAGACTTAGATTTTAATCTAATAGAAACTCTCGTACTAGTTATTTTCATCTTCTGAACCTCCTGGTCGTCTATAGAAATCAATAATGTTTGACCTATACTAGCCGAAATACTAAATTTCCCCGAAACATCAGAAGTTGTTGTAACACCTGTTTCTACTATCGTAATTTTTGCTCCTTCAATGGCTTCTCCGTCCTGGTTTAGAACAGAACCCGTAATCGTCTCATTTACCCTAGAAAAAACTAGGTAATCATTCGTAATTCCTTTTGCATCTATTTGGCTAGAAACCAAAAATAAAAATGCTATGGGAATTAGCTTTTTTAATTTAAAAAAATTAATTTTGTGGTACATATCGTTAAGTAAAGTAATTGTGAACATTGCTTGCTTAATAAATAGCCGCTGTTGTTGCCGCAACAGCGGTATTTATTTTTCGGTATACAAAGTAAGTACCTTTGCTTTGAAATTATTTTAACATAATATTATGTTAAAATCAATAAAATATAAATAGATTTTTCCGCAAAAAAACATTACCCCTCTAATTAACAGCAACTTATATTTTTTTTTATTTCTCTCATTTTTTATGAAGCTTAAAGAACTCTTAATGCAATATGTAATTAATCCCATTAAAAGAGTCGTTAATTTTGCTTTTAAAATTTGAAAAATGAAAAAAATAGTTTTATTAAGTTTTTATGTTTTGTCATTTAACTTTTTTTTAGCACAATCTGAAAATTTAAACGATTTAAAAATTAACGAAGTTCAAGTTATTGGTTCGCACAATTCTTATAAAAAAGCTATTCTTCCGGAAGTTTACAGTTATTTATTAAAAAAAGATTCGCTAAATTTTCTTCCAAAAATTCAGTATGAGCACATTCCTATTCCTAATCAATTAGATATGGGACTTCGAAATCTTGAAATAGATGTATATGCAGACAGCAAAGGCGGAAAATATGCTCATCCGAAAATTTTAGAATTGGTAAAAACTACACAACCTTTTGATCCTGAGAATAAAATGAAAAAACCAGGTTATAAAATGATTCACATTACAGATATCGATTACCAAACTCAATATTATACATTAGAAGA
The DNA here is from genome assembly GCF_047601505.1 of Cloacibacterium sp. Lineage (GTDB taxonomy): Bacteria > Bacteroidota > Bacteroidia > Flavobacteriales > Weeksellaceae > Cloacibacterium. The sequence continues at coordinate 3,031,738 of NZ_JASGJD010000001.1, forward strand.
TTGTTTGAAAGACTTAAAAAAATGGTCTGATGCGCATCCAGATCATAATCTCATTTTCATTACACTTGAGCCAAAAGACGGAAAAACCAATCAATTCGGAACCGAACCAGAGCATTTCACATCTAAACTTTTTGATGATTTAGATAATGAATTAAAAAAATATTTAGGTAGAAATAAAATTATCATTCCTGATGATATTCGTGATTCTTATAAAACTTTGAATGACGCTGTTTTAAATAAAAACTGGCCGAAAGTAAAAGATACAAAAGGAAAATTTTTATTTGTACTTGACAATAATGGTGAAAACAGAGATTTATACATCAAAGATCATGCTTCTTTGAAGGGGAGAATGATTTTCACCAATTCAATGCCCGGAACCCCCGAAGCCGCCGTTTTGTTTATGAATGATCCAAGTTCGAAAATTACTGATTTAGTAAAGCAGGGGTATATTGTCCGAACAAGAGCCGATGCAGATACAATGGAAGCAAGAAAAGAGGATTATTCGAGATTTGAAAAAGCGAAAGAAAGCGGTGCACAAGTAATTACAACAGATTATTATCAGCCAAGTAAACTATTTAAATCAAACTATAAAATTAGTTTTGATAACAATACTTACGAAAGAAAAAATCCAGTGAACGGAAAATAGAATATTTTTACAATTAGATTTATTTTTGAAAAGGCTATCTACATTCTGATAGTCTTTTCTTTTTTAATCCAAACTAGAAATATCTATAAGGTGCTATAAAACAATATTTAGCAAGATTAATTGATATAAATTAATTATAACAATTGTTTATCCAAGAAAATTCATTTGCCCTTAAGCTCCTAAAATCAAAAAATAGAATAAATTAATCTTTAGAGTTAAATTAAATTTTAACATAAAGAAACGCAAACACCTATATAATCTGCCAAATCCGCGATAAAACAAAAAATAAATCATTGTCTTTTCACTTCCTGCTTTTCCAAATCTATTTCAAAATGATCTGCAGGATCGCTGTTTGAAAGCAACGAAAGAATTTTAAAAACAGATTTTAGCTTTACTATAAACAAATCCTGCGATTGGTTCTGTTGAAAAAAATTTTCTAATGTATGATATTGCTGTAATCTTTCTTTCGGAATATCTTTTTTAGCCAATTCATCGGCAGATTGAAACTTGTACAGATCCAGTAAAAGATCTTCAAAATTCCATTTTTTGAAAGTTTCTGATTGAATTCCTTTTTCCTTTAATTGATTTTTATTTTGAACTAATAATAACAAATTTTCCCCATTCAATTGCTCTGCTTTTTCAATGAAATTTTTCGGCCAATCATTTGGAATTATTCTCAACCGCACCAATTCTTTTAAGTGAAATAACATAAAATCATGATACGATTTCGATTGTAAAATATCTTTATTCCAAAGGATTTTATTTTTGTCTTTTTTCAGAATATAATATTCTTTTTCGTATAGTGGAAACAATTCATCAAAATTGGGGACATCATTTAAAACTTCCGTTTGAACTTCCAACTGATCTGGAGATTTTATAGTCAATATTTTATATGCCGGAAGATAAGCCGCTAACGAAGGAACCTGAATATTCACCAGTATTTTATCTCCTATTTTTTTAATTCCGGTATCATTAATGTGCATATGTCCTGCAAAATGAACCTGTAAACCAGCATCTGTAAATGCTTTTGCAACTTCTTCCTCAGGAACTCTTTCCAACTGCCATTTTTTTTCGCCTAATAAACTTTTAATTTCATTTGTTGCTCCATCATTAAAATCAATCATCGGATAATGAGTGAAAGCAATAAGTGTTTTCCCGTTCAATTTTGCTTCCTGAGTAATTTTTTTCACCCATTCAATTAGATGTTTTTTATTCGTCATCACATTATTGTAACCAATGCTTGCGCCTTTATAATTTGAAGGGTTATTGGGATTTTCATTTAAGTTTTTAGGGATGTAAGTATTTCCATCAATTGCAATCATCCAAACTCCTTTTACAGGTTCAACTACATAACTTAAATCAGGAACGGAAAAACCTTTTGAAACTTCATACATTCTCTTGGAATAATCAGCACTTTGCAAGACTTTTTCGTAAGAATAATTTTTAACTGATTGAATATTAAAAGGAGTGCTCCAAAATAAATTTTCTTTTTTAGGATAAAAGCCAAAGTCTTTTAATTCGTCCAAAATTTCCAGATAGCCGGATTCTGCGATGTCTTTTGTAATGATTTTATTATTGACTTTTCCAATATTCTCTTTGCTGTAAATTCCCAGTGGATTTCCATCTTCCCCCAAAAAGTCATCTTTTCCCGCGTCTTGACGAAACGGACCCACTGGATCATGATTTCCTGTGGTGATATAAAAATCGATTCCGTATTGGTGGTGGTAATTTTCTAAAATGTCACGTAATCCACGAATATTATACGTTTGTCCGTCATCCGAAAAATCGCCGGGCATCGCGACAACTTTAATTCCTTTTTTTGCAATATCATCCAATGCTTTCAGAAAGGCAAAATAGTTTTCATTAAAAATTCTTGTGGAATGCAATTGAGAGTCCATCGTTCTCAAAATCGTTGGTCTCCCCGTTTTAGGATTAATTATTCCTTTAAAATCATGATCCGAAAAATTTCCATATAGATCCTGAAAATGCACATCGGAAAGAAAAGCAATCTGCACTGGTTTTTGCTGAGCCAAATAAAAAGAAAACGTAAAAATTAAAAATACATATTTATTCATATACATAAATCAAAGTTAAATTTTAGAATTTAAAATTAGTTTAACTTTATTTTAAATAATTATAAAAAACCGTTGTGAATTTGTAAAAAGAATTTAAATAACTGATAATCAACTAAACCGTAAAGATGCATAAATAAATTAATGAACTTAGAGAAGATTAAGAAAATTTTCATTTTTAACTTTGTTAAAAATTTGCGTTTAAAAATCGTAAAATATTAAATATTACCAACTTGAGCCTTTGCATTAAAATTTTATCTAAATGCACAACAGGTAATATCTATATCTATTCTAAAATATTCACTAAGGTTTAATCAATTTCGTGCAATGCTTTTTTCAGCAAGGTTTCTTCCTGATTTCCCAGCTCCATAATTGGCATCGACTGAAATTCATTAATCGAAATTGTAGGTGAAATTCCTGAGCTATAATTTCCTCCATTATTGGCGTTATATAATTTGTATATCATTGGGTGTATCTGCCAAGAAATCTTGGGAGGATTCCGCTTGACATCAATATCCCAGCCTGACATATCTTTTCCTAAAGTTTTACCACCAATTTGTATTACCTGCATATAAGGTTTTAAATTATTAATAACGGTTTCCGAAGCAGAAGCCGTACTTTCCGTGGTTAAAACATATACTTTTGAAAGTTCTAAATTTTGGTTGTATAATGTGCTAAAACCTGGTGAGCCGGAATCATAAGCCAATTGCTGTACAAAAGAAAGATGTACTTCGCCACCGTTTTTGTTGCCTTTATAAATAATGAATGGGGAATTTCCCGAAATTCCTGATGGAATCATTGCACAAAGTGCTGCCGAAGAAGCCAGCATTCCACCGTAATTGTAACGTAAATCGAGAATTAATTCAGAAACTCCTGCGGATTTAAATTCTGCAAATTTATTGGCAAAAGATGATGCCATACCGTTTTGAAAACTGTAAATATAGAGATAGCCAATTTTCTTTCCGTTTTGTTCAAAAATTTTGGAAACCAGGGGTTGGTCAAATGTAAAACTCTGATAAATTGTAATTTCGTTTTCGTTGATAATGTTTCCGTTTTCCCAGATTCCGATCATGAGTTTCATTGGTGAAGAGGAGTTGATGATCATCTGTTCAACATTATTCATATTGCCCGAATTAATGGAAGTTCCGTTAATTTTTGTGATGATCTTTCCACGTTGTAAACCCACGTTTTGAGCTGGGGAATTCTTCAAAACCAGCTTAATGACGGCAAATATTTTTCCGTTTTGCTGCAAAACCGAATAATCAAAACCATATAAACTTCTTACACTTTTGGAATAAGTGGAAGTATTGTTTTTATCTAAAATCGATGAAAACCGGTCTTTTGGAGATAGCAGGCTGTTGAAAAAATCTTTTGTCGGAAGACTGTAATCCGGTTTTTTAGGCATTTGTTCCGCCCAATAATAATACCGCTTCATCGAATCCTGAACCCAAAGATTCACAGATTCGGTTGTTCCATCCTCAAAATTCGGTCGATATTCTTCATCGTCAATCCTATTACAGGAAAACAATGTAAAAACGGAAAACAATGCCAACCATGCTCTCAATAATTCTGTTGTTTTTGTCATTAACTTTGCTGAATCTTTAATTTCTGAACCTATTGAAAATTTGATTTTACAAATAATCGGCAACATCAATATCACCCTTTACCGTCCACGTTCCATTTTCCTGTTTTTCCTGAAGTACAATCATATTCACTCTGTCATTATTGATATACACCTGTTTAAGAGTTACTATAATTGGACTCGCACCGATATAAGGCTCGCTTGTTCCTGTTTTATAAAGTTCCAAATAAACAGGAGCACTGGTATTGAAATTATTGTAGATTTTAACTGCAGTAAATTCCTTTTTGCCTATTTCATCAAAGGTTGCCAAGACGGCTCCGTTGTTTCTTCGTAAAATGCCTTTTACATTTTCCAGATTACTTCCTGAAAATTCTCCCAGATTCGGAAAGATAAATTCATAACCAATTCTTCCGAGATTAACAGTTGGTTTTACAGCGGAAGCTTGTAAGAAAATTCCCGGAAGATTGAAAAAGTTCAACGTCTTGTAATCTTCTGCGTTATCGTAGGTGATATTGAAGGTTTTGATTTCTGCTCCAGTGGCATTGTTATAAATACCGAGAACATCGGTTTCTCCTTTATCTAAAACGAATTTCAGCTGAGTGGTAATATTGTTGGTGTACGATGTATTTCCACCAATGGAAACAGGTTCGCCATTCAGCCGAAGCTGTAAAACATCGGGTTTGGAATAGCCTTTAACATTTACTTCTGCAGGTTTTTGGGCTACATCATAAGGTTGCAATGTTTCATCTGTGCAGGAAAGCAAACTCATTGCTATTATTGAACAGACAATAAGTTTTTTAATTATTTTAAATTTACTCATATTACCTTTATTTTCATTTAGGAATTCGGAAATTTTCGATTTTTTTTAGTTTATTTTTTTAAAACTGCCCTGTGCTTTAATCTCAAAAACAAAGGACAGTGATTTTAAAATGTTATTAGTTGGCAGGGCAGGTTTTGGTATATCCGTATTTCAACAAATAAGCAACAAGCCCAATTATAATAGAAAAAACTGCTGCAGGAAGACCTGAAGCAAAAGCAGGAATCAGAGCAAGAAGAACCGCTTTAATGATTCCTTTTATATCCAGTTCGCCACCGTCTATCAATTCCCCTGCTACTGCACAAAATATCTTCTGTACTTTTTTCTTTATTCTTCTGAATCGGAATCTTAACCATTCAGGCAAAGCCAGCCACTGTACTTCCTGAGCATAGTTGAGCTGAAATCCCTCTAATTCTGTAGTCATCATTGCCACATTTCCTGCGGATTTTGCAAATGCTTCCCCGACGATATCGTCACCATCATCGTCAATGGTCTCCAGATAGCTTTGCACTGCAGGATTCAGGATTTCCCTATCTGCATAGTTCTGTATTGCAAATTCGTCTCTCTGTGCAAGAGAGCGGGATTCGTTCTCAATATACTGTACCCAGCTATCGGTAACATCGTCTTTTGTTTTGAAAATAATATCTGCCATTGTTTTTTATTTTATGATTTGGTAGATAAAAACATAAACTTCGGAAAGGAATTATTACCGAGGCTTATGATAAAAAGTATTATTTTTTAATAAACTTCGTTGTGCTTAGTTTGCCGTTGGTTTCTACCGCCAGGGTATATACCCCTTTTTGCAATGCACTTACGTTAAGCTGCCCGTTGGTTACAGCTTTGCTTAGCACCTTTTGCCCCACAGCATTGTAGACGGCTACGTTGGCTTTGGTTACCTGTTTTAGGTAAAGCACTTCTGCAACAGGATTTGGATATATTGTTACGTTTGCAGATTTACCTTTAGCGTCTGCTGTAGATAAATTTTCTTCTGTAGCAAAAACCTGCATCTCATCTATTTGGAAAGTCAAACTTGCATTTGGATAAGCGTTACTACTAAAAGGAGTAGTATTGAATCCTGCCGGAAAACCATTTGCAAAGTTACGGTTTGTCCAAAAACCTAAATAGATTTTTTTGCCGGCATACTGGGAAAGGTCTGCCGTTGCCTGTGCAAACAAAGCATTACCTTCTGCAATATAATCAGCATTTGTAATTTTTAATTCTTTAGGGATTAAAGAAGAAGATAAACCATTAACAGCAACATCCGCTACGATGGCAGAACGCAATGCCTGGAAGTCGGAAACATCAGGCACCGGTTTTGCCGGGGTGCTTACGTACACAAAAACACTACGGTTAGTATTATTAGATGTAGAAGTGCTATTGTAGGCAATCAATCTTCCAATCATTGCTGCCAAGGTAATCTCTCCTCCATATCCTGATAAATCGATCTCCGGAGAAATCGCCCAGTCTTCAACATCATTTCCATAATCAGGCTTGAAGTTAGCCGGACTACCAACTACATTAGGTATATAGACACTGTATCTCAAAACCCCGTCAGGTGATACTTCCTCATACATACTTGGCGTTGCTGCCTGACGAACTACATGCTTTCCAACATTCCATGTATTATTGTTATTATTTCCATCATAGAACTGCCAACCGGCTATTTCTGCAGGAGTATCAAATGTAGTTTCCCATGCAGTATACAGGTTTTGTGATTTTATGCTGATACTTAGCAATACCGCCAAGCTGATAACTATTTGTTTCATATTTTCTAAAAATAAAAACAGGCAACAGCAGCGTTTATCGTGCCGCTGCCCGTTAGGATTAAACTTTTATTGAATTAATAATTATTGTATTGTGTCCAAGCACCGAAGAAATCTCCATTTCTTATTCCTAAATCTACTGGCCAATTATTAAAGAATGGTTGTGGCAGTCCGAAAATAGGTAAAGAAACAGCACCTGTTAATCTGTTTGCGGCAGGAATTAAATTCGTATCCGGACCAGCAGCATCGGTATTAAACCCGTGTACAAAAACGGAGGTGAAATTAGTAGAAGTAAACAATGAACCTGTACCCTCTACATAAATACCTCTTGGATATCCTACTACTATACCATCATTTACTGTTAATTGACCGTGTCTTCTTACGTGGATTCCATTTTCATATAAGGTATTAGAGCTGGAAACCCCAACAATAGTAAGCCCGTTAATGATAGGGTGCGTCAACAATGTAGTAGCAGTTCCTGTTGAATTATTATCCAACTCAATACCATTCGTATCCGATACTTGATTAGGAGCAGTACCACTTTGACTATGTGTAGAATTAATATCAGCCAATGCCAATGCGTTGGTAATAGTACCTACATATCCGTTATCAAAATCAAAACCGTCATCATCCTGTGCAAACGCAATAATGTTAGATGCATTAACTGTTCCACCAAAGAACTCGAACGCATCATCTTTACCGTAGGATACCTGAATATGGTGTAAGGTCGTTCCATTTCCAACACCTCCTAATGTTAAACCGTTAATCTCATTTCCGGAGTTAGGTGCTAATAAATCAAAACCTCCATACTCTATACGAACGTAAGTTAAAGAACCTCCGTTATGAGCTGAATTAGTTCCTCCATATTCGTATTGAGAACCACTAAGCCCCTCGATAGTAGCAGTTCCGGTTGCGGTATTGATAGGGGCATCTCCCAAAATAATTACTCCTCCAAAATCTCCGGGAGCAGCTTTCGTATCATCTTCACAATCCAAAAGATTGTAGCTGGTAAATACTACAGGGGCAGAAACGGTTCCGTTCGCATTCAATTTACCCCCTTTTTGTACCACCAATACACCAGTAGGTGTATTATTGCTCTTGGGTTTTGCTTTGATGTATGTTCCCGGCTCAATAGTCAGAGTTACATTATTTGGTACATTTAAAATTCCATCAATTTCCCAGATCTTATCTGCCGTCCAGGTAGTTGGAACACCTCCTGAACCCACATCTCCTGCAACAGTTTGAACAGGAAGATTACAACCAACTGCATAATCTGCAGATGAAGACTGCATATTAAAACTAGAATCTGATTCTACTAAAGAATCGTTCTGACGACAAGCCGTTAATGAAAAGGCTGCCATTGCCACAAGAAAGAAATTTCTCATAATTATTAATATTTGGTTAATTTTGTCCTGGGCTCCACAATTTTTATAGCCCGAAACTGGTTAATTGCCTCGGGAGACAATGCCTTTTGTCTCCCAATTTTTTAGTTTTTATCTTTCACGGTGCCGAAAGGCACAACACCAGAAAGCAAGCTTACCACAATCTCCAAAAAACCTTGCAAAACCGGCACTTGACGAGCACGGTTGTTATTGTATACTTCGTAAGGTTCTCACTCCGAAAGGCGGGTTTTCCTTAGGTTTTAATTTTTGCGGTTACAATGAACGCTGTTCTTTTTCAGCTTACGGGCTGATGTTTTTTTGTTTTTCTCTGCATTTGATAGATTCCTCTATTGCACTCCCTGCGGTCGCTCCAGAGGTTCCTCTAATACGCTCCGTTGCTCTCCACTACGGTCGGAATGACAACTGCTATCATATCTTACTACTGATCTCATCCTATTAAAATGTATAATTTACGCTTAATCCAAAGGTTCTGCCTCTGTATGCTCTATACAATAGTTTATCAATGTCTCTATCATACTTATCGGTTGCTCCGGGGATAAGTGTCATAAATTCCCTTGCCCCACCTGTTTGCCCAACAGATCTTGTGTCCATATAAGAATTAAGATTGTTATAGTATTCAATTGCTCTATTGAAAATGTTTTTTGCATTGAGTTTAAATTCAAGGTTTTTGTTCTTCAATAATTTGTAAGAAATCTGTGCATCTGCCACTGCATAGGGTCTTTGTAATTCTTCTGCATTATAGTCATAGCCCACGGTAATGTATTGTTCGCCTTTGGCATTCCACAGAAAGCTGAGCCCAAGGCGGTCACCATCATACGATAGTCCCAGGTTATATGCCCAAGGGGTCTGTCCGTACAGTGGCCTTTTTACCTCATACGTTTCGTCTGTATTTTCAGTTTTATATACATTCTTAAAAGCAATAATCTTCGTATCGTTGTACGTGAAATTTCCACTAATAAAAAGATGTTCCAAGAAAGAATCGTTTGCAATAAAACCGATATTTTTTCTTACTTCCACTTCAACCCCTTTTAGCTTTGCATTTTTGGAATTGCCATTATACAAGTACAAATTTCCTTCATTGGAGAGATGTCCTTCTCTCTCGATAGGACGGTCTATATCTTTATAATACAATCCTGCAGAGAGTATCTCTCCCAATCTCGGAAACCATTCAAATTTGAAATCGTAATTATCAACTACAGAAGATGTTAGTGCAGTATTGTAAATCAGTCCATTGGCTATAGGATCAAAATAGGGAAGTCCTGTTCTTTCATTAAACTGTGGACGAAGTACCGATTTGCCATAAGCTAATCTAAAATTCATTTTGTTAGTTGGGCTATATGTGAAGTTAGCAGATGGCATCCATTGCCAAGGTTTGTCTTCCACTGCTTCCCGGGTAAGGTTTCTTGGATCATCAGCATCCACCTGCTGCGAAATGAGCTCATATTTGAAATACTCCGCACGAACACCCCAAACCAACCGGAATTTACTTCCAAAACGATTGTCTAACATCAAATAAGGAGCATGTTGCGTTACCTTACCCTCGTATATATTGTTTTTATACAATGGTCTGGTTTGCCAGCCAATGCCTCCCGCTTCATAATGGGAACCATCGAACCATTCCGCTAATGAACCATACATCATCAGATAATTTCTTTCATTATTTGGAACATTTCTATTTTCATCTACTCGCAGAAAGAATTTTTCCTGTTGGTTGGTATTGTTTTTAGAAACCCCTGCATATCCTGCTTTAATATCGTTTTTCAGGTTTCCGATATTCCAGCTCCATTTAAAAGAAGCTCCGTAATTCCAGTCGGTTTCACGACTTTCGATATACCCTCTCGAAAAGTTATTTCCTGAATTATAAACCCCATAGCCAGTCAATATTTCTTTTCCTACAAAATCATATCCCTTCTGATGTAGTGTATAATCTTTTGTATCGGCCTCAACACCTGTTCTTGCCACGAACCAGTTCAACTCCGTAGTTCCAATTCTGTGACTTCCTTCTAATTTGTTCTGCAATAAAGTCTGGTAAATAGGATAATCGGTATTATCTGTAAAAGGCTTATCCATATCTCGAAGTGCGAGCGGATAATTTTCCGGAATAATACCGTTATAAAAATAACTGTAAGATGCTTCTGCATTGACAGGAGATCCACTACCTCCTGTATATTCGTTCCAGCCTGTTACTTGTGTTAGTGTATTGTCGTAAATATGGGTGTAAGAATTACGGAATGAGATTCTGTGTTTGCCCAATTGTAACCCGAAGTTTAACATTCCTGCAACGGTAGAATTGTAATTATAAGATGCTCCTGTATTTTTAAAATTGTAAAATTTTACTGTTGCAAGACCCTCTTGCTGTTCTTTACCAATAGGATCTGTTGTATCCAGCCAGTTTCCTCTTCCGGTGTGGTCAATGTTTAATTTATTTTGTTCGTTTCGTACGGTTACTGCTCCCGCAAATCCCCACTTATTGTTATTTTTCATCTTAAAACTCTTCCCAAAAGCCAACTGCATATTAGAGTTCAAATCCGCTGTGGTTTTAAACGTAGAAAAATTGTCCTTAAACTGTTTGGATTGCTCAAAAAAGAGAGGATTGTTCCAATCCATCGGCTCTAATCCCTTCGGAAAATCTCTCGTACCGTCATCATACCCCCAATAGTCATTTTTCCCTCTCTGTCTTGTCAGAAATTCTTTTGATGTGGAGATATCATTGTACGATGTTCCCATACTCACCGTTAAAAAATCTTCATTCGGGATGTCTTTGGTTTTTACTTCAACATAACCACCTGCAAAGCTGGCGTTCATATCCGGTGTAGCCGTTTTGCTTACCACAACGCTTTCTACCATTGCGGTCGGGATAATATCAAAAGAAAAGTTATTGTTATAAGCTTCTGTGCTTGGTAAATTGATCCCGTCCATTGCAGCAGTGTTCCAACGTTCTCCCATAGAACGCACTACCACATATTTGTTATCAACAGTAGTTACGCCTGTTACTCTTTTTAGGGTAGCTCCTACATCGCTGTCAGGGGTTTTAGAAATCTGCTCAGCAGAAATACCATCGCTCATCTGAGCGGCTTTTTTCTGCTGTGCCAATAAGCCTGCCTGTGTGTCGGCTTTTCGGGTTCCAATAATCACCACTTCTTTAATACTGACTTCTTTATCTGATGCAGATCTCATGACAAAAGAAACAGTGTTGATTTCATTTCCTTTGAGGCTCAATTTTTCTACATGAAGTACTCTATATTTATTTGCTTTTATTGTAAGTGCGTATTCTCCTGAGGGAACATGCAAAGAAAAATCACCATTATTGTCCGTTACTGATGTTTTTCCAGCCACACTTACCACTGCTCCCACAACCGGCTCTCCTACCTCGTTCACGATTTTCCCAGAAAGACGGACATCTCCTAATGCTGCAATAGATGATAAACCGCTATACTTCAGTGACACCAGATTTCCCCGCATTCTAAAAGCAATCGGAAGTCCCTTAGTAATTTCCTTCAGACATTCCTCTACAGAGATACTTTCACAGTATATTCTTTTTGTTTTAATATTTTTAAATTCTTCTTTGGAATAAACAAATCCCAAACCTGTTTTAGTTGCAAAATCTTCCAAGGTTTTTACCATAGTGCTTCCTGGAGAAACTGAAAATGAAACTTTTTGCACTAATTCCTGTGCCTGTGTAGATACTACAAAAAATACCGTTGCTACCAGAAGTACAGATCTCATATTTTTACTCATTTTGGATTTAATATTTTTGAATGAATTCGAAAAATGATATTCCCCGACAAAATGATGGAAATGATCTTACGATTTCATTTTAATTGATTTTATATTTACTTAGAGTTTGATTATTGTTTTTAACACACTTATTTTTTTAGAATATAAGTGTTGTTAGCTTTTTGAACTTCCATTCCTGTTGCAAAAGCCAATGCTTCAACATTTTCATCAATATTCCCTTTAAGTTCTGCCGAAATCTTTTTTGTACTGATTTCCGCAGGATAAAGAATATTGATGTTATAGTATTTTTTTACTGTTTCTATAATTTCACCAAAAGGAACTTCATTAAAGCTTAAAGACTCAATTTTGTTAATATGCTTGCCAGATTGTTTGTCTATTTTCTTTGTGTAAATTGCTGTTGTTCTAACAATTCCGAAATTCGTCCACACTTGATTTGGATTCAAGTAAGAATCTTTAGTACCAGAATAAGAAACGGCAACTTTCCCCTCATAAAGCTCCACAAATTTGTCTTTTCTTGATTGTGAAATTTTAAATACCGTTCCCAAAACTTTGGTACTGAAATTTTCTGCCTTAACAATGAAAGGATGCAGCTTGTCTTTTGCAACAAAAAATAAAGCATCTCCTTTCAAATTCACAATCCTTGTATCTTCAGGAAAAGATTTTGTAACAGTAAGCTCTGCACCCGGAAACAAAGTAACTACTGAACCATCTTTCAACATTACTTTCCTATTTGCTGATTCTGCGATATAGACATCAGGCCTATAAAATGTGGTGTAAGTAAACAATCCTCCCAAAGAAATCATCAATAATATGATTGCAGCCACCTGATAGGTAAATTTTCTCTTTTTACCTATGGTTGCAGTATATATATTATACCATATCCTTTGTTTTACTTCTCTTGACACTTTTACATTTATTGGAATTTGGAGCCAATCTTTTTCAATATTTTTTAAGTTCTTCATTATCTTTAAATTTGTCTTCTATCTATAAATAGCTTCCGAGACAGAAAAATGTCACGGGTGAAAATGATATTTAATAATTTCTTAAAATGAAAAAAAAGAAAAACCCTGCAAAATATAGAATTTGCAAGGTTTTGTACGTTTTTGTTAAAACTAGATTTGTTTACAATAAATTAATACAAAAAGATAAGTTTAGAAGTGAAGATGTATCAATTTACTCACTTTTTATATTTTCACTGAAACAGAAGAATAAGAATCCAAAAAAATTCAGGATGATTGCTGAGCTGTTTACGGATAAACTTTAATGTAAGACTAATTTGATTAGTTACTGCAGAAGGAGTCATATTCATTTCTTTTGCAATTTCATTGATGCTTCGTTGTTCAAATTTGTGAAGGAGAAATATTTGTTTTCTCTTTTCGGGAGCTTGATCTAGTAGTCTTTTTACTTTTTCCATCAGTTCATCATCATCTTCAGGGTTTTCTACCATATCTGCATCATAAGGGTATTCTACAAAATCATCTAAAAAAACGTCTTTACGTTTAGCATACCATTTTGAAATTTCCTGTCTTGCTGTTTTTATAAAAATAGCATCCATTTTCGTATCACCATTAATATTATCCCATCGGTTCCAAATATGAATAAAAATATTCTGCACAATATCCTCAGCATCAGCCGGCTGCTTGACATATTTATTGACTAAAGTATAAACTCGATCTGAAAAAACTTCATAAATATTATGAAAGTCTTTATTTTTATCTTTAACTAAATAGTCTTTAAACATTCTTAGCGATTATCAATTTATGGATTGCAATGTACAAAGAATCTAAGAATTATTAAATGAAGGAAATGTTACATTATCACTCTCTGAAAGTTTTTTTTCATATATAAATTATACCCTTTATCTTTTGAGATTTAAAACCCATTGTGCATTATGAATTAAATGAGATAAATGATGTTTACTTGATTGAAATCAGTAAATTAAATTAACTACAAAACACGCACTTATGTGCAAATTACAAAAAATATCCTAACGAAGAGGCACCGTCGTCAATTCTGAAAATATTAAGAAAAAAATCAAATAAAAATATTGTAAACTCAAAGTTTAAACCTTATTGACTATTATAAAAAACGATGATATTTATCATAATATAAAATCCATACAACTAATTCCTACTATATTTGTAGGAATTAAAAAATAATAATATTTGTATAGCATAAAACAATGAAGATTTATAAAATTTATGTGTTAATATTCTTAGGATTGATTGTTATTTTCAATATTTATAACACTTCCATCTACACCTCTCAGTCTAACTTCGGAAATGTAAAATTTTCTGAAAAAGCCATTAAGGGTGAAACTCTATGGTTACAAAACAATTGCAATGCCTGCCACCAGCTCTATGGTTTGGGAGGGTATCTGGGACCAGATTTAACTAACGTCTGTTCTACTCCTAATAAAAGTGATGAATACTTGAAAGTAATGATGATTAGCGGGTTAAGATCAATGCCTAAATTCAATTTCTCTCCTGAAGAGCAAGCTCAGCTCCTTCAATTCTTAAAAGAGGTAGATAAAAGTGGTTATTTTCCAAATAAAGGAGCAAAAATAAAACCCGAAGGTTGGGTAGAACTACAATATAAAAGCATTAATAATGAAAAAAAATAATTATCCTTTTTATTATATAGCAATCGGCTTAATAAGTCTTGGATTATGTTTATTAGTTGGTTTACTTTCTGGTTTTCAATATATAATCCCAGAATTCATTAAAGGAATTTTACCTTTTACTGCTCTTCGTCCTCTGCATACGTTGTATGCATTGTCTTGGATTTTTCTTGGTGCTATTGGCGGAATTTATTGGTACGTTCAACATGATGAAAATGCTAAAAAAACAAATCCTTGGATTATGAAATTCCAATTTTGGATTTTTATTCTCATGGGAATTCTCATTACAATTTGCTATATTTTGAGAAAATTTGAAGGTAAAGAATACCTAGAATATCCGCATATATTCTATTTTCCTATTTTAGTTGGGTGGGTTTTATTTGCCCTGTTTTACTTCAAATCTCTTTTCTCTTCACTTTCTCAATGGCCTGCTTATTATTGGATGTGGGGAACAGGCTGTTTATTTATGATTTTTCACTTTACTGAAGCTCATCTTTGGATATTGCCTTATTTTAGAGAAAACTACCTTCAAAACTTAACTATGCAATGGAAAGCAGGTGGTTCCTATGTAGGGGCATGGAATATGCTAATTTACGGTTCATCTATGTATGTAATGTCTAAAACCAGTGGAAACAGTAAATATTGCCATTCTAAAACGGCTTTCTTCTTTTTCTTTTTAAGTTTAGTCAATTCTATGTTTAATTGGGCTCATCATGTTTATCCCGTTCCCAATGCTTCATGGATTCGTTATGCCGCCTATGCCATCAGTATGACAGAATGGATTATTTTAATCCGAATGATTTATATGTGGAAACAAAATCTTTCACAAGAAAAGAAAAAGGAATTTACTATTTCTTACAAAGTAATGATGCTTGCCGATTTATGGATATTTTTAAACCTATTTTTAGCTCTTTTGATTTCAATTCCAGCTATTAACTTACTCACACATGGAACTCATATTACTGTAGCACACTCTATGGGAACAACCATTGGCATTAATACTCTTATTCTATTATCATCCGTCATCTATATTTTTGAAGAGACTAAAAAATTTACGCCGCAAACCGTAGCATTTCTCAAAATGGGAATCAATATTTTTAATATTTCATTTGTTGGATTTTGGGTTATTTTAATCATCATGGGCATTGAAAAATCTAAATGGATGTATTTTACTGAAAATGTGCTTTTTTCTACTTTCCAAGATTCAATGCATGCTATATATATCATATTTACAATCTTTGGTCTTGGACTTTTAATTGGATTATATATGGTAATTTTCAAATTACTTAAAATAATTAAATCAATAGTTTGCTCCAAATAATATTAAGAAATTAATTTGAAAAATGAAAAATATAAGAACTGTATTATCCTTAAGTTTATTTTCTATTTTGCTAGCTTCTTGTAATCAAAATGAAGCTAAATATGAAAATACTGCTGAGACTATTAGCTCTAATCCATCTTCAGTAAATACCATTGATAGTACTCCAGAACCTGAGGGGCTAAGACTCATAAAAGGAGCTGATTGTCTCTCGTGTCATAAAGAAGAAGGAAAGTTGATTGGCCCTTCTTACAAAGAAATAGCTGCTAAAAATCTTAATACTCCTGAAAATATAGAAAAACTTTCTGAAAACATCATTAATGGCAGCATGGGAAAATGGGGCAATGTACCCATGTCTGCTCATCCAAATCTAGATAAAGAAACTGCAAAAAAAATGATAGAATACATTCTAACTTTAAAATAATTTTATTTGCTAAATTAGTAAAAGTAACAGTAAAATCTACAGCTCTAAAAAATAGAAACAAACAAAAAGCACTTGCAAAACATTTTTGCAAGTGCTTAATTAATCATTTTTTCTTAATAAATCAGTATGAACTAATAATATACTAAAGGCTACAAAAATTATATTTTCTGTCCAATGAAAAATACATAACCAGAATATTCTTTAAATCTATTGTACAATTCGGATTCGTATTGTTGAGATGCTGTAAGTCTCCCCTAAAATTCGACATTTTATTAACTTTAAATTTGAAAATAAAAAGGCTATCTCAAAAGTGAGATAACCCATAAAAAGAATTGTTTTAATTCTTTTTTGAAAAATTAATCCTAAAATATTTTAAATAATTACTATTTAAAAAGCTTTTCTATAAATCCTTAGAATATCTTCTATTTAACTTTTCAAATTTCAAAATAACTTTTACTAAGTTATCACCGAAATAATCTATTTTTGAAATCTTATCACTTCCTTTTCATTTGAAGCAAACTTTTCTTGAATCCTATAAATAATATAATACATACAAGGCACTATAAACAATGTTAACAACATAGAACTTGTTAAGCCTCCAATAATTACCCAAGCCATGCCGTTTTTGATTTCCGAACCTTCTCCTGCTGCTAAAGCGATGGGTAGCATTCCCAAAATCATTGCTAATGTAGTCATTAGAATAGGTCTTAGACGCTCCATTCCTGCTTCTACCAAAGCATCTTTTACCGAACTTCCCTGCTCTCGAAGATGGTTGGTAAAATCTACAATCAGAATTCCGTTTTTGGAGACTAATCCCAAAAGCATAATCATCCCGATGATAGAAAAAATATTCAAAGTTTCCATTGTCAGAGCCAATGCCAGTAAAGCCCCAATTAGCGCTACAGGAATGGAGAATAATACAACAAATGGATAAACCAAACTTTCATAAAGCGCGACCATTACAAGATAAACCAAAATAATAGCAGTAACTAAAGCAATACCCAAACTTCCGAAAGCATCGCTTTGATTTTTTACATCACCCCCAGTTTCGAGAATTACTCCTTCTGGGATTTTGATTTTTTTAATTTTCTCAAGAATTTCATTGGAAACAGTTCCTACAGGTCGACCAGCAACATTTGAATTGATGGATATAGAATTTAATCTGTCTTTTCTTTGAAGTACGGTTTCTCCCAAAACCATTTTCACATCTGCAAATTGACTTAATACAAACGACTGCCCATCTGCATTGGTAAATGATAAATTTTTCACGTTATTAACGTCCGAACGGTTGGCTTGGTCTAAGCTAATCAGAATATCATATTCGTTCCCACTTTGTTTGAATTTACCTTTATCATCTCCACTGAAAGCCTTTTGTAATGCACTTCCCACCTGATTGGCATCTAAGCCATATTGAACTAATTTATCACGATTCACTTCTACAGCGACTTCAGTTTTTCTGTCTTTTACAGAAAGTTTCACAAATTGCGTCCCGGGAACGGTTTCTGCAATGGCTTTAATTTCTTCAGCAGTTTTCCTTAATGCTACCAAATCTAAACCTCGAACATTAATCTGAATAGGTGCATTGGTTGCATTTCCAGAGATAGAAGTTGCGCCTGCTGAAACAATAACACCAGGAATTTTTTCGGAAATTTCCTTTTGAACATTAATACCAAAGTTTTCTGAACTAATATTTCTTTTTGGTTTTAATTTGACTGTTAATCGCGCAAGATTATTAGAATTGCTGCTTCCTGCAACACTTCCAGGCACAAAACCTATGCTGGAAAAAACGGTTTCCACTTCCGGTTTTTTTAACAACATTTCTTCTGCCTGCTGTGCAATCATATTAGTTTGATAAACCGAAGATGATGGTGCCAATTCAAAGTCAATTACAACTTCACCTTTATCTGCGGCAGGAATGAAAGCACCTCCAATAAAACCTGTCGGAACTAAGGCAATACTTCCAACAAGCAATAATAAAATAAATCCTAAAACCCATCTTTTTCTATTTAAAGCCACACGAAGTCCTTTTCCGTAAATATCTTTAATAAGGTCTATAAATTCTTCTAATTTGAGATTAATTCTTCCCCACCAGTTATCTTTTGTCAGATGTTCCAATCTTCCGAATCTACTTGCTAACATTGGTGTTATTGTGAAAGAAACAAATAAACTCATCAATGTAGAAACCACTACTACCAAAGCAAATTCTTTAAGTATAGAGCCAATTAATCCTCCTGCAAGCGCTAATGGTAAAAACACCACAACGTCTACCAAAGTGATTGCTAAAGCTGGAAAAAACGGTCAAATTGACCATGTTATTTCGGAGTAAATTGACCATCAGTTTCGGAGTAAACTGACCACCTTATTTCGGAGCAAATTGACCACCTCAATTTGAGGAAGAAACCAGCAACAAAAACTACCAATTTTTTCATGGCGTTAGAAGCTTAAATTCGATAAAAAAATCGGATTATGGCAAACACCCTAACAGACATGAGTAAAATAAGAAAAGTCATTAAATTGTACAGCAAAGGGAACAGTAAGTTGTTTATAAGCACCTATTTATCCCTATCTAGAAACACCGTAAAGAAGTATATCTCAATATTTGAAGCTTCAGGAAAAACAAAAGAAGAAATTTTATCAAAGAGCGATTCGGAGTTAGAATTGCTTTTTTCTGGAGGCAAAGAAGATGTCGTAAGCCCCAAACTACAGGAGTTGTATGATTATTTTCCAAAAATGGAAAGAGAACTGAAGAAAGTAGGCATTACCATTCATCATCTATGGGAAGCGTACATTGCGCAGCATTCCGATGGTTTCAAGAGCTCACAGTTCCGTCATCATTACCGAATATGGAGCAACAGGGTAAATCCCGTGATGCACATGCACCACAAATGCGGGGACAAGATGTACGTAGATTACGCAGGAAAACCCCTTTATATCATTGACAAAACGAATGGAGAATTACGAGAAGTACAATTTTTTGTAGCCCTATTAGGTGGAAGCCAATACACGTATGCGGAAGCCACGTTGAGCCAACAAAAGGAAGATTTTGTACATTCAGTAGAACGAGCAATGCGTTATTTTCAGGGCGTTCCCGCTGCAATAGTTCCCGATAATTTAAAATCTGCAGTGGTTAAAAGCAATCGTTTTGAGCCTACTTTGAATGAAACTTTATCAGATTTAGCCGAACACTATGAAACCACGATTTTACCAACCAGAGCCTATAAACCACGAGACAAATCCTTGGTAGAAGGAGCCGTGAAGATTTTGTATCGAAGAATTTATGCCAACATAAAAGACCAACAGTTTTTCAATTTAGAAGAACTCAACCAAGAAATCTGGGATTTATTAGACGCTCATAACAACCGAAAACTCACCGCTCGTCCTTATTCTCGCAGGGAACTGTTTTTGGAAGACGAACAGCCTACCTTACGACCGCTTCCTACTACTTTTTTTGAAATCAAATACCAATCCTTTGCCACGGTAATGCAGAACGGACACGTTCATTTAAGCCGTGATAAGAACTATTACAGTGTTCCATATCCCTATATCAAGAAAAAGGTGAAACTATTGTACACCAGTTCTACGGTAGAAATTTATTACAAATACAACAGAATAGCCCTCCACAAGCGCAATTACAAGCCTTATGTATATACCACCACTTCGGAACATTTGGCAAGCACGCACCGTTTTGTAGCAGAATGGAGTGCAGAACGCTTCATGGATTGGGCGAAAAGCATTGACACAGCAGTTGGAGAATACATTCTGCATATCATCGAGAGTAGAAACCACCCAGAACAAGCTTACAAAAGCTGCTTAGGGATTTTGAATTTAGAAAAAAAAGTAGGAAAAGCGCGCCTCATCAAAGCTTGCAAACGAGGTTTGGAGTATGAAATTTACAGTTACAAATCCATACAGAAAATTTTAGAAAACAATTTAGATCACATGGATTATGACACAGAAGACCAAAGCCAGCAAGAACTTCCCGAACATAGCAATATTCGTGGAAAGCAGTATTACAACTAGAAGTTGGAAGTTAGAAGCTGGAAGCTGGAAGTTGGAAGCTGGAAGTTGGAAGTTGGAAGTTGGAAGTTGGAAATTTATCAAAAATTATCAATTATCAATTATCAATTATTAAAATTATGAATGAAACCACTCTTACCAAAATGAAGCAAATGACGCTTCACGGCATGCACAACGCCTTTAAAACCTCTATTGAAAGCGGTAAAATCGACCATTACACGTTGGATCAATTTATATCAATACTCATTGATGCAGAATGGGACGAAAGGCATAACAGGCGTATTGAAAGAAGCATCAAGAACGCCAAATTCCATTACCAATCCAGCATTGAAACCCTAAATTATGATGCGTCCAGAAATTTGGATCGCAATCTTATCTTGAGACTCTCGGAATGCGAATTTGTAGAAAAAAACGAAAACATCCTGATCACAGGAAGCACGGGTGTTGGCAAAAGTTATCTAGGAACAGCATTGGGCTATCAGGCTTGTATAGAGGGTTATAAGGTAAATTACTTCAACACCTCGAAGCTGTTTGCAAAATTAAAAATGGCAAAAGCAGACGGTTCTTATCTACGAGAACTCACCAAAATACAGCGGCAGGATGTACTTATTCTGGATGATTTTGGGCTCCAAGCATTGGACAGCCAGAACCGAATTACCCTTTTAGAAATCATAGAAGACCGTCACAACAACGGTTCTATCATTGTAACCTCACAAATCCCAGTTCAAGGTTGGTATGATATTATTGGTGAAAAAACCATTGCAGATGCTATTTTAGACCGACTTATCCATCAATCTCACCGAATTGAGCTTCAAGGAGAATCAATGAGAAAAAAAAGAAACAGCAAAAATTACTAATTTTTATTACATTTGAATCAATAAGTTTAACAACAAAAAAACGCATGAAAAAAAGTAGTTTTTAAACGAGAAAAAGGGGTGGTCAATTTGCTCCGAAATAAGGTGGTCACTTTAAACCGAAACAAGGTGGTCACTTTAAATTGAAATGAGGTGGTCAATATCACTGAAATTTGCATACAGCTAACAACTCGGCTGCTTTGCGAAGATTTCACAGGAAGCAGTGCATCTTTGGAAAAATTTCGCAAAAGCACATAATAATGGATAATCCGATAACTATTACTGTAAAATTTACTTCTAGATGTTAATTGTTTATAGATTTTGAGTTTCTGTTTATTTGTTTTATACAAATGTAATAAAATCAATTGATTACAACATATACATCTCTGTTTTTTTATCAAAAATTGTAATTAATCAGAATATCAAGGTAAATTTAAATTAAAAAAATATTTCTCGTTTACGGAAAACCGTAAGGTGACAATAAAAAAACTGCATACTTTCATTTCTGTTTAATCAAAATATTAATAAAATGAACATTATTAATCCAAAACAAAAGGCTATCTCAAAAGCAAGATTGCCTCATTAAATTTTTATTCCAGATTTCCTATTATTTGAAATAACTAAATTATCCAACTCCCCTTCTGGTACAATCACAATGTCATTAAGTTAGTGATTTAAATTATTGAAATTCAATAATTTAATATTACTTTTCTATATTAAATTTAGTATATTTATCTAATTAACAGATAGTTATTTAATTTCATAAAAAAACTTCTACATTTATCTTTGATGTTATAAAGAATGAAATTAATTTTTTAAAACGTTTTCTATAAAGATAGTGGATTAGCAAAAAAAACGCTCTTTTGGGAGCGTTTTTTTTGATTTGAAATTTCATTGTTACATTATTTTATAAAATATTCTACTTCTGTGGCGTAGGAATAGTCATTATTTTTCTTTTCTTCTGCTGTTGGAATTTTATTTTTATAACGCAATATTTTTTCTTTTGTATTATTGAAAACCAAATACAAAGTAGCGTTTTGATCGTTGTCTTCTATTTCTAATTTAAAAATAATTGTATTTATCTTTTTTTGTTCAATAAAATGCTTAAATTTTTTTGGCATAATAAATTTGGAACAATAAAAAGTCTCTCTTGCCTTATCACGCCAACCAAGTTCAAACTCAACTGGTAATTTTTGATGGAATTTTTTGTCTATTCCAATCCCCTGTTCAAAAGTACCATCTTCTGATACATAACTATACTCTACTTCATCATGATTAGGCGTAAATAAATCAAAATACATATCGTATTCTTTTTCATTATTTGCCCATGCTTCATAGGGAATGCCGTGATGTTGCCAATAAAGGTATGTATTTCCCCAAGTTTCAAAATTTTTAGTTTTTAAACCAATTCCTACACTATTATCTTTATACCCCTTTAATTGAGCCTTTGCTACTTCTATATTTACTAAATCATTTGCTTTTTCATCTATGGTATGAAACCATACCCGTATCCAACCACCTGGAGCCATACCTACCACTAAATTTCCTGATGATTTTTCTTTCTTATCTAAATTATATTTTTCAAACAATCTTCTTATTCTTTCTTGTGGAAGTAATACTTTTCCTTCAAAATTTTTACCATCAACAACACTATAATAATTTATATATACTTCTTTAGGAGCCTCTTTGTATATATCCCCAGAAGAAACCGCCCCATAAGTATTTCCCCAACCATTTTGAAATGAAGTATTGCTTCCATGTCCAGCATTACCAAAATCTACATAGCCAGCAACAGGATAATTTCTAGGGGCAGAGATACCTGGTTCCCATTGAAATTTTGTTCTTTGACAAGAAAAAAGCATGAATAAACTAGTGAGGCTTATAGTCATAAGCATCCAATTGTGGATAATACGGCTGTCTTTCATAAGGTGGGTCTTGAAAATTCTTTTCATCTTTAAAGTGTGGTACATTGGGATATGCGAAATTAAAATGGTCTAATATTTCCAATATTGGAGAATTAAAATTTGCCGATAAATGTACGCATTTTCCCATAATGTAATCAAACATATCAGAATTCACAGAATAACTATGATCCTTAACAAGATTAGGATAGGTAATAATATTCCCAGCATCGTCTTTCCAGCCATGTTCTGCCACTTTAATAATGAGGTTTTCGAATTTTTTTAAATTCGTTTTTTTAGTATTCACTTTATCTTCTTCTTGTGAATCATATACAGCATCATCTTTTACTGGGGTGTCATCATCTTCAGGGTATTTATATTCTTCAGGATGTTTAGTATTATTTTCAGAAATTGTAAATGGTACTTTTCCGTATTTTCCTGCTATATATTTCATTACATTCATATACACCAATGAGAGCTTATTATTAAGCGGGCGTGTAGAAACTAGCTTATGATGAGTACCACGTAATATGTATGTTCTTCCATTCTTTATTGTTTGTACTTCATCACCCATAATGTCTGCTGACAATAGTTCATCCTTTTCATCATAGGCCATATCACCCTCTCCAGCAAATGAATGTACATGATGCATAATTTCCCATTTTATTTGCTCTTCGGTACAAAGGTTTCTTTTAGCATCAATATACCAGTTCCTTAACAATTCTTTTTGTTTTTCTAGTTTCTGCTTTTCTTCATCAGAAGCATTTACAGATAAATCAAAAAAATGAAGAGTGTTTAATTCTTCTTTTGTTTGCCAATAGCCACCTCCAACATCAGAATGGGCTCCAAAAACAGAAAATTCTCTTGCAAAACTGCCACTGGCATAACTTTTAATAGGAGTTATAGGGAAATTGTCTCGCCACTCTGTTTGGGCTCTTAAATGTAATATTTTTTTGATGTTAGGATTAGAAACCTCAAGATTTACTTTAGGAATGAGTGAAACAGCGTCTGTAACCATACCTAAAACAGGACTAAACGCATTAGAAAGAGCCTTTGTAATCGGATTTCTTGTAGCATCTATAATTCCTTTTCTCTCTAGCATTTGAGAAATCACAGTATCAAACAATCCTAAAAACTCGACAGTTACATTATGTTTTGGAAATTTTCCTTGAAGAGCTTTTCCTAAAACGCCTCCTGTAAATACTTCTATAGTAGGCGGAGGTAACATATTCTTATTTGTATTTCGAGTGTTATCAATCACTTTTTTTTGAGCCTCCTTCATCAATGATTGCTTTGTAGGTAAGCTATTTTTTTTCACATCAAATTTTATATTTTCAACATTTTTAGAAATTCTTTTTCTTTTAGTTTGTAACACTTCATTACAAAAGTGCCTTGCAGCAGCAGCTCCTCTGCTAAACCCAAATACATCAAACTGAATGGAGGTTATTTCTATTTTTTTGTTGCTTTTTTTCTGTCTTTCTAAAAATAAGTCATTTATTTTTTTTGCTATTTCTATACATGTATGGTCTACTCTTGCAATTACGCCTCTTGGTCCTTCACCCAAACCAGAACCTATCATTCCTGTAACACTAACATCTTTTTCATTTCTCAAAGTACCAATGCCTTCTTCATAATACTTTAATTGAAGTTCTTGAAACGTTACATTTTTTTCCCAATCCCCTTTTTCTTCGTATAAATCATGAAGCAAAGCCACATTAGAATAAGAATTCCAATAACTGCTGCCTGCAGATTTTTTATCATCATAAATTGTATCATCATCTTCTTTAAAAGGATTTTTTTCTCTGTCTTTGTAATGAACATTATTATAATATCCGATCTCTGAATTATACCTATTATTCCCAGTTCCATCAAAGAAAACACCAATACGTAGCTTTACTTTTTCGGTTATAAGAGTTGTAGTTTTTTTTTGTTTTGGTTTTCTACCCAAAAGCAATACAGGAGAAGTATATCCTTTTCTTAATTTTTTTGGCATTTTTTTTAATTTTAAGTGTTAAAAATTTTAGAAAAGGCGGTACAGTTGCACCGCCTTAGTTTGGGTTTAGCCTTGGTTATTTTGTAGATTAACCAAATTTTCTGCATAATTGAAAAGCGTAGAAGGATTAGAATTCCCTTGTAATTGTGCATTTTCTTGCAAAGTAAACTTGTTCTCAAATACCAATTCTTCAGGGTTTTCACAGTTTTCTATATCTGCTTCAGGGAAGATTGGCAATGCATCGGTAACTTCTAAACCTACTGATTTGGCTTGTAAAATCGTTAAGCTGGTTGGTACTCTTGTAATCCAATATTTACCTTGTGGTTTGCCTGTAGTTTCTTTCATTTCATCTACTACAGAAAGATACATAGGATCACCAATTACTGGCACTTCGCCACCGTTCCAAATTTTACCTGTGCTCATGTAGAACGTTACTGCATCTTCAAAACCAGGTCTCACTGTAGCTACTACTCTAGCCATACCAGATTGTAAAAATGCACGGAACTGTGCATCATCACTTGATGATTGATAAAGAGAAGGCCATTCTTCTTTAGAACCCCAATAGTAAGGATAAAACTCGTAAGACATTTCTTCCCATTCAAAGGCTTGCTCCATAAATTTAACGAGCGAAGCATAATCGTCTAGGTTTTTATCTCTCAAAACTGCAAATTCTTTCATAGTAGTGCCGGTGTATAGCTGTGTGCCAAAGATCTCCTGATCTACCATATAGGCAATTGCGTTATGCTTCAAGATATTTTGCTCTATTTCTCTGTAAAGCAATGGACTAGATTCTTTTTTCTCTTCAGCTTTTGCTTTTTCTTCTTCTACTAATTTTTGGTAGGCTTCTAAAGCATCGTTATATTTAGTAATGATAGAAGCAAGATTTGTTTTATACCAGTTATCCATAAATTCTTTGGATAATGTATAGTCAAAAATAATAGTAAAATCAAAAGATTCTATATTTCTACCATTGTATTCAAAAATAAAACCATCATTTACAATAAAATTAGATAATTTTACAGAATCTTTAGCACTTTTTCCAGTAAAATGGATGTATTTTTTATTTTTAAAATCACTAAACCAAACTTCGCTATTATACCATCTAGAATTTCTTACAAAATTATAGTGAATAGTGGCAGAACTCGCCACATAATTTTCAGGAACTTCTAAAGGTTTGGTATATGTTGGTGTGCTACCATCATAATCTACTTTATTGTAAATTTTATCAAGCTCCTTTGTTAAATTTTTCTGAGGAAGTTCGTTAAGTGTAGTTTTATAATAATCTGCCCAATATTTAAATTTTTCAAAAGTATATTCCTCTTGTTTACCAATTTGCCATTGGTCTCCAGAATTTCTTGGATCTAAAGGACGGGTATAAGTTTTCATATTACTATTAATTGCATTTTCATGCAATTTAGCAGGTTGAGGAATCATAAACTCAAACATTAGACGTTTCCCATAATTGTAGATTTGGTTTTTCATTTTTTTATCCACCCATCTATAAACACCAGTAATGTGCTGTGGTTTTGCAGATTCTCCATCTGTAGTTGCAGTTATTTTGCCTCGATTATCAAATTCGTGTACATTCATTTCTGTGTAGGTGTTGATAATTTTTTGGATACGTTCTTGTTCTACATTGCTTACAATTCTGTCTAATGCTTTATTTGTAACTTCCTGAGCCTTGGTTACTGCTTGTCTTGTAGATTCTTCTTTGGAACGGTGGTTTGCAAAACTAGCTGTAATTCCCCATTTAGTACTACTTAATGCAACATTGGTGTCATCTAATTTCATTTTAGAAATTTCAGATTGCATTTCATTTCTTGTAGCAACGGTAGTATCAGAAACGTGTTCTTTCTCTGTAGATGTTTTGGTGGTATCAGTAATTTCACTGGTTACGGTTCTGCTAGAGCTTTTGTGTCTCAACTCACTAGCCATTACATTTTCTATATTAGAGATTTCTCCGGGAACATAGGCGTGTATTGATTGTTCTACTTTTAAATAATCCGCAATTCCTAACCTGCGAATACCAAATCCTTTAGGTACAAATGATTTTTTGAATTTTGAATTTGTAATATTTTCGGAGCCTGATGGAGTGCTAACTAACGAACTGCTTTTTGAATATGTTTGTCCAATAAACTGAATCATAGAAAATTTAGTGTCCATTACACTAGATGATTCGTTTAAAGTAAAAATAACTTCAGCATCTTTATCATTTTTGAAATATACCATTGCTCTGAATTCTGTAAAACTCTCTAGTTGTTCTAATGAAAACTGGTCATTGAAAATGTTTTGAGTAAGAATCTTTACTCCATCTTTAACATGTACTTTTGGAGAATATTTTAAAGTGTTGCCATTAACATCTTTTAAGTAACAGTCCATACTTTCAATTTCCCAAGAAATATCAGACATTTCTAGCGCCAAATCAAAATCATATAAAATATCAGAAATTCTATAATTTTTTTTCGGGGTAAGAGTAGCTGTAAAAGGATTTTTTGCAGGAGTCTGTATAGGAACAAACATTCCGTTTAAATTAGTGTATTCTTCTTTAGTAATACTCGTAGAATTTTGGATAATCTCAGTATTATCATTATACTGTAAACTAATGAACTGATGAAGACTATCAATAAGTACAGCGTCTTCAACTGGTAGAATTCTCGCTTCTGGAGTAAACTCACTTTGTGATTTTGCTGCCATACGCATTCCGTTTTGCTCTACAACTTCATCATTGTACTCTCCTAAAAATTCTTTATGAAGTACATCTGCCATTACTAGGAATGCTTCTTCAGTAAGTTTATCTTTTAAATACATTGTATCTAATTTCGGAAATTCAAATTGAAATTCAGGCAATACAGGTTCTGAAACAGCATCCAAAAGTGCCTGTTGCTCTTCTGGTGTCTGTGTGGAGTTAAAACCATCTGTCACGGCTTTAAGACGAACTTGATAATCATCTAAAAGAGGTTTTATCAATGCCTGATAATCTGCTTGCGCTTCATTATATGCTTTGGAGTATTCTCTGTGATAATTTTTTGTTACTTTATCAAGTTCAGTTTTTAAGGTATCTAATCTACCTTTTTCAGATACCGCAAGAGCTAGTTTAGTATTTTTTTCTGCGTATGATGCTAATCTTCTTTTAGCAGAGTCAGAAATTTGATTTACCGTAGGGTCTTCTGCAATGTAAGAATTAGAAATTAAACTTTCATTTACAGTAAATACATTAGGAACATCTTCTGCATCTACACCATCATCTATAATGGTATCTACAAATAATCTTCCTGGCATAACTACCTTCGCATCTCTGAGCAGAATATGAGATTCATTATTTTGATGTACACAAAAATGAATAGCTTTTATTACTTGCAAAATAGCCTCTTTTACATAAAAATCTTTTTGAGTTAAAACCTGATAAATCAAATTATCCCACAACTTTGCATAATTAGAAGGATAAGTATTGCCTTGAGGTAAATAATTTTCAATATTTTCTAATTCATTTTTTGCAATTTTCTCGGCTACTGGAAAAAAGTCTGAAAAATCTGCAACCACTTCACTTTTTGTTTTATAAAAGTAGTTGCTATTTTGAGAATCAATTACATAAATTTGATTTTCTAAAGCAGAAATTTTAGAACCATTGGAACTATCCCAAATTCCCATTGGAATAACTTCTCCGAAAAGAATGGTTAAATCTTTTGGTAGGTGTACAAACCCAAGATTTTTCTCTGGGTGAGTTTCTGTAAGTTGTGGATTTCTAAGACTTACAAATCTAAATAATGTTTGTGATACATTATTATTAGTATTAATGTTTTGTTCTGGTAACATTTTTATTTTTTTAAATTGTTAATAATTGTTTTTAAGAGGTACTCTTTGTATTTGCGCAAATAAGAGTGTAGTTTTTTAGTTTTTAAGCATAAGACAGGCTGTTCAATAATTTTAAGTTATTGATTTTTATTAAATTAAATTTATATTTTAGTGATTTTACTTATTGCTATTATGTTAATAATGTATATTGTATATTACTCACATTAGCACTATAGGTAGTATAAGGGTTACTATTATCTACTATTTTATATGCGGATACTATAAATCCAAAATTAGAGTTATTATTTACAAGATTTTGAATATCATAAATTTTTGAAATGATATTATTTGTTCCATACCCCGCTTGAAGAAAGATCTGTGTCCCTACTTTTAAAATAAGGCATTTTATCGGTACATACCAGCCAACTTGTCTTGTAGATATACCTTGCGTATTATCTCCTGACAAACCTAATGCAGGAATACCAAAATCTCCTCCTCCTCCATCTCTAAAATAAAAATCAGGAACAACTAATCCGTTATCATCAGAATATATTCCCACATATCTACATCCTGGTATACCATAGTTCCCATATGCACTAGCACCATCAGTAGAAATTATACTATTAAAGGTAATTGCCCAATTTTGACTTGATGATAAAATCTTAGTTGATTTTACATTAATCATTGTTTGCCCTCCTACTGCAGTCGTTAAACTTCTAAATGGATTAACGTTAGTTTGAATTGTGTCATTATTTTGAATATTTATTGTTTCATCAGAAATTCCATTAAAAGTTTCAATATTCCAATTTGTAAATTTTTGAAATATTGCTGAATTATGTATCTCATTTAATTTATCTTTTATCGTTTGAACATAAACAGGTACATCGGGGTCAGATGGTTGATTCACGTGATTTACAGTAATTGTATTAGGTACATTATATACAAAAGCATCTCCTAAAGCAAATTGTCCTGTGGAATCTGTTTTAATAACCTTATTAAAGTTGGAATCTGTAGATCTATCTGGCAAATTTTGAACTTTATAAACATTTCCTAAAGTGTTTATGGTTAATCCCGCATTCATCGTATGGTTTCTAGCCGATGTATTGCTTAAATCTGCATTAAAAAAATTCTTACCTAAATCTCCTGCAGGTAATCTTGCCGAGTTTCCAGAACCATCCTCACCAATTACATAAGGGTAAGATGTAGTATTACCAATCGTAGAGGGCTTACTCAATTTACCATCCAAAACTGTTTGCAACCCGTTGATATTACTTACTGCAAAACTCACAGTAGATAATATATTTCCCTGACTATCTTTTAATTGTAATTGATTAGAATTAAGCTGTAATTGTGTTCCAACTGAACCTATAAAAGATGATACAGGAATAGTGTCTAATAGCTCATTGTATGCATTCCAAAGCTCTAAAGAAGTTGTAGAAGAATTATATCTTAAATCGGTACCTTCATTATCAAGAGATAATAACGAAACTTGTGATATTTGATTCCCTTCTCCATCAGACAGTGTTAAGGTTCTATTAGTAGGCGACCAAGTGTAGTTTAAACCGTCAATAGAAGTTAATATTTTTTGATCCAGCTCTAACTTACTCTGCCAAGTTTCCGTATTTATATTAGATGCATCAACATTGGCTTTTAAATCTAGTGAATTTTCAAGTTCTTCTATCTTCTCAATGGGAATGCTATCTTCTTTATGCCAATAAGAGTCTTGCCATTCCCAGAAATCTTCTTGTCTGGGCTTGTCTCCATTTTCGAAGACCTTTTTTAGTTCTTGTTTTGATTTCATTTTTTAATTTTTTGTGTTAAACATTCTTTTCTAGAAAAATTTGTGCTTCTGGTGCATACTTCTTGCTGTTCGAGTCACTTTTAAGTGTCGATTTTAATACTGGTAATCGTAAAAATTTTAGTTAACTAGGCGCTTTTCTCTTTCTTTTTAAAGAGTTTTTCTATAACGAACAAGACGGCTTGCTCGAACAAGATTTTTAGAAATTTTCTTTTCATAATAATTGTGATTTGGTGTTTTATGTTGATGTTTCAAAGGTAATTTGCAGAGACGCCAAAACGTGTCGTAACAAATTTATTTTTGAGAAAAAATCATCATTTGTGTTTTTGTTTTTTGTGTTTTTCTCTGCATCAAAGATATACTGCGAATGCGACAAAACTTGTCGTATTAAACTTTGTTTTTAATTAATTTTTGAGTAAAGTGGTTCTAATCAATCGTTGTTTGAACAGCAAGCCAATTGGTGCCATCAAACACTCTAATTCCTGAATTACCATTGTCTGTTTGCCAAATCATTTCTCCTATTTCTTTATTAGAAAGCACATTTCTTTGTGATTTAGTATAGCTTTTTAATTTTAACCTTTCATTCAAAATAATTTTGCCTTTTAAATAACTAGAAGTAATAGAATCATTTCCAAGGGTAACTGTATTATCTCCGTTCCCTGTCAAGGAGGAGCCAATAACTATCTCATTATTAGATACGGCTAATTTACCTTGAGAGAAATGACCAATGAAAATACTTCTATTTGATTCTGTAATATTCTGCCCTGCATTAGCTCCTAAAAAAATATTTCCAATACCTTTAGTTATATATGGCCCTGAAGCATGACCAAAAAAAACGTTTACTTCTCCGCTTATTAAACTCATCCCAGAAATATTTCCCATAGAAGTATTAAATCTTGCGTCAAATGCCTTTATTAAAGCTGCGCTTCCCACTGCTGTATTAGCTGTACCTCTTGAGTTTTGAAGTGCTGATTGTCCCACTGCTACACCATAGTTCATTTCAGCATTACTTGCAGCTTTATACCCTATAAATGTATTGAAACTTCCTATTCTATTATATTTCATAGCATCTTCACCAATAGAAATATTCCCTTTTGCATTAAGATTATTTGATGCACTATTATTTCCAATAGCAATATTACCTTCACCTTTTTTTCCCCATCTTAGCTCTACAGAACGTTCTCCATTACTATCCATAAGAATTGCTCTGGATTTTGTGGTATTTCCAATAAATTCTAATAGCTTAATTTCTAATGTGCCTGAGAAATTATTTACCAACTCTAATGTAAACCCTCCAATGCCTTTTGCTGTAATTATTCTACTTGTTGTAAAAGTATTATCATTTCCACTGTCAGCATTCCCATCAATATTGGTATAACCCCAAGTCCCTTTACTATAATTGGTACAATGAATATAAACCCAATAATCACTTCCTACGTTATAGTTTGCAGGAAGCTCTAAATTGCCTGAAAAATTATTGAATACCAAAGCATCTAAATTACCTGAGACCCCAGAAGGAAGATTTGCCGGCATAGAAACAGATTGTACATTTGATGATTGTGCTATTTCATTATCTAGCGTATTGAATAATTTAAAATCACCATTTAAAATGGCTTCCTCAATTTTTTCAATAGGAATACTATCTTCTTTATGCCAATATGAGTCTTGCCATTCCCAGAAATCTTCCTGTCTGGGCTTGTCTCCGTTTTCGAAGACTTTTTTTAGTTCTTGTTTTGATTTCATAAATAATTGTTTTTGTAATTAAAATATTAGTAAAGAGCATTCCAGTTGGTTCCATCAAAACCATAATGCTTATTATCTGTGGTATTAAAAAATAAATCACCTGCAATCGGAGTAGAAGGGAAAACGGAATTTTTAGAAACATTAATTTCTAAAGTTTTTTTATCTTCCCAACCATAAGTTCCATCTGGTTTTGCTACGATGTTTTTGGTATACATATTATCCCCTGTAGCATTAGGAATTCTAGATGGTGTTTGTGAGAATATTCCATCAATATTAACTTCTCTAACTAAAAAATCTCCAGAAATTAAACCTTTTTTATAATCTGTTAAATATGGTGACACTCTGCTGTCCCAAAAATTAGAAGAAGTTGTATATGGTCTACTTTCAATACACAATTTATTATTAACATCTGGTGTTGAAGAAGTTGTTTGCCCACCAGAGCCATTTCCAATAAAAATATTATTCTTACCTGTTTTCAATCCTAACGCAGCAGAATAGCCAATAACAATATTGTCAGTTCCAGAAGTTATATATGCTGCGGCTCCAGTTCCAATGCCTATATTTCTATTTCCTTCAGTTAACATATTTAACGCAGATATACCAATTGCCACATTCCCTTTCCCAGTAATATCTATTCCCATTGTCATTGAACCTCCTAATGCAACATTTCCAATACCTGTTGTTAAACCATTTAAAGAATCACCACCTATTGCAGTGTTATAATACCCTGTTGTTAAACCCTTTAAACCTCCTGCTGAAAGAGAGGTATTACCTCCTCCCGTTGCGTTCCCTGACATACCCCCAAAATAAATATTAGCTGAAGGCTTAGCCGTTCCATTTTCCCTTTCATAACCAATATAGTAGTTTAATGTAGCATTTAGCGGATCTTTGATGTTTATTGGTACTGAAGAAATATTTCCTCTTAGTGTGACACTATCTAATGTATCAACTTCAGAAGAAGTAATATCTACATATTGCGAACCACTCCATCTATAAAGTTTGTTAGAATTTTTTGCTAGAAATAGTTTACCCATTTCTCCTTGCGTTGGAAATAATTCTAAAGTTTCATATTCTAAAATATCATCTACATAACTTGGTAGTTGCTCCGATGGAACTTTTCCATTAACTAGATCTGCTTTTCCAGATAGATCTACTCTATTTGCAGGTATAATATCTTCCTCTTTATGCCAATAAGAGTCTTGCCATTCCCAGAAATCTTCTTGTCTGGGCTTGTCTCCGTTTTCGAAGACTTTTTTTAGTTCTTGTTTTGATTTCATTTTTTTAATTTTTTGTGGTTAATAAATAATTTCATAATCTTGGAATCTCAATTCCATCTCATCAAATTCTTTGGAGAAAAACAATTCCATTTCTTGCAACTCATCTTCTATATGGAGTTCTTGTTTTTCTTCTTCGGTTAATGATTGTTTTGTGATTTCTTTTTCCTGAAAAACATCAGGAACTTTTTCAGATGTTTTCATGTTTTCGTGATTTTTGGTTAAACATTTTTTCTAGAAAAATTTGTGATTTTGGTGCATATTTTATGCTGTTCGAGTCACTTTTAAGTGTCGATTTTAATACTGGTAATCGTAAAAATTTTAGTTAACTAAGCGCTTTTCTCTTTCTTTTTAAAGAGTTTTTCTCTAACGAACAAGACGGCTTGCTCGAACAAGATTTTTAGAAATTTTCTTTTCATAATAATTGTGATTTGGTGTTTTATGTTGATGTTTCAAAGGTAATTTGCAGTGACGCCAAAACGTGTTGCAACAAATTTATTTTTGAGAAAATCATCATTTGTGTTTTTTGTTTTTGTGTTTTTCTCTGCATCAAAGATATACTGCGAATGCGACAAAACTTGTCGTATTAAACTTTGTTTTTAATTAATTTTTGAACGATTTGATTCAATGTTTCTTTATTTTCGTTTACATAGGAAAGTCCAGCTTGGATTAAAGCATCCAAATTATCCTGTTTCACATTATCCATTTCTGGTGAAGCATTTTTAAGCGAAGGATTCAATCGATAATAATTCTTTTGATTGCGGTTTCCCAAAGTTTGAAACATTTGCGAAAGTTGATAATCTACCGTTTCTGCATTTGATGACATCAAAATATCAATTACTGGACTTATCCACTTTATCTTCCCTGCATTTTCAAGATTTTTGTATGAATAAGGTTTGGTTTCTGAACCTGTTCCTACAGAAACAATCATCATATCATTTACCGAAGGTCTATTGGGTTTAAAATGAGACCTTAATACCTCTGCAAATGGAATTTTTCTGGCTTCGGCATACGCACAAAGTGCAGGATTATTCGCAAATAAACCTCCGTCTATCAAACTGAAATATTGTCCGTAAACCGATTTTATTTTAGCAGGAGAAAAATAAGTAGGCGCCGCCGAAGTTGCTCTACAAATATCTCTTACCAAAAAATTATTGGTAGGCAATTGTGCATCCCAAGAATTAAAAAGTTGAGCCTTTCTATTTTCAATATCATAAGCAGTAATCAATGAAGGTTTTGCTAAATCTTTTAGTTCCAAATTTCCAAAAAAGTCTAAAAGATGCTTTTCTAATTCTTCTTCAGAAATTTTTTCGCTGAAAAGGCCAAAAGGATTTACCAGCCTTTCCCAAAATCCAACACTGAAAATGTCTTCTCCTTTTTCAGAATACAATTCAAATGCTTTTTGGATAGAAAATTTGGCTTTTTTATTTCCATCAGGATAAAGTAAAATAGAAGCCAAAATTCCACCGGTGCTGCTCCCAGCAATCAGGTCAAAATAGTCTCCCAGTTTCAAATTGGGATTGTCTTTTTGTTGAAGTTGTTCTTCTATATATTTTAAAATAATACAAGGGATAATCCCCCGTATTCCTCCTCCGTCTAGAGAAAGAATAGTAATTTTTTTGCTCATAAATTTGTGTCATTGCGAACGAAAGTGAAGCATTGTCATTGCGAGTGCAACGAAGCAATTCCTAACTTTCACTCTAGTTATACTTTGTAATTTGGTAAAGCAAATCTAGAACCCAGCAACGCCAAAACTCGTCGTATTAAAATTTATTTTTAGAAAACTACGTAACCATCTTTGTCACGTTTCATTTTAAAAAGATTTCGCCAAGAGGTTTTTACTACACCTTTAGAACTAGGTAAATGTCTGCGCTCAAAATGGGGCAAATCTTTAAATTTCAACCAATTTCCGCCCCAGTCCCAACCGTTTTTGGCAAATATTTTTACACATTCATACCAATCGGCTATTTTATCGCCATCCCAATCTTTTTTGGTGTCCCAACTGGCAGCTTTTCCATCTACAATGAGGCAAATATCAACTGCTAATCCATAATTATGGATGCTTTGTCCAGCTTTGGCATTGGTAACTTTTGGTTCTTTGGTAAGTCTGCCTTTGGCGTAGAGCAATTCTTGCTCTTCAAAGGTTCTTAACCCTTGTGTAATTCTTATTTTTGCTCTTCCTTGCAATGCTTTATCACATTGTTTAATGATTTCGGTAACTTCAGCTCTTACTTTGGGATGAAGTTTTGCAATTCTTTGTTGAGTAATTTTGTCCATTTTTTTAATATTTTGTTAGTGGGACAAAACTATTTTTTCGCTGCGCCAAAACTCGTCGTATTAAAAAAAGAAATAAAAAAATCCGCCTTTTGGGGGCGGATGTTATTGAGAAAAAAGTTTTTACGAAAAATAATTTTTTATACTTTCTTGAAGATGAATTTTAATGTCGTCTATAAGACATTGTGGCTCTAAAACTTTTACTTCTTTTCCGTAAGAAAGAATTTCTTGCATAAAATCGTAGGTTGGATGAATACATAGCTCAAAAACAACTTTTTCAGGCGTTTCCGAAACCAGCTCTTGAGTAGAATGAAGCGGAAAACTCTTGATGTATTCGGCTTGTTGCTTGGTACATTCTAAAACGATTTTTTGAGGCTTTTGCTCTTCTAAATTCATTACTCCAAAAGCGTTTTTAAAATGTTCTTTTACATCAATTTTATAACACTCTTTATATGATGCCTTATAAACATCCAGATATTTTATTCTGTCCAAACCAAAAGATTTTGTCTTTTTGTCTTTCGTGTCCACTGCAATAAGATACCATCGGTCTTTAGATTCTTTTAAAGCCAAAGGATGTACTTTCCTTTTGGTGGTTTTTTGGTTGAGGAAACTATAATGCTCAAATTCAACTACTTTTTTATTTCTGATGGCAAAAAGCAAATCATAAAAAGAGTCTATTCCTCTGGGTTTTCTGGGCTCTAAAAAAACATAATCTGCAAAATCGGGATAGGTATTAATGGCATTAATAATTTGATAAGATTCTAGAAGTCTTTGGTTATATTCATCCACTTCCATTATAGGTCTGCTCTCGATAAAATACCTGTTGTCTCCTTTTTTCTTATTTTGAATCACTAAGTTAAACAGAGAATTGATATCTTTTAAATCTCTTTGTAGTGTCCTAATAGAATATTGATAAACATTAGCATCTTGAAACTCTCTGGAATCTAGCAAAAATTTTTCAATTTCTTCATAAGTTGCTGGTGAACGCTCTAGTCGTTTAATAATTAAAGCATAACGCGCCAAAAAGAAGTCCTTTTTCATGGTCTTGAGTCTTTATTTTTTTCTTTATACAAAGATAATTACCAAATACGACAAAACTTGTCGTATTAAATTTTCTTTTAAAAAAATTTCCTCACTTTCTTATTCTTACAGTTAATTTTAGAACGGCAAAAATAAACATTTGTAGTATAGTTATAGTATAGTTGTAGTATAGCTAATATCAGTCAATATAATCCCAAATTTTACTCAGTCTCCATAGGCAGAGATACCTTATAGACCTTCCCCACTCCTAAAGTTCTATAATAAAATTAATCGAGATGTTGAATGTATTTCTAACAAGTATAAATCTAATGAAAACTATTTTTTGCTATAAAATCATTCATAATAATTCACTGCTAACCTAAATTTCTTAACGCTTCTTCCTTTTGCAGAACATTTCTCAAAACTGACATATCATCACTCACTTTCTTATCCAAAATTTTAGCATAATGCTGAGTAGTTTTAATATTAGTATGCCCAAGCATTTTACTTACACTTTCAATAGGAACACCATTAGACAAAGTAACTGTAGTGGCAAAAGTATGTCTTGCGATATGAAATGTCAAATCTTTATTAATTCCACAAATGCTCGCAATTTCTTTAAGATAAGAATTCATTTTCTGATTGCTGAGAATAGGAAACAGAACATCCGAATTGACACATTGGGGATGATTTTCATACTTTAAAACCAACTCCTGAGCCAAAGGCAATAATGGAACTCTTGTTGAAGTATCAGTTTTTTGACGACGTGTAAAAATCCATTGATCACCATCAATCCCAATATTAATGTTAGATTTCGATAATTGCTTTACATCCACATAAGCAAGACCGGTATAGCAACTGAAAAGAAAAATATCTCGTACTTGATTCAATCTATCTGATGCAAATTCCTTTTCATAAATAGCCTGA
Source organism: Cloacibacterium sp. (assembly GCF_047601505.1). Classification (GTDB taxonomy): domain Bacteria; phylum Bacteroidota; class Bacteroidia; order Flavobacteriales; family Weeksellaceae; genus Cloacibacterium. Next base: position 3,069,714 of record NZ_JASGJD010000001.1, read on the forward strand.
ATTTCCTCCTTGGTAAGATATGGACGTTCTACTACTTTAAGTTTTGCTTTGTAACCCAGAAAAGGATCTTTTGATAACCAACCGTTCGCCATACATAAACGAATAATTTTTTTGAAATTCTTGATATATTTTACTGCTGTATTATTAGCACATTTACGCACACTACGAAGCCAAAAGTCATAATCCATTATAAAAACGTGATCGATTTTTGTAATGTCAATATCTGAAACTTTGTACTTCCAATTTAGAAACTCCTGTGTATGTTTTAAAGAAGTTTTGTATCGTTCTAATGTACCGGGAGCAAAATCCTGCCCCACCAATGCTTCTACTTTATCATTATGTTCCTGAAAAATCGGAATGAGCATTCTTGTGCTAACATCAGTTCCAAGCAGTTTAGATTTTAAACTCTCTGCCGTTACAAAGTCTTCTTCTTTCAGCATCAAGTAATGGAAATCGTAAACTTGTTGTTCCAAAGTTTTAAGGTAAGCGTTCAGTATTTTAGCTTCTTGACTATTACCTACAGCTTTGTGAGCTTTATTATCCCATTTCTTTGGGTCGATATACCTTTTTGCTGCAATCTCCGCTGCCTTGCCATCTATCGTGATTCGTAAGTAGATTGGAGCCGTTCCGTTTGTTCTGATTTTATTCTTTTTTATAAAGAATAGTAGGTTGAATGTTTTGTTCATGTTGTGATAACTTTAATTGTTTAATAATTTACTTTTTGTTACCACTTTTTGCAAGATGTACAACCGTTAGACTGCCTATTAGTCGGGTTTTCCAGAGATTTTAGTGACCTATTTTGACATTTTAACGATAGGTCACTAAATAGGTCATGTAAATAGTGACCTATTTTGATTTTTTTTGATACCTGCGCTAAAATAAAAAACGCTGTAAACATTGATATTTACAGCGTTTTAGCTTATTTTGGTTTCCCAACTAGCGGAGAGTGAGGGATTCGAACCCCCGGACCTGTTACAGTCAACAGTTTTCAAGACTGCCGCAATCGACCACTCTGCCAACTCTCCCTTAAACGTTATTGTTACGTTTTCAGTGGTGCAAATATACTACTCTTTTATATTTCGAGCAAATATTTTTTTAAGTATTTTTTTAATCATCTTATAATCAATTGAAAAATTTTCATTTAAAGGCAAAAAACGTCTATTTATGGTACTTCAATCACTATAAATTTCTAAAAAAACGATGTTACTTGAAAGAAAATCTGATAATAGATTCGGTGCATACATGTTATTTTTGATACTTTTTTTGAAACTTATATTGTATTTTTGTCGCAAACGATAAAATTTTTCAACATTTTTAGTTGCTTATTATTTTAATTTTATGAAAAAAATAATCCTAATAGAAGACGAATCTAGTGTGGTTTCTTTTATCAAAAAAGGTTTACAAGAATTAGATTTTGAAGTTTCTGTAGCTTTTGACGGAAATACGGGGATTAGCATGGTAGAAGAAAATGATTTTGATTTAATTATTTTAGACATTATGCTTCCTGGCATTAATGGTTTAGACGTTTGTAAAGAAATAAGAAAAAACAATAAAAACATCCCAATTTTGTTTCTTACAGCTTTAAGTTCGTCCGAAAACATTGTATTAGGATTAGAAAGTGGCGGAGACGATTATTTGGTAAAACCATTTAAATTTATAGAATTGGTTGCCCGAATTAAATCTTTATTAAGAAGAAGCCATCAAAATAATTTAGAAACAACAGAAGTAATTAATGAAAACATTTATCAGTTTTCTGATGTAACAGTAAATGATTACACCAAAAAAGTAATTCGCGGTGGCGAAGAAATCTCTCTTACTTCTACCGAATACAAACTTCTTCTCTATTTTTTAAATAATCCTGAAAAAGTAATTTCTAGAGCTGAAATCTTAGACGCCGTTTGGGGCGTAAACTACGAATTGGGAACCAACGTAGTAGATGTTTATGTAAATTATTTGAGAAAAAAATTAGATAACCAAGAAGAAAATAAAATTATCCACACCGTAATAGGAATGGGATATGTACTAAAAAAGCCTTAATTTATGTTTAGAAAAGTTACTACCAACCAAACCAAAACCATGCTTCTGCTCATGCTGGTTTTTTCCACTATTATTTTGTTATTTAGTGGTTTTGTTTACTTTTCTATTGTTAATTTTTCGCACCAACGTTTTTATGAATTATTAAAAGTAAGAACCACTACCATTGCTCAAATTGAAAAAAATAAAGAACAATTAAAGCTTACAGAAAGTAAAAATCTCATCAATAATGCCGAATTAGAACTTCCGATGGAAAAAGATTTCATTTTTGAAGTTCCGAGAAACAAAGATTTCACTGCTATTGCTTCAAAAACTAAAATTCCGAAAAGTTTTTTCAATAATATTATCAACATTGGCGAAGCAAATTATAATGATGATGAATTATTCTACATCGGTCAGATTTTCAAAATCAATAATAAAGATTACATCGCTATTGCCTCAGCCAAAAATCATTATGTGATAGATTATTTGGGCTATTTAAAACAAACTTTGGTCATTTGCATGGTTTTGTCGCTGTTGTTCAGTATGATATTTTCGTTCTATCTTTCCAAAAGTCTATTTAAGCCAATTTCTGTAATTACAGGAAAAGTAAAACAAATAAGTTCTGAAAATCTTCATTTGAGATTAGAAAACCAACCAGCAAACAAAGAACTAAACGAATTGGTAGAAACTTTTAATGATATGCTAAACCGAATTGAGACATCTTTCGAAACGCAGAATCATCTTATCGGGAATGTTTCTCACGAATTAAGAACTCCGCTCACTTCCATAATGGGAGAAGCAGACGTAGCACTTTCTATGAAGAGAACGAACGAAGCTTACAAAGAAACTTTAGAAATTATTTTGCATGAAGCAGAAAAGTTAGACCGAAAAATAAATGCTCTTTTAATGATTGCACAAACGGGTTTCGATGGGAAAATTCAGAAAATGGAGAAAACCAGAATAGACCAATTGCTTTGGGATGTTACCGAAACTCTTAGAAGAATTAATTCTAAGAATAATATTTACATGGACATTAGCATGTTGCCAGATAATCCTAAGAAATTAAAAGTTTTTGCCAACGAACAATTATTACACTTAGCTATCGCAAATATCATCAATAACGCTTGCAAATATTCTAATTTCGAGCAAGTGAGAGTTTCTTTGGGCGCATCAGACCATCATGTTTATGTAGTGATAAAAGATAACGGAATTGGCATCCCAGAAACCGAAATGGACAAAATCTACGACCCATTTTTCAGAGCTTCTAACACCCGAAATTTCGAAGGTTACGGAATCGGCTTGCCATTAGCCAGAAATATTATAAAAATGCACAATGGCGAGCTTAATGTATCTTCCATCATCAATGTTGGCACTACGGTTCAGGTTAGATTTCCGATATATTCTGTTTCAGAATAAGACATAAACTAAAATTTTAATCTCATTTTAATCTCTCTAATTACATTTTAATTTCATTCCAAAAAGATTCTAATTTGGTCACTTTAGTTTTGTAGTGTAAAAAAAATAACACTTATAAATCTAAAAATATGACTAAAGCACTTTTAATCTACACCGACTTTTCTTTAGAATCTTTAATCACTCTAAAAAAAGTTCTCGCAGAGAAAAACACAGAAAATAACGACTGCAAATACGATATTTACTTAGTTTCGGGATACGAAACAGGAGATTCTATTAGCACATTACTTTTCAATAGCAAAGGCAAAATTTTATCAGAAATTAGGTCTCAGGAGTTCTGTGATGCTTATAATATTATTAAAAATAAATATCCTCATTTAATAAACAGAATTATTTGTGATGTTTACACGGGGTATTTCCAAAGAGTTTTTGATAATTATATTAATGCTAAAAAAATAGAAGAAGCATACTATTGCAATTCTTTGATAGAGAAAAACACAAATAAGAAATTCAATCTCATTCCTTACATTAAAAAATGTAAAACATTGAAATCTACAGAAATTATTACTGAAATTCCTAAATCTGTAATTGAAAAAGGAATTTTGGCAAAGGTTTTCGCTTAGAATTTTTTTTAACAATTAAAAAATTACATTATGCTAAGAAATTTTAGTAACAGCAGAACATTAGGAGATAATATAAAACTTGGAGCACTTACCGCATTTACTGCCGGAACTATAAATATAGCATCGTTAATTATATTTTTAAATTTTACTTCTAACGTAACGGGACACTACGCTATATTGTCTAACGAATTGAGTAAAGGAAACTGGTCTCAAGCTTTTATTGTAGCCGGATGGATTTTTCTATTCTTTTTTGGTGGTTTTTTATCAAACTTTATTGTCATCAACATCAATAAAAAAAGTCAGTATTTAGCGCACGCATTACCCATTTTTTTAGAAATATTATGCTTGCTATTTGTAGGAATTTACGGTCAAAATTATTATAAGAATACATTACCAGAAACCCAATTTTTAGTTGCATTAATGTTATTTGCAACAGGTTTACAAAACGGATTAACTGCGAGTATTTCTAATTTTTCTGTAAAAACGACACACTTAACAGGTACAACTACAGATTTAGGAATTTTATTCTCTATGTTTACGCAAAAAGAATACAGAAAAAATCCTGCATTAATTGGAAGAGCAAAACTTCTATTAAGCATTATGATTGCGTATGTCGCAGGAGCTGTTTTCTCGGGGCTTACTTATTACCACCTCGAATTCACGGTGTTTTATATCATCTGTTTCTGTCTTCTTATTGTAATTGGATATGATTTTTACAAAATAAACATAAGACATTTCCAGACGCAATATCGTTATCATAGAATATATAACAAGCCAACAATTTTAGCCGTTATTTATTTCAAATTTTATGAAAAAAGAAAGCAGAAAACAAAATTTGCTTTCGAAGATTAAAATTTAACCTCTTCATTTCAATTAAAAAAACTCCCTAAGAAATTCAATTCAAAGGGAGTTTTGCTTTATAATGTTGTAAAACTTTATTTCAATTCCATCAAATATCTTTCAGCATCTATAGCCGCCATACAGCCACTACCAGCAGCAGTAATAGCTTGTCTGTAAATATGATCCTGAACATCACCAGCTGCAAAAACTCCTGGAAGATTAGTTCTAGAAGAACCTTTTTCGGTAACGATATATCCGTTTTCGTCTAATGTAATTTGACCAACAAAAATATCTGTATTTGGCTTATGACCAATTGCAATAAAAATACCGTGAACATCTATTTTAGAGGTTTCTTGCGTTTTGTTATTAATTACAACAGCTCTTTCAACTAAACTGTTTTCTCCTTCAATAGCGATTAATTCGTGGTTAAATTTCACTTCAATATTTGGTGTATTTTCCACTCTGTGAACCATTGCTTTAGATGCACGAAAATGGTCTTTTCTTACCAATAATGTTACTTTAGCACAAAGATTAGCTAAGTAAGTAGCTTCTTCTGCCGCTGTATCTCCTGCACCTACCACTACTACATCTTTGCCTTTATAGAAAAATCCGTCACAAGTTGCACACGCAGAAACACCGCCTCCAGAATACTTTTTCTCGTCTTCTAAACCAAGATATTTAGCGGTAGCACCAGTAGAGATAATTACAGTTTTAGCAAGAATTTCTTTTTCGCCAGCCCAAAGTTTGTGTACACCACCAACTTCTGTAGAAAACTCTGCTTTGGTAATAAGTTCGTAGTGAACTTTTGTATCAAATCTTTCTGCTTGTTTTTGTAAATCCATCATCATTTCAGGGCCAGTAATTCCATTAGGATAGCCTGGGAAATTATCAACTTCTGTGGTAGTAGTTAATTGTCCGCCAGGTTCTAAACCTGTAAATAATTCTGGCTTTAGGTCTGCTCTAGCGGCATAAATAGCTGCTGTATAACCTGAAGGACCTGAGCCAATGATTACGCAATCTAATATGTTGTTTTCCATAAATTTGAAAATATTTTTACATTTTTTATTTAAGCTTGTTCTTTTATCCTAAAATTTAATATCCTTAGATTCTTTTAATTTTCAAATATTAGAATAATAAGTTAAGAAAAGCGATGCAAAAGTCGCAATAAATTATCATTTTTTCAGATTTAAAATGATGAATTTTATCAATATTAATTTTTGATAGACAGTTTCTACGATACTTCAAAAGAGAAAACAATTTCCTTGTTGGATATATTAAAAAACCTCTAATTTTTCTTTATCACCAACAACCCAAATAATATCATCCACTTGTAAAATTGTATCAGATTCAGGATTAAAAAAACGTTCTTCACCTCTTATAATTGCTATTACTAATCCATTTGTTTGAGCTCTTATCCCACTGTCTTTTATAGATTTTCCTTTCAATTTTGAGTAATCTTTAATAAGAATCTTTTTAAGTTTAACTTTCTCAATTTGCATTTCGTCATTTAGTACTTCAGAAGCATCAAAAACTGGTTTAAAAACATTTATCTGATCATCTGTAGATATAATCCCAACACGGTCATAGGGAAATAATATTTGATTATGATCTGGTGTATGAATTAATTTATCACCACGTTTTATATATGCAATATTAATTCCATACTGTTCTCTCCATTGCAATTTATGAAGAGGTATTCCTACATATTCTGCTAACGGATGTACTTGTAACTCTACAATATGAATATCCCATGTAGCGAGTCCTCCAAACAACTCTTTATTCTTTTTAATAAGAGGATCTTTTTGAGCTTCAGCATTTGTTTCTCGCTGATTAAAATTTGTAATGAATCTATTTTCAATATTTTTATAAAACCTATTTATCCTATTAGAAAAAACATACATAAAAATTACTGCCAAAGGAATTATTATAGCAAAGGCAACCCAAGTAGAACCTAATCTGTCTATTATTAATCCTAAAAACAAAATCCCAACAGAAAATCTAAAAATTTCTAAAATCAATAAAGGACCTCTGTTATATTTTTTTCTTAACCAAAGTTCTTTATAGCTTTTAGACTCGGGTTTTTTCACCATAAAAGCCCATAAAAAAGGTCCAGAAATCATTAAAGGAAGTACAATTTTTATAAACATTTGAAGATGTTCATTTTCTATATTAAGAGATATAAAAGGAATTACAAACTTATAAAAAACAAGTACTAGACCTACCACAATTGTTCCATTAATCATCATAATTCTGCCATACTCTTTAAGTACTTTATTCCAATTACTTTCTGCTTGAATACTTTGAGCATCAGACGAATAACCATTAATCCTCTTCAAAATTTTAGGCGGAATTACTTTTTCTAACCATAAATAAGTAGGTTCAGACAATTTTATAAGATATGGTGTAGTAAAAGTAGTAATAGCAGAAACTCCCACCGCTATCGGAAATAAGAAATCAGAAATCACGCCAAGCGAAAGACCTAATGTAGCAACAATAAATGCAAATTCGCCAATTTGAGCCATACTCATCCCTACTTGTACGGATTGCTTAAGTGGTTGACCAGAAATTAAAGCCCCAATTATAGAACTAAACATTTTACCAAAAATAGTAAGAAATGTAACGGCTAAAATTGGTAATCCGTAAGTGTACATTGCCGTTGGATCAATCATCATACCCACAGATATAAAAAATACTGCTCCAAAAAGATCTTTAACAGATTTAAAAACATGCTCAACTTTTTCAGCCTTTGTAGTTTCTGCAATTATTGATCCCATTATGAAAGCTCCCAGCTCAGCAGAAAAACCTACGGATGTAGCTAATAACACCATACCTAAACATAGTCCTAGGGATAATATTAATAAAATTTCGTCATCAATTAGATTTCTAATCTTCTGAAACAAAGTCGGTAATAGAAAAATACCTAAGACAAACCACAAAATTAAAAAGAAAACAAGTTTTACAACAGTAAGAACAATTTGCATTCCTTCAAATTGATTAGTAACTGCAATAGTAGAAAGCAATACCATTAATAAAATTACCACTATGTCTTCTACTACCAAAACTCCAAAAACAGTTCTAGCAAATTGTTTTGTTTTAACTCCCAATTCATCGAAAGCTCTAATGATAATTGTAGTTGAAGAGCTAGCTAGCATTCCTCCAAGAAAAATACTATCCATCGTAGACCAGCCTAAAGCTTTACCTACAAAATATCCAGCAATCGTAATAAAAATAATTTCTACAAATGCAGTAATAGATGCAGAACCTCCGACATTCAATAGTTTTTTAAAACTAAATTCTAATCCCAAACTGAACAATAAAAAAATAACTCCAATTTCTGCCCATGTTTTTACATTAGAATAATCTACTACAGTTGGAACTAATTTAAAATAAGGCCCTACCAAGAACCCTGCTATTATATAGCCTAAAACTAAAGGTTGTTTAATTTTTCTAAAAATAAGTACTACAAATGCAGCTACAATCAATATTAATGCTAAATCTTCAATAAGTTTTGGTAAATGTCCCATATATTTTATAATAAAAACGAATTATTGCTAAAATAACGTTTTTACTTCAAAATAACAAGTTAACTCTTGCTTTAAATAAATTTTTTAGAAAATTTCAATATTTTTCGCCTTATTTATGAAAAAAATTAAAGAGCTGAAATAGATAAAATAGATTGTATAAAAATTTGAAAAAAATTACATTTTCACATTATTGATATTCAAAATTTTATAAACCATTTCTTTCAGTAATTCTCCTTCGTTCATATTTACAGCCCCCAAGCCTTTACTTTTTAAATCTATTTCTCTAAGAACCGAAATAATTCTCGTTGCAAATTTCAAAGGATAATTTCGTGCCGCCTCAGCAAAATCTTTCACAAAATAAGGATTTACACCCAATTCTGAAGCAATTGTTTGAGGATTTTGATGTGCAACAGTATGATACAAAACCACATTGCTAAAGAAATTATACAAATTCCCAATCGTCATCACAATAGGATTGGTTTTCGGATTTTTTCCCATGTAGAAAGCTATTTTAAAGGCATTATTTACATCTCTTTTCCCGAGTGCTTTTTGCAATTCAAAAACATTAAATTCTTTAGAAATACCAATATGAGTCTCTACCAATTTGCCATCTAAAACTTCGCCTTCTTTTAGCACCAACTTCATTTTGTTCAACTCGTTAGCAATTCTAGACAAATCATTGCCCAAATAATCTGCCAAAAGCTGAGAAATTCCTGGCGCTAATTTTATTTGAAGATTTCGAGCTTCGTCATCAATCCACTTTGCAAGATTATAATCTTTTACAGACTCGCTGTGAAAAAGCATTTTAGCTTTATCTAAAGCTTTGAAAACTTTTTTTCGGCTATCTACTTTTTTATGTTTGTGAGCAAAAACCAAAATGGTAGATTCTACAGGATTTTCTACATATTTTTCGAGCAAAGAAGTTTCTTCTTCATTGAGTTTCAAATCCTGAGCTTCTTTCACAATAATCAATTGCTTATCTCCCATCATAGGATATTGCTTAGCAAGTGCCAAAATCTCATTATAATTGGTATCTTTGCCATAGACTACGGTTTGGTTAAAAGCTTTTTCGTCTTCTGTAAGCACATCATTTTCTAGTGCTTTTACAGCAATATCTATGTAATAAGCTTCTTCTCCGTGGAAAAAATAAATAGGAAGAAACTCTTTGTTTTTAATATTTTTGAAAATTAGTTCTAACTCTTTCATTAATGCAGCTACCTAAGTTAAATTTTAAAGAAGATTTTGTTTTTGATGTCAAGAAAGACAAAGATACATTTTTTATTTATGATATTGTTCGAAAATCGTGGCTAGTTCTCACTCCCGAAGAATGGGTAAGACAGCATTTTGTACACTATTTTACCAAAGTTAAAAAATACGCAACTTCTGCATTAATTCTAGAAAAAAAGCTAGATTTAAACGGCACTACCAAAAGAATAGACCTTTTAATTACCGAAAAAACAATGCCCAAAATTTTGGTTGAATTAAAAGCTCCTCACATAAAACTTACCCAAGAAACCTTCGAACAAATTGCAAGATATAATTCTGTAATCGAAGCCAAAGAAATTATTTTAAGTAACGGAAATCAGCATATTTTTGCGAAATTTGAGAACGGAAAATATATCTTTGAACCTATAAATTTATAACTGATAATTACAACAAATTATAATATGAGCCAAAATACAATCAACAACCAAAATCTATCTTCTAGTAAAATTAAGAACATTATTTTCGATTTCGGTGGCGTAGTGATGGATTGGAACCAACGTTATTATTTTAAAAATCATTTTAAAAATGACGAAAAAATGGAGTTTTTCTTAGAAAACATCGCTACAGACGAATGGAATGCCGAACAAGACAGAGGCAGATCTCTGGCAGAAGGCACTGAAATCTTAGTAGAAAAACATCCAACTTGGGAAACCGAAATTAGAGCTTTTTATGACAATTGGACTACCATGTTAAAAGGTGATATTCCAGAAAATGTAGCCGCTCTTGAAGCATTAGCCAAAACAGAATTCGAGCTTTTTGGATTAACAAACTGGTCTGCCGAAACATTTCCTTATGCGTTGGCAAATTACGATTTTTTTGAGCATTTTGGAGGTAAAATTGTAGTTTCGGGAGAAGAAAAACTCATAAAACCAGACCCGAAAATTTGGCAAGTTTTGTTAGAAAGGTACAATATTCTACCAGAAGAATCTATTTTCATAGATGATAACGCGAAGAATATTGAGGTTGCCAAAAATCTAGGCTTCCACACCATTCATTGCGTACCAAACATTAATCTTTTAGAAGAAATAGAAAAATTTACGAATTCTGCTGAGTAATAAACTCAATTACTTTTTCATTAAAAACATGTGCTTTATCTACATTTACCACATGTCCGCAGTTTTCTATTACAAAAAGAGAAGAAGATTGTGTGTGCTCTGAAACCACTTTCTTTACAGCAGGCAAAAACATGTAATCTTCTTCTCCCATTACGTAAAACGTAGGAATATTAAGTTCTTTTTGCCTAAACCATTTCAGCACAGGATTTATTTCTGCGGTGAGTTTAAACCATTTTATAAATTCTTTTTGATACAGTTTTTTAGCTTCGTTAATGAATAGATTTCTAGATTTTTTATGATTATTTTTCGGCATTATTATGAATGCAAAAAGTCTATACAAAACCAAATAAGGCAATACATATTTAAACAAATTTCCAACTTTCATTAAAATCTGAGAACGGAAATTCATTTTTAGAATTGCACCTCCCATAATCATAGATTTTACACGTTCTGGTCTCATTTCTGCCAATTGTCTTATAACAATAGAGCCTAGAGAAATCCCCACAAAGTGAGAACTTTTAATTTTAAGATAATCTATAACCTCTAAAATATCATGCGCAATAGCTTTGAAGCTATAATTTTTGTGATGCTGATGTTGTTTTGGCGAATTACCATGACCTCTTAAATCTAATAAAAGAACATTGAATTTTTTTTGAAATTCTCGGATTTGTTTGTACCAAATAGAAGAACTTCCGCCAGCTCCATGTACAAATGTTACCCAATTATCTGATGTTTCGTGAATATATGTGGTGTATGAAATCAATTTAAATATTTTTTGCTAAAATAAAATAATTTTTCCGAATATTACGCAAAGCATAATATTTTCTTCTTCCTAAGAAATTTCTTCTCTATTTACCAATTCTATAGAAAAAGCGGGTAAACAAATCGCTATATATTCACATTCTGTATCAAAAGGATTGCTGTACCTTACTCTTGCTCCTTTTTGTATAAGAATACTTTGTCCAGCCTCTAAAACTTCTATTTCTCCGTCTATTTCAAATTGTTTTTTACCTTTTATAATAAGAGTAAATTCATCAAAATCTGGTGATTGATGAGGTTCGCTCCAGCCGGAAGGTGCAACCATGTGAGCAATTGAAATATTAGAATTTCCTGTAGAATTTCCCCAATGTTCTTCTATTAATTTACCATCATTAGTAGGAACAACAAAAGGATTATCTTGAATTTTATATTTTTTTGACATTTTAAAACTAAGTTTTGAATATCAAAAATAAGAAATTATCTGTTGAAAATTTTACATTAAACACAAAACTTTACTAAACAATTTCAGAAGTAAGACCTCTAGAAATAAGTTTTTCGTGCATAGGCTTTAGAAGTTCTAGGCTTCCAGTTTTTACAGTACATTTGCCTTTATAATGCACCAAAATAGTACATTGTTCTGCTTGCTCTAATGTATGATGACAAATTTCTATTAAACTATCTATCACAAAATCAAAAGTATTAACATCATCATTATGAAGTACTAATTTATAAACTTCGTCTTCATTTTCTAGCAAAGCAACTTCTTCTTCGTACTGTCTTTGTGGTTTATCGTAATATTTTGCCATTTTTAGTATCCAAAAAACATTAAAGTTTTTCAATTTCTTCAATTATATCATCTGTTAAGTCTGGTTCTTCGTAAGTTAACTCTACCAACTCAACACTTTTATTATTCATTTTCAAAATTTTAAATTGATAATCATCTAATTTAAATTCTTGATTTTCTTCTGGTATATCTTCTAATTGATGAAGAATAAAGCCTGCCAAAGTATTATATTCTACATCTTCTGGCAATTGTTTTGGCAAATATTCGTTTATTTCTTCTAAAGGCTGAGTTGCCTGAACCCAAAATACATTTTCGCCAACTTTATCTACAATTTTTTCTTCTTCGTCTTCCTCATCTTGAATTTCTCCTACCAATTCTTCCAAAATATCTTCTAGAGTAATAATTCCTTCAGTACCACCAAATTCGTCAATTACAATAGCCAAATGCTGTTTCTTTAATTGAAAAACTTTCAATAAATCTGAAACTTTTTTACTTCCTACCACAAAGAAAGCTTCTCTAATGTAATCTCGTAGATTAAAATTCTCTAAATTATCTTTGTGTTTGATGTACTCTCTAATAATTTCTTTGGTGTAGAAAATCCCAATAATATTGTCTATAGAATCTTCATAAACCGGAATTCTAGAATATCCACTGTCTATAATTAAATCTAAAATTTCTTCTTTAGAATCTTCTATATCAATTGAAAAAATATTTTGACGCGGCACCATTACTTGCTTTGCATTATGGTCTGTAAAATCAAAAGCATTTTTTATAATTTCATAATTTTCTTCTTCTATTTCACCACTATCTGCAGATTGTTTTACCAAAAGTTGTAATTCTTCGGTAGAGTGAATCTCTTGTTCGGTTACAGGGTGCAAACCAATTAATCTTAAAAAAGCATTGGAGATAAAATTCATCAACCAAATAATGGGTTTAAAAAGAAAATAGAAAAACCTTAGAGGTGTTGATATAAATAAAGTAGTAGCTTCAGATTTTCTAATGGCAATAGATTTCGGCACCAATTCTCCAAAAACAATATGCATAACAGTAATTATAGAAAAACTAAATACTACAGATATCGTAGTAAGAACAGAAGCTGTAACCTCTAAATTAAAATATGAAAAAAGATTATGAAAGACATGCTCTAAAGCACTTTCTCCCACCCAACCTAATGCTAGAGAAGCAAGTGTAATTCCTAATTGAGTAGCAGAGAGATAAGCATCTAAATTTTTGATGATAAGTTCGGCTTGCTTAGCCATTTTGTTGCCTTCGGCAGCTTTAATTTGAATTTGAGAATAGCGAACTTTAACGATGGAAAATTCTGCGGCTACGAAAAAACCGTTTAATAATACTAGTAATAATGCAATAAGAAGTTTGAGAAAACTATCGGGGTCCATTTAAATTTTTTAAACAATTAATGCAAATATATAAAAATAATTAAAAATAATTGGCTTAAGAAAAAAGGATACATTAGAAAGATGTATCCTTAAGGGTCTAAAAATCGAAATATGAAGAAAATTACTACTTTTAATTTTAATAAATCTACTACAGAAAAAAGGTCTTATATATCAGAGAATTCTCTGTAGTAGAATTTGGCATCACTTGTGTTTTTTGTGTTTTATGATAAAAGCAAACTTAAAACAAAAACTTATTTAGTAACAAGTACACTTTTGTGTAACTTCCTTATAAGATAATTGGTGTTTCAAATTCACAGTTCAAAAGTAGATAAAGTAAACCTTATTTTCAATACGTAGAAATACGTAATTTAACATAAAAGCACCAACGAAAGTTGGTGCTTTTATAAAATATGCTAATTGATTTTTAACTATTTTTAAGTGCTTCAGCTCCTGATACAATTTCAAGAATCTCATTGGTAATAGCAGCTTGTCTTGCTTTATTATAGAAAATTACCAAATCATTTTTAAGAGCTTGTGCATTGTCTGTAGCTTTGTGCATAGCCGTCATTCTGGCACCATGTTCCGAAGCAATAGAATCTAATACCGCTTTGTAAACTTGTGTTTTGATAGACTTAGGAATCAAACTTTCAATAATTTCTTTTCTGCTTGGTTCAAAAATATAATCACTTACAACATTACCTGTGTTTTCCGGCAAAACGATTGGTAATAATTGTTCTGTTTTTATTTCTTGAGTAGCAGCATTGATAAATTTGTTATAAATTAGATGAACTTCGTCAAACTGACCTTCTTTAAAAGCTTTCATCACTTTAGAAGAAACTTTAGCTACTGCTTCAAAACTCATTTGATCAAAGATTGTACTTTTATTATCGTAAACAGTTTTGTTTTTCTTTACAGCATCAAAAACTTTTTTCCCAATGGTAAGAACTTCTACTTCAACGTTAGTTTTAGAAATTTGTTGGTTCAATTCTTTAATTACAGACGAGTTGAAAACTCCTGCTAATCCTCTATTAGAAGAAACAGCAATGAAAAGAATTTTCTTTACTTCTCTTTTCTGTGCAAAAACCGAAACGTTATCAGAATCTGAGCTAGAGCTTACATTCTGGATAATTTCTTGAAGTTTTTCGGAATAAGGTCTAAGCATCACGATTGCATCTTGTGCTTTTTTTAGTTTCGCTGCCGAAACCATTTTCATAGCACTTGTAATCTGCATCGTAGATGATATAGACGTGATTCTACCTCTAATTTCTTTTAAATTTGCCATATTAAGTTTAGTTGTTGGTTGTTGGTTGTTGGTTGTCGGTTGTTGGTTGTTAGTTTTAGAATTTTCTGTCAACTATCAACCAAAAACCATCAACTAATTTTAGTTATATTTAGCAGCTAAATCTGTAGCTACTTGTTTTAGAACACCAGTTAATGCATCATCAATTTTACCAGCTTTAAGAGCTGCCATCACTTCAGGATGTTTATTTCTAAGGAAATCTACATACTCTACTTGGAATTCTTTTACTTTATTGATAGGAACATTTCTTAATAAGTTTTCAGTTCCAGAGTAAATCATTGCCACTTGAGCTTCTACAGGAAGCGGAGAGTTTACTGGTTGTTTTAAAATTTCTACGTTTCTTTCACCTTTAGCAATTACTGCCATTGTAGCAGCATCTAAATCTGAACCGAATTTTGCAAAAGCCTCTAATTCTTTATATTGTGCCTGGTCTAATTTAAGAGTACCAGATACTTTTTTCATAGATTTAATCTGTGCATTACCTCCTACTCTAGATACAGAAATACCAACGTTAATTGCTGGTCTAACACCAGAGTTGAATAAATCTGACTCTAAGAAAATCTGTCCGTCTGTAATAGAGATTACGTTGGTTGGGATATATGCAGATACGTCACCAGCTTGAGTTTCGATAATTGGTAAAGCAGTAAGAGAACCGCCACCTTTTACCATTGGCTTCAAAGAATCTGGTAAATCGTTCATTTGAGCAGCAATCGTATCATCTTTAATTACTTTAGCAGCTCTTTCTAATAATCTTGAGTGAAGGTAGAAAACGTCACCTGGATAAGCTTCACGGCCTGGTGGTCTTCTTAATAATAATGAAAGTTCACGGTAAGCAACAGCTTGTTTAGATAAATCATCATAAATGATTAAAGCAGGTCTACCAGTGTCTCTGAAATATTCGCCAATTGCAGCACCAGCCATTGGAGCATATACTTGCATTGGAGAAGGATCTGAAGCGTTAGCTGCTACTACTACAGTATAAGCCATTGCACCTCTATCTTCAAGAGTTTTTACGATTTGAGCAACGGTAGAACCTTTTTGACCTACAGCAACGTAAATACAAAATACAGGTTGACCAGCATCGTAGAATTCTTTTTGGTTAAGAATAGTATCAATAGCAACGGTGGTTTTACCAGTTTGTCTGTCACCAATGATAAGCTCTCTTTGTCCTCTTCCGATTGGAATCATAGAGTCAATTGCTACAATACCAGTTTGAAGTGGTTCATTAACCGGTTGACGGAAAATTACACCTGGAGCTTTTCTTTCAAGAGGCATTTCGTAAAGGTCGCCAGAGATTGGCCCTTTACCATCGATTGGATTACCAAGAGTATCTACTACTCTACCTAGCATTCCTTCGCCTACTCTAATAGAAGAGATTCTTTCTGTTCTTCTTACGGTATCTCCTTCTTTTACTAATTTAGATTCACCAAGTAAAGCAACACCTACGTTGTCTTCAGCAAGGTTTAATACAATACCTTCAATTCCGCTTTCAAATTTAACTAGCTCTCCGTACTGTACATTTTCTAAACCGTAAACAAGCGCAATACCGTCTCCGATTTGTAATACTGTACCAACTTCTTCCACATTAGTTTGGGTATCAAAATTGGCCAATTGTTGTTTTAAAATTGCTGAAACTTCAGCCGGATTTATTTCTGCCATTTTATGGTTGTTTTATCTTAATTTAATTGAAATTCTTTTTTCACCTGATTGAGCTTAGTTCTTACAGAAGCATCTACTTGTTGGTCTCCTACTCTTAGGATATAACCACCAATAATTTCAGGGTTCACTACTACTTTAAGGTCATAATTTTTAGTATGATCTACCAATGTAGTTGTTTTGATAATTTCATCTGTATTTTTAGAAGAAAGTTGTGTAGCTACAGTAAGAGTAACTCTTTGCACCCCTTGCAAATCTTCTACTTTATTAATGAATTCCTGAGCGATGTCTTGTAAATGACTTTCTCTTCCTTGTTTAATCACTAATGTAATTAAATTCTGAGCAACAGGAGAAAACTGTACAAAAATCTGACTTGCAGCTGAGATTTTCTTTTTTGCATCAATAATAGGTGAAGCAAAGAAATTTTTCAATTCTTTAGAATCTTTCATAATCTTTACCACATCTTTCATCTCTGCAAATACAGAAACAGTATTACCTGACTCCTGTGTGAAATCAAGTAAACCTTGTGCGTATCTTTTTGCTACTTTTGATGTAAGCATTTTTAGTTTTGATTTGGTTGATTAAGAATATTTTCTACTAATTGATTTTGAGCATCCGCATTATCAAGTTTTTGCTTAAGAATAGATTCTGCAACTTGTACTGA
The DNA here is from genome assembly GCF_047601505.1 of Cloacibacterium sp. Classification (GTDB taxonomy): domain Bacteria; phylum Bacteroidota; class Bacteroidia; order Flavobacteriales; family Weeksellaceae; genus Cloacibacterium. Next base: position 3,087,011 of record NZ_JASGJD010000001.1, read on the forward strand.
AAGTGTACCAATTTGGCTTTTAATTTCAGCTACAGCAGCAGATTTTTCAGCAATAATTGATTCTCTAGCTTGAGCTATCATTTTATCACCTTCAGATTTAGCAGCTTCTTTAGCATCAGAAACTATTTTTTCTTTTATTTCTCTAGCTTCTTTCAAGATAGCATCTCTTTCTGCTTTAGCTTCTCTAATAATTCTTTCGTTATCAGATTTTAGCTGTGCCATTTCTTCTTTTGCTAACTGAGCTTGGTTAAGAGCATCCATAATGTTAGATTCTCTCTCGTTAATAGAGTTAAGAATTGGTTTCCAAGCAAATTTTCCTAATAAAAGCAAAAGCCCGATGAAAATAATAGATTGGATGATAAACAATCCTGATGAAAATTGATTAATTAATTCCATATGTAGATTAATAATTTTTAAAAATTTTTGTTTAAAAAATCACTGACTGTAAGCAACCCTTACAGTCAATGAAGTTTTTTTTGCAATTAGTTTACAGCAAATAACGCAGCAAACGCTACCCCTTCTACAAGAGCCGCAGCGATAAGCATCGCAGTTTGTAATTTACCTGATTGCTCTGGTTGTCTAGCAATAGCTTCTAGAGCAGCAGCACCAATTTTACCGATACCAATACCAGCTCCAATTACTACTAAACCTGCACCAATAATTTTAGGAATTTCCATAATATAAAAATTTAAAAAATTGTTTTAATAATTAATGAGCGTGTTCGTGTTCATGTTCTTGAACTGCCATACCAATAAACAATGCAGAAAGCATAGTAAAGATATAAGCTTGTAAAAACGCTACCAATACTTCTAATATATAAATTACCAATGTAAGAAGTGGGAAAGAAACTCCTGCTACTACATTTTTAAAATAATAAATCAATCCTATCAAACTCATTACCACAATGTGACCAGCAGACATATTCGCAAAGAGACGAATCATCAATGCAAATGGTTTTGTAAGAGTCCCTAATAATTCTATCGGCAATAAAATCAATTGCATTGGAAAAGGAACACCTGGCATCCAGAAAATGTGTTTCCAATAATCCTTATTTGCAGAGATATTTGTAATAAGATAAGTGAAAATTGCTAAAAAGAAAGTAATGGTAATATTACCTGTTACATTCACTCCAAAAGGCATCAAACCTAATACATTTAAGAATAAAATAAAGAAAAATACGGTTAATAAATACCCCATAAATCTTCTGTACTTGTGCCCAATATTAGGAATTGCAATATCGTCTCTAATAAAAATAATTAACGGCTCAAATAATCTAGCAGCTCCAGAAGGAACCAAAGATTTTTTGTAAGATTTCGCCATTCCTCCAAAAATCACCAACATTAATACCGAAACCAAAATAATCATCAATACAGATTTCGTAATAGATAAATCCAAAACTTTTTCTACAGTTGGATGATGATGTTCGTCTAATTTCAAATCGCCAGAAGCGTCTGTTTTATAAATTTTTTCGTGGAAAAGTCTGTAATAATTTCCATTGCTTTCAACTAAATTTTCTGCACTTTTAGCCTCCATATTTACATGAGAAAAATTATTTTTATTACTCATAAAAACATGAAAACCTCCGTCATAAATAATCACAGGAAGCGGAAAACCAATATGATGCCCATCTTTATCTACCATAATAGAAAAATCGTGCGCATCTAACAAGTGATGCTGAATAAACTCTTTGTTTTCTTCGGCAATTTTTTCTTTTTCAGAAAGCGGCTTCACTTCTGCGTGTTCGGTAGCATTATGATGCTCAGGAGTTGTAGTTTCCTGATTTGCAAACGCAAAAGATAAAGTAAAAATTGTACTAATTATAAGTGCTGTTTTCTTAAGCATCAGAGTCTTTTTTTTAGTTGTGCAAAAATATGATATTTTTTTCGAGTATAAAAGAAAATATCTAATGTTTTTTTTCTTGATTTAATAATTGTATCGTATAGTACGTAAGTAGCCCTGTAAGAACAAAATACGGGATTATAAAATGGTATTTATAATGCGGAACTTCTTCAAAATTTAGCTTCATTCTGATAAGATACATCAATACAAATTTTAACAAAATTATCCCTATAAAAGAAAGCCCCAAAAACTCTGGAACCGTTCTATTGATAATATTGATAAGCGTTACCAACATCATAAACATTACTCCAAGAAATAAGTAAAATTTAATGATTAAATTGGGTTGTAGATTTTCTACTTGTGTCCAAATAACTAAATGAAGAATAAAAGTAAGCATAAAACCTACCCATAAAACATTATTTTTTATTTGATTCTTCTTCTCTTCTGTTGATTTCATCTAATCTTTTTAATGTGACATACATTGCCAAACACAAACCAGCAAAACCAATCGCTACGGTTAATAATTTGGTTTTTAATTGATAATACTCGCTAAGTTTATTACCTCCCCAAAAGGAAATAGCAATAATAAAAAGCATCTGAAATACTACTGTAGAATAGACTCCATACTTTCTTAACGGATTTTCGTTGTTTGGCTTTTCGTCCATAAGCACGATTTCTGCAAAAATAGATAAAACTAACAAAACCAAAAATAAAATATGACAAATATCACTTTTTGGTGTTTTTCATCAATATAATTTCTAATTACTTTTTAGAACTAAACAATCTTAACGAAAAAACAGAAGAATAAAAGCAACTTTAATTTTTCTATAATATTTCAAAAATTAATATCTTTGCACCATTAGGAAATGGTGTTCTTCCTATCCCAAACCGCTCTGTAGGAGCTGATGACGCCTGATTATTTATTAAATTTTAAAATTTTAATCAGGGAAAATTATGTCTAATCCAACTAAAAATAAATCTGTCATCAAAAAAGCAAACTTATATTTTCAATTATTTTTTAGGAAATACCCAGCCATTCCTTACATCTTGAAATGGCTTCTTATCAGTATTATTATTGGAATTTTAGTAGGTTCGGCATCTGCAGGTTTTTTAATTTCGCTCAATTGGGCTACCGATTTCAGAGAAAACCACATTTGGCTTATTGCACTTTTACCCATTGGAGGATTTTTAATAGGACTACTCTATCATTACTACGGAAAAGATGTAGAAGCTGGGAATAATCTTTTGATAGACAACATAAATCATCCTAAAAAAATTATACCGTTCAAAATGGCTCCTTTTGTATATCTTGGAACCATTGTTACACATTTTTTTGGCGGTTCTGCAGGTCGTGAAGGTACTGCTTTACAAATGGCAGGAGCTATTTCAGACCAACTTTCGAAACCTTTCAAATTATCTTCAAATGAGAGAAAAATACTTTTAATAGCGGCAATTGCTGCAGGTTTTGGTTCTGTATTTGGGACACCTTTAGCAGGAGCTTTATTCGGGTTGGAAGTTTTTTTAATTGGAAAAATTCGTTACAATGCCATTTTCCCAGCTTTTGCATCCGCTATTTTAGCAGATTGGATTACCAAACTTTGGCAAGCAAAACACACTCACTATCATATCGAATTTGTTCCAAAACTAGAGTTTTTGCCTATAATTTACAGTATTCTCGCAGGAATAGCTTTCGGATTATGCGCTGCAACATTCAGTAAATTGATAAGTTTTATTTCCAAAAAATTTAAAAACAACATCCAATATCCACCATTAAGACCTGTATTTGGCGGAATTATTATTGCAATAGCTGTTTTTGCAATAGGAAGCACTAAATATATAGGTTTGGGAATTCCCACAATCGTAGAATCCTTTCAAATGCAAGAACCTTTGTATGTTTTTGCGCTTAAAATGGCATTTACCATTATTACACTTTCCGCAGGTTACAAAGGCGGCGAAGTGACACCTCTTTTTTACATTGGCGCAACTCTTGGCAGCGCACTTTCTCTATTTTTACCACTTCCTACCGCTTTATTAGCAGGAATGGGCTTTGTAGCGGTTTTTGCTGGAGCTACCAATACTCCACTTGCGTGTATGATGATGGGAATTGAACTTTTCGGGATTGAAAGTGGTGTTTATATCGCTATTGCGTGTGTGGTTTCTTTCCTTTTGTCTGGACACAACAGCATCTACGGAAAACAAATTATTGGCGAAGCAAAAAACAGCAGATACCAAACACATGAAGGCAAATCTATTATCGATAAAAACCTATAATTTTCACAAAAAAAGAAGCACAGAAATAGTTCTATGCTTCTTTAAAATTTCTTTGTAAGGAAGATTATTTTTTAGCTTCTTCCACAGATACTTTTCTGAATTCTTTGAAAAGTTTGCTCAATTCTAAAGCAGATTTTCTAGCTCTAGTACCAGCAGCTTTGTTACCTTTTTCAGCTTGTTGCTGAGCTTCTTTAGCGAAAGCTTCGAACTCAGAGTTGATTTTTTCGATCAATTCTTTCATAGGATTATAAATATTATAATGTTAGTGGGCTGCAAATATATAATAATAAAGCATTCCCCGGTAAAAATTTTATCAAATATATCCTAAAAAAGGCAATAAAACTCACTTTTTTCTAAAAAAATCAATTTTTAAAAAACTCTTAACTCCTAAATTACACTTTTAAACAATATTTTAGCAACTTTTCAGTTTTAAATACATCATCGAAATTATGAAAATCTACCGCTTTTTTTCTATTATTTTTACAGTTTTTTCTATACTGCAATCTACTGTATCTGCTCAAGAAATAAAAACAGACAGCACTTCAATTATTTCTAAAGATTCTTTAACGTCCCAACAATCTAAAGAATACAATCTCAATTATAAAAAATTAATTATTCCTGGAGTTTTAATTGGATACGGTGTTGCCAGTCTTACAATTGACGGATTAAAGCAATTAAATCTTTCTACTCGATACGAAATAAGCGAACATAAGCCTAATCATACTAAATTAGACAATTACACACAATATGCACCTGCAGTATTAGTTTATGGTTTAAATCTAGCAGGAATTGAAGGAAAACACAATCTAAAAGACCGTACAATAATCTATGTTACTTCTCAAATGATTTCCGCAGCTATGGTTTTGCCTTTAAAAAGTTTAACCAAAGAAGAAAGACCAGATGGTTCTAATCACCAGTCTTTTCCTTCAGGACATACAGCTGCAGCTTTTTCATCTGCTCAATTTATGTTTAGAGAATACAAAGACACCAATTTTTGGCTTAGCATCTCTGGTTATCCAATTGCTGTTTTCACAGGAGTTTATAGAGCTCTCAATAATAAACATTGGGTTGGAGATATTGTTGCGGGAGCAGGTTTTGGTATTCTTTCTACAGAAATGGCTTATTGGCTTTATCCAAAAATCAACAAATGGATTTTTAAAAACAAAGAAGATTCGCAAACTATTATTTCGCCATATTATCAAGACAAAGCATTTGGATTTGCTTTGGTAAAGAGATTTTAAGAATAATGAGTTGTTAACTTTATATTTTTTAGTGCAATAAATTCAAATTTATTTCTTCATAACAGATTATCTGTAATTTAATCTAAAAAAAGAGCCAAGTTCTTTTATATATTTAAAAACTATCTTTATTTTTTCTTCAAAATATGTTAGCTTTACATCATTAATTAGAATCAATGAAAAAGTACGTTAGCTTATTGCTGTTCATTATCCTTCCTTTTTGTGTTTACAGTCAAGAATCATTAAGTTCTGACGAATTATTCGCCAATGCTCGCAATGCAGCTTTTGAGAAAAAAGATTACACCACAGCCATTAAATTAGCCAAACAAGCATTAGAAAAATCTCCTAATTATACAGATATTTCGGTTTTCCTAGGAAGATTATACACTTGGACGGATAATGTAGATGCCGCCAGACAAGTTTTTGAGGAATTAGAGCAAAAAAACACTCAAGACGAAGATTTTTTTGTTGCATACGCTTCTTTAGAATACTGGAATAACAATTATGGAAAAGCGATTAATATTATTGATAAAGGATTAAATTATCATCCAAAATCTGAAGCATTACTTCTCCTAAAGGCAAAAGTATATAACAGCAATAATAATTTTGTAGAAGCAGAAAAAACAACTTCAGCCATTTTAGAAATTAATCCAAAAAACACCGAAGCTAGAGCATTATCAATTAGAATTAAAGAATTAACATCTAAAAATGCAGTCGGAATTACTTATAATTATTCTCATTTTGACAAACAATTTGCAGACGATTGGCACATTGTAGGATTAAGCTACAAAAGAGTAACTCCCATTGGCTCTGTAATCCTTAGAGGAAATTACGCTAATAAATTTGGAGAAGATGGCACTCAATTAGAATTGGAAGCTTACCCGAGAATTTCTAAAACATTTTACCTTTATGTAGGAGCTGGCTATTCTGGCGATGTAGGCATTTTCCCGAAATACAGAACTGGCGTTTCATTATTTGCCAACTTACCCAAGAGTTTTGAAGGAGAGATTGGATACCGTCAATTACATTTTACCAATAATATTTGGATGTACACCGCTTCTGTTGGGAAATATTACAAAAATTTTTGGTTTAACCTTCGTACTTACATTACACCAGACAGCAAAAACATCTCTCATTCTTACACCGCTACCACTCGTTATTACACAAAAGGAGCTAATGATTATTTAGCATTTCTTATTGGCACTGGTATAAGCCCAGAAGAAAACATAAACAATCTACTTGGAAACGAAACGTATAAGCTAAAAACTTTTAAAGTAGGCGGAGAATATTATTTTTCCGTAAAGAAAACCAATCTTTTTTCCGTTTCGGCAACGTATTATAACCAAGAATATAGTCCTAATCAAAAAGGGAATCAAATAGATATTACATTAGGATACACCAAAACTTTTTAAGGTTTCGGCGTATTTTTTTTCATAAAATTATTGTAAACAGAATCTGGCATTAATTTTTTAGAATTGTAAAACTTATTATTCATCCTTTTGAATTCTAGAAACCGTTTTTTAATTTCAGGTCCAGAAGATGCATCTTGCACGGGTTCTTCTTCTAAATTAGATGCAACAGCATATAGTTGATGATTTGCGATATGATATTTGCCCAAAACATAATCTATAAGCTGATTTTTGCTTTGCATCAAAGGAATTCCTTGTGTATTTTTAGAAAAATCATCTCTTAAACCATCTCCTACCCAAGTTACAGTAGATGGCGTTTTCAGTTGATAATTTTCTCTATAAAAAGCCAAAATAGAAGGTGCTAAATCAAAATGACTTACAATACTTCTGAAACGTTTAGACTCTTTTAATAATGGCGAATAAATCATCAATGGAACGTGATATCGGTCTATTTTTTCTTGCAAAGTAATCTCGGGCATACTGTGGTCTCCGGTAATAATAAAAATAGTATTTTCAAAATCTGGACGTTTGCTATACTTCTCGAAAAACTTTTTCATGGCATCGTCCAAATTCAAAACAGAGACGAGTTGTTTTTTGTTTTCTAACGCCATTTTCTTTTGAGATGAAGAAAAACCTGCAGACATCAATCTTTTCTCAAAAACTTTCTCATAATACGCTCCATTATTAATTAAAAACGGTTGATGCGTAGATAATGTAAAAATCATATCAAAGTACGGCTGCCTTTGAAGTTTTTGAACTTCCAACATTTTATTAAAAACCGCTTGATCTTCGTAACCCCAACTTTCGCCATCATGAGAAGGCAGTTTTTTATATGGTTTTGAGAAAGAATATTGGTCTATAATATTGTTCACTTCACTGTATTGCAAATATTCTTTCATTCTATCAAACGACGAGTTGCCACCGTAGAAAAATCCCGTTTCAAAGCCATTTTTCTTTAAAATATTGAAAAGGTTAAAATGATGTGGCGTTTCATTTATTTCTAAGAAACCATTTTTACCAAAAGGCAAAGAACCTGTAAGCGTAGGAATGGCAGCAAATGTTCTTCCAGATGAGCTAAGATTGAATTCCCAATACAAACTTTTATTTGCCAAAGAATCTATAAAAGGCGTGTAATTACCAATATAACCTTTTGGAGAGCTAAATGCAGCACCTAAACCTTCCACAGCTATTAAAACTAAATTTGGTGTAGCACTAGACTTATTGAAATATTTACCCAAAAAATCTGGAGTGTTTTCTTTCTTCCAAAACGGATAATTTTTGCTTAAGTAACCTTTCTTTAAATTTCCATTCTCTGAATTACTAAAAATTCCGAAAATTTCTGGATGTTCTTCAATCAGATTGTCTGTATTAGAATTAAAAAAATAAGACCATTTGCTATTGCCTGCATTTTGTTGAAATTCAGTGGCATTTTTATCTCCCGAAAACAAACTATCTGGAATAAAAAATGTAAAAATACCTAAAACCATAGGAACTAAACCCGAATAAACTCTTTTGAACTTAGATTTTGAAGCCATCCAAAATGGAATAAAAGAAACAGCCAATAAAATGAACATTAATGCAATATTTTTTATGCTCAAAATATCACTCATCAATAAAATCCTTTTTATTTCTTCAGGTTTATAATAAAGAATATCTGCGCCCAAAAGATTATGAGATTCGGAGAAGTAAATGAACAAAATACATTGTAATATTATGATTATCGTTCCTAAAACAACCGTTAAAATCTTAGCCCAACTTTCTTTTACAGAATTAATAATTAAATAAATAACACCAAAAACAAAAATAAATTGTAGTGCAAATTTTAGATTATTTACCGCCAAATCTAGCGCCAACAAACCTTTATCTACATTCTCAAAACTGTATTGATACCAAGTCCATTCTGATAAAACGCCAAACGAAAAAAGAACCAAAAACACATTAGAAAAAACGCCAAACTGCTTTAAACCAGATTTTAAAATTTCTAAAATCCTTTGTTTCCATGGGAGATGTTCTACTGTTTGATTAAATCCTTGCCTCGTCATCTCTCCCCAAGAATGAGATTTTTTAAAATAATCTACAAATCCTTTTACACCAGCTTTCACTACAATGGGATGAAAAAAGAGAGGTTCTAAAACAGCAGTTAAAATAAGTGTCAAAAAGTCTTTTCGTTTAGAATACACTTGTTTACTAACCAAATCTACCAAAATTGCATAAATAGAATAAAGAATTCCTGAGGAAATTACCAACGCAAAAAGAAGCAAAAAGAAAGGCCAATTGATGATTCCTAACAATAAAAATATTATAAAAATAGCAAACCCTGAAAACTCAATAAGTGGTCCCAAAAACTCGAAGAAAAACCAATAAGGAAGGCTTACCATCCCTAATTTACCATACTTTGGATTAAACATCATATCTCTATGTTTCCAAAGGGTTTCCATAGTTCCGCGCATCCATCTGTTGCGTTGTTTTCTTAGAATTTCTTTTGTTTCTGGCACTTCAGTCCAGCATAAAGGGTCTGGAATATTCTGAACTTCGTAAGGAATTTTTTTGTCTTCCATATACTTTCGCATACGAACTACCAGCTCCATATCTTCGCCTACGGTATTTCTATCATAACCGCCACATTCTAAAACTATTTTTCTATCAAAAGCGCCAAAAGCTCCAGAAATTAAAATAAGTCCGGAAGCTCTAGACCAAGCCATTCTCCCTAATACAAATGCTCTGATATATTCTAAAGCCTGACTTCTGCCAAGCCACGTTTTAGGAATATTTACATCTAAAACCTTTCCGTTTTCAATTTTGCAATTATTTGCCAATCTTATTACACCTCCACAAGCAATCACTTTTTTGTTGGTTTGTTCTAAAAACGGTTTCGCCAATCTCAAAATAGCATCCTGCTCTAGAATACAATCTACATCTATACAAACAATATAATCACCAGAAGAAATATTAACTCCCACATTTAAAGCATCTGCTTTGCCTCCATTTTCTTTATCTACAACTATTAATTTCTTAAAAGCCGGATTTTTACTTTTATAAATACCACGTATTTCTTTGGTTTCGATGGTAGGTTCTACATAATACGAAATAGCGTCTAACTCATAAGCTGCAATAAGTTTTTGCATAGAATCGTCTTTGCTACCATCGTTTACGATAATAATTTCCAAATTGTGATAATAAAGAGAAAGCAGAGACCTTACGTTATCTACAATCGTCATTCCTTCGTTATAAGCAGGCGCAATAAGGCTAAACGTAGGAGCATTAGGATTGGCTGCAATAATGCTGTAATCTGTAAAAGTGTTGTAATATTTATAGCGAAAAACAGCTCCCAATGCATACAAACCTATCCAAGTATATATCAAAAATACCGCCGCAGAATACAGCAGGAAAAACCAGATAATAGTTTCGTACATCATGTGAGAGAATTCTGTCATCGTTTTTCTTGTATGGCGTGTTTAATAATTTTCTTTAATTGCTCTGGCGAAGATTCGTTTTCAATAATTTCTAATAAATACTCTTGAAATCCTAAATTAATTAATGCTTTTGCAGCTGTAATTCTAATTGCAGAAGAAGTATGATGAAGCAATTGTTCTTTAAAAAAATCAAGACAACGCAAGTCATTAGAGAATTTCATTACTTTTAAAATCTCTAATTGCACTTCTGGCAATTGTTCTTCATAATTTTCGGTAAGGTCAGCAATTGTAGAGGCATTTTCTAACGCTTGCATACTGCGAACCGTCTGAATTCTTATTTCTGTAGAATTGTGCAACAAAAGTTTCTTCACTTCTTGATAAGAAGATAACATTTGAAATTTCCTCACAAGTTTTAATGTAAAAATTACCACCGAAGAATTACGACTATGCAACCAATTATTCACTATTTCTGTACAATCTTCCGGCGTTTGATTGATAGAGCGCAACAATCGCAATTTTTGCCAATCTGAAATAATATAGGGAAAAGTATTTAGAAAATTTAAACCTTCAAAACCTTTAAAAACCACCATTGCGTATTGTGCTTCGTGGTAAACCTGAGGCGATGGATGATGCAAAAAATTACTAATCTGAGGAAGCGCAGCAGAATAATCCATAGAAGTAAGTTCTTGAATTCCGCCTGCGATGAGGTGAGATTTTTTCTTTTTCAGTTTTTGTAAAGCTTCTTGTTTCAGATTGTAATCTGCAAAAAGTTGTTTTATTTCTTGGTGAGCTCCTCCCGAAAATTTCTTTTCGGTTGAGACCAATTTTTCTAAAAAAAGATTTCTAAAATTTGAGTTTTTTAGCCATTTTTTGAAATTAGGATTTGTACTTTTATTATTTCGTCCGTGTACAATTGTTTCAGAGATTTTTTCATCAATTACTTTAGACCAAATTTTTTCCATAGAAAGAGATTTGTACTGATAAAAACCATAAAGCAATACAGAAATAATCATCAATAATACCATTAGCAAAACCGCTAATAATATTAGAAACAATTCGTGAATGGAGACGTACGAAAAATCCATTTCTTACTTTTTTAATGAGCAAGTCTTTTGATACGAAGTATTAATTCATTAGGACTAAAAGGTTTTACCATAAAATCTGAAGCTCCCAAATCAAAAGCATCTAACACTACTTCTTCTTGTCCCAAACTAGAAAGCATAATTACTGGAATTTTTTTCCCTAGCACTTTTATAGCAGACAAAATTTCTGTACCAGAAGCAAAAGGCATCATAATATCTGTAATTATAAGATCTACTTCTGTATTATTAATAGTATCTATAGCGTCTTTCCCATTGCGAGTAACAATTACTTCATATCCTTCCTTCTGTAATTTATACTCGATGGTTTTTAAGATAAGTTCATCATCTTCTGCAATCAAAATCCGCATAATTTTATTTTTTTAAAAGTTGACTGATTATTTTTTCTCCAATTGCTATTTCGTTAAGCAATTCTGGTATCATCTTTTGGTAATCTGTATTTTTATCGACAGATTTCTCCCATTGCAAACTCAATTCTGATAATTGAAAAAGCCCAGATGTAGCAGAAGTACCTCTTAATTTATGTAAAAAAACTTTTGCTGTTTCCAAATCTCTAGACTCTAATAATTTTTTGCATTTTTCTTCAGATTGTTTTAATTCTTGGAGAACCAAATTCAAAAAGAATGTTTTGAAACCTTCATCTTCTCCAATCTGAGCTTTCAGCATATCCATATTGAGATAGTCTTCTGTAATTAAATTTTCTTCGTTTTTTTCTTCTGAAGAAACTTCAATATATTTTTTTAGCATTTCGAAGAGCTCGTCTTGTCTAAGAGGTTTTGGTAAAAAATCTGACATCCCAGCATTTAGACACTTCTCTTTTTCGCCCAAAATATTTCCTGCTGTTACTCCAATAATAGGAACTTGAGCATAATTAGGCAACAAACGAATGTTTTTAGTAGCTTCTATACCATCCATTATCGGCATTTGTACATCCATCAAAATAAGGTCGAACTGTTTTTCTTTACACGCATCCAATGCCACTTTACCATCTACCGCTTCTACCAACTCTGCATTTGGCGTAAGTAAGCTCATCATTCTCTCATTAAGTGCCATATTTACAGGATTATCATCTGCTAACAAAACATTTAGAGACTGAGTAAAAATTACCATTTCTTCTTTTCGTTCTACAGGTTGTATTCCTTTTTTGGTGTATTGTACCGCTCTTTGCAAGGTATCATACAATTCGTCTGATTTTATTGGTTTTAACAAGCAATAAGACCTTTCGTCTTGTCGGAAAGAAGAAATAACTTCATGTTCTTCCGAAGATGTGTGTAAGACGATGAGTGGCGTCATTTCGCCTTGTTTATTAAAGAGTTCTTTAATTTTTTCAATTGTTTCTAATCCTGATAATACTGGCATGTGATAATCCATCAAGATTATATCAAATTTTTCGCCTTGCATTAGCAATTGTATGGCTTCTAAACCATTGGCAGCCATTTCAGATTCGATGTTTTTGTACGAAAGCATGTGATTAAGAATCATTCTGTTGTTTTCGTTATCGTCCACAATTAGAACTCTACCGATATCTAAGTCTTCTAATTCATCTAAATTATCGAGTTCGTAAGGGATTTCTATGTCAAAATAAAATACTGAGCCAGCTCCCATTTCACTGGTTAAAGACAATTGACTGCCCATGTATTTTAGAATATTATTAGAAATGGTAAGTCCTAGACCTGTTCCTCCGTATTTTTTACTTACAGAACTATCTTCTTGCGTGAATGCATCAAAAATTCTCTGTTGTTTATCCTCCGGAATTCCTATACCGGTATCTCTTACGGAAAAGCGTAATTTTATCTTATGGTCTTTGCTTTGTAGTTTTTGAATTTTAAGTTCTATTTCTCCTTGTTCTGTAAATTTCACTGCATTTCCGAGAAGGTTTATTAAAACTTGTTTTATTCTAGATTCGTCTATCCAAATTGTTTTTGGCAGACCTTGTTCTATATTCAGAAGAAGTTCTATATCTTTTCTTTGTGCCTGATAGAGTACCACATTTACAACTTGGCTTGCTAAATCATAAATATTGTACTTATCTACATACAATTCTAATTTACCAGATTCTATCTTAGAAAAATCTAAAATATCATTAATAATATTCAGAAGACTGTTGCCAGATTCGTTAATATAATTGAGGTACTGAGTTTGCACTTCATTTAAAGGACTTTTCAGTAAAAGGTCTGAAAAACCAATAACTCCATTAAGCGGTGTACGAATCTCGTGGCTCATATTTGCCAAGAATTCAGATTTAGCTTTGCTTGCCAAGTCTGCCATTTTTTTAGCTTTTTTAAGCTCTTTATTTACTTTTACAGAATTGGTAATATTTTGAGTAAAAATAATAATACCACCTCTTTTTTCTTTAGAAATACTCCAAGGAATTACTTCCCAATTGTAATGCTGAGGCTCATCAAAACCATTTACTAAAAACTCTTGGTCTTCGTTTTTATATGGTATTCCTTCTAGTGCTTCTGTATAAATTTTTCTTCTTTCTTCCGGCACTTCCGGATAAATGGAGTAAAGATTTTTTCCTATTAAATCTTTTTCGGGGATATTAAATTCTTCTTTCCATCTATTGCTTACATAAGCGTGATTAAGGTCATGATCAAACATTGCTACAGCTGCTGGCACGTTTTCTACAAACGATTTTAGCATTGCCTTTTTCTTATCTAATTCTATAAAGTTTTTCTTTACCTCATCAATATCTTGAATAATCCCGAACATTCTTACACAAGTATCGCCTTCAAACTCTGGGATTCCTTTTACTCTTACCCAAATAACAGAACCGTCTCTTCTTTTCAATTGAAATTCTTCATCATAAGACAATCCTTTCTCTATAGCTCTGGTAAACAGAACTCTTATTCTGTTTTCGAATCTTTCTTCATAAAAACCAACTGCCGTCTCGAAGGTAGGCACAAAATCTGGCGCTACGCCATGTATTTTTTTTGTAGAATCTGACCAAAATATAGTCATATTCTTAAGATTAACTTCCCAACCTCCTACTCTTGCTACTTCATTGGTTTGCTCTAGCATTTGCTTGGTACTAATAAGGTCTCTCTCTAGCTTTATTCTTTCTGACATATTGAGAGCCGTACTCACTACATAAGGTTTGCCATTTTCGTCTGTTTCTACAATATTGTGATACATCCAATAGATTTGCTCGCCATCTTTAGCTTGCAATACCATCATGCCAGACGTTTCTTTGCCCATTTGCACCTTTTCCATGTATTCTTTTAGGTTTGCCAAATGGTCTTGCGGAATTAAATCTTTCAAATTGAGAGATTTCACTTCGTCGTTCGAGTATTTTAAAGCTTCTCTTCCTTTCTCGTTTACCGCCAATATATTACCATCCATATCGTGCATACTCATTAGCCCAATAGCGTTTTCAAAGAAATTTCTGAAACGTCTTTCGGAGGTTTCTAACTTTAATTGCTTTTCTCTTTCTTTGGTAATATTTCTTCCAAAGCAGAAAATTTCCGTTTGATGAGCATTTTGCTTAAAATACCAATCTATTACGATACTTTCTGTATCAGAAGTTTGAGTAATGGTAGAAAAATCTATACCTTCTTGCAAAGTTTTTGTTTGTTCTAGGCTTTTTTTCAAACAAGTATTGTTAGCTCCTAAAAAATCTATTGCTTTTTTGCCAATTGCCTTTTCTCTGGTGGTATAAAACACCCTTTGGAACTCAGGATTTACCTCTTTAAATCTCAACTGATTATCTAAAACACAAATAATATTATTAGAAATTGAAAATGTTTCAGAGAAATACTCAGCCTGAATATTTTTCTTTTTAGAAATGATAACTTTACTTATCGCTTTGCCTAATTTCTGAAGAGAATCTATCTGTTTATCAGATAAAATTTTAGGCTCATAATCTATCACACAAATTGTTCCCAATACAAAACCGACATCATCTATTAATGGAACCCCAGCATAGAAGCGCACTCCCGCTGCTTTCATTAATTCATTACCCGAAGACCTTTCGTCCAAATGCGTATCATTAATTACGAGAATATCATCACTCATAATGGTATATTGACAAATGGTATCTCTACGGGCAACAAAATCCAAAGGCAAGCCTACGCAACTTTGTATGGTTTGCGTTTCTAGCTCCATTATTGCAATAAGAGATGCTGGGCAGTCTGCAATAAGACATGCCGCTTGCGAAAAAACATCTAAATCTGGGTCTTTACCAAGGTTCAATAAATCATAAATCCTCAGCCTTTCTAGCCTCTCCATTTCATTATCAGGAACCGGAAAATTATTCATAAACTAATAATTATTATTTGAACAAAAATATTTTAATATGATTGAAGATTAAAAAAACATATTTATAAAAAAACATCCCTACAAACTATAGCTCTGTAAAGTACATACACCAATAATACATTGTTAAAAAATTAACAATTTTGAGATTCTTGCCATAGACAAGAAATTAAGAATAAAATAAAAATGTTAGCAAATCAACAAAAACAAATATACGTAACGTTATTTGTATAACAAAGCGATAAGCGTTAAAAAATAGAATCAATTTTTTTGCTCAGAGAAATTTCAATGATTTTACACTTTTGATGAAGAAATAAAGGCTTCAGCTATGCTACCACAATAGGAAAATAAAAGCAAACCCTCTACCACATAAGCGATAGAGGGTTTGATTTTTCAATAGTTTGAGTTTGTATTTAAAATTTAATAATCAAGAAAAAGGTGAAATTTGCAACAAATTACGAAATTCTAAAATTTCTTTACAGCTACTACACCTGCAATGATAAGTAAAATCCCTACAATTCTACCCAAACTAATCGGCTGATGTGGAGTGCCTATAATTTGAAAATGCTCCATTACCATAGAAGTAATTAATTGTCCTGCTACTACTAAACCAAAGGTAAGTCCTGGTCCTATCTTAGGAAAAGCAAAAATTATTACCGTAACATAAAAAGCGCCCAAAACTCCTCCTAACCAAGAATAAGACGGAGCATCTTTAAGTCCTTTCCAAGAGACATTTTGAGAAGTTAACAAGATATAAGTAACCAATGCTAAAACCCCTATAGTAAAGGAAATCATAGAGGCATAAACAGGATTTTCGCCAGCTTTTGCTAATCTACTATTCATACTGCCTTGCATTGGTAAAAAAGCTCCTGCTATTACCGCCATTACAATCCAAAATATCTTATCCATGCTTGTTTTTATAAAATTGCAGCGCAAGATACGACCGATATTCTTGTATTACAAAAATCTTAGAAATTTATTTTTGATTATCAATTTTCACACATTACAAATTCATTAAATAAACTTAAAGAACTCAAAATCAATATTTAAAAAAACACAAAAAATAACAAAATCTATATCAAATCATCTCCTTTTAGAAAACAAGACTTATTCCTTAAATGAAATTAAAGAAACAAGCTCTTAAAAACGAATTCTTTCTTCAACTTAATTAAGTCTTAAATTATTTTCAATTTAAAAAAAAAGAAACAGCCTTATAAAAGACTGCCTCTGAGTGAAAACAAAAAAACATGAAAAAATTATTTATTATTCGCTACAAATAAATCATCAGCATTTTCAGCAATCGGCACATATAATCTCTCCCATTCTTTGCTTTTTACCATTTCCCAACTGTGCCCAGTTCCTTTTAAATCTTCTGCCAATAGGATAGTTCCTGGTTCTATAATAAAAGTAGAGCCATCACTTACTTTAAATTTAATTTTCCCTTTTAAGGTAATTACATATTGTCTTCTTGGCGCTGGGTGTGCATTTTTTTCCCATTCTTCCGTTTTGTTATTTACCCAAAAAGTAGTAGTATTAGTATGTTTCAAAGTAGGGATATAACCTTTCTCGAATTTACAACTACCATCTTCATTATTTATCAAGCGTACTGCAGGAATATAATTAGGGGTATTTTCTGAAGCTTCAACTTCAATTTTGTGGTGTTTTTTTTGAGCCATTGCGTTGTTTACAGCAAAAATGGCAAGTCCTAAACATAGAGTTTTTACAATGTTTTTCATTTTGAAAGTTATTTTAATTTTAAATTAGTAAATAGAATCGTGAACCATCATTTTCTCAAAAAATGGTTTGTATTTTTGAACCAAAGCAAGATGTTCTGGAAGTTGACCATAAGCTTCTAATTCTTCTAAACTATCAAATTCCATAGAAGCATTATAGGTAAAAGTATTATCCAAAACTGCTCTAGGGCTAGAGTTAGCAGGTTTTCCGTAGCGGAGATTTTTTTGATAAGGTAGTTTTTTAAGACCTTCAAAAAAGTTTTTAAATTCTTCAACTTCAGCTTCGGATAAATCTTTCCTAAGCCAAAACAATAAATAATGAAAGTACACTTTTTTATTTTTTTTAGCGTTAAACATTGGCAAAGCAGAGGCAAACATATTTCCTGAAATCAATAACAGCGCAGAAGTTTGAATAGATTTCAATAAAAATTTTCTTCTTTCCATTGTAGTAGTTTTAGTTAAAATCTATTCTATATTTCAGAACAAATTGCCATTTTCTATCGCTTACTACAGCATTATTACTAACATCAGGAGTATAAATTGGTCTGTTTTGAGCGTCAAAAGTTAATCTAGAAGACATCCCATTGAATAGCAAAGAAACACCAGCATCATAAACAATAGATTTATCTTTAAGTCCATCTAAATCGTTTATCATAATACTTGCTGCGGGTTGTAATTGAAGTGTACTTTTGCTCTTATTGAAATAAGGCAAAGTGCCTCCTACCTGAAAATAATATGTATTACCCGTTCCTACTATTGGCATCGCATTACCCCCGCCATTTAAACTAGCTAAAGAAGCATCAACTCCTGTTGCAGGATTATTAGTAGCCACATATCTTACATAATTTGGCCCGTAATCATTCCTCATTGCCATACCATAAGCACTAATGGAAGAGCCATTTTCTTTGTTAATAGGAACATCATAGAAAACATCTGCTGCAAAACTTTTCATATCGTCATTATTCACAGTATTGTTTAAGTCTTTGTGCCAAAGAGCATTGTGCATATAATTAAAACCTGCACCCAATGCCAACACTTTCTTTTTACCGTTATATGTACCCGAATTAAAAGGCGACGCATTACTTTCTTTATCTAAAAAATCGTATTTAAAATACCCAGAAAAATCTTTATTGGGAGCATTTTTACTAAAAGTAGCCACATTGTATTTAGGATCCGAAATGACATTTGTATAAGGGTCTGCAACTACCAAACGATAATCTAACCTTCCTATTTTACCCTTTAAATAAGCACTAAACTCTCTTACCACCTCGTCTGTAATACCTGTATTAGAAGTAGCATAAGCAGGCAAATCGTACAATAAAGTATTAAGAGGTCCTGTAGTAAATCTAGAAAGTCCTCTCCATGTAGAACGCCCAATACCAAAGGCTACATAATCATTAAATTTATACTCTCCATAAGCGTCTAACAATTCAAAAGTAGGATTGGTTTTAGAGCTTACATTAGTATTAGTTGTTCCGCCTTGTAAAACAAAGAGGAGTTTTTCGGTAGGCTGATAAGTCATCTTAACTCTTACTCTTCTCAAGGACAAATCAGAAACATTATCTCTTAATTCTGAATTCACCAAACTACCTGGGTTGAGTTGAGTATATCTTGCCCATAATTCTGCATATCCACTAAAGGAAACTGCTCTTGTTTTTTCTTGGTTTAAGTAATGAGTTAAAGAAGGATTACCAAAATCATTCTTTTTCTGCGCCTTTAAATTACTGGTTGCAACCAAAGACACTACTGCCAATAAACCTAGTTTAAAATACATCTGTTTCATATAACTTATTTTTTGTTATTATCACGATGCAAAGTTATTTTGAGAAAAGCCCGATGGTGATTAGAAAATAATTAGAAAAATTTTAGAAAACAATTAGAGCTATCGTAAACCTCAATAAACCTATGAAAACCAAACAATAATACGTTTAACCGAAGTTTTCATTATTAGAATTTCATTAGAATCACTCCAAGCGAGTCTTATTTAACAATAAATGAGTTTATTATATTGTAAATTTGCATTTTAAGTTAACAATGAAAATATTAATTCTAGAAGATAACGCAAGAGTTTCTGGCCTCATGAAAAGAGGTCTTGAAAGTCAGGAATATCAAGTTTACATCTCAGAAGATGCAGAAGATGCCTTGGTATTACTAGAAAAGATAAAATTCGACTTAATAGTAACAGACATTATGCTTCCTGGTATAGACGGTATTTCTTTTACAAAAAAAGTAAGAACCAAAAACAAAGAAATACCCATTATTATGCTTACAGCGCTAGGAACGATAGACGAAAAACTAGATGGTTTCGATGCTGGTGCAGACGATTATATGGTAAAACCTTTCGAAATAAGAGAACTCTACGCAAGAATAAAAGCTTTGCTTTTAAGAAAAAATGGCAATACCGAAATTATAGAAAAAAAAGAACTCGTGTATGACGCTCTAAGAATTTTAGAAGACACCAAAACAGTGTACAGAGACCACTTGCAAATAGACCTTACTCCGAAAGAGTTCAGCTTGTTGCATTTTCTCGTGAGCAACGCCGAAAAAGTATTGTCTAAAGACGAAATAGCAGAAAATGTATGGGGCAATAATTTTGACACAGGCACCAATTATATAGACGTTTATATTGCTTATCTAAGAAAAAAAATAGATAAAGATTTTGGCAAAAAACTTATTCACACCAAATCTGGAATGGGTTTTATACTTACCAATAAATTATGAAAATAGCTACCAAAACAGCACTTGCGTACGGTTTTATTACCGCAGCCATTCTCTTTATTTTTGCGTATGGAGTTTATATTGCCTCCGAAAACAACAGAGAAGAAGAATTTTATGACCGTTTAGACTATAAAGTAACTTGGCGAGCAGAGTTTATTTTTGATGCCAATATATCTGAAGAAATGCTGAGAAAATTGCACAAGCAAAACCAAATTCTCTTGAACGAAGCAGATATTTCTGTCTATGACAACAAAGGAAATCTTTACTTTACAGACGAACGTCCACCGCTAGGAAATCCAAAAATTTTGGAAAAACTGAAACAAAAAGGCAGAGTAAAATGGGCTTCGGGAAATTATCAATATTTAGGAATTATTTATTCTTTTAATGGAGAAAATTATTACATTATTGGCAAAGCAACCGATTTAACAGGATTATTACACATTAAAAAATTTAAAGAAAACATTGTTATTCTGTATCTAATTTCTGTAGGTATTGTTTTCTTCATTGGTTTTCTATTTTCATATTATACACTACAACCGCTTAAAAACATTATCGTTCAGATTAAAGATATATCCGAGCAAAATCTACACAAAAGAATTAATTTACCTAAATCTAAAGACGAAATTTTCGAATTGGCACAAACATTTAATACTACTTTCAACCGATTAGAAAAATCATTCAACAATCATAAAAACTTCGTTTCTACTATATCTCATGAGTTCAGAACTCCCCTTTCTACACTTATTGCAGAATTAGAATTGGCAAAAGAACTCAATACCAGCATAGAAGATTACCGCCTTTCTATAGACAATGCTTTAGAAGATGCCGAAAAAGCCTCAGAACTTTCTTCCGCTCTTTTAGACTTTGCTAGAGCAAGTTATGATGTATCTCAGATTAAATTGGTAAACCTAAGAATTGATGAGGTTTTAATGGAAACCAAATTGAATCTCATCAGTAAAAACAATTCATACAAAATCAATATTAGCTATGGTAATAATCTAGATGCAGAACTCTCATATAGCACCATTGGCAACCCTTATCTTTTACAAGTTGCTTTTTCTAATTTGATGGAAAATGCCTGCAAATATTCGGCAGACGCCAGTTGTAACATAGAAATTATGATTAAAAATGACAAAGTTGAAATTCAGTTCACAGACCATGGATATGGCATCCCAAAAGAAGACCAAGAATTAATTTTCAATCTATTCTACCGCGGAAGCAACAAAAATACCAGCAAAGGAAATGGTGTAGGGTTGGCAATTGTAAAACAAATTATCAATATGCATAATGGCTTAATAAATCTCACTTCTACAATAGGCGTTGGAAGCACTTTTAGCATTATCTTAAACCGAAACAAGAATTTATAACAAAAAAATACAAATACCAACATAAACCCCTAAATTTCAACACAATACACCTATATCAACTATTTACAATTAGGTTAACTCATTTATTTTGTGTATCTTTGCAATATTATTAATACTAGGTTAGTATCTTAAGTCATCTGTTACTGTTTAGAATATTCTTTATTTCTTTTTCAGTTTTTGCTTCTAAGCAACCTCTTTTTTAGTCTCAATCTTTATTATTGAGCAGAACAGAATAAAAATAAGATTATAATCTCACTATCAATATTCGAGAGTAAGATATAACGTAAGCTGAATTTTTTTTTGAATTTACACAAAAACAAATTCTCTTATGTAAAAAAAAGACCAAAATTAATTTGGTATAACACTAATTTTAAAACAAAAAGAGCATTATTTATGGCAGATTCTTTTTCAAAGAAAGAAAATTTTAAGAAAAAATTACAAAAACAAAAAGAAAAAGCGCTAAGAAGAGAAGAGCGTAAAGAAAACAACAACAAAGGGAAAAACCTTGAAGAAATGTTTTCTTATGTAGATGAGTATGGCAGAATTACCAATACTCCACCAGAAAAAAGAGACGAAATCTCTCTGGAAGATATACAATTAGGCGCTGCTCCAATAACTCCTGAAGACACTACAAAAACAGGAATTATTACTTTTTTCAGCGAAAAAGGTTATGGTTTCATTACCGAGGACAATAGCAAAGAAAATGTATTTTTCCATCAAAACAACTGCCCAGTTCCTCTAAAAAAAGGAAACAAAGTTTCTTTTGAAAAAGAAAAATCAGCAAAAGGTTTTTCTGCAATCAATATTCAATTGGTAAAATAATCTAAGTATTGCTTTAAAACGCAAAACATTTACGACAAAATAATACTAAAAACGGTTTCATAAGAAACCGTTTTTGTTTTTTTGACTGTAAGAAAATGTTTTAACCAACAAAATTCCTTATTTTTGCAAATCTTAAAATCATAAACTATGTTTAATAGTCTTCAGGACAAGCTAGATAAAGCATTACAAAATATACAAGGACGCGGAAAAATTACCGAAATTAACGTAGCTGAAACGGTGAAAGAAATTCGCCGTGCTTTGGTAGATGCTGATGTAAACTATAAAGTTGCTAAAGACCTTACCAAAAGAGTTCAAGAAAAAGCTATTGGCGAAAACGTATTAACGTCTATTACTCCAGGACAATTGATGACCAAGATTGTTCATGATGAGCTAGTAGATTTAATGGGAAGAACACAAGAAGGGATTAATCTTTCTGCAAACCCCACTATTATTTTAATTGCTGGTTTGCAAGGTTCTGGTAAAACTACTTTTTCGGGAAAACTAGCCCTTTATTTAAAACAAAAAAGAAGCAAAAATCCTCTTCTTGTAGCTTGTGATGTTTACAGACCCGCTGCGATAGACCAATTAACGGTATTGGCAGACCAAGTAGGAGTGGCTATTTACAAAGAAATAGAAAATAAAAATCCTGTTGAAATCTCAGAAAACGCAATTAAATTTGCCAAAGAGAACAAACACGATGTTATCATTATAGATACCGCAGGTCGTCTTGCAATAGACGAAGAAATGATGAACGAAATAAGAAAAGTTCACCAAGCGGTAAAACCTACAGAAACCCTTTTTGTAGTAGATTCTATGACAGGACAAGATGCCGTAAACACTGCACTAGCCTTCAACCATGTTTTAGATTACAACGGTGTGGTTCTTACCAAATTAGATGGTGATACCAGAGGTGGTGCTGCACTTACCGTTCGTTCTGTAGTGAATAAACCAATTAAATTTATCTCAACAGGAGAAAAAATGGAAGCTTTAGACCTTTTCTACCCAGAAAGGATGGCAGACAGAATCTTAGGAATGGGAGACGTAGTTTCTTTGGTAGAAAGAGCTCAAGAGCAATTCGATGAAGAAGAAGCGAAGAAACTTCACAAAAAAATTGCGAAAAACGAATTCGGTTTTGATGATTTCTTAAAACAAATTCAGCAAATTAAAAAAATGGGTAACATGAAAGACCTTATGGGGATGTTACCAGGCGTAGGAAAAGCGATAAAAGATGTAGATATTAATGATGATGCTTTCAAACATGTTGAAGCCATTATCCACTCTATGACGCCAGACGAAAGAAGAAAACCTTCTATTATCGACATGAATCGTAAGAAAAGAATTGCCAAAGGTAGTGGTAGAAAAATAGAAGATGTAAATGCATTGATGAAACAATTCGACCAAATGGGTAAAATGATGAAAATGATGCAAGGCCCACAAGGAAGACAATTGATGCAAATGATGGGCAAAGGAATGCCTAATATGCCAGGAATGGGAGGTTTCGGGAAGTAAGATTTAATTATAATTTATCAAAATAATAAACGATTAATCAGATTAGAATAATTTTCTAGTCTGATTTTTTTATTTCTTATAACCAAAAAAACCGCTAAAATTAGCGGTTTCATATAAAGAATTAAATTTTATGTTAAAATTTATATCCTAAACCAAATTGGAAAACTCCATTAGTAGCTTTATCATCTCCCTCAGAATTTTTAATTAAATTAGATACACCTGCATTATATCTTACATCTGCTGATAATTTGTCAGTAATGTCATAAGAAGCTCCTAAACCAATTGAAAAATCAATTGTATTAAACGCATCTTTAACATCAATAGAAACCCCTTCCTCTTTTGCTTTCGCACTAACTAAAAAACCAATCTGTGGACCTGCTTCTACATTAAATTTCTCTGCTAATGCATATTTGAACATTAATGGAACATTGATGTAACCTAAATTCCATTTCCCATTTCCACCATCTTCTTTAGCTCCTTGTGCAGAGTAAACAACTTCTGGCTGAAAAGTAAACTTAGCTGCAAGAGGAACTTGAGCAAATCCACCTACGTGAAAACCAACTAGAGATTTTGCACCTTCTACATCACCATTAAGTGTAGCAATGTTTAAACCTGCTTTTGCTCCATATTTAACTTGAGCATTCATAGCTCCAAAAAGTGCTAATGCACCTACTAAAAATAATTTTTTCATAATGTGAAAATTTAAAAAACCAACAGAATGTGGTTATAGTTATTGTTAATTAGTTAAAAAAAAATCGATATGTTACCAAGTATAACCTAATCCGAAACCAAATGCAGGTCCAATACCACTTGCCTTTAATACGCTAGTATCAGGAGAATTAGCATCATAAGTATAAGTTCTATAGACCAAACCGCCACTTAAATCTAAAGTAAAACCACTATCCCAAACCCATTGGTAGCCAAATTTTCCGTTAATAGCAAAAGAGCCATAATTATCTTTGTCTCCATCATATTTCACTTTTCCAGAATAATAACTCACACCGCCAGTTGCATACCAACGCTTTAAGACTTCGGAAAAATAATATCTATAAAACAAAGAACCCGCAATAGAATTATACTCTACATCTGTAATTTTATAAGACGAAAAACCAACTCCTACTCCTACAGCAGAATGTTCGCTTACTGCTCTCTCATAAGAAAACATATTAGCACCTCCGAATACAGCTAAAGGATTAAATTTTACAGAATTTTGTTGGGCATTTACAACCCCGAAAAGAGCTAAAGCACAAGAAAGGAATAGTTTTTTCATAGTGTTATTAGTTTTGATTTAATTATTTTGACAAAAATATAAAAAATAAAGCTAAATCAAAGAAAGAAATACATTTTTAATATAAAAATATCTCAAAACTTCAATTTAGCTCTTTTTTACTTGTAATTATATACAAATCACAACGATTTATACATTTAAAACTGAAAGAAAATTACTCTTCTCTTTGCCTCTTTTCTTCAGCATTATAAGCCAAAATAATTTTTTTAACCACAGGATGTCTCACCACATCTTCTTCTGTAAGATGTACAAAACCAATCTCAGGAACATTTTTCAAAATGCGCATTGCTTCTTTTAAACCAGAATGTTGTTTTGGTGGCAAATCTACTTGCGAAGGATCTCCTGTAATAATGAATTTAGCATTCATACCCATTCTGGTAAGGAACATTTTCATCTGAGAATGAGTAGTATTTTGAGCTTCGTCTAAGATTACAAAAGCTTCGTCTAACGTTCTACCACGCATAAAAGCCAATGGTGCCACTTCTATCACTTTTCTTTCTATAAAACCTTCTAATTTTTCGTGAGGAATCATATCACGAAGCGCGTCGTATAAAGGTTGCAAATAGGGGTCTAATTTCTCTTTTAAATCACCTGGAAGAAAACCTAGACTTTCGCCCGCTTCTACAGCCGGTCTGGTTAGGATAATTCTTTTCACTTCTTTATCTCTAAGTGCTCTTACAGCTAAGGCTACACTGGTGTATGTTTTACCAGTTCCGGCAGGTCCAATTGCAAAAACCATGTCTTTTTTTTCAGAATCTTTTACCAATTTTTTTAGATTGGTAGTTTTGGCTTTTATAATTTTACCATTTACACCTTTTACAATAATATCTTGGTCGAAAACCAATTGCTTTTCGGCTTCGTCTTTTATTTTCAAAATGCTTTCTAGCTCTTTCAATTCAATAGAATTATTCTTAGAAATATAGCTTACTATATCCTCTAATTTTTGCTTAAAAACATCTAAAGTTTCTTGATTTCCCATAGCAAAAATAAAATGGTCTCTGCCCGTAATTTTAAGTGTAGGAAAACTAGATTTTATCAGATTAAAAAACTGATTGTTAACACCATAAAAAGTTTTGGTATTAATGCCTGTGATTTCATAGGTGAGTTCGTACAAGATATTCTGTTTTTAAATTTTATCTTACCAAAAATAAGCAATATCTTTGTTTTTTCAAACAATTATTCATTAAAAAATGCCAATAATTACTTTAACTTCAGATTATGGAACGGTGGACCACAGAGTTGCAGCAATTAAAGGCAATATCTTACAACTAAATCCAGATTGCAGGTTGGTAGATATTTCTCACCAAATTGGTGCTTATAACTTGGTTCAAACCGCATATATTATAAAAAATGCTTATCTTAACTTCCCAAAAGAAAGCATACATATTATCTCTGTTGATAGTTTTTTTCATAAAGACCGAAAAAATATTTTAGTAAAAGCAGACGGACATTATTTTATTGCAGCAGATAATGGTTTATTGAGTTTAATTTTTCACGATTTAAAACCCGAAGCCATCTACGAAATCACTATTAACAATAGGTTCGACGATGATGTAAAATTTGCCAGTGTAGATATTTTTGCACCAGTTGCAGCGCATCTTAACAATGGTGGTTTGCCAGAACTTATCGGCAGAAAAATAAAAGAATACAAAGAAATTACCTTCCAAAAACCTTATTTCAAAGAAACCGAAAATATTATGATTGGCGAGGTAATGTATGTTGACAATTTTGGAAATTGCGTTACCAATATTCCGAGAAATTATTTTGAAAAAACGGCTGTCAATTTTAATAATTTTGAAATTAACATCAGAAATATTTTACTCAAAAACATTCATAGAAAATACACCGACATTGTAACAGACTGGGAAAAAGAAACCGAATATCACGGTAAAGCTTCTGCCATTTTTAACGAACAAGATTTATTAGAAATCACCATTTATAAAGGCACCAGCAGAAATGGAGCCAATACTTTGTTCGGATTAAAAGTAGGAGATAAAATTTATATTCAGTTTGAATGAATTGTGCTGGAAGTTGGGAGTTGGATGCTGGAAGTTTTAAAATCATAAATCGTAAATTGTAAATTGACATGACTTATTTAATTATAAAAGCATTGCATATTATCTTTATGGTAAGCTATTTTGCGGGAATTTTCTATCTCGTAAGAATTTTCGTGTATTATAAAGATACAGATGAATTTGAATCTCCAAAGAAAGAAATCTTGAGAGAACAATATGTTTTTATGGCAAGAAGATTATGGAACATCATCACCGTTCCTGCAGCAGTTTTGATGGCAATTTTCGGAATTTGGATGCTTATTTTAAACCCTAGTTTACTTAAAATGAGTTGGTTTCATCTCAAAATATTATTTTTGACAGGATTAGGTATTTATCATTTTTGGTGCTGGAAAAATGTTCTCAAACTTAAATCCTTAAACAACAAAGAACTAGAAACACCCAACATAAAACTAAGACAAGCCAACGAAATTGCAACTTTCATTTTGTTTTTAGTAGTTTTCACGGTAATTATGAAAACCCTAACCATAGAATATTGGTGGCAATTAATTGTAGGATTTTTCGTTATAGTTTCTTTAATTATGATTACAGTAAAACTTGTGAATAAGAAAAAATAAATTTTGTTGGATGCTGGATGTTTGATGTAGGTTGAAATCTTCAGAAAACATCTAACACCCATCATCTAACACCCAACAAAAATATGATTGCTATACTAAAAAAAGAACTTTGGAGTTATTTCGGGAATTGGAGCGCATGGATTATTATTGCCGCTTTTTCATTAGTTTCCGCATTATTTTTATTTTTCTTCGAGAACGATTTTAATATTCTCGACATTGGAACTGCCAGTTTGCAAAGCTTTTTCACACTTTCGCCGTGGTTGTTTTTATTCATTATTCCAGCTTTGGCAATGAAATCCTTCGCCGAAGAACAACAAAACGGAACTTTACAATGGCTTTTTTCTCAACCTTTAAAAATCTCCGAAATAGTTTCTGGTAAGTTTTTCGCTGTATTTTTGGTCGGAATTTTATGTTTGTTGCCTTCATTGGTTTACCTCTATTCTATTTATGTTCTGGGAGTTCCGGAAGGTAATTTAGACTTAGGAGCAACTTTAGGAAGTTATTTTGGATTGATAATACTAATTGCCACTTTTTCCGCCATAGGAATTTTGGCAAGTTCGCTTTCTTCCAATCAAATTATGGCCTATTTATTAGGCGTTTTCCTAAATTTTATATTGTATTTTGGAATTGAACAATTGGCAAACTTCAAACTTTTGGGAGGTGCAGATTATATACTTCAAAACCTTGGATTTTATCATCATTTTATGGCATTTACAAGAGGTTTAATAGATACACAAGATGTATTTTATTTCCTTTTTGTAATTGGATTGAGCCTATTTTTGTCTAAATATTTTGTAGAGAAGAAAAAGTAATGTTTAGAAAACCTTTCATATTTATTTTCACAGTAATTTCTTTATTTTTTGTTGCTCAAACAAAAGAAAATCAAAACTTTAAAGAAATAGATTCTTTAGCAAGAACCATTAAATATGAAAACGATTTACCAAAATTAGTGAATCAATTAACCCAAAACTATAAAACAGATACCGAAAAATATAGAGCAATTTTCGTTTGGATTACGGATAATATTGCTTACGATTATAAAACTTATAATAAAAAAAGGAAAACAATTGAGATAAAATGTAAAGGAAAAGAAGATTGCGAAAAAAAAATCTCAAAAATTGATAATGATATTATTGATAGAGTTTTAAGTAAAAAAATGGCAGTTTGTGATGGTTATTCTAGACTTTTTAAAAGAATGTGCAACATTGCAAATCTAAATTCTGCAATTATTGAAGGATATATTAAAAATTCTCCAAACCAAATTGGAAATATGGGAATTCTAGACCATGCATGGAATTCTATTAAAATTGACAACGAATATTATAACATAGATTTAACTTGGGCTTCTGGATATTGCACAAAAAATAAAAAAGGAAAATTAGATGCTTTTGTGAAAAATTTCAATAATTATTATTGGCTTACCAACAATAAAGATTTTTTTAGGAATCACTATCCAAAAGACAAAAATTGGATGAACGATTCTGGAATTTCGAAAGAATATTACAAAAACCAGCCTTACATTGAAGCTTATCAAATGCAATATTTAAGGTTTTTGAAACCAGAATCTGGAATTATAAATGTTAAAAAAGGAGAAACAATAAAATTTGAATTTAATTATGACAAGTTAGTAGATAAAATTCAAATTAATACAAATCTGTACAAAAACCCAAACATCTGGAGAATTGTAAATGAAAAAAGAGAGTTAAATAAAAAGGCTCTAGAAAAACAAAAATACATTGATTATCAACGAGTAAAAAACAATTATACTTTCAATATTACTGTAGATAACGAAAATTTAAATTATATAGAAATTTTATTCGATTATAATTTAGTAGCTAAATTTAAAATAACTGTTTCCAAATAAAATGAAAAAAAACTTAAAATATATTATTCCTGCCATTGTTTTACTTTTAGGAGCATTTGGTGTGTTTTCTCATCGTTTTGATTTAACCAAAGAAAAGCGCTACACCCTTTCTGATGCTACCATTGCTACTTTAAAATCTGTGCAAGAACCATTAACGATTGATGTGTATTTGGAAGGAGATTTTCCTGCAAATTTCAAGCAATTGCAAAACGAAACCAAATTTATTCTGGAAGAATTTAGAAAAGTAAATCCTAAAATAGATTTTAAATTTATAGACCCAATTGCTACAAAAATGTCTCAAGACACTTTAATGGCAATGGGAATGCAACCTTCTATGTTACCAGACATGAAAGACGGAAAAGTTACCAATATTGTGCTTTTTCCTTATGCCGCTCTTAAATACAAAGGTTACGGAAGTTCTATTCCGCTTATTATTTCTCAATCTGGAATTGATGCTTCGGAACAATTAACCAAATCTATAGAAAGTTTAGAATATAATTTTGCTTCGAATATTAAATCTTTAACTGCAGAAAAAAGAAAAAACATTGGAGTTCTCATCAATCAAGACGAATTAAGACCTGGCGAATTTAGAGGTTTTATGGATATGGCACTTCAAAATTACAACGCTGGCCCTGTAATTCCTGTCAACAAAAAAGAATTAACAATGCAAGACATTCCCAATTTAAAAAGAATGGATGCTTTGATAATTGCAAAACCTAGAAAAGCCTTTACTGATACAGAAAAAGTAATTCTAGACCAATACATTATGAACGGCGGCAAAACGCTTTGGATGATTGATGCCGTAAATGCAGAAATGGATACCTTAATGACGAAAAGAAAACTAATGGCATATCCAATTGATATTAATATGACCGATTTTTTCTTTAATTATGGCGTAAGAATTAATCCTTCTTTAGTAAAAGATTTTCAAAAATCGGCTTTAATAAGAGTTCAGGCGGGCGAAGTTTCGGGCAATCCTATTTACAATAATTTTATGTGGCCTTATTTTCCGTTGGGAATTAACGAAAATAAAAATCCAATTTCGAGAAATATAAATCCTGTAAAATTTGAATTTCCTACTTCTATTGATACTTTAGGAAGAAAAAACATCAAAACGAACGTTCTCTTCGAATCTAGCGAAAGAACAACTCTAAAATCTGTTCCTAATTATGTAGAACTCTCAGAAATGGCAAATTTAGACAGCCTTTCGATGATGGAAAAACCTACAACTCCCAAAATTTTTGCTGTAAGTTTAGAAGGTAAATTTAATTCTGCTTATGCCACAAGAAGTGAGAAAAATGGTTTTCCTAATTTCAAAAACAGCTCTTCGGATAACAAAATGATTGTTATTTCTGATGGTGATGTTGGCAGAAATCAAACCATGAAAGGGCAACCATTACCTTTGGGCGCAGACATACTTACTCAACAACAATATGGCAACGACCAATTTTTGAGAAACTGCCTCGATTGGCTTTTAGACGACAGCAATTTAATAGACCTTAGAAACCGAAATATTGAAGCCAGATTGCTAGACAAACGAAGAATAGACGAAGAAAAAACCAACTGGCAATGGTTTAATTTATTAACGCCATTAGCAATTTTAGGACTTTTGGGTGGAATTTTCTATTGGCTTCGTAAGAAGAAATTTGGGTAGATTTTTTACAGAAAACACAGATTTTCACAGAATTATTTCACGCAAAGTCACAAAGATTTTTACGCAATTTTTTACGCAATGCTCGCAAAGATTTATTCTAATAAAAAATATATAAAAATGCTTCGCTTAAAAAAAGTGAAGTGTTTTTATTTTATCTCAAAAATCTTCCATCTTTCGACTTCTGACTTTTGACTTCTAAACATCTTTTATAAACTCTTCATACTCCCAATAAACCTGCTCAAAAGCAGACATTTTTGCTACAAAAAATTCGAAAATTTCTTGCCAAGTATTTTTGTTGAATATAGAAACGTTATGTTTTTCGACCCAAAATCTGGAAATTATTTTTCCGTTTTCTAATGTATAAAACTCATCTTTGAAAACTTCTTGCCCAAGTTCTTCTTCCAAAATTCCTTCAAGAGACCACAATTTTTCATAATAAGCATTTCGAAAAATTTCGTCTTTTATTTCAATATCAATTGAAACCTCAGCTTTTTTGTTGTCACAATAAAATTTGAAGGCAAAATCTTTAATTTTGGTATCATACAAAATCCATTTTTTAGGAAAAGACTTCCCAAAACTGGTCCAAAATTCTTTTTTAATCTTTGCGGCTTCTTCTTTACTGAACATTATTTACGATTGATAATTGATAGTTTGCGAAAATAGGGAAAAATTGTATATTTGAGTAAATTAAAAAACTAAATACTATGAAAAATTTCCTTTTCATCTCTCTATTTTTAAGTTCTTTTCTTAATGCTCAAAGCTATTATAAGAAGATTTCGGAGAAAAACATTAATACTGAAAGACAAACGATTGCTAAGAATTTCATTCTTGATTTTCTAAAAAAATGTGAAGACAAAAACTATTCAAAATTCGAAAATTATAATATTGCGAAAAAATTTGAAATGTTTCTTGATGAAAAACTAGAAAGTATTTGCAAAAAAAACGATGAAGAACTCGGGAAAATAGAGTTACTGGATTTTGATTCAGCACATCTCAACAAATATTCTATCAACAAAGATCCTTATGAATTATTTGTTTTCAATGCAAAAACTGAAAAAAATCCCGATTTAAAATACCTAAGTGTTTGGATTTATCAAGATAGAAATTACCTCAGCGGATTGGTAATTACCAAAGAAAAACCATTTAAATCTAAAAAATAATTTAAGATTTTACTTTGCTGGAATACTATCTAACGGAGTTCCTTGTTTGTAAATTCGGGTAAATATGTGTTTTCCTTTTTCGTTGTAAATTTTCCAAGGCCCATCATAGAACCAATGCCTTGAATTATCGCTTTTCATGGTTTTTGTTTGTCCTCTTTCGCTTATTTTACCATTTTGGTGATAGATTTTCACTTTACAAAAATCTTTTTTAAATCTTTCTTTCTGGTAAACTTTACCTTGATAAGTGGTAACCCAAAGTCCAACTTTTTCACCATTTTTAAACTTTCCTTTTCCTACTAATTCGCCAATATCAGAAGTATAAGTTTCTTCCCAAACACCATTTCTTTGCCTTACAACATTTTCGCCTTTAGTGTATTGATTTATTTTAGTAGTTTTAGATATACAAGAAACAAAAAACGATAAAATAATAAGTTTAAAATAAAAATTTCTCATAGGTTTTAGTTTTATTCGAATAAAAATACAAAAAAAAGTGAACTTTCGTCCACTTTTAAAAATATTTATTTTAATTTTTTGTAATTCAACAGATTGCTTCGTTCCTCGCAATGACCTCTGACCTCTGACCTCTGACTTTCAACTTTTAACTTAAGAAATAACACCCAATTCTTTTCCTACTTTTTCGAAAGCAGAAATCGCTTTATCAAGATGTTCTCTGGAATGTCCTGCCGAAAGTTGAACTCTAATTCTGGCTTTCCCTTTCGGAACTACAGGATAGAAGAAACCGATGACGTAAACGCCGTTTTCCATCATTTTTTCTGCAAATTCTTGCGCCAATTTAGCATCGTACAACATTACAGGAACTATCGCAGCATCGCCATCAGGAATATCAAAACCTTTAGCTTTCATCTCCTTACGGAAATATTCTGCATTTTCCATTACTTTATCACGAAGAGAAGTGTCTTTAGAAAGCATTTCTAAAACCTTCAAAGCAGCACCAACAATACCTGGAGCAAGAGAATTTGAAAATAAATACGGACGAGAACGCTGTCTCAATAAATCAATAATCTCTTTTTTGCCCGAAGTAAAACCGCCAAGAGCGCCGCCAAGAGCTTTTCCTAAAGTTGAAGTAATAATATCAACTCTTCCCATCACTTCGTTGGCTTCGTGAGTTCCACGACCTGTTTTCCCGATGAAACCCGTTGCGTGAGAATCGTCAACCATTACCAAAGCATCATATTTATCCGCTAAATCACAAACGCCTTTTAAATCTGCTACAATTCCGTCCATAGAGAAAACGCCATCTGTAACGATAATTTTGAAACGATGATTTTGTTTAGAAGCTTCTATTAATTGAGCTTCCAAATCTTGCATATTATTGTTCTTGTATCTGTATCTTGCTGCTTTACAAAGGCGAACCCCATCAATAATAGAAGCATGATTCAATTCATCAGAAATAATACAATCTTCTTCGGTAAAAAGTGGCTCGAAAACACCACCATTTGCGTCAAAGGCTGCTGCATACAAAATAGTATCTTCAGTTCCTAAAAATTCTGAAATCTTAGCTTCCAATTCTTTATGAATATCTTGAGTTCCGCAGATAAAACGCACCGAAGACATTCCGTAACCGTGAGTTTCAATAATATCTTGCGAAGCTTTCATTACTTCAGGATGATTAGAAAGTCCCAAATAATTATTGGCACAAAAATTCAACAAAGATTTTCCATTAGCAACAATTTCTGCAGATTGTTGAGAAGTAATGATTCTTTCGCGTTTGTAAAGACCATCATTTTCTATGTTTGTAAGTTCGTTTTGTAGATGTTTTAGATATTTTTCTGAAATCATTTTTTTGATTTTTAGATTTTCACAAATGTAATAAAAAAAGCCTTCATCAACTGAAGGCTTGGTATTATAAATTCTAAATTTTACAAATTCACCACAGGCTCTAGAATATACTCCATTTTAGATTTCACTTGGTCAACAGAACCTTTGTAACCATTAATTAACAAAGAGAAAGTAAGAATTTTTCCACTTCTCGTTTTAATATAACCTGCTAAACATTTTACACCGTTTAGCGTTCCTGTTTTGGCAAAAATTTGCCCATGATTATCACTGGTCTTAAACATTCTTCTCAAAGTACCTGTTTCGCCAGCAATGGGCAAAGAGGTTAAAAAATCATCGTAATATTTTTCCTTCATTACCGCTGCCAAAAACTTTGCTTGCGAAATTGGTTTTACTTTATTTCCACGGGAAAGTCCGCTTCCATCAATTAAACTCAATCCTTCAAAATCATATTTTTTGTCTTGAAGATGTCTCACAATAGTTTCTCTACCAGATTCTAAAGAAACGTTTCCTGTTTTATAAAAGCCAACCGTTTTTAGCAAAGCTTCAGCCAAAGCATTATCAGAATGCTGATTGGTGTAATAAATAATATCAACCATTGTAGGCGAAGAATATTTAGCCAAAAACTCTCTAGGTTCTGGATTTGGGTCTGTAACTCTCGTTAAAACTTTACCAGAAATAGAGATTTTACTCGCAATAAGTTTGGTTCTGAGAGTGTTCCCAAGAAGAGCATGAGCCGCTGGAATAGTTGTTACCAAACTGTTAGCATCAAATTTTTCTGTAAACGCCATTCTATGAGTAAAAGGCGATTGATAGAAATATCTTTTAGAAGTATCAAAAATAGATTTTGCTTTTATGGCAACTTTTTCAGATTTTGGGTCAACGCTAGAAGTGTTTCCAACCGGCAAATAGTAATTATTATGTTCTATCCAAACAATTTTTTCGGGAAGCTCTAACCTAACATCCTGATAAACTGCGGTTTCTATAATAATGTTTCCTGTAATTTTTTTAATTCCTGCGCTTTTAATTTTATCTAAGTAATCTGCCGCAATACTCGCCGTAGAAGCAGCTCCAGCTTTACCAGAACCGATTGAAGGATCGCCACTACCAATAATGAATAAATCACCGTTTAAAGTACCTTCAGGAGAAATTTCGCCAGAATATTCTAGTTGTGTAATCCATCTAAATTTACCTCCAAGAAGCGCCATTGAAGCATCTGTAGAAAGCAGTTTGGTAGTAGAAGCAGGTATAAGAGGCGTATCAGAATTATACTCTGTAATCACTTGTTTTTTCTGAGTGTCATACACTACAAAACCCCAATTTGCCGTTTTCAAAACGGGGTCGTTCTTCATCCTGTTGATATTTTCTTCAATTTGTTCTTTTGGCGAAAGCACAACTTTTTCTACAGTTGAATTTTCACTTTTTTCTGAATTTATATCGGAAGGAACTGAAGAAGTTTGAGCCAAAGCAATGCCATAAATAAGCAACGCCGAAGTAGCAAAAATTTTGTTCAGTCTTTTCATTTCGTAAGTAATTTTTCTTAAAAAATTTGTTTAAACACTAAAAATCAAAGGTTTAAAAGAGAATGATTTCAATATTCAAAACGTATATTTCAATTCTACAATAAGCTAATTATCAATTATTAACGCAGCAAATTTATCAAATAATGCCATTTTAATTTCTTTAGATATAGCTAAAACTATCCTAAGATAAGTTAAAATTTGTTAAACATCAACAAAAGCTTCTAATTTTATACTTTTGTAAGCAGTAATTTCATAAAATTCTTCAATAGATTTCAGTACATTTTCTTTGTATTCATTGTATTTTTTCCCGCGAGGCAATTTGAGTAAAATTTGATACTGATACAAAAGATTTATTTTCCCAATTGGTGCTTTTTCTGGACCTAAAATACATTGCAAAGGCAAATATTTTTGCAAAACAGAACTCAAAAACTGCGATGCTCTGTTTACTTTGTCTTCTTTTCGATGTTTTAATTCAATCAAAATTAATTTTACAAAAGGTGGATACAGAAATTGCTCTCTTTCTTTTAGAAAATGTTCATAAATTTTAGCAGAATTCTCTTCTTTAATCAGTTCAAAAAGCGGATGAAAAGGATTATACGTTTGGATGTAAATTTTTCCATTACCAGAAATTCTTCCTGCTCTGCCCGAAACCTGCGTAATCAATTGATAGGCTCTTTCTTCTGCTCTAAAATCCTGAACATACAACAGAGAATCTGCCTTCGGAATTGCCACCAATTCTATATTATCAAAATCTAAACCTTTAGAAATCATCTGTGTACCAACGATAATTTCCGCTTCGCCATTTTCTATTTTTTCGTAGAGTTTTTCGTAGGCAAATTTCTTGCGCATACTGTCCACATCCATTCTTTCTACATTGGCTTCTTTGAATATTTTTTGCGTTTCTTCTTCAATTTGCTCTACCCCAACTCCACGTTCATTTAGATTTTCACTTTGGCATTTCGGACAAAATTTTGGTTTATGCGCTTTTTGTCCACAGTAATGACATTTCATCTCGTTGGTAGCTTTGTGATACGTCATCACCACATCGCAATTGCTGCAATACGTAACATTGCCACAAGATTCGCACTCTACTACATTGGCATATCCTCGTCTGTTATGAAGAATAATGCTTTGTTTTTTGTTTTGAAGATTTTCAGAAATTTTATCAATTAAAATTTGAGAAAAATGTCCTACCGAAAGTTTAGATTCTTGCGCTTCTTTGAAATTGATAATTTCATATTTTGGAAGAGCCACTTCACCAAATCTTTTGCCCAAAAAAACATATTTTAATTTATCATTTTTGGCAGCAAAATAACTTTCTACCGAAGGCGTAGCTGAACCCAAAATCACTTTTGCACTGTAAAATTTAGCCAAAACTTGCGCAGCATCTTTCGCATTAAAATACGGTTTTACTTCTCTTGGCTTGTAAGCATTATCGTGTTCTTCGTCCACAATAATTAATCCTAAATTTTGGAAAGGAAGAAAAAGCGAACTCCTTGTTCCTACTAAAATTTGAATTTCATTGGTTTTTATCTTTCGCCAAACCTCAACTTTTTCAAAATCTGACATTTTTTGATGGTAAAAACCGAGTGCTTTTCCGTATTTTTTTTCTAATCTTTGAGTAATTTGTTTGGTAATTGCAATTTCCGGCAAGAGGAAAAGAACATTTTTGCCTTTGGAAATCGATTCTTCAATTTTATCTAAATACAAATGCGTTTTACCAGAACTTGTAACACCGTGAAGCAAAATGTTTTTGCCTTCTTCAAAACCTTTATTAATCTCTTCTAAAGCTATTTTTTGAGTCTCAGAAAGTTGCTCTAATTCTTCTATTTCGCCTTCGTAAGCTTCAATTCTGTCTTTTTGAAGATAATATTCTAACACCAAGTTTTTCTCTATTAAACCTTTTAAATGAGAAGCATTAAAAATTCCGTCTTCAAAAAAATGAGATTTTCTTAGTGGCTGATTTTCTGTTTGTTGAGACTGCAAAATCGTTAAAAACAAATCTTTTTGTTTCTTAGCTTTGTTTAAATTTTGAAGAATTTCGGAAAGATTTCCTAATATATTTTCATCAATTTTAAGATAGGCAACTTCTTTGACTCTGTATTTTTCGAAAATTTGTTCATCAATCAAAATATATTGCTCATCAATTAATGTATTGATGGTTTTGATGATTTCTTTTTTGGGAATAAAAGCTTCAATTTCGGATAAATTAATCAAACTTTTCACTTCCAAAGCTTGTAGAAGATACGTTTCGTTGGCATCTAAAACTTCCCAATCTATTTCTTTGTTAAGGTTTCTTTTGAGATAAGTTTCGCTTTCTAATTTTAAAGAACTTGGGAACGCAAAACGATAAATTTCGCCAATGTTGCAGAGATAATACTCCGAAAGCCATTTCCAAAATTGCAATTGCGCTTCTGGAACGATGGCATCTGCATCCAAAATAGAATGAATTTCTTTTGGGAGGAAAGTTTCTGGTTCGTTTTCGTGAATTTCGGCAACAATTCCTGTGTATATTTTTTTACCACCAAAAGGAACGAGAACGCGCATTCCTAAAGCCAATTTTGGCAAAAATTCTTCTGAAACTTTGTAAGTAAAAGTTCCTTTTAAATTAAGCGGAAGAATAATTTGGGCGTATTTCAAAGTGAAAATTTATTGAGTAGTGATGTGATGATTTTTACAAAAATAAGGAATTTAGAATTGATTTTTAAAGCAAATTTGCAAAGTTTTTTTTATTATCAAAACTTAATTCACATAAAAAAAGCGGACAAATGCCCGCTTTTTCATAAAATTATTTTGAATCTTAATTTTCTCTTTTTCGTCTTTCCAATTCTTTTTTAAGAAGCGAAAGTTCTCTACCGGTTTGTCCGGCAACTGATGTATTTTCTTGTGCTCTTCTGGTAAGATAAGGCACTACGTCTTTTACAGGACCGTAAGGAAGATATTTTGCAGCGTTGTATTTGTTTTCGCCAAGGTAATAAGTGATATTGTCGCTCATTCCGTAGAGTTGTCCGAAGTGTAATCTTTCGTCATCGTGAGCTAAGCCAAGAACTTTCATCTTATCGAGAGCTAATTCTGTAGATTTTTCGTTGTGTGTACCAAAAAATGCCGAAATTCTATCTAAATGATTCATCACAAAATCTATAGCAGCATTATAATTATCATCTGTAGCTTCTTTTGTAGGTTGTATTGGGTCTGGATATTTCATTTCGAGAGCTCTTTCACGCTCTTTTTCCATGTAAGCGCCACGTACAAATTTGTATCCTAAGAAATAATTTTTAGAAATTGCTCTTTCTAAATCTGCTTGTAAATATTCTATTCTACCCGTTCTATACATTTGAATAGTATTCCAAATAATGGCTTTTTCTTTGTTGTATTTTTCCATCATTTCGTTTACCAAATCATCTACAGCACCTTGCATCCAAGTTTCTTCGGCATCTATCATTAAGATTACATTTTTTTCGAAAGCCATCTGACAAACTTCTTCGTAGCGAGTTCTCACTCTTTGCCATTCTTCTTTTTCTGATGCTGTAAGCTCTTTCCCTGCGGTTACTTCTGTATATAAATCTAATCTTCCAAAACCTGTTGCTTTAAAAACCACAAAAGGAATTGCAGGATTTCCAATTGCAAAAATGATATTTTCTTTAATTTCTTTACAAGTAAGGTCAAAAGCAGCTTCTTCTTCTTTACCTTCTATTGCATAATCAAAAATACTTCCAATATGATGGGTGTACATTTGCTGCACCACTTTCATGCTCTGTTCACGAGTTTCGCCACCACAAAATTGTTCGAACAAAGTAGTTTTTACAATTCCTTCTACCAAAGGAAAATTATTTTTTATGGTAAAATTGAGCGCATTAATTCCTAAATTAGTAAGGTTGGGATGTTGGATAGCAGTAAACATCCATTTCGCTTTTTCTAGTTGAGCAGAACTTCTATCTGCAAAAGCAATCTTAGTATCGTTGAATATAGACATAGTATTAATTTGACCCAACAAATTTAATGATTGAAGAAAGAATAAAAAAATTAATTAGAATAAAATAAAAAATATTTTCACAGAAACAAACCCCCTAAAAATAAATGTAAAACCAAACAAAACACAATAAAAACAAGAAATCAATAAAAAAAACAAGGGTTTTATTGAAAAAAAATCAATAATTTTACTTAAACTTTAAAAACCTACCACTATGAGAGTAAGAAAAATTACAATTGGAACTTTATTTTTTTGTGTGATTTTTACATACGCGCAACAAGATACTATCAAAGCTGAAAAAAAAATAGAAGACGTACTACTTACAGGCTCTCGAAATAAAAAAAGAACAGTTGTAAATTCTGCTGTTCCAGTAGATGTTATAGAAGTAAAACAAGTAAGCCAAACCACAGGACAAGTAGAAGTAAATCAACTTTTGCAGTTCTCTGCACCATCATTTAATTCTAACAAACAATCTGGTTCTGATGGAGCAGATGCAGTAGACCCTGCTACTTTGAGAGGATTAGGTCCAGACCAAACCTTACTTTTATTAAACGGTAAAAGATACCACCAATCTTCTTTAGTAAATCTTTTCGGAACTAGAGGTAGAGGAAACACTGGTTCTGACCTTAACACCATTCCCGTTACCGCGATAAAGAAAATAGAAGTTTTACGAGATGGTGCTTCCGCTCAATATGGCTCTGATGCAATAGCCGGTGTAATAAATATTATATTAAACGACAGAAAAGAAGGTACAGAAGCTACCGCATTTTATGGATTAAATGTCTTTAAAAGCCCTGGAAACAAAGATGTAGTTTCTGATAAAAAATTAGACGGTAATATATTAGACTTAGGAATTAATACTGGTTTTGCCCTTGGTAAAAAAGGAGGTTTTATGAACCTTAGTTTAGATTTTGTAAATAAAGAATACGCTATAAGAAACGCAAATCCAGATAAATACGACGCTCCAAGGCAACGTTTTGGAGATGCCGCAGCAAAAAACATGTATGTTTTCTTAAATTCTGAAATTCCTCTTTCTGATAATTTGAAATTTTATAACAACTCTGGCTTCTCTTACAGAAATACCAAAGCTTACGCTTGGACGAGAAGCGCTGATTCTGACGGAAATATTATTTCCGTCTATCCAAATGGCTTCAATCCTATTCAAAATACCAAAATTTCGGATTTTACGTTTAATAATGGTTTAAAATTTAAAGTAGCAGATTGGGATATAGATTTTTATAACGCATTAGGCAACAACAATTTTCATTATGACATCAAAAACACCATTAATGCAACTTTAGGAGCTAACTCACCAACAACATTTAATGCAGGAGGACATTCTTTGCTACAAAACACAACAGGATTTAATGCTACCAAAAATTTTAATTTTTTAGAAGGATTAAATATTGCATTTGGTTCTGAATTTAGATACGAAAAATTCAATATTAATAAAGGAGAAGAAGCTTCTTATGCCTCTTATGACATCAACGGAAATATAGTAACCGCTTCAACCCCAGAAAGTTTATACGTTACCAATCCCGACACAGGAAATGTAAGACCTGGAGGCTCGCAAGGCTTCCCTGGTTATTCTGAAAACGTTGGAAAAAGCAGAAATAACTTTGCAGCTTACATAGATTCTGAATTAGACGTAACAAAAAATTGGATGATTTCTGGCGCTGTTCGATTTGAAAACTACAGTGACTTTGGAAGCACACTTAACGGTAAATTCGCAACCAGATATGCTATAACACCACAATTTGCTCTTAGAGGCTCTATTTCTACAGGTTTTAGAGCTCCATCACTTGTTCAAAAATATTATAGTTTAAAATTCACCAACTTCCAAGGAGGCAATTTAGTAACAATACAACTAGGTTCTAACGATAGTGATTTAGCAAAAACCGCTGGAATTCCACAATTAAACGAAGAAAAATCTGTAAACGGAAGTGCTGGATTTACCTACAATACAGGTAAATTTACCGCAACCGTTGATGGTTACTATGTTAAAGTAAAAGACAGAATTGTATTAACAGGATATTTTACCAATACAGAAATTCCAAACTTACCAAGTGATGTAGAGCAAGCTCAATTTTTCGCAAATGCTTTAGACACAAGCACAAAAGGAATAGATGTAATCTTAAATTACTCCGAAAACATTGGAGCGGGAAAACTAAACGTTACTCTCGCAGGAAATTATAACGAAATGAAAATTTCTAAAATTAACACACCATCTTCTTTAGCAGGTTTAGAAAGCATTTTCTTAAGCGAAAGAGAAAAAGCATTTATCCTAGCTTCTGCACCAAAAACTAAATTCAATTTGAATTTGAATTACAAAATCAATAAACTAACAACCAATCTACAATTGGTAAGATTCGACAAGATAAGACTTATTGGCTACGGCGGCGATACAGATTACCAAGATTACGGCGCAAAAGTAACCACAGATTTGTCTTTTGGTTATGAATTTTCAAATAAATTCTCTTGGGTTTTAGGTGGTAAAAATATTTTCAATAGATATCCTACACTTCAATACGCGCATGTTTCAGACGGAAACACAGAATCTGGAGGTATTTTTGACCCCGTTCAAATGGGATTTTCGGGAAGACAAGTTTATACCATGATTACTTATAATTTCTAATTTTTCTTAATCAATAACAAAAATCACAGCACACCAAGTTTATGGTGTGCTTTATTATTATTATTTTTGCTAAAATTTCATAGAAATGATTTCAATATTAGACCAAGAATTCAGTGCATTAAATCAATATATAGCAGAGCAAAATCCTAGTCAGATTTTTATTTTAGTAGACGAAAACACCCACGAAAATTGCTTACCAACCCTTCTAGCAAATTTAAAAACCGAAATTCCTTTCGAAATTATAGAAATAGAAGCCGGCGAAGATGCTAAAACCATTGCTACAGCTACTCAACTTTGGGAAATTTTAGCTGAATTTAAAGCAGACAGAAAATCTCTTCTTTTAAACTTAGGAGGCGGTGTAATTACAGATATGGGAGGTTTTGTAGCTTCAACGTATAAAAGAGGTATTAAATTCATCAACATCCCAACTACACTTTTGGCAATGTGCGACGCTTCAATTGGTGGAAAAACTGGCATAGACCATCAATATCTTAAAAATATAGTTGGAACTTTTGCTCATTCTGAACACATTTTAGTTTATCCAAATTTCCTAGAAACTTTAGCATTCATAGAACTAAGAAGTGGCTTTGCCGAAATGTTGAAACATGGACTTATCGCTTGCGAAAACCATTGGAACGAATTAATTGCTTTAGAAGAAATAACCGCCGAAAATGTAGCTCCACACATCGAAAACAGTATGATGATTAAAGAAAATGTGGTTTTAAAAGATTTTAAAGAAGAAAATTTAAGAAAAATTCTCAATTTCGGGCATACAATTGGACACGCAGTAGAAAGTCTTTTCTTGAAAGCAGACAAAATCATTCCGCATGGTGAAGCCGTTGCGCTTGGGATGATTGCAGAAACGCATTTGGCTTTTTTAGAAAAACTAATTTCCGAGGAAACCGCCGAAGAAATCATCAAAAATATTAGAAGATTTTATCCTTATATCTCCATCAAAAATTTCAGTAACGAAGAAATTATCAACTTAATGATTAATGATAAGAAAAATAACCACGGTAAAATTAATTTTTCGTTATTAGAAGGCGTTGGTAAATGCAATTTTGATTACAAAGTAAGCGCAGAAAACATAGAAAAAAGTTTAGAATTTTATAGAAATCTAGAACAATAATATGAAGTTACAATAAAAATACACTTACAAACATAAAATTGAGAGCTTGGTAAATTGCCAAGCTCTTTTTTTATTTCTAAATAAAAAATCTTATAAAACTTTCGAAAAATAATATAAAGAAAAATAAACCGCACCAATGCAACTTTGCAACAGAAAATAATAAAAAACAATCACAATTAAGATTTTGAAACAATCGTAAAAAATTTTATAAGAACACCAAATCACAGAATTTGAAACTTTGCAAAAAACAAATTGGTGATTTAAAATTAGAACAACAAAAAAATATTAAAAATTTAAAAATCAAAATTATGAAATCAAAGATTCAATCAAACAAAAGCAACAGAACAATGATGAAAAAATTGTTTTTAGGACTATCAATCGTAGCAAGTTCGTTTGCATTTTCGCAACAATTCGGTATTAAAGGAGGTATGAACGTTTCATCAATCTCGGATGATGGATATGACGATACTAAATCTAAAGTAGGTTATTACGGAGGTGTTTTTGTAAACATCCCAGCTTCAGAATCTTTCAGCATTCAGCCAGAGGTAATCTATAACAACCTTGGTTCTGAAGTAAAAGGAACAGTTTTAGGAAATTCTTATTCTCAAAAACTCAACCTTAATTATATTACAGTTCCAGTAATGTTCCAATTCAAAGCAACACCACAGTTTTACTTAGAAGCTGGTCCAGAATTTGGTTTCTTGGTAAGCGCAGACACCAAAACTACTTGGAACAACTCTACTTCTACAGCAGAATTAGACAAAGAAGATTATAACAATTTTAACCTTGGAGTTGGTTTAGGAGCTGGTTTTGATATTACTAAAAACTTCGGAATTAATGCAAGATATGTAGCTGGTTTCAGCGATGTTACCAAACCTGCTTCAGACCCAAGCACAAATGCTAAAAACAAAAACAACACTTTTCAT
Source organism: Cloacibacterium sp. (assembly GCF_047601505.1). Taxonomy (GTDB): domain Bacteria; phylum Bacteroidota; class Bacteroidia; order Flavobacteriales; family Weeksellaceae; genus Cloacibacterium. The sequence goes on from NZ_JASGJD010000001.1 coordinate 3,131,262, forward strand.
GTAGGTGTTAATTTCAAATTTTAATTAAAGAAATTATTGACTCTCAATATTTAATTGGTTATTGGTTTTTTAAAGCTGAGCAATTTTCGCTCGGCTTTTTTTATTTTTATACAATTGAAAATCAACAAACTAATAAAACTCGAAAATATTTGGCATATAAATTGAAAACACCTCGTTGTTAAACAAATATTTAAAAAAATAAAATAATGAGAAAAATATTTTTAGGATTAGGTATCGTAATGAGCGGTTTTGCTTTTTCGCAACAATTTGGAATTAAAGCCGGATTAAATGTTTCCGACATCAATAACGGAGCTTCTGGCACAGATATGAAATCTAAAGCAGGAATTTATGCTGGTGTTACGGCTACATTCCCGGTTTCAGAAGAATTTAGCGTTCAACCCGAATTAATTTACAATCAATTGGGAGCCAAAACAGATTTGTATGATTTTGGTGGAATTATCGGCAACGTTTCTACCACTACAAAGTTAGATTACATTTCTTTGCCTATTATGTTACAGTATAATTTTCCGAGTAATTTTTACTTAGAATTAGGTCCAGAATTTAGCTACATGGTTTCTGCAAAACAAGGACTTAGCTCTTCCATTATTTCACCTTCTACAGACATCAATATGGATTATCTCAACAGATTTAACGTAGGAGCTGGTTTTGGAGCTGGCTTTAATTTGAACAAAAATTTTGGACTAAGTGCAAGATACACTTTAGGCTTAACAGGACTTGGGAAAAACGGAAATGTTACCGATTATTTCTTAGACAGCGCAAAAAACAACAATCTACAAGTTGGTGTAAACTTCAAATTTTAAAAAATAAAAAACTCGGAAAGATTAGTTTTCCGAGTTTTTTGTATCAATTAAATAATTCGCTTTCTTTTGGTTTAGCAACAGGATATTTTTCTGTAAAACATCCAAAACAATGATTTTCTGAACCTAAAATTTTCGCTAAATTCGGCACACTCAGAAACTCTAAACTATCAACACCCAGATAATCTTTCAACTCTTCAATCGTCATATTAGCAGCAATTAAATCATCTTTTTTCGGAGTATCAATTCCTAGAAAACACGGTGCAATAATTGGCGGAGAAACACTTCTAAAATGAATTTCCTTAGCTCCACTATCTCTTAAAATTTTCACCAAACGTTTAGATGTAGTTCCCCTCACAATAGAATCATCAATAATCACTACAGATTTGCCTTTAATCTCAGAAATAATAGGATTTAGCTTTAAATTCACTACTCTTTCTCTCATATCTTGAGACGGAACAATAAAACTTCTGGCAATATATCTGTTTTTAATTAAAGCAGGTCTGAAGGGAATTCCCGAAGCTTTGGAAAAACCAATCGCCGCCGGAACACCAGAATCTGGAACGCCAATTACCAAATCTGCTTGTACTGGAGCTTGTTCCCAGATTTTTTCGCCAGATTTTTCTCTAATTTCGTGTACATTTATTCCTTCGAGTGTAGTATCGGGTCTTGCAAAATAAATATATTCGAAAGCACAGATTTTTCTTTCGCAATCGTTTTTCACCAAAAAGCTTCTTAAACCTTCTTCTGTATCGCTGGTATAAACAATTTCGCCTGGCAAAATATCTCTTACATATTGAGCTCCCACCGCATCTAGCGCACAAGTTTCCGACGCACAAACAAAAGTTTTTTCGTCTATTGCTCCTAAAACCAAAGGTCTAATTCCGTTAAAATCTCTAAATGCAAAAAACTTATTTCTGGTTAGCCCAACCACCGAATAAGCTCCTTCAATTCTTTCCATGGTTGCTTTAATAGCACCTCTTAAACCTAAATCAAGATTTTTTTGAATTAATCTCAAAATCACTTCAGAATCTGAAGTTGCTTTAAAAACTACTCCTTCAGCTTCTAATTCTGCCTTTAATTCTCCTGCATTGGTAAGATTACCGTTGTGCGCAATAGAAAGTATAATTTGGTCGTACTCATTTTTAGCAAAAAAAGGCTGAAAATTATAAGTTTTCTTATCTCCCGCAGTGGTGTATCTGGTATGTCCAATTACCGCATTTCCAATTAAACTTTCAGGATTGGGAATGGTTTTAAAAACATCCAAAACAAGACCTTCGTCTTTTACGGTAAGAATTTTACCTTTAGAAGCTACAGAAACCCCACAAGCTTCTTGTCCGCGATGTTGCAAAGCAAACAATCCGAACTGAGAAAGAGAGAATGTATCTACCTCATTATCAGAATACAATCCAAAAATGCCACATTCTTCTTTCGGAGCATCTAAAAATTCTTCGTCTTGAGTTCTGAAAAGGTTTCTACCGTAGAATTCTTGTTTGAATTTTTCTTGATATGCTAATTTTATATCTTTCATTTAAACTTTTATTAAATATAATAGAGCTTCACCCTATTCTTTATTAAGTCGCCACTTCGTGGCTTTTTTTGAAAAATTACTTCCCTAATGCTTTTTTCAATCTTTCGAAAATTTCTACGTAAGCTTCGGTAACTTCTCCCAAATCACGTCTGAATCTATCTTTATCTAATTTTTTCATCGTGTCTTTGTCCCAAAGTCTGCAAGTATCTGGAGAAATTTCGTCTGCCAAAATAATTTTTCCGTCAGAAGTTTTTCCTAATTCTATTTTAAAATCTACCAAAATAATGTTCATTTTATCAAACAATTCTTTCAATAGTTCATTAATTTTATCTGTAAGCGCATACATTTCGTCCAGCTCTGGCTTGGTAGCAGCTCCAAGGAAAATTGCGTGATAATCATTAATCAAAGGATCTCCCAATTCGTCTTTTTTGTAGCAAATATCAAAAATAGTAACAGGAGATTTAATGCCTTCTTCTACGCCTAATCTTTGTGCCATACTTCCTGCAGCGTAGTTCCTCACCACCATTTCTAGAGGAATAATACTCACTTTTTTCACCAATTGTTCTCTTTCATTCAATTGTTTGATGAAATGTGTAGGAATTCCTTTTTCTTGAAGATATTCAAAAATAAGCGTTGTAATAGCGTTATTCATTTCTCCTTTCAAATCGAAGCTTCCACGTTTTTGTGCATTAAAAGCAGTAGCATCATCTTTGAATCTTACAATTACTTCATCTGCAACTTCTGTTGCGAAAACTTGTTTTGCTTTTCCTTCGTAAAGCATTTCACCTTTAGTCATTTTATTGAGATTTTTATTTTTAAACTGATTTATTTGTATGAATTCTTAATTTTTGAAATTTTAATTCTTATTTAAAATATTCAACACCATTTTTGAAAATATTGTGATAATTGGCTGTTGGGATATTCTTGAACAATCCGTTTGTAAAACGTTCCGGATGCCCCATTCTACCAAAAATTTTACCACTTCCGCTGGTAATTCCTTCAATCCCGAAAAGAGAATTATTAGGATTGAAAGGCATACCGTGAGCTATATTTCCGTCCGCATCAATATACTGTGTTGCTACTTGTCCTTTTTTATACAAATCTAAAAGCACTTCTTCGTTTGCCATAAATCTACCTTCGCCATGAGAAATCGGAATGGTATAAACATCGCCTTTCATCCCTTTCAACCAAGGAGAATCATCGTTAATTACTTTTACATCTACCATCTGAGAAATATGCCTTCCAATAGCGTTGTGCGCAAGAGTTGGAGAAGTTTCGTCCAAATCTCTAATTTCACCATAAGGAAGCAAACCAGATTTTACCAAAGCTTGAAAACCGTTGCAAATTCCCAAAATCATTCCGTCTCTAGAAAGCAATTCGTGAACTGCATTTTTCATCTTTTCATTCTTCAAAACATTCACAATAAACTTAGCCGAACCATCCGGTTCATCACCTGCAGAAAAGCCTCCAGAGAACACTAAAATTTGTGACTGTTTAATTTTTTCAACCCAAGCTTCAATACTTTCTTCAAGCAACTGATGAGTTAAATTTTTCAGAAGGTAAACTATCTACTAATGCACCTTCTTTTCTGAAAGCATTTTGCGTTTCGTACTCGCAATTGGTTCCAGGAAAAATTGGAGCAAAAACTCTAGATGTTCCAATTTTATGAGAAATGATATTGATTGATTTTTTCTCCGTTCCGTTTTGATTTTCATCAAAATTAACTACAATTTTATCTTTTTCTTTGGTTGGAAACAAATTTTTAAACGTTCCTGAATTTACTTCAAGTAATTTTTCAATATTGAATTCTAAATTACTGATTTTGATAATTTTTGAATTTTTAACCTCACCTATTAATCGAAGTAAATCTGTATCTAATTTCTCTGTAGATTCTATCACTAAACCTCCAATATTCTTTTCGAGTAAAAGTTTTTCGTCAATAGAAATTTCAGCGCCAAGAAGATTACCAAAACTCATTTTTGCAACCGCAACGGCAACTCCTCCATCTTTAACCGTTTTCACAGAAACAATTTTTTTCTTCTGAATTCCTTCGTAAATATAATCAAAAACTTTAATTAAACTCTCGTAATTTGGCAATCCGTTTTCTTGAACTTGATGTTCGAAATGATAAATAAAATTCCCTGTTTTTTTAAACTCCGGAGAAATAGTGTTTAATTTTTTACCATCAGCACAAGCAAAGGAAATTAACGTAGGAGGAACGTTAATATCTTGATACGTTCCACTCATAGAATCCTTACCTCCAATCGCTGCCAAACCAAGGTTCATTTGCGCATCATAAGCTCCCAAAATTGAGGCTAAAGGCTTGCCCCATTTTTCAGGATTATTGCCTAATTTTTCGAAATACTCCTGAAAACTCAATCTAATATTTCTAAAATTACCGCCCATAGCCACGATTTTAGCTACAGATTCTACCACAGCCAAACTTGCACCTACCATAGAATTTTGCTTCGAAATTTCAGCATCAAAACCCCAACTTGCATAAGACACTGTTTCTACATTTTCTGCATGTAAGATTGGTAATGTTTGCACACAACCTTCAGTTTCTGTAGTTTGATATTTACCTCCAAAAGGAAGTGCAACCGTAGTGGCTCCCACCGTAGAATCGAACATTTCTACCAATCCTTTTTGAGAAGCTACATTTTTATCAGCTAAAATTTTGTAGAAATTCTCTTCATTAAATTCAATAGAATTTAAGTTAATTTCCTGTAAATGAGAGACTTTAGCATCTTGTTTCTTTGCACAACCACTTGTATCGAGAAAAGCTCTGCTCAAATCCACAATTTTTTGTCCGTTCCAGAACATTTGCATTCTTCCGCTATCTGTAACTTTAGCTACTTCTACCGCTTTTATATTTTCGGCTTCACAAAATTTGATAAATTTTTCTTTTTCGTGAGCTTCAATTACCACCGCCATTCTTTCCTGAGACTCAGAAATAGCGAGTTCGGTTCCATTCAAACCTTCGTATTTCAAAGGTAAAATATCAAGGTTAATTTCCAGTGAATCAGCAATTTCACCAATCGCTACAGAAACTCCACCTGCTCCGAAATCGTTAGATTTTTTAATCAATTTCGTTACTTCAGGATTTCTAAAAAGTCTCTGAATTTTACGCTCTTCTACCGCATTTCCTTTCTGCACTTCCGAACTCATCGTATGTATAGAAGTTTCGTCTTGCTCTTTAGAACTTCCCGTTGCTCCACCTACTCCATCTCTGCCTGTAGCTCCACCCAAAACAATTACCACATCGCCAACTGCTGGTTTTTCTCTTCTCACCCAATCTTTTGGAACAGCACCCGTAACGAAACCAACCTCCATTCTCTTCGCTTTATAACCTTCGTCATAAATTTCAGAAACGTGAGTCGTCGCCAAACCAATTTGATTTCCGTAAGAAGAATATCCATTTGCCGCTTGTTTAGAAATAGTTCTTTGTGGCAATTTACCCGGTAAAGTTTCAGAAATAGGCTCTAAAACATCTGCAGCACCCGTCAATCTCATTGCTTGGAAAACAAAAGCTCTACCAGACAAAGGATCTCTTATTGCACCACCCAAACAAGTAGAAGCACCACCAAAAGGTTCAATTTCTGTAGGGTGATTGTGCGTTTCGTTTTTAAATAACAAATACCAAGGTTCTTTTTTGCCATCAAATTCAGCTTCTATTTCTATAGTACAAGCGTTAATTTCATCAGAAACCACCAAGTTTTCTAGCTTACCTGTTTTTCGGAAATATCTTGCGCAAACCGTAGCTAAATCCATCAAAGAAATAGGTTTAGCTTCTCTTCCTAAGAATTTTCTTTTTTCTAAATAATCGTTGAATATTTTTTCTAAAGTTTCTTTAAATGCGCCTTCAAACTGAATATCTGTCAATTCTGTTTCGAAAGTTGTATGACGACAGTGGTCGCTCCAATAGGTATCAAGAACTTTAAGTTCGGTTTCTGTAGGATTTCTATTTTCAGATTTAAAATAATCTTGAATAAATTCTAAATCATCAAAACCAAAAGCAAAACCATGATTATTGTAAAAATCGTTAAGTTGCTCTGTTGTAAAATCATTAAAATCTGTATAAATTTTAACTTTATCTGGCGTTTCTTCGGCTGGAATTTGAAGAATTTCTAAATTTTTCTCTTGAGATTCTACTTTATTAATGAGTAAATCTTTAATTTTTAACAAATCTGAAACTTCAACTCCTTGCAATTCTATCAATTTACCACTTCTTACGGTAGAATTCTCAACACCAGTAAGTAAAGCGATACATTGCTGAGCAGAATCTGCTCTTTGGTCGTATTGACCGGGAAGAAATTCCGTGGCAAAATGTAGATTTTTAGCAGGATTTTCGGTGTGAAGAATATCTACAACCGGATCTACAAAAGTATTGTTGACTACTTTTTCGAAATCGCCTTCTTTCAAACCGAAAATATCATAGATATTATAAACTTTCACCGATTGAATGTTCGGCAAAATAGATTTGATTTCATTTAAAATTTTAGGACTTTCTACATCGAAAACTCCTCTTTTTTCTACGAAAATTCTTCTTTTCATAAATTAGATTTGAGATTTGAAATTTGAAGTTTGACCTTTTAAATCAATTTCAAAATTTCAAATAATTAATTTCAAATTAAACAAAAAATGCAGACACAATTGCCTGCATAAAATTATACTTTTAAATCTGATTCTAAACCAATTAAGTGTTGATATTTTTCAACAATCGGAGAGATTTCATTCTTTACAAACTCCACAGTTTGTATTGGAGCGAAGCCGATGAAATTTTTAGGGTCTAAAACTTCTTGCAATTTCGATTTGTCTAGCTTCAAAGAATCGTCATTCATTATCCTTTCGATTAAATCGTTTTCTTTGCCTTCCATTTTCACCTTTTTCGAGGCTTCCATAGAATGAACACGAATAATCTCGTGAATTTCCTGTCGGTCTCCACCCGCTTTCACTTCTTCCATGATAATGTATTCGGTCGCCATAAACGGAAGTTCTTCCATAATATGTTTATGAATTCTGTTTTCATAAACCACAATTCCGTTCATAATGTTGTTCCAAATCAAAAGAACTGCATCTACTGCTAAAAATGCTTGTGGAATCGTCAACCTTTTGTTCGCCGAATCATCTAAAGTTCTTTCAAACCATTGCGTTGCAGCTACCATTGCTGAAGAATTCTGAAGTGAAATAACGAATTTTGACAATGCTGAAATTCTTTCAGAACGCATCGGATTACGTTTATAAGCCATTGCAGATGAACCGATTTGATTTTTTTCGAACGGTTCTTCTATTTCTTTAAGATTTTGCAAAAGTCTTAAATCGTTGGTAAATTTATGTGCAGATTGAGCAATGTTTGACAATAAAGACAAAACTTTTGCATCAATTTTTCTATCGTAAGTTTGACCAGAAACGCCAAAAACTTTCTCGAAACCGAAACGTTTTGACAATTCTTTATCTAAATGTTGAACTTTAGCATAATCTCCGTCAAAAAGTTCTAAGAAACTTGCGGCAGTTCCCGTAGTTCCTTTTACACCTCTAAATCTTAAAGTTTCTAAGAAAAATTCTAATTCTTCGAAATCTAAAAGCAAAGATTGCAACCAAAGTGTAGCTCTTTTCCCAACTGTAGTTAATTGTGCCGGTTGAAAGTGCGTGAAACCAAGAGTTGGCAAATCTTTGTATTGAATGGCAAAATCTGAAAGATTTTTGATAACATTTACCAATTGCTTTCTGATAATTTGAAGACCATCTCTAATTTGAATTAAATCTGTATTATCTCCCACAAAAGCCGAAGTAGCACCTAAGTGAATAATCGGTTTTGCAGCTGGAGCTACGTCTCCATAAGCGTGAACGTGAGCCATCACATCGTGACGAAACTTTTTCTCGTATTCTGCAGCTTTTTGATAATCAATATTGTCGGCTTGCTCTTTCAATTGAGAAATTTGTTCGTCTGAAATTTCAAGACCTAGGTCTTTTTCTATCTCAGCAAGAGCAATCCAGAGTTTTCGCCAGGTTTGAAACTTGTTATCCGGCGAGAAATTAAAGAGCATTTCTGCACTGGAATAGCGTTCTTCCAATGGATTTTTGTAGGAATTCATTTTACTTTTTTAGATTTACTTTTCAAGATGCAAAAATACATTTTTTTGAAGAATTCTCAAATATTGTTTTCCACATTCGTAAGTTTTCTCTAAATAAATCAAATATTTACCTTCTTCCTTTAAAATATTTCATAGTGTCATAAACTCCAAAAACATGATCCATTATCCAATCGAAAATTGGAAGTGGCAAAATCCCTTGAGAAAGCCTTATAAACCAATACGGAAGTGGCATTGCTAAAATTTTTCTTTTATTTTCTATAGATTTTATAATTTTTTCGGCAGTTGGTTCTGGCTCTAAAATCGGAATTAATTTAGATTGTACCCCATCAAACATCCCTGTATTGATATAAAAAGGCATAATGGTAGTTACAGAAATATTCTTTTTAAGTTGCTCCATTTCTAGTCTTAAACTATCACTCCAACCGTTTACAGCCCATTTTGAAGCGGCATAAACTGCCATTTTAGGATTTGAAATTAAACCCGCCGAAGAAGCAATATTGCAAATAGCACCAGAATTTTCTTTCATCATTTCTGGTAAAAACTCTAACGTAACATGCATCAAAGCATTAGAGTTAATTAGCATTGTTTTTTGAATATCTTGATGTGTATTTTCGTGGAAATATTTCCCTACAACAATTCCTGCATTATTGATGAGAACATCAATCTTGCCAACTTCTGTTCTCACTTTTTGCGCGTAGATTTTAATTTCGTCTAAATTAGAAACATCAACTTTATAAATAAAAATAGGAATTCCTAATTTTGAAAACTCTTCTTTGGTTTTTGACAAACCTTCTTCGTTAATATCCCAAATTACCAAATGAGAAACGCCTCTTTCCAGAGATTTTCTTGCCATAATTTTGCCAATTCCGGAAGCTCCACCAGTTATTAAAAGTTTTTTATTCTTTAGTTCCATAACTATTTATTTTTTTCTTTGACAATATACATTAGAAAAGCAATCAATTTTAATAAAATTTGAAAATATTATTATTTCCAACATAAAAATTCTAAAAATCCTCCAAAAATAACCTGCTTAAAATATTTGTTTTATTTTATCTTTGTGAAAATCAATACTTAAGAGTAATGAATTACACCGAAATTCTTCAAAGTCAAAAAACATTTTTTAATTCACACAAAACCAAAGATTTAAACTTTAGAAAAACTCAACTAAAGAAATTAAAGAATTTGATAAAAAAGCACGAAAACCAACTTTACGAAGCCATTTATAAAGATTTCGGAAAATCTGAATTTGAAACGTTCGGTACAGAGATTTCTTTCATTTACAAAGACATTGATTATTACTTAAAAAACTTAAATTCTCTTGCCAAACCTAAAAAAGTTAAAACAAACATTGTCAATCAATTAGGAAGCAGCAAAATCTACAGAGAACCACTTGGAAACTGCCTTGTAATTGGCGCATGGAATTATCCTTATCAATTAACTTTAACGCCCGTTGTTGCAGCAATTGCAGCAGGAAACACTTGCATCATAAAACCTAGTGAATTGCCCGAAAACACCATGAAAGCTATGGCGCAACTTATCAATGAAAATTTTGATTCTGCATTTCTTTATGTGGTAGAAGGCAGTGTGGAAGAAACTACGGAGATTTTAAAATTGAGATTTGACAAAATTTTCTTCACCGGAAGTCCACGAGTTGGAAAAATTGTTTACCAAGCTGCTGCAGAACATCTTACGCCTGTAACTTTAGAATTGGGAGGAAAATCGCCTGCTTTTATTACCGAAAATGCAGATTTGGAAGTGGCAGCAAGAAGAATTGTTTGGGGAAAATTCATCAATGCAGGGCAAACGTGTATTGCACCAGATTATCTATACGTTCAGGAAAATGTAAAATCTAAATTTATAGAAATTCTGCTTTATGAAATCAAGAAAAGGAATTACCACGAAAATGCTGAACATTTTTGTAAAATTATCAACGAAAGAAATTTTGACCGATTAGAAAAATTAATCAATAGAGAGAAACTTATTTTCGGAGGAGAAACCCATCGTGAAAAAAGATATATCTCCCCTACCGTTTTAGACCATGTAACTTGGGAAGATGCGGTGATGCAAGAAGAAATTTTTGGTCCAATTTTACCAATTCTTGTTTATAAAAATTTAGACGAAGCCATCCAAAAAGTGATTGAAGGAGAAAAACCTTTGTCTGCTTATATTTTTACTAATAATGCTAAAGAACAAACAAAAATTTTAGAAAAACTAAGTTTTGGTGGCGCCTGTATCAATGACACTTTAATGCACATTAGCAATCATCATCTTCCTTTTGGAGGCGTAGGAAATTCGGGATTAGGAAACTATCATGGGAAATTTGGGTTTGATGCATTTTCTCACCAAAAAGCTATTTTAGACAAGTCCATTTACTTAGAACCAGAGCTGAAATATCCGCCATACACCGAAGGAAAGTTGAAAATTTTGAAAAAATTGTTGTAATGAAGATTATAAATATTAAAAACAAAGCTCTAAAAAGTGCATTTCTAACTGTTTTGTTTTATGTAATTTATTTTTTAACAAGTACTATTGCAGAACAATTTCAAAAATCCGGACCATGCAATCCCGGACTTGGAATGATTGTGTTATTATTTTTACCGATTATTACTGTTATATTACTAATATTCAATTTAATAAAATATTATTTTCAGCATAAACAATATTTAAAGTTTAGTATTTTTATCCATTTATTTGCTTTATTATTTTTCTTCTCTTTTTATATTTATGCAACAAATGTTTGAACTAGAAAAACCTTTGCTAAAAAATAATTTCCGAAGGAAGCTTGGGAAAGAGTATTATATTCTGAAAAGAAAAGTTGATAATCTATTTTCAAAAGAAAAATTTGCAAAACAGCTTTCTGAAAATTTAGAAATAAACCAATCTGTTTTCAAACATAGTTCTATGATTTTAAGACCATTGAAAGATGTAGAAATGTATCTTCAATTCAACAAAAAGAAAAATCTAGAACTGGCAATAAAGAAAATAAACAATACAATAATTTATCCAAGCGAAACGTTCTCTTTGTGGAATTTAGTAGGAAAACCAACTGCCCAAAAAGGCTATTTAGAAGGTTTAATTCTGAACCAAGGAAAGATAGAAAAAGGAATTGGTGGAGGTTTGTGTCAACTTGGGAACTTACTTTTTTGGATTTTCGCACATTCTCCACTTTTAATTACTGAAAGACATCGTCATTCTTTTGATGTTTTTCCTGATGTAAACAGAAAAGTTCCTTTTGGCACAGGAGCTACTTTATCTTACAATTACATAGATTTCAGAGTAAAAAATAATACTGAAAATACTTTCAAAATTAAACTTTGGATTGAAAATGATTATCTTTTTGGGCAACTTTTTTCTCTAGAAAAACTAAATTCAACTTATAAAATTGAAGAAAAAAACCACATTGTGAAACAACAATTTTGGGGAGGATATTCTCGTCATAACCAAATTTTCAAAATAGAAACCGATGAATTTGGAAACTCTACAGAAAGTTTATTGATTGAAAATCATGCCTTAATGATGTACAATCCTTTCTTGGAAAACAAAAAAAGTTGAAATTACTTTCAACTTTTTCTTAATTTTAAATTATTTTGAAGGTTTCCATTCGTTGAAAAACGCTTTCACTTTTTCTAAACTGTAACCTTTTCCTTCTTCCAAAACCGCAGAATCTTGCGTGTGAATCATTTTACCCGTTTTATCCAAAACAATAAAAACAGGATAACCATATTTCTCTCCTGGATTTCCATATTTGGCAAAAATCTTTTCATTTTTATTTTTTGGAGAATAATTTAAGTGATAGTAAACGTAATTATTATCTACCAAAGTCTTCAATTCTGGTGTAGTTTGCACAAAATTATTAAATCTTAAACACCAGATGCACCAGTTTCCACCAGCCTGAATCATTACATTTTTATTTTCTTTTTCCGCCTTTTTTACCAATTCTGCAATTTTAGCTTCTGCATTTTCGGTTTCGTTGTAAGGTTTTGGCAACGCAGCTTTTTCTTCTTCCGCTTTCTTTTTAGCTTCAATTTTTGCAGCATCTGCTTCAGCGGTAGTTTGTGCCAAAGAAAATGCCGGCAAAAGCAATCCTACAAAAGCTAAATTCATCACAATTCTTTTCATATCTTACATTTTTATACAATTACGTTTAATGATTTTGTAAATTTGCAAATTAATTTTGAATTGTGAACCAAATATTATTCCAAATAGTTTTACTTTTTTCTAAACTACCTTTAAAAATCTTATATATTTTGTCAGATTTTATATTCTTTATCCTTTATTACATTGCAGGATACAGAAAAAAAGTAGTCTTTGAAAATATAAAAAATTCTTTCCCAGAAAAATCTGACGAAGAAATAAAGAAAATCTCGAAAAAATTCTATCATAATTTTTCAGATTATATTGTAGAAACCCTCAAAGCTTTTACAATTTCTGATGAATCTTTACACCAAAGAGTTCAACATATAAACTTAGAAGTTTTTTCTGAATCTCAAAAAAAACAAAAAAATGTGATGATGCTTTCTGGTCATGTTTTCAATTGGGAATGGTTTAATTCTTTAGCAACAATTATTCCTCAAGAAAAATGCTTCCCGATTTACAGAAAAATGCAAAATCCTTTTTGGGAAGAAAAAATTAGAAAAATTAGAAGCAGATATGGTAATGAAGCTCTAGAAGCGGATGATGTAATGAAACATATTCTTAGAAATCCTAACGACGGAAATTCTGCCTATATGTTTGTAGCAGACCAAACGCCACATATTTCTATGGTAAATTTCGGATTGAAATTTCTAAATCAAAAAACACCTGCTTTTATCGGCTACGACAGACTTTCTAGCAGAATGAATGTAACTTTTGTCTATTGCGAAATGGAAAAAGTAAAAAGAGGACATTACAAAGTTACTTACCACGAAATTTTACCAGATAACGACAAATTTGAACCATACGAAGTGGTGAAAAAATTTCATAAAAATTTAGAAAAAACCATCAATAAAAATCCTGACAACTGGCTTTGGAGCCACAAAAGATGGAAATACAAAGATGCTATAAAACATTTTGACGAATAAATGATGATGCCAACATTAGCAATTGCAATACTCAACTGGAACGGAAAACATTGGTTAGAAAAATTTCTTCCCAACGTAATTTTATATTCTAAAGAAGCTAAAATTTATGTAATAGACAATGCTTCAAATGATGATTCTGTGGAATTTTTAGAACAAAATTTCCCCAATATAACCATTATTAAAAACAAAGAAAACACAGGTTTTGCGGGTGGTTACAATGAAGGTTTGAAACATATAAACGAAGAAATCTATTGCCTTCTAAATTCTGATGTAGAAGTTACCGAAAACTGGATTTTCCCAATTTTGGAAATTTTCCTAAGAAATGAAGAAATTGCAGCCGTTCAACCGAAAATTCGTTCTTTCGAAAAAGATAAATATTTTGAATTTGCTGGAGCTGGCGGTGGTTTGATAGACAATCTTGGCTATCCTTATTGCAGAGGAAGAATTTTTGAAAAATTAGAAAAAGACAACGGACAATATAACGACGAAACCGAAATATTCTGGGCTTCGGGATGTGCACTTTTTATAAGAAAAGAAGATTATTGGGCGATGAATGGTTTAGATGAAAGATTTTTTGCTCATCAAGAAGAAATAGACCTTTGTTGGCGATTAAAAAATGCTGGAAGAAAAATATATTATTGCGGAAAATCTACTGTTTTCCACGTTGGCGGAGGAACTCTTAACAAACAATCTCCTAAAAAAACGTATCTCAATATAAGAAATAATCTTTCTATGTTGTTGAAAAACTTACCTCTTTCTACGCTCATTTGGGTAATTCCTTCTAGATTGATTTTAGATGGAGTTGCTGGAATTTATTTCGGATTGAAAGATGGTTTTCCGCATCTTTGGGCAGTTGTGAAAGCACATTTTGGGTTCTATGCTCAAGCTCCCAAAACATGGAAACTGAGAAGTAAAACTCAATCTAAAAATTATTACCAAACCAAATGGTTGATTTTTAAGCATTTTATTTAAAGTTGGATGTTGGATGCTGGATGCTGGATGTTAGATGTTGGATGTTGGATGTTGGATGTTGGATGTTGGATGTTAAAAAAAATAAAAATAAATCATGAATTTTGTAGCCTTAGATTTTGAAACTGCAACTCACGAGAGAAATTCCGCTTGTGAACTTGGAATCTGCGTGGTAGAAAATTCTGAAATTATAGAAACCAAATCTTGGTTGATAAAACCTCCTAGTTATCCTTATTTTAGTCCGCACAACATTAATGTTCACGGCATTTATCCTGATGATGTAAAAAACGCTCCTACTTTTGATGAAATATGGAGTGAAATAGAAGATGTACTCTACGGAAATCTCATGATTGCGCATAATGCGTCTTTTGATGCTAGTGTTTTGAGAGGTTGCCTAGATTATTATGGAATTTTCAAACCGAAAATTAATTATTTGTGCAGCATACAAGTTGCTAAAAAATCTTGGAAAAATTTACCTAGTTATGGTTTGAAAAATTTGGCAAACCACCATCAAATAAAATTTAACCATCACAGAGCTGATGCTGATGCAGAGGTTTGTGCCAAACTTTCGCTTCTCGCTTTTGAAAGACTTATTATTACTGAGGACGAAGAGGTAAAAACAATTTTTAGTAAAAATTTGAAAGATTTGTAATTATTTTTTCACGCAATGACGCAAAGGTTTTCGCAAAGGTTTAAAAATTTGCTGTTTTTAATGATAAAAGCCGACAATAATTTTTTTTAATTACTCAAAACTTCTGAGACAAGACTGAATTTAGGAATTTCGGCTTCGAAAGTTTCGTTGGTAAGTAAATTATGAATTACGTAATTCCCCAACATATTTCCTACACCAGAGCGCAAAATTACATTAGAAAAATATTTAAACGTTTCGCCTGGCTCAATTACAGGAGTTAATCCTATTACTCCGTCTCCTTTTACTTCGGTAAAACCAAATCCCAAATCATAAATCAACCATCTTCTTTTTAAAAGTTTCACCGCATCAATGCCTAGATTTTCTATGGTAATATTATACCTAAAAACAAATCTATTTTCCGCTGGAAAAGAATTTTTGATATGATATTCTGGAACAACAGAAATCTTGATACCGTTAGATACTGCAGAATACATTTTTTATAGTTTTATATTATTGAAATAAATGTAGCAAAAATCCCGCCTAAAATTAAGCGGGATCTATTTATTTCATAAATAATTAATATTACTTATAACTCTAATGCTTTTCTTTCGTCTCCTCCCATTAGAATTTCTACAGGATTGTCTAACGCTTCTTTTATAGCAACTAAGAAACCTACAGACTCTCTACCATCAATAATTCTGTGGTCATAAGAAACTGCTACGTACATCATTGGTCTAATTACCACTTGTCCATTTACAGCAACTGGTCTTTCAATAATATTGTGCATTCCTAAGATTGCAGATTGAGGTGGATTGATAATTGGTGTTGATAACATAGACCCGAAAACACCACCATTGGTAATAGTAAACGTTCCGCCTGTCATTTCATCAATTGTGATTTTACCATCTCTTACTTTTATTGCAAGTTCTTTAATGCTAGCTTCTACACCTCTTAATGTAAGGTTTTCTGCATTTCTAAGAACAGGAACCATTAATCCTTTTGGCCCAGAAACAGCAATTGAAATATCACAAAAATCATTATTGATTTTGAAATCTCCGTCTATCATTGCATTTACATCTGGATACATTTGTAAAGCTCTGGTAACTGCTTTGGTAAAGAAAGACATAAAACCAAGACCGATACCGTGTTTCGCAGCAAATTCTTCTTTATATTGTTTTCTAATTCTGAAAATTTCAGACATATCTACTTCGTTAAAAGTAGTAAGCATAGCGGTTTCGTTTTTCACAGAAACCAATCTAGCAGCCAATTTTCTTCTAAGAACTGAAAGTTTAGTAGTAGTTTGAGCTCTGCTTCCAGAAGTAGAACTTCCCATTGCAGGAACACCTGGAGTTGCGTTTTGAGCATCATCTTTTGTAACTCTACCGTCTCTACCAGTACCAGAAACTGTAGCAGCGTCTATTCCTTTTTCATCTAGAATTTTTTTAGCAGCAGGCGAAGGCGCACTAGTTGCATAAGTAGCGGGAGCTGGTGTAGCTTTTGGAGCTTCAGGTTTAGGAGCTTCTTCAACAGATTGCTTCGCTTCGCTCGCAATGACTGTGCTTCCAGCTGGTTTAGAAGCGCTTCTATCTATTAAGCATACTACTTGACCAACTTTTACAACCTCTCCTTCTTCTGCTTTTAGTGTAATAATACCACTTTCTTCGGCAGGAAGTTCTAGAGTTGCTTTGTCAGAATCTACTTCTGCAATCGCTTGATCTTTTTCTACATAATCTCCGTCTTTTACCAACCAAGTAGCGATTTCTACTTCTGTGATTGATTCTCCCGGAGAAGGAACTTTCATTTCTAATATTGACATTGTATGTATGTTTTTTTTAATCTAAATTTTAATCATTAACTGTAGTTACGGGTTTGATAAGTTTAGCATCTTCAGCACTAATACCAAAAACTCCATTGATAACACCTTTCTGATTTTTATCAAATTTTTTATGAGTTCCCGGCGCTGGCGTACCACTAGAAACTGGAGAAATAACTTGAATATTTTGGTTTCTGAAATTACGCAACATGTACGTCCAAGCTCCCATGTTTTCTGGTTCTTCTTGCGCCCAAACAAATTCTTTTCTGTTGCTGTATTTTTCTAAAATCTCGTTAATTCTTAAATTATCCAAAGGATAAAGCTGCTCTAATCTTACCAAAGCTACTTTTTCGTCGTTCAATTCTTCTTTTTTAGCCAATAACTCGTAGTATAATTTACCTGAACAGAATACTAATTTTTCTACTTTTTTAGCATCTGCTGTTGCATCGTCAATTACTGGTTGGAAAGTTCCGTTTGCTAATTCTTCGACTCCTGAAACTACTTTTGGATGTCTTAATAATGATTTTGGCGTCATTACAACCAATGGTTTTCTGAAAGGGAATTTCATTTGTCTTCTCAACAAGTGATAATAATTAGCAGGTGTAGTACAATTTGCCACAAAAATATTATGATTAGCACAAAGTTCTAAGAATCTTTCTAATCTAGCAGAAGAGTGCTCTGCTCCTTGCCCTTCGAAACCGTGAGGCAAAAGCATTACCAAACCGTTTTGTACTTTCCATTTTTCTTCGGCAGCTACCAAATATTGGTCTATAATAATTTGAGCTCCGTTTACAAAATCTCCAAACTGAGCTTCCCAAATGGTTAAAG
The DNA here is from genome assembly GCF_047601505.1 of Cloacibacterium sp. GTDB lineage: Bacteria > Bacteroidota > Bacteroidia > Flavobacteriales > Weeksellaceae > Cloacibacterium. The sequence continues at coordinate 3,149,007 of NZ_JASGJD010000001.1, forward strand.
TATTAGGAGCAACCATAGCATATCCATAATCGAATCCTAAAACTCCATATTCTGATAATAATGAATTAAAAATATCAAATCTTCTGTCTGACACTTGTTTTAAAGGAACATACTCTTCTTCATTGTCTTCTGTTTTTACCACAGCATGACGGTGAGAGAAAGTACCTCTTTCTACATCTTCGCCAGAAATTCTAATATCATTGCCATCAGTAAGAAGTGTAGCATAAGCCAACAATTCTCCCATTGCCCAATCTAAAGAGTTATTTTCAACCATTTTTACTCTGGAATCGAATAATCTAGAAATTTTATTGATGAATTTTTTATCTGCAGGTAAAGTAGAGATTTTAATGGCTAAATCTTTCAGTTTTTCTAAGTCGTAACCTGTATTGTAATCTGCATAGATTTGGTCTATTGTTCCTCTTTTGAAATTTTTCCAATCGTCTTCCATGAAAACAGCCATTGTATTGATTTCAATTTCTTTAGCTGCTTCAAAGTTTTCATCTAATAATTCTTTGAACTGTTTTTCCATTTCTGCCAAAACAGCATCAGAGATTACGCCTTCATCTTTTAATTTTTTCTTATAAATTTCTCTTGGATTAGGATGTTTAGAGATAATTTTATACAAATTAGGTTGAGTAAATCTAGGTTCATCACCTTCGTTATGTCCATATTTTCTATATCCTAATAAATCAATATAAACATCTTTTCCAAATCTAGCTCTATAATCTGCCGCAAATCTAATAGCATGAACTACTGCTTCTACATCGTCATCATTTACATGCATTACAGGAGAATCTGTAACTTTTGCAATATCTGTACAATAAATTGAAGAACGCGCATCAAGATAATTGGTAGTAAAACCAACCTGATTATTTACAACAATATGAACTGTACCGCCAGTTTTATATCCTTCTAGAGTCATCATTTGAGCAACTTCGTACACCAAACCTTGTCCGGCAATAGCTGCATCACCATGAATTACAATAGGTAAAACTTTTTTAGAATCTCCTTCGAAAACGTTATCTATTTTAGCTCTGCTAATTCCTTGTACCAAAGAAGCTACCGTTTCTAAGTGAGAAGGATTAGGAACTAGATTAATTCTTACTTCTTCACCAGCTGCTGTAGTAATTTTTTTGGAAGCACCAAGGTGGTATTTTACATCACCAGAAAACACATCTTCTTCGAACTCTTTTCCTTCAAATTCAGAGAAAATTTGTTTGTATGATTTTTGAAAAATATTAGTTAAAACATTTAATCTACCTCTGTGTGCCATACCCAAAATTACCTCATCTACTCCATGAATAGAAGACTTAGAAATAAGTTGGTCTAATGCAGGGATTAGCGCTTCACCACCTTCAAGAGAGAAACGTTTTTGCCCAACAAATTTGGTATGAAGATAATTTTCGAAAGCTACCGCTTGATTTAATTTGTGTAGAATTTCTACTTTTTCATCTGCGCTTAACCTCGGAAGATTTTCGTCTTTGTGAAGCCATTCTTTGATGAATCTTTTCTCTTCTACATTATTAATGTGCATATATTCTACACCAATAGAATTGCAATAAATTTTTTCTAGGTGTACAATAATATCTGCTAAAGTAGCAGGTCCGTTCATGCCGGTTTCTACTGCACAATTAAATACAGTAGTAAGGTCTTCTTTAGAAAGTCCATAATTTTCTATAGACAAATCTGGTGTGTAAGTTCTTCTTTCTCTTACGGGATTTGTCTTGGTAAAAAGATGTCCTCTCCTTCTATAATCTATGATAAGATTAATTACTTTGAATTCTTTTTCAATATTCTGAGGAATATTGCCAGAAGTAACTGCTTGTACAGCCAACTGTGGAACTGTAACTCCCGAATCTTCGCCATACATTTCTAAAGCAAAGTCAAAACCTTGAAAAAATGCTTTCCACGATGGTTCTAAAGAATCAGGGAATTTTAAATATTGTTGATATAAATCTTCAATAAACTGAGAATGCGCTGCATTAAGGAATGAAAATTTGTCCATTTTTAACAGATTATCTGTGTATTATGATTAAAAAAAAGTGTATCTGACAAAAGTATTAAAAAATTACGAACCAGAGGTGCATGTTTTTGGTAATTTAATATAGTTTTTAACTATTCTTTGCGATATAGATTATCTAAAAACCGGCAAAGACAATTTTATTTTAACATCGGTTCTAGAATTTGGAGCTTCTATAAAAGTCTCTTGAAGGTCTCCATTTCTCATGCTATCTTTCTTTGCTTTGTCTAGAAGTTGATTAATGGCTTTTACTCTGCCTTCGTATTTACCTTTATAATAAATTACAAATGCATCTGAAGGACTTATGGTTCTGAAACTAAAATTATTATCCGAAACACCAACTCTTTTAGAAAGCGGAAGACCATAATAATAAGAAACTTCCTTGTTTTTAAAACCTCTTGGGTCTGTAATTAGAACTGGCGCTCCAAATTCGTCTTCTTTTTTGCCCAAATCTTTTGTTACAAAATTGAAAACTTTACCATGATTAAGTTCTATATTCTTTATAAGGTCTCCTTTTTTGTTAACACTAGAAACATTAACGCCTAAAAGCAACATTCCTTTTTGATTTTCAACCATTAAGGTATCATACTTTATATTTGATAATAAGTTTTCTTTATCCACTTTACCACTAAGCAATTGAGATAAATTTTGCATAGATTTATCTATTGTACCTGCAATATAATCTTCTGAAATCAAGTTTAAAGAACGCCCTAGATAGGAAGTTTTGGGCGTACTGATGTACCAAATAATTTTTGTAGAATTTTTATTTGGGATAAATTTAAGGTCTATTTTATAAGGACTGGTATTATTCCCTTCGTATAATTGATATTTAAGAGAAGTAAAACGATGTGCATAACGAATGAAAACATCACCATAATCTGATTTTGTTTTCATATTTTGATAATTCATAGAACTGCCTTGTCCTTCGTAAGGTGTGTAATATGAAAGTTTATATCCTTTTTTATTAACAAAAAACTCATTCCACTGAGTGAAATTTTGTAAATTATTAAATTGAGGAAAAACTTTGTCTATAGGATAATTAATCTCTTTTTCAACAACAAAATTCTTAGACTCATCTACCAAAAGCATAGAAAGCGCATAAACTCCGAAAAAAAATAAACCTATATAGATAAAAAATTTAAATCCTCGCATCAAAAATGATATAATAAAAATGTATTAATGTTCGTGTTTATCTTCTGCACTGCAAAGTCCAACTATTTTATGAAAAACATCGTGAAGTGCTGTAAGTTGAGTTTTTATAACTTCATCTGAAGCATTCTTTTTAATTTCTTTTGCCAAAACCTTAGTCCCATTTACCAACTCGTTTAAGTTTTTCTTAATTTCTTCTTTATTTGGAAGTTCAGCTGGGATTTCAGATTTTTGAAAAGCAACAGCTTTGGCTTGCATTTCTGCAATTTTAGATTTAATAGGAGCTAAATTTCCTTCTTCCGCAGGATGGAAAGTTTGGCTCATTACTTTATGAAACTCATTTTTTTCTTTCCAATCTTTGGCTTGAGCCGAAGCAAAAGAGATAAAAAATAATGCTATTGCAGCGAATAAAAATTTGATATTTTTCATTTGTTTTAATTTTTTGTGGTGACAAATTTAGAATTAAAAATCGGGCTTGCAAAAAAATCACAAGCCCGATTCTTTAAAAATAAAAAAACTCTATGGAATAACAGTACCATCTTTTATAATGGCATCTTTTTTAATAACTACAATTCCGTCTTTTATAGAATAGGTTTCAAAATCTCCGTCTGGATGATGTTTGCTGCCAATAATTCTAACATTATTACCAATGTGGCAATTTTTGTCTAAAATAGCATTTTCTATGTAACAGAATTTACCAATACCGATGCTTGGGATACCTTTTTTCTCGTTTTCTAAAATATCTTCTATAGTTTGATAATAATCTGCGCCCATAATATAAGACCTAATTACGGTACTTCCTTTATCAATTCTGGTACGGTTTCCTACCAAAGTATGTTCTATTTTATCTGCCATAATAATGCTACCATCACCAAAAACTGCTTTATTTACAAAAGAGCCATTAATTTTAGATGGCGGAAGCATTCTTGGTCTGGTATAAATTGGCGAACTGCTAAACATATTGAATTTTGGCACTTCGTTAGTAAGATCCATATTGGCTTCGAAGAAAGAACCAATAGTTCCTATATCTGTCCAATAACCATTATATTGATAACTTAATGTTTTATAACCATTATTAATTGCATTTGGAATTAATTCTTTACCGAAATCATCACCTGGGTCTTCGCCGAACATTTTTTTCAAAATTCCTTTGCCAAAGACATAAATTCCCATAGAAGCTAAATATTCTTTACCTTGACTTTTCTCTTCTTCAGGAACTTCAGATTTCCAATCTTGAAGCAATTCTGCAGCTGGTTTTTCTATAAAAGAAGTAATTTGGTTTTCTTCATCAGATTTTAAAATTCCAAATCCTGTAGCATCTTTTGCTTCTACAGGGATAGTTGCAATGGTAATATCACCTCCGTTTTCGATATGAAAATCTATCATTTCTCTGAAATCCATTTGATACAATTGGTCTCCAGAAAGAATTAAAATATATTCATAATCGTACTTATCCAAGTGTCTCATAGATTGTCTCACTGCATCTGCTGTACCTTGAAACCAGTTTTCGTTTTCGGTACTTTGTTCTGCTGCCAAAATATCTACAAATCCTTTGCTAAAAATATCAAAGTGATAGGTGTTCTTAATGTGAGAATTAAGCGAAGCTGAATTAAATTGTGTAAGCACCAGAATTCTGTTGAAGCCAGAATTTAGGCAGTTAGAAATAGGTATATCTACTAATCTGTACTTACCAGCAATGGGAACTGCCGGTTTAGAACGTTTGTCTGTAAGAGGAAAGAGCCTGCTACCGCGTCCGCCTCCTAAAACAATGGAAATAACACTTGGTTTCATAATATTTTGTGAATTTTTTATATTTTATATTATTCTTAGAAATGATATTCGCAGTATCATTTTTAATTAGTTTTTGTTGTATAAAGTTATGTATTTTTCTGCAGATTTCTCCCAAGAAAAGTCTAAATTCATGCTAGAATTTCTAAGATTTTTCATTAACTCTTCATCCATATAAACATATAGTGCTCTTTTTATGGCATGAACGGCATCATCAGAACCTGCGAAAGTATAATTAAGACCGTTTCCGCCAGAAGCTATATCTACTACAGTATCTTTTAAACCGCCTGTATATCTCACAATTGGTAAGGTTCCGTAGCGCATTGCATACATCTGATTAAGCCCGCAAGGCTCAACTCTTGATGGCATCAATAAGAAATCTGAACTTGCATAAATTTGATGAGACAAGTATTCTTTATATCCTAAATCTAAAGCAAAATTTACATTAAATTCTTTCTGCAATTCTTTTAATACATATTCTAAATGAAGATTACCAGAACCCAAAACCATAAAATTAAGTTCTCCTTCGGTCTCTTGTATGCTTCTTCTTATAATATCTGGCAACATATCTGCTCCTTTTTCGCTGGCAAATCTTCCTATGAAGGAAAAAAGTGGCAAATCTGGGTTTAGATGATATTGTTCGCAGAGTTTTTCTTTATTTTTCCTTTTGCCTTCGGTTGCGTCTTCTACAGAAAAATTAAAATCTAACATTTTATCTGTTGCGGGATTCCAAACTTCTACATCAATTCCGTTGATAATTCCGTGTGCTTTTCGGTGTTCTTGCCTTATTAATTCTTCTAAGCCTTGTGCTTCGTTGTAAAGTTCGTCCATGTAACCTTGAGAAACAGCGGTAAATTCGTGACAACATTTTATCATGGTAGCCAACGGATTAATTCTTCCTTTCCAATCCAAAAGTCCCCATTTCCAAGCATCAAAACGTGGCATGTAATTAGACATTTGCCAATCCATACTGCCTTGATACTCTCCGTTGTGAATTGTTCCGATGGTTTTTACTCCTTTCAAAAATTCAAAATCTGGACAATATTCTACCATAAAAGGCACCAAACCTGTGTGATAATCATGACAATGCAATACATCTGGACGAATCTGCATGGCAGAAAGCCAATGCAAAACAGCTTGCTGAAATGCTATAAACTGCTGACTTTCATCAAAATACCCATATACATTATCCCGATCCAAAAGTCCAGGAATTTTAACCAAATACAATTCGTAGCCTAGAACATTGTGTTTTTCTTTCAACACCATTACCTGATACATGTGATGAATCTGATGTATAAAACCATCAAAAACCACCTCGAAATCATTCTCCTGAACAAAAGGTTTATTGTACCAAGGCATTACTACTTTTGCATCGATGCCCAATTTATTTTGATATTTCGGCAAAGCTCCTACCACATCTGCCAAGCCACCAACTTTAGCTATCGGAAAACATTCTACGCTTAGGTGAAAAACTTTCATTTTGTATAATTGATTTTTTTTTTGAATTTTATATTTTATTGTTTTGCATTCAAGAGTTTGCTTTTATCTATTTTTTTCAAAATAATACCCGAAAGCGGCGGCAAAGTAATAATTAGAGAATTTGGCTTGTTACTCCAACCTGTTTCTTCATACCATTTTATTTCGGCAGCTACTCCACTTCCTCCGTATTCTTTATCATCCGAATTCAAAATAACTTCCCATTTTGTATCTTCGTCTATTCCTATTTTATAATCAAAAGTTCTTGGAGTAAGATTAAGCACCAACATTAATACATCTTCTGGCAATTTTCCTTTTCGTAGAAAAACATAGATAGAATTATCTGCATCATTGGCTTCAATCCATTCAAAACCATAATAATTAAAATTATTTTCGAATAGCGCTTTTTCAGATTTATAGAGAAGATTAAGTTTTTTAACAAAATTTTGTAAACCTTGATGAATAGGATATTGTAAAAGATGCCAATCTAAACTTTGACTGAAATCCCATTCGTGGGTTTGTCCGAATTCGCCACCCATAAACAGCAATTTATTACCTGGATGTGTAAACATGTACGTGTACATTGCTCTAAGATTGGCATGTTTTTGCCATTCGTCGCCAGGCATTTTAAAAATTAAACTGCTTTTACCATGTACTACCTCATCGTGAGAAAGTGGCAACATATAATTTTCGTTATACATATACATGGTGCTGAACGTAAGTTTATTGTGATGATATCTTCTACCTATAGGGTCTTCTTTAAAGTATTTCAAAGTATCGTGCATCCAACCCATCATCCATTTCATCCCGAAACCAAGACCGCCATCATAAATAGGTTTGGTAACTTTAGGAAAATCACTACTATCTTCTGCAATTGTCTGCACATCTGGAAATTCTCTATAAACAATAGTATTCATTTCTTTTAAAAAATCTATTGCTTCCAAATTTCTATTATCGCCATACATATTTGGTTCCCATTCTCCTTCGTTTCTAGAATAATCTAACTCTAACATAGAACGAACTGCATCTACACGCAAACCATCTGCATGGTATCTGTCTAACCAAAAACAAGCATTAGAAATTAAGAAAGATTTCACTTCGTTTCTGCCATAATTAAAGATATGAGATTTCCAATCTGGATGAAAACCTTTTCGTGGGTCTTCGTGTTCGTAGAGAAAACTTCCGTCAAAAAAATGCAAACCATTAGCATCTCCTGGGAAGTGTGACGGAACCCAGTCTAAAATAACACCTATATCATTTTTGTGTAATTCTTCAATAAGATACATTAAATCTTGAGGGCCGCCAAAACGAGAACTTGCCGCAAAAAAACCTGTAATTTGATAGCCCCAACTTGGGTCGTAAGGATACTCCATTACGGGCATAAATTCTACATGAGTAAAATTCATTTCTTTAACATAAGGCACTAATCTTTCTGCAATTTCTTTGTAAGTAAAAAAACGATTAGGGTCGTCTGTACCGCGAATCCAAGAGCCCAAATGAACTTCGTAAACGGAAAATGGAGATTCTAAAGAATTTTTCTGGTATCTTTTTTCCATCCATTCTTTATCGTTCCATTCGTAGTAAGTGGTATTAACAATAGAACCTGCATTTATAGAATTTTCCCATAGCAAAGCATAAGGGTCACCTTTTTCCAGATAATATCCACTGTATGTTTTTATACCATATTTATAAACATCTCCCCATTCTAAACCTTCTATAAAACCTTCCCAAATCCCCGAATTATCCCACCTCCAAAGCAATTGATGGGTATGAGAATTCCATCCGTTAAAATCCCCAATTACAGAAACTTCTTTCGCATTAGGCGCCCAAACAGCAAAATACACACCATTTTTACCTTCTCTCTGCAATTGGTGAGAGCCCATTTTATCGTAAAGTTTGAAGTGTTTTCCTTCTCTAAAAAGATGAATATCAAAATCGGTAAAAAGAGAAAAAGGTTCTACTTGGTGAGACATTTTTGATTAGTTTTTATGGGTGTTCATGAATGAATTTTACAAATAATTCTTTTAGCAATTTATGAATTAAAAATGAGATATAAAATGATATTAACTTAATTTAAGAAAATTCTGTTTTTTTCAATATTTATCAAATTTAAGCGCAAAAAAAAGCCGCCCTCAAAAAAGATTGAGGACGGCTTCGCTAACCAAAAAAATGTTATGTAGTTTTTACATATTTTTTATCTTCAATAGCAGCTTGTGCAGCAGCTAATCTAGCGATAGGAACACGGAACGGAGAACAACTTACATAGTTCATACCGATTGAATGACAGAATTTTACTGATTCTGCATCACCACCATGCTCACCACAAATACCAACTTTTAAGTTTGGTTTTGTTTTTCTACCTCTTTCTACCCCAATTTTAATTAATTCACCTACACCAGATTGGTCGATAGATACAAATGGGTCTCCTGATAATAGTTTCAAATCTAAATATTTTGGTAAGAAACCACCGATATCGTCTCTAGAGAAACCGAATGACATCTGAGTAAGATCGTTAGTACCGAAACTGAAGAAATCTGCAACCATTGCCATAGAATCTGCTTTTAGTGCAGCTCTTGGGATTTCTATCATGGTACCGAACATATAAGGGATTTTTTTCACTTTAAGTTTTTCAACTGTTTCTTCGTAAACTCTATCTACGATTACTTTTTGGTGAGTAAGTTCGTGTCTTCCGCAAGTTACAGGAATCATAATTTCTGGGAATGCTTTTACGCCTTCTAATTGTAATTCTGCAGCCGCTTCGAAGATTGCTCTTACTTGCATCTCAGTAATTTCTGGATAAGAAACTCCTAAACGTACACCTCTGTGACCAAGCATTGGGTTGTTTTCGTGTAATGCAAGAATTCTTCTGTTCAAGATACTCATGCTAACACCTAATTCTTTAGAAAGTTCTTGTAATTTAGCTTTATCGTGAGGTACAAATTCGTGCAATGGTGGGTCTAGCAATCTGATGGTAACTGCATTTCCTTTCATTACTTCTAAAGTAGCTTTGATGTCTCTCTTCACGAAAGTAAATAACTCATCAAGTGCTGTTTTACGTTCTGATTCAGTGTCACTCATAATCATTTTTCTTAATAAGAATAATGGTTTATCACTACCTTCACCGTAGAACATGTGTTCTGTTCTGAAAAGACCTACACCTTCTGCTCCAAAATAAGTTGCTTGTTCTACATCTTTAGGAGTATCAGCATTAGTTCTTACACCCATTGTTTTGTATTTGTCTACCAAAGTCATTAATTGTTTGTAAGACTGATTTTTATTCAAATCAACATCAATTAATGGTAAAGAACCTTCGTAAACTGTACCTTTAGTACCATTTAAAGAGATATAATCTCCACCTTTTACTTTTTTACCATCTTTGGTTAAAAAATATTTTTCTTTTTCGTGGATAGAAATTTCGCTACATCCAACGATACAACATTTACCCCAACCTCTAGCAACAAGTGCAGCGTGAGAAGTCATACCTCCTTTTGTAGTAAGAATTGCTTCAGATTTGTGCATACCATCTACATCTTCTGGAGAAGTTTCTTCTCTTACCAAGATTACTTTTTCGCCTTTAGAAGCCCATTCTACAGCTTCTTCAGAAGAGAATACCACTCTACCAACAGCTCCACCAGGACCAGCTGGTAAACCTTTAGCAATTACTTTGTGAGTTTTTTCGATTGCTGGGTCGAACATTGGTAATAATAATTCTACCAATTGATTAGGACCAACTCTCATGATAGCTGTTTCGCCATCAATTTGACCTTCTTTATACATATCAGCAGCCATTTTAACTGCAGAAACACCGTTTCTCTTACCAACTCTACATTGCAACATGTATAATTTACCTTTTTCAATAGTAAATTCAATGTCTTGCATGTCTTTGTAGTGTTTTTCTAATCTTTGTTGAATATCATCCAACTCTTTGTATTGCTCTGGCATAAATTTTTCTAAAGTCACCAAATGTTTACTTTGGTCGTTTTTAGAATATTGATTGATTGGAGCTGGAGTTCTAATACCTGCTACCACATCTTCACCTTGAGCATTTACTAGATATTCTCCATAGAATTTGTTTTCTCCGTTACCAGGGTTTCTGGTGAAAGCAACACCAGTACAAGAATCGTCTCCCATGTTACCGAAAACCATTGCCTGTACGTTTACTGCAGTTCCCCATTCATCAGGAATACTTTCAATTCTTCTATATTCAATAGCACGTTTTCCGTTCCAAGAAGCGAAAACAGCACCTACACCTCCCATTAATTGTTCCCAAGGATTTTCTGGGAAATCTTGTTTTAGGTGTTTTTTAGTTAATGCTTTAAATTCTTTTACTAATTTTTTAAGCTCATCAGCAGAAAGTTCAGTATCTAATTCTACGCCTTTTTCTTTTTTAACTTCCTCTAATCTTTCGTCCATAATTTTACGGATTCCGATTCCTTTTGCAGGATCCATACCGCCAGCTTTTTCTATTACCACGTCTGCATACATCATTACTAATCTTCTGTAAGCATCGTAAGCAAATCTTTCGTCTCCGCTTTCTGCGATAAGCCCTTGGATAGTTTCGTCGTTAAGACCAATATTAAGAACGGTATCCATCATCCCTGGCATAGATTTTCTAGCACCAGAACGAACAGACATTAATAAAGGATTTTTAACATCTCCGAATTTTTTGCCCATTAATTTTTCAACTTGAGCAAGAGCGTCTTTAATTTCTTTTTCTAAAATTGTAGGATATTGTCTTTTGTTTGCATAAAAATATGTACAAACATCGGTAGTAATAGTAAATCCGGGAGGAACAGGAAGTTTCAAGTCTTTGTGACCAGCCATTTCGGCAAGGTTAGCGCCTTTACCTCCTAATAGATTTTTCATAGATTCATTTCCATCTGCTTTTCCGCCTCCGAATGAATAAACATACTTAACATTTTTTGCTGTTGTAGCCATAATATATTTTTTTTGTTTTTTATCAACTTTCGATAAGCAAAATTACAAAGGTCTGTACAATATCAGCCTTAATATATTACTGACATTTGTCAATTTTGATAAATATCATAAAAACTTCACAAAAAAAAGTATTAAAAATTTTTGATTTTATTTTAAACAAATATTTAATAAAGATAATTAAGTATTAAATAATCATTAAGATACGTTTGTAATTCTTCTATTTTACTACTCAAATTATACATTTACAAATCAAAAAAAAGCCTTCCAGAAAAACTGAAAGGCTAATTATAATTTATTTTGAACTAATATTAATACTTAAAAAGTACACTTCCCCAAGTGAAACCACTACCAAAAGCAGTAAGACAAACCAAGTCTCCTTTTTTCACTTTTCCTTCGTCTAGCGCTTCGCAAAGTGCAATTGGAATAGATGCTGCGGTAGTGTTACCATATTTTTGGATGTTATTGAAAACTTTTTCGTCCGGCAATCCCATTTTTTGTTGTACAAACTGAGAAATCCTAAGATTTGCCTGATGCGGAATAAACATATCCAAATCTTCTGGTTTTTTGCCTGCTTTGTTTAAAGCTTCCATCAAACTTTCTGGAAATCTGGTTACCGCGTGTTTGAAAACGAAATTTCCATTCATCAAAGGATAAAGCATATCTTTGGTAATCGCTTCTGGTTCGGTAAGCAATCTATCTGACCAACCGTATTTAGTTCCGCCAAATTTCACTGCTAATTCTTCGGCATATTTTCCTTCAGAATGTAGATTAATAGCAAGAATTCCTTCTTCGTTTTCATCTTCTGTAGCTGATAAAATTACCGCTCCTGCTCCATCACCAAAAATTACGGAAACTCCTCTGCCTTCATCAGAAAAATCTAACCCAAAAGAGTGAATTTCTGCTCCTACCACCAAAATATTTTTGTAAGTTCCGGCTTTAATAAAAGCATCTGCAACACTCATAGAATATACAAAACCAGAACATTGGTTTCTAACATCTAAAGCGCCAATGGTATCGCAACCTAATAAATCTTGCAAAACAACTCCACTTCCTGGGAAATAATAATCTGGACTAAGCGTAGCGAAAACGATAAAATCTATATCTTTAGCCGTAAGATTTGCTTTTTCTAAAGCTTTTTCGGCTGCTCTTTTAGCATAAACTGCGGTAGTTTCTTCGCTATCAATTCTGTTTTTTCTGTGTCTACGTTCTTTTATACCTGTTCTTTCGGTAATCCATTCGTCGTTTGTAGTCATCAACTTAGAAAGGTCATCATTAGTTACTACATTATCAGGAACATAATAACCATAACCTTTTATTATACTCTTAATCATAAAGTTTTTAAAATTTTGAGGGTACAAAAATAAGACTTTATTTTAAACATAATAATATAAATACATTCTGATTGGCTACAATTCTTTGTAATCCCGATAAATACGAGGCTTTATAAAATTTCAGTATTTAAAGAAATTTGTTGCAATCTCTTTTTACTTTCTGGTTTTTAATTTATTTTTGATAAAATTTAAAAAAATATGCCGGCAAATCTTATTTTCGAAACAGAAAAATTCAAATGGATAGATGTTTTGGATTTACAAATAGAAGAAATAAGAAATATTTCTGCTGAATACGATATTAATCATCTTTTATTAGAAGACTGTATAGACCCAAATCACTTGCCAAAATTTGAAGATTTAGGAGATTTGAAATTTCTTTTAACCAGAGTTAATACCAACACCGAAAGACTAAACCTCAATACCATAAGTGATGTAAGCACCAAATTGGGGATTTTTCTTAAAGATAATCTTATCCTGACGGTTCACAGAATAGAAAATGATGTGGTTTCAAAACTTTTGAAAGACCTGAAAGAAGGCAAAATTAACGATGTAAATCCTTATAAAATAGTGCTAGAATTGGCTCAAAATATTTTTAAATCTTATGAAGAAGAAAACCTCATCTTGCTAGAACAAATGGAAAGAATGGAGAACGAAATTTTTATGAAAAACATCTCTAATGCTACTCAAATTAAAAGATTATACCGATTTAAAAGAAAAGTTGGACTCAACCAAAAAGTACTGAATCTGTCTTCGGAATGGGTGAATTCTTTTGACAAATTACCTTTAGAAGCCGTAGAAATTAAAGACTTGAAAGACAGCTACAAAGATTCTTTGAGTGATTACGACCATCTTACCATCCAAACTGCCAACCTTATTAGTATGTATCTTGCTTTGTCTGACCAAAAAGCTAACCAAGTAATGAAAATGCTCGCTATTTATTCGGTTTATTTTCTTCCTATAACTTTTATTGCTGGTTTATACGGAATGAATTTTAAATTCATGCCAGAGTTAGAGCATCCTTACGGTTATTTTGCAACGCTTGGCGTTATGGTTTTAATTGTGATTATAACTTTTATCTATTTCAGAAGAAAAAAATGGTAAATAAAAAAAGACATCGAGTTGATGTCTTTTTTTTAATATTTTAATGCATTGCTTCGCTTAAATCGATAGTTTCGCCGCCTTTTTTATTTTTAATGAAAAGAATAAAAGGAATGCAAAACAAGAACATTAATCCTAAATAAAGGAAAACATCCATATAAGCCAAAACGGTAGATTGTTTCATTACTGATAAATCTAAAATTTTATAAGCCGAACCCAAAGCTTGGTCGGGAGTCATTCCTTTTGCTACAAAAGAAGCTTTAAGACCCGCAATTCTTTGCTGAACGTTTAGACTATTCACATCTAATTTCGCCACCATATCATTTCTATAAAACATACTTTTATTAGCGATAAAAGTGGTAATAGCTGCAACTCCGAATGAACCTCCCAATTGTCTCATCATCCCCGTAAAAGCCGCTCCTTGACCAATCTGAGGACCTTTTAAAGTACTTAATGAAAGTGATGTAATAGGAATAAACAACAATCCTAAACCTGCTCCTCTTACGATAAGCATCCAAAAGAAAGCATCTTTTCCGGTGTCTGGAGTTAACAATTTATAACCCCAAAAACTATAAATAAAGAAGATAAACAATCCTAAAGAAACTAAAATTTGTTGTTTCGCACCTCTCGTTAATAATTTACCAATAATTGGCATCATAAAAGCAGTTGTAAGCGCTGCTGGAATCATCAAAGCACCAGACTGAAGCGCCGTCCATCCAAGAATACTCTGCGTATAAAGCGGAATAATAAAGGTAGAACCATACAACCCAAATCCTAAGATAAAAGACATAACGGTACCAATTCTAAGATTTCCGTTTTTTAATACCCTGAGTTCTACAATTGGGAATTTATACGTTAATTCTCTCCAAAGAAAAAGAATAAAACCAAAGAACGAAACTATAGTTAATGTAAGAATTACTTTACTTTCAAACCAATCATCTTCGTGACCTCTTTCTAAAATATATTGTAACGAACCTACTGTAATTGCCAATAAGAAAATTCCAAGCCAATCTACTTCGCTGGCAGATTTTTTCTCAGAAAATTTAGGACTTCTTACAAACTGAAGCGTCAACAAAGTTGCTACAATCCCAATTGGAATATTAATATAAAAAATGAATGGCCAACTGTAATTATCAACAATATAACCTCCTAATGGCGGACCAAGCGTAGGACCAATAATTACTCCTAAACCATAAATTGCTTGCGCCATACTTCTCTTCTCGATAGGATAAGATTCTGTAATAATTGTTTGAGAAGTTACCAAAAGTGCTCCTCCTCCAATTCCTTGCATTAATCTAAAGAAAACCAATTCCCAAATATTGGTAGCGTTACCACACAAAAATGAGAAAATAGTAAATATAACTATAGAAACAGCAAAATAATTTCTTCTCCCGAATTGCTGAGACAGCCAACTCGTCATTGGTACGATAATAACGTTACCAATTGCATACGCAGTAATTACCCAACCAACCTCCGAAAGTGTAGCTCCAAGGTTACCCTTCATCTCGTTAAGCGCTACGTTTACAATCGTAGAATCTACAATTTCTAACAAAGCACAGAGAATGGCGGTAATGGTAATAATTACTCGTCTTGCACCATATTCTACTAATGAATCTTGCATAAATTTTTTGTTTCGAGTTACAAAGTTCGAGGTTAGAATTTTTTCAAAAGATTACTAACGATCTCCAAACTTGAAAATTTTTCTTCTGACCTCAGACTTTTGAATTCTAACTTCAGACTTTATTATTTCACTTTTACATCAACCAGAACATTCATTCCTGCTCTTAGTTTATTAGCAACTTCTGGTTTTAAATTTGTAAATGTAATTTTTACAGGAACTCTTTGTACCACTTTCACAAAGTTTCCACTTGCGTTATCTGGAGGAAGAAGAGAGAATGTAGAACCTGTAGCCGGAGAAATAGAACTCACCACACCTTCGAACTCATCATCTGGAAAAGCATCAATACTAACATCTACTTTTTGACCTTCCACCATTTTATCTAATTGTGTTTCTTTAAAATTGGCTACAATCCATTTATCATTATTCAAAACAATGCTAAATAATTGCGAACCCGCTTGCAAAAACTGCCCAACTTGCACCGGAACTTTAGACACAAAACCGTCTTGTTTCGCTGTAATTACAGTATAAGAAAGATTTAATTTTGCATTCTCTACATCTACTTCTCTTTGTTTTATCATTGCACCTGCAACGCCAATTTGTTGAGACGTAGCTTCAGATTGAGAAGAAACATAACCCGTCTGTTGAGACGCTTGATTTTTTTGTTCTACCAAAATTTGCAATTGCTTATCTGCCGCTTGTTTTGCTGCCAGAACTTGGTCATATTGTTGTTGAGTAATAGAATGGTCTTTTACTAAATTTTCATATCTTTTTAAATCTTGAGTCGTTTTCCAAACATTTACTTTTGCAGCTTCTATTTGCGCATTCGCCGTAGCAACCGCAGCATTAGAAGTATTGATGCTTTTGTTGGCAGCAGCAGCTCCAGCCTGTGCTGTATTAAGATTGCTTTTAGCAGTTCCTAAAGCAGCTTCAGCTTGTTCCAAAGCTATTGTTTGATCTCTGTTATCCAAAACAATAAGAGTATCCCCTTTTTTCACAAATTGATTGTCTTTTACTCTTACTTCTGCTACATAACCAGAGATTTTAGAAATTACCGGACTTACGTTAGAAGCAATTTGCGCATCATCTGTTTCCTCGTGAGCATTGCTATAAGACCATTTTTTGAAACCGTAAATTGCTCCTACAATAATTACGATTGCTAGAATAATTCCAAAAGCAGGACTTTTTTTCTTTTTTGGTTGATTTATAGTTGTATTTTCCATTTTAGTAATGATGTTGTATATAAAATTGAGTTTAATTATTGATTTAAAATCCCTGAAGATTGTAATAGTTTTTTGTGAGCCAAAGTAGCATCCGCTTTTGCATTAATTACATTTACTTTTGCGCCAACCAAAGCTGCATCTGCATCTAGTAAATCTGTAATATTTACCAAACCGTTATCATATTTATTTTTATTAATTCTATAATTTTCGGTGGCTTGTTCTAATGCTCTTTCGTACACTTCTATTTTCTTTTTAGCCAAACTAGAATTTTGATAATCTTTGTTGATTTCTAATTTTATTTGGTCATTTAGAAGTTCGTTATTGGCTTCCAATTGTTTTTCTCTTGCTTGAGATTTCAATAAAGATGAATTTTTCTTCCAAATATTATCCAAATTATAAGAAACGCCCACACCAATATTAATAGCGTTGGTAACCGTTACAAAACCCGGAATATCTGCTGCTACATAACCTCCAGTTATCGCTAAACTTGGCAAATTCTCCGCTTTTGCTGCTTTAGAACCAAGATTTGCAGCTTTTCTTTGATAATCTAAAGCTTGTAAATCTTTTCTGTTTTGAATTGCCTGACTTAGATAATAAGAAGTAGGTTGATTTTCTAAATTTTCACTAATATAATTCTCATCAACTTTTAAAATAGTAGATTCGGGCAAGCCTAAAAGCAAATCCATATTAATATTAGCTATGCTGTAATTATTCTTCGCATCTAAAAGTTGAAGTTCAATATTAGAAGTTTGCAATTGAGCTTTCAATCTATCATTTCTTGCCATTAAACCATTATTTTCTAGCTTAAGAAATGTTTCGTCTCTTTTTTGTGAAGCAGCAAGATTTTCTTCTAAAACTTTAATGATTTGAGAAGCTTTAAACAAATTATTGTAAGCTTGAGAAACGTTGTAAGCTACCGCTTCTTTATCATTTTCGGTAGAAAGCTTCGAGGCTTCTATTAAATATTTAGCAGATTGAATACCATATTTAATTCTTCCTCCCGCAAAAATTGGATAAGAAAGATTGGCAGAACCATACATTACATCATTAATTTTAAGGTCTCCAGCCGCCGAAGAACCTCCCGTTTTGAGATTCACATTAGGGCTGAAAAGATGTAAATAAGAAGCGCTCACTTTCAAACTTGGAAGTTGACTGTTTTTCGCTTCTACCAATTGAGCCGTACTTTCTTCTATTTTCGCTGCATCAATTTTTAGATTTTTGCTGTTTTTAATTCCGAGATCCACTGCTTCATCCAGAGAAATAGTTCTCGTCTCCTGTCCCGAAATCTGAGAAATACTTAAACTAAAAAGTAAAATCCCAAAAATGTTTCTAATTTTTCTGTTCATAACCAAGAAGGTCTTTTAATAACGTAGTTAAATTTTTTGTAAGATTGTTGTAATAAATTTCGTAGTAATCCTCAGAATGGTTTCCTGTAAGCTCTTTGTAAAGATTCATACCTTGTTTAGAGTAAAAAACTGTTCCTGTAATTACCGAATGTAGAAAAAATAAATCTGGTTTTTTTGTAAAGACACCATTTTCGAAACCTTCGTCTAAAATCCTTTGATACACTTTGATGTAACCAATTTTAGAAGTTCTCAAAAAACTGATTATCTGCTCATTTCCAGTACTATTTACATTATAAACCATTTGTAAAATCGTATAGAACTCAGGCAAATTTTTCACACGTCTTATATAGTTTTCTACAATTTTGATGAGTTTTTCCCATTCATTAAGTTCAGAATTTTCTAGAATTTCTGTAGTATAAGATTGTCCTTCTTTCATTCTTACTTTAAAAATCTCTTCGAAAAGTTTTTCTTTTGACCCAAAATAGTAAGAAATCATCGAAACATTTACACCAGCACTTTTGGCAATATCTCTGGTAGAAGTTGCCGCAAAACCTTTATCAGCAAACAATTTTTCGGCTGAGTAAAGAATTTTTTTATCTGTAGAATATTCCACGTTTTTCATTTTTTAACGGCGCAAAATTAAACAATTATTTAAATCAATCAAACGATTGATTGATTTGTTGCAACTATTTATTTTTTATTTTTTATCTATCAATATTTTTTATTAAATTTGAGACACAAAAAAATAAGATGAAAAAAATAATTTTTACGATTGCTATTACAGCTTTCACATTAAGTTTTGCACAAGAAACTCCTAAAAAATCTTGTTGCACAGACAAAGCAAAAAAAGAATGCGCTACGAAAGACAAGAAAGAATGTTCTGACAAAGACAAAAAAGCTTGTACCGATAAAGACAAAAAGGCTTGCACAACAAAAGACAAAAAATCTTGTTGCGCAGACAAGAAAAAAGCAACTTAAAAAATAAAAAAACACCAATTTTCGGTGTTTTTTTTATGCACTTCTGTGTATGTATCTTGTGAGTTTTATTCCTAAATCTGTCCAGACAATTTTAGCGTTCGCATTTCTGTAAAGATGAAGGTCTGCGGTAGAAATTTCTTCTAAAATATCTACAATATTCGCTCCGTGTATAAAATTGGTAAATGCTTCCCAATTGAATCCGTTTTTATTCAATTTTTTGTAAACCAAATTACTGGCATCATAATTTTGTAATAAAGCCAATCTAAACATTTCGGAGCAAAAATCTAGAAAACTTTTTTGTTTTTCTCTATTCCAAGAAGAAATATTTCTTCCCCAAAACACAATATTTTTAAGAACTTCTGGCTTTTTTTTCGCCATGAAAGCGTTTCTTACCCAATCTATAAAAAGACTTTCGAATTCATCAGAGGTTTCATCAGAATTTAAAAGCTGAAGAGCTGTATTGTAATTTCCTTGAGATTGATGAACAATTTCTCTCAATTTTTCATCCGAAATTTCAAAATGAGTTTTGATGGATTCAGCAATACTTTCATCATCAATTCTGGGTACTTCCACCGCTTGGCAACGAGACAAAATAGTAGGCAAAATATTATCTATTTTTTCAGCCAAAAGCAAGAGAATGGTATTTTTGGGAGGTTCTTCAAGAAATTTAAGAAATTTATTTGCTGCCGTAACATTCATTTTATCAACTCTCCAAACGATAAGAATTTTTGTACCTCCTTCGAAACTTTTTAAAGAAAATTTTTGATTAAGAGCATCTACTTCGTCTGCAGAAATTAGAAATTGTTTGTTTTGTGCATCTAAAATTTCATTCCAATCATTAATAGAAGAATAAGGATTTTCTAAAATCATTTTCCTAAAATCTTCGAAAAGTCTTTGGCTGAGAGAATTATTTTTCTCTGTAAAAACAGGAAAACTAAAATGTAAATCTAAATGATTAAGATGTTCTACTTTTTGAGCTGCATTATCATTTTCTCTTTTTAAAATTTCTTTAGCATAAGCCAAAGCCAAAGGCAAAACACCGAAACCTTCTTCGCCAATAAAAAGCTGAGCATGACTTACACGTTGTTTATCGATAGCATCTTTCAGAGTTGCTATTAATTTTTCTTGACCAACAATTTCTTCCCAATTCATAATTCCAAAGATACACTTTAGAATTAAAAGTTCAAAAAAGATATTGAAAATGTATTTTTATAGATATTTAAGCATTTTTAATCGATATTTAACGCTTTTTAATAGAAAAATCGCTTTCACGTTTCATTAATAATTAAGATATTTGCGCATTAATATTTAAAAATAATGAGAAAAAGAATTTTTCTTTTACCTTTAATAGCACTTGGATTCGGATTAAACGCTCAAAGTATGGGAAATTCTCCTTACGCTACATTCGGGATAGGAGAAGTAAAATACGACAATTCTGTAGAAACCAGTGCAATGGGAGGAATAAATACCGCTTACATCTGGGATTTCAATAATAGTTTTAATTTTAAAAATCCTGCAGCTAATGCTAATTTAGAATTAACTTCTCTTAGAGTGCAAGCTACAAACGAAAACCAATTCTTCAAGACTGATTATAATAATATGGATGTTACCAAACGTTCTACTTATTTATCTAATATTTCAATTGCTTTTCCTATTTCTAAAAAATTAAAGTTTGGTTTTGGCTACCAACCTTATAGTTCTAAAAAATATGACATCATCACAAGAGAAGAAATAGCAGACGGAACAAGCACTATTATTAAAGCCAATCATTTTCAAGGTTTAGGAACTTTAAATACTGTTCAGGCTGCATTTGGTTATAACATTACACCAACATTTGCACTAGGTATTAGAAGTAATTTCTATTTCGGAAAACTTTCAGACATTGAAGAATTAGCATTTTCTAATGCTGCATTAATAAATGGTTTTGAAACGTCAACAAAAATAAAAAGCTTCAACTTTACATTAGGTTCTACATATCAGAAAAAACTTAAAAACGACAGAAGACTTACAGTAGGAGCAACTTATACTTTTGGTACTACAGGAAACCTTAATACTACTTATGTTAACAGTACCTATTATTATGCAGGCGAAGTAAAAGATAACTATACAGAAATAGAAAAGAAAACGAGTGCAGACAAAAACTTAATTCCTGTAGAGGCATCTTTAGGTCTTGGTTATGGTCACGATGCAAAATGGTTTGTTTCTACACAAATAGATTATAAAAAAGGAAGCACAACAGATTTCTTAGGAACTCCATTTGTATATAAAGATTCTTACAGATTAGCTGCCGGTGGTTGGTATTTGCCAAATTATAACGATTTCAGAAACTATTTTAATAGAGTTGTTTATAGATATGGTGTTTTCTATGAAAAAGGAAACTTAAATATTAATGGTAAAAACATCAATCAATACGGTTTAACTGTAGGAGCTACCCTTCCATTTCAAAAATCAAACGTAGTGAATATGAGCGGATTAGATTTAGGAATTGAATTTGGTAGAAAAGGAACGCTACAAAATAATCTCATTTTACAAAATTTTGTTAATTTTAAGGTCGGAATTAACTTCTCTGATAAATGGTTCAGAAAAAATGAATATTATTAATGTCTAAAAAAATCACATATAAAATTTATAAAAATATAGTCGCCTTTTTAGGTTTGGCTATATTTTTTTCTTTAACCTCTTGCGAGGAAGATATTACAAAAGCCAATCAAAACAAAAAGAAAAACTTCCCTTCAAGAATTATCTACAACGCCAACATCATCAAGCGAGATTCTGGGCAAGTAAAAGTGAGATTTAAAGCTCCTTTATTAGAAGAATACGAATTTGTAGATACCCCTTATGTTGAAATTAGAAAAGGTTTATATCTAGAATTTTACGATTCTAAAAAACCAAATGTTCCTGGTAAACTTTGGGCAAAATATGCAAAAATCATAGAAAAAAAACAATTCTATGAAGCAAAAGGACATGTAAAAGTTATTAATAACGAAGGACAAACTTTTGTGATGGAATCTATCTACTGGGACAAAGCCAACCGTAAAATGTACACCAAAGACACTGTATTTATCACAGATAAAGACGGTTCTATATTTGTTGCAGCAAACGGTATGAAAGCCAAAGACGATTTCACAGAATATGTTTTCTACAACAATTCCGGAGATTTTAATGTGAAGAAAATGCCCGATGTAAAAAATTAATGGAAAATAATTTTTTAGCAATTGGTCTTATGTCTGGAACCAGCCTCGATGGTTTGGACATTTGTTATGTAAAATTCGAAAAAAAACAACACTGGAATTTCGAAATTCTACATGCAGAAACTGTAAAATATCCTAAATTTTGGGAAGAAAAACTAAAAAATAGCATACATCTTTCTGCAGAAGACATTGCTGAACTCAACAGCGATTATGGTTTTTATCTCGGAGAAAAAGTAAACGAATTCATCTCTAAAAATCAGATAAAAAACATAGATTTAATCGCTTCTCATGGGCATACGGTTTTTCATCAGCCACAAAAAAAATTCACTTTACAAATTGGTGATGGAAGAGCAATAAAACTCATTACCAAAATTCCTGTAATTTATGATTTCAGAATGCAAGACGTTTTAATGGGCGGAAACGGCGCTCCATTAGTTCCAATTGGTGACGAATTGCTGTTTCAACAATATGACGCTTGCCTTAATTTGGGCGGATTTTCTAATATTTCAATGAGAATTGAAGGAAAAAGAATTGCTTTTGATATTTGTCCTGTAAACATTGTTTTGAATAGTTTAGCTCAAAAAAGAGGACAAAAATATGACGAAGACGGCAAAATTGCCAGACTTGGGAAAATAGATTCGGAATTGCTTAATGAACTTAATAATTTGAAATTTTACCGACAAGATTTCCCCAAATCTCTAGGAATTGAATGGGTTTTGGAAAACGTTTCAAGTAAATTTGAAAAACAAAGCACCGAAGATTTATTGGCAACTTTCACAGAGCATAGCGCAATACAAATCGCTAACACGCTCAATCAATTCAAACTAAAAAATGTTTTGATTACTGGTGGCGGAACGTATCATTCTTATTTAATTGAAAAAATAAAATCTAAAACTTCTACAGAAATTATCATCCCAGAAAAAACGATTATCGATTACAAAGAAGCTCTTATTTTTGCTTTCATGGGTGTTTTGAGAATGAATAACGAAACAAACGTACTATCTTCAGCTACAGGAAGTTACGAGAATCACAGCTCTGGCATTATTGCATAAAAAAAGTTCCAGAAATTATCCGAAACTTTGTATTTATACTTCGTACTTCTTATAGTTGTTCAATCTTATCTGTAAGAGTATTGATGAAATTTTGCAAAGGTTTTTCAACCATCATTTTGATAAAAGGATTAAAATTTCCATCAAAAAGCAACTGAACTTCGGTTTGGCTATCACTAATTGGATTGATATTGCCCGTAAGAGAAAAATCTAGAGAAGAACTAGCAGATTTCAAAACCACTTTTTTATCTTCTTCTAATTCAGCTATTTTAAGTGCAACTTCTGGCATCCCTTTCAAACCAAATTTAAAACCATCTTCTCTGTGTTCAAAACTTGTTAAACTATCAGGCATTAGGTTTTTGTAATCTTCAGGTTTTTTAAGCATTTCAAAAAGTTCTTTCGAAGATTTATTTACGATAATTTTTCTTCCTTCTAAATTCATTTTTTAATATTTTTGTAAAAATTAATTGTCCTACAAATGTATAAAGTTTTTATCAACGAAAAAAAATTAAGCATCACTAATTCTCTAACAAATGCTGAGAAGAACATAAGATTTGAAGGACTTACTTCATTAGAAATTGCTGTAGATTTACTCGAAAATACTTCTACACCAGAGATTAACATCTATGGAGAAAACCCCACTGAAATTTGGGAAGAATTCTCTACCATGTTTAAGAAAATTGAAGCAGCTGGAGGCATCGTAAAGAACAAAGAAGAAAAAATTCTTTTCATCTACAGACTTGGCAGATGGGATCTACCAAAAGGAAAGCTAGAACCAAACGAAAAACTAGACGAAGCTGCGCTAAGAGAAGTGGAAGAAGAAACAGGTTTACAAGAATTGGTTTTAGAAAAATTTGTAAACACTACTTTCCATATTTATAAGGAAAAAAGAGACGGAAAAGAAGTAAAAATTCTGAAAGGAACGCACTGGTTTAAAATGCAATATATTGGAAACGAAATTCCTAAACCTCAAATTGAAGAAGGAATTACAAAAGTAGAATGGATTAACGCTGAAGAAATTAGAGAGAAGGTCTTTCCAAATACCTTCAATAATATAAAACTTATTCTGGAAGAATCTTTATCTATATAAAAACACTTCGACTACGCTCAGTGTGACAAATCGAATCCTTAATTGTCAGTCTGAGCGTAGTCGAAGACTTTTGTAAATTGATATTCTACTATTTTATAAATTCTAAAGCTTTTTCTAGTGCAATACCTCGCGAAGCTTTCAATAAAATATTCTGAGAATCTAAATTGTTTTCTTTAAGAAATTCTATTAAATCATCTGTTGTAAGAAAAGAAGTAACATCCGCTTCGGCATTTTTAAAATTAGGACCAACAGTAATTATTTGGTCGAAATTTAAAGATTGAGCTAAATTTAAAATTTGAGAATGTTCTGCCGCACTTTCTTCTCCCAATTCTAGCATATCTCCAATAATAATAGTTTTAGAACCCGCAAATTGGTTGAAATTTTCTAAAGAAACCTTCATAGAACTTGGGTTGGCATTGTAAGTATCTAAAACCAAAGTTTTATCTCCTTTTTTTACAATTTGAGAACGCATATTGGTAGGTGTATATTCTTCAATTGCTTTTTTAATTAAAGAAAATTCTAAACCAAAATATAAGCCTAAACTAGCTGCAGCACATAAATTGGTAAAATTATACTCACCGGTAAGATTAGAAAGAGCTTCTACTTCTTTGTAAAGCAATCCTACGCAATTGTTTTCTACAATTTTCTCAAAATAAAACTCAGAATCTCTTCTACCAAAAGGAATTATCAAATCATAACCTTCGGTTTTTTCTACTTGAATTTTATCATTTTCGTTAATGAGAATAAATTGGTCGTGAGATTTTAAATAATCGTATAATTCAGATTTTCCTTTTATAACGCCTTCTACTCCGCCAAAACCTTCAAGATGAGCCTTGCCAAAATTAGTAATGTACCCAAAATTAGGTTTTGCGATAGAACAAAGCAATTCTATTTCTTTTTGATGATTAGCACCCATTTCTACAACAGCCATTTCGTGTTCTGGTTTTATCGAAAGTATGGTAAGCGGAACGCCAATATGATTATTAAGATTACCAAAGGTGTATTGCACATTAAATTTCTGCGAAAGTACTGCGTGTATGAGCTCTTTTGTGGTAGTTTTACCATTGCTTCCTGTAAGTGCAATAATAGGAATATTAAGCTGATCTCTATGATATTTTGCCAATTCTTGTAGAAATACCAAAGTAGATTCTACATAAAAAATATTTTTAGCAGTATTTTCAAAATTTTTATCTTCTACAATTACTGCCAAAGCACCTTTTTGTATGGCATCTTCGGCGAGAGTTGCTGCGTTAAAATTTTCTCCTGAAAAAGCAAAGAAAATATCGTTTTCTTCTATTTTTCGGCTATCTATTGTTACTTTATTTGAGTTTAAATAAAGTTTATAAAAATCAATAATATTCATAATTCAAAAATAAAAAAATCCTTTCCAAAAAAGGAAAGGATTGTGAAATATTTACAAAATTAATTATCTTTTTGTTCTTTTGGTTCCTCCGTCTTTAGCATCTTGAGCTACACGGAAACCTACCCAACCAAAAGATTTAGACTCGTCTCTGTATCTTCTTTGTCCTGGGTCTAACCAATATGAAGTATCCAACCAAGAACCACCTTTTACTACTCTTACTGTATTAGAAACTCTAGTAGTTCTATTTTTGTTATCTTTCTGTAAAATAACTCTTCCTTTTTCATCTACAATAAATTGGCTTTTTGGAGAGTTATAAATGCTATAATCAGTAGCCGCACTATCTGCTTCTTTACCATAACCGGCTTCTAATGAAGACATAAAATCACCATCTCTGTAATTTCTTTGGTCTGCTACTGTATTTCTGTCGTAGCTTCCTGGTAATCTCTTATAAACTTCTCTTCCGTCTGCTAATCTATCAAATTTCATATCTTTAGCATCCACTTTTTTGTAAGTTCCATCTGCATTTCTAGCAGTTTGTTGTGGCATATTACCTCTATAATAATTGAAATCACTAGCTTCATCATCAATAAGTGGTCTGTAAACATCTGCAGTCCATTCAGCTACATTGCCATACATACCATATATTCCTAAATCGTTAGACGGATATTTTCTAACATCAGCAGTTGTAGGAGAACCATCGTTATTCCAACCGCCAACTCCAGAATAATCTCCTCTACCTTGTTTGAAGTTTTCTAGGTACATTCCTTTTTGGCTTCCTTTTTTGCCTCTTAATTTTTCAATTTCAGGATCTTTGCCTAAAATAGCATTGTAATTTCTATTTTTTTGAACACCAAGAGCTGCATATTCCCATTCTACTTCTGTAGGAAGACGGAATTTGGTAACTAAACCAGCAGTTGCATTTCTGTTTGCTGCTTGTATTCTGGCATTAGAAGTTCTGATACCAGATTTTTGTTGTAATCTTTGTTTATTTACGTAGCTTTCTAGCTCTGGGTCGTTTGCTTTATATTTATCTAAATTAAATGCATTTGCACCTTGGTTATTGGTATCATTTGCATAATAATCTTTATTAATTACCCCTTGTTTCATTAATTCAGACTCATTAGCTCTGTCTGTAAGCCAATCGCAATATCTTGATGCTTGTTGCCAAGAAACACCTACTACAGGATAATAATCATACTCTGGCGAACGGAAATATGTCTCAGCATAATCGTTTCTAGATAATTTATTATTCCAAACTAAAGTATCTGGTAAAGCACCGTTATAAATATTTTTATAACTAGGGTCTGATGGTGGGAATACAAATTTTAACCAAGTTACATAAGAACGGTAATCTGCATTAGTAATTTCTGCTTCACCAATAAAGAAAGAACTCACCTGCATTCTTCTAGGTGTGTTATTCCAATCGTGCATTACATCATCCTTTACCAATCCCATTGTAAAAGTACCTCCTTCTACATAAACCATATTTGGCCAACCTTTTGGTTTTTGTTGCTTCCCGGTGAAAAACCAACCTTTCGGGTCGTTAGTTTTCCATCCATTCATGCCAAGTTTGTTTTTGGACCCGCCTCCACTTTTAACCTTACCTCCATTTCCTCCACAACTTATTAAAATAAGAGCGACTGCTAAAGAAAGTAATGAGATAAACTTTAGTTTTTTCATAATTAATTAAAATAATTTCAAGCTACAAAGAAAAATAATTTATTTTACCTAACAAAATTCTATTATTAACTTTTTATGATTTTCTTAACGCTGTAGAATAAATTTTATTGTTTAATATGAAAATTTTATTTTTTTCGTTTATTTTGTAGCTCAATACAAATTATGAAAACACATAGACTTTTTATTTTATTTATTTTTTGTTTCATTAATGTTTTTTCGCAAAAGACTATAATTGAATGGGATAACAATAAAGTTTTTGATTACGGCACCTACCAAAAGAATCTGCCTTTTTTTAAAAATGGTAATTATTCTATAATCAATGGCAGTCCGTTTTATACATTTACACAAAAAGACAAAGAATTTAGGCAACTCGAAATAAAAAATCTTGTTTGGGAGAAAGTGAATTCGAAAGATTTATTTGAATTGAATTCAGACTATATTCCAGAAAAAGAGATAGCAGAAATTAATACTTCTAATCAACCTGTAGAAGATTTATTCTTAAGTAATATTGTTGTATCAGCATTTAAAAAAGATTCTAAAGCTGTTTATAGACTTGTTTCATTCGACATTGCAAAGAAAACTACTTCTACAAAAAGAGCATCTGCAACCAGCACTTCTATTGGAGACACCGAAAATCCTCTAAAATCGGGAACTTTCTATAAAATTAAAGTGAGTAAATCGGGGGTTTTCAAAATTACAACCAAATTTTTAAGAGACAACGGAATTAACCCGTCAAATATAAACCCTAAAAATTTCAGAATTTATGGAAACGGAGGTTTAATGTTACCTGAATATAACCAAGATTTCAGATATGCGGCGCTTCAAGAAAACGCCATACAAGTAGTGGGAGAAGACGACGGGAAATGGGATGATGGAGATTATGCTCTTTTCTACGCTCAAGGTCCAAATGGTTATAATCTTTTTGACAATTATAATGGCAATGGAAACAAGAGGCAAGACACCAGAATTTCTCATATCAGTCAGAATTACGTAAATATTTATGAAGATTACGCTTATTATTTTATTAATTTTGATAAAGGTGCAGGAAAAAGAGTAGCAACTTCTGATGTAGATTTACCAAGTAATAGTGCTGACATCTTCACAAGATACGACGATTATCAGTTCTTAAACGAAGAAAAAAAAAACTTTCTAAACATTGGAAGACTTTGGGTAGGAGAACCTTTCAACACAGATAAATCTGTAACATTTACTACTAATACACCTATCTTAGCAACAGATGAATTAAAATTAAAAATTTCGGTATATGTTCAAAATGCGAATAACGACAAAATTGCATATAATCTAAACGGACAAAACCTCGGAAATTATACCGTAACCAATACTTTAGATACAAAAATAAGAGAAATAGCTCTGCAAACAGATGTACAAAACATTGCTGGAAACAGTTTAAAATTCGATTTTTCGCCAACAGGAAGCAATCCTTTGGTTACTTACAATTTGGATTATGTAGAAGTTCAGTATAAGCAAGACCTTAAGTTCAATAATTCTCAAATGAATTTTAGAGCTTATGATATCTTTGAAGGAACAGGTTCTAATTATGGTTTTACGATGGATAACACAACCGGATTAGAGCAAATCTGGAACGTTTCAGACATTACAAATGCCAAAAAAGTTACCAATAAAGCATCTGGAAGCCAATTTAGTTTCGGATATATGGCAGATAGCAATTATTTCAACAACGAATTTGTTGCCTTTAAAAGTGATGCTGCATACGAACCAAATTTTGTAGAAAAAACAGAAAATCAAGACTTAGCATCGTTGCAAAACATTGATTATTTAATCCTTACAACAAAAGATTTCAGCTCGCAAGCAGAAAGAATTGCAAATTATTACAGAAATAATAAAAATTACAAGGCAGAAGTAGTAGATGTAAGAAAAGTGTACAACGAATACAGCTCTGGAGGACAAGATTTAACAGCTCTTAGAGATTTTGTAACTAAACTTAACACACCTACAGGAACACTGAAATATGTTTTGATATTAGGAGATACCACTTTTGATTTCAGAAACAAGACAACTACTAACACCAATAACATCCCAAGCTATGAAAGTGATTTTAGCGAAAATTTTGAAGCTTCCTTCGTTTCTGATGATTATATAACAATGACGGCTCCACAGAATTCGTCTTACGTTTATGCAATTTTCCCAAATTTACCCGTAGGAAGATTACCTGCACAAAGCACCCAAGAAGCTAAAGTATTAGTAGATAAAACCCTTTCTTACTATAATGCAAATTCTGGACAAGCAACTCCTTTTGGAGATTGGAGAATGAAAATGAATTTTGTAGCAGATGATGACAACGATAGTAAAGTTGATACCAGCACAAATCCTTATATGAGAGGTGCTTTTCATGATGTAATAAATCTTGTTATAGCAAATAATTTTGAAGGAAGCACAGACAAACCAGAATACAACATCAAAAAATTATACTTAGATGCTTTTCCTGCACAAAGTACAGCAGGCGGACAAAGATTTACTCAAGTAAACCAAGGCATCACTAATGCAATGAGCAATAGTTTATATCTTTCTTATTTCGGGCATGGAGGAATTAGCGGTTGGGCGCAAGAAAGAGTTCTTACATTGCAAGAAATTATAGCTTTCAATAACTTTAACAATGCTTATGTTAGATTTCCTTTTGTAAGTACAATTACTTGCGAATTTGCTCTTTGGGACGACCATAATACCACTTCTGCTGGAGAGCAAATGATAAAATTATCTCAAGGAGGAGCTAATGCAATGATTACTTCTAGTAGAGCCATTGCAACAGTGTACGGAAGATTATTTTCTAACACTTTCACTACCAATTTATTTAAACTTTACAATAATGATTTCCTACCTATTGGAGATGCATTTTTAGCAGCAAAAAGAGAATACGGAACAGATTCTAATCACCTAAAAGTAAATTTATTAGGAGACCCTGCTTTAAAACTCAGCAGACCAAAAAATTTAGTAGTTATTGATAATATTGAATCTCCTGTTAGCGGACAATTAAGAGCTTTAGATTTTGTAAAAATTACGGGTCATGTCAATAATTCTGGTGGTACTGTAGACAATACATTTAATGGAAAAGTAGTAATTAACATTTTTGATAAAAGACTTAACAAGAAAACATTAAACAATGACGGAAACCTTACTCCCGTTTTAAGCTACACAGAAGAAGGCAGCCCAATTGTAAAATCTTCTGGAACAGTTACCAATGGCACTTTTACAGTAGAATTTTATATGCCAAAAGATATTAATTACACTGTTGGAAACGGAAGAATTTTAGCGTATGCAGATAATAATGTATTTGATGTTTTCAATAATAAAACTCAAAAAATAGGAGATATTAACCCTAATGGAATTAACGATAATGAAGCTCCAAAAGTTCAACTTTATCTTAACAATACCAACTTTGTAGATGGAGGAATTGCCAATACAAACCCGAATTTATTGGCTTGCGTTACCGATAACACCGGCATCAATTCTACTGGTTCGGGAATTGGGCACGACATTACTGTAATTCTTGACGGCGAAGTAGTAAACACAACTGTTTTGAATGATTTCTACTCTCCTGGTTCGGGAAATGGATGTATTAATTCGTCGTTTTTAGATTATCAAAAGGGCTCTGTGCTGTATCCATTCCAGAATTTAGCTGCAGGTGAACACCAATTAACATTTAAAGTTTGGGACATCAATAATAATTCGACAACTCAAACGTTAAACTTTATAGTAAAAGACCCAAATGCCGAAAATCTGGTAATTAAAAAATTACTAAATTGGCCCAATCCTTTTACCAATAAAACATTTATCCAATTCGAACACAATTGTGATGATATTTTAGATGTAAATGTTCAAATATTTACCATTACAGGTAAATTGGTAAGAACTATTAGCACAAGTATTACTTCTGACCCATTTTTAGAAGGATACAGAACCAGCAGAACCGCAATAGAATGGGACGGAAACGACGATTTTGGTTCACCAGTTGGAAAAGGAACTTATATTTATAAAGTTCTTGTAAAAAGTCAAAACCAGGAAAAATGCAAAGGCACAGCTTCTCTGGTAGAAAAATTAGTAATTTTGAAATAATACAATAATAAACAATAACATGAATGTAACTAAAAAGTTAGCCCTTGGTTTAAGTTTAGGATTAGGAATTTTAAGTTATGCACAGGTAGGAGATATAAGACCCGTGCTAACAGGAGCTCCATTTCTAAGAATATCTCCAGACGCAAGATCTGGTGGTTTGGGAGACCAAGGTGTAGCTACTTCAGCAGATGCTTTTTCGCAATTTTGGAACGCTTCTAAATACCCTTTTAGCAGAAATACGTCTTCTGTAGCCGTAAACTATACTCCATACATGAGTAAATTAACCAACGATGTTTTTCTTTTGTACGGAGCTTTTAACACAGCTTTAGGAGAAGAAGGCCGTTCTTCTTTAGGAGTAAGTTTATATTATTTTAATATGGGACAAGTACAACTTACAGAATTAAGAGCAGGTCTTCCATACGACAACGGAACCATAACTCCAAATGAATTTTCATTGGATGTTTCTTATGCACTAAAACTTTCAGACTCCTACTCTATGGCTGTGACAGGAAGATTTATAAGATCAGACTTTGGCAGTTTTGCATCTGAATCTACTTTAAAACCTGCCAATTCTTTTGCTGTAGATGTTTCGGGATTTTTACAAACACCAAAACACCAGAGTTTCGGAGATTATGAAGGAAGAGTAAGAGCAGGTTGGGCAGTACAAAATTTAGGACCAAGATTAGATTATACTGGAGACGAAGAATCTCGTTCTTACCTTCCTACTTCTATGAGAGTTGGTGCTGGTTATGATTTATTTTTAGATGATGCCAACAAAGTTGGTTTTACCGCAGAAGTTTCTAAACTTCTTGTTCCTGGGCCTGATGAAAGTGGCATAGTACCAAACGTAGGAGTAATTTCAGGCATTGGAAAATCTTTTAAAAACGAAAAAAGCCTCATGTTTAGTGGTTCGTTAGAATATTCTTATGACAATGCATTCGCTATTAGAACAGGTTATTTCCATGAGAGTCCGCAGCAAGGTGGTCGCCAATTTGCAACGGTTGGTTTGGGGCTTAATTATCAATCTTTTGGATTAGATTTATCTTATTTAATTAATACTTCTAAAGTAAATTCAGCGCTAGACAACACCTTAAGATTTGGTCTTACTTGGAATATTGGCGAAGAATCTTACAATAATGATGATTATTAAAAACTTTTCTATATATTTGATTAACACATAAATAATCAACAAAATGGGAAAATTCGTCATCAAAACCACTGCTACAGGCATTAAATTTGATTTAAAGGCTGGAAACGGACAAGTAATTTTAACAAGTGAAGTTTACACTACCAAAGCTGCTTGCCAAAATGGTATAGAATCTGTAAAGAAAAACGCACCAGAAGATGCCAGATACGAAAGAAAAGAATCTACTAATGGCAAACCAATGTTTAATCTAAAAGCTACAAACGGACAAGTAATAGGAACTAGCGAACTATACGAATCTACTGCAGCCAGAGAAAACGGAATAGAATCTGTTAAGAAAAATGCACCAGATGCAGAAATAGTAGAAGAATAATTTTCTTAAAATAATATTTCAAACCACTGATTTTCTTTCAGTGGTTTTTTTAATTACAATCCTTATGCATAACTTTGCAATATGAATTATACCTCAGAACTTAAGAAATTTGTTACCAGCCAATACATCCATTCTGGGATTAGAATTGCCTTAGCAGTAGTAATTCCTAGTATTATTTTGGCATATTTAGGAGTTCTGAAACAATTTTTCTTGTTCCCTTTGGGTACAATTTTTCTGGCACTTACAGATATGACTGGACCTTTCTACAGAAGGCGTAATTCACTTATTTTAGCATTATTTTTCTATTTTTTTATAGGCTTAATTGCTGGTTTACTTAAAGATTTTCCAGTTCTTATATTCCTAGAAATCATCATTTTTGGGATATTTTTCACCATGCTAGGCATTTATGGTAAAAGACTAGACGTTGTAGGTTCTCTTACTCTAATTGTCTTTGCAATTTTTATAGATGGAGCGCCTGGTAGCCACAGCGCAATAAGAAATGCATTAATCTTTAGCATGGGAGCCGCTTGGTTTTTTATTGTTTTTTTACTGGTTACCGTTCTCAAGCCTTATAAATTGGCAGAACAAATGATTGGAGAAAACTATATAGAACTAGGAAAATATTTAAGATTAAAATCTCAGTTTTACCTAAAAAATCCAGATTTTGAAGGCGTTTACAAACAAATTTTCGGGTTAGAAGTAAGAATTAAAGAACATCAAGAAGCCACAAGAGAAGTAGTCTTCAAAACCAGACAAATGGTAAAAGAATCTACATCTACCAGTAGATTATTGATGCAGCTTTTTCTTAATAGTTTTGATCTTCACGAGATGCTTATCCTTTCTACCAGCGATTATAAAAAGTTGCAACAATCTTTTGGAGACAAAGAAATTTTAGAAAAAATAAACGTTTACCTCAACAAACTTTCAAACGAACTCGTCAACATTGGAATTTCTATTCAAGGTAGATTAAAAACCTCTCCCATCATCAATATTAGTGATGAATTACATCAACTGCACGAAGATTTCTTCGAACTCCGAAACAAAGAAATGAATGCAGAAACCTTAGAAAATTTTATGATTTTGAGACAAATATTGCTCAGAATTACAGAAATTTCAGAAGAAATACAAACCATTTATAAAATTAGAGCTCAAGATATTAAATTGGTAAAAAGTCTTTCTACAGGATTAGACTTAGAAAAATTTGTAACCAAAGACGAAAAACTTAATCATAAAGTTTTTATTAACAACTTTTCATTAAAATCTAACCACTTTAGACACGCCATCAGAATTACCGTTGCCATGCTTATTGGCTATGCTCTTTCCAAAATTAGCATTTTGGGAATTAATAAAGTGTACTGGATTCTCATTACCATTTTAGCAATAATGAAACCCGCTTATAGCATCACAAAACGTAGAAATATTCTTAGAATTTATGGTACTTTAGGAGGTGGAGTTATAGGATTTTTAATCATTCATTTTATATCAAATCCAATTGCATTACTCATTATCTTCTTGGTTTCTCTTACCCTTACATTTAGTTTTTTAAAAGACAAATATGCTTGGGCAGTGGTTTTTATGACCATTTATATTTTCCTAATTTTCAACTTTGTGAAACCTGGTAATTTTATGGATATTTTATCCGAAAGATTAAAAGATACGGCAATTGCTGGTGTTATTGTATTCTTGGTTTCTTATTTGGTTTTACCTGTTTGGGAACATCAAAAAAATAAAAATTTAATCTTAAAATACCTTAATGATAACCGTAAATATTTCAACACTATAGTAGATTCTATCAGTTTGAAAAACATTTCGTTGCAAGATTATAAAATGAGCCGAAAAAATGCCATTATTTCTTTGGCAAACCTATCAGATAATTTTCAAAAAATGTTATCAGACCCTAAGGATCAGCAAAAAAACTTAGAAAACATACACCTTTTTACTACCACTTCTCACCTTTTTACGGCTTATGTTGCGTCTCTTTCTCAGTATGCGCAAAAAGATGAAACCTACGAAGCCATAGATTTCGCTGGTTGGAAAAACAAAATCAACGCCGAATTAATTGCTGCAAAATCTATTTTAGAAAACGAAAAAATAGAAAAAAATACAGAAAAAACCACTTTTATTACCGAAGATTTAGTAGATGAACTTCTAGAAAAAAGGAAAAAAGAAATAAAAGAAGAAGAGTTTTTAGACAGAAGAGACCCAAAAGTAATTAGCCATCTTACCGAACTCAAAAATATAAAAGAGTTGCTAGAACTTATTTACAACGAAGCAAGAGAACAAAGAAAAATTGCAAAAAAAATAATAAATTAATCTTCCGCAAAATCTCTCTTTTCTTCTACAATGGCAAAATAAAAATCTTCTACTTTGCTTACTCTGGCTGTAAATTCGTGACTAAAAAAATCATCAAAAACTCTGCACTTTACTTCGCCTAAGTTATTCACATCAAAAGGAGAAACCTCGTAATAATCTTTCAGAGACCAATATTTAGAAAGGTGAACCTTATACAAACTTTCTTTAATTACCCAAATAATGGTAAGTAGCTCTACCTCGTTTTCTTTATTTTCAGTCCATTTTATTTCATTTGGATGAAGAAATTTTTGCTTAATTCTCAAAATTTTATCATTCGCTTTTTCTAAATCTATTCCTATTCTATTTTCGGAAATAGCAAGAGCAGCAAACGGAAAAGAATGCGTAATAGAAATTTGCGCTGCAGGTGGCCAAAGATAAGGTTCGCCAGCCGTTTTGTAAAGAATTCTTCGGTCTGGAAGCACCATTTTTAATAATTTCCTTACCATTAGATGTTCAATCAATTTTTTAGGATGATAATCTTTAGCTTTTTCCAGATTTTCTGGTTCTATCAATTCATCTATTTCAAAATGATCTTCTTCGCTGTATTTCCAATAAAGAATGGTAGCATTTTCATCAGAATAATCCTTGTAAAATGGCATATTTTGTCAATAAGAAATTAGATTGTAAATTTGCAAAAGTTTTTTGGATTTTTTTCTAAAAAAAACATAAAATAACTCATATAATTTTAATTTAATGGAAACTAAAACTCAATACATTCCTTATAAAGTTAAGGACATTTCCCTAGCAGAATGGGGACGTAAAGAAATTATGCTTGCTGAAGCAGAAATGCCTGGATTAATGGCAATTAGAGAAGAATTTGGACCTTCCCAACCATTAAAAGGAGCTAGAATTGCTGGTTGTCTTCACATGACAATTCAAACTGCTGTTCTTATCGAAACTTTAGTAGCTCTAGGTGCAGATGTTACTTGGTCTTCTTGTAATATTTTCTCTACTCAAGATCACGCTGCTGCTGCTATTGCTGCTGCAGGAATCCCAGTTTACGCTTGGAAAGGAATGAATGCTGAAGAGTTTGATTGGTGTATCGAACAAACTATTTTCTTCGGAGAAGATAGAAAACCATTAAACATGATTTTGGATGATGGTGGAGACCTTACCAATATGGTTTTTGACAAATTCCCAGAATTAACAAAAGCTATCAAAGGTCTTTCTGAAGAAACTACAACTGGTGTACACAGATTATACGAAAGAATGGCAAACGGAACTTTGGTAATGCCTGCAATTAACGTAAACGATTCTGTTACTAAATCTAAATTTGATAACAAATACGGTTGTAGAGAATCTGCTGTTGATGCAATTAGAAGAGCTACAGACGTAATGTTGGCTGGTAAAAGAGTGGTAGTTTGTGGTTACGGAGATGTAGGTAAAGGTACTGCTGCTTCTTTTAGGGGTGCTGGTTCTATTGTTACCGTTACAGAAATCGACCCAATTTGCGCACTTCAAGCTGCTATGGAAGGTTACGAAGTAAAAAAACTAGATACTGTAATCGAAAATGCAGACATCATTATTACCACTACTGGTAACTTCAACATTGTGAGAGCTGAGCATTTCAAAAAAATGAAAGATAAAACTATCGTTTGTAACATTGGTCACTTCGATAACGAAATCGATATGGCTTGGTTAAACGGAAACTACGGTCATACAAAAACTGAAGTAAAACCTCAAGTTGATATTTACAACATTGAAGGAAACGATATTATTGTTTTGGCTGAAGGTAGATTGGTAAACTTAGGTTGTGCAACGGGTCACCCAAGTTTTGTAATGTCTAACTCTTTCTCTAACCAAACTTTGGCTCAAATAGAACTTTGGACTAATTCTGAAGCTTACGAAAACAAAGTGTATATGCTTCCTAAAAAATTAGACGAAAAAGTAGCTGCTCTTCACCTTAAAAAAATTGGTGTAGAACTAGAAACTCTTTCTTCTGAACAAGCTAAATACATTGGCGTAGAAGTAGAAGGACCTTTCAAACCAGAATATTACAGATACTAAAAAATTGGAAGTCGGAAGACTGAAAATTTTTGAGTTGTCCTAAAAAAGGTTGACTCGTTAATAATTCAAATATAGTTAAATCGTAACAGAATTAATTCTGTTACGATTGATTAATTTTTCCATTGTTTTAAATTTATTATTTTTTGTTGATGTGCCTGGTTTGGAGTTATCATATTAATTGACTATTTTTATAAAATTTTTTTTTTTGGAACAGCTTCGTTGGTCGTTTTATAAACCATATCAATTTTGCTTTCCATAGGCATTTTCGTTCCGTTCATATCAGCTTCAATTTCCATATTTAGATTTCCTAAATTATCACTAGATTTCACCCAAGAAGATTTTTTATCTAAAAGAAGCGTTCCGCTCATTTTACCATCCATTTTACTCACCACCATTTTCATTCCTTCCTTTTCTATGGTTGCCCCTTCTTTTGCAAGTAAATCTCCTGTGAAAGAAATTTTATATCCTTCATCATCTACAGATTCTAATTTACAAAGCATATTGTTAGAAAGGTCAATTTCATTATTTTTACTTGTAAATACGGCTTTCCAAGTATCTCCAACTTTTACGGGTTTTTGCGGAATTGCAAAGAAAGTAGATTTAAAATTCTGTAAAATTTGTTCTTTGGTATAAGATTTTTCAAATTCTTTAGCAGACGGAGAATCTGGCATTGCACTTTTCATTGCTTCTATAACTTTTTCGTAACCAATAACATCTAAAACATCGCCATTAGATTTCACTTTCATTTTAAAAGGAACATTTACCATCGCACTCATTAATTTATTAGCTTCTGTAGCAATATCTCCATCCGAAGCCATTACATAATTTTGTCCCATCATAGAAACACTTGTGCCAAGATAACTGTATTTAGCATCTAAATCGTAAACTTCTTTTTGAAAATCTGCTACTTTGAAAGACACACCAAGCAACATGTTCATTTTCATAGGCATTTCTTGTCCCATCACTTTTTGCAAAATATCCATTTTGATGTCTGTAAGTGTAGAATAAGTTTCTCCTTTTTTAAGATTTAAAGAAATAGTATATGTTTGTGCAAATGCTACAATTGCTAACAAAAACAGAACAAAAGTTGATATTTTTTTCATTATTGAAGATGTTTTTTGTAAAAATATGAAATTTTAAGGAAAATTTAGATTAATTATTTTTTATTTCTTTTAATTTCTCTATTCTTTTCACTTCTTTTAAAAGCAACGGAAAAGCGGGTTCTGCCATTCCGCCATGGTCGAAACCTTGTAATTCGTACAAAGTAGTTTGTTTATGTCCCGCTAATTTCATCATTCTGAGCATGTATGCATTTTCTTCGTATCTCCCAAATAATTCTAAATCTCTATCACCAGTAATCAGTAACATTGGCGGAGCGTCTGCTCTTACAAAATAGATTGGCGCAAATTCATCAATAAGTGGTTTATACTCTGGGAAACCTTTTTCTTTTCTGATGGTAAAATGCGTAATAGCATGTCCGCTGAAGGGAATAATTCCCGCCAATTGATTAGCATCGATATTATATTTTGCCAAATAATCTTTATTGAGCGCCACCATACTCGCCAAATAACCACCAGCCGAATGTCCCGAAATAAAAATTAAATTTTCGTTGCCTCCATAGTTTTTAATATTCTTGAAAACCCAAGCTGTAGCTGCCGCAGCATCATCTATTGCTTTTGCAGCATTAACTTTTGGAGACAGTCTGTAATTAACACCAATTATTGCAATTCCTTTTTCTTGTAAATATTTCGGAATTTCTTTGTTTCCTCCAGTTAATCCGCCACCGTGAAACCAAATTACAGTAGAAAAATTCTTTACATTTTTCGGAATATAAACATCTAGAACGCAACGTTCATTAATGTAAACATCAGACTTATTGGTAGTTTCATCATAATAATGAATATTAGTAATAGTTTGATAATCTTTATTTTGCGCAGAAATTTGCACCGAAATAAACAATAAAAATAAAAAGGCAAAAAACTTTTTCATAGTAAATAAAATATATTAAAAAAAACGTGCTTTTAGACACGTTTTCAGTTTATAATTTCGTCAGTTTTGCAAATTTCAGAATTAGATTTTTTTCTCCTTCTGTGGCAAATTTCACTTTTGCTTTAATGTTATCTGGGTCTGTTCCGTCTAAGAAAATCACTTCACCAACGCCAAATCTATCGTGACGAACTCTGTCTCCTACTTCAATATCTTGAGAAGAACCTCCACTCGGATTGATGATTTTTGCAGAAGCTACTGGTTTTAAATTCTTAGTTTGAATAGTAGATTCAGGAGAATTGAACGTTTTCTTCGGTTCTTTTTTTACAAATTTAGGTTCGGAGAAATCTCCAAAAATATCGGAAGTTAAGCCAGACCTTTTATACACTTTTTTCTCTGTAACTGCAGGATTTACAAATTCTAAAAACTCCGAATCTATCTCGCTTAAAAATCTGGATGGTTCGGCATCGGTAATTTTTCCCCATTGAAATCTGGAAATAGCATAAGAGAAAAACACTTGTTTTTCGGCTCTGGTTAATGCTACGTAGAATAATCTTCGCTCTTCTTCTAATTCTTCGCGTGTGGAAGAACTCATAAAACTCGGGAAAAGATTTTCTTCTAAACCTACCAAATGTACCACAGGAAATTCTAAACCTTTGGACAAGTGAATCGTCATTAAAGAAACTTGGTCTTCTGTTTCAGATTTTTTGTCTTGGTCTGTAGAAAGTGCAATATTTTCTAAGAAATTAGACAAACTTGGGTCGCCATCTTCCAATTGTTTTTGCTCGTCTATGAAACCTTGCATAGAATTCATGAGTTCTTGTACGTTTTCGACTCTAGAAATTCCTTCTGGCGTTTGGTCGTCTTTCAAAAATTTAATCAAACCACTTCTTTGGGCAACTTCCATGGCAACGGTGTAAGCATTTTCGGTTTTTAATAAAACTTGAAAAGCTTTAATCATGCTCCAAAAATCTGCCAATTTAGCGATAACACCATTATTTAAACCCAATTGTGGTGCATATTGCCCAAGATTATTCAAAACATCTACAATTCTTACATTTTGAGAATCTGCAAAAACAATCAATTTATTTTGAGTAGTTTCGCCAATAGAACGAGCCGGATAATTAATGATTCTCATTAATGCTTCACTGTCGTTTTCATTCACCAAAAGTCTTAGATACGCTACCAAATCTTTAATTTCTTTCCTTTGGTAGAAACTTAAACCGCCATAAACTCTGTACGGAATATTTTTACGTCTCAAAGCATCTTCGAAAGCTCTGGTTTGTGAGTTGGTTCTATATAAAATGGCAAAATCTGTAAATCTTTTTTGTTGAGAATTGTGCAATTCCCAGATATTGCTTGCCACAAAATTGGCTTCGTCTGCATCTGAAAGCGCACGGAAAATTTTTATTTTTTCGCCCACTTCATTATCACTGAAAACATTTTTTTTGAATTGTTCTTTATTTTTAGAAATTACCACATTTGCCGCATTTACAATATTCTGAGTAGAACGATAATTTTGTTCCAAAGAAACTGTTTTGGCATCCGGATAATCTTTTTTGAAATTCAAAATGTTATAGATATTAGCACCACGGAAAGAGTAAATAGACTGCGCATCGTCTCCTACCACACAAATGTTTTCGAACTTAGAAGAAAGTGCTTTTACAATTAAATACTGAGAATGATTGGTATCTTGGTACTCATCTACCAAAATATACCTAAATCTATCCTGATACTTGGCTAAAACCGCAGGAAATCTAGTTAACAACTCATTGGTTTTCAATAACAAGTCATCAAAATCCATTGCGCCATTTTTGTAACATTGCTCTACATATTTTTGATAAATTT
This sequence comes from Cloacibacterium sp., assembly GCF_047601505.1. Lineage (GTDB taxonomy): Bacteria > Bacteroidota > Bacteroidia > Flavobacteriales > Weeksellaceae > Cloacibacterium. The sequence continues at coordinate 3,190,147 of NZ_JASGJD010000001.1, forward strand.
GCCCCATGTGTTTCATGTTGGCACGTTCATCAGCTTCCATTATTTCTGGATTTTTGTAGTAAGCATTAACGGTAATGAGGTTATTTTTATACGCCGAAATTCTAGATTGAACTTTTTTCGGTTTGTATAAATCTGAATCTATATGTAAGTCTTTCAGAACTTTTTTAAGAACATTCAGCGCATCTTGAGTATCATAAATTGTGAAATTAGAAGGATAGCCTAATAATTCTGCTTCGCTTCTAAGAATCCTTGCAAACACCGAGTGAAAAGTTCCCATCCAAAGACTTCTGGCATTGCTGTCTCCTACCAATTTTGCGATACGCTCTTTCATTTCTTTGGCAGCTTTGTTAGTAAAAGTAAGCGCCAAAATATTAAAAGGATCTACACCATTGGTAATAAGGTGTGCAATTCTCATGGTAAGAACACGTGTTTTGCCAGAACCTGCGCCTGCTAAAACCATCAAAGGTCCTTGTAAAGTGGTAACTGCTTCGTACTGAGGTTCGTTTAATCCTTTCAAATAATCCATTTCTGCAAAAAAAATTTAAGCCTCAAAAATAAATAAAAACGATGACTTTTTAGGGTATTAATTAAAAATACATTGAACAAAGATTTTAAAACTTTTTGTGTAACGATATTCCACATTTTATTACTAATTTTAACAAAAATCATTATCAATGAAAAAAACGTTATTATCTTTTGCTGTAGCTGCTTTTTTAGGCACAACAATGAACGCTCAGCAAATTAAATTCGAGGAGTACGACCTCTCGAATGGTCTTCATGTAATTTTGCACCAAGACAACTCTGCACCTGTAATTACCACTGGCGTCATGTATCATGTTGGTTCTAAAGACGAGGTGAAAGGAAGAACTGGTTTTGCTCACTTTTTCGAGCATTTACTTTTCGAAGGAACTCCTAATATTAAAAGAGGAGAATGGATGAAAATTGTTGCTTCTAACGGCGGACAAAACAACGCCAATACTACTAGCGACAGAACATATTATTACGAAACTTTCCCTTCAAACAACGAACAATTAGGTCTTTGGATGGAAGCAGAAAGAATGCGCCACGCAGTAATTAATCAAATTGGTGTAGATACACAAAGAGAAGTGGTGAAAGAAGAAAAAAGAATGAGAATGGATAACCAACCTTATGGAAATCTTCTAACAGCAATCCTCAACAATTTATTTACCAACCATCCTTATCATTGGCCAACAATTGGTTCTATGGAAGACCTTAATGCTGCTAAATTAGATGAGTTTTTAGATTTTTATAAAAAATATTACGTTCCTAATAATGCTACATTGGTTGTGGCTGGAGATTTAAAACCAGAACAAACCAAAAAATGGATTGAAGAGTACTACGGAAGCATCCCAAAAGGTGAAGTTTTCCCAAAAAATCTCACTAAAGACGCTCCTATTTCTCAGGAAAAAGAAGTTACCGTTACAGACCCTAACATACAACTTCCGGCTTACATTTTTGCATACAGAACGCCTTCTAACAAAGAAAAAGACGCTTACGCTCTACAAATGCTTTCAACTTACCTTAGCAACGGAAAATCTTCTGTTCTTTACAAAAAATTAGTTGACCAAGATAAAAAAGCATTAGCAGTACAAGCTTTCAACATGGGAATGGAAGACGCTGGCGTTTTTGCATTTTTCACAATTCCGATGGGAGCTACTACCAAAGCTACTTTGCAATCTGATATAGATACTGAAATTAAAAAACTACAAACAGAATTAATTTCACAAGAAGATTACCAAAAACTTCAAAATCAATTCGAAAATCAGTTTGTTAATTCTAATTCTAGCATTCAAGGTATTGCTTCTTCTTTGGCTACTTATAATGTATTGATGGGCAATACAAATCTTATCAACAAAGAAATAGATATTTACAGGTCTATCACCAAAGAAGATTTGAAAAACGCTGCAAACAAATACCTCAACAATAACCAAAGAATAATTATAAACTACATCCCTGAAAAAAAGTAAGCAGAAATTAGGATTAAGATAATCTTTATTAAAATTTAAAATTTAGACAATGAAAAAATTACCATATATCGCTGCAGCATTTTTGATTTCAGGAATGTTATCAGCTCAAAAACTAGACCTTAACGCAATGCCAAAACCAGGACCTACTCCTACCATTAACATTGCAAAACCTAAAACCTTTACGCTACCAAACGGATTGCAAGTTTTGGTAGTAGAAAACAACAAATTGCCAAGAGTAAGTGTAAATTTATCAATGGATAGACCTCCAATTTATGAAGGCGATATTGCTGGTGTAACTTCTATTATGGCAGACCAAATAGGAAAAGGAAGCAAAACCATTAGCAAAGACGATTTCAACAAAAAAGTTGATTATTTGGGAGCTAGTCTAAGATTTAGTTCTGGTGGAGCTTTCGCTAATTCTCTTTCAAAATATTTTCCTCAGGTTTTAAATTTAATGGCAGATGCTATTATCAATCCTAATTTTGATGCTAAAGAACTTCAAGACGATAAAGACAGAACTTTAGAAGGTTTAAAAGCAGACGAAAAAAATGCTCAATCTATTGCAAATAGAGTAAATAATGCTTTAATCTATGGTAAAAATACCGCAAGAGGTGAATTTGAAACAGAAGAAAGCATCAAAAAAATTAGTTTAGCAGATGTACAAAACAGTTACAAAAAATATTATGCTCCAGACAATGCTTATTTGGTAATTGTAGGAGACGTAAAATATAGCACAGTAAAAAGTTTAGTTACCAAAGCATTCAGCACTTGGAAAAAATCTAACACCAAATTTGCTGCTCTAGAGCCCGTTTCTAATGTAAGTACTACCGAAATAAACGTTGTAGATGTTCCTGCTGCTGTACAATCTATTGTAAATGTTGGAAATGTAAACACGCTAAAAATGACGGATGCTAATTATTTCCCAGGTATGATTGCTAATTATATTTTGGGAGGAGGTGCAGAAGCAAGACTTTTTATGAATCTTCGTGAAAAAAACGGCTTTACTTATGGCGCTTACTCTAGTTTATCTGCAAGTAAATATTCTCCAGAATTTTCTGCTGATGCAAGTGTAAGAAACGAAGTTACAGATAAGGCAGTAAAAGAATTCATGACAGAAATTAACGGAATTTCTACTGTAAAACCAGAAGAATTAGCAAACGCTAAAGCTAAAATGAAAGGAAGTTTCATTATGTCTTTAGAAAAACCAGAAACCATTGCAAGATTTGCTCTTAACCAAAAAGTAAATAATCTTCCTGCAGATTTTTATAGCAATTATCTAAAATCTATAGACCAAGTAACAGAAGCAGATGCAACAAAAGCTGTAAACGCTACTATTTTCCCTCAACAAACTAGAATTTTTATCGCAGGTAAAGCTTCAGACATCGCTGAAGGATTAGAAAAACTAGGCTATCCTGTGAAATATTTTGATAAATATGCAAATCCTACAAGCAAACCAACGGCAAAACAAGTAGATGCTAACGTTACCGTAAGCTCTATCGCAGACAAATACATCGCTGCAATTGGAGGCAAAGAAAATGCTGCAAAATTTAATACTTTAAATTCTGATGCTACTGCAAAAATCCAGGGGATGGAACTTTCTTTCAAAAAAATACAAGGAAAAGGAGGAAAATTTTTTATGGATATGGGCATGGCAGGAAACAGCATGCAAAAAATTGCTTTTGACGGAACAAAAGGTTACATGATTGCACAAGGTCAGAAAATGGATTTACCAGCAGATATGGCTTCAAACTTCGCTAAAAAAACTGAAATTTTCCCAGAATTAAGTTTCGGAAAATCTGCAGATTATAAACTTATCGGAATTGAAAAAGTAAACGGAGAAGATGTTTATGTAATTAAAGATACCGACACTACATATTATTATAGTGTAAAAACTGGCTTAAAAGTAGGAGAAATTCAGAAACAAAAAATGGGACCTCAGGAAATGGAAGTTCCTACTTATTTCTCAGATTACAAAGATGTAAACGGCGTAAAACTACCTTACACCATCAAACAAACCATGATGGGACAAGAAATAGAGATGAAGGTAAATTCTTACTCTGTAAACCAAGCAAAAGACGAAGATTTCAAATAATTTTTAGAAATTCAATCATATAAAGGCGACAAATTTTTGTCGCTTTTTTTATTCTTTCCAACTTGTTGAAAATAAATTTTATAATTCGTTAAAATTACTTATATTTGCCACTCAAAATTTAAAAGAAAAATGGGCACTATATTTAATCTTTTCATGGTGTTGATCATCATAGCATCAGTTTTATTAGTTATCATCATTATGGCACAAAACCCAAAAGGTGGAGGTTTATCTTCTACATTTGGAGGTTCTTCTGCTCAGTTTGGTGTACAAAGAACCAATGATTTCATGGAGAAAGCAACTTGGGTTTTAGCTAGTATTATTGTTATTTTAATCTTTTTAAGTGTTGTACTTACTGCAAAACCAACTGCAAATTACGATACTGCGCCTGTGAAAAGCGAAAAATCTACTTCTGCTCCACAAGCTCCAACTCAGAAAGCTACTAATCTTCCTACTACGAAGTAATTAGATTATTTAAAATACAAAAAGCGGTTTAGAAAATTTCTAAACCGCTTTTATTTTAACTGAAGCATTGCAATAAAATGCCGAACTTTTAATCCTAATTTCAAAAACTGATACTGAACAGGATTTTGCTTTTTATAATATTTTTGAATGAAAATTTGCATTGCTCCATAAAAATTTTCTAAATATTTTTTGTCTTTCACTGTGCTTTCTCCTTTAATGTGAAGCACCGAACTTTTTCCAAAATACCAATTTTTATAACCTTTCCTTAGCAAAGTATAGCAAAGGTCTATATCTTCGCCATACATAAAATACGTTTCGTCTAAACCTTCAATTTCTAAGTACAAATTCTTTTTCATCAACATAAAAGCTCCAGTAATTACATCCACTTCCGCAATGTTATTTTCTGCAATATCATTTCTATAATATCCTTTTTTCGATTTATTTTTCGATGAAAAAGGAGTAAATAATTTCTCAAAACTATTGAATACATCCGGAACAGAACGCTTACTTTCTGGCAAAAATTTCCCTTCCAAATCGTGAAGTCGAACACCAAGACAGCCAAAATTAGATTGAGCATCTGCAAAATCCAAAATTTCTTTCATGCTATCTTCTTCAAACGCTGTATCTGGATTTAAAAGTAAAATATATTCTCCCGAAGCCAAATCTACAGCTTTATTATTTGCTTTCGCAAAACCTTCATTTGCCGTATTTTCTATAAATTTAACCCAAGAAAATTCATCAATCAAAACCTTCCAAGAATCGTCTGGAGAGAGATTATCCATCACAATTACCTCATAATCTACATTAGAAATATATTGTTGAATAGAATTCAAACAATTTCTGAGCAAATGAGTAACGTTATAATTAACAATAATGATAGAAAGTCTCAAATTTTACGATTTTTCGTTATACGGAAGTCGGTTTACAATAGAACGTCCTAGTGAAATTTCATCAGCATATTCCAACTCATCTCCCACCGCAATTCCTCTGGCAATACTAGAAAAAGTAACCGGAAATCCTTTGAATTTTTTGTACAAATAATAAGCTGTGGTATCTCCTTCCATTGTAGCAGAAAGCGCAAAAATAAGCTCTTTTACACTTCCTTCGTTTAATTTTTTTTCGATAGAAGAAATATTGAGTTGATTGGGTCCTATTCCTTCCATTGGTGAAATTTTCCCTCCCAAAACCAAATATTTTCCGTTGAATTTAGAAGTATTCTCAATCGCCATTACATCTCTCACATCTTCTACAATACAAAGAATTTCGCTGTTTCTTTTTGGGTTGTTGCAAATTTCGCAAATTTCTTCATCAGAAAAATTATGACATTCTTGGCAGTACTTAATATCTGTAACCAATTTTTGAATTGCATTGCCCAAAGCTACACCTTGAGACGGCGACTGACGAAGCAAATGCAAAGCCAATCTAAGTGCAGATTTCTTACCAATACCAGGCAAACCAGAAATTTCTTCTACGGCTTTTTCTAAAACTTTACTAGGAAAATTCATATCACAAAAGTACCCTTTAATTTGAAAATTTGAAAATTAAAATTATCTTTATGAAAAATTTATTTATGCAAAATTTACAATATCCATTGTTCTTAAAATTCAAAATTACCACTTTAGCAAGTGATTTCACCATTACAGACCGTAACGAAAATTCTTTGGCTTATGTTCGCCAGAAAATGTTTAAACTGAAAGAAGATGTAGTGGTTTTCAATAACGAAAGCAAATCACAAGAAAATTTCAGAATTAAAGCCAATCAGTGGATAGATTTCAATGCAAGTTATGCAATTACAGATTCTTTTGGAAAAAATTTAGGAAAAATCGCTAGAAAAGGAATGCGTTCTATTTGGAAGGCTACTTATAATATTTTCGACCATAATGAAAATCAAAAATATAAAGTTCAGGAAGAAAATGCTTGGGTAAAAGTTTTCGACGGAATTGTAAGCGATATTCCTATTATTGGGATGTTTACAGGATATTTTCTCAATCCTAGTTATATTGTTCACGATAATAATGGAAAAGAAATTTATCGATTGAGAAAAATGCCTTCTTTTTTTGGTAGAAAATTTCAATTAGACCAATTGAATCACATTGCAGACGAAGAAGAAACTTTGGTGGTTCTAAGCTTAATGATGATGGTACTTTTGGAAAGAGCTAAAGGATAATTTTTGAATACTGAATGTTTGGATGAATGTTGGATGATGATTAAATTCCTTAACAAATTCAACAGAATTCAAATTTCAAAATCGTAAATTTGAACAAATTTTAAAAAATGTCTATTACACATTTAGAACCTCAAAATATTTGGAAGAATTTCGCTGCTTTAAATGCAGTTCCGAGACCTTCCAAAAAAGAAGAAAAAGTTATTGAATTCATTAAAAATTTCGGTAAAAATCTCAATTTAGAAACCACAGAAGACGAAGTAGGCAATGTAATCATCAGAAAACCTGCTACTTCTGGCATGGAAAATCGCCAGCCCATTGTTTTACAATCTCACCTCGATATGGTTTGTCAAAAAAACAATAATGTAGATTTCGATTTCGAAACGCAAGGAATTGAAATGTATGCAGATGGAGATTGGGTAAAAGCAAAAGGCACTACTTTGGGCGCAGATAACGGATTGGGCGTTGCAGCAATTATGAGCATTTTAGAAAGTTCAGACATTCCTCATCCTTCTATAGAAGCACTTTTCACCATAGATGAAGAAACTGGCATGACGGGAGCTCTTGGTTTAAAAGCCGGGCAACTAACAGGAGAAATTCTTCTTAATTTGGACACTGAAGAAGATGACGAAATTGATATAGGTTGTGCCGGAGGAATAGATGTAACAGCTTCAGCAAGTTATGATTTAAATTCCACATCGTCTCATTTTATAAAAATTGACATCAAAGGCTTACAAGGTGGACATTCTGGGATGGACATTCACAAAGGTTTTGGTAACTCTAATGTGATCTTGGGAAGATTGCTTTATACAGGAATTGACAACGGAATTCAGTTGATTTCAATTGATGGAGGTAGTTTGAGAAATGCAATTCCTAGAGAAGCTCACGCTATAGTTTCTGTAAATAATTCTGATGAATTTTTACAAAATTTAGAAACTTTAAAAACTGAAATTTTAGAAGAATTTGCTTCTATCGAAAAAGATTTGAGCATTAATTTTGAAAAAACTTCTAGTACAGAACAAGGATTAAGCACAGAAGATTCTAAAAAAATTATTTTAGCATTAAAATCTGCTCATAACGGTGTTTACAGAATGTCTCCAGATGTAGAAGATTTGGTAGAAACATCTAATAATATTGCAAGAGTAGAATTGAAAAACGGAGAATTAAAAATTATGAATCTCTCTCGTTCTTCTGTAGATTCTAGCAAAATGGCAGTTGCAGAACAATTAAAATCTGTTTTTGAATTAGCCGGAATGGAAGTAGAATTTTCAGGTTCTTATCCCGGTTGGAAACCAAAACCAGATGCCGAAATCATTAAAATAATGACAGAAATCTACGAAAAAGATTTTGGAGCAAAACCTCAAGTGGTGGCTTGCCATGCTGGTTTAGAATGCGGAATTATTGGTGCAAATTACCCAAAAATGGAAATGGTAAGTTTTGGACCAACTATTAAAGGAGCGCACTCTCCAGACGAAAGAGCAAGCATTTCGTCCACTCAAAAATTCTGGAAATATTTACAAGAAATCTTGAAAAATATTCCGGTGAAGAAGTAAAAAATCTAAAATAAATATTTACAAGTCCTAAACATTAGTTTTGGACTTTTTTTTATATATTTGAATTCATAATCACAAAAAACAAATAACTATAAACTCATAATAGAAATAGTTAAATAAGAATATATTTTTTATTTGAAATCTCTATTAAAAACAAAATACATTAGCTTAATTCTAAAGTATTTATTCTCTTTCAAATACAAATTAAACCATTAATAATTAGAAAAATGAAGACAAAAAAGTACATTATTCTAGCCTTGGTCTTGAGCAATTTCTTTCTATTGAAAGCTCAATCGTCCATTGTCTCTTCTGGTTCTGACGTTAATTCTCCGGCAGGAATGGTAAGTTCTACAATTGGAGAAACAATTTACACTACCACAAGTTCGGGAAGCGGAAGTATTTCTCAAGGAACCCAACAACCTTATGAAGTAAGCACTTCTTTAGGAATTAATGAAGCAGAAATCAATCTTATTTTCAACGCTTATCCTAATCCGGTTACAGATTATTTAACGATTAGCATCAATAAAGATTATAAAAATGTAAGTTTTGAACTTTTAGATTCTAATGGTCGTCTCTTAGAATCAAAAGAAATAACTTCAAAAGACACAAACATCAATATGATTAAGCGTCTCCCTTCTCTTTATTTATTGAACATAAAAAAAGGAGCTAAAACTATTAAAACTTATAAAATAATTAAAAAATAATACTATGAAAAAAAATCTATTTTCGCTGTTTGCCTTTTTATTTGCAACTTTATTAATTGCGCAGACACCTAATTTAATTAGTTATCAAGCAGTGGTAAGAAATGCATCTAACGCATTAGTAGTTAACCAATCTGTAGGAATTAAGTTTAGTATATTAAAAAGTTCTATTAATGGAACTACTGTATATTCTGAAACCCAAAACTCAACTACAAACAACAACGGACTTTTCACTGCTAAAATAGGTAGTGGAACTCTTGTAAGTGGCTCTCTAACAAATATTAATTGGGGAGACGATTTGTATTTCATAAAAACTGAAATAGACCCAACTGGTGGCAATTCTTATACCATTAATGGCACTTCTCAACTTCTAAGTGTTCCTTACGCTTTACATGCCAAAACGGTAGATGACAACTCTATAACCACAACTAAAATTTCAGCAACAGGCACTGCTAGTTCTAGTACATATCTAAGAGGAGATGGAACTTGGGCTACATTATCCACACCAAACACTCCATTTTCTGTCGTAAATGTAAATTCTAGAACATTTAATTACACCGTACCAACATCACTAATGGGAGGAATATTACTACTAAACTATTCTGCCTATCAATCAGGAGCGGTTGAAGTTAACATCACCCTTCCCTCCCCTGCATCAGTAGGGTACGGAGCAAGATTTAGACTCGCATTTACAGAATACAGTAATAGCATGACTATTGAAACAAAAGTACAGACTAATGCAGGAAGTTTACACACCTCATATAGTGGTGTAAATCCTCCTAACACATATGCTCTCACCCAAAACTCTACAGAATTTTTTTGTGATGGGAATAATTGGTATGAATTTTCTGCATTTTAAAATATACACTTAAAATAAAAAATCCAAAAACCAATCGTTTTTGGATTTTTCATTAAAAACCTATTATTAATAACGATATATTCACTATTTTTGGTAAAATTTTGATTTGATATGAAAAAATTATTACTACTATTATGGATTAACATTAGTGCTTTGGCTTTTGCACAAATAAAAAGTCCTTATGAATTTTTGCCTACTTACGGCAAACAAATCACCTATTATCATCAGGTAGAAGAATATTTCAACTACCTTACTACACAAACTCCTTATGTAAAACACCAGAAATATGGCGAAACCTCAGAACATAGAAATCTGAATGTTTATTATATTTCTACACCAGAAAATTTAGCCAATTTAGAGCAAATAAGACTTCAAAATCTAGCTTCTGTTGGATTAGCACCTAAAACTTCAACTACAGTTGGAGATAAATTAATCGTTTGGTTGAGTTTTAACGTTCACGGAAACGAATGGGCAGGAACAGAAAGTGCTCTTTCAGTAGCTTATGAACTTGCCAATCCTGATAATAAAACCACCAAAGAATGGTTAAAAAACACCATCGTTATTTTAGACCCTTGCATTAATCCTGATGGATATTCCAGATACGGAAACTGGTTGAGAGAAATTTCTGGTAAAAATACCAACCCAAATAAATTTGACCGTGAACACGCCGAAGAATGGCCAGGCGGAAGATACAATCATTATATTTTTGATATGAACCGAGATTGGGCTTGGCAAACTCAAATCGAAACCAAGCAAAGAATGGCACTCTACAACCATTGGATGCCACAAGTACACACAGATGTTCACGAACAAGGTTATGATTCGCCGTACTTTTTCCCGCCAGCTGCAGAACCTCAACACGAATTTATAGAAGCTTACCAAAAAGATTTTCATAAATTATTAGGAAAAAATATTTCCGCAAAATTTGACGCGAATAATTGGATGTACAACACCAGCGAAAGATTCGACCTTTTTTATCCTAGTTACGGAGATACTTATCCAATGTACAATGGCGCTGTTGGAATGACGCTAGAACAAGGCGGAATAAGAGCTGGAAGAGAAATCACTATGGAAAACGGGGTAAATCTTACCATAAAAGACAGATTAACGCACCACAAAACCGCAGTTTTGGCGGTGGTAGAAACTTCGGCTTCTCAGATTGACCCTTTATTGAAAGGTTTTAGAAATTTCATGAACAATCCTAGAACTCATATGAAAGGTAAATATGCAACTTATATTCTCAAGAACAATCCAAAACTCAATCAATTAGCAGATTTATTGAAAATTAACAAAATAGAATATTCTTACGCTACCGAAAAATCTAGTGCATCTGGCTACAATTATTTTACTCAAAAAGACGAAAGTTTCTCTGTAGAACCCAACGATTTAATTGTAAAAGTAGACCAACCGAAAGCTGTTTTTACTCAAATTTTATTTGAACCTACTAATAAAATGACAGACAGTCTTTCTTACGACATTACCGCATGGAATCTTCCTCTTGCGTATGGAGTACAAGGTTACGCCGTGAAAAATGCTTTAAATCTAAAAACTAAAACTTCTATAGAAACCGCTTCTAAATCTATCCCCAAAACCGTTTATGCGTTCTATATTCCTTGGAATAACAGAACCTCAGCAGAAGTTTTGGCTCAGCTTCAACAAAAAGATATCAAAGTAAGATATGCAATGAAACAAGCCATTTTTGGAGATGTAACCATAGAACCAGGCGGGCTAATGGTTGCCAAAGGAGACAATCCAAAAATTGCAAATTTCGAAAATACTGTAGGAGAAATTGTGAAAAAGAAAAGTGATTTTGCAACTATTGAAACAGGATTTTCTAAAAACGCAAAAGATCTTGGCGGAGAAAACTTCCCATTAATGAAAGCTCCGAAAGTGCTTTTATTATCAGGAAATGGAGTAACTTCTACCGAATTTGGTGCTGCTTGGTATTATTTTGATGAAATTTTAAATTATCCTGTAACCATTGTTGACCAAGATAAATTAAGAAATGTTAAACTTTTTGAGTTCAACACTTTGGTTCTCGCTGACGGAAGATATAATTTTTCTGATGCTGATATGAAAAGATTGAACGAATGGATTAACAATGGTGGAAAAGTAATTGCTATAGATGGCGCGCTAAATGTTTTTGACGGAAAAGATGGCTACGCACTGAATCCTTATGCTACAGACGAAGAAAAGCAAGCTGCTGAAAAAGTAAAAAAAGAAAAACAATTGAAAGAACGCTTCCTAGATTCTGGCAACGAAGAAAGAAGATTGCTTGCCAACTCAATTCCGGGAGCTATTATTGAAAACAATTTAGATATTACACATCCTTTGTCTTTTGGTTTGGGCAAAAAATATTTCAGTTTAAAAACAGGCGACAAAATTTATGCAATGTTGAAAGGAGCTAACAATGTGGCTTATGTTCCTAAAAATTACAAAAGCTATGGCTACATTGGTCATGATTTTGGCAAAAAACTACCCGAAACCGTGAGCTTTGCTGTAGAAAGTAAAGGCGCAGGAAAAGTAGTTTATATGATAGACAATCCTCTTTTCAGAGCATTCTGGGAAAACGGAATTATGTTATTTAGCAATGCTTTGTTTTTGGTGAATTAAAAAGTTAATCCAATATTTAAAAGTCCGAAATATTAGTTTTGGACTTTTTTTGTATATTTGGATTTACAATAATTATAATTTATAAAAACAATTAACTATGAATTGGTATTTAAAAGTACTAAAACAGTACTCAGATTTTAGTGGAAGAGCAAGAAGAAAAGAATATTGGATGTTTATTCTTTTTAACTTAATTTTTTTAGTTTGTGCAGCAATTTTGGATAATCTTTTAGGATTAACTTTTGGAGAAAATTCCCCTTATGGTTTTCTTTATTTGGTTTATGCGCTATTGGTTTTCATTCCTGGTTTAGCTGTAGCTGTAAGAAGATTACATGATGTAGGCAAAAGTGGTTGGTGGTATTTTATAGCACTAATTCCTATTATTGGTGGTATTTGGTTACTGATATTATTCTGCACTGAAGGAATTTCAGGCTCTAATGAATATGGACCAGACCCAAAAGGAAATTTTTCAGAAATAAATGAAATTGGACAAAAAGAAATTTAATTTTTTCCATATAAAATAAAAATCCAAAACCATAAGGTTTTGGATTTTTTATTAACTACCCTACTATTATTAATAGGATGTATTCATTATTTTTGAGAAATTTCAACTTCTTGTTATTTAGCAATGCTTTGTTTTTGGTGAATTAAATTAACCACAATTAATAAGTTAAAAACCCTTCTGTTCTGGTCTCGAAATCATATTTTCTGGTTCTGAACTCATCTTTTGAGGTCTTTTACTCATCTCGTGAGGTTCTTTAACCAAAAATATACGTTCCTTAACTCATAATTTTGGGGTTTAGACTCTAATTTTGGGGTTCCGAACCTCAAAATATAGGTTATAGAACCCCAACGAAATACTTCGAGACCTATCCAGAGTATTCCTTAACCTATCCAGAATAGTAATTTGAAGGTTGAGATAAGTTAAAAATATATACAGAGGTGTTAAAAATACATCCGAAGGAGTAAAAAAATATCCTGCAAGGGGTCTTGCAGGATGTTTTTATGTTTTTTAGAAAACTTTTACTCATAAGGAGCTAATTCTACCTCTAGACCTTCTAAGTCTTCGGTAATGTGAATTTGGCAACCCAATCTAGAATTTTCTTTTACGTTATACGCTTCAGAAAGCATGGCATCTTCCTCATCAGATTTTTCGGGAAGAGGTGTGTCACTATTTACATAACATTGGCAAGATGCACACATCGCCATACCACCGCAAACTCCTATTGTACCTTCTTCTGCCAATTCGTAGAGTTTTACTACTTCCATCAGATTAAGAGCCATATCAGTTGGCGCAGCTACTTCGTGAGTTACTCCGTTTCTATCTGTAATTTTTATATTTACGTCTAAAGCCATAATATTTTTGTTGGTTGTTAGATGTTGGATAATGAATTTAATACCCTTGCTCCCACATCAAGCATCTTGCAATTAATCAATTTTCTTTACTACGGCTTTTTCAGCTTCTTTTCTAGAACCATCAAAACCATCTACACCGCTCACGGTAGTGTATTTTAGTACATATTTTTTACCCGGATTTAATCTATTGTACACACTTTGGCACATTAGAGTAGCTTCATGGAAACCACATAAAATTAATTTTAATTTCCCAGGATAAGTATTAACGTCACCAATTGCGTAAACCCCATCAATATTGGTTTGATAATCTAAAGCATTGTTTACTACAATTGCATTTTTCTCAATATTCAAGCCCCAATTTGCAATAGAACCTAATTTAGGAGTTAGACCAAAAAGTGGAATAAAATAATCTGTTTCAAGGTCGAAAACATTACCATCTTGTTCTACAGTAATGGCTTCTATATGACCATCGCCTTTCAAACCAGTAACTTCTGCAGGAGTAATAAGATTAATTTTTCCTTTATTTTTAAGCTCCTGAACTTTTTCTACAGAATCTAATGCACCTCTAAATTCATTTCTACGGTGAATTAAAGTTACCGATTTTGCCACATTAGCCAAGAAAATACTCCAATCTAAAGCAGAATCTCCACCACCAGCAATTACGATATTTTTATCTCTGTAAACTTCAGGATTTTTCACAAAATAATCTACTCCTTTCTCTTCGTAATCTGCCACATTGTCAATCAAAGGTTTTCTCGGTTCAAAAGTTCCTAAACCACCAGCTATAGCCACAGCTTTTGCATGATGCACTGTACCTTTGTTGGTAATTACCTCAAAAGTTCCATCTTCTAATTTATTAAGAGTAGAAGCCGTTTCGCCCAATGTAAAACCAGGTTGAAATTGTTTAATTTGCTCCATCAAATTATCTACCAAATCACCTGCTAAAACAGAAGGATAACCAGGAATATCAAAAATTGGTTTTTTAGGATAAAGCTCTGTAAGTTGACCACCAGGCTGCGGAAGAGCATCTATAAGGTGGCATTTTAATTTTAATAAACCTGCTTCAAAAACAGCAAAAAGTCCGGTTGGCCCGGCACCTATAATCAATAAATCTGTTGTAATCATTAAATAAGTATTTTTTATTGTAAATTTGTAAATTACGAATAAAAACTTTTCATATTTTGCAAATATAAGAATTTTTATGAGCTAGCCTTGTAACTAAAGTGACATTTATAATCTCTTATGATAATAGATAATGCCACTTTTTATTTTGGCAAAATTTTTGAAATGTACATTGGAAATAAAAAAGAATTAATGAAAAAATATTTTAGCATCATACTTTCTTTCGCATTTATGTTGATGTTTTCGCAGGTAGAAAATATCAAAAACGGAGAAAAATTAACCTACAGAATACACTATGGCTTTTTAAATGCCGGCACTGCTACTCTTACTGCTAATCAAATTAATTATAGAAATGCTCCACATTACAGAGTAACTGGTGTTGGGCGTAGTTCTGGCGCTGTAAGAGCTTTTTTTAAAGTAGATGACGTGTACGAAAGTTACATCAATATCGCCACAGGGTTGCCAAGTCATTACGTAAGAAATGTTTCGGAAGGTGGCTACAGAAGACATTTTGAGACTGAATTTAACCAAGATAATCAATCTTTAACACTTACCAATAAATTAGAAAAAACTTCTAAACATTTTAAAACAGTAAAAGGACTTCAAGACATGATTTCTGCATTTTACTATCTTAGAAGTATAGACAGTACCAACTTTAAAGTAGGAAGTGCTCTTAAAATAAATGTTTGGATAGACGACGAAATTTATCCATTTATGCTAAAAGTAACTGGCATTGAAAACAGAAATACAAAATTTGGAAAAATCTCTTGTCTTAAAATTGTTCCTTATGTAATGAGTGGAAGAATTTTTAAATCTCAAGAAGGAGTTACGATGTATGTAACCAACGATGCCAACTTAGTTCCTGTTGAATTGAAAGCAGAATTATTAGTTGGTTCTTTGAAGGCAAGTTTAGACGATTATCACAACGTGAAATATCCAATGAATTTCAGGTGAGCTAAATAACATATTGATAAACAACAAAATCCGATAAAATTCTCGGATTTTTTATTTTGATGTAATAAAAATAAAACTTCGATTGTCTTAATTGAAACAAAAGAAAAAAACATACAACTAATCATCAAAATAAAAACTATGAGAGTCCGGATTTCAATTTTACTTTTTACCATAATTTCTGTTTTATCCTTTGCTCAAGAAAAAGTTAACGACAGTATTACCCGAAAGAAAATAACCGCTATAAAACTAGACAAAGCTCCTAAAATAGATGGCAATCTAGACGATGAAACATGGAAAAACATTCCTATTTGCAAAGATTTTGTAGAACTTAGACCCAACAATGGAAAAGCTGAAGACGCAGATTTCAAATCTGAAGTAAAAATTGCTTATGACGACACCGGAATCTACGTATCTGCAATGCTTTACGACAAAGAACCTTCCAAAATATCAAAACAACTTACAGAAAGAGACAATATAGAAAATGATGATTTTTTTGTGCTTTTCATTAATGGTTATAATGACAACCAACAAAGTTTAGAATTATTCGTAACCGCAGCAGGTGTACAAGCAGACAGCAAAATAACCAAAGAAAACGGAGAAGATTTTTCTTGGAATGGCATTTGGTATTCTGCGGCAAAAATTGTAGAAAACGGATGGACTGTAGAAATGAAAATCCCTTTTTCTGAGCTTAGATTTCCTAAAAGTGCAGTTCAAAATTGGGGAATTAATTTTTTTAGACAAGTGAATAGAACCAAAACAGCTTATACTTGGAACCATGTAAACAACCAAAAAGGGAGCTTTTTGCTTTACGATGGAGTTTTAGAAAATATAAAAGACATCAACCCTCCAGTTCGACTTTCGTTTACACCTTATTTTTCTACTTATATTAATAATTATGATGGGAAAACCACCACAAATTTCAATGGTGGAATGGATGTAAAATACGGAATTAATGATGCTTTCACGTTTGATATGACTTTAATTCCAGATTTTGGGCAAGCAAATTTTGACAATTCTGTTTTGAATTTAACGCCTTTCGAACAAGAATTTACAGAGCAACGTTCTTTCTTTACCGAAGGTACAGAACTTTTCAACAAAGGCAATATGTTCTACTCCAGAAGAGTTGGCGACGAACCTTCGTTATCTCCCAATGTTTCTCAGGATGAAACTTTGGTAGAAAGCCCTGCCAAAGTAAAACTTTTCAACGCGTTTAAAATTTCTGGAAGAACAAACAAAGGTCTGGGAATTGGATTTTTTAACGGAATTACAGAAAAAGCCGAAGCTACCATCAGAAATAATATTACTGGCGAAACTAGAAAAGAAGTGCTAGAACCTTGGGCAAATTATAATGTTTTGGTTTTAGACCAAAGATTTAACGGAAATTCTTCTGTAACGCTTGTCAACACCAACACAATGCGAAGCGGAAATTTTCGAGATGCTAATGCTACAGGAATTCTTTGGAGCATCAACAATAAGAAAAATACCTATCAATATTATGGAAACGTAAAAGGAAGTTGGATAATGGATAATGGCACAAAATTCGGGAACAAAAGCCAACTTGGATTTGGTAAAACTTCTGGAAAAAACAGATTTGACATCAATGCAAATTTTGCAACTAAAAATTGGGACATTAACGATTTAGGATTTTCTACAACCACCAATATTGCAAGTTACAACGCTTGGTATGGTTATAGAATTTTACAGCCAACCAAAAGATTCAATAATATTTATCTAAATAATAATTTCACTTATTCTCACAGATTAGAACCGTTCTTGTTTTCTACGCTAAGATTTAATCACAACAATCAATTTACCGATAAAAATTTCAGAAGTTTTGGTGGCGGAATTGAATTTACTCCCATCGGCGAAAAAGATATTTATGAACCTAGAAAACAAGGCAGACATCTTAACGTTCCCGGATATTTTGATAGCTGGATTTGGTATGAAAGTGATAGCAGAAAAAAACTACAATATAACGTAAATATAGACTATTATGCCTACAACGAAAAAGGCAGAAACAAAGTAATTCCTTCCGTTTTTTTAAGATACAGATTTAATGATAAATTCAATGTAATTTGGCAATTCAATCCGGTTTTCAGCAATAATGAAATTGGTTTTGCAGGAAATGACGGCACCAATATTTTTATGGGACGAAGACAAAGAAATACTTACGAAAATTCACTGACTTCGCAATTCAGTTTTAATGATAAAATGACGCTTTCTTTAGCATTCAGACATTACTTTTCGGATGTTACTTACAAACAATTTTACACGCTTAATCAAGACGGAAATCTTACAGATTACAACAATTTCACCAATAATTTAAACGGAACTTACAATTCTTGGAATGTGGACATTAGATATTCTTGGTGGTTTGCACCAGGTTCTCAACTTACACTTTTGTACAGAAATGCGGTAAGCAATTATCAAGACATTTCCAGACAGAGTTTTGGCGATAATTTCAGTACACTTTTTAACGAACCTATGACAAATAATATTTCGCTTAGACTCACTTATTTTTTAGATTACAATAGAGCGAAAAACTGGTTCAAAAAATCTTAAAAATTCAAATTTGGCGCACATTAGCTTCTCATAATTAAGATCTTATTATGCAAAAACCGCTTCAGGATTTCTGAAGCGGTTTGATTTTATATTTTAGTATTGAATTTTAAAAATAATTTCTCTAAAACTCTACAATTCTCACATTTCTAAAGGTGCCCGAATTGTTGCAACATTCTTTTATCATTTTCGAAGAACATTCTAATATCACTCATTTGGTAAAGAAGCATTACAATTCTTTCAATTCCCATCCCGAAAGCATATCCACTGTATTTATCAGCATCAATATTTACATTTTTAAGAACCGCAGGATCTACCATACCACAACCCATAATTTCTAACCAGCCCGTTCCTTTGGTAATTCTGTAATCTGTTTCAGAATTTAATCCCCAATAAACATCTACTTCGGCACTTGGTTCAGTAAAAGGGAAATAAGAAGGTCTCATTCTGATTTTAGATTTACCGAAAAGTTCTGTCGTAAAAAACTGAATGGTTTGTTTTAAATCTGCAAAACTTACGTTCTCATCAATGTACAAACCTTCAATTTGATGAAAAATACAATGCGAACGAGAAGAAACTGCTTCGTTTCGGAAAACTCTTCCCGGAGAAAGAATTCTAATTGGCGGTTCGTTTTCTTCCATATATCTAATTTGCACCGAAGAAGTATGCGTTCTTAATAAAACATCAGGATTTTGCTCTATAAAGAAAGTATCTTGCATATCTCTTGCAGGATGATATTCTGGTAGATTAAGTGCTGTAAAATTGTGCCAATCGTCTTCAATTTCTGGTCCGTCTGCTACGGCAAAACCTATAGATTTAAAAATTTCTATAATTCTACTTCTCACCAAATTTATTGGATGTCTAGAACCTAATTCCAACGGGAAAGCAGGTTTTGTAAGATCTTCTTTTTCTAGAATAATATTACTAGAAGTAGCATCTTTCAGCTCTTCTAATTTGGTATTAACGGCTTGTTTTAGGGTGTTGATTTTTTGTCCAAAATCACGTTTTTGCTCATTAGGAACTTCTTTAAATTTGTCGAACAAATCATTTAGAATTCCTTTTTTACTGTTAAATTTAATACGAAATTGCTCTATTTCGTCTTTGTTTTGAGATTGAAACGCATTTACCTCTACTAATAGTTCCTCAATTTTTTCTATCATCACTCTGAAAATATATTGATTTGCAAAAGTACGATTTTTTATTTTTTTAAACGATAAAACACACAAAAAGAATCATCTGTTAAAATAAAAAGAACTCACAAAACTGCAAGTTCTAAAGATTTTTTAAAATTTCTATTTTTAACCTTTCAATTGGTTTTTACTTACTTTCCATCGCTTTAATCAAAACCTGAAGATTGATAGATTTATTCAGCAATCCGTTTTCAAAAGGAATTTCAAATTTCAAACCGTAATCTTCTCTGTTAATGTCAGTTGGTTCTGTTGCAATGCTTACATTTTCGTTTTGTACGGTAACATTTGCTTTAAACTGAACAGGTTTTGTAATGCCTTTTATGGTAAGATTACCCTCTATAAGAGTGTTGTAATCTCCACTTTTTGTTTCGGTAACTTTGGTAATTTCGTAAGAAGCAGTAGGAAATTTTTCTACTTCAAAAAAATCACCACTTTTAAGATGACCTTCCAATTTGGTTTTCATTTCCTGATTGTCTTTCAGGTCTATATTTTCTAAAGTATTAATATCTGCTACAAATTTACCAGATTGCAATTTTCCTTCTTTCACAGTAATATCACCACTTTCAAACTGAATAGTTCCAAAATGGGTAGTTTGGTCAGATTTCAACACTTTATAGCCTTTCCATTCTACTCTACTGTTCATGGTATCTACTTTGTATTGAACGCCATCCGTTTTTGTAAGCACTTCATTGCTTTCGCTTGTAACTGGTTTGTCTTTGCCACAAGCAACTAACAAAGCTACAATACTAAAACCCGCAAAAATTTTAAGCAATTTGTTTTTCATCTTAAATTATTATTAAATATTTCTTTGGCTAAAGTAAGAAAATTATCTCCAAATATTTAAAATTTCTTATAGAATGCTTACTTTTGTATATGCTTTTGACTGTAAGAAACTTATACTTCGGATATTCGTCTGTTAATCCGCTTTTTAGAAACCTTAACCTTTCTGTAGAAAAAGGAAAAATCATTGCCCTTTCTGGCGAAAGTGGTTGCGGAAAATCTACGCTTCTCAATATTATCTATGGATTGATAGATTGGCAAAGTGGCGAAATTTTCCTAGAAGACGAAAAATTATATGGTCCAAAAGGAAATATTGTTCCCGGAGAAAAAGGCTTAAAATTAGTTTCTCAGCATTATGATTTAATGCCTTATCTCACAGTTGCAGAAAACGTTGGGAAATTTATTTCGAACATCAATTTGGCTGAAAAAAGAAAAAAAGTACACGAACTTTTAGAAGTTGTAGGTTTAGAAAATTACGCCAATGTATTGCCTAAAAATCTTAGTGGTGGCCAACAACAGCGTGTTGCCATTGCAAGAGCACTTTCGGTAATGCCAAAACTTCTTCTTTTAGACGAACCATTCAGTAATTTGGATTATTCCAGAAAAATGGAACTCAGGGAAAAACTTTTTAATTATGTGAAAGAACACGAACTTTCTGTAATTATTTCTACCCACGAAATTCAGGAAATTTTACCTTGGATAGACCAAATTGTAGTTTTGCAAGAAGGAAGATTAATCCAAAACGATAGCGCCGAAGAAACCTTCAAAAATCCTTATAACACGTACGTTGCTAAACTTTTGGGAGAAGTAAACACCATAACAGACGAACAAAAAGAAATTTTGAAACTGTCTAAAAGTTACTTTTTCCCACATCAAATCAATCTATCCGAAAACGGTTTTGAAGCTACCGTTTCAGACAGCAGATTTGCAGGAAACCACTTCTGGAACAGAATTTACGCCAATGGAGTACCTTTGGTGATGTATTCTAACGAAAAATTAGAAGGAAATATAAGAATCGAAATTAAACTTTAATTAACAAGTTCAGCTCCTTTTTACAACTAAAATTTAACATTCTCTATATCGGAAATTCCCTACATTTGTTCTCTCTAAAAATGTAAGGAAATTTTTGGTTAATTCTCTTTCTGCCTTTACCGACTGAAATTAGCATTACTGCAATCAAAGTCTTAGAAACGGAACCCTGCCAAATTTTTCCTTTTTTGATTAAACGCAAAGATTTTTTTAAAAATTGATACTTTTAAGTTAGTTTAGTCACTTCGTTAAAAAATGATTTTTTTGTCACCCTGAGCGAAGTCAAAGAATTCAACTCAGCAAATTTTGCTTCCTTAAAATATTTTCAAAGAATAATAAATCTTTGCGTTTAAAAACTTATGCTTTTTTTACAAATTCAGATTTAAGAGCCATTGCTCCGAAACCATCAATTTTGCAATCAATATTATGATCCGAACCTGGTCTTAATCTGATATTTTTCACTTTAGTTCCTGCTTTTACAGGTTTTGGAGCTCCTTTTACAGGCAAATCTTTTATCACCACTACAGAATCTCCGTTTTGTAATTCGTTTCCGTTGCTATCAAAAATTTTATCTTCAGCACCTACTTCAGCAGGATCAAACTCGTGGAAACATTGGCTACAAACCAAAAGATTGTCTTGTTCGTAGGTAAATTCGCTGCCACATTTTGGGCAAGGCATCAATTCGCTCATTTTTTTTAATTTTTGCAAAGATATTATTTTGCTTTCAGCTATTGGCATTCAGTAATTAGCTTTTTTAAAAACTTCTATTTTTTATTCTTCTATCTTCCAATAAAAAATTCCGTATTTTTGCAAAAATTTTAGCATTTAAAATCTAAAATTCAAAATCTAAAATCTTCTAATGGAATTAATACACAGAAATCTTCTCATCGGTATTCACGATGCACTACAAGAAACTTTTTTCGAAAAAAATAAATATGCTGATAAAGTTATAGAAAGACTTTTAAAAGCTCATAAAAAATGGGGAAGCGAAGACAGAAAGGTAGTTTCGGAGATTTTTTATAACATTATCCGTTGGAAAAAACGCCTTGAATATTACATTGGCGAAGGTGCAAAACCCGGAAATATATATAAACTCATCATTGCGTATTTGCTTTGGAGCGAAACAGAATACAAAAAATTTGAAGAATTCCAAGGGATTAAAGTTGCTGATATTCTTACCAAACTAAAAAAAGGAACTGTTCCTACAAAAGCTTTTGAACATTCTATTCCAGATTGGTTGGCTGAAACTTTAGAAAAAGAACTCGGCGAAAATTGGGAAAAAGAAATGAAGGCTTTGAATGAACAAGCGCCAACAATTTTAAGAGCCAATTCTCTGAAAACTTCAGCAAAACACCTCATTGAAGAACTAAAACACGAAAATGTAGAAAGTTTCCAAGTGCCAGGTTTTGCTAATGCGGTACAATTGGAAGAAAAGAAAAATGTATTCTTAACTTCGGCTTTCAAAGACGGACTTTTTGAAGTACAAGATGCTGGTTCACAAAAAATCGCAGAATTTCTTGACGTAAAACCAGGTTTGCGTGTTGTAGATGCTTGCGCTGGAGCTGGCGGAAAAACACTTCACCTTGCAGCAATGATGGAAAACAAAGGTCAAATTATCGCAATGGACATCCATGGTTGGAAATTGGCAGAACTGAAACGTAGAGCAAAACGTGCGGGAGCTCACAATATAGAAACCAGAGAAATTACAGACAATAAAGTAATTAAAAGATTACACGAGAAAGCAGACAGATTGCTTATTGATGCGCCTTGTTCTGGTTTGGGTGTTTTGAAAAGAAACCCAGATTCTAAATGGAAAATAGACCAAGATTTTATTGATAGAATTAAAAAAGAACAAGCTCAGATTCTTCAAGATTATTCTAAAATCATTAAAAAAGGAGGAAAATTAGTGTACGCAACATGTTCTATTTTACCAAGTGAAAATAACGAACAGGTAGCAGAATTCTTAAAAAATAATCCGGATTTCAAATTAATAAAAGACGAAAAAGTAATGCCAAGTTCTGGTTTTGACGGATTTTATATGGCTTTGATTGAGAGAGTTTAAATTGTAAATTAAAAAATATCATAAAGCAATCTTATATAAAGGTTGCTTTTTTTTTGTTTCTTTATTTTTAAATTTTATCAACTTAAAAAAATTAACCAACTTTCTTTAAATAAGCGTTTGAACTTAAAATATTTCTAAAAAAGAATTTTTTAATTAATTTTTTAAACCAAAACATATTTTTTATTTTTATTTTTAAATGTAATATTTATTTTTGCATCAGAAATTTAATCAACTATTAATTATTACTTACCAAATATAAAAATATGTGCGGAATTGTATGCTTGTTTGATGCAAAACAAAAAACAGAAACTCTAAGACCTCAAATCTTAGAAATGTCAAAAAAAATTAGACACAGAGGACCAGATTGGAGCGGTATTTTTCAATCAGAAAAAACAATTTTTTCTCACGAAAGACTAGCAATTGTAGACCCTACTTCTGGTAAACAACCATTATATACTAAAGACGGAAAAGTAGTTCTTGCCGTAAACGGAGAAATCTACAACCACAGAGAACTGAGAAAAGAATTTCCAGATTACGAATTTCTAACTCAATCTGACTGCGAAGTTATCCTTGCTCTTTATAGAAGAGATGGTAAAAATTTTATAGAAAAATTGAATGGAATTTTTGCGTTTTCTTTATATGATATTGAAAATGATATTTTCTTAGTTGCGAGAGACCACATGGGAATTTGCCCGCTTTACCAAGGTTGGGACAAATCTGGAAACTATTATGTAGCTTCAGAATTAAAAGCTTTAGAAGGCGTTTGTAATAAAATTGAAACTTTTTTACCAGGACACTTTGTATATAGCAAAGACGGACAAGTTTTGCAACAATGGTACAAAAGAGACTGGGAAGATTTTGATAGCGTAAAAGACAACGAAACCAGCATCGCAGCTATTAGAAAAGGATTAGAAGAAGCTGTACACAGACAAATGATGAGTGATGTACCTTACGGAGTATTGCTTTCTGGAGGTTTAGATTCTTCAATTATTTCGGCAGTCGCTGCAAAATATGCAAAAAGAAGAATTGAAAGTGGAGACGAACAAGAAGCTTGGTACCCAAGATTACACAGTTTTGCAGTAGGTTTGGAAGGTTCGCCAGATTTAGCAGCGGCAAAAAAAGCGGCAGAACATATTGGTTCTGTTCACCACGAAATTCACTTCACCATCCAAGAAGGAATAGATGCTGTGAGAGACGTAATTTATCATTTAGAAACTTACGATGTAACCACCATTAGAGCTTCCACGCCAATGTATTTAATGGCGAGAGTGATAAAATCTATGGGAATTAAAATGGTTCTTTCCGGCGAAGGTTCTGATGAACTTTTTGGTGGATATTTATATTTCCACAAAGCGCCAAACGCGAAAGAATTCCACGATGAAACGGTAAGAAAACTAGGAAAACTTCACCTTTATGATTGTTTAAGAGCCAATAAAGCATTGATGAGCTGGGGAATTGAAGGAAGAGTTCCGTTTTTAGATAAAGAATTTATGGATATTGCCATGACAGTGAATCCAGCAGATAAAATGGTAACAGCTCACGAACCAAAAATTGAAAAATGGGTTCTAAGAAAAGCTTTTGAAGATTTATTGCCAGAATCTATCGCTTGGAGACAAAAAGAACAATTCTCTGATGGCGTTGGTTACAGTTGGATAGATACTTTAAAAGAAATTGCAGAAAAAGAAGTAACAGATGAGATGATGGTAAATGCTAAATTCCGTTTTCCACAAAATACTCCTCAAAACAAAGAAGAATACAGATACAGAACAATTTTTGAAGAACATTCCCCTAGCGAAACAGCAGCACTTACGGTTCCTTCGGTACCTTCGGTAGCTTGTTCTACACCAATTGCGCTAGAATGGGACGAAGCTTTCAAAAAAATGAACGACCCAAGTGGTAGAGCTGTAATCTCCGTACACGAAGATTCTTACTAAGAAATTATATTTGATTTGATATGAAGAGAAGTCTGTCCAAATTTTTTGGGCAGGCTTTTTTATGTAAAAAATTTACTAAATTTATAGAAAAATCAAAGCCATGAAAAAAATCTTTATTTTCAGTTTTCTTTTATTGAATATTTTAGCATTTTCTCAAATCAACAGATTTTATTATGAATTAAACTATAAACCTAACAAAGACTCTAGCAAAATTGAAAAACTTCTTACAGTTCTTGACATTAAAGACAAAAAATCACTTTATCTAAACCAAGAACTTGCTGTTCATGATTCAATTATTACTGCGTCAAACGAAAACCCTTCTAAATTCGAACTGTTTGATTGGAAAACCTTTTCCAATAATTCACCTAAAAACTCTGTCAAAATTATTAAAGAAAATGGCATTGTAACACAAAAAGAAGTAATAGGAGAAGTTCAGAATTTCAATTATGTAGAAAAGATAAATTTTAATTGGAAACTTAGCAACGAATCTCAAAAAATAGAAAATTATAACACTCAAAAAGCAACAACAGATTTTGGTGGGCGAAAATGGAACGCTTGGTTTACTACCGAAATTCCCATCAATGATGGCCCATATAAATTTTTTGGACTTCCAGGTTTAATTGTAAAAATTGAAGATTCAGAAAAAGAATATTCATGGACATTGAAAGGAAATTATTTTTGCAAAGAAAATTGTTCTTTCCAACAAGAATCGCACAACGAAAAATACATTAAAACAATTAAAGTATCTAAAGAAAATTTTCTGAAACTTAAAAATAATTATAAAAAAGACCCTTTACAAGGCGCTGATGTAGTAAACCCAGAAATAAACCCAACTTTTATCAAAGAATACAAAGAAAGATTGCTAAAAAAAATAAATTATTACAACAATCCTATTGAAAGAGATTAATGAGTTTAAACAATAAAAAAAGTCTGTCAATAAAATTTGAACAGACTTTTTTTTATTTTGTAAGACTGAAATCTACAATTTGATTAAGCATTAAAAAAAAACTATTTTTGCATAGAATTTGTATCAAAATAGAAATTTAAAAATTCCAAAAAAAATGTCAAAAGTAAAAGTAGGCACAGTACAAATGACCTGTGTAAAAGATAAAGAAACCAACTTGCAAAAAGCCATCGAAAAAGTAAGAGAAGCCGCTGCAAAAGGTGCTCAAATTGTTTGTTTGCAAGAACTTTTTACGTCACTTTATTTTTGTGATGTAGAAGATTACGACAATTTTGATTTAGCAGAAGCCATCCCTGGCCCTTCTACAGATGCGTTGAGTGCTGTTGCCAAAGAATTAAACGTGGTAATTATTGCTTCCCTTTTCGAAAAAAGAGCGCAAGGTTTGTACCACAACACTACCGCAATTTTAGACGCAGACGGAACTTATCTTGGAAAATACAGAAAAATGCACATTCCAGATGACCCTGCTTTTTACGAAAAATTCTATTTCACGCCAGGAGATTTAGGTTATAAAGTTTTTCAAACCAAATTTGCTAAAATTGGTGTTTTAATTTGTTGGGATCAATGGTATCCAGAAGCTTCCAGAATCACCGCATTGATGGGAGCTGATATTATGTTCTACCCTACTGCAATTGGTTGGGCAACAGACCAAGACGAAGAAACCAACCAAGACCAATACAACGCTTGGCAAACCATACAAAGAAGTCATGCTGTGGCAAATGGAGTTCCTGTAGTTTCGGTAAACAGAGTAGGTTTTGAGCAAGATGGCGCAATGAAATTCTGGGGAGGAAGTTTCGTTGCTAACGCTCAAGGTAAATTATTGTATCTCGCATCTCATGACCAAGAAGAAGTAGTAGTTACTGGATTAGATTTATCTGAAACCGATTATTTCAGAAAACATTGGCCTTTCTTAAGAGACAGAAGAATTGAAACCTATAGCCCTATTACTAAAAGATTTATAGACGAGGATTAATGTCCAAGGTCGGAGGTCGAAAGACAGAAGATTGCAATTTGAAAAGAATTAAAACAATATAATTAAAAACTTCGGACATCAGTTTTCTGACTTCCAACAATAAAATGGCTTTTAAATTTGAAAAATTACGAGTTTCGCAAAAAGCTTTGGAATTATCGTCATTAGTTCATAATGTTACAAGAGAATTTCCAAAGGAAGAAATGTTTATCCTTACTTCTCAAATTAAAAGAGCTGCAGATTCTGTTAATTTGAATATTGCTGAAGGTTCCACAGGACAATCTAATAAAGAATTTGTCAAATTTTTAAGATATTCTTTACGTTCTAATATAGAAGTTGTAAGTTGTATTTTTATTGCAAAAGAAAGAGATATTATTTCTAAAGAAAATTTTGACAAAATATATTCAATGAGTGAAGAAATTCTAACTATGATTTCCGCTCTTATCAAAAGATTAGAAAATGAATAACGAAAATAGTAATCAAACGAACGAATTAAACTTCGAACATCAGACATCAGACTTCGGACAAAAAAAACCGAAAGAACTAGGCTACGTTTTCCCAGCAGAATGGGAAGAACACGAAGCTACTTGGCTTTCTTGGCCTCACAAAGAAGAATCTTGGCCAGGTAAATTAGAAGAAATTTATCCTTATTACTGTCAATTTATTAAAATTCTTTCCGAAGACGAATTCGTGAGAATTAATGTAAAAGACGAAGAAATGAGAAAATTTGCAATGGATTGTATTATGCAGGCTGGCGCAAATCTAGAAAATATTGAATTCTATTTCCACGAAACCAACGATGCATGGTGCAGAGATCACGGCCCTGCTTTTTTGATTAACAAAAATGGTGAAGAACCAGAAAAAGTAATTGTAGACTGGGGTTACAATGCTTGGGGTAATAAATATCCTCCGTTTGATTTGGATGATGTAATTCCTACAAAAATTGGTGAAGAATTTGAAATTCCTGTTTTCTATCCAAATATCGTAATGGAAGGCGGAAGCGTAGAATTTAACGGAAAAGGAACAATCCTTACTTCAAAATCTTGTCTTTTAAACAAAAATAGAAATCCAAATCTTACCAAAGAAGAAATTGAAGAGTATCTTAAAAATTATTACGGACAAGAGCAAGTTCTTTGGGTAAGCGACGGAATTATTGGTGATGATACCGATGGACATATAGACGATACCGTAAGATTTGTAAACGAAAACACCGTTCTCACTGTTGTAGAAGACAACCCTGAAGATGAAAATTACGAAATTTTGCAAACCAACCTCAGAGAGTTGCAAGAAATGAAACTTTTAGACGGTACTCCATTGAATATCATAGAATTACCAATGCCAGATGCTGTAATTTGGGAAGACCAAAGATTACCAGCTTCTTATGCAAATTTTTACATTTCTAACAAACACGTTATTGTGCCAACTTACAGATGTAGCAAAGATGAAATAGCTTTAGAAATTATCCAAAAATGTTTCCCTGAGAGAAAAGTAGTAGGAATAGATTCTACTGAAATTATCTGGGGATTAGGAAGTTTCCATTGTTTGAGCCAACAAGAACCATTCGCATAAACTATCAAAAACCTGCACTAAATGCAGGTTTTATTTTTTAATTTTGTATTGAATTTATGAAACAGAACGAAGCACAAGACATCAATACCACAAAAAAACTTTTGCCT
Organism: Cloacibacterium sp.; assembly: GCF_047601505.1. GTDB lineage: Bacteria > Bacteroidota > Bacteroidia > Flavobacteriales > Weeksellaceae > Cloacibacterium. Next base: position 3,219,172 of record NZ_JASGJD010000001.1, read on the forward strand.
TTAATTTTAGCAACTGCCATTTTCATGCAGATGTTAGATTCTACGGTACTCAACACTTCATTGCCTTCCATTGCAAAAGATTTGAATGAATCTCCGCTCAATATGCAAAATGCCATTATAAGTTACGTACTTACATTGGCTTTGTTTATGCCTGTAAGTGGATTTTTGGCAGATAAATTCGGGACAAGAAAAGTGTTTATCGTTTCCTTAATTCTGTTCAGTTTAGGTTCGTTGCTTTGTTCACTTTCGCCTAATTTAACATTTTTAGTCATTGCAAGAGTAATTCAGGGCGTTGGCGGAAGTTTGATGACTCCAGTTGGAAAATTAGCCTTAATAAAAACTTTTGATAAAAGTGAATTGCTTCAAGCCATGAATTTCGCCATTATCCCAGCATTAATTGGGCCGGTTTTGGGACCTTTGGTAGGCGGTTATATGGTAGATTATTTGTCTTGGCATTGGATTTTTTTAATCAATATTCCTATTGGACTATTAGGAATTGTACTGGGAATTAAATACATGCCCAATTATACTTCTAAAATTATAGATTTTGATTTCAAAGGATTTCTCATTTTTGCAGCAGCTTCTTTATTGCTGTCTATTTCTTTAGAATGGCTTGGAAATGCTAAAAATATCACTCCTGTTTTAATGGTATTTTTCGCAGGATTTGTATTTCTTTACCTTTATTACAGACACGCCAAAAAAGATGAAAACGCAATTTTTCCTTTAGATTTATTTATGGTAAGAACCTTCAGAGTAGGTATGCTTGGAAACTTAGCCACAAGATTAGGAATTAGTTCTATTCCACTTCTTATTCCTTTGATGGTACAAATTGCTTACGGAGAATCTGCCGTAGTTTCTGGATGGATTGTTGCTCCTATGGCAATTACTTCTATGTTTGGAAAATCTGCTGTTATTAAAATTTTAAATGTTTATGGCTACCGAAAAACCTTAATGATTAACACTTACATTATTGGAATTTTAATTTGCGTAATGGCAATTCCTGGGATTAATACTTCCATCTATTGGTTTATACCATTGGCTTCTATACTCGGTTTTTTCAATTCTATTCAATTTACAGCGATGAATACTATTTCCATAGCAGATTTAAGAGATAGCCAAACCAGCAGTGGAAATTCTTTAGTTTCTGTAAATCAACAAATTGCAATAGGTTTTGGAATTGCTTTTGGATTAATCGTTCTTAAACTTTTTGAAGGAGACACCCAACTCATCAAAGGAAATGTACACAATGCTTTTCGATATACATTTTTGGTAGTTGGTTTTCTAACTATTTTATCAGGACTTGTTTTCAGAAGATTGCATTTCAGAGACGGAGAAAACATGAAATCTTAAAAACTTTATCTTAAAAAGACGCTAAAATCTGCAAAAAAACTATATTTGTGCAACTTAAATTTAAAGCAGATGGAGCCAGCGAAAATATTGCTATTATTCGTTTTCGTATATTTTATAGGACTTTTAGTTATTTCGTATTTTACCAGTAGAAATTCAGACAATCAATCTTTTTTCATCGGGAACAAAAAAAGCAAATGGTGGCTAGTAGCTTTCGGGATGATTGGTACCAGTTTAAGTGGTGTTACTTTTATTTCTGTGCCGGGAACTGTTGGCAAAATTACTTCTGGCGATTATCCTTTTGGCGGTTTCGAATATTACATGATGGTAATTGGCTTTTTTATTGGCTATTTCATTGTTGCAGGAATTTTGCTTCCGCTTTATTACAAGATGAATCTTACTTCCATTTACACTTATTTAGGAAAAAGATTTAATGTAGAAGCTCACAAAATTGGTTCATTATTTTTCATCATTTCTAGGGCAATTGGCGCTACAGCAAGATTGTATTTGGTAGTAAATGTTTTACAGATTTTCTTACTCGAAGGGTTGGGCGTTCCGTTTTGGTTGACGGCTTTGGTAATACTTTTGATGGTGTTGCTTTACACTTTCGAAGGTGGTGTAAAAACCATTGTGATTACAGATACGCTTCAAACTTCATTTATGATTATCAGTTTGGTAGGTTGTATCGTTTACATTTTATCTCATTTAAATTTAACAGCTCCCGAAGCATTTGATATTTTAGCGAGTAAAAATTACACCCATTTCATTAATACAGATATTAATTCGAAAACATTTTTCTTGAAAACTATTTTAGGAGGAATGTTCATCACCATTGCGATGACAGGTTTAGACCAAGAAATGATGCAAAAAAACATTTCCGTCGACAATCTTAAAAATTCCAAAAAAAATATGCTCACTTTCGCGGGAACGCTTTTGGTGGTAAATTTGGCTTTTCTATTCTTAGGAGGTTTACTTTATCTTTTTTCGATGCAAAATGGCGCAGAATACGGACATTTAACCGAAATAGTAAATGGAAAAGAAAATATTACCAACTTATTTGGTTTTAAAGACGCTGCCGGAAACGTAAAAAACATCATGGGAGACGATTTATTCCCTGCTCTTTCTTTGCAAGGCTATTTTCCGTTTTTTATCTCTATTATTTTTATTATTGGTTTAATTTCTGCACTTTTTCCTTCGGCTGACGGCGCTCTTACGGCGGTTACCAGTTCGTATTGTGTAGATTTATTAAATTTAAACGAAGACCAAACCAAAACCGAAAAACAAAAGAAAAAATTAAGGATGAAAATTCATTTAATTTTCACGATTATTTTCTTTGTTCTGATTATGATTTTCAAAGCTATAAACGATAAATCAATCGTTTACCTCATTATGGAAGTTGCGGGTTACACTTACGGTCCGCTTTTAGGTTTATTTGCGTTTGGAATTTTTACAAAACATCAAATTTCTAAGAAATATTCTATTTTAACGGTTACTATTTTAGCTCCAATTGTTACGTATCTTATCAATTATTTGGTAACTAATTTTACCGATTACAAAATTGGAGTAGAACTTATTATCCTGAACGGTTTGCTCACTTTCTTCGGACTTTGGCTGGTGAAAGACAAAAAGTAAAATTTTGAAAATTTAAACATACGATAATTTGAAAATTCGGTTGAGAAATCAATCGATTTTTTTTGCTTAAAACTTTAACACATCGCTTGTCATTCTGAAAGAATCTATATTTATTTTACAAGAATTGAGATTTATACAAAATGACAAAAAATGCTTTTTATTTTAATTTCAATCGTAATTTTCTTAATTTTAAAGAAAAATTAATAATTGTGAATAGACTTATTTTAGTAGGAAACGGTTTTGATTTAGCTCACGGTTTAAAAACCAGTTATAAAAATTTTATTGATGATTTTTGGGAAAAATTAATAAATGATGTAAAAAATAAAACAAATAAAAAATCAAAAAATTTTATCAATGAAAACATTAAAATTTTTCAAAATAATATAATTCCAAAACCCATTTTCACCCCCGAAATATCAAATCATTCTGATTTTTTAGCATATTTAGACTCGAACTTATTTAAAGTTGAAATAAATAATCTTTTAAAAAAAATTTCATTAATCACACAAGAAATGAATTGGGTAGATATAGAAAATGAATATTATAATGAGTTAAAAAAGACAAAAAATATAAATGAACTAAATTCTGATTTTGAGGAAATAAAAAATTTTTTAGAAAATTATTTACTAAAAATTGAGAAAGAAATAAGTATTAATGAAAAAATTTCGAACAATATTTTTTTAGACTTTCACATTAAAGACTTTTTATCAAAAGCTATAAATACTTTTTCAGAGCCAATTATTAATAAATGCAAATCTCTAATAGAATTTGAACATTCAGCAGCTTTTCACTCTTTTCATCCAAACCTTAAATATTTCATTCGTAATATAAATACATTAAACCAAATTGATGCAAATAATTTTATTTTTGAACATTTTGACAAACTTGGAGATTCAAAAAAATTAATTGAAAAATTTCAACCTGAAAAAACTTTATTTCTAAACTTCAATTATACAAATACAATAACTGATTACATTAAAGAAATTAAAGGTAACAATAAAAACTACTTAGATTACAACATTTCAGAAATCCACATTCACGGAGAATTAAACAATCCAGAAAACCCAATAATTTTTGGTTTTGGAGATGATGTAGATAAAAAATATCAAGAATTTGAAGATTTAAATGATAACAGATATTTAGAGAATTTTAAATCTATTGCCTATCTTCAAACGGATAATTACAAAAAATTATTAGAATTTATAGATTCAGAAGAATATCAAGTTTTTATTTTCGGGCATTCTTGCGGTATTTCAGACAGAACCATGCTCAATACCATTTTTGAGCACGATAATTGTAAATCTATAAAACCGTTTTATTATTATAAAAAGGATAAAAAAGGAAATTATATTGTTGATGATTTTGGAAATTTCATAGACAATTACACAGAAATTGTTCAAAATATTTCTAGAAATTTTAATGATAAAAAGAAATATAGAGACCGAGTTGTCAACAAAACTTATTGTGAACCTTTAACTTAATAAATAATGAAAAAACTAACTTTAATACTTACCCTACTTTTTTTCGGAGTTATTTCTGCACAAGAAAATTATGAACTCACAACACTTAGAATTGGACCTTACAAAATCTTTATGAAAGCAGATGAAGCCGAAAAAATTGCAGGCAAAAAACTTCTTCAATTTGATGAATGGGAAAAAAGCAATACTGTAAACTTTCAAGGCGAAAATATAGAAATTAAAATTCTCAATATTTTCATCAGCGAAAAAGAAAACAATGTTCCTGCGGTTTATTCTCTATCTACCAAAAGTCCGAAATTTAAAACCAAAAGCGGAATGGGCGTTGGAAATACCAAAAATGAACTTATAGAAGCTTATAAAAATTATCCCAACTTCTCCGTAAACCAAGGCTGGGAAGATAATGGAGAAAAAACATCTAAAACAATAAGTTATTTTAATCTGTCAGATTTAGATACTACTACAGAATTGAGTTTTAAATTAGAAAACAATATTGTAACCCAAGTAAGTATTTTTATAAATGAAGGATGCTAAAAATAAAGCATTTAATACCTTCAATCCCATATAAAAATTATATTTTTGTACCTTGAATAAATCTATATCAATGAGCAAATCAATAGAAGAGTTGAAATCACTCACTACACAAATTAGAAGAGACATTTTGAGAATGGTTCACGCCGTAAATTCTGGTCATCCAGGTGGAAGCCTTGGTTGCGTAGAATATTTTACTGCGCTTTATGGTAAAGTAATGAACCACAAACTACCTTTCTCTATGGAAGGAAAAGGAGAAGATGTTTTCTATCTTTCAAACGGTCATATTTCTCCGGTTTTTTATAGTACTTTGGCAAGATTTGGATATTTTCCGGTAGAAGAACTTTCTACTTTTAGAAAATTAAATTCAAGATTACAAGGTCACCCTACAACACACGAACATTTAGAAGGCATCAGAATGAGTTCTGGTTCTCTAGGACAAGGACTTTCTGTAGGTATTGGTACTGCTCTTGCTAAAAAAGTAGATGGAGATAAATCTTTAGTTTTTACACTTCACGGTGATGGAGAATTGCAAGAAGGACAAATCTGGGAAGCACTAATGTTTGCTGCAGCCAAAAAAGTAGATAATTTAATTGCTACAATAGATTATAATGGTCAACAGATTGACGGGAGTACAGAACACGTACTTTCTTTAGGAAATCTTCATGCTAAATTTGAAGCTTTCGGTTGGGAAGTAATCGAAGAAAAAAATGGCAACGATTTAGAAGCTGTAATTGCTGCTTTAGAATTTGCAAAATCTAAAACAGGAAACGGAAAACCAGTTGTTATTATGCTTCATACAGAAATGGGTAATGGTGTAGATTTCATGATGGGTTCTCACGCATGGCACGGAAAAGCGCCAAGTGACGCTCAGTTAGAAAGCGCTCTTTCTCAATTACAATTAGATGAAGTAGCAGATTATTAATTTTCGAAATTTAATAAAAATGAAATTTACATATACAGAAAAAAAAGATACAAGAAGTGGTTTCGGAGCTGGTTTAGCAGAATTAGCAGATAAAAATCCAAATGTAATGGCTCTTTGTGCAGACTTAATTGGGTCTCTTAAAATGGAGAAATTTATAGAAAAAGCTCCTGAAAGATTTGTACAAACTGGTATTGCAGAAGCTAATATGATGGGAATTGCAGCTGGTCTTGCTACCGCTGGTAAAATTCCTTTTGCTGGCACATTCGCTAACTTTGCAACATCTAGAGTTTTAGACCAAGTTCGTCAATCTATTGCTTATTCTAATAAAAATGTGAAAATTGCAGCTTCTCACGCGGGTCTTACCTTAGGAGAAGATGGTGCTACTCACCAAGTTTTGGAAGATATTGGTCAAATGAAAATGTTACCAGGAATGGTAGTTATAAATCCTTGTGATTATAACCAAACAAAACAAGCTACTCTTGCTGCTGCAGAATACGTAGGTCCAGTTTATTTAAGATTCGGAAGACCTGTAGTTCCAGTTTTTATTCCAGAAGATATGCCTTTCGAAATTGGAAAAGGAATTTTGCTTCAAGAAGGTACAGATGTTACCATTGTAGCAACTGGTCATTTGGTTTGGGAATCACTTTTAGCTGCTGATGAATTAGAGAAACAAGGTGTTTCTTGTGAAATCATCAACATCCACACTATTAAACCTTTAGACGAAGAAATTATTCTAAAATCTGTAGAAAAAACTGGCAAAATAGTTACTGCAGAAGAGCACAATTATCTTGGAGGTTTAGGAGAATCTGTTGCCGGAATGTTGGCAAGAAAAAGACCAACTCCACAAGAGTTTGTTGCTGTACAAGATACTTTCGGAGAAAGTGGTACACCAGCAGAATTGATGCATAAATATAAAATAGATTCTTTTGCGGTAATAGAAGCTGTAAAAAGAATTATGGAAAGATAAAATCTTTTAATAAGACAAATGTTAAAATCGATGAAAACATTTTCATCGATTTTTTTTATTTACACAAAAAATCCTTGCAGAAAATTGCAAGGAAATATGTTTAAATCTTAAGAAAAGCTTCGCCTTGTTCTGTCTTCAACGCCATATCGTAGATAGAAATCTCGGAAAGTGAAGATTTCAAACCTTCTCTAATAGGCTTGTAAGTAAAATGAAAAGGGCAAGGTTTCTCTGAAGAGCATTTTTCTAGACCAAACGCACAACGCGTAAAAATTTCTTCTCCATCTGTAGCCAAAATTATTTCGATAATTTTAATATGCTCTATTTTGTCTAAATCTACTGTAAAACCACCTTGTTTGCCTTTATTAGAAATAAGAATTCCTTTTTTGGAAAGTGGTTGAAGTATTTTCGCAACGAAAGCTTCTGGAGCATCTGTAGCTTCAGAGATTTGTTTCACATTGGTTTTTCTTCCTGCCAAAGCTTCTTGTGCTATAAATATCACAGATTTGATGGCGTATTCGCAAGCTTTTGAAAACATACTATTAGTTTTAACTACTCAAAGATAAGAATTTTATTCGGATATTTTTGTCTTAAAATATTATTTATAAAATTTCCATTTAGGAATAATTGTAAGCAATCCCAAGCCAATATAGCAAAAAAGATTAAATAAATCCGAATATAACATAGTTGACAGATAATATTCGTGCAAATAATAATGAACAACAACAGCAAATGGGTATAAAATCACCCCAAGCTTTCTATAAAAATAAATTCCAAAAAGTGATATAATGAGCAAAGCATCCACAGAAAAAATAACATAAAAGAACCACAAAGGTATATTAACATCCTTATGATTGCCAAATTCTGTAGCATCTACACCTATACTTAGAAGACTAAGCAATACAAGAAAAACTACTGCAAAATAAAAACCTGTAGTCTTATTGGGGCTTTTATCAAAATAATTATCATCCATATTTGTAAATATAACAAAAAAAGCTTTTGAAAATTCAAAAGCTTTTCTATTTTTAAATATATTATTTTTTATACAGAAATAGCATTAATTAGTCTGTTTCTATCGCTTAAAAATTCTTCCATAGAAATCATACTTTCTGTTCTCATCACATCTTGTATGTCATCTATTTGGTAGATTATTCTTTTAGCATCTTCTGTATTTTGAGCTCTTACTTTACAGAAAATATTGTATTTTCCAGAAATTACACTGGCTTCTACAACATTAGGAATAGATGCTAATTCTTTTAAAACTTCTTGAGTTCTGTTTGATTTAGTTAATAAAATACCAATAAAAGCAGTAAAATGATAATCTAATTTACCATAATCAATATTAAGAGAAGAACCCAAGATAATCCCTGCATCTTCCATTTTTTTTACTCTTACGTGTATTGTACCAGCAGAAACATCCATTTGTTTAGCGATTTCTGTAAATGGCATTCTTGTATTTTCTACTAAAAAATCTAGGATTTTTTTGTCTATTTCGTCAAGCTGATAATTCATAGCAATTGTTTTAAGATTATTAATTTTGTAAAAATTACTTTATTTCTTTTGCAAATTTATAAAAATTAATTTAGACTACGAAATATATTTTTGACAAAAAATAATTGACTTTTATCACAAATAAGCGAAACTTATTTTTGTTTAATTGAATCCTTCCTTAAAGAATCGGCTTTATTATTGGTTTTTATTTTCAAAGAATCTTTATTTTTTTTACTTTTTTTGAAAAGGAAATTAAAGCTTTTGCTATACACTACCCCACCTCCATAAGATTGGTTATTGTTACCATTTACACCTCCCAAACCAATATTTGAAGGTTTAGAATATCCTCTAAGCACCAAAGTTCCGTCATTATTTTTAGAAACATCATATTCTACAATTCCTTCTCCAGTAAGATAATTATTGCTGTTTGCAGATTTAGAAATAGGAACTCCGAAACCTGTTTTAAGCGTAAATCGAGGCGATAAAGTAATATTTACATTTGTATTAGCTCTATCATTAGATTCTGTACCATCTGTACCTTTTATATAATTAATGTCAATCTGAAATTGTTGGCTAATGTTATTAATTACATTTCCTAATTGTTTCAAAAGAATATTTGCGCCAGTGCTAATTCCTGTATCTTGAAAACTTACATCTCCTAAACCGCCAGTTGCCGAAGTGTTAAAATTATTCAATACCAAAATAGAACCGAACTGCATAGTTCTCTCGTCATTATTAGACATTTTAACAGCCAATGCTTCTCTTATTTGTGTTGACGCATCTGGAGCAGAAACATCAAATTCAATTTTTGGATTTTTGAGTGTATTGGTAATTTTGGTCTGCAATTTTACATTTACTGGAGGTAATTTACCTGTACTTAAATATTCTGAAGCATTGGTAACCGTTCTGTAGTAACTTGCATTAATTTTCAAATCTGGACTAAAAGGGTCTCCATCCCAAGCAATGCTGCTGTTTTTATCAATATGAAATTCTTTTTTCAAGAATAATTTTTGTTCGTAAGTTCCATTATCAACCAAATAAGTCCCGAAAAGATTAATTTTTCCGTTTGGCGACATTCTAAATTTCAATTTTTCTGAAGAACCTCTCACCGAAATATCTCCTACATCATCTCCTACTAACACATTTACAGTAGAGCCTTTGCTTACACTTAACAAGAGGTTAATATCAAGATTTAATCCTTTTTTAGCATTTTCTTCTACAGTCACTACACCTTGTTTGTCTGCTTTTAGAAATCTTAACAATTTAAATTCGTCCACAGAAGAAGCGCTATTGCTATTTAAAGTGAAAACGCTATTATCCAAAACATGAAAGGTTTCAATATCTTGCGTTGGGTCGTTTTCGTTGTCTTTACCAGCTTCTATTTTTAGTTTTCCATCATTGAAGGTAACGAACAAATCTCCTTTTCCGTAGATTTTACCCCAAAATAAATCAAAATCTTTTTGCTCTGTATTCAATAACATTAAGTCTTCGGAACGCACAAAAACCTGAGCACTAATATTAGATAAATTACTCAAATCTACTTGTAACAAAGACAGAGTTCCTTTAGAATTACCTCTTCCATCGTTTAGTTTAATCGGTTCGTTTAGTAAGATAGTCCCGTTATTTAAAGTAAGTGTTGTATCTTGAAAAGTATAATCAACGCCATTAAAATTAAGTTTCAAGCCAAAATCTTTCATGGCTAAATCTCCACCATAATTAATATCATTAAGTGGACCGCTAATGGTAACCAAACCAGTTGTTTTACCTCTGAAATTAGAGAAAATACCGTTTACGAAAGCTTGCACAAAAGCCAAATCAAAATCATTAAGATCAGCTTTCATATCCAATGTTGGCGATGGCGTATTGTTATTAACCGTACCTGCCAATTCTAAATGATTTTTACCTAGAAAATCAGATGAAACAATTTTAGCATCTATATCATAAATATTTGGCAAAGTACTATTTTTGGCAGAAACTATCATTTCTCCCATATTTTTACCATTTAAGAAAATATCTTTAACCGTTAAATCTATTAAAGGTTCAAAGTTGGTTTTATCCATTTTCACTTTAATATTTCCATTGGCAATTCCTTTTAAATCAACTGGATTTTTACCTGGAAGAAGGTCTAAAATTTTATCTATTTCTAAATCTTTTACATTTACATCTGCATTAAAATTTTTAGCATCTTTGAAAATTCCGTTCACAAAAAGTTCACTTTTTTCTGAAAATAACCTTAAATTTTTAACAACAAAATCTGCTGTATTTTTTCGATAAGTAATAGAATGATCTAACTCTGGCGAAGTATCTACACTCCAAGTAAAATTATTAATTTTCAAATCTGTAGGTTCGAATTTCACCACATAATCTCCATTTGCATCGACACTTTGATTAAGATTAACGGCATAAGATTTCAAGTTGTTTTTTTCTTCATCTTCCAAAGTACCATGTTTGAAATTCATGGCAAGATGAAGCGATTTATTCCCTTCATTATTTCCTATCAAAGCCACTTCTTTCAGTACATTATTGGCATATTCTGCTCTTTCTATATTTACTAAAATTTGTTCTGACAGATTAGCGGTATTAATTTTTACTAGCACATTATTAATTATTGCAGAATCTTTCTTAGGCTTTTCGTTACTAAAAATATAATTAGGATTTGCCTTTGCTAATAATTGATCAGCTTCAGAAAGTTCTTGCTTTTTGGTCATAATATATTTAACCGAAGGAATATCAGCATTTAGAACCAAATTATTAGAATTTCCATCAAAAGAACCGTCTATTTTTGCACCATCGTTTATTTTTAAATTGGGCTCAAAATAATTTACCAACTGCTGACTTACATCAAATTTATAAGTAAATTGTTGATTTTTGAAATATCTTCTTTCTGGGTTTCCTACCAAAATTTTATTAAATCCGTTTTGGAACATTTTTCCCAAATCTCCAAGATTATATTTACCAGAAATATTCCCTTTCACCACATTTGGCATATCAACGCTTACAATTCTTTCCTCGTTTTCGAAGAAAGCTCTCACTTGCCCATCAGGAACTTCAATTTTTTGATTATTAGCTGTGAATACAACATTATTGAGTTTCGCATCCAGATTCATGTCATTAACTGTGGTGAAGGCAATTTTACCATCTACATCACCACTAAAAATAGCTTTACCATTACCCGGAACTCCAAAATAGCTCAAATTAAGATAATCTATGTTTCCATTAATATCTGCTAATATTTTTTTGGTAGAAAAATCTATTTTTCCTGTTATTTTTCCTTTTGCTTCTTCGTCATTTACAGTAATAACTCCGTCGTATTTTTTCTTAGAAAGTAATCCGTCTAAATAAAGATTATTGATGGTTTTTCCTACAATTTCGATGGATGAAATGGTAGATTTTGTATTAAGAGTCAAAGTATTTACATCAAAACCTCTTCCGTTCAAATTAAATTTCCCCGAGATTAATCCCACAGAATTATTCTTGGTAATTGCAGCCGAATTAAGGTTTTTTACATCTAAAACACCTACATATTTTGGTTCGTGCAAATCTATATCAGACAAAACAATGTCAGCCTTTGCACTTCCAATACTGGTAATAGCATCACCTTTAGCAATTACTCTTTTGGGCGTTACATCTACCGCTCCAATGTATCTTATTCTACCAAAAGGATCGGCAAAATTTTTCATTTTATTAGCCACAAACTTTGGAACCATCGCTCTAAGAGCAGGATAAGTAATATCTGCAGAAATTTTATTGGTAACAATATTAAAATTCCCTTTCAGTAAATTTTTAAATTTAGTTTTCGGAGTGTTTATGTTAACATCATTTCCTTTCAAAACAAAATTATTGATGCTGAAATTATTTAAAGAACCGTACATCTTCCCCGAAAGGTCTATGGCGGAATAATTGTCCCATTTTGTTGCAAAATAAGATATGTCGTACCCAGAAATTGCACTTCCTTTCTTAAGATTCAAATCCCAAACTACTTTATTATTGAAATCTTGCCAATGTGTTTTTTTATCCAAATGAAAAGTAATATCGCCTTGCAACAAAGAATGGTCTGTATAAAAAGTTAAATCAGTAAGAGTAAGATGTTCTTTATCCAAATCAAAATTCCCCGAAAAAGTATCTAGAAAATGAGATTTCCCCCATCTTTTGGTTCTAAAAGTAAAATTATTAATCTTGGCTTTCACTTTTGGACCTTCTACACTCAGTTTTGGTATAATGATATTTACATCTTCCGCCTGAAGCCATTTTCCTTCGTCTCCAACGTGATTGAGATTCGTAATCGAGATTTTAGAATCTTTAATTACAATTCTAGAATTAAGTTTAAAAACTGGTTTATTAGGATTTCTAGGCGTTCCATCATCAAATTTACTAATGAATCTATTAAAATTATCTATAGAATCTCCTTTGTAAGTCACTACATTTACTACAGCATTCTCCAAAGTAAGAGAATTAAAATCCAATTGATTTTTTTTATCAAAAACCATAGATTGTATAATTGAAAACCAATCAGAATCTGCTCTCAGTTCTTTAGCAACAATCATATCTTTATTTTTAAAATCTTTGATTTTTAATCCATTAATTGTAACATCCCCAAAAAGATTTACCTCTACTTTATCTTTAGAAATATTTACTCCAAAGTCTTCATTCAAAAAGCCCAAAGCTCTTCCTGCTGCAAAATCTCTGGTAGCAGGTAAATTAATTACGATAAAAATTAAAAGAAATAAAAAACCAAAAATCCCCACCAACCACAGAAACAACTTAGCCCACCAAGATGGCTTTTGCACATCTTTTACCACTTGCACAGCCGTAGCCTGAGCAGTTTCTATAGGATTCTCGATGGTACTTTTTATACTATCTACAGTCTCCTGAACTTTTTCTTCCACTTTTTCAGAAAGCGGCTTGTTGTTTTCGGAGTTATTATTTTCTAAATTTGCCATTACTTATGAACGAACCAATTATTTTAGGAATAGAATCTTCTTGCGACGATACTTCTGCAGCTATTATTAGTGGCAACACTATTTTGTCTAACATTGCAGCCAACCAAACTATTCATATAGAATACGGTGGCGTGGTGCCAGAATTAGCATCAAGAGCTCATCAACAAAATATTATTCCTGTAGTTGAAAAATCCTTCACTAAAGCAAATATACAACAAAAAGATATTTCTGCCATAGGATTTACCCGAGGACCAGGCTTACTAGGTTCTCTTTTAGTAGGAACTTCTTTTGCTAAATCTCTTGCAATGAGTTTAGACGTTCCATTAATTGAGGTAAACCATCTTCAAGCGCACATTCTTTGCCATTTTATTGAGGATGCAAATCCAATGCCACCAAAATTTCCTTTTCTTTGCCTTACTGTTTCTGGCGGACACACCATGATTGTTTTGGTTAAAGATTATTTCGACATGGAAATTATCGGAAAAACCATTGACGATGCTGCTGGTGAAGCTTTCGATAAAATTGGAAAAATTATGGATTTAGATTATCCCGCTGGTCCTATTATCGATAAATTAGCAAAATTAGGAGACGAAAAAGCTTTCTCTTTTGGGAAACCAAAATTAGAAAACTACGATTATTCTTTCAGCGGAATTAAAACTTCTGTCTTGTATTTCTTACAAAAACAACTGAAAGAAAACCCTAATTTCATCAAAGAAAATGTGGAAAATCTCTGCGCTTCTGTTCAAAAAACAATTATTGATGTTTTAATGAACAAATTAGAAAAAGCTGCTAAAGATTATAATGTGACAGAAGTTGCTATTGCTGGTGGAGTTTCTGCCAATTCGGCTCTCAGAAATGCAATGCAAAAAAATGAAGAAAAACTTGGCTGGAATGTTTACATTCCAAAATTTGAATATACAACAGACAATGCCGCAATGATTGCGATGGTGGCAAAATTGAAATTCGAACGAGGAGAATTTACCGATTTAAAAACCAGCGCAACTGCGAGATATGATATGTGATAATGGAAAAGCTAATGATAAAGAAAATCACTTCTAACTTTTTAATTTTAACTTAAACAAATATGGCATCAGGCTTTTTTGCAATTTTAGACGACATTGCAGCATTAATGGACGATATTGCAGTTACCAGTAAACTCGCAACTCAAAAAACTGCCGGAATTTTAGGAGACGATTTAGCTGTAAATGCCGAAAAAGCAACTGGCTTCTTATCTTCAAGAGAATTACCTGTACTTTGGGCAATTACAAAAGGGTCATTTATTAACAAACTCATCATTCTACCAATAATTTTCCTTCTAAATTGGCTATTTCCTATCGCTATAAAAATTGCTTTAATTCTCGGAGGAATCTATTTAGCCTACGAAGGTGTAGAAAAAATTATAGAATTCTTTTTTCATAGAGATAAAAAAGGACACGAAGTAATAGAAGAAAGCTCTCTAAAAGAAGAAGATGAACACTCCGAAAAAGCAAAAATAAGCTCAGCTATTAAGACAGATTTTATCCTTTCTTTAGAAATTGTAATTATCGCTTTGGGAACGGTTATAGAAAAAGAACATCCTTTAGTTACACAAATTATTGTGGTTTCTTTGGTTGCTATTCTCGCAACAATAGGTGTTTATGGCATTGTAGCCCTTATCGTTAGGATGGACGACGCAGGCTTTTTCTTAATGAAAAAATCTAAAAACAAAGGCTTTTTGTCAAAATTAGGAGAAATTTTAGTAAAAGCATTGCCTATCGTTATCAAAATTCTTGGCGTTGTAGGCACCATTGCTCTCATATTGGTTTCTGGTGGAATTTTTCTACACAACATAGATTACATTCATCACATTATTCCGCATACTATTCCTTCAACAATAATTGAATTCGGACTTGGAATTGTTTTTGGTTTGGTAGCAGTCTTATTGATGACCATTTTTAAGAAAATAAGTTCTAAATTAAAATCTACAAAAGCATAATTTCCACAGAATGAAACTTTTTTTCGGACAAATAAAACCTGAGATAAAAATTAACGAAGAAGAACAACAACACATCGTGAAAGTTCTTCGTATGCGAGAAGGAGAAGAGATTTCTATCACCGATGGCGAAGGGAATTTGGCAACCGGAAATCTTATTTTCGAGGGTAAAAAAGTTTCTTTGGATGTAAAAGAAGTTAAAGAAAATTTACCAGATTTTTCGCCAAAACTACATATTGCGATTGCTCCCACAAAAAATATCGACAGGATAGAATTTTTTGTTGAAAAAGCTACGGAAATGGCAATTTCTGAAATTACCATCCTACAAACCGAAAAAACAGAGCGCAAAAATCTAAACATTGACAAACTCAGAAAGCAAGCGATTGCAGCTTCTAAACAAAGTTTAAGATTTCATTTTCCTAAAATTAATGATTTGACAAAACTTTCAGATTTTATAAAAAATGTAAATGCTGAAACAACATTTGTAGCACATTGTGACGAAAATTTTGAAAGAACAGAATTGAAAAATCTACAAAAATCTTTCGACTCCGCTCAAAATGACAATATTACATTTTTAATTGGTCCAGAAGGCGATTTTTCTGAAAAAGAAATAAAATTACTCGCTGAAAAAGGTATTAAAGCCGTTTCTCTTGGAAACCAAAGACTCAGAACCGAAACTGCCGGAGTTTTTGTAGCAGCGTGGAATTATGAGAAAATTTTTGATTAAGTAATTCATCATATTAATGTCAAACATTTAGTAAAATGAAATTTTTAAATTTAATTTTGATTTTCGCTTCTGTAATATGTTTTGCACAAAAAATTGAGTGGAATTCTGAAAGGAAACTGACAGCAAATGATTTTAAAGGTGAAATTCCTTTAATTAAATCTCAAGAGGCAGCAGGTTCAATGATTACGCTTGAGTATAAAATTATTTCGACTTCAATTTGGAATGGAAAAATCAAGATTAATATTTTCCCAACATTCGATACATCAATGTCGTGGATAGAACCAATTTCAATTAATGAAAGTTTAATAAATCATGAACAAAAACATTTTGATATTGGAAAAATCTATTCTGAAAAACTACAAAAAATAGTAGATAGAAAAATAAAAACTACAAAAGATTTTAATGAAAATTTTAAAATTTATTATGATGAAATTTACGATGAATTCTATAAATTTCAATCAGATTATGATTTAGCAACTGAACATGGACGAAATATTGAAGTCCAAAAAAATATGATATTTTAATTAATGAAATGTTGGATAATTTCAATTAAATTAGTTTAACAATATTCACTTTTTCAAAAACCTTTCCAAAAGTTCTTCTCCGCTTCTAATAGAATTCACCGTCCAACGGATTTTCATTTCCAACAACTTTTCATCAGAAAGTTTATAGTCAATCCCTGATTTCATGAGTTTTTGCTTCAGTTCATACATACAAATTGCAGCGGCAACAGACACATTAAAACTCTTAGTAAAACCATACATCGGAATCGCCAAAGTTTCGTCTGCAAATCCCAAAACTTCGTCAGAAACCCCTTCTAATTCTGTCCCGAAAACCAAAGCAATGGGTTCTTTTATTTCGTAATCTGGCAACATTGTCGCATTTTTTTCTGGAGAAACCGCCAAAATTCTGTACCCTCTGTTTTTAATTTCCTTCAAAGAATCTATATTATTTGGCATTTTTTCTACTTGTACCCAAGTTTCGGCTCCTTTGGTTACTTTTAAATTCGGATTAAAAACATTTTCTTCTTCCAAAGCCACCACATGATGAAAAGCGCACGCTTCCACACTTCTTACAATTGCTGCAGCATTCCGAAACTGATATACATCTTCCATCACAGGAAGCACAAAATCGCTACTTTCTTTAGAAAAATGCTCAATTTTACTTAATCGTTCATCGGTAAGAAATTGTTTTAAATAATCAAAAGTTTCTTGAAGTTTATCTTTAGGAATCATTTTACAAAATTGCAAAATATTTTAGAAATTAACTTTAAATTTTTAACTTTAAACCCGAAAAAAATCTACAAAAAAGAAAAATTTAAATGAAAAGAAAAGTCCTTATCATCTATACTGGCGGAACCATTGGGATGGAAAAAGATTATGAAACTGGAAGTTTAAGAGCTTTTGATTTCAATCATATTTTCAATAAAATACCAGAAATGAACCTTTTGGAGTGCGAAATTACCGTTCACCAATTTTCAGAACCACTAGATTCTTCGGATGTAGGACCAAAAGAGTGGAAAGAAATTGCCACACTTGTAGAAAAAAACTACAAAAATTTTGATGGATTTTTGATTCTTCACGGTACAGATACCATGGCTTATACCGCTTCTGCACTTAGTTTTATGCTTAATAATCTTAAAAAACCAGTAATTCTTACAGGTTCTCAATTGCCAATTGGAGATTTAAGAACAGATGCCAAAGAAAATTTATTAACCAGTCTTTATTATGCAAGTTTGTACGAAAATAATGAAGCCGTTGTGCAAGAAGTTGCGCTTTATTTTGAATATAAATTATTGAGAGGAAACCGTTGTTTGAAGTATTCAGCGGAAAATTTTGATGCTTTTATCAGTCCAAACTATCCTATTTTAGGAGAATCTGGAGTTCACTTGAAGGTAGAAGAATCAAGATTATTTAAAAATGAAAATAATGAACCTTTTTATGCCGATTTACATTTAAGCGACAGCGTTTTTCTTTGGAGAATTTTCCCAGGAATTAACTTAGAGCACTTACCTGTTACTTCTCAATTAAAAGTTTTAATCTTACAAGTTTTTGGTTCTGGAACAATTTTCAGTAATAAAAAAACAGAAGAAATTTTACAAAAAATAAAAGATAACGGAACTGAAATCATTGTAATTTCCCAATGTATCTCCGGTGGAATAAGCATTGGAAAATACAATAACAGCAATGTTTTTAAGAAAGTAGGAGCAATTAGCGGACAAGATATTACAGCAGAAAGTGCTTTAGCAAAAGCAATGCATATTATTGACAATCCTAAATACAAAGGAAGTTTTGCCGAAAATTTTTCTAAAAATCTACGTGGAGAAATTTCTGAAATTGAATTATAACCACTACATTTGCAATCTTGAAAAAGAAAGGTGTCCGAGTGGTTGAAGGAGCTACCCTGGAAAGGTAGTATACGGGTAACTGTATCGAGGGTTCGAATCCCTTCCTTTCTGCAAAAATCCATCATTAATTTGATGGATTTTTTTATTGAAATCTTTTCAAATCTACTTCGGGATGAATTTCTTCTCCATTTTCTAGATGATTGTACAAGTTAATTGCAAAGTAATTCCCGTTGAGAATTCCTCTTGCTCCTAATCCGTTAAAAACATATATGTTTTTAAATTGAGGGTGATTTCCCACAATTGGTCTTCTGTCTTTCACTGTGGGTCTTAAACCGAATTTAACATCCAAAACTTCAAAATCTTTAGGATAAAACTCAGATAAAGCATCTCTTAACTTTTCTACCGCAGAATCATCAATTTCTTGATGGGTTTGTTCTCTGTCGTAAGTTCCGCCATAATAATAAGAATCATCATTAAGTGGAAAAATAAAATGTTTCTTTTTCATTGTATAGTCTTCATCAATTTTCTCAGAAAGTTTCACTTCTAAATGATGTCCTTTATTAGGTTCTACAGGAATTTCAGAGAAAAAAGGATTGTCTTTTACGCCCATTCCTTCAGCAAAAACGATGTTTTTAAACTGAAAATCTTTGTAAATAGAAGAATCTGTATTGAGTAATCTATAATTAAACTTTTCACGAATTAAAGTTCCTTTTCTATCTAAATAACTAAATAAATCATGAAAAAAGCTCCTAACGTCTAATCTTGCAGATTGATTTACTTTTCCGCATCCGTGAGGATTTTTAACTGAATTCAATTCTATAAAATCATCAGACAAAAATTGAACATCTTGCGATTTTTTTAACCAAAGTTCTTTTTCTTTTTCATCGTGAAAAACTCTTAGAATTGGTTTATCAATCAAATAATTCTTTAGAGTATAAATTTCAATTTCCGAAAGTGTTTTTTTAAGCGAATCAATTTGTTCTTGAGCCAACCAAAATGTTGTAAATCTCTTTAAAACCGCAGGATTAATGATACCGGCAGAAAACATAGAAGCACCTTTTTTTCCTTCGGAAAAAAGATAAAAACTTTTGTTATTTTTAATTAATTGATGAGCAAAAAACAAAGCTGCATAGCCATCACCAACGATTATATAATCTACGTTTTTCATAAAAAATAAATAAAAAAACCTAAGTACAAATATACTTAGGTTTTAGTTTATATAAGATATGAGGTCTGTTAATAATTCCACATATCGTTTTCCATTTCTAGAATTTGAGCTTTAATTCTCTCACTTTCTTCCAATTGTTCTTCTGCATCGTGAGGAATATAATCGCTGATTTTACCAGTTCCTAAACCGTTGTCTGATTTGTAGATAATAGAAGAAAATCTTCTAGCATTCAACACATCATCATAAGTAATATCTGATGAAAGATTTTTACCATTGAAAACGATTTGGTTAGCCAAAACTTCTCTAGCATCTGGATAATATACCCAGAAAAGGTCTATCAATTCATCTTTATTACCAAGAGATTGTCCATCAGCAGTTTTTTCAGCCATCATAGAAGGATCTGGTCCCATAGCAGCAATACCAAGAAGTCTGTATTTCATTTGACCATCTCTTCTATCTACATACCACATTCCTTTTATTTTAAGAAGCTTTACATTTTCTGTTTTAGTTTCTATAATATCAGTACCAGCTTTAATATCTTCTGGAGTAATTTTATCACCAGAATTTCTTTTATCAATTAACCATGGAGTTTCCACAGTAACTTTTAATCTCTGCTGAATTTGGTCTGGTGTAAGCTTAGTTGTAAACATTTCATCATCATAAACTTCTTTTATTTTACCATTATTGATATTATCTAACAATATTTGATAAAGAGATTTATTAGAAGAAACTAAACCATCAGCATTATGATAAAAAGGCTGATTGATTTTTTCGTTCATATCAATAATTTCCCAAACAACCATACTTCTAAGCACGTCTTTATCTTCAATAAACCCATAATCAATTGGTTTATTTTTAACAGAAACCAAAGAATCGCCAACTTTTACTTTCAGCATATCTCTATATTTTCTGTAAGTAGAAGGAGATTTAGCATTTAGAATATTAAGTGAAGTAATTGGCTCATCATTTTCTTCCAAATTTTCTGTAGCCACAGGTGTACTTACAGGAGGAGCAGTATCTACTACTGCTGCTGGTTCTACAGGAGCTGCATTAGCTTTTTTAGTTGTTTTGGCTTTAGTTCTTTTCTTAGTTGATTTCTTTTTTTGAGCATCAACCGAAAGAAAACTTAGCGCTAATAGAAGTATTACAATCTTTTTCATTTGAAATGATGATATTATAGTATTATAACTAAATTATTGTACATTTATTACAATTGGGCTTATTCTTTTTAAAGTTTGCCCTCCTAATCCAGAAGCAGTAGCTTGAATTCCCGCAATATAAACTATGTCTCCAGATCTTAAATTCTTAGTAAGTCCTGCAACAGAGCTTAGAGAACTTCCATTTACAAACATTGCAGCTTTACCTGGAACTTTGAATTTAAATCCTGTAACAGTGAATGTAACTGGGAAATCAAATTCTGGAATTGCAGCAGAAACCGTCTGATTTGCAATAGAACTTGCAGGCATAGAAAGTTCATTTTCTCCTCTAATTTGTCCTTGTGGAGGAGGAACATTTTTAATTCTGAAATCAAATTTCTGAGAAATAACTTTACCGCCAGGTCCTTTTCCAGAAATAGTAAGAGAAACTGTATTGCCACTACCTGGAGTAACCGTCCATTTACCACCACTACCAGATACAGAAGTACCAGGAGCAGAAAGCGTAAGACCAGAAGTATTAGCTCCTAAAATAGAACCAGAAATTGGGTTAGCAACTCCTCTGTAAAGAACATTCATTTTATCCGCAGACAAAATAGCCCCTTCTTGAGCTTTAAGAGCTTCAGAACCAGAAACTACACTATATTTGAATGTATAAGGCATAGTAACCACTTTTCCTTTGTCTCCGTTAAAATAAATATTTCCTCCAATAGTATGTTCACCAAGGTCTCCACCAAGATTTAAAACACCTTGTCCGTTTACCACTTGTGCATTATCAATTCTTAATCCTGGCAATGTGCTAGCGTAGGTTCCAATTAGAACTTTAGCAGTAGCTGTTTCACCTTTTTGGATAGCTGTAGGCCCTGCAACAATGGCTTCATAAGCATTGAACTGAATATCTGCATCTACTTTTTCTTTCAACATTAAAGAAAGTGTATTAGATTGTAGATTTCTAGCTTCAGATTGAATTACTTCAAGATTTGCTAAAGCCGCCACCAAAGGTTGATTATAAAATTTATACTGTAACCAAGTTTTTCCTTGTTTGTTTTTACCTTTAGGGAAATCAGATACTAAGTTTTCATTAGCTCTACTTACTACAGATTTAAAATCTGGAAGATTAGAGAAATTTTGATTGATAAAATCTTTAAGAGCAGTCATTTTAAGCTTAAGCTCCATAGATTTATCCGAAGGAAAAGCTTCATCTCCTCCTTTAAAAAAAGTATATGTAGAAGGTTCTGTATTATTTAAAGCTGCAAAATTTTCTTCTGGATCTAATTCAGGATTATACTCTGCTTTTGCTTTCATATTTAATTTAGTTTCCTCAATTGAATTAACTAAACCATCTACAACATCTTTCATTTTTAGGTATTGAGTATTTGCAACACCAAAAGTTTCAGGACTGTTTTTAGCTTTTTCTCTTAAAGTTGTTTCAAAAATACCTGTATTTTGATTTTCTGTTAAAAGTCTAGTATTTTCGAGAGACCTGTAGGTACTTTCGTAAGATCTTATAATTTCTTGATCTATCGACATTGCCATCATCGCAATGAAAACAAGATACATCAAGTTAATCATTTTCTGACGTGGTGATAATTTTCCTTTTGCCATTTTAATTCTTTTTTCTAAAGTTTTTAATTAATTAAAATATTAAAGAAAATTAAGCTTTCATTGCAGAAAGCATTCCGCCATAAACTCTATTTAAATTATTTAAGTTAGAAGTTAATCCTGTTAATTCTTCATTGAATTTTTCAGACTGCTCTGCAGATTTTTGGATGTCTTCTACATATTTTTTGCTATACTCTGCTTGTTGTTTACCATGGTCTAATTGTAAAGCATATAGAGCATTCATACTTTCTAGATGACTAGCCGCAAGAGTTAGCTGGTCGTTATATTTAGAAGTAGCAGCAGAAACATCTACAGTGCTATTAATTTGATCTACAGAAGCTGAGAATTTATCAATACCGGCTTTTAATCTTTCGAATAAAGAAACATCTAATTTTGCATCTTCTAACATTTTGTCTAGTTTGTCAGAAAGTGTAGCATCTAATACAGAAGTTTCAACATTATTAGCGACTTTTCTTGGCTTTGGCTGTGCATTTTCATCTAATAATTCTGGGTAAACATTTTCCCATGCATAATGAGATTCTTCTTTAGGTGCATCAAAAGCAAATATTAAGAAGATTATTGCTTCTGTAATTAGCCCCCCAGCTAAAACCCAACTCCCTGTAAGAAAACCAATATGCCAGTGATTTAACTTGAATAGTGCTCCTAAAATTACAATAGATGCACCAAATGAATATACAAAATTTAAAATTGAATCTTTTGTACCAAATACTCTTTTTAACATGTCTCCGAATTTTTTTAATTATAGTCTTATTTTTACTTAACCAAGTTTTTTAGTTTTTTTTATTTGCTAGATGTTCTTAATCTGGCTGAACCCGCAGGTACATCTTGAATTGTTCTGAAACCAATATAACTTCTCGCTGAATCTTTTCTTTCCCAATCTCTATATCCAGTCATTAATACGTAACCAACGTCTTTCCAAGAGCCACCTCTAACAGATTTTCTAGGTTCTCTGTAAGCTTGATTAGACAAATATGGATTTAAAGTAGATGAGAATTGATAGGTAGAATTGCTGTAAGGAGATTCTGTCCATTCTGCAACATTCCCTGCCATATTATACAATCCAAAACCATTTTTATGAAAGGTTTTTACTGGAGCAGTGTATGGATAAGTTCCTTTTTTCTCGTCTTCTATATAATTACCTCTTTTTGGTTTGAAATTTGCCAAATAACAACCTCTATCATCTGTTAAATAAGGGCCACCCCAAGGATAAGTAGCATTTTCCATACCACCTCTAGCTGCGTATTCCCACTCAGATTCTGTAGGCAATCTAAATTTCATAGGGTTATCTCCTCTTTTTTTGCCACCTTTTACGTAATCTCTTTTAGCTTTAGTCTTATAGTCACAAAAAGCTCTAGCTTGATCCCAAGTTACCCCAACAACAGGATAATCTTTGTAAGCTCTATGCCAAAAATATCTATCAAATAATGGTTCGTTATAAGCATAATTAAAGTCTTTAACCCACACTGTAGTATCTGGATAAACCGCTATACTTTCTTTTTTAAGATATTGAATACCTCTATTTTTATCTTTTACCGCAGATGCAATATCTTCCCATTGATAAGAATACTTCAACTTATCTGTATCTATCAATCTTTCGTTATTGATTCTTTTTTCCGGAGCGATATACATTGATTCTAAAACTTCTGCATATTTTTCGTCTGGATATTGAGATGTTTTCCAATAAAGTGGCGTTTTCCAATCTAATTTTTTAGCATCGCTATAACCATCTCTGTCTCCTTGAGATTCTAAATACTTCTGATAAGCAGATTCATTTTCTTTATTATTCGCTTTTTTAGCTAAATAAGTATATCTACCAATACCTTCATCTCCTCCACCATCACCAGCAGCTTCTGCTAGTAAGGTTCTTGCTATAGAGTCTCTTACATAATTTACAAAAATTCTATATTCTGAGTTGGTTACTTCGGTTTCATCCATAAAGAAAGACGAAACGGTAACGGTTTTAAGAGGTGCTTTTTCGGGAGTTCCAGAAAAATCTACATCGGCAAGTCCCATTACAAACGAACCACCAGGAATGGCAACCATTCCGTAAGGTCTTTGAGCTACAAATGAGTTTTTGCTCTCTTTAGGAACCAACTCACCTCTAGAATCTGGTTTTCCTGAACTTGTTTTTCCCCTAGAACAAGAGACTACAAACGATGCCGCAAGCATCACAAGAAACATTCTTTTCATTATCAAATTCAAATTTAGCGGTAAATATATAATAATTTTTTTAACAAATCTTTAAGATTTATTACAAACGCTAGTTTTTATAAATTATTTTACAAAAATTTAATTTTTTATTCAACTGTAACAGATTTTGCCAAGTTCCTTGGCTGGTCTACATTTGCTCCTCTGTAAACAGCAATATAATATGCCATCAATTGTAAAGGAATAGATGCTACAATTGGAGAGAAACATTCTGAAGTATCTGGAATTTCTATCACATAATCTGCCATAGATACTACTTGCTCGTCTCCATAATTTACAACAGCAATGATTTTGCCTTTTCTTGCTTTTATTTCTTGAACATTGCTTACAATCTTATCATAGTGTCCTTTTTTAGGTGCAATAATTACGATTGGCATATTTTCATCAATAAGAGCAATTGGACCGTGTTTCATTTCAGCAGCAGGATAACCTTCTGCATGAATATAAGAAATTTCTTTTAGTTTTAAAGCACCCTCTAAAGCTGCAGGAAAATTAAATCCTCTTCCTAAGTATAAGAAATTGGTAGCATTTACAAAGTGTTCAGAAATTTTCTTTACATATTCGTGAGTAGAATTAAGAACTTCTTCTACTTTTTTAGGAATATTATCTAACTCGGTAATAAGTTTCATGAAAACTGCATTACTAAGGTTACCATTATGTTTTCCTAATTTTAATGCAATAAGAGAAAGAATTGTTAATTGCGCAGTAAAAGCTTTGGTAGAAGCTACACCAATTTCTGGTCCGGCGTGTGTATAAGAACCAGAATCTGAAAATCTAGAAATAGATGAATCTACTACGTTACAAATACCATAGACGAAAGCTCCTCTTTCTTTTGCAAGTTTTATAGCAGCCATTGTATCTGCCGTTTCACCAGATTGAGAAATAGCAATTACAACATCTTTATTGGTAACAATTGGATTTCTGTATCTAAATTCCGAAGCATATTCTACCTCTACAGGTATTCTTGCATATTCTTCTATAAGATATTCGCCAATTAAACCAGCATGCCAAGATGTTCCACAAGCAATTATGATAATTCTTTCGGCGTTATTTATTCTTTCGAGGTGATCCCAAATTCCGGCCATTTTTATAATGCCTTCATTCACCAATAATCTCCCTCTAAGTGTATCTTGAATAGATTTTGGTTGTTCGAAAATTTCTTTTAACATGAAATGTTCGTAACCTCCTTTTTCTATTTGCTCTAAACTGAATTTTAATTCCTGAATTTCAGGTTTTATTTTTTCGTTATCTTTTATACTTCTTATATCAACGCCTCCTTCAAGAGAAATGGTAGCCATGTGTCCGTCTTCTAAATAAACGGCTTCTTTGGTAAATTCTACAAAAGGAGAAGCATCTGAAGCGATAAAATATTCATCATGCCCTAGTCCAATAGCAAGTGGAGAGCCTAATCTAGCCACTACCAAAACACCAGGATAATCTTGATGCATTACGCTTATTGCATACGCTCCGTAAACTTCGTTTAAAGCAATTCTTACGGCAGCTGTAAAATCTACATTTTGCGTCTCTATAATATATTGAATAAGGTTTACCAATACTTCTGTATCTGTTTCAGAAGAAAAAGTATATCCTTTTCCTAATAACATCGTTTTAATGGTATCATAATTTTCGATAATACCATTGTGAACTAATGCAATTTTACCATCATTAGAAACATGAGGATGAGAGTTTCTATCACTTGGGACACCATGTGTAGCCCATCTTGTATGCCCCATCCCAATGTGAGCGGTTCCTTTCAATTCTTTTGAAATATCTACTAAATCAGAAACTTTTCCTTTAGTTTTTTTTACTTCAAAATGATTTTTTTGGTCTTCCAGTACAATACCTGCACTATCATAACCACGGTATTCTAATCTTCTTAATCCGTTGATTACAACATCATAAGCATCTTGAAAACCTGTATATCCTACAATTCCACACATGTTTTTAGAATTATTTGTTTGAATAAATTACTTTTAACTGAGCTCTTTTATTATACTGAGCGTCAGAATTTGTCAAATTAGACCCCACCAAAACTACACTATTTGGCGTATAAGCTCTATCTGTATAATTAAAACCTAAATAAGATGTAGCACTAGTTGAAGTGTTCAGTCTGAAACTACCTACATCAATAATTAAAGGATTATTCTCAAGATAGTCATCTGTCTTATTTTTTATAGTATTGGTAATTGTCTGTGTAATATCTACATCATAATAAGCAGGATTTTTATCTAAATCTACTCCTTTTACCATAGTATAAAGAGAATTATATTGAAATGCAGTTACATCATCTAAAAAAGCATTTGCACCTTTAAGATATGCAATGAAATTTTGTGGTTTTGTGTATTTATTATCCCATGCTGCATCTGTATAAAATCTTACTTTAGCAGACATAATACCGATTTTTTTAGTATTATATAAATCTCTCAATTCTGCAATTGTAGAAGCTGGTATTTTTATTTCTGCTCCAGGACCTCCCATTCCTTGTACATACAATTGTTTGTCTCCCAATGTGGAGCTAGAACCAGATATTGCACTGCTAAAATTAGAAGATCTTGCGTATTGTATTTGATTAAAATGAGCGTTTGAAGAGCCTAAATCTAAAGTAAATGTAGAGGATGTTCTAGTAACAGTACTATTATCCGTTTTATCATATTTATAGTAGATAGTAGCAGTAATTCCATTAGGGTCAAAACTCATTAAATAGCCATCGTTTTCATCAACAGAAATTCTTAATCCTTTGAAATATCTTATAAAGCTCGCTACATCACCTAACTCAAAAGAACCTTTTTTGTTAATAATTTTTTGTTGAAAAAAATTAGCATCCAAAGGCATTCTAAAACCAATATCGTTACTGAAAAGTTCAGAATTATCAGAATCTTTTGTAATCTTAACAGACCTAAGGTAACCATCAAAAGTTTTTGTTCCTAATGATGCTCCCAAAGCTACTTGCTTGTTAGACATTACAGCATCTGTACTAGAATTTAAAAATTCATTCACTTCATCTACTCTAATGGTAAAAGTAGGTGTTGCCCCATTAATTTTATATTTCCCATATTTAGTTACTGGATAATTCGTAACTACTTTTTTTGCTGGCGTATTATCTGTACCGTATGTGAAGTTATCATCTAGCGTGGTAGTTTTAATAGAGTCTGTAGCTGTTTGATAAAGAGGTTTCATTTGCAAAACTACCGAATCTATTACTGCATTTGTTCCAAAATCCGGACTATAAGAACTTAATCTAACTTGTGTAACGAAAGAAGATTTTTGCATCCCGAAATTAGTTTCATTAAATGCGCCTAATGTAGCACTTACAATTTTACTACTATTAGACTGTATTGTATCATTATGAAACAAATTATATGCTATTACATTATAGTCTTTTACAGTTCCAGCCGCTGTATCTTGAAAAAACTGAGTTCCTAGTTCATCAGCTTCTGGTTCGCAACTTACAATTGCAATTGCTCCTATCGAAAGTGCAAAAAATACCTTAATGATATTCTTAAAATTATTTATCATTTATAAAATTTAAATATTTTGTGATTTGGTTTAATAAACTTCGTTGATAGAGTCTCCACTTACATAATCGAATTTTTTAGTATCAGACTCTTCATAAGCTTTATCTAGATTCTCTTCTAAAAATTCATCACCCTTCACTACAGTATCTACCAATTTCATACTTTCTACAACAAAGTTCTGAAAAGTAGGATTTTCTAATGCTTTTAAGTCTTTAATATTATCAAACTCTAATTTCTCTTTAATATTATCTTCAAACAAGGCATCTTTTTCGTTGTACATAGAAAGTACAATTTTAGTATCGCTAAAATAAGAATCCGTTTTATAGTAATTCTTAAGATAAATCGGGATAAAAGAAGCCATCCATCCATTAATATGAATAATATCTGGCACCCAATTTAATTTTTTAATTGTTTCTATTACCCCTCTGGCAAAGAAAATAGCCCTTTCATCATTATCTGAGAAAGATTCTCCATTGTCATCAAAATAATATTGTTTTCTTTTGAAGTATTCTTCATTATCAATAAAATACACCTGAAGTCTCTCTCCTGGCAAAGAAGCAACTTTAATAATAAGAGGTTGGTCTAAATCATTAATAATGATATTCATCCCAGAAAGTCTGATTACTTCGTGCAATTGAAATTTCCTTTCACTAATCAGTCCAAATCTAGGCATAAAAACTCTTACGTCATTGCCTTCTTGGTGCATTTTCAGTGCCATTTTGTTCACCATCATCGCCATATTGCTTTCTTCCTGATACGGGAACATCTCTGTGGTGACGTATAAAATCTTTTGATTCGGCATAATATTTATTTCTTCTGTAATACAAAGACGGTTAATTATGCAAAAATACAAAAAAATATACGAATACATTTTAATTAACAAATTTTTATAATTTTACAGCAAATACTATTTTTATGAAAGTTCTTAGAAATAAAAAAACTTTAATTGATTACATTGAAAGACAAAGAGAAATGGGCAAAAAAATCGGTTTTGCTCCTACAATGGGCGCATTACACCTTGGTCACATTTCTCTCTATGAAGCAGCAAAAAAAGAAAATGACGAAGTAATTTCTTCCGTTTTTGTAAATCCAACACAATTTAACAATGCTGATGATTTTGAAAAATACCCTCAAACGCTAGAAGACGACTTAAAACTTCTAGAAAACGCAGGTGTAGATGCGGTTTACGTCCCGAAAGCAATAGACATTTATCCCGAAGGTCTAAAAAGCAAACATTATGACTTTGACGGATTAGACCAAGAAATGGAAGGCAAATTCAGACCAGGTCACTTTGACGGTGTAGGAACTGTAGTAGAAGAACTCCTAAGACAAGTGCAACCACACAACGCTTATTTTGGAGAAAAAGACTACCAACAATTAGCCATCATCAAAAAAATGGTAAAAAAAACAAATTTACCAGTAAAAATACACGGTGTACCAACTTTAAGAGAACAAAGCGGATTAGCGCTAAGCTCTAGAAACCTAAGATTAGACGAAAAACAAAGAAAAGAAGCGGTAATAATCTACGAAACCTTATTAAAAGCCAAAGAATGGTTTAAAAGTTTATCACCAAAAGAAATAAAAGAACGTGTAGAAAACATTTTCAAAGCATCTAATTTTGAACTTGAGTACTTTACCATTACAGACGAAGAAACTTTAAAAGAGACAGAAACCTTCCAAGAAGGAAAAAACTACAGAGCTTTCATTGTAGCTTACGCTGGCGATGTAAGACTAATAGACAATATGCATTTAGAATAAAAGCAAAATAAAAAGCCTTCAAGCATTACTTGAAGGCTTTTAAACACCAAATCACAAAATATTAATATGAAAAAAATTTACTTTCGTAAATTGTGACCTGGCTGGGATTCGAACCCAGGACCCATACATTAAAAGTGTATTGCTCTACCAGCTGAGCTACCAGGTCTTTTAATTATAATTTTAAAAAATTAATAATTAAAAAATATTTTCTTCGTGCCTACGACTGGACTCGAACCAGCACATCCTTAGGAAACCACCCCCTCAAGATGGCGTGTCTACCAATTTCACCACGTAGGCGAAAAAATCGTATTGTACTAATTTACTCGTGACCTGGCTGGGATTCGAACCCAGGACCCATACATTAAAAGTGTATTGCTCTACCAGCTGAGCTACCAGGTCTGATAACGTTTCCGTTAAAAGTGGTGCAAAGATAAGGCTTTTTTTAAAATCTCAAAATTTTTTTAGACATTTGTATAAAATAAATTTATGAAAATTACTCTTATAGGCTACATGGGCACAGGCAAATCTCACATTTCCAATATTTTGAGCAACAAATTAAATTTTAAACTTTTTGACCTAGATAAAGAGATTTCTGAGAGAAATGAGCTCACTATACCTCAAATTTTCGAAAAACACGGTGAAATTTTCTTTAGAAAAGCAGAAAAAGAGACTTTAGAAAAAATTTTAACTTCAGAAGACGATTGTATTTTGAGCGTTGGTGGTGGCACTCCTGTTTATTATGAAAACATGGAAACCATCAATTCTAAAAGTTTGAGCATCTATCTTAGAACAAGCATTTCTACTCTCACAGAAAGATTAAAGAAAAATAAAGAAAAGAGACCTCTTATTGCCAACATCCCAGATGAAGATTTACCAGAATTTATTGCAAAGCATTTATTCGAAAGAAATCCTTACTACTCAAAAGCAGCATACATTGTGGATACAGATAACAAATCTGCTGATGAAATAGCAGAAGAGATTACTCTTCTTGCTCTAAATCATCAGTAAAAAATAAATCCCAATCATCCTCAGACATAGCAGAAGGAGCATCTGGAGCAATAAAATCGTCCATATCTCTACGGTCTTTTTTGGTAGGTCTTCCTTCTCCTTTTTGTCTGTAATAATCTTGTGAAGCTCTTCTTAATTTAAGAATTTCGTATTGTTCTTTGTCTGTTAAATCTGTTATATGAAGCGGAACAAGCTTAGCGCCTATCCTACTTTTAGGGATTTGCAGAACTTTAATTTTATAATCAATTTGATTTTTTCTAATTCTTATCACATCACCTTCTTTCACTTCCTTAGAAGATTTCACCGCATTTTCTCCAATAAATACTCTATTCTTTTTAATTTCTTCTGCTGCGATGTTTCTTGTTTTATAAAATCTAATACTCCATAAAAATTTATCAATTCTCATAATTTATTTATACTTTTGCAGTTATTGAAATATTAAAGCAATATTAAACAAACTAATCTAAAGGATAATAAAGATTATGAAAAAAATATTTTTGTTTTTGGCTGTAGCTTCTTTGGCTGTAACTTCTTGTAGAAAAGATGACGACAACAGCACTACAACGACAGAAGTGAGCATAGAAACACAAAATTCCTATGACGACGCAGCTATAAAGCAATTTTTAAAAGATAATTATTTTGACGCAAAGGGAAATATAAAGGCTTTTAGCAGTACAATAACTACAGATGACAACGAAATTCCTTTAGAAAATTACAGCCCTATAACATTACCTTCTGGCGTTGTTTATATTGTAAGAAACACCCCTACTAACGGAAAAACCATTGCTAGCAATGATATTTTGAGAATTATGCAAGTTTCTAACACTTACGTAGCTACAAAAAACACTGATGGTGCAATAAAATTTGATTCTCAATATACATTTAGAAATACTGTTACTTCAACTGGAACCCCTGAAGTGGATCCAGCTTATTTTTATGTAAAGAATTCAATCCTAACAAGTGACACCTATAAAGACAAAACAAGAAGTTACTTTGAAATTGAAGGCTTAAAAGAAGGTTTAAACTACTTTAAAAGCTACGAAATAGCTGATAGCGAAGATTACAATATGCAAGGTGTTATAATTGTTCCTTCAAGAGCAGCTTTTGCAAGAGATGATCATTTTGCATACTCTTCTTACTCATTTAGAAATAGAAGTTTTGTTTTCAGCTTCCAAATTTATAAAGCGGATACAAGAACATCTGATAAGGATTAAATTTTAAGAAAATCACTCAAAAATCTGAACCAAAACAGGTAAAGATTTAGGTGTGTAGAAATCTGGAAAATGAATTTTATAATACAAGATAATAGAATCTAGAAGTTTTTTTCTAGATTCTTTTTTTATTTTAAAGTCTGTATAATCTTCATTCAAAATAAACTTCCAAATTATAGAAATTTCTTTGTCTAAAGTATCAGACTCATACATTTCTTGAAACTCTCCTTTTGTAACATTCAAAAAATCACCTTTTTGAGATAAAGGAGAAATACCAAAAATTTTTAAAATATCAATGAAGAAAAAATAGTGTGAATAACTATTTCCTTTAGAAATCTGGAATACAATTTCCTTAATTTTCGAATATAAAAATAAATTTTGATGTTCATTTTTAAGAATTTGATGCAAAAAATCTGAAACAAAAAATGTTAAAGAAGAAATCTTCACATCATAATCTGAAAAACTATTTTCGATGCTTTCTATTTTTTTCACCAATAGAAGTTCGGTACTTTTTGCTTTATCTACTGTTGTTATCAATAATTCATTTAAAGGAACTAAATATGCTTTCTTTTTATTTTTAGAAGTATAAACACCTTTCAAAAAAAAGGATTGAAAGCCATTTTCTTTGGTATAACAATGCAGAATAGCATCATTATCTCCATATTTAAGATAAGATAAAAGAAAAGCTGAAAATTTATTCATTTAATTAACCACTGCTATTTTTGCTGTAGCTTTGTCTGTACCATCTTCATTGGTCATCAAAACAAAATAAATACCAGATGCCACTCTTGATCCTCTTGGATTATTGAGGTTCCATTCGTAATAACCGCCTCTCGCAACAGCACTGTGTACTAAGTTTCCTGCTGCATCTGTAATCCTAATATTAGTTTTTTCTGCCAAGCCTGTAATCTTAACATTGCCTTTATACTGAGCTGTAACAACAGGATTAGGATATACTTTTACATCACCAAAATTAGAAGAAACATTAGAAACATCTCCTTGATAAACTACAATCCCTTCAAAAGTTACAAAATACACTTTACCCGTTTTTGGGTCTACTTTAATATCCGTAACAGTATCATCCGGAAGAGGAGAATTAACCGCTGTAAAATGCTGAATTGTATTCTCTCCGTTAGAACTAAGATAAAAAACACCTCCTCCATCTACAGAAACCCATTTTTGGTTACCAGAATCTGTTTCTATTTGTAAAATACCTAAATCTTTAAATAATTCTTCGGCTAATCCATTTTGCGTAATTATAATAGGCTCTACTTTTGGATTATTATCTAGTGAAGATACACCTCCCGACAAGACCCTTAAACCTCTATCCGAACCAATCCAAACATCCCCAGATTTATCTAAAGAAACACTTAATGTTCCGGCTGCACTATCTGGCAAACCTAAGGTTTTATCAAATACATACTTTTTATCATCAGACAAATTAGTTGGCGTATTATTATAATTATAAGCTACAAAATAATTTTGTCTAGGTGTTGGAAACCATATTATTCCATCCGCAATTATAGGTTTTTGAGCGGCCGCAGATATATTCAAATCGGTAACATCAAAACTATCTGAAGACTTATTATAAAACAATAAAGATGAAGATATTGCTGTATAAGAAATTGAAAACGCCATACTTCCGATTAAGTTATTATTTTCATCAAAAGTAAGCCCAACTGGTCTATTAAGATTAAAATCTGAGCCTAATTGATAATATTTTACAAAATCAAAATCTTTATTCGATTCATTATAATTAAATTTATAGATTCCTTGTCCAGTTGTCTGACTATAATTAGCTATAAAAACTTCATTATTATTAGCAGGATTAGCTGTTACATCTAATGTATTAAATGATATTGGGTTATTTATAAAATATGATGGGTAAATCCATTGTCTACCATCATAATAATAAAAACCGAAATCTGGAATTGGACTTGGAGGATAATTATATCTTCCTTCTCTGGCACCACTAGAAACCCAAAGTTTATCACCTATAATCTGAATTTTATAAGAAGTATTAGAATAAGGCCCATCTGGCTTATAAGAATTTTTAGACTCATCTAAAATACCCGAAAATTTAGATGCCGAATACAATTTACTATTTACAAAATACGCAGAATTTAATTCTTCACCTGCATCAAAAGTTTTCTGCAAAACACCAGATAAATTATAGATATAAACTTTCGTTTGATCTGTTACTACAATATTTTGAGATTGTATTTTTATATCTTTTACATTTATAAAACTCTGTCCAATTAATGTAAGTAAACTCAAATCAGAACCAAACAATACAGAGTCATTATTCCCTAAAGCAAATATAGAATCTGCTGCTAATTGAGAATAATTACCAGAAGTTGTAGCCCATGAAGTATAAACAGAAAATGTCACATTTAGAGGATGACTTTTAATACCAGAACTCGTAACAGAATATACTACATCATCTTTAATTACAGATTCTAAAGCACTTACATAGCTTATTCCGTCAAAGAAAAAGCAAGTATCTCCGAATTCTTTTTTAGTTAAATCAAAAATAGAAACACCATATCCAACAGAAATTACGGCTTTATCTCCATTAATCGAAATATTATTGATGACTTTACTCCCTGTATAACTTTGCGAAAGCGGAATATCTACCACATAAGTTACTCCATCTTCTGTTACCACATCCAAATTACCAGATTTGTAACCAATTAATGCAACTTTGGTATCTGGATTATAATCAAATGCAGAAATCTTTACTTCGTGAAGTCCATTTGCTTTTGATAGTTTTGTAATTTCACCCGAAACAGTATCATAATAAAAAACTCCATTCTCTGTAGCAGCAATTATTTTTCCGTTGCTTTCCTTAAAAGCCAAAACATTATTATAAGAAAACCAATCGCTCCATCTATTGCCAGATTGAGAAAAGGCAAAAGAAAACATTGAAACTAAAAGTACTACCGAAAGAAGTTTTTTCATAATTTTAACCTAAGATTCTATCATCTATAACTTGATTGTTCCACGAAATATTTTTCACAGATTTATTTTTATCAAAATAAAAATCTATTTGCCCTAAAAGCAATCCTGCAAAACCTACTTGATTTACCAATACATTTTTACCACTTTTATTAATAAAACTCTGTGGTTCTGGCAAAAAAGTATGTGTATGTCCGCCCAAAATCAAATCTATATTATCTGTTTTGGCAGCTAAAATTTTGTCTGAAACTTTTTTAGCATCGTCTCTGTAATCGTAACCAATATGAGACAAACAAATTACCAAATCACATTTTTTATCTTTTCTTAAAAAATCTGCAGATTGTTGTGCAATTTCAATGGGGTCTAGATATTTGGTTTCTTTGTATTGTTTTTTGCCTACCAAACCGTCTAATTCAATTCCTACAGCAAAAATTCCAACTTTAATTCCGTCTTTATTGAAAATTTTATATTTCTCTGTCTTTCCATCTAAAATGGTATTACTAAAATCGTAATTAGAAGTAATAAACGGAAATTTAGCATTGGGTAAAACCTTCAAAAAACCGTCTAAACCGTTATCAAAATCATGATTTCCCATAGTTGAAGCATCATAACCCATCATAGACATCAGTTTAAATTCTAATTCGCCTCCATAAAAATTAAAATACGGAGTTCCTTGGAAAATATCTCCAGAATCTAGCAAAAGAACATTTTTTTCCTGATTTCTAATCTGCTGAATTAACGTAGCTCTTCTTGCAAAGCCACCTTTATTGGCATTTCTACCATCCGAAGCGTCAAATGGTTCTATTCTGCTATGTTGGTCGTTGGTGTGTAAAATGGTTAATTTATAATCAGAATTTTGGTTTAAAATTCTATTTTTTTCGGCAAACATCAAATTGGGAGCTAAAGTAAGCGCCAACGTTCCACCGCTTATTGTTTTTAAAAAATTCTTTCTATTCATTTGTTTTGCCTATAAAATTTAAACGAGTCTCTGTAGAAGCTTTTATTTCTGGGTTTTTCTTAAAAAATTCCATAAAAACTTCTCGCATTTTCAAACCAGTATTAATAATTTCTCCTTTCGAGAAAAATTTCATATTATCGCCTCCTAAAGCTAAATAATCTGACGTAGCAATATAATAAGTCTTGTTTACATCCACTTTTTCGGCATTTATAAGTGCGTTTTTCAAAGATTTACCTTGAGTTTCTATATAAAGATGAGAAACCGGATTGTTTTTTTCTGTTTCGGCATAATAATTAAACAAACCGTCTAAATCCGAACCTTTCATTTTCACCAAAACGATTTCATTTTCAAAAGGCATTACTTCAAAAACATTTTTCACCATAATATCTCCAGCTCCAATTATCGCTCTAATTCCGCCAATATTAATAACCGAAGCATCTACATTGGGAATATTGTTTTTTGAAGCCCAATCTTTAGCGCCTTCATACGTAAAATCTGCCAAAAGATTGCCAAGATTGCTGTTGTTTCCTTTTTTATTAAGTTCTACCGAAGTATGAGAAACTTTGGTATTCATTTGTTTATCCAGTCCTTCTTTATAAGGTTTTATGAAATTTACATAATCTGCATTATCTTTAATTTCACTCGTGATACTGGTATTTTTATGAGGCTGAACCTGTGCTACTTGCAATGTACTTTTACACGCCGAAAGCGATAAAGTAGCAATTGCCAACAACAAAATTTTATTTTTCATATTTAAAATATAATCTTTTACAAATATAATTTTTTAAAGAGCAAAACAGTTTAAAAGAACTTTAAACTTTTATTATTCAGTGGTAAACTTTCAATTTTAAGCTAAATTTTCCACATCAGCCAAATGTTTTGCTTTTTCTTCTTCCGAAAGCAAAGAATATTCGAAACTGTTTTTCACTAAAGTCTTTATTTCTTCTTGTGTTAAATTTAACGCTTCGGCAGTTTGCAAGAAATTAGCATTCATATAACCTCCGAAATAGGCTGGGTCGTCTGAATTTACAGTAGCTTTCAAGCCTAAATTTAACATTTTTTTCAAAGGATGGTCTTTCAAATCGTCTACAACTTTCAATTCAAGATTAGAAAGCGGACAAACCGTAAGTGCAATTTTCTCGTCAACCAATTTTTTAAGCAAAACCTCATCCTTTAAAGAATTATTACCGTGGTCTATTCTTGAAATTTTCAACAAATCCAAAGCTTCCCAAATGTATTCTGCGGGACCTTCTTCGCCAGCGTGAGCCACGGGAATATAACCTTCTTTTACAGAAGCTTCAAAAACTTTTTGAAATTTACTCGGCGGATTTCCTTTCTCCGAAGAGTCTAATCCTACCGCTTTTATCAAATGTTTGTAAGGAAGAGATTGCTCTAACGTTTCAAAAGCATCTTCTTCGGATAAATGACGAAGATAACTCATAATTAAAAGCGAAGAAATTCCATATTTTTCTTTAGCATCTTCTCTTGCTTTTTGAATTCCGTTAATTACCGTCCCGAAAGAAATTCCTCTTTTGGTATGCGTTTGAGGATCAAACATAATCTCTGTATGCACTACATTTTCTTCGGCACAATGTTTAAAATAAGCCATTGTAAGGTCGTAAAAATCTTTTTCGTAAAGCAAAACGCTTGCTCCAGCATAATAAATATCTAGAAAATCCTGAAGACAAGAAAATTGATATGCTTTTTTAACTTCTTCTACAGATTGATAAGGAATTTCTACTTTATTTCTCTGCGCTATTTCGAACATTAATTCTGGTTCAAAAGTTCCTTCGATGTGTAAGTGCAATTCTGCCTTCGGAACTTTTTTTATATAATCTGCTACATTCATACTGTTTTTATTTTTAAAAAAGAAAACAAATGTAAGAAATTCAAGATTAAGAAGCTCTTTTTCTAATGATATATTGCATACAAAAAAATACATAATCGATAAATAAAGCTATCTTTTTTTATGAAAAATTTAATATCTTTGGCAACACTTAACTTTATAACTTATAACAAATGAACAATTTAAAAGGAGTTGGCGTTGCACTGGTTACGCCATTCAACGAAGATCTCACGGTAGATTTTGCTGCTCTCACTAGTCTGATTGAGTACAACATTGAAAACGGAACAAATTATTTAGTAGTATTAGGAACCACAGCAGAAGCTGCTACCCTATCTAAGGAAGAAAAAAAAGAAGTTATAAAACACGTTATAAAGGTTAATAGTAAACGTCTTCCATTAGTGTTAGGAATCGGTGGCAACAACACTTTAGAAGTAAAAAAACAAATTGAAGAAACAGATTTATCAGATTTTGATGCAGTGCTTTCTGTTTCTCCATATTATAACAAACCTAATCAAGAAGGGCTTTATCAACATTATAAAGCTTTAGCAGAAACTGGTAAACAAATTATTATTTATAATGTACCTGGAAGAACCGGACAAAACATTGAAGCGAACACAACATTGCGTTTGGCAAATGATTTTCCTAATCTTTTTATGATTAAAGAAGCTTGCCCAAATATTAACCAGTATTTTGATATTTTAAGAAAAAAACCTGCAGGATTTTCTCTGGTTTCTGGTGATGACGAATATGCACTTCCCGTTACTTTAGCTGGCGGAGATGGTGTAATTTCCGTTATTGGACAAGGTTACCCGAAAGAATTTTCTACAATGCTTCAGCTTGCATTCGAAGGAAAAGTAAAAGAAGCTTACGAAATTCATAATAAATTGGTAGAAATTACCCGACTTATTTTTGCAGAAGGAAACCCTTGCGGAATTAAAACCGTTTTGGCAGAAAAAGGAATTATTAAAAATTACCTTAGATTGCCTCTAGTTGCTGCTTCCGAAGGTTTACAAGCAAAAATTAAAGAAGAAATGGCAAAAATTTAATTCTAAAAACATTTTAAAATAAATTTATAGAACTTACCTTTGTGTAAGTTCTTTTTTTATGATGAAAATTACCAAAGCAACTATAGAAAATATTCCTTTAATTAAGGAAATTGCAGAAAAATCTTGGAGAAAACATTATCCAGGAATTCTTTCTAACGAACAAATTGAATACATGCTAGAACAAATGTATTCTAAAACTGAACTCCAAAATCATTTTGAAAATCCAAATTATCATTATTATTTATTAAGTGATGACGAAAATTTTCTTGGAATAATGGGTTTTGAAAATCACTATCAAAAAGACACCACAAAACTTCACCGAATTTATCTTTTAGAAGAAGCTAAAGGAAAAGGAGTAGGTAAATTTGCCATAAATTTCTTAAAAAATAAAGCTAAAGAATCTGGCGACCTAAGAATTATTTTGGCCGTTAACAAACAAAATTCGTCTTATCATTTTTACACTTCACAAGGTTTCAAAATATATGAAGAAGGCGTTTTCGAAATCGGAAATGGATACGTAATGGATGATTATTTAATGGAATTTAATTTATAAATTAGCTCTATGAAAAAACTAATAATTTTAACAATCTTTTTATGGGTTTACAACGTCGAAGCTCAAACAAAAGCAATAACAGACGAAGGAAAAGAAGTAGTTCTTTTTGAAAATGAAACTTGGAAATTTGTAAACGAAAGCGATGCTAAAACATTAGAAACAATTACAACTAATGAAACTGCTTTTTCAAAAGATAAAAGTGCTACATTTTTATTAAAAAGTAAAAAAGTAGATGCTGGAATTTATTTTGACCCTAAAACATGGAAAACAACTTCGCTATTAAAATCTCCTTTTGTAGAATATACTTTTATAAACCCTGAGAATGATGGTTTAATAGGAATGTTTGTCTCTGAAAGCATAGAAATTCCTACTTTAAAAAATTTAAAAGATTTACAAGTTTCTTTAATTGAAAAAAGAGCAGATTATTTCAAATTAAAAGAATCTGAATACAGAACTGTAAATGGACTAAAAGTTCTATACATGAGATACATTGCCAATACTAAAGGTATGGATTTTGAGTATCAAGGTTACTTTTACATCACAGAAAGTGGTTATTGTTCTGCTTTAACTTATTCTCAACAGAAAAATTTTAAAAAACTAAAACCTAAAATGGATGCTTTTATCAACGGATTGGTAAAAGTTGAAAAATCTGCTGCTAAAGATACAGTAGAAGTGTACCAAGCACCACCAAAACCTATGCCTGCTTCTCCCAAAAAGAAAAATTAAGAAATCTTCCCCCATTTGTTTTTGCCTTTATATTGTTTTATATAGTAATTTTTTAGATTTTGATATTCAGGATTTTGTAGTGAAGGATCTGTATTTATTAGATTCTCCACCGTAGATTTTGCGGCTTTTATAATATTGCCATCGTTTACCATATCCAAACGTTTAAAATCTACTATCCCACTTTGTTGAGTCCCAAGAATATCACCAGGACCGCGCAATTGCATATCAACTTCAGAAATTTTAAAGCCATCATTGGTTTCTACCATTGTTTTGATGCGTTTTCTAGATTCGGCAGAAAGCTTGTCTCCCGTCATCAAAATACAATAGCTCTGTTCTGCACCACGTCCTACTCTACCTCGCAACTGATGAAGCTGAGACAAGCCAAAACGTTCGGCACTTTCTATAATCATTACCGAAGCATTCGGTACATTTACGCCCACTTCAATTACTGTTGTAGCCACCATTATTTCTGCTTTTCCTTTAGCGAAATATTGCATCGCGGCTTCTTTGTCATCGGCTTTCATTTTGCCATGAAGCATAGAAATTTGATAATCAGGAATTGGAAAAACCTCAGCAATATGCTCAAAACCTTCCATTAAATTTTTATAATCTAATGTTTCAGATTCCTCAATCAAAGGATATACAAAATACACTTGTCTGCCTTTTGCAATCTCTTCTTTCGCAAAACCATACACCGAATTTCTATCTTTTTCTCTTCTGTGAGCCGTAATTATTGGTTTTCTGCCAACTGGCATTTCATCTATCATCGAAACATCCAAATCTGAGTAATAACTCATTGCCAAAGTTCTGGGAATTGGTGTTGCCGTCATTACCAAAATATGTGGCGGAATTCTGTTTTTAGCCCAAAGTTTTGCGCGTTGTGCCACCCCGAATCTGTGTTGTTCATCTATAATTGCTAAACCTAGATTTTTAAATTTAACCACATCTTCCAAAACAGCGTGAGTGCCAACCAAAATAGAAAGTTCTCCGTTCAAAAGTTCTTCGTGAATGATTTTTCTTTCGGCATTTTTGGTAGAACCTGTGAGTAATCTTACTTTCACATTGGTTTCCTTCAACAAATCTGCTATGGAATTAAAATGTTGCGTCGCCAAA
The DNA here is from genome assembly GCF_047601505.1 of Cloacibacterium sp. Taxonomy (GTDB): domain Bacteria; phylum Bacteroidota; class Bacteroidia; order Flavobacteriales; family Weeksellaceae; genus Cloacibacterium. The sequence goes on from NZ_JASGJD010000001.1 coordinate 3,260,368, forward strand.
ATTTCCGTTGGCGCCATCATACAACTCTGGAAACCGTTATCCATCGCGAGAAGCATCGCCAAAAGTGCCACCATCGTTTTGCCAGAACCTACATCACCTTGCAACAATCGGTTCATTTGGATAGGCTTTTTCAAATCGTTTCTAATTTCCTTTAAAACTCTTTTTTGAGCATTAGTGAGTTCGAAAGGAAGAAAATTTTCGTAGAATAAATTGAAATTCTCCCCCACTTTTGGGAAAGGATTTCCAACGGCAAAACTCTTGTTGTATTTTTTTTTGAGCGCATATCCTAACTGAAAAAAGAATGCTTCTTCAAATTTCAACCTTCTATCTGCATGTTTTGCATAGTCTGCATTTACAGGAAAATGAATATTGAGATACGCTTCTTGTCTGCTCATCAATTTCAAAGATTTCATCAAAGAAAAAGGTAAATTTTCTTGAATTAAATTCGGAATTTGAGAAATAATATTGGCTAAAGTATTTTGAAAAAATTTCTGATTTAAACCTCTTTTGGTAAGTTTTTCCGAACTTGAATAGATAGGACGAAGCCTTTCTTCCGCAGATTTTTTATCCTCTAACTCAATTTCTGGATGCGCCATAGAAAAACTGTGATTAAACTCCTGAACTCGTCCGAAAATATAAACTTCTCTATTCACAGGAATTTGCTCTAGCATCCATTTGGTATATTGAAACCACACCAAATCTAGTGTCCCTGTGGCATCTGTAAATTTTCCCGAAAGTCGTTTTTTGCCTTTAGCATACGTTACTTCTTGCAGTTCTGTAATTCTACCTTTCAGTTGGATTTCAACATTATCTTCTTTTAAATCAGCTATTTTATAGACTTTAGATTTATCCAAATACCTCAAAGGAAAAAAGTGCAAAAAATCTTCCACCGTTCTAATATCTAAGATATTAGCAATTAATTTGGCACGTTCTGTACCAATTCCTTTTAAAAATTCTATGGAAGCGTCGAGTGTCAATGGTGAATTTTCTTTACAGTAAAAAGTGAATTTTATGGTGTGAAAATACGGAAAAATGAGGAAATTATAAGTTTCTCTTTTTATATGAATAAAAAATTGCGACAATTAATCCTAAAATTCCACCAAAAAAATTAAAAGCATCCATTGTCCCTGCAGTAATATAATTTTCATAATCATTCAGCTTATCTGGAATAAAACACCAATCTGCAAAATAATATTTTGGTAATTTACTTATAATTAAAGACCCTAAAATAAAACCTATAATCGCAGAAAAAACAGTGATTAAACTTGAAATCAACATTGCTAGAACAGAAGTTTTCAAAAACATTTTCCATGTATTTTGAATTAAATTAAAAATAACAATAATTAATCCCGAAATTAATGGAAACCACCAAGTTGAGAGAAAAGTTACTAATACTACTAAAATTCTTGGATGTATTATTCTACTATCACCTTCAACTTGAACAAGATTATACTGTAAAAATATATATTTTGTATAATATTCTGAAGAAATTGTAAAAGTAATTTGATCATGAATTATCCCATAAATCCCAGCAATTAAGGCAGATAAAATTGCAATTAAAATTATAGCAAAAAAATTATGTAATTTGTTTTCAGACATCATTAAATTATTTAATAAAAGTAAGAAAGACTTTCTAAAAAAGAAAGCCTTTTGTAATATTTTTCAACTAAAGACAAATTAATCTTTAAACTTATAAAAACGAACTAAAGTAAGTTTCTATTGATAGAATTTATGAATAATTCAACAGATTGCTTCGTCATTTCGCTACGCTACATTCCTCGCAATGATGACAAAAAACCTAAAACTTAAAACTCGAAACTTTCTCAACTTCCATCTTCCGACATCCGACTTCGGACTACTCTTTAATTTTCGATTTGAATTTTTTCTGATAATTTTCCCATTGCTCTCGGGTTTTTATACTCTTGTATTGATTGTTAGCAATCATACTAAGGTAAGGCTCTAATTCTTTTGCCGAAAATTTCCCCATCAAATTGGTTATAGATTGTAGGTTTTCATCTAAAAAAATAAGCGTTGGATAGGCATTAATATTCATGAATTTAGCAAATTGATGCATTGCATTTTTACTCTGTGCATTTACATGATAATCAGGATTTTTAAAAACTCTATTATACATATTTACGGTATCATTTCCTTCTGCATTAAATTTCACTATATAAAATTTATCGTTCAAATATTTTAGAATTTCCGGATGTACAAAAGTATGCTTGTCCATATCTTGACAGGCAACATTCCAATCGGCATAAAAATCTATAATAATTTTTTTAGGATTTTTCTTTTGAGCGGCTATCGCTTGTTCCATAGTCATCCAATTGACCTGAGCAAGGGACAATGTAAAAAATGACAGAAATAAAAACGATAGCACTGTTTTCATACAGTAAATTTATAGAATTAATGAACTTCTTGCATTAATTTTTTCACTAAAGGAGATATCAAAATTAATACCAAACCTGCAATTAGGGCGTAGATTGCTAATTGATAATATCCATCTGTGTAAGACTGCAATTTAGACATTAAATCACTTCCTGTATTAGATTCGGAAATTTCTGCTCCTAATTTCCCTGCCGCCAATTGTCCGAAAGCACTTGCTAAAAACCATAATCCCATCATCATTCCAAATAATCTTTTGGGAGATAATTTTGTAATAATAGACATTCCTATTGGTCCTAAACATAATTCACCTATTGTTGTAACCAAATAAGCTAGTGTGAAAATACCAAGAGAAGTCTTTCCTAATGAGTCTGCAAAAAATTTAGTGTAATAAAAAATATAAAAAGATGCAGATAAAAACAAAAATCCTATCCCAAATTTAATTAAAGTATTTGGTTCAATTTTTCTTTTTGCTAACCACACCCAAAGTAAACCAATTAAAGGACTTAAAACAATAACAAAAAGTGTATTAGAACTATTGTTAACTGCATTAGGATCAATAGTTAAGCCGAGAAGTTTATCATTAAGATTATATTTTGCAAAAAGTGATAATGAACCACCACTTTGTTCGTAAATTGCATTGAACAGAAAATAGAAAAAGATAAACACAAAAGCTGCAACAATTTTTTTCTGAGCACTTAATTCACCTATCCTAAATACTTCGTATAGAAAATAAGCTATTGCAATGATGCCAATAGTGTACATAAAATAATCTGTATAATCTGTATTTTTAACCATTATAAAAATTAATGGGATACTCAAAAGAGAAAGAGCATATACAAGTATTTCCTTTGTTAACCTTTTGCTTTTTGAAAGATGATTAAGTGGAGAATTTCCTATTGGACCTAATTTACTCTTTGTAAACAAAAAAGTTAACAATCCTAAGACCATTACGATTGCTGATGATAAAAAACAAAGTTGCCAAGAATAGTATTTACCTAAATAAATACATAAAATCCCTCCTAAAAAGCCTCCTACATTAATTCCTGCATAAAACATCCCATATCCAGCATCTCTTCTTGGATCATCTTCATGGTAAAGCTCTCCAACCATAGAAGAAACATTAGGTTTAAAAAAACCTGTACCTATTATTGAAAAGGCAATTCCATAATAGAATAGTTCTTTTGGAGCAATTGCAATTAATAAATTGCCTAAAATCATTACCATCCCTCCAAAAAACAAAGATTTTTTAAACCCTAGAACTTTATCAGCAAAAATTCCTCCTATAAATGTAAAAGCATATACAAATGCTTGTATTGCACCATATTGTAAATTAGCTACACCGTCTTTTAAAAGCAATTGATCTACCATAAAATAAGTAAGAACACCTCTCATTCCGTAGAAACAAAAACGTTCCCACATTTCTACTGTAAATAATGACCAAAGTTGCTTAGGATATTTTCCTTTAAAATTCTGTATTTGTTCTAATGTTAATTCCATTATATCTTAAATTTTTAAGTAACGAAAATAAAAAAAACCACCGAATATTCGGTGGTTTTTTGTGATATATTATTCTGATAATTATTTTATACCGTGCATCATTTTTTTCAAAATAGGAGAAATAGATGCTAAAATTACTGCTGCAATACCGCAAAGAATTACAAAAACCATAAAGAATTCAAATAAATTATGAATTTCGAATCCTGCAAAAGTTTTATATGCTGTAGGTAATTGTTCTTTTACAAAGAAAGCAGTTTGTTCTGCCGTTAGAGTTACTTTTTTATCTAAAACGTCTTGAAGATTTACACCAATTTCTTTAGCTTTTTGAAATTTATCTCCAGTTGCTGGTAAAATTGCTCCTAAAGTTCCGGCTAATGCATAACCAGCAGCATTAGAAATAAAGAAAACTCCGTACAATAAAGATGCAAATCTTTTTGGCGCTAATTTCCCTACCAAAGAAAGACCAATTGGTGATAAACATAATTCGCCACATGTTTGGATAAAATATAGAAGAACTAACCATTTAATAGCTAACAAACCATCGTTTCCTAAATCTTTTACATTATGAGCAATAATGAAATAAGATAAAGCAATAAGAGCAAGACCAAAAGCTTGTTTCAACGGAGAAATAGGTTCTTTCCCTTTTTCTCTTAATTTATCCCAAATAATACTAAAAGGAACCGCCAAAAGCACTACAAAAATTCCATTAAAGATTTGAACCATAGAAGCTGGCATTTCCCAACCGAATAAAAAGTGTCTGTCTGTTTGGTTAGATGCGATAAAAGTAAGTGAAGAACCCGCTTGTTCGAATGCTGCCCAGAAGAAGATAATAAAGAACGAAATAATATAAATTACCCAAATTCTTTGTTTTTCTACTTTGTTTTCGGCAGAACTCATAATTAAAAACGCCAAAGAAATACCCGCAGAATAGATAAAAGGATAGATAATTCCTTTCACCAATTGCCCCATTTCCATAGCTCCAAACCCGAATTCACCAACTAGAAAATATCTGAAAACAAAAAACATAATTACAAATAACACACTTGTAATCCCGATAGATTGCCCTGAGAAATTTGCTGTTTGAGTTTCCCCATCCTCAAGACTTTCATCTGCTTTATTTTTTGAAGGCAAATCTCCAATCGCTTTTCCTTCTGGCGTTACCACATATTTATCTTTAAGGAAAAAGAAAATAAAAGTACCAAGCAACATTGCAATTGCTGCCATTAAATATCCCCATTTAAAAACGTAAGGATCTTGTACTCCGTTTACTTTTACATCTGCAATAAGTGGTACAAAATATTGGCTCAAAAGTGCTCCTATATTAATCCCCATGTAGAAAATAGTAAAAGCAGAGTCTAATTTTGTTTTTTGTGAGGCAGGATATAAACTTCCAACCATAGAAGAAATATTAGGTTTGAAAAAACCATTTCCAAAGATGATTACCAATAATCCCAACCAAAATATGGCCTTTGAAGATTCTAAACTCGTACTAAATGAAATTGCACTATAAAACAACAAAAGTTGCCCAATTGCCATTAATGTTCCGCCGAGCATAATACAATATCTGTTTCCAAGATATTTATCTGCAATAAAACCTCCCAAAAGCGGTGTAAGATAACATAACGCTAAAAATCCGCCATAAATAATTGAGGCATTAGATTCTCCTAGCATTAAAGCATTAACCATAAAAAGACTTAAAATAGCACGCATTCCGTAGAAATTGAAACGCTCCCACATTTCTGTACTAAATAAAACCCAAAGACCTTTAGGATGTCTCGACTGAGCTTGAACTGTATCCATATTTTTATTAATTGTTAAATTTTTATTAAGATTAGCAAATATAGTTTATTTTGAAAAACTATAGGAGGTAATTGCACAAAAAAATCGCAGTAAAAACTGCGATTTATCATCATTTTATTATATTTATACTCCTTTTTCTTTCATTATGGCATTCAATCTTTTTAGCATGCTTAATCCTAAAATGGTTGCAAAAATCAACAAACCGAAATTCACCAAAAAGTAATATTCTTTGTTGTCATAATTATACCAAGTACTGGCTAAAATCCCCGAAAGTTTATTCCCGACGGAATTCGCCAAAAAGAAACCTCCCATCATTAAAGCGGTAATTCTGGTTGGCGATAATTTAGAAACCACAGACAATCCCATCGGAGAAAGACACAACTCCCCAATGGTAACCACACCGTAACTTGCTACCAACCAAAGTGGCGAAACTTTTACAGCTCCGTTACCTCCTGCAAAAACAGCAAATACCATTACCAAACAAGATAAGGAAGTAATAAATAATCCTATCATAATTTTGGTAGGTGTAGTGGGTTCTTTTTTCCTTTTCCTCAGAAACGCCCAAAATGCAACCACTACTGGCGTTAAAGCAATTACCCAAAACGGATTAATAGATTGAAACAATTCGGTATTATAAAGATAAACCTTCTGGTCTGGATTTTTTTCTAATTCAGCTTTCTTTTCTGGAGCTATATTTCTAAAATAAATATCTTTCCCTGTGGTTTTCAAGGTTTTTCCGTCTTCACCTTTCTCTGTTCTGAATTCATTATCATAAATTGGAACTTCTTTATTTACAAAACTCAAACCATTTCTTCCTTTTTTACCATTCTCATCTTTATCGCCATCAATCATATAAATTGATTTTAATGGATTAACCAATGGTTTTGAAATTTCTCTATCCGTATAATAATTCGCCCAACGCGTTAAAGCAGTACCATTTTGTTTAAAAATTGCCCAAAAAAACATACTCACCAAAAAGATAGAAAGCAACGCTCCAATTGGTCTTTTTTCTTCGGAATTGGCTTTAAAATACAACGAAGCATAAAAATAAATAACAGGGACACAAGCAAAAATAAAGGCATCGGTATTGGTACTCCCGAAAATGGTTTTTCCTAAAATTAAAGTAGGCACTACCCAACCAATTACTCCAGCAATAATGGCTGGTAAGAAAACTTTAGACAAAACATCAGAAATTTTGGTATCACCTTTTTCTGCAGGTTTCATTTCAGAAGCTTTTTTCACGTGTTTTAATCCGAATGAAAAGATAATTAATCCTAAAAACATTCCTATTCCTGCGGTGATGAAAGCTTCTCCCCAACCGAATTTATTTCTCATAAATGCCGCAATAATATTACAAACAAAAGCTCCAATATTAATCCCCATATAGAAAATATTGTAACCCGTATCTTTTTTGTCTTTGTATTCTGGCTCGGAATAAAGATTTCCCAAAAGTGTAGAAATTGTAGGTTTAAAGAATCCATTTCCTACGATTATTAATCCTAAAGAAGTATAAAAAAGTGGCAAATCTTTGAAAATTCCCAATCCTATATAACCAACTCCCATTAAAAAACCACCCAAATAAATAGATTTTACATATCCTAAAACTCTATCTGCCAAAAAACCTCCCAAAAACGGAGTGAGATAAGTAAGCGCAATATAAGTACCGAAAATATCGTCTGCAACTTTATCTGGAAGTCCTAATCCACCACCAATACCTTCTGGTTCAATAGCATAGAGTACAAAAATTCCTAAAATTAAATAATAACCAAATCTTTCCCACATTTCTGTGAAAAATAAAAACGGTAAACCTTTTGGATGTTGTTTCATAAATCGTAATTGATAACTGTTAATTAATAATCATCTTATTCTTCAAAAATAGTTTTTTTAATTTAATTCGAAAATTTTTCTAACTTTGATTAACTAAAAAGTTAAAAAATGGAAATCACAATAAAAGACCTTGAAAATAATCTAAAGACTTTACCAAAAGAACTACTGGGCAATGTAAATGATTATATCGATTTTTTGAAAGAAAAATATTTGAATAAAGAAAAAAAATAATTCGTCCGAAAGAATGCAAGAAGAAACATTCAAACTCACTGAAAATCAGAAAAAAAATTTAGACAATCAAGAAAATTTAGATGATTCTGAGTTTCAAGACCACGATGAATTTTTAGCTGAACTAAAGAATGAATATGGATTACAAAATTAGGATTTCGCCAATTATTAAAATTTACAAAAAAATAAGTTTTTAGCTAAATCCAACGAAATTTTCATAAAAAAAGCGGACTAAAGTCCGCTCTTATAGATATATTTTATAATCGTCCGTCTTCCAACATCCAACATCCAACTTTCTACAAATTCTCCAAAATAAAATCTGTCATTTTTTGGTACAATTGAGGTCTTGTTTGTCCACCGTAAATTCCGTGGTTTTTGTCTGGATACGCCATAAACTCAAATTGCTTTTTCCCTTGAATTAATGCTTCCGAAAATTCCATAGAATTTTGAAAATGTACGTTATCATCGGCTGTTCCATGAATTAACAAAAATTTTCCTTTCAATAAATTAGCAAAAGTAGTTGGCGAATTTTGGTCGTAACCATCAGGGTTTTCTTGTGGTGTTTGCAAAAATCTTTCGGTGTAGATAGAATCGTAATATCTCCAATTGGTAACTGGCGCTACAGCAATTCCTGCTTTGAAAACATCAGCACCTTTCGTCATGGCCAAACTCGTCATATAGCCGCCAAAGCTCCAACCGAAAATCCCGATTCTAGATTTATCAATATAAGATTGTTTCCCGAACCATTTTGCAGCTGCAATTTGATCTTCAATTTCGTATTTTCCTAAGTTTTTGTAGGTTACTTTTTTGAATTTTGTTCCTTTATAACCCGTTCCACGCCCGTCAACGCACGCTACAATGTATCCTTTTTGAACCAAATGATTGAACCAAAGTCCGTTTCCTCCGTCCCAAGAATTAGAAACCGATTGAGAACCTGGCCCAGAATATTGATACATAAATAAAGGATATTTTTTATTTGGGTCGAAGTTTTTCGGTTTTATGATGTAAGCATTCATTTGGTCTCCCACTTCATTAGGGATGGTAATAAACTCGCGAGTAGCAATGTTATCCGCAGTTAATTTAGACAATAAAGCATCGTTGTTTTGAAGTTCTTTAAGAGATTTTCCGCTGCCATCTTTCAATGTATAAACATTAGGTTTATTAGCGGTAGAACTCGTTTCGATGAAATATTGATAATTTTTAGAAAAATCTGCTCTGTTATTGCCTTCAGCCTGAGAAAGAAGCGTCATTTTTCCGTTAGAAATATTCACTTTAGAAACCACTTTATTTAAGCTTCCTTTTTCTGTAGTTTGAATAAAAACTTCTTTGGTTTTAGGATTAAATCCGTAGTAATCTGTAATTTCCCAATTGCCTTTGGTAACAGGTTTTTTAAGACTTCCTTTAGCATCGAACCAGTACAAATGGCGGAAACCACTTCTTTCAGAAGCCCAAAGAAAAGAATTGTCGTCTAAAAATTCTAAAGTCAAATTATCGGTTTCAATCCAAGCGTTGTCTGTTTCTGAGATTAATTTAGAAACTGCGCCAGTAGAAGTATTTACTTTAAGAATATCAACTTTATTCTGATGTCTGTTGCTTGTTGCCAAAGCTACCTCATCATTTTTTGAAGTACTAAAAACCTGAGGAATGTAGTAATTTTCAAAACTTCCTAAATTCAAATCTAACGTTTTAGCAGAATTTAATTGATACAAATGCGCCGAAACGGTAGAATTAACTTCCCCAGCTTTTGGATATTTGTAAGTCATTAATTTTGGATACAAATTCTTACCGTAAATTGGGATATTGATTTCTGGAACTTTGCTTTCGTCTGATTTTACAAAAATTAGAGCATCGCTTCCTTTGCTCCATTGGTAAAAATCTGCATGCCCGAATTCTTCTTCGTACACCCAATCTCCCAATCCGTTGATGATAGAGTTTTTCTTGCCATCTGTGGTAATCTGAGTGATTTTCCCTGAAGATAAATCTTGATAAAATAAATTATTATCAACAATAAAAGCCACTTTGCTACCATCTGGAGAAAACTTAGGCTCTTGAACAAATTCTCCGTTATTTAAACTAACAATTTGACCAGATTTTAAATCTTTCACATCAAATTTCCCTAAGAAAGAATGTCTGTAGATAGGTTCAGAGTCTTTCTGCAAAAGGATTTTGGATTCGTCATCAGAAAACGTGTAACTTTGGTATCTTCCATCAACAATATTACCAACTTTGTCGGTAGTTTTATAAGAATATTTTACAATTCCGCCTTGTTCTATCACTGCATAATTTTCGCCATCTTTAAGCGAAGCAATTCCAGAAATCCCTTTACCACGATAGTAACCAGAGTAAATTTTGTCTAGCGTAATTTCTTGAGCAAAAGCAATATTTGCCATTACCAAAAAACACGCACTAATGAGTAATTTTTTCATTTTATCAAATTATATTATCTTTAATTTTTTCCTTCTATTCCGAAAAAGCACCATAATAAGCTGCTCCGTACAATCCTGTTTTGCTATTTAAATTCAGATAAATAGGAATTTCTGACAACAGAGGTTCCATTTCATCGCATTTTAAAAAGCTGGCTTCAAATTTATCCTTATTGATGAAATTATAAATTCTAGGCGGAATTCCTCCTCCTAAAACCAAACCACCAGTAGATTTGTAATTCAACACCATATTATTGGCTCTACGTGCCATAAAATCTACAAACATTTCCATCGCCATCACACAAGTTGCATTAAGTTCTCGCATGGCTGTATGGCTAATTACTGCAGATTTATCTGCTTCTTCAGCTAATTTCTGAGTAAGCCAGCCTGGTTCTTCGTGCCCTTTTTCGTCACGTAAAAACTGATAAATTTTATAAATAGCAGGCCCGGAAACCAAACGTTCCCAAATCACAATTTCGCCGTATGTTTTTTGTAAAAACTTCACCAATTCAAATTCCACATCTGTTCGTGGTGCAAATTCGCTATGTCCGCCTTCCGAAGGCATTGGTCTTAAATATTTTCCGTCCCAAAAAAGACAAGCTTCGCCTAAACCAGTTCCTGGAGCTAAAACCGCTAAATGACCACCAATGGTAGGATTACCTTCTCTAATGGTTTTCATAAATTCATCATCTACCTCAGCAAGACCAAAAGAAGTAGCTTCTAAATCATTAACCAAATACACTTTTTCTACGCCCAAATCTCTTCTTAGTTCTCTCGTATCTATTTTATAAACAATATTAGTGGTATAGCAGACACCATCTACAACAGGACCTGCTGCACCAATAGAAACTCTGTCTGGCTTATCATACCCATTTTTCTTAATAAAATCTAGAATAATCTCAGAAAGAGATTTGTAATTATTGGTAACATAAGTGTCTTCTGCTACCAAAACCATTTTGCCGTCTTCCGAAACAAATTTTGCAATATTGGTTTTTGTACCGCCAACATCTGCGGCAATTACATTTAGATTATTATTTTCAGGATTATTAATCTGAGGTAAATACAATGGAAATTTCATAATTTTCTATTTTTTGGGTAATAATTGGGAGGCTTCAAATAAAATTAGTAGAAATAAAAGTACATTTAGTTACAAAAAGACTACCCTTTTTAAAAAGCCCCGATAAAATTAATGATTTTTGAAAAAACAGCATTCATAAAGAAAGTTAAAGTTGAGATTTTAAAGAAACAATCTCATTAAAATCTGGCATTTTACCATTTAAAATTCCAGAGCTGTGAAAACTTTTAGCTTGAGTATAATTTTTAATTTCTGAAACATTAGAAGAGCGCAAACCTCCACCACAAAGAATATCAATTCTATTATTGGCAAGTTCTACTAAGCTTTTTAAAATTTCTTTTCCTTCTGTTACGTTAGATTTTGTACCAGAAGTAAGAATGGTTTTGAAACCACAAGAAATTACTTCTTCTAGAGATTTTTGATAATGATTAACTCTATCAAAAGCTCTGTGAAAAGTACAAGGAAGACCTTCTGCCAATGCTACCAATTCTATATTTTGTGCAAGATTAACTTCTGACTTTTCATCTAAAATTCCAAAAACAAAACCATCAGCTCCTTTTTTTTTGAATTCTAACAATTGATTTTTCATCAATTGAAACTCTTCATTATTATAACAAAAATTTCCACCTCTGGTTCTAATCATCACAAAAACAGGAATAGCTATTTCTTTTTTAAGTTCTAAAAAATCTGAAAGCGAAGGAGTAATTCCGCCCACATCTAAACCTGCACAAAACTCTATCCTATCTGCACCAGCTTTAGCTGCAATAATGGCAGATTCTTTATCAAAACAAGCAATTTCTAACATATATTTTTAGATTTGAGAATCGAGAACCTAGATTCAAGATTGCGTTTTTAAAATTCTAAATTAAGCTTTCAGCATCAATTAAAACATTTCCTTCGGAAGTATAAACCGCATAATTGAAGCCTTTTTGCAAACAAAAAGCTCCCGTTTCACCATTTTTATTCATTGCAATAAAACCAATTTGAGTATCTTTTACATTACGATTTTGGTTTACAAAATTTTTGTAGATTCTTCTCACCGCTTCTTCACAAGCTTGTTGCGGAGATTTACCTTGTCGCATTAATTCTACCACCAAAAAAGAACCACACGTTCTTATCACTTCTTCACCATGACCTGTAGCTGTAGCGGCACCAATTTCGTTATCCACAAAAAGTCCAGCTCCAATGATAGGAGAATCTCCCACTCTACCGTGTAATTTATAAGCCATACCAGAAGTGGTGCAAGCTCCAGAAAGATTACCACTTTCGTCCATAGCTATCATGCCAATAGTATCGTGATTTTCTATATTTACAACAGGTTTATATTCCGAAGTTTTCAACCACTGTTTCCATTCTTTTTCGGAAGTTGGAGTGAGCAAATTCTCTTTCTTAAAACCTTGAGAAACGGCAAATTGCAAGGCTCCATCTCCTACCAACATTACGTGCGGAGTTTTTTCCATCACCGCTCTGGCAACAGAAACAGGATTTTTGATATTTTCGAGACAAGCTACAGAACCAATATTGGCTTTTTCGTCCATAACACAAGCATCTAGCGTTACTCTACCATCTCTATCTGGTCTTCCGCCATAGCCAACACTTCTTTCATCAGGGTCATTTTCTACCAATCTTACCCCAATTTCTACAGCATCTAAAGCTTTTCCTCCTTTAGATAAAATTTTCCAAGCTTCTTCATTGGCTTTCAAACCAAAATTCCAAGTAGAAAGAACTACAGGTTTCTGAATTTTCTTTGGTTTTTGAGGAATAAATTCTTCAGCTTTCCACGGATTGAGTGCTAAAACAGCAGAAAGAACCCCTGCTTTTTTAATGAAATTTCGTCTGTTTGACATTGTTATTTCTTTGGTAAATTTAATGGTTGATTAATAGATTCTTTGCTATAATTAATTTTCAATTGATCCCAAATTGGATATTGACTCTGAACTCTTTTTTTGAAATTAGTAAAATCTGAATTCGTTCCCCACAAAACTTCAGAAAGTGCTGTAATTCTAGGAAAAACCATATATTCTACTTGCTCTGGCGTGGTAATATATTCTGTCCAAACATTGCCTTGAGTTCCCAAAACAAATTTTTTCTTGTCTTCAGCTAATTTCTCTGGAATTACATGGTACGAATACACTTTTTCTGTAGAAGTATAACCTCCAAAAGCAATAGGTTCTGTTTCTGGATTGCCCTGATAATGGTTGAAATAGCAAAAATTACCCGGCGTCATCACCACTTCATGCGAGAAATTGGCCGCCGCAATACCGCCATCCTCTCCACGCCAAGACATCACTCTGGCATTAGGCGCAAGACCACCTTCTAAAATCTCGTCCCAACCGATGATTTCTCTACCGTGTTTGTTCAAGAATTTTTCTATTCTTTGTATAAAATAACTTTGCAACTCGTGTTCGTCTCTCAATCCTTCTTTTTTAATCAGAGCTTGAGCTATTTCGTTGGTTTTCCATTGCGTTTTAGGAGCTTCATCTCCTCCAATGTGAATAATTTTTGATGGAAAAAGATGCATTACTTCTTTCAAAACATTTTCTAAAAATGTAAAAGTCTCTTCTTTTGGACAAAAAATATCGTCAAAAACACCCCATTTCCCAACCACTTCTATTGACTTACCAGTACAGCCCAATTCTGGATATGCTGCAATCGCTGCTGAAGCATGCCCTGGCATTTCAATTTCTGGAATAATGGTAATATGACGTTCCGAAGCGTATTTTACAATTCCTTTAATGTCTTCTTGCGTATAAAAACCACCATATCTTTTTTCTTCAAATTTATTATCGGCATATTTTCCAATCATAGAGCGGTTTCGCCAAGCGCCAATTTCGGTAAGTTTTGGATATTTTTTAATTTCAATTCTCCAGCCTTGGTCGTCTGTAAGATGCCAATGAAAAGTATTCATCTTGTACATTGCCAAGAAATCTATGTATTTTTTGATGAATTCTTTAGGAAAAAAATGCCTCGAAACATCCAAATGCATTCCTCGCCATTGGAATTTCGGAGAATCTGTGATTTCCAGATTTGGAATGGAAGATTTAGACGACAATAACTGAATTAAAGTATTTAAAGCATAAAACTCACCAATATCATCAGTTGATTTTATAAAAACTTTATTTTCATTAATTTTCAAAACGTATTTCCCTTTAGAGAGAAAATTCTCATTTGGAAAAGGAAGCAAAGAAGAAAAACTAATATTTGGTTTATGCCTATCATCCGACAATTCACACTTAATATCAAATTTAGAAAGGATATCTTTGTATAAATAATATTTTTTTGATAAAATACCTTTTTCAAAAATAATTGTTTTTGGCAATTCATAATTTCCAGTTTTAATTTCCACTTTCTGAGGATAAGGAATCAAAGGCAAATCTTGAGCCGATATTTTAGTAAAAAAGAAACAAAATGTAATGATTGCAAAATATCTGAAAAAGGATTTCATAAGGTTTAGAATTATTTTATAATTTTAAAAAATTAAAAATACAGTTTTTATGTCAAAACTTTATAAGATTTATCTATTTTTATTTATATTATTATTCTCTTCGGTCTATTCGCAAAAGAAATTTTCAGAATATGTAAATCCTTTCATCGGAACTGGCGGACATGGACATACTTTTCCGGGAGCTACACTTCCTTTTGGGATGGTACAACTTTCGCCAGACACCAGAATAGACGACAGTTGGGACGGTTGTAGTGGTTATCATTACTCAGATTCTGTAATTTACGGATTCTCGCACACGCACCTCAACGGAACGGGTGTTTCTGATTATGGAGACATTATGCTGATGCCAACCATGGGAAATCCTAGCTTAAACAATAAAGATTATTCGTCTAAATTCTCTCATCAAAACGAAAAAGCAAGCGCTGGCTATTACGAAGTTTTGCTCGATAAATTCAACATAAAAGCAAGATTAACCACAACAACCAGAGTGGGCTACCACGAATATACTTTCAATAATGCCGGACAAGCCAATCTAATTTTAGATTTAAATCATAGAGATAAGCTTTTGGAAGGCGAAGTAAAAGTAGTTGATGATAAAACCATCGAAGTTTTCAGAAGAAGTAAAGCGTGGGCAGAAAATCAATACATTTTTGCAAGAATTGAATTTTCTAAACCCATGAAAATTTCAAAAAGTGATGTAAATAATCCACTCAATATTTTATTCGGAAAAAAAATTAAATATGCCTTCTCTAGCCAAGTTTCAAAAGGTGAAAAAATATTGGTAAAAGTTTCACTTTCTCTCACAGGTTTTGAAGGAGCAGAAAAAAATATGCTTGCCGAAGGAAAATCTTGGAATTTTGAGAGAATTAAGAGAAAAGCAGAAAATTTCTGGAACAAAGAGCTTTCTAAAATTGAAATAGAAACACCAGAAACAGATAAACTCTCCACTTTTTACAGCGCTTTGTATCACGTTTTCACTCAACCCAATATTGCCAATGATGTGGACGGAAAATACAGAGGCAGAGACAACAAAATTCACTCTGCAAATCACGATTATTATACCGTTTTTTCGCTTTGGGACACCTTCAGAGCATATCATCCTTTGATGACTTTAATTGATAAAAAACGAACCGCAGATTTCATCAACACCTTTATTTTACAATACGAACAAAGTAAAAGATTGCCCATTTGGGAACTCGCAAGTAATGAAACCTATTGTATGATTGGTTACCACAGCGTTTCTGTAATTGCAGATGCGATGATAAATGGCGTAACAGGTTTCGACTACGAAAAAGCGTATGAAGCGGCAAAAAATTCTGCTAATAATTTTAATGACTTCGGTATGAAAACCTATCGTGAAAATGGTTTTTTGAGCATTGACGACGAACACGAAAGCGTTTCTAAAACCGTAGAATATGCTTATGACGATTGGTGCATCGCTCAAATGGCTCAATTTTTAAACAAAGCTAATGATTACGAAACGTTCATGAAACGTTCTCAAAGTTGGAAAAATTTATTCGATGAAGACAAAAAATTCATTCGTCCGAAGAAAAATGGAAACTGGAATGAACCTTTTGACCCTAAAGAAATCAACAATAATTTCACCGAAGGAAATGCATGGCATTACACATTTTTTGTTCCTCAAGACATCAATGGAATGATTAAAGCTTATGGTGGTGACGAAGCATTTGAGAAAAAACTCGACCAGATGTTTTCTGAAGAATCTAAAACTACAGGTAGAGAACAAGTGGATGTTACAGGTTTAATTGGGCAATACGCACAAGGGAACGAACCGAGTCATCACGTTGCTTATCTCTACAATTTTGTTGGAAAACCAGAAAAAACCAGAGAAAAAGTGCATTACATTTTAGAAAATTTTTACAAAAATGCTCCAGATGGTTTAATTGGCAATGAAGATTGCGGACAAATGAGCGCTTGGTATGTTTTGAGTTCTATTGGTTTGTACAAAGTAACGCCGGGTTCTACTTATTGGACGACGACTGAACCTTTGTTCAAAAAAATTAAATTAAATCTCGAAGACCATAATTCCGTAATATTCTACAACAAAAACGACATTATCGAATGGCTTTCTAAAACGCCAGTTGCTGAGCCCAGAAAATTAAACGAAATTGTAACTTCGCCTGTTATCAATTCAGAAAAAAGGACTTTTGAAAATGAAGAAAATATTGAAATTGAATCTGCTCTAAACAATAAAACATTTTATGCCATTAACGGGAATAATTTTCAAGAATATACGGGTGATTTTAAGATAAAAGAAACTTCTACGATCAAAGCTTACTCCGAAAACAACAAAGGAGAAAAAAGTGTTGTTGTTTTTTCAAAAATTTATAAGAAACCAAACCATTATTCCATAGAAATTCAATCCAAACCTCATCCTCAATATTTTGCTGGCGGAAACGAAGGTTTAATAGACGGAATTCTTGGTGAGGTAAACTGGCGAAAAGGAGATTGGCATGGTTATCAATCGCAAGATTTTGAAGCGATTATTGATTTAAAAGAACCAAAAGAAATTTCTAAAATATCTTTAGAATTTCTGCAAGATTCCAGAGCTTGGATTATAGCGCCTACTCTAGTAACTATTTACACATCTATAGACAACAAAAACTTTTTAAAAGCCGGAGAAATAATACCACGGGTAAAACCAGATGATATGAATGCACAAACATTCAATATCAATTTATCTTTTGTTACTCAAAAGGCAAAATTTGTAAAAATTATCGCAAAAAACTTCGGAAAACTCCCAGACTGGCATCAAGGAAGTGCTTATAATGGCGAAGCTTATATTTTTATTTCGGAGATTAACATACAATAAAAAAGCGCTTCTAAAAAATTAGAAGCGCTCTTATTTATTTCTGAAAATTGAATTAATACATAATTTGATAATATTCTGCAGCCATTCTATCAGAATTGAACTGTACTTTTACATCATCCATTGCATTTTTCACTACTTGTCTCCATTCGTCTGGTCTATCGTAGTACATTGGTAAGATTTCGTTTTCCAGAATTTCGTATAATTTATTCAAATCATAGTTATCTTGGTCGAAAACACTCATGTTAGCATAATCTCCTTTTGGCACTACAAAAGAATTTACGCCATGATTTGCAAACTCAGGAATCCATCCATCATCTGTAGAAAGGTTTACAGAACCGTTCATAGAAGCCGTCATACCAGATGTACCAGAAGCTTCTCTTGGCACTCTAGGATTGTTCAACCAAACATCAGAACCTTGTTTTAAGCTTTTACTTAAAGATAATTCATAACCTGTAAGCACAGCCATATTTTTGTGATTTTTGCTTTCTTCTACCAAATAATTAAAGGTAGAAATAGCAGAATAATCCATTGGATATGGTTTCCCTGCGAAGATAATCTGTACCGGATATTTACTATTTTCTAATAATCTTGCAAATCTTTCTTTGTCTTGAAGCAATAAATCTGCTCTTTTGTAGCCCGCAAATCTTCTTGCCCAAACCATTGTAAATACGTGCGGATTAAACAATTTACCACATTGGTCTGCTACAATTCTGAAAGTTCTCTTTTTAAGATATTTTTTTCTAAAGTCGAATTCTTCGTTTTCTCTTTCGTCTCTAGCGTTATAAAGCGGTTTATCTGCCCAATATTTATAATCTTGAGCGTTGGTAATTGCTTTTATTTCGCAGATATTAGGATATTTACCCCACATTTCGTTAGAAACTACACCATGAAGTTGAGAAACTCCATTGGCAACTCTTGCCATTCTTAATGCACAAAGAGAGTGATTGAACATATCATTATCTTCTCCTTCAATAGCTTTTACTTCATTTAAGCTAAATCCTGAGAAATAAGACATTTTGTGGCACAGATACACATTGTGTTTTTCGTTACCCGCTTCTTCTGGTGTATGCGTAGTGAAAACTAATTTTTCTTTTACTTTTTCTACATCGCCGTTGTATTTTCTTAGTAAATAGAAAGCAGCAGGAAGACCATGAGCTTCGTTAAGGTGATATACTTCTCTTTCTAGATTCAATTCGTCTAACAATTTAGCACCACCTTTACCTAGTAAAATGTATTGCGCTAATTTTGTAGATTCGTTAGCATCGTATAATCTGTGGCAGATGGTTTTAGAAATATGGTCATTTTCTGGCACATCTGTAGAAAGTAAAAAGATAGGCGCTGTTTTGAAAGTTTCTGGGTTTAGATACCAAACTTTTACCCAAACAGGAGCGTCGTGAATATCAATTTGGAATTTAATCCCTGTATCTTCTAAGAAACTATACATTTTCTTAGTCCAAGTTGGGTTAAGGGTTTGGTCATGATTTCTTGCTTGGTCATAATAACCAAATTTCCATAAAATACCAATTCCTACTAAATCTTGTTTCAGATTATAAGCACTTCTCATGTGAGAACCCGCCAAAAATCCTAGACCTCCACTGTATATTTTTAGCGCCTGGTCAATCGCAAATTCCATAGAAAAGTAGGCCACTTTTTTAGTGTAATCTTTGTTGATGCTGAAAGGCATCGCGTAGTTTTTAAAATCCATTTTCTCGTTTCTTTAAAATCAGATGCAAAGGTATTATATTTTTATAAACCACATCGTTTTCGTATGTTACAAATAAGAAAATATAGTAAAAATCATATTATTCACAATTTTTTAATGTATTTTCATGAGACAATAACAATGAGCTTTTACCCTAATAAACTGATTAATATTAGGTATGACCAATATCATACCAAAAAGTATTTTTATAAACCACTCTTTTTATACTTTTACCACATAAATCGAATGAATAATGGAAACTTTAACAACAAACCTCAACAATACTTTAGAAAATATCAAAAATCAAAGCTTACGCTATGATGAAGTCTCGGAAATTCTATTCAGTTTTGATTTTCAAGATTATAACGAAATGTTCAAAATCAACGAATTAAATATTCCAGAAAAAACCTACAGAAGGCTTCCTGTTTTCAACAGCGAAAACTGCGTAGCTATTTTAATGCTTTGGGGAGTTAACAATAAAACTGCGGTACACGACCACAAAAACTACGAAGGAAAAATAAAAGTTCTAAAAGGCGAACTTACCGAAGTATATTACAAAGAAACCAAAAACTTCATCGAATATGAAGGAGCTGGCGTTGCAATGGAAGGACTTGTTTTCGAAGAAGAAATGGGAGGAATCCACAGCATGGTAAATAACAAAAGTACTCTTTCTGTAAGCTTACACATCTACAAAACTTCTCAGATTAACCTAAGTGGTGTAAGAATTTTCGATATCGAAAATAAAAAATGGGCTGTACTTACAGACAAAGCACCTTCTTGCAGCTGGAATCTACCCGAAGAAGCGTTCGAAAAAATTGTAAATCTTAAAACACAAACTCCACAATAACCTCAAATTAAACGTTGTTTAAAAGTCCACAAAAATTATTATTTGTGGATTTTTTTTGTCCTAAAATCTGCTAAAATTCCACCTTTGTTCGAGTCTCCTTCGAATCACAGTCGAGTCTGCTTCGGAAAACGGGTACTTTTCTCGAACAAAACCCAACCGTGATTCGACTTTGATTGCCACCAAACTCACAAAAGACTCTAATTTCTAACTTAAAATTTTTACGTAAATTTGCAGACTCTTAATTATGGAAAATTTCACTACAAAAACCGTTGCTTTTCACACGCTTGGCTGCAAACTCAACTTTGCGGAAACCTCTACTATTGCCAGACAACTCACTGGTGCTGGTTACCAAAAAGTAAGTTTTGACGATGCTGCCAATGTTTACGTTATCAATACTTGTTCTGTAACAGACAATGCAGACAAAGAATGCAAACTCCACGTAAAACGTGCCATGAAAGCCAACCCTGATGGTTTGGTGGTGATTGTAGGTTGCTATGCTCAGCTAAAACCCGAAGAAATTTCTGCCATTGAAGGCGTTGATTTGGTTTTAGGAGCCAAAGAAAAATTCAACATTCTGAGTTATCTGGAAGATTTAGAAAAAACCGAACATCACGCCAAAGTTCACTCTTGCGAAATAGAAGAAGCCGATTTCTTTATCGGAAGCTATTCTATTGGCGACAGAACCAGAGCTTTTTTGAAGGTTCAAGACGGTTGCGATTATAAATGTACCTATTGCACGATTCCTTTGGCTAGAGGAATTTCTAGAAGTGATACCGTAGAAAATGTATTAAAAAATGCCAAAGAAATTGCTGGCAAAGACATCAAAGAAATAGTTTTAACGGGTGTAAACATTGGCGATTACGGAAAAGGCGAATTTGGCAATAAAAAACACGAACACACTTTCCTAGATTTGGTGAAAGAACTGAATAAAGTAGAGGGAATTGAAAGGATTAGAATTTCTTCTATTGAACCGAATTTATTGAAAGACGAAACCATAGATTTGGTAGCAGAAAGCAAAAGTTTTGTACCACATTTCCATATTCCTTTGCAAAGTGGAAGCGATGATTTGCTCAAAAAAATGAAGCGAAGATATCTCACCAAATTGTACAACGATAGAGTTTCTAAAATTAGAGAAGTAATGCCCGATGCTGCAATTGGCGTAGATGTAATTGTAGGATTTCCTGGTGAAACAGAAGAGAATTTTTTAGAAACCTACAACTTTATCAACGAACTGCCTATTACGTATTTACACGTTTTCACGTATTCTGAAAGAGAAAATACCGAAGCCGTAGAAATGGAAGGTGTAGTACCGATTGCTGAACGTAAAAAACGCAACAAAATGCTCAGAATTCTTTCCGAGAAAAAGAAAATGGCATTTTACCAAACACAGCTGGGAAAAACCTTGCCTGTACTTTGGGAACACGAAGAAAAAGACGGAAAAATGTTTGGCTTCACCGAAAATTATGTACGTGTACAAAAACCTTTTGACGCGAGTTCTATCAACCAAATAGAAATGGTAAAACTAGACAAAATACAAGCTGACGGAACCGTTTCTATCTCTCCTATTTTTGAGGAGTTTTTGGCGAAGGTTTAGAAAAAATTCTTTAAAATTCTAAATTTTAGTTTTTCGAAATTAATTTTTATTTTTGTTTAAAGATTAATACCATTGAAAAACAATACGCATTACAAAACTGAATTAACCTTAAATGATGAAAGACTTCAATATCTTTTTGTAAGTGAGGGAAATTCTACAATTATTAAAGTAATAGAATACAGCCCAATTACAACTTTAGGAGAAAGAGTTGTTTATAATCTAGGTTTTGGCGATTACGACGAAATTCGCAAAACAATTTTAGACGATACCGATAGTAATAATGGAGATATGTATGTTGTATTCAATACTGTTTTATTTACAGTTCCGTTATTTTTTACCTCAAAACCAGACTGTGTAATTTATGTTTGTGGCAGCGATTCTGATGAAGAATTTAAAGAAAAATGTTTGCCAAAATGCAAAAAGAAATGTACAGATTATTGCAAAAAAGAAAATCAGAGAATAAAAATTTACAGATATTATGTAGATAAAAATTTTGAAGAATTAAGCACTGAATACATTTTTTTTGGAAAAAACAGAAATACTAATAACGCTTTTGTTCAGTATATTCCAGGACACGAATATCACGATATTTTGGTGTACAAGAAAAAATAATTAATTTTGCATATTAAAATAACTCACAGAAAGTTATATATTTACAAACGTTAATTTAAAAAATTAGCAATTATGAAAAAAGCAATTGAAACAAAAAAAACGATAAAAGCTCCAAAAGATGCCAAAACAAAATTGAGCATTGTGGCCGCTAGTATTAAAGATAAAAAGTTGTTTCAAACAAAAATTGAAGCAGCTAAAAAGTCTCTACAAGGCTTTAAGAGTTTACCTATATAGAATAAATTAATCTTTTATATTGAATCCGAGTTTGTGAAAATTCGGATTTTTTTATACTTATTTCTAAAAACCTATAATTTTATTAACTCTCAAAATATTCTAACATACTCTTTGTCATTGACTGCGTCTAATCTTCGATTTCCGAAGGAAACCTAACGAAGTGGTTCAACAAAGTCAATCTAAATTTAATGCAACTATATGTAGAGATTCTTTCAGAATGACAAACGCTGTGGTAAATGATAAAGTAATTTTCTAAGTGTAGTTCCCTTCTTTCAGAGGGGTGGCATTCCGAGAATCGGAATGACGGGGTGTTTAGAAATATTCAGATGATTTTTAGCATTTTACGGGTTCCCGTAATGTAGTGTGAGATTATTTTTCTTACAAAACACTTTATGTACACTTGGTCTTTGCGATGAAGTGCAAAGCACGAAAGAAGCAATCCGTTAAATAAAAAAGATTGCTTCACTACACTTTGTTTCGTTCGCAATGACAAAATAATTTTAGCATTTTACGGTTTTACGCAATGTAGTGTGGAGTTTATTTTTCTTACAAAAATTTATGTACACTTTGTCTTTGCGATGAAGTGTGAAGCACGAAAGAAGCAATCCGTTAAATAAAAAAGATTGCGTCACTACACTTTGTTTCGTTCGCAATGACAAAATGATTTATAGCATTTTACGGTTTCCCGTAATGTAGTGTGGAGTTTATTTTCTAATTTAGTGGAAAAATAATAACTATGGGATTAACAGATTGGTTTTCTAAAAAACAAAAATTTAGACCAAAAAATGGTTTTGCTGGGTTGGCATATGCTGCCGCTACACCTCATATGGAAAGACAAAATTTAATTCATTCGCATGGTAAATTAGAGTGCTATATTTTTTACTCTACATACATATCTATCATTTCTTCTTGCTTGCATCCTCAACATACAGATAAAGTAGACCAACTTTTAGTAAATGGAATATGGGATTACAAAAATTTTCTTAAAATTGATGAAGATGATTTCCCATTTGGTTTTCCTTCTTACATTGAGAATAGAGGAATTCTTTACTCCAAAAGCTTAAAAAAAATGTTTGGCAATAAAGATGATAATAGTAAATCTACCATTCAAAAATTTGTCTTGTTATTTGAAACTAGAGAATATAAAGAATTAGAAGAACTAGATTTGGATCTCTTTAGGGTAATGAGCTCGTTTGATTTTCTAATACATAGTATACGAGTTATTAATAGCAATGCCTACCAATATGCAGCATCAATAGAGCATATTTATATCAACCCAAACATACAAATTCAGCAGGAAGTAAATTCAAAAATTGATGACATTGTTGTTCTTCCTTTCATAAAGCCACGTTGTATGCAATGTGGTATCATAACAGACAGAACCGACTTGAAAGCTGTACCTACAGATACAGAATTTGGAACATATCAAATGCCAACATGTTCCATATGTAGGACAAAATATTCGAATGATAATGGCTAAATAAAAAATGTGAAATTATGAAGTACTTTGTTATTATTCTTTGTTCAATTTACATGTTTGTTTCTTGTAAATCATCTGATGACAAAATAGAAGGTATGTTGTCCGAATATGTAAAAAATATAGTTAAAAATCCCAACTCTGTTGATATACATAAATTTCAGGTTTATGATAAAGTCTACAATTCTAAAGCTGGTATGTTTTTATGGGAAAAAAGTAAAAATAATACAATAACAGAAAAAAGTGATTATATAACTTTTTTATTTTCAGCTAAAAATTCAGATGGTATTGAGATATTTAGAGAAGCATCTGTGTATTTTGATAAAGCAAAAAAAACATTTAAAAGTTCATACCCAGAAAATATTGACATTGAAAATGGCAATATTTCTGGAACTTGCAAGTATTATTTTGGAAATCTTATAACGAATTGGCAAATTCGAAACTATAATAACGATGCTAATGTAACTATTATGAATATTGACACTCTTGGTGGAAGAAAAAAATACATTACTACAGTTCAAAACGGAACATATCAAGTTAACAAAATAATTCCAGGCTATTATTTCTTTAAGTTAATAAATTATAACATCAACCTTGAAAATGTTTATGGTAATTATGGAAATAAGAAAAACTATTATATGCTTTCGGAAATACAGAAGATAATGAATTTTCATCGAATATATGGCAGTATACCATATGGATATTCAGACAAGAAATTATTTGATGAAACACTAAAAAAACTTAATAAATATGCAGAAGAATCAAATGACACAGAATTTTTTGACAACGATGTAAATGATATATGGAAGGACTTTAAAAAAAGTGTAAACCATAAATTTTTAGATGACTTTGAGATTGAATACGATTATAGATATTTGAATGAGTTTGATGAAATTTTAATTGAATCAAGTACACCTACGAATCATGATGTATATATAAAGAACTTCTTTTACTAACATACAATAATAGCATTTCATCTAAAATCACTAATCCCTTAAAAATTAAAATGTACATTAGAATTAAAAAAAACTTTTTTTTCGTCCCCCGCTCTCCAAACCTTCAAAATTTGGATGTTTTTTTGGGTAGGGGATAGACAATGTATAATGTATAATTGATAATTGAAAATTAAATATTTAAGTAATAACTCTCTAGATTTTGGATTGTGATTCTGCTCTCCGAAGTTTACAACTTCGGAGTATTTATTTAAAAATAAACTCTTTTTGTGTAGAGATTCCTACGGAATGACAAATATTGTAGCGAAAATGTAAATATTTTGATGATTTATAGCATTTTACGGTTTTTCATCAATAAGTATAAATTTATTTTTTTAACTTAGTATGAAATTAATAATTATCAATATAAAACAAAAATGAAATGGGATTAGAACTCAAAAAACAAGATAATTTTATTGACTTGGGGACTCTAAAAGATTTCTTCAATAATTATGGGAAATTTGATATTGCAATTCAAAATGAAGATTCTGGATCTATCTCATTAATAATTAGTTCAGAATATGGAATTACAACTATAATTCCATGTTCAAGAGCTCTTTCAGAAATTATAATTAAAAAAGGTGGCTATTTTGATGAAATTTTATTATATAGATTACTTAAAATAAAAAACAGTTCAGGAAATTATTATATAAGATTATCTCAAAATATTGACATTCCATATGAAGAAATTGAACAAGAGAATGATAATTTAAAAAATTTAGAAGGCAACGTAAGGACTTTTGTTAAGGTAACCCAAGAAATGCTGGATAATCAAAAAAATGTTGAAAAAATAAATTGGGAAAATATTATAGTAAAATAACATAATCCCAACTCTCCAAAACCTCCTAATTCATAGTATTAATTTAAAAATAAAATCTTTTTCGCTCTCCGAATTCTCCGACTTCGGAGTATTAATATTTTCTTGTGTTTAGATTCTTTCAGAAATCGAAGATTCGACGAAGTCAATGACAAAGTGTGTGAAAAATTTATGTTTCCAAAAATTTAACCTTCCCCAAAAAACTCCATCAAAGAGCTAAAACCAGCTTATGAAAATTTTGAGAATTTTACCGTTTTTAGTGTTACTCCCGTTTTTTGGTTGCAGCAGTAGTGATAATGAACCAACACCAACTCCCTCAGAAACCATGTATTTCCCTAATAATACAGACAACAATTGGGAAACCAAATCTATCGCAAGTCTCGGTTGGAACCAAAGTGCTGTGCAACCGCTTAAAGATTTCTTGGCAGAAAAACATTCTAAATCTTTTATGATTCTCGTAAACGGTAGAATTGTGATGGAAGAATATTTCAACGGACATAATGCTACTGCAACTTGGCCATGGAACAGCGCCGGAAAAACGCTGGTTTCTACCACTACTGGAATTGCGCAACAAGAAGGTTTGCTCAATATCAATAACAAAGTTTCTCAATATTTAGGAAACGGCTGGTCTAGTGAACCTTTAGAAAAAGAAAACCTTATCACCAATAGAAATTTACTCACGATGACTTCGGGCTTAAACGACGAAAGCAATTGGGTAGTAAAACCAAATCTTACGTATTTGGCAGATGCAGGAACAAGATGGTCTTACAGCAATGTTTTTCAACTTTTGATAGATGTAGTGGGAAAAGCGAGCAACCAAGATTTTGAGACGTATTTTAATGCAAAAATCAAGAATAAAATAGGAATGGATGGTTTCTGGAATTACGGAACTATTTTCACCATTTATCATAGCAATACCAGAAGTATGGCGAGATTTGGATTGCTTTTCCTGAACAAAGGAAAATGGAAAAACGAACAAATCATCAACGAAAATTACGTAAACGAAGCTATTTCTACCTCTCAGGACATTAATCCGTCTTATGGCTATCTTTGGTGGCTCAACGGAAAATCTAAATATATGGTTCCAGGTTCGCAAACCGTTTATCCTACGGCGTTGGTTCCTAATGCGCCAAGTGATATGTACGCTGCAATGGGCGCAGAAGACCAAAGAATTTATGTAATTCCGAGTAAAAATATGGTGATTGTAAGAATGGGTGATGCTTCAGACCCTCAAAATCCTAATTTTGCACTTTCTGGTTTTGATACCGCACTTTGGGACAAACTGAATACGTTGATGAAGTAAGGTGATGGATGATGAATGATGAATGATGAATGATGGGTGATAGATGTTGGATGATGGATGTTGGGTGATGGATGTTGGGTGACAGATGCTGGGTGTTGGGTATTAAAAATTTTAAACTTTGTACTTTATACTTTATACTTTATACTTTATACATTGTACTTTATACATTGTACTTTGTACTTTTATCAATGTTCAAACCAAATATCTTCGTATTTTACGCCTGCTTCAATAGGGATTTTTAATCTATTTTCTTCGGGAGCAATTGGGCAGTTGTAATCAAAAGCATTGTAAGCGCAATAAGGATGATAGGCTTTATTAAAATCAATGATTAATTCATCATTTTTAGGAATTCTTAAATCCAAATATCTTCCGCCTCCGTACGTTTCTTTTCCGTTGGTTAAATCTCTGAAAGGCAAAAACAAATAATCTTTGTATTCGGGATTTTCGAGCAGAGAAAGACTTTGGAAAACCGTGAGAACCTGTTCCTTTCCATTGACTTTAAAATAAGCTTTCCCGTATTCTATATATTTTTTGGTTTTTCCAGAAGAAGTAGGAATTTCAAAAGGTTTTGCGTTTTCGGTTTTCACCAATTTGGCTTTAACATAATAATCTAAATTGATGGCAAAGAAAGGATGTTCTTTAAATTTCTTGAAATTATCGCCACGCAAAGGAGATTCTTTTTCGTTTTTATACTCTTCGTTGAGTTCTTTTTGGAATTTTTTAATTTCTAAAACTTCTTTTAGATTTTCAGATTGCACTTCGGCAGGAAACTGTTTTTTTTCTGTTTCTTTTTTCAAATCCTGAGCAAAAGAAAACACCGAAAAGCCGAGAAATATGAGAATTATTTTTTTCATTTTAAGTCAATTTTAGAGTATAAACATCGCTTTCGTTTCGTTCGATATCGGTAACTAAAAAACCACTTCCGTGCATTACTTCTTCTACAAAATCGAAAACTTTACATTCTTTTGGCAATCCCGAAAAAACCAAAGTAAAACAATATTCTTTCACTGGTGGAATATCCGTCCAATAAGGAAAAACGGCGATATTTTCCCAGAAGATTAATTTGCTTCTATACCCTGTAAATTTATCCTCCAAAAAAGTGGAAGGCCAAATCCTTACCAAGTTACCCAAAGTATAATTGTTTTGAAAACAACAATGCACAATTACTTGCTTCTCTTGTTCGAATTGTTCTTCTATTTGGGCAAGAATTTCGGGTGCTATTTTAGGTTTGGTAACGGTAGCCATAGTAAAAGTTGGTTTTTCAGAGTTTGAAGTTATAAAAAATATTTAAACAAGAGCTTCTAAAACGTAAAAAATTACTGTAAAATAATGATAAGTGTACAAAAAAAGCGCACATCAAAAGATGTACGCTCATTTATTTAAATATCTAAAATTAATTAAGTTTTGCGGTGAGTTTTTCAAACTGTTTTTCGGCGTCTTTGCCTTCGTATAAAATGCTGAAAATAGTATTGATGATAGGAGTTTTCAGTTTATTTTCAAAAGCTATTTCGTAAATTCCTTCTGGTTGCATAATAGCCTTCTGCTACCATGCTCATAGATTGTACCGCAGATTTTACCGTGTAGCCTTTACCAATTAAATTTCCTAAATTTCTATTTCTAGAGAAGAGAGAATATGCAGTTACCAATAAATCTCCGAGGTATGCCGTTTCATTTACATCTCTTTTTTCGGGATATACAGCATCTAAAAACAATTCCATTTCTCTGATGGCGTTGCTCACAAATACCGCTTGAAAATTATCTCCATATCCCAAACCACTTGCAATACCAGCTCCTATAGCGTAAACATTTTTAAGAATTGCACTATACTCGTTACCCAAAATATCTGTAGAACATTTTACTCTGATATAATCTGAAGAAAAAAGTGTTTTTAGAAGTTCTGAATTTTCTTTTTCTGCCGTTGCAATGGTAAGATAAGAAAGACGTTCCATCGCTACTTCTTCGGCATGACAAGGACCTGCAATAACAGCCTGATTTCTATATCCAATCTTGAAAACATCTCTAAGATAATGCGCTACTACATCATTATGCTTAGGAACAATTCCTTTAATTGCCGAAACAAATAATTTATTGGTATAATCTACCGTCATTTTCTCGATGGTATCCGAAAGATAAATAGATGGTGTAGCCAAAACAATTACATCACAAGCTGCTACCAACTCATTAACATCTGTAGTTAAGATTAAATCTTTTACATTAAAATTAATAGAAGTAAGATAATTAGGATTATGCCCGCGCAACTCCAAAGCACCTTTCACAAATTCGTTTCTAACACACCAATGTACTTTTTTAGAATTCTCGAGGAGCATTTTCACAATAGCAGTACCAAAACTACCACTTCCTATCACTCCTACTGTTGGCACAGATTTGCCTTTAGTTTTCGACATTACTTTTCAATTATTTACAGAAAAAAGCAAATATACAAATATTGAAGCAACCAAAAACGGATAAATAAAATTTAAGAAATTTTAACGCATAAGAAACACAACTCAAACTGCGGTTACAAGGTAATATTCAGCATTTTAAATCATCAAACATAATCTAATTTTTTTAACATTTTTATAATTTAATTAACACAACTTTGGTATAATTTTTATCATATTTCGGCGTTTTGGATACACCAAAATAAATGGTTGTCAAATATTTTATTTATTTTTGGCCATCTAAATTGAAAACTGAAAAATATAAGAAATGAAGCAATTTTTTGAAAAAAAGAAAAACACTCATTTTTTTATTGGCTTACTACTTTTTATCATTCTGGCACAGAGTTTTGCTATTGCGAAGCTTTATTCTTCTAAAGATGATAAAACCTATGAAGTAAATCTGGTAAAAATAAACACTAAAAAAGATAGCCTAGATTTTTTTAAACTTAAAAATGACTTGGCACAAATAGACCAAACGGTAAGAACGTTAAACGGTTTTTTCAAAGCTAAAAATATTCCTAATTTGAATATTGAAGCACTATCCAAAGACAGCTTGTCTAGCTACGTTTATCTTTCTAATCAAAGTTCCAGATACTCTCAATATCTAGTGAATTTAGAACAAAAATTACAACAAATTCCTTTGGGAATCCCAACAGACGGGCGCATCTCTTCTAATTTCGGAAAAAGAACAAACCCAATTCCATCCAGAAAAATTTTATTAGCCTCTGCAAAACCAATTGGATTTTCTGCCAACACGGCAAAAGATAGCACAGGAAATACTGTTGCTAGTTCTGCTTCAAAATTTGAAGGAACAAAAGCACCTGCCGAAAAAGACCAAATGCAATTTCACAAAGGTGTAGATATTGCAGCACCAATGGGAACAGATGTATATTGCGCTGCAAAAGGAAAAGTAATTTTTGCAGGACAAAAAAGTGGCTACGGAAATTGTGTAATTATAGAGCACGAAAATGGATTGGCAACTTTGTATGGTCATCTTTCTAAAATTTTAGTAGATGCCAACCAACAGGTAAAAATTGGCGACATTATAGCAAAAGTAGGAAGCACGGGACGCTCCACGGGGCCACACCTTCACTATGAAGTACGAAAAAACAACACCCCTATAAATCCTAAGTTGTTTTTAAATTTATAAAACTTACCAAAACCGCAGTTTTTCTGCGGTTTTTTATTGCCTTCTCTGTAACAAATGGCGCAGAAACATCCACTTATAGAAAAATTTAATTCAATGAAAAAAATCTTATCCGCTTTCCTTATCATTTTGAGCGTTTTATCTTTTGCTCAGGAAGGAATAAAATTTGAAACCTCAGATTTCAAAACCATTTTAGCTAAAGCTAAAAAAGAAAATAAATTAATCTTTCTAGATGCTTATACTACTTGGTGCGGACCTTGTAAATTGATGGCAAAAAATATCTTTACCCTAAAATCTGTAGGAGACCATTACAACGCAAATTTTGTGAATGCTAAAATTGATATGGAAAAAGGCGAAGGAATAGATATTGCTAAAAAATATGACGTAAAAGTTTTCCCTACTTACCTTTTTATAGATGGCAACGGCGAATTGGTACACCGTACTGTAGGATACGTTCCGGAGAAAGAATTTATACAATTTGCAAAAGATGCCAATGATCCTTCAAAAAGAGTTGCTGCATTGAAAGAAAGATTTGAAAAAGGAGAAAAAGACCCAGAGTTTCTAAAAAACTTGGTTAACCTTACCGCATTTACAGAAGCTGATTATGCAGGAAAAGTTTTCGAGAAATACATAACAGCTAAAGCCAATACTCCTTTAGCTGTTGATGACATGCAAATGCTTTTTACGATTTTGAAAAATACCGAAAGTCCAGCTTATAAAATATTTAAAGAGAAAAAAGCAGACCTTTTGAAATTTATGCCTGAAAAAAGTTATGAAGCAACAGACAAAAGCCTAAAAATTAATACCTTTATAAAAAAAGCTTACAACGAAGAGTCTAAAACTTATGACGAAAACAAATTTATAGAAGCAACTAAAGATTTCTTAACCAAAAACGAAGCTGTAAAATATCTAAATAAAGTAAAAGCAAGCAAAGCTTTGAAAGCAAATGATATTGCTACTTACGAAAAGTTAACTTTAGAAACATATAAAGATTACACCAGTTTTAATACTAACGAATTGAATTCTATCGCTTGGAATTTTTTTGAAAATGTAACCAACAAATCTTCATTAGAAACCGCATTAAAATGGGCACAAGAATCTGTAAAACAATCTGAAAATTCTGCCAATACAGATACTTTAGCAAATCTCTACAACAAATTGAACGATAAAGCTAACGCAAAAATCTGGGCTGAAAAAGCATTAGAATTAGCCAAAAAGAATGGCGAAGATGCTTCTGAAACTCAAAAACTTCTAGATAGCTTGAAATAAAACAAAAAGGCTGCCTCAATAATCTGAGACAGCCTTTTTTCTACCTTTTATATAAATTCTAATAAGCCGCAGTAAATCTTTGTTTCACAAATTTACCATTCTCTAATTCGTCTACTAGAGCTACCGCAACATCTTCTACAGAAAGAACGCTTCTACCGTTTTCATCAAAAACAGGATTTTCTAGCGCCGTTCTGTAAGTTCCTTTTCTTACCCCAGCCGTTCCTTGGTGCATTTCTATTGCAGGAGAAAAGAAAGTCCAATCTAAAACTTCATTCTTTTTAATAATTTCTAAATATTGTCTTGCTGCTTCGGCACCTGGTTTTATCTCTGCAGGAAATTCTGGTGTATCAATTAACTGAAGACCTTCTGCAATATACAAACTACCTGCACCACCTACTACAATATATCTTTTCACACCTGCTTTTTCTACCGCTTTTTCGATGCTTTCTGCTCCTTTTAAGAAATCTTCAAAAATATTTGGATTCGTCCAGCCTGGGTTGAAAGTACTAATTACAGCATCAACTCCTTTTAAACCTTCTGCCAGTTCATCAACATTATAAACATCTAATTTTTTAGCTTTTACCAAATCAGATTCTGTAATTTTAGTTGTATCTCTTGCAATGGCTTCTACTGCATAACCTCTGCTTGCCAATTCGTTTACTACTTTAGAGCCTACAAAACCTGTAGCGCCAATTACTGCTATTTTTTTCATAATTTTAAAACTTTTAATTGTAATTATTTTTGTTACATTTATATTCAAAAAAAATTTAATCAAATTGCTCTATAAAGCTTTTCAAAGATTTATTTTTCAAAAAAGAAACAACTAAATCGTCTGTTTCTGAAAATAAAACTTCTAAATTTTGATTAATCTCTCTACCTATTTCACATAATGGATTGGGAGAAAGATTCTTTTTACCCAAAATTTCAGAGTTTTTTACTGCTCTGTAAATATCCGAAATAGAAATATCATTTGTGTTTTTTGCTACCCTGCAACCTCCATCTTTACCTTTTCTGCTTTCTACAAGACCAAAGTCTCTTAAAACCGAAAGCTCTTTTCTCACCACAACAGGATTTATATTAATACTTGCTGCTAACCAATCAGAAGTCTGCCATTCTTCGGGCTTGCTGCCAAGAATAGTCATAATATGAATAGCTGTTGCAAATCTTGTGTTGTTCATTTCTGATGCAAAGATACTACATTTTTTAAATGTAACAAATTTTATTACAATTATTTTTATTCAATTAAAAATATTTTTGAAAAAGAGTTGTATAATCAGTAAAATTAATTTGATTTAAAGAATAAAAAAACGCTAACCTTTTAAAGCTAGCGTATTATATCTTTTAAAATAAAATTATTATTGAGGTTTTGCAGTTTGTGCTTCAGCTGCTTTTTTTGCCGCTTCTTCTTGTTGCGCTTTTTGATAATCTTTGTAATCATCGTCGGTTTCGTTCAGTTCTTCTTTTTCGTATTTACCTGTTTCTACTTTAAAAGTATCAGAAGGACCTGTAATTTTAATAGGAATTCCGATAATTCCGAAAGGAGGCAAACCTAAACGCATTCCAACATTTATGTATCCATCCAAAGTAACCTGTCCTTCAATTCTAGGTCTGAAACCTGCAATTTTAAACTTCGTTCTTTCAATCGAAATAACATTGTCTTTAATGGTGGTTTTAATGTCTACTTTACTCACTTTTGCATCATGCAAAGCATCGGTAGAAGTTTTTTCGGCCACCGAGTTGAAGACTTTGAAACCTTTAAACTGTATGTCTTCCAAAGTAAGAACACCGTCTCCTTTGATGGTTTTCAGTTTTGGGAAAAAATCTGCACCCAAATCTCCTTCCAAATGATAATCCATCGAAACTTTTCCGTGCGCACTTTCTGCCGCAGAAACCATTTCTCTAAACAAAGCGATTTCTTTGTAAGCTCTTTGTATATCAAAGTTTTTCGCCTTGGTTACAATACTGAATTTTGCTTTTTTAGCATTAATTGGTGTATAAGTTCCGTTGGCATTAAAGGTAGAACCAATCATTCCAAATTCAGTATTGTTTAGGGCTAAATTCCCTTGTTTTAAAGCTAGATTTCCTTTGAAATTATTCAGTTTTATGTCTTTAAATAAAACTTCGTTTGCATTTCCGTTAATCGTAATATCCAGATTTTTTGGAAGTAAAATTACGCCCTCATTTCCTGAAGAAGATGAAGAAGACGCTCCCGAATTATACGCCATGAAATCATCCACATTTACTTTTTTTGAAGTAAAATTGATGCTTCCGGTAAGGTTTTGATCTTTTAAAATATAATTGATGTAATTGCTCACATTTCCGTTAAAAATAAAAACATTTTTCTTGTAACTTGCTTTTACATTTTCAAACTGAATTTGGCTTCCATTTAGTTTAAACAAACCTTCATTAATTAAAAATTTACTCGGGAAATATTTAGAATCAATCGCAATATTTTCAATTTTTACAAAACCTCTGTTCTGAATATTCTCCAAAGCGGCTCCGTTTTGACCTTTCAAACCA
The DNA here is from genome assembly GCF_047601505.1 of Cloacibacterium sp. GTDB lineage: Bacteria > Bacteroidota > Bacteroidia > Flavobacteriales > Weeksellaceae > Cloacibacterium. Next base: position 3,294,842 of record NZ_JASGJD010000001.1, read on the forward strand.
ACATCTGTGTACACAACACCGTTTACAGACAATCCTTCAATTGGGAAAAGTTTATACAAATCGCCCAAATTAAGTTGACCTTTAGAATGTAATCTGTAATTCAAATGATTAAGATTCTTCAAATTAGCTTTTACCGTAAATGGTTTTCCTGCCAAAGTGAAAGAAATAGGTAAAACATCAATGCTTAAATCGCTAAAAGAACCTCTTCCGCTCTGAATATGAGTTTCCACAGTAATATTATCCAAAGGAAGTTCTGGATATTCTGCAAATTGTATGTATCCATTTTTGAGATTTAAAACACTATTACTTACAGGAACTCTCTTTAATTTCGGTTCGTATGTACCGTTTGCTTTCGTCTTTACAAAAAGGTCGCCTCTTAAAACAACTCCTTTTAAAGGATAAATTTTATAGATGTCTTGAAGATGAAGTTTTGCCGTAAAATCTGCATCAATGGCATAATTATACAAGTTTTTAACCTCAATTTTCCCTTTTGCATAATTGTCTAGCGCTTTTGCATCAATATTGTGAATTAAAACAGCAGTATTTTTGAAGTTTCCATCGTTGTTTCTTACATTCATATCCAAATTGATGTGCTCTAAAGCAGCCGGCATTTCCTGCATTTTGAAATAACCATTTTGCAAATCTGTTTTCACATCAAAAAGCGGAACTTTTTGTAAATTATTTTTGGCATCCATCGAAATTAAACCTTTCCAATTTCCGTTCAGTTTAAGGTTTCCTTTAGCATCTATTTTTTTGTAACCAATGGCATTTTTCAATGCTTCAAGATTAATATTTGAATCTATTTTCCCTTCAGAAAACATCGAAGAGCCATTCTGAAAGACGAAATTTGCTCTAGTATAACCGTTCAATAAACTGAAATCTAATTTATCTACTTGTACTTTTAATTTGTTGACATCCAAAGAAGGAATATCCAACACCGAAGTTAGATTCAAACTATTAATTGGCGTTGAAGATTTTTGATAATTAAAAGTACCGTTATGGATTTTTGTTTCAATATGAATATCGGGATTTTGTTTGGTAGCGGCATCCAAAATACCTTTCATGGTGAATAAAATATCCGTTTTACCGGTTATTTCTACTTGTTTAGCATAGTTTTGATATGCTTCCGGAATAATTGCAGGAATACCTTTTACATCTGATTTTTGGGTAGTTATTTTTAAATCGTAAAACTGTTTTTCGTTTGGCATTTTAAGACTTCCCTGAAGATTGAAAGGAAATTCTCCTAAAACCAAAGGATTGTCTGTAAAATAAAAACCGAGTTGGTTGATGTCGATTTTAGTATTAATTTTTCCTTTTAAAGGTAAATTTTTCACATAAACATCTTTATCAAGCTGGAACAAAGCATTTTTTATGTCTGTATTGGCATTGAGGCTTAAAATATTTTCAGATAAACCAATCAAACCATCGTATTCTAATTTATCTAGCTTTACATGCGTTTTGCTAAGTTCATCATCATACAGAAAATTAGAATTCGAAATTTTGAAATTCTTTAAATCTAAAGCCAAATTAGAATCGTTATTTTCTTTAGCTTCCTTCTCAGAAACCATAATATCGAAGTTATTTCTTCCCAAACTATCGATTTTCAAGTGAATATTTGCATCTTCAATATACAAAGTATTGAATACAATTTTGTCGCTAAAAAGTGTGGTAACATCTACACCCAAACCAATTTCTTTAGCATCGATAAGGTTTTCGTTTTGAAAAGGTATGCTTCCTTTTACGGAAGAATTGGTAAGCGTAACCGTAAGATTAGGGAAATTTGTAAAAAAAGAGATATTTAAATCCTTAAAATCAACATCTGTTTTTATATAACTTTTCGTAGCTTTCTTGATGCCATTATTGATAGTATCTTTAAAGAAATAGGGAGACGCATATAAGACCAATACAACACCTCCTAAACTTATTCCAGAGATTTTTATAATCTTAGATAAAGCAGATGCTTTTGTTTTTACTTTTTTCATAAGTGTTTTAAATGTCCTTATGCAAAAATAAGCTATAAGAAAACAGAAAAAGAAATTTTCTCGATAAACATCTTGATTTTAAGCAAAAAAATCAAAATTCTCTCGACTAAAAATAAAAAATCAGCGCAAAAATTTTAGAATTTTTCATAAAAATTGAGTTAAAGTTTTATTTGAATAATAATGGTAAAAATTCATTAAGATAAGCTCTCCAATTGCTCCATGTGTGTCCACCTGCAGATTCTACATATTGATATTTGAAGTTCATTCCGTCTAATTTTTGTCTGAAATCTGCTACATTTTTATACAAGAAATCATCTTTACCAATTCCAATCCAATAAAGTTTGAATTGATTATTAAATTGTGCTTTTAGCTTTTCATCCAAATTTTTATAAATCTCAGAAGTTGCATTTTGAGGAGGCATAACCGCGGGAGAAAACAAACCTACATAACCGAAAGTTTTAGGATAATTCGCCGAAATATAAAGCGAATGAACCCCCCCCATCGATAAACCAGCAATAGCTCTGCTGTTGACATCTGTTTTCACTCTGTAGTTGCTTTCCGTAAAATCTATAATTTCTTTAAAATAAGTTTCCATATCCGCATTAAAAACATCAGGAGTCATCATTACCGGTTTATAAAAACCTTTGGCACTTTCTCCGGGAGCTGCTGCATTGCTGGTATGTCCGTTTGTCATTACCACAACCAAAGGTTTTGCTTTTCCTTGTGCAATGAGATTATCTAAAATTTGAGAAGCTCTACCAAGCGTCATCCAAGCGTCTTCATCACCGCCAACTCCGTGTAAAAGGTATAAAACGGGCAATTTTTCTTTAGAATTTTCGTAACCAGCAGGTGTATAAATGGTGATTCTCCTATCGGTTTTCAATCCTTTTGAAGAATACCATCTTTTAGAAACCGTTCCGTGTGGTACATTTTGAACTTTATAATTTTCAGATTTTGGTCCGTCTATATAAACCATATTCATTACATTGGCAATATCTCTTACCAAATACACGTTATTTGGATCATCCACTTTTACACCATCTACAATAAAAGAATAAGTGTATAAATCTGGTTGAAGATTAGTTTGAGTAGTTTCCCAAACGCCAGTTTCTTTTTTTTGTAAATCAACAGTTCCAGGTTCCCAACCTTTTGGAGGAAGCAAATTCCCAATCAATTTTACAGATTTTGCTTCGGGAGCTTTTAACCGAAAAGTAATGCTATTACCAATAATTTCTGGAGAAACGAGTTCTTTTTTGCCAGAAAAATCTAGACTCTCTTGTGCATTTACAACAGCAAAACTTAGAATGAATGCTGTAGTAATGGCTTTTATTATTTTCATAGGTATAAAAAATTAATTAGTTATTGCTTCATATAGAAGCATTTCAATATTACATTGATTTTCTGAATCAACAAAGAAAAAAATTGAATTTTTTAATATGAACTATTCTCCGATTTAATACTACATTTGTACAGAGAAACGAACTATGGATTTTAAAGAAATCATCATCAATAATTCTAAAAAAGCTTACGAAATTTATGTTCCGCATATTTCTGTGGATACTGTAATTTTTGGATTTAACGGAGAACAACTAAAAGCTTTACTTCTAAAAATGAAATTCAACCAACAATGGTTTTTACCAGGTGGATACATGAAAAAAGAAGAAAACTTAGAGTCTGCGGCAAAGAGAATTTTAAAAGAAAGAACTCAATTAAGCGATATATTTCTTCAGGAATTTTCTGTTTTTAGTGAATTTAATAGAAGTGAAAAGACCTTTGAAGATTTCCCAGACGACCTTTGGCACAAGCAAAGGTTTATTAGTGTAGGTTATTATGCATTGGTAAATCATAAAGATGTTTCGCCAATTGGGGACGAATTAAGTGAATCTTGTGATTGGATTTTTCTAGATGAATTAGAAAATTATAATATCACGATGGATCACAAAAAAATCATAGAAAAAGCGTTAAATACATTAAGAGAACAAATTTCTTATAAACCAATTGGCTTAAACTTGCTTCCTGAAAAATTTACACTTCCTGAGCTACAAAAACTGTATGAAGCAATTCTTGGCAGGACATTGAACCGAGGAAATTTTTACAGAAAAATTAAAAATATTGGAATTCTAAAAAAACTAGACGAACAAAGAAAAGGTGGCGCACACAAATCTCCGGATTTGTATATTTTTAATCAAGAAAATTATTTTAAAGCACTAGAAAGTGGAATTGCTGGTTGGTAAAGAAAAAAAGGAAAGTATGTTTTCAATATTTTTTTTAAACCTTAAAAATGCATAACTTATATTTTCAAACACAAAAAAAATATCTATTCTGTATTAAAATACTAATAGTTTTATTAATCATTTTAAATTAATAGTAAATAGTACCCGTTGTGCATTTTAGATAATATTGACTTTTAAATTATTGATATTTCGCTTGAAATAGACTTTATTGATGAATTGCACAACGGTTAAAGCTGTTATTTTAGCTAATATTCTGGTTTTAAATCCCTCAAAACTCTTTGCATAATTACGTCTAATCATAAATTGGTCACATAATTGCGAAAACAGTGTCTCAATTCTCTTTCTCTGTTTTTTGAACAAATAAAATTGAGGTCTGTAATCTTTCTGATTCACTCTTTTGGGCGTTGCTAATTCTATATTTGCATAATTGAATAAATCAATTTGAATTTCAGATGACAAATATCCTTTATCCCCAAGTAATGTACAATCCGACAATTGTTCTTTAATATCTTTTAAATAGTGAATGTCGTGAACAGAGGCTGGACTTAAATCGATACTTTGGAAAATTCCACTTATAGAACAAACCGCATGAAGTTTGTAACCATAAAAATGCATTTGTTGGGAGGCACAAAAACCTCTGTTTGGATAACAATATTAAGCATCTTTACAAATTTTTGAGGTGTGACTTCTGGAAAGTTTGCAAACTTCTACAGGCATACTATCAATGATAAAGAACTTCTCATGTTCGTTAAAACTTCTTGCCAGTTTCATTCTTATTTCATTAATCTTACTGGCTAATCTGCGTTTCCGTCGATTATAGACACTTCGATCTATTTTTTGCCCAAGTGTATCGGGGATATGGCGAAAAAGATGGTTTTCACTATCAATTCCCATAAATTCAGCAGTTAGAACGAGACTAATCAATTCCAAATCTTTTAGTTTTGGCACTCGTCTTTGGTAAGATAGAAGATTTTCACTGGATATTTTTCTTAAAACTTCCAAAATTGACTCCGTCGAACCACTTCGTTAGGTTTCTTTCGTAATTTGCTTGCAAGTTGTTCATTGTAAATGTTTTGTGGTAAAAACAATTTACTGATTTTAAATCGAATGAACAACTTTATTCTTTTTATTCATAATGCACAACGGGTTAAATAGTATAATTACAAAAAATGAAAAAACCCGAAGAATAACTCTTCGGATTTGTATTAATATTGAAAATTACTTTCGCCTTATTATAAAACACTAACTTTTTGTACCTTCAATTGTTATTATTTTTCCATCTTTATCATATTCTAGCTCTACTACTTTCATGCTACGTAGCCAAGTAATATCATTAGATGGAACACAATCGTGATGAAAAAGATACCACTTCCCTTCAAATTCGACAATTGAATGATGAGTGGTCCAACCAACAACTGGCGTTAAAATAACTCCTTGATAAATAAATGGTCCATAAGGATTATCTCCTATTGCATAACATAACAAATGTGTATCTCCTGTAGAATAGGAAAAATAGTATTTCCCGTTATACTTATGCATCCAAGAAGCTTCAAAAAAACGTTTTTCTGTATCACCTTGTTTTAGAGGTTCTCCGTTTTCATCTAAAATAATTACATCTTTAGGTGTTTCAGCAAATTCTAACATATCACCAGAAAGTTTAGCAACTTTAGCACAAAGAGCAGGGGCATTATCTTCTGGCAAAGCACCTATCTCTTGAGCTTTATTATTTCGATATCTTTGCAATTGTCCTCCCCAAATTCCACCAAAGTATAAATAATAATTTCCATCATCTTCAAAAGCACAAGGATCTATGCTATAGCTACCAATTATTGGATTCTTTTCGGGAACAAAAGGACCTTCTGGTTTATCACTAACAGCAACACCAATTCTAAAAATATCTGTTTTGTCTTTCAAAGAAAAGTAGAGATAATATTTCCCATTTTTTTCGGCACAATCAGAATCCCAAAGTTGTCTTCCTCCCCAAGGAATATCACTTACTTCTAAAACTTTGCCATGATCTATAGCTTTACTCGTTTCTGGATTCTCTAGAGAATAAACATGGTAATCTTTCATCGCAAAGTGATCTCCATTATCATTTTCGGGTTGTCCAGAATCATAATCATGAGATGGATAAATGTATATTTTTCCGTTAAATACATGTGCTGAAGGATCTGCCATATACAAATCATCTACTAGATATCTAGGTTCTTTCATTTGAAATTATTTAAGGTTTAAATTTATATTAGTTATTTTTTCTTCTTTCCGCTAACTCTTTTTCTATTTTCACTTCCATTTTTTTATCAATCTTATAAAAGAAAAGCAATCCACATGATATAAGAAAAGGTATAGCAGGAAAAATGCTTACCAGTAATTTAGCTCCTGTAGCAACACTGGCAGGCTGAATTATATTCTGAGTTCCACTAGCTGAAATATATCCATAGTGTCCAATAATTGATGCTACCAAAGCACTTCCAACACTCAACCCTACTTTTAAACCAACCATCATAGCAGAAAAAATAATTGCTGTAGCTCTACGATTGTTTTTCCATTCCGAATAATCTGCTACATCTGCAATCATTGCCCACAGTATGGGAGTACTTATTCCATAAAAAAATCCATGTAAAATTTGAGAAGAAAACATTATTCCCACAGATTTTGGCGGATAAAAAACGAATAACACTACAAATACTGTTGATATAAATAATGATGCAAGAAATACATCTCTTTTACCATATTTATCTGCAAATCTTTTAGAAAAAGTTATTCCAATAATCATCATTATAATTCCACCGGCATTGAAAAGTCCAAATCCAGCAGATTTAGGATCTTCTCCAAAAAAATTCATCCCGATTGAATTAAAAAAATGAGTAATTGGAGAGATAAATTCTTTTAAACTTGCCTCATCAACATAGTTATTAAAATAATATACATAAGAACCTCCCTTCATTGCCAATGTAATAAAAATAAAGGTAGTAACCGTAAGCATTATAATCCATGGTTTATTCTGTAATAAATCTTTTAAATCTTCTTTTAAGCTAGATTCTTGTTCAGATGTAGGAACTACTCTTTCCTTAGTCGTAAAAAAAGTTATGAGTAACATTAATGTTCCAATTACAGCAAGCCAAGTCATCACAGTTTCAATTCCTAAAGCTTTATCCCCATTACCTACTGATAGTATAATTGGAAGCATAAATACCTGAACAAAAAACTGTGCAAACATTACAGCTACAAATCGATATGAAGAAATACTATTTCTCTCTCCCATATCTCCTGTAATAACTCCACTCAAAGCAGAATAAGGCAAATTATTAGATGCGTACAACAACAATAATATAGAATAAGTAATGGCAGCATATATCATTTTTCCTTTATAAGAAAAATCTGGTGTACTAAAAGCTAATAAAGCAGCTACACCTAATGGAACTGCAGTAAACAAAATCCATGGACGAAACTTACCCCATTTGGAATGAGTTCTATCTGCAACTGCTCCAATTATAGGATTAAAGCCAAAGCCTGCGATTAAACCTACTATTAGCGTAATAATAGAAGCATCTTCTGCCTTTAGACCATAAATATCTGTATAAAAATAAGCTAAATAAGTAACTAATGTTTGAAAAACTAGATTAGCCGCCAAATCTCCGAGGCTATATCCTATTTTTTCTACTACTGAAATTTTTTGATTCCCTGTGTCCATTTTAAATAAGGGTTTTAATGTGTTCTGTTTGAATGAAATAGTTTTTATACGGCTAATTTAGAAAAAAAAGATAATTTTCTGCAATCGATTTCTTATTTTTTTTTAAATTTGCTTTTATAAATCATGTTTAATCTGATTTTGAATATTTAAAATGAATAAACAAGTTACTATATATGATATTGCATCAAAGCTAAATGTATCTCCTTCCACTGTTTCGAGAGCACTTAACAATAGCAAGTACGTCAATAAAAATACTAGAAAACTAATAAAACAAGAAGCCGAAAAATTAGGATACAAACCAAACTCCTTTGCTGTTGGTCTCCGTAACAATCAAAGTAATACGATTGGCATTCTAATTTCTAGAATTAACAGATCATTTAATTCCACTTTAATTAGTGGCGTAGAAAGCACCGCAAGAAAAGCTGGCTACAATGTTATTATTTGCCAATCTAATGACTCTTATGAAAATGAAGTAAAAGGTGCAGAAGCTTTATTATCTAGCCGTGTTGTCGGATTAATTGTATCTCTGGGAATGGAAACCAATAATTATGACCATTTCAAACCCTTTTTCGATTCAAAAACCCCAGTAGTATTTGTAGATAGAGTTCCTCTCTTAGATTCCTACAAAGTGGTCATTGATGATTACAAAGCTGGTTATGAAGCTGTAGAACACCTTATAAAAAAAGGTTGCAAAAGAATTGCATTATTCACAGGCTCACAAAACAGAAATGTATATTTAGACAGAAAAAGAGGTTATATACAAGCTTTAAAGGACAATAAAATACCTATTGACGATTCTATTATTTTTGTTTTAAAAACACTAAGTGCTGAAGAAGGTGAAAAAGCTACAAAAAAAGTAATGAGTATGAAAAATCCTCCTGATGCAATTTTTTCTACTAATGATACTGCTGCTGTATCTGCAATTCTTACCGCAAAAAAATTAGGATTCAAAATACCAGAACAATTAAAGATAATAGGGTTTAACAACGATCCAATATCCACTATTGTAGAGCCTACTCTATCTACAATTGCTCATCCTTATGAAAAAATGGGAGAAATTGCGGCAAAGAAGATTCTGAATCATTTAGATCAAAATCAAGAAATAGATAAAGATGTTTCTGAGGTTACTATTTTAAAAACACGATTAGTTGAAAGAGACTCTACAAAATAATATTTTCAAATTCAATAAAATTTAGACATGAAGCTACTTAATAAATATATCACTTTCCTTCTATTTATTAGTTTTAATCTTATTACTTATTCACAAATAACTAAAGATTATGATTTATGGCTTCAATATACTAAAACCTATATCTATAATGACTTATTAAAAAACATTTCCTTAGATACAAATAATGAAACTGAAAAAGTAATAAAGAGTGAACTTGAGCTTGCCTCTTTAAAAATGTATGGCTTCAAGCCTAAATTCACTAATACAGGAAACGCTGACTTAATTCTTAAAAAAAATTCAGAATTAGATTCTTCTCAAAAGAACATTTCAGAAAAAGTAAATAAATTAAACAACGAAGGATTTGTAATCGAAACCATTAAAAACAGTGGCAAGCAAAGAATAATTATTTCTTCTAAAACATCTATTGGATTACTTTATGGAACTTTTAGATTACTTAGAGAATTACAAATTAGTCCTAATAAAAAAGAATTCAATATTATAGATGAACCTAAATTAAAGGTAAGAATGCTTAATCATTGGGATAATTTAGATGGCACAATAGAACGTGGATACGCAGGAAATTCTCTATGGAATTGGCAAAAATTACCCGAACTGATAGACCGAAGATATATAGACTATGCCAGAGCAAATGCTTCTGTAGGAATTAATGCTGTTACTTTAAATAATGTAAATGCTAATGCATTAATTCTCACGCCTTATTATTTAGAAAAAGTAAAAGCTTTGGCTGATACTTTCCGACCTTTTGGGATAAAAGTTTACCTTACCGCAAGATTCTCTGCGCCTATAGAAATTGGCAATTTAAAAACCGCAGACCCTTTAAATACAGAAGTTCAGCAATGGTGGAATGAAAAAACTAACGAAGTTTACAAATATATTCCAGACTTTGGTGGCTATCTTGTAAAAGCAAACTCCGAAGGACAACCAGGACCACAAAATTACGGTAGAAATCATGTTGATGGAGCTAATATGTTAGCAAAAGTACTGAAACCTCACAACGGAATTGTAATGTGGCGAGCTTTTGTGTATTCTGAAACTGATTCTAGCGACAGAGCAAAACAAGCCTATAGAGAGTTTGTTCCTTATGATGGAAAATTCGAAGAAAATGTTTTGGTACAGGTAAAAAATGGAGCTATCGATTTTCAACCTAGAGAACCTTTCCACCCTATATTTGGTGCAATGCCTCAGTCAAAACTAATGATGGAATTCCAAATTACTCAAGAATATTTAGGATTTAGTTCTCATTTAGTTTTTCTTCCAAAATTATATGAAGAAGTATTAAAATCTAGTACCAAAAATAAAGAAAAAGAAAATACTGTTGCTCAAATTATCTCAAGCAGATCAAATGAATTGAGTGGAATTGCCGGTGTTGCTAATATTGGAAATGATTTAAACTGGACAGGTCATCCTTTTGCACAAGCTAATTGGTACAGCTTTGGAAGACTTGCTTGGAATCCTGAGCTTAATTCTGAACAAATTGCTAAAGAATGGTTACAACAAACGTTTTCTAACAATTCAGATTTCGTAGCATCAATCTCTAAAATGATGATAAAATCTAGAGAAAGTGTAGTAAAATATATGACTCCTCTTGGCTTGCATCACATTATGGGAACAGATCATCATTACGGACCTGGGCCTTGGGTAAATAATCTTGCAAGGCCAGAATGGAATCCCGTTTATTATCACAAAGCAGATAAAAATGGTATCGGATTTGACAGAACTTCTATTGGCAGCAATGCTTTATCTCAATATTCCCCAGAAATTTCTCAATATTTTGGAGATTTAAAATCTTGCCCAGAAGAATATTTGCTATGGTTTCATCATCTTCCTTGGGATTATAAAATGAAAAACGACAGAACACTTTGGGACAATTTAGGAATAAAATATCAAGAAGGTGTAAACGAAGTAAGAAATATGATTAAAATTTGGAATGATTCCAAAAAATACATAGATACCGAAAGGCATCAAGAAATTTCTCAATTATTAGAAATACAACTAAAAGAAGCCATCTGGTGGAAAGATGCTTGTATGAGCTATTTCCAAAGCATCTCTAATCTTCCATATCCAAAGGAGATGGAGATTCCTATATATTCTTTAGAGTATTATAAATCTTTAAAATTTCCTTATGCACCAGGCATTAAACCGCATTGGTAAAATAAATATTTTTTACTATTAAAAAACAATAATTATGAAAAAAAACTTTAAATATTAATTCATTTTTATTTAAAATATCAAAACTTAGCACATGAAAAATCAAAACTATAAATTTACCGTGATATTATTATTTTTGTCATTTAGCTCAATTGCAATCGATGCCAAAATCATACTCCCAACGCTAATTACTGATGGAATGGTTCTTCAAAGAAACCAAAATGTTACCATTTGGGGCAGCGCAGATTCTGGAGAAAAAGTAAATTTAAAATTTCTTAATAAAAAATATCAAACCGTCGCAAATAACAGCGGAAATTGGAAAATCAAACTCGCTCCCATGAAAGCTGGAGGTCCTTTTGAAATGGTAATTAACGACATTGCCATCAAAAATATTCTAATTGGTGATGTATGGATAGCATCTGGACAATCTAATATGGAATTGCCTATGAGAAGATTAACTCCTCTCTACGAAAACGAGATAAAGAACGCAAACAATCAAAATATCAGATTTTTTACAGTTCCTCAAAAATATAATTTTAAAGCTCCTCAAACAGAATTAGATGGTGGAAAATGGGAAGCTACCAACCCTGAAACTATTCTTAATTTCTCTGGTGTTGCCTATTTTTTTGCTAAAGAAATAAGCAAAAAGAATAATGTCCCAATTGGCATTATCCATACCAGTTTAGGAGGCTCTCCTGTGCAAGCATGGATGAACGAAAATTCTCTAAAAAATTATCCCGAATATCTGCAAGAAGCCAAAAAATGGCAAGATGATAATTTAATAAAATCTACAGAAGCTACAGAAGCAGCGCTTAGCAATGCTTGGTATGCAGAATTGGATCAAAGCGATATAGGACTTAATCAACAATGGCAAAGTTTTGATCTCGAGGATTCTGATTGGAAAACGATGCAAATCCCTGGCTCTTGGGAAGATAAAGAAGGTGAATTTGATGGTTCAGTTTGGTTTAGAAAAGAAATTATACTACCCAAAGATGCAGACAAAAAAGCAGCTTTTCTAAATTTAGGAAGAATAAAAGATGCTGATATTACTTACATTAACGGAACTAAAGTAGGAAATGTAACGTATGAATATCCTCCTCGTTGGTATGATATTCCTACAGGTGTTTTAAAAGAAGGAAAAAACATTATTACTGTAAGAGTTTCTAACGGAAGCGGAAAAGGTCAATTTATTGCAGATAAACCTTACTATTTAGAAATTGACGGACAAAAAATAGATTTAAAAGGTGAATGGCAGTATAAAATAGGAGCTAAAATGAAAAAAATGGCTCCAGGACAAACATTTATTCGCTGGAAACCAACCGGACTTTATAATGCGATGATTCATCCATTAATTCATTATAATGTGAAAGGTGCACTTTGGTATCAAGGTGAAAGCAATACTGGTAAACCTAAAGAGTATGGAAATTTATTAACCCAAATGATTCTAGATTGGAGGAATAAATGGAACCAAAAAGAAATGCCTTTTTTAATTGTACAATTGGCAAATTTTATGGAACCTAGAAAGTTACCTTTAGAAAGCAATTGGGCAGAATTAAGAGACCAACAAAGATTAGTTTCTAAAAATGTACCCAATGTAGGACTAGCCGTAAGCATAGACTTAGGAGAATGGAATGACATCCATCCACTAAACAAAAAATCTGTAGGAGACAGACTGGCACTACAAGCCGAAAAAATTGCTTATCAAAAAAATGTAATTGCAGATGGCCCAATCTATGAATCTATGAAAATTGAAGGAAACAAAATAATACTTTCTTTCAAAAAAGGAACAGATAATTTACAACCAACCAATTATTTAAAAGGCTTTGCAATAAAAGGAAAAGATGGAAAATACGAATGGGCAAAATCTAAAATTGAAGGAAACAAAGTTGTGATTTGGAATGATAATATAAAAGAACCAATTGCTGTAAGATACGATTGGGCAGACAATCCAGATGGTAATTTAAAAAACAAAAGTGGTTTACCTTCTTCATCTTTCACCACAGAAAACTAAAAAACAGAATTAAAATGAGAACATACAAATTATTACTTTTATTCCCCATACTAATGTTAGCAGTTTTTTCTTGTACTGCGCAAAAAACTAAAAATGTAACCCTAAAAGATGCCTATAAAGACAAATTTTTCATAGGAACCGCATTAAATTTAGATCAGATTCACGGCAAAGATGTACAATCTGTAGATATTATCAAATCACAATTCAATTCTATAGTTGCAGAAAACTGCATGAAAAGTATGTATCTACAACCTGAAGAAGGAAAATTTTTCTTTGATGATGCAGACAAATTTGTAGAGTTTGGTGAGAAAAATAAAATGTTCATTATTGGGCATAATCTACTTTGGCATTCACAAGCTCCGAGATGGTTTTTCACTGACAAAGAAGGAAAAGATGTAACTCCTGAAGTTTTAAAAGAGCGTATAAAAAATCATATTACTACCATTGTTACTCGTTACAAAGGAAGAATTCAGGGTTGGGATGTTGTAAATGAAGCCATTTTGGATGATGGACAATATAGAAAAAGTAAATTCTACGAAATTTTAGGAGAAGAATTCATTCCATTAGCTTTTCAGTACGCTCATGAAGCAGATCCTGATGCAGAACTTTATTATAATGATTATAATGAATGGTTTCCTGGTAAAAGAGAAGCTATCATAAAATTAGTAAAAACTTTAAAAGAAAGAGGTTTAAAAATAGACGGAATAGGAATGCAATCTCATCTTGGCATAGAGACTCCTTCATTGGAAGAATACGAAAAAGCAATCGTCACTTACTCAGATTTAGGAATTAAAGTAAGTATTACAGAGCTTGATGTAACTGCTCTACCATCACCTTGGGGAACTAGTGCCAATATTTCTGATGTAAATAAATACAGAAAAGAATTAGACCCCTATAAAACTGGAATTCCGGCTGAAGCTGAAAAAGTATGGGAAAACAGATACCTAGATTTATTCAAATTATATCTAAAACATCAAAACAAAATCAGAAGAGTTACACTTTGGGGCGTTACTGATTTACAATCTTGGAAAAATGATTTCCCGGTAAGAGGAAGAACAGATTATCCTTTGCTTTTTGATAGAAATTACAAAGCCAAAACTATTGTAGAAAAATTAGTAAATGTGGTAAATCAATAATATTTCTACCAAACCATTAAAAAAATGAAAATGAAAAAGTTTAAAATATTTGCAACACTACTTCTTTTATTATCAATTAGCAATTGTTTCTTTGGTCAAAATCAAATTCCTCATTTAGAAAAAACAGGAAACAAACAGCAATTAATAGTTAATAATCAACCATTTATTATTTTAGGTGGCGAACTGGGAAACTCTACTGCTACCACAATGGAATCTATGGAAAATGTTTGGGAAAAACTCAAACTAATGAATATGAATACATTGCTTACACCTGTTTATTGGGAATTACTAGAACCTGAAGAAGGAAAATTTGATTTTACTTTAATAGACGATTTGATTTTTGAGGCTAGAAAACAAAATTACAAATTGGTTTTTCTATGGTTTGGCTCATGGAAAAACTCCATGTCCAGTCACGCACCAGCTTGGGTAAAATTAGATACAAAAAAATATCCTAGAACAAAAAATGAAACAGGCGAAAACCAAGAAATTTTGACTCCTTTTTCTGAAAACAATCTAAAAGCCGACTTAAATGCTTACCAGCAATTGCTTCGTCATATTAAAGAAGTAGATAGCAAAGAGCAAACCGTAATAATGATTCAAACAGAAAACGAAATAGGAATGCTTCCTTCGGCTCGTGATTATCATCCTTTAGCTACCGAAAAATTCAATCAGCAAGTGCCGAAAGATTTAATGAATTATTTATCAAAAAATAAAAACATTTTAAATCCAGATTTATTAAATATTTGGAAAAATAACGGTTTCAAAACCAAAGGAAATTGGGAAGAAATATTTGGAAAAGGGCTTCAAACAGACGAAATTTTCATGGCATACTATTTTGCAAAATATACAAATGAAATTAGTTCTGCTGGAAAAAAAGAATATGCAATACCTAGTTTTGTAAATGCAGCTCTCAATCGCCCAGGTAAAAAACCTGGTGAATATCCAAGTGCTGGACCTCTGCCACATATTTTGGATATTTGGAAAGCGGCTTCGCCAAGTATAGACTTGTATTCTCCAGACTTCTACAATCCCGATTTCAAACATTGGTGCGATTTGTACACCAAACAAAACGAAACTCTTTTTATACCAGAACACCAGTTCAACAATAGTATTGCAGCTAAAGCGCTCTATGCAATTGGGCATTATCAGGCTTTGGGCTTTTCTCCTTTTAATCCAGAACAAACAGATCACCCAAAAGAAGAAAAATTAACTAAAGCTTATGAGGCAATAGCGCAAATAAAACCATTGCTAGATACCAATTGGGGGAAAAACAAAATAGAAGGAATATTACTAGATAAAGATAACAGAGATGCCACATTTACGCTTGGCAATTATGAATTTAAAGCGCAACACACATTCAATTTGGGTTGGGAACCTAATTCTAAAGCCGAAAATTGGGAAACCGCAGGCGGAATTATTATTCAAACTGGCGAAAACGAATTCTATTTTGTAGGTTTTGGAGTTTCACTAACCATGAAAAATACTAAAAACCCCAATAAAAAAGTGGGCATTTTGAAAACCGACAAAGGTTATTTTAAAGATGGAAAATGGACTGTTCTACAACATCTTAATGGAGACCAAACACACCAAGGAAGACATATCAGGTCTTTTGTAGATGATTTCTCCATTCAACGATTCACTTTATATAATTATTAAAAAGCAAAAAATATTATCAATTAAAATAATTAATCTTATGAAATTTTTTATAGACACTGCTAACTTAGAGCAGATTAGAGAAGCCAATGATTTAGGAATTTTGGATGGCGTAACTACCAATCCTTCTTTAATGGCAAAAGAAGGCATTAGTGGAAACGAAGCTATTCTTCAGCATTATAAAGATATTTGCGACATTGTTGATGGCGACATTTCGGCTGAAGTTCTTTCTACAACTTACGAAGAAATGATTGCTGAAGGCGAAACTCTTGCGAAAATTCATCCTAATATTGTGGTAAAAATACCGATGATTAAAGACGGTGTAAAAGCTCTAAAATATTTCTCAAACAAAGGAATCAAAACCAATTGTACATTAATTTTCTCTGCAGGGCAAGCTCTTTTGGCCGCAAAAGCTGGTGCTACTTATGTTTCACCATTCTTAGGAAGATTAGATGATATTTCTACCGATAGCCTCAACTTAATTGAAGAAATAAGACTAATTTTTGATAATTATAACTATCAAACTCAAATTTTAGCAGCTTCTGTAAGACACAGTATGCACATCATCAATTGTGCTAAAATTGGTGCAGATGTAGTAACCTGTCCGCTTCAACCTATTCTTTCTTTATTGAAACACCCTCTTACTGATAGCGGTTTAGAACAATTCATCAAAGATTCTCAAAAAATGATTTAATCAAGAAAAAAATTATGTCACACGATATTACAAAACTAAAAAATATTGCTTCACAGGTAAGAAGAGATATTGTTAGAATGGTTCACGCTTGTCAATCTGGGCATCCTGGTGGTTCATTAGGCTGTACAGATTTCTTGGTTGCTCTCTATTTTGACGAAATGAAAAGAAATCCTGGGTTTGATATTAAAGGTAAAGGCGAAGATGTTTTCTACCTTTCGAATGGGCACATTTCGCCAGTGTTTTACAGTGTTTTAGCACATGCAGGATATTTTGATAAAAGCGAATTGGCTACTTTTAGAAAACTGAATTCCAGATTACAAGGACATCCTACCACGCACGAAGGTTTACCAGGTGTAAGAGTAGCTTCGGGTTCTCTTGGGCAAGGATTGTCTGTTGCTATTGGACATGCTTTAGGTAAAAAATTAGACAATGATTCTAGCTTGGTTTTTACACTTCATGGTGATGGAGAATTACAAGAAGGACAAATCTGGGAAGCTTTAATGTATGCTGCTCATAATAAAGTAGATAATTTAATTGCAACGGTAGATTATAATGGTCAACAAATAGATGGCCCTACTTCTAAAGTGCTTTCTTTAGGAAATCTAAAAGCTAAATTTGAAGCTTTCGGGTGGAAAGTTCTAGAAGTTGAAAATGGTAATGATATGGAAGAAATTCTAAAAACTTTAGACGAAGCTAAATCTTTAGCTCACCATGGTCAACCGATTGGTATTTTATTAAAATCTCAAATGGGAGCTGGTGTAGATTACATGATGGGAACTCACGCTTGGCACGGAAAAGCGCCTAATGACGAGCAATTGAAACGTGCTTTAGACCAATTAGAAGAAACTTTAGGAGATTATTAATACGAATTCGATTATGAAAAAATATACTTACACAGAAAAAAAAGACACCAGATCTGGTTTTGGTGCTGGCTTAGCTGAACTGGGAAGAACCAACCAAAATGTGGTGGCATTATGTGCAGATTTAATTGGCTCTCTTAAAATGGAGAAATTTATTGAAGAAAATCCTAATCGTTTTTTCCAAATTGGTATTGCCGAAGCTAATATGATTGGTATTGCTGCGGGCTTAGCTACAGACGGAAAAATTCCTTTTACTGGTACTTTTGCTAATTTTTCTACAGGCAGAGTTTACGACCAAATTCGTCAATCTGTAGCTTATTCTGATAAAAATGTGAAAATTTGCGCTTCTCACGCCGGTCTTACTTTGGGTGAAGACGGTGCTACTCACCAAATTTTAGAAGATATTGGATTAATGAAAATGCTTCCAGGGATGACGGTTATTAATACTTGTGATTATAATCAAACCAAAGCAGCTACTATTGCTATTGCAGAGCATCACGGTCCGGTTTACTTGCGTTTCGGGAGACCTGTAATCCCAGTTTTCACAGATGAAAATCAAAAATTTGAAATCGGAAAAGCTTGGATGGTAAACGAAGGAAAAGATGTAACGATTGTTGCTACAGGACACTTGGTTTGGGAAGCTATAAAAGCGGGAGAAATCTTAGAAGAACTGGGCATAGATGCGGAAATAATCAATATTCACACGATTAAACCTTTAGACAGAGATGCTATTCTAAATTCTGTAAAGAAAACGGGTTGTGTGGTTACTGCCGAAGAACATAATAAATTAGGTGGTTTAGGAGACAGTGTGGCTCAACTTTTAATTACAGAACTTCCTACTCCGCAAGAATATGTGGCGGTAAACGATAGCTTCGGAGAAAGTGGAACGCCTGAACAATTAATGGAAAAATACGGACTTAATGCGGATGCTATCGTAAAGGCTGTTAAAAAAGTTATCGAAAGAAAAGAGTAAGAAACAATAAAACTATTCATATTTTAAATCATTTATTATTATTTACCCTCAAAGCATCAGAAAACCAACTGATGCTTAAGCATTTATAGCTAAAATACATATCTAATTCTAATGTATTATAACAAATTATTAGTTAAAGAGTATTTGAATAAAACTTAAATTTTAAAATCATGAAAACAATATTCTCTCATAAAAAAATATTCCACTTTTATTTTTTATTAATTTCCTTTTTTCTTGGAAGTCTAAAAATAAGCTCACAAATTTTTTGTATCGATAATAAATCTGAGCAGATAACAGGAATAAAAGATGGTTACAGATATGAATTGTGGAACCAAAATTCACAAGGAACAGCTTGTATGACTATAGGAAATGAAGCATTATTTAGTGGTAATTGGAGCGGTGTTGAAAATTATTTAGCACGTAGAGGTTTAGAGTACAATCAAACAAAAAAACATCACGAAATTGGTGAATTTTATGCGCATTACAACTGCAATTATAAACCTTCTAAAAAATCTGCAGGAAACTCTTATTTATCTGTTTACGGATGGACAATTGACCCTTTAATTGAATTTTATATTATTGAAAATTGGCAAAATTGGATACCTTCTATGGCAGATAGTGCACAACTGAAAGGAGAAATATATGTGAATGGGAGTTATTATGATATTTATGAAAATGTAAGAGTAAATCAACCTTCAATAAATGGAATTACTACATTCAAACAGTATTTCAGTATCCGAAGGAATAAACAAAGTAGTGGAGAAATAAATATCTCAAAACATTTCGCCAAATGGGAAGAGCTAGGAATGGATATGGGAAAAATGCATGAAGTATCTTTTGTAGTAGAAGGATACCAAAATAGCGGTAAATTCAAATTTAAAAATTTGAATTTATTTGTAAAATAAAAGAGAGATGTCTTATAAAAAGAACATCTCTCTAAGTATGAAAAACACTTTAAATTGAGCAAAAACTAATAAAATAAATCACTCTCTGGCGCGCCCAGATAGCTTGGTTTAAGTCCACCTGTATCTATTAAAATCTTTTCTAAGACAATACCAGCTTCTAAAACTCTGAAACGCAATGTGTGTTTACCAGATTGTGAAATATGATGTTTTGTGATAGATTTAATGATATGTTCTGATTGCCATCTTCCCAATTCACCTTTATAATGTCCATTAAAATTGATAATTTGTGGACTTCCTCCATCAAAGGAAATTTCATATCGCAATCCTTTATTGTGATTATAATTTAAAGTGGGCGCTAAAAGCAGTTGAACTTCGAACTCTCCTTTAGATTCAAAATTAATATCGTATTCTAAATAGATGTTTTCATTGGTATTAGGACCAGCACTTTGGGGAAAAGTAGTTACTCCAGATTTTGTTTTTCCAAAATCAGGAATCACTTCCCAATGAATTCGATCAGAATTATTCATTCTTGCGAAATTTTCAGCTTCTATAGAAATATAACCATCTTTTTCTTTAAATACTTTTTCTTTGGAAGCATTATCATCATATATATAGGTTACCTCTGGCATTACGTTTTCTTTTCCATCAGCCCAACTTTTATATCCAATTTTCATTTGATCCATCATGTGTATCCATTTTCCACCGGCAATCTCATTGTTGTATTTATGGTCTAGATATGCACTTCTTTCAAAACATTCTTTTACTCTGTCTGCATAGAAATTGGCTTGCAAATCTTTTTTCTTAGCAAATTCTCTATTTTTAGCAACTGCATAATACATTTCGTACAAATTACTACATGCATCAATAGGATAAAGAACCAACTGATAATAAGCATCTTGATATTCAGCAGGAATACGTTCTTTCAAACGCAAAGCATCAACTGCCAAAGCTCTATAATCATTCAAAACAGTTTCAAATTCATTGTAATTTTCAAGACTATAGGTTTTACTATCTAATGTTTCAGGAGTTACTCTTCGGTTGTATTTGGCGTAGAGATTAATCATTCTGGCAATTTCTTTAGCATATTTCTCACCAAACTGCTGTGCAGACCATTTTTCGGTGTATTCCAGAAGGTTTTTAGAGTTAAATTGTTTCGGATTCCATGCCATTTCTAAGAAAAAACTAATCGGGAATTCCATTGGTTTTAAATCGCCAACGTTTACTACCCAAAGTTGATCTACTTTATGCTCATAAGAAAGATTCATTTGCTCCCAAACTCTCTGTATTGGGCTAATATTAATCCATTTAGAATTTCTAGGCCCTCCTACATAATCAAAATGATAATACATACCATAACCTCCTTTATGCAAAGGTTTTGTAAGATCCGGTAATTTTCTCACATTTCCCCAATTATCATCACAAAACAACAAAATGACATCATCCGGAACCCTCATTCCTTTATCATAATAATCCTGAACTTCTTTATACAATGCCCAAACCTGAGGCGTTTTTTCCGCTTTTTTACCCGTAACTTCTTCTAAAATTTTTCTTTGATCTTTTACTATATTTTCTAGCAAAGCAATGTTGGTTCCTTCTCCCATTGCTTCATCACCATCACCACGCATTCCTACAGTTACTAATTTTTCCCAATTTTTACTTCTTTCAATTCCAGATTTCCAGAATTCTTGCAAAACTTTTTGATTTTTAGAATAATCCCAAACATTTGGCAGATTATTTTTCTTAATATATCTGTGCCAATCTTCCTGTGCTTGCGCCATTGGTTCGTGGTGAGAAGTTCCCATTATAATACCCATTTCATTAGCCAATGGTCCGCTCAAAACATCATTATCATAAAAAGCTTTTCCCCACATTGCAGGCCAAATGTAATTGCCTTTCATACGTAAAATCAACTCAAAAACTTTCTCATAAAATTTAGAATTTACTCCGCCAAAAGTAGCTCTAGCCCAACCTCCTAATGAAGGCTCTTCGTCATTTAAGAAAATTCCTCGGTATTTTACTGCAGGTTCTCCATCAGTATAAATTCCTTTCTTGAAATAAATATTTTCTTTTGCTTTCAAAGGAACGTCTGCCATATAATACCACGGCGAAACACCAATTTGTTGTGACATTTCATAAATTCCGTAAATAGTACCTCTTTTGTCGCTTCCTGCAATCACAATCGCTTCAGAAACTCCTGAAAAAGGATTGCTGATATTTTGGATGATAAATTTTTCGTTTTTACCTGTTAAAGCTTTTCCGTCAATTTTTTTCTGCTTAATCAAATCATCTATCACAGATTTTGTTCCTACAGTTCCTATAATAATCAAAGGTGAATTGACTCCTGAAATTTGATTCAAAATCGTTGGTTGATTTTCTGTAACTTTCAGAAAATCAGATTGCAAGATTTTCACCGCTCTTAAAATTCCATTATCAATTCCAGAATTGGTAAAAATAGAGAGATTAACTGATTTTTCTTTTAAAACAATAGTTTCTGAATTTTTTTCTGTAATAATAAATGATTGCACCGCTTTCAATTTGAAAACACAAAAAACAAATATTAAAGTAAAAAATATTTTACAGTGGCTTTTCATAATGATAATGTATTACAATTAAAAAAAAATTTAACCCAAATTACGTATTAGTTTTCTTGTAGTAGAATTAATGAAAAATTAAAAAAGAGCTTTATTAGATATAAAGCCCTTAGCCTATTAAATATTGTTATGTGTGAAAAAATAGTACTTCATAATTTCAAAGTATAATAATTAATTAGTTTTTAATAAATTTAAAAGATTTTCCTAAATCTGTTGTCAAAATATAATTTCCTTTTGGTAATACGGATACATTTATAGTTTTGGCAGCATTAGTAGTAAAGACTTTTTTACCACTTAAATCATAAATACTTATTGTTTTTGCATCAGAAAACATTGCTACATCAAGATTAAGCACATCTTTTGCAGGATTAGGATAAATAGCTTTATTATTTTTTTGATTTTTAGTATCATCAATTCCTAAAGATGAAGTTTCATATAAAACAACATCATCAATATAATAAGTACCCACTGCAGATTTTCCAAATTCTAGATAAGGTTTATATTTAGTGGCATTACCTGTAAAAACAAAAGAATATAACGTCCAATCTCCTTGTGTTATCGCAACATCAGCGCTCCAAAGAGACGAGCCTGAATTTGAAATTCTAACTGTACCACCACCATTGGTTGTTTTCATCCAAAATCTTAGCGTATATGATGTGCCATTAGCTACAGTAGGATATGTAGCAGCAGACTCACTATAAGAACTAGCAACTTGTATCCTCCATTGATCTGCTGTAGCCGTCACAACATTTAGCTGGTAAGCTGCACCACCACCATGTTTTTCAGTATTTTGCCAAACAAAATTTGCTGAAGCACCACTACCAACCCCCAAAAACCACCAATATGCATTAGTAGGAGAACCTCCTTCAAAGTCAAAATTACCTGCAGATGGTAATAAATTGGTTTGCGCCTGAAATGAATTGGCAGCAAACGCTAATACTAAAGATAATAAAATTTTTTTCATAAGATATTTATTTAATTGAGTTAATAAAGGTAAGGGGTTTAGAAGCCCTTACCTTGTTGTGTTGTTTTATTGCTGTAATGCTTCTATCACTCCTTGATGAGCGAGTTTATACTCATATCCATCTCCGAATAACAATGGATAATCTGTATATCCACTTCCATTAGTTTTTAGCCAACTATCTACATCTCTCATTCCCCAAATGGTAATTCCGAATCTTTTTGCTGCAGGAACTTTGGTTTTATAAATACTTATAACCTCTTTGTATTTATTCTTTTGAGCAATTGCAGTAGCATAATCATAAGAAGATACAGAACCTGTAGGATTTACTAAAACATCTAATTCTGAAAAGTGAATTAATTTACCTGTAGCTACAACATTATCCATTATAGTATTAAGAACTGTAGCAGAAGGTGTTGTAATGGAAATGTGCATCTGCAATCCAATTCCATCAATTAAACTTGAATTAGCATTAACCATGGAAACTACTGCATTAGCTTTAGTAACATTACTTTCTAGATTAAAATCATTATAGAATAATTTTGCTGTAGGGTCTGCAGCTCTAGCCCACTGGAAAATCTTTGTAATATAATTACTACCTAATCTTTGAGAAAAAATAGTACTCCTGAGGCTACCATCTTCATTGAAAGCTTCGTTTACCACGTCCCAAGAAGCTACTTTTCCTTTATAATGTGTTACCACATCTGTAACATAAGTCTTAATAGCAGTTTCGAACTCTGCATTGGTACCTGTAAAATTGGTAACCCAAGTTGGGACTTGTTGGTGCCAAATAAGTACATGCCCATGCACTCTCATAGCATTAGTTTGAGCAAAATCTACAATTGCATCTCCAGGCACCCAATTATAAGTACCTTGTGAGGGAGAATGAGTAGAGAATTTCATTTCATTGCCTGCAGTAACACTATTGAATTCTTTTTTTGCAATTGTGGCAAAATTAGTACTGCTCGCTTGGTTTTGAGACATTGCTATTCCTATAGGAAAAGATGATACGTCTTTCATTGCTTTAGTAGGCGTGTAATATACAGATGTGCTAGGAGTTCCACCTCCTGTATCTGTTTGATTACCTGTCCCTAACTTCACTGTTATATCTCTATCTTCATTACAACTTAATAAAATAAGTGATGAAATTAATATTGTTGTTAACTTTTTCATAATTGAATGAATCTTAAATTATCAATATTGATTTGTGCACCAAGTGTTGCTGATGTCATTATTTTAATTTGGTTTATTAATGCTGGTGTTGGAATTTGAGTAGCTCCTACAGAAGATGGGTCTCCGTTGTATTGCCATCCAATATCTTTATTAAGTCTGATGATAACTGTTTTCCAGCCAGCAGCAGCTTTCACATTATAGGTATAAAAATTGCCATTAGATTGATTAAATCTAATAAATGTTCCTTCTGGGGAACCATTGGTATTAATATCTGCTACAAAAATTACATCTGCTGCAGTACCAGATAAACCAAAAGTAGAGGCTATCGCATTAGTTTCATTACCTGCCCCCCAAGAAGTCCCGTTAGAAGTGATTTTATAATAACTTCCCGAAATTGGTGTAGGAGAAGGCCCACTAAGAATACCTGTTTGATCTGTAACATAAGCATTATAAGCTCCCGTCCAAGAAAGACCTGTAAACCTTGTGCCATCCCAATTCTCTACCATTATTTCTTTTCCAATAAAAAACAGTGATGGGCTTATTGCAGTTCCTTTATCAGTTTCAACAGAAATATACCCATATCCGTTACTTACACCAGAAGGAACATTAAATTTGATAGAAGATTGATCAGCAGATACTGTATAAGAACCTATTGGAATCTCCACATTACCAAGCATTACTTTTTTCACACCTACAAAAGCACTTCCTTTTACAGTAATAGCTGTTCCAACAGGCGCTGACCCTGGATTTACACTAGATATAATTGGTGCGCCAGGAATAATATGATAATCACTAATTGTATATCTTTTTCCGTCTGCTTCTACTAAAACAATATCTTTATAGCCTGCAAGTGCATTTGCTGGTAAATTAAACTCTAGTAGATTATCTGTTTGAGAAAACGGTAAAGAGATATAAGGATCTGCTTCTATTAAGACATGCAGTACTTTATTTAATCCGCTTCCTTTTATGGCAATATGGTCTCCCGCTAAAGCTTCTCCTGGTGATATAGAATCTACCACAACAGAAATTTTATTATCATCGTTCTCTCTACATCCTACAAAAAATAAAGGTGTAATAAAAAAAACAATAAGGTATTTTATTAAAATTTTCATAATGACAAATTATTTATTAGTTATATCCTTCATTTTGAGGGAAATTCGTAAGTTGTACAAATGACCTTGGTATTGGCCATCTTACGTGGTAGGGTTGTATATTAACTCCTGCAGTAGGGTTGTATAGTTTTACTCTATCCACCAAAAGGTTTAGTCTTTTTAGTATTTCCCATCTTTTGCCTTCTTGCCCTAGTTCTCTTGCCTGTTCTTCCAGAAGTAAATCTTGATTAATGAATGTAAAGTTGTGGGTAGAATTACCATAAGCTCTTTCTCTTAATTTATTGATGTATTGCAGTGCCAATGCATTGTTACCACTCCTCATATATCCTTCTGCTGCTACTAGATAAGTTTCTGCCAAACGAAACTCTACCACCTCTTTTAAACCATAAGCATCTCCTATTGTTCTGCCTAGAGTTGCACCTTCTGCGTATTTCCAAGTGGTTGGGGTGATGGCTTCTGCGCCATATCCTGAGGCTGCACCTACATTTGCTGTGGTTATAGCGTCTCCAAGGCTTACACCTGCTGGTAATTTTTCGGGTACATCGGGAGTACCACCATCAAAATGCCATACTGTTTTGTGCCAAGCGGCTAATCTTCCATCTCCTGTTTGAAACAATGTCCAATAATAAGCGTTTGGATGTAACCTTGCCCATGGTCTTCCTCCTTGTTCAAAAGTTCTACCTACCCCTTCTACTCTATCATAAAGAGGGATATATTGTTGTGCTGTTCTGGCGGCAGTTGGTTCTCCATTCACGCCTGGTTCTGCTTTTGTAAATTGCCATGCTAATAAAATTTCTTTATTGCCTTGAAAATTTTCACTAAAAACCTGATTTAATGCCACTAAACTATGATTACCAGATTCTATAACATTTTTGGCCGTTTCTGCTGCTTCTGCGTTTTTGCCTAACCATAGATATGTTTTTGCTAGCAAATGCCCTGCCGTATCTTGGGTTAGTTTACCATTTTTAGCAGCTGTAGTTGGCAATAATCCTTTAGCTTTTACCAAATCACTTTCTATCAAAGCCCAGATAGCTGCTTTATCACCTGGTTTTACGGTAAAATCTGAAGCATTAGGATTTGGAGGAGTATCAACCAGCGGAATATTGTCATATTGCACTATAAGATTATAGTGAAAATAAGCTCTGAAAAAATAGGCTTCTCCTTTTACTACATTTATTCTTGCCACTTGTGATGCATTATTGGGATTTACACCTGGAGCATTGTCAATATTAGCTAAAATGGTATTACACAAATTCAATCCTCCCAAGTAAGAGTTCCAAATTCTGGTAGTTGTTCCCAAATTTGAATTGAATACGCCATTTAATCTGGCTTGTGCCGAAACATCTGAATCATCGTTTACTAAAATACCTCCTTTTATCAAATCATCGTTGGCATTTTTATACATACAATCCGAATTAGACTGGTATGGATCTCTTGCGGCTCTATATGCACCAATGATACTTCCTTCGTATCCTTCTAAAGTTCCCAAAGCTACTTCTATGGTTCCTACTCCATTTGGTTCTAAATCTACTGTATCATTACAACTTGTTAATCCTAAAAAGGGAAGACTTGCAATTAATATACTGTATTTTAAAAATTTCATAATAATTAATATTTTATGGTTAAAAAGTAGCTTTTACGCCAAACGTGAATACTCTTGTTATAGGATAGGTACCAAAATTATTTTCCGGAGAATAGGTATCTCTCATTTTTGTGAAATAATATAAATTATTACCTCTTACATAAATATTCAAATTATTAATAAACCCTATTTGGTTGATATATTTTTTTGGTAATGTATATCCTAAAGAAACATTTCTGATGGTAACATACGATGCATCCTGAATTCTCCAAGAATTGTTAAACTCTGCATATTTATTTGTAGGTTCTGGCATTGGATAATCTCCGCTGGTATTGGTTGGTGTCCAATAATTGACGGCTACCGCATTATTATCTACTCCAGTGTTCATCGTTGGCAGGTAAGAATTAATTTTATCTCCTCCTATTACAGCTTCTATTAAGAAATCCAGTTGGAAATTTTTGTAAGTAAATGTACTTCCAAAACCTCCGTACCAATCTGGATTTGGATTGTAAAAAACCCTGTCGTCTAATGTAATTTTACCATCTCCGTTTACATCTTTTATTTTGGGCGCACCTGCTCCCCAAGTAGAACCATGCAAAGCCTGGGCCTGAGCTTCTTCTCCTATTTGATAAACGCCTTCATATACATATTGAGGATATGTACCTAATTGATAGCCTATAAACCAGTTATTAACCCAATCATGAACGGGATTTCCATTGGCATCCACATTGTTTCTGGCTAATTTCACCAATTTATTTCTCTCTCTTGTCCAGTTAGCATTAATTGTCCAACTCAACTCGTTTTCAGAATTTGCTCTCAAAATATCTGCTTTCAGGGTAACTTCAATCCCATTATTATCAATCTGGCCTACATTACTAATAGTAGAACTAGCACCAAAAGGTACAATAGGTACAATCTCTCCAAGAATATTATCTGTATTTTTAGATTTGTAATATTCTACAGAACCACTGATTCTATTACCAAATAAACCAAAATCTACCCCTGCGTTAAATTGTTTACTGGTTTCCCAATGTATCCCCGAATTTCCTACAAATTGAGAATTTGGAATATACCCTGTATTTAATGTCCCTCCAAATGGATACTGTGTTGCGGTTGCTAAAGTAAGATAAGGAAAATTAGAATTAATATACACTCTGCTTCCATCTGGCAAAGGAATTGAACCAGGAATTTGCTGATTTCCTCCTGTTGCATAACTTAATCTGAATTTTAACAAGTCTAGATTTTTAATACCACTTAAAAATGATTCTCTATCGGCGTTCCAAGCCAATGAAACAGATGGAAAAGTTCCCCATTTGTTTCCATTTGCAAACACAGAGGTTCCATCTCGTCTTACAGATGCTGTTAGCACATACTTATCTGCAAATGTGTAATTAAACCTACCGACAAAATAAGCAAGACTGCTCTGGCTGTTCCAAGTTCTGGATTCTGTATTATCATTACTCATGGTGTTCATCCCATAATAGCCCAACAAATCATAAGACAATGGATCAGCTGCAGAACCATTTCCTACAGTATTATGCCCATCACCAGATATTTTTTGAAACCCTGCAACTATTGTTGCTCCTATATCATGCTTTTCACCTAATTTTTTTCTGTAGGTTAAAATATTATCTACCAAATAATTTCTTACGACCCCATTATTAATGGTAATTTTTCTTGCCAAACCAGTTCTATTACCTGAATCATACAAAGAGGAATAGAAAGATCTGTATAATTCGTCTCTGCTATCAAAAGCAGTATTTAACCTATAGGTAAGTCCATCCATTATTTTAAATTCTAAGTAAGGACTTATTACCAAATGCCTCACTTCTCTATCTGCTTTAGATTGTTGATATCTGAAAAGTGGGTTATACTGAAACTGACTACCAGTAATAGTAGCAGTGAGAGAGCCATCTGCATTATAAACACTTCCTAAAGGAGAATTATTTACAAAATTGACAAAGCCTTGATTGGTACTTCTTGCATCTATTGCCAAACCTCTTTCGTCTGCATTGCTGGTACTGTAATTAATATTGGCACCAACGGTTAATCTGTCTGTTGCTTTATAGTCTGTATTTAATCTAAAAGAATAACGCTTATAATCAGAGTTGACAATTACCCCATCTTCCAGATAAGCGTTTGCATTCATATAATAAGAGAACTTATCGTCTGCACCTCTTACTGAGAAGTTATAATTATTTTGTGTTCCAGTCTTAATGAGTAATTTATTCCAATCTACCGATTTGCCTGCCGCATAATTATTAAGAGAAATAGGATCAGAAATCACATCGGAAACACCTATGTAATTATTGGTAAGCCCTCTTTTGCCGTCAATCCTGTATTGTACATATTGGTCAGCATTCATCAACCTTGGAGTTTGCAAAACATCAACAATCCCTATAGAAGAATCAAACGAGTATTCTGGTTTTCCTTTTCTTCCTTTTTTTGTAGTGATGAGCACCACCCCATTAGATCCCTGCACACCATAAATAGCCGCTGCTCCCAAATCTTTAAGAACGCTAATATCCTGAATATCTTCTGAATTAAATTCTGCTAGATTAGAATCGTTTACAGGAATACCATCTATTACAATTAGAGGTTTAGTACTAAGATTAATAGATTTAGCACCTCTTAATTGAAAGCTTAACCCTTGCCCAGGCTGCCCACTGCTTCTGGTTACACGCAAACCAGCTACTTGTCCTCTAACGGCCTCCATTGCATTAGGAACGGGTGTCTTAGAAATTACTTCGCTAGATACTGTAGTTATAGCCCCTGTAACATTTTTCTTTTGCATTGATCCATAGCCTACCAATACTACCTCCTGTATTTTTTTTTCTTTGACTGAGTCTTTTTTAGTTTGTGAGTAAATAAAACCAGTCGGTAGTAAAGTCATTGCAAAAAATACCGCGGCTTTATTTCTTGTTAAATTAAAATTTCTCATAATTCATGATTATTAAATGGGTAATAAATTATAATTGATTCATATTATTTGAGCTTTCAGAAAGCTTATATGTACATGTTTACAATCGCTTCAAAGAGTTCTTGCTTACCACTTTTCGCTACTGGTTCTCTTGATTCGTGGGCGATTTTTCTTAAATCTTCTAAAGTTAGTTTTCCTTCTTCAAAAGCTTTTCCGTTGCCTGCATCAAATGATGCATATCTCTCGGTTCTTAGTTTTTTGTAATCTGATTTTTCTAAAATATCTGCTGCTACCAATAGCCCTTTCGCGAATACATCCATTCCTGATACATGTGCAATGAATAAATCTTCTGCATCGGTAGAGTTTCTTCTGATTTTTGCATCGAAATTTACTCCACCTGTTTTTAAACCTCCACCTTGTAGAATTACCAACCATGCTTGCGCTAAATCATAATAATCTATCGGGAATTGGTCTGTATCCCAACCGTTTTGGCTATCTCCTCTGTTGGCATCTATGCTTCCTAATAAACCTGCATCTACAGCTACTTGTAATTCGTGTTCGAAAGTATGTCCTGCTAATGTGGCGTGGTTTACTTCTATATTTACTTTAAAATCATTTTCTAATCCATAATTTTTAATAAATCCAATTACGGTTTCTGTATCGTAATCGTACTGGTGTTTGGTTGGTTCCATTGGTTTTGGTTCGATAAGGAAAGTTCCTTTGAATCCTTGTGAACGTGCATAATCTCTTGCCATCGTTAAAAACTTAGCCAAATGCTCTTTTTCGCGTTTCATATTGGTATTTAATAGGCTCATATAACCTTCTCTTCCTCCCCAGAATACGTAGTTTTCTCCTCCTAATGCAATGGTAGCATCTATTGCGTTTTTAACCTGAGTTCCTGCGCATGCCAACACATCAAAATTTGGATTGGTAGATGCGCCGTTCATGTATCTTTCGTGTGTAAAAACATTGGCAGTGCCCCAAAGGAGTTTAATTCCTGTTTCGGCTTGTTTTTCTTTGGCATATTCTACAGCTCCTTGTAAATTTGATTCGTATTCTGCCCAACTTTTTCCTGCATCTACTAAATCTACATCATGAAAACAATAGTATTCAAATCCTACTTTTTTCATAAATTCAAATCCTGCATCTAATTTATATTTAGCTCTTGATACTGCATCTGAACCCATATCCCATGGATGATGAATGGTAGCTCCTCCGAATGGATCACTTCCATTTGCACACAAGGTATGCCACCATGCCATTGCGAATCTTAACCATTCTTTCATTGGTTTGCCCATTACGATTCTGTTGGCTTCATAATATCTAAATGCTAAAGGATTGGTGCTTTCTTTTCCTTCAAATTTTATTTCCTGTACACTAGGAAAAAACTCTTTTGTTCCTTTTAAAACTTCCATGATTCTGTGGATTTAATTATATTTTTTTGTTTATTTTTTTATTGTTTAATTCTCATTAATTGCTTTGTCCTTTTTTTAACTAAAGCATCTTCTCGAGATAATTGGTCCATCTGTTGTAGGCTTCTTGATATTGCTCTTTCTTATCAACTTCTGGTTCTATTATGGCTATTTTTTCTAATGCTGAAAAGGCTTCGTTGGTATTGGCATAAAAGCCCACTCCCAATCCTGCGGCTCTTGCTGCTCCGGCTGCTCCGTCTGTATCGTATAATTCTATCACGGCGTTGCTTATGCTCGATAAGGTTTGTCTGAAGATTGAACTCAAAAACATATTGGCATTGCCTGCTCTTATCACTTGAATATTCATGCCCATGTTTCTCATAATATTCATTCCGTATTCGTAAGAAAAGACGATTCCTTCTTGGGCGGCACGCAAAACGTCTCCTTTGGTGTGAATATTAAAATTGATTCCGTTTAAGGAACAATCTACTTCCTTATTTTCTAAAACTCTTTCGGCGCCATTTCCAAATGGAATGATACTCAAGCCTTTTGAACCTATAGGGGAAAGTGATGCCAATTCATTCATATCTCCATAAGAGGAAAGTGAGGTGGCAAAATTATTTTTAAGCCAAGAATTTAAAATTCCTGTTCCGTTGATGCACAATAAAACGCCTAATCTGGTTTGTTCTAACGTATGATTAACGTGTGCAAAAGTGTTGACTCTAGATTTTTCGTCATAATCTAACTGGTCTAAAACGCCATACACAACGCCTGAAGTTCCTGCTGTTGATGCTATTTCTCCGGGATTGAAAACATTAAGTGAAAGCGCATTATTGGGTTGATCGCCTGCTCTATATGAAATTGGAGTGCCTTCTTTTAATCCTAATTCTGCGGCTGCACTTACTGAAACGGTTGCCTGAATTCCAAACGTCGGTACAATCTCTGGGAAAAAGCTTTTCGGAATGCCAAAATAATTTAATACGTCTTCTGAGATGCAATTGTTTTTAAAATCCCAAAAAATCCCTTCGGATAAACCTTCTATTGTTATGCCTGTCTCGCCACTTAGCTTCATGGCTATGTAATCGCCGGGAAGCATGATTTTATCAATTTTCTCGAAAATTTCTGGCTCGTTTTCTTTTACCCATGCTAATTTTGATGCGGTAAAATTACCTGGTGAGTTCAAAAGATACGAAAGACACTTTTTTTCTCCAATCGATTGCAATGCTTTTTCGCCAAAAGGTACGGCTCGGCTGTCGCACCATATTATTGATGGTCTCAACAAATTCTGGTCTTTATCTACCAAGATTAATCCGTGCATTTGCCATGTAATACCTATGGCTTTTATGTCTTCGGGGTTGATTCCTGATTTATTTAATACTGATTCGTGGGCTAATTTTAAATTTATCCACCAATCTGTTGGGTTTTGCTCTGCCCAGCCTACATTTTCTGCAATTATCTTCATCTCCTTCTTTGGCGAATAATCGGACGCGATTATTTTACCGCTTGATGCCTCTATCAAACATACTTTTACTGAAGAACTTCCTATGTCATATCCTAGCAAATACATATATTGTCTGTTTATTTTAATAATTTATTATTACTTTTCTTGAATATTTTACTGTCAAATTTGTAATATCTTGGGGTAGTTTTATAATCTTTATCAGCCATCTTTTTAATTTCTATTAATGTAAAAAGAACTCTTTACGCTGATTAAATACAATTTCATTACTTACTAGTAATTTTATTCTCCTTTTTCTAACTATAAAATTAAGATATCTTCAAAATGTTAACATTTACGTAACACAACAAATATAAAAATCTAATTGAAATAAAAAAATTTTTTTCACGTGACATACTGCATATCAATACTTTAGTTATCACTTCAAGATGATAAGTATTTCTTATAATTTATGATAAGATTAAAAAATTTAGATATAAATTAACACTTAAAAACAATGCATTTTAATAGTTTAAACTAATTCAATAGCACAATAAATCATAAAAAAAATGATAAGCATAAACACTTTTACGCTTATTTTTTTTCATTTTAATTTAATAAAAAAGAATTTTAATAGTAAAAAAAACATTATATAGACTATATTTTATATAAAAAAAACATATAAAATTCACCAAAATTAGCATCAAAAAGACAAAATCATCTATTTAATATAAAATTTGAACTAATTGAAAAAATCAGAGCAAAAAAAAGCAAGACAATTTCAAAGAAAAAGCCTTGCAAAAAAAATTAATCCAAATTATATTATACTCCGCTAAATGCGCTGAAGCCACCATCAACAGGCAATAAAGCACCTGTAATAAAACTTGCCGCATCCGAACATAAAAACTGTATAGCTCCGTTTAATTCTTCTATTTCGCCAAATCTTCTCATAGGTGTTTTGGCAATTACTTTTACACTTCTTTCAGTCAAAGAACCATCAGGATTGATTAATATATTCCTATTTTGATCACCTATAAAAAAGCCTGGAGCAATTGCATTAACCCTAATTCTATCTCCAAATTTAATGGCTAAGTCTGAGGCTAACCATTGCGTAAAATTGGTAATTGCAGCTTTAGCCGCAGAATAACCTGCAACTCTAGTAATAGCTGAATAAGCAGCCATAGAAGAAATATTGATAATACTTCCACTTCCTTGCTTTGCCATTACTTTACCAAAAACATAGCAAGGATATACTGTTCCATTCATATTAAGATTTGTAGCTTTATTCCAACCCTCTAAATCCATATCGAAGAAACATTGATCTGCAGATAATGTAGCAGACGGAATATTACCACCTGCAATATTGAGCAAAATATCTATACTTCCCCACTTTTCTACAACAGTTTCAGCTACTTTTTCTAGACTTTCAATATCTAAGACATTACCAATAACACCAATTGCCTCTCCTCCTAAGTCTGTAAGTTCTTTAACTCTGATATCTAAATTCTCTTGTCTAATGTCTATAGCAACAACTTTTGCACCTGCTTTTATAAAACTTTTAGCAATGCTACCTCCTAAAACGCCTCCAGCTCCTGAAATAATCGCTACTTTACCTGCGATACTAAACATCTCGTTCATTTATTTTATATTTTTTTTAATTTAACAATGATGATATGAAAAACAGGCAATATTATTTACCTTCTAATTCTGACTGAACCGCAGCAATTACACCCTCTATTTGCCCAAGAGCCAGCATTCTACCAAAAAAAGAATAACCAGGATTATACCCTTTATCTACATCATCTGAAAGCAATCTGCCATGGTCTATACGCATTGGCAGACTAGGACTTTCTTTCTCAAATACTTTTATTACATCAATTAGATGTCCTCTTCCTCCTAAATGCTCAGCTTCAATAAAGTTTCCGTTATCAAAAACGTTTGTACTTCTTAAATGCACAAATTTTGTTCTAGAAGCATATTTTTTTGCCAATTTTGGAACATCATTTTGAAGACCAGCACTTAAAGAACCAGCACAAAAAGTGAGCCCATTATGTGGATTATCTACTGCTGTTAAAAACCAATCAATATCTTCTTCGCAAGTCACAATACGAGGTAATCCTAATAGTTGAAATGGCGGATCATCTGGATGTACACACATTTGTATATTCCATTTTTCGCAAACTGGCATTATTTTTTCTAAGAAATATTTCATATTCTGGCGAAGAGCATCTCTATCAATACCATCATACAAAGCCAATAATTTTTTAAAAATCCCAACAGGGTCTAAATCTCCTTCTTTAATGTTACCATTTACAAAACCTTGAGTTTTAACGATTACAGAATCTATCAAGTCTTTTCTATCTTCTTCTGTAATTGTTTTTTTAAGTTCTTCTACTTTTTCAAGAATTTCTGAATTATAATCTTTTTCAGCTCCATTCCTTTCTAAAATATAAAGTTCAAAATAGGCAAACTTCACTTTATCAAAATATAAAGAAGAAGAACCGTCTTCCCACTTGTGGAACAAATCTGTACGTGCCCAATCTAAAACTGGCATAAAATTATAACACACTGTTGTAATTCCAGCTTTACCGAGGTTTTCTAAACTGATAATATACTTATCTATCAAATCATCTCTGTCATTACCTCCATATTTTATAGACTCACTTACAGGAAGACTTTCTACAACAGACCACCTTAATCCAAAACTCTCTATATAATTTTTTAGTTCATTAATAGATTCTAATGTCCAAACTTCTCCATTTGAAACTTCATGAAGAGCTGTAACAATTCCTTCCACGCCAATTTGACGAAGCATTGAAAGCGAAATTTTGTCTTTTTTACCAAACCATCGCCATGTTTTTTCCATAATTAAATTCCTTTTTTAATTAAAATATTTATAATAGCCTTGCAGCATTACAAGCTGTATATAATGAAACTATATTTGCTATAATCTTTGTAAAATTACTAACATGATTAACATAAAAATAAATCAATATTTGCTAATAATAAGCGTATATTTGCAACCAAAACATCGCCTATGAAAACAATAATGAATGAGAAACTCCCTATCTCTAACACCACCCCAATAAAAGCAAGACATTATGATTACCAGCATTTTACTTATCCTTGGCACTTCCACAGTCAATATGAATTAATGTATGTCGAAAATGGCTTCGGACAGTGTTTTGTAGGAGACTCAATTCATAAATTTTCAGATGGAGATCTCATTCTATTTGGCAGCAATCTTCCTCATTACATGAATAGTGACGACTCTTACAAGAAAAAAAATTCTAATCTAAGAGTAAAAGGCATTATTGTACAATTTGAAAAAGATTTTATGAACTATTCTATCAACAATTATCCTCAATTTCTTCAAATAAAAACACTTCTTGAAAATTCAGGAAGAGGAATGCTTTTCCCAAAAGAACAATCAGATAAAATAAAATCTATTCTGAAAAAATTACCCGAAATGAATGGTTTGCAACAAATCATCAATTTCCTAAACTTATTACAAGAACTTGCTTCTTGCAAAAAAAATACTGTATTAGCATCTCCTCAATTTTATAAATCTTTTCCAAAACTTGGAAATAGTAGAATTGAAAAAATAATTTCCTTCATTAATATTAATTACACTAGAAACATTTCATTAACAGAAATTGCTTCTCTTGCAGCCATGAATGTTTCTTCTTTCTGTAGATATTTTAAAGAACAAACAGGAAAAACTTTCCTAGAATACATAGCAGAAATGAGAATTGGATACGCTTGTAAACTCCTTACATTAAATGAAAAAAGCATTAATCAAATTAGTATCGAATGCGGTTTTGAATCTATCACTCATTTTAATAAAACCTTCAAGAAACAAACTCATTTTACTCCTACTATTTATAAACAAAAAATTTTAGAAAATACTATTTAACAAGTTCATAGTTTGGCACCAAAGCTTTCATCCCAAACCAAGCAATGAGATAAGCTACAGCACAAACCGAAAAAACAATTAAATATCCTTTTTCTATCCCATCTGAAATTAGTGCTCCTGACGTTTCTAACTGCTTGAAAAAATCATCTGGGATACGTTCTGTTGTATATTTTGGAAATTTCTCTAACAAAGGAATTCCATCTACTGTAGTCCAATTTTTATGAGCATAATCAAAAAGCACTCCAGAACTTTTATTGATCAAAGTAGAGCCTATACCTCCTGCCAAACCTCCAATTCCTGTAATGGTGGCGATGGCTCTTTTCGGGAACATATCTCCTACGGTTGAAAAAATATTGGCAGACCAAGCCTGATGTGCTGCTCCTGCAATACCTATGATAATTACCGGAATCCAATAGCTAATTTTTCCTCCTGGCTGTGCTAGTAATGCTAATAGTGGGAAAAATGCAAAAATAAGCATCGCTCGCATGCGTCCCGAATAAGGGTTCATGCCTTTTTTATCTACAAAAAATGAAGGTAACCAACCACCAATAATTGACAATAAGGTAATAATGTATAGCACAAACAGCGGTAAAGCACTTTGGGTACTATCCATTTTATAAACAGAACTTAAATAGGCTGGTGTCCAAAAAAGATAAAACCACCAAACGCCATCGGTCATAAATTTCCCAAATGCAAATGCCAAAGTTTGCTTGTATCCAAAACATTCTTTTAATGTAAATTTCTTTGCTAAATCTGGAGATGTTTCTCTTGGACAATCTTCTGCATCTTGATGAATATAATCTAACTCTAGTTGATTAACTTTTGGATGCAATTGTGGCTTCTTGTAATAAAATACCCAAAGTCCCATCCATACAAAACCTAATGCTCCAATAATGATAAATGCCATTTCCCAGCCCATCGCTTTGGCTATAAACGGAATACTAAGTGGTGCTACTAATGCGCCTACTGTTGCCCCTGCATTGAAAATACTTGTAGCCAAAGCCCTATCTTTCTTAGGAAAATATTCGGCTGTAGTTTTTATGGCTGCAGGAAAGTTGCCTGCTTCTCCAATAGCCAAAACCAATCGGGCAAATACAAATAATGTAACGCTTACATTAATGATTTTTGAAATATCTTGAACCTTGGCTATATTCTCTTTTGCTAATTCAAATCCTACAAACCAGTTTCCTGTAAGAATTCCTGAGGTTACAATTCCGCAAAAGGCATGTAAAACTGCTCCTAAAGACCATATTCCTATTGCCCATAAAAATCCTTTTTTGGTATCCATCCAATCTACGAATTTACCCGCAAATAACATACTTATTGCATAAAATATCGAAAATAAGGCGGTGATATTTCCATAGTCATTATTCGTCCAATGAAATTCGGGGCTTATAAAATCTTTCCACGTAAGAGACAGCACTTGCCTGTCTAAATAATTAACTGTGGTAGCGAAAAATAGCAATCCTACTATTGTCCATCTAAAATTTGTGGGTTTGTGATTTGGTGTTGGTGACATTATTGGTGGGTAATTTTAGTGGTTATTATTTCTTTATCGTTGCTATTACATCTAATACTTTTTTAGTTTCTAATTCTATGGTAGCATAATCTTTATCTGCCATTAGTTTTTTGCTGATGAGTTTGCTTCCCATTCCTACTGCGGAAACGCCTGCATTATACCAACTTTCTATACTTTCTTTAGTGGTATCTACTCCTCCTGTGGGCATAAATCTTAAATTTGGAAAAATATCTTTTATACCACTTAAAAAATCGGGCTTTAGCATATTTCCTGGGAAAAGTTTGATAAATATAACTCCTGCATTTTCGGCGGTTATAATTTCTGTAGGTGTCATACATCCTGGGCTATAAAACAAATCTTTTGCAATTAAATAGGATGCTACTTCTGGTACAAATCCCGGACTGATATAAAAATCGGCTCCTGCAGATTCAAAATCTTTTGCACTTTGAAGGTTTTTAATAGTACCTACTCCCAAAAGTAAATCTGGCATCTCGGCATTACGAATTTCTACCATTTTGGAAAAATTTTTTAACGCTGCTTCGCCTCGGTTGGTATATTCTACAGCTCTAATACCAGCTTTATAGATGCTTCTTAAGATGTCTATGGTTACTATTTCGTCTGCATTGAAATACAAAGGCAAAATCCCTTGCTTTACTATTGCTTCTGAAACTTTTTGTGAATTGTTCATTTTTTTTTTTTTATAAGAGTCGAGATTCAAGAACCGAGAGCCCAGAATACTGATTTTAAATCTTCTGACCTCTGACCTTCAGCTTCCGACTTTTCAATTAAATTTTCACTTTAAACACTATTTTTTTTATCACATCATTTCCTATCATTGGTGCGTGAACATCTGTAGGATAAAAAATTACAAACTGATGGTCTGTTAACTGAAAATACATATCTGGTATTTCATGATAAAATTGAACATCTTTCTCTGCATTGTAATCTCCGTTTATGGTTTTACACTTTTCTCTGGGCTTCCATCCTATATTTTCTACTCCTTTGATGCAAACTTGGATGTCTATATTTTTATCATGACATTCGAATTTTGTCAAACTTTCTTCTGGTGTTTTCCCCTTTTTAGTACTTACAATTGCTTTGAGACCAGGTTCTATTTCTGTTGTCCCATCTTCTAATTTACTTAAATCGTTGTCTTTTAGATATTCAAATGCTTTAGCAAAAAGCGGATGCAAACCAGTGTAAAGTGAAGCATTATTTATAGTATCTACAATCATAATGATTTTATTTTTTTTGACTTATGTTTCTTATTGAAAACTATAAAATATTGATTAACAATAATTTTAATCCGTTATTTATTTCAATTGATTTTGCCCTTGCAGGGCTATTACCTTTGTTAATTTTAATTTTCATTGAGTTTTACCCAATGC
This sequence comes from Cloacibacterium sp., assembly GCF_047601505.1. Classification (GTDB taxonomy): domain Bacteria; phylum Bacteroidota; class Bacteroidia; order Flavobacteriales; family Weeksellaceae; genus Cloacibacterium. Next base: position 3,334,336 of record NZ_JASGJD010000001.1, read on the forward strand.
TATTGATGGTGCTACTTCGTAGCTTTCTTATTTCTAAAATTTAATTCCAATAACTATTATTTAAAAAGAATAGGTCAATAATGTAAATCAGAATTTATTTGTAGATTGTTGAAAACATGTGATTTTATATCTATATTGTACTTTGTAGTTTTGTACTTTGTAGTTTGTACCTTATACTTTACCTGTGTCTATCTCACTACTCTACCAGAAGCATCACCACCCATTAATTTGGTTACTTCGTCCACGGTTACCAAGTTAGCATCGCCTTTTATCGTATGTTTTAAACATGAAGCGGCTACTGCAAAGTCTAAAGCTCTTTGATTATCATCTGGATAGGTTAACAATCCGTAGATAAGTCCTCCCATAAAAGAATCGCCTCCTCCTACTCTATCTACAATATCGGTGATTTGATATTGGCGAGTTTGAAGCATTTCTTTTCCATCATACAAAACGCCTGCCCATGTATTATGAGATGCTGAGATAGAACCTCTAAGTGTGGTAATTACTTTTTTTGCTCTTGGAAATTTAGCCATCATTTGTTGGCAAACAGATAGGAATGCTTCTGCTTTTACATCATGTCCATGAGTTTGAACAGCGGCTCCTTCTGGTTTTATCCCAAAGTGCATTTCGGCATCTTCTTCGTTTCCTAAAATAATATCACAATATGAGGTAAGTTCTGTCATGATGGCTTCTCTGTCGCCTCCGTATTTCCAAAGTTTTGCTCGATAATTTAAATCTGTAGAAATGGTAATTCCTAATTTACTCGCTACTTTTACGGCTTCTAAACACACATCTGCTGAACTTTGTGAAATGGCAGGAGTTATACCTGTCCAATGGAACCATTCTACGCCTTCGAAAACTGTTTCCCAATCTACCATTCCTGGTTGGATTTCTGACATTGATGAATGTGCTCTATCGTAAACTACTTTACTGCCTCTGCTCACGGCTCCGGTTTCTAAAAAATAAATCCCTAAACGATCGCCTCCCCAAACGATATTTTCTACTCCTACGCCTCTTTTGCGCATTTCCATCATCGCACATTGTCCGATATCATTTTTTGGTAATCGTGTTACAAAATCTACAGAAATACCAAAATTGGCTAATGATACGGCTACATTGGATTCTCCGCCTCCGTAAACTACATCAAAATTATCTGCTTGCGAAAATCTTAAAAATCCCTGCGGTGCTAATCTCAGCATTATCTCGCCAAACGTTACTACTCGTTTTTTCATATCTTTTTTGCTTTTTTTTATTTTTAAAATTTGAAATATTCTTCAGCATTATGATAGCTGATGTCTGAAACCATTTTGCCTATCAATTCCATATCGTTTGGCAATTCTCCGCTTTCTATTTCTTTGCCTAATAAATTACATAGGACTCTTCGAAAATATTCGTGACGTGGAAATGATAAAAAGCTTCTCGAATCTGTTAACATGCCTATAAAACAACTTAATAATCCCATATTAGATAACGCATTCATCTGTTTGGTCATCCCATCTTTTTGGTCTAAAAACCACCATCCAGAACCAAACTGTACTTTGCCTTTTACACTACCATCATTAAAATTACCTATCATTGTTGCCAATACTTCGTTGTCTGCGGGATTCAAATTATATAGAATGGTTTTCGTTAATTTATCTTTTGTATCTAGCGCATTTAAAAACTGTGAAAGTTTTCTGGCTTGAGAAAAATCGCCAATGGAATCCCAGCCGGTGTCTGGTCCTAAAATGCGGTGCATGCGTGCATTATTATTTCTAAGAGCTCCTAAGTGAAACTGCTGTACCCAACCAAACTGGTGATATGTTTCGGATAAAAAAAGCAATACTCCACTTTGGAATTTTAAAATTTCTTCTTGCGAAAGTTCTTGATTTGATCTTTTCTTTATAAAGATATTTTGAATCTCTGATGCTGTAAATTCTTCAAAATAGATTTGTTCTAAACCATGGTCTGAAACTTTACAACCATTATCGTTAAAATAAGAGATTCTTTTCTGCAATGCATTGCATAAGTCGTCATAACTATGAATTTCTATTCCTGCTGACTGTCCTAATGCATCTATGTATTCGTTATAGCCTTCTGCTCCTATTAATATTGATTTATCTGGTCGAAATGATGTACTTACCTTTATATCTAATCCATTAGTTCTCATTTTCTGATGATATTCTAATGTATCTGTAGGATCTTCGGTGGTACAAACTACTTTTACATTTACTTTTCTTAACAAATTCTGACATGAATATTCTGATGAATTTAATCTAGCTGACGTTTCTTCATAAATTCCTTCTGCTGTTTTTTCATTTAACAATTCGTAAATATCAAAATACCTCGCCAATTCTAAGTGCGTCCAATGGTATAGTGGATTTCGTAATGTGTATGGTACCGTTTTGCCCCATTGCAAAAATTTTTCCTTATCCGATGCTACTCCCGTAATAAATTTTTCGCTTACTCCTAATGTTCGCATCGCGCGCCATTTGTAATGGTCGCCCTTTATCCAAACCTCTGATATATTATTAAATACATAATCTTCACAAATTAATTGTGGCGATAAGTGATTATGATAATCGATAATCGGTTGATTCTTTGAGTAATTATGATATAATTCTTCTGAATATTTATTTTCTAATAGAAAATTATCATAAATGAATTTTGTTGTCATTGCTTAAATATAAAATTTAAGTTAATATATAAATTATGAAATCGATTTCACAAAATTAAAATAAAATTTCAAACTAAAAATAAATCCATCAGAAAATAATCCTTTAAGACTAAAAATAAATTTTCAAACATTAAATAAGAACAATTGAAATAACATTTAATGCAATGATTTTAAATAATTTAGATAAAATTAAAATGTTTTAATTTAAATTCAAATTTGACAAAAATCAGTACAAAACAAAATATAATCATAGAAAAGTAAAAAAGATTTTTCCTAAAGAAGATTTTTTTAGATTTTTTAAATAACAAAAAAATGGTAACATATATTCAATAAATCCTAGAATTTCAAATTTTTGCTACTACCCATTACTCAAAACCTTAAATACATCAACAAAAATAAAATCTAAAAACAATTCAGATTATACTATTCTAACCCCATAGTCCATTTGTAAAATAATAGAAAAAGGATGTATTTAACATATTTAATTAATTACCATTTAGTTAAATGTAATGAACAACCTTGAAGCAAGTTACAATAAACTACCCCGGGGCAGAGCCCCGAAGTATTAGTCGTCAAAAAGTGTAAGTTGTCCATCGTACACTTTTTGATATTTTACTTCTTTTCCTTGATTCTCAATGTATTTCTTGATAACATCTTTGTTTCCATATTGTCCAACCGTATTTGCATAATAACCACTTGTCCAAAAATTCCCGCCCTATAATTTTAACTTGACTTCAGGAAATCTCCTAAATATTTCCTTCGCTGTTATACTTTTTACTTTCATACTAATTTCACTGATTGAAAGCGAAGGAACACTCTGAATTAAAAAATGAACATGGTTTTCTTCATAACCTATTTCAAAAAAATTAATCTCGTAGCGGGCAGAAATATCAAGACAAATATTTCTCAATCCCTGTCCTTCTTCATCTGTTATAACAGAATTTCTATATTTCACAGGAAAAACGATATGATACAGTAGCAATGTTTTATTATGTCTTTTATTTATATGGTCATCCATTAATCAAATTTACACTTTTTCATAGTGTTATGAAAAACCATCCGTTTTTCAAACTTTTCCTCATTGACCCCGAGGCAGAGCCTCGAGGTATTCTCTTCGAATAAAATTTTTATAACAATATAATATTGAAAATGAAAAAAGTTTTCTTCCTAAAATAAGAAAACCAAAACTTAAAGATAAGGAGGTAGTTTCTTTAGTATTGGTAGCAGAATATTTAGGAATAGGTAACGAACACGAGCTTTTCACAAATTGCCCGCATCCTTGTCTCCATTAATAGAAAGAAGTTTTTATAACCGTAGAAAAAGGAAATTGTTCCCTTTTATAGAAAAAATTCGAGAGAAAATATATCAGACCATTATCTCTGATGGAGAATATCATACTAGTATGCCTTTGGAAATATGTAAAATATCAAAAGAAAATAGACTAAAAATCTGTAAATAAACCTTCAATACTTCACCTAATTAAGGATTCTGTGCTTCGCAGCAGAGTCATTGCTATGGGGACAAACTTCATGCTGTATGCACAATAGAAGGAGTTTTCAGAAGTTTGCCTCTGTTTATGATATTCATTATTTGAATGATGTGAAAAATAGGTTTGAAGATGTGGTAATCCTAGGTAATAAAGGTGTTTTTAAGCCAATTGACAAAAAACTATTTATTTGATTATTAAAACATTACACTATAAACTTCTCATGGGAAAAATCAAATAGATTATCAAGCACAAGCTTATATTCTAAGAAAAGCAGAAAGAGAATTGATACTTTATTTTCACAACTTTGTGACCAATTCAAAATTTGAAATAATTATGCTAAAACCTTTCAGGGTTTTAAAACAAGAATATTAGCCAAAATTACAACTTTAACTGTTATACTGTTGATTAACAAACTAAATAACCGTAATATTAACAATTTAAAAATTTCTATTGTATAAATGTACTACAGGAACTTCTAATTTATGAAGTGATAAAATTATAATGTTCGTCAAAAAATAAAAAACCATTTACAAACTTTACATAATTACTTAATAATCAATGATGAAAGATTCATGACAAAAAAAAGGATTTAATGACCTTGTGTCAGTTTTTTTTATTTGGCAACAAATTGGTAATTTGAAAAGAAATGGAAGCGAATTTTTAGCCCAGATTGAAATGGAAATCCTGTTATTGCGGGCAAAAAACATGGGATTGCTTCGCTTTGCTCGCAATGACAGATTGTAATGAAAAGCTGGACTGTGCGTGAAAGATTTTACAAAACATTTTGCTTCTTATAAAAATTTTTAAAATTATCTTTGCTTTATGGATTTAAAATTTATCGTTAGAGAACCCGAAAATATAACACCACAAACTCAACTTTTGGTATTGCTTCACGGCTATGGAAGCAACGAGGAAGATTTATTTAGTTTCCGACATGATTTGCCAGAAGATTGGATTATTGCAAGTTTTAGAGCGCCGAATAATAGCGATTATGATGGCTATGCTTGGTATGATATAGATTTCAACAACGCGGATAAATTTATAGATGTAGACCAAGCAGTAGATTCTATGAAACAAATTATGAAATCTATTGAAAATCTAAAGCATCACTATAATTTGGAAACCAAAACCAATATTATGGGATTTTCACAAGGCGGAATTCTTACGTATGCTATGACGCTTACTTATCCTAAATTTTTCAACAAAGTAGCTTGTTTGAGTGCTTATCCGGAACCGAAAATTCTTAAAAATATTAAAGGTAAAAAACAAATTCAGCATCTTAGATTTTTTGTATCTCATGGCAACGAAGACGCTGTAATCCCTTTGAAATGGGGAAGAAAAGCCGCAGATTTCTTGTATGAATTGGGTGCTTTTTTCACCTTTAGAGAATACATGACTGGGCACGGCGTAAACCAAAAAAATTATATGGATTTAATGGAATTTTTCAAAAAATAAACATAAAAAAAGTAAGAGGTACATTTTCTCTTACTTTTTTTTATAATTTAATTGAAATGATTAACTGTTCATTAATTCTTCAATCTCTTCAATTTCAATAGGAATGTTTTTCATTAAATTAAATGCAGGCCCATTGTTTTGAATCACCACATCGTCTTCAATTCTTACACCAAATTTCTCTTCTGGAATGTAAATTCCTGGCTCTACTGTGAAAACCATATTTTCTACAAATTTATCAGAAAGAATTCCGTAATCGTGCGTATCTAATCCCATGTGATGAGAAGTGCCGTGCATCATATATTTTTTGTAAGCTGGCCAATTTCTATCTTCATTTTGAACATCTGCTTTGTCTAAAAGCCCGATTTCAACAAAAAGAGAATTATAATATTCGCCACATTCTTTATGATAATCGTACCAATTACCACCCGGAACCAACAAAGAAGTTGCAAAGTTTTTCATGTCTAAAACAGCTTTGTAAATTTGCTTTTGTCTTTCGGTGAATTTTCCGTTTACAGGGAAAGTTCTAGTTAAATCACTAGAATAATTGGCATATTCTGCACCTACATCCAACAAAATTAAATCTCCGTCTTTACATTCCATATTATTGGCAATATAGTGAAGAACATTCGCATTATTTCCGCTTGCAATAATTGGAGTGTAAGCAAAACCTTTGCTTCTGTTTTTTATAAATTCGTGAATAAGTTCTGCTTCAATTTCATATTCCCAAACGCCTGGTTTTATAAAACTTAATAATCTTCTGATGCCTTTTTCGGTAATATTACATGCTTTTTGCATTAATTCAATTTCCTCTGGTTCTTTGATGCTTCTTAAATGCTGAAGAATAGGATTGCTTCTTAAAATAGTGTGCAAAGGAAACTCTTTTTTCACTCTTTCAATAAATCTGTCTTCTCTTGTCTGAACTTCCAATACAGCTCTATAATGCTCGTTTTTATTCAAATAAATACTTTCTGCTTCGTTAATAAGATTGTAGAAAATTCTATCAAAATCTGAAAGCCAAAGTACCGTTTTAACACCAGAAACTTCTGTTGCTTTTTCTTTCGTCAATTTTTCACCTTCCCAAATGGCAATATGTTCGTTAGTTTCTCTCAAGAAAAGAATTTCGCGATGCTCTTCTCTGTAAGCATCCGGAAAAATAAGAAGAATGCTCTCTTCTTGATCTACTCCACTTAGATAAAAAATATCTCTGTGCTGTGCAAAGGGCAAAGTAGAATCTGAACTTACAGGATAAATATCATTAGAATTAAAAATCGCCAAAGCTTTTGGCTGCATTTTTTCGGTGAATTTTTTACGATTTTTTACAAAAAGTGAACTAGAAATTTGTTCGTATTTAGTAGTCATTACAATAAATTTTTAATGCATGTAAAGTTAGTGATTTTTATTTTTTTAGAAGCAACTTGTCACTGCTTCTTTTCATTTACGGTCCTGCTGTCGCTTCTCGCTTCCCAAAAACACCGCAAAAGCCAAGGCTTTTCGGGAGAGCTCAAACAAACCGCTCCATCAGGGCTATTTTTCACGTTCAGTAATTTTTTCACTATTTGGAAACTACCCCGTCAAAATTTTCTTCAAAAATTTTGCCACCCCTTCTAAAAGAAGGGGAATTCTTATATGTTTTCTGCTTTGAAAACAATCGAAGCTCGCTTCGCTCGCGCCAAAAAACATTAAAAATCTAAAATTAAGCATATCAAATTCTCATCAATATTTTTTTTAAATTTATCCTATGAAAAAATCAATTTCTCTTCTACTTTTTTGCTACGCTATATTTTCTTTTGCTCAGGAAAAAAAGCACACGGCTACTGAAAATGTAAAAATCATTTCAGAGAAATTTGAAATTCCACAGTTGAAAACAACAAGAAGAATTTGGATTTATTTGCCTAAAGATTACGAAACTTCTCATAAAAAATACGAGGTAATGTATCTTCAAGATGCACAAAACCTTTTTGATGATGCTACTTCTTACGCCGGAGAATGGCAAGTTGACGAAACTCTGAACAAAATTTTCGAAAAAACAGGGAAATCTCTGATTGTAGTTGGAATTGATAATGGCGGAGAAAAAAGAATGGAAGAACTTTCGCCGTATAAAAATGCAAAATATGGTGGCGGAAATGGCGAAAATTACGTGAAATTTATCGTAGAAACGTTGAAACCTTACATTGATAAAAACTACAGAACAAAATCTCAACGAAAATTTACCACAATTGGTGGGAGTTCTCTTGGAGCATTAATTTCTGTGTATGCAGCCGTAAAACATCCTGAAACTTTCGGGAAAGTATTGGCTTTTTCTTCTGCTTTTTGGTTTAATGCAAAAGAATTGAATGAATTTATTTTGAGTTCAAAAGTGAATCTTAAACATCAAAAATATTACTTCATCCAAGGTAAACACGAAGATGAAGACATGGAAGCGCAAACCAAAAACATCATTGAAAATCTGAAATCTAAGAACGTAAAACCCAAAAATATTTTCCTAAAAATAGACGAAGACGGAAAACACAACGAACTCTATTGGCGAAGAGAATTTGAAGGAGCGGTTTTGTGGTTAGAGTAGGTTTAAAATTATTTTTGTAAGAGCAAATTTTTCTAATGTTTAATCATGATTCTACATATAAATTCTCAACTGAAGGCTTAATAACAATGAGTCTAGATGAATATTTCATCTTACAACAGACTGAATTAGAGAATTTTGAAAAGTTAAAGAAAAATAGAATCCTACCAAATTTCAACATTTATTTTATACTAAAGAGACCTAAAGTAACTTTCAATTTAGAAAAAACAGTTATATCTAAAAAAATTATTACACTTGAATTTTTCGTTCAATTAAAAAATCATAAAGAGAAAAGAATTATTGATTTAAGAAATCCTTTTGATTCAACAAATATAAAAATTGATTCTTCTTTTCCTTATTCAGAATTCACAATTTTTAATGATGAAAATAAATTTTCTTATAATTGTGGAACATTTTTAGATGAAATTCAAAGAATAAAACCAATTGAAGATTATGAACTAGATTATGAAGTTTTGTATATCGGTCAATCTTTTGATGAAAATGGGAAAAGAGATGCAGTTGATAGATTAAAATCGCATTCAACGTTACAAAAAATTTATTCTGATTCAATTTCAAAAAATCCAGATTCAGATATTTGGTTAATGCTTTGTAATTTTCAAAAATCAAATATTATATCAATAAATGGACTAATAAACTCTACAGAATCTGATGAAAACGAAGAACAAAGAATTATGAATTTTCTAAAAACAAATATTTCAGAAAAGCAAATAATAAACTATACGGAAGCTGCATTAATAAAAACCTTTAAGCCTAAATACAATAAAGAATATAAAAATTCATTTCCAAGCATTAATCATCAAAGCTATGATGAATGTTATAAATTAGACATAAATACTATTATAATTATTATAGAAATTGACTTAAATAGAAATTTATATACATCCCATAAACCTAGATCTGAAAATTATTTTATTTTTAAACAGCATCTTTTGGTAAATAGTAAAGATAGATATAATTTCTTTTTTAATGAATATTTATAGTTTAGCTAAACACAATACTTAACAATAATATAAATTTAAATCTCACTTTTCAAAAAAAGTATGAAAAGTGAAATTTAGCCCTGATTGCAGTGAAAATCCTTTTTTGGAGGCTGAGCGTAGCCGAAGCCACCAAAAAAGATTGTAACGAAAAGCAGGACTGCAAGTGTAAAGAAACGAAAACGTGTTGCTTCTATCTTCGACTTTGCTCAGAATAACGAAAACAGATTACTTCGTTATTTCACTGCGTTACATTCCTCGCAATGACATGTTAGTCGTAAGAATTCGGGTGCGTTTTTTTAATTTCTTCAATATTAGAAAGTACCTTTTCTTTTAAACTCAGTTGATAGATTTCTAATTTTGTAGAAATTTCTTCGTTTGAACTTCCTAAAATTTTAGCAGCTAAAATTCCAGCATTGGTAGCTCCATTAAGAGCAACTGTAGCCACGGGAATCCCAGAAGGCATTTGCAAAATAGACAAAACAGAATCCCAACCATCAATAGAATTACTGCTCAAAATTGGAACTCCAATCACTGGCAAAGTAGTACAACTCGCTACCATTCCTGGCAAATGCGCAGCTCCTCCAGCTCCCGCAATAATCACTTTTATGCCTCTATTTTTTGCAGATTTAGCGTAATCGAACATTCGTTCTGGCGTTCTGTGCGCCGAAACCACAATTAATTCATAAGGAATTTCTAGAGATTTAAGAAAATCTGCTGCTTGTTGCATAATTGGCAAATCGCTTTGGCTGCCCATAATTATTCCTACCATTTTTAAAAATTTTAGATTTTAGATTATAAATTTTTATAAAAATACAACAATTTATACCGAAATTACTTTTACCAAAGTTTTTATGTGATTGAGTTTTTCTAAAAGTTCTTCTCTGGAATTTGCCAAAACATTGATATGTCCCATTTTTCTACCAGGTTTTGTTTCGGTTTTTCCATAGAGGTGAACATAGGTTTTTGGCAATTTTAAAACTTCTTCTAAACCTTCATATTTTACTTTTCCTGTATAATTTTCTTCGCCGACTAAATTCAGCATTCCCGAAAATACAAAAGCATCTGTATCTGCCAAAGGAACATTTTTCAAAACTCTGTAAAATTGTTCAAATTGAGAGTTGGCGTTTCCTTCTTGCGTTTGATGACCAGAATTGTGCAATCTTGGCGCCGTTTCGTTTACCCAAACTTTTCCTTTTTTATCAAGGAATAATTCTATGGCGAAAAGTCCAGCAGAATTGGCAGCTTTGATGAATTTATCTGCAATTACCTCAATTTGAGATTGAACTTCTGATGAAATATCCGCAGGACAAATATTGAAATCCAACAAATTCAGTTTTTCATCGGCAACCATTTCTGTTACAGGAAAAGTTTTGGTTTCGCCATTTTCGTTTTTAGTGATAATGATAGAAAGTTCTTTGTCGATATCTACTAAATTTTCTAACACCGAATCTTCTGTCCAAAGATTTTTTAAATCTTCAGCATTTCTGATGATTTGCACGCCTTTTCCATCGTAACCGCCAGTATTTAGCTTTTGAACAAAAGGAAAATCGATTTTAATTTCATCTGAACTTCCGTCCATTATTTCAAAATCTGGACTTGGAATATTGTTATTTTTGTAAAATTCTTTTTGAAGAATTTTTTGTTGAATAGTTTTGATGATTTCAGCGCTTGGAATTACTTTTTTTCCTTGTTTTTCTAACTCAAAAAGCGCATCTACATTTACGTGTTCTATTTCTATGGAAACTACATCTTTGTCTTGTCCGAAAGACAAAACATCGTCGTAATTATTAAAACTTCCTAACGTAAAATGCGAAATGTGAGCACAAGAACAGTCTTTTTGAGGATCTAGCACACAGAATTCGTCGTCATAATTTAATGCATTTTGAATGAACATTCTGCCAAGTTGTCCACCACCAAGAATACCGATTTTCATTTTTTTTGATTTATTTCTGTGCAAAAATATAAATAAGTTTTGCAGTTGGCAATTTTCTTGAAAATAAAAAAATCGAACTTTCGTCCGATTTTATTTTATGCAATTCTCTTTTCGTCTGGTATCAATAATGTATTGAATTTTCCATTCGTTGTTCAATTTCGTCAATTGAAAGCTATTAACACCGCAATGCGAGAAATTTCCCTTGTAATAAAATTGATATGGAACCCAAACCGAAGCCATATTTCCATCAACCAAAATTTTAGAAATGGTAAATCTTTCGTCTAAATCACCAACTTTGGCAGCACCAACTTGTTTAGCAAAACCTTCTACTTTTTCGGTTTTTATTTCGTTGTTTTTGCCAAAAGTTTGCATAATTGCTGAACTAGAAAAAGCGTTTTTAACCCCAAGAGAATCTGCAGATTTCATTGCTTTAAAAAGACTTTCGATAGGTTTTACAACTTCTTTTTCAGATACATCTTGAGCAAAAGAAAAAGTTGAAATCAATAGAAATAAAAATGTTTTCATATCAATATTTATCAATAAGTACATTTTGAAATCTAAAAGTTACATTTCATAAAATTCTAAAGGCAAATCATCTGGGTCTGCTGTGAAAAAGAATTTTTTATTGGTAAATTCATCTATTCTAATTTCTTCACAATTGAGTCCTTTTTGTAATAATTCTGTACGTTTTTCCTCTACATTTTCTACCGCAAAAGCCAAATGTCGCAAACCACAACTTTCTGGTCTGGAGGGTCTTTTCGGAGGATTTGGAAACGAAAAAAGTTCTATTACGTAATCATCACCAATTGCCAAATCTAGTTTATAAGACTTTCTTTCTTCTCTATAAACTTCTCGAATGATATTCAAACCTAAAATCTCAGTGTAGAAATTTTTAGAAATTTGATAATCTGAACAAATGATGGCAATGTGGTGAATTTTCATTTTTTATCTTACTTTTTCTGCAACTTTAGTCCCGAATAACTCAATACTTTTCATCATCACATCATGGTTAGGAGCGCCAACATCCATGTGAGCAATATATCTTGTTAAACCAAACATTTCTTTTACGTCATTTATTTTTGCTGCCACTTCACCAGAATTCCCGATAAACAAAGCTCCATCTTTGCTTCTACCGCCTTCATATTGCATTTTGGTATAAGGCGACCAACCTCTTGTGCTGCCAATTCGGTTCATTTGAGCCGCATAATTTTCAAAATAAGCATCAATAACTTCAGGATCTTCGCTTACCAAAGTGTGAGAATGAATTCCGATTTGCATTTCGGCTGGATTGTGTCCGTTTTTCAAATATTCTTGTTTGTAATAAGCAATTAAAGGTTTAAATTGTTTTGGTAAACCGCCAATAATCGCGACCACCAAAGGCAAACCTAATCTGGCAGCTCTAAGAACAGATTCTGGAGTTCCGCCAACTGCAATCCAAACAGGTAATTTACCATTGCTAGTAGCTCTAGGATATACCGTTTGATTTTCCATTGGAACTCTAAGATTTCCTTTCCAAGTTACGTTTTCTTGAGAATTTATTTTGAGTAATAAATCTAATTTTTCTTCGAAAAGTTCGTGATAATCATTCAAATTGTAACCAAAAAGCGGAAAAGATTCTATAAAACTTCCTCTTCCGACACCAATTTCGGCTCTTCCGCCAGAAATTAAATCCAAAGTAGAAAAATCTTGATACACTTTTACAGGTTCTGCTGAACTTAACACCGTAACAGCACTCATCAATTTGATATTTTTTGTAATTGAAGCAGCTGCAGAAAGCACCATTTCTGGAGACGAAACCACGTAATCTGGACGGTGATGTTCGCCCAAAGCAAAAACATCAATTCCTAATTCGTCGGCTAATTTTATTTCGGCTAAAATTTGTTGTAATTTTTGTTGAGCATCAGCAAATTTCCCTGTTTCCTTATCGAAAGCCAAATCGCCGAACATCCCAACTCCTATTTCAAATTTTTTCATATTCTAAATTTTTATTCAAAAATACAACTTCTGAGCAGCGAATGAATTGATGTAAGGTAAGAAATAGATTGAGTTTATTTTAATAAATAATTACCAAATAATCTTTCTATTCTCTCCCCGAACTCCTAAGGAAAAATTTTTAATTAAATAAATTAGAAAAAATATTATTATCAATACAATAATAAATATCAAAACTGATTTTAACCTAATTTTCATAACATTAAAATTTAGATTCCTATGGAAATTGAAAATTCTACGAAGTCTATGACAAACTTTTTGATTAATTTTAAAACTCTTGACTTCTGACTTCTGACTTCCAACTTTTTAAAACCTCATCACATCTTTCACCACTCCTCCTTTTTGGGTGTGTTGCAATAATTCGGTTTCTATAAAATTTTTAATAGTTTCAGAGCTTTCGTTTTCTGGGAAAAGCAAGTGTACATTTGCGCCAGCGTCTAAGGTAAAAAACAAAGGATTGCCCTTTTCTTCACGGAATTTCCAAAGTTTATTGATAACTTCCATTGTCCCCGTTTTCATCAAAATAAAGGCTGGTTCGCTCATCATCATCATGGCATGAAGCGTTAAAGCTTCGTGTTCTACCAACGTGATGAATTTTTCTAAATTTCCTGTTTTCAGAATTTCTTTAAGAGGAACAAAATTCTCTCTCGCTTCTTGGAAACGTCTTTCGGCATAAGGATTTGTATTCATTAAACCATGACCAACAGTAGAACTCACCGTTTTTTGACCTTCATGAATAAGCAAAACCCAATCGTTAAAATTCTTAAAAATTGGGTGAATTTCTTCATCAGGATATTTCACCGCAAATAAATCTGAACTTCCTTCTACTTCATCCGTTTTTCCCCAAACCACAAGTCCATTATACAAACTTCTACAAGCGCTTCCGCTTCCTAAACGTGCTAAAAAAGAAGCCTTTTGGTTAATGGTTGATGGTTGATGGTTGTCAGTAGAAAAAATTTGGTCTAGATTCATCAAACAACTTGCAATAGCTCCAAAACCTGAAGCCGAACTTGCAATTCCTGAACTGTGAGGAAATGTATTTTCAGTCTTGATAATGTATTTTCCTTTGAGAATCCAAGGCAAATATTGTACTATATTTTTGAAATATTTATCAATTTTTTCTGCGAATATCAGTTCTTCATTTCCAGCCAAAAAAGTTTGAACAGAAAACGGTTCATTTGCCAAAAACTCCATTGAAGTTTGGGTATTGCAATGATTCAAAGTATAAGAAATACTAGGATTTGCAGGCATTTGATTGGCATATTTCCCCCAATATTTAATTAAAGCAATATTAGACGGACAAATTGCCGAAACCACTTGATTGGATATATTGAAATTTTGATTTCCTAAAAATTGATTTTCCATAATTTTTGTTTAAACGCAAAGATTTTTCATTGCGCTATTATTGCGAGGAATTATTTATTTGATTTTATATAATTTTCTACATGAAAAGCCAAACTTTCTTCTACAGAAATGAATTCATAATTAAGCTTTTCTTTTATTTTTTGGTTGGAAATTTTATTGAATTCTGTTACTGATTTCGCATTCACTTTATTTGCCATTTTGAGCGGAGAAATAAGCCAACCTAAAATTGAATTCAAGAAAACTGCTACTTTTAATAAATTATTTGGAACAATTTTAACTGCTGGTTTTCCTAGTTTTTGTTTGATAGAATTCGCAATTTCTTCATACTTTTTGTTTTCGGAAATTAAGATAAATCTTTCTGCGAAAATGTTTTTTCCCATCAATTCTACCGAAATTTTGGCAACATCTCTCACATCTACATAAGAAGTTCCTCCCGAAAAAGTATAATTATTTTCTCCCAATTCTTTGAATAAAGTTCCGCTGCTTTCGTTCCAATTTCCAGAACCGATGATTAAACCAGGATTCACAATTACGGTATTTAAACCTTCAGCCGAAGCTCGCCAAACTTCCATTTCTGCAAAATGTTTCGAAATAGCATAAGCAGAATGGTCTATTTTAGGATTAAAATCTGAACTTTCGTCTAATTCTCCGTTTTCATTGAATCCATCTAGAACCGCAATAGAACTCACAAAAAGGAATTTCTTAACCGAAGAATTTTCGCAAGCGTACAAAAGTTGTGTAGTTCCTTCAATATTGGTGTGATACATTTTTTTCTCATCATTTGGATGAAAACTCACTTTTGCAGCACAATGGTAAACTTCTTCTACGCCTTCTAAAGCTTTTTCAAGAGAGTTAAGATTGTCAAAATCTACATCAATCCAATTGATTTTTTCAAAATATTCGTTAGGATTTTCGGTGTAAAATCGGAAAGAGTTTTTCACTTCTTCCAGATTGCTAGATTTTCTTTTGGTTGCGCGAACCGTTTTACCACGTTTTAACAATTCTAAAACGATAACTCTTCCGAGAATTCCTGTGGCGCCTGTAACGAGAATCATTCTTTTTGTTGGATGTTAGATGTTAGATGATTTTTACAAAAATACGGTTAATTATTTAAGTTTAAAATTCACTTTTTGACAAGAAATTTTTCACTGCTTCATTAAAATCTTTCGGGTTTTCGGCTTGAACCCAATGCCCTGCATTATCAATAGTAATTAATTGATATTTAGGAAATTGCTGACGAAGCAACAAACCATCTTGTGGAAGAATATAATTGGATTTTGCACCAGCTATAAATAACGTTTCACCTTCAAATTTTCCAAATTTTATAGCATTCGAAACAAATTCTGTGTATTTTTCTGATAAAGTTGTCAAATTAAAACGCCAATTGAGCTTTTTATCTTCCGTCCAATACAAATTTTTAGTTAAAAACTGAATCACAGATTTCTCTGGAATGTACTGTTGAAGAACTTCCTCTACCTCTTGTCTGGAATTTACTTCGTTAAAATTAACAGATTGAAGCGCTTTAATAATTCCTTGATGATGTGGAGGATACGCTTTTGGAGCAATATCTACCACGATGAGTTTTTCAACTTTTTCAGGAAAAGAGATTGCGAAAGTCATCACTGCTTTTCCGCCGAGAGAATGCCCAAGAAGATTGGCTTTTTCGATGCCATGAAAATTCATATAATTGAGAATATCTTCTGCCAAAACTTGATGATTCATTTCGTCTGAATGAAAACTTTTCCCGTGATTTCTTAAATCCAGAATATGAGTTGGAAACAATTCTCCGAATTCTTTCCCGAAACTTCCCCAGTTATCCAACATCCCGAAAAGTCCGTGAAAAACGAGAAGAGGTGTTCCGTTTTTCTCTTGTCCGTATATTTTTGAGTGTAATATGTTCATTTTTTTCTCGCTGATTTTAAAATTAAAATTTTCGGCTAATCCCCAAAATAAAATTCATTCCCATTGATTTGTTTTATGTATTTTAAAATAATAAGAAGAAATTATTATTGAAATACAATAAATAACTGAAAATGTTATACCACTAAAATTTCCATTACTGTTATAAGAATTATTTCCAAAAACTAGTCTTACATTAATTATCATTAAAATAATTGATAAGATTATAAGAATAAATTTGCTTTTTTCATTAAGTTTAGACTTTAATTTTAAAAAACTTAAATGATAAATTAAAAATGATGGTAAAGAATAAATCAATGAATATCCAAACATAAAAAAAATTAATAAAATTGAATCTGGATCAAAAGTTTTAATTTTTAAAAATGTTAATAAATTAAAAAGTATTGGCGACAAAATTAAAGTTGTTAACCAAACTTTAATAGTGTATAATTTATCTTCCATCCGTAAATTATTTTCAATTAAATTACCACTTTGCCAACCTTTTCAAATAAGCTTGAATCGTGTTTTCTAAACCCAAATACAACGCTTCAGAAATCAGAGCGTGACCAATAGAAACTTCCAACAAATTCGGGATATTATCTGCAAAATATTTCAGATTGTCGAGACTCAAATCGTGCCCTGCATTAATTCCTAAACCATATTTTGCAGCTTCTAGAGCCGTTTCGTAGTAAGGTTTTATAGCCAATTCTTTTGTCATGCTGAGCGAAGTCGAAGCATAATTTCTGGCATAACCTTCGGTGTAAAGTTCTATTCTGTCTGTACCTGTTTCTGCGGCAAATTTCACCATTTCAGGATTTGGGTCTAGGAAAATAGAGGTTCTAATTCCTGCGTTTTTAAATTCTGCAATTACAGATTTTAAGAAATCTAGATTTTTTTCACAATCCCAACCTTGGTTAGAAGTGATGGCGTCATCTGCATCTGGAACCAGCGTTACTTGCTCTGGTTTTACTTCTAAAACCATATCTATAAACGGACGGTGAGGATTTCCTTCAATATTAAATTCTGTGTAAACCAAAGGTTTCAAATCGTACACATCTTTTCTGGTGATGTGTCTTTCGTCTGGTCTTGGATGAATGGTAATCCCTTGTCCGCCAAACTCTTGAATTTTAATTGCTGCTTCTGTTACACTTGGTGTGTCTGCTCCTCTTGCATTTCTAATCGTTGCAATTTTATTGATGTTTACTGATAATTTTGTCATTATATAGTTGATAGTTGATAGTTGATAGTTGATAGTTGTTGGCTGATTCTTTGGATGTCAATTTATTTTTTCATCAACTGACAACCAATAACTATCAACAAAATTATACTTTATTTACTTGCATTACTTCTAGGTCAAAATCTTTAGCTGCCGTAAGAATATGGTCAAAAATATCTGCTTGAATTCTCTCGTAATCTACCAATTCTGCTTTGTTGGCAAAACAATAGATTTCTAAAGGCAAACCTTGCGGTGTAATCTCTAACTGACGAACCAATACAATTTCGTCTTGGTCTATTTTAGGATTATTTTTCAGAAAATTAAGAACGTAATTTCTAAAAAGTCCAATATTTGTTAATTGTTGACCATTAATTAAACGTTCAGAATGCGGAATTCCTTTTTTAGATTCTGCAATTTCTCTCAGTTTTCGGTCTAAATATTCTGAAATAAGATTGATGTCTTTTACTTTATTATAAAATTCTTCGTCAACAAATTTGAAAGATTTGATATTAAAATAGATAGAACGTTTTATTCTTCTACTGCTTCCTTCGTACATAATTTGATGATTTCTAATTTCCGTAGAAAGCAAATCATAAGTAGGAATTGTAGAAATAGTTTTATCAAAATTTTGAATTTTGGTAGTTAAAAGATTAATATCCTGAATATTACCTTCAATATTATATTTCGGAATTCCTATCCAATCGCCAATTTTTAAATTTTTAGAAGTAGAAACGTGTATCCCCGTTACAAATCCTAAAATAGTATCTCTAAAAACCAATAAAACAACAGCTGTAACAGCTCCTAAAACACCAATCACGGTTTGCAAACCAATACCAAAAATTACAAAAATCCCAATAAGCGAAAAAATTACAATCCCGAAAATCCTTAGCGACTCTGAAATCGCTTTAATTGCTGTAATTCTATACCTATCTTGGTTTTGTTCATAATAAGTCTCTACCGCTTTTATCAATCGGTAAACTAACACTGCAAAAACCATTACTTGCCCAAAAATAATCATCCTTTCTGTATAAATATTGGTTCTAGGATGTCTTGGTCCAAAAATCTCTTCGTAGATAAAAAAACAAAATAATAAAGAGAAAAAATGAGCCAGAGAACGCCAAGCTTTCTGTTTATATATTTCTTTTAAGATACTTTTACTTCCTAAAATCTTCACTAAAATTTTAGAAAAATATTTCCAAAAAAGAATAGAAATAAAATCTACCACCAAAAAAGTAAGAACCAAAAACAAAAGTTTTGCACCAATGGCAAATGGTAAATACAAGTCGTCTGTAATGTATTGAGTTACCCAAATACTTATTTTGTCGCTCCAACTTTTAAAAAATCCCATTTAGCTATAATTTTCCTACAAAAATAGAAAATATGATTGGCAATTGCGTTTATTTATTAATTTTATACAAATTTTTATACAAATAATGGAGCAAGCTTTTTTCGCATTTATTTCTTTATTGCTTATTGCTGTGGGTATTGCAGGAACAATTCTGCCTATTTTGCCAGGTTTGTTGCTTAGTTTTGCAGGAATTTTATTATACAAATTCTTCGGGAATCCAGAATTTTCTATTATTTATGTTATTATTTTTGGAATTTTAACTTTGGTTTCATTAATTCTTAATTATACCATTCCCATCAAAACTACAGCTAAATACGGAGGAAGCAGATATGGTAAAATCGGAGGGTTTTTAGGAACCATTATCGGATTATTTTTTCCGCCAATTGGTTTTATAATAGGGATGTTGCTTGGTGTTTTCTTAGGAGAACTCATCCATGATAGAAAAGACAGAAAAAAAGCATTTAACGCTACAAAAGGAGCTTTTTTAGGATTTGTTTACGGTACAGGTTTTAACCTTTTGGTAGGTTTGGCAATGTTTTTGGTAGTTCTAATAGATATATTTTTAAAATAAATAATGATGAAATCTAAAATATTTTTTCTTGCAGTTTCGGCACTTATTTTCACACAATGTGCTTCTCAAAAAAAATCTGAAAATCTAAAAATGCCTATTACAAAATCTGAAATAGTAAATAGTACTTATCCAACTGAAAAACCAGAAAATGGAACAATAAGATTGGTAGAAAAACAAAATATTTTTTCGGAAGAAAATAAGTTAAACATCACTTTTGTTAAAACCATCGAAGACAGCAGATGTCCTATGAATGCGCGCTGCATTACTGCGGGATTTGCAACTGTAGAAATAGAAGTAATGAGTTTGCATTCCAGACCAAGAAAATTTACCATTTCTACTCAAGAGAATAAAAATTCTTTTGTTTTTGGAGGCAAAAAAATTACGTTAACGAATATTTACCCTTCCAATTCTACCGATGTAGGTTTTGACGATTTAAAAGGAAAATATGTAGTTGATTTAAAAATAGAATAATATTTTGGCCGTGTTTTTTGCCAAAGCTTATCCCAACACAAAAAAACCGCGCTGTCCGTTACAATCTTTTTAAAATTTTTCCCAGAGCTTAAACCCTTTCTGCGTTCAAAACGCAAAAAGGGTTGCCATCACAAAAAATTTTAAAAAGGATTTCCACTACCATCGCTCACGCAAGGTGCAGAAATTTTTAGAAACATTTACCAATCAATCGGTTTTTTGCCTTTTAATTTCAAATAATCGTTAATTTTAGAAAAAGGTCTGCTTCCGTAGAAACCTCTGTACACCGAAAACGGAGAAGGATGAGCAGATTGAATGATAAAATGCTTCGTTTCATCTATAAGCGAAGCTTTTTTTTGTGCAAAAGCGCCCCAAAGAACAAAAACTACATTTTCTTTTTTCTCAGAAATTTCTTTGATGATAAAATCTGTGAATTTTTCCCAACCCAAATCTTTGTGAGAATTCGGTTCGTGAGCACGAACCGTAAGCGTTGCATTGAGCAATAAAACACCTTGTTTTGCCCAAGAATCCAGTTCATTACTCGTTTTTTCGATTCCTAAATCGTCTTTCAATTCGGTAAAAATATTTTTGAGCGAAGGCGGAGCTTTTACTTGGTCTGAAACAGAAAAACACAAACCATTTGCCTGAAAATCGTTATGATAAGGGTCTTGACCAATAATTACAACTTCAACGTCCTCAAAAGGCGTGAGTTCTATCGCTCGGAAAATTTGTTCTTTCGGAGGAAAACATTTATTCGCAGCATATTCATATTTTACTTTTTGCCAAAGCGTTTCAAAATATTCTGTGTTTTTTATTGGGGAAAGGATTTCTGTCCAAGTCATGATTTGTTGTAAAATTGTTTAATTGTTAATTCGTAAAGTTGCATTGTCTTTGCAAGGAATGAGGAACGAATGACGAAGCAATCTGTTAAAGTTATTTCAGATTTTCTTTCTTAATAATTTTAGCAAATTGTTTTTCTAATTGTTTATTATTTTTACTAATCGTGTCAAATTTTCCATTATTGAATTGTAAAAGAAAATAATGATTTTCCATAAAACTTGGTGTTTCATTATCTACGTCCATGCTATCATCATGCGCATAATACCTCCAAAGAAAGCAATTCAATTGATTATTTTTATCTTTATAAATCCAAGATTTTTTGGTGAGAACATCTCCTGCATCTCCCCAACTTTCAGCAATTTCTATAAAATTTATAATTTTTTCTTGGCTTTTATTGTAAACAAAAAATTTTAAAGATGTTGGCCAATATTCTGATGGAGTTCTAGCAATTAAACCTAAATTATTTTCATCTACATTGAACTTATAAATTGCATACGTTTCTATTTTACCACTCTCAAAAACATCATATTTTTCTGGAAATAATTTCACATCGCAACTATCTATTTTTTTACCGAAAAATTCGAAATTTTCATTATAAATTTCTTCTCCAGAATAAACTTTAAGCGTATCAAAATCTACAGTTTTAAATTTGTCTAAAAACTTTTGATTTTTACTTACCCAAACTTTGATTTCTGGTACTTTTTCTTTTATAATTTCAGTTTTTGAAACTTCCTTTTTACAAGAAATTAAACTTAAAACCGTGAAAATTGTCATTAGTTTTTTCATAAAATTTATTTATTCAAACTTACAAAAATCATTGAAACGATTTTACATCTTTACAATTCAACGACTTTACACTATCTTTGCACCGTGCAAGTTACCAAAGAAAATTTACAAGAATTAGAGTTCCCGAAACTGCTTGCGGAGATTTCTCCTTTTGCTTTTTCGCCGAAAGTAGCCGATAAAATCCTTCATCTTAAACTTTTAAAAATTGATGAAGCAGAAATTTCATTAAAAAAAACGTCTGAATTCCTTACGAGTTTTGAGAGTTCTAACGCTATTCCTTTCAGCGAATACGAAGACTTAGAAGCAGAATTGAAGGTAATGCACATCGAAAATTTCAGGTTAGATAATACTGCTTTTATTCGAATTAAAAACATAACAGAACAAATTGGGAAACTGCAAAAATTCTTTCCTGCATTTTCTGAAACCTTCCCAATTTTGTTGGAAGAAGTTCAGAAATTAGAATTTAAAAAAGAAATTGTAGAAAAAATAGACAAAGTTTTCAACAGATTTGGAGAAGTAAAATCTGAAGCTTCCACCGTTTTGAAAACATTAAGAACCGAAATTCAGCACGCTAAAAAACACATTCAGGAGAATTTTAGCAAAACGCTTTCTCATCTTTCTTCTACAGATTTTTTAGATGAAATTAGAGAAACGGTAATTGATGACCAAAGAGTTCTCGCTGTAAAATCTAGCTTCAAAAAAAGAGTTCCGGGAAGAGTTTTGGGCGTTTCTAAAACAGGTTCTATCACGTATATTCAGCCAGAAAGTGTTGCTAGACATCAATTCAAACTGAAAGAAGCCGAAGAAGAAGAAAAAAAGGAAATTGATAAAATTCTTAGAAAATTAACCGCAGAAATTGCCATTTTTGCTCCAGAATTAGAAGAATATCAAACGTATATTTTCGATTTGGACATTACAAGAGCCAAAGCCAAATTTGCTGAACAAGTAAACGGAGTTTTGCCAAAAATCAATCGACATAAAACGATGAGATTGGTAAATGCTTTTCATCCTTTGCTTTTGCTGAAAAATAAAGCCGAAAACAAGGAAATTTATCCCCAAACTTTAACTTTGACAGAGCACAACCGAATTCTTTGTATTTCTGGACCGAATGCTGGTGGAAAATCTATCACTTTAAAAACTGTTGGTTTGCTTCAATTGATGATTCAAAGTGGGATTTTAGTGCCCGTTCATCCGAAATCTGAAATGTTCTTTTTCAATAAAATAAGAACCGACATTGGCGACAACCAATCTATTGAAAATCACCTTTCTACATACAGTTCTCGTCTCAAAAAAATGTCTGGAATTATACGAGAAGCAGATGATAACACCTTACTTTTGATTGATGAATTTGGTACAGGTTCAGACCCAGAATTAGGTGGCGCTTTAGCAGAAAGTTTTCTGGAATTTTTCTACGAAAAAAAATCTTTTGCCATTATCACCACGCATTATACCAACATAAAATTGGTGGTAGAACAATTGCCAAATGCAACGAATGCTGCAATGCTTTTTGATGAACATTCTTTGGAACCTTTGTATAAATTAGAAGTAGGACAAGCAGGAAGTTCTTTTACTTTTGAAGTGGCAGAAAAGAATAAAATTCCGAGATTTATCATCAGAAATGCCCGTGAAAAAGTAGAAAAAGATGTAGTAAACTTAGATAAAACCATTGTAAAACTTCAGCAAGAAAAATTTGAAGTAGAAAAGCTAAAAACCAATCTCGCCGAACAAAAAGAATCTGTAGAAGATAAGCGAGAAAATCTTCAAAAACTGAACGAACAATTGCAACAAAAGCTCTATAATTTCCAAAAATTGTACGAAGAAGAACATCGAAAATTACAATTCGGGAACAAGATAGAAACCTTTATTGATGGTTATTTGAGAGGAAAATCTAGAAAAGACATTGTAAAAGATTTTGTAAAAATTCTGGAGCAAGAGAAATTTAGAAAATTAGGTTCAGACAAAACTGAATCTGACAAACTGAAAGTAACCAAAAGAAAGGTAGAACAACAACTCAAAAAAGAAAATATACAAGTCCAGATTGCAGAAACCAACCAAAAATTGGAAGAAAAAACGCAAAAAGAACGTGCCGTTTGGATGAAGGTTGGGCAACGTGTAAGAATTGCAGGTTCTACATCAATTGGCACCATAGAAACCATCCACAAAAACGGAAAAGTAACCGTAAATTACGGACTTTTTAAGACGCAGATTGATGGTAATGAATTGGAAAGGATTTGATAAAGGAAAATTTTATTATCTTTATTTTTGAAAATCACATACTATAAAGATTAATGAAAAAAATTCTTATTCATACTATTCTGGTTTTGTTATTTTTAACCATTCCTGTACTTACTTCGCCAGATTTTGACAGCAGTTTCAAGATGCTTTCTGTACCAATGTTCCAGAGAAGTTTTCTAGAAATGGTGTTGCTTATTATTTTTTTCTATGTGAATTTCTTCATTTTAATGCCAAAATTATTCAACACAAAGAAATATCTAATATTCGGCTTTTCTATTCTTTTATGCTACATTACCATTGCTTCTTTATCAAATTTACTAATTGATATTCCTCAAAAATCTGAAATAGCACC
Organism: Cloacibacterium sp.; assembly: GCF_047601505.1. Classification (GTDB taxonomy): domain Bacteria; phylum Bacteroidota; class Bacteroidia; order Flavobacteriales; family Weeksellaceae; genus Cloacibacterium. The sequence continues at coordinate 3,358,502 of NZ_JASGJD010000001.1, forward strand.
AAAAATGCAACCTGATTTTGGACCAGAAATGAGACCCAATTTCAAAAATAGTAGAAATCCTCCTTCATTTGAAATAAACAGACCTCCCGAAATGAGAGAAAACTCATTCGTTTTTAATTTTATGAGAGGCTTATTGCCATTTGGTTTTTCTTTATTATGTTCTTCTTATTTGTTTATTTTCATCAAAAAAAGAGAAATAGAAATGCAAAAAAACAAAGCTGAACTATTGAGTTTAAAATACCAACTTCAGCCACATTTTTTGTTTAATATTCTTAATAACATCTACTCTATGTCTATCCTAAAATCTGATAGAACGCCAGATAGTATCTTGAAATTATCTAATGTAATGAGGTATGTTGTAGATAAATCTAGCAAAGATTTTGTGAAGATAAAAGAAGAAATAGCTTATTTAGAAGATTATATAGCTCTTCAATTGGTGAGAACAGATGACAGTTTGAATTTTTCTTTCAAAAAAGATATAAAAACAGAAAATCTAGTAATTGCACCAATGATTTTAGTAAATTTTATAGAAAATGCTTTCAAATATGGTTTTAATCCGGAAGCAAATTCTGTAATTCAAATAGAAATTTCTACAGAAAACCAAGTGCTTCATTTGAGGGTTTTTAATAGAATTGTAAACAAATCTGTACCTAAAGAAATGTCTACCAAAATTGGTATCAAAAACACTTTAGAGAGATTGAATGAAATCTATCAAAAGAAGCATTCAATTAACATTCAACAAACCAATTCTGAATACATTGTTGATTTAAAGATGAATTTAGAATTGCAAAAAACAATATAATTTAACATTCTTTAGAAATAAAACATTCTGAAATTCGTTAGAAATTAAAAAAAAATGATTACCGCCATTGCATTAGACGACGAGCCATTTGCTTTGAAAATTATAGAAAACTTCTGTAATGAGGTAGATTATATTACACTAGAAAAAACGTACACCAAACAAAGCGAAGCGCTGAAACATCTTAATAAATATCCTGTAGATTTAATTTTTTTAGATATACAAATGCCTCAAAAAAATGGTCTAGATTTTTATAAAAGCATACATCAAAACACCAAAGTAATTTTTACTACAGCTTATCCAGATTATGCGGTAGATGCTTTCGAAGTAAATGCAATAGATTATTTGGTAAAGCCTTTCTCCTTCGAAAGATTTTTAAAAGCTCTTGAAAAAATTAAAGAAAATCTAAAAGCTCCTTCTTCTGAAACCCTTTTTATAAGAGCAGATTATAAGCTTCACAAAATAAATTATCACGATATTCTTTTTGTAGAAGCTTTGGATGATTATATTAAAATTCATCTGAAAGACCAATCTAAAATTACCACAAGACTTACTCTTAAAAACATTCAAGATAAGCTTCCTGCGAGTCATTTTGTAAGAGTTCACAGGTCTTATTTGGTTTCTATTAACCATATTAAAAGTATTGTAAACAAATCTATAAAAATAGAAGATTACATTATTCCTATTGGCGAAAAGTACAAAGAAGAAGTACATAAATTACGACAATAATTATTTTCACCTACACATTTTTTGTCTTTACCTCATTTTTTTCGCTACTCTTTTTTGAGAAATTACCTTTGAAACTGTAAATCAAAAAAGTGGAAAAATATGAAATCTATCAACAGAAAAGATTTTTTAAAAAATCTAGGTTTAGCTGGAGTAACGGTAGCTGCAGCTCCTATTTTGGCTCATTGTAGGTCAGATGGAGACGAACAAACTTCTTCATCTTCTAGCTCATCATCTTCTAGTAGTGGCAGCGGTGGCAGCGGCAGCGGCGGCAGCTCTTCTTCAGGAACCTGTAGTGTTACCAATTCTGAAACGGAAGGTCCTTTCCCTACAAAATCTCCTTCATCATTGGTTAGAACAAATATTATTGGAGATAGAACAGGTGTTGCCTTTACGATTAATATTACTATTCAAAATACCAACAATTCTTGTGCTGTGCTACAAGGTGCATTGGTAGACATTTGGCATTGTGACAAAGACGGAAATTATTCTGAGTACGGAGGCACAAGTATGCAATCTACAGATTATACTTCTAATCATTTTTTGAGAGGAAGACAAACTACAGATTCTAATGGTTTGGTATCTTTTACTTCTATTTTCCCAGGATGGTATCAAAGTAGAGCAACGCACATTCATGTTCATATTTATAAATCTGATGGAACTTCTTTATTGGTAACGCAAATTGCATTTCCCGAAGGAAGCGACAGCGCAGTTGTAGCCGTAAACAGTGCTACTTCTTACGGTTATAGTAAAGGAATGAGTGGCTATACTTACAATGCAAATGATAATGTTTTTTCAGATGGAACGTCTAACGAAATGAGTAGTATTTCGGGAAGTGTTAGTGCTGGTTATATTTTAACACACACTATAAAAGTAGCTGGTTAGTATAATTTTTCATATCAATTTTTGCCATAACTAAGTTCTGTTGTGGCAAAAATTAAATTAAAAAAACAATAAAAATGTTAATACAAACCCCTTCTATTATTTTTAAAAATGATTTTAGAAAATGGTATTCTTCTGAAAACCTACAACATTGCGAAATTATTAGTGAAAAAAATTTAAAAGTTCAAGAATTTTTATTAAAAGAATTCTCCCTCACAGAAATTGAAATTAAGCCCAATTATATTACGCTTATCATCCCTCTTTACGGATTAATTAAAATCAACGAAAAAATTGTTTCTGCAAACGAAGTTTTTAGTATAAAACCATCTGAAAACAAAAGTATTACTATAAAAAATCTATTAGATACAGCATCTAATTATTCAATTATTGAAATAAAAGACGAAAAAGAACTTACTTTCGAAAATTTTTCTGAAATTAATGTACTTAGAAATGCTCTTTCAAAAATTTCAAATCATCTAAAAACGCCTAATTATATTGGAATTTTTGATGGAAGAGAAGAAATTCAATTTCACTTAGAAAATCATCAAAATAAAATTTTTGCAATGGTTTTAAATGGTGCTTTTGAGATTCAGAACAGATTATTAGAAAACAGAGATGCCATAATTCTTTGGGAAATAACCGAACTGGAATTTGAAGCATTGAGTGAAAACGCATTGATTATTTTTTTTGAAATATAAAATGATGAAAGCTAAAATAAGACTTGCATTTAGAATTACTATTGATCAAAACTCTGAACATCTTTGGGACAAATATGTCTTCGAAGACACTTATAATGAATACAGAATACAGCATCAGGTATTTAATTCAAACGAAAAACCTGTAAATTACTATTGGGAATTGTTGGCTCAAAATCCCAATGCTTATAAAATTCCATTTCTATTGAGTGCTGCTTCCGAAAATTACATAAAACAACTTAATGGCGAAATAAAAAGCCTTCCAGATGTACTTGGTAACCAATTTTTCACATTCGAAAATTACAAATTAGATTTGGTAAGCGCTCATCTTAACGACGCATCTAAATTTAAAATCGGAATCACTTTTTTTAGCAAAAAACTTCTATTGATTGATATAATTGATCAAAAATTTTTACTCTCCGAAAATCTGAACAAAGAGGAAGTGCTTTCTACTTATATGATGGCTTTTCATCCTCAAATAAGCATCTGCGAATACGAAAAAATATAGAGATTATTTTCCCCGACAAAAAAAGTGCATTTACCTCATTTTTTTGTTATTCAACTATTTTAAAACCAACTTTGTTATACAAATTTAGCCTTAAAAAATTAAAAATAGAATTTCCTTACACTCTTTTTCTAACTTAAATTCACAGTAAAATATGAGATTATAATTATTCTTTTTGTTCAAAAAAACCATCAAGATAATTCTTGAAAACTTCAACAGTATGTAGTAAAACTTAAAACTTTTATTTATATGAATACCCTGAATAAATTAAAAATGATTATGTCTCTTATGGTAATTATTACCATAAATGTAGCTTGCTCTCGTGATTCTGACTCTAGTGACTCTTCGTCTAGTACGAGTAGCTCTGCTGTTACAATTACGAATACTACTTCATCTGGCACAGCAGAAGGCGATACCGCTATTAATGGTAGCAATTCTGATGATTTAATAGAAAACGAAACCTTCAGCTCAACTATTAACATTGCTTTTTCTGGTACATCTGCCACAATTACTGGTTCTGCAACTGGTGTTACAATTACCAATAACGGAGCAAATGTTGTAGTAAATTCTACCGTTTCTGGTATAGAATACGTACTCTCTGGCGCAAGTACTGCTGGCTCTCTTAAAGTTTATAGCACAAAAAAATATAAACTTACTCTAAATGGAGTTACTTTAACAAGTACAGACGGTCCTGCACTAAATTTACAATCTAGTAAAAGAGCATTTATCATCTTAAATACAGGAACAACCAATAACCTTTACAGATACTACTAATTATACTACAACCTACAATTCTGCTGGTGAAGAAGAAGATTTAAAAGGAACAATTTTCAGCGAAGGACAATTAATTTTTAGTGGTACTGGTACTCTAAATGTAACCGGAAAATACAAACATGCAATAGCAAGTGATGATTATATTAGAGTAAGAGATGGTGTAATAAAAGTAACAGCAGCAGCTACAGATGCTATACATACTAATGATGCTTTTGTGATGGATGGAGGAGAATTAAATCTAACCTCTTCTAGCGACGGAATTGAAGTAGAAGAAGGTTACATGGTCTTCAACAGTGGTACTACTACTATTAATTCATCTGGTGACGGTATCGCTGCTTCTTATGATACAGACGCTACCATTGATCCTTACATTGTTATAAATGGTGGTAATTTTACAATAAATGCTTCGGAAGAAGGTATAGAAAGTAAAACAAGACTTACTATCAATGATGGAACTTTTTACATCAAAACGACAGATGATGCCATTAACGCAGGTGATGCAATCTATATCAACGGTGGAAATATCTACGCCTATAGTACAACTAACGATGGAATAGATTCTAACGGAACACTTACCATAACTGGAGGAAAAACCATCGCAATAGGTGCTTCTGCTCCAGAAGCAAGTTTTGATTGTGACCAAAACACTTTCAAAATTACAGGAGGTTCTATTGTAGGAATTGCAGGAGACACCAGCAAACCTACCACAAATGTTACCACTCAACCTACTGTAATCTTAGGAAGCGGTAGTGCAAATACAATTGTACATGTACAATCTTCAGATGGTACAGAAGCTTTAACGTTCTTAGCACCAAAATCTTTTACAAAATTAATTTTCTCTAATGCCAAATTAAGCACAGGAAAAACATACAAAATATACAAAGGAGGTACTGTAAGCAATGGGACAGATTTCAATGGTTTATACCTTACCGGAAGCTATAGCGGAGGAACACAATCTAGCTCTTTTACAGTAAATTCTATGCTTACAACCGTTAATTAAAAAACACAAATCAAATATACATAGAGCTAGTTTTAAAACATTAGCTCTTTTTATTAATTCGCTCTATTTTTTTCTTCGTCGTTGCTTTTGTTTATTGTTTTATTCTTAATATTAGAATTTCCAAAAGAATATTTCACCGAAATTCTTACAGATTGTCTATCTTCATAATTTTTGAATGTACTTTTAATTCCTGAAAAATATGTGGTATTTTGTACTTTCAACGTTCTTAAAAGATCGTCACCATAAATTGAAATAGACAGTTGTTTTTTCAAGAATAAAGTCTTTAATCCAATTCCTAAATTAGACATTGTTTTCATTTTATAAGGTCCATAATATTCTGGCAGTTGCAACCAATAATCTAAAGACAGTGAAATTGTTTTTTCTTTATTCAGAATAAATGTGTTAGAAGTCTCGAAAAACATGCTCCAACCATTATAATTATCAATATACTCTGGAAACAAAGATTTAATTTTCTTATAATAAGCACTCATGCTGTTACTGCTTTCTAGCCATTTCCATTTTTGAAATGTGTAAGATTGATTAATTCCAAAATTAAGCTCATTAAAAGCGTTTTCGTATTTAGTTCTGTTATTGATATTGTCTTTATTAATGTAATTAATCTGTTCATTTACATCATCACTTTTACTTAGATATAAAGAAGTATTCCAATTGTCTTTGTGCGTGAAATTTAATTCAAAATTATTGGTAAAAGAAGGTAGCAAGAAAGGATTTCCTTGTGTAACAGAATAAGGATTTATATACCTTACAAAAGGATTAAGTCTTCTATACGAAGGACGACTAATTCTTTTATTATAATTTACAGAAAAAGAATTATTTTCGTTGGGTTTGTAAAGTAGATAAACGGTAGGGAAAATTTTTAGATATTTATCCTCATGCACTTCTGATAGCGTTTCAGACTCTCCTCTAGCATTAGTATTTTCTAAGCGAACTCCAAGCTGAGCATCCCATTTCCCCATTTTTTTACTTCCAGATATGTAAACAGCTTGTTGCTGCTCTTGATAATTAAATACATCACTTCTATTAGGCTGATAAATAGCTTCTCCAGAAGACCAATCATAAAAATCTATTATGCTCTTGTTTTTAGTTTCAGAAATTTTACTTCCAAAATTAAGTTTAAGCCATTTTAAAGGAAATTCAAAATCTAATTTAGCCGATACATTATTAATTTTCTGATTGCTTTTATTATCTGCTGCGGTATAAGTTTTTAAATAATTTTCAGTAAGGTCTTCGTACTCGTTGGTCTCAAAAAACCTAGACTTTTTAGTATCGTAGTTAAAATAATCTAAATTAAAATCTATTTTCTTACCTAAAGAATCTATTTTATAAGTTGAGTGATAGTTTAAGCTATTACCGTTCTTTTTATCAAAAAGTCTAGATTCTGTGGTAATTAAATAATCTTTAGCCGAAAATATTTTGGTAATGTTATTATCCAAATTATCTGGAATATAAAAGTAATTCGTAAGATATTGAATTCCCATTGAAAGTTTTTTAGAAAACTCATAATCTAATCCAAAATTGAGATTAATATTATCTCCATATTTATCTCTCATCTTGCTTTTAGATTGGTATAATTTATCTGGATAGAAGATATTACTATCTTCCGTACGATAAAAATTAGTACCGTCACCATGAGAAGCAGAGGTATAAAGAGAAAGTTTGTTTTTGCTATATTTTACTGCAATACTTTCGTTGTAATCGCTATATTTTGATTGTGTATATGCTGTGGAAAGATTAACATTAAAAGAATTTTTTTTAGCTTCTTTCAATACAATATTTACAATTCCGCTATTTCCTTCCGCATCAAATTTTGCAGGAGGAGCTGTAATTACTTCTATACTTTTTATCTCATCAGAAGTAAGAGTTTTGAGATAATTAATTAAATCTTCACCAGAAAGTTGTAATAATTTATCATTCACCATTACCGAAAGTCCACTTTTACCAATCATTTTAATTTGGTCTTTATCTACTCTCAATCCTGGGGTTATTCTTAAAGCATCTAATCCGTTTCCGCCTTGTGCCGAAATAGAATTTTCAATATTAAAAACCAATCGGTCTGCTTTTCTCTCTATTAATTTTTTTGTTTTTAGGATATTAACTTCTTTTATTTCGACCTCCTTTATTTCGTTAACAGAAAAATTCTTCTTTATATTTCCGTTTACATTTAAATCTTCATTTAAAATCGTTTTTCCTTGGTAAATAATTTCGATATTGTAAACTCCATTTTCTGGTAATTTTATTAAAAAAACACCTTCAAAATCTGCAACAGTACTCTTTACAATTTTATCTTTGGTAGCAACTATAGAAACATAAGGAATTCTTTTACCATTATCATTACTTACAATACCACCAATTTTTTGAGCCTTAAAATTGATAAATAGGAAAACAAAAAACAGTAAAACATTGACTCTCTTCATCATTATTAGAAATTATAAGTTCAAAATTAGAAATATAAAAACTTGAATTAATTGTAAAATCTAGAAACATGATGAAAATCATCATTGAGTATTCAAAAACTGAAGAAAATTTAAAAAGAATACCCTAAAAATACATGTATATTAAAAAAATAATACAAAAACAAAAAACCACCCATTAAAATGAGTGGCTTAAAGTGGTTTCTCCAGGAATCGAACCAGGGACACACGGATTTTCAGTCCGTTGCTCTACCAACTGAGCTAAGAAACCTTAAAGGTTGTTTTGCAATTTTTTACTAAAACTTTTAAATAATAAAAGTAAAATAAAAAATAAAAGTGGTTTCTCCAGGAATCGAACCAGGGACACACGGATTTTCAGTCCGTTGCTCTACCAACTGAGCTAAGAAACCAATTTAGCTTTAGTTTTTAAAGTGGTGCAAAAATAAAGACTTTTTTCACACCATGCAAGTATTTATCCTTTAAATTTAATCAAATCAGTAAAACAATTGATTTTCAAGGGTATTATTTTTCTGTTTCTTTCAAGTGTTCGCTCATTTCTTCTAAAACAGGTCTTATTGTACTTTCTGGAAGGTCGCTAATTCTAATATACATTAATCCATCTATAGCATCATTGAAGTTAGGATCTACATTAAAAGCGATAACCTTAGCATTTTGCTTTATATATTTTTTAATAAGCACAGGAAGTCTCATTTGAGGCTCAAAATCATCAATAAGTTTATCAAACTTATTCAAATCATTATCTAATCCTTCGAAAAACAGATTTTTATCCTTTTCCCTAAGCCTTACTTTATAATCATTTTTTGGATGCACATATTGAGCCACAACAGAGTCATAGTAATGAGAACGCATAAACTCTATCATCAAAGATTTAGAAAAATCTGAAAATCTATTGCTAATGCTTACCCCTCCCATCAAAAATTTATGTTCAGGATTTCTAAGGCAAACATGTACAATACCTCTCCAAAGTAAAAATAAAGGCAACGGTTTTTGTTGATATTCCGCGGTAATATAAGCTCTTCCCATTTCTATTACTTTTCTAAAAAATGGGCGTAATTCTTGGTCGAATTCAAATAAAGAACTAATGTAAAATCCTTCAATACCATATTGTTTCATCACCTGAGCTCCAAGCGCCATTCTGTAAGCTCCACCAATTTTTTTGGCGGCATTATCCCACAAAATTAAATGATGATAATGTTGATCGTACTTATCCAAATCGAAAGGCAAATTGGTACCTTCTCCTACTCCTCTAAAAGTAAGTTCTCTTTGCCTACCAATTTCCCTCATTAGCGACGGAATAAGGTCGTATTCGGTGAAATAAACCTCATAATTTCCGTTAGCAAAAAGCATTTTGTCTTTAGCTTTAAGATTTTCTATATCTTTTAGTAAATCTTCAACAGGCGTTTCGTCTATAATATTTTGCACCACTTCTTCTTGCCTCAGAGGGAATTTAAGTGGCAGATTAGACAATTTAAAAAGTTCTGTAATAGATTTCCTTCTCTCATAATAAGACCTCATCATATAGACTTTTTTTCGCAAAAAATCTCCCATTTCTCTAGCATCATCACAATCTTCAATAATTTTTGTGCTTACAGGCTTTCCTATTCTTATTCTGATGGGCTTATCTCTTTTTTTAAGCATTTCGGAAGGAAGCATAAGTGTTTGCAAATCTGGATGAATCTTTGCGATATTGTAAAAAGTTCTAGAATTTTTAGCATGAAAATAAAAAGGCACAACAGGTACTTTAGCTTTTTTAATTAATTTCAAAGCCGTTAGTTCCCATTGTTTATCTAAAACCTCACCTGTTTCATTATTTTTATTAGAAACTTCACCAGCAGGAAAAATCCCGATACAACCACCATCTTTTAGATGTTTCAATGTATCTCGCATTCCTCCCAAACTGCTATACGCTTCCTTTCTTTCTTCAAAAGGATTAACTGGAATTACAAAATCTTTAATGGGTTCTATTTTCTGAATAAGAAAATTGCCCATTATTTTGAAATCGGGTCTTATTTCTGTGAGAATTTTACACATCAAAATTCCATCGATAGCACCAAGCGGATGATTGGCGACCAATATAAATGGACCCGTTTTAGGAATTTTTGCCAAATCTTCTTCGTATGCTATATAATGAACATCTAGTTCTTTAAGAAAAGCATCGAAAAAAATCTTTGCCTTGGGTATTTTTTATTTTATCATAAAGCTTGTTTACACCATCTAGTTTCACTAGCTTCATCATAGTAGCAGCAATGGGCTTCTTAAGAAATCCAAACTTAGAAAGCCCTGCAGCTTTTATAAGGTCTTGTTTTGAAATGAGGGTCATTAGTAGTATTAGTTTGTAACAATTTGTACCGTTTGTTTTGAAATTTGCTCTAGTAAAACTTTCTTATTTTCATAGAATTTAGAAAGTTCGTCTAAGTTAGCATTTCTTACGGTATAAAGCGAAACATTTTTTACTAAATCTGTATTGAATTTTAAATTCAACTCCTCATTTACTACATCTATTTTACCAAATTTATCTTCTAAGCAAAGAGCTAAAGAAATCGCCGAGTTTTGCATCAGAGAAACCTTTACCTTATGTTTTGCCAAAAGATTGAATATCTGACTGATATGATCCTCAGCAATAAAAGAGAAATCTCTCGTCGAAATATTAATTAAAACCTGATTTTCTTTTAAAATATAACTTTCTTCGCTTTGGTTTTTATCAGAATTCCCCACTTTAGTACCTGGTTTCATAGGCTCTACGAATGATTTAACGTAGAAAGGAATATTTTTTTGCTTAAGCGGTTGCAATGTTTTCGGGTGAATAACAGATGCTCCATAATAAGCCATTTCTATTGCTTCTTCGTAAGAAATATTAGAAAGCAATGTTACATTTTCGAATTTTCTTGGGTCGCCAGTCATTACACCAGGAACATCTTTCCAAATCGTCATTGCATCTGCATTAAGACAATAGGCAAAAATTGCAGCAGAATAATCTGAACCTTCTCTACCAAGAGTTACAGTAAAATTATTATCTTCAGAACCTATAAAACCTTGTGTAACGTATGATTGTTCTTTGTTAAGTTTAGCCACATTAGCTTCTGTTTCTTGCCAATTTACCACACCTTCTCTGTAAGAATCATCTGTTTTCACATAATCTCTGGCATCTAGCCAAGAGTTTGCAAAACCTATATCATTAAGAAAATCGCTTAAGATTTTAGACGAAATCATTTCGCCACAACTTACTACTTGATCATAAACAAAGTTATAATTTGGTGATTTATTTCTTCTAAGAAAAGCTTCCAAATCATCAAAAAACAATGCTACCTCTCCAAAAATGGAATGATTATCCGCAAAAAGTCCTTTAGTAATTTCTAGGTGAGACTGTTTTATCTTCTCGATTTCACTATGGAAATCTTCCTTCTTAAAGTAATATTCTACTACTTTTTCAAGAGCATTGGTGGTCTTTCCCATTGCAGAAACTACCAATAGACACTTCTCAAAACCTTGAGATTCTAACACTTTAGCTACATTTTTTACGCTATCAGCATCTTTCACAGATGCTCCTCCAAATTTAAAAATTTTCATTGTTGTACCTTATAACATTTCAAACCTTCAAATTTATTAAATTATTTTCAAATGTTTCTGTTTAAATTTCATGATGAAAATTGGCAAATTTTTACGAAATTTACAACTAACCAAAAAAACAAAAATCATGTCTGAGCAAACATTCCGCACATTGGGCGAATTCATTATCGAGAAACAAGAAGATTTTAAATATTCATCTGGAGAATTATCAAGATTAATTAGCGCCATAAGACTTGCTTCCAAAGTTGTAAACCGAGAAGTAAACAAAGCCGGAATCGCCAATATTATCGGACAAGTGGGCAACCAAAATATACAAGGCGAAGACCAACAAAAACTAGATGTTCTTGCCAATAATATTTTTATTGAAGCTCTTTCTCAGCGAGAAGTTGTTTGCGGAATTGCTTCCGAAGAAAGCGACGATTTTATCGAAATTAAAGCAACCAATAACGCCCACCTTAGCAAATATGTGGTTTTAATAGACCCTTTAGATGGTTCTTCTAACATTGATGTAAATGTTTCTGTAGGAACTATTTTTTCTATCTACAGGCGTGTAACAGAACCAGGAACGCCAGTGCAAATGGAAGATTTTTTACAAAAAGGTATAAAACAAGTTGCCGCTGGTTACATTGTTTATGGTTCTTCTACCATGATTGTTTACACCACAGGAAACGGCGTAAATGGTTTCACTTTAGACCCTTCTATTGGAACGTACTATCTTTCTCATCCCAATATTAAAATCCCAACCGTTGGAAAAATATATTCTATAAACGAAGGAAACTACATCAAATTTCCTCAAGGTGTGAAAGATTATATAAAATATTGCCAATTAGAAGAAGAAGACAGACCTTACACTTCAAGATACATTGGCTCTTTAGTATCTGATTTTCATAGAAATATGATAAAAGGAGGCATCTATATTTACCCTTCTACTTCTCATTCTCCAAAAGGAAAACTCAGACTTTTGTACGAATGCAACCCTATCGCTTTGATAGCAGAACAAGCAGGCGGAAAATGCAGCGACGGCTTTAAAAGAATATTAGAAATTCAGCCAACAGAACTTCACCAGAGAGTTCCTTTTTTCTGTGGAAGTGCAGCAATGGTAACCAAAGCAGAAGAATTTATGGCAAAAAATATAAATTCTTAGTACTTTTCCAAATTGAAAATTCGCAAAATGAACTGTAGTTTTATGATTTTATTGTAATTTTAATCAAAATTTTTTATAAAAATATGTTTTTAAGTCTTTCAGCAATTTACCTTATCATTGTATCGGTATTTTTATTCTTACCAACTTTGCTTTGGATTATCGCTTTGGTAGATATTTTAAAAAGCAATTTTAAAGACTCAAATAATAAAATACTTTGGGTTTTAGTAGTGATATTACTTCCGGTAATTGGTTCAATTTTGTACTTTATTATTGGAAAAAACCAGAAAATATAATTGATGCAAGCAAAATTTAAGAAATACGACCTCAACTTTAAACAAGCAAGTGGGACTTCTAGAGGAATTTTAACCGAAAAAGAAACTTATATTTTAGAAATTTCAGACGGAGACAAAAAAGGAATTGGAGAATGTGCTATTTTCCGTGGTTTAAGTTACGACGACGTTCCTGAATATGAAGAAAAACTAATTTGGCTTTGCGAGAACATCAATAACGATGCTGAATTTTTAAAATCTGAACTCAAACATTTTCCTTCCATCATTTTTGGATTAGAACAAGCGCTTCTCAATCTGAAATATGGCAAAGATTTATACTTCCCAAGTGATTTTACAGACGGAAAAGATTCTATAAAAATAAATGGACTTATCTGGATGGGAAATGCAGATTTCATGCAAAAACAAATTGAAGAAAAACTAGAAAAAGGCTTCAATTGCATCAAATTAAAAATAGGAGTAGATTGGGAATCTGAAAAAAAAGTGATTCAAAAACTTAGAGAAAAATTTCCTGCAGAAGTTATAGAATTAAGAGTTGACGCCAATGGAGCATTCAGTTTTGATGAAGCCAAAATCGTTTTACAAGAATTAGCCGAACTCAAAATTCATTCTATAGAACAACCGATAAAGAAGTCCGAAGTCCGAAATCTGAAGTCTGAAGATTCTATGATGGCGAGATTATGCTCAGAAACACCAACTCCTATTGCGCTAGACGAAGAACTTATAGGTATTGTAGATTTTGAAGAAAAAAAGAAACTTTTAGAGCTTATAAAACCTCAATACATTATTCTGAAACCGGCATTAGTTGGCGGTTTTTCTGGCAGTGACGAATGGATTTCTATTGCCGAAAGTTTAAATATTGGCTGGTGGATTACTTCTGCTCTTGAAAGCAACATTGGACTAAACGCTATTTGTCAATACACTTATACCAAGAAAAATCCTTTGCCTCAAGGTTTAGGAACAGGCGCACTTTTCATCAATAATTTTGAAACAAATCTACATTTGGAAGGCGACAAAATGTGGTACAAAAAAAAACAATAATTAATTTGCGAAAAACATAAAAAAACAGTGACTTTCTATGAGAGCCACTGTTGTATTTCCATCATTTGTGTGTTTAAGACTAAGCTTCCGCGATTATGTTTTTTGATGAGACAAAATTAGCGTTAGTTTAATTACCGCGCAATTACACTTTTGTGTAATATCTTAAACATACGTCACAAATTTTAGGGTTAAACCATTTTCAGAACTAGAAATTTGGCACTCACCTCCTACATCTTTCATCCTTTTTTGCATATTTTGAAGTCCGTAACCAGAAGAAGACTTCTCACTGATTCCCAAGCCGTTATCAATAATTTGCATGGTAAACATCTCATTATTGTTAAGACTAAACAAAATATTAATTTCAGAAGCTTTGCTGTGTTTATAGATATTATTAAAAGCTTCTTTGGCACAGAGAAAAAGATTTCTACGTACTTCTGAATTCAATTTGGTTTCTAGCGAATAAACCGCTCTTTTTACTGTAATTTTAATATCTGTTTTTTTGAAAAAATTCTCTGCATATTGTGCTACATATTGCATAAAATTTACCAGATTATCATTATCAGAATTCAAACTCCAAAGCATTTCTCGCATAGAAAGATTCATTTCTCCTGCAGTTTTCAACAAATCATCTACATCTGCTTTTATCATTTCGTCTTCTACTTTTTGCTTAATAAATTCGGCTTGAAGTTTTAAAGCAGAAATTCCCGCTCCCAAATCATCGTGCATATCGTGAGAGATACGTTCTCTTTCTTCCTGAACTTTCTTTTGTATTTCTAATTCTTTCTCTAAAATTCCGTTTCTAAATTGAATTTCCTGAAGTAATTTTTCTTTTTGAAATACCAATTGTTTTTTCTTATAAACCATTACTACCATCACAATAAAACCTACAAACGTCATTAAAATAACGATTGCTATCAAAAACATAAGTTTTACTTGTTCTGGCATTTTGTTTATTTTAAAAATGATTAAATGATCTTAGCACATTATGGTTCACACATTTCAATCCTCTTAGATAAAGTAGATATGTTATAATATTGATTATATTAAAAAAATTAATAATACTTGATAAAAAATCTTTATCAATTTTACTTATATCATACATTGGATACATCCTAAAGAGAGCAAAAGTGCTCCATATCAATAAAGCACAACTTACCCAAAAAGCTTGTTTGTCTGTAATTTTTTGCTCATCAGTATGATTAATAATATACCAAAACCATTGCAAAACAATAAAAAGTTGATACACAATTAAAACCAACAAAGAGCTGGTTGATATCGTTAAATCACCTGCTTTAATTTGAAAATAAGCAACAAAAAAAATGGATAATAATGATGCAAAAATCAATAAAATTCTATTTAAACCATCTTTATAATCTTGAATAAAAAAATAAGTAAAATAGCAGATTGTAACAAAAAACAGAGGGAAGTAAAAATAAAACTGGTCTATTTTAAAAAACAACCTAATATAATATCCAAAATTATCTACTAGAAAAACAGAAATCATATATAGAAAAAAGTATCTTTGCTTTTTCCCATATTTTTTCCAAAATAGTAAATAAAAAGAATACAGCATGGTTATTAAAACAACCATATCAAATGAATACTGTATAATTTCACTAATCTTCATTACGGACATTGAGTTGGACACAAACGACTCATATCATCTCCAGACAAACTGTTAATATCTTCACCACTAAGATTTTCGCAATCTGTTATAAAAGTCATTTGCCCAGCAGTATCTTCAGTAAAAGCAGACAATCTACTAGACAAAATTTTAATTTGTCCTTTGCTTACAAAATCTGGTACATTAACCCATTGTGCCAAAGTAATTTTGAACTTACCAATATCTTTTCTATTGTCTAATTTTTCTTTGTAAGCCAACAAATCAGACTTAGCTAAATGTACAGACAATGTATTTCCCTGAGACCCTTTTACAAAATGGTCTATCTCTGGTTTTATATTGGTTTTATAATCTTGAAACATTGTATTAAAGTCTGCTTCTGAGACTTCTACAGCGTCTTTTATAGAAAGTACAGCGTACGTTTTACCAGTAATATTGTTACCATCTTTATCTAAATAATAATACAACATATACAAGCTGCCATCGAATTTATATAATTCTTTGTATTTGTTTGGGAATTTACTTTTATTAAATTGAACAAAGCTAAATACAACTTTTTCTGCATTTTCGGGTAAATTATCAATCATGCTCAGATAATTTTCTTTGGTAATGTAGAAAGATTTAACGTTTTTAGAATTCAGTTTTTTCAGTTCTACATACGTTTCAGCATCAAAAGACTTTCTCATTGCCGAATCTAATTTTGCAGGCATAGGAATGTGTGCCAAAGGATCTTCTGAAGAATTAGCAGTTTTTTCCAAGGAAATAAGATTTTGGGGAAATTTAGAATTTTTACTACAGCTTACAATAAAGAACATTGCACAAAATGCAACAATTCTCAAAAAAATTGTTCTTGTTTTCATTCGCGTTAATTATAGTTTAGTTAGTGTTTCTTCAATATATTGATTGCTTCAACTTTATTGTTAACATGTAGTTTTCTATAGATGTTACCAACGTGTTTTTTTACAGTGTCTATCGTGATGTCTTTTTTATCTGCAATTTCTTTATACAAAAGACCTTGTGCCAATAATTCTAATACTTCGTGTTCGGTTTTAGAAAGGTCGTTCAAATGGCTGTTAATTACAGATTTTTCTTCTCTGAAATAGTTTAAAACTCTTTTTGCAACGCCAAAACTCATAGGAGCTCCTCCACGGCTTACATCTTTGATGGATGTAATAATTCTATCCATACTTTCTCCTTTTATAAGATAACCAGCAGCTCCAAATTTAAGAGAATCATAGATATGATCATCATCTTCAAAACTTGTACACATCATAAAATGAGATTCTTCCATCAAAGGTTTTATTTTAGACATTACTTCAATGCCACTCATATCCGGAAGTTTTATATCCATCAAAATTACATCTGGCTTCAATGCTACAAGATTTACAATTGCCTCATTACCATTATAGAATTGCCCTACACAATGCAAATCTGCATCATAATCTATAATTTTTTTCAGAGCATTGTTATAATGCTTTTCGTCTTCTACTATTGCAACGTTTATTTTCATCTTCAAAACAAGTTAATTAACAAATATGAAAATAACCCTATTCTTGTACAATTACACTTTTGTGTAACGTTGTAAATTTATAAAAAAAAATAATTGAATGATAAAAATATAAAAATAAATACGATTTATGATTAAAAAATCAACAAATCAACAACTAAAAAAATTAACATTCTCATTTTAAGGCATAAATAGTTTAGAAAAATCTACTAATTTTCATAAATTTGCATTATTACAAGAATTGAATATGGAAGTAGAAGAAAAAAAACCGCTCAATTTTATCGAACAAATCATTGAAAATGATATTGAAAACGGGCTAGACTCATCTAAACTAAGATTCAGATTTCCTCCTGAACCGAATGGTTATTTGCACGTTGGTCATACAAAAGCAATATGCATTAATTTTGGTTTGGGCGAAAAATACGGAGCCCCGGTAAATTTAAGATTTGACGATACAAATCCCGAAAAAGAAGAACAAGAATTTGTAGATGCCATCAAAGAAGACATTAAATGGCTTGGCTTTAAATACGACAAAGAATTATACGCTTCAGACTACTTCCAGCAGCTATACGATTGGGCAATAGACCTTATAAAACAAGGCAAAGCTTATGTAGATGAACAACCTTCTGAATTAATTACAGAACAAAGAAAAAACCCTACAGAAGCTGGTATAGAATCGCCATTTAGAAACAGACCCACCGAAGAATCTTTAGATTTATTCGAGAAAATGAAAAATGGAGAATTCGAAGAAGGAGCTATGTCTCTAAGAGCAAAAATAGACATGACATCGCCAAACATGAACATGAGAGACCCTGTGATGTACAGAATTTTGAAAAGACCTCATCACAGAACTGGCGAAAAATGGAAAATCTATCCTATGTACGATTGGGCACATGGAGAATCTGATTATTTAGAACAAATTTCGCATTCGCTATGTTCTTTAGAATTCGAAAATCACAGACCGCTTTATGATTGGTATTTAGACCAAGTATACGAAGAAGGAAAAGTAAGAAATAAACAAAGAGAATTTGCAAGAATGAACGTTACTTACATGGTAACTTCTAAAAGAAAATTGCAAAGATTAGTTGCAGAAAACGTAGTAACAGGCTGGGACGACCCAAGAATGCCTACCATTTCTGGAATGAGAAGATTGGGTTATACACCAAAAGCCATTAGAGAATTTATAGACAGAGTAGGTGTTGCAAAACGCGAAAACCTCATCAATATTCAATTGTTAGAATTCTGTGTAAGAGAAGACCTTAATAAGATTTCTACAAGAGTAATGAGTGTGGTAAATCCTGTTAAATTAATTATAGAAAATTATCCTGAAGGCAAAGAAGAATGGCTGGAAACAGAAAACAATCCTGAAGACGAAAACGCAGGAACAAGAGAAGTACCATTCAGCAGAGAGCTTTACATTGAAAGAGAAGATTTCATGGAAGAAGCTCCTAAAAAGTTCTTCAGATTAACAATTGGTGGAGAAGTTCGTCTTAAATCTGCTTACATTATTAAAGCAACGAGAGTAGAAAAAGACGAAAATGGAGAAATCACTACCATTTTTGCTACTTACGACGAAGATTCTAAATCTGGAAGCGGTACAGAAGCAAGCATGAGAAAAGTAAAAGGAACTTTACACTGGGTTTCTGCAAAACACGCATTGCCAATAGATGTAAGAATCTACGACAGACTTTTCACGCACGAACAACCAGATGCCGAAAAGGAAACAGATTTTATGGAATTTGTAAATAAAGATTCTTTAAAAGTAATTAAAGGTTTTGCCGAGCCAAGTCTTAAAAATGCTAAAATAGAAGACCATTATCAGTTCCAAAGAATTGGTTATTTTGCTTTAGATAAAGATTCTACCGAAGACCAACTGGTTTTTAATAGAACGGTTACTCTAAAAGACAGTTTCAAACTAGAACAATAAAAAAGAAAGCTTCATCACTGCGATGAAGCTTTTTTAGTTATTTTAATTTCTATTTTTTAATAAAATCCAGCCGTTGTAGATTCTTCCGTCTGCTGCATTGATGAGATACCAATAAGCATCTGTGGTAACGTTTCTTCCATTGAATTTACCATCCCAAATAAATTCGCTATTGCTAATTTGCTTGTAAACCAAATTGCCGAATTTATCAAAAATCTGCAAAGTAGAACTCTCTGGGAAAACATCTAATCCCGAAAGTTTCCAATAATCATTAATCCCGTCTCCATTTGGTGTAAGCGTATTAATGATGCTAAAAATCCTTCCCATTCTCATATCTCCACGGCAATCTGAATCTGAATATCTTACATAAAAAGTATAATCTCCAGGTTTTAAATTCCCAAAACGATTGCTTTCTTGCCAATTCATCATATCCATAGAATAGAGAATTTTTCTACCAGCGATGCCTGTTGCAATTACATCATAATAATCATTTTGACCTCTAAGAGCTGTAATTTCTGGAGTGTCTATATTTATTACTTTGAAGGTTGCGGTATAATCACAATTAAGAGAATTGGTAAGTGTTAATTTATACGTTCCAATTTGTTTTACGCCAGAGATAAAATCTTTATTAGCTCCTTCAGAAATGCTTCCGTCTGGATATTCCCATTTGTAATAAACAACATTTAAACCTGTGAAATTTGGTCTTATTTCTAATCCTATTTCGTCATTTTTACAATAATAATAGTCTTGAATTTCTATCATTGGAGTTTTCTTCAAAACAACATCTATTGTAAAATAATTAGGACAAAAACCACTTTGTGAAACTTTTACATAAAATTTTGTAATTCCTTTTGCTGCATCAAATAAATAAGAAGAAGACTTTGGAATTTTATTTTGAGAACTCGTCATATCCTGATAGGTTTCAAAATATTCGTAAGTGTATGAAGAATTACTAAATGTAGTTTCATAATCTGTTAAACTTATCGTTTCCTTATTATCATTACCTGTATCGCAAACGTCTTTGTTAAACTGGTTCTGACTTAAACTTAACTGAGTTCCGTTTACAAAATTTACTTCGGCGCTACTTCCACAATCTTTTAAATTTTCTACATAAACCCAAATTTTAGAAGTATAAGGATTGAGAATAAAATTGCTAGGATTCTGTATTTCTTTACCCGAAACTCCAATATCTGCCTGATTGAGATAAAAAGTAAAAACGTTTTCGGAACTTGGTATTTGCACCATTTGAGCAGTGTAATCCATTAAATTCACATCATAAAAACCATCTACATTATTATCACAAATTTGAATAATAGAATTTCTTGCTTTGGCAGGAAAATAAGACAACAAATTGATTGGAGCTACCGAATAACATCCATAAGTTTTAGATTGAAATCTGGCATACACATAAACATTTCCCGCAGAAGTAGGATAAGGAGAAGTTATTTTACCAACATTAGTTCCGTTATTAGCGTCTTCTTCAGTAACATAATACGTTATATCTAAATCTGAAAGTAAAACTTTATTAATACTTTGGTCAAAAATCTGTGAAGTCGCCAAATCTAAGTCAAATGATTCTCCAAAATTTAAATCTTTATCACAAAGTTTCAGAACTGCATTTTTGGTTAAATAAATAGGCGGATAAAATTCTAAGTCAAATGTAATTTTAGCAGCAGAAACACAATTAGAAAGCCTATTTCTAACTCTTACATATACCTCGCTTCCATTAGAAACAGGAATTTTGGTAGGATTATAATATGGATTACTGAAAATTTTATTTTGTGCATCATAAGACTGATAATACGCAAAATCTACATTTTCATTATTGATATTAATTTGAGATTCGTATAAAGTAGCATCTAATTCTTCCACACCATCTGCATTATTATCACAAATATTTTTAACGACAGCCGTTACTTCCGATTTAATTTTTGGAGTACTTGCAAGGCTAAATGTTACCGGAAAAATTAAAACACAATCTCTATAACTAACTCTAGCATACACCACAAGACTTCCGTTAATTGTAGCTGTGGTAATATTGGTCCCACTTACATTAGCTGTTGCAGCGGCATTGGACGCAAAAAATAAAACCTGCGTTCCATATTGATAGTTGACAAATCTATAATAATTACTAAGCTGAACAACTTCTGTATTATCATTCAAATCATCACAAATAGAGAATTGGTCTATATTCTTAACCAAATGAATTAAATATACATTAATTGCTTTTATAGAATAACAATCTGTGCCTTTGTCAAACCTTGCATAGAAGGTTTTGGTAATAAAATCTCCATCATCTGTAATAATTTGATTTGCAGGAATTATTCTATTTGGATCATTCGCCATTGCATCTTGGTAATTTCCAAAATAAATAGGACCAGTAACCGTTCCGTCTAAAGGGTCTAGAAGCATCCCTGTAGTTAGTGTGTCTAAATTTACGGGTATATCTTGCGTGCCATCAAAACAAATATAAGTATTAGAATCATTAAGTTTTATTACTCCAAAAATTACATTCATATTAATTTCTGCAATAGAAAAACAACCACCAGGATATTCTACTCTAGCAAATACTTTATACTGTCCGTCTCTAATAGTAGTCATGCCGCTGCTGTAAGGAGATGCATTGTAAGCATTGTCATAAGAACTAAAAACTCTTATTAAAGAAACTCCGGCATCCGTTGTAACTTTATTTTTCACCAAATCTGCCCAATTAAAATTTTCAATTCCATCATCATTAGAATCACACATTTTAACTTCAATATCTACTGGAGACGTAACAATTGGCGTTGGATTAAATTTCACCGTTACAGGGCCTAAAACATTGGTACACGTTTGGTAATCTAATCTTACATAAAACTGACTCCCATCTACTAAATCATAATTAGTTTTTTGATTTCTATTATTTAAAGCATCGTCATAAGACAAGTAATAACGAATTGTTCCATAATAATTATATCCAACTAATCTTGTACTGAAATTACTTAACAAATAATTACGCTCAATTTTATCATTCAGCATATCGCAAACTTCAACCTGATTGGTAAGAATATTCTCAGAAAAAAATTGAAATTGCAGCGTAGTTGTTCTTTTACAATTTGGCGTATTTTTATTAGAAACCGTTACATTAAAATTTCTATTCGAACTTATCGAGAAAGGAGTATTTTCGTCTACTGCCAAACCAGTTGCTGCATCTATAAATTCAAAATTAAAATTAGAAATATCATTAGTTGTAAGAAACTTTTTATAATCTGCCAGCGTAATTTTGTCAGCAATATTACAAACTATTTTAGTGTAAGGCTGAACCGTAGGATAATCTGTGGCAAATTTTATATTAATATCGTCAGTATAAGTAATAGATTGCCCGTTACAAGTATTGTAAACGATGTTTACTTTAAATGTTTCATCTTTTTGAGGACAAACCATCTGATTTTTACTATAACCAATCACATTTCCTGCTCCATCAAACCAAGTAAAATAAGGCACTAAATTACTACCAGAAGGAGCAAAAATCCATGCTTCATTTTGAGCCGACCAAACTCCCGTATTTCTTCCAGGAGCTGAAACCCCCAAATTACCAGAAGCATCATTTATTCCAATTAAAGCATTTGGATATTTTGCCAAATTACAAGGAAGGTCTTTATTTTTAACAAAAACCTCTATTTTATTGCTTCCTTCCGAAAGAACAATCTGCGAAGTGGAAGTTTGAGGTTCACAACCTGAAACATTTCCTGCTTCAAAATTCACTATAAATTTTCTAAATGGCGCTGAACCTATAACAGAATAATTTATTTCAGAATTATCAGTTTTTAGAAAATACATATCGTGAAGCACTCCAAAAATAGATTCTTTAGGCAAATTTTGACTTGGTAAAGTATCTGTAAAATTGGGCGCATTAGGCTGATTTGCTTGTCCTACATCAAAACTTATCATTCCATTAGAGCCAATTACTAATTTATTATAAGCATTACCATAAAAACAAAAAGTAAAAGGCAAATCTATTGTCCCGGAAAAAGAATCGTCTAAATTTTCTTTAATTACCGTTTTGTTCGTAGCTGAATAAGGAGAATAAGGAATTGACGAAACAGAATAAGAATTTGTAAGTTTAAATTGAGGATAATTAGCCGTTAAATTAATACAACTACCATTTACAAAAGGATAACTACAATCTATAACCGGATTTTGATTTCCTTGTCCATCAGAGATATAGAAATCTGATTGGCTTTGAGACTTAAAAAAACCAACCGATATTACAAATAATGTAAGAATATAAATAATTAATTTTCTAAATCTCATTAAAAATAGATTTTACCAAAATTATTAATTAAAAACGAAAAATTGACATGTTTATTAAAAAAAAATAAAACCGAGATTGCTCTCGGTTCATTATTATCTTTTTGCGTAATATCTAGCACCAACCAGAACTGGATTTTCTTTTTCAATTTTCGTTAATCCAAAACCTTTCCAATCTGGATTTACAGACTGTTCTAATTGCTTTCGGTGGAGTTTTTCGTAAGTATCAAAATCTATTGCTGTTCTTTTTGATAATTCATCAAAAATATTCCATTTTTCAACTACTTTCTTCCAATTTTCGCCAACTTTACCTGCAAAAACTTTAGATTTGCTACCACTTCCATAAGCCAAGAAACCAATTTCTTTGCCTGCTAATTCTTCGTTATTGCTATAAGAAACTTGCAACGAAGAAAGAAGTGCCATATAAATAGAAGCGGTGTACATATTACCAATTTCGGAACTTGCACGTTGAGAAATTTCTATTTTATCGGCTACTAAATTTTTATATTCTTCGGTTTGAGCAATTGCTTTTATATCATCAAAAGTTGCAGTATTCATTCCGTTTTCAATTCCAAAAATCTCTGTAAATAATCTCTTCCCGTGGAATGCATAAGGCAAATGGAAAATCAAAAATCTCCAATTTTCATAAGGTTTCACTTTGCCACTTTCTTCTTTATAATGAGCATAAGCTTCTCTTATTCTGTCTTGATAACATTGGTTAGAATATTGCCCTTCAAAAACAGGTTCGTCTGTGAAAATTTCTACTTTATCAGCAAAAGTATCTGGTAAACCTTGCACCAAATTTTTGGTAGTTGGTCTTCTTGGTTTAAAAAAATCAAAAACGCTATCTGTAGCAACACCGAATTGATTTTCAATCTCCAAAAGTAAAGGATTTGCAGAAACCAAAACCGCTACAGCACCACCACCTTGAGTATATTCTCCAGTAGAAGCCAATTCATATTTTGCATAATCGCTTGCAATTACTACCGCTTTTTTTGTAGGATTAGCTCTTACAAAATCTAAACAATTGTGTAAAGCATCTACGGCTCCTACGCAAGCAAAAGTAATATCTACAACATCACAATTTTTGAAACTTCTTTCGCCAAATTCTTCTGCTAAAGCGCCTTCTACCATTTGCATGGCATAAGTAGCTGTAGGTTTTGCTGCATCTACTGCACTTTCGGTTCCTAAATAAATTCTAGAAATTTCTTTAGGATTTATATTATAATCTTTTATTAATTTTAGTAAAGCTTCTGCCGCAAAAGTGGCTGCATCTTCGTGCACATCTGGGAAAGCCATTTTTTTCAATCCCAATCCTTTTTCTAGTTTTGCAGGTTCTATACCACGTTTTTCTGCTAAATCTTTAATTTCTAAGTACAAAGTTGGTACAAAGAAACTTGCCGCTTCAATTCCGAATTTCATTTATTAATGTTTATATTTTTACTAATCTTCCCTTTTTTTAAAAAATTTGTACGAATTTAATGAGTTGAAAATTCATGACAAAAAATTAAAGGATGATTTTTATAGGATTAATTTCCTCAATAACGAAAACCCTTTATTTTAGATGGTTTCTATTATTCGTTATACGCTTCAACTGTTTTATTGATTAATTCTACCTGAGAATTTAAACTTTGGTTGCTCGGATTTTCTCTAAAAACTTTCATTTTTCGGTCTAAACCTTTTTTCAGAATATCTCTAATCATCATTTTAGCTTGAGGATTATCACCAATCTGAGCTTTTACTTGTTTTAAAATACCTGTAAGTTTTTCTACTGCTTTTATATTATCAGAATCCATTATCCAATTAAAACCTTCTTCTGCTGGCTGCGCCAAATTAGGATTTTGGAAAGCAATAAAAGGATAAAATGCAACGGTTTGCGCAATATTTGGCATTTGAGAAACTATTTTATTTTTCACAATTATGGGCAATAATTTGTCCATTACGCTTTCGTCGGCATTTTCTAAATCTACTTTATCTAAAAGCGAAGCTACTTTTTCTGGGCTAGTTTCAGCAAGTCCGGCAATTGCATTTGCTTTCACCGAATTAGAAACAGAGCTTAGACTTTTTTCAAATAATGGTGAATATTTTGGATTTTTAGTTTTTGCCAAAACTCCAATTGCAGCACCTTGAACCAAAGTTTTTGGGTCGTTTTGAGCTAATTTTTCTACATCTGCCAAGAAATCTTTTGCATCTTCTGGAACAGATTCTAAAGCCAACATTCTATTTCTGAAGAAATTATCTTTAAGCGCTGCCGAAATCGTTTTATTAGCAAAAGGATTTTTACCTACACTATCTTTAGAAGCTTCTATTGCATTGTATTTGCTATGAAAATCTTTAGAATTGGTATATTGAAGATACAATTGCTCTGGCGTTTTGTCTTGTTTAATATCACAAAGCAAAATTCCATCTGCATTGGCATTAATTAATTCAGGATTTTTAGCTGCATCAAAAACGAAATTATTTTTAGAAGTTGCCGTTACCCAAACATTTTTTCTAGAAATTTTACCATTTTCTAAAACATCAATTGCTAAAGGAAATTCAAATTTTTGGTCTTGAGTTTGAGCTACAGAAACCGTAACTTGTTTTTTCATGGCATCATAAGTAGAAGAAACTTCTAATTTTGGATAACCACTACCAAAATACCATTGATTAAAGAACCAGTTGAGATCTTTACCCGAAACTTTTTCTAAAGAAAGTCTTAACTGATGCGCTTCTCCGGTACTATATTCGTTAGTTTTAAGATAATCTGTAAGTCCGGCAAAAAAAGCATCGTCTCCCAAATAATTTCTCAACATGTGAAGAATTCCGCCTCCTTTGTTGTAAGAAACTCCATCAAACATATCTTCTCTATCGTGATAATCGAATCTTACTAAATCTTTGGTAAAATTTTTAGGGTCTGCTTTAGACGTTTTAAGCGATTTCATTAACCAATAATCTGCTTGGTCTTTTCCGTATTTGTATTCGTTCCAGAGATATTCTGAATAGTCTGCAAAACTTTCGTTAACGGTAAGATTACTCCAACTTTCTGCGGTTACTAAATCTCCGAACCAATGGTGAAATAATTCATGAGCAATTACGTCTTCCCATTTATTTTCATCAATTAAATCTCCAAGTTTTTGTTGAGCAGATTCTTGGTGAAGTGTAGAAGTAGTGTTTTCCATCGCTCCAGAAACGTAATCTCTGGCCGTCATTTGAGAATATTTTTGCCAAGGGAAATCGTAATTTAATCTTTTGGAGAAAAACTCTATCATTTCTGGTGTATTCCCAAAAATTTGTTTTGCATAAGGTTCGTATTCTTTTTCTACGTAATAATTCACTTCCTTATCCCTCCATTTATCTTTTACAACAGCATAATCGCCAATTCCCATAAAAAACAAATAAGTAGAATGTCTTTTGTCCATCACCCAATGGTCTGTTCTAAGATTTTCTCCTAAATTTTGAGAATCTTTTAGCAAACCGTTCGATAGTGTTACATATTCTTTAGGAACGGTAATATAAATTTCGCTGGTAGTTTTTTGATTGGGTTTATCAATGGTAGGAAACCAACAAGATGAAGATTCGGTTTCACCTTGAGTCCAGATTTGTGTAGGTTTATTAGGGTCTTTTCCTTGTGCATTAATAAAATAAAGACCTTTCGCATCATTAATCGCGGCAGAACCTTTTTGTTTCACTTCATTTGGTCTTGCAACATATTTGATATAAACCGTGTAATCTTGATTTTTCTGATACGTTTTATCCAAAGAAATCTTAAGAATATCATCTTTATAAGTATATTTCAAAGGAGTTCTTGCACCATTTTTTTCTATCGATACATCACTAATAATCATCGCTTTAGCATCTAATTCCAACTCATTAGAATCATAGAAAAAAGGAGAAGCAGTAATCCAAGCTTCGCCATTCATTTGTTCTTTTTCAAAATTGAAATTCACACGCAATTTAGTGTGTTTCAGCTCTGTAACTTTAGTATGAGTTGCTCTATAAACTCCTGTTCTGCCAGAAATTTCTGTTTGAGCGAAAGCTGTATTTTCGTTAAAAAACACACCTAAAAATAGTGCAGCAATGATTAGTTTTTTCATTATTTATTTAAGTAATTTTTTTAATTGTTGAGGATTTTTTTTATTAGCCCAAAATAACAAAACATCATAATTATTTTCAGAAATTTTTACAAAGTATGTTGTAACTTGCTTATTTCCTAAAAGAGCAAATTGAATTTTTGAATTTTTATAATGTGGATAATTTATAATACCCAATTCTAAAGATTGGATAAACGTTTCGATATCATTTCTGAAATTATCTATTTGTTTTTGCTTCCATTTGTATTTCAAAAAAGTATTGATTTCGTCTAAAGAATCGAGTGCTATTTTGGTAAAATGAACTTCAATCATTTGAAAGTTTTATCTAATATTTCTTTAGAATATTTTACTTTTTCACCGTTTTTAGATTGTTCTAGACTTTTTTCTAATAATAAATCTTTAATTTCTTCATTTTCTTTGTCGGAAAGCATCTCATTATCTTTTATCAATTCAATATCAGAAATACCTTTTATCTGCGACAAAAGTTTCTTAATAAAAGGAATATCGGCGTATTCATTTAAGCTGATTCTTATTTCCATCATCCTTGATTTTCAACAAAGTTACTATTTTTTAAAAATTAATCAATATTTCTAAAAATAAAAAAGTTTAGAATAAAATCTAAACTTTAATTTATAAAACCTTAGTCATCATCAATATTAATATTATTCCTATTCAAAAACCATATCATTTCAATTTCATTGTCTTTCCACACGGTATCTTTTTTTAGTGTTTTTTTGATAAAATCATTATTTGATATATTATTAAATCTCACTAACTCTCTTATGTATGTTTCAAATTGATAATAATTAAGCGAATCTTTATTCAATAAACTTTTAAATTCTAACTGTAGTTTTTGATTATAATCTGCTTTGTGCCAATTAGATAAATAAATAATTGCATCTTTATTCTTATCAACAAATGCTAATTTTTCTATTTGTTTTTTAAAATGACTAGGATATAATCTGTTTTTAAAAGCATAACGAAGTAATTCTTCTTCTGAAGTATTATACAATACTAAAGAGTCTAATTTCCTCAATAGCTTTTCTTCTTTTTTTTCAGAAAAAAGATAATTTTTATAAAATGCTACTGCTATGATTTCTTCACCAATAACACAACCATTTTGTGTTTCAACTTTTGATTTTCTATTCTTTAAAAAATCTAGAAAGACTTTATAAATATCACTATAATTTGCTTCTGACAAAGCAATTGCGGAATATAAAGCGACAACACTATTTTTGTTCTTGGTTAATAAAACCAAATCTTTTGTAGAAGCTAAAGATTTTAATTCTTTGAAATTTTCAAAGTTAGCAGCCTTAATTTGCCCTTTTGCTAAAACTCCGTTTTCATAACCATTAATTTTAGAAATATTTAAAACAACACTTTTCAAATATTCTGGCACATCTTTACTATCTAAAACTGCTTTTTCTGTAGGGAAGTCTTCTATAATTTTAGCATAAGAAACATCTTCCTTTTTTTTGCAAGAAAAAAGAATTAGGACTATTAAAAATATTTGTATTAATGATTTCATCACACCGCTACTGGTGCTTTAATTCCGGGATGTGGATTGTAATTTTCTAAAGTAAAATCTTCAAAATTAAAATCAAAAATGTCTTTAATTTCTAGATTAATTTTCATTATTGGTAATTCTCTTGGCTCTCTAGAAAGTTGTTTTTGCACTTGCTCAAAATGGTTATTGTAAATATGAACATCACCAAAAGTATGCACATAATCTCCTACTTCTAAACCACAAACTTGCGCTACCATCATCGTAAGCAAAGCATAACTTGCAATATTGAAAGGAACTCCCAAAAACACATCTGCGCTTCTTTGGTAAAGTTGTAAAGACAGTTTTCCATCGGCTACATAAAACTGAAATAATGCATGACAAGGCGCTAAAGCCATGTTTGGAATTTCGGCAGCATTCCAAGCAGAAACGATGAGTCTTCTAGAATCCTGATTTTTCTTAATTTGCTCTATCACTTCAGAAAATTGGTCAACTATTTTATCATCTGCACCTTTCCAACTTCTCCATTGCGCGCCGTAAACTGGACCTAAATCGCCATTTTCGTCTGCCCATTCGTTCCAAATGCTTACACCGTTATCCGTAAGATATTTGATGTTGGTATCTCCTTTTATAAACCAAAGCAATTCATAAATAATAGATTTAAGATGAACTTTTTTTGTGGTAACCAACGGGAAACCTTTAGACAAATCATAGCGCAACTGGTAGCCGAAAACGCTTCTGGTTCCAGTGCCTGTTCTGTCGGTTTTGTCTGTTCCATTATCGAGAATATGTTGGAGTAAATCGAGATAGTTTTGCATTTTTATTATAATTGAATTTTCAAATTTAGAAAAACATCTTTAAAAAATTGATACAAAAATTAAATTTAAAAAATATTCAACACAAAATACAGATGTTCTTCTATAAAAATTTGCATTTGGTCTATTTGATTTGAGATTAATATATAGTTGAAGCAATTTTGTCTCATAAAATAAGAGTTATGCGAAAACTTACCTATATAATACTGCTACTTTTAGGAACATATATTTCCGCTCAAAAAGTATGGTCTCTTCAAGATTGTCTTAATTATGCCGTTGCCAATAATATAACTGTAAAAAAAGCAGCGCTAACTAAGACTACAGACCAATTAAATTACGAACAAGCAAAAAACAACAAACTTCCTACGGTGTATGGTTCTGCTTCTATGGGACTTACCAATGGTTCTAGTATAGACCCAATTACAAGTAGTTTTGTAAATCAAACCATTTTATCTAATAGTTTTGGTGTTTCTGGCAATATTACTTTATACCAAGGAAATAAATTAAATCTTGAAATTGAGAAAAATAAAATTCTAACTTCTCAATCCGAATTATATCAAAAACAAGCAGAAAACAACATTACATTGAGTGTTTTAGAAGCTTATTTACAAGCTTTGTATTATTTTGAAGGAATTAAAATTGCAGAATATACCGCCAATTCTAGCGCACAAGAACTTAAACTTACCGAAGTAAAATATAAAAATGGTGCCATTGCAAAACTAGACCTTGCAGATGTAGAAACACAAAATGCTCAAAATCAATACAATGCTGTAAACAGCAAAAATCTTTACAATCAGCAGGTTTTAAAATTAAAACAATTATTAGAACTTGACCCAAAAGAAGACTTTGAAATCGAAAAAATAACTTTAGATGATGCTTACAAAATTATACCTGATAAGCAAGAAGTTTTCTCTAAAGCACAAGAAGTTTTTCCAGATGTAAAAATCTACGATTTGCAAAATGATGTGCTTTCAAAAGATTTAGAAATTACAAAAGCGGGTTACAAACCTACTTTAACAGCTAATGCAGGACTAAATTCTGGATACACTAACACACAAGATTACACCTATTTTAATCAATTAAAAAACAATTTTAATAAATCTTTAGGCTTGTCTTTAAACATTCCTATTTTTTCTAAAAAACAAAATGACACGAATGTAAAACTTGCCAAAATAGAAATAGAGCAAAACAAATTAGATAAAATAAGCGCCCAGAAAACTCTTTATTCTAATATAGAAACAGCGTGGCAAAATGCAATTTCTAACCAAGCGCAACAAGAATCTTCTAAAGTTGCCAAAAACAATGCAAAATTAGCCTACGAACTTGCCAATAAAAAATATGAATTCGGTGGATTAACACCCACAGAACTTGCTGTAAGCAGAAATACTTACCTCAGCAATGAACAAACATATCTTCAGTCTAAATATATGGCAACATTATATGCAGAACTGCTTAATTTTTATCAAGGAAATCTATCTACTCAAAAATAAAATTATTCGTTATGAATCCAAAATATAAAAAATATTTAAAAACTTCCGCTTTTGCTATTATCACGATAATTGTTGTTTTCTTAGGTTATCTATTCTTCGGAAAAGAAAAAGAAACTCCAATAGAAGTACAAACCGTAAAGATGAACAAAGGCGCCATTACTACTTCTGTTACCGCAACAGGTACAGTAGAACCAGTAGACCAAGTAGAAGTAGGTACGCAAGTTTCTGGTTTGGTAGATAAAATTTATGTAGATTATAATTCTCCTGTAAAAAAAGGACAATTATTAGCCGAACTAGACAAAACCAATCTTCAAGAATCTGTAAATAACGCTTTTGCTCAATATTCTGCTGCTCAAAACGAACTAAATTATTACCAGCAAAACTATAACAGACAAAGCAATATGTTTAAATCTGGCGTCATCAGCAAAGCAGATTACGAACAAGCCGCTTATCAGGTTCAAAATGCAAAACAAACGCTTAATCAAAGAAAAACCGCTCTTGCTCAAGCCAGAACAAATCTTAGTTATGCCAACATTTATGCTCCTATTGATGGTGTAATCTTAAGCAAAGAAGTAGAAGAAGGACAAACCGTTGCCGCGAGTATGTCAACTCCTACCCTTTTCAAAATCGCAAAAGATATTACAAAAATGCAGGTTGAAGCTAATGTAGATGAAGCAGATATAGGCGGTGTAGAAGTAGGGCAACGTGTAAGTTTCACGGTAGATGCTTATCCTCAAGAAGAATTTAGCGGTAAAGTTCGTCAGGTTCGTTTGTCTGCAACTACAACATCTAATGTGGTAACTTATACCGTAATTATTGACGCAGACAATCCTGAACAAAAATTAAAACCTGGGCTTACGGCTACAGTAACAATTTTCACGCAAGAATTAAATGACATCAATACTATTCCTGCTGCAGCGATAAGTTTTACACCAGATACAGATGTTTTGAATCAATATTATCTACAAAATAAAATTACTGCAAAAATTCCCGAAATAAAAACCGGAAAAAACAAAGAAAAATTTATCTGGATTAAAAACGAGGACAATAGTTTGGTACAAAAACCTATTACCATTGGTAGCAATGACGGTATAAACATACAAGTAGTAAAAGGTCTCAATGGAACAGAGAACATTGTAACTTCTCTGGAAATTCAAGAAGAAACCGTAGCAAAATCAGACTCAGAAAGTGGAGACAGTCCTTTTATGCCAAAACGCCCCGGAAGTAATAAAAAAACAAATAGTAAAAGTTCTAACCAAGGTCCGCCTCCGGGAAATTAAAAATTAGTATTTGATTTAGTATTTTGAATGAATTTAATTCTAAAAATTAAAAATCAACAATCCAAAAAAGGTTAAAACAATGAAACCAATCATAAAAATAGAAAACCTCAAAAGAGAATTTGTAATGGGAGAAGAAATTGTTCACGCTCTCAGAGGTATTGATTTGAATATTAACGAAGGAGAGTTTGTAACCATTATGGGAACCAGTGGCTCTGGAAAATCTACTTTGCTTAACATCTTGGGCTGTCTAGACAAACCAACATCTGGAATCTACGAATTAGACGGTGTTTCGGTAAAAGATTTAAACAAAAATCAACTTGCCGAAATTAGAAATACAAAAATTGGCTTCATTTTTCAATCTTATAACCTCTTGGCAAGAACTTCAGCTTTAGAAAATGTAGAATTGCCATTACTATACAATCCTAATATTTCATCTGAAGAAAGAAGAGAAAGAGCCTTAATTGCCTTAAAACAAGTAGGTTTAGAGAGCCGAATGCACCACATTCCGAGCCAACTTTCTGGCGGACAGCAACAAAGAGTTGCCATTGCAAGGTCTCTTGTAAACCACCCAATCATTTTATTGGCAGACGAAGCTACAGGAAATCTAGACACCAGAACTTCCTATGAAGTAATGAATCTTTTTCAGGAATTAAATAGCCAAGGAATTACCATTGGTTTTGTAACTCACGAAGAAGACATCGCAAAATTTAGCAAAAGAACGGTAGTACTGAGAGACGGAAACATAAAAGAAGACCACTTGGTTACAGATAGACTTATAGCTTTGGATGAATTAAAAAAACTACCAGCTGTAAATTAAAATATCAAAAAACCAACTCACAAAATAGTTTATTATATGTTTAGATGACCCAAATGCAAATCTGAAGAAAAGAAAAACATGACGAAAGATTTCGGGTTTGCAATGGGTTTTAAAACTTAATTATCACAATTATGAATTTTTCAAATTTAATAAAAATAGCATGGAAGGCTATTCTTCTCAATAAAACCAGAGCCATGCTTACCATGCTCGGAATTATAATTGGAGTAGCTTCTGTTATCGCAATGCTGGCAATAGGCGAAGGCTCTAAAGAAAGTATCAAAAAAAATATTTCTAGCATGGGAGCCAACCTTATCACTATTCGTCCTGGTGCTGGGATGATGGGAGGAGTTCGTTCAGACCCTTCTTCTATGCAAACCTTAACGCTTAATGATTATAAAACTCTTAAAACACAAACTCATTATATAAAAAATATATCGCCAATGGTAAACGGGAGCGGACAAAGTATTGCAGGTTCTAACAACTGGCCTACAACTATTTATGGAGCTTCACCAGAATATCTTAGCATTAGAGATTGGAGTGTAGAAAAAGGCTCTATGTTTACCGAAGACGATATAGAATCTTATGCAAAAGTGGCTGTAATAGGAAAAACAGTTCAAGAAAATCTCTTCCCAAACGAAGATCCAATTGGGAAAATGATTAGATTCAAAAATATTCCTTTTAAAGTAATTGGAATTTTGAAAGAAAAAGGAGAAAACACTTTCGGGCAAGACCAAGACGACATTATTATTGCTCCTTACACTGCTGTTCAAAAAAGAATTTTGGCTCAGAAATATCTACAATCTATTGTTGCTTCTTCTATTAGCGAAGACGATTCTGAAGCTGCCGTAAATGAAATCACCACAATTATGGAAAAACAGCACAACATAAAAGAAGGAGACGATAACGATTTTAATGTATCTTCTCAGCAAGAAATTATTTCCACATTTAGTTCAACCAGCGAAATGTTAACCGTACTTTTGGTAGCTATTGCAAGTATATCTTTAATTGTTGGAGGTATCGGGATTATGAACATTATGTACGTTTCGGTGAAAGAAAGAACCAAAGAAATTGGTCTGAGAATGGCAATTGGAGCAAAAGGAAAAGACATTCTGCTTCAGTTTTTAATAGAATCTGTTTTAATAAGTATCACAGGTGGAATTTTGGGCGTTTTTATAGGATTAGGAGCCACCTTTGCCATCAAACAATTTGCAGGTTGGCCAGTTAGCATTACCATGTCTTCCATTGTTATTTCTTTTGCAGTTTGTACCATTACTGGCGTATTTTTCGGGTGGTATCCTGCGAGAAAAGCGGCTCAATCTGACCCAATTAACGCTTTGAGATACGAATAAAACCAAAACATTTTTTAAATTATTTAGGAGAAATGATAGAAAAATTGATAAATTCACTTCTTCAAAGCTTTCACAAATCCTCATTTTTTAAAGGATTGAGTAAATTTAAATTCTAAAAATAGTATTAGCTTTAAAAAATTTATGATTAAATTCAAAAATAGAAATCCAGAATTCAGCCTACATCTTTTGATTTGGCTGGTTTTGTTTTTTCTTCCTGCGGCATTTTCTTATGGCTCAGAAATAGATTGGGGCAATATTTTCAAACATTTTTGGCTTCAACTCATCTTCTTAGCGGTAGTATTTTATATCAATTATTTGTTCTTAGTACATTGGCTTTTTGGAGAAAAAAAAATATCATTTTTCATAATCAATGCAATTTTATTGGCAGCATTAATTTATCTAAAAGGAGAAATTTTTGTTTTATTTGATTCTGACAGACCAAAAATGCTTGGCAAAAAACCACCAGAAGGGATACGCTATTTCTTCGATTTTTTAATCTACCTAATTCCTGTTGCTTTTTCAATTGCCATTAATGCTAGTAAAAAAATGCGTAAAGCCGAAGAAATGAAAATTGAAGCCGATAACATAAAACTTCAATCTGAATTACAACATTTAAAGTACCAACTTCAGCCACATTTTTTCTTTAATGCTCTAAATAACATTTATTCTCTGGTAGATTTTGCTCCAGAAAAAGCAAAACAAAGCATCCACAGTTTAAGCAAATTAATGAGACATTTGCTTCAAAAATCTGATGTGGAGAAAATAAGTCTTGCCGAAGAAATAGATTTTTTGAACAAATATATAGACCTTATGTCTCTTCGATTAAACGAAAGCACAAAAGTATATACCAATTTCCCTACAAAAGTGCACAACATCTATATTGCTCCATTACTTTTTATTTCTATTGTAGAAAATGCCTTCAAACACGGAGTTTCTGCCACCAAACCTTCAGATATTTGCTTTAAAATGGAAGTAATAGAAAAAAATATTTTCTTCACTACTTCTAACTCAAATTTTCCTAAAAATGAAGACGATAGAAGTGGCTCTGGAATTGGTGTAGATAATTTGAGAAAAAGACTGCAACTTTTATATCCCGAAAAACACGAATTTAATACTTATCTAAATAATGGAATGTATATTGTAGAAATGAAACTAGAAACCGAATAATATAAAAACATCTAAACTTATGAAAAAAATAACCTGTCTAATTGCTGATGACGAACCAATGGCTCTAAGTCTAATTGAAAGTTATGTGCTGAAAACACCTTTTCTGGAACTGAAAGCTAAATGCAATAGCGCAATTAAGGCAATGGAATTTTTGGAAACCGATTCTGATATTGATTTATTTTTTCTAGATATTCAAATGCCAGATTTAACAGGGCTTGAATTCTCCAGATTATTACCTGCAAAAAGCAAAGTTGTTTTCACTACTGCTTTTGACCAATATGCAATTGAAGGATACAAAGTAAATGCGCTAGACTATCTTTTAAAACCTTTTGATTATAACGAATTTCTAAATGCAGCTCAAAAAGCACGCAATCACTTTGAAACAAACAGCACTCAAAATGCTGAAAATCAACAAAATAATAAAAATTCAGATTTCATTTTTGTAAAATCCGAATACCGACAAATCAAAATTAATTTCAATGAAATTCTTTATATTGAAGGACTGAAAGATTATATAAAAATCTATACTTCTAGTCATCCAAGACCAATTTTAACTTTAATGAGTCTTAAAAAATTAGAAGAAGAACTGCCTTCGGAGCAGTTTATGAGAGTGCATCGTTCTTATATTATTTCATTAGAAAAAATTGAAGCCATCGAAAGAAATCATGTAGTAATAAAAGACGGTTTTATTACCATCGCTCCCAATTACAAAGATATTTTGATGGAATACATCAAAGGGAAAAGCATCTAATTATTACAAAATATTTGTAATAGTTTGTGGTGAATTATTAATTAAAAAAACGTCTCCCACTTTTTTAGCATTCATGGCTTTTGCTAAAGGAGATTCTGTAGAAATTACAAAGACTTTTTCTTGATTAAAAAGAATTTCGCCTAAAGAAATCGCAATAAAAAACTTACCTTTATTTGTTTCTACCCAACTTCCCAAACTTACAACTTTGTGAGGATTTGGATTGATGTTTTTAAGAATTTTTTGAGACTTTAGATGCTCATTCAGTTGAATTTGCAAATTATTAATCTCTTGCTGAAGCATTTCTCTGGAAGTTTCATATTTATCTCCCATAGAACTTTTGGTATCATTATTTGAAGCTCTGGTTTCGGCAATCAATTGTTCTAATTTCAGAATTTTTTCTGAAACTTTTTGTTGAATGATTTCTAAAAGTTCTGATTTCATTTGAAAATGTGGTTTTTGGACTACCCTTTTTGCGTTTGAAACGCAGAAAGGGTTTGTTAGATTAATCAAAAAAAGAATTTAAAAAATTATAATTTCTGTGACACCAAATAAAATTCTCTATGTCATCAAAAATTTCTATAACTTCTTTTCTCTTTAAACTCGTTTTTGAATTGGATAAATGAGCATTATAAGAACTCCATTTGTAATCTTCAAGTTTTTCAACTAAATTATGCTTTAATGGATTGTTGTTGATATAAAGAATTACTTGTCTCAAATAATTTTCATCCGTAATTTCTTTTCTCTCAAACCGTTTTTCAAAAAGGCTACCCGTTCTTCCAAATTTCTTATTGATTGCTTGAGAATATGCATTTAAAAAATGAGAAAACTGTCTCGAAGCTGAAACTTCTATAGGCTTATCTACTGTAGAATATTTTAATTTCTGAAAATCTATTTCCTTTTTTTCTTTAATTCTTACTAAAAAATGAAAATGGTTTTGTAACAAACAATAGGCATAAATATCAGCAACAGGATGTATATATTTCTTTAAAAGTTTAAGAAAATATCTATAATTTTCTTCTTCAAAGAAAATTTTTTCGCTATTATTTCCTCTGTTGAAAATATGATACAAACATCCTTCTTCTATTGCTTGAATTTCCATATTCAAATATAAAATTATTTTTATAAAAACAACAAACCCTTTCTGCGTTTCAAACGCAAAAAAGGTAAGGAATTCTAATCACTCTTCTTTATTTTTATTTCTCAAAAACAATATGTTCCCACTTATACATTTCGATAGTTGGTTTGGTATCAAAATCTGTGGTAAGACCAGAGAAAAGGCTTTTGTATTTTCCTTTTACGGCATCATCTAAAATTTGCAATTTCAAATGTTGTGTGTCTGATAAATTTAGGATAACCAAAACCTCATCATCTCCATTTTTTCTAAGATAACCCAAGACTTTATCTGGTGCATTGGTTTGCAAAATCTTGGTAGTAGCATTAGCGTCGCCACCTCTTAAAGCTGGATTTTCAGATTTTAATTGGTACAATTTTTTGTAAAATTCTTCTAATTTGTAAGAACCATTCCAAGGAATTGGGTCTTTTTCGAAGAATTCTAACCTTTTATTCAAAAGAGGCAATTCTTGTCCAGAATACATCAACGGAACACCATCCCAAGTTGCAGAAAACACAGCCAAAGGCTTTGCCATTTCACCATATTTTTCATATTCTGTTCCATTCCAAGAATTTTCGTCGTGATTGCTGGTAAACCAAGCTCTCATGCTATTTCCACCAATTGCAGAGTATTTGGCCAATAAATCTGTAAGTTCTGTAAGAGGCAATTTCTTTTTGTAGAAATCTTCGGTTTTGTGCATCCAAGACCAAGAATAAGAAGCATCAAAGACTTTCCCATAATCAGGATTTTCTAATTCGTCAAATTCTCCTAAAAAGAAAAGAGGTTTTATTTTTTCTACTTCTGGACGTGCTTGTTGCCAAAAATCTACTTCAACCCAACTCGCCAAATCGCAACGGAAACCATCAATATTGGTTTCTTCAACCCAATATTTCATGGCATCAATCATGGCAAGTCTCATTTCTGGATTTTTATAATCTAATTCGATAATATCATCCATCCCAGAAGCTCTGTGGAAACTTCCATCTGCATCATGTACATAATATTCTGGATGAGTTTTTGTCCAAACATGGTCCCAACCTGTATGATTTGCTACCCAATCTATAATTACTTTGAAACCCATTTTGTGAGCTTCGTTCACTAAATTTTTAAAATCTTCTAAATTCCCGAATTCTGGATTGATAGAGGTATAATCTTGCGCTGCATAAGGACTTCCCAAACTGCCTTTTTTCTCTTTTTGTGCAATAGGAGTAATTGGCATAAACCAAAGCGTTTTAACGCCCATTTCTTTTAATCTGGGTAATTCTTTTTGAAAAGCTTTAAAAGTTCCTTCTTTGGTATATTGTCTTACATTAACTTCGTAAATATTAGTAGTGTGTTTCCAGTCTGTATTCATTGTTTTTTCATTTTTTTGAATTCCGCAAGAGAGGAGTGAAATGCCCAAAATTGCAGATAAAAATAGCTTTTTCATTGTTAGAAATTTTAGCGAAGCAAATGTAATAAATTGAAACTAAAGACCATAAAAAATCCGGAAAGTTTTTCTCCGGATTGTATATGAATAAAGTCAATTATTTAAAATTAATCTTCGTCTGCTTCGTCTACGAAATCGTCTGCATAGCCATCTTCTTCTTCCTCATCATCTCCGAACTCGTCATCAAAATCATCTTTGAATTCGCCATCTATATCACCAAAATCTTCATCCATAAATGCTGCTGGCATTGCAGCAGATTTACCAGAACCTCCAGATTTGCTTGGAGCTTTCAAAGGTACATTACCGAATCTGAAAACAGTGATAGGATAATTTACGGCAGGTTTTTCTTCTATTATTTCTACTAATTCGCAGAAAAATTCCCAAAGGTCTATTAAACCATATTGAAACTGAATTTTGTCTCC
Source organism: Cloacibacterium sp. (assembly GCF_047601505.1). GTDB lineage: Bacteria > Bacteroidota > Bacteroidia > Flavobacteriales > Weeksellaceae > Cloacibacterium. Next base: position 3,397,925 of record NZ_JASGJD010000001.1, read on the forward strand.
TGCTTTTTGGAAGGCTTCCATAAGGTAAACATCCGACATGATTTCTCCGTCTCCATCATCACTCATATCTTCTAATGGAACAGATTTTACTTCAACGCCTTGCTCATCCAAAATAGTAAACATAGAGAGATCTTCTCCCTGTAAACTGAATGCGCTCTTAATTCCTAAATGTAAATTCCAAAGTGTTTGCTTTTCTTTGATTTCTATATCTCTGAAAATACTGTCTTTAGAATCTAAAATTACTCTGATCTTATAAACCATATTTTACTTTTTACTAAACCTTTTGAGTTAATCTTTTTATCTAAGTATTTTTTATTGATTTGGTATTAATTTCGGGAACAAAGATAAAACAAAAGAAATATGAGTTTTTAAAAAAATTCAATTTTTATTAAAGAAAGTTTTTCTTAAATTCCCAGCGATTTTATGATGCCAATATACAAAAAATTTAAAATCACAATGCTTTTTCTAAAGAAAATGTAAAGGTAGTGCCTTCTAGGTAAGTACTTTCTACGGTAATATTTTGCTTGTGAGCTTCCATAATGTGTTTTACGATAGCCAAACCAAGCCCAGAACCGCCATCTTTTCGGTTTCTACTGGTTTCTACACGATAAAATCTCTCGAAAATTCTTGGTAAAGCTTCTGGTTTTATGCCCATTCCATTATCAGAAATGGTAACGGTGGCATGTGTTTTATTGGTGGTGGTTTTTACTTTAATAGTAGCTTCCTCTCTATTACTATAATGTATTGCGTTAGAAATCAAATTGATAAGAACCTGAGAAATTTTTTGTTTGTCTGCATTTACAAAAACTGGCAAAGGTGAAAGCAATATTAGCTTCGCTGTTTTATTTTGAGCTTCCATTTCTAAAAGTTCAAAAATTTCTTTTATGAGTTGATTGACATCAAATTTTGAATATCTAAGAGAAATTTCACCAGATTCTAACTGGCTAATCATGTCTAAATCTTTAACAATATTGAGCAATCTTTCTACAGAAATACCAATTCTATCTAGATATTTATCTCTGATATTCAAATTTTCTACGGCTCCATCTTTTAGAGTTTCTATATAACCTTGTATGGAAAAAAGTGGTGTTTTGAGTTCGTGAGAAACATTACCGAGATATTCTTTTCTATAATCTTCCATCTCCTTCATCATGTCGATTTCGGAGACATTTTTTTGAATCATTTCTCCTAATTCTTTAAAATTTACAGCATCTTCTTCTTGAATCATGTTATCTGGAAGAATATTAGATATTTTTTTAATCTGCGTTTTACTGTAAGATTTAAATAAGAATTCTATTACAAAATAATTAATAAAGAATATAAAAATTAAACTTATAAATAGGTAAAAATAGAAGTGAGAATTGGTATCTGAAACCGTTTCTTGGGCATAATTAAAAAGTACTACTATGGAAACCATAGCAGTAGTAAGTATAAGAGCCGCTACAATAGAAAGCAGATGGTTCTTAACTAAAATTGAAGCACCAAAAAAAGAAATTTTCATCTAAAGAAAATAATTTTTAAACAGTAAGTTTATAACCAATACCTTTAAGTGTTTGAATAGAATTGTCTCCTAATTTTTCTCTAAGCCTTCTAATGTGTACATCAATAGTTCTCTCTCCTACAATTACATCATTGCCCCAAACTTTGTCTAAAATCTCTTCTCTTTTAAAAACTTTTTGGGTATTAGAAGCCAAAAGATAAAGCAAATCAAATTCTTTTTTCGGCAACAAAAGATTTTCTCCGGCTTTTGTAACTTTAAAATTATCTTTATCAATAATTAAATCTCCTAATTCTAAAACTTTAGATTGGCTTTCGGAAACTTGTGTGCTTAGTTGTAATAAAGCATTAACCTTAGAAATAAGAACTTTTGGTTTTATAATTTTCACAATATAATCATTAGCACCAGCATCGTAACCTGCTAATTGAGAAAATTCTTCGGCTCTTGCCGAGAGAAAAACAATAAGAGTTTTTTGCAAATCTTTTATTTGTCTCATTTCTTGGCATGTTTCTATGCCATCTTTTTCGGGCATCATTACGTCTAAAAGAATTAAATCTGGGATAATTTCTTTAGCTTTTGCAATACCTTCGTTACCGTTATTAGCGGTAAAAACTTTGTAGCCTTCTTTTTCTAAGTTATATGATAGGATTTCTAGAATATCCTGCTCATCATCTACTAAAAGAATTTTTTTGTCTTTCATCTAAACTATTTAACCTTTCAAAATTAATAAAAAAACCATTGCATTGTTATGAAAAATTAAATTTTACAATTAATTAATATAAAATCATTTTTCTTAAAATTTATTTAAAAATTATTTAAAAAATCCTAAACCATCCAAAACGCTAAATGGTTATTTCTTTGCGCCAAAATTAATTGTAAAAATGAATAAGACTATTCGTAAGAGTATTTTAACAATTACTCTTTTTTCGGGAGGATTCCTTTTTTCGCAGACACACGTTTTGGAAGGAAGAGTTCTGGATGAAAAAGATAACTCACCAATGCAAGGTGTAACGGTAAAAGTAAATGATAAAGAAACGAAAACTGATGCATCTGGTTATTATGTAATAACGCTAGATCCAGGAAAAAATTATTCTGTAAATGTAATTTACAAAGGATATAACAAAAAAGAGATTAGCGATGTAGAAATAAAATCAGCAGAAAACACCAATCTGGATATTTTATTAACAAAAATTGAAGCAAAAGGAAAAGATAAAGAAATAGAAGGCGTTGTGCTAAGATCTAGCGCTAAAAAAGAAACTATTGCTTCTACTATTGGGCTACAAAAAAACATGGGCGTTGTGTCTCAGGTAATAGGAATTGAAGCCATCAAAAAAAGTCCAGATAAAAATACGGGAGAAGTACTAAAAAGAGTTTCTGGTGTAAGTTTATTAGAAGGGAAATATATTGTAGTGAGAGGTCTTTCGGATAGGTATAACCAAGCTATGCTTAACGGAATTCAGCTTTCTAGTACCGAGCCAGACAAAAAAACGTTCTCGTTTGATTTATTCCCTGCAAGTGTAATTGAAACATTGGTAATTAATAAAACTTTTATCCCAGAATATACTGGAGAATGGGGAGGCGGATTAATACAAGTAAATACGAAAGACATCCCAAACACTAAATTTTTTAATGCTCAAATAGGAGTTGGTGGTAATTCTAACACCATAGGAAAAGATTTCTACACCAGTAAAGGTGGCAAATTAGATTTTCTAGGTCTAGAAGATGGTTACAGAAAACTACCTGCTGGTTTCCCTTCGAAAAATGCTTTCAGTTTGCTTTCTGACACCGAAAAAACAGATTTTGGCAAACAATATGTTAAAAATTTCGGTTACAATAATAACGGTTATCCAGAAAATGTAAACTTACAATTAGATGGCGGATTTAATACAAAATTCTTAGGAAAAGACCTTGGTGTAATTGCTGTTTTAAACTATAGCAACAGCAAAAGAACTACCAATTCTGACAACAGATTCTTCACCATCAACGGAGAACAAGCTGATGTGAATTTCGATTATAAAACTTCAAAATACAACAATGATGTGATTCTTGGTGGTTTATTAAATTTAACTTTAAAATTTAATGACAACAACAAAATTTCCCTTAAAAACATCATTACCAACAATACCAACAATCACGTTTCTATACGTACAGGAAAAGATTTTGAATTCGACCCTGTAAACGGAACAAATATCATTGCAAGAGAAGTTGGATACAAACAAACTATTTTCTATAATTCTACACTTACAGGTAACCATAAGTTGAATGCACTTGGTGGCCTTAATGTAAACTGGTACGGAAGTTTCGGTATATTAGACCAATACATTCCTCAGCTTCAGCGTTTGCAATACAATCAATATCCAAACTTAACAGGAAGCCCATATTTAGCTCTAATTTCTAATGGTCTTTCTCAAAAATCTGGGAGTTTCTTCTACTCTACTCTAAGCGATTATCTTTACAATGCTGGAGGCGATGTTTCTAAATCTTTTGAACTTTTCGGGCAAAAACAAACCATCAAAGGTGGTTATTTGTTCCAAGTGAAAGACAGAATTTACAACTCAAGACCTTTTGCTGTACAATTAGAAGGATTTAATCAAAATCTACTTTCACAGCCTTTCGAAACCATTTTCAACCAAGAAAACTTCGGAACAAGTGGAAACTTATTTACATTCGACGAAATTGCGGGTAAACAATACCGATATATTGCCAATACCATTCTAAATGCAGGATATTTACAATTCGACAATAACATTACTTCTTGGTTAAGAGCAGTTTGGGGATTGAGAGTTGAAAACTTCGACCAAGTAGTTGGAAGCACTAAAAAAAGCGACGAAAGATACGTTCACAGTGCCGTTACAGATTACTTGCCTGCTTTGAACCTTACTTTTAAATTAAACGACAAAATGAACCTTCGTTTAGCTGGTTCGCAAACTGTAGTAAGACCAGAATTTAGAGAATTATCACCACTTGCTTACTATGATTTTGATTTGGGAGCTACGGTAATTGGTAATAAAGAATTACAAAGAACTAAACTTACAAGTGCAGACATAAGATGGGAATTCTACCCAAAAAGTGGCGAAATCTTCTCAGTTGCTGGTTTCTACAAAAACTTCAAAAATCCTATCGAATTATACTTTAATCAATCTGGAGCTGGTACAAGTAACACCTTCAATTATCTAAATGCTGATAAAGCAGATGCTTATGGATTAGAATTCGAATTTAGAAAAAAATTAGATTTTGTATCGTTACTTCAAAACTTTACAATGGCTGGTAACTTGGCATTAATTGACAATAAAGTAAAAGACGAAGCTACAAACGTAAACAGACCAATGCAAGGACAATCTCCTTATACATTAAATCTATCATTACAATATGATTCTCAAAAATCTGGTTTCTCTTCTACTGTTCTTTTCAATATTATCGGAAGAAGGATTTTATATGTAGGAAACGAGCAAGTACCTCCAATCTGGGAAGCTCCAAGACCTTTATTAGATTATCAAATTGCTAAAAAAATCTGGAAAAACAAAGGTGAAATTAAACTTAACATTTCAGACATCCTAAACCAAAGAGCAAAATACTATCACGATCTTAATGATAATAAAAAGTATGACGCAAAAGACGCTTTGGCGATTAGCAGACTTACCGGAACTAACTTTAGCTTAACATTAGGATATAACTTTTAACAAAAACATTTTTAGAAATAATTAAAATTTTATAATATGAAACTTTTAAAAACTGCGTTATTTTCCTTACTAATAGGAATTCTAGCAACCACAACTTCTTGTAGAAAAATAGAAGAAGACGGAGAAACCATCAATACAGGTGGCGGCACTACTACCGAAGATTTTATCTTATCTGGGAAAATTACAACTAGCAGAACTCTTAAAGCAAATAACACTTATAAATTAAGAGGTTTGGTATATGTAACAAACGGTGCAACTCTTACCATAGAACCAGGAACAAAAATTGTAGGTGAAGCTGATAAAAACGGTGGACTTATCATCACAAGAGGTTCTAAAATTATGGCAGAAGGAACAGCTGCAAACCCAATTATATTTACTTCAGAAAAAGCAAGTCCTAAAAGAGGAGACTGGGCAGGCGTAGTACTTCTAGGAAAAGCACCTACCAATTCTTCATACAACGGTACACAAGGCGTTGGCGAAATTGAAGGCGGTATTAATAATGCTGATGGAGACGGTCTATACGGAGGTACAGACGCAGCAGACAACAGTGGAATTTTAAAATATGTAAGAATTGAATATGCTGGCTATGCATTTTTACCAGATAAAGAAATAAACGGTCTTACTTTCGGTGGTGTTGGTAACGGTACTACAGTAGATTATGTAGAAGTAGCTTATGCTAACGACGATAGTTTCGAATGGTTTGGTGGTACAGTAAATTGTTCTCATATCATAGCTTACAAAGGTCTTGATGATGATTTTGATACTGACAACGGTTTTGCAGGAAAAATTCAATTCGGAATTGGCGTAAGAGACGCAGCTATTGCAGACGTTTCTGGCTCTAACGCTTTTGAATCTGATAACGATGCTAATGGTTCTGCTTTAACACCTCAAACATCAGCAGTATTCTCTAACATGACAATTATTGGACCAATCCAAAATTCATCATCAAGCTCAAACGCATCTTCAATCAACACATTATTCCAAAATGCTTTGCAAATCAGAAGAAATTCTTCAATTTCTGTTTTCAATTCAGTATTTGTAGGTTATCCTGTAGGTTTATTTATTGATGCTACCAAAGGTACTGCAACGGATACTAACATTAGCAACGGAAAACTTAATTTTGAGAACAACATCATTGCTGCTTGTACTACTCCACTTAAATATGGTGCTTCTGCTACAGCAACTGGTTATACATTAGCAGACCTTACCACTTGGTTTAACTCTAAAGGAAATACAATCCTTAATTATTCTACAGACGTTAAATTAGCTGGTGCTTGGAACAACGTAGGTTCTGTACCAAACTTTTCTCCTGCTTCAGGTTCTCCACTTCTTACAGGAGCTGCATTTACAAACACTAAACTTTCTTCAGGATTTACCACTGTAACCTACAGAGGTGCCGTGAAAGATGCTACAGATTATTGGTACGCAGGATGGACAAACTGGAACTTATAAGAAATAGTTAGATCTTCATATAAAATTAATTTTTTTACAGAAAGCGCCCCGAAAATTATTTTCGGGGCGCTTTTATTTTCAATTTTAAATCGTAAATCAGAATTACTCTTCGTCTTCGTATTGCTCTAAGTAATAAGAGAAAGTAAAACCTTCTACTTCTTCTTCGGCATCTTCTAAAGTTGTTAACAAATCTTCGAAAATCTCTAATTGTTCTACACTCAGATTTACAAATTCTAAATGAAGCGGCATTTCTAATTCACCAGTAATTACATCAAAAAGTGCATCCAGATTATCTCCAAAATGCTCTGGTAAAGTCAATTTTTCCTTCAGTTGAGCATAAAAATCTTCGTAATCGCCAATTTCTAAAAAATCTATATATACTTCCATAATTTTATTTCAAGTTTCAAAGTTAGTAAACATCTCGCTTCCTACATCCAACTTCCAGCAAATTTATTTTTCCTCAAAATTTCTATAATGGTCGTGCGTTACAAACACCAAACCATCGTTAGAAAACACTACTCTATCTGCATTTCTGTTGCCACAATTGTAATTAAGGTCGGCTTCAAAATATCTTCTGCCAGATTTTGTAGGGAGAGATTTTTGTCGGTTCGTCCAGATATCACCACCAATAGCTTTTCCGGGAGCAACTTCGCAAAGATTACCTTTGCTAGGAACCCAACCCAAAGATTTTGCTTCTGATTTTGTGATGTAATAATCTGGCAATTCTCCGTGTTTTTTTAGATATTTTACCACCAATTCATCATTGGTAAGTTCTTCAATATTATTGCTTGAAGCAATACTATCATAAGAAAAATCAGATTTATTTTGTTCAAAATCATCTTGATTTTTCTTTGAATTATTTTCATAAGAATAAGAACTTTCAAATTTCTGATTGTCAGATTTTCGGTAAGAAATTTCTGAATTTTCTATATTGATTTTCTTCTCAATTTTATAGTTATTGAAAAGGTACATCAATAATAATCCTGCCACGAAAGCCAGAAAAATATAGAGAAATGATTTTTTGTTCTGCATAAATATCTAGTTTATGGTTTCAAGTTTTTTTAAGTTCTAAATTTTCTTTATTTGAAATATAAATAATTAATATTGAATACATTAAAAAAACATAAAAACCATATTTCACATCAAAAAACTCATCAATAAATTTTGATTTTATAAGTAAAATTGTGGAAGTTATAAGCAAAATATTGTTTGCAACTGCCAGATTTCTAACCCACAAAATCTTCTTTAACCAAGAAAAAACAATCATTAAAATTGAAAAAACTATGATGAAAGTATATGAAATAATTGAGAAAAATTCTTTGTCTTTCAAAAAATTATTGAATTGAAATTCATTACTATAAATGTTTTCAACAAAACCAAATCCTAATTGATAAGCATTCAAATTTATTTCATCTCCCACATAAAATCCGCTTCCTTTTTCTGTAATAACTTCCGTTATATTTTCTTTTTTATGCTCTATCGTTTTAATTACTTTATTACTTTCGCACATCCTCAAAAAAGGCATAAAGAAAATCAGAAAAGCAATTGGTGTAAAATATTTGGTTTTGAGAAATTTCATGAGTTTTGTTTTTAATACAATATCAAATTTTAAACCAATTATCCAACTCTCCCATTCTCCAACTTAACTTCTCCACTCTTCAGGAATATCACACACCGGAATTGGGTTCATTTTATGTTGTGCCGCTTTATTCATTTTAGAAAAAATCTGGAAAACTTCTAAATCTCTTCCGCTATAATCTGCTTCGGTTTTTGTTCCCCATTCTTTTTGAATTTTTTCTAACTCTGGATAACTAGCTCCAATTTGGTCTTCGTCTGTTTTATTATCAGCATCCCAAAGTCCATCTGTAGGAATTGCATTTTGAATAGATTCTATCAAATTAAGTGCTTTTGCTAATTCGTAAACTTCGGTTTTATATAAATCTGCAATTGGTGAAACATCTACACCGCCATCACCATATTTGGTATAAAAACCAATACCGAAATCTTCTACTTTATTGCCCGTTCCGCAAACCAAAAGTCCGTGTAACTGACCAAAATAATACAAAGTAACCATTCTAAATCTAGACCTTGTATTTGCCAAAGCAAGATTATTAGTCCATCTTCCTTCAATGTGATCTTCTACCATATCTTCGAAAGTTTCGAAAACTGGAGTTAGATTAATGGTTTTTCCTTTCACATTTGGGAATTTTTTTTCAAGGTCTTTTATATGCTCTTGAGCTCTGTTTACTTGGTCTTGTTTCTGACGAATTGGCATTTCGAGAAGCAAAACTTCTAGTCCTGTCTTTGCGCAAAGTGTAGAAACCACACCAGAATCTACACCTCCCGAAACTCCTATTACAAAACCTTTTACGCCTGCTTTTGTAGCATAATCTTTCAACCAGTTTACAATGTAATCTATTACTTTTTCTGTCTGCATTTTGTATATTTTTTGTTTGATTTATTTAATATTTTCTTCGAATTATATATTTTCATTTTTTTCTTTTTCATACCAAATACAAATTCCATCGGGCTCTTCAAAAGTTCCCTTCTCTACGAAACCTATTTTTTTTAAAGTATGATTAGAAGCTACATTCTCTGAATGAGCATGAGCATAAATTTTTTCTAAATTCATCACGTTAAAACCATAGTCTAAACTAGCTTTTCCAGATTCTGTAGCATAACCTTTTCCCCAAAATTCTGGCAAAAATCGATAACCTAAATCATAAATTTTTTTGAAGCCATTAATTTCATCTGTTAAATATTTTAGAAAACTCCAACCAATTAAAAGGTTGCTTTCTTTTTCAATTACAGCTAATCTTCCGATTCCGTTTACCTCGTATTGTTTTTGAATTATTTTGATAACTTCAATAGATTGTTTTTTTTGAGTTAAAGGTTTTACACCTACATATCTCATTACCTCAGGATTACTGTCTAATAGAAATAATCTATCCACATCTTCTTCCAAAAAAGGTCTCAAGATTAATCTTTCTGTTTCTATTCTAATATTCATCCTTTATTTACTATTTTTGCGAAACGTAATTTCATGTAAAATTAATTAAAAATTTGCACGTAACCCCTTCAAAAATTAGGTAAATTCAATGAAAATTAAAAAATACACATTACATATCATACTTTTCACGTTGTCCTTATTTCTTTTCTCTTGTCACAAAGAAGCAGAAAGCCGTTGGAATGTAGAAACAAAAACCTCCGAATCTGTAAAAATAACAGACATTTCTGCGGAATTTTACAACGAAAAAATCCCTTTTCCTAAATTTAAAGAAAAGTATAGCTTTTTCCTTGCGCCACAAGTTCCAGATGCTACTTACGAGAAAAAAAGAAACAATACTTTGGAAAGAAGAGTGTATAAAAATGCTATTTCGCTTAATAAAATTCCAAAATTAGAAAAAGATTTAACTGAACTTTTCGCTCACATTAAATTCTATTTCACGAAATTTCAAACGCCTAAAGTTTATGTTTTTTCTTCGGCTACAGAACTTTATGAAGAACCTATTTTGTATATTCCTGCAAAAAAAATTCTGTTTATAGACCTTTCTGCTTTTATGGGAGAAAAATCTGAATATTATGACGGAATAGACAATTATGTAAAAAAAGACATGAATCCCGAAAACGTTATAACAAGAGTTTCAGAAAATATTGCCGCAGATTTTGTCCCAGTAACACCAGACCAAAACAAGTTTTTAGATAAAATTGTAAATCAAGGAAAACTTTTGATTTTGCAAGATGCTTTTTTACCTAAAACGCCAGACCAATACAAAATTGGTTATTCTAAAGAACAACAATCTTGGGCAATTTCTAATGAAGAAAATATTTGGAATTATTTTGTAGAAAACGATTTGCTTTTCAGTGACGATAGCAATTTAAACGAAAGATTCTTAAACAAAGGTCCATTTTCTAAATTTTACACAGAAATAGACCAAAAATCTTCGCCAAGAATTGGTGCTTTTATCGGTTGGCAAATTGGCAGAAAATATTTGGCAGAACATCCAGAAGTGACACTTCAACAGTTTTTGCAAAAAAACGCCACAGAAATTTTTAACAATTGTAATTATAAACCTAAAAATTAATTCGTAAAATCGAAGATTTGTGGAGTTGTAAAATCATTAAAAATTTACATCTTTACATCATTACGATTCAACGACTTTACATCTTTATAAAAATGAAAAATACACAAATAACAATCAACGTAGAACTAGACGAAAATCACGTTCCAGAAAAACTTTCATGGAATGCTCAAGATGGCGGAATTGAAAATCAGGAAACCAAAGCCACCATGATTTCAGTTTGGGACGACAAAAAATTTGAAGCTCTTAGAATAGACCTTTGGACAAAAGAAATGCCTGTTGACCAAATGAAAATGTTTATTCATCAAATTTTCGTTTCTCTTGGTCATACTTACCAAAGAGCAACTGGCGAAGATGATGTGGCAGATAAAATTCAAGAATTTGCCGAAGATTTTGCATTTATGAGTAAAATTAAATAAATCCTCAAAAAAAATGTTCATAACCAGAAAAGCAACTTTAGAAGATTTAGCTCAATTGGCAATTTTATTTGACCAATACAGAAGTTTTTATCATAAGGAAAGCGACGTTAATGGTGTCGAGAATTTTCTAAAAGAAAGATTAGAAAACCAAGATTCTGAAATTTTCGTAGCAGAAGAAAATGGAATTTTAACTGGTTTTACTCAATTATATCCTCTTTTTTCTTCAACCAGAATGAAGAGATATTGGCTTTTGAATGATTTATTTGTGAACGAAAACCACCGTGGAAAAGGCTTTTCTAAAGCTTTAATTGAAAGTGCAAAAGAACTTTGTATTGTAACGAAAGCCTGCGGAATTCTATTAGAAACGGATAAAACTAACGAAATTGGCAACCAACTCTATCCAAGTTGTGGTTTTGAGCATTATACCCATGCTAATTTTTATGAATGGACAAATCCTATTTAATGTTAAATGTTAAATTTTAGATTTCGGGTTTACGATTTCTAAAAAAAATGATAAATTTTAAATCCAAAATCTAAAATCGTAAATAATATGACTGAATTTCAAAAATACATCCAAAGATATTTAGACCAAATTCCATCTGAAAATTGGATGGAAGAAATGATTAATTCTGGTGCCGAAACCATTCAGATTTTCTCTGGTTTAAACAACGAAAAATCACTTTTTGCGTATGCAGAAGGAAAATGGAGTTTGAAGGAATTGCTTCTTCATTTAATAGACACCGAAAAAATTTTCCAATACAGAGCGCTTCGTTTTGCTAGAAAAGACGAAACCGAATTGTCTGGTTTTGACGAAAATTTATTTGCTGCAAATTCTTTTGCCAACGACAGAACTTTGGTAAGTTTGTTAGAAGAATTCAGAATTGTAAGACAAACTTCTATCATTTTCTTCGAAAATTTACAAAATGTATCTCTTGCAAACACTGGAAAAGCAAACGGAAACGAAATTTCTGTAGAAACCATCGGAAAATTAATCGTTGGACACAATTTCCACCACCTAAAAGTAATTGAGGAAAGATATTTGCCTAATTTGAAATGAAATTTTTAAATAAAACTTTACCAATTCTATCAATCTTGATTTACATTATTTCTGTAAGTCAAATTGCATTTAAGACTGGTTATATGGGAGAAATAAGAATCTACTATTCTTATGAAGTTTTATTAGTTGGTGGAATTTCCTTTTTAGGAGGTGGAATTCCTGAAACTTTTGTTTGGTCTACAAATTTTTGGTATCTATTATCTTTATTTTTCACAAAAAATAAAAAATATAAAGAAGCAATTATTTTTAGTATAATCGCAACTCTAATTTCAATGTCTTTTATGCTTTGGAAAGAAGTTTTATGGTCAGAAAGTGGAAGTACAGCAAGTATTTTAAGTTTAGAAATTGGCTACTTCTTATGGGTAATTAGTATGATTATTTTATTGGTGAATTCCATACTTTTGTCTTATAAAAAAGACTCTTAAATTGAGGTATTTAAAAATTTTAATATTATCAATATTAATTTTTTGTAGCATTTCGTTTGTTACAATAATTAATGATTTAAACATTCCTGCTTTAGGCTTTGTAGATAATCCTTGTACTTTAAAAATAGGTTTTCCTTATACCTTTTATCATCAATTTCTAGTTGAATCTCCCATCCCAAATTCTGGCTGGGGAAAAGAAATTATTATAGACTACTTTTTTGCACTAGCAATAAGTATTGGCTTGTATTATTTGAATGAATATTTAAAAAGAAAAACCACATAATTTATCATTCCGAAGGAATCTAAAATGAATTATAAAATAACAATACAATATTTATTAATTTCAATTTTATTAATTGGAGTTTCATTCCTATTGGCATATCATTTTTGGTGGAAAATTGACTTAAATTCAAATCAATTTTTTAAAATAGTTTTTGCAACTATGATATGTTGGTTTGGAATTGGATTTTTATCAATATTAATCAGCGGAATTATTGTATTTAAAAATATTGAAAAAATGGGTTTCATAAGTCCTTTTAGTTTAGCAATGAATGGATATTATTATGAAAAATTTGGGCTTGAAACTGCAAAAAAATTAAAAAACACTTTTTCTCTGATTGCTTTTCCTACACTTTTTATTTTAATTTTCGCTTTCTATAAAATTGTAAATCTCGTAGAATACACAGATTTAACCTATTACGGAATTGAAAAATCAGTTAAAATTGAACAAATTTCATATTATAAAGGCAACAAAAGAGCACAAATAAATTTTGAATTTAACAATGAAAAAATTTCAAAAATATTGTTTTTGAAAGATACTTTAAAAAATGTTGGAGATTTTGAAACCATCATTTTTTCATCAAGAAATCCTAATATTGTAGAACTAAAATCAGAATTTGAAGAAAATTCTAAATAATTATGGAAAAAGCACTAGAAATATTAAAAAACGGAGGCGTAATCCTCTATCCTACCGATACGATTTGGGGAATTGGTTGTGATGCAACCAATGTAGAAGCTATCAACAAAATTTTTGAAATCAAAAAGCGTGAAAAAACCAAATCTATGATTATTTTGGTAGAGAACGAACGCCGATTACAAGATTTGGTTGACGTTCCGGAAATGGCTTGGCAAATTATTGATTTGTCAGAAAAACCAGTTACCATTGTTTATGAAAATCCTAAAAATCTACCAAAAGAAATTCTTGCAGAAGACGGAAGTATCGGAATTAGACTGGTAAAAGACGATTTTTGTAAAAAATTGATTTCTAAACTCAATAAACCTTTGGTTTCTACTTCGGCTAATTTTAGCGGAGACAAATCTCCTTTGAAATTTTCGGATATTTCCCAAGAATTAATTGATGCGGTAGATTACGCAGTACAAGAAAGCAGAGAATATGTGTCTAAATATTCAGGGTCTTCTGTTATAAAAATCTGGAGTGACGGAAGAGTAAAAATCTTGAGAGAGTGATGGAAGTAAGAAGTTTTTGAAAAACTATATTTAATCTTATCTTTGCAAAAAATTACAGATTAAAGAAAAGAAGATAAAACTTCCGTATTCTGAGTTCGATATTCCAATGTATGAAAATCAATTTAGCCCAAAATAAAAATTTCAAACTTTTTAAAATTATTTCTAAAGTCGCTCAAGAAAACAACCAAACTGTTTACATTGTTGGCGGTTACGTTCGTGATTTGTTGATGCAAAGAAAAGTACCAACAGACATCGATTTCGTTACCGAACAAAGCGGAATAGAACTCGCAAAATCCGTAGGAAAAGAACTCGGAGATTTGAAAGTTTCTATCTTCAAGACGTATGGAACTGCGATGATTAAATATAAAGATTTGGATTTGGAATTTGTAGGCGCAAGAAAAGAAAGTTACAGCGAAGATTCTAGAAAACCAGCCGTAGAAACTGGCACTTTAGAAGACGACCAAAAACGCAGAGATTTCACCGTAAATGCTTTGGCAATTTCTCTAAATTCTGAAAATTTTGGTGAACTGATTGATCCTTTCAAAGGAAGAGAAGATATGCAAAACAAAATTTTGCGAACACCTCTTGAACCTGCTCAAACGTATTCTGATGATCCTTTGAGAATGATGAGAGCAATTAGGTTTGCATCGGTTTTACATTTCGAAATTGAGGAAAATTCTCTAGAAGCCATCAAACAAGAAGCAGAACGCATCAAAATTGTTTCGATGGAAAGAATTATGGTGGAATTCAACAAAATTATGCTCAGCGAAAAACCTTCGGTTGGCTTAAAATTGATGGAAAAAACCACACTTTTAGAAAAAATAATTCCAGAATTAACAGCATTAAAAGGCATTGAAGAAGTAGAAGGACAAACGCACAAAGATAATTTTTGGCATACGCTAGAAGTAGTTGATAATATTTCTAAAAATACAAATAAACTTTGGTTGCGTTGGGCTGCATTGCTTCACGATATAGGAAAAGCTCCTACTAAAAAATTTGTAGAAAAAATTGGCTGGACTTTTCACGGACACGAGTTTTTAGGTTCTAAAATGGTTAAAAACTTGTTTACAAGACTCAAATTACCTTTAGGAACCGACATGAAATACGTTCAAAAAATGGTGAAACTTTCATCCAGACCGATTGCTTTGATAGATGATGGAACTTCGGATTCTGCCTTGAGAAGATTGCTTTTTGATGCCGGCGAAGATTTAGAAGATTTGTTCACGCTTTGTAAGGCTGACATCACGACGAAAAATTCTCAGAAACAAGAAAAATTCAAGAAAAATTTTGAATATGTAGCTAAGAAAATAAAAGAAGTAGAAAAAAAAGACCAAGTTAGAAATTTTCAACCACCTATTTCTGGAGAAGAAATAATGGAACTTTTTAACTTAAAACCTGGCAGAGAAATAGGAATTTTGAAAGAGAAAGTAAAAGAAGCCATTTTAGAAGGCATCATTGCAAATGATAAAGATGAAGCTAGAAATTTCGTCATTAAAGAAGCGAAACTTTTAGGCTTGGAATTATGAATCTTTCGCTGATTGTGCTGATTTAGCAGATAATTAAAAAATCCGCATTATCTGTGCTTAATCTGCGAGAAATAAAAGAATATTAAGAAAAATCCCTCAAAAATTTGAGGAATTTTATTTTAGTCTTCTACTTTATCTGAATAATCAAAATTTCTAACGGCTTCAAGCGTTTTATCAATTTCTGCATCGTTAATCGCATCCGAAATAAACCACGTTTCGTAACCACTTGGCGGAAGATAAATTCCCTGAGCCAACAATTGATGAAAGAAATTATTGAATAATGAATGATTAGAATCTGCTGCTTCCTCAAAATTAGAAACTCTATTTGTATGGAAGAAAACGCTCATCATACTACCTTTTCTGTTGATTTTATGGGCAATTCCCTTAGAATTTAGGATTTTACCAATTTCAAAATCGAGTGTTTCTGTAGTTTTATTTAATTTTTCGTAGAAATCAGGATTGTTTTTGATGAGTTGAAGCGTTGTAAGTCCAGCTCTCATTGCAAGAGGATTTCCGCTTAAAGTTCCTGCTTGATATACATCTCCTCTTGGCGAAAGTTTATTCATAATTTCGTTTCTTGCAGCAAAAGCACCAACTGGCATTCCGCCGCCAATTACTTTTCCGTAAGTCACAATATCTGCTTTTATGTTAAAAAGTTCTTGCGCTCCGCCAAAACCCAAACGGAAACCTGTCATCACTTCATCAAAAATCAATAAAGCCCCGTTTTCATCACAGATTTTTCTTAAATTTTGAAGAAAATTGTTTTCTGGCAAAACGCAACCCATGTTTCCAGCAACGGGTTCCACAATAATCGCAGCAATTTCTCCTTGGTTATGACGGAATAAATCCTCAACTTGCTCTATATCATTATATTTTGCTAAAAGTGTATCTTTTGCAGTGCCAGAAGTTACTCCCGGAGAATTTGGATTCCCAAAAGTAGCAGCACCACTTCCTGCTTTAATTAAAAATGAATCTGAATGACCATGATAACAACCTTCAAATTTTATAGTTTTTTCACGATTTGTGTATCCTCTTGCCAATCTGATAGCGCTCATACAAGCTTCCGTACCCGAAGAAACCATTCTGATTTGGTCTATATTCGGAACATTTTCTATGATAAATTTCGCAATTTCGGTTTCTAATTCTGTTGGCGCTCCAAAGGAAAAACCTTTTTCAGCCTGTAATTTCACAGCTTCTAAAACTTCGGGATGAGTATGTCCTAAAATTGCAGGTCCCCAAGAATTGATGTAATCTACATACGTTCTATCGTCCGCATCGGTAAGGTAAGCACCTTTTGCAGATTTCATAAAAATAGGAACTCCTCCTACAGATTTAAAAGCACGAACAGGAGAATTAACACCACCTGGAATATATTTGTAAGCTTCTTCAAATAAAGCTGAACTTCTCTGGTAAATCATAATTGATGAATGAAAATTGATATTTAATTAGCTTCTTGGCTTTCTGTTTTTGAGATAAATAATTTGACCTTCTTTTACTTTATCACCATAGTTCATTCGGTTTTTATCATAAAGTTTGTCTAATTTTACAGCAAATTTCTGGGCAATAGTGTACATATTATCTCCTTTTTCTGCAGTGTAAGTATCCACTGTTCCGGAAGAATTTTTCTTTTCCAGAAATAAAATTTGTCCTTCTTTTAAATTGTTAGAAGTAAGCTCGTTCCACTTAATTAGTTTTGATACAGAAACTTCATATTTTTTAGAAATATCTTCCAAGTTTACTTCCGAAGCATCATCGTAATCTGGTTCTATAGGAATTACAATATATTTAAGCGCTTCGTTAGGATGTGCTTTCATCAGAATAGAAAGTAAAACTTCATTTTTGGTTAATTTCACTGGTTCCGGCGCATCAATTACCACTTTTGGTGCATCCTCTTTAGTTGCTTTTGGAATTGATAAATTTTTAGCCAAAAAATCTTTATCTTTTGATAAATCTGGATATATGGCTAAAAGCTTCTCAGTAACTTGCTCTTTTTTGATGAAATCAAATTCAAAAAGCTTATATTTTTCAATTTTATCTATCAAAATATACGCATAGCGAGAATTGGTGGCATATCCTGCTTTTTTAAGACCATGAGCCCAAGCTTTATAATCCTTAGGATCTAATTGAAATAAACCTTTGTAATAAGGACGATTTGCCAAAAATTTAGAATGATCTTCGTAAGAATCTTTGGGATTTTCATATACTCTGAAGCATTCATTGGGAGCATCATCGGTGTATTTCATGGTTTTTCCCGTCCAATCTTCTTTACATTTTATTCCGAAATGATTGTTGCCTTGTTGCGCGAGAATACTTTGTCCGCCACCAGTTTCCAAAAGCCCTTGCGCTAATGTAATAGAAGCCGGAATATTGTATTTTTCCATCTCTTCTACGGCATATTTTGCAAATTTTTGGATGTATTGATCCTCTGTTTTCCAACCTTGTGCTTGGAAATTTGAAATCATTAGAATTGAAAATATTACAATAAATTTCTTCATATTTATTTTTTAACTGCTAGAACTTATTTGGTTCAATAAATGTTAATTAGTTCCTTATTTTTCTTTTTCAGCATTTCGTTTGCTCCATCTATTCCTTGTAAACCACCGGTATGAAACACTAAAATTTTGCTGTTTTCTGGAAAATAGTTTTCATTAATCAATTTAAAAATTTTCCTCAGCATTTTTCCTGTGTAAACGGGTTCTAAAACGATGCCAAATTGCTGATAAAAACTATTGATAAAACGTACATTTTCATCTATTATTTTACCAAAACCACCATCAGAAGCATCAAAAAGTGTGAAATTTTGTTTTCCTGAAAGTTTAGAAATTCTACTTTCTAAAGACTCGTCTTTCACCGCCTTGAAGCCTAAAACTTTCTGATGAGAAGCTGCAAATTTAGCAATACCAGAAACCGTTCCTCCTGTACCAACAGCGCTGCAAAGATAATCAAATTCCTTAGTTTCATCATTTAGCATATATTGTATGCCTTCTACCGCGTTTTCGTTGGTACCACCTTCGGGAACGACCAGTGCTTCTGGAAATTCTTCTTGAAGCTCTTTCATCATTTTTTCTTTGTCTCTGTAAATTTCTCTGGTTACAAATCTAAAAGACATTCCGTTTTGATGTGCCGAAAAAAGCGTTGGATTTTGTTGCCAAGTATTTTCTAATTCGTTTCCTCTGATAATGCCAAGTGTTTCGATTCCGAATTCGTTACCAAGAGCTGCTGCTGCTGCAATATGATTAGAAAAAGCACCTCCAAAAGTGATTATTTTTCTTTCTGAAACCTCTTTTTCCAAATATTTTTTAACATTAAAAAACATTTTCCAATACTTATTGCCCGAAATTTCGGGATGCGTAAGGTCTTCTCTTTTGATGAAGAGTTTTACATTACTTTTTATTGGAATTTCCACAATTGGAATTTTATGTTCTAAAAGCTTCATTTTTACAAAATTAGGCATTTTATGTTAAAAGGGAATGATTTTAACGAGTATTAAGATTTCTTTAAGAGTTTTTAAAAACTATGTATAAGCAACTTCGGGACAACCATTGGCTGCCCCGAAATTTTAAAACTATAAGTAAAAATTCAAAGAAAATTTATTTTTTCACCGGCGGATAATTAGCCATCATTTCTGCTACTATCGCTGGAATTTGTTTTTGTTTAGACTTAGGAGAATCTACATTAATACCGCTTCCTATGCCTTGCCAAACCAATTTATTAGTTTTAGCATCAATAATATCTATCACCAGAGAACCTCTGTTGTACTCGGAAGTCCAAGTTCTGTTCATTCCCCAGCCCCAACCGTAAGGACCTCCCCAACCCCACATTCCGTAAGGTCTGTCGTCTCTAATATCTTCAATTTTTTTATGAGAAGCTTTCAAATTAATTATTAAATCTGGAGTTTGAGAAGCTGATAAACCTTTAGATTGTAGATTTTTGGCTACTTCATTTAAAACTCTGTCTTTGTCTAAATCATTAATTTTAAGGTCATCTACTCTAAACTGATATGTCTTATAATCTGTAAATTGCGCCGTTTGTGCATAATCTGTCTTTACCTGAAACGGAGTACATGAAGTAACTACTAGCGCTACTGATGCTGCTAAAAGTAAAAAGTATCTCTTCATTTTTTATGATTTATTTGGTTTTTTAATATCTTTTTTGAAAGTATCTGTTTTTTTATCATAACCATAAGGACAATGTTTGCAACCACTTTTGCAACAATATCCTCTTTTTAAATGATAAGCTTCCGTAAAAACACGATAGCCTTGTTCGTTGAAATAAAAATCTATATTTTCTTTTAAATCTGTATCAAATTTCATTCCATAAAAATACAAATAAAATTTTTAACTAATCTTTAATAGTATAACGTATAAATTCTATATTTGTTTTATGATAGTGCTGTATCTTAGTTTTTTAAAGAAAACAAAAATTAACGGAATTACACTTTTTCCTTTCATTATTCTTCGGGATAAAAAATTAAGGGCGAATAAAGTATTAATGAACCACGAAAAAATACACATACATCAGCAATTAGAACTTTTAGTAATATTTTTCTATATATGGTATGTTTTAGAGTATTATTATTTGTTCTTTAAGCTAAAAGACAAAAATCTGGCTTATCGAAACATCTGCTTCGAAAGAGAAGCATACTCAAAAGAAAACGAACTAAATTACCTCGAAAAGAGAAAATTTTGGAATTTTTTAAAATACAGAAAATAAAAAAACGTGCATTGCTGCACGTTTTTAGTTTATCAATTACTTTTCTAAAACTTCTGTAATTGGATTGCCAATGCAACCACTTGGATTTTCAATTTTTAAAAACTGAGCCAAAGTTGGCGCAATATCTGTCATAAAATGAGGCTTATTGCTTTGTCCGTTTTTAACACCTGTTCCCATAAAAATAAGAGGAATATGAGAGTCATAAGAATTCCAAACGCTGTGCGTAGTACCTGTTTTAGAATATGGAGGCAACATTCCATCGTGAGAAATTACTTGAATATCTCCACTTCTTTGCCAGTTATAACCATTGATAATTCTGGTTTTAATAGGTTCTGGAATGCTAGCTTCTGCTACTTCGTCTAAATCTACAGCATATAGCACTGTAGGGTCTTCTTTTAGAATTTTCACTACCTCTTCTTTAATTTTATCACGGTCTAAATTCTTTTCCTTAATTAAATTATTATTAAGATAAACTTGGTAATTGTCTATTGCCCAAATCATTTTGTCTTCGCCAAATTTTTCTTTCAGTTTAGTATTCAATGTTTTTTCAAAATCTGTCCCGAAAAACCCTGTTGCCATTTTATTAGCTTCCATATAACCTTCAGCGTGTGCTGCACCGTGGTCTGCGGTTAAAAAAACCAAATATTTTCCTTTACCAACTTTAGCATCTAACATTTTGAAAAACGCTGCTAAATCTCTGTCTAATCTCAAATAAACATCTTCAACTTCAATAGAATTTGGTCCAAATTTATGCCCCGCATAATCTGTAGAAGCTATATTAATTGCCAAGAAATCTGTATCTGCATTTCTTCCCATGTGATAACCATCGATTGCAGCTTCGGCAAATCTTAAGGTTAAAGTATTCCCGAAAGGAGTAGATCTGATGTTATCTTTTTTAGCTTCGTAATCTGCGGCTAAATTACTATATGGAAAAGTTGGCGTTTTTGCACTTCCTAAAAGCCCTTCCCAAGCGCTATTATCTTGAGTACTTTCGGTGTATTGTTCTATAGGAAGTAAAGTATTCCAACCGTTTGCTACTAAATTTGAAGGTACTTTTTTAGCATTGAAATCTTTAACCCAAGTTGGCAAATCATTCATATAATAAGTACTTGTAATGAAATCTCCAGAAGAATCGTCAAACCAAAAAGCTCCTGTAGGATTATGTCCCGCTGGTAAAATAGATGCTCTGTCTTTAAGAGAAACACCTACTACTTTTGAACGAAAATTGGTAGAAATACCTAATTGGTCTGTAATGGTAGAACTCCAAAGATTTCTTGGTGAGTGTTGTCCTACTTTTTCGTTTGTAGTTCCAACCGATTGAACTGTAACATCTGTAGTACAATACACGTTTTTTCCAGTTGATTTATCCGTCCAATCATTTCCGGCAATACCATGAATTGAAGGAACAGAACCTGTATAAACACTAGTGTGTCCTAATGCTGTAACAGTAGGAACGTAAGGAATCATCACATTATTAAATGAATAACCTGTACTTAATAATCTTTTGAAACCACCATCTGTATATTTAGATTGATACCTGTAAAGATAATCCCAACGCATTTGGTCTATCACCAAACCAACTACTAATTTTGGTTTTTGAGTTGTGGTTTGAACTTGTTTTACATGTTTTTGTGCTTCGGATTTTTGAGCATTAAAAGTACCAATAGATAAAACTGCAATTGCAATTATGGTAAATTTTTTGAACATAGAATTTATTTTTTGTTGTATGGGCAAATTTAATTGTTTTGTTTCGGAGGAATGGTATAATAAGTTTTAAATAATGTTAAAAAATAAAAAACGCACCAATTGCTTGATGCGTTCTTTATTTAATTTTTTAGAAATTTTTAGAATTTCAAATCTCCATTTACATCTCTTACAGCTGCAGCTGCAGTAGCAAATTTTTCTTTTTCAGCTTCAGAAAGTTCAATTTCTACAATTTTTTCTACACCGTTTGCTCCAATAATTGCAGGAACACCAAGGCAGATATCAGATTGTCCGTATTCACCATCAAGCATTAAAGAACAAGGAATCATTTTCTTTTGGTCGCAAGCAATAGCTTGTACCATTACAGATACAGCAGCACCAGGTGCATACCATGCAGAAGTTCCTAATAATTTAGTAAGAGTAGCTCCACCTACTTTAGTTTCTTCTACAACATAGCTTTGTTGTTCTTCTGACAAGAAATTGGTAACAGGAATACCATTTCTAGTAGCTTTAGATAATAATGGAAGCATACCTGTATCACTATGTGCAGCGATTACCATACCATCTACATCAGAAATTGGAGCCTCTAAAGCTTCAGCCAATCTGTATTTAAATCTAGCAGAATCCAAAGCACCTCCCATACCAATTACTCTGTTTTTTGGTAAACCAGAAGTTTTGTGTACCAAATAAGCCATGGTATCCATTGGGTTAGAAACTACGATAATAATAACATTTGGAGAATGTTGCACCAAGTTTTCAGCTACATTTTTTACAATACCAGCGTTAATACCAATTAATTCTTCTCTTGTCATCCCTGGTTTTCTTGGAATACCAGAAGTAATAACAGCAACATCAGAACCAGCAGTTTTGCTATAATCTCCTGTAGTACCAGTAATTTTAGTATCAAAACCATTAAGAGAAGCTGTTTGCATCAAGTCCATTGCTTTACCTTCTGCGAAACCTTCTTTAATGTCTACCAAAACTACTTCTGAACAGAAGTTTTTCATTGCGATATACTCTGCGCAACTAGCACCTACAGCACCTGCGCCTACTACGGTTACTTTCATATTTAAAATTTTTTTGTTAATTTTTTAATTAAAAGAATCAAATTTAAGATTAAAGAAAACCTTAAATTTTGCACCTCAAATTTAATGAATATTTGAGGACTGAACAATTTTATTAACATGAAATAAATCTCTATTAACAATATTTTATAAATAATTATAATAGATTTAAAAATTGCTTAAAACCAATTGTCAATTAAAACCAATTGCTAAATTTGCATTTTATTTATAATTTATGAAGAGTATTTTTTTGAAACACTTACACCAAGGATACGCCAACAGAAAATATGACCTTAACAAAAGTAGAATAGAAAAATTTATTGACGATTTTTTCAGATTTGTTTTTTTCTTAGAATTGCAAAGATGCAGCTCCGAAAACGAAACAAACAATAGGCTTATTGGTTTCAAAAAAGATTTTACAGAAATTCTACAATCTGTATTCGACACTCCTGAAGAAGCTTTTAATGCTGCTGAATATTTTTTTGAAAAATTTCCTTCGGTTTATATTACTTTAGAAAAAGACGCAGAGTTTTTATTACAAAACGACCCTGCTGCTAGTTCTTTAGAAGAAGTTACTTTTTCTTATCCTGGTTTTTATGCCACTGCAATTTATAGATTTGCCCACGAATTATACCTTAAAAATATCCCAATTATCCCAAGAATCTGGACAGAACTTGCACACAGCAAAACCGGAATAGACATACATCCTGGCGCAGAAATTGGTTCGCCATTTTTTATAGACCACGGAACTGGGATTGTAATTGGTGAAACTTCAAACATTGGAAATTTTGTAAAATTATACCAAGGCGTAACTCTTGGTGCACTTTCTGTTTCTAAAGAAATTGCCAATACCAAAAGACATCCAACTATAGAAGACAATGTGGTAATCTATGCCAATGCAACGGTTCTTGGCGGAGAAACTACCATTGGAGAAGGCTCTATTATTGGAGGTAACGTATGGATTACTGAGAATTTACCTGCAAATTCTGTAGTTTTTCATAAAGGACAAGTTACCATTAAACACAAATATCCTTCGGAAGAACCTATTAATTATTTTATTTAAACATCACTCATATTATAAAAAAACCTTTCCAAAATTTTATGGAAAGGCTTTTTGCTTTTTTTAACACCCCGACTTCGCTTCGCTCAGCCACCCCTCTTTCAGAAGGGGAACCGTGAACATATAAAATTAAATTATCATACAGAGATTGTAATTTTTAATTTTCTTCTTCGAAATAGAGAATGTAGTATTTCCCGTTTTCGTCTTGTCCTTGTTGGAGTTTTTTTCGGTCTCCGTGAACGTAAATATGAAAATTTTTATCAAGTTTGATAATACTTTTCAGCAAACGAGCATTTTTCTTTACCGCAGCTTCGTTAATGGCAAAATCATCAGACAACACATAATCTCTTTCGTCTTCGTATTGCGTTTTGAAGGCATTAAAACTTTGGATTACCTCATCGTCTGCTAAAACCTCGCCAGCAAATTCTTCCATTTTAAATTCTTCCTTTTCTTTGAAAAAACTCAAAGATTTATTTAGTAAATCTACTTGGTCTGCTTTAGAAATTTCGAATTCTTGAGGTAATTGCTTGGTAATATATTCTTTGTAAAGAGTAAGCGTTTCTTGTGTTTCGAAATATTCGTCTTGGCGCTGGTGTACTTGCAAGAAATCGTCCATCCAATAACTGGTTTCCGCTCTAGAAGTTCCGTCGATAATAGAAATAAGGTAACCTTGTTCTTTGTTGGTATTGTAAATAATACAACCTTTATCTACTTTATTCAGATTAATTCCTTGTAAAGTTTCGAGTTCAAAGTTTTCATTTTTTGGAGAAACCTTAAGGAAAGTATCTTTATTTTCAGATTTAAAAAGTCCTACAGCATCGTATCTTTCGCCTTTTACGATTAAATCTTTGAAATAGCAAACGTAGAATTCTCCGCCTTTAGTTCTAGGATTGGTAGAATGCTCGTAAAGCAATTTTGCTAATTTTTTAGATTGGTTTTCTAGCAATTCTGGTCGTTCAAAAATTTCTGAAACGTAGGTAAACACTTCGTTATTCTCAATATTAGAACTATGGAAAAACTCGAAAAATATTTCGGGTTTAAAATTTTTAAGGAAATAATCTTTCAGCATCATTTTCATTTCTTCTTCTAAGAAAATTTCGGTATCGGAAGTCACCAAAGCTTCCTGATGCGTTTGGTTTCCAACATAATTGATGCAAAGATGTTCTAGTGTGGTTTCTTCTGTGAAAATCATGCTGCGAAAATAGTGATATTTTACGATAAATATTTTAATAACATCAACAAAAAAAATCCCACATTGCTGCGGGACTTTCCATTTTTAAAAATTAGATTTATTTCCTAATTAGAAGCTTGATGGTTCTTTCGGTGGTAGAAGTTTTCACTTTTACAAGATACAAACCAGCTACTAAGTTAGGGTTGTTTATATATAGAGAAGCTTTGTTACCGTTTCTCACTACTTTGTTGCTGTAGTCTCCAATTAAACTTCCTTGTGCATTGTAAATTTGAACAAGAACTTTACTGTCTTTTTTAGCATCAAATCTCAAGTTAAATTCGCCAGAAGAAGGATTAGGATACAACACCACTTCGTCGCTTACAATTACTTCTGGAGCTGCTTTTGCTTGCGTAGTAGGCGCAACCATTTGTTTGCTTGCTGTTGTAGTACATGGACAAGACAATAAGCCTAAATTTACTTTACCTCCATCGTAATTATTATTGATAGCATCTGCAATAGCATTAAGTTCGCTAGCCGAATACATGGAAGCTTCGCCGGCAAGAACTTTATTTGCTTCTGCAAGAACTTGGTAAACTGTCCAACCTGCAAATGCTCCTGAATTTACAATTAAATCACCAAGTTTAATTGTATTAGAAGAGAAGTTAGCATCCCATTCGTCGAATCTTACATTAAGGGTAAGAGCTACAACTTGTCCGGCAAATACATTTTGATAGGTTTGTCCAGGATTTACATAAGATTTATCTAATGCTCTAGGTGTAGAACCGCTTGGTAAGAAATCGTCAACTGCTTTTGCTGAAGTGAGACTTAAATTTCTAGAAACTGTTCCTACCACTAAACCTGTAGGGAATGCAGCTGCAAAATTAGCATCTCTATAAGCACCCCAGTTTTTGCCAGAAGCTTTAGCTCCCCAACCACCTTGAGTTACTGTTGTAAATCCTTCGCAAGTAGCTGTTTTAACTTCTACATTTTTAGAAATTGTACATCCATTAGCATCTGTTACTGTAACTGTATAATTACCTGCTCCCAAATTTACAACCTGTGTAGTTGCTCCATTAGACCATAGATAAGAGTATGGTGGAGTTCCTCCGCTTGCATTAGCTGTAACTTTTACAGTTCCGTCATAGCATAATAATTTTTCTGTAACAATTGTAAGTGATAATGCAGAAGGTTGATTAACTGTAATTGTAGTAGAATCTGAACAACCATTTGCATCTGTAACTTTATAAGTATAGGTTCCAGCCATTACATTAAATGTTCCGGTTCCTGTATATGGAGCCGTGCCTCCACTTGCGCTTACAGTTACACTAGAACTACCTCCATTACAAAGAATTGGAGTGTATTCTACTTTTATTACTAATTTTTCTGGAGCTGTTACAGTACAAGTAGTTTCTGCATAGCAACCATTAGCATCAGTAACTTTATAAGTATAAGTTCCTGCCATTACATTAAATGTTCCGGTTCCTGTATATGGAGCCGTGCCTCCACTTGCTGTTACGGTAATACTTCCTAAATCGCCATTACACTTAGGATTAACAGAAGAACATGAAACTTCTAATTTACTAGGTTCAGTAATTGTAATTTCTTTTGAAACTTCACAACCGTTTGCGTCTTTAACAGTGTAAGTATAAGTTCCTGCAGATACTGAGAAACTGCCTGTTCCTGTGTATGGTGCTGTGCCTCCACTTGCGCTTACGGTTACTGTGGATTGACCTCCGTTACATAAGATTGGTGTAAACGATACTTCCATCATCAATTTACTTGGTTCTGTAATTGTGATTTCTTTTGAAACTTCACAACCGTTTGCATCTTTAACAGTGTAAGTATAAGTTCCTGAAGATACTGAGAAACTGCCTGTTCCTGTGTACGGTGCTGTGCCTCCACTTGCGCTTACGGTTACTGTGGATTGACCTCCGTTACATAAGATTGGTGTAAACGATACTTCCATCATCAATTTACTTGGTTCTGTAATTGTGATTTCTTTGGAAACTTCACAACCATTTGCGTCTTTAACAGTGTAAGTATAAGTTCCTGCAGACACTGAGAAACTGCCTGTTCCTGTGTATGGTACTGTGCCTCCACTTGCGCTTACGGTTACTGTGGATTTATCTCCGTTACATAAGATTGGTGTAAACGATACTTCCATCATCAATTTACTTGGCTCAGTAATTGTGATTTCTTTTGAAACTTCACAACCGTTTGCGTCTTTAACAGTGTAAGTATAAGTTCCTGCAGATACTGAGAAACTGCCTGTTCCTGTGTATGGTGCTGTGCCTCCACTTGCGCTTACGGTTACTGTGGATTGACCTCCGTTACATAAGATTGGTGTAAACGATACTTCCATCATCAATTTACTTGGTTCTGTAATTGTGATTTCTTTTGAAACTTCACAACCGTTTGCATCTTTAACAGTGTAAGTATAAGTTCCTGCAGATACTGAGAAACTGCCTGTTCCTGTGTATGGTGCTGTACCTCCACTTGCGCTTACGGTTACTGTGGATTGATCTCCGTTACATAAGATTGGTGTAAACGATACTTCCATCATCAATTTACTTGGCTCTGTAATTGTGATTTCTTTGGAAACTTCACAACCGTTTGCATCTTTAACAGTGTAAGTATAAGTTCCTGAAGATACTGAGAAACTGCCTGTTCCTATGTACGGTGCTGTGCCTCCACTTGCGCTTACGGTTACTGTGGATTGATCTCCGTTACATAAGATTGGTGTGAATGATACTTCCATCATCAATTTACTTGGTTCTGTAATATTTATAGTTTCAGATGTAGCAGAGCATCCTTTAGAATCAGTAACTGTAACACTATAAGAACCTGCTTTTACAGAAATACTAGGTGTAGTTTCTCCATTGCTCCATAAATAAGTATAAGGAGCTGTACCAGAACTTACACTAGCAACCAATGTTGTATTATCCCCATTACATTTAATAGGATCAAAAGACAAACTCACCAATGGTTTAGGATTAATCGTAGCCGTAATTGGTACTCTGGCACTTTCGCAACTTAAGCCATCGCTTCTATAACAGGAGACATAGAAAGTAGTAGTTTGAGTAAGATTTACCGTATAAGAATCTCCTGTAAAAATAGGATTTCCGCCTGTTTCAGAAGTGTACCATCTCACAGAACTATTATCACCACCGGTACATTGAGCCGATAAAGTTACCTCTCCTTCTCCACATCTTGTAGCAGAAGATACTGTTGGAGCTTTAGGTTTTCCGTTATATTCTCCATATGCTAAATCTTGTAAAGAAGCGTCTTCAGACTGAGAATTTCTTGTTTCCATTAAGAAACTAGCAAAACAAGGAGCATAGCTTCCCAATAATTTAATTTGTCCTTCGAAGAAAGAACCAGCCGGATATACATTAACTGGAGGCGTTACATTACCTGTTTTCTTTGCTTGATATGTCCAATTTGGATAACTTGGAGTAGGTTGATTGGTAGAATTGACAAAAGCAAAAGTATCATTAGAATTATAAAGCGCTGTAACATCTTCTAGATAACCACTTTGATTACCTGGATTAAAACGCCAATAAAAAATTCTTAAGTTAACTTTTCCGCCACCATTTGTAAAATTACTTAGGATTAATAAATCTCCATCTGAGTGTTCTGGAGCAAAGGTTCCGTTAGCCATTTTGGCTGTTCCATTTTTAAAGAACCAAAAACCAATCTGAGCATCACCATTTATGGCTGTTCTATCGCCACAAAAATAAATTACACCATCAATTAAAACGGCTGCAGTATTGGTAATATCACCTTTATCATTGGTATTTCCACTTACCCACGCCCAAGTACTTACCAATTTAGTATCTGCCGATCCTCCTGTAAAAGAGTCATCGTTTGTATTATTATTATCATGTACAAATGCTTTTATAGCATTATTACTTAATGCAGTAGCCCATCCGGAAGTATTCCCATCAGTAACCATTTGTGCATAAGTAAGACTACAAAAAGATAATGTAAAAATTAATAAACAACAGAATCTTTTAAGAAAATAATTATAAAAATTCATAATTTAAAAGTTTTTTAATTTGATAAAAAAATCATCGGGGTTATCTCCCTAAAAAACTTTCAATAATTGAATCGATTTAAGTAACTAAAAGGTAATAATTGAATTACAACGAAAAAATCGACTCAACAAAGTGACCTGTTAATCTCGAAATCTGTTTTTGAACTTAGCATAGAAGACTTCTTTTGCTGTGTAATGATAAAAAATATTTGTTTCTCATTTTGTGTGTTTTCTCATTGCAAAATTACAACTAATAGAATTTTATGCACTACTACAAAAAGCGTATTTTAAGAATTTTACCATCAATTCAACAACAAAACACTCTATAATAAGATCTCCAAATATCCTATTTAAAATGAAATTTCGAAATTGAGACAATCTTACTTTTTGTGTTTTAGACTGAGATTTTTATGCTGTTAAAAAATTTAAAAGTAGCTTTAGTCTTATTACCAATATGCTTCGAGGTTGTAAACTTGTTATAGTAGGTCTCCTTTTTTCACTACATAAACACCAACTAAAATTTGTTTATAAAACATAGCTTTATTCTTGCTTTCTATAAGCTCGAAGTAAGAGTTTTTAGATTATTTTGACTAGTATTATCTATATTATAACTATACTACAACAGTTTATTTGTATCCTTATAAAATTAACTGCAAGAATATGAAGATGAGGAAATTTATCAAAAAAGAAAATATAATGAGACTCAGTCTTTTTTGTATTGAATTGTAAAAGAAAAATTATTACGTTTTTTATTAAAATCTCAGAATTGTAGAAATATTGAAAAATAAAGTAAAAAAAATAAAAAGCAGTTTGTTTTAGGCAATTTTTGACATTGTTTAGAGATTTTGGGAAATGGAAAGTAGGTCATTTTTTACTTCTATTTTATTATTTTTCAATAGATTACAATTCTATTCAGAACTATAACCTACATCGGAGACAAGCTTTTTTGGAACTTTATGATAACGCTTTTCAAAACCTTGTAAATGAGATTCTAATGTTTATTGAACGATTCGAAAAATGTAAAATAAATTATTTATTTGTAGAAATCTGCATATTATCTGAGAGTTTAGCTTCGCCAAATCACTCAATTAAGTTCCTAGAGTTTAAAATTTCCTGTTGTTTTTTACATTTATCTATATTATTCGGCTAGTTTTTCTTGGCTTAATTCAGTTTCTAACGAACTTTCGAAGGTGTTTTTATCCTTCAAAATGTGATTAATCTTATCGATGTTTTGCGTTACTTTTATCGACTTGAATAGATATTGCTCAAATAGTCATAAATCAAAACTTTAAAAAGCATTTTCGTGTAATATCAAGATATTTCACTAGATTTTTAGGTTTTGATTAAATTTTAAATATCCAAGCTATCAATAATGCTTGAAACTACTTTTACAGGATGTTTTTCATCAATCAGCTCCAACAATTTTGGAGAAAAAAGCAGATTTTGTTTAGGAATGTAATCTTTAAAGACTATTTTTGACTTGGCTAATAGTAAATTACAAAATTGTAACTATTAGGAAAGCTCAAAATTTCCATTTTTTGCATTAAAAAGGCTGTCTCCATATGGAGACAGCCTCTTCTATATGCTTATTTTTATTAATTATTAAGCCTGAGCATTACCTGTTCCTAATACGAAAGGCTCTACTTCTTTAATTTCTCCAAATTGAGCTTCATAATTTTGAATATTTTGCTCTAATGCAGCTAAAACTCTTTTTGCATGAAGAGGAGCAAGAATTACTCTGCTTCTTACGTGAGCTTGTTGTACACCTGGCATTAATTGGATGAAATCTAATACAAACTCAGATGGAGAGTGGTTTACTAAAGCTAAGTTGCAATATGCACCAGCTGCTACCATTTCGTTTAATTGAATATTTACGTTTTGATCTTGGTTTTGGTTATTATCCATTGTTATAAAATTTTGTTGTTAAAAATTAATTTATTGCTTTACAAAAATAAGGTTTAAAATACAGAAACCTGCATTCTAAACCTTATTTATAATTAATTTAAATCTTCGAATTCTTTGTTAGAACCTACGATTACGTTTTGGTAAACTTTAAGACCTGTACCTGCAGGAATTCTATGTCCTACAATTACATTTTCTTTAAGACCGTTTAGCTCATCTACTTTACCAGACACCGCTGCTTCGTTTAGAACTTTTGTAGTCTCTTGGAAAGATGCCGCAGACATGAACGACTTAGTTTGAAGCGCTGCTCTTGTAATACCTTGTAATACCGGCATTGCAGTTGCTGTAAGTGCTTCACGAACTTCTACTAATTGTTGATCTTCTCTCTTCAATTTAGAATTTTCGTCTCTAAGTTCTCTTGCAGTAATCATTTGACCTGCTTTGAAGATTTTAGAATCTCCAGGTTCTACTACAACTTTCAAACCGAACACTCTGTTATTTTCTTCTAAGAAATCATATTTATGCTCTAAAGAACCTTCTAAGAATTGGGTATCACCACCATCTACAATTTCTACTTTCGTCATCATTTGTCTAACGATGATTTCGAAATGCTTGTCATCAATTTTTACCCCTTGTAAACGGTAAACTTCTTGAATTTCGTTTACTAAATATTCTTGTACGGCAGTTGGACCTTTAATTCTTAAGATATCATCTGGAGTAACAGAACCATCAGAAAGTGGCGAACCAGCTCTCACAAAGTCATTCTCTTGAACTAAGATTTGGTTAGAAAGTTTTACTAAATATTTTTTAACCTCACCTGTTTTAGATTCTACTACCAATTCACGGTTACCTCTCTTAATTTTACCATAAGAAACTACACCGTCAATTTCTGTAACCACTGCTGGGTTAGAAGGATTTCTTGCCTCGAACAATTCGGTAACTCTTGGTAAACCACCGGTGATATCCCCTGCTTTTGCAGATTTTCTTGGGATTTTGATTAAAACTTTACCCGCTTTAATTTTTTCTCCATCGTTTACCATTAAGTGAGCTCCTACTGGTAAGTTGTAAGCTTTTTGCTCAACACCTTTAGAATCTACCACTTTAAGAGTAGGAATTGCTTTTTTATTTCTAGATTCAGAAATTACTTTTTCTTCGAAACCAGTTTGTTCGTCTATCTCTAATTGGAAAGAGATACCTTGAATAATATCTTCGTATTCTACTTTACCAGCTGTTTCAGCAATGATAACCGCGTTATAAGGATCCCATTTTGCAATAAGATCACCTTTAGCAACTTTATCACCAGGTTTTACAGAAAGCGAAGAACCGTAAGGAACGTTTGCTACCATTAATGGAGTTCTTGCCGCATTATCTGCTACCAAACGGAATTCTGTAGAACGAGAGATTACAATATCTGCTTCGTTACCGTTTTCGTCTTCAGATTTAATGGTTCTTAATTCGTCCATTTCAACGATACCGTCTCTTTTCGCAACAATAGTTGGACTTTCTGAAACGTTACCAGCTGTACCCCCTTGGTGGAAGGTTCTCAATGTAAGCTGAGTACCTGGCTCACCAATAGATTGTGCAGCAATAACACCTACAGCTTCACCCATGTGAATTGGTTTACCTGTTGCAAGGTTACGTCCGTAACATTTAGCACAGATACCTTTTTTAGCTTCACAAGTAAGTGGCGAACGTACTTCTACGGTTTCGATACCAGCTGCTTCTAGTTTTTTAGCCAATTCTTCGTTGATGATTTCGTCGGCATTTACTAAAATTTCATCAGTTTCAGGGTCGTAAACATCGTGAAGAGAAACTCTACCTAAAACTCTTTCAGATAGTTTTTCTACAATCTCGTCGTTTTTCTTTAATGCAGAAACTTCTGTACCTCTTAGTGTACCACAATCGTCTTCTGTAATAATAACGTCTTGAGCTACGTCTACCAATCTTCTTGTAAGATAACCAGCATCCGCAGTTTTAAGAGCGGTATCCGCAAGACCTTTACGAGCACCGTGGGTAGAGATAAAGTATTCCAAAATTGATAAACCTTCTTTGAAGTTTGCAATAATTGGGTTTTCGATAATCTCAGCTCCAGAAGCACCTGCTTTTTGTGGTTTTGCCATCAAACCTCTCATACCAGATAACTGACGAATCTGTTCCTTAGAACCCCTTGCACCAGAATCTAGCATCATATATACAGAGTTGAAACCACCTTGGTCGCTCTTCATTCTGCTCATAATCATCTCGGTAAGACTAGCGTTGGTATTCGTCCAAACGTCGATAACTTGGTTATAACGTTCTGTATCTGTAATAAGACCCATGTTATAGTTTCCTTTGATTTCGTCTACTGTTTCAATAGCTTGAGAAATCATTTTTTTCTTTTCTGCCGGTACTACAATATCAGCAAGAGAGAAAGATAGACCGCCTTTGAAAGCGTTCATATAACCTAGGTTTTTCATATCATCAAGGAACTTCACTGTAGTTGGGAAATCTGTATCTCCTAAGATTTTACCAATTACGTTTCTTAATGATTTTTTAGTCAATAATTCATTAATATATCCTACTTGTTTAGGTACAATTTGGTTGAATAAAATTCTACCAACTGTTGTTTCTTGTAGTTTAATAATGATGTTTCCTTCTTCAGTTTTGTGAGGTAATCTACATCTTACTTTCGCATTAAGAGAAGCTCTACCTTCTGCGTAAGCAATTTCTGCTTCTTCAGGAGAATAGAATACTAAACCTTCTCCTAAAATTTTGTGGTCTTCTGTAGAACTAGCTTCTTTGGTCATAAAATAAAGACCCAAAACCATGTCCTGAGAAGGTACCGTGATAGGAGAACCATTTGCAGGGTTCAAGATATTTTGAGAACCTAGCATTAATAATTGAGCTTCTAGAATTGCTTCTGGCCCTAATGGTAAGTGTACCGCCATCTGGTCACCATCGAAATCGGCGTTGAATGCCGTTGTTACCAATGGGTGAAGTTGGATAGCTTTACCTTCGATCATTTTAGGCTGGAATGCTTGGATACCCAATCTGTGAAGGGTAGGTGCCCTGTTTAATAAAACTGGGTGACCTTTCATCACGTTTTCTAGAATATCATAAACTACAGGCTCTTTTCTATCGATAATTCTTTTAGCAGATTTTACAGTTTTTACAATACCTCTTTCTATTAGTTTTCTAATGATAAATGGTTTGTAAAGTTCTGCCGCCATATCTTTTGGAAGACCACATTCGTGTAATTGAAGGCTAGGCCCTACAACAATTACCGAACGCGCAGAGTAATCTACCCTTTTTCCTAATAAGTTTTGACGGAAACGACCTTGTTTACCTTTCAATGAATCTGAAAGAGATTTCAATGGTCTGTTAGATTCAGATTTTACAGCAGAAGATTTTCTAGTGTTATCGAATAAAGAATCTACCGCTTCCTGAAGCATACGCTTCTCATTTCTAAGGATTACTTCTGGAGCTTTAATCTCAAGAAGTCTCTTTAGACGGTTGTTTCTAATGATAACTCTTCTGTATAAATCATTTAAATCTGATGTAGCAAATCTACCACCATCTAGTGGAACTAATGGTCTCAATTCTGGTGGTATAACAGGAAGAACACGCATTACCATCCATTCTGGGCGGTTAATCATTCTTGTATTAGCACCTCTAAGCGCTTCTACAACATTTAATCTTTTTAATGCTTCAGTTCTTCTTTGTTTAGAAGATTCGTTGTGAGCTTTGTGACGAAGATCAAAAGAAAGAGCATCTAGGTCTATTCTTTTTAATAATTCTTCTACCGCTTCAGCACCCATTTTAGCTACAAACTTATTAGGGTCTGAATCTTCTAAATATTGGTTTTCAATAGGAAGAGTTTCTAAAATATCTAGATATTCTTCTTCTGTAAGGAATTCTTTTTCTTCAAAATCAGAACCGTCTGCTTTTTTAGCAATACCTTGTTGAATTACTACGTATCTTTCGTAGTAAATAATCATATCTAATTTTTTAGAAGGTAAACCTAAAAGGTAACCAATTTTGTTTGGAAGTGAACGGAAATACCAGATGTGAGCAACAGGAACTACCAAATTGATGTGCCCAATTCTCTCTCTACGTACTTTTTTCTCAGTAACTTCTACCCCACAACGGTCGCAAACGATACCTTTGTAACGAATTCTCTTATATTTTCCACAAGCACATTCGTAATCCTTTACAGGGCCGAAGATTTTCTCGCAGAATAAACCATCTCTTTCTGGTTTGTGAGTTCTATAGTTAATCGTTTCTGGTTTTAAAACTTCCCCTTTTGATTCTTGAAGAATGATTTCGGGAGAAGCTAAACCGATGGTGATTTTACTAAATCTACTTGATTTATTTTTTGACATAATTTGTTCAAATAAAAATTAAAAAAAATTGAGGATTACTCTTCCAATCTTATATCAAGACCAAGACCTTGTAATTCGTGTAACAATACGTTGAAAGATTCTGGGATACCAGGTTCTGGCATAGATTCTCCTTTAGCAATTGCTTCGTATGTTTTCGCTCTACCAATCACGTCATCAGACTTCACGGTTAAGATCTCTCTTAAGATGTTAGATGCTCCGAATGCTTCTAGAGCCCAAACCTCCATCTCTCCAAATCTCTGACCACCAAATTGTGCTTTACCTCCTAATGGCTGTTGAGTAATTAATGAATAAGGACCGATAGAACGTGCGTGCATCTTATCATCTACCATGTGACCTAGTTTCAACATATAAATTACTCCCACTGTAGCTGGCTGACTAAATCTTTCACCAGTACCACCATCGTATAAGTAAGTGTTTCCGTAGATAGGAAGACCTGCTTTTTCGGTGTATTCAGTAATTTGTTCTAAGCTTGCTCCATCAAAGATAGGAGTAGCGAATTTTAATCCTAATTTTTTACCAGCCCATCCTAAAACAGTTTCGTAAATCTGTCCGATGTTCATACGAGAAGGTACCCCAAGTGGATTCAATACGATATCTACTGGTGTCCCGTCTTCTAAGAATGGCATATCTTCTTCTCTTACGATTCTAGACACGATACCTTTGTTACCGTGACGACCTGCCATCTTATCTCCAACGTTTAATTTACGTTTTTTAGCGATGTAAACTTTAGCTAGTTTAATGATACCTGCAGGAAGCTCATCACCGATAGAAACTGCATATTTCTCACGGTTTTTAACTCCTTGAATATCATTGTATTTAATTTTATAATTATGAATTAATTGTTTAATTAAATCATTTTTGTCTGCATCTACAGTCCAATCTGAACCGCTTACGTTAACGTAATCTTCCACAGACTGAAGAAGTTTAAGCGTAAACTTAGCACCTTTAGGGATAATTTCTTCTTCTAAGTCGTTATTAACTCCTTGAGAAGTTTTACCGTTTACTAGAGTGTTTAGTTTTTCAAGAAGTGTATTTCTTAATTCGTCGAATTGAGATTTGTATCTGTTTTCGATTTCTTCAAGTTTTAGTTTCTCTTCTGTTCTCTTCTTCTTATCTTTAATATTTCTTGAGAATAATTTTTTGTTGATAACAACACCTCTTAATGAAGAATCTGCTTTTAA
Organism: Cloacibacterium sp.; assembly: GCF_047601505.1. Classification (GTDB taxonomy): domain Bacteria; phylum Bacteroidota; class Bacteroidia; order Flavobacteriales; family Weeksellaceae; genus Cloacibacterium. Next base: position 3,434,744 of record NZ_JASGJD010000001.1, read on the forward strand.
TGAAGCATCTTTTACATCACCAGCTTTATCACCAAAGATTGCTCTAAGAAGTTTTTCTTCTGGAGTAGGATCAGATTCACCTTTTGGAGTAATTTTCCCGATAAGGATATCACCAGGCTTCACTTCTGCACCAATTCTAATCATACCGTTTTCGTCTAAGTCTTTGGTAGCTTCTTCAGAAACGTTTGGAATATCTGCAGTAAGTTCTTCCATACCTAGTTTAGTATCTCTTACTTCTAATGAATACTCATCTACGTGGATAGAAGTAAACCAGTCTTCTCTTACTACTTTTTCGTTGATTACGATTGCATCCTCAAAGTTATACCCTTTCCAAGGCATGAACGCTACTACTAAGTTTCTACCAAGAGCTAATTCTCCTTTTTCGGTAGCATACCCGTCGCAAAGTACTTGTCCTTTTACTACGTAATCTCCTACTCTTACGTTTGGTCTAAGAGTAATGGTAGTAGATTGGTTGGTTTTTCTAAATTTAGTAAGATTATAGGTTTTAATAGCAGACTCGAATTGTACTAAATCTTCGTCTTCGCTTCTTTCGTATTTAATAACGATTTTATCAGCATCTACATATTCTACAGTACCATTTCCATCAGCATTGATTAAAATTCTAGAGTCTGTAGCCACTTGTTTTTCTAAACCTGTACCTACAACTGGAGCTTCTGGTTTTAACAATGGAACAGCCTGACGCATCATGTTAGATCCCATCAATGCACGGTTCGCATCATCATGCTCTAAGAAAGGAATTAAAGATGCAGAAATACCAGCAATCTGGTTTGGTGCAATATCTAATAATTCTACTTCAGTTGGAGTAACTACAGGATAGTCACCATCAAGACGAGCAATAACTCTCTCTGTATTGAAAGTTCCATCATCTGCTAAATCTACGTTTGCCTGAGCAATTACTTTACCTTCTTCATCTTCAGCATTTAAGTAAATTGGAGCAGCAGAGAAATCTATTTTACCAGCTTCTACTTTTCTATATGGAGTTTCAATGAAACCTAAATTGTTAATTTTTGCATAACATCCTAAAGAAGAAATCAAACCGATGTTTGGTCCTTCCGGAGTTTCAATCGGACAAATTCTACCGTAGTGAGTATGGTGAACGTCTCTTACCTCGAAACCTGCTCTTTCTCTTGATAAACCACCAGGCCCTAGTGCAGATAATCTTCTCTTGTGAGTGATTTCAGACAATGGGTTGGTTTGGTCCATAAACTGAGAAAGCTGGTTGGTACCAAAGAATGAGTTGATTACTGATGTTAACGTTTTAGCATTAACCAAATCTAGTGGTGTAAAGATTTCGTTATCTCTAACGTTCATTCTTTCTTTAATTGTTCTCGCAATTCTAGAAAGACCTACACCGAATTGTCCTGCTAATTGCTCACCAACAGTTTTAATTCTTCTATTAGAAAGGTGGTCAATATCATCTACTTCTGTTTTAGAATTAGCTAATTCTATTAAGTGTCTTACGATAGAGATAATATCTTCTTTGGTAAGAACTTCTGTAGTTGTAGGGATATTAAGACCTAATTTTTTGTTTAATCTGTAACGTCCTACTTCACCAAGAGAATATCTTTGCTCAGAGAAGAATAGTTTTTCAATAATTCCTCTTGCAGTTTCTTCATCTGGTGGATCTGCATTACGCAACTGACGATAGATATACTCTACAGCCTCTTTTTCGGAGTTTGTAGGGTCTTTTTGTAATGTATTTTGAATGATAGTAAACTCACCACTATTCTCATTGTGGATTAAGATAGACTTAACACCAGCATCAAGAATAAGGTCTAAATGTTCTTTTTCAAGAATCGTTTCTCTATCAAGAATAATTTCATTTCTTTCGATAGAAACTACCTCACCTGTATCTTCATCTACGAAATCTTCGAACCATGTATTCAATACTCTAGCTGCCAAAGTTCTACCTTGAACTTTTTTAAGATTTGCTTTAGAAACTTTTACTTCTTCTGCAAGGTCGAAAATCTGAAGAATTTCTTTATCAGATTCATAACCAATTGCTCTAAGCAAAGTAGTAAGTGGTAATTTCTTTTTACGGTCAATATACGCATACATTACGTTATTGATATCCGTAGTAAATTCCATCCAAGAACCTTTGAAAGGGATAATTCTTGAATAGTACAATTTAGTTCCGTTAGCATGATAAGTTTGTCCGAAGAACACACCTGGTGATCTGTGCAACTGTGTTACAACAACTCTCTCAGCACCATTGATGATGAAAGACCCAGAAGGCGTCATGTAAGGAACTGGACCTAAATATACATCTTGAATTACAGTCTGGAAATCTTCGTGCTCTGGATCTGTACAGTATAATTTAAGTCTTGCTTTTAGAGGAACTGAATACGTAAGTCCTCTTTCCACGCATTCGTCAATAGAATAACGAGGAGAATCTACCAAATAATCTAGAAATTCTAATACGAATTGGTTTCTAGAGTCTGTGATAGGGAAATTTTCTTGAAAAGTCTTGTAAAGACCTTCGCTCACTCTGGCTTCTGGAAGCGTATCTAGCTGGAAGAATTCTTTGAAAGACTGTACTTGGATGTCTAAGAAATCTGGAGCTACTACACTACCTTTTGCAGACGAAAAATTAATTCTTTGATTTTCCTGAGTGCTTGTGATAGCTTTTGTTTTACTCATAAAATGGTAAGAAAATTGGGGTTAAAAAATATTTTACTTTATTTTAAAAAATATCAAAAATGTTGGATGTTTGATGCTAGATGTCTGATGTTTAACTTCCTACTTTCGCATTTATCTTCCTCCATTTCTAACTGCAACGCTGGTATATCTTTTCACAGCGTAGTGCAAAATATTTTTTTCTTTTTTGAATTTAAAATTTTCAAATAACTGAAAATCAACAAGTTAAATTTTTAAAAAAGTTTAACTCTAAAAATAGACATAGACCTACCCAATACTGGGAAGGTCTAAGTCTTATGTGGTGTAAATAGATTATTTTAATTCTACTTCTGCACCAGCTTCTTCTAATTGTTTTTTAAGAGCTTCAGCTTCGTCTTTAGAAGCACCTTCTTTAATAGCAGTTGGAGCACCATCTACCATATCTTTAGCTTCTTTAAGACCTGCACCTGTTAAATCTTTTACTAATTTAACGATAGCTAATTTAGAAGCACCAGCTGATTTAAGGATTACGTCGAATTCAGTTTTTTCTTCAGCAGCTTCAGCACCAGCACCAGCAGCTACAACTACAGCAGCAGCAGCAGGTTCAATTCCATACTCATCCTTAAGGATTGCAGCAAGTTCGTTTACGTCTTTTACAGTTAAGTTTACTAGCGTTTCAGCTAAATTTTTTAAATCTGACATTGTATTAATGTTTAAATTGTTGAACGATTTATGTTATTTTTTTTGAGTGTCTTTTACTCGGTGTTGCTTTCGGTACTCTACCTTCAGCAAACAAATTTTTGTTATTATTCTGCTGCAGGAGCTTCACCTTCCGCTGCTGGAGCTTCAGGAGTTTCTTCTGTTGCAGGAGCTTCTGCTACTACTTCTGAAGTTTCTTCAGCTTTAGCACCTTTAGCTTCTTCTTTGTTTTCTAAAGCAGAAATCAATCTTTGGATTGGAGACTGAAGTAATCCGATGATTTCTCCAATCATTTCTTCTCTAGACTTAATGTTTGCTAATGCATCTAGGTTTTCGTCACCTACATAGAAAGTTTCTTGTAAGTAAGCAGATTTAAGAGCTGGTACAGCTTCTTTTTTTCTGAAACCTTGGATTAATTTAGCAGGAGCGTTAGCAGTTTCTGCAATCATTACTGCAGTGTTTCCTTTAAAAGTAGGGAACATTTCAGAATAATCTACACCTTCAATTTGCTCCATTGCTTTTTGTAGCAAAGTATTTTTTACTACTTTAAGCTTAATATCGTTTTTAAATGCTTGTCTTCTAAAATCTGAAGTTTGAGCGGCATTCAATCCTTCAAGATTTGCTACATAAACAACTTTAGCGTCTTGTAACAATTCTTTTATCTCTTGTATTACTAATACTTTTTCTTCTTTTGTCATTGTCTTTCAGATTTTAGTTTACAGATTTAGTATCAATTGCAATCCCAGGACTCATTGTAGAAGAAAGGTAAATAGATTTTACGTAAGTACCTTTAGCTGCAGTTGGTTTTAACTTCATTAATGTTTGAATTAATTCAGCAGCATTTTCTTTTAATTTATCAGCATCAAAAGAAACTTTACCAATACCAGCGTGGATAATACCATATTTATCTACTTTGAAATCAATTTTACCAGATTTCACTTCTGAAACAGCTTTACCTACTTCCATAGTTACAGTACCAGATTTTGGGTTTGGCATAAGACCTCTAGGCCCTAAAATTCTTCCTAATGGACCTAATTTACCCATAACTGCTGGCATAGTAACGATAACGTCAACATCTGTCCAACCTTCTTTAATTTTTTGTAAGTATTCGTCTAAACCTACAAAATCAGCACCTGCTTCTTTAGCTTCTGCTTCTTTATCTGGAGTTACAAGAGCTAAAACTCTTACATCTTTACCAGTTCCGTGAGGTAGAGATACTACACCTCTTACCATTTGGTTTGCTTTTCTAGGATCTACCCCTAATCTAACTGCAAGGTCTACAGAAGCATCAAACTTAGCATAGTTTAATTCTTTCACTAATGCAGAAGCTTCTTCTAGGCTATATACCTTGTTTTTTTCTACTTTGCTTGCAACTTCTTTTTGCTTTTTTGTTAATTTTGCCATTTCAATAAGTTTTAAGCGTTAGACGGTTTAGTTCCTGTTACTCTTAATCCCATAGATCTAGCAGTTCCTGCTACCATGCTCAATGCTGAATCCATAGTAAAACAGTTAAGATCTGCCATTTTATCTTCTGCGATCTTTTTCACTTGTTCCCAAGTTACAGAACCAACTTTTACTCTGTTTGGTTCTCCAGAACCACCTTTTACCTTAGCAGCTTCCATTAATTGAACAGCAGCTGGTGGAGTTTTAATTACAAATTCGAAAGATTTATCTTCGTAAACTGTAATTAATACTGGTAAAATTTGTCCTGGCTTATCTTGCGTTCTTCCATTAAATTGTTTACAAAACTCCATAATGTTAACACCAGCAGAACCCAATGCAGGACCAACTGGTGGTGAAGGGTTAGCAGCGCCACCTTTCACTTGGAGTTTCACCATTTTAAAGACTTTTTTAGCCATTTTTTGTTTTTTTGAAAATTTTTAAATTTATGAATGTGGAAGCATTTATAAATCAGTAGATTACACTTTCTCACCTAGTGAATCTACTTTTCAGGGTGCAAAAATAAGAATATTTTCTGAATATACAATAGATAATGTTTTGATTTTTAGAAAGAATTTGATTTTTCTTTGAAATAAAAAAGTCAACTTATTGAAAGTTGACTTATGATTTATCTGCTCTCAAGTTACAAACTTCGGAGAGTGGTTTGCAATAATTTACTTTTCCCACTTCGGCATGTTCCCAATTATTTCTTCTCTAGTAATTTTATCATATCCATTTTCACTAAAAAAGAATAAAGTTATGGTTAACGTTTCATTTTTTTGATTGGTAAAATCATATTTAACATACTTGTGTTTACTACTAAATTCCATAATAGTATCTTTTACTTCTGGCTCATTTAAAAGAATTTTTCTAGAATTCATTTTATCATAATTTCTAGCTAAATAAGAATATACGTATTGTTTATCCCCCGTATTGACATTGTTCATAAAAAGATTTTTATATTCTTCAAAATCGCTATTTTTAACACTATTAAAGTACTTTTTTACCGTATTTGAAACTTGCTTATTCTCGTCATTTGACAAATTATGACAACTTATGTTGAATATAACAATTATAACAAAAAATATTTTTAACTTTCTCATTATTATTAACTTGAATTTAGTAAAACCCCAATATCGCGGATTTGCAATCCGTGACTAAATTTCATTTTATAAAACTACAAAAAATCTCTAATGAAACCTGAAATTAGCTTCAGGTAAAGTATTGCTTTTCAGAAATTCTTCGTATTCGGCAGAAAGCAATTTTCTTTCGTAGGTAGGATTTCCGTTTTGTGAGGCGAGTCTAATCTTGTCTTTTCCGTATTTTTTGTTGAGAAAATCCATCGTTTTCATAATAGGAAGATGTTTTTCTTCCACATCTTTTTCAAAAAGATTAATCAACCTTTCATCCTCAGGAACAAAATCTGAAACTATAACTCCCGCTTTTTTATATTGAAAACCTTCTTTATAAATTGCATCAAAAATTACGTTAGCAGCCTTTGTCAAAACAATAGAAGAGCTGCTAGGATTTGGCAAAACTAAGGATAACCCATTTCTGTATTCTGGCAAATCTTTTCTAAACCTGTTGGTTCGCACAAAAACGGTAATCATCTTGCAACAACTGGCTTGTTTCCTAAGTTTTTCTGCACACGAAAACGAAAAAGTTTCTATTCTTTCTCGCAAAATTTCCTTATCCGAAATCATATCCATAAAACTTCTGGTGGTAGCAATAGATTGTTTTTTTGCGGGCGTATCTAGTTCTAGTTGTTTTATACCTTTCAGCTCGTTAAGCATTCTGACGCCATTAATTCCCATCATTTTTCTTATCCAAATTTCGGGTTTTTGAAACAAATCAAAAGCTTTACTCACTCCATAATCACGCATTTTAACTCTTAGCCTTCTACCAATTCCCCAAACATCTTCTATGTCTAACCATTTTAAAGCTTTTTCAATTTTATCAGGAGAATCTAAAATATAAACTCCATTTAGTTTTTCTGGATATTTTTTAGCAATTCTGTTGGCGAGTTTTGCCAAAGTTTTAGTAGGCGCAATACCAATGCTTACTGGTATATTGGTTTCTAAGAGAATTCTTTGCTTAATGTTTTGAGAATATTCTTCTAAATCAAAATATTTAAACCCATGAAAATCTAAAAAAAGCTCATCTATACTATAAATTTCATAGTTAGGAGAATATTGCCTGGCAATAGCAGAAACCTGTTGACTTTTGAAATTATAATATTCGAATTTTGCCGAAAAACATTCCACTTGATGTAAATTAAACAAATCTCTGTATTTAAAAACAGGAGCTCCCATAAGCACACCGAGATTCTTTGCCTCGTTACTTCTAGAGACAACACAACCATCATTATTAGAAAGAACAACCACCGGCTTATTCTCCAAAGCTGGATTTAAAGCGCGTTCGCAGCTTACAAAAAAATTGTTACAATCTAATAAAGCAAACATAAAACAAGGTTTTATAATGATGAAACGAAAACAAAAATCAGATGGTAAAATTAGCAACATAACACGACAAAACATGACGTATTAAAAAATAGTTATCCACAAAAAAAGCTACTCAGTCTTGAGTAGCTTTTAGATATAATATTGATTAAATTTTACAATTTTTCAACCTGCATGTAAGAAAGTTCCATAGGAGTTTTTCTACCGAAAATCATCACAGAAACTTCAATTTTCTTTTTGTCTTCGTGTATTTTTTCAATAGTACCATTAAATCCGTTGAATGGTCCATCTATAACTTTTACACTTTCTCCCACAATATAAGGAATACTTGTTTCCACAGCAAATTCTGAAAGTTCATCCATTTTACCTAGCATTCTGTTTACTTCAGACTTACGCATAGGAACAGGCTCACCTCCTTTAGTTAAACTTAAAAAAGAAATTACACCTGGAATATTCTTAATCACGTGAGGAACTTCACCAATAAGATTAGCCTCTACCATTAAATAACCAGGGTAAAAAGGTTTTTCTTTTGGTACTTTTTTACCGTTTCTAAGTTGTATTACTTTTTCCATAGGAATTACAACTTGAGTAACGTAAGCATCGTAGTTTAATCTTTTGATTTCGCTTTCGATGTAGGCCTTTACTTTATTTTCCTGGCCACTTACAGCTTTCAACACATACCACTTTAAATCGCTCATGGAAAATTATTTTAATTAAAAAAACCGATAAATATTGCTAATATATTTTTAATAGCAGTACTAAATAATGAATCTACACCAAAAGTGAACAATGCTAAAATAATCGTTCCTATCGCAACTACAACTGTAGAGGATTGCAAATCTGCCCATTTTGGCCATTCTACTTTGTATCTAAATTCTGAATAAGAATCTTTGATGAAATTAAATAGTGCGTTCATAATTTTTATTTGCACGGGCACAAGGATTCGAACCCTGATCAACGGTTTTGGAGACCGGTATCCTACCATTGGACGATGCCCGTAGTTTAAAAAAGCCTCCGCAAGTTTCCTTGCGGAAAGCTTTTAATTATTTTTAATCTAAATGATTAGTCTAAGATTTCAGTAACCTGACCAGCACCTACTGTTCTACCTCCTTCTCTGATTGCAAATCTAAGACCTACGTTAAGAGCGATTGGTTGTAACAATTCTACAGTGATAGTTAAGTTATCACCAGGCATTACCATTTCTACACCGTCTGGTAAGAAGATTTCACCTGTAACGTCTGTAGTTCTTACATAGAACTGAGGACGATATTTGTTGTGGAATGGAGTGTGTCTACCACCTTCTTCTTTAGAAAGTACATAAACCTCAGCTTTGAACTTTTTGTGTGGAGTTACAGAACCAGCTTTAGCGATAACCATACCTCTTCTGATATCAGTTTTTTCGATACCTCTAAGTAGTAATCCTACGTTATCACCAGCTTCACCTCTATCAAGGATTTTTCTGAACATCTCTACCCCAGTTACAGTTGAAGTTAATTTTTCTTCACCCATACCTACGATATCTACTGGATCACCTGTATTGATAACACCTGATTCAATTCTACCAGTTGCTACAGTACCTCTACCTGTAATAGAGAATACGTCTTCAATTGGCATCAAGAAAGGCTTATCTTGATCTCTAACTGGTTGTTCAATCCAGCTATCAACAGCAGCCATTAATTCTTCTACAGTTGCAACCCATTTTGGTTCACCGTTAAGCGCACCAAGAGCTGAACCTTGGATAACTGGAGAGTTATCTCCATCATATTCGTAAGAAGATAATAAATCTCTTACTTCTAATTCTACTAATTCTAATAACTCAGCATCATCTACCATGTCAACTTTGTTCATGAAAACAACGATTCTTGGTACATTTACCTGACGGCAAAGTAGGATGTGCTCTCTAGTTTGTGGCATTGGACCATCAGTAGCAGCTACTACCAAGATAGCTCCATCCATTTGAGCAGCACCAGTTACCATGTTTTTTACATAGTCGGCGTGACCAGGACAGTCTACGTGAGCGTAGTGTCTGTTTTCTGTTTCGTACTCTACGTGAGCAGTATTGATAGTGATACCTCTTTCTTTTTCTTCTGGAGCAGAGTCAATTGCAGAGAAGTCTTTCATTTCAGCTAAACCTTTCTCAGCTAATACTTTTGTAATAGCAGCAGTAAGGGTAGTTTTACCATGGTCAACGTGACCAATAGTACCAATGTTTAAGTGTGGTTTGTTACGATTAAACGTTTCCTTTGCCATGATTTTAATATTTAAATTTATTAACTATTGAAATTTTCAGTGCGCAAATATAGTGATTTTTTGAATACCAAAACCTTTTTATTGAAAAAAGTTTTAATATTCATCTTCAAGATATTTACTATTTAATATTTTTGTTTTTTTGAGGGTACAAATTTAGCAATTTATTTTAGTATAAAAAACTTTAAATCACTATTTAAGTAAGTTTAACAAAAACTATTAAAATAACGCCTAAACATGCACTGTTAGCTTACTAACCTTTTATTTGCTTTATTAAAAATCCAAAAAATAATTGGGAATATCAACAATGTTAAAACTGTAGCTGTAACCAAACCTCCAATAATTACTATTGCTAAAGGTTTCTGAGATTCCGAACCAATTCCTGTAGAGATAGCTGCTGGCAAAAGACCAATAGACGCCATTAGTGCCGTCATTACCACAGGGCGAGTTCTCACTTTTACTCCTTCAAAAATAGCTTTTGCAACATCCATTCCCGATTTTATATTGTGATGAAACTCTGAAAGCAAGATAACTCCGTTTTGAATACAAATTCCAAATAATGCAATGAAACCTACACCTGCCGAAATTCCAAAATTCATCCCTGTAAGATGCAATGCTATGATTCCTCCGATAAGGGCAAAAGGCACATTAGCTAATACCAAAAGAGAATCTTTTATGTTACCAAAAAGGATAAAAAGCAGAAGAAAGATCCCTAGTAAACTTACCGGAACCACTTGTCCTAAACGTTTTGTTGCTCTTTGCTGGTTTTCGAATTGCCCTGTCCAGCCGAAAGAATAACCATCTGGAAGTTTTATTTTATCAACCTTTTTTTGAGCTTCTGCAATTGTACTTCCCAAATCTCTATCTCTAATAGAAAATTTAATTCCTATGTAACGTTTTATTCCGTCTCGGTAGATAAATGCGGCGCCATTTTCTTGATGAATTTCACTTATTTCCTTTAAAGGAATTAATGTTTCATCTTGAGTAGGAACCATTAATCTTGCCAAATCGTTTTCGTCTTTACGATAATCTTGCTCGTACCTAATTCTTATGTCAAACTTTCTTTCTCCTTCATACAAAGTTGAAGCTGTTTTCCCTCCAAAGGCTGTTTCTAAAACCGATTGAGCATCATTAAGAGATACATTATACATTGCCATTTTATCTCTATCTAACACTACACTTACTTCTGGCTGTCCAATATTTTTTATAATTCCAGGCTCCTTAACCCCTGGCACATATTTGATTGCAGCTAAAACATGTTTTGCATATTTGTCTAGCGTGTTGAGATTATCTCCGTAGATTTTTACTCCGTTTTCAGCTTTAAAACCTGCAACAGCTTCGGCAACATTATCAGAAATAGGTTGAGAATAATTATAAGTAATCCCTTGATATTGCTTCAATTTTTTATCCATTTCATCTATTAACTCTTCCATAGAAATTTTTCGAGACCAATCTTCTTTTGGTTTCAAATTCACTGCAAACTGTACAAATCCGAAACCATTTGGGTCTGTACCGTCATTACTTCTTCCGGTTTGAGCAATTACATCTGTAACTTCGGAAAAACTCATAATCTCGTGCTTTAGCTTATCTGCCGTCTTTAAACTTTGATTAAGACTTGTGCTCATTGGCATTTCTGCTGTTATCCAAAGCGAACCTTCATTAAGTTGTGGCAAAAATTCTGTCCCTAAAAATTTAGACGAAAACAATGTAACTCCCAAGATTGAAAGCGCTACAATAAGACTCATTTTTTTATTTCTGAAAGTGAAATTAAAACCTTTGGCAACTAATTTCTCCCAAAAGATGACAAAAACATTATGTTTTTCTTTCACATTTTTATTCAATAAAATATGACTGAGAACCGGCACTAAAGTTAAAGTAAAAATTAAAGCTCCCATCAACGCAAAACCTAGCGTAAATGCCAAAGGTGAGAACATTTTGCCTTCAACTTTTTGAAATGCAAAAATAGGAAGCAGAGAAGTAATAATTATCATTTTAGAGAAGAAAATAGCTTTACCAAGTCCTGTTCCGGTATTTTTTATCCAACCAGCTTTTGCCAATTTATTAAACCGTTCCGTTCCATATTTATGAGCTTTTTGGTCTAGCATTACAAAAACTCCTTCTACCATTACCACTGCTCCATCAATAATTATCCCAAAATCTACCGCTCCAAGCGACAACAGATTTGCACTCATGCCTGCAATTCTAAGACATAGAAATGCAAACAACAACGATAGAGGAATGATGATTGAAACAATAACTGTAGTACGCCAATCTGCCATGAACAGAAAAACTACAACAGTTACCAAAATTATTCCCTCTAAAAGGTTATGCATTACGGTATTGGTAGTATAATTCATCAATGTTTCTCTGTTGTAGAAAGTTACCAGTTTTACATCTTTAGGTAAAATTTTGGTATTGAGTTCTTCAATCTTCGCTTTAACCAGTTTAATTACTTCATCAGGATTTTCGCCTTTTCTCATTACTACAATTCCTTCTACATCATCTTTTCCATTGTTATAAGCTGCTTGCCCCACTCTAGGCATAGAACCTTCGTGAACATTGGCTACACTTTTTACCAAGACAGGATTTCCATTATCATTCTTTATGACAACATTTTCAATATCCTGAATAGATTTCAGTAATCCAATTCCTCTAACGACATAAGACTGTCCGTTTTTTTCAATCACATCTCCTCCAACGTTTAGATTACTTCTAGAAATCGCATCATATACTTCTGAAGTAGTAAGATCATAAGTATCTAATTTTCTAGGATCAATGCTTAATTCAAAAATTTTATCTTGTCCACCAAAAACATTTATATCAGCAACTCCAGGAATACCTCTTAAAGCACGATCTACCACCCAATTTTGTATTGTAAGTAGTTCTCTGGAATCTTTTTCAGGACTTTTAAGAATATATCTGTAAATTTCTCCAGTGGGGCCGTAAGGAGGTTGTACATCTGGTTCAGCACCTTCGGGAAGAGAAACTGTTCTAAGCTGATTATTCACTTGTATTCTCGCAAACATATCATCTACTCCGTCATCAAAAATAATTTTAATGATAGACAAACCAAACATCGTGGTGCTTCTTACCGAAGTTTTTTTCTGCACAGAACTCATAGAAAGTTCAATTGGAGTAGTTACAAAACGTTCTACTTCTTCGGCACTTCTTCCATTCCATTGTGTAATAATTACAATCTGAGTATTGGTAACATCTGGAAATGCATCAATTGGCATATTTTTAAAGCTAACGAATCCTGCTATTGCTAAAATTCCGACCCAGAAAAAAGTAAAAGCCTTGTTTTTGAGCGAAAATGCGATTATATTTTTAATAAATTTATTCATACGTTCATTTGATAAATGATTTTTAACTCTATAGATTTTTATTCCGTAGTATTTATTATTCGGTTAATGCTCTATAAATTAATAATTGATTAGCCGTTACCACTTTATCATCATTTTGCAAACCATCAGAAATGTAAGCCTTTTCGCCAGTTTCTTTAAGGATTCTTACTTCTTGTACTTTTACATCGCTTTGAGATTTAAAAATAACCACAAAATACCTGTTATCATCAAAAATTAAAGCTTGTTTCGGGATAGACAATGCTTTTTTATTTTCAGTTTTCAAAACCTTTATTGTAGCCTTACTTTCTGGGATTAATTGCCCTGAAGCATTTTCTAAAACTACCCTTGCTTGCATTGCATTAGTTTCGGGGTCTATAATTTTAAAAATTTTATCTATTTTCCCTGTAAAAACTGTAGAAGGATCTGCTAAAGTGTAAACTTTTGCTTTCATGCCGAGCGAAACCTTACTAATATCGCTTTCGTTGATATTTACAATTGCCCATACATTTTTAGTATTAGCTACATCGAATATATTTTCACTTCTATCGCTTCTCAATTGCATATCTTTATTAATGTTTTTCTGAACAACATAACCCGAAATAGGAGCTATAACATTATATATACTGCCGTTTTTAACATTATAAACCTGACTTACAGATTGGCTTCTTCTAAGCTCATCTTTGGCTTTTTGCAAAAGACTTTTAGCTTCTAAAACATCTTTTTCGGTATTGAGTTTCCCTGCGTATAAATCCTGTGCTACTCGTAAATTATTTTCTGCAACAGCTACTTCGTTTCTGGCATCGCTCAAATCTTTTTGAAATCCTGCCAATTCGGTAGAACGAATTGTTGCCATAATTTGTCCTGCGTGTACATAATCTCCTAATTCTACATTTACAGACATTACATTACCACCAACCAACGGATAAATGTCTATATATTGATTTTTATCTGCCGAAATCTTCCCAAAAAAACTCATTTCGTCTTCTACATAATCATCCTGAACATCTACAACGGTTGTGTTTTTCATCATTTCATTGCTGATAACAAAGCCTTTCTGTATAGGTTCCTTATCTTCAGTTTTTTCTTTGTTGCAACTTGTTAACGCCAACATTACAAGCAATACAATTCCTATGTTTTTTATATTTTTTTTCATGATTTAAAAATTTGAGTTTGAGTTAAACGATTAATTTCTTCTGCAGAAATCATAATTTGCTTTTTCATTTCATTCATTTGTAAAACGCTTTCGTTGTAACTGTCTGAAAAATCTGTAAATTCTATAAGAGACACATTCCCTTTTCTGAAATTATCCTGCATCCCTTTATAAACAGATTCTAGATTATCTAAATCTGTCTGATTAATATTTCTAAACTGAGTATATTGGTTTTCCCAAGTTTGATACGCCAGATTTACCTGATTATAGAGTTCATTCTTTTTGAATTCTGCATTTTTTTGACTTTGCTCTGTAATATATTGAGCTTTCTGAACGTTGCCTTTATTTTGTTTCCAAAGCGGAATTGGGATTCCCAATGTAAAATTAAGTTCGTTTTTAAAAGCTCCACCAGATTGACTGTACTGTAAACCTGCCGTTAAATCTGGCGTATTAAAAGATTTTTGCCAAGTATGATATGCTTTATTACTTTCAATAGTTTTTAATGCAAATTGATAATCTGCATTATTTTCTTCGGCTTTCTTTTGTAAATCTTCTAACGAAATAAGCGGAGCATTTTCTAGAACTTCTTTGGCTTCAGAAACACTCCATTCTGGAATAATTTCTTCATTAATTCCTGTTAGAATTTTAAGTGAATTTTGAGAAGCAAGAATGCTATTTGTAATTTCTATTCGGTCTTTATTAAGACTCAAAATCAAAGTTTGCAAACGCACTTCATCTTTTAAGGAAATGTTTCCTTTTGAAGTCTGAATTTTATACGCTTGCAATAAATCATTGAGAAAACTAAGCTGATTATCTATCCTCAGAAGTTTTCTTCCGTCATAATAAAGAGAATAATACGTTTCTTTGAGCTGAGACAGAAGATCTACCGCTAATTGATTGTACTGCAGTTTTGCAAGTTCTTTATTTGTTTTTGCAAAATCTACTTCTTTTTTCCTTTTTCCTCCTAGCACAAAAAGTTGCTGAATTTCTACATCTTTAGAGTGGAGGACATCAAAAGTTTTTTTATCATCGGGATTATATGCATTTCCTGTAAAAGAAATTTCTGGTAAGTCCCAAATTTTTGCCTGAATAATATCCGCATCTGCTTGCGAAATATTATACTGTTCTGCTAATAGTTGTAGGTTGTTACTCCTAAAAACCTGTTCGCATTCTTTCAAGCTCATACTTTTTTGTGCACAAAGAGGAGTGCAGCTTCCGAGGAGTAAAGCCAAAATTTTAAGTGTCATTTTTTTCTTATTTAAGGCAAAAATGAACTTTGAAGATTAAAATCCTCTTTAAATAAAATTAAAAAGAACTTAAAAAATTATATAGAAAAAGATAAATGAAAGATATTGTTCTTATTATTAGACGAATAAGAAATTTCGGCGTGATGAAAATCCATAATTCTTTTTGATATCCTAAGACCTAATCCTGAACCAGAAATATTTTGAGAATTTTTACCTCTTCTGAATGCTTCAAAAATTTTTGCAGCTTCTTCGGCAGAAATGACTTCGCCTTCGTTGGTAATTGTAACTTCTATATTTTGCAAAGTTTCAGAAATTTCAACTTTTGCTTTAGGTTCATAAGAATACAGACAAACATTTTTAAAAAGATTAACAAAAACAATTTCTAACAAAGATTTTATACCATTTACGGTTAAATCTCCTTCCTGTTCTTGTTCTCTAATTTCAAAATCCATTTCAAAATCATGAAAACTCTTTTTCACTTTGGCAAATGCATCAAAAACCACCTCATCCATTCTCACTTTTTCAAAATGTATATCTTTTCCTTCTTCTACTTTTGAAAGCACCAAAAGAGAATTAACAGTATCCGAAAGTTGATAAACTTCGTTTTTAATAGACGTTATATATTCTTTTGCACCCTCTTCTTTTGTGAGATTAGATAAATTTTCTAACTGAAAAGACATTCTGGTAAGTGGAGTTTTAATTTCGTGAGATGCACTAGTGGTAAATTCTTTTTGCGCCAAAAAAGCTTCATTAAGCCTTTTCATCATTGTATTAAATGCTTTTATTAGAACATTTATTTCGTTATCTGATTTTTGTTCTGGCAACTGAATGGTTAATTGATGAGAAGTAATATCTGCAATTTTATCTTTAAAATCGTCTAAAGGTTTTAATTGCTTTTTCATAAAAAAGAAACTAAAAACCCAAATAAAGGCTAAACTTATAAAAAAAATAGAAACCAAAACCAGTTTCAAGAAATTGAGTTTTGCATTTCCATTTACATCTTCTGCAGAAGTAAGAATGTAGAAATACATTCCTTTAATCTTTGTTTTAAAACCTATGTTTTCGTGGTTCTCATCTGTCCAGAAAATTTTAGGTTGCTTATCTAGTGTACTGAGATAAGATTTATTCCAGACAAGTTTTTCATCAAAAACATTAGAAAAAACTAAATTTTTATCTCCGCTAAAGACCAATATTTTTTCTTTTGTTAGAAAATCTTCTTCATTATTATTAATACTATCTACCGTTTTATCTTCGTCATTCAATTCTTTGGCAGAAAGTTTAGAAATATAATTGGCTGTAATTATTGCACTGTGCTCTAGGTTTTCTTTAAATTCTGTTTTTCTAAAATTTGCAAAAGAAATATAGATTACCGTCATCACAATTCCTATTACTATAGAAAAAGCGATGCTTAAATTAAGCGCAATTCTGGTCTTTAAATTCATAAAGAGTAATTAGTATTCAGATTTAATATAATACCCAAATCCTGGGCGCGTATGAATTAATTTAGAATTAAATTCTTTATCTACCTTTTTCCTCAAAAAATTAATATAAACTTCTATAGTATTGGTGTTGGTAGAAAAATTAATATCCCAAACTAATTCGGAAATTTGCTGTTTAGAAAAAATCCTACCCGGAGATTCTGCCAACAATAACAAAAGCTGGTATTCTTTTACTGTAAGATTAATCTCTTTACCAGCTCTGGAAACTTTTTGCTCAGTCTTATCAATAATCAAATCTTCAATTTTAATAATTTCCGAAGGAACTTCTGTGAGACTTTTCCTTCTCTTTAATGCTTCCATTCTCATTAATAACTCTTCAAACTGAAAAGGTTTTACCAAATAATCATCCGCCAATCTGCTAAAAGCATCTTTTTTGTCTGAAATATCACCATAGGCCGAAATCATTATAATAGGAGTATCTTGGTCTTGAGTTCTAATATTTTCGCAAACATCTAATCCGTTAATTTTTGGCACATTAATATCTAAAAGATAAAAGTCGTATTGATTGGCTCTAATTTCCCTAAGAAAAATATCTCCATCATATACGCGTTTGCATTCGTAATTATTATTTTCTAGAAATTTACCAAGTTCGGCAGAAAGTATCAAATCATCTTCCAATAAAAGGATTTTCATAATTTAAATTATTTACAAGACGAATTTAAGAAATAAAAAAGTCTCCCAAAAATTTTGAGAGACTTATTGAGCCAACTATGAGATTTGAACTCACGACCTCTTCCTTACCAAGGAAGCGCTCTACCCCTGAGCTAAGTCGGCTTGGAAAAAAAAATCACATACCGAAAAATTGGAATGTGATTTTTATTGAGCGGAAGACGGGGGTCGAACCCGCGACATTCAGCTTGGAAGGCTGACGCTCTACCAACTGAGCTACTTCCGCAATTTGTGTTTACAAATTATTGTTGGTAAACGGTGTGCAAATTTATAAAATATTTTTAAACCTGCAAAATAAATTTATAAAAAGTGGGGAGAGCAGGATTCGAACCTGCGAAGTCGTAAGACAGCAGAGTTACAGTCTGATCCATTTGGCCACTCTGGAATCTCCCCGCTTGTTTTTTATAAATTTAAAGAGCCTCCAGAGGGATTCGAACCCACGACCCCGAGATTACAAATCACGTGCTCTGGCCAACTGAGCTATGGAGGCAAATTTGAGATTTCAAAAGAACTCTTTTCTTTTTGCAGTAAGGTTGTTCCCTTTTTGCGAGTGCAAATATAGAACGTTTTTTTTGAAATCCACAAACTTTTTTGAAAAAAATTTTAATTATTTTTTTATGCTAATTCTTTTTTCTTGATTAGCAGCTTTTTAGCTGTATCGTAGCATTGGTCTAAACTTTCCTCAAAACTTGCCGAAGTTTTCTTTACAACAATATCATCTCCCGGAACTGCCAATTTCACTTCGGCGGTTTTATTTTCTTTTGCAGACGTATTCTCTACTTTTAGGAAGACTTGACAATCGTGTATTTTGTCATAAAAAGTGTCTAATTTACTTAATTTTTTTTCTAAATACTCTTCTAGTGGTGCATGTGGAGTTAGACCCATTGCTTGAACTGTAATTTTCATAACGCTAACATTTTTTTTTAATTTAGAAAAGCAGAAACTAAAATTTCTAATCTTCTCTATTAGCTCTTGGATGAGCTTGGTTAAACACTTTTTTTAATTGTTCAATATTGCCATTCGTGTAAACTTGCGTAGAAGCTAAACTAGAATGACCGAGCAACTTCTTAACCTTAGAAATTTCGGCACCGTGATTGAGAACATGCGTTGCAAAGCTGTGCCTCAATATATGCGGGCTTTTTTTCTTCTTAGAAGTTACAATACTAAGATAACGATTTACCACTGAGTACACAAATTTTTCTGTGAGTTTTTTTCCATTAGCTTGAATGAAAAAATAAATTTCATACTCTGGCTTTGGTTTTCTTAGGAGTTTGTATTCATTCAAAAATTCTGCCAAATGAGTAGAAATTGGGATGATTCTTTCCTTATTACCCTTCCCTTTTACCTTTATCTCATTGGTAGAGAAGCTTATATTTTCATATAAAAGATTACAAAGTTCCGCTTTTCTCATCCCTGTTTGATAAAGTGTCTCAATAATTGTTTTTTCTAACAAATGTTCTTCGTCTTGTGCCAAAATTTCAGACAAATCATTCATTTCCTCTTCAGATATAGGAATTTGTTTTTCGGGGTAAAATTTAAGCGAAGAAACAGATTCTAAAGGCGAAACCTTTATTTCTCCTATTTTGAGTAAATAGTGGTAAAAACTTCTAAGTGTAGAGAGTTTTCTATTGATGCTGCGTTTTTGAAAATTATTTTCCGTTAGATGAACCAGAAAATTCCGAATTACTTTTTTATCAACCTTTACCAAATTTTGAGAACCTTCTGTTTCCATCACAAAAGACAAAAAATCTTCTAAATCTTTTTTGTAGCTGGTAAGTGTATGCTCAGAATAGCGTTTTTCTATTTTAATATAATCTAAAAATTTATCTACCATAACGCTAATTTAGTTCGGGTATAAAAACAAAAAATCACTTTCCAAATATAGTAATTTGAAAAGTGATTATAATATTGTTTAAGAAGAAAAATTAAGCTTGTTCTTCTTTGCTCAATTCTCTTTGTTTATGAGCTGCTTTTAATTTAGCCTGTCTTAAAGTTACTGAAGGCTTAATAAATTGCTGTCTTGATCTTAAAGCTCTAACAACACCTGTTTTGTCAAATTTTCTTTTGTACTTTTTAAGTGCTCTGTCGATAGACTCTCCGTCTTTTACTGGAATTATTAACATATATTACATCTCATTTTGTGGCTGCAAAAGTAATGATAATTTCAAGAACTGCAAAATTTTTGCTATTATTTTTAGAATTATTTTCATTAAAACTTATTGATTAGCAATAATTACTAAGTTCTTTAGCTCAAAAAAATACTCCACTTTTTACAGTGAAGCATTTTATTAAATATTAATTGGCAAATTAAACAGTAGAATATTTTAAAAATTCATCACCAATTTTGCGCTTATATTTCTACCCATATTGAAAACACCCACTCTACCTGTAGCCATATTTTCGGGAGCATATTTTAGACGGCTCAAATGATTTTGATACGCAACATTGGCAAGATTTTCTCCACTGATGAATAAATTGAAGAAATCTTTTTTGCCAAAAGCTTTAATATCTGCGCCAATCCCAACACTTAATAAGGTATAAGAAGGCGTAGCGGTTTCTGTATCAAAAGCACTGTAAACATTATTTTGCTTAAAATAATGATCTACTGCAAATTTCGCATAAAATCCTGAAAACGTATCATTAACGTTTTTGAATTGAGTTTTTATTTCTCCACGATATTTTGGAGCCGGAATAAAAGGTAAAAACTTCTCATTTTCAGGACGATTGTTTTGTGTAGCTCTAACGTAAGAGAAAGAGTTTTCTATATGCAACCAATCTAGCGGATGCGGATGCACGTCTATGAAAACCTCACCACCAAAAAGTTGCGCATTTCCTTGTGTAAATTTAAAAGCAGGAACTGGGTCACTTGGGTCTATAATGATGTCATTTCCGTTGGCATCTTGTAATTTTTCGGTGAAAATGTAATTCGAGATAAAATTAATAAACGGCGTAAACTCAAAAGTAATATGGTCTGAATTTAGAAAATATGCCACATCAATTTGATGACTGGTTTCAGATTTCAAATTCTCATCACCAATTTCGTATCTAAAAGTACCTTCGTGAACTCCATTAGAAGCCAATTCTGCAATATTTGGCGCTCTAAAACCTCTTGAAAGATTTACTTTAAGTGTAGATTTTGAATCTAACTGATAAGATAGACCTAAACTCCCGGAAATGCCGCTGTAATTTTTATTAAATTTAGAAAACTTCACATCTCCATCTTCTAACATTTCCTTAGAATCTACATTTCTATTGTCAAATCTTAATCCTCCAGCTAATGTAAATTTATCACTAAATTTTTTCTGAGTGTAAACGAAAGCTCCAATATCGAAGAAATCATAATCTGGAATTAATGCTTCTAAACCTTTATTGGTATTAGATTGTTGCATACCGCCAATCCCGAAAGATGTTTCCCAATTTCTAGATTCTTTTAAATTATATCTCACATTATAATTAAAAGTATTCAAATCAAAATACAATTCTGTATCATCTGGATTGGTTGCATCTCCAAATTCTCTTCTTCTATTATTTTGGAAAGCAAAATCTGCATTAATTGTTCCGTTTTTCAATAAGAAATAATTATTAGAAGTAAATCTTAAATGATTAATTTTCTGATGCGGAAACCCAATTTTGTAACCTCTATAATCTGCATCAGAAGCAGTAACATCATCTCCATTTCTGTTGATGTAAGTAAAGTTTCCGTCTGCATCTCTTTCGCCTTCTACAATTCCTAAAGTAGAATTATAAGTACTAAAATTAAAGTAAGAATGTCCCCAACTTTTATTAACTCCTAACATTAAATTTCCATCATTTTCTTTAAAACCAGAGTTGTACACTTTACCATCGTATTTATTTTCATAATTACCAGCCATTTTATTGGTAATTCTGCCTTGCCAAACAAATCCATTTTTGTTTCCCGAATTAGAAAAAGAGTTGGCAATGAGATTATTATTAGATTGATAATTGGTAGTAAATTGATTTTCTATCTTTCCTTCGGAAGGATTTTTGGGAGAAATAAAATTAAGAACACCTGCAATACCGTCTGAACCATACATTAAACTTCCTGGCCCTTTTACAATTTCTACTTTTCCTACAGAAAAATCGTCAATTTCAATGCCGTGTTCGTCTCCCCATTGCTGACCTTCTTGTCTTATTCCGTCAACCAAAGTAATTACTCTGTTATAGCCCAAACCTCTAATTATTGGCTTAGAAATAGCAGCTCCCGTTGTAATTTGATTAACTCCTGGCACGTTTTTCAAACCATCTATAATATTAGTAGAAGAATTTTTATTGATTTGATTTCTATCCAAAGAAGTAATAACTACAGGAATTTTTTTCAACTCCGAAGCTCTAGAAACCGCCGTTACAACCACCTCAGCAATTTCTTTGGCAGATTTTTGCAATTCGAAATTAGCAATACTATCATTCTTCACTTCCACAGAAACCAACAAAGTACTGTAATCATTACTCGAAATTTCTAATAAATATTTCCCAGATTTTAAATTTTGAAAAGTATAATTACCATTTTGGTCTGTTGTAGCATTCTTTTTCAAATCCGAAAAATAGACAACCGCATTTTTCACAGGCTCTTGAGTATCTTTATCCTTAACAATACCCGATAATTTATATTGAGAAAACAACATTGGTGTTGCAAAAACTATTGCAACAAAAAAACATATTTTTTTGATTAACATTTTTGATATTTTAATTAGAATTAAATGTCATTAACCTTTTTCGTTGAAAAAAAAATCAACAAAAAACAGTTAAAAACAACTATTGATGTTTAAATAAATAAACAAAATAAACCACGAAAACTAAAAAATTAGCTTCGCAAAAAATACTTGAAATTCTAAATAAAAAATGGCGGAGCTCTTAAAGAAAAAAATCTAATGACCGCTTTAGAATAAGAAAAATACTGTACAAAACTATACTCTTTTGTAAATATAGATTTGGTAATTTCAAAATCAAAAATCTGATGTAAATCTCCTATTAAAACCTGAGAGGCATGTAGAGTATAACAATTATCTGCACCAGCTATAGAAGAAGCTTTAGCAGCATTAGAATCTGCTTTAAAACTTAATTCGGTGCTAGAAAAATTATTACTGTGCGTATGAAAATATCCAGAAAGTAATACAGAAAATATGTAAATACACGTCAAAAGTGTAGATACTAATCCTCTATATTTTACCACTGTTTTTTTCATTCTGTGCAAATCTATGAAATATTTTGTTATTAATGTAACATTAAATATGACCAAAAACATAATTCACATGTCTTTATATTTTGTAACTTTGCGTGTCAAAAAAAAACATTATGGGTAATACAACGTTGAAAAAAATCGGGGTACTAACATCTGGCGGCGACGCGCCAGGGATGAATGCGGCGATTAGAGCAGTAGTAAGGACAGCCCATTTCCATAAGATAGAATGTGTGGGAATACGAGGAGGATATACTGGGCTTATTGAAGGAAACATTACAAAAATGGGACCTCGTTCGGTAAGCAATATCATTAACCTTGGTGGCACCATTTTACGTTCGGCACGTTCTGCAGAATTCAGAACAGAAGAAGGACGAAAAAAAGCTTATGATCAATGTATAGCAAATAACATTGATGCATTAGTATGTATAGGTGGAGATGGTACTTTTACAGGAGCTCTAAAATTCAGTGAAGAATTTGGTGTAAAAGTAATAGGAGTACCTGGTACTATAGACAATGATATCTTCGGAACAGATTTTACAATTGGTTATGACACTGCATTAAATACTGCAATGGACGCCATAGATAAAATTAGAGATACCGCAACATCTCACAGTAGAGTATTCTTTGTAGAGGTAATGGGAAGAGACGCTGGTTTTATTGCTCTTAATAGTGGAATTGCAACTGGTGCTTTAGATATTTTAATCCCTGAGCAAAAAGACAGTTTAAATGAAATGTTTGAAACTTTCGAAAAAGCTCAAAAAAGAGGAAAAACATCTAGTATTGTAATCGTTGCTGAAGGAGAACAATTGGCTTCTACTTATGATCTGGCTAAGAAAACCAAAGAAAAATTCCCAGATTATGATATTAGAGTATCTATCTTAGGACACATCCAAAGAGGTGGCGCACCAAGTTGTGCAGACAGAGTTTTGGCAAGCAGACTAGGATATGGAGCTGTAATTGGTCTAATGAAAGGACTTACCAATGTAATGGCAGGAATGAGATCTAACGATTTGGTTTTCACACCAATAGAAGATGCCATTAGAAAACACAACGAAATAAACCAAGACTTACTGCAGATTTCAGAAGTTCTAGCAATGTAAGTTTTAAGAAAAAATAATAGTATTAACTAAAATTTAAAAACAAAAAAATATGTCAACAATTAAAGTAGGAATCAACGGATTCGGGAGAATTGGTCGTTTAGTTTTCAGAGCAATGACTGAGAGAGAAAACATCGAAGTAGTAGGAATCAATGACCTTATCGATGCAGAATATATGGCGTATATGCTAAAATATGACTCAGTACACGGAAAATTCAAAGGAGAAGTTTCTGTAGAAGGAAATAATTTAGTAGTAAATGGTAAAACTATCCGTGTAACTGCAGAAAGAGACCCTAACAACCTAAAATGGAACGAAATAGGTGCTGAATATATCGTAGAATCTACTGGTCTTTTCTTATCTAAAGATACTGCTCAGGCTCACATCAACGCTGGTGCAAAAAAAGTAATCCTTTCTGCTCCTTCTAAAGATGATACTCCTATGTTTGTAATGGGTGTAAACCACACTACTCTTACTGATGATGTAAAAATCTTCTCTAACGCTTCTTGTACTACTAACTGTCTTGCTCCTTTAGCAAAAGTAGTTCACGATAACTTCGGAATTCTTGAAGGTCTTATGACAACTGTACACGCTACTACAGCTACTCAAAAAACTGTAGATGGTCCATCTTTAAAAGACTGGAGAGGTGGTAGAGCTGCTCTTACTAACATTATCCCTTCTTCTACTGGTGCTGCTAAAGCGGTAGGAAAAGTAATCCCTTCATTAAACGGAAAATTAACTGGTATGTCTTTCAGAGTACCTACTGCTGACGTTTCTGTAGTAGATTTAACTGTAAGATTAGAAAAACCAACTTCTTATGACGAAATTGCTGCTGCTATTAAAGCCGCTTCTGAAGGAGAATTAAAAGGAATCCTTGGTTATACTGAAGATTTAGTAGTTTCTCAAGATTTCGTATCTGATGCTAGAACTTCTATCTTTGATAAAGATGCTGGTATCATGTTATCTCCAACTTTCGTTAAATTAGTTTCTTGGTATGACAACGAGTGGGGTTATTCTAACAAATTAACAGACTTATTAATTCACTCTGCTTCTCTATAATAAAGTAGATTAGAATTTAAACATAAAACTCCTGATTTTTTCAGGAGTTTTTTTATTTGAAAACTCAAGATTCATTTTAATTTTATATTTTTGAGAGAAGATAATGAATTCTCATGAAAAAAAACTTCACATTAATTGCTCTATTCCTTTTCGCTATATCAACATTTTCTCAAAATGTAAACCTCGAAGAAATTAAAAAGAACATTTCTAATCCTTCTTCAGACTTTTATTTAGAAAAAATTCTCACCAAATACAAAGGCCTTCCAAGCCAATTAGACAGCATAGAAGCAAGACATTTGTACTATGGCAAAGCTTCTTCAGTAGATATTAAGAAAAGTAACGAAATAAGAGAAAATTTCAAAAAAGAAGATTACAAAACTGCCTTAGAAATCGCAGAAAGCATTTTAAAAGAAAACCCTACAGATTTAGAAACACTAAGTATAATTTCAGAATGCTATTATAGGTTGCAAGACAGTAATAATTTAAACTACTACTCTACTCAATTTAGGAAATTGATAGATGCCGTTTTATCTTCTGGCGATGGAAAAACCGAAAAAACAGCCTATCTTGCCAATTCAGTGACAGACGAATATATTCTTTTGGCTATTCTTCAAAAAAAGGCATTTGAAATGAAAAGATTTTCCAAACCTTCTAAAGATGGAATGTATGATGTTTGGGACGATAATGGCAAAAAAATATTCATTAGCATTATTTACAATATGAAATTCTAAAAAAATCCTTTCAAAAAAATTGAAAGGATTCTTCTATACTATTGAATTGAATTTATTTAATCAAAAGTTTTGACACTGTCATTCCAAGCTCTGATTTCAACATCAAAAGATAAACTCCAGATTGCAAACCTGAAACTGAAATGGTTTCGTCTCCAGAATTTTGTTTTACTTTTTGGGTTTTAAGCATTTTTCCATTCAAATCATACAAATAAACGGTTCCGCCTTTTGCGTTGGTATATCTTATGGTTGCTTGTCCGTTAGAAACAGGATTTTGAACAATTGTTAAGGTTTGCTTTTTAGCAGAACTCGTAACTTCATTGGTAGCTAAAGCTGCTCCGTTTCCGAAAATTCTGAACTCGCCAGGTTGTAGATTATAAGTAAACGAAGAATCTGTAGCCGTAACACTTAATATACTATTATTATCCATTAAATTATACCAAGTTCCTGTATTTGGAAAAAAAGGAGCGACAGTTTGAGCTGTAGTAGTAAGATTTGCAAAAATAACTACACTTTTTAAAGCTCCCGAAGCTAAAGCATCATTCCAAATGTAAATTCTAGGTTTCAAATCTCCTGAATTTATTGTAAACGTTTTGGTATTAAAAACTTCATTATTCAATTTTAAGCTTATAATCTTTGCCCAAGTATCATAAACTGCTTTTCTCTGAGTATTGGTAAAATAGTTTAAAGTAAATGCATTAGGTTTTGGACTTGTTCTGCAATCATTACTATAAGTACCATTCTCACATCTATTAATTCCATATTCATATCCTAATTCACCAAATTGCCATAACATTTTAGGACCAGGAATTGGAAAAAGTACTGCTGCATAAGCTTTTTGTCTCTCTAGAGCAGTTGACAAGATTTTAACATCATATCCAGAACCTGTATTGCCATAAAGTAAATTTTTATACATTAATCTCTCCTCATCGTGACTTTCGCCATAAGTGATATTTCTTCTCTCTGTAAATCCTACATGATTTTCAAAATCTGCTCTATCAATTGTGCTATCAGTAGTATAGCCCATAGTATTTTGATTGTATGGGACATTCAAATTATCCCACAATATAACACCTTTTCCTTCTCCAACTCTGTAATTAGCCCATTCTTTTTCTTCATTATTTGTACCTAAATGTTCAAAAATAACATAAGAGCTAGGATCTAAACTCCACTGTCTATCAGCATATAATTTTAATACATCTACTCTATCTTGTTGATAAGAACCCGTACAAGATTCATCAGAAGCCGTACAATTTTGTGTAAATCCTTTTGTTAAATCCCAACGGAAACCATCAATTTTATACTCACTTATCCATTGTTCTAAAACTCTTCCTACATAATATCTAGTTGCATCAGTAGAATGATTCATATCTTCGTTTACATTATAAGCATGCTTTGCCACTGTATTAAAATAAGGATTTGAAGAATTAGCAGAACCATAACCGTCTCCATCAGGGTCTGTATTCCAAAGTCTTACTAAAGGATTTCTTTGCGTAGCATGATTAAGAGCAATATCTAAAATTACCGCAATACCATTTTGGTGACAAGTATCAATAAATTCTTTAAACTTATCTGAAGTTCCGTAAGCTTTATCTAATGCAAAATGAAAAGAAGGATTGTAACCCCAAGAATTATTACCATCAAACTCCATTACAGGCATTAATTCAATTGCATTAATTTTTAAATTTTTAAAATAAGAAATCTTATCTATCATAGATTGCCAATTCTGTTCTGAAGTAAAATCTCTAACAAGAGCTTCATAAACTACAAGATTTTCTTTGGCTGGTTTTGTAAAATTAGTCGCTTGCCAATTGTAAGCAGACATCCCAGTTTGCACTACCGAAACATCAAATTTTTGTCCAGAAGGATATGCTGGAAGATTTGGATAATCTGCCGAAGAAATATAAGGGTCGTCATCAGGTGAAAGCACTAATCTAGAATAAGGGTCTGCTACTTTTATGCCATCATTTGTTCTGTATTGAAAAGTATAAATCTGCTGTGGAGTAAGCCCTGAAATTTCAATCCAATACAAATCTGGGTTCGTAGTATCTTTTTTCATTAAATAATTACTATTTACCGCCCATTGATTAAAGCTTCCGATTACGTGAACATAACTTTTTCCAGGAGCATAAATTGCCAAACCAATTTTTGTAGCATCATTAGCATCATAATTTATTCCTTGTCTTATCCAAGAAGGAATTGCTTGCTGATTAGAAGTAGAAGAAATAACAAAAGATTTTGTTTCGGACAATCCACTTACAGAACTTGTTCCTGTTAATTCAAAAAAAGAATTGCCATTGGTTACCGTAAAATCATAATTATAATTTGCAGATGGAGTTGCAACTGTATTAATAACCGTTCCATTCATTTTTAGAACATAAGAAGCCGTTTGGGTAGAAGTAGCTCCTATATTCACCGTATTACCAGCTGTAGAACTCGTAAAACTATTATCTAAAGGATTGTTCATCGTTAATACATATCTCCCAACTTTTACATAAATATCTTGCGATTGTAATAATCCATTTGAAGTCTTTACCAAAAAACCAATTCTTGACAAGGGATTTGCTCGGTTCCCATAAAAAGATTTCACAGTATTCATGGTATAAGTGTAAGTTGCTGCAGTAGCAGTTCCACCAACATAAGTTAATTTATTGGCTGAATTAGACACATTCCAAGTTCCATTAGTTGGAGAATCGGCAATAACATTACTCGTATCAAAAGACCAAGCCCACAGATAAAGGCTATGAGTGGATGCTACTCCAAAAGAATTTTCGTTTACCGTAAAGGTTATTGTTATAGACTCTGTTTCATCAAAAGTAGATGGTGATACAGAATACGACGTAGTAATTTGGCTATATGCAAAAATCTGCATTAATAGAACCAAAAAAATTGATAGTTTTTGTTTCATTTGATAATTTTTTCAACACGTAAAATTAGGAATTTCTATATTACGATTGATATAAATTATACTGATATTTGACAAAATAGTACATTTTTTATGCACTTTTTTGCTATCAACTTATCATAAAAAACAATTCAATTAATGTCTTTTCGTGAGAAAATAAAAAACTTCTTTTCAGCTATAAAAACTAAGAAACCAAAAGGCTACAACCTCTAATATCAGAATGGTCTATTCTGCCCAAAACTTGAAACTTTTCATTCTCGAACTCTCTTTTTTCAATCCTTCCCAAATCCTGTGTAGCAATAAAAGAGCAAGAATATCTGTTTGCCAAATCTATAATATTGATAGCTCCAGTTTTGCCATCTTCTAAGTAAGAAAATGGGTCTTCTGCATTTCGGATAAGAACACGCATCCAATGTGGGCACTCATATTCATTATTCCCTAAAGAATAAGCTTGAGAAAGCAATTCCGTCATAGAATATTCCGAATAAATCTTATCAGTGCCGAAACTTTTTTGCAAAATTTCTAGAAGTTCATCTTTCGTCATTTCGGCTTTTCTGCCTTTCATTCCGCCAGTTTCTATCACTGTAAAATCGTTGATTTTTAAATTTGTAAAGTCATTTTCAGAATCTAAAAAATCTAACAATGCAAAAGAAACCCCGAAAAGAATTACTTTTTTATCTTCTTTTCCTAATTTTTGTAAAAGTTCAAAAAGTTCTTGATGATTGTATAAGAAATATCCGTTTTCAGGCTTTGCTGATTTCTTCATCAAAAAATCAACCATATAAATTAAAGAAGAGTGCGGATTTTCCGAATAATTTGGAAGCAAACCTAAGAAAATATAATCTTCTGGCTTTCCAATAAATTTTTCAAAACTCTTGTAAATACTTTCTTCGTATAGATTAAAATCTGCAATATAATGTTTAGAACGATTCAGCATTTGTGTAGTTCCAGAACTTTGAAAATAACTTGTAGATTTGTCTGTCTGAGCGGAAACGAAGACTTTGTCTAAAACTTGATGATTCTTAAACATTTCTATCGGAAGAAAAGGGATGTCTTCAATTTTTTTTACTTCCGAAGGATTTTTACCTAAAAAATCTACAAATTTTTGGTAAACTTCTACGTTTTTATATTGATATTGAAATGTTTCCAAACACGCCGCTTGGAATTCTTCTTCCGTTGTTATGTTGAATAAATCATTCATTTTGTAAAAAAATAAAAAGATGCAAAAAGAATAAACATGCATCTTAAATTGGTAAATTTATTTTAAATAGGATTTTCGTATTTCAAAACTTGAAAATTTTCCCCATCAAAAACTCCATAGGTAAAATACGAAATCCAATCGCCAAGATTAATGTATTTCGCTTCGTTTTCGTTTGCTTTTAAATCCAAAATCATCGGAAGATGACGGTGACCATACACGAAATAATCCATCTTCTCTGTTTTGAGTTTTTCTTTAGAGTAAATAATTAAAAACTCTTTGTCTTCGCCCAAAAACTCTTTGTCTTCTTCGCCAGAAATCATTTTATTTTTTGTTGAAAAATAGATAGCAACTTTCATTGCGATGTCAGGGTGAAGCCATTTAAAAAACCATTGCGCAATAGGATTGGTAAAGAATTTTTTCATTCTTTTGTAGCCTTTATCGCCAGGCCCAAGACCATCTCCATGAGCCAGAAGAAAGTTTTTGCCAGAAATTTCATAAAATTGTTTTTCGAAGAAAACCGGAATTCCTATTTCTTCTTCCAGATAATCTTTCATCCACAAATCGTGGTTTCCAACAAAAAAATAAATCTCTATTCCGCTGTCTTTTAGTTCGGCTAATTTCCCAAGAATTCTCACATATCCTTTCGGAACTACATAGCTCCATTCGTGCCAAAAATCAAACAAATCACCCATCAAAAACAGTACTTGTGCATCGTGTTTTATTTCGTCTAGCCAAGCAAGAAATTTAGTTTCTCTAGGCTTACTCAGCTCTGGAGTTGGCGCTCCAAAATGCTGGTCAGATGCAAAATATATTTTTTTATTGGGCTGTAATTCGATTTTCATTTTTTTGAGTTTCGAAATGCGAGTTTCGTGTTACGAGTTTTGATATTTTTAATTCACTATTCACTGCAAAGCAAATTCACTATTCATTTTATAAATTCTCTTCCGCCAACCATTCTCCGTAAGAATTTTCGGTTTCGTGAAGTTTCAAATAAGCTAACTGAACGTGACTTGGAAGATTTTTCTTAATTTTCTCAGCAATATCATACAACATATTTTCGCAAGTTGGCTGGTAATTGCAATAAATTACTTTATGACCTTGTTGCTCTAAACCTTCGCCCAATTCTTTGTGAGGCGTAAGTGCATTAAGCAAAACTGCGTGGTCCCAAATATCTACAATTTCTTCTTTCACAATTTTCTTAATATCTCCAAAATCTACCACCATTCCGTTTTTAGAATGCTCCACATCATTAATAGGAACTCCTTTTACTGTAACGAAAAGTTTGTACGAATGTCCGTGCATATTTTTGCATTTTCCATCATAATTATACAGAACGTGTGCCGTCTCGAAAGTGAAAATTTTAGTAATGCGTATCATTTTGCAAAGATAGAGAATTTTTAAACTTAAAAACCTCCTCTATTAAGAGAAGGTTCTTTCAACAAATTAAAAACTATGGACTCTTTTTATGTTAAGAGTGAATAATGGAAATATAGGGATGAAAAAATCATTTTTTTTTAAAATTTTAATGGAATTGCTCTGCTTCTGTAGAACCTGCCAATGCTGTGGTAGAAGAATTACCCGCAGTTACAGTAGTTTGAACCGCATCAAAATAACCTGTTCCTACAAAACTTTGGTGTTTCACAGCACGGAAACCTTTCGCTTGTAACGCAAATTCTCTTTCTTGCAATTCGCTGTAACCTGCCATACCTCTTTCTTTGTAAGCCAATGCCAATTCGAACATTGCCGTATTCAAAGCATGGAAACCTGCCAAAGTAATAAATTGGAATTTGTAACCCATTTTTGCTAATTCTTCACGGAAAGTTTCCATTTCGGCAACAGATAATTTTGCTGCCCAATTGAACGATGGAGAACAGTTGTACGCCAACATTTTCCCCGGAAATTTTGCATGAATTCCTTCTGCAAATCTTCTTGCATAATCTAAGTCTGGATTAGAAGTTTCCATCCAAATTAAATCTGCATACGGAGCATAAGAAAGTCCTCTGTCAATACCTTGTTCCACTCCACATTTTACTTGGAAAAAACCTTCAGAAGTTCTTTCGCCAGTTATAAATTTTTTATCTCTATCATCAATATCCGAAGTTAATAAATCTGCAGCATCAGCATCAGTTCTTGCCACCAAAACCGTTGGAACTCCGCAAACATCTGCCGCTAATCTTGCAGCAATCAATTTATTAATCGCTTCTTGCGTAGGTACTAGAACTTTCCCTCCAAGATGTCCACATTTTTTAGCCGAAGACAATTGGTCTTCAAAATGTACACCAGCAGCGCCAGATTCAATCATTTGTTTCATCAATTCAAAAGCATTGAGATTTCCACCGAAACCAGCTTCTGCATCAGCCACAATTGGAACGAGATAATTCTTATCGCCACCACCGTTCACAGATTGAATTTGGTCTGCTCTCAAAAGTGCATTATTAATTTTTTTCACCACCACAGGAACCGAATTTGCAGGATATAAACTTTGGTCGGGATACATTTCTCCAGACAAATTTGCATCTGCAGCCACTTGCCAACCAGAAAGGTAAATTGCTTCTAAACCAGCGTCCACTTCCTGAACCGCCTGATTTCCTGTTAAAGCTCCCAAACCTGCCACAAAATCTTGATTGTTCAATTTTTTCCAAAGTGTTTTAGACATTTCTGTCGCAATGGTGTAATCTATTTTGTAGTTTCCTCTCAATTTTAAAACTTCCTCAGCGGTATAAGG
Organism: Cloacibacterium sp.; assembly: GCF_047601505.1. Taxonomy (GTDB): domain Bacteria; phylum Bacteroidota; class Bacteroidia; order Flavobacteriales; family Weeksellaceae; genus Cloacibacterium. The sequence goes on from NZ_JASGJD010000001.1 coordinate 3,467,048, forward strand.
TCTTGTAACGCCTTTCCATCTTGGGTTTTCTCTCCACTCTTGCTCTAGTGCTTGGATTTGTTCTTGTGTGTTCATAATATTTTGGATTTTTTTGGGTTGTTTAAAATTTGTGTAATGTATACTATGTATAATGTATAATGTACTATGTATAATGTATTTTTTTTAATTTCAAAAAACTTTAAATTTTCATTTACTTAACAAATCATACTTTGTACCTTGTACCTTGTACTTTTTACTTTTTACTTTGTACTTTGTACTTTTTACTTTGTACTTTGTACTTTATACTTTGTACATCAAATAAAAGGATATGCTTTCAAGGTTAAAAACTCTTCGAAATTTTCATCAAAAATCAATTCATTGAAAAGCTGAGTTGCCAAATCGAATTTCCCTTCAGTAAAACGTTTTTCTCCGACATAATTTTTAATTTTTTCGAGTTCATCTTCTTCCCAAATCATAATCATATTTGGTGTAAGTGTTCTTTCGTCGTCTAATTTTGCTTTATTTTTGAGCCATTGCCAGATTTGAGTTCTGGAGATTTCGGCAGTTGCAGCGTCTTCCATCAGATTGTAAAGAGCTGCAGCTCCCGTTCCCATCAACCAAGATTCTATATAAAGAATTCCTACATTGATGTTTTTTCGTACGCCTTTTTCGGTAATTTCACCTTTCGGAACTTCTAATAAATCTGTTTCAGAAATGTGATAATCTTCGTACTTTTTATCTATTTGATTGGGTGTTGGCATATATTCATCAAAAATTGCTTTTGCAACAGGCACCAAACCAGGATGTGCCACCCAAGTTCCGTCGTGCCCATTTTTCACTTCTCTTTCTTTATCTGCTCTTACTTTTGCATAGGCGATTTCGTTTTCTTCTTCGTTGTTTTTTACAGGAATTTGCGCCGCCATTCCGCCCATAGCATGAACTCGGCGTTTATGACAAGCCTGAATAACACGTTTGGAATAAGCACTCATAAAAGGCGAAGTCATGGTAACTTGGTCTCTATCTGGCACTAAAAATTCCGGATGATTTCTAAATTTTTTGATGTAAGAAAAAATATAATCCCATCTTCCGCAGTTTAGTCCGGCGCTGTGTTCTTTCAGTTCATACAAAATTTCGTCTAACTGAAAAGAAGCGGTGATGGTTTCTATGAGAACTGTTGCCTTAATTGTCCCTTGATTAATTCCTAAATAATTTTGTGAAAAATTGAAAACCTCATTCCACCACCTTGCTTCTTTATAATGTTCTAATTTTGGCAAATAAAAGTACGGTCCACTACCTTTTGCTAATAAAGTTTTCGCATTTCTGAAAAAGAAAATCCCAAAATCTACTAGAGAACCAGATGCTTTTTCACCATTAATTTCTATATTTTTTTCTTCTAAATGCAATCCTCTTGGTCTTACGATTAGTGTCGCCAAATTTTCGTTGAGTTGATAAGCTTTACCTTCTTCATTCACGAAATCTATTTTTCTATTAATTGCATCTGTAAGGTTAATTTGCCCTTCCATACAATTTTGCCAAGTTGGAGAATTAGAATCTTCAAAATCTGCCATAAAAGTAGAAGCGCCAGAATTTAACGCATTGATAATCATTTTTCTATCAACAGGCCCAGTAATTTCAACTCTTCTATCTTGTAAATCATTTGGAAGTTTGTTGCAAACCCAATATTCTTCTCTTATTCCCCTGGCTTCTTTGGGAAAACTTGGCATTACACCTTCGTTAATCAATTCTTGAACTTTTTTTCTTTGCTCTAGAAGTTCAATTCTTTTTTGATTAAAATTTTTATGAAGTTGAATTAAAAACTTTTCAAGACCTTCAGAGAAAATTTGAGAATACTTTTCATTGACTTTCACATTAAATTCTTTTTCCATAATATTTTGATTTTGTTGATGTTAAATAATAATATCACTATCAATAATTTTTTAATTGAGAAAATTTATTGAGTTCTGCTTGAGACAAATATAGAAAATATTTTCACTTACAGCGAACGTTCGCAAAAAATATAAAATTTTTTATTATGCGAATAATCGCTTTTATTTTATATCTTTGTATTGAAAGGAGATAGCGAGCAATTTAGAATCATTACAAATTATTTTCAACGTTAATTTTCGTATAATTTTTAAAGTTTTTTATCGATTTTAGCTCAAATTAAAAAGCACAAAATCAACACTTGAAATTCAATTTTTAATAAAATTTATTTTTTTTCAATTAAAACCACATCACCAAAAACCAAAAATATGAACAACGAAAGCGACTTTATAAAAACTGTTTTCGGATTGAAACTGAGACAACAAAGACAAAAAAAAGAATGGTCTTTGCAAGATTTAGCAGACAAAACCAAACTTTCTAAATCTTACCTCAACGAAATTGAAAATGGCAAAAAATATCCTAAACACGACAAAATTTTACAATTAGCAGAAGTTCTTAATTGCAAGTTTGATGATTTAGTTTCTACAAAATTAGATAAGAATCTCGCTCCTTTTGGCGAACTTTTACAGAGTGATTTTTTCAAAGAAATCCCTTTAGATTTGTTTGGAATCAACAAAAATACACTCATCAATATCATTAGCGAAGCTCCAAAACAAATTACCGCTTTCATCAATACATTAATCGAAATATCTCAAAATTATAACTTAGGAAAAGAGCGATTTTACTTTGCTGTTTTAAGAAGTTTCCAAGAGTTACACGACAATTATTTCCCTGAAATTGAAGAAATTGCTCAAAATTTCGCCTCAGAAAACAATCTAAAACTCGGGAAAAACATTAATATTCAACATTTAGAAGAAATTCTCGCCAAAACATTCGGTTATGAAATAAAATCCGAAAATTTTGAAAATCACGGAACGCTCAACAATCTTCGTTCGCTTTACATTCCCGAGAAAAAACTGCTTCTCTTGAATCAACTTTTAGACGAAAATCAAAAAACCTTCATCTTCGCAAAAGAAATAGGCTTCAATGTTTTAAAACTAATACCAAGACCCAACACTTATTCTTGGTTAGATTTCACAAGTTTTGACGAATTGCTCAATAATTATTACGCATCTTATTTCGCTGGCTGCATCTTAATTCCAAAAGAAGAATTAGTAGAAAAATTAGAAGATTTTTTTGATGAAAACGAATGGAATTCTCAGAAATTAGCAGATTTAATTTCGCATTTTACCAATTCTCCAGAAACATTTTATTACAGATTAACCAACATTCTCTCATCAGAATTTGGAATTAAAGATTTGTTCTATCTTTGTTTTGTAAAGAAAAAAGACACTGATAAAATACAGATTTTAAAAGAGCTACACCTTAATCAACAGCAAGCTCCACACGCCAATTCTATGAACGAACATTATTGCAGAAAATGGATTGCCATTAAAAATCTGAAAGAATTAAAGGAAAACGAAACGCTTACTTCTGCTCAAATTTCACATTACAAAGATTCTGGTTTAAGTTATTTGGTACTTTCCACTTCACACAAAAATCCTTTTTCAGACGGCACCAATAGAAGCTATTGCATTGGAATTTTACTAAATTCTAATTCTTTGAAAAAAATAAAATTCGCTAAAAATTCTTCCGTAAAATCAGAATACGTAGGCGTAACTTGCGAAACCTGCAACATCTACGATTGCGACGCAAGAAAAACTCCGCCAACCCGATTAGAAAAAGAAAATTTTAACGAAAGTATGAAAAAATCTATCGCTAAAATTAGAAAAGAAATGTTATAATTTGCGATTTCCGATTTGTGATTTTCGATTTAATTTAAAGATTACAATTAATTCATTTTAACATTTTTTGCGGATAACTTTAGACAATTTTTATTGAAATTTAAATTTCTTGGAATTATATTTGACAAGACATTATGATGAATTTTGATAGAATAAAAGAAAAACTAGAAATCCTTGCCGATGCCGCAAAATACGACATTTCTTGCTCTTCGAGTGGCGGAAACCGCAAAAATAAAGGCGGACTTGGTAACAGTCATGTTTCTGGAATTTGCCATTCTTTCACAGAAGATGGCAGATGTATTTCTTTGCTCAAAATTCTATTAACCAATCATTGCATTTACGATTGCGCTTATTGCGTTTCCAGAAAATCTAACGACATAAAACGTGCAGCTTTTACGGTAGATGAAGTGGTAGATTTAACCATTAATTTTTACCGAAGAAATTACATTGAAGGTTTATTTTTGAGTTCAGGAATTTTCAAAGATGCCGATTTTACAATGGAACGTTTGGTAAGAATTGCTAAAAAATTACGACAAGAACACAATTTCCATGGATATATTCACTTGAAAACCATTCCTGGTGCAAGTGATGAGCTAACGAAAGAAGCCGGACTTTACGCTGATAGACTTTCTGTAAATTTAGAAATTCCTACAGAATCTGGCTTAAAATTACTCGCTCCCGAAAAATCTCACGAACAGATGACAAAACCAATGAATTACATTAAAAACGAGTTGGTTTTATATAAAGAAGAAAAGAAAATTTTCAGGAAAGTACCAAGATTTGCTCCAGCTGGACAATCTACACAAATGATTGTAGGTGCTACCAACGAAACTGATTTGAAAATCATAAAAGTTGCCGACCACTTTTACCAAAATTACAACATGAAACGCGTGTATTATTCTGGTTACGTTCCTGTAATTGAAGATTCAAGATTGCCTTCGGTTTTTTCGCAAGTTCCTATGCAACGAGAAAATCGCTTGTATCAAGCCGATTGGTTGATGCGTTTTTATGGTTTTGATGCTAATGAAATCCTAGACCAACAAAATCCGTTTTTGGATTTGGAAGTTGACCCAAAATTAGCTTGGGCATTAAGAAATAGAGAAAAATTTCCTGTAAACATTAATACTGCACCAAAGGAAATGTTATTGAGAATTCCCGGAATTGGTGTAACTTCGGTTTTGAAAATTTTACAAGCGAGAAAATTTCAAAAATTGAATTTGACACATCTCAAAAAAATGGGAGTTGCTACCAACCGAGCCAAATATTTCATTGAATTTGAAAGCGAAAATATTTTCAATAGATTAATTGATGAACAAAATTTCCGCCAAATTGTGTTGAACGGAATGAAATCGAAATGGCAAAATCCGTTTTCAGAGCAGTTGAGTTTGTTTTAATCGCTGTCGTCATTGCGAGCGAAGTACAACGAAGCGAAGCAATCTCAATTATAAACAAGATTTTGTAATTTTAAACTTTAATTTTTAAATGAAAAAACTATTAACAATATTATCATTTACAATATTTATTTTATGTTTTTCACAGGAAAAATATGTGAATGATGCAACTGCATATTACAATTCAAAATCAAAAAAACCTTTTGGTTATATTAACAATCCTAGTATTAATGAAATCTATATAAATTCTGATAATACTTTTGAAATGTGGATGAGACCGCATAACAGTTGTTTTACTTGGCAAGAATTCAAAGGAACCTGGAAAAAAACTAGCGACAGCATTACTTTTTCAAATCATTACGAAGTAAAAGAAGCAGATTCTTATGAAATATTAAAGAAGAATAATTCAGATAAATTCACTATTTTATTTAAAAATGACAGTAAGAAAATCATTGCAAACCAATCTATTTACATAACTTATGAATACGATTTTGATTCTAAAATAAATCCTGATAATTCATATGAATTTACAACTAACAAAAATGGAATTATAGAAATTCCTATTAACAAAATTCCAAATTTTGACAAGGTTGCTTCTCTAAAATATAAATTTCAATATAAGCAAAGGAAAATTGATAGCTACATTACAGAAAGTGACTTTGTAAACAAAAAGGCTAAAGAAATCCCTAAAGATATTGTAGTTGTACTTATCGAAAATCCTAAAAAAGAAACAGTTGTAAGAACTGTAAAAACAATTCTAAAAGACAATAAACTTTATATTTTATCTTCAAATAAAACTAAAACTAACATTAAAGATTTTCATAACGAATGGAAATTTGAAAAACTTTACACTAAAGAGTAAAGTTTAGATTGCTTCGTTCCTCGCAATGACGATACTATTATACGATTCCACTTTTGAAGGTTTAATGACGGCTGTATTTGAAGTTTTCGAGTACAAATATGATAATGTGGAAATTATTGCCAAAGAAAATTACACACAAGAAAATTTCTTCGCAGAAACGCACGAAGTAATTACCAATATTGAAAAATCTGATAGAGTTCTCAAAAAATTAGAAGAAAATCTCGGCAAAGAAGGAATTTCTCAATTGATGTTGGTTTATTTTTCGGAAAGGAAAGATTTGGAACGTTTGATTTTGAGCGCTGTTCAGTATTCTATTAATCATCCGAAACAGAATATTTTAAAAGATTTCGGGAATGATGATATTTTAGAAATTTCTAAAATTTGCAGAAGTGTAGGACGAGAACGACACAGAATGCTCGCTTTTATTCGGTTTGAGTTATTGCAAGACGAAATGTATTTTGCCAAAATAGAACCAGATTTTAATGTTTTGCCTTTAATTCAGAAACATTTTAAAGATAGATATGTCGACCAAAAATGGATGATTTTTGATTTAAAAAGAAACTTCGGAATTATTTACGACTTGAAAAATGTTGAATTTTTCTTTCCCAACGAATCTCAATTGCAAAATTTTAAAAATTCTGAGCAATTTCATCACGATGAAGAAAAAAACTACCAAAAACTGTGGCAACGTTATTTTGTAAAAACAGGAATTACGGCTCGTAAAAACATGAAATTACACACCCAATTGGTTCCGAAACGCTATTGGAAATATTTAACCGAAAAGTTTTAAACTGAAATTAGTTTTGAAGTTTTTGTCCGTAACTCAAATCACCAGCATCTCCTAAACCTGGAGAAATGTAGCCTTTTGGCGTAAGGTCTGGGTCTATAGCGCCTACCCAAATTTTAGCCTTCGGAAAAGCATTTTGAATAGTATCAACACCATGTTGACTGGCAATTACTGCAACAATATGCAACTGAGATGGCGTACCGTGATTTAATAAATCCTTCAACGCTTCAATAAGAGAAGCACCAGTTGCCAACATTGGGTCAGCTACAATTAGCGGTCTTCCGTCCACATTAGGACAAGTAAGATAGTCTTGTTTTATAGAAAAATAATCATTCACATCGTGTTTTCTGTAAGCTGCTACAAAACCACAATCTGCTTTATCAAAATAATTAAGGACACCTTGAAAAAGAGGAACTCCAGCTCTTAAAATAGTAGTAATAACAGGCTGTACTGCAATTTCTTTCACTACAATTTTGTCTAAAGGCGTCGTAATTTCCACTTCTTTATACTCTAAATCTTGAGAAATATGATACGCTGCTACTTCGCCAATGCGCTCCATATTTCTTCTGAAAGTATTTCTGTTGTTTTGAGTTTCTACGTTTCTTAGTTCGTTAATCCAAGAATTAACCAGTGAAAAATTTTGAGCAAGTTCTATAACCATTGGTTGATGTGTTGATTTTACAAATTTATTGATATTTTTTGAAGACTGAAAATTATTTTTAAATCCAAACTTCAAATTACTTTCATTTAATTGAAACTAAAAACCCTTTCTACTTTTAAAAAAGCAAAAAGGGTTTCACATTATTTTTGTCTGAAATAAACTTCAATAGGAACACCTGTAAAATCGAAGTTTTTTCTCAATTGATTTTCTATAAATCTTTTGTAAGGTTCTTTTACATACTGAGGTAAATTACAGAAAAATGCAAACTGAGGCGTGTAAGTTGGCAACTGCGTAATGTATTTAATTTTCACATATTTACCTTTAATTGCCGGAGGTGGAGTTTGCTCTATAATTGGCAATAAAATTTCGTTAAGCTTTGAAGTTTTGATGCGTTTTTTACGATTTTCGTGCACCATCATCGCCATTTCTACGGCTTTCAAAATTCTTTGTTTCGTAAGAGCGGAAACGAAAAGAATTGGCACATCGCTAAACTGCCCAATTTTTTGTTTTATTTTTTCTTCGAAATCTCTCATGGTATTGGTTTCTTTTTCTACCAAATCCCATTTATTTACCAAGATTACAATTCCTTTTCTGTTTTTCTGAGCCAATCCGAAAATATTCATGTCTTGAGATTCCCAACCTTGCGTGGCATCAATCATCAAAATTACAACATCAGAATGTTCAATAGCTCTAATAGACCTCATCACAGAATAGAATTCTAAATCTTCAGAAACTCTATTTTTACGACGCATACCAGCTGTATCTACCAATACAAACTCGTGTCCAAATTTATTATAAAGCGTTTCAATACTATCTCTGGTAGTACCTGCAATATCTGTAACAATATTTCTGGTATCATCCAAAAGTGCATTAGTAAGTGTAGATTTACCTACGTTTGGTCTTCCAACAATGGTGATTTTTGGCAAACCTTCAAAAGGGTCTTGGTATTCAGTAGTAGGAAAATCTGCAACTAAATCGTCTAGCAATTCGCCAGTTCCAGAACCTGTAGCCGAAGAAAGAGTGTAATATTTTTCGACGCCTAATTGGTAAAATTCTGTAGCAGGAAGTTCTTCTTTAGCAGAATCTACTTTGTTTACAACAAGGTATAAAGGTTTATTAGCTTTTCTTAAAAGATTGTAAATTTCGTGGTCTATATCCTGAAGACCTTCTTCTACATTTACCATAAAAATGATAGAAGTAGCTTCATCTACCGCCAACTGTACTTGTTTACGAATTTCTTCTTCGAAGACATCATCACTACCAACATCGTAACCACCAGTATCTATTACAGTAAAATCTACTCCATTCCAGTCAGATTTTCCGTAATGGCGGTCTCTAGTAACGCCTGCTGTAGCATCTACAATAGCTTCTCTTTTTTCTAAGAGACGATTAAAAAGGGTAGATTTCCCTACGTTTGGTCTCCCTACAATTGCAACAATATTGCCCATAAAAATTGTATTAATAATCCTTAAAAATTATAAAATAGGATTTTGTTATTAATAGGTATCCCCCACTTTGAGAGCCTTAAAATTTTTGCAAAGATATGAAATTGAAAATTAAGATTAAAAATATCTATAGTACAATAAATAAAATTTATCGAAATAAAATATAGATTTACAATGATTTATTACTTTTTTTATTAAATTTGCATCAGTCTAAAAACACAAATGAAACTGAAGAAACACAACTATGCAGCAATAGCTGTAATAGTTTTATATTGCTTTGTAAGCTATAAATCTTTTTCCTATAAAAGATTTAAAGTTTTATTAGTTGTTATTACCTCACTATTTTCTTCATATATTTATTCGCAACAAGTAACCATTAGTGGTTTAGAAAACATTCACATCTCCGAAGGTGCATCTATTGTTGCTGAACATACGGATAATAAAATTACAGTCATTACTTCTTCATCCACAAAAAGTTACTCACAAGAAGAAAAATTCCTAATCACAAAAAATGATGTCAACCAAAACAAAAAAAAGGTTTACAAGAAGGAAAATATTGCAAAAAAATCAAAAAGCAATTCATTAAAGAAGTTTGAAAACATTAAAAATTTTGCCATTTTCACCAATACTGATTCAGAATCTAGCAGTTCTTTTGAAATAGCAAATGTACTCCAAAAGCAATGCACCAACAGGTCTAACAATGGAAATGAATCTTTATTAAAACCAGAAAACAACTGGAAAATAGCTTTAATCAATTACCAGACTAAAGATAACATTCTATATCTCTTTTATCATTCTAAAAAAGCAAATGATTCTTTATTTGCTCGCCCTCCACCTGTTTTTATTTAACCATATAAAAATAGCACAAAAATTCTATAAACTATTAGTTAGCTTATAACTACAGCTAATTATTGAAACACAAATTTTAAATGATAACTACAAACTATACAATTTATCTGAAAAAACAGATAATGTTGCTTATTTTGCTAATAAGCGGATTTGTTTTTTCTCAAACAATTTTCAATGAAGATTTTGGGACGAGCCAAAGCCCTACATCATCCAATGACTACGGCAGAAAAACCTCTCCCTACATGCCATCTGGTAGTTTTACTTACGGAACTTCCAAAGCAAATTCATCAACTTATGCAATTAATAACATTGACAATGACCATTACGCTGTTGTAGCACCAGAATTTATTTATTCGGGCGTTGCTACTGGCTATTATTTTTGGACATTACCATCTCCAGGAGCAACAGGAATTACTGGAGCTCCCAAGCCATACACTGAAGATCATACAACTGGTGACACCAACGGTGCAGTGATGGTTGTAAATGCTGGCAGCACCTTGAATAGCTTTTACCAAAGAAATGTAAATCTTGAAAAAGGCTCATGTTACAGATTAAGCTTCTGGGTTTATCTCGTAAATGCAAGTTCTCAAGTTGGCGTTGAAATAAAAGATGTATCCTCTAATGCTGTATTACAATCATATTCTACCGCTTTTTTATCTACAGAAGCTACATGGACACAATATACTATTGATTTCAAAATGCCTACAACATGTACCAGCTCAGATATTAAAATTGCTTTAAAAAATATTTATAGTAACAATTCAGGAAATGATTATTTTATAGACGATATTAAACTAGAAAAACTTTCAACCTGCACCGCTACAGCTATTAGCTCTTGCCCAACAGGTAAAGATACTGATGGAGACGGTATTGCGGATGACGTTGATTTAGATAGTGATAACGATGGTATTTTAGACAGTGTAGAAAAAAATACTTGTTCTACAGCAAGTAAAATGGAAGGAACTCCTATATATATAAATGATTTTGGGACAGGAACAGGTACAGCATCCGACACCAATGTTATTGGACATATATACACAACAGGTGATGCTGGAGATGGATATTATAATCTGAGAACTTCTGGAACCACAGGAGTAACTTATACGAGAACTGATCTTACTGGAAATAAAGATGCTGGAAACCCTACCATTAGCAGTGGATCAACTAATGGAAGATATTTAATGATTAATATAGATTCTCCTAACTATAATAATAAAGCAATATATAGAGTTTCTGCAATTCCAACACAAATAGGACAAGGTTATCGTTTTAGAATTGATATGGCAGGACTTGCTAATAATGATACTGATATTCCTAAACTTAAAATTGCTATTAAAGACGCTTCAAACACTACAGAACTAGCATCCGCAACATCAACATCAATAGGAATGGCAAATGATGATGTTTGGAGAAGACTAAATTTAGAATTTACGGCCACTACAAGTAGTGTTGTTCTAGAAATTATTAATCAGCAACCTAATGGTAGTAGCGGTAATGATGTTGGGATTGATAATATTGTATTTACACCTCTTTATTGTGATACTGATGGAGATGGAACCCCTAACTATTTAGATTTAGACTCAGATGGTGACGGTTGTCCTGATGCTGTTGAAGGTGGAGATAGCATTTCTCAATCTATGCTTGACGCTAACGGAAGAATAAATGTAGCTGCAGATGGAATTACTATACCAATTGTAGTAGATGCAAATGGAGTGCCTGTAATAACAAATACAGGAAGTACATACAATATAGATGGACAAGCGCAAGGACAAACTGTTGGGCAATCACAAACTAATAATCCTGCCGCTGTTGCAGGAACTGTCGCCACTAATCAGTCTATTTCTTCAGGAGCAACTCCTTCTGCTTTAACTTTAACAGGTTCTACAGGGACAATACAGTGGCAGTCTTCTGCAAACAATGTAAGTTTTAATAATATTTCTGGTGCTACATCAGCAACTTATTCACCAGGAGCATTAACAGCCACAACCTATTACAGAGCTGTTGTTAGCAGCGCTGGAGGGTGTCAAGTAAATAGCAATACGGTTACTATTACTGTAATTGCTCCTCTCGACACCGACGGAGATGGCATCCCTGACAATATTGACATTGACGACGACAACGATGGTATTACAGACTGTGATGAAAACCTATTAGGTACTAACGCTTCAGTTTCTAATGTCTTTTCTTTTGTTACCGCAGGAACTGCAATAGCAACAAGTAATAATGAAGTAAGATTAACTCAAGATACAGGATATCAAGCAGGGCAAATATGGTCTGTAGGAAAAGTAGATTTTACAAAATCTTTTGTTTTAAGATTTGATGCTTATCTTGGAACCCATGATGATGGAGCAGATGGTATTGCAGCAGTTTTTCATAATTCTCCTCAAGGAGTAAATGCAACGGGAGCAACTGGCTCAGGAATAGGAGCAAATGGAATTGCAAATGGAATTGTATTAGAATTAGATACCTTCGACAATGGAACAAGTCTTGGAGATATATCTTCAGACCATGGTCAAATATGGGATTCTGACAACCAAACGTCAACCGGATTTTTAACTACTGCTGTTGCTCTTCCTAATTTAGAAAATAGTACCTGGCATCCCATTGTTATTAACTGGAATGCTACCACCAAAACTATTTCTTATACCGTTGATGGAACTACTGCTGGAACTTATACTGGTGATTTGGTAACAAATTACTTTGCTGGAGCCAGTAAAGTTTATTTCGGATATTCCGCTTCAACAGGAGGCTCTACCAATGAACAAAGAATAAGAATTAATTCTTTTTGCTCAGATTTACCTCTAGAAATGGATAACGACAACGATGGCATCCCTAATCAATTAGACACAGACTCGGATGGAGACGGATGTGCAGACGCTATAGAAGGTTCTGAAAATGTAACATACAGCCAAATTCACGCACTAGATTTACCAGTTAGCGACACTAATTATGCTTACAGAGGTCAAATTAAAGTAAAATACGATGGAGTAACAACAGGTTCTCCTTCGCAAATCATCAGTACTTCTGCAGCAGCTAATGGAGTTCCTCAATTATTGAACAATGCAGGTAATAATCTAAATACAAGTACCAATCCTAGTAATTCGGTTGGTGTTATAGATAATACAGATGGTACAGCAGATGTAGGTCAAGGCATTGGAGCTTCTCAGGATAATACTGTTAATTCTTGTAAATGTTACAAAACTCCTTCTACAGATGGAAATACCTATCCTACGCAACATGGTATTACTGCATTTAGTAGAGCGGGGGCAGATAATCAAAACTGGCCAATGGAGAGACAAAGCGGATGGACTGCTTTAGAAGCGAGCACAAAAGGATTTGTCATCAACAGAATGCCAGTAAGTACTTCTGGAGGAAATATTGGAGAACCAGTAGATGGAAGCAATAATGCAGTAATCACTTCTCCAATCGCAGGAATGATGTTTTATGACACCACAAATGACTGTCTGAAAATAAATGTTGATGGTACAAGAAGTGGATGGAAATGCTTTAACAAACAAACTTGTCCTGATGAAAACTAAAACCTCAATTAAAAGAAAAGTTATGAACACTAAATATTTTTCAACTTTATCATTATTAATTTCAACACTAGCATTCTCTCAGGTAGCTATTGGTAAATCTAACATTTCAAATACAAATGTATCTTTAGAATTTGGGACAGGAAACAAAGGCGTCATTTTACCTTGGGCTACTAATTCAACAGGGGTTTCTCTTCCTGCTTCTGGAAATAAAAGTGGTACTCTAATTTTAGACGTAAACGATAAAAAAGTAAAACTCAGTAAAAATGATGGTACTTGGGCAGACCTTACCGTTCATAGCAACGAAAAACCTGCAACTAGTGGCAATACTGCAATTGATAATTCATTGCAGACCAATGCGTCTTTTCTAGAAAAAAGCACTGCCAAAACAATGATTGGAGGTGATCCTAACACAGATACTACGCCTGGTATTTTAGTTTTAGCAGACACCAATAAAGCAATGATTCCACCATTAGTGACAGATCCCGCTACTAACATCAAAAATCCAGCTCCTGGCATGATGGTTTACGACCCTACAAAAAAACTGTTTGCCGTATATAATGGAACAATTTGGTCTTATTGGAGACAACCTTAACGAATAACTTGTCTTATTTTTTTACAAGACTGCCTCAAAAAGGCAGTCTCTTTTTTTAGTTTTATAAAATTTTGTAACTTCACAAAAACAATTACAATGAAAAATTTATTAAAAGTTATCTTGGTAGTCTTTATTATTCTACAATTTTTCAGAATAGATAAAACCAATCCGCCAGTTGATAAAAACATGGATTTCCTTACCATTAAGAAAACTCCAGAAAACGTGACGAAACTTATAAAAAGCGCTTGTTACGATTGCCACTCTAACGAAACAATATATCCTTGGTATTCTAACATACAACCTTTTGGCTGGTTCCTAAAAGACCATATAGACGAAGGCAGAAGAGAATTAAATTTTTCTACCTTTGCAACTTATGAGCCAGCAAGACAAGCTCGAAAACTAAAAAAAACTGCAAGTGAAATAAAAGAAGGAGAAATGCCTTTAGAATCTTATATTTTGATACACAAAGATGCCAAACTTACTCCTCAGCAAAAAGAATTATTAGTTACCTATTTCAACACAATGAAAGATGTAGCAATGATTACCAATAAAATCTCCGAAGAAGAATTAAAACCTAAAAAGACAAAACCTTGATTTCAAAAGAAAAATATTATATCTTTTATGACGGAGACTGCGGTTTCTGTAATTTTTGGGTACAATGGATTCTTAAAAACGACAAAAAAGACAATTTCCTTTTTGTAGCTCTACAAAGTAATTTCGGGCAAATTTTTTTGAAAGAAAGAGGTCTTGAAACCAATCATTTTAACACAATTTATCTTTGGAAACCAAATATTTTCTATCTTATTAAATCTGATGCTATTTTGGAAATCGCAAAAATTATTGGAGGGAAATATTCGGTATTAAGTGCTTTCAAAATATTTCCAAGATTTTTCCGAAACTTCTGCTACAACACCATTTCTAAAAACAGAACAAAAATAATGGCTCAATCTTGCCTCTTGCCAACTTCAGAAGAAAAGAAAAAATTTATCAATTAAATTCATTTTTAATTACTTAGCTCTTAAAAAATTAACTTTAATAAAGAAATTTCAACAAAAAAGAATTATCTTACGCTTCTAAAATTCTAATTATTATCTTTGCAAACTATGGAATATAATACAGATAGAACCCAGCTTCTAATGCCAGAATATGGCAGAAATATTCAGCAATTGGTAGAACATTGCAAAAGCCTTACCGATAGACAAGCCAGAAACGAAATGGCAATGGCTATTGTAGAATTTATTGGGCAAAGAAACCCGCACCTTAGAGACGAAGAAAATTACAATCATAAACTTTGGGATCATTTATATATTTTGGCAAATTACGATTTGGATGTAGATTCTCCTTTTCCTTTTCCTACAAGAGAAGAAATTGCTCAAAAACCCAAAAAAATGGATTATCCATCTTTTGATAATGATTATAAATTCTACGGAAAAAGTATTCTTCAACTTATAGAAAAAGCAATTGAACTAGAAGAAGGTGAAGAGAAAGAAGCTCTGATAGAAGTAATTGCCAACAACATGAAAAAATCTTACAATGTGTACAATAAAGAACACGTGCAAGATGTGGTAATTTTCCGTCATTTGAAAGAACTTTCTCAGAACAGATTAGACCTTACAGGAATTGATTCTCTAGAAAAAAGCAGAATCTATCACACCAATAATAAAAACAAAAATCAAAAAAACAATCCTAAAAAACGTTTCAACAATCATAATAAAACCCGAAAGAGATAATGAGCGAAGCATTCCAAATAAGAGGAGGAAAACAACTACACGGTGAGATAAAACCGCAAGGCGCAAAAAACGAAGCGCTACAAATTTTATGTGCAGTTTTACTTACTGGCGACGAAATTAGAATTAAAAACATTCCTGATATACACGATGTAAATCGTTTGATAGAAATTTTAGGAGATTTCGGGGTAAAAATCACCAAAAACGGTCATGGAGATTACACCTTCAAAGCAGACGATGTAAATTTCGATTACATTAAATCTAAAGAATTTAAAAAAGATGGCGCCAGATTGCGTGGCTCTATCATGATTCTTGGTCCAATGCTAGCGCGTTTCGGTGAAGCTTATATGCCAACTCCAGGCGGAGACAAAATAGGAAGAAGAAGATTAGATACTCATTTTCAAGGCTTTGTAGAATTGGGCGCAGAATTTCATTATGATGAGGAAGAATATTTCTATTCTTTAAAAGCAAAAGAATTAAGAGGAAAATTTATTCTATTAGAAGAAGCTTCTGTTACCGGAACTGCCAACATTATTATGGCTGCCGTTCTAGCCAAAGGAAAAACCAGAATTTATAACGCCGCTTGCGAACCATATCTACAACAATTATGCAGAATGCTCAACAGAATGGGCGCAAAAATAGAAGGGATTGGTTCAAATCTATTAACTATTGAAGGAGTTTCTCAACTTCATGGTACAGAACACACCATGCTTCCAGACATGGTAGAAATTGGTTCTTGGATTGGTCTTGCAGCAATGACGAAATCTGAAATGACTATTAAAAATGTCGCTTGGAATCAACTTGGGATTATCCCAAACGTTTTCAGAAAACTAGGAATTCAGCTAGAACAAAGTGGTGACGATATTTACATTCCTGCACAAGAACATTACAAAATTCAGAAATTTATAGACGGTTCTATTCTCACGGTTTCAGATGCACCTTGGCCAGGATTTACACCAGATTTGCTGTCAATTATTTTGGTAGTGGCAACTCAGGCAAAAGGAACAGTTCTTGTTCACCAAAAAATGTTCGAATCTCGATTATTTTTCGTGGATAAATTAATTGATATGGGCGCTCAGATTATTTTGTGTGATCCGCATAGAGCAACGGTAGTTGGGCTTAACCACGAATATCCGTTACGAGGAACTAATCTTACTTCACCAGACATTAGAGCTGGTAATGCATTATTAATTGCTGCACTTTCTGCCGAAGGAAAATCTATTATTCACAATATTGAACAAATAGACAGAGGTTACGAAAATATTGATGGAAGACTAAAAGCTCTTGGTGCTGATATTGAGAGAATTCAGTTATAAAATTTTAAACCGCAACTTTTTTTTGAGTTGCGTTTTTTATTTCTTAACAAAAGCATTTTCATACATTTCAATCCACTGCTCGGGAGTAATTTTACTTGCTAACTCTCCTATTAATTGATACGGAATATCTTCTGGCTTTTTAAATCTCATACAAGATTTTCCCATATCCAATTTCTTTTTAGAATATTTCGGAAATTCTGAAACGAACCAATTCAACAATTTTTCGTCGGCATAAATTCCCATGTGATATATATTTATGGAGTTTTTTTGTGAAGCAATATTCAAAAAAGGCAAAGGCAACTCTGGCGAACAGTGATAACCTTTTGGGTAAATGCTTTTCGGCACTACAAAACCAATCATTCCGTAACTCATTTCTTCCTCGAAACCTTTTGGGAGATTTTCAAAAATAATTTTCCTCAAATTTTCTATTGCTTCCTTTCTATCTTCGGGAAGTTGAGAAATATATTCTTGTATTGTATTAGCTTCTATTTTCATATTCGTAATTTTATTCGAATGTATGAAAAATTAAAACACCATATTATTTGTCCTATAAAATGCTGACAACAAAAAAATTATTACTTTTGTGAATCAAAATTTTTGCTATGCCTAAAATATCAAACAGAGCAGTAAGTATGCCTGCTTCGCCAATTAGAAAATTAGTTCCTTATGCGTTAGCTGCAAAAGCTAAAGGCACAAAAGTATATCACTTAAATATTGGTCAACCAGATATTGAAACACCTAAAACTGCACTAGACGCACTTAAAAATATAGATTTAAAAGTTTTAGAATATGCTCTTTCTGAAGGGAATTTAGACTATAGAAAACAGCTTGAAAAATATTATCATTCTGTAGGTTTTACAGACCTTACTACAGATAATTTTATTGTTACCAACGGAGGTTCTGAAGCACTAAATTTTGCCCTTTCTGTAGTTTGTGATAGTGGAGACGAAGTAATTATCCCAGAACCTTATTATGCAAATTATAACGGTTTCACCAATGCAATTGGCGTAAAAGTAGTGGCTATTCCTTCTTCTATTGATACAGGTTTTGCCCTACCAAAAATTGAAGAATTTGAAAAAAAAATTACTGATAAAACAAAAGCAATCTTAATCTGTAATCCAGGAAATCCTACCGGATATCTTTATAATAGAGAAGAATTACAAAAATTAGCAGAAATTGCCCTTAAACATGATATTGTAATTATTTCTGATGAAGTTTACAGAGAATATGTTTATGATGGAGAGAAACAAATCTCGATGTTAGAATTCCCAGAACTGAAAGAAAATTGCATCATCATCGATTCAGAATCAAAAAGATATTCGATGTGCGGCGTTAGAATTGGTTTTTTGGTAACTCGTTCTCAATCGCTTCACAATGCTGCAATGTTGTTTGCACAAGCAAGACTTTCGCCAGTTTTAATTGGTCAAATTTTAGCAACAGCAGCTCATAACGATGATGCGGAATACATCAAATCTGTTCGAGAAGAATACACAAAACGTAGAAATCTTTTGGTTGAATTATTAAATGAAATTCCGGGTGTGAAATGTCCAAAACCAAAAGGAGCTTTCTATTGCGTAGCCGAACTTCCTGTAGAAGATGCAGACGATTTTGCACAATGGATGCTCGAAAGTTTTTCAGATAATGGCGAAACTGTAATGGTAGCACCTGCTTCTGGATTTTATTCTCAGCCAGAATTGGGCAAAAAACAAGTTAGAATTGCCTACGTTCTGAAATCTGAAGATTTAAAACGAAGCGTAGAACTGCTGAAATTGGCTTTGGAGAAATACAATAACAAATAATCTTAAAACGAACTTTGGTTCGTTTTTTTATTTTAATTTTGAGAAAAACTTGCAATGAATGAACAAGAATTAGAACAACTAAAATATCCAATCGGAAGATTCAAAAATCCCGAAAATTTCACTCCAGAATTTTTAGAAAATTGTATTTCTATTATTGAGAGTTTCCCCGAAAAATTTAAAAAAGAAGTCGATAATCTTTCAGAAAATCAATTAGATACACCTTACAGAGAAAACGGTTGGACAGTGAGACAAGTCGTGCATCATTGTGCAGACAGTCATATCAATAGTATCTTGCGTTTCAAATTGGCTTTAACAGAGGAAAAGCCAACTATAAAACCTTATTTTGAAGACAGATTTGCAGAATTATCAGACTCTAAAAACTTCCCAATCGAAGCTTCTTTGCTAATTTTAGAAGGAACGCACAAAAGATGGGTTGCCATTTTAAAATCTCTTTCCGAAGAAGATTTACAAAAAACGTTTATCCATCCTGAACACAACAAAGAATTTACTTTAGAAACCAATATTGCAATCTACGCTTGGCATTGCGAACATCATTTAGCACATATTACTTCGCTTAAAAAGAGAATGATCTGGTAAAAATATCCAATTACAATTTTTGAATTTTCCCCAACTTCTTAAAGAGGGGAATTTTTATGTAAATTTGTAAAATAAACAGATTGCTACGCTTGGCTGCGTTGCGCTCGCAATGACTTTTGAAAATGAAAATTCAGGAAAATTTTTCTTTAAAAAATTACAATACATTTGGTGTAGAAGCCAAAGCAAAATATTTCGCAGAAGTACATTCTTTAGAAGAACTTAAAGAAACGCTTCAATTCTCTTATTCGCCTATTTTAGTTCTTGGTGGAGGAAGCAATGTTCTTTTCACCAAAGATTTTGAAGGATTGGTCATTAAACTTAATTTAAAAGGAATTTCTGAAGAAATTTTAAACGAAAACCACGTTTTAGTAACTGCAAAAGCAGGCGAAAACTGGCACGAATTTGTACAATTCACTATTTCTAAAAATTATGGTGGTTTAGAAAACCTTTCTTTAATTCCGGGAAATGTTGGGACTTGTCCTATTCAAAATATTGGAGCTTACGGAACAGAAATAAAAGACCATTTTATCTCTTGTAAAGCACTGAATTTAGAAAATTTAGAAGTTGAAACTTTAACTTTAGAGCAATGCAAATTTGGGTACAGAGATTCTATTTTCAAAACTTACGCAAAAGGCAAATATATTATTTTGGAAGTTACGTTTAAGTTAACCACACAAAATCATCACATCAAAACAGAATACGGCGCTATTTCTACAGAATTGAAAAATTTAGGAATAGAAAATCCTACAATTCAAGATGTGGCGAAGGCCGTCATCACCATCAGACAAAGCAAATTGCCTAATCCTGCTGAAATTGGAAATGCTGGAAGTTTCTTCAAAAACCCTACAATTCCTTTAGAACAATTCGAAAAATTAAAAGAAAATTTTACAGAAATTCAAGGTTATGCCAACGGAAATTCTGTGAAAGTTCCTGCTGGTTGGCTCATAGAAAATGCTGGTTGGAAAGGAAAACAAATCGGAAATGTAGCTTCTCATCAATTACAAGCTTTGGTAATTATTAATGCAACAGGAAAAGCTACAGGAAAAGAAATTTATGATTTTTCGACTAAAATTATTGATTCTGTAAAGGAAAAATTTGGAATTGAACTAGAAAGAGAGGTGAATATTGTTTGAAGTGAAAAGTTTGAAGTAAAAAACTAAAAGTTGACAATTGAAAACGTTTTATCAAAATTCTTAACTAACCATAGTTCTGATTTTGCAGTTTACATGTAAAATATATACTAAATTATCAATTATTTCTTATTGAATTCATTGACAAAAACTTCTGACATCCATCTTCCAACTTCCCACAAAAAACCTATCTTTGCGGAAAATTTTAAAGTAAAAATGTCTGAAATAAAACTTAATACAATTCCCGAAGCAATAGAGGATTTGAAAAACGGTAAAGTAATTATTGTAGTAGATGATGAAAACCGTGAAAATGAAGGAGATTTCTTATCTGCAGCTGAACTTACAACTCCAGAAATTATCAATTTTATGACGATTCACGGGCGTGGATTAATTTGTACTCCACTTCCTGAAAAACGTTGTGACGAATTAGGTTTAGAAGCTATGGTTTCTAGAAGTACAGACCCAAAAGAAACGGCTTTTACCGTTTCAATTGATTTGTTGGGAGAAGGTGTTTCTACAGGAATTTCGGCTGGCGATAGAGCAAAAACAATTCTTGCTTTGATGGATAAAAAAACAAAACCTACGGATTTTATGCGTCCTGGTCACATTTTTCCTTTAAGAGCAAAAACTGGCGGTGTACTAAAAAGAGCTGGACATACCGAAGCTGCTATAGATTTAACAAAATTGGCAGGCTTAAAAGAAGGTGGTGTAATCTGCGAGATTATGAATGAAGATGGTACAATGGCGAGATTACCTCAATTGGTAGAATTGGCTGCAAAACTGGATATAAAAATTGTTTCTATCGAAGATTTGATTAATTACCAACTTAAAAAAGGAGATTTGGTAAATGAAATTGAAAATAGAATGGTAAAAACAACTTTTGGTGAGTTTAATTTCCGTGCTTTTCAAGAAAAACATACAGACCAAATTCACTTTGCGCTTACCAAAGGAAATTGGGAAATAGACGAACCTGTTTTGGTAAGAGTTCAGTCTTCTAATTCTTATTTTGATGTTTTCAGCAGATTAATTAGAGGCGAAGAACCTCAGCTAGAACGCATTACAGATGTAATTAACAAAGAAGGAAAAGGTGCTCTTATTTTCATCAATAACGTTTCTAATGCAGAATTAACGATGAGAAAATTACAACAATTCCTAAATTACCAAGACGGACAAGTTGAAAAACCTACGCTATCTGCAAATTTTGTAGAATATGGAATTGGAACTCAAATTTTGAAAAAACTAGGCATTACTAAATTCAGAGTTTTGACACAAAATCCGGCTCAAAAACCTGTACTTTCTGGTTACGGTGTAGAAATTACCGAAATGGTACAATTGTAAGAAAATAATTTTTGATTTTTAAATATTTAGCGTAGAAAATTTCTACGCTATTTTTATATTTTCAAAACTGTGAAATCCGTTGAGAAAGTCTTTCACATTCATTCTTTTTTTGCCTTCCAACTGAACTTCTGTTGGAGAATAAAAACCATCTTTGGTGTAAATTCTAAATAAATTTTTAGAAATCTCTAACGTTCCAGCTTCATGACTATGAGTAGAAATTTCAAAATTACCTGCATAAATTTTCAAACCTTTGGTTTCTTCACCAATTTTCAAAGTCGTGAAAGCGCAAGGATAAGGAGACATTCCTCTAATAAAATCATGAATTTTCTGTGTTTCTAAATTCCAATTAATTCTGGTATCTTCTTTAAAAATTTTAAAAGCATTTTTGGGTTCAGCAACTTGCGGCTGAGGTTTTTCAACAATAGAATTTTCTGCTAAGCCATCTAACGTTTTCACCACCAATTTCGCGCCCATTTCCATCAATCTATCGTGCAAATTTCCAGCATTTTCGTCTGGCGAAATAGGCAATTCTTCTTGCAAAAGAATATTTCCTTCGTCTATTTTTTCATTGATAAAGAACGTTGTAGCACCTGTTTTTTCTTCTCCGTTAATAATGGCAAAATTAATTGGCGCTGCACCTCTATAATCTGGCAACAAACTAGCATGAAGATTGAAAGTACCAATTTTTGGCATTTCAAATAAGATTTTCGGCATCATTCTGAAAGCTACCACCACAAAAACATCAGCATTCAAACTTCTAATTTGCTCTAAAAACTCAGGATTTCTCAATTTTTCTGGTTGAAAAACTGTCAAATTATTTTCTACCGCATATTTTTTAACGGGAGATTCGGTCAATTTTTGTCCACGTCCCGAAGGTTTATCGGCAACTGTTACTACACCTACCACTTCGTGATTGGAATTGTGAATTGCAGCTAAACTTTCTTTCGCAAAATCTGGTGTCCCGAAGAAAACCACTTTCAATTTTTTCATTTATTGTATCGCTCCTACGGAGCTTTTTTTTAAATTTAAGTACTTATTTTTTACAAACCAAAACTATTTAATCATATAGGTTCTAAAATCCAACATTCTAATTTTCCCTAATTCTAACAAAAATATCAGATGCTCTTGCAATCTTTCTTTTTGAGGATAATGCAACATAATTGCCAGCTCATCTAACGTGGCAGCTCTTTTCTTTAGCGCTTCTAAGATTTGTTTTTCGATACTTTGTTGGTTTTGGGTAGGATTTTTTTCTTTGCAAACATAACAATTTCCACAATTTTTGGCATTCTTTTCTCCAAAATAAGTGAGTATAAGTTTCATTTTGCAGAACTCTTTATTTCGAGTATAAAACTTCATTTCCTCCCACTTTTGGAGCTTATTTTTCTGAATTTGCTCGAAAAGATTCCACCATTTACCAGAGAAAGTTCTGTCTTCTCTAGGCTTTAGAAACCTAATGATATCTAAACTTCCATCCAAATAATCTACAAAACCTTTATTGTGAATTTCTCTAAGTCTTTCTTTCAAAAATTTATTTTCAACGCCAATTTTTTTGCAAAGATTAGCTTCACTAAATTGTGCTTTGTGAGTAGATAAACCATCAATACTTCTCAGTAGAAGTTCTACAAAAAAACTATCTTTTTTAGGCAAATTTTCCAAATCATAGACTTCAAATTTAAGTTCTAGCGTAGATAGACTTTTAACAGTATTGAGATAAATTAACTCTTGATTGTGAAGAAAATTTAAAATATTGATAATTTTTGCTTTAGAAATTTTGGTAAATTCTTGAATTTTAGAAATATTAACTTCAAAAATCTGCTCTGGCAATTCGTTTTCTGCAATCATAAATTTAGAATACAGATAAGAAATTGTTTTCAAAAATTCTGTTTTATTTGGCGTTTGATTTTGAAAAACATCATCAAGATTTTTCAGCTCTTGTTCGTTCCAAAGTAAGAAAGCATAGCTTTTTTCTCCGTCTCTACCTGCCCTTCCTATTTCTTGATAATAATTTTCCAAAGAAGCAGGTGGCGAAAAATGGATAACAAACCTTACATTTTCCTTGTCGATTCCCATTCCGAAAGCGTTGGTAGAAATAAGAACCTGATTGTTGCTTTTCAACCATTTTTCTTGTTTCTGATGTTTCTCTCTTACGGATAAACCTGCGTGGAAAAAATCTACATTTTTAAGATTTCTATTTTGTAAAAACTTAGACAATTCTTCTGCGTCTCTTCTTGTTCTGGAATAGATAATGCCCGAAGAATTACTATTTTTGAGCAACTCAAAAATATATTGATACTTATCTGAAAGTTCATCAATAAAAATTTCAATGTTTTCTCTAATGAAACTTTTTTTGAAAATTAAATATTGATTAAAACCTAATTTAACTTTAATATCTTCAATTACTTTTGGTGTAGCCGTAGCGGTAAGCGCTAAACAAGGAACATTTTTGAACTGGTTTCTAAAATTTTTTATATTCTGATAGCTAGGTCTAAAATCTTGCCCCCATTCTGAGATACAATGCGCTTCATCAACAGCAATAAAAGAAATTGCAATTTCATCTATTCTTTCTAAAAAATTTTTATTTTGAAGTCTTTCTGGGGAAACGTATAAAAGTTTTGTAAGTCCTTCTATACATCTTCCGTAGATTTCTTCCTCTTGCAATTCGTCTAATTCTGAACTGAGGTATTCTGCTTCTATTCCTTTTGATTTCAATTGTTGAACTTGGTCTTTCATTAAAGCCAACAAAGGAGAAATTACAAGACAAGTACCTTCTAAAACCAACGCCGGAAGTTGATAACAAAGAGATTTACCTCCACCAGTAGGCAAAAGTGCGATGGTATCTTTACCCGAAATTACAGCATTAATAATCTCTTCCTGAGAATCTCTAAAGGAATTGTATCCCCAAAAATTTTCTAGCGTTTGGGTGATGAGATTAGAAATATTAATAGAAGATTGCATTTTGTAAAAATAAGAATTCTGAGGCATAAATCCACATAAAAAAAGCTGCGACTAGCGCAGCTTTCTAAATATCATTAAGAAAAATTTATTTTAAATCACTTTTTGGCAGTGCGTTCCATTCTGCACCCGTTACAGATTTAACTTCTACTTTTCTATCTTGTAATCTTTCTGCATCAGAAGCAGTTTCTGAAGCTACAGCATCAGCTTCGCCAACGCCTTTAGATTTTAATTGATAAGAGCTAACTCCTCTTTTTTCTAATTCTTTTACTACTTCGGCAGCTCTTTGTTGAGACAACTTAAGATTGTATGCATCATTTCCTTTTTTATCAGTGTGACCAACTAAAAGGAAAGTCCCTCCATTAGAAGATTTAATAAGATTAGCAGCAAGGTCTAATTTAGAGCTAGACTCTGTTCTAACGGTAGTTTTACCAAAATTAAATTGTAAATCTTTTAAAGCAGATTGAATATTTGCCGTAACACTAGAATTATCTGCTGTGTTTGCTACTGGAGCAGCTTCTTTAGGACAACCATCATTTTCAACAGGACCAGGAACAGTAACACATTTATCTTTCAAATCGATAACTCCGTCTAAATCTGCATCTAAAGCAACACCTGCACCATCTACTCTAGCACCAGCTGGAGTATCTAATTGTCTATCCCAATCATCACAAACGCCATCATTATCAGCATCTCCTTTTTTACATACTTCTACATCAACATTTTTGCTTTCCAAAACATCTAGTCTGTAATAAATTTCTTGTAGAGGATCGTGCCACATCAAATGAGACTCGTGTTTACCTAATTTAAGTGTAATACCTAAAGTTGCATTAATAAAATTATCAGA
This sequence comes from Cloacibacterium sp., assembly GCF_047601505.1. GTDB lineage: Bacteria > Bacteroidota > Bacteroidia > Flavobacteriales > Weeksellaceae > Cloacibacterium. The sequence goes on from NZ_JASGJD010000001.1 coordinate 3,492,587, forward strand.
ATATTGTTCTTCTTTAGCATTTATAGAATTAAGTTGATATACATTACCACTACCACCATCGAAGTTATCATCACCTGTAAATACATACATTACTCTACCTTCGATATCAATTCTTCTATTAACATTGAATTTAAGACCAGCTCCTGCTTGTCCGAAAAGAGACAATGTTTTTAGAAACTTAACATCTGTAATAAGATTGCTACCCAATTTATTATTAGGGTTTGCAGAATCTTCATCTTGTCTGTAAGCTTTATACCCTAAAGTACCAATCCCTGCATAACCGTGTAACGCCCATCTGTAAGGAGAATGATTATCTGATCTTCTTAATAAATTAGAGAAATTAATATCACCTATCAAAGAAAGTGCTTGATATTTTGTCTTAGCACCAAGACCAGCATCTTTATCTAGGTTTACCAATCCTTGTTTTGTTTGTCCTAATTCGTATTGAAGGTTTAATCCAAATGCGTGAGTAATCGCTTTATCTACACTTATATAAGCTGAATACCCAAAAAGATTTTTTCCATTTCCATTTTTAATGGAAGTTAAATCTGCTGATTGGATTAAAGGAACTCCAACTCCCGCAGAAATAGACCAGTCGTTAAATTTTTTCACCTTTTCAGTAAAAGGTTGGCTTTTATCACCAGAATAAAACTTGTCAGTATTTTGAGCAAAGATAGTACCTGGCAAAATAGCTGCAAATAAGGCTAAAGTTGCTAAATTTATTTTCATGATTTTGTATTTTTAAATTTTGTAATTATTTAATTAATTCGAAATAAACCCTTCTATTAGCCTCGTTTTTCCACTCAGGACATTTCGTTGCTGGTTTACATTCAGGATATTTCAAATCTTTTTCTCCTCTTCCTTCTCCAATCAACATATTAGGATCTACTCCTTTAGAAACTAAATATTTTATAACAGCTTGTGCTCTTCTATTAGAAAGTTCTAAGTTATAAGAATCAGAAGCTCTTGTATCTGTAGCCGCAATTACTAAGTATCTTGCATTTTTGTTAGATTTAGAAAGTATTTTGGCTGCAATATCAAGTTTTTCAATAGATTTCTGAGTAAGTGTAGCTTTGTCTAAATCGAATACAATTCCTTCAAAGAATTTCTTAGTATTTTCATCAACAATAACAAGAGTACTCTCATCGATATAAGGACAACCGTAGTTTTCTACCAAACCAGGTACAGTTACACACTTATCTGTAAGGTCTATTACTCCGTCAAAATCCATATCTAAAGCTTTACCAGAACCATCTACTCTTGCTCCAATTGGTGTATTAAGTTCTCTATCCCAATCATCACAAACTCCATCATTATCTGCATCTCCTTTTTCACAAACCACCAAATCTGAAGATCTCGATGCTAATGCACTTAATTTATCAAGTGCCGCATTATTCGAATCGTACCATGCTAGGTGTTGACTATGTTTTCCTAATTTGAATGTAATTCCTAAATTAACAGTTACTAAATTATCAGACGAATTCTTCAATATTTGGTTATAGCCTGGCCATTCTTTTACATCTTCTCCTCCACCATCAAATTCATCATCACCTGTTATAATGTACATTGCTCTACCTTCTAAATCAATTCTTTTAGAAAGATTGTACTTCAGTCCTAAACCTCCCTGATAAAAGAAAGATTGAATTCCTAATTTCTGAGTAAAATCTTTATTTGCAAATTTTTCTGGGTGCTCATCTCTTCTTGAATATGAATACCCTTGAAGCCCTACTCCTGCATAACCGTGCAATGCCCACCTAAATGGAGAATTATTATCTATCCTTCTAAAAAGGTTAGAAAAATTAAAATCTCCCAATAAAGATATTTGGTCATACTTTGTAGTAGCAGTAGCTAATCCATGTACTAATGGAGAAGCGCCCCATACATTATCTCCTAATCGACCAGTTTGTTTAGTCTCTCCTTTCTGGTATTGTAAGAGGAAGCCAAACTTATCCGAAAGTTGTTTTCCTAATTCTACATAAGCATTCCATCCGAAATGTTTTCCATCATTATTAAATGATGTTAAATCTGAATGATGCAAAAATGCAGTACCTCCACCTAAAGAAATTGACCAGTCATTAAATCTTCTAGCATTATTGTCAAATTTTTCTACTTTGGCAGAACCAGAAGTAAAGGTATTTGCACTGCTAGATCCTTTGTTATCTTGAGCGTAGAATAAGCCCGGTAAAGATAACATTAGAGTGAATAAACCTAATTTCATACTTGTGTTTTATATGTGTGTTTTTATAATTCTTGCAATAGGATTCTAGAAAAATCTCTTTCAAACAAATGTTTTCTATGAGGAATTTCTAAAACTGAAGATTGAAGATTAATCTCTCCAAACTTTACAATATCTATATCTATTATCCTATCTTCATATCCTCCTTTTACAGAAGAATCTTCTAACCGCCCCATCTCTTTTTCTATGTTTTTTATTTCTTTTAACAACGAAAAAGGCGAAATTGTGGTATATAAGCTTAATGCAATATTACGAAAAATATTATTGCTAACAAATTCTACCGGTTTAGTTTCTAATATTTTAGAAAATTTATCAATTTTTCCGATGCGTTTTTCTATTTTTGCAATCGCGTTTTCAATATTTTCTAGAGTATTTCCAATATTACTCCCGAGTAACAAAACCACATAATATGACGACATATTATAAAAATTTAATTTTTTAATTTATTATGAAAGACTTTTTTAAAAATGTTTTTGCAAATATAGTTGCCATTCTTATTATATTAATGGTAATATTTGGCTTTTTTATGCTAATGATTTTTGCTAGTGCAATGAGCGAAGACCAAAAACCTTCTATTGAAAACAATTCTGTTCTTGTTCTCAATTTTAAAAACCCAATTTTAGACTCATACACAGAAGCTGAAACCAGTATTTTTGATTTCGGGAGCAAAAAAAACACACTGCTTATAGACGTTTTAGACGCCATCAACAAAGCTAAAACCGATGACAACATAAAAGGAATAAGTATTGAAACTGATGAAATTCAAGCAGGAATTACTCAAATTGACGACATAAGAGCAGCATTGGAAGATTTCAAAAAAAGTGGAAAATTTGTTTATGCTTATGGCAATAATATGTCTCAAAAATCATATTATCTTGCGTCTGTTGCAGACAAACTCTTTTTAAACCCAGTTGGAATGGTAGAATTGAAAGGAATGTCTACAGAAGTAACCTTTTTCAAAGATTTTGCCGAAAAATACGGAATTGGCGTTGATATTATTAGACACGGAAAATTCAAAGCTGCCGTAGAACCTTTTATGAGAAACGAAATTTCTCCTGAAAACAAAGAACAACTTTCAACATTACTAAATGACATTTGGGGAAATATTTCCACAAAAATTAAAGCGTCAAGAAAAATAGACGATGCAAGCTACAAAACTGCTGTTGATAGTTTGTATGGTTTTATCCCAGAAATGGCTTTGAAAAATAATTTGGCTGATAAATTAGTTCAAAAATCCGAATACGAAAATATTCTTAAAAGCAATCTAAAAATAAAAGCTAGTAAAGATTTAAAAGAAGTTTCTATTGGAAAATACGTCAACACACTTGAAAGCAATAGTGATAGCGATAATGAAGTAGCCGTATTGTACGCTTCTGGAGAAATTTTCAATGGAGACGATTACAGCGATATTCATTCTGAAAAATACGTAAAATATATTAAAGATTTAGCAGATGATGACAATGTAAAAGCTGTGGTTTTAAGAGTAAACTCACCTGGAGGAAGCGGAAACGCGTCAGACGAAATTCTTTTCGAGCTTCAACAATTGAAAAATAAAAAACCGCTAATTGTTTCTTTTGGAGATTACGCTGCTTCTGGAGGTTATTACATTTCTATGGCAGCAGATAAAATCTATTCTGAGCCAAACACACTTACAGGTTCTATTGGCGTTTTCGGGATGATTACTAATTTTAAAGACTTAGCAAACCGAAACGGGATAAGAAGTGATATTGTTGCTACCAATGCAAATTCTCAAATTTATTCACCTCTTTCAGGCGCAGCACCAGGAACCATCCCAATCCTTACAAAAAGCATAGAAAGCACTTATAAAAGATTTGTATACTTTGTAACTCAAAACAGAAAAAAAACATTTGAACAAATTGATGCTATTGGCGGAGGTAGAGTCTGGAGCGGAACAAGAGCTAAAGAAATTGGCTTAGTAGATGAATTAGGAACCATTCAGCAAGCGATAACATTTGCAGCATCTAAGGCTAAACTTAAAGATTACAACATCCAAAGTTACCCAGCAAAAGTGAGCAAGTTTGAAGAATTTTTCAAAAATGCAGATGAAGACGAAATTGCAGCAAGAGTAATTTCTAAAAAGATTGGGAAAGAAAACTATTCGTTATTCGAAAGAGTGAGCAATCCTAAATTCAATAATGGTGTACAAATGTCTCTTCCTTATAAAATCACCATAAAATAGCAATTCATTCAACTTTTATAATAAAAAGAAAGACCGTTTCAAAATGTTTGAAACGGTCTTTTTATCTAAATATATTTTATATTTAACCTCTTTTTTTGAAAAAAGAATCTACAAATTCTTCTCCATTAAAAAGTTGTAAGTCTTCCATCTTTTCGCCAACTCCAATATATTTTACAGGAATTTGAAATTGGTCTGAAATACCAATCACTACACCACCTTTTGCTGTACCATCTAATTTAGTTACCGCTAAAGCAGAAACTTCGGTAGCCGCAGTAAATTGTTTAGCTTGTTCGAAAGCATTTTGACCAGTAGAACCATCCAAAACCAACAAAACTTCGTGTGGAGCTTCTGGCAAAACCTTTTGCATCACTCTTTTTATTTTAGAAAGCTCATTCATTAAATTTATTTTATTGTGCAATCTCCCTGCCGTATCTATAATTACCACATCAGCATTTTGCGCCACCGCACTTTGCACGGTATCAAAAGCTACAGAAGCAGGGTCACTTCCCATATTTTGCTTTACAATTGGCACGCCTACTCTTTCGCTCCAAATCACCAATTGATCTACTGCTGCTGCTCTAAAAGTATCTGCAGCACCCAAAACTACATTCAAACCTTGAGATTTGAATTGATGCGCTAATTTACCAATAGTTGTAGTTTTACCAACTCCATTTACACCAACTACCATTATTACATAAGGTTTCTTGGTTTCATCAATATTTTTAGATTGAGAATGAGGATTTTCGAGCAATAAACCAGAGATTTCTTCACGAAGAATTTTATCCAATTCTGCGGTATTTACATATTTATCTCGTTCTACTCTTGCTTCAATTCTTTCGATAATTTTAACGGTAGTATTAACGCCCACATCAGAAGCGATTAAAATATCTTCCAATTCGTCTAAAACCTCATCATCTACTTTAGATTTACCTACTACAGCTCTGGAAATTTTATCAAAAAAACCTTGACTAGATTTTTCCAGACCTTTGTCTAAAGATTCTTTTTCTTCTTTTTTAAATATATTTTTAAACCAACTCATCTTATGATTTGAGATTTGAGATTCGAAATTTAAGATTTGATATTTGACACATCAAAAATAAAATCTATAAATTGTTACATTTTTAATTTGCACAAAGATAACAAAAAAACTACTCAAAATATATTGAGTAGTTTTTATATGTTTACGCGTGTAGAGTAATTATTTTTTTAAAAAACCATCTACTTCATCAGCGTTCATTACTTTTTCTTCAAAAACGTAAGCACCTGTTTTAGGAGACTTCACCATTTTGATTACTTTGGTCATTTTTTTAGATCCTGCTCCACCTTGTAGCGTTGCAACAACTTTCTTTGCCATCTTTTAACGTTTTATAAGATTACTTAATTTCTTTGTGAACAGTATATTTCTTAAGAACCGGATTGTATTTTTTAAGTTCTAATCTTTCCGTAGTGTTCTTTTTATTTTTAGTGGTGATGTATCTAGACATACCAGCCATACCAGTTTCTTTGTGCTCTGTGCACTCAAGAATTACTTGAACTCTATTTCCTTTCTTAGCCATTTCTTACTTATTTTAAAAATCCGTTTCTTGTTGCTCTTTCAATTGCTTCTTCGATACCAATTTTATTGATAACTCTCAAACCATGAGCAGAAACTCTTAGTGTTACGCTTTTTTCTTGCTCAGGAAGATAAAATGTCTTCTCTAATAAATTAATTTCAAAACGTCTTTTCGTTTTGTTATTTGCGTGAGAAACATTGTTTCCTACCATTGCACGCTTACCTGTTATTTGGCAAATTCTTGACATATCTCGATGTTCTTTTTACTACTATGTACTTATTTTGAGTGTGCAAAATTATGGATATTTTTTTTAACACACAAATTTTCAGAGAAATTAATTTCTATTTTTTTGAAATTATTTTCCACAAAGACTATTTACTTTATTTTTTAGAAGTTATCCTTTTTCCAAAATGATAAACCATTAAAAATCCGAGTGCAAATATAGCAATTCTAGAAATTAAATCACCAATTTTTGTGTAACTAGAATTTTCTTCTAATAAATCAGCCTTCACCACCAAAGCTGTTTGGTCTCCATAAATGGTATCTTCTAAAATATCTCCTCTCGCATTAATATGCGCAGAAATCCCACTATTAGCTGCTCTCACTATTTCTCTTCGGGTTTCTATGGCTCTCAATCTTGCATAAGACAACAATTGTCTATGCCCTTCAGAATTATCCCACCAAGAATCGTTGGTCATAATTGCTAAAAGATTTGCTCCGTTTCTAACGTAATCTGTCACAAATTCTCCATAGATACTTTCATAGCAGATGATAGGAGCTACTTTTGCTTTATTAAAATTATTGGTAAAAACTTTTCTTTCTTTATCAATTCCTAAAGAAGAAGTAGCACCGCCAAAATCTAACATTGCATCTCCCAAAATAGGTTTCAAAAATCTGATATAAGGAAAAATTTCAACTCCTGGAACTAATTTCCCTTTGTGATAAACATCTACATTTTGATTCGGAATAATCTGAAGTGCCGAATTGTAAGAATTAGCCCAAACCCCATCTTGAAGTTTTACCGAATAATTTTCTGTTTCGCTTTCATTAAATAAAAATTTATGAGTTGAAGCACCTGTTAACAAAATAGATTTAGGATGCTTTGCCAAAAATTCTTTAGCTATATTTATAGAAATACTTTTGTTAAATCCGTTTTCGCTAAGGCTTCCTCTTCCTGGGAAAGCAGTTTCGGGAGCGATAAAGAAATCTACTTTTCCTTTAGAATTATGTTCTGCCAAAGTAAGAAGTTCGTCTAAAATTTGAAGAGAATCTTTAGAATATTTCTCGTTGTACGGGTCTAATTCAGGCTGTAACAAAACCACATTTACGTTTCCTATTGGTTTTTCTTGAAAACTATTATATTTATAAATAGAAATAAAAATCGGAATAAAAATAAGCGCAAAAATAATTGCTACATTTTTTATTAAATCTTTTCTAATTCTACCTGCTTCCCATACTCTAATCGCATAAAATGTAAAAACATTAATCAATAAAATCCAGAAACTACCACCAGTTGCTCCAATAGTGTCGTACCATTGTATTATTTTAGGATATTCGGAGAAAGCATTTCCTAAATTTAACCAAGGCCAAGTAAATTCCCAACCCAAATGAAATTTTTCAAAACTCAACCAAATTGCAACAAAAAATACCAATCCGAAATACGTTCCTCTTACTTTTTTGTACCAATGATACAATTGAAAAGCAGTACTCATCAATAATGAATTAACAACTACCGGAAAAACAACCGCAAAAATAGCATTGCTACCATCCGGATTTTTAGCATAATACAGCCAACCTGTAGTTACTATGTTCCAAATAAAAAAGGCGAAATAACTCAATCCGAAAACAGCCCAACCCTTTTTTTTAATATTCGAAAATTTCGAAATATTTTGTTCCATTAATAAAAGCGGAACAAACGCAAAAAAAACAAAAAATGGAACGCCGTAAGTAGGCCAAGAAACACTAAAAAGCAACGCAGAAATAGCTGCGAGAAAAATATTTTTTATCATAAATTTTCATCAGTAAAAACGCAAATTTAAGATTTTGAAAATTAATATTGGTTTTGAAAACATTAAATTACTGTTTTATCAATTTAAACCTTTTGTTTTTGCAATCTTTGCCACCAAATCACAATTCCTGTAACGGGAAGCGAACAACCGATTAGACAAACTATAAAATACAAAATAATACTTGGTAAACCCATTATTTCGCCTGTGTGTAGCGGTTTTACCAAAGCTGTAATCTGTTCATTCAATGGTTTATCCAAAAATAAATCTTTGGTTTTCAGTTCTCCATTTTTATCAAAAGTAACCTCATCGGGAAGCATCATTCCTAAAAAATGAGTGGTATTAATTTTTGAAACTACAAATCTGGGATTTTCTTTATTTGGCAATTCTATTGTTGTAACAGCTTTGTAAAACAACACATCGTCTGCTTTTTTAAGAATTTCGTCGAGAGAAATTTTCACTTTTTGTTCTTCTTTCTTTTCATTTTGTTTCTGAATCATATCCAAAAGCAAACCTGCAAAAGCATCGTCTGACTCTTTATTTTCAGCATTTATAGAAGAAATAGATTCTCCGCCAAGAGAAACAATCAAGATGTTTTTAACCCAAGGATAAGTTACATACAAACCTGTAATTGCAATGAAAAACAACAATAAAAATGTGTAAAACCCGAGTGTATTGTGCAAATCGTAGTTCAAACGTTGAAAACGAGCATTCCATTTCACGGTAAGACTTTGCTTAAGATTTCTAATTCTTTTGGGCAACCAAAGCACAAAACCTGAAAAAAGCAGAAAAACAAACATCAAAACTCCAGCTCCTAAAATCTGCCGACCAACATTCCCCATCAATAAATTCTTATGAAGGTCTAAAACCGTTTCAAAAAAAACATTTAAAGAAGTATCTACAGCTCCCAATTCTTCACCTGTGTATTGATTAAAAAATGTGGTTTGTGCCACTCCATTTTCCTCATAAGAAACGCTAACACTTCTGCCCTCGTCATTAGAAATCGTAAGTGCCGTTATTTTTTTATGATTTTTTAAAAATTGATTCTGAACATCGTCTGCCGAAAACTTTTTTGCATTAGAAACCTTCTCTACAAATACTTTATCACGATTATAAATTTCTGTAATTTGATTTTTAAAAGCATAAAGACATCCCGTAAAACAAACCACAAAAACGACGATAGAAGACAAAATACCCAACCAAAAATGCGAAATCCACATTAGATATTTAAAAAAAGTTTCATTTTTTCTTCTCTTACGAAAGATGCTTTTTAATAGTTTTTTTTTCATAGTTAAAAGAAAACCATTAAAGCCTTAAAAAAGCTTTAATGGTAAAGAAAATTAATGAGTGATAAAAAATTTATTTTCTAGCTTTAAACTGTTCGCCTTTCACTATTTCTTCGAATTTAGCAAAATGTTCTGGCGTTAAAGCAATTTTTATAGCTGCTTTTCTTTGAGCATCATACTTATTCCAATATTCTTTTGCTACATCATTATTACCGTGGTAAATATCGTGAGCATCGTTAAAAGCTTTTTCGAAAGCATCATTAGCTGCATTTACTACAGCAAATTCTTCGTTAGAAAGCTGAGCTTCAGATTTTATTTTTTCTAGAAGTTTATTGTCATATCTTGGTCTTTTTCTAGAATTTTCATCTACAAATTTGTTGAATTTTTCTAATTCTTCCGCAGAAAGCACTTTTGCCATTTCTATCGCTTGTTTCTCCCGAAGTTCTTCTCCTTTTATACCAAGAGCTACTCTATCCATTTTTCCACCTTGCGCTTTAGCAGCTTCAAAGTTTTGTTCTTGCAGCTTTTTGTATTTTGCTGTAATCTCGTCGAACTGTTTTTCTTTAGTTGCATCTAATTTCAGCTCTTTTTTTAGTTCAGAAAAGTCTATTCCTCTTCCTTTTTTGTCACCAGAGCAAGAAGCTAAAGAAATAGCTAAAAATGACAAAACAAATAATTTGATTAATGATTTCATAATTTATTAAAATTTATAATTTACTTGTACTGCGAAGTTTCTCGGTTGAATTTGGTCTATATATCCACCTCTAAAATAAGAGCTGTAACCTACCTCGTCAAAAATATTATTAAAGAAAACTCTTAAACCAAGTCCTTTTTTGAATTGATAACCAACCTGCGCATCAACTGTGGTATAATCTGGCATCAAGAAAGGCTTTTCACCAGGTTGAGTACCATTAACGTGACCTCCAGTTGCATTAGTATAAGTTTGCTTATAATCATCAACAGGTCTTGTCCCCACATAATAAATACCAGCGCCCACATCTAATCCATTAAGAAACCCTTGATTAAATTTGTAATTCAACCAACCATTTGCTGTGTTTTTAGGAGTATTAATTGGCGCTGAACCATTAACAAATGCTGGACTATCTTGATACTGAGCATCTACATACGCCCAACCTGTCATCACTTGTAAGTTTGGCAAAATTCTACCTATCAATTCTACTTCAATTCCTTTTCTTTTCAATTCTCCTGCTAAAGCATAAGGGTTGCCTTGTAGAGGATTTCCATTACTATCTAAAAGTTGATACGAAAGATTATCTATATTAATATCAAACAATGTTACATTGAATCTTAATTTTTGATCTAGCCAATCCGATTTAATCCCTGCTTCCCATTGTTTTGTAGTAGATGCGCCTACGTTTTCTCCGTTTAACAAAACATTATTTGCAGATCTAAGACTGGTTGTACTTGTGTATGAACCAAATACATTAACATTTTCTAATGGAGAGATCATCAATCCGAAAGAAGGATTCCATGCGTAATTGGGGTCTTTATCAGAACCATTTAATCTACTATATCTCACTCCTAAATGAGCCTTTATGTATTTATTAAAAGTTACCACATCTTGAGCCATCAAACCAATTGTTGGTGTTATAACGTTAGTAGAGTTACCCGCTACATACGTAATTTCGTAAGGAAGTGTGTTAGATATATCATCAAGAACATTAATAACGTCTATTGTATTATTATTACTTATAGTGCTTCCATCTGGTTTTTTGGCGGTATAAGCTGTGGTGGTAACGTCAGATTCTTTCCAATCAAAGCCAACCTGAAAAGTATGTTTCATGAAACCCGTCATCACGTCTGCTCCTATAAAATCAAACTGAAAAGTTTTGTTTGCATCCTCCCTGCCAGATCTAGCTATTGTTCTTCTTCTAAATTCATTAGGATTACTAGAACTTACTGGCGCAAGAGATGCTCCAATAATATCAGATTCATAAGAAGAACTCATGTATGCTGCTCTCAGTTTCAATTTATCCGTCAATTTCCTTATAACAGATGTAGAAAAATTAAAAGTTGTTGTTTCTGCATTATCTGAAGAAAAGCCTAGAAATTTACCTTTTGGCATTTCGTATAACGCTTCAGTATCTCCTTTTGCAAGATTAACAGTTCCTCGGTCTGGGGTTGTGTTATTATGCATATAATCCATCTCTACTACAATTTCAGTTTTATCGTCTGGACGAAATGCAACTGATGGATTTACATAAATTCTGTCTGTATTTACATACTTTCTAAAGCTATTATTATCTTGATAAGCTGCATTAAATCTTACTGCAACTTTACCTTTGTCATCTAAAACTCTTTGAAAATCTACAGTTGGTCTATAAAAATCCCAACTTCCGTATCTGAAACCTACATTGGTTTGATTGATAAATTTTGGAACTTTAGTTACAACATTTATTACACCACCTGCAGAACCTAAACCGTCTCCAATTCCTTGAGTAACTGCCGCAGAACCTTTTATCACTTGAATAGATTCTACACCTTGCATATCTGTAAGCATAGCTGCTGTACGAAAATCAGAATCCATCATTACTCCATTTTTAAGAACAGGAACACCTCTATAACCTCTAATAGACATACTTTCTCTTGTTCCTCCGTAACTACCAAACTGTGTAACACCTGGTATATTTTTAGCAACATCCGTTACCGTTAATCCTCCCAACTGCTCAATAACTTTAGTTGATACTACTGAAATTGATTGAATTTGATCTCTTGGCTTAAGAGGCAACCTTGTAATAACTTCTAAACCTTCTGGTTGTTTGTTTTTTTCCCCGAAGAGTTCTACCTCATCTATTTTCACTTCTCTTTTTACAGTATCTTTTTTCTTTTGAGCATTTGCAAAAACAGTTCCTAATACTACTAAAGACACCGCTATCGTTTTCTTCATAAGATTATTTTTTTGCAAATATATTATTTTTATTAATTCTAAATAAAAAATAATTAGCATGATTTTTATCATATTCTTGCGTTAAAGAACTAAAATCTTTATTTTTCATTAACCTACACTTATAAACTTTAACTTTGCAATAAATAATCAATCTAAAAAAGTGGAAATATTTCCACTTTTTTTTCGTTTATCAAACATAAAAATTAAATAGAATGAAGAACACAAGAACTACGATGAGACTTCTACACCGTTACATCGGGTATTTTATGGCAGGAATTATGGCTGTTTATGCAATTAGCGGAGTTTTACTAATTTACAGAGACACAAGTTTTTTAAAAAAAGAAAAGAAAATTGAAACTAAAATTGAAGCCAACATTCCTTTAGACAAACTAGGAAAAGAATTAAAAATTAAAGGCTTGGAAGTAAAAGAACAAAAAGGCGATTTAGTAATCTTCAAAGAAGGCAGCTATAACTCAAAAACGGGAGAAGCAAAATACACAAAAAAAGAACTTCCTTTTTTCTTGAAAAAGATGACTGACCTACACAAATCTGACTCAAAACATAAACTTTCTGTACTCAATACCATCTTCGGGATTTCATTATTTTTCTTTGTAATCTCTTCATTTTGGATGTTTAATCCTAAGTCTAGAATCTTTAGAAACGGTATGATAGTAACTGCATTAGGCGTTATTTTGGCACTATTTTTGATTTTAGTTTAATTATTGAATTATCAATATTTTTTTGATTTATTGCAATTTAGATAATTATTAGTATCTTTGCAAAATTATAAAACGACTTTATAAATAATTGATAAATTGATTATTAGACGTTATTTAACATAAAATATAATTCAATTTATCATCAATAAAGTTTTTAATAATATTAAATTTATTTTAATATAATTTAACATTTTTTCATTTGTGTTTTTGGGCGGGATAAGATATCTAATATTTTGTCTCGCCATTTTTTTATAAAAAAAATCCGGCTATAAAAACCGGATTCTATACTTTTCAATAAAAATTTATTTAATCAATTTGAGAAGCTACATCTTCCCACTCTTGCATACTTGCTGCTAATTCTGTTCTCAGATTTTCATACTTTTCTAATTCTTGAGCCGAAGGATTGGTTTTAGAAAAAATACTTTCCAGCGAAGCAATTTCAGTTTCGTAATTAGAAATTTTTTCTTCAATTTTTTTTAATTTATTTTGAAGATTTTTCTGCTCTTTGCTTACAAAATGAGACGTATTAGAAGGTTTATCTTCTACAGAAGTTTCTTTTTCTGCTTTTACCTCAACAATTTCCTGAGACAATTTAGATTTTTCTATAGAAATTTCTCTAATGCTTTCTTTTTGTCTGTATTCCAAATATTCATTAATATTTCCTAAGAATTCTTTCATGCCACCATCTCTAAATTCGAAAATTTTATCACAAAGTCCTTGCAAAAATTCTCTATCGTGAGAAATTACAATTACCGTTCCTTCAAATTTTTGAAGTGCTATTTTTATAATTTCTTTAGATTGAATATCTAAGTGATTGGTAGGTTCGTCCATAATTAACGTATTGAACGGACGAAGTAACAATTTACAAAGCGCCAAACGGTTTCTTTCTCCTCCCGAAAGAACTTTCGTCTTTTTTTGCACCGCTTCACCAGTAAAAAGGAAACTTCCGAGCAAATCTCTTACTCTTGGTCTGGTTTCTTCGGTTGCGGCATCTTCTGCTTCTTGCAAAACGGTTTTGTCTGGCGTAAGAACTTCTTCTTGATTTTGAGCAAAATAACCAATATTTACGTTATGCCCAAGATTCCATTCTCCAGAATAATCTTTAATTTCTCCTGCCAAAATCTTAGCAAGTGTGGTTTTTCCTTGTCCGTTTTGCCCAAGAAGTGCAATTCTATCGCCACGTTGAACAAAGAAATCTACATTGTCAAAAATTTGATTATTACCGTATTTTTTTCCTAATTTATTAGCTTCGAAAATTACTTTACCAGGAACAACACTTTGCACAAATCTAATATTGAATTTAGAAACATCGTCGTTTTCTACTTCAATTCTTTCTATTTTGTCTAATTTTTTAATTAAAGATTGGGCAAAAGAAGCTTTGGTAGCACTCGCACGGAACTTGTTGATGTTATCTTCCATCTGTTTAATTTCCGCATCTTGGTTTTTCTTCGCTTGAATTAGTTTTTCTTTTCTATCTTTTCTAAGTTCTAAATATTTAGAATAATTAGCTTTATAATCATCTACTTTTTTGTTATTGATATCGAAAGTTCTGTTACAAACCGCCGTCATAAACTGCTTATCGTGACTTACCAAAACAATTGCACCGTTATAATCTTTCAAAAAATTTTCGAGCCAAATAATAGATTCCATATCCAAATGGTTGGTTGGCTCATCTAAAAGCAACAAGTCGTTATTTTGAAGAAGCAATTTTGCCAATTCTATTCTCATTCTCCATCCGCCAGAAAATTCATCAGTAATTCTATTGAAATCTGCTGCTTTAAAACCTAAACCTAGCAAAACTTTTTCTACATCTCCTTCCAAATTATAGGCATCGTGATGATGAAGAATATCGTTAAGATCTGTCATTCTGTGAATTAAATCGTGGTAAGCATCAGATTCGTAATCTGTTCTGGTAGCTAATTGATGATTTACTTCTTCTAGTTCGTTTTTCCAAGCATTAATTTGCTCAAAAGCTTGTAAAGTTTCTTCCCAAACGGTTCTACCTTTTACGAAATCTAAATCTTGTTTTAAGAAACCAATGGTAATATTTCCTTCTGGCACAATGTTTCCTTCGTAGAAAGAAATTTCTGAGGAAAGCATTTTGAGAAGTGTAGATTTTCCTGCACCATTTTTACCTACCAAACCTACTTTATCGTCTCTTTTGATGGTGAAATTTACATCTCTAAAGAGATAATTGCCAGAATGGTGAAGTCCTAAACCTTGAACTGAAATCATAATATGATAGAATTTTTATAAAACTTTTTTGAAGTTGCAAAAATAAGATTTATAAAATAAAAACTGCACCTATTAAGATGCAGTTTCATTAATAATTCTCAATGAGATAAAAATAAACTTTCTTTTTACAATTCAACAGGGATTGTATATCTTACTCTGGCAGCCATTTTAGTTGTTCCTAATGTTGCAGGCGAAAAGCCGTCTTTTACTTTGTAAACCGCTATAATAGAAGCTAAATTAAGTGTTTCGTTATTACCTTCTGCTTTCACATCGTAGATTTTACCTTTTTCATCTACTAAGAAAGAAACTGTAGTATATTGTAAACCTGTTTCAGAAATATGTTGTCTGTCTAAATTGGTAATTACAGCATTTCTAAAAGCTTCGTCTCCTTCTTTATACATCGGCTTTTCCATTGTAGAAAGCATAGGAACCAATGTGTAAGGCGATACTTTTTCAGATTTTCTAATTTTATTAACCTCTGATTTTAAAACCTGAGGATTACCTTCTCCTATTTTAATTGGTTTTTCTACACTTGTTCCTTGCGAAAACATCATAGAAAATGCACCAATAGACAATACTGTAAATAATTTTTTAATTGTCGAATTTCCGTTTAATTGAAGATTTGATTTCATAATTTTGTGATTTTTCAAATTAATATTTTGTGATGTGTGTGTGTGTTTATATTTATAAATTAATCTCTTGATAAGGCGTTATAAGCATACAAAACAATAATACCTCCTAGAACAGACATTCCTAAAGAATAAAAACTAAAAACATCATTAGTAACATCTGCATCGAAAAATAAATTCCCTAAAAAACCTCCTACTACGCTTCCTACAATACCAATAACAATAGTAGCTATCCAACCTGCTTTGTCTTGTCCTGGTTTTAATAATCTGGCAATTGCCCCAGCAATTAATCCAAAAATTAACCATGCAATAATGTTAATCATAACAGTTTGTATTAAAAGTTAAACCAAATTATCTAAGAGCATCTAATTCTGTGTGAATTTCAGAGATTGTTTCATTTTTTTTATTTTGAAACTTTTCAGATACAGAATTCAATTTCTTTTTAGCTTCATCAGAAAAATTTTTCAATTTATCTTTTGCGCCAGTTGCTTGAGACTTAATTTTCGCTCTTGTGCTTTTACCTTTCTGAGGTGCAAATAAAATTCCTACTGCTGTTCCTACAGCTGCTGCACCTAAAATTCCTAAAGTTTGTTTTGTGATGGTGTTCATAATTTTATATTTTATTGTTATTTATTCTCTTCTCTTATTACTTCAAAAAGCATTATAAAAAGTGCCATTACAAAAAGAATGTGAATAAAAACTCCAAAATCAAAAACAAAAAATCCTATTGCCCATATTATTAATAAAAACCCCACCAAAAAATATATCCATTTATTCATAATTGTTAAAAAAAATTATACAGTTTTCAATGCAAAATTATCATGAGCAAGCAAATTTAGAGTTATATCATTTCTATTCATTATTATAGAATTATCACTTCTTACCGTTAATGAAACTTTTCAAAGAACTTTTTCTTTTTTACATCACAAACTTACAAACAACTAACAATCAATATTTTACATTATTTGATTAAAATTTTACAGAATTTAAATTGTTATATTATTTAAAGTTTTGCCATGTAAACCTGTAAAGTTTATCTGCTTTTTTACAATACAAAGATGTTAGAAAACAACGGGAGATTTGTTACATCAAAAAATAAATAATTTATAGAATTATCATAAAAAATCACGCTTCAATTGATAAAGCGTGATTTCTATATTTTGAGTATTTAACTATTAATTAGCATCTGGCAGATATACATTAAATTCTGCTCCTTCATTCGGATGTCCTTCTGCTATTATATAACCTTTGTGGTTTTCTACAATTTTTTTACATATTGCCAATCCAATACCAGTTCCTGCAATTTCGTCTTTATTATGCAACCTGCTAAATAGCTCAAAAATCCTTTGAGAATATTCTTGCGAAAAGCCAATTCCGTTATCAGAGAAGGTGAATTGATGAAATTCTTTTTTAGTAGGCAAAACAAGATTACCAATTTTCTTGGTTGCTATTTTTTGATACTTAATATTAATTATAGGTGCTACATCTGCTTTAGAATATTTTATAGAATTTCCTAAAAGATTAATAAATAATTGCTGAATCTGGAATGGTATTACTTTAATTGAAGGCAATTCTTCAGATACAATTTGAGCAGATTTTTCGTCAATACTTTCTGCAATTTCGTGTTTTGCAGCTTCTAGCAAATCGTTAAGGTTTGCTTTTTCAAAAACTTGGTCAGATTTATTGGTTCTAGAAAATTGCAGTAAATCTTGTATTAACAATCTCATTCTTCCTGCAGCTACTTTTATTCTATCAAAATATTGTTGACCAATTTCGGTAAGATTTTTATAATCTTTTGTTTCTAATCTGGAGATAAAAGTTTCAATTTTTCTTAAAGGTTCTTGCAAATCGTGACTTGCAACGTAATTAAATGCCTGAAGTTCTTTATTACTTGCTTCTAACTCTCTGTTTTTCTGTAAAGTTTCTGCATTTTTATTAATTTCGTCTGTAATATCTTGAGTAATCATCATATAATAAAACCCATTATTATCTTCAATTGGCTTGTTAGAAACTCTAATGTATCTTATTTCCGATGTATTTTGTTTTACAATTCTATGTTCGTAAGAAGCTATATTTTTTTCTTTTTTTCTAAATTTCTCTAAATATTCTGTAACAAAAGCAGCATCTTCTGGATAAATTGTAGGAATAAAACTATCTAGCACAGGAACGAAATTTTCTTTGTCCAAACCAAACATTCTGAAAATATTATCAGAAAATTCGAAATCATTTTTATCAACATCCCATTTCCAGAAGCCATAATTTCCTATTTTTTCTGCTTCTTTACTACTTTCGTTGTAATATGAAATTTCTTCTAAAGCTTTTTGAAGCATTTCGTTTTTCAAAACTTCGTCTGTAATATCAATAACACTTCCCGAAAGTAATTTTTTGCCAGATGCATCATAAACAGGTCTTCCAATACTTTTCACATGGATAATTTCTCCACTAGGCTTGTGAATTCTATAGGTAACGCTTGGCAAATTTTCTTCTTCCATCATATTTGCCATCGCTTGTTTGTATTTTTCTAAATCTTCAGGATGTATATACTTGTAATAATTATCAAGATTTGCATCAAATGAAAAAGGTTTAGCTCCTAATATTTTATACAAATTCTCTGAGAAGAACCAAGTATTTTCTTTTATATTCCACTGCCAGTTTCCGTATTTACCAATTTCTTCTCCAAATTTTGCAGCTTGGTTGGTAATAATTAATCTACTGAAAGCATCTTGTAATTCTTTGTTCCGTTTTTCTATTGTTTTATGGGCAGTAATATTATCTGTAACATCTACCAATATAACCAAGACATAATCTTTTACCGTATCATTAGATATAAATTTACTCACTACAGAAATATGTCTCACCTCATTGCTGTCTGGTCTTTTAATTCTAAAAACATAAGGTTTAAATTTCCTTCTCTCTCTCATTTCCTTAAGTCGCCCAGTAACAATTTCTAAATCTTCTGACGAAATATATTTGAAAAAGTCTTTAATATCAATACCTTTATCTATCTCAATTCCAAATAATCTGAAAACATTATCCGAATAATAAAATCTATCATCTTCTACAAACCACTGAATTGTACCAAAACTACCTGCAATTTCTGCTTCCTTATTGGTTTCGTTTGCCAGAAAAAGCGTCTTGTTTTTCTCTTGTAATTCTATATTTTTATTTTCAATATGAAGTTGACCATATACTTCTTCTGTAATATCCGAAGTAATACCAATCATCATTCTTTCGTCACTAAGATTTTTAATAATTTTACAAACTCCTCTAAAAAATCTTACTTCGCCATCCTTTCTAATAATTCTGTAAGAATAAGGACCAAGTTTATCCGCAGTTTTAAATTGTCTTGATATTTCTAACATCCTTGGCAAATCATCTGGATGAACATGAGCTGCATAATTTTCTAATTTTGCTTCAAATTCATTAGGATTGTAACCTAACATTCGGAAAATATTCTCAGAATAATGAAATAAATCCGTCTCTACATTATACTGCCAAATTCCAAATTCTCCTATTTGCTCTGCCATATTAGAAGATTCTATTGCTAATTTTAATTCGGAATTATAATTAGTAAGCATTTTAATATCTCTCGATATTTTTACAATGGCAACTATTAAAATAAAAAGAGTAACAAAAAGGGCAAAATAATTAACTACAGGTGCAAACTTGCTTACTTCATTATTTTCGTATAGCCTTTTACTGAGAAGATTTTTTTCTATATTAATCATTTTATTGATAACTACAGAAATTTCTTTCATTTTATTGCTTCCATCCTTTATATTTTCTATAACCAACGGACTGTCTTTTGTGAGATTTAGAAATCTTAAACCATCTTCTACAATAGTTACTTTTTCTTTAAATTTTAATTTTAATATTTTAAAACTTGCAACTTGTTTAGGATTATCATTGATGAGTTTTTCTACAACCTCCAGATCTTTATTAACTACAGATACATCTTTTTGAATCTTAAGTATAATATTTTTATCTTTTGTAATAAAATAGTTTCTTCTGTCTATTTCTAAATCTTTAATATCTCCGTAGAGTTTTTCCAGATTACCATAGACAATATAACTATGTTTCACTACATCATTAGATTCATTAAGATGCTTAATATTTCTAAATGATACAGCAGAAATAAATAAAATAATGGCTATACTAAGTATAAAAATTATTTTGAGGAAGAGAGGTTTTTCGTAGAATTTCATAAAAATTAAAAAATTACATTCTCAGAAGGAAATTGTCTTTGTTAAGACCCGAAGTGTGATATTGCCAATTAATTGCTACTACATCTGACAATACTTTTTTCAACATTTCAAAATCGCTAGGTTTCTTAATGTAAATATTAGCACCTTTTACAAATGTTTCTTCTATATGTTCTTCCGAAGATGAAGTAGAATAGATAGCAATAGCAATATCTTCGAATTTGTTATTAGATTTTATTTCAGCTAAACATTCTAAACCGTTTTTCTTTGGCATATTAAGGTCCAAAAATAAAACTTGAGGTAAAATTGCATCGTCCGAATTCAGATAATTCATCAATTCTACACCATCGTTGAAGGTATTTACTTTAGTATTAATCTTAAGTTCGCTGAAGGCATCTGTGAAGAAAAGTCTGTCATCTTCATCATCATCTGCTAAGATAATATGGATGTAATCTGTTTGCATACTAATTATATTTTCGTTTATTATTGTTTATTGGCTAATTCTCTTCTTTTTGTAATTATTCTTTGAAACTGAGACGGTGTAATTCCTGTAATATTTTTAAATTGTGTGCTAAGATGTGCTACACTAGAATAGTTGAGTTTATAAGCAACTTCTGTAAGAGTAAGATTATCTTTTATGATTAAACTTTTTGCTCGTTCTATTTTTTGAAGCATAATATAATTTTCTATTGAGCTAAAAGTAATTTCCGAAAAAAGATTAGAAAGATAACCATAGCTATGACTTAGTTTTTCCGAAAGATAAACCGAAGCCTTCACATTAAGTGGTTCGTCACTACTTACCATTTCCAAAATGGTTTCTTTAATTTTTTCAATCAAAACGGTTTTTTGATTTTCAATAATAGTAATTCCATATTCTTCTAAATCCTCTTTAAGAAGTTTCATCTTCTCAGAAGGAATCTTTTCTAAGAACTCTACCTCACCGAATGCAATTATTCTATATTTCAAATCCAAGTTACCAAGTTTATCTTCCAAAACTTTTTTGCATACTGTATTGTAATCAAATTTTGTAAAAATTTTCATGTTCTTTTGTTTATCAATTATAAATATAAAAAAATATTATGTTAAAAAGTTAAATATTTACAAAAACTCTCACAAATAAAATTTTCCTATTTGTGAGAGTAAACTAAATAATAAACTATATGAAGAAAAAACTACTTTTCATTTTTTTAAATTATTTACCAAGTGGTAAGTTATACGAAACACCAACTCCTAGTGAAGCTGCATTGTAATCTTGCCCAGGCAAATCTCCTTTGTCTCCTGTGAAAACTTTGGTATATTGAACGGCAAAATTCCAATCTTCGTTATGATAACCAATTTCTGGTTTTAAGTAAAATCCACCATCTGGTCTTTCTACAGAAGCATTTCCTGCTACTTTTTTACTACCGGTAATAAATCCGTATCCTAAATCTGTACCAAAATAGAAACCATGTTGCTTAGGATAAACTCTAATTAAAGCTGCAACAGGAACCACCCCGAAATCACTATTGCTATAACCATTATTATCTTTTCCAAAAAACTGATTATAACCAGTTGCGATACCCAATCCAAAACCTGGCGTTACTAAATTTTGGTACGCTACATCCACTCCTACATTTGCAGATGCGTTACTAGAAGGAACAGCTACGCCGCCATTTACTCCTAATTTCAACATATTCGTCATTTGTGAATTTTGTGCACTTAATAATCCTGCACTTAAAATCCCTAGTCCTAGTATTACTTTTTTAATGTTTTTCATAATTTTAAATTTTAAATTCTATTTGTATATGTAATTTTGTATTGCAAAGTTGTGTTTTTCTGTTTTCAGTCTTTTTATATTATTTTATTTGATTTTTACAGAATTTTTTGTTGAACTACCATTCGTAAAACTTACATAATATAAATACTAATTCTTTTCACATATCTCTTAGATACATTGCAAAGATGTAGCATTACAGCAAAGAATGCTTTACAAAATTTTAAATGAAAATTATAGAATTTCTAGAAATAAAAAAGCCTCCTGAATACACAGAAGGCTTTTTGTAGACTCACAGGGATTCGAACCCCGACAGACGGTACCAAAAACCGTAGTGCTACCGTTACACCATGAGTCTCTATCGTTTTTGGTGGTGCAAATTTAATACATTTTTTTCAACTTGCAAGTGTTTACAGAAAAAAAAATAACAAAAATTTATATATCATTGAATTTCAACTTATTTTTTTTCACAATAGCATTCATATTTTTTATAAAAAACAGCTACCACTACTACTTCTACAAAATTTGTATCTTTACCCAATTAAAATTTAATCTCTATGAATCATAAACCAGTTGAAGGTTTTTCTAAACTTTCAAAACAAGGAAAAATAGACTGGCTCATAAACGAATACTTAGAAGGAAAACAAGAATATCAAGATATCCTTCATCAATATTGGAACGAAAATCCAGAACTTCAAAAACTACACGAAGAGTTTTCTGAAAATACCATTTCTAATTTTTATATGCCTTACGGTATTGCGCCTAATTTCTTAATTGATGGCAAATTAATGGCTCTACCAATGGCTGTAGAAGAAAGTTCTGTTGTAGCTGCCGCTTCTAAATCTGCAAAATTTTGGATTGAAAGAGGTGGTTTCAAAACTACCATTATCAATACCGAAAAACTGGGACATACCCATTTTATTTTTAAAGTAGAAGCACACAAATTGCAGCATTTTTTCAATTTTACTTTAAAGAAAAAGCTTTTTGATGCTACCCAAGATATTACGGCTAACATGAGAAATCGTGGCGGTGGAATTCTAGACATTAAATTAATTGATAAAACCTCAGAATTAGAAAATTACTATCAATTAAAAGCAAGTTTTGACACAGTAGATTCTATGGGAGCCAACTTTATCAATTCTTGTTTGGAACAATTCGGGAAAACTTTAAAAGAAGAAATTGCTCAATCTGAAGATTTCTCTCCAACCGAAAAAGATTCTTTGCAAATTGTGATGAATATTTTGTCAAATTTCACTCCAGATTGTATTGTAAGAGCCGAAGTTTCTTGTAAAATAGATGATTTAAAAGACGACAGTGGAATTTCTAACGAAGAATTTGCCTGGAAATTTAAACAAGCTGTTACCATTGCAGAAATAGAACCTTATAGAGCAACTACGCATAACAAAGGCATTATGAACGGTGTAGATGCCGTTGTAATAGCCACTGGAAACGATTTTCGAGCTACGGAAGCCTGCGCACATGCTTATGCAAGCAAAGACGGAAAATACAAATCTTTATCTCATTGCACTACAGATAACGGAATTTTCAGATTTTGGATAGATTTACCTATATCTGTTGGCGTTGTTGGCGGTTTAACCAATCTTCATCCTTTGGTAAAATTTTCTTTAGCGTTATTAGGAAAACCATCTGCACAAGAACTCATGAGCATTTTGGCGGTTTCTGGTTTGGCTCAAAATTTTGCAGCACTTCGCTCTTTGGTAACTACGGGAATTCAAAAAGGGCACATGAAAATGCACCTTTTTAATATTTTAAACCAATTTGGAGCAACCGAAGAAGAAAAACAGCACTTTGTGACGTATTTTAAAGACAAAACGGTAAGTCATCATGAAGTGATTGCTGAATTAGAAAAATTGAGAAAAAAATAATAATGATTTTCGATTTTAATAAAGATTATATTCTCGAAGACGAAAGGGTGATTTTAATGCCTTTAGAAGTAAAACATTTTGATGATTTTTTAGAATTTTCTGAAAAAGAACCCGAAATTTGGGATTATTCTGTTTTGCATTCTGATGCAGCAGGAAAAGAAAATCTGAAAGATTATATTGATTTTGCGCTTTCGTGTAGAAAAAAAGGCAGTGAATATGGTTTTGCTGTTTTCGATAAATTAAAAAATAAATTTGCTGGTTCTACAAGATTTTACAACATAGATTTAGATGAAAATTCATTAGAAATAGGCTATACTTGGTATGGAAAAGAATTTCAGGGAACTGGTCTTAATAAACATTGTAAATATCTTTTGTTAGAATTTGCCTTCGAAAAAATAGAAATTGAACGGGTAGGTTTTTCTGCAGATAGTGATAATTCTAAAAGTATTGCCGCCATGAAAAGCATTGGTTGTACCATAGAAGGAACTCTTAGAAGTACAATGTTTAAGAAAAACGGAACAAGAAGAAATAGCACTATTCTTAGCATCCTAAAAAATGAATGGACAGAAACTGTAAAACAAAATCTGAAAAATAAATTATAAAATGAAAACATTAACCTTAATAATAGGTGCAATCTACGGAATGACATCTGTAATTCTTGGAGCTTTCGGCGCACACGCATTCAAAAAAATATTATCTGTAGAAAGATTACAAAGTTTTGAAACTGGTGTTAAATACCAAATGTATCACGCTTTATTGCTTCTCATCATTGGATTTTTCTTCAAATTTGAAACAGGAACCGAAAAATGGGCAACTTGGTGCATTATTTTGGGAGTAATATTATTCTCTTTTAGCATCTATTTATTGAGTTTTCAAGAAGTTTTGGGAGTTAATCTCAAATTTTTAGGACCTATTACTCCACTTGGAGGTTTGTTAATGATTACAGGTTGGGCTTTATTAATCTATGTTTTTGCAAAGACTAAATTTTAAAATCTATTTTATAAAAATAAGAGCAAAAAACTTGGTACAATTCCTTTTCACTTGTCTCTTTTTTTATATTTTTGTGAAAACTAACTTTAAAATAAAAATTTTAGAAATATTATGAATCTTCACGAATATCAATCAAAAGAGATTTTAGCTTCTTACGGTGTTAGAATCCAACGTGGTTTTGTAGCAAACAACGTAGAAGAAGCAGTACAAGCTGCTGATAAATTAAAAGAACTTACCGGAAGCGAAGGTTGGGTAGTAAAAGCTCAGGTTCATGCTGGTGGTAGAGGTAAAGGTGGTGGTGTTAAATTTTC
>NZ_JASGJD010000001.1:3532500-3533804 GCF_047601505.1 Cloacibacterium sp.
TCTTCAATGTATTGGGTTGCCCCATTCGGATATCTACGGATCAATTCGGGTGTGCCAATCCCCGTAGCTTTTCGCAGCTTACCACGTCCTTCGTCGCCTTCGTAAAGCCTAGGCATCCGCCATATGCCCTTAACGATTTCTTTCCTAATTTGCCGGCACTCGAAAGTGCTCGGTTATCTCTTTGTGATGTCTTTATCGTTTATGTCAATGATCTTTATTTCTTTTTATCAGTTTAATGAACGAATATTGTTTTTGGCTCTATCCGTAACTTTTAAATTAAACCTCTAAAACGGTGGAGAATAAGGGAGTCGAACCCTTGACCTCCTGCGTGCAAGGCAGGCGCTCTAGCCAGCTGAGCTAATTCCCCTCTAGTAGTTGCTAGTTTATAGTTGTTAGTTATTGGGTGTTTAGCTTTCACTACTTCCCATAATTCCGAGAATCATATTACTCTAACTCCTTAATTAATAGTCTCGGGCAGGCTCGAACTGCCGACCTCTACATTATCAGTGTAGCGCTCTAACCAGCTGAGCTACGAGACTTTTTTAATTATCAATTAATAATTGTTAATTATCTCTATCCCTTTACTAATTTCTAGTGGGTGTTGTATTTTTTATATAAACCAGTAAAAAAACCAAAGTGAACTTAAGTAAGTTCTTGTGTACTTTCGTACTTAATTTTGTTTTACGTCTAATGACGCTCTAAAATGAGATGTTCCAGCCGCACCTTCCGGTACGGCTACCTTGTTACGACTTAGCCCTAGTTACTGGTTTTACCCTAGGCAGCTCCTTTTACGGTCACCGACTTCAGGTACCCCCAGCTTCCATGGCTTGACGGGCGGTGTGTACAAGGCCCGGGAACGTATTCACCGCGCCATGGCTGATGCGCGATTACTAGCGATTCCAGCTTCATAGAGTCGAGTTGGAGACTCCAATCCGAACTGAGACCGGCTTTCGAGATTTGCATCACATCGCTGTGTAGCTGCCCTCTGTACCGGCCATTGTATTACGTGTGTGGCCCAAGACGTAAGGGCCGTGATGATTTGACGTCATCCCCACCTTCCTCTCTACTTGCGTAGGCAGTCTCACTAGAGTCCCCAACTCAATGATGGCAACTAGTGACAGGGGTTGCGCTCGTTGCAGGACTTAACCTAACACCTCACGGCACGAGCTGACGACAACCATGCAGCACCTTGAAAAATCGTCCGAAGAAAGTTTTCTCTATTTCTAAAACTGTCAATTCCCATTTAAGTCTCTGGTAAGGTTCCTCGCGTATCATCGAATTAAACCACATAATCCACCGCTTGT